>OZ253672.1:0-1907500 GCA_965263365.1 Paracoccaceae bacterium
TGAAGCGTTAGACCAAGTGCATGAGGTAGTTCCTTTTGATTTGGAAAGTTACGAGGTCGTATCGAGTTTTGACCGACTTGAGTATTGGATCGAAAAAATTTATAGGCGAGGCTTGGTGGCATTTGATACGGAGACGACAGGACTAAATGAGATGACCGCCGATCTTGTCGGAATTTCGCTTGCCACAGAGCCAGGTGTAGCTTGCTATATTCCGCTTGCTCATGTTGAAGGTGAAGATAACGAATTATTTGGTGGGTTGACTTTGTCTGAGGGTCAGCTCGACAAAGATGAAGCTCTCAAGCTTTTAAAGCCTGTTCTTGAAGATGAATCGATACTGAAAATAGGTCAAAATATCAAGTATGATCTCAAGATTATGGCACGAAATGGTGTTTCGTTAACCTCAATTCATGATACAATGCTGATGAGTTTTGCGTCTAATTCTGGAAAACATAATCATGGTATGGATGAGCTCTCAAAGCGATATTTAAACCATGAGCCGATATCGATTAAATCTTTACTTGGAACGGGGAAATCGGCAGTTACTTTTGATCGCCTTGCGATCAAAGATGCGGCGCCCTATGCTGCAGAAGATGCTGATATTACCTTGCGGCTTTATCATTTTTTGAGCCCACATATGATGCGCATGCAGGTCACAAATGTTTATGAACGTATGGAAAGACCGCTTGTGCCTGTTTTGGCGCGTATGGAAATGGTCGGCGTGCGAGTTGATCGTGATTATTTGGCACAGATGTCAAACAAATTTGCACAAGAACTGGCTCAACTGGAAGACGAAATTCAAGAAATAGCGGGGATGCCGTTTAATGTGGCATCTCCCAAGCAGCTTGGCGAGGTTTTGTTTGATCATTTGGGTTTAGAGGGCGGAAAGAAAGGGAAAACGGGCGCCTATGCAACGGGCGCAGATGTGCTTGAGGATTTGGCGATTCAGCACGAGTTACCGAGGCTTGTTTTAGATTACCGTGCAAAAGCGAAGCTCAAATCTACTTATACAGACGCTTTACAAAATCATATCAATCCTGAAACCGAACGTGTTCATACGAGCTTTTTGATATCGGGTGCTTCGACAGGTCGCTTAGCCTCTTCTGAACCAAATGTGCAAAATATTCCAATTCGAACGGAAGAGGGGCGCCGAATTCGTGAAGCATTTATTGCGGATAGCGGGCATGTTCTTTTGTCACTAGATTACAGCCAGATAGAATTGAGATTGCTCGCTGAAATTGCGGGCATTGACGCGCTTCGTATTGCCTTTGAGGAGGGTTTGGATATTCATGCCATGACGGCGAGCGAAATGTTTAACGTCCCGATTGAAAACATGGACCCCATGGTTCGGCGCCAAGCAAAAGCGATAAATTTTGGCGTTATTTATGGCATATCCGCTTTTGGTTTAGCGCGCAATTTACGCATTCCACGTGAAGAAGCGAAAAATTTTATTGATCGTTATTTTGAGCGTTTTCCAGGCATTAAGACATACATGGATGAGACAGCTGCATTTGCTAAAAAGCATGGCTATGTGCAAACTTTATTTGGCCGAAAGATTCATACACCGAACATCAATGAAAAGGGGCCTGCAGCAGGTTTTGCTTGGCGTGCAGCTATTAACGCGCCCATTCAAGGATCGGCTGCCGATATTATTCGCCGAGCGATGATCCGTGTCCCATCGGCTATGCGTGACGCTAAATTAAATGGTCGAATGCTGTTGCAAGTGCATGATGAACTTGTTTTCGAAGTTCCTAAGCCCGAAATTGAACAAACAATCGCGATTGTTAAGAATGTGATGGTTAAGGCCGCTGAGCCTCACACTAAATTAAAAGTTCCATTGGAAGTTGATTCGGGCATTGGTAAAAATTGGGCTGAAGCTCATTGAAGTGATTGGATAAATAAGCACATAGGTTTTGAATTGCAGTTTTGATGAAACAACTGCAAACTAGCCTTTAAGGGTCTTGTGCAGATGGTTAGGAAATCTTAGGTTGAGATGATGAAGATTGACGATAGTAATTGGCTAGAATGGGCAAATAGCTTGGTTGACCGGGCGCAAAAGGCAGGCGCGACCGCTGCGGAAGTTGCGGTGAACTTGAGTGTTTGGCGTGAAGTTTCAGTGCGAGGCGGTGAGTTGGAAAAAGCGGGATCAGCGCAAGGGCGTCATGTCACAATGAAAGCTTATGTTGGAAAACGTTCGGCAAGTATGAGTTTCTCTCTTGATAAGCGCGCGGATACCGACAAGGTTGTTGAAGATTTACTTATTATGGCCAATGCGAGCCCAGAAGATCCTTTTTGTGGCCTGGCGGACTCGTCGCAACTCTCTCAACATAAACAGCAAGATTTTGATCAGTTTGATTCTCAGCCTTTGTTAAGCCAAGAGGATTTACGGTCGCGTGCTGATTTCATGGCTGCCGAAGTCGGTTCGGACTTAGTCGTTGATACCGCAGGCACTTCTCATGGGCATTGGCGCGATATTTATGCAGCAAGTAATGGGTTACATCGTGATAACTGGCATAGCGCGATTTCGCAGGGCATCGTCACGATTTATGAAGGTAAGGCGTTAACACGCGATTTTGCGTCTCATTTCAAAGTACATCTTGAAGATATTGAGGACCCTGTAATCACCGCGCACCGCGCAGCTGATCGGACGCGACAGGCGCGCAACCCTATTCGTCCACCATCAGGAAAATATCCGGTTTTGTTCGATGAGCGTGTATCATCAACCCTGATTCAGCATTTGTTGAGCGTGATGTCGGCACAAGCGATTGCACGCCGCTCAAGCTGGCTAATTGATTACGACGAAGCTGTATTACCAAAGACTTGGAAATTGATTGAAACACCGTTTCGTTCGCGTATGCCGACAAGTTCAAATCATGACGCAGAAGGTTTTGAAAAACGAGAGCAAGCTCTTGTTAAAAATGGCCGTCCGCAAATGTGGATTAGCAATTTGTCGTCAGCCCGCCAACTTGAATTGCCGTCATCTGGTCACGCAACAGGAAGTGGTGTTGGTCGTGGTGCGGGTGTACGTTCGGCACGTTTGGATGGCGATGAAATTGCAAAAGAAAAGCTGTTAAAGCAAATGGATGAGGGGCTGTTGGTTACTGGATTTATTGGTGCAACCATAAATCCGCATACGGGCGATTATTCAAGAGGTGTAAATGGTTTTTGGGTGCGCAATGGCGAAATAGCCGAGCCGGTAAACGAGACGACGGTGGCGGGCAATTTAAAAGAAATGCTCCCCTCAATGAAACTTGGTGATGATGCTGATCATGAGCGCTCGACCGTTGTGGGTTCTTTGCTGATTGAGGAAATGTCGATTGCCGGCGCTTGATTTTTTAGAGACTGTGATTTTGGATGCCGGTGAAATAGCGTTGCGGCATTATTGTGGTGAGCCAAATTCATGGCAAAAGTCAGATGGACAGGGCTGTGTAAGTGAAGCCGATTTAGAAATAGATGCATTCTTATGCGACAAAATTTCGCAGGCTTTTCCAGAAGACTCGATCTTGTCTGAAGAACGCGCTGATCATGCCGACCGATTAGAAGCGGATCGCGTTTGGATTATTGATCCGATAGACGGCACATCTGCATTTTTAGATAAACAAGACTATTTTAGTATTTCGATCGCGCTTTGGGAGAAAGGCGATTTGAAATCTGCGGCTATTTATGCCCCAGTTCTAAAAGATCTGTATATCGCTGAACACACACAAGGCGCTTGGCGCAATCAGGTTCCCTTAAAGGTTTCAAAAAAAGGCCGGATTTCAGAAGCGCGTATTTTAGCATCTCGGGCCACATATAATCGGAAGATGGTCTCGGGTGAACCTGAGCTTAACCTCGAATTTTGTTCGTCGATCGCTTTGCGTCTGGCGCTTGTCGCAGAAGGAAAGCTTGATGCAAGTTTTGCTATGCGTCCGAGTTGGGAATGGGATTTGGCAGCAGGGGCACTGCTTGTTCAGGAGGCAGGCGGTATTATCGTTGATCAGAATGGAAAATATGCGAATTTCAACAAATACCCTCCACAATGGGATGGAATGATTGCGGGAAATCAAAATATCGTGCAAAAGCTTATCAAAAGGCTAGATTAAGGAGAAATTATGACACAAAAACTACATTTGGTATTTGGTGGAGAACTCGAGGACCCAAGTGCAAAAAAATTTCGCGACGTTAGTGACATTGATATCGTAGGTATATTTCCCGATTATGAAAGTGCGCATAGTGCGTGGCGTGGCAAAGCGCAAGCAACAGTCGATAATGCACATATGCGTTATTTTATTGCACACATTCACAGGTTACGTGAAGAAGGTAAGGAAGATTCTTTGACAGAGCAACTCGGGCAGTAAATTGAGTCAACGCGCCGACAAAACGATTGGTTTTAGATTTTGGGAGCGGAAATGGTCTAAAGTTAAAGCTTCTTTTTTTAAGCAGCCGGTTGTTTTGGTCGAAAGCGATGAAGTTCTTTCGGAGAATTTGAAGAATGAACTTATCCGCGAGTTTGCTTTCCTTGAAAATGCGCTAGAGGTTGAATTTGTTGTGAATGATAAGAGCAATTTTGTTCAAAAACCTTTTACTTATTTGGAGCTAATTCAGACACATCAACCCAGCTTTCTCATTAGCATTCGCGAGAAGTATCGCGACTTTCCTGCGCGTATGCTGAGATATTTTGATATTCCATTTGCGCAGGTGAACAAAAGTAAACTACAGCCTTCAAAATCTATTGAGGTCTTTGAACTTAGCCGCGCTAATTTAAGCTTTGTCCATGGCCGAATGGCGATATATGTGCATGAACCCAGTCTCAAAAACTTACCCGTCATTCTAAAGGCATATTTTGAGGTTCGCCGTCAGTATCCTGACTTAGTTTTGCTAATGTCTGGGGTCAGCGTCAATCAATTTACTGAAATGGATCGAGATGTCATTGTTGCATCAAGCGATTCATCAAAGGAAAAAACGCGCCTTGCTGATATCATTACAAGTGAAAAGAGTGGTTTCTTGGACGAATGGGCTGCATATGCAAATGTAACTTTGCTTTTGGATGAGAATAAAATTGTTGAAGAGAAACTTCAGCACGCTTTAAAGGCGGGCTCCGCAGTGGTCACATTTGGAGTGAAGCCTAAAGAAAAGGGTCTGCTTGTTGAATTGTTATCCGTGGGAGCGATTTGGACGACTTTCCGTCCACAAGGCTTGGTCAGTGCGCTCGGACAAGCGCTGGAACCTGAAAAAGCAGCCTTAACAGTTTTGCAAAGCCTTGAATATTTGTCTCCAAGCAAAAGTTTGTTGCAAAGTTCAATAGATAAATTATTGGAGCGGAATTAATGGCGCTCAAAGCTCCGCTTTTTTGGTATAAAAGGAGGTCTTTCTGGCCGTTCTTTTTGTTTCCCTTTGCAAAAATTTGGCAATGGGCTGGACGAAAGCGAATGCAAAAAAATGGCTATGATGCCTCTATTCCCGTTATATGTGTTGGCAATATTAATATGGGAGGTGTTGGTAAGACCCCGACCGTGATTTGGTTGGTGCAGGAACTGAACGCTCTCGGAAAAAATCCGTTGATCTTAACACGCGGTTTTGGAGGTCGCGAGAAAGGCCCAACAGAGGTAACCGCGTCTCAAACCGCTGAAGATGTCGGAGATGAGGCTTTATTGCTTTCGATGTTTGCTTCTGTGGTGGTCGCAAAAAACCGAGCAGAAGGTGCGCGCTTTGCAGAAAATTTAGGCGCAGATATCATCATAATGGATGACGGATTTCAGAATCCTGATCTTAAAAAAGATATTTCAATTATTGTTTTAGATGGTGAAATTGGCTTGGGAAATGGTCAAATTTTTCCGGCCGGCCCTTTGAGAGAAAGTTTGAGTGACGCTTCCGAAAGGGCTGACTGCTTTTTGCTCATTGGTGAAGATCGTAAAGAAATTGCGAATAGGATTTTGGGTAAGCCAATCGTTAAAGCCGAAATTAAACCAATTGAGATGGGCTTAGATTGGCGTGATCAAGCAGTTGTGGCTTTTGCAGGGATTGGGCGTCCGGAGAAATTTTTTGCGACATTACAAAAATTGGGTGCGCGGTTGGTGAAAAAAATTGCACTTGGAGATCATCAAAAAATATCTATGCACTTGCTAACGCGTTTGGAAAAAGAGGCCAAAAGTGCAAACGCTAAATTGGTCACAACTGAAAAAGATGCGGCACGTTTGCCGACAAATTGGCGCGGAGAAGTGGTGAGTTTGCCGGTTCGGTTGGTGCCTCACGAAAGTCATCCCGACCAAATGAAAAATATCCTTCAAAATTTGTTTTGAATTTGTGCGCTCATATTGAAAATTTTGGGTTCACCATTAGATTGCAGGATAGGCAAAGCAGTGTTACTGTCAAAAAACACATAACTGGGTGAACAATTTGAAAATTCATTTGACAAAATCGGGAGTTGAGAGGCTCAATGGTGAGCTAGATAACCTCAAGCAGGTGGAAAGACCGGCAATTATAAAGGCGATTGCTTCTGCGCGTGAGCTTGGAGATCTTTCTGAAAACGCTGAGTATCATTCAGCGCGCGAAAAGCAGAGTTTTATTGAGGGGCGAATTAAGGAGCTAGAGGCTATCATCGGGTTAGCTGACGTGGTTGATCCGACCAAATTAAGTGGAAATATTAAATTCGGCGCAACGGTGAAAATTGTCGATGAAGATACAGACGAAGAAAAAACGGTTCAGCTTGTGAGCGAATATGAAGCGAATATAGATGAAGGTCGCTTAAATATTCAATCGCCTCTCGCGCGCGCACTCGTGGGAAAAGAGGTTGGCGATAGTGTAACGTTCAAAACCCCAAGTGGCGAAAAGTACTTTGAGGTGCTTGAGGTGGAATTTGTATAATGGGTTTGAGAGCGTTCTGGAAACGTCTCCCGATTGACCGTAGGGTCCTGTATTACTATTTCGGATTTTTGTCAGCGATTTGGCTTGTAGGCATTTCTGCGAACGGAATTGGTTATTGGATAAGGCTTTCAGAAATTGGGGGGCATGTCTCCCTTCTTGAATGGAGCTACTATGGTTCTATTTTACTCGTTCCGCTTTTAATATTTTGGTTGCCATTGGTGTTTACCCATCGCTGGCGAATGCGACAGCATCTTTTCTTTGAGGAGCGTTCACAAAGTGAAGCAATGTTAGGCCATGAAAGTTTATCTAATATTTATAAACATATTGACAAAATTTCTAAGAAAGAACCGAATATTGCCTATTCGTTGAATGTACTTTTACAGGCAAAGCGCCCCACAAATATATCGCAAGAAATCGGTTCAAAGGCTGCAATTAATGACCACTCTTATCCGAAAGAAAATCATTTACCATTGAATGATCAACCTGTGTCGCCGGAAATCATTACGTTGGGAGACGTCGCCCGTGCGCTCGATTTTTCTGATAGTAACCGAGAAGGTGATTGGGCGAGAGCACTTGGCAAAGTTGTGCAACGCTCGGGGAATTACGAGTTGTTAAAATCCGCAGAAAGTGTTTTGAATGCATTTGAGCTTGATGGTATCCGCGTTGAAAATATTGCGATAACTATCCCTGCAGCGCGATCCTGGCGTGCTTTTTTACTTGGTCAGCGTGAGGGTGTCGTAAAGGAATTGGCAACAATCAAAGATCAAAATCTGATTTCCAAAGTGCGTAAGAGAATGAAAAAAGATGAACTTTTTCGAAATGCATCACTTAACTTTCAACGCTATTTTATAGCAATGGTAGAACGACACATAGATTTGGCGACAGAAGACGAACTTGACAGGCTCGCTACATGTCGAGGCGGTCGAGCGTTTTCTTTACTTGGAACTGCCTCAAATTTATTTTCCGCAAAAGCTCTATGATTAGAGTTTTTTGGCTAGCAATCGGAATTTTGGCGCTTGGTTTGGGAGTTTTGGGAATTCCGCTTCCATTTTTACCGACGGTTCCTTTTTTATTACTATCGGCATTTGCGTTTGCTAAATCGAGTCCGCGACTTCATCAATGGTTGATTTCGCATCCAAAATTAGGCCGCCGATTTCAGATTGGAATGAGCGCGGTGTCATTCGCAGGCGCGCAAAAATAATGGCAACAATCACGATTTTAGCTGCGTTGTTGATATCACTGGCCTTAAATTTTCCCCTTAACGCTATTCTTGGTCAAATTGCTGTGCTTATATGCGTTATGATTTTTATTTGGACGCGCCCAGAATAAACCGCGCTTGAGACAATTTTGTGTTGTAAGTTGGAAAATTGTGAGAGAAACTCTTGCAGAATCCCAACATCTGATTATAAATCGGACAATTTTCAATTTGATTTGTGTATTTCGATTGAGATAACGGAGTAAAATATGCCTAAACGTGAAGATATCCAAACCATTATAATTATCGGCGCGGGGCCCATCGTTATCGGACAAGCTTGTGAATTTGATTATTCGGGTGCGCAAGCGTGTAAAGCTTTGAGGGAAGAAGGTTATCGGACAATTTTGATAAATTCTAACCCCGCGACAATTATGACCGATCCGGAGCTTGCGGATGTGACTTATATCGAGCCAATTACAGTTGAAGCCGTTACAAAAATTATTGCCACTGAAGTTGAAGCGCGGCCAGACGAGAAAATTGTCATGTTACCAACAATGGGAGGGCAGACGGCTTTGAATACTGCGCTTGCGTTAGATGATGCGGGCGTGCTGGCTCAATATAACATTGAGCTAATCGGCGCAAAACGCGAAGCGATCGAAAAAGCAGAAGATCGAGAGCTCTTCATTCAAGCGATGGATAAGCTTGGCATAGAGAGTCCGCGCGGTACGATTGTAACGGCGCCAAAGAAGGGCGACGATTTTGATTATGTCGAAGGCCTAAATATGTGCGAGGCGGCTTTAGAAGATATTGGTTTGCCCGCCATCATTCGTCCGGCTTTTACGCTAGGTGGCACTGGGGGAGGTGTCGCCTATAACCGAGAGGATTTTTTGAGAATTTGTAGGTCGGGCTTGGAAGCGTCACCGATGTCGCAAATACTCATTGATGAAAGCCTATTGGGTTGGAAAGAATACGAAATGGAGGTTGTTCGCGATAAAGCAGATAATGCGATTATTATATGTGCGATCGAAAATGTGGATCCTATGGGCGTGCATACAGGAGATAGTATTACTGTTGCGCCTGCGCTTACATTGACAGATAAAGAGTACCAAATTATGCGGACACGTTCGATAAATGTGCTCCGCGAAATTGGTGTAGAAACAGGGGGCTCTAACGTACAATGGGCAGTAAATCCAAAAGATGGGCGCATGGTAGTCATCGAAATGAATCCGCGTGTTTCGCGCTCATCGGCACTTGCCTCAAAGGCGACCGGTTTTCCAATCGCAAAAATTGCGGCAAAACTTGCGGTCGGATTTACCTTAGATGAGCTGAAAAATGATATTACGCGTGTGACGCCGGCGAGCTTTGAGCCGACAATTGACTATGTTGTGACGAAAATACCGCGTTTTGCTTTTGAGAAATTTCCAGGCTCTACTTCGGATTTAACTTCGGCGATGAAGTCCGTGGGAGAAGTTATGTCGATTGGTCGAAATATTCATGAAAGCCTTCAAAAGGCTCTGATCTCATTGGAAACAGATTTAGCGGGTTTCGATCCTTTTGTATCAACCGGTTCGGATGATGCTGCAATTACCCGCGCGCTTTCTCAACAAACACCAGATCGATTGCGCATAATTGCAGATGCGATGCGCCATGGGTTCACTAATGAACGAATTCAAGAAATTACTTTTTTTGATCCTTGGTTTTTGGATCGCATTAGAGAGATTATTGATGCAGAGGTCAAAGTGCGCGCGAATGGATTGCCGACCGGCGCCTATGAATTTCGTCAACTGAAACAGATGGGCTTTTCAGATTCTCGGTTGGCCGATTTGTCCGGAACAACGGAACGTGACGTGCGTACGAAGCGGTATGCACTCAATGTCCGACCCGTCTTTAAGCGCATTGATAGTTGTGGCGGCGAATTTGATGCGGTTACCCCTTATCTTTATTCGACATATGAAATGCCCTTTGGTGGTCAAAATCAATGTGAGGCAGGTGTCACCGATCAAAAGAAAGTCGTGATTTTGGGCGGTGGCCCAAACCGTATTGGTCAAGGAATTGAGTTTGACTATTGTTGTTGTCATGCGTGCTATTCCTTGTCAGACGCCGGTTATGAAACTATAATGATTAATTGTAATCCAGAGACGGTTTCGACAGACTATGATACGTCTGATCGTTTGTATTTTGAGCCGCTTACAGCTGAACACGTGCTTGAAATTTTGCAGAAAGAAATGGAAAAAGGCACGCTTGTGGGTGTGATCGTTCAGTATGGAGGTCAGACACCTTTAAAACTTGCTGGGCAGTTGAGTGAGGCTGGGATTCCAATTTTGGGTACATCACCTGACGCGATTGATCTTGCGGAAGATCGCGAGCGTTTTCAGGGAATGCTGAAAGAACTTGAATTGTTGCAACCCGAAAATGGCATAGCACATTCCGATGAAGAGGCTATAAAAATTGCCGAACGTGTCGGATTTCCGCTCGTGATTAGACCCAGTTATGTCTTGGGTGGTCGCGCAATGGAGATTGTGAATGATTTTGACCATTTGCGCCGCTATATTAGCGAAGCAGTAGTCGTATCTGGTGATAGTCCTGTATTGCTCGACCGTTATCTTTCCGGTGCGGTTGAAGTTGATGTTGATTTAATCTGTGATGGCGAAAATGTCCACGTCGCAGGTGTCATGGAGCACATTGAAGAAGCGGGTGTCCATTCAGGCGATAGCGCTTGTTCTTTGCCGCCTTATACGCTTTCACAAGAATTGATTGATCAAATGAGTGCGCAAGCCACAGCAATGGCATTAAAATTAGGCGTTGTGGGATTGATGAACGTTCAGTTTGCCATAAAAGATGGAAAGATCTACGTCATTGAAGTTAACCCCAGAGCTTCCAGAACGGTTCCCTTCGTGGCAAAAGTTGTTAAACAGCCGATCGCAGCCGTTGCCGCAAAAATTATGGCAGGCGCGAAACTTTCTGAATTTGATCTAACGCCTAAAAATGATGGTTTTTATGCAGTTAAAGAAGCTGTTTTGCCGTTCGCAAGATTTCCGGGTGTCGATGCCGTATTGGGTCCAGAGATGCGCTCGACGGGTGAGGTTATGGGCTATGATCGTGAGTTTTCGCGCGCATTTTTGAAAGCTCAACAAGGCGCGGGCGTCGTGCTGCCAAAAAGTGGTTGTGTATTCTTATCTGTTAAAGAAAGCGATAAGAACCAATTGCTTCTCGATATGGCTAGAAAGTTTATCGAACTTGGTTTTGATTTGGTTGCGACAGGGGGAACGCGGGATTTTTTGGTGAATGCCCGGATTGATGCGGAGCGAGTCAACAAAGTTTACGAAGGAAGGCCAAATATAATCGACCAGATGAAATCAGGTAAGATTGCGATGATTGTCAATACGACTGAGGGCGTTCAAACTCTTGCAGATAGTAAAGACATCAGATCGACAGCATTAAACGAGAAGATGCCATTATATACAACAATTGCTGGGGGACACGCGGCTGCTTTAGCCATGGCATCGATTGACGAAGAAATTCAGGTCTATAGCTTACAGGCTTAGTAAAAGAGCGTTTTGCTATTTATTGAGTTTTTCGGCATGCCACTTAAAATGCGATTCAGCAAAAGTCGTCACGAAAAAATAGCTGTGATCATAGCTCTCGCGCAAACGTAGATTTATTCGGGTTTCGGTGCCTTCGGCGGCCTTATTAATATTTTCTGGCTGTAAGAGATCGTAAAAATTATCTCCACTTCCCTGATCGATTAGAATTTCGCCATTATAATTGCGCTTTTTTAGCAATTGACACGCATCATAGTCTTCCCAGTGTTTAGGGTTCTCCCCGAGATACTTCTGGAACTGCTTTTGACCCCATTCAGATTGGGCGGATGGATTTGTCATTGGAGCAAATGCAGATATTGAGCGAAATCGATCAGTGTTATTAAGTCCGATTGTTAAGGCGCCGTGCCCACCCATTGAGTGTCCTGAAATTGCCTGACGCGTAAGGTCGATCTCAGGACATGTATCAGCAATGATTTGAGGCAGTTCATCGACAATATACGTATACATTTGAAAATGGTCACGCCAAGGCGCTTCAGTGGCGTTCACATAAAAACTCGCTCCTTGACCCATATCAGAAGCCTCATCATTCGGCACGTTTTCGCCACGGGGGCTTGTGTCAGGGAATATGATTGCAAGCCCGTATTTTGCAGCGAACTGTTGCAAGCCACCCTTCACCATTGCGTTTTCATGAGTGCATGTCAGACCTGATAACCACCAAATGACGGGAACAGGTTTTTGGCGTGCTTGTGGAGGTAGGTAAACTGCAAATGTCATTTCACATTGGCAGCACGTGGATTCATGATTGAAAACTTTTTGAAGTCCGTCGTAGCAATAGTGATTCGCAATTTCGTGAGCGGTCATAGTTTTCCTCCTTTTTGTCATATAAAGCCTATCAACAAATGTTATGAGGTCAATGGTTTTTTAAATTCTAATTGCGTGATTACATTTCTTGTATATCAAAGATTCACTAAGCGCTGACCTAGACTTGTAACGTTTTTGTTCCGCTTTTTTATCTCCTTTATGCGGCTTTTTTTCCTTTTGCCAGATTTAATTTTAGCCTCGAAATTGATCGGTGACTGCTATCCGATTGCCGAATGCTTTCGAACGGTGTTGTAGAATCTATCAATGTAGTTTCCGATGGCGGTTTCATTTTGCGCCCGCGTCATTCACTGGCCGCGCCAAATCAGTTCGGCCTTAATGGTTTTGAAAAAGCTCACGCACGCGGGGTCCATCGCGACAAATCATTCACTGGATGATTTGTTTTTCGCTCGAACTCATAGCAATTTCCTTTGCCGCTCATTGAGGCGCGAAGGCCGTGTGCTTGAAACAATTTCTGGTATTCATTTGAATTGCGAGCTTTCGCGCTTCGCTGGCGCCCGCACGTCTCGCAGAGGCGCAGTCTTGACTGCCGCGATCCGAATGATGGATGCAACCCGCCAGCGGGCGGCGGCGTGTCAGAGCCATGCGAAGGTCTCGTAGCGCGAGATCACGTTTGAGCCGGTCACTGGTTGCCCAGCCAATGACTTTCCTCGAAAAGAGATCAATCACGACCGCTAAATATAGCCACCCCTCGCGCGTCCAAATATAGCTTATATCACTGATTCATTTGGTATTCGGTGAAGGGGAAGCTGTGATTGCTATCGGTCGTGCGCTTATATTTCTGCGTTCTAATGAACTTGATATCATTCGCGGCCATCAACCGCGCAACCCGCCGTTCACCGATAGAGAACCCCAAATCACGTAACTCCATCGTCATTCGAATACGACCATAGGAAAAGTTGCATAGCTTCGCCTGCGCTCGCAAATGCGCCGATAAAACCATATCTTCACGCGCCCGCACACTGAGCGGTCGCGCACGCCAAGCGCGCAGACCGCGTACGGTGACACCAAAAATCCGACACAATCGGGCCTGACTGAGATCCCCGCGATAGCCATCAATGAAGAACCTCATTTGCTTTGCTCCGCGAAGAACATAGCTGCCTTTTCTAGCACATCCCTCTCCTCCTTGAGAAGGCGGTTTTCTTTGCGAAGCCGTTCAATCTCCTTCAACAGGTCGAGTTGGCTCTGGCTCATGACAGTTTGATCCCCAAATTTGACCAGCCATTTGCCGAGCCTCGACAAACCAATGACAAAATCAGCCGCGACCTGCCGTTGGATTAACCCACTCGTTTGCGCAACACCTACAACTGCACGCTTGAAATCATCATCAAATCTTGCTGCCATCTCATCCTCCTTTGCTTGGCATTATCGTGAAAAATCACTCCAAACAAAGCGGAAGCAAATCGGTGCAAGCTCAGATCTTAATTGAACAGAAACGACTGCCGAATAGTTTTGAATGAAATTAAGAGATCAGTTAAATAAAATTTGCGCGCATTTAAGAGTTTATTTTTGGGCAAGGCCGTTATAATTTGCGTTTCTAATTGCAAGCAATAAATAGTGAATTTTAATAGCTCTATAAATTTTTGTGCGGCTGGTTTTTAAATCGGCGTAAGATGGGTTTATAGAAATTCGAATTGTATCCATAAAGTGCTGTTGTAAAAATAACTAATTGTCGTTGCGTATAATTTGGCGAAACGGGAGAGAAATGAGGTTTGATTGGCGAATTGATTCGGTTTGCATGACTGCCAAATGTTGAAAACCGGTTGACTTAGATGTAATTTTTAAATTGAAGTGGGCAATTTTGAGAATGCGTGATTGCTTATGAGAATGTTGCTGAAGGTTTGTGTTGTCTCTCGCAATTTAGGTAATATTTTGTTATTTCGGAGACTGAACATTGGTTTTGGCTAGGCCTCTTGAATTGATATTATTGAGATAGCGTTTGAATGGGTATTCGGAGGATAATGCTTATGCGAAACCGTATCAAATCTGAAAATTATCGATTAGAATGATAGATAAAAAATAAAGTTTTTAAAAAAGGAATAGATGTTTTGACGAGAATACTTATTACAGGCACAGCAGGGTTCATTGGGTTTCATTTAGCAAAACTGCTTATTGAGCAAGGCAACGAGGTTCACGGATTTGATGGTATGACCGATTATTACGATGTGCAGCTCAAGCGCCGTCGGCATAGCATTCTGCTTCAAAATTCAAACTATTCCTGTACCGAGGGAATGCTGGAAGATGTAGAGCTGATTGACAAAGTTGCTGATGAATTCCAACCTGAAGTCATCGTTCATTTGGCGGCGCAAGCAGGCGTTCGTTATAGTTTAGAGAATCCGCGTTCATATATCAGTAGTAATGTTGTTGGAACGATGAATGTTATGGAAGCCGCACGAAGGTTAGAAGTGAAGCATTTGTTGATGGCGTCGACGTCCTCAATTTATGGCGCCAATACTGAAATGCCCTACAAGGAAATCCATAAAGCCGATACGCAGTTAACAATATATTCTGCGACGAAAAGAGCGAATGAAGCCATGGGGCATTCCTATGCGCATCTTTGGAATCTTCCGACAACAATGTTTAGATTTTTTACCGTTTATGGACCCTGGGGTCGACCTGATCTGGCCTATTTTAAATTTGTTGATGCAATCTTAAATGACCGTCCAATTGACGTTTATAATCATGGAGAAATGTACCGCGATTTCACTTATGTTGAAGATCTTGTGCGCGGTATTTCGTTGCTTATTGATGCGGTTCCTGTGCGTCCAAGCTCAGCTGATGAAATAGAAGAAGGCGATAGCCTTAGTCCCGTTGCTCCTTATCGGGTTGTCAATATTGGTAATTCCGACAAAGTGAAATTGCTTGATTTTGTTGATGCAATTGAAGAATGTTTGGGAAAAAAGGCGGTCCGAAATTATATGGACATGCAAAAGGGTGACGTATATGCGACATGGGCAGACGCATCTCTTCTTGAAAGATTAACGGGATACAAACCACAAACAGAACTTAAAGATGGAATTCAAAAATTTGTCCACTGGTATAGAGAATATTATGACCTAAGCTAATGAGGCAAGTTGTCTTTGACGCTATACAAACCTCAAAAACAACTCGGAGTATTTTTCAATTGACGGCCAATATTGCCATGTCGCGCCGTTGCAAATGGTGCCAACTATGGCTCAATACTCAACCACAGCTCTAATGCTCTCGCCTTTATGCATTAGCTCGAAGCCATGATTTATTTCCTCGAGTTTTAACTTATGGGTGATCATCGGATCAATTTCGATTTTTCCGTCCATATACCAATCCACAATTTTTGGCACATCAGTGCGACCTCTCGCGCCACCAAATGCGGTTCCTTTCCACGTCCGACCGGTAACAAGTTGAAAGGGTCGCGTAGATATTTCTGCTCCAGCAGGCGCGACCCCGATAATAATGCTTTCGCCCCACCCTTTGTGAGCTGCTTCTAGAGCGGTTCTCATGACGTTGACATTCCCGGTTGCATCGAAAGTATAGTCAGCGCCCCCGCCAGTTAATTCGACCAAATGAGCGACCATGTCCTCGCCTACTTTTGAGGGGTTTACAAAATCGGTCAACCCAAAGTCGCGCGCCATTTTCTCTTTGTCGTCGTTTAAATCCACGCCGACAATCTGAGTTGCGCCAGCCATGCGTAGCCCTTGGATCACATTAAGTCCTATTCCACCAAGCCCAAACACTACTGCAGTTGATCCCTGTTCGACTTTTGCGGTGTTTAATACCGCGCCAACCCCAGTCGTGACGCCACAGCCTATGTAGCAAACCTTGTCAAACGGAGCGTCTTTTCTAATTTTTGCCAGTGCGATTTCAGGCACGACAGTATGATTGGCGAAAGTTGAGCAACCCATGTAGTGGTGAATGGGAGTTCCATCAAGCATTGAAAAACGCGTTGTGCCATCGGGCATTAATCCTTGACCTTGCGTGGTGCGGATAGATTGGCACAGGTTTGTTTTTGGATTTAAACAATACTCACACTCTCTGCATTCTGGCGTATATAGTGGGATCACATGATCGCCAACCTCAAGAGTTTTAACATTTGGGCCAACCGCAATAACGACGCCAGCACCCTCATGACCTAAAATCGCTGGAAATATTCCTTCAGGGTCATCTCCCGAACGGGTGAACTCATCTGTATGACATAGACCTGTTGCTTTGATTTCAACTAAGACTTCCCCTTCTCTTGGGTCGTCAAGATTAACCTCCATAATTTCTAACGGAGCTCCTGCTTTCATTGCAACTGCGGCACGTGTTTTCATAATTTGTTCTCCCTTTTTAACTAGACTAGCAGAGGTCTAATGGTCTGACAAGAATATCGAGATGATCTTTATTGGCAATAGAATCGCTGCTCGACAAAATTTTGAATGCGTTGATGTGCGTTTTTGCGTGTTCGATATTTCCACCAAGGTTCATTGCGGGTGAGTTGTCCAAACCTCCCATAGTTAATTTTCCAATACCCATGTTTAGAGTAAGACATAACCGCACCTCTTGCAGTTAACGAACGTTGAAGAAAAACGTTAACTATATTCTCTCTCCTATATTCGGGAGCGGTATAATCTAAATGAGTTTCAAAGCTTTTTATATCTAAAGGAACGAGTTTCTGTGCACCTTTCTTACGCAGAGGTGTTGTGCTTTCTCGCGTGGCGCCTGCATCTATGCCTTGGTTCAAGTCACGCATAAGGCCATTAATTTGTTTGGGACGAATTAAGCCGAGGTGAAAAAAGCGTAACAGTCGTTTTCTTTGTAGAGTTCGGAAAGATTCGAGCTCAGAATTGATATCTCCACTATAATGTTTGCGTAAAAATAAGTGGTGACTTGCGCCAATGTTATAGAGTGATTTTGGAACCCGATTTGATGCCCGTCCTCTGCTTTCGTAAAAGTGATGAATAACCTCTGCTTTTGGGATAATTGCGGTGTGATACCCTGAAGATTGTAGTCTTAAATTGACGTCACTATCATCGTGAAAATAGAAAAAACCCTCGTCAAATCCGCCTATTTCGTGGAGTGCAGCTCGTAAAAATGCACAATTAGTTCCGACTGTTTTTATAAAGTGATTTTTACGTGGCGCGAAATACTTGTTCGGTTCAAGGGCTTTTATTGGAAGTTCTTTATCTTGTCCCTTTCGGTTTGTTTGAATGGCTTTCCATTGATATGTAATGCCATTTCGTCCGCGCACAAATCCGGTCGTGGCGCCGATTTCGGGTTTTTCATAAAATGGAGCACTTAGTCTTTCTAACCAGTTGGGATCAGGAATCGCATCATCGTCGCAAAATGCGACAATCGGTGCAGTTGACGACAGAATACCTAAATTGCGCGCCTGCGAAATATTGGGCGTTCGAAATTCAATATATTCCGTTGCAAAACTCCAACCCCGCGGAAGGCGAATTCGTTGATCGGCGACAATAATGACTTGAAAGTTTTGAACAGTTTGATGCATCAAAGCATAGAGCGCACGTTCCAGTTCGAGAGGCCTTTTGTGCGATACAATGATAACGCTGATGGCTGGTTTCATTAAATCAACTTAAGATCCGCAGAAGTCACGAGGAAGAAACCATTGCGAAACTCAGGTTTTCCATATTGGAGTGGCTCTTTGCGTTCAAAATCGAGTACTTTTCCACCAGCCGCACGCACAACTGCATCTGCTGCTGCAGTGTCCCATTCCATTGTGGGGCCTAGGCGTGGATAAAAATCAGCTTCGCCAGTGGCGACTAGGCAAAATTTTAGTGAAGAGCCGGCTGATTGAAATTCAGCAACATTATATTGTTGAATATATTCATCTGTAGCGGCGTCGCGGTGAGATTTCGAGGCAACAATTTTTAACCCAGACATATCGGATTGCGCAACTTGAATAGGCTCTACTTTTCCAGGGCTCTCCATGTTGAAAGGGGCAATCTCTTCATAGGCCTTGCCGTCCTTGGTGTAAAAAAGGCGAGATTTTGCTGGCGCGTATACCATGCCGAATTCGGGAATGCCGTCTTTGACATAGCCAATATTGACGGTAAAATCTCCGCGTTTATGGATAAACTCTTTAGTACCATCAAGTGGATCTATAATGAAAAAGCTCTTGGCATCAATTTTGTGGCTGCTGGCGCGTTCTTCGGTGACAATTAGTTCGGAAGGAAATTGGGCTTTTAGGGCTTCGTAAATGATTTTATCTGCGGCAAGGTCTGCGGCAGTAACCGGAGAATTATCAGTTTTTTTCTCTACGTCCATCTGGTCAGAATTATAAATTTCTAGAATGGCGGCTCCAGCTTCTAAAATTGTGCTGCGGATAATTTTTAAATCTTTGTCTGAAAACATGTGAATTTTATCACTTTCTTGAAAATTGTTAATGAACTGCTCAGGAGCCTATGCTAAGTAAAAAAGTGTTAAATATCAATATTAGAGAATAACTTGCTACTCGGCACTACGACGACCTTATATAAAATCTATTTTTACGCAGTTGCGGGTATTCGTAAAGAATCAGGATCGACCTCAATTGGGTTTGTTATTTTGATCATCGAAACTTTTGTGACATTTCTCATGATGCTTGCAATAATGATGTTGATGCGAAGTATGATGGGTTCGGCCGGCAGCATTCGCGGTCCATTTGGATTTTATGTTTTTATAGGCGTTTCTCTCTTTATGATGCATGTCAAAATGTTAGGCTCAGTTTTTTCAAAGCCACCAAAAGACTCGATGTCAGCAGTTTTAGCTATTTCTCAAAGCGTTAAAATTTTGGGTGATATATTAAATACCGTTTATATGATGACCATCGTAAATATTTTATTTTACGCAATCTTAGTCGCTTACTACCAGTCAACCGTTATTGATAACTGGACAGGTTTTCTTATCTGCTATTTCGGCAATATACTTTGGGTATGCTGTATTGGAATATGGTCTCTTGCATTGCGAGGTCTTTGGAGATGGGGCGCAACGAAATTATTGATGCTTTATCGGCGAGCTGCGATCATAACAAGTGGAAAAATGATTCCGGGAAATTACATCTGGATTTCGGGAAGATTTGGTGGCTTATTTTTGATTAACCCGCTCTTTCATTATATAGATCAAGCGCGGGGTTTTGCGTTTCAACACTATAATCCATATGTCTCAAGTCTTTCATTTCCGATACAAGCAACGGCTATTGGTCTTTGTGTAGGCGTTATTGGATATGCAATTTTTAAAGATAAAATGTAGATAACTGCTTTGATTTGCGCGGTTTCATGGTAAAAATGTATCGCAATTGACATTTTCGATATCCCTTTATAACAGTTGCAAATGAAAAAAATTATCTTAGCGCTTTTCGCGGGCTTGGCCTTGGTTGCCTGTGAAAATATTGAACCTTCAGAAGAAACATCTGAAGATATTGAAGACCGAGAATTGGTCGTTTCCCATAATTATGGTTCTGGGGCGCGTGCTTGCCTAATCGAAGCGATGTATTTTGAAGCGCGCGGGACGGGCTATAGAGGACTACGTGCGGTTGGTGAAGTTATTCTTAATCGGTCTGATTCTTCGCGCTGGCCTTCGGGTGCTTGCGCAGTTCTGAATCAGCGATATAATGGTTCATGCCAGTTTTCTTTTAAGTGCGATGGCATTCCTGAAAATTATCATGAACCCGCTGAACGCGCCAAAGCTGCTGAAATCGCAGATGAATTACTTAACAACAGGCAGCAAGATATTACAGGCGGGGCAACCTTTTTCCACGCTCAAACAATGGCGCCAGGCTGGTTTAATACCTTGAACCGTATTGGAAAATTTGGCGGGAATATTTTTTACAAATAGAAATTCATAATGGCGAAACTCTATTTTCATTATTCGACCATGAATGCGGGAAAGTCGACGACACTATTGCAGGCTTCATATAATTATCAAGAACGCGGAATGAGAACATATATCTTAACCGCGAATTTTGATAATCGTTCCGGAAAAGGCAAGGTTTCTTCCCGAATTGGCATTAGCGCAGAGGCAGATATTTATGCGAAAGATGAAAATCTATTTGATAAGATTAGCACGCGTTTGGCCTTGGGGAATGTGGATTGTGTTTTTGTTGATGAAGCGCAGTGGCTAACGTCAAAGCAGGTTTGGCAGCTTGCGATGGTGGTTGATGATTTAAACGTGCCCGTAATGTGTTACGGTTTGCGCGTTGACTTTAAGGGTGAACTATTTCCAGGATCAGCCGCTTTGCTTGCATGGGCAGACGAGATGCGAGAAATTCGTACAATTTGTCACTGTGGAAAGAAGGCGACAATGGTTGTGCGTAGGGGGCCAGATGGAAAAGCACTCAAAGATGGCCCGCAAGTTCTTGTTGGAGGAAATGAGACTTATGTGTCCTTATGTCGCCGTCATTTTAGAGAAGAAGTTGAGGCTTCAGATCAAGATTGAACTACTTTGTTGGCTGAAAGTGCAGGCTCGAGGGGCGACTAGGAACAGGTTCGTCTCCACGATAATCATAAAATCCGCGCTTCGTTTTTCGACCAAGCCAGCCCGCTTCAACATATTTGACCAAAAGAGGACAGGGACGGTATTTGGTATCACCAAGACCGTCATAAAGGGTTTTCATGATCGCGAGGCATGTATCTAGGCCAATGAGATCGGCAAGTTCTAAAGGTCCCATCGGATGATTGGCGCCGAGCTTCATTGCGTTGTCGATACTGGTAACTGTTCCGACACTTTCTTGAACAGTGTAGGCAGCTTCATTGATCATTGGAATGAGAATTCGATTAACGATAAAGCCAGGAAAATCTTCTGAGATTGCGGCTGTCTTACCTATTTTTTCGACCAAAGACATCACAACCTCAAATGTTTCTTCTGATGTTGCAATTCCTCGAATGAGTTCGACAAGCTGCATAAGAGGGACTGGGTTCATAAAGTGAAATCCCATAAATTTTTCGGGTCGGTCTGTGCAAGCAGCAAGTTTTGTGATCGAAATTGATGAGGTATTTGTTGTTAAAATTGCGCTCTCATTGATATGAGGAAGCAGGCTTTTGAAGATACTGATTTTGATATCTTCATTCTCGGTTGCAGCTTCAATAATGAGGTTCGCGTTTTTAAATGTACCGAAATCGGTAGAGGTTTCAATCCGCGAAATTGCCCGATCAATTTCGCTTTGTGTGATCTGCCCTTTTTTCAGTTGGCGGTTCATATTGGTTTTAATTTTTTCAAGAGCAGCATCGAGTGCATCTTGAGAAATATCATTGAGAATGATTTGAAATTCACTAAGCGCAAAAACGTGCGCAATTCCGATGCCCATTTGTCCTGCGCCAATAATACCGATGGTTTGAATGTTCATGAAAAATCCACGTAGTTCTTTTGTTAACTGATGTTTGGTTCTGCTATGACGATAGCAGCAATTTTTCAGAATGGGAACTGAGTATAATGCCAATCACTTTGTTCAAAAATATCGGTGAAAGTTCCTTCAATTCTGCGAGGGAATCGTATACTAAACACGGCCAGTTGTAAGTGCACTAACCCAATCCGACCGTAAATTTTTTTCAGCCAATGCGACCATTTCTTTTGCGTCATAGGCAACCGCGCGCAGATCGAAGCGCCATTTGGCTTCGATTTTTGTTAAAACTGCGTAGCGCGCATGTGATGAGCCGGTTTCACTTTTGTGAAATTGGCTCTGACTATCGTCAATATATGCAGGACAGCCGACTGAGCCTGGGTTGATAATAATTTGTTCACCGTTTTGATAAATTCTTGGTTGGTGGCTATGTCCACACAGTAAAATTGGCTGATGACATTCTTTTGTTTCGGCCTCTATTTGACGTGTGTCTTGAAGTTCGAGATATCCATTTTTGCCTATTTTTTCTAACAAATACTGTGAATCACTGGCGGGTGTACCGTGACAAAGAAAAAATTCGTTTTCATAATTAACTGTGGAAGGGAGTTTTTTGAGCCAGCTCATTGTCCTTTGCGAAAGCACTTCAAATGCACATTTGTCGGAGGGTCCCATCTGTCTTGGATCTGTTTCGAGAAGGTTTCGATCGTGATTACCCCTTATGGTTATAAAGTTTTCATCATGTAGTATTTCTGCAGTACCCGCCGCGTCAAGCGGGCCGGAAAAATGATCGCCTAAATTAAATACTTGTTCTATGCTTTGTTGTTTTAGATCTGCGAGCACTGCACTTAGGGCAGCGCTGTTCCCGTGAATATCGGATATGACAGCGATAGCATTCATAACTCCATATTGATATCTTGGTATTGAGAGGTCAATCCAAAAAAGTTGAATTTGACGGGGTATTTGGACGAGGAGGGCAGCGAATAAATTAGGATCTTGTTGCTGTTACTATGTGGCGAATTTCATTTTGATCTGCTGTGAAAATCTATGAAAAAGCGGGTGCGAATTCATCCCAATGCGTATTGGAGCTCGATATGAACAGCCAATTTTCGCGAAACTTTTTCCACTTGGTACATTTTGACCGACTTTTTCGGTGCATCATATCTAGAAGAAAATTCTGCTTGAAAGCGAATTAAAAATTGCGTTTAAAAACCGCCCCGAAATGGGGCGGAAATTTGTGTCTATTTTGATTTTACAAGCGGCTGTTGAAGGCCAACCATTGGTATGTTTTCGGGGGCGTAGAAGCCAGTCCCATCGACATGCTTGGCACCCATGAAAAGCATATTTGGGTGGTTGACGGGCACATAGAGCATATCGTGGTCAATAACGTATTCACTCCCTTCAACGAATTTAAGGAGAACGCATGGTTGCCCCAGAATGTCGCGGGTCTCGTTGACAGCAAATTTATCTTCGCCACATGAACCTTCTGGGAGTTGGTTAAGTTACTCCGCCATTGGTTCAGCGAGTACATTCAATACCAGCTTTTTATTGAGAATGTAGTCTTGCGACCATGCGCCCTCTACTGCAGGGTTTGGGTCATGCCACTGAATTTCACCCGCAAAGTCATAGCGAATGGCGGGTGTTTTGCATGAGCGGTCCATATAAACTGTGATGTTTGCCTCAAAGCCTTCGTTATTATCAAAGGTAAAGTCTCCCTTTAAATATGTGGGGGGTTGGAGCAAGTTTTGGATCGACTTGACTGAGCGATGGGCGAAGCTCACAGCTGATCGATTTCCAGTTCCCGACGATACGTTCTTGCAAACCAGCTAGGCTGTTATCCGCGCTGAAAGCCAAGGTGGAAATGAGCGAAAAAGACAGCGCGAGCGCAAATTTTTTGATTTTCACATGAAACTCCTTAGTTGACACAACGCAAAACTAAAAGCTATATTTAATTTTATTAACTAGTCATATTTTTTTGTTATAGTCTCATAAATCATACTAATGGAAATACATAAATCTGATTGCCCTGTTACTTATTGTCTCGCTTTAATCGGCGGCAAGTGGAAACCATTAATTCTCTTTTGTATTGATGGAGGGGTGAATCGTTTTGGTGCCTTGCAACGGGCTATACCTAGCATCACTAAGCAGATGTTAACCAAGCAGTTACGAGAGCTTGAGGCCGATGGCTTGATTGATCGAACAATATTTGCAGAAATTCCCCCGCGTGTTGAATATGCTTTGAGTGAAAGAGGGAATTCGCTTCGCCCGATTATTCAGAAAATGCGAGCTTGGGGAGAGGTGCATATGCCCAAATAAAAACCGCCCTCAATCGAAGGCGGCTGGGTCTTTGAATCTTGTAAGCCGATTATTTGACAGCGTCTGTGAGCGCGGGAACTGCCTCGAAAAGATCTGCAACGAGGCCAAAATCTGCGACTTGGAAAATTGGCGCTTCAGCGTCCTTATTAATTGCAACAATAACTTTGCTGTCTTTCATGCCGGCAAGATGTTGAATCGCACCCGATATGCCGCAGGCTACGTAGAGATGTGGAGCAACGACTTTGCCAGTTTGGCCGACTTGCCAATCATTGGGCGCAAATCCAGAATCAACTGCAGCACGCGAGGCGCCAACGGCGCCGCCGAGTGCATCTGCAAGGGCTTCAATGATTTTAAAGTCATCTTCAGAGCCAACACCACGACCGCCTGAAACAACAATCTTCGCTGAAGTGAGTTCGGGGCGATCTGAGCTTTCAACACGATCTTCAACGAAGCTTGAAAGCGCAGAAATTTTTGCATCGATCGAGTTTACAGCTGCAGAACCGTCATTGCCGGCGGTGTCAAAGCTTGATGTCCGAACGGAAATGACTTTTGTAGAATCACTTGATTTTACGGTTTGGATTGCGTTGCCTGCGTAGATAGGACGCTCAAAAGTATCTTGGTCGATTACATTTGAAATGTCAGTAATTACCATAACGTCCATGAGTGCCGCGATGCGCGGAAGCACATTTTTACCGGAGGCCGTAGCGGGTGCAACGATATGCGTGTAGTCGTCCGCAAGCGCGATAACCGTATCCGCAATACTCTCAGCAAGGCCATTCGCAACTTCGGCAGTTAGGACTTTGCCCACACCCGAAATTTTTGCAGCTTCAGCGGCAGCAGCGGCAGGATTAGCGTCACAAACGAGGATATCTACATCGCCGAGGCCTGAAACGGCAGCGACAGTTTTGGCAGTAGCGTCTAGGCCAAGCTCACCATTATTCACATCTGCAATTAAAAGTACTGGCATTAGATTGCTCCTGCTTCTTTGAGTTTACCAACAAGTTCGTCGACGCTTTCCACAATAATACCAGCTTCACGCGCCGCAGGTTCCGTCGTCGAAACAATCTCTAAGCGCGGTGATACATCCACGCCTAAATCATCGGCTGTTTTAATATCAAGTGGCTTTTTCTTCGCTTTCATAATATTCGGCAAAGAGGCATATCTCGGCTCATTAAGGCGAAGATCAACCGTGACAACTGCCGGAAGATTAACTTGAATGACTTGTAGACCACCGTCGACTTCGCGCGTGACTTTTGCGTTCCCGTCTCCGAGTTCAAGTTCAGAGGCAAATGTCGCTTGTGACCAGCCCAGAAGAGCTGAAAGCATTTGGCCGGTTGCATTCATATCATTGTCGATGGCTTGCTTGCCAGCAATGACGAGACCGGGAGCTTCTTCGTCAATTACCGCTTTGAGTAATTTTGCAACTGCTAAAGGCTCAATGTCATTATGCACATCATCTGTTGCATTGATTAGAATTGCTCGATCTGCACCCATTGCGAGTGCCGTGCGAAGAGTTTCTTGCGATTTTTCAACACCAATTGACACAACGACGATTTCATCGACCTTGCCAGCTTCTTTCAAACGAATCGCTTCTTCTACGGCGATTTCATCAAATGGATTCATTGACATTTTAACATTTGCGAGATCGACACCTGAACCATCCGCTTTTACACGAACTTTCACATTATAGTCGATTACGCGTTTTACGGGTACTAATACCTTCATGGGCGCTCTCCTTTTAGGTGCGCGATTTACAACCACGCGATCATTAAACAAGTCTACTATCCCTATGGAACGGATTTATGCGTAGATTCTGGCTTCATAACGACTATCTGGCTACTATTCGTTCACTTTTTTTGCAACAAAGAATTTAAAAAACGTGGCGTCGATAGCGTTTTGAGGCAATTTTGAACTTGGTGAATTAGGTTCTGCTGGCGCCAGGCGTCCATAAAACGTCAGAATTTCCATTTTCATTGGCTATGCGCGCAGCCGCAAAGAACCAATCGGATAGTCGATTCACGTATCGGATAGTCTCTTCATTAATTGGTAATTTGACGCTTAAAATTTCGCGCTCAGTGCGGCGTGCAACCGTACGTGCATGATGCAAATGGGCAGCTAGAGGGCTTCCACCGGGTAAAATAAAGCTGTTAAGCGGTTTGAGCAGAACCGTCATCTCATCGATTTCGATTTCGAGTCGCTCTGTTTGAGAGGAAATGATACGCAACTTATTTTCTTCGTCTTTTGAAAATGGTGTACATAAGTCAGCACCAAGATCAAAAAGCTCATTTTGAATACGGGCAAGCGCCTCATCAGTGTCGCCTTCCGCAAAAAGCCTTGCCATGCCCACGACTGCGTTTAACTCGTCCGCAGTCCCATAAGCTTGCACAAGTGGGTCAGTTTTGTGAACGCGAGACAGATCGCCAAGATGGGTTTCGCCTTTGTCACCAGTTTTGGTGTATAATTTATTGAGCGTGACCATTAATTGCCTCCAGATGTAGAAATTGCGAGTAATGCGAGGGCAGCTATGATCGCAAGAAATTGAAGAATAATGCGCGCACGCATCATCATGTTGCCATATTTTTTATTGATCTCACCGCCTTTGGAAAAAACGAATAATCCAAAAAATAGGGCTAAGATTGTACCGAGGAAAAAAATTCCGAGTAAGTAGGCCATGTCAACTCCGTAAAAATAATTTATCCTGCAATCTATTGGGCAAAAAACGTTTTGCCAAGGCTGCAATATAGGTTGGGGTCGTCACGTAATAGCGAGCTTTCGGGTTTTTTACGGTTAAAGCATGAAATAGTTTCTCAGATACAGCTTGTGCAGGAAGCTCGAAACGGCCTTTTTTCTTGCCGGTCGCATATAGTCTCGGCCGAATGGTTTTTTCGTAAAAGTGACGATGGGGTGAATTGCGCCAGTCAATCCATTTTTCAAAGTGCTTTTGAGCGTTGACGCGAATATTTGATGTGATCGGCCCAGGTTCGATCAAAATGAGGTTGATAGGGTCGCGTTCTAGTTCAAGGCGCATTACATCGGTTAAGCCTTCGAGAGCGTGTTTGCTTGAGACATACGCGCCCCGAGCTCTTGCGGGCGCGAAGCCCAACACTGATGAACATTGTATAATGCGTCCATAGCCTTGCGCGCGCATAACTGGGATCGTCAGGCGTGTTAGTTCATGAACACCAAAAACATTGGTTTCGAACATTTCAGCCAGCGCACCGCGGGGCGTATCTTCGACGAATCCTGAAGATGCGTAAGCCCCATTGTTAAAAACCGCATCAAGGCGATCACCCGTGACCTTGAGTGTTTCTTTCAGTCCACTATGAATTGATTTGTTATCAGCATAGTCAATTCGTGGACTTTCAAACCCTTCGGATCTCAATCGTTCGCAGTCTTTTTCTTGTCGGCAAGAGGCAAAAACACGCCACCCCTTTTCCCGCATAAAATGAGCCGCATCATAGCCTATGCCTGACGAGCAGCCTGTGATAAGAATTGATTTCGAACTCATTTTGTTCCTTTTTCTATTGTTGTGGAAAATAGTGGTTTATCCCGATATAGACGTTATTGGATATATTTTAATATGTGTCGAGAATTAAAGATAAGTGAGTTGAAAAAGGACGTTAATATGAGTGTGACTTCGTTTCAAGCGCCAAAGCGTTTGCTACTCGGGCCAGGCCCTACAAATAGCGACCCAGCCGTTTTAGAGGCGATGTCGCAGGCCACGATTGGCCATTTGGACCCTGATTTCCAAAGGCTGATGGAAGAAGTTAAATCGCAACTCAGGCTTTTGTTTCAAACAAAAAATGCCATGACGTTTCCGATTTCTGCACCCGCCTCACTTGCTATGGAAGCTGGATTGGTGAATTTGCTGGAGCGAGGTGAAAAAGCGATTATCGCGCAAAACGGTGTTTTTGGTGGTCGAATGGCAGATATCGTGCGCCGAGCAGGCGCAGAACTGGTTCATCTTGAGTTTGAGTGGGGCAAACCAATTGACGTTGATGAAGTCAGTAAAGCGATTCAAGCGCACCCCGATGCGAAAGTGCTTGGCTTTGTTCATGCAGAAACGTCGACAGGTGTTCAATCGGACGCAGCTATGCTTTGTCAAATGGCACTAGACGCTGGATTGTTGAGTTTGGTAGATACTGTGACTGGGCTTGGCGGTATTGATGTAAATGTTGATGAATGGGGGGCGGATGTTGTTTACTCAGGTACACAAAAGTGTTTGGGGGTTCCGCCCGGACTTGCGCCCATCACGTTTTCAGAGCGTGCAATTTCCAAAATTCAATCACGCACAACACCGGTTCAATCGTGGTTTAGTGATTTGAATCTTGTTTTAGGATATTGGTCTGGTGACGGGGCGAGGAGCTATCATCACACGGCGCCCGTGAACGCACTTTATGGTTTGCATGAAGGTCTGAGGCTTGCTCTCGAAGAAGGTTTGCAATCGCGCATTACACGTCATAGGGCGGCTTATGAGCATCTTTCTCAAGGCCTGACCGAACTCGAACTTGATTTTGTTGTTGATGCTCAATTTCGGCTTCCGCAGTTGAATGTGATCAAAGTGCCCGAGGGAGTTGACGAGGCCCTGGTGCGTACGCGGATGTTGAATGAGTTTGATATTGAAATAGGAGCCGGTCTTGGCTCAATGGCGGGCAAAATATGGCGCATTGGATTGATGGGGCCCAATGCGAATCGAGATTCGGTGGACCAAGTATTAGAAGGTTTGCGGCAAATTTTGTAGTTTATTTACGGCCACTCGAAATATGGACCCATCAATTGACGTAGAGCAGTTTTATCTTTATCCAAAGAAAAAATAATAACAGGCACAAATGAATACCGATAATAATGATCGAGAAGAAGGTGGATTAATCGAGAGCGAAGCTCTTGGTAAAGCGCTATCGGAACGCTATCTGACTTATGCACTTTCAACAATTATGAATCGGGCGCTTCCGGACGCAAGAGATGGTCTTAAGCCGGTTCATCGTCGTATTTTATATGCGATGCGTGGATTGAAGCTGGATCCACAAGGTGCGTTTCGAAAATGTGCGAAAATTGTCGGTGAGGTTATGGGTAATTATCATCCCCACGGCGATCAAGCGATTTATGATGCTTTGGCGCGTCTCGCGCAGGACTTTAATATTCGCTATCCGCTTGTGGATGGTCAGGGAAATTTTGGCAATATTGATGGCGATAATCCCGCTGCTCAAAGATATACGGAGGCTAGGCTCACATTCGCAGCTCAAGAATTACTTGAAGGGTTGAATGAAAATGCCGTCGATTTTCAAGATAATTACGATGGCTCTGAGGAAGAACCTGTGGTGTTGCCTGCGAGTTTTCCCCATTTGCTTGCAAATGGATCTTCTGGGATTGCCGTGGGAATGGCGACGCAAATCCCGCCACATAATTTAAGCGAATTAATTGCGGCAACCAAGCATCTCATTAAATTCCCGAATGCGGGGCACGGGAAGCTTTTAGAATTTGTTCAAGGCCCAGATTTTCCAACAGGCGGTGTCATCGTTGAAGACAAAGAGGCAATTTTGAACGCTTACGAGTCCGGGCGTGGTTCTTTTCGTGTGCGTTCAAGATGGGAGGTTGAAGATTTAGGACGAGGTCAGTGGCAAATCATTGTGACCGAGATACCTTACTTAGTTAAGAAATCTAAATTGATTGAGAAAATTGCCGAGCTTATCGAACTTAAAAAGCTTCCATTGCTTGGGGATGTGCGTGACGAGAGCGCGGAAGATATTCGGCTTGTCTTGGAACCGAAAAGTAAGAATGTTGAGCCTGCGGTTTTAATGGAAATGCTGTTTAAAAGCACCGATCTTGAGAATCGCTTTTCACTCAATATGAATGTGTTGATTGATGGTCGTGTGCCTAAAGTTTCGTCTCTAAGAGAAGTATTGCGCGCGTTTTTGGATCATCGCCGCGAAGTCTTGACGCGCCGTTCACGTTTTCGGCTCGAAAAGATTGATATTCGGCTTGAGGTTCTTGAAGGCTACATAGTGGCTTTCTTAAACTTGGATCGCGTGATCCAAATTATTCGAGAAGAAGATGACCCCAAATCTGTTATGATTATGGAGTTTGATTTAAATGATGCGCAAGCGGAAGCAATCTTAAATATGCGACTGCGGGCTTTACGTAAGCTCGAAGAGCTGGCGCTGCGCAAGGAACGTGATGATTTGATGGTAGAGCGCGCGTCGATTGAAGATCTATTGGGGGATGAAGAATTTCAATGGAAACGCATTTCGCAAGATCTAGACGAGGTTGGCGGTCGATTTAAAAGGGATCCGATTTTAAATCAAAGACGCACCATATTTGATGCGGTTCCTAATGTTGCCGATGTACCGCTTGAAGCCATGATTGAAAAGGAACCGGTTACAATTATTTGTTCGCAAATGGGGTGGATAAGAGCAATGAAAGGGCATGTCGATTTGGCGGGCTCTTTTAAATTCAAGGATGGAGATGGGCCAAAATTCGCTTTTCATGTGGAAACAACTGATAAAGTCTTGCTTGGCGGTTCAAATGGTCGCTTTTACACACTGAATGTGCATGAGCTGCCGGGAGGTCGTGGCATGGGCGAACCCGTGAGGTTGATGATCGATTTGCCAAACGAGGTTGATATTCGTACGCTATTTGTGCACCAGGCAGGGCGTAGAAGGCTATTGGCATCGAAAGCTGGAAATGGATTTGTTGTGCCCGAAGATGAACTGGTTGCAAGCACCAAAAATGGTAAGCAGGTTATAAATGTTGGGACAAGCGAATTGCAATCTGCGCCAATTGCCAATGGTGATCATATTGCAGTCGTTGGTGAAAACCGCAAAGTCCTGATTTTTCCGGTAGCGGAAATTCCCGAACTTGTAAAAGGCAAGGGCGTTCGGTTGCAAAAATATAAAGATGGCGGCCTATCTGATGCTTGCGTGTTTGTATTGAAAAATGGATTATCGTGGCTTGATCCTGCAGGGCGTACGCGAACCGAGTTTGAGCTTGATGATTGGCTGGGTTCTCGTGCCTCTGCTGGCCGAATGGCGCCGAGAGGTTTTCCAAAGGAAAATAAATTTACTTAATAATCCACCAATCCAGTCGTTATCGGTGAGCTTAAACTCATTTGGGTTACTAAATGTGCCTACTTGATGCTCATTGGATAGTTAATTACGAATCTGTACATTATTAATAAGCGAGGATTGGATGAGTAAAATTAATAAATTATCGAGAAGAGATGCTTTAAAAGGTGCAACGCTAACCGCGGGTGCGATTGGGATCGTTGCGGCAACAATTGCGCCGAGCGCGGTGATTGCTGCGAATAGCGAAGAGATGCAGGGTTCTTTTGGAGAAGTCCATAGTTTTTCACGTGGCAAGATAAAGGTTCACACTTATGTTTCGCCGCCGCAAGCGGTGAATGTTACGGCTCATGTACTTGAGTTAGGTGATGAATTGTTAGTTGTTGATGGAACATTTTTGCCAGAGACCGCTAAAGAGCTGTCTGCACTGATTCAAGGTACAGGCAAATCGGTTGCGAAAGCGATTTTGAGCCATGAACATCCAGATCATTGGTCAGGCATTGGCATGGTCGAAGGTGTGAATTACCAGACGCTTCCCGCAATTTTAGAAGATGTAAAAGAGGAAGCGGGAGAAAATCTCCCCCAAAATCTCACCGGAGATCTTGAAATAGCGGATATGGAAATTGGCGGTGTTAAAGTTGAATTGCGTAACTTTGAAAATTTGGAAGCCAAAAATGCGATCGTTGTCGTTTTGCCTGAAGAGCGCTTGGCTGTTGTTCAAGATCTTGTTTATAATGGGGTTTTCTTTGCGCCGGGATATGATCGAAAGGCTTGGATTAAAACGCTTGAAGATCTACGAGATGATCCAGCATTTGACACTTTACTGGTTGGTCATGGCTTGCCGACAACGCGTGCAGAACTTGACGTTGCAATTCAATATCTAACGGTCTTTGATGCCGCTTTTGAAGCGGAAGGCGCGACACCTGAAACGGTTATGGAGACGATGAAATCTACATATCCGGGTTTTGCCGGTGAGTTTCTTCTCGGTCTTATTGCTGAGTATTGGCCTTCATAAATCAGGCAAATGCGTACTGAATAGGCGGTGTCTTTTCGGACATCGCCTATTTTAATTGGGTGGCATAAGCTCTTTGCTTAGCTGATCTAAGACCGCATTCACGAATGAAGTGGTTTCTTTGCGATCATCAAATGCTTTGCTGACTTCAATAAACTCGTTGATGGTCACTTTGATTGGTGTTTTGCCGGCAAGCATTTCGGCGCCAGATGCGCGAAAAATGGCGCGAAGAAGTGGGTCAATATTTTTGAGTGGCCAGCCTTCCTTAAGAATTGCATTGATATTTTGATCAAGTTTAACTTGCGAATTTACGGCTTCTTTGACAAGCGTTTCAAGATGTTTACTGTCGTATTCGATTTCTTGATCTAGGGTGTTGTCCAAGAGTTCAGATAGAGATCGGGATCGAATATGTTCGATCACATCTTTATAACGTTTGCGACCGGCTTCGACTGCAAACAGAGTTTGTACAGCCAGCAAACGAGATATTGAACGATTTTTAGTAGACTGATTTGCCATGAACTAAGAGGCCTCTTAAATATTGGGGATGGTGTCGACTAAGAGCTTTACCTGAGTTTGTAAAGTAATTAATTCGAGAGAGTGGGGTTAAATTGCTGGAGGCGTTCGACATATCGGGCAAGCATATCAATTTCTAAGTTGATTTCATTTCCATTCGCGGCTTGTCCCCATGTGGTGACTTTTTGTGTGTGCGGAATTAGATTGACTTCAAAATTTGTGCCATCGACATGATTGACCGTAAGCGAAGTTCCATTCAGACAAACAGAGCCTTTAGTGGCTATAAATTTGGAAACTTCTTCCGGCGCTTCGATTGTTAAAATAAGATTATTGTCAAGTTCTTCTAGGGCAACAATTTTAGCAATGCCATCCACATGCCCTGAAACGATATGACCGCCAATCTCGTCACCAATCCGCATGGCGCGCTCGAGATTGATTTGGCGGCCTTTCTGCCACGATTTAAGTGTTGTAACACTAAGCGTTTCAGGTGAAATATCAACTTCAAACCAGTTGCCTTGTGGGTCATTTGCACAAGAAATTACTGTTAAGCAAACCCCATCACAAGCAATGGATGCACCCAAATTGATTTGCGCCATATCATATTCAGCATTTATACGTGCGCGCATCGCTCCATTATTCAATTCAACCGATGCCAAATGGCCGATTTGATCGATGATTCCAGTAAACATTTTGTGCCTCTTTTATAAAAATGTACAATTATTGTTTGAAGTGCTTTAATATTCGATTATGAAAGCGATAGCATACATAGGTCGAGCTTTGGAACAGTTGTGAATAGGAAATTTTTATTTTTACAAGGTCCTCATGGCCCTTTTTTTGCGCAATTGGCCTCGATGCTTGTCAAAGCTGATATTGAAGTAAAGCGCGTGAATTTTAATGGGGGCGACTCGTATTATTGGGATCACGCCCTTTCATTTGTTGATTTTACGGATGATATTGCGAATTGGCCAGATGCTCTTGAGCGGCTTTGCGAAAAAGATGCGATTACAGATATTGTTTTATATGGTGATATGCGTCCTATCCATAGGGCAGCAATTTCGATCGCAAAGGCGCGCCAAATAAATATACATTGCTTTGAGGAAGGATATTTGCGACCCTATTGGGTCACTTATGAGCGAGGCGGGGTGAATGGAAATTCTCCATTGATGAATATAAGTTTCGATGACATTCAAAAAAAGCGATTGCAGCGAACAATTGAATTGCAAGATGCGCCGATGCGATGGGGTAATTTGTGGCAGCATAATTGGTATGGTTTTATGTTTCACCTGCGTTTGTGGCTTGCGCGTAAGCATTTTCCAAACTACCGACCGCATCGAAATATCACAATTGAGAGAGAGCTGCGATTAAATTTTATTCGGTTGCTGCAAATGCCGATGAGAATTTTTGAAAGAGAGTTTCAAACATGGCGTTTTTTGCGTTCGGGATCTCCTTTTTTTGTCGCTTTGCTGCAGTTAGATCACGATAGCAGCTTTCAAAATCATTCGGATTTCGACGACCAGATTCATTTTTTGAATGAATTGCTCGAAAATTTTGCAAAATTTGCTCCCAAGTATTATCACTTGATTTTGAAATTACATCCATTGGATGACGGGCGTCAGCCATTAAAGAAGCGAGTTGAACTTCTTGGAAAGCAACTGAATATCAAAGGGCGTGTACATCTTATTTATGGCGGTAAGCTTTCTGATTTGTTATCACGAGCGCGGGCGACAGTGACGGTAAATTCCTCGGCGTCTCAGCATTCTCTGTGGCGGGGTATTCCCACTAAATTTTTGGGCAGGTCCATTTATAACAAGCCTGAAATAGCTTCTCAGCAGTCTCTAGAGAATTTCTTCCAAGCTCCCAATAACCCTTCAAAACATAATTACCGAGAATTTCGTACATTTTTGTTGGAAACATCCCAAATAGGTGGTGGTTTTTATGCACAGTCGGCGCGCGCCGAAATTTTACGTGTAGCTGTTGAGATGTTGCTACACTCTGAACATCCTTATGAAAATTGAATGTATTTTGAGTAGAATTGACTTTTCCATTAGTTTATATAAAGTGAAGTGAATATAGAGCAGTATTTAAATTGAGAATTAATATGAGAATTTTATTCGCGATTGTCGGTGTTTATGCGCTTGTGGCGTGTAATTCGTTGCCGAGTGCGGGCCCTAGCCAGTCAGAAATAGTTGAATCCGCAGTAGAAAACGGCGGTCAGTTGTATATGGTTCCGGTAAATTCGCAAATTGCGAATCGCGCTAGACCTTCTGTTAACTACGGATTTCCGAGTGCTTTTTTTGGTGGGGGTGCGGTTAATTATGAGACCTTGCAGCCTGGAGACACAATCGCAATAACGGTTTGGGAAAACGTAGACGACGGCTTGTTTGCAACGTTAGGTCAAAGAGTTAATACACTTGATAGCATACGTATTGATGCAAGCGGCAATATTTTTGTTCCCTATGTTGGACAAATTCGAGCATCTGGAAAATCCCCAGAGCAGCTTAGACAGCAAATTTATGCTAAATTAGAATCGCAAACACCCGAGCCTCAAGTTGAAGTGCGTGTGCTTGAATCCGGTTTAAGGGGTGGTGTTAGAATTGTGAGTGGATCAGGCGCTAGTGCAGTTCCATTTAATGAGGGCAATTTGTCACTTGCGAATATGCTTGCCTCTGCGGGCGTTGGTGCCGAAATTCCTGAAGCGACAACAGTGACCGTTCGACGTGGAAGTCAGTCGGGCAAAATATTGATGAGCTGGATTTTTGAGAATCCAAAATATGATATTGCCTTACGTGATGGAGACCAAATTGTGGTCGAAGCCGATCGCCGTTTTTATAGAATGCTTGGCGCTGGCGGTGCCCAAGCACAAGTTCCATTCGAACGTGCGCGTATTTCACTGCTTGATGCAGTTGCTGCGAATGGTGGTTTGAATGCGAATGTTTCTGATCCAAGTGGTATATTTGTTTTCCGAACGCTAAGTGCGGGTGAGGCAAGTCGCGTACTTGGTGGAAGCTATGGTGGATCTGTGGACGTGGTTTTCACGTTTAATTTACGTGATGCACAGGCGCTATTTTATGCAGAAGATTTCCTCATTCAAAATCGTGACACTGTGTATATTACTGAAGCTCCATTTGTAAGTTGGACTAGAGTGATAGGCCAAATTACCGGCGGAATTAGCTCCGTTACTACTTTGAGTACTACGGTTTCGTCACTTTGATTTTTCATTGACCTACACGAGCAAGTCACATGAGACTTAAGGTAGGTTATGTTTCTCTCGGTTTTTTAAGGCCCAAGCTACGTAGGCGATTGCGTAGCTTGGGGTTTTCGATGTCCGCTTTTGGTGTGAATTCTCAAGCGATTATGGCGTGGGGCTATCGCTCGGTTGCAAAGCGGAGTGAATGGTTAGCTTCCCTCACTAAAAAATCGATTTTACGCGTTGAAGATGCACCGCTGCGATCAGTCTTGCCGGGATGGAGAGAAGCGCCGGCTGGTCTCATAATTGATAGTCAGTCACTTTATTTTTGTGCCAACGAACCGAGTGATTTAGATGATATTCTTGGTGGTGAAGTGCCGAAAGAAAGCCAAGAATATGCAAAAGATTTGATGCAGTTACAAATCAAAATGGGCTTGTCAAAATATAATCTGTCGCCAAGGGGAGGCTGGAGCTATAAAGGCTATATTCTTGTTATTGATCAAACGCGAGATGATGCAAGTATTAGACTAGGTGGCGCTGACGCAGGTGATTTCGAAACTATGCTTAATGATGCAAAAGCGGCATATCCCTCTCATAAAATTATTATTCGAACACATCCTGCGGGTTTAGGTTATTTTGATGATCGACATTGCGATGAGCGCACATTTTTATCGAGCGACCCTGCGAATCCTTGGGATATTTTGGAAAATGCGGAAGATGTGTATGTCGTGACCTCGCAAATGGGATTTGAGGCAATAATGGCAGGTCATCGTCCTCATATTTATGGTTTGCCATTCTATTCGGGTTGGGGCTTGAGTCATGACAAACGCCCAATAAAGCGATATCGAAAAATAAAAATTGAAGAACTATATTGGGCCTTTATGTGTCAATATCCGTCTTGGTTTGATGCCGCAGGAAATCCGGCGAGTTTAGAAGATGCAGTATACGCGATTTATGCGAAGGCGAAGCATTATTGGCGTTTTGGTCAAGGGGTTAAGCTCAATCAGATGCGCGCATGGAAAAGGCCTCACCTAAAAAAGTATTTTCCAAATCAAAATAGTCAAGAGCAGGTCTTGAGTTGGGGGGCGCGTCAGTCGGAAGCCGACTGGATACTTGAAGATGGTTTCATGCGATCGGTCGGTTTGGGCGCTGAATTAGTGCCGCCCCTCTCGTTGATTGTTGATAAAAAAGGTATTTATTTTGATCCAAGATCGCCAAGCGATCTTGAAGAGTTAGTCTATAAGGCAAAGTCAATTGGTCCTTTAGAACGTTCAAGAGTGGAACGTCTCCGAAGACATATTATTGAAAAAGACATTGATAAGTATAACTTGCAATCAGAATTAGATTTTCAACGTCCAAGCGAGAGGGAAGTCATTTTGATTGCGGGTCAGGTAAGTGATGATCGATCGGTTGAGCTTGGTGCGAATGGTGTCGTGAAAACAACAGAACAGCTCGTGAAAGCGGTACGAAAAGATAATCCAGAAGCTTTTTTAATTTACAAACCGCATCCAGACGTCGTCGCAGGTCTTCGTAAAGGCGACGTATTTTCTCATGAAGCGGATCTTGTGATTAAAAATATACCGGTTAGTAAATTGTGGAATGCAATTGATCACGTAGCTAGTTTGACTTCGCTAACCGGATTTGAAGCTTTGTTGCGCGGTAAAAAGGTCAGTTGCTACGGGACACCCTTTTATGCCGACTGGGGATTGACACAAGACTATGCGCCTAGCACAAATCGACGCGGAAATGCGACAATTGAAGAGTTGGTTTTTGCTGCACTTATTAATTATCCAATTTATTTTGATCCCGTTGAAAGTGTGATATCAACCCCAGAAATTATTATAGAGCGATTAGCAAATAATGATGTCCGCCAGCCGATCTTGCTAAGAATGGCGACCAAACTTCAAATCTATTTTTATAAATTTTGCGAGAAAAGCGGTTTAAAAATGAATTGAACTCAGGTTCACGGGGTTCTTATATTTAATAAGGACGTCATCTTGTAATTTCATCATAGAATCGAGCTGAAAACGGGATAGACTGTTCATCGAAGAAAGTGAAAGTTCAGCGCTTGCTCCAATTGCGTCGCTTCCCATAACGGTGTTTGCGCTGACATGAAGAATGCTATCAACTAAATTATTTTGAAGTGCACTGGCAACGACTTTGGCTCCGCCCTCCAAAAGGCAAGAATTGATACCGGACTTAGTAAGCGCACCGAGAGCGCTCGATAGGCAAAGATGGGGCCCGTGTTTTTTGATTGGGATACAAAATGCGTGATCTTGGAGTGGTGAAGATGCCTCGGTTTCGCTGCTATGAAAAATGATGGGTTTACGGCCTTGAAATATTTTTGATTTGATGGGAGTGCGTAATTGACTATCTAGAATGACGGGAACTGGCGCGAATTTTTGAAGTTCAGAATTTCCTACCGTTAGGCTTGGATCATCTGCAAGTATTGTACCGACACCGACCATGATTGCATCAAAATGGGCGCGTAAATCGCGGGTATAGGCTCTCGTCGCATCGCCAGAAATCCATTTGCTCTTGCCGTTAGATAACGCGATTTTGCCGTCTATGCTGGTGGCGGACTTCCAAGTGAGCATCGCGCGATTATGTGTTTTTGAAAACAAAAATGGAAGCAATCCAGATGGCAAAGCTATCTTTGGTTTTATGACTTCGATTCCTGCGTTTTGAAGCATAGCAAACCCTTTTCCGCTGACACGCGGATCTGGATCTTGCACTGGGCATATCACGCGTTTGATATTTGCATTAATCAGTGCCTGTGTGCAGGGCGCGGTCTGACCATGATGTGCGCATGGCTCTAGCGAAACATAAACAGAAGCGTCCTTTGCTTTATCACCCGCGATTTGAAGGGCCACAACTTCTGCGTGCGGTCTTCCACCGTCAGAGGTTGCGCTAGCTCCAACAACTCTATTGTTTTGTACAATTACACATCCTACAGCCGGATTGGGGCCGGTTCGTCCGAGTTGACGGTTGCCGATACGAATCGCGAGTTCAAGAAATCGTGGATCATAATTCATCGGGTTTAGGGCGTAATTTATGTAAAAAATCCTCGAAGTCATTTGCGCCTTGAAAGTCTCGATAAACGCTTGCAAAGCGTATATAGGCAACGGGATCCAAAATCGCGAGTTCCGCCATAACGGTTTCACCGATATTTTTGGAGGTAATTTCTTCTTGATTTGATCCTTCAATTCGACCGATGACCCGTTGAATCATTTGATCGACTTTTTCGTTGGGAATGGGGCGCTTACGAAGGGCAACGCGAACGGATCGCTCTAATTTTTCGCGATCAAAATCACTACGCTCTCCATTTCTTTTGACCACATAAAAGTCTCTTAGTTGGATGCGTTCATAGGTTGTGAATCGTTCTCCACACTTAGTGCAAGAACGCCGTCGACGTATCGCGGAATGATCTTCGGAAGGCCGACTATCTTTTACCGCGCTATCTTCATTTCCACAATAAGGACATTTCATACTTTATCCATAAACAAGGCTTTATTTTAACACAATGCCTAAGCCTTGTCTTTTTTAAACCTTGCTTTTTTTTATCATTGGCATTAGTAGGTCGCGACCCTTTAAGGAGCTGAAAAAATGAGTCGCACGCAATTATTAGGCGCACTAGCGATGGCCGTTGTTATATTGGCGTCAAATTATTTGGTGACAAAATATTTGGGTAATTATCTGACCTACGGGGCTTTTACATATCCATTTGCATTTTTGGTGACTGATTTGATGAACCGGCTTGAAGGCCCTCAAAGTGCGAGGCGCATTGTATTTGTTGGATTTATTATGGGTCTAATTTGTTCGTTTATTGGTTCACAAATTATTGTTGACGGGTATCCGCTTGTTACCTTGCGCGTGGCAATTGGTTCGGCGACGGCGTTTTTACTGGCTCAATTACTTGATGTCACTGTGTTTGACAAATTACGCGGCGGGGCTTGGTGGCGCGCACCTGTTTTCTCGAGTTTTGTTGGGTCAGCGGTTGATACGGCACTCTTCTTTTTCATTGCATTTTCGGCAACTCAATTTCTCGTGAATATCGAACCGCTTAATGATGTGAGTTCGGCGAATGAGAATTCGACAATATTGGGCTTAGTGGGTTCGGCACCATTTTGGGTTTCCATGGCAATTGCCGATTATCTCGTGAAATTATTTATTGCGCTGATTGCGCTAATTCCCTATCGTCAGACTGTGAAGTTTGTAGAGAATTAGTAGATTGTTTCCCTTTAGAGATCATAATCCTTCGGCGCAAATTCCATTTGTGAATTATGCTTTGATTGTGATCAATGTCATTGTCTTTTTGTTCACATTAAACCCAGAAATGCAATCGGCTATTTATTATGAGCATGCGCTTTGGCCAAATCGTATCTCAAACGGCTCAGATTTCAGTGGTTTTTTTTCATCAATGTTCTTGCATGCCGGTTGGATGCATTTGATTGGTAATATGCTATTTCTATATATTTTTGGCGATAATCTTGAAGACACTTTGGGCCATGTGGGCTATTTGATATTTTATGTGACCACAGGTGTTTTGGCGGCTCTATTACATGTTGTCTTAAATTTGGATAGTCAAATCCCACTTGTCGGCGCTTCGGGAGCAATTGCGGGTGTCATGGGTGGATACTGGCTTCTCTTTCCAAAAGCGCGTGTTGATGTTCTTATTTTTGTTGTGATTATTGTTCGCGTTATAACGCTACCCGCTTTTGTGGTGCTTAGTCTTTGGCTTTTGCTACAAGTATTTTCAGGTTTTACAACATCCACTGCGGGAGGAGGTGTTGCTTACTGGGCGCATTTTGGTGGATTTGTAGCGGGCGCCTTATTGATCATACCTGTTTGGAAATCCAAAGGTGCCCAATTGTTTTGGCAGCGCACGAACTACCATCCCCCACATCCGGAAGCTAAAGACATTAAAATTGGTCGTGTGCCGACGATTAGACGCAAATAGTATTTAACCCATCTCCATGATTTCGGAGACCTCGATTTCCCCCATTTTCCTCAAAATAAATGGGCAATCTTGAGAAATTCTAACAGCATCTTCCATATGATCAGCTTTTATAAGGCTATAGCCCATCAGTCCTGTTCGTCGAGAGCCTTCGTTGAGGGTTCCATCTGAAAGTACCGTTTGAGTTGTCTTAAAGGGATTTTGCGGCTCTAAGGCTGCGTCACCAAGGCCTTGAAGCCATGCCATCCATTCTTCTCTATGTTTTTGACCTTCCTCAGGAGATGCGGATTGTTGCTCGTTTGAAATATAGGTGAGTACGAATTTAGGCATGTTTTCCTCCTAGTTTATTTATAAATTCTCTTGATTATACATGGTCAGACGATTAATTAAAGAACTTACCTAGAAAGCAAATTTAGAAACCATTCTTAGCGTTCAAGATTTGTTTGCTAAATATTTTTATGTGAGAGTTTGAAATGTTTATTCAGATCGAGACGACGCCGAATCCACAAACCCTTAAGTTTCTTCCTGAGCGCGAAGTATTGGAGAGCGGTGCAATGGAATTTGTATCTAGAGAGGCTGCTAAGGTTTCGCCACTTGCGAGCGCGTTGTTGGCAAACGACGGCGTTAATAGCGTATTTTTTGGAAAAGATTTCGTTTCAGTTACGAAGAATGAAACTTCAGAATGGGCACATTTGAAGCCGTTTATTTTGTCGAGTATTCTCGAGTTTTTTCAATCGGGACAACCTTTGGTTGTTGAGGGTGAAGTTGCTGGAAATGCGCACGCCGATCATGAAGGTCCAGATTCCGAAATAGTTGAACAGATTAAGCAATTGCTCGATACGCGGGTAAGACCTGCTGTTGCTCAAGATGGCGGTGATATCGTTTTTCATGGTTTTGAAAAAGGGATTGTATATTTGCATATGCGTGGAGCCTGTGCGGGCTGCCCGAGTGCGACGATGACCCTCAAAATGGGCATTGAGAACCTATTGAGACACTACATTCCCGAAATTGCGGAAGTGCGCGCTGTAGCTTAATGAGGCGCTTACTAATCAATGGGTTAGCGGAGCAGCCGGTTATTGCGCTTGCGGAGCACAATGAAATCATTGGTCTCTTGAGTTCATCTCTCCCTGATCGTGCTTGTGCGTTAGATGAAGCTTTTCGGTCGCTAGGCGTTACAGGTGACATTGGACAGATTGTCACGATTATTGGCCCTGGAAATTATACAGCAATAAGGGCGGGAATTGGGTTTGCGCGTGGTTTAGCGCTTGGCTTCGGTATCGACGCTGTTGGGTTAAATATGTTGGAATTGGATGCAAATATTTTGGGTCTTCAAGAAGGCTTGATTGCGCGGGATGCACGGGGCGGGCAAGTGTATTTGGCAAAAATATCAAGTGGTCAAATTGTCGATGTGACTTTATGTGGTCTTGAAGAGATTTCACGCGATAATTTATACTCTGCGGACGTTAAAGCGCCCTCAAAAATTTCGATAGATAAGGGTGAGGTTATGAACGCGATGCTTGAATTGGTATTGAGTGGTGCTGGCCAAACACCTGCACGCGCTTTTTATATTCGCGATCCAAAAGCCGCTCCCTCACGTATACCAACACCGAGGTTATTAGGTTGAACGCAAAGCGCCTTGCGAAGATTTATGCGAAGTGCTTTCCTGATGACGCGCATGTTTGGTCGGCCGAAGCTATCGAACAATTTGCGCAAGGTGCGGGTTGCCGTGTTTTTGAAGCTCGTCACGGCGGCTTATTTTGGCGGAACACAGCGCTTGAAGGTGAAATTATTTCCGTTTTTGTTGAACCAATGATGCGCGAACAAGGGATTGCTACGGGCCTAATTGAACGTGTATTTTCATTCGCGCGTGAGCAAGGTGTAGCAACTGTATTTTTGGAAGTGTCTGTCGAAAAAAAACATGCTCAAAATTTGTATGAGAAGTTCGGTTTTCGGTCGGTAGGTAAGCGCAAAGGTTACTATTTAAAACGTGACGGACGACGCGTTGATGCCTTAACGATGCGTATTGATCTCGCAACTCAGATTTAGTGATTAGAATTGAGTTGACCTCCTAATAATTCGCTCTAAGATAAGATTAGGAGAGAATCCGTATAAAATTAGGAGAGAATATATGAAATTGAAATCTTTGCTTTTGGGTGCCGCCGCAGCCGGTCTTTTCACAAGTTCGGTGTTGGCAGAAGGCGCTGGTCCTGCCGTAATTTACGATATGGGCGGAAAGTTTGATAAGTCTTTCAATGAAGCCGCATATGCAGGTGCGGAAAACTACAAAGCCGCTACAGGCGGTGAATATGTTGACTTTGAAATTTCAGACGAAGCTCAACGTGAGCAAGCTGTTCGTCGTTTTGCAGAAGATGGACATAATCCGATTATCGCTACAGGTTTCGCCTATTCGACTATTTTAGATGTGGTATCTCAAGAGTTTCCGGATCTTACATTTGTGACGATTGATGGTTGGGTTGAGCAGCCAAATGTATTGAATGTTGTATTTAAGGAGCATGAAGGTTCGTACCTAGTTGGTGTTATGGCAGCGATACAATCTGAAACAGGCACACTCGGATTCGTGGGTGGCATGGATATTCCACTGATTCAGAAATTCTCGTGCGGCTTTGTGCAAGGTGCCAAGTCAGTAAATCCAGACATTAATGTCATTCAAAATATGACAGGTACAACTGCGGCGGCTTGGAACGATCCAGCTAAGGGTGCTGAGTTGACAAAAGCTCAAATCGATCAAGGGGCGGACATTGTTTACCACGCAGCTGGTGGTACGGGTATTGGTGTTCTTCAGGCGGCTGCGGACGCCGGTATCTTGGGAATTGGTGTTGATAGTAACCAAAATCATTTGCATCCAGGCTCGGTACTTACTTCGATGATGAAGCGAGTTGATGTTGCCGTTGAGCAAGTGATGACAAATGCTTCAAAAGATATGCTTGAGCCTGGTATTTGGTCCTTAGGTCTGGCTGAAGACGGTGTAGGTTACGCGATGGATGAGAATAACGCTGAACTTGTTAGCGAAGAAATGGTTGCAGCTGTCGAAGAGGCAAAAGCAAAAATTATTGCGGGCGAAATTGAAGTTCATGACTATATGTCCGATCAATCCTGCCCTGTAATGTGATCGTCCATTATGACTGAAACGATAACAATTCAACAGCCGGAGAATATGCCGGCTGTTGTGATCCCAGAAACAAGTCGCAAGTTAGAATTAAGCGGTATTTCAAAATCTTTTGGCCCAGTTAAAGCGAACCAAAATATTTCGCTTGTCGTAGAGCTTGCAAAAATTCATGGAATTGTTGGTGAGAACGGTGCCGGGAAATCGACATTGATGTCCATATTATTTGGTTTTTATGCGGCGGACAAAGGCAGTGTAAAGATTGATAATGAGCTCGTGACAATCAAAAATCCGCAAGATGCTATCGCGCGTGGAATTGGCATGGTTCATCAGCACTTCATGCTAGTGAATACCTTTAGCGTTTTGGACAACATAATCTTGGGCGTTGAAAAAACTTTTTTGCTTAGAGAAACACGGCGACAAGCGCGATTGAAAATTGACCAAATCGCCAGAGAATATGAGATGGAAGTTGATTTGGACGCAATCGTTGGAGACCTGTCAGTAGGTTTGCAGCAACGTGTTGAAATACTAAAAGCCCTATATCGTGATGCTGATCTCCTCATTCTCGACGAACCGACCGGTGTTTTGACACCGAGCGAGGCGGACCATTTATTTCGTATTTTAAATCAATTACGCGCGCAAGGTAAGACCATTATCATCATCACACATAAGTTGCGTGAGATTATGGCGATCACCGATACCGTAAGTGTAATGCGTCGTGGGCAAATGTCTGATTCTATTTTTACGAAGGACACTAATCCGAAAGAACTTGCGCGGTTGATGGTCGGTCGCGATGTGAATTTGGAAGTCAATAAGGCACCTGCAAGCGTTGGAGAAACAGTTTTAAGTGTCAAGAATTTAAATTACGTGAATGATGACGGCATTCGCAAACTGAATGATATAAGCTTTAATATTCGATCCGGAGAAATATTGGGCGTTGCCGGAGTTGCGGGGAATGGTCAAACCGAGCTTTTGGAAATTCTTGCTGGGATGCGACCTGCAAGCTCCGGAAACGTGAATTATCAGAGTCATTCACTCGACATATCGAGAAAGGCTAATCCAGGGCAGCGGCGAACGCGGGGGATTGCGCATATTCCCGAAGATCGCCATCGGCGTGGCTTGATTAAGCCATTTACGACTTGGGAAAATACCGCTTTCGGATACCACAATTTTGGAAAGAATTCAAAATCTTGGGGAATGGCCAATCAGGCATTCATGAAAGAAGATGCGAAAGACAAAATGGAACGATTTGATATTCGTCCCCGAAATATCGAATTGAAAGCCGCGAATTTTTCGGGAGGCAACCAACAAAAAATCGTTGTCGCTCGGGAGATTGATCAGTCTCCGAAACTGATGTTGATTGGTCAGCCGACACGCGGGGTTGATATTGGTGCGATCGAGTATATTCATCAGCAAATTATACGTATGCGCGACGAAGGTGCAGCCGTTTTGCTGGTCTCTGTGGAGCTTGATGAAATATTATCTTTATCCGATCGTGTGATCGTTCTGCTTGACGGGAACGTGGTCGGAGAGCGGAACGCCAGTGAAACAGATGATCAAGATATAGGCTTACTTATGGCTGGAATAAATGAATTGGGGGCCGATAATGGATGACAGCTTACCGAAATGGCTTGACGTATTTGTGCTCCCATTGGCGAACCTGTTTCTCGCATTTTTCGTTGCCGGGCTTTTGGTTTTAACGGTTGGCGTCAATCCATTTGCCGTCATTCAGGTGATGATTGATGGTGCTATATTTGACGCCCGAGGTATTGGTTATACACTTTTTTATACGACGACGTATATTTTTACGGGGCTTTGCGTTGCGGTCGCTTTTCATGCAGCTCTATTTAATATTGGTGGAGAAGGGCAGGCGCTGGTGGCGGGAATTGGTGTCGCGCTTGCTGCGCTCACATTTGATCAAACACACTGGCTGATTTCTTTACCAATAGCCGTTATATTGTCGATGGTGTTTGGTGCTGCTTGGGCGTTTATTCCGGCGTATCTCCAAGCAAAACGCGGTTCTCATATTGTGATCACGACAATTATGATGAATTTTATCGCAGCCGCTGTGGTCGGTTATGTGGTCATTTATGTTTTGCGAGATAATGTTGCGGGCGCAAATGAAACTAGGCGCTTCTTGGAAGGCGCTCATATACCGCGTGCCTCAGATTTATTAGCTATTTTTGGAATTGAATATTCGAAGTCGGTTCCGCTGAATATTACGTTTCTAATGGCTTTATTTGTCGCCTACCTAACATATCTTTTGATTTGGAAAACACGATTTGGATATGAAATGCGTGCTTTCGGTTTATCAGCGACGGCTGCGGAGTACGCAGGGATATCACCTGTAAGGGTGATTGTTATCGCTATGCTTATTTCGGGCGCGCTCGCGGGACTAATGGCGAATAATGCGGTTCTTGGCGAACAAGTTAAACTCGGATTAAACCCAGTAAATGGTGCAGGGTTTATTGGAATTGCAGTCGCGTTAATGGGGCGGAACCATCCTTTTGGAATTATACTTGCAAGTTTTTTGTTCGGTTTTTTAGTGCAAGGTGGTGCAGAGCTTTCATTTGAGTATCCAGCGGTATCGCGTGATTTAGTCGTTGTTATTCAAGGGTTGGTGATTTTATTTGTAGGCGCCTTGGACAATATGTTGCGCATTCCACTAACGCAGTGGTGGATCACGCGAAAACGGCAGGAGGTTCTTTAATGGAATTGTTTGAAGTTTTATTAAATCCCGCACTCATCAAATCAACTCTAACTTTTGCGACACCGTTATTATTTGCGTGTCTTGCTGGACTTTTTTCGGAGCGTGCTGGCGTTGTGGATATTGGTTTGGAAGGCAAATTGCTGGTTTCGGCGTTCTTCTCTGCGGTTGTTGCTTATCAGACGCAAAATGCATGGATGGGCATGATGGCCGGCGTTTTTTCTTCTATTGTGTTTTCATTATTGCACGGTTTTGCATCGATCACATTGCATGGCAATCAGTTGATATCAGGCGTTGCAATTAATTTCTTGGCGCTTGGTTTAACTGGATTTTGGGGGCAAGCCCTTTACCGGCAAGGCGGCAATACGCCTGCGCTTTCTGGCGATGCGCGGTTCGGTCCGCTTGAGTTACCTTTTGTTGAAGTTGTGAGCAACTGGCCAATTATAGGGAGCATTTACGGCAAGATTTTATCTGGTCACGCGATTTGGGTTTATATCGCGTTTTTGAGCGTCCCGATTGTCGCTTGGGTAATCTATAAAACGCGGTTTGGCTTGCGGCTGCTTGCAGTCGGTGAAGAGCCAATGGCGGTCGACACAGCAGGTATTTCGGTTGCTAAATTACGATTTAGAGCCTTAATAATCGCAGGCTTTCTCGTCGGGCTGGGAGGCGTGTTTTTATCCAATGGTTGGCTTGCAGGATTTGGTCCTAAGATGTCATCTGAGAGAGGTTACATGGCATTAGCCGCTCTGATTTTTGCAAAATGGCGTCCATGGCAAGCGATGTGTTCGTGTCTGTTATTTGGATATTTCCAGGCCTTTGGAATTCGCTATCAAACCTATGAATTTCCGGTCGTTGGAGTTGTCCCGTCTCAATTTATGAACGCACTCCCTTATATATTGACGATTATTGTTCTTGGTGGACTAATCGGAAAAGCAATCGCACCCAAAGCAATTGGTGTGCCCTATATGAAGGAGCATTGATTTGACGAACGAGGAAATCCTACTCAAACGATATGGTGATACAAAAATTGATCTGGCGATCGTATTGGGATCTGGTTTGGCGGGTCTAATAAATTCACTGGCAGCGATGGAAACACGCTTTTCAGAGCTTGATGGTTTTCCTCACGGAGGCGTCTCTGGACACAATCCCATACTAAAAATTGGCGAGCTTGAAGGTAGGCGAGTTGCCATATTAGGCGGCCGTCAGCACTACTATGAACAAGGTCGGGCGGATGCGATGCGTGAGCCAATCCGAACGCTTCAAGCTTTGGGTGTTAAACGTCTTCTCTTAACAAATGCTGCTGGCTCTTTAGATGAGAATATGACGCCTGGATCAATAATGTTGTTAAATGATCATATTAATATGTCTGGAACGAATCCATTGATTGGCGAGGCAAGTGATGCGCGCTTTGTACCGCTCACTCAGGCATATGACTTAAAAATGCGTCAAGACTTTCAGAACGCGGCAAAAGAAGCGCAAGAAATTCTGCATGAAGGTGTTTATGTTTGGTGGTCTGGGCCGAGCTTTGAAACACCAGCAGAAATTAGAATGCTGAGAATGATAGGTGGGAATGCAGTTGGAATGTCGACTGTACCAGAAGTTATTTTGTCTCGATTCTATGGGCTTGATGTTGCCGCAATTTCAGTTGTCACAAATATGGCTGCTGGAATGAGTGATGAAAATATTTCTCATGAGCACACAAAAGAAATGGCTCCCACCGGTGCAAAAAGACTAGAGAGGGTTTTACGTAAATATCTCCGTGCACTTGACGCATAAGATTTACGCGCGTAAATCGGTTGCAATTTTTCGAGAATCTCAATGAGCATCTACCTCCCGATCGCCCAAGTATCTGTTGATCTTTATGTTTTGATCGGCCTCGGCTTTGGGGTGGGCCTCTTGTCAGGAATGTTTGGAATTGGCGGAGGATTTGTTGTGACGCCAATTTTATTTTTTCTCGGTATTCCGCCCAGTGTTGCTGTCGCTTCACAATCAAGTCAGGTTGTGGGGACTTCTACATCAAGCGCGATGCTTCATTTTCAGCGCCGAACAATTGACTATAAGATGGGCTTAATCTTGCTTGGTGGGGGATTGGTTGGATCCAGCATTGGTGTCCAGATTTTTAGTTGGATGCAATCACTCGGACAAATCGAGGTATTTGTGACGTTCCTATATATCATCTTTCTGAGTATGATTGGAATATTGATGCTCTATGAAACGGTTCGGGCGCTTTCGAAGAAGAGCTCAAAGGGAAAGCTTCATAAACACTATTCGTTTCATCATTTGCCTTTCAAAATGAGATTTCCCGCGTCTAGGCTTTATATCAGTATTATTCCTCCACTATTTATTGGGGCTTTTGTCGGTGCATTGGCGGCCATTATGGGTGTTGGTGGTGGCTTTATATTGGTGCCGGCAATGATCTACCTTCTCGGCATGCCGACCAAAACCGTAATCGGAACATCAATGTTTCAAATTATTTTTGTCAGTGCATTTGCGACAATCATGCACGCGGTTTCAACGCAGGCAGTTGATATTTTGTTGGCTTTAATTTTGACGATAGCGTCAATTCCCGGTGCTCAAATTGGCGCGAATTTAGCTTTTCGAATTCCCGCAGTTGGTTTGAGATTTGGATTCGCGCTTGTTATTTTAGTTATCGTGATTAGACTCTTTTTGAGTATGACCTTACCGCCTAACGAATTATATGGGGTCGTCATTTGAGGTATTTTTTTGCATTTGTGATTTTTCTATTTGTGAGTAGCTCTTTTGCGCAGCAGCGTATTGTATCGGGTCAATCCGAGGAAGATATCGCGTTGAATGTTAATTTCAATGGCAAAGAAATTCTTGTATACGGAGCAATAGACGGTTCTAGCAATGACGATTTTGATATTGCAATTACAGTAACGGGTCCCAACCAAGACGCATATGTCTATAAAAAAGAACGCAAAAATGTTTTTTGGCTGCCTTCTCAAGAATTATACCTGCCTGAGGTGCCGTCTTATTATGCTGTAATTTCGTCGGCACCGCTCGCCCAAATTGTCGAAGATCGTGCGCGCGGGCTTTATAAAATTGGGTTTCGAGAAAGCTTGCGCTATGAAGGCGATCTTAAAACCTATCGAAGTTATATTGAGGGGCTTGTACGCTATAAACGTAATTTCGAACAGTATTTTGTTGATGAAAAAGGAGTTGTGATCAAAGATGATATTCTCTTTTCTGGGCGTGTTCCCTTGGCGGCGAATATTACAGAGGGGCGTTATGATTTGTCGATTTACTTGCTTCAAAATAAAGAAGTCGTTGAATTAAATTTTTCGACGATTGATGTTTATACGACTGGAATTGATGGATTTTTATTTAACCTCTCAAAAAGCAACGGTTTTTTGTATGGACTTCTTTCTGTGTTTGTTGCGTTGTTCGCGTCGCTTGTTACCGCGCGTTTTACGAGCTTATTCTGGCGTTAGTTTTAATTCAAAGGTCTCACGATTCATGTCGGCGCTAAGTGGCTGGCTAGGTTTTTGCATTCGGTAGTCTGTGATCCAAAAAATTCGTTCTTCGGCACGCGTTAGTGCCACATATAACAAGCGCTTCCAAAGTGAAACTCCTGCTTCTTCACGACCTGTGCGCGCAGCGGCCGCGATATCAGGTGCAAAAATTTGAACTTCTGGCCATTGAGATCCTTGCGCTTTATGTATTGTAGACGCCGCGCCGTGTACGAATACGGCACCCATACGTGCTGCAGAAATGAGCTCGGGTTCTTCTTGATCAGGGCTCTCAATTTGTATGATTGATGCGACCGAAATATGTGGTTCGCTGCTTCCAATCACATGGATGCGTGCAAAACCTGCGCGCTTTCCTTCTCCTAAGAAGGTAATCGCCGCACCTTTGATAAGGCCGCGAGCTTCAAGATCGACGCGTTTTGCGCGGTGTTTTAAGGGCAGTTCTAACCCATCACAAATGAGTGGCTCGCCTGTTCGCAATTGTCCGTCCTGAATATCATATGCGCGCCGAAAACCCTGTATAAGTCTTTTACGCGTTGCATTGCGCCAAACCAATACGGGGGCTTTGGCCATTTGATCCGTATTGACTTTAGGGCTGACTGAAATTCGATCATCTCGTTGTGATATTTGCTTCAAGTGGGATTCAAACTCAGTGAAATCTAAGTTCGGGTCTGATAGCATATGTGCGAGATCCAAAATTGGATTATCATTGGACTGTCTATGGATGCGTGAAAGATTGTATTTTTGATTTGTTTCGATTTTATCGAACACCATACCTGTTGATTCGCCGATGGGCGCAAGTTGTGCAGGGTCACCAAATAAAATCATACGATCAAAAATTTCCTTAAGATCTTCGAACTGTTTTGAATCAATCATTGAGCTTTCATCAATTAAGCCAATATCAAGCGATTCATCACGTTTTTTCCAGCCTTGAATAAAATCGGAGCCGCGCGCGCCGATTATGGCGAGAGCTGCAGGCACACTTGGTGTCTGGTCGTAAAATAATTTTGCACGCTCAAGCGCGTCCGGGTTCACAAATTCGCTTTGTGGTGCATTGCCGCCATTTGTCAACCATTCAGCAATGGCTTCGTATTCAGGATGATAAATCGGGCGATAAATTATGCGATGAAGCGTTGTTGCAGGAACACCTCGCCGCCTGAGGACTGCACTGGCTTTGTTTGTTGGTGTGAGAATCGCGAGTGTCGGTTCTTGAGCTTTTGATTTTCTCTCGAAGTCGGGTTCGATTATTCGGTAACCCTCCGACTTCGCGTGTTGGTATAGATCTGACAAAAGTTGCGTTTTGCCCGATCCGGCCTTGCCTGCGACCCCACAAATGCCTTGTCCACCGCGTATAAAATTTATGAGATGATCATATGCACGTTTTTGATCAGCAGAATATTGAATAACTTGTGTCACTTCGCGACGAGGGGATAAGTTTGGGCGTAAAGCTGTTCCATATTCCGAGTTTTAAATAGTGAGCTAACGGAAGTCCCATTTGCCGTATTAATGATGGCGTTTGCGAACAAGGGTGCAGACGAGACAACGCGAATTTTAGCACATTTCTTTAGATTTGAATCCTGATTGATGCTGTCGGTGATAACGAGCGAGCTGAGCGAGCTGGCTGTGATACGCTCAAGAGCAGGCCCCGATAGAACACCGTGAGAAATATAAGCATGAACTGAATTTGCACCTTCTTCGTGAAGTAGGTCGGCGGCTTTGCACAATGTACCAGCTGTATCACATATATCATCAATCAGAATACAGTCCCGACCTTTCACATCGCCGATCACAGTCATTTCGGCAATTTCACCAGGCGCGGCGCGGCGTTTATCAACAATGGCAAGGTCTGTATCAATACGTTCCACTAGTTCGCGTGCGCGGGCAACGCCACCGACATCAGGAGAGACGACCGTTACATTTTTGAGGTCGGGAAAATTAGCCTTAATATCGAGCGCAAAAATGGGTGAAGCGTATAGGTTATCCACAGGTATATCAAAGAAGCCTTGAATTTGCGCGGCATGTAAATCCATGGTGAGAATTCGGTCAACACCTGCGATGGTCAAAAGATTCGCGACGAGCTTGGCAGATATTGGGGTGCGCGCTTTTGTGCGCCGATCCTGACGAGCATATCCGAAATAGGGCATGACAGCAGTGATACGTTTTGATGATGAACGGCGTAGTGAATCAATCATAACGAGGAGCTCCATCAAATTATCATTCACAGGCGTGGAAGTTGATTGAATGATAAACATATCTTCATTCCGTACGTTTTCATAAACTTCAACAAAAACTTCGCCATCATTAAAACGCTCGACACGGGCATCTATGAGTTTATGGTCTGCGTCTAATATTTGATTGGTTATATCTTTGATTGAATTTGCAAGAGGGAGATTGGCGTTGCCTGCAAATATATATGGGCGCTTTTCTGGAATCATGATTATGGCCTGTCGTTGTTTTTTGATGATCTAGCAAATTGATAAGCGCCTTGCGACCTAAAAATTTACAAAGCGTTAAAATAAGTGATGAATTGTCTAATTTCTTCATCAGTCGTCGCCCACGAAGCGACGAAACGTGCTGTTATTAATTCTTCAGGATCGCCGTCTAAGCTCTGGTGATTCGGTGTTAACAAATATTTCGCGCCGGCTTTTTGCAAAGCTTGGTGAATCTTTCTCGGAAAACTTATGAATGCTATATTCGCATCAACCGTAAATTCAAAATGAATATTTTCTTTTTGGTTTAATGCGCGGTAAATTTCTTGCATTTGTGAATTGGCGTTTTCAGCCCATTTTTGCCAATTATTGTTTTTTAAAAGTCCTTGAAAGCTAGCGCCCAAGTAACGTCCTTTGGACAATAAGTGCCCAGCACGTTTGCGTCTTAGTTCAAATTCCCAAGCGTAATTCGGATCAAAAATGACAACCGCCTCACCAAATAAAAGTCCTGCTTTGGTTCCCCCGAAAACGGCAATATCGACGCCAGCTTTCCAAGTAAGATCCGCGGCAGAAGCGCCGGTTGAAACAATTGCGTTTGCTAAACGGGCGCCATCTAAGTGGACAGGGAGATTAAATCGCCTTGCAACCTCACAAATTTCTTGCGTTTCCGAAGCCGTATAAACACTGCCCATCTCAGTTGAATTTGTTAAGGAGATCGGGCCTTTTTGGATATTGTGGACGCCAAGGGATCCTGTTTCTTCGATTTGACGTGTAAGATTTTTTGGAATGAGTTTACCGTTTTTTCCCTCACAAGGTACGAGTTTTGCCCCTGAAAAAAATTCGGGGGCGCCGCATTCATCATCAAATATGTGTGCATTTTTATAGCAGTAAATCGCTTGCCAAGGATCAGCGAGTGTTGCCAGTGCAAGCGCGTTCGCAGCTGTGCCAGTTGAAACAAAGTAAACCGCGGCATCTTTGGTCTCAAAAAAATCACGGATTTGCGCGGCAGCATCTTGGCTAAACGGATCGCCTCCATAGCTTGGATATCCATTTGCATTAGCTGTTGAAATCGCTTGAATTATTTCGTCTGGCGCTCCAACCGAATTGTCTGATGTAAATATCATTTTGGTCCCAAATCTTGATCAATATACGAAATGGCCTCTTCGATCTCCGAAATGACTTCTTCTGAGTATGTGCGATCCTTAGCAGAATGCCCATTCGCATGCATGACATCTTTTCCACCATTTAACAATGGATGCCAACTGGGTAATGGCTTGTTATCGTAGCGAAGAACGTAGGCGCAGCTTTGAGGGAGCCAATGGCGAGAATTTGGAATGGTCTCAATTGTCAGTTTTAAACAATCAGGGACTTCCTTCATGCGATTATGATAGTTTGAACAACCACAACTTTTAGAGTCAAATAGTTTGCAGGCAAGACGCGTATAAATGATCTCGTTTGTGTCTTCGTCCTCGAGTTTTATCAAGCAGCATTTTCCACAACCATCGCAAAGAGTTTCCCACTCTTCGGTCGAAAGCGAGTTTAGTGGAAGTTCCCAAAAAAAATCCCGCATTTTATACCTCGGAGAGAATTTCTTGGCATTTGATTACATCGTTGTCCATTTGGGAAATAAGGCTTTCGAGGTCATTAAATTTTATTTCTGGCCGCAAATATTCAATTAATTCAACGGAGATTGTTTCGCCGTATATACTGCCTTCAAAATCAATTATATAGGTTTCAAAATTCGGTTTATTTTCACCAAAAGTTGGTCGTACGCCTAGTGAGCTTGCTCCGAGGTAGCTGCCGGCATATTTACCAGTTAAAATTTTGACTCGGGTCGCGTAAATGCCGAATTTTGGGAGTAGAATTTTTTCAAGGTATAAATTGGCCGTGGGGTATCCAAGCTCGCGTCCGCGCTGATCGCCCTTTGCAACTTTCCCAACGATAGTGTGGGGTCGGCCGAGCAGTTGGGCGGCTGCTTGTGGTTTACCTTCTTTAAGTTCTTGTCTAATGAGCGATGAACTGACTTTTTTGTCGCCAATAGTCAATAGTGGCTCTATATGAATAGGGATTGTATTTGTTTGCCCCCATTGCTTCAAAAATTCAGTGTCTCCCTGCTTCCCTTTTCCAAAGCTAAAATCTGAACCAACGACAATTAAGCTGGGAGCGAATATTTGTTTTATGCTTTCCAAAAAATCATGAGCGGTTTGAAGCGAAAAATTCTGGTCAAATTTTATGAAGTGCACCGCGTCAGCGCCCGCCCTCTTGGCAAAATTTGAAATTTGTTGATTTGTGGTTAATTCAAAGTCTTCAATTTGATTTTTTGCAAAAAAGCGGCGCGGGTGAGGGGCGAAACTTATCAGCGCCGCTTTTCCATTTTGGCACGCTGTTTGGATTACGCGCTGATGGCCCAAATGCAGTCCATCGAAATTTCCGATCGCAATTACTTTGCCTTTCTCGATCTGATCACCAGATATTTGGGTATTCGACATTTCTTCCTCTCGCTACGATGCGAGAGTTAGTCGAATTTACGTGAAGGTGCAAGAACTAGAGCTTCGCCTTTTAAAACGGGTTTGTCATCAACCTCACAAGCGCATTTAAGCACAACACGCCGTTTCGCATAGTCAATCTCTTGAACACTGACGATTGCACGAACACGGTCTCCCGGCCGCACTGGAGCTAAAAATTTGAGATCTTGCTTAAGGTAGACTGTACCATGACCAGGTAATTGTTCGCCTATAACTGCCGATATTAGTCCAGCGGTCAGCATTCCGTGTGCGATACGTCCTCCAAAGATAGTTTGCTGAGCGTATTCATCGTCTAAATGCACAGGATTATGATCGGTCGAAAGACTTGCGAATGCCTCGATCTCTGCGTCGCCGATTGTCTTAGAGACCTCTCTCGACATGCCGATTTCAAGCTCTTCAATACATATAGTTCCGCGTTCGATGTTCGGGAAGTCATTAGGGGGCATGGCGTTCATTTTTGTCTCCTTTGGGCCTAGGAAGATATGTTGCGTTGCAATATAGTCTAAAATGAGCAAGTTGCGCAAGGAAAAATTAATTTTATATATTTTTTTGTAATTAAATTTCTTAAATTGATGAGATTGTCTGAATTAAGACCCTATTTTTACAAAAGGTTATTTCAGAACAATTTACCGGAGAGTGCCAATTGTATAGCGCGGAAAGAGTTGATGTTTATGTAGATATTCTTCAAGCAGTTTCGCGTTGGGGTTTGGTGCTTTTAAAAGACGATTCGTTTCAGTTTCTTCGAAAGCCAAGCCGCCCGAGACGAATAGTGCGTCCATGTCTTCCATCATTGCACCTTTTAAGTCGGTTGCAATACCGTCGCCGATAAAAAGTATTTGTACGCTTTCAACTTCACGGTTGATTTTTTGAGAGAGTTTAGATTTTGCATATTGATAGATCGGCGGATGTGGCTTTCCGAATTGATATACTGTGCCGCCTCCGTAATTTTCGTAGTCGCGCGCCAATGCGCCTGCGCACCATATACGTGTTTGACCGTGATCAACGACGATGTCGGGATTAGCACAGTAAAATGGGAGGTCGTGCTCGGCTGCTTGTCGCAATTCGATTTCATATTGAGCGGGGTCAGGACGATTGGGTTCAAGTTCCGCACAAAGGATTACATCTGCTTCGCTGATTTGGGCGACTTCCTGCATATTGTTAACGACGTTTTCAGGGAGTTCGGTGGTTAATGCGCGATCACATTCGCGACCGATGAATTTGTAAGTTTTATAAGGTTGATTAAAGAAGCTCCCTTGAAGGGCTTCACCAGCCGTAGTTACATCGTCATAAGCATGCCTCGGTACGCCAATATGATCCAGCTGTGCGTGAATTCCAGTTTCTGTTCTCGGGGAATTCGATACCAATCCAACATATGCGCCATTTAATCTTGCCTCCATGAGCGCGGCAATTGCCGGTTGAAAAACCTCAACGCCGTTATGAATAACACCCCAAATATCGCAGAAGATAGCTTGGTAATTAGGGCTTACTTCGCTTAGGTTTTTAATGATTTGAGTCAAGGTTTCGTCTTTCTTTTGTCTTTTTGTCAAAAGGCATAGTTTTTTTGAGGCGTCAATACTGAATGTGTCTTGCCAAAGCGATCTGAAATGGGTTCGACTTTCGTCGACCTTAGTATTGTTCTTGAAATATCAATGGCTTTCGTCTACAATAGTTTTCTAGGTTTATTTGGTATTTTCAACAGTATAAGTTGCGGCTCTGAGGCTTCGTCAGAAGATGATGGGCCAATAATTCACGAACTATCTGATGGTGAGTTCGTTGTTCAGTCCACCGAAATCATCGGGGATTCAAATGAGCTTTCCTCTTTTACGCATTATGATGCGGATGGAAATCAGCTTGGCGATACCGTTTATGCATATGATATAATTGATCCGAACTTTATCCGCCAAATTACGGTTGATGAGGATGGCGGCATGACATTTGAATTAAGCGGTATTGAGTTTGAAAGTGGCAGATCTTTGGGAACACGTTATTATGGCGAGTCTTTGACAACAGATTCTTATGGCGCGCAATGGGAGACTAAGATTACAGAGTTTAGCGCGAATATTAGTGGGGTTAGCGACGTTTACTTCGAACATTCCCATGATGTAAGTGACACGCATTCAGTGATCATTCGCGATCATTACGATTATACCTTGGGTAACCCCATCTTTAGTCATAATAGTTCCGTGTATCTTCAAGTTGAAGGTCGTGATCCCATTCAGCTTCAGAGGTTTAGCGGTTATGAAGGTGAAGGAGGAGGTATTGATAGTTCAGATTCAGGTTGGTACTTTGGTGTGACGACAGTTGGCGAAGATGGTTTCTTGCTGAGCTCAACAAATTACTATTTCGATCACGACGATCTGAATGCCCGTACCTCGTCTACATTTCTTGACTTTTATTCTGATGATGGCGAATTGAAAAATCGTGTAGACGTCAATGAAATGGTTCGCGAGGGCTACGATTCTAATTTTGGTGATGAAAACCCAATGGGAGATTATCGCGCTTATTTTGATTCTCAAGTTGAAGCATGGGAAGAACGCGGAGGATACCATGATGAAGATCCCGAGTCCAAGTATACTGGGTCGCGCGACCCCTATTTAGAATCCATGGATATGGCGACAAGCGAAGACGGGACGGTATATGTTAGTTCGTACCAGCGTGTTGGTTGGGATGCTGATCTGAATCCTCAATATACTGTGATGCTGGCCGAGTTTGATGCGAATGGCGAGGAAGTTGGCGATCCTGTTTTCATGATTGAAAGTGAGCTTACGTATGATGATATTCAACTTGAGCCTACTTCTGTATTTGTCGGGATTCCCCTTGTCGTGAATGACGAGGGGGTTACCACGATTTATGGTGTAGATGCTTTGCCTGCAGATGAAGACGGCACCTCGGATTATCAGAAAGCTTATATTTCTTATAATGTAGACGGTGAAGTTGTGATGACAGGCACGTGGGAATATGATGAAGACCGTAACCCTGTATTCACGCCGGATCCAGATTTTGATGCGAGCGATGAGGCGTCTGCAGTGCAAGCACAGATGGTTGACGAGCATGATGATGGTGACGATGAAGGTGACGACATCTTGGATTTCTTGTTCGTTTAATTCCTTTTCAGTTAATTCGTTTACAGCGAAAGAAGGCCCGTCATTTTGGCGGGCTTTTTTAGATTTTTAAAAAAATTTAGCACTCGACCTTGACGAGTGCTAAGCGGGCACCTAGATAGCTTCTATTAGCACTGTAAGGTGGCGAGTGCTAAATGACTTAAAGCCACTTATAAATTTATTTAAAGGAGCGAAATTATGGCTTTTAAACCTTTACATGACCGCGTGTTGGTTCGCCGTATTGAGTCTGATGAAAAGACTGCGGGTGGTTTGATCATTCCCGATTCGGCAAAAGAAAAACCTTCTGAAGGTGAAATTGTTTCTGTGGGCGAAGGTGCGCGCAAGGATTCTGGTGAATTAATCCCGATGGCTGTTAAAGCTGGTGATAAAGTTCTTTTTGGAAAATGGTCTGGTACTGAAGTGAAGATCGACGGCGAAGATTTGTTGATCATGAAAGAATCAGACATTCTCGGTATTCTTTAATTTTAACGCAAAGAGGAAATTAAAATGGCTAAAGACGTAAAATTCGGTACAGATGCTCGTGCCAAAATGCTCAAAGGCGTTAATGTTCTTGCAGACGCTGTAAAAACAACACTTGGCCCTAAAGGTCGTAATGTTGTGATTGATAAATCTTTTGGTGCTCCGCGAATTACCAAAGATGGTGTAACGGTTGCGAAAGAAATTGAACTCGAAGACAAGTTTGAAAACATGGGCGCGCAAATGGTCAAGGAAGTGGCTTCGCGTACCAATGATACAGCTGGTGACGGTACGACAACTGCGACTGTTCTTGCTCAAGCGATTGTTCGCGAAGGTTTGAAGTCGGTTGCCGCCGGAATGAATCCTATGGATTTGAAGCGTGGTATTGATTTGGCTGTTTCAAAAGTTGTGGAGCAAATCAAAGCCAACTCACGTCCCGTAAACGGTACAGAAGAAGTTGCGCAAGTTGGCACAATTTCAGCGAATGGTGAAGCTGAAATCGGTCAACAAATTGCTGACGCGATGCAAAAAGTTGGCAATGAAGGTGTGATTACAGTTGAAGAAAACAAAGGTCTTGAAACTGAAACTGATGTTGTAGAAGGCATGCAGTTTGATCGCGGATATTTGTCACCTTATTTTGTTACTAATCCTGAAAAAATGGTTGCAGAGCTTGAAGATCCAATGATCTTGATCCATGAGAAAAAGCTGTCATCACTTCAAGCAATGGTTCCGCTACTTGAATCAGTGATCCAATCTCAAAAACCACTTTTAATTATCGCTGAAGATGTTGATGGTGAAGCGCTTGCAACTTTGGTTGTGAACAAGCTTCGCGGTGGTTTGAAAATTGCGGCTGTTAAGGCACCTGGCTTTGGTGATCGTCGGAAAGCAATGCTTCAAGATATCGCTATCTTGACTGGTGGTCAGGTGATTTCTGAAGATCTTGGCATGAAGCTTGAAAATGTCACTATGGATATGCTTGGCACTGCGAAAAAGGTATCCATTGATAAAGACAATACGACAATTGTTGATGGTGCTGGTGATAAAGCAGAAATCGAAGGTCGTGTAGGTCAAATCAAAATGCAAATCGAAGAAACGACTTCTGATTATGACCGTGAAAAACTTCAAGAGCGTCTTGCAAAACTTGCAGGCGGTGTAGCTGTTATCCGCGTTGGTGGTTCCACAGAGGTTGAAGTTAAAGAGCGCAAAGACCGTGTTGATGACGCACTAAATGCAACACGTGCAGCTGTTCAAGAAGGCATTGTTGTTGGTGGCGGTGTTGCGCTGGTTCAAGGTGGCAAAGCCCTTGAAGGTTTGACTGGTGACAACTCGGATCAAGATGCGGGTGTCGCAATTGTTCGCCGCGCACTTGAAGCACCTTTGCGTCAAATCGCAGATAATGCGGGTGTTGATGGTGCTGTTGTCGCTGGCAAAATTCGCGAAAGCGCAGACGCTAACTTCGGCTTTAACGCGCAAACTGAAGAGTACGGAGATCTCTTTAGCTTTGGTGTAATCGACCCTGCAAAAGTGACACGAACTGCACTCGAGGATGCGGCTTCGGTAGCTGGTCTCTTGATCACGACTGAGGCAATGGTTGCTGATAAGCCTGAGCCTAAAGGTGCGTCTGCAGGCGGCGGCATGCCAGACATGGGCGGCATGGGTGGCATGGGCGGCATGATGTAATCATCATCTCCATGTCCAAAGTGATGCAAGCCCCCACTGGCGACAGTGGGGGTTTTTACATGATTATTTAGATAACCATTTGATGTGCTTACAGCTCTGTGACAAAATGTGTCGCGGCTTTTAAATCACCGGTAAAAGGTTAAAAATGCAACTTGGTCTAAAAATTCTAATCGTTCTCGTGGCTTTTGCGGGGAATTCAATATTGAATCGGCTTGCGGTGGGCGAGGCATTTATCGACGAGAATAGTTTTCTTTTTTTTCGTATTTTATCGGGCGCGCTTACTTTGTATGTGATTGTTGTTTCGCTTGGTCAACCTTTTCATTGGCGCGCCTCGATTGGGTCTTCGATTGCACTATTTTTCTATGCATGGATGTTTTCCCTTGCTTATGTGCGATTGGACGCGGGCGTGGGCGCGCTTTTATTATTCGGTATCGTTCAATTAACGATGTTTTCTGGGAGTATATATTTCCGCGAGACGATAACGAAATGGCGTTGGTTGGGGATGTTTTTGGGTTTGCTTGGACTCGTGCTGTTAACTGGCGCTACATTTCATCATGAAAACGGGCTTGCGATTTTCTATATGATTTTGTCTGGCGTGGCTTGGGGGTTTTTCTCACTTTTAGGGCGCGGTAAAGGATCGGGGGTCAGTCATGTCGCAACTGGTTTTATACTCGCGACGCCAATGGCGCTAATTGTATTCTTGATCCAAGGAGCTGATCGTTTCATTTCAGGATATGGTCTTTTTCTCGCGGTCTTATCGGGGTCGATAACTTCCGGTTTGGGATACGCGCTATGGTATCGAGTTTTGCCAAGTATTGAGGCAAGCTTGGCGGCAGTGCTGCAATTAGCTGTACCCTTAATTGCAGCATTCATGGGCGTAATATTCCTCGCGGAAAGCGTTACTCTAAATTTTATAAGTTCGGCGGTATTGGTTCTTGGTGGCATTGCTTTGGCAACTTTGATGCCGCACCGTTTCAAAAGCTAGAATTCAAAATTAGGTGATTAAAAGATCCTTTTGTTCAAAAATACCACGTGTTGGGTTTGATTGAAAAGAACCCACAAAACTACAGTCGCCCCTTTCAAAGTTGGATTCTAAATTGCTCGTTAAAGTCTCGGAGACGAACGCTTCGCAATCGGCCTTTAAGGGTATTTGTGGGCCATTCAAAACCGCGGGTGTTACGAGGTGAGTAAGGTCAAGTCAGGGGATTCCTAAAATATGGGTTTGATCGCCTTCTATAAACATTTTCGTATGTATCGCGCCCTTTGATTACAAAATAGTATTTTTGTCTACGATCTAATGGAGCGACAAATCTTGAGATCAGGCCACTTGGCCGCTAAATCAAAGACGTCCAGTCAACACAACGCAAAATTACAAAGCTTATAGGTGACGTTCCGCCATCATTTTCTTAACTTCGGCGATGGCCTTGGCAGGATTGAGTCCCTTAGGACATGTTTTCGCGCAATTCATGATCGTATGGCAGCGATATAATTTGAAAGGGTCTTCCAATTGATCAAGGCGCTCACCTGTTGCTTCATCGCGACTATCAATTAACCATCTGTAGGCATGAAGAAGCGCTGCGGGGCCTAAGTAGCGATCTGAATTCCACCAGTAGCTCGGGCAGCTCGTCGAACAACTTGCGCACATTACGCATTCATATAGCCCGTCGAGTTTAGCGCGATCTTCAATTGATTGGCGCCATTCTTTTTGGGGTTGGTTGGTTGCTGTTTCTAGCCAAGGCATGATGGATGCGTGCTGTGCGTAAAAATGCGTTAAGTCTGGTACTAAGTCCTTAACTACCGGCATGTGAGGTAGAGGGTAAATTTTGACGTCGCCCTCAATTTCGTCAAGACCTTTAATGCACGCGAGCGTATTGGTGCCATCAATATTCATAGCGCAAGAACCGCAAATTCCTTCTCGACAAGATCTTCTGAAAGTTAAGGTTGGGTCGATTTCATTTTTGATTTTTATAAGTGCGTCAAGTACCATTGGCCCGCATTTATCTTCATCAATAAAATAGGTGTCCAAATATGGATTTGAACCACTATCTGGATCATAGCGGTAGACCTTGATTGTCCGAATGTTTTTAGCATCTTCAGGCACTGGCCATGTTTTGCCGACAACCAAGCGTGAGTTTTTCGGGAGTCTAAATTCACCCATTTTTATTCTCCAATTTGTTTATGAAAGCAGTTATCAATTGCTTTCATTTGAGGACTAGTGAGCCAAATACTCGATACCAGTTTTGTTAATTTATATTTAAAATTTACGCGTGTATTCATTGGGCTTCCGATGCGCGTACATTATGATTGTTTAATTTTTGTACGCATTGGTCATATACACTTTGTGGGTCGAGACCACGAATATATGAATCTGAAATACGCAAACTCACTCCTACTTGCGGACCTGTGACGCTATTTGCGCCGACCGTTACACCACCGCGTACACCTTCGGCATCAAGGCGCTCTTCAGTACAAGTCTCGGTGATCTCTTCTTGACTGTATATTTTGGGTTGGCATGCGCTCAATAAAGCAGGTATTGCCAGCAAAATACTTATGTTTACACTTGTTTTGTTCATAATAAAGTTCCCAAATCTATGCCTGGGTAGCTTTCGGCAACTGTGCATCGTATTGTTTCAGGTTTACTTATTAAATACAATGAAATTTCACTGATCTGAGTTTGTTGTCCGGTAGCAACTAACTCGCTCAATTGAACAATTTCATCAAGGCTTGCGTTGTCAATTGCGCAGTTTACGAGCGTATCCGTTGGTAGTTTAGGAAAACGCTCAGCAACAATAGGCCTAACAATCTGTTTAGCTGTTTCGCGTGTGATTAGTTCAGCTGAGGTGCTTGCACATGAAGATAAGACTAGCGCGACACAAATATTAACAAAGATACCTTTCATTAAAATACCCTTGCCTTGGGTGCAATGATTTTAGGATCAATGCCACCTTGTTCAGGTTTAGTGAGAGACTCAGTGTGAACATTGCGGTAGGTGAGGTTGACGGAACTTTGATCGACAGTCGCAAGCGTATGAACACGCCATTTTTTGTCGTCACGCTCTGGAAAATCCTCATGTGCGTGTGCTCCGCGACTTTCGTGACGCGCCTCGGCACCATGAATGGTCGCTAGTGCGTTAGGCATCAAGTTTGTGAGTTCAAGCGCTTCCATCAAATCTGAGTTCCAGATTAAAGATCGGTCAGTGACCGAAATATCCGAAATTTTCTGGGCCACTTTATCCATTTTTTCGACGCCTTCTTTTAGACTGTCAGAGGCGCGGAATACGGCGGCGTGTTCTTGCATTGTGCGCTGCATTTCAAGACGTAATTCTGCAACCGAGATAGAACCTTTCGCATGACGTGCATCGTCAAACCGTGAGATGGCCTCATCTACAGAATTTTTGTTAAGCGGCGTGTTGGATTCGTTTGGGTTTACAACTTCGCCAGCTTTGATCGCCGCTGCTCGACCAAACACAACGAGGTCAATAAGTGAATTTGAGCCTAGACGGTTTGCACCATGAACCGACGCACAACCGGCTTCGCCAACGGCCATTAAGCCGGGTTGTATGCGGTCGTGATCATCTTGACTGGGATTAAGAACTTCGCCCCAGTAATTTGTCGGAATTCCACCCATGTTGTAATGTACTGTCGGCAGTACTGGAATGGGTTCACGGTTTACATCAACGCCTGCAAATATTTTTGCGCTTTCTGATATTCCTGGCAATCGCAAGGCGAGTGTTTCAGGATCCAAATGATCAAGATGTAAGAATATATGGTCTTTATGTTCGCCAACGCCCCGACCTTCTCGAATTTCAATCGTCATGGCTCGCGAAACGAAATCGCGCGGCGCTAGGTCACGGTATTTGGGCGCATGGCGCTCCATGAAGCGTTCGCCTTCAGAGTTTGTTAGGTAGCCACCTTCTCCGCGCGCGCCTTCAGTGATTAAGCATCCTGCGCCGTATATGCCTGTTGGGTGGAATTGTACGAATTCCATATCTTGAAGCGGCAGTCCGGCACGTGAGACCATGCCGCCTCCGTCGCCTGTACATGTATGCGCCGAGGTGCAGGAAAAATAAGCGCGCCCATAACCACCGGTCGCGAGCACCACCATTTTTGCGTTAAAACGGTGAAGCGTCCCATCATCAAGTTTCCAAGCCAAAAGTCCTTGAATAATGCCATCTTCGGTCTTGATGAGATCAATAGCAAAATATTCAATAAAAAATTCAGCATTATGTTTTAAAGATTGCCCATAAAGGGTGTGTAAAATTGCGTGTCCTGTTCGGTCAGCGGCCGCACATGTGCGTTGAACAGCGGGACCTTCGCCAAATTCTGTCGTATGACCACCAAATGGGCGTTGATAGATTTTCCCTTCTTCTGTTCGAGAAAAAGGTACACCATAATGTTCTAGTTCATAAACGGCGGCTGGTGCTTCGCGCGCAAGATACTCCATAGCGTCATTATCGCCAAGCCAGTCGGAACCTTTTACGGTATCAAAATAGTGCCATTGCCAATCATCATTTTTTGACGCACCGTCGACGGGCATGTTGCCAAGAGAGGCGGCAATACCGCCTTGTGCGGCAACAGTATGTGATCGCGTTGGAAATACTTTAGAAACGCAGGCCGTTTTTAGGCCTTGTTCGGCCATGCCTAAGGTCGCTCGCAAACCAGCGCCACCTGCGCCTACGACAACAACATCATATTCGTGATCAATAATTTCATATGCGGACATGAATATTTCCTTTAGCTAAATGTCAGTGTCGCGATCGACCATAGTGTTGCGATTACAAGGAGAGCAACACCTATTTTTAGTTTAAAAAGTCCAAAGATTCGTGCGCCTTGGTGCGAGACGTAATCTTCAATGACAACCTGCATGCCTTGTATAATATGTATGCCGGTTAAAATCGTCATTAAAGACGCAATTAGTGAAAGCCAGTAATTGTCTTTGAAAGCTTCGCGCACATCCTCGATGTTGCTGCCAATTAATGGCGCTACACAAGTAAAGAATAAAATAGTTATTGGAATGAGAGCGACCGCGCTAAGCCGTTGTTGAATAAAATGCTCTGTTCCTGTTTTTGCAGAGCCGTGACCTTCCGCTTTTTTCCTGTCGGTATAAAATGCCATCTTAAAGTCCTATAGAATAAAAAGTGTGAAGATTGTAAGTGCGACAGACCCGATGATGACGCCCATTCCGGATTTAGCAGCGACATCGAGATCAAAGCCATATCCTAGATCCCAAACGAGATGGCGGATTCCGTTCAAAAAGTGATACCAAAGAGCCCAAATTGACAAAAGCATTGCGAGTTTGCCTAGCCATGAAGTGATCAAAAAATGCATGAGGCTATTAAGCCATCCTCCGCTGGCAACCGAAATTGTCCACAAGGTGAGCAACACAAAAGTTAATGTCAATCCGACACCGGTTGCACGATGGATGAGTGAAGTCACCGAGCTGATTTGCCAGCGATATACTGATCCAAACATAAAGGGACTCATCGGCCTTGAAGAATGAGATTGTTTTTTAGATTTGGGAGCGCTCATGAATTTCTCCTATAAGATGTCCTCGAATCTACACACAAATGGCAGTTATCCAAGGAAAACACCAGAACTTAATTAAAATGTGATCACATGATATTAATTTGTGATCACATAAATTAATTATAGCTATCAACTTCGCATAATCCATTATATTTTTCAATTTTTTTCGTGAAATGAGACCGTTAACTTAGCAGTGATCCTTTAAATAATGTCAATTTGGAATAAGTGACCAAATATCTAAATCGAGAAGAATTTCAGGGCGGTACTTCCCCGCCTCATCTTTGATCTCATAACTATCGTGTTCTCCTGCAACTGCAACCAACCTTGTGCGCAATGCGCCGAGATCTTTTCGCAATTGAGTTTTGTCGATTACGCTCGAAAATGCGCTGACCCTTGTATCCGCAAAACAAGGGTTTGCATGAGATCCTGAATTAATTGCAAGTATATGCCCTGCGTTCGCCAATCCATTAAATGAGAGTGTTTGCGCAAGTGAAATAATGTGTCCGCCGTAGATTAGCCGTTTTCCGTCAGGCCGCGCTTGTGTGTCGAAATGAACCTTGGCGGTGTTTTGCCAGAGGCGTGTCGCCATCATGTGCTCAGCTTCGGAAATGGTTACACCATCCACATGATCTATAACCTCTCCAATTTCATAGTCTGAATAGCGATGCGGCTCACCACTTTGAGTAAAATTATAATTCGTAAAATCAAGACCCTCGGGTATTATAAAGTCGCGAGCGTCTACAACATTATTTAGGCTTGGTATGATCGTTTTTGGTGCTGGGGCATCTAGTTGACGCTTCTTAACCATAACCCATCTTACATAACTAAGAACAGCTTCATCATTCTCATTAAAACCTGTAGTTCGGACATAAACGATTCCGGTTTTTCCATTTGAGTTTTCCTTTAGGCCAATGACTTCTGAGCGCGCGATCAGAGACGTGCCGGGGTAAACTGGCTTTAAAAAACGGCATTCACTATAGCCCAAGTTCGCAATTGCGTTGAGAGAAATATCTGGCACTGTTTTGCCAAAGACTGTGTGAAATACAATTAAGGGATCAATTGGGCTTTGACGCAAGCCGCAATTTCTTGCAAAAGCATCCGATGAATAAAGTGCCGTGCGCGCCGGATAAAGTGCGTGATATAGCGCGCGCTCTCCTTCACCGATTGTGCGCGGGACAGCATGTTCGATTTCTTGATTGATTTTGTAATCTTCAAAAAAATACCCTGCGAAAGTTTTGCTCATCAAAGGTCTCCTAATTTTGTGTCAGGGGTGTAATCGTCCGGCGTTTCTTTGACAACGGCTTGTGCACAAAAGCGTTTGCCCTGCGTGGCATCAAAAGTATATTGAGGATCGCCGTAAAGTTCCCAGCCTTGATTAAGGGCGTTTGTGACTTTGTGACAAAAACCACTTGTGTCCTCTGCGGTTAGAAGTCGGTAGGCTTTCATGAGATTAATCCAAAGCTCCAGATGTGAATAAGTATAGCGATTGCAGTCAGAACCGAACCGATGAGGATTAGTCGGATATCACCAGCGAGTGAGAGTTTGGTTTCATCGGGTTTTCTCCATGAGCCTTCGCGCGCATTAATAATGAGGATTGAAAAGACTGCCCATGCCAGTATGCCGCCGAATAACCATAGCGAAGCCCAATCTCCGCGTACCAGAAGATGAGCGATGGCCCAAAGTGAGGCGCCAATGAGCATCGGGTGGCGAATGTAGCGTTTGATTCGAGATTTAGATTGGCCTGCTCCCATTAGTATAAATCCCGCCCAAGCAATTAACATTACGAAATGTTTTGAAGTCGCAGGGGCTTGATAGACCAAACTTGCATTCCAAGAGCGATAACCAAAGATCATCAAAATTACGGAAAGAACGATAAGGCTAGCGAAGAGCGCACGCGCGGCCTTTGCGCCAAGCTTTGCGTCAAGTTGTGTACGTTGCTCAGGGAGAATGCGTTTAAAAAGATGTGCATCCCACCATAAAAATACGCCGATTATTAAAGCCAACATGGATTACTCACTCCGATCACTAGTCTTAATTTTGAAGTGCGCGGATGCTTGCGTCAAGGGCAATGAGGCGCTTGGCGTTTTCGACATGTAAATTTTCCACGATTTTTCCATCAACGACGGCTACAGCTTCACCTCGCGCTAATGCTTCTTCGAAGGCTGAAACTTGGCGTTTTGCAAGATCGACATCATCGCTGCTCGGGGCGAAGACTTGGTTTGTAATTTCGAGTTGTGCGGGATGAATCAATGACTTCCCGTCCATGCCCATTTCAAGGCCTTCATTTGCTTCCTCTCTAAGACCCTCGTTATCTTTAAATGCATTGTAGACACCATCAATGCAAAACTTATTTTCGGCGCGTGCTGCTAAAAGTATTTGTGAAATATGTGGAATGATTGCTTTGCGCGTTTGTGTGCGGAGTTCTTTAGCGAGGTCGTTTGTTCCGAGTACGAAGCCTTCGAGAAGCTCACTGGACTGTGCAATATCATGAGCATTAATCACGCTCATCGCAGTTTCCATCATTGCCCATATGCGAATATTTTTGTCGCCTATCTGTTTCGCAAGCCGGTTGATCTGGCTTCCAGTGTTAATTTTGGGAAGTAAAATACCATCGGGCGCGGCTTTGATCGCCATCTGAATATCAGCGGCCCCCCATTCGGTGTCATCGCCATTAACACGAATAAGAATTTTTCGAGAACCGTAGTCAAATTTGTTGAGCGCGTCGACAACAATTTCTCTCGCGCTATTTTTTTCTGCTGGGGCGACAGCGTCTTCTAAGTCGATAATGAGCGAATCGGCGGGGAGCGCTTGGGCCTTTTCTAAAACGCGTTCTTTTGAGCCAGGTAGATATAAAACGGAACGGTAGGGGTGCACGTTGCCTCTCCTTTTAATTAATTAGAAAATTACTATGCTGCAGTGCAATAATTAGCGATTAATTCAGTTGTGCGCAAGAAGATTATGTTTTTTGATTTCTTTTTGTTATATTAGTGCTCAAATTGAGCAGAACAATTGAAAATTACAGCATCTGGCGCTTCAATATCGTGAGTTACTGGTGCATTTCTCTTGAAGAAATGGCTAAATTTGATTATCGCAATTCTACGAAACTCTATGGAGAAAAAAATGGCTCGTAAAAAAATTGCACTTATCGGTGCAGGTCAAATTGGCGGTACTTTGGCGCATCTCATTGGATTAAAAGAATTGGGTGATGTCGTTTTGTTTGATATCGCAGAAGGAATTCCACAAGGGAAGGCTCTCGATATTGCCGAATCGTCACCTGTTGATGGGTTTGATGCATCTTTAAAGGGAGCAAATGACTATTCTGAAATAAAAGATGCAGACGTTTGTATTGTAACGGCTGGTGTTCCAAGAAAGCCAGGTATGAGCCGAGACGATTTGTTAGACATTAACTTGAAAGTTATGAAAGCAGTGGGCGAGGGGATCAAAGCCAATGCGCCAGACGCATTTGTAATTTGTATTACGAATCCGCTTGATGCCATGGTTTGGGCGCTAAGAGAATTTTCAGGACTTCCGCATCACAAAGTTTGTGGAATGGCAGGCGTGCTAGATTCTGCGCGTTTCAGACATTTCTTGGCGGAAGAATTTAATGTTTCTGTCAAAGATGTAACGGCCTTTGTGCTTGGGGGGCATGGTGATACGATGGTTCCTCTGGTCAACTATTCAACTGTGGCCGGAATTCCTCTGCCTGATTTGGTCGAAATGGGTTGGACGACACAAGAAAAGTTAGATGCTATCGTTCAAAGAACACGTGACGGCGGCGCCGAAATCGTAGGTTTGTTGAAAACGGGTTCGGCATTTTATGCACCGGCGGCTTCTGCGATTTCGATGGCTGAAAGTTACCTGAAAGATCAGCGACGTGTATTGCCTTGTGCGGCTTGGGTTGAGGACGCATATGGGCTTGATGGCATGTATGTTGGTGTTCCGACTGTGATTGGCGCTGGCGGTATAGAAAAAGTTGTTGAAATTAAACTTGGTAAAGAAGCGCAAGAGGGCTTTACGAAATCGGTTGAAGCTGTTGAGGGTTTGTTAGCAGCATGTAAGACGATTGATCCTAGCTTAGATTGAAAAGAGTAACATTTTTAATGAAATTTAAAGCCGAGTATATTAATACTCGGCTTTTTTAGTTATCCAATTTAACAGTTATCGTGATTTGCAACAAAGTTGGGGCTACTGTTTCGCCTGCGATAATAATTCAAGCGGTCAAAATAAAAAAGCGAACGCAAATCCGTCCGCTTTTACATAAAAATTATAAACTGATTAGCCAGCGATTGCTTTGACGCGTTTTGAAAGACGTGAAATTTTACGACTAGCGGTCTTTTTGTGAAAGACACCTTTTGTGACGCCGCGCATAATTTCAGGTTGTGCGCTTTGTAGTGCTGCTTTAGCAGCTTCTTGGTTTCCGCCAGCGATAGCTTCTTCTACTTTACGCACGAAACCCTTGATGCGTGAACGGCGCGCTGTATTGATTTCATTGCGAACATTATTCGTACGAACGCGTTTTTTTGATGAAGGCGTATTTGCCATAACAATTTTTCCTAAATATGCATATTAAACTGATTTTCGCGTCTTTAGTAGGAATTTGATGTGGAGTCAACGCTCACTTTATATTTTTTGGATCATCTATGCATTTTTGCATACTGGCTTTCGTCAAAAACTATGATTGGCAGGTTGCGCAATAAAAACTCGAACGTTGGGCTTGGACAAGTCTTAACACCTTTCCGTCACATTCGGGACGTTGACATTTTTCTCCTTCTCGGTCGTAAACGTCAAATTTGTGTTGGAAATAACCGAGTTCCCCACCAATATTTCGATGATCACGCAAGGTAGAGCCGCCCGACGCAATGGCGTCTTGTAGAACTTTTTTGATCGCTGCGACGAGGTCTTCACAATCGGTTAGATTTAGGCTTGAAGCGATTCGTTCCGGAGAAATTTTGGAGCGCCAGAGGGCTTCGGAGGCATATATATTTCCAATCCCTGAGATGAAATTTTGATTGAGCAAAGCTTGCTTGATACTTAGTTTGCGGGCTTTGAGTGCTTCATGTAGATAGGCTCCGTTAAACGCGTTGCCGAGAGGTTCTGGACCAAGTTTGTTGAGCCATTGATGATCTTCAGGATTGCCCCGCCAAATATCCATTGCACCAAATCGGCGCGGATCATGATAAACTAATTTTTGGTCAAGAAAGTTAAAAACGACATGATCATGCTTCTGTCGTTTTTCGAGAGGATTGACTAAACGCATAGAGCCACTCATTCCTAAGTGAATCAATATTCCTCGATTTAAAAAATTAAAAATTAAAAATTTTGCGCGACGGCTAATCGATTTGATTTCTGAACCTTCAAGTGTTTTTTGGAAATCATCAGGAATTTGGTAACGTAGCTTGGGCTGATAAACATCAACTGACCGAATAAATTTCCCTTCAAGATGAGGAACAAGGCCGTTTTTTACGGTTTCAACTTCGGGGAGTTCGGGCATTTTTATCTTCTCGACACTGGTCAAACATTAATGAGACATATATTTAGGGGTAAATGAGAAGGAAATGCAATGAAATCATTGGAAGAAATGAGTTTTGAAGAAGCGCTTGCGGAACTCGAAAAACTTGTCAACGAACTTGATGGCGGTCAAGTTCCGCTGGAAAAATCGGTGGCGCTTTATGAGCGCGGTAATCTATTGAAGAAGCATTGTGAAAAGCGGCTCAGAGATGCTGAGTTGAAAATTAATGAGATCACAGGCGCGGAGGGTGATTCGCTTGAAACAAGTCCTGCGAATGATTTGCTCCCTGAATGAATAATGTCTCACAAATTTTCGACTTTGCACAAGTCGTCAATGCACGGCTCGAAAATGAGTTGGTAGCCGAAGATACGCTTTCGTCTGCAATGAGATATGCGGTTTTGAATGGTGGAAAAAGGATGCGTGCAATACTTGTGCGAGAAAGTGCGCGTGTTTTCGGGATCAGCGAGCACCTATATATGCAGGTTGCGATGGCAATTGAGTGCATGCATGCTTATTCGTTGGTACATGATGATTTACCGGCTATGGATGATGATGATTTAAGGCGTGGTCAACCGACGGTGCATATCAAATGGGACGAAGCCACTGCAATATTGGCCGCGGATGCTCTGCAATCTAAGGCCTTTGGGCTCATCGCAAAATCACCAAATACTTCGGCTGTGAGCGTTCAGCTTCTTGACGCGCTTGCGGAGCGCGCACAGGGAATGGTCAAGGGTCAGATGCTTGATTTGGAGGCTGAAAAACAAAAAATATCATTTGATGCACTTATGAATCTTCATCGGCACAAAACTGGTGATCTGATTGTTTTTTGTACGATTTCAGGTGCGATTATTGCGGGAAAAAATTATGAGGCACTTTTGGAGTATGGCCTTAATTTGGGCGCAGCATTTCAAATTCAAGATGATATTCTTGATGTCGAGTCGAATTCTGAAGTCTTAGGCAAAACAGTTGGAAAAGATCAGAACGCGGGTAAATCAACGGCGGTTTCTATTTTGGGGTTGAAAGAAGCGAAGAGAAGGGCGCAAACTTATGCAAATTCTGCACAAGAAGCGCTCGATTTCCTTGGCGGGGATACAGAAAACTTGCGCTTTTTAGCACAATGGGCGATAAACCGCTCTCAGTAGATAGGCTTTCGATGACTTCAAGATTAACAACTTCTTTGCTTGATGGGATTAAAGAACCTGCAGATTTAAGGACGTTTTCAATAGATGAATTGAAGCAACTGGCTGATGAGCTGCGTAACGACGTGATTTCATCCGTGTCACAAACGGGCGGTCATTTGGGAGCAGGTTTAGGAGTTGTCGAGTTAACTGTGGCGCTTCATGCTGTGTTTGAAACCCCTAAAGATCGATTAATATGGGATGTTGGTCATCAGTGTTATCCACACAAGATTTTGACGGGCCGTCGCGCGCAAATGCATACTTTGCGTCAAGGCAATGGGCTTTCGGGATTTACGAAACGCAAAGAAAGTATTTATGATCCATTCGGAGCGGGCCATAGCTCAACCTCTGTTTCTGCGGCACTTGGTTTTGCGGTTGCGCGCGATATGGGCATGGTCGCAGAGCCGCCACTTGGTGAGGCAATCGCGGTTATTGGTGATGGTGCTTTTACGGCAGGGATGGTGTATGAGGCGATGAATAACGCGGGCGCGCTTGGTACGCGTATGATTACAATTTTGAACGATAATGATATGTCAATCGCTCCTCCTGTTGGGGCTATGTCGAAATATTTGAATTCGATTTACCGTGGGCCTTTTCAAGATGTAAAAGAAGTTGCACTTGGAGCGCTTGACTTTTTACCAGAGCCGATGCGGGAAGGTGCAAAACGTGCGCGCGATTTGGTAAAACATGCAACTCAAGGTGGGACGCTATTTGAAGAGCTTGGCTTTCATTATATAGGGCCAATCAATGGTCACGATATTCACGAATTATATGAAACGCTCTCTTTAGTAAAAGAAAAGGCGAATGGCCCCATTTTGGTGCATGTGCTGACAAAGAAAGGTAAGGGTTATGCGCCCGCTGAATTGGCGTCTGACTGCTATCATGGTGTGAGTAAGTTTGATGTTGAAACGGGGCAGCAAAATAAAACGAAGTCTAACGTGCCGAGTTATACAAGTGTTTTTGCAGAAGCTCTTATTGATTGCGCAAAGAATGACGACCGTATTTGTGCCGTCACCGCAGCAATGCCAGACGGGACAGGGCTTGATAAATTTGCAACTATTTTTCCGGATCGCTGTTTTGATGTTGGTATCGCAGAGCAGCATGCTGTGACATTTAGCGCTGGATTGGCTGCGAGTGGTGCCCGCCCATTTTGTACGATTTATTCGACTTTTTTGCAAAGGGGATATGATCAAATTGTGCACGATGTGTCGGTTCAAAATTTGCCGGTTCGTTTTGCCATTGATCGTGCGGGTTTCGTTGGCGCTGATGGGCCAACACATGCAGGAAGTTTTGATATATCCTATCTTTCGAATTTACCAAATTTCGTCGTCATGGCGCCGTCTGATGAAGCGGAGTTGGTGCATATGGTCAAGACAGCTGCAGCGTATGATCGCGGTCCGATTGCATTTCGGTATCCGCGCGGTGAGGGCGTTGGTGCTGAGATTGTGGAAGCGAGAACTTTGGAAATTGGTCGGGGCCGTATCGTTTCTTCAGGTGAAAAAGTTGTGATTATTGCATATGGGACTGTATTAAGTGCGGCTTTAGAGGCAGCTGAAGCGCTTGATTTCGTGCCGACAATTATTGATGCGCGTTTTGCAAAGCCCCTTGATGAAAAACTTATGGAAGAGGCGGCTGTAACGCACGACGTTGTGATTACGATTGAGGAAGGTGCGCCAGGTGGTTTTGGTGCGCAAGTTGCGGCTCTTTATGCCCGGTTGGGGCTTTTTGACCGGGGTTTGAAGTTTAGAATGTTGACAATGCCAGATGAATACATTGACCAAGACAGTCAGGGAACCATGCGCGCTCAAGCTGGGCTAGACGCCCAAAGCATTGTATCCTTGATAAAGGATCTCATCTAAATACGCCCAATGCCAGTGGGTTTTCCAATACGTGCGATTGTCTCATCAAGCGGTTCCAAGATTGTTTGCATGGCAAAAGCTGTCGCATGAATCATTGTGGTTTTATTGATCATCATGCCGACGTGACCCTTCCAAAACACCAGATCATTTTTTTGAATATTATCAATGATAACAGAGTTTAGTGCCTCTTGTTGTTGATCGCTATCTCGTGGAATAAATTGACCAGTCATTAAATAGGCCAGTTGCGTTAATCCTGAACAATCGATGCCAGAAGAGGTTCCACCTCCCCAAAGATAGGGGGCGCCGAGACATTTTTGAGCCCATTCGAAAGGTTCGAGTTCTTGCATTTCAACATGCCGCCTGTGAATAAACCCAAGATCCTCCGCGTAAAGAAAATCATCATTATATTCTGCGGCGTTCACGCGTGCGCCAAGTGAAAGACTATGAACGACCTTAGACTTTATGTTGGCCTCCTCAAATACGAGTCCGATGCGGCTGGTTATAATTGGATTTTCTTTTAAAGTGCCATATTTGATCGAAGCCATTGGCGCCCAACCCACATAGTTATCAAATCGACTTTGAACTAACCCATACTCGCCACTTGTCGCATGAAGAATGGCGTTATCCCCGTACCTAAGGGTGCTTACGCGTTTTTGAAATTTCTCGTCAAACATAGGTGTTTCAGCGGTGCAAATCCAGATGTTTTGGGGCGGGTTAAGTTCTTCGTTCCATTGCTCGGGCGCAGACCTTTTATCGGATAGTTTATTAAAAGGTGTCATTTGTATATACTTTCGAAGGCATGGAAAATTGCGCGGATACCTTGAGCTGCACCGCCCTTAGGGCGCCCAGGAATTGGGGTAGGATTCCAGCCATATATATCAAAATGGGCGTAAGGATTATGATTTGTAAATCGGCGTAGGAAAAGCGCAGCTGTTGTTGCACCCGCAAAACCTCCAGCAGGTGCATTGTCCAAATCTGCAATATCTGGCTCAATTTTGTTTTCGTAACCATCCCAAAAAGGCAAACGCCATACCGGATCTTCTAAAGCAATTGCCCCTTCTTCGAGCGCTGAATTAAAATCAGTTTCGTTTGAAAAATAGGGGGCAAGATCTGGACCGACTGCAACGCGCGCGGCACCGGTTAATGTGGCAAGAGAGAGCATAAATTGAGGGTTATGTTCGCTTGCGTAGGTCAGGGCATCGGCCAGAACAAGTCTCCCTTCGGCGTCGGTATTGTTAACCTCAACCGTTTTGCCTGAACGTGATATTAAAACGTCGCTTGGTCGAAAAGCATTTGCGGAAACTGCATTTTCAACCGCAGGAATAAGAAGTTTAAGGCGTATTGGGAGTTTTTGCTTCATGATCATTTGGGTAAGCCCCAGTGCATTTGCGCTTCCGCCCATATCTTTTTTCATGAGCAACATTGAGGATGAGGGTTTTAGGTCAAGTCCACCAGTATCAAAACAAACACCTTTGCCGACAATCGTAACGAGCGGGTGATTTTCGTGGCCCCAATTCACTTCGATTAAGCGCGGTGCAACCGCACTTGCGCGCCCGACTGCGTGAATCATTGGAAAGTTGTTTTCTAGTAACTCATCGCCAACAACTTGATTAAAACTTGCGCTATTTTCCTTTGCGACCTCTGCGACGGCATTGGATAGCGCTTCGGGTGTCATGACATTTGCAGGCGTATTGATAAGATCTTGAGCAAGCGTACATCCTTGTGCAATGTGTTCAAGGCGTTGAGCGTCGATATTTTCTGGCGCAGTAAGTTCGGCTTTGCGGCTTTGTGCGCGGCTGTTTATTGAAAATTGGTATTGCCCCAATAGCCAACCGAGTGCCGCTTTCTCAACTGAAATGGGCTGTGTGTTTTGAAGCATGTAATTTCCTTTAGGAAGCGTACTGGCAAGATGACCAAAATGAAGCCGCCCGCGTTTGCGTTCGTCTTCATTGCCAACGCCAAATACAACTTTGCCGAGATTACCATGTGAATCCGGCAGTAGTCTAAACTGACCAAGTTTGCCCGAGAATTCGGTCGCTTCGAGCCATTTGAGTTGTATAGGTGAAAGAGTTTGGGATAGCGCTTCCAAATTGCCGGTCTCAACAGACAAAATTGGAACTGGATTAGAGTGATCCACAAAATTCATATTTTGAGCCTTCTTTTTGCATAAGCTAGTGATTTTTTTAAACAATGAGAAGAGTAATCATAAATAAAATAGATCTGACCCCTTTACAAATGGACAAGAAAACGACATGACATGCGTGCCCGCCCGCGTGGTGGAATTGGTAGACACAAGGGACTTAAAATCCCTCGACCCTAGGTCGTGCCGGTTCGAGTCCGGCCGCGGGCACCATTTTAATCCCTATAAATCCGCATAAATCCTTATTATATAAGGATATAACCTTTTTTAATGCATTAAATCCGTAGTAAATATGCCTGTATTTGGGTATAATCCGTGATCAATCACGGAAAAATCACGGCTTTTTTCGGCCATGGTCGCATTCAAAAAGCAAAAATCAGGCAAATGGGAAGCGCAGGTGATGCGTGGTGGTGTTCGCAAATCCAAATCATTTACCACAAAAATGGCCGCCAAGGATTGGGCCAATAGCTTCGAGGCCGAAATTCTTGCGGAAAATATCACCCCCGATGCCGAACGGCCAACCGAAACCGTTGCCGATTTATTCGACCGATATGCCCGAACTGTAAGCCCTACAAAGCGCGGAAAACGCTAGGAACAAATAAGGTTGCGCCGTTTTGGAGGTATGCCGATCGCGATGATTAGAATTGACGAGATTGCCCGAAAGGACTTAATCAAGTGGCGTGATCAGCGTATGCAAGAGGTGAGCGCAGCGAGTGTTAATCGCAAAATGAACCTGCTATCCCATGTTTTCAGCACAGCCATTCGAGAATGGGATTTTAAGATTGGCAATCCGTGCGCTACGGTTCAACGCCCGAAAATGCCATTGGCACGGGATCGGCTTGTGAAGCCCAGTGAACTTGAGGCGATCCATGCGGCCGCAAAATTTGACGGGCAAACCATCACAGGTGTTCAACATCGGGTGGTTCTGGCCAGATCACGGCCGAGCAGTTAATCACAAAGTATCAAAAAGGTGAGCGCATCCTTGAATGGCATAAAATTCGCCAAAGAAATGAAATGTTGGATTGCCGTGTTTATGCCTATGCCGCGCTTTTGCTATCTCGCGTTCGCATTGATCTTGTCGCGAAGCGATTTGAAGTCGAAACAACTGAAAAAGAGGAAAGCGATGAAGAACAAACTGTCGAGCATGAAACACCAACGGCAAAGCGCAGAAAAGGAAGAAAATCAAGAGGAAACAAATTTACAGATATCTAAAGGGTTCAACCGTGGATACTGATAATGGGACTAAATACGTTTTTAACTAGAATTATTAGGTAAGTATGGTTCTCCAGTTTGAAATTCGCACCATTCAACATCCGGTGCTTCTGAACTATTAAACGCTTTTATGCTTTCACTAGATTTGAGTCCTAGCTCTTGGCATTCGGATAGAAAATTCTTGAATGGAATATATTTCGGATTGGTTTTGCAGACAGTGTCATGATTTCTTTTGCGACGCGCCGTTATCAATTTATTATCGGGTTCACAAAAATACTGTGGCCCTAAATAATCTGAAAGAGACTCGGGAGGTGTGTCGCTCCATGCCCAAGTACCAGTAAAATCGGTTTTAGCATAAATTGCTGAATGAAAATAAGTTGAACTCAAATTCGAATAATTTAACTTTGCTCCAACTAAATTTGTGTCAACTAAATCAGTGTAGGAAAGATCAACCTTAATTAGCTGCGACTGAAATAGGTCTGCGCCTCTGAAATCGGCGTTTCGTAGACTAATATTATGACTGGTTTCATTTCCGTTTAATTGTAAATTGACCAGATAAACGGGTTGCTCACAGCTCAAGTAACTCTGGCCATTTTCGTCAACGATTTTTTCCAATCCGTTCATTAGAGAACATGATAGATCAATTCCTTCAAGTGGTTGACCTATAAATGCTAAGTACTGAAGCGCGCTAACTTTTCCACTATTTCCAGGAGCTTGTGTTGTAAGAATTGACCAATTTCTAGCAATTGCCTCTTGTTTTCGTTCCTCACGCCCTGAGAGAATTTCACCCCATTGCCAGTACAAACTGACAAAAACAGCAAAAAAACCTAGTACGGTTACTAGTTTTACAACAGGACTATTTTCAATTTTCTCAATTGTTTCTTTAAAATGTACCCACCAATCCATCAACAGCCGTTTTACCATATTAGGTTCTCTTTTTCCAAATGCTGAAAACGCTATCATACCACAACCATTATGTTTTTGCAAAAAATGTGATGGCTGTGCCGCCAGAGAAAATTGAAAGTAAGCGAAAGAAGCGCCGTCCCCCAAATTCAACGAGGCGCAACAAGTTTACGGATATTTGAGAATGGCGATAGAAACGGAAATTGAAATTGGCCTTGATTTTGCGGCTAGTTTTGATGTTGACACAACCGACCATATTGAAGGCGCAAGCTATGCATTGCTTTTGCGCGGCCCATCTTCAACCGAACTTACTGGCACATATGCAAGTGGTAAGGTTGCATTCATTGCAAGGGCGAATGAAACCAATGATTGGAAAATGGATCGGTTAAAAAAACTGACCGAAGGCAGCCTCACCGCAAAGCCAAATTTTTCGGCAATTGAAGCCAGCACGGATATGCGATCCAGCACCGAAATTGTGCTTGGCCATATCAATGCAATTTTGGAAGGGCGCGCCACTTGGGAAAGCAAGCGCTTCAAAATTGGCACCCGCGAATTAGAACGCCATGAAATTGGTGAATTGTTAGCCCTCAAAAAGCAGTTGGAAGCCCAAATTGAGCGCGAAGCCACTGGTCGTAAATCCGTGCGACCTTTCGGCCGCCGTGTTCATGTGGGGTTCAGATAGATGTGGCCATTTTCCCGCAAAGCTGAAATTTCAACAATCATGGCCGCGTCACCCAAAGCGCGAATGCCTATGATTAGCCTTAGGCGAATGTTTGATAGCGCGCGCACTGATCGCTTCACAACTGGCTGGACAACAAGCCCGACCGCGGCGCATGAAATCATCAATCGCAATCAAGTTAAACTTGTTGCGCGATCCCGTGAGCTTGCGGCGAATAATGACCATGCCAAAAAGTTCATCGGCCTTTGCGTTACCAATATCATTGGCAACAAAGGCATCGTGATGCAAGCGCAAGCCAAAGCGCAGGATGGCAAACTTGATAAGGCCGCAAATGAAGCCATTGAAGCCACTTGGCGCACTTGGTGCCGCGGTGAACATTGCGACATCAAAGGCCGCCGAAACCTCAAAGCCATGATGCAGTCATTGATCCGCACGGCGGCTAAAGATGGTGAAATCTTTATTCACATTGTTGAGAATGATACATTCACAGATTTTGGCATCGCCTTGCAAACCATTGATCCACAGCGTTGCCCGGTTGATCTGAATGAAGAATTGAGCGGTGGGCGATATATTCAGCATGGCATTGAATTTGACAAAAATGGCCGCCGTGTCGCATATTATTTTCAAACCAAGCGGGCACAATTTATCGAAACGGCAAGCAATATCAGCGCTTGGATGCCAAGAATATCATTCACGAATTTATAGAGGAATTTGAAGGCCAAGAGCGGGGCTTGCCTTGGATGGCATCAGCACTATTGCGCCTCAAAATGCTGAATGAATATGAGAAAGCCGCTTTGATCAATGCGCGTACAACCGCATCCAAAAGCGGCTATTTGGTGAATGAAGATGGCGAAGAAGATAGCGACCCATACGATGAGCCAGAGGTCTATGAAATGGAGGCGGGGCAATATCATGTTCTTAACGGAAAATGGAGTGTGCATGATGTTAACCCGAATTACCCAGCGGGTGAATTTACCATGTTTCAAAAGGCCATGTTGCGCGGTGTCGCAACGGGTTTTGGGGTTGCCTATAACAATTTGGCCAATGATCTTGAGGGTGTTAATTTTTCCTCTATTCGCTCGGGCACACTTGATGAACGGGAATGGTGGAAGGTGAACCAAGAATGGTTTGTCGATGGCGTGATGATCAAAATCTATGAGCGGTGGCTTGATCAAGCCCTACTGCGTGGCAAGATTAAAACAACCACAGGCCGCCCATATTCAGTTGCAGAATATGATCGCTTTGCAAGTGTCGAATGGCAAGCTCGCCGTTGGGCATGGATTGATCCGCGCGCAGAAGTTGCGGCCGCGGCCGCATCCTTAGCCATCGGTTCAACCAGCCTTTCGCAAATTATCCGTGATCAAGGGCGTGATCCCGAAACAGTATTCCAAGAAATTGCGCGAGATCGCCAAGCGCTTTTGGATGCGGGCATTGAACCCACAATCGTGGACAAATTCACCATGGGTGAAAAGCTCATTGGAATTGTCGCGGGCCTCAAATCTCAAAATGAAGGTGAACAAAATGAATGATCAAACCCGAAAACTCGAAATCGGTCAAAAATTGCAGCGCGAAGCCTCGGTGAAGCTTGCAAATATTGATGAAGATGAACGCACGGTGGAAATCGCATTTTCAAGTGAAACGCCATATGACCGATGGTGGGGCACCGAAGTTTTAGTGCACACCAAAGACGCGGTGAACCTAGAGCGTCTGAATGATGGCGGCGCATTACTCAATGATCATAATACGCGCGATCAGATTGGCGCAGTTGTGCCGGGCACAGCCCGCATTGATGATGATAATATCGCGCGCTGCACGATCAGATTTTCTCGCGCCCAAAAAGGCTTTGATGCTTTTCGCGATGTGCAAGATGGCATCCGCACTAAGGTATCAGTTGGTTACTTTATTCACAGTTACAAAGAAACTGAACGCGATGGAATGCTGCCCTTGATTGAGGTAACGGATTGGGAACCCTATGAGGTTTCGCTTGTTTCTGTGCCCGCCGACCCGAGCGTTGGCGTTGGGCGCTCGGCCGAAGTCGATCAACCCTTGGAAAAAAATGTGATGGCTGAAAATGAAGCCGATCCCAATAATGAGCGCATTGATAATCAAAGCGAAACCTTTGCCAATTCAGAACCAAATGGAGATACCGAAATGAGCAAAACTGCAAACACACCCGCCGCCGAACCGAAGGCGGATGATGCTATCCAAGCCGAACGCGGTCGAATTGGTGAAATTCGTGCCATTGCAAAGCGTCACGGCGTTGAAAATCTTGGCGATCAAGCCATTGATGACGGTTCAACCGTGGATCAATTCCGCACGAAAGTTCTTGACAGCATGAACGCACGCGACAAAACGCAACCACTTGAAGCGGATGATATGTCACGCGAAATCGGTTTGACGAATAATGAAGCAGATAGCTTTTCATTTGTTCGATTGATCAACGCCATGGCTTTTGGCAATCAATCTACATCCGCTCGCGATGCCGCGGAATTTGAATTTGAAGCTTGCGAAGCCGCCGCAAAACGCGCAGGAAAAGACAGTGGTACAATGACTGTTCCATTTGATGTCTTGACGCGCGCCCTCGGCCCCACAACAGGTGGTGCAGGATTGATTGGTACTAACCACGATAGTGCAAGCTTCATCGAAATGATGCGCAATCGTTCGCTAATTATGCAATATGCTACCCCGCAAAAAGACCTTATCGGCAATCATAGCATTCCAAAGCAAAATGGCAGTGCCAATACGTTTTGGGTGGGTGATGATGAAGATGTTACTGGAAGCGCTTTTTCAACAGGCAACTTTGACTTTTCACCCCACACGCTTGGTGCGCATATTGAATTGACGCGCCGCCAAATTAAGCAATCAAGCCCCGATGTGAAAATGCTTGTGCGCCGTGACTTGGCCGAAGCGATGGCTTTGGGTATTGATAAGGGCGCGATCTATGCCGATGGCACAGGTGGCCAACTGCTTGGTATTGTGAACACTAACGGCATTAATGTGGTTAATTTCACGACCGCTGGCGCACCGAAATGGGGTGAAATTGTGGAAATGGAAACCCTTGCGGGCGCAGATGGCGCGGGTAATGGCCTCCGTTATCTGGTTTCATCCTCAATGCGCGGAAAACCCAAAACCACCACCTTGGATGCTGGATCAGGTCAATTCATTTGGACGGCGGGCACTGCTGCAAATGAAGGCATGGTAAATGGCTACGCTGCGAGCGTTACCAATCAAATGGCCGCGGCGGATGCTCTATTTGGCAATCTCGCGCAATTGATAGTTGCCATGTGGGGTGGCCTTGATTTGCTTGTTGATCCTTACACGCAACAGCAAAAAGGTGGCCTTCGCGTGACCACTCACCAAGATTGTGATTTCGGCTTGCGCCGTGCATCCGATTTCACACTCGGGCGCTAACCCTAACCTAGCAGTGGGCCGCGATCCCGCGGCCCGTCATTCATCACTCATAGGAGAACCTAAAAATGAAAGTTCAAATTGAAATCACATCGGCCATTGTTCACAATAAGAAAGTTGTGAAACCAGCCACACGCTTGGAAGTTGAAAAGGCCGAAGCTGATCAATACATTGCGGCTTGTCAAGCCAAACTGGTTGGCGGCGCAAAATCCGATACCAAACCCGCTGATCCAAAATCATAATCGCGGGAATATGATCAATAATGCCCGGGCCAGCTTCACAAATACCGATCCTTTTTTCAGTTCGCAGGAATTTGTCAGTGAATTTGAAGTCACAGAGGGGCAATCGGTGGGCGTGAATGGCACCGGGATTTTTGATTGCCCTGCCAAGGATTTTGGCCTTGGCGATTATAGCAATCAAACCGAAGAAATTACACTTCAAATCCCCTCAAAAATTGCGGGCACGATCCGCAAAAATGATATAATCAGCATCAAAGATGATCCCAACCGCTATAAGGTGATCAAGAACCACCCCGATGGCACGGGTGTTTCAACTCTGCATTTGGTACATCTTGGTGGAAAGCTGGCCAATGTTGGAAGTCGAGATTGATCAAAATCGCCTAAACGATCTGCAACATCAATTTGGCGCAAGTGAAAAGCAAATGATCCTAGCTTTCAATATGGCGCACAAGAAAACAATGCGAAAACTAGTGACACGCGCAAAACGCGAAGCGCATCAAGCTATTGGAACGCGAACACAAGCAGTTATCGCCAAGCGCATAAAGCCAAAAATTCGCCGTGGTAAAGACGGCCTTTTCATCTTTCAAATTTGGTTTGGCTTTAACGATTTGCCGCCCGAAGCACTAAAAGCGCGAATGATCCAAACAAAATCGGGTGTTACGATTGGCGATATGCACTTTAAAAGCGCCTTTGTCGCACAAATGCTTTCTGGCAAAAAATCGGTTTTCAAGCGCAAAGGCGAAGGGAGATTGCCAATCGAAAAAGTCACCGTGCCTGTTTATGATGAATTTGTTGCCATCATGAAAAACGATGTTTGGAAAGAGTGGCCAGAAATTTTCATGGTAAATTTTGAGCGTGAATTACGGGCACGGGCGGTTTATGGAGTAGGAGCAAGATAGTGAATTTTGACTTAGAACAATTCTTAAATGCTATGCGTGAGGCTGGCGCACAAAAATTTTCAGATTTGACATGGTATTTATTTGATTGGCAACCCGAAGAAATTGACGTGCCAAGCGCTTCAATTGAAATCACCTCAATGGAAGCAAATGGCGACAATGACGGCAATGGCCGCATCGGTGTTGATCTGCAAATCTCGGTTTATGTGGCCGTTGAAAACACCAACTCGGCCAAAATGCTTGTGCGCACGAAAGCGCTTGAAATTATGCGCTGGTTTGATGGGCAACAATTTAGCAATGAACTTGTGAACCCAATCAAGCCTTTGAACGCTGCGCCTGCAAGTATGACCACGGATCGCGACCAATTCGAGATTTGGGAAATTGAGCTTGTCGCAACAGCACGCGTGGGTGAGGCGTTTTGGGATGATCCCGAGATTGGCGAGGTTCATATTTCACAAAGCCCCGAAATTGGCGCAGAGAATGTTGGTAGCTATAGGAACTTTGGCGATGAATGATCGGGATTTAGATCAAGCACTTGCTCGCGAGAATATCGGTTGCATTATTTTTATTGGCACGGTCGAAAGTGTTTCGGGTAATAAAGCCATTGTGAAGTTCAAGGGATCAAAAACCGCACAAGTGCCAATGGTAATGCACCGAGCGGGCAAGGTTAATTTTTTCATCCCTGTGAGCGTGGGCGAGCAAGTGATTGTCTATGCCCCGGGTGGTGATTTCCGTAACGCGGTGATCGCGGGATCATTGCCAAGTGCTGCATTTTCCGCACCATCCATTTTACCCGGCACAGCACTGATCACAGCAGGCTCAACCAATTTCCAAATCAGCGCATCGGGTATTGATATTGCTGGCGCAGTGAATATCCAAGGCAATGTGACCGTTTCGAGTGGCGATGTGGTTGCCGATGGTATTTCCCTCAAAAATCATACACACAAAGGGGATAGTGGCGGGACTACCGGAAAACCTCAATAATTATTTCGTGTATTTCGGATGAGCAGGGTTTCCATCTCGCGCGAAATCCCAATGTGTTATGAATATCTGGTGCGCTGTTATCGGATCAGGAAATTTATCCACATTGCTAGGCATATACCATAAATTAATAGTATTTACATCATCGTGAAGTTTTCCTAGTTCTTTCCCAATTTTAGAATAATCGCCAACTAAATCTGTATAGTAATTTCCTCCAGTATTTCTCATATGATAATAATAGCAATCAGAAAAACAAACATGGGTAGCATTGCTAGGATAGCGATATTTTTCGCCGACACGTTCCCACTCGCCCAAAACAGTTGGCAAGGGCTTGATTGAATTTATAAACAGCCATATTTTGTTCATTATTTTATGTAGCAAAAAATGTGATGGTTGAAAACGCCTAAATTTTCAATTGTGCTCTCATGAATGGAATTGATCGCACAACAGGAAAACCGATTGATGGCAAAGATCATTTGCGCCAATCATTGCTGATTTTATTGACCACGCGGATTGGATCACGCCCACTGCGCCGCACATATGGTTCACGATTGCCCGAATTGGTGGATGCACCAATGAATGAGGCCACGCGAATGGATATGAACATGGCAACCGTTGAAGCCATCGCAGAATGGGAACCGCGCCTATCGGTTGATCGTGTTGTTTTTGAAGGTAGCCCAAGTGGCCAGCTCGCCTTGGACATTTATGGCACATACATCCCCGCACAAACCCCCGTTGAAATGATGGGGTTAGAAATCCGATGAATTATTCCGCAATTGATTTTTCTCGCCTCGCCCTTCCAGTCTCGTTTCATGATATTGCGCCTGAAACGATCTATGAGCGTTTGCTTACACGTTTCAAGGAATTGATGCCCGAATATACGGCCGAGGTTGAAGCCGATCCCGTTTATTTGGAATTTGAAGCCGCGGCCGTAGAGATTGCCGATCAAATCGCTTTGCGAAACGATCAATTGCGAGCCGTATTATTCCCGCACTCCCAAGGCACGGATTTGGATAATCTGGCGAGCTTTTGGGGTTTGACTCGCCACGTCATTGATTCGGGTGATCTCGCCACCAATACCACCAACCTATGAAAAAGATACTGCTTTTCGCAAGCGCATCGCATTGGCGCCGGGTTCCTATACCAATGCAGGAACGGCATTTGGCTATGTTGCTTTGGTTAGAGACCAATTCGCATGGGTGGGAGATGTCGCAATTACTTGTCCAACTTCTGGGCTTGTTCGTGTATACTTGATGGAAGCGAACAACCTTATTCCAAACCAAGAAAAAATATTGCAGGTAACAGCATTTCTTAACGGAAAGAACAGGCAGCTTGGGGTTGATGTGGCTGCTAGAGCCGCCGAAATTGTTAATTTCGAGATTTCCGCAACGCTAACTGTCTATCCAAACATAGATCAAAATGAGGCATTGGAGAAAGCTAAAAGCGCGCTCAATCAGTTTCTTGAAGCATCAAAACGATTTGGATATGACATAACCATCGCGGGAATTACGGCGGCGCTTTTCATTCCGGGCTATGTTCAAAATGTGAACGTGATTTCGCCTATTTCCGATGTGGTTTGCAGATCAACCGAGGTTGCGAGTTGCCACACTCCGACAATCACGATAGGTGGCCGCGATGTTTGAACCAACCATCCTGCCTAACAATACTACAAAACTTGAAAAGGCTGTGCATTTGGCCATTCGTGATCAAATCCACGAGATCACAGTTCCACCGTTTTGGAATGTAGAAGAATGCCCGAAAGAGTTATTGCCCTATCGGGCATCATCTTTGGGGTTATTTTTTTATCCATCATCTTGAACCGAAAGCCAGCAAAGAAAAGCCATAAAATTGGGATTTACAGCCCATAGAGACATGGGAACTAGTGAGGAAGGCCCAGAACTGATGTTCCCCAATCGGGGCGGCTTTGTGGCCAATAATAAGCAAACATCGGAACTGCTTTCACGCGCAGAACGGGCAAGATCATTAATCAACACACAGGCGATCCGCCCAAGCTCGGCCAATCATGCAAAGGCTGATCCACAACCGATCAATAATTATTTTACCATCTATCAAACCCTCGGACAATCCACGCAAGAATTGGCAACCGCAATTCATCGCGAGCAGGAGCGTTCACGTCGATCATCGCTATTTGATAATGGAGGGGCTTGGTAATGTCCGATGTAATGATGCAGCTTGGCGCATTTCAGTTCTCAATATCCACAGCCGCTTATCAGCAATTTGACCGGAATTTTCGCGCGAACTGGGCAAAGCAAGCGCGCATTGGTAAAAACGCGGCGATGCAGTTTGTTGGTATTGAGGAAACCGCAACTTTCCGGGGCGTAATCTATCCGCATTACAAAGGCGGCATCAAGCAACCCGCACGAATGCGATTATTGGCAATGGTGGGCGTGCCTTGGCCGCTAATGGACGGGCTGGGATATTTTCACGGCTTTTGGGCTATCACAGGCGTTGGAGAAAGCCAGACAATTCATGATCGCAGATCAATACCCTTAAAACAAGAATTCAGCATGGAAGTGGAAAGATACGATGGTGGCATCCGAAGTTTCCTATGAAACCAAGCCATATGATGTGCTAGATGCCATCATCCAAAATCACTATGGCGAAACCAGCCAAGAATTGTTTGAGTTTGTCTATAGTGCCAATTATGGCCTTGCAGCACATGGCGCCTTGTTACCAGCGGGCATCACAATCAAATTGCCAAAATGGGTGGGCGGTCAAAACCAAACCGCAACACGCATATGGGATTGATGCAAGCCATTGCCTTTTGGCCCCGGGCAGTTGTGTTGGTTAATGGATTGCCCGCAGTTTCATTTATGGGCGGGATCGGCTCTATCACGGTTTCAGATAGCACAGGCTTCGAAAGCGACACTGTTTCGATTGTGTTGCCTCTGCGTGATGCGAATTTAGGCTTATTGATCGCGGGCGGTGAAATGGAAGTGATCATGGGTTATTTCCCGTTTCAAATGCAAAGCATGGGAAAATTCGTGATTGATGAAATCACCGCCTCCGGGCCGCCCGATATTATCAGGATCACTGGACGCGCTGCGCCTTTCTCGGGCACGTCCGAAGGCAAAAGGAGCATGGCCGAGCAGAAATCACGCGATTGGCCAGAGGGTGCAACCATTGAAGATATTGCATCCACCATCACAGGTGATCACGGGTTAGAACCCAAAATTGCCGATGATGTAAAATCCATTGTGCCCGGGCAAATTTCTCAAGTTGATGAAAGTGATCTCAATTTTTTGATCAAGATCGCCATTGAACACGATCTCACTGTGAAGCCCGCGGCGGGAATGCTGGTAATTTCTAAGCGCGGAAAAGGCCGAAGCGCGACGGGTAAACCATTGCCACCTATTTTGGTGAAGCCGTCAAAAATCTCGACATGGCGCGGGTCAATTTATACTCGCGATCCAGCGGGAACAGTTATTGCGACCTATCGGGATTTGGAAAAGGCCGAAGATGTTGAAGTGACCGAAGGCGAACCGATCCACAGGCTCAAAAAATCATTCCCAAATGAGGCATCGGCCCAAGCGGCCGCAAAAACAGCCCGCGATAAATCCAAGCGCCGAGCGGGGAAATTGGAAATCACCATGCCGGGCGATCCCAATATGATGGCCGAATGCCCTGTGTTCACTTGGGGCTTGCCTGGGATCAGTTTTGGAAATTGGATTGTCGAGCAGGTTACACACACGATTTCCGATCAAGGCTATTCCACAAGCTTCACAGCCGTGCCAAAAGTTGACTGATAATTGCCCCCGCAAATCAACCATGTTATAAAGAAGGTAGCAGCTCGCAGGTGGAATGTGCTTTATTTAATAAATTCACGGAAAAATCACGGATTTATCTTGTAATTTATTGAATTATATACATTAATATTTCAGGCTGCGGGCACCATTTTAATACTTGCCAAGCACATTTTTCGAATAACAATGGACTTTAATCTCGATATTAAATTAAATTTAATTCGTGGTTAAAAATAAAATACTGCTCAAAAAGCACACAAGTGTCTAAGAAAGACAAACAATGTCGATATTTTTTGCTTATGGACTTAATTAGGGTCTTACGTTATAGAGTGCGCAAGTTAATTTGGAACTGGAGATCATCTCATGACAACGCTCGTTTTTGGCCATACATCACCTGACACAGATTCGACTGGTTCGCCGATCATTTGGGCTTGGTATTTGAATGAAATCAAAGGTGTTAATGCAAAGCCTGTTTTGCAAGGCGCGCCCAATACAGAAGCGGCTTGGATGTTGGAGCGCTGGGCACTTGAGAAGCCTGAAATCGTGACAGATTTTGCAGATGGAACGGATGCTGTGATTGTGGATACGAATAATCCAGCCGAGTTGCCTGCGAATGTGAACTCATTAAATGTCACGGCGATTATTGATCACCATAAGCTCGTCGGTGGGCTTGAGACTACAGGCCCGATTGATATCACAATTCGGCCGCTTGCTTGTGCAGCAACAATCATGATTGACCTTATGGGTGATGATGCAGCGAAAATGCCTGAAGCGATCAAGGGCGCGGCCTTGACGTGTATTCTATCAGACACGCTAGAGTTCCGTTCGCCAACAACGACCGAGCATGACCGCGCGATCGCAGAAAAACTCGCAGCGGAACTAGATGTGAATATCTCAGATTATGCGGCTGATATGTTCGCCGCAAAATCAGATGTGGGTGCATTTTCAGATGCTGAGTTGATTCGCATGGACAGCAAGGAATATGCAGTTGGTGATACGAAGTTTAGGGTCTCGGTTTTGGAGACGACTGCGCCATCAATGATTTTAGACCGCAAGGACAGCTTGATGGAATCAATGACAGGCGTTGCCAAAGCGGACGGTGTCGATCAAGTATTGCTGTTCGTTGTGGACATCTTGAATGAAGAGGCGACTTTGCTTGTGCCAAACGATCTCGTGAAGACTGTTGCGGAAAAATCCTTCGGGGCAAGTGTTGAAAGTGACACTGTGGTGCTGCCTGGAATAATGAGCAGAAAAAAGCAAATTATTCCGAATTTAGCCTGCTAGAAACCTAATAATCATTTCAATTTCGATCGCTCTTATGCAAATATACCTTTACTGATTTACGTTTAAGAAATTGGACGTCATCAATGTTCTTTAGGTTTATCGCGTGCAATTTTAGCGAGCTCAGCAACCAGTTTCAGTGCGCCTGCAATTCTTGACTGCTCGTTTTCCCAGTTTCTGAATACAATTATCCGCGTATCTTTCACTTTGGCGTTGCCGTGCTCATTTGAAATAAATTCGACCAGTCCTTTAGGATTTTTGAAGCGATTTTGAAAGAATTTAATAGTTGCACCCCGCGCCCCTGCGTCCAAATTGGAAATACCCGCAACGCGCGCAAAAGCCTTGATTCTAACAATTTTGAAGAGTGTGTAGATTTCATCAGGTAGTGGGCCGAAACGGTCAATTAATTCTTCCGTAAAGTCGTCGATTTCGTCCTTTTTTCGTAATCGTGCAAGTCGGCGATATAGGGAAAGCCGCGTATCCAAATCACTGACAAAGTCTTCCGGAATCATGACGGCAACCCCAAGTGATATTTCAGGGCTTAATTGGTCTGAGCGGTCATGCAAACTGAGGTCGCCAGCCTTTAGTGCCGTAATCGCATCTTTTAGCATAGACTGATAAAGCGCAAAGCCGACTTCTCGGATTTGTCCCGATTGCTCTTCACCAAGCAAATTCCCTGCGCCCCTTAAATCGAGATCATGGGAAGCTAAATTAAAGCCAGAACCGAGTTCGTCAAGCTGCGAGAGAACGCGTAATCTCTTTTCTGCTGCCGGGTTTAGGACTTTTCGAACCTTTGTTGTGAGATATGCATAAGCGCGCACTTTTGAACGCCCAACTCTACCGCGTATTTGATAAAGCTGTGCCAAACCGAACATGTCAGCGCGATGAACGATTAGAGTATTGGCCGTTGGAATATCCAGACCACTTTCCACAATTGTTGTCGCAAGTAATATATCCGCCTTTTGATCATAAAAATCATTAACACGCTGATCAAGTTCGCCTGCGGGTAACTGACCATGCGCCGTTATCACGCGCATATCTGGGCAGGTTTCACTCAAAAATTCTTCGATTTCTGGTAAGTCCGACACTCGCGGAACCACATAAAAACTTTGTCCGCCACGCTGCTTTTCGCGAAATAGGGCATCGCGAATCATTTGGCGCTCAAAGGGAGCGACATAAGTTCTTACGGCTAGTCGATCTACGGGGGGAGTCGCGATAAGGGACAATTCTCGTACACCTGAAAGTGCGAGCTGTAGGGTGCGTGGGATTGGTGTCGCCGAAAGTGTTAAGACGTGCACATCGCTACGTAATTCTTTGATTTTTTCTTTATGTTTTACACCGAAGTGTTGCTCTTCATCAATAATGAGCAGTCCAAGATTTTTGAATTTGACATCATTTGCGAGCAAGGCATGAGTACCCACGACAATATCAATTTGTCCTTTTGAAATGGCCTCTTTTCGCAATTTGACTTCACTGCGTGAGACAAACCGAGATAAATGTGAGATTCGTATGCCGGTGCCATGAAACCTTTCCGAAAAATTACGCGCATGCTGACGCGCCAGCAAGGTCGTGGGCGCAATCAAAGCGACTTGAAAACCCGACATCGCCGTCGCAAATGCCGCGCGTATTGCAACTTCAGTTTTCCCAAACCCGACATCGCCGCAAACAAGCCGATCCATCACCTTTCCAGAACTGAGATCATTTAGTGTTTCTTCAATTGCAAGGATTTGATCATCAGTTTCTGTATAAGGAAAACGCGCTGAGAAATTATTATATTCTTGCTCAGTAATTTTAATGACTGGTGCCTTGCGCAAATCGCGCTCTGCCGCCAATTTAATTAGGCCTTCCGCAATCGCGAGTAAGTTCTTTTTTGTTCGCGCTTTTCGCTCCTGCCACGCGCTCGCGCCCAATTTATCAACTGTCCCTCCGCTTTCTGCATAGGGCGCAAGAACTTCAATATTTTCAACAGGAACAAATAATTTGTCGCCACCTTGGTATTCTATCACCAGACATTCGTGAGGAGCGGCGCCGATATTTAAAGTCTGCATTCCCGAAAAACGTCCAATGCCGTGCTCTCTATGAACGGTCAGATCGCCAATACCTAGACTTGTTGCTTCACTGAGAACATTATCAGCACTTTTTTTAGCACGACGTTTACGACCAAGTCGATCACCTAAAACATCCGCTTCGGAAATGAGGGTATATCCATTGACTTCATAACCGCTTCTTAAGGGTAAAACGGCAAGCGTTAACCTATGATTTAGAGCCTCGCTGAGGGATTCTATATCGGGCACGTAGCTTGTGCCGCTTTCCAAAAATATGTCACGCATGCGGGCTAAAGAGCCGGCGGTTGCGCAAGCTATGACAACAGGGTTTTCTGCGCTCTTTAACTCAACATAAGTTAAAAACGCTTCAAACAAATCAATATTTGGATCATTGCGTTCACGCGTAAAGTTTTTTGGCAAAAGAGCGCCCGCGTTAATCGCATTCACACCTGTCGTGATTGACCCAAAAATACACTCATAAGTGCGAAATTGAGACGTTGCCGCTTCAATGGCTTCTGAAGTTAAATAAAACTCCGCGGGGTTAAGGCGTACGGCAAACCTTTCATCTTGACTCCGTTGATACTGAAGCGAAATGTCCTCAAAGCGATGATCTACTTTATCCGCCCAATTTTCACGAAAATATAAACACGCCTCTTTGGGAAGATACGCAAATAAGGAGGTCATTTCTTCATAAAATAAAGGGAGAAATTGCTCAACGCCTTGGGGCCGAATGCCTGCACTCACGGCTTCATAAAAAGGATCATCCTTCGACGGCACTCCGACAAGATTTCGGTATCGATCTCTAAACCTAGAAGTGCTTTCTTCGTTTAAGATAAGTTCGCTAGGCGAGGTCAGAATAAAGTTCTGAGCTTTTTCTTGAGAGCGCTGGATGTCAGGATCAAAGAAACGCATATTGTCAATGACATCACCAAAGAGATCAATACGTACTGGCCGATCAAAACCGGCCGGAAATATATCAACGATGCCGCCTCTGACCGCATATTCACCAGCTGCACGTACAACCGGAACGAGATTATATCCTGAATTCAGTGAAAATTTGTGCAGGCCGTCGAGATTTAAAATATGCCCCAATTTAATTTCTAAGGCCGATTCGCGCATAATCGCCGACGTTGGAACTTTTTGCGCGATTGCATTTTGAGATGTAAGCAAAATATCGCAATCGCCATTTGCCAATTTGGCTAAAGTGGAGGCGCGCTTCGCAGCGATATTTTTATGGGGCGAGATCCGATCAAATGGTCTTGTATCCCATGCAGGAAATATTTCTACACTTCGCCTTGGTGCGATAAATGTTATCAAACTCAGAATTTCTTCAAGGTCTCGGTCGTCTTCAGCTATTATACAAATTGGACCTTTTTCTGAGGACGCCCAATTAACAATCGAACCGTTTGGCAGATTACCGATTTTTACCTTTGCGCGATTTTTTGCTCTATCCATTGGCTTCTCTTACTAGCAGATATATACCGTCACAAGTTAAAAGAGCTAAATATGTCGACGCACGCAAATATCAAATTTTTTATGCGCCTAATTGTAATTGCAGTCGCAGTTTTCATAAGCGTGTTTGCAGGCCTTGTGATCTGGAATAAAGGTCGTGAAACTCTAATTGCCAGAGAAATTTCTCAGGTTCAAAAGAACATTGCTGCCCGTGATGATGGATCAAAACTCACTTTCAACAAGCCAACAATTTTGGGAGATAATATTTCAATACAGGGTATGAAATATCGGGATGGAGTGACGGGCATATTGATTGAATTTGAAAAGATTGAAATGACACAAGGTGATCGTGATCTGCTTTCTGGAAAAATCCAACAAGTTCAAATTTTAAAAGACGAAGGAGAGCCCACTTTTATTGAAGAAGTCTCATTCGTGAACTTCGATCCAACACAGGATTATTCGCAACTCGAAAATGTATCTTTTGACGAAATTATTTTAAAAGGTTTCGAAGTACACGGGCATATTTCGTATAAAAATCTTGCTCTGCTTAAGATCGCTCAAGTCGATATACAAAAAATGCATAACGCGCTAATCGAAGAAATTATTTACACAGATACTTCTATCGGTAGTCCTGAGAATCCGGAGGTATTTCAGCTCGGGCAATTTCGGTCTTCAAATGTAAAAGCAGAAACTCTATATGAAATTTTTGATCGCATAGAAAAGGGCTTCATACCGATCGACTTAATTCCGCTCGCGCAATTGCAAAACACAACTGATCTCAATCAATTGGTTCGACCGAATCGTCAACCTTTTTCTTCTGAAAATGCTGAAGATGTCCTCGATTTTTTTATCCAAAATGCACCTTCTGAATTACAAGAATTCCTTGGGGATCGTAGCGGAAAAGATCTTATGGATCGCTTTGAAAGTTTGGATGAAAAAACGGATCGTGAAAAAGCCATCGAATTGTTTGATTTTTTTATCGAAGGTTTAAAAAATTCGGAATGATCAATTTAATCTGGTCAATTTTTACTAAAGTCGATAACGTTTAAGCTATGAAGATCGCAAGTTACAATATTAATGGCGTCAAAGCTCGCTTATCGACCGTTGTGGAATTCTTATCTGAAAGCAGTCCAGATATTGCAATTTTACAAGAAATTAAGACGATAGATGAAAATTTTCCTCGCGAAGTTTTTGAGGATCTTAATTATAACGTAGTTGTCCACGGACAAAAAAGTTTTAATGGCGTTGCGCTTTTATCTAAATTGCCGATTGATAATTATCGTCTTGGCTTGCCGGGAGATCCTGATGATGAGCAAGCGCGGTATATTGAAGCCGAGATAAACGGAATTACGATTTGTGGGCTTTATCTGCCGAATGGAAATCCAGTGGAAAATGGTAATCCGAAGTTTCCATATAAGCTCAAGTGGATGGATCGCTTGATTGAACGCTGCACGCATTTGCTTTTAGAAGAAACCCCCTTTTTGGTCACTGGAGATTTTAACGTTATTCCCACTCCTGAAGATTGCTATGACCCAAGCGCTTGGGAAGGTGATGCACTTTATCATCCAGAGAGCCACTTTCGTTTTCGAAAATTGCTTTCCCTTGGTTTAAGTGATGCCTTTCGTCTCTTAAATAAAACACCGATGCAATACACGTTTTGGGATTTCCAAGCGGGCGCTTGGAACAAGAATAATGGCATTCGAATAGATCATTTTCTCACATCACCAGAAATCACCGATCGCATTGAAAGCTGTGAAATAGAACGGCATTGGCGCGGGCGTGAAAAACCTTCCGATCATGTGCCAATTTGTCTGACCATAATTTAGATGTTTGAGCGAAATTTAATTAGTCGCGATGAACTTTTTCTTTGCGTTCATGTTGCTCTTGAGCAGCCAGTGACATAGTCGCGATTGGACGTGCAATAAGACGCTTTAACGAAATTTCATTCCCAGTCACTTCGCAATAACCATACTCACCTTCTTCAATACGCCGCAAAGCCGCATCTATTTTATTGATGAGTTTACGTTGTCTGTCTCGCGTACGCAATTCAATCGCCCGATCCGTTTCTTCTGAAGCGCGATCGTTGAGATCTGGACGTTGCAAACTTGAATTTTGCATATCTGATATTGTTTTGCTGGTTTCTTCGAGAAGTTCTCGCTTCCATTCTGTAAGCAGATTTTTAAAGTAAGCTTGCTGGCGCGGATTCATAAACTCTTCATCATCAGTCGGCGTGTAGCTTTCGGGTATCACGAACGTATTCATATTTCCCTTCCTAAAATAAATTCTACGAAAAGCTCATATTGCTTTTTTTGGGATTTGTCACGTCGCAAACGAATAGACTTGCGAAAAAGTGAATTCCAATTTAATTCCAGTTCATGTTTGTAATTTTTTCGACTCTTTTTTTTGCGATCTATGGTGGGCTTCGGGCTAGAAAGCTTGGCGGGCAGAAATTCGATGTGATTCAATATGCGGTAGGATTTGCCATCGCAGGTTTCACAATTTCAATGATTTTAACCGTTTTAATGGCCGGCATGGTCTAAGATTTTAGCGGTTCTATATAGTTTTGATTTTTTAAATTGCTTTTTGTCGAATGAAAAATCCGAAAGATACTTTCGTTGAAGCTCTTTATCCGTAAGAAATTCATTCAAGTAATAAGTATCAGGTGAGATCGCTTTCACGCCATGATCACGAAGTGCCGCATACGGAAAATCTCTTAAATTCTCGGTTAAAATAATATCTGATTCGGATGCGATTGCGCCAGCAAGCACATGAATATCATTTTCATCTGGCAGCCATAAGTTGTTTGCGCTCGCTGCTTCGACGGATTGGGCCCTCAATTTTAAAGATATGAATGCGCCTGCAATATCTGTTTCAATGCCTTTCCGCTTTGCAACGTGTTTGCATTCTTGTTCGATTGAAGTTGATGTTGTGAGCTGGAGCTGCTGTTGATCTGAAAGCCAATAAGCAATTTCACGTGGTAATTTTGAGAGTATAACACAACTATCTAAAAAAACGCGTTTCAATAGACTCTCATAAATACAGATTTCAGATAGCTGCTTTCAATTAATTGTGGATGTATTGGGTGATCAGGGCCTGCTGCTCCTTGATGAAGTACCTGACATGTTTTTCGAGCTCTTCCAATTCCTCTTATGGACGAAGAAATAAATTTTTCTGGTGTGGCCGCGTGTGAGCAAGAACACAGAGCTAATATTCCATTTGGCTCGACAAGTTGTGCCGCAAGTTTGGCAACACGTTCGTAGGCGCGCAGTCCTTTCGAGAGTGCTGAGCGTGAAGGCGCGAACGCTGGAGGATCGCAAACGACAACATCGAATTTTAAATTTTGATCCGCCATATTTGCCATCACATCAAATGCATCGCCTTTTACCGTATTAAATTGACTGGATTTGTTCATTTTTTGAGAAGAGAGTGCGGCGAATTCAAGCGCGGGCGCGGAGCTATCAACACAAGTGACATCTGACGCACCCTTTGCAAGCATGGCAAGACCAAAACCACCGACATGGGAAAACACGTCTAGACAACGTGCGCCTTCCGCAAACTTTGCTGCAAAAGCATGATTTTCGCGCTGATCATAAAAAAGACCTGTTTTTTGACCTTTCGCAATATCTGCATGATAGATTGCATCATTTAATTCAACTTCTACTACTTGAGGTGCTTCCCCGCGCAAAACGTAGCTATTATTATCGAGACCTTCCAATTTTCGTGCGCGACCTGACGCATTTAGGATTACGTTTGGCATCCCTAAGGTCGTTAAAGCGTGCACAATCTCTTCTTTTTTTTCTTCCGCCCAATAAGCATTGGGTTGCATAATTGCGTAATCGCCGAATCGGTCTATAATTAAACCCGGCAGTCCGTCGCCTTCTGCGTGCACTAATCGATAAAAGGGTTTGTAATAAATCTGTGTGCGCAGCGCCATAGCACTCGAGAGCTTATTCTCGATCCATTGAGAATCGATCGGGACATTCTCGGTCAATTCTAGAGTTCTAAATACAATTTTCGAGTTAAAATTAAATGCGCCATGGCACACATAGTTATTTTCGTGATCATATAGTGCAACGATTTCACCTGATTGTATGGATTTTGTGCGACGATCAGAAACAATTTGATTACTATATATCCAGGGATATCCATAACGAAACTTTCGTGCATCTATTTTTGGCTTTAATCGTATTGTTTTCATAATTTGAACACTTATTCCAGTTTTGAAAATAAAAAAAGGGCTGCAAAACTGCAGCCCAAGTCTAAGGGAGGAAAACAGATCAAACCTTGATCAAGTTTTGATCACATCTGTGATTATCACCATTACATTAATATAGTATGAAAGTGCCACAAAATTTGTGAGAACTGCAACACAAATTGAGATCGAAACATTTTTACAACAGTTTTAGCGTGATTGGTGTCCTAAAAACCGCTTTTCAAGCAATTTGTTTAGCTGAACAATTAGCAAAGTAAGAAGTACATATATGATCGCAGCTGTGATTAGGCCTTCATAAGTCAAATAGAATTTCCGATTAATATCTCGGGAAACCCCAAAAACATCACTTAAAGTGACAAGTCCCGCGATAGCGGTTCCGTGCAACATGAAAATCATCTCATTTCCGTATTGAGGAAGGGCTCTGCGCCAACTTGCTGGAATCCAAACGAGCCAATCGACTTGCCAATTGCTAAGTCCCAGAGACATCGCACTTTCTCTTTCACTATTTGCTCCGTTTACGAGAGCGCCGCGAAAAATTTCACAAGCGTAAGCGGCAGCATTTAGAGAAAATCCGAATACGACACAAAAATATGCGTCTTTGAATAAAAACCAAAAAATACTCCCTCGAAACCATTCTTCACCTGCTAGGCCGTAGTAAATAACGTAAATTTGAACCAACAACGGTGTTCCGCGAAACAAGGCGACGAATCCATCAGCAAATTTGGCCAACCATTCTGGGTTTCTTTTGGTTCGCAATAGTGCAAGTGGCCAAGCGAGAATAAAACCAAATGCAAGAGACAAAACTGTAAGTTGAATAGTTGTTAAGATCGCCGCGCCAATTTGGGGAAGAACTGATGAAATTTTATCCCAATGAAGAGAATATATAAAGCTGGCGATCACCCAAAACAGCGCTGCTTGCAGTCCGCGATGGAAAATCCACTTAAGTTTAAATCGTAAATTCATTTTCCGACCTCAGCGTAGCGACGTTCTAACCAGTTGAAAAAAATGCCGACGAGATAGTAAAAAATGAGATACATAAATAAAACAAAAAACAGGAATATAAATGGTTCACGAGCAGATTTGCCTGCGTCATTTGCAATGCCAACAAGATCATTTAACCCAATGACGCCTACGACTGCGGTTGATTTAATTAACACTTGAAAAACATTGCCATACCCGGGAATTGCGTGTCTGATGAATTGGGGCAAGACAACCTTGTAAAACCCCGCATAGCGCCCAAGACCAAGTGAAGCCGCGGCTTCTTTTTGTCCTTGAGGAACGGCTAAATATGCACCTCGAAATGTTTCCGTGAGATAAGCCCCATAGATAAATCCTATGCCGAGCACGCCTGCCCAAAACGTTGATAATTCAAAGCGCGATACTCCCAACCAATCTTCGGTTATTGTATTGAGGATGCGCTGAAAGCCGTAGTAAACTAATAATATAAGGACTAAATCGGGAATACCCCGAACGATTCCAATGTAAACCGTCGCATATTCGCGTCCAAATTGATCATTCGATAGCCGTCCTTTCGCACCGAGCGCGCCGAATAGTGTTGCAACGAATAAGCTGCAAATTGCGAGAGCGAAGGTAATTAAGGATGCCGATAAAAGAATCGGCAAATAGCGAATTAATGCGTCCATATAAAATCCCCGCGAACGGGGATCCTCTTCTTTTTTAATTGCTCTCGCCTACAAAATGAGAGAGAGCAAAAAGCTTACATTTCTAAATCTTTTCCGTAGATATCAACTGTGAAATACTGATCGTTGATTTCCTTATAGACACCGCTTTCACGAATTGCCGCGATTGCTGCTGTGAACTCATCAGCAAGTGCTTGATCTTCTTGGCGAACGCCAACACCAGCGCCTTCACCGTGAATTTCAACATCAGTGACATCTGCGTCTTCGATAAATGCATAACCTTCACCGGCATCGGTTTTCAAGAAACCTTCATCATTTTGAATCGCGTCGCCGACTGTCGCGTCAATTCGACCAGCTTCCAAATCAAGAAAAACTTCATCTTGTGTGCCGTATAACATCAATTCAGCATCCGGATATACTTTTTCCATAAAGTCTTGGTGGATTGTTCCACGCTGAACGCCAACCTTTAGTCCATTTACATCTTCAAGCATCGTTCCCTCTTTAGCGACGAACATGTTTGGGGAGCTGTAGTACTTGCTTGAGAACGCAATCACTTCTTGGCGCTCAGGCGTGATTGACATGGAGGCTATAATCGCATCACATTTTTTTTCCAATAGAGCCGGAATTATACCATCCCAGTCTGTTTTCACCATTTCACATGATTTTCCCATTTCGTCACAAAGAGCATTTGCGATATCGATATCAAATCCAACAACACTGCCATCTTCTGCGGTCTCTGAGAATGGCGGATATGCACCCTCAACACAAATATTTAAATCGGCTGCAAAAGCAGACGTTGCCATGAGTGCAAAGGCAGATGTCAAAATAACTTTATTCATTTAATCCTCACTTTCTTATTATAAATGCATGGTTATGAATAATCTCTGAGTCGTCAAGCACAAAAAGAAAAAGGGCGCCCCAATAGCGCCCGATGTTTGATTTTTTTGTAATTTTAAAAATTTCGGCTGATTTTTAAGCCTGCGCCAATTGCAGAATTATCTTCAAATTCGACTGGAACTGGCGTAGTTGCCGAAGTGTCGCCGAGCCAGCTATAGTTAAGGCCAGCAGTTAATTCGAAGCCATTTCCGAGTTGGTAAGTTCCACCCACGGTCACCCCGAATACGCCGTCCGTTGGTGCCGTTGCACCGAATTCACCGCCTTGCTCTTTTTCATAAGTAAGAGACACGGCAGCACTCAGTTGCTCGTTAATTTTTCTTCCTACGCCTAATGTGTAAGTGACGGAGTCATTTTCGTAGCTTAAGAGGGGCGCTCCTGCATTTGCTGTGTACAAAGTTGGCGCAACTTCGACTTCGCTCCAATCAGCCCAGCGAACAGAACCAAATACGAGGGTTTTTTCATTAATGCCCGTTTGCAATTCAAGATTTATCGACTGTGGTGTCACGATGTCCGTATCTTCCTGATTGGCGGTTACACCCCCAAATTGCTCTGTAAATTTCGTTTCGTGTGTCACTTCAGAGTTATATGTCAAAGAAAATCTTTGAGCGAGTTCAGGACGCACATAAGCCACACCAAGTACGTAACCAAGGCCAGTTGCTGTGTCGATTTCTCCATAATAATTTCCAACGGCGGGGACTGCCGCATTTGCGTCTATCTGCTGGAACCGAAGTCCGCCAAACAGGTGAACGCGGTCGGTGACTTCATAACTTGCAAGTGCTGTTATCGCATAAGAGCTAATATCAAAAGCTGTACCACCGTAGAAAGCGCTACCCTCTCCAGAGGGGTCGTAGGCTGGATAGGTTAATTTTCCTCCAAACGGATTGTCAAATATAAGTGCAATTGAAGATTTACTTGTAATGTCGCGTTTATAAGCAGCGCCTAAAGCGATTTTGGATTCAGCAACATCACCGGAATCATCATTTGCCAAGGTGAAAGGGTTAAATACAGAACCCGAAGCTTCAGCATTTCGGTATCCCAAGGATAACTCGAAATAATTTCCCTCTTCAAAAAGGACAGCAGATGATTGTCCGCTGAGGTCCAATCCGCCCGCAAAAGCGGATGTAGAAAGAAGTGTTCCGGCGAGTGCGAAAGATGCATTCTTCATTTTTTTCATTTTTTTATTCCTCCAAGTTGATCTCGTTTAGCTTCAACAAATTAGTCTCTCTGTCAAATGAATATGTTTTTGACGTAGCGTAATATACGTTATGTGACCAATTTGCATAGTGTCAACCGTTCACAGTGACTTTCGAGCGTGTGAAATTTAATAATTCTAATAAAATTAACATTCAGTAAACGCGTGAGAACAAATTTAATTGTTTGTATTGTCTAAGAAACTTTTAAGAATTCATATTGTAATCTTCATTTTTGTAGATTCTTTAAATTGTCAATTTTTTTTCGACAGTGTAATTTATGTTTGTTGAGCAAATAGGAAATTGAAAAAACGCACTTTTAGATTGGATATAATGTACTTCAGAGTGCGAGGGATTTAATCGCAGTTGGTCGGTTTTAAAGGTAAATTTTTTAAATTGATTTTTCAGATTTTGCTCTCCTTTTCTGACTTGTTAGTTTTTTCGTATGTTTTGACCTTCTGGATCACTTCTCCCAAAGTAGTGTTCTGTTTGCGATTTATGTTGATTGAGCAATTTTCATTTATAAAAGTTAGCACTTTACTTTTGCAAAAGGCAGGGCGTTTCACGCCTGAATGATAAGGCGCTCTTGAGTGGGAACATTTTTGTACTCAAAAATCACTTGTAATGGCGGGATGTGTTTGTTGATTAGGGTTTTCTCAAAATCTTTTGTTTTCGCTTTATCTTTTGGTCGAAATTGGGTGTCTCCGGTTAGGTGCTGTAGCCTTTTCGGATCAATTTGGCATCGAAGGGATTATAATTAGTGCCGCCTTTATGAATACTTACCGCAACAGCTTCAAGCCTCATAACATGGGAGATGCTTCCCAAAACAAATAACATCTGAAAACGAAGTTAATCGCGGTTTGATTGAGACCGTCTGTTTCGGTTTGTTTTTTTATCATAGCACCACGGCGTCAATTCGTCTATACGTTTGATTTTGTGGTCGGCGATCTGAGCGAGCACCCATGTGAGTCATGCCTGCGGATCGACGTTGTTAAGCTTGGCGGTTTCGATGAGGGTGAAGGCGATAGCCGTGGCTTTTCCGCCGCGCTCGGAACCTACGAACATCCAGTTTTTGCGGCCGATAGCGACGGGCTTCATTGCCCTTTCTGCCGTATTATTGTCGAGCTTCAAAAATCCTCTATCAATATATGCCCGCGCTTTTGGCAACCGGCTAAGCGCATATCGGATCGCGCCTGCCAGTGGGCTTTTGCCTGAGATTTTCGGGTGCTGGTTTTGTAGCCAGCTTTACAGCTCATCAAAGGTCGGCTTTGCTTGTCCTTTGCGGGCTTGGCGGCCAATGGCCTTGGCCAGCGGTTCAAGAAGTGCGGTTGATCTCTCGACCCAATCCGCCATTGTCGAACGATCAATGTCGATACCCTCACGTGCATAAATCTGGCTCTGACGATAAAGCGGTAAATGATCTGCGTATTTAGAGACGACAACATGAGCCAATAGCCCAGCACCTGCTCTTCCTCTTTCAATCGGGCGCGAAGGCAGCGGCGCTTGGCAGATGGCTTCGCAATCGGCACCTGAATATATAATTGGCCATGCGGGGACGAATGATGTAGTCGCTTCCAACTGAGTGTGAAATTCTACGCTAAGTTCTGACGCACCCTGTTTTGGGGGCACTTCAAAGAAACTTCTGCATATCAATTCGGTAATGCCTTTTAGGGAAATCAAACTTTGCGTATGCATCATATCCGTGATTTTTATAAAATATTTCAGCTTGCCACGAGTAGGTATAAAGCCTTGCTTTTGAGGCGCCACGCCTACGTGCTTTCTCTTCAATAGCTTTCATAAGATCAGAGCCGATACTCTCGCCACGTAGGGCTTTGTCAACCCAAAGCCTTCGAATTTCGAGGGCTCCGAGATAAATATGGCCACGACCTCCCGCAATGATCCGTTCATCATCGCGCAATACCAAACTATAGGTCTCATTGTGCCATCCGCTTTCCTTCTGATTATAAGGTTTGAACCGTGGTGAATAGTCCGCATATTCTTTGTGATTTGGCTCAATACATTCGAATTTTCTCAATGGGCACTCGAACTTTTAGATCATCAGGGCTTGCGACTTGACCTCATTCATCAAAAGCTCGCTCACAGCGCGCAACTCGGCGGGGTTTTCTGGTAGGGTTTTGAGGTCATTAATCATTGCGAGTTTGATAGCAAATTGGGCTCAGATTGTGAATCCTCCATTGTCAAAAATAAACAAAAATCCAATAAAAAAGCGGCTATCCCACGCTTAAAGGCCGCTATGTTTTATGCTTAATCCGCCAGTCGATCCCCGAAAGCAGCATCGATTATTGCGCCGCCGTGATGTTGATTTTACCATCCTTGGCCGCTGGCCAAACAAATCGACCGCTTCTCAGCAGCCGTCCAATAACGCCGTATACTCATAAAAAACCTCATAGCGTCCACTAACGATGGTGGACACTAAAACAATCCAATAAAAATTGTCAGAGCGGGTTCAACAGACGTTTAAGCGGTTTCTGATGTGAAAGGCCAAATTATTCACCTGCGGTTTAACGAGGAGACACAATGAAAACACAACGACGCGAGGATGCTTTTGACCGATTAATGGCGCGCAAAGATCATGATTGGCGATAAAGGATATGATAATGAGACTTTTTGAAATGACACCGCAAGCTTCAGATCAAATTATGTATCGCGCTTGGACACGGGGAGAACTACCTAATGACTATAGCAATATGACATCGAAGAGGCATCAAGAGAGTTAAATTATGTTTGCAAATTCCAAAAAACTGAGCTTTGGTCGGGCAAGTAATCTGCTCGCTGACTTTTAAACCTTCTCATACATCGAGATCAGTTGTGACCGATGTGAACAGGAATGCCTAGATCAAAACTTTAGAGCTTGGTCGATTTCATGCATTATGTCTTCTGGATCTTCTAGCCCGATAGAAAGCCGGATAAGCCCCGGTGAAATTCCAAGCTCTTCTTTTTGTTTTTCATCTAGTTTGAAATGCGTGGTTGTCGCCGGATGTGTCATAAGTGTTTTTGCATCACCAAGATTATTAGACAATCCGATGAAATTTAAATTATTTAGAAACCTAAACGCCCCCTCTTGATCACCCATTACCTCAAAAGCAATCATTGTTCCAAAACGACTAAACAACTTTTCGGCGAGTTCATGTTGAACATGTGATTTCAATCCCGGATAAAATACTTTTTTTATTTTTGAATGGCCCTCCAACATTTCAGCTGTCTTTTGTGCACTGCTACACTGTTGTTGAACACGAATATTTAGAGTCTCAAGTGACTTCAGCAAAGTCCACGCATTAAATGCACTTAAAGTTGGTCCAGTGTGTCGGCAAAAAGTTTCTAACGGACCTCGGATAAAATCTTTCTTTCCAAGGACAACCCCACCTAAAACTCTTCCTTGACCATCAATGTGCTTCGTTGCAGAATAGAAAATTACATCTGCTCCTAAATCTAAAGTGCTCCCCAATACGGGAGTTGCGAAAACATTATCTACAACAAAACAAATATTGTGAGAACGAGCGATTTGTGAAATCTTTGGAACGTCCAAAATTTCCAAACGTGGATTGGACATGATTTCGCCGAAAAAAACCTTTGTGTTTGGTTGGATTGCCTCTTGCCATTGCGAAAGATCACTTCCATCGACTAGTGTAAATTCAATTCCCCATTTTGGCAAAAGTGTATCGATAATATAAAGACAGGAAGAAAAGAGTGCTCGCGCAGCGACGATATGATCGCCAGAATTTAACTGGCATGCCAAAGCCGCAAATGCGGATGACATGCCAGATGTTGTTGCAAAAGCATCCTCAGCGTTCTCAATTGACGCAAGACGTTGCTCAAACATCGAAACAGTAGGATTGCCGTACCTTGAATAAATATATCCTTCTTCTTGCTCTGCAAAGCGAGCAAGGGCACTTTCAGGGCTCTCATATCTGTAACTTTGCGTCAGAAAAAGCGACTCTGAGTTCTCATGAAATTGACTTCTCAATGTACCAGAGTGCAAAAGTTTAGTTTGGTTTTTCCAGCTATTTTTTTTTGACATTCATGTAACTTTCTCGCAGGCTCACTACTTGGAAAACCAAACAGGGTCAAGCAACAGACAATATATGAGTTAGACTTACTGAAATCACGCAAATAGGAAGCTGGATTCCTCAACCTGAGCGATATCTGTTTCCCGTAGAATGATTTCTCCACTGCCATAGTTAATTGTCGTATGAATGCCATCATAAGACATTTCTAAGTCGTCAAAACCAGTGACACCGGTCTCAAATAAATTCAACAAATCATCCTCAATGCTAAAGTCAAATATTGTATCTTGACCGTCGTTGCCTGCAAAAACAAATTCATCGCTTCCTTCGCCACCAAATAAAAAGTCATCTCCTGTACCACCATTTATTAAATCATCCCCTTCGTTTCCAGAAAGATGATCGTTACCACCAGCACCCATCAGACTATCATTTCCTTCAAGTCCTCGCACACGGTTTTGATTTTCATCTCCGACAAAAGTGTCATCAAAATTCGTGAGTACAAATTCTTCTATATCTATATATAAGTCTCCTACTGCATCTCCAGTATCTTGAGATCGGTCTTGAAGATTGATATTAATAGCAGAACCATTTGTCCAATATGCTGCATAATCATATCCATCACCGCCAGACAAAACATCTGCTCCTTCACCACCTAGCAGATAGTCACTCCCTTCATCTCCATATAATGCGTCATCTCCCTCTTGACCGTACAAGAAATCATTGTCACGCCCCCCATCTAACACATCATTTTCACTGCCCCCAAAAAGTCGATCATCTCCATCATCTCCTTCAAGAAAATCCGCACCCCTCTCTCCATAAATTAGGTCGCTCCCACCATTCCCACTTAGGCTATCATTCCCATCCGAACCATAAGCTTCACTATCACCCGCTTGACCTTCCCAAGTATCATCGTCAGCGGTTCCAACAAAAACGGTTTCAGTCTGTGATATGACTTCTGGCGCTTCGCCGTTTATCCAAATATTTGTTTCATCCAAGTTTTCAATTTCAGTATTTTCAAGAGTAATTGTTGAAACAATTTCACCTAAGGTAAATGTGAAAACCACATCAGTTCCATTTTGACTCGCAAACGAAAGCGCTTCTTCAATTGAAGTAAAATTAAATGCTCTCAAATCAAGCAAGTCATGACCATAGCCAAAGTCTTTTACAATATCATTGCCGTCTCCGTGTGAAAAAACAAAAATGTCCCTCACATTGTCATAGTCCCAACCATACCCGGCCACATAATATTCACCATATAAAATATCGTCTCCAGTTCCGCCCAACAGCGTATCTGTTTGATTTCCTCCTACGAGTGTATCTTGCCCATCTGAACCATTCAGCACATCATTTCCTGACCCTGAAGACAGATAGTCGTCGCCTTCATTGCCATGCAACATGTCATCACCTGACCCCGCATAGGCTTCATCATTACCTCTACCGCCCTCTATCCAATCATCACCATCACCACCAATTATGATGTCATTTCCTTTCATGCCACCTAACCAGTCATCACCATCACCTCCTGATACTAAGTCTCGGTCATCACCGCCCATGATAAAATCTGAACCGTCTTCCCCGTAAAGTTTATCGCTTCCCGCTTCGCCAGTTAACCAGTCATCACCATCGCCCCCTCGTATGGATTGTTCTCCATCTTGGCCGAACAAGAGATCATTAGCAGAAGTGAACGATTCATTTTCTCGATTTTCCCGCGCTTGTTCGAGAGTATTTTGGTAGAAGTCTTCACCCAACAGATCTATCGGACTAGCCCATTTAAGAGAATTTGTGATCGCAGCGCGAGGGACAATTGTTCCGACAGAAATCTCTACGGCTAAATCTAAAATTTCACTTTGTTGTTCGAGGGTAAGGTCTGGAAAACTATCAAATGTTATGACCTGAGACAGATCCAAGTTAAAGAAATCACTGATACGTGCGTCAGCATGTAAAAAACCTTCCAATAATGAAAAATCAAGTAACTGCACGAGATCTTCATCGTTTATATATGAGTTTGATAATTGACCGATTAGGCTCTCAATAATCACACTATCAAGTAGCTCTTTAAAGTCTAGTTCGTAAATTCTCAAATTATAGTAGTCGGACAAAATATGCTCCTTATTTGCTTCTCAGGAAATATACCCAAATCTATAAAATGCTCGGTAAACTGGAACTAAAAATTATTTTGATTTCTAACTAGATTATCGAAAATGGGGCAATATTGAATTAAACTTTTCAACGGCACTTGCACTTATATCTCAAACTAATTAAACCGCTCTTTGATTAGAGGGGTATAGCTCAGCTGGTAGAGCGACGGTCTCCAAAACCGTAGGTCGCGGGTTCGAACCCTGCTGCCCCTGCCAAATCTTTTAAAAACAAAGCGTTAAGAGCAAGTTTGCACAAACGCTTGTGACCCAATTTGCAATTCCAAACTCCATTTCGTCCGATTAAATTTATTGTAAATACGGAATCAAAAATTGTTCAGAACTGTAATATCGGTTGAAAATCAACAAATATATTCTCGAGCTCTTAAATATTCTAAGAAAATTCATTTTTGAAAACTCTCTTTTAAGTTCTTCATCGATATGTCTGAAATATTGTGTGGCGAGCGATTTGTATTCCCGATAGGCATTCCTGTTTACATCGGTCACAACTGGTCTCGATGTATGTGGACTTGTAACGCTTTTGTCCCGCTCTTTTATCTCCTTTATGCGGCATAGTTTTGCCTTTGGCCAGATTTAATTTTGGCCTGGAAATTGATCGTCGATTGCCGAGTGCTTTGGAACAGGATTGTAGAAGCGATCGATGCAAGTCCAAGCTACATGCCCCCACAATTATGAGGATGTAATACTCTTTTACACTTCAATAACATCACCGATAAATTAGTAAACAAGGTATAATATGCTGCGAGATATGATTGAGAAACAACTAATTCCACCTTACGTTTATAGCTATCCGACTAGATCGTCGTATAGACGAGCTACGTTATATTAGTGTAAAAGAAATTTGGGAACAAGACAGAGTTAATTCTCTAACGAATGATTTGAATTTGTATCTTCAAGTTCCTTTTTGCAACTACAAATGTGGATATTGCAATATATATACCGTGATTTCAAAGGATCAAGATGTTTGGTAGTGTCTCAGTTTGAAATTTGACCTATTCGCCACCGCGATTTATGTGTATGCTTAGCGTAAAGCATAAGGAGTAATCATGCCAAAAGGTCCAAACGGTCAAAAGCGCCCCGCCGATGCAATAGGGAATGCTGTGAAGATTGCACAAATTGCAACGGGTGAAATCGAAGATGAAATTGAAGATGAAGAGAAAGACCCCGCCGCCAAAGCACTTGGCGCGAGGGGCGGTAAGGCGCGAGCGTCAAAATTGACGGCTGAGCAAAGGTCAGAAATTGCAAAGAAGGCGGCTCAAAGGAGGTGGTCGGAATAATTTAGGAATAATGTAGTGTATCCCCTTGACATACGGTAGCTGATTTCCTGTATTAGGTGTTGTCAGAGCAAATTTGAATTTGGATAATATTACTGATATCCGCCTTTGATGAACAATCAAAACCCCTTCAAATACTTCAAAACCTCACCCGGAATTATCAAGCTTGCGATTTGGCTGTATATCCGTTTTCCGCTGAGCTTGCGCCCAGTTGAGGATTGACTTTATGAGCGCGGGATTGACGCAAGTTCAACTCGAATGAAGCCCTGGATAAGTTGAGCGCTATCTAAGGTTCCCATGAGACCATCCCTTTTTGGTCGAACCGATTTGGCCCGATTTTCGCGAGGAAAATTCGACAGCGTAGGCCGAATGCAATCTCGCTTTGGAGGTGGCATTTAAGCGCAACCCGCACGGAGCGAGGCGCGTGCGGATAAGTTGCGCGTGCGTCAAAATTGACGAAGTTTTTGTGAGAGTGAATGGCCAGAGTTTGTATTTGTGGCGCGCCATAGATCATGAAGGGGCCATGTTGGAATGCGTTGTGATAAAACGACGGGATCGGCGCGCGGCCTTTAAAACATAGAGAAAATTGCTCTCGCGATGCGCAAAAACAAATGAGATCGTAACGGGCAAGCTTGACTCGTATCGTGCAGCTTTGCGCGAAATCGGCTATTCGGGAAATCATGAAACTAAACAGTACAAAAACAGTCTATGCGAAAATTCCAATAATTAAATTCGTTCAACTTGCCCGAAAACCGGTTCCCACTTTTCGGGTTGAACTTGGACATTTTCGAAGGCGGGAGCGGGCAATGGGCAGGTTTTGAAGTATGGGATCACTGCAGAAATTCGTTTCCGTTCGATCCCAGTTCCACAATCATTTCCAACATCAAAGGCAACTCGAAAACAGATCAACATTTAAGAAACTTCGCGATCAATCTCTTGCTGATTGGCGGAAATTCTGTGCCGCATAAAACGAACTTGCCCAACATTCAGAGACGGGTCAGAATTCGTCTGACAGCACCGGATCATACCAATCAATAATGATAGCGGCACTGCGCAATGAGAAGTCGATCATCTTCGATGCGATAAACAAGCCTTTGCTCACGATTGATACGCCGTGACCACCAACTCGATAGTGAACCCTTTAAAGGTTCTGGCTTTCCTGTACCCTCAAATGGTGTCCGCGTACATTCTTTGATCAGTGCATTGAGGCGTGTGAGCAGTTTTTTATCCTGATTTTGCCAATAGAGATAATCATCCCAAGCCTGTTCATGGAAGATGATTTTCACTCGATCAATGCTTTTTCACAGCCCCTCCCAGCATCTAATTCTTCTATAGCATTCAGCAAACGCTTGGCATTCTCAGGACTTTTTAAAAGATAACGCGTCTCTTCAAATGAGGCAAAATCTTCCAAAGACATGAGCACAGCCGCCGCTTTTCCCCCACTGCGTGTAATCAGAACAGGCTCATGATCATCAGCGACTTGATCAATTGCTGATGCCATATTCTTTCTAAAGTCGGAATATGTTGTCGTTTTCATGAGTTTAATGTACTCAATTGCGTACATAATTTCAACCTTTTTCTTTATCATCACCTTCGATTTTTATGTCACTCAACTTATCCGTACGCTCTCCCACACAAACGTGTTCGCTGCGTTCGGGTTGAATTTCCACCATCTTTGCAGGGTGCGTGAGTGACCTGTCTCACTGAAATTTGGCTTACTAATGGCGGTCTTCTTTACCTAATTTTTAGGACAGAAACTGTCTACAATTCTAGGGGCTATTCATTTTCAACCGATCGACAAGAAAGCGATCAAAATTCAATTTTAAGTTGACATAGATCATTTAAATATTTGCTTTTGTTGTATTTTTTAATTTTCACAACGAAAATTGTAATAATTTTTGAGCAGCATCGAATGGAAGGAAAAGTACAACATCGATATGAGGATCTAAAAAATGAACACTTTTGCGCCCTTCCGAGCTCGCAACTCTTCTAAGCCAATTGAAATGCTCAGCGGCGGTTGGGGACAAGCCATCCCAAGCTCCATAGCTAAGCTTTCGCACGAGGACCAATGCAAATTCAACCGCTTCGGTTTTGGATCGCAAATCTCCCCTGATTTCCCCACTGTGGTTGACGGTTTTCATCATTTTGTCAAAACTCAGCCCGATGCAATTGCCATCACGCACAAGAATAATACTATCACCTATGCCGAGCTTAATGCCCGCGCCAATGACGTCGCCGCCTATCTCCTCTCCGAAGGGGTGCAAGAGGGAGATGCGGTTGCCATCTTCTTGCGCCGTTCAATTGAAATGGTTATCGGAATTATCGCCGCCCACAAGATCGGCGCGGCCTATGTGCCTCAGGATGTCAAGGTTTGTCCGATGGGCAACCTGGTGCACATCGCGGCCCAAACCGAGGCAAAGGTGATCCTGACGCAAGAAATCTATGTTGATTATTTTGATGGCCAAGCACTCACTGCTCATATCCGCCCTATTGAAACCATCGGCACGGCAGAGGCCGAAATTATCCAAATCTCTATTGATCCTGCCCTTTGCGCTATGGTCCTCTTTACATCTGGCACAACAGGCAAGCCCAATGGCGTTCAGGTCACCCATCGCAATCTGGCCAATATCCTACTGACCGCACCTGGCAATATGGGCATCCGCCCCGGCACTAAGGTTTCACAGCTTTTGTCGGTTTCATTCGATATGGCCGCCTGGGAAATTCTTGGTGCGCTCTCGAATGGTGGTACCCTCATCATTCGTGAGCGTGATATGCTGAGCGCTGCACGCCACGCCAATGTCATTATCGCCACCCCATCTATCCTTGGCAGCATTGATGAAAGCCAATGCCCAGATGTGCGCGTGGTTGCCGTTGCCGGTGAACCGTGCCCGCGCGGTCTGGCCGATTTATGGGGTGCACGTTCGGCCTTCTATAACTGTTGTGGTCCGACCGAGACCACCATCATCAACACCGCCGAAACGCATTTCCCGTCTAAGGAGGTGCTGTCGATTGGTCGTCCAACGCCAAATAATTCGGTCTATGTGCTTGATGAAAATCTTGAACCACTTCCCATTGGTGAAATCGGCGAGATGTGGGCAGGTGGAGACGCAGTCACCGCAGGTTACCTCAAGAACGACGAGCTGACGGCGGATCGTTATCGTGACGACCCATTCCGTGGCGAAGGCCATAAAATGTTCAGGACCCGTGATTTGGGGCGCTGGACAGAAGAGGGTGAGCTTGAGCATTTCGGGCGCGTTGATGATCAGGTCAAGGTCAAGGGTTTCCGCGTTGAACTTGACGGTGTGACCCGCTCGCTTGAGGCCGCGCCATCGGTGGAACGCGCGGTAACGCTTAAATTTGATAATGCACATTTAGTGGCTTTTGTTTCGCCTGCAAATGCCGATGTCGAAGATGCTATGAATGAATCCCGCGAACGCTGCCCCTATTACGCGGTGCCCGCTTGGACTTTCGCGCTTGAAATGCTTCCTCGCACCGATCGTGGGAAAATCGACAAGCGCCTACTGCTTGAGTTAGCACAGGAAAAAATTGACGCCCTCAAAGCGCAAACTATCTCTGTCGTAGCGAAATAAGTAAAGGAAGGGAGAAAGTTATGGCCTATGAAACCAGCAAATCATTAGGATTGGAGCCCCAAGATAAAACGACAATCAACTGGCGGCGCATCACGCGCCACCCCGCCTTGATGGAGTATCGCCGCCTTGCCGTGATCATCTATGCGATCAACCTTGCCTTTGCTTGGTATTTAGCCCACAATCTTGATTTCAACTCTTTGCATAGCCTCGTCGTTTTGGCCAATGCCGCAATTATTAACTTCACGATTGGCATATTGATCCGTCAGCAGCGCGTGGTTAACGCGCTTTTCTGGCTGGCGACGCGCATTCCGACCTCGGCGCCACTATGGATACGTTGGGGCGCAGGCAAGGTCTTCCATTTTGGCGGCATACATTCCTCGGCCAATATTTCCGGAACCTTCTGGTTTATCGCATTAAGCATCGCGCTCTATCGCGCAGGGACACTAAATATTGCTAAAGTCTCCCCCCTAACGATGGGAATTTCAGTGGCCATTATCGTGTTGCTGACCGCCATGTGCTTGACAGCATATGGCCCGATCCGCCAGCGGTTCCATAATTTGTTTGAGCGCGTGCATCGCTTCGCCGGTTGGACAGTGCTTGGCCTTTTCTGGATACAAACCGTATCTGCGCAAATGGATGCCGGTCAGCCATTGACACAGTCGTTGGGTTTCTGGCTGCTGATTCCGATAACAATCTCTGTCATCTCTCCTTGGCTAACGCTCAAAAAAGTCGATGTTGAGGTGGAAAAGCTTTCCAATCATGCCATTGCCATGAAGTTTGACTATGGCGACACCCCCTTCGCAGGCTCGTCAAATTCGATCAGCCTTAAGCCCTTGATGGAATGGCATGCCTTCGCCAATGTTCCAACCCCAGGTGAGGACGGCTACCGCCTTGTGATTTCTCGCGCAGGTGATTGGACTGGCAATGTCATCGACAACCCACCTGATAAGGTTTGGGTCAAAGGCATCACTACTTCAGGTGTGGCGCGGATAGAGGAGCTTTTTTCAAAGGTTGTCTATGTTGGCACTGGTAGTGGTATTGGCCCGATCCTTCCACATCTTTTCAAAAACACTACGCCAAGCCATGTCGTTTGGTCAACGCGCAACCCGCGTGCCACTTATGGCGACGCTTTTGTTGACAAAATTCTTGCGGCGCGCCCCGATGCACTGGTTTGGGATACGACCGAAAAGGGTAAGCCTGACCTAAGCAAATTAGCCTATGAAGCAGTTCAACGCACTGGCGCCGAGGCAGTTATCGTGATCTCAAACGAAAAGCTGACTCGCAAAGTTGTGCACGATATGGAATCGCTTGGCATCCCTGCCTATGGCGCAATCTGGGATAGCTAGACCAACTATAAGCCGGTCAGCACAAAGCCTCCTCATCCCGCTTTTCTATGTGTTGGCCATTCATAACTCTAACAAGGAATTGCAATGTTTGAATTCATATTTGCAGAAACTCGGGGTCGCGTCGGTATCATGACCCTTAATCGCCCAGATGCGCTCAACGCCCTTAACGCAAAAATGCAGCTAGAAATCATTGAACAGGCGCTTAGTTGGGATGCCGATCCCGATATTGGCTCCATTATCATCAAGGGTAATGAACGAGCATTCGCCGCCGGTGCTGACATTCGTGAACTTGTTGCATATGATGCGGCTAGAATGCGAGCTGAAAACAAATTCAGTGATTGGGAGGATTTCGCCAATCTGCGCACGCCTAAAATCGCAGCCGTGTCGGGCTATGCGTTGGGCGGAGGCTGTGAGCTCGCTTTGATGTGTAATATAATCATTGCAGATCAAACCGCAAAATTTGGCCAGCCCGAGGTCAAAATCGGCTGTATTCCTGGCATGGGTGGGACTCAGCGCCTTACCCGTGCGATTGGCAAGGTGCGCGCCGCCGACATGGTGCTGACCGGGCGGATTATTGATGCATCCACAGCGTTAGATTACGGGCTAGCGAGTCAAATTCTGCCCACTGATGGGTTTGACGCCGAGGTTTTGTCGATCGCAAATGAAATTGCCGAGCGCGCGGCCGATATTAATGCGCTCGCCATTGATGCGCTACATGCGGCACAGGAAGAGGGATTAAGCGATGGACTGAAAACCGAGCGCGCCATTTATCATGGCCTTTTCGGCACTTCATCACAAAGCGAGGGAATGGCAGCTTTTTTGGAAAAGCGAACCCCGAAATTTCGCTGAGGGCGCTATCCTGTATGGACGGTTCGGTTTTTGTAAGGGCGTAAATTGACATTTGATGATTTTTAGCGCGTAACGGTCATGTGTCCGGCCTTTTTGTGCGGAGTTTTACAAAATTGTTTCAACCAAATAGAAACCTCACAAACTTTTGCACGGCATTGATCTAATTTGTAAATCTTTGGCAATCTTTGCTAAAATATGTTATTGTCGCTATTATTTTAAAGGGCAAGGGGGTGCGTTACTTCTGGTTTTAATTAAAATCGGAAGTAAGCGAACCCACTTAAGCCCAGAAATATTGGACAGTTTTTGTGCGCGTTTTGATGCGGAGCTATAGCATAACAGAACCGATTTCTTCCGCATCTAAAAAACCTCTATTTTTTAAGAAGATAGGGTAGAGGGCATAGTATAGCTTTTAATCAATAGCTATAACTTTATCACCTCATCAGCACTAACCCATTGTAATTAATCTTGGTTTCACCTTTTTCTTTGTTATGTGGATGCTCTCACCGACCCTGACTTTTGCTTATAGGCAAATTCTTTCAACCGCGCAACTTCAAGCGCTAAATCTCGATGCGGGTCAATCAGGATAACAGCATTTCGGTTTGCTCCTTTCCGATGCAACTCTGCCCAGATTTCTCGCTTCAAGACTTTGTCGAGATATATTGATGCGTCTTTTATCCGAAGGCCAAATGAGGAATTGTTTGCGCCATAGATACAATAAAACCATAGGATGCAATACGAGCATACGAAAGAGCAGATAAATAATCTTCATCCGTCGAAATCGTTTCCATGAGTGAAATCTAAGATATTTGAAAATTGGCATTTTTATAGCGCAAATTATGACCGCTTTTGTGGGCTTGGGATCGCCCATTGATTCCAGAGAATCAACCGCGCTTCAATAAGAGATTATATTCAAAAGTTAACACAACTCAAACTTGTATATTTGACTCAAAAAAATGGTTAATTTATCAATTATAGAAATCGGTCAGATTAAGGGGGGGTAAATGCCTTTCCAGAAATCGTTTAGCAATGCGCGACAGAGGGTCAATCAGTGATGAATTTTGAATATGATAAGAAAATTGCGGCGCCAGAGGGGATCTCTTTTGGAAGTACGCAGGATGGACTGATATATTGGAAGCATCAGTTTCCGTTTAATAAAATTACGTCTTACTCAGATTCAATTATTACTGAAGATCCGAGGATTAGTCTTCATAGATTTAATCTTGCAGGCCCTCGTTTAGGTAAAGTATTTTTGTATTTTTACGTAGGTGGGGTCATTGGTGTATCAAACATGCGTACTGATAATTTTGAAAACGGTGTGCGTCGTGGTTTACCCTCAGATGAAATTTATCCTGACCGCAATGAGGACACGCGAACTGACACAAGGTTTATTTCTACTCTTGGTACCCCCGTTGAAGTGCCCTCCTCAGATTGGCACAGAAAGCATGGTGTTTATAATGATCGGTTTGATGAGGTGGTGCAGGATGTCGAGAATTCGTATGATCCTTACTCGGAGATGATTGACGGATATACCCTGCTCGCTTTAGGAGATGAACTGTTAACAACTTATAACTGGAACGAATACAATAATGAAGGCAAGCTTGATAAGTTTGCCGATATTTTCCAACAGAACTTTGCACTGAAAATCTTACCCAACTTATTTGCAGGTTTCTATGAGCTAGCTAATTGGGATTACATAGGGCCAGACAGAGATTTATGGAGCTTTAAAGCGAAGTTTACTAAACAATTAAAACAACAAATTGAAAATGGGGAGCTGATTCAATGAGTGATTTTACAGATATAGAGAACAACATTTCAGATGAATTTTCTGGGTTTGACGTTTCTTCAAATCCAGGCTCTCAGGATGTTTTTTACTCGGCGGTTGACCAAAATAATACACCAAATTTAGCAGGAGGAGCTAATGGAGGTGGATTTGATATGATTGATAACTCTCAATTTGATAGAGAGTATAATGAAAGATATAATAGCGATCCAGCATTTAGGGATTTGATTGATAACAATCCAGCATTGAGAGATGAGCTTTGGGATCGGGCATCTGCTAAACTGGCGGGTCAGGCACAAGGAAATGTTGTAGCAATTTTAGGCCAGAACCCACAATTTGACAAGCCAAATAGCGTATTTTATCGAGTGGAACTACCAGCCTTACTGGAAAATCCGAATGTAACACATATCAATGGCATTCCGAAATCGAAGCTCATTGAGCTTCAAAATTCTGGAAGAATTTGGTGTAGGCTTTTCTTATGACCCGCGATATGGGGTGCAGAAGTTGGCCAATAAAACCTATCGATACTGGAATTCGATTTGTGATGTCGCGCCAATCATAACGAATATACGCGGCAAAGGTTACACGATTTCAGAGTCTTGGGCTCGATATTTCCAACCTACTCAGGATATTGTGAGTGATTTTGACCGCTATATTCAAGCTCTAGAAACAATCGTAAATGATACCATAGAGCAACTCGATAGCGGCAAGATGAATTATATCAATAATAGTATTTTAATATTAACGCCTTCAGTGAATTATACGAATAACGTAAATGAGCGCCTGGACAATCTCTACAATCAAATTGTCATAAAAATGATTGAACATAATATAAATTTGCCTAGGATCAATTTAATGCGCAAGCTCTTTTTTGATCTTTCAAGTTACGTCAAATTTTGGAGATTTGGCGAAGACCTCTCTGAAAAAAAGTGGAAGGCTGATTACAAGAGTGAAATTCGTGAAATTTTCGGTACTATTAGTAAATTGAATTCTTAAATAATAATTCGACCGTATCAAGCGCATTTCTGTAGTCGCCCCTAGATTTGTAGACACTTTACGCAGGTTCAATTGGAAGTAAAGTAGTTACACAAATGCCAAATATGGCAATACGCCAGGTCTCAAAGCCTATTTGCATATCAGCGATCAATTTGACCCCTTCGCCACGCAGAACATTCCCGCCACGGCCAGCGAAGCACCTTATATATTGGACGGGCTTTTGATGAACGAAACAGGTCGCAAAATCAAAGATCATTACACCGATACTGGCGGCGTCAGCGATATGGTCTTCGCGACGACCCATCTCTTTGGTTACAACTTCATCCCGCGTATTCGTGATTTGCCAAGCCGAAGGCTCTATGCCTTTGAACCCACAAAACTTCATCATTCAATTCGTCCATTGGTCGGCGGTAAAATTCGAGAGAAGCTGATCACTGAGAATTGGAGCGGTTTAATCGCAGTGTCAGAAACGAATGGCTCGGCACAAACATATTTTATACAATTGAGGAGGTGCAAAATCACGTAACAAATTGGCTATGGACGTATAACAACGACTGCCCTAATATGGCCATCGGCGGGATAACCCCCGCCATGAAACTGAACCAATATCAAAATCAACAAATCGCCGCATAAGTTCCAGTTTCAAACACCCCTAAAAATGGGGGGATTACCATCTCAGTCTTCTAAAACACAGCTCTCCGCTCGGTTGGGCACACATCCTCCTCACAGGCGAATATAACTGGCCTAAAATTCCTTAGACCCGATGAACATTTTTTTGATCTTTGTCTCAAATCTGGCACAATGCTTTGAGCCAGATAGGAGGAATGCTCATGAAGAAGAAATTATATATTGGATTGGATGTTCATGCCGATACGATTGCGGTTGCTGAGGATGGGCGCGATGGCGAGGTTCGCTTTTACGATGTTATTGCCCATCGATACGATGATGTACTACGGTTCACAAAGAGGCTTTCGCAACAAGGGGTGCTTCATTTTTGCTATGAAGCTGGCCCTTGTGGCTATCCCCACCAGCAAATTGCCTTTGAGGAATTGCAGCGCAGTATTCGCCAAATCTAAGATCATATCACCACATTGGATATGACGATCGACGAAGCGATCGAACATTGGCATTTCGCGCCCCTTGTTGATGCGCGGCGTGAATACCACCATAGCTGCCACATTGGTTGCCGAGATCGGTGAAATAGCCCGCTTCGAAAACCCACGCCTCTTATGTCTTGGCTCGGCCTTGTCCCCAGCGAGCATTCCAGCGGCAACACGGTTCGGCGCGTGCAATGCCCTCGCGCGCACCATGCTTGTGGAGGCGAGCTGGTCGTATCGCCATCCCGCCCACGAGCAACATCAAACGCTCAAGCGCGCTTTGCATTTGCCGCAGGAAATCCAGGATATTGCATGGAAAGCACAAACACGGACTTGCAAACGCTTTCGCGATTTGAGTGCCAAAGGCAAACCACATCCGCGCGTGCTGACCGCCATTGCGCGCGAGCTTGCGGGGTTCGTATGGGCAATCGCGCGAAAAACGCAATTGCCAAACTGAACAATCCAAGGCTGTGTAGCATGCTGGAGGTGTGCGCAATGATGCGAGAACCCTCGGCGTACGTTGGGATAGATATCCGTTCTTAGAGAGAGGCAAACTCATATCGCATAGGTCAGGCGGTTAAAATCCGCGGATGAGAGCGTACTATCCTGCCCCCTACCGGAAGCGACCCCTTTCACTCGCCGAGCGCCGAAATATCTTTCATCAACTTCAATCACGTTGAAAAAGGGCCGTTGCTCTTCCGAAATCTCGGCAATTCGTTCACGCAAAAGCCGGAGAATTCGGTTGATACTATTTCGATTTATGCCTGATAATTTTACAATCTGGGTCGCCGTTAAATCCACGGAAAAGGGCTTGATAACTTCTCTGAATTTGGCTTTGGAAAGTTTAGAACTTCTTATGTAGTTATTCTTCAATGATTTCATAGAATTGAACCTAATATTGTGCTCTATTCTAGTCTAGACCCTTAGAATTTATTAGATTATCTGAAGATGAAAATCATGATGTTAATTCCAAGCCCTAAGAAAACCAGTCCAACTATTATGTTGAAAATGGCTGTGCTATTTTGATACATAACGCGAACGGATTTCGAAGAGAATGCCATGGATATGAATGAGAACCATGCCAAGGCTTGGAAAAATACTATACTAACAATAGCGATTTTTGTAGAGACCGATGAGCCTTCTGGAAGGATTGCAATGAAAAGGCTGGAAAAAAACTAAGGATTTTGGATTGAAAAGTCCGAATAAGGTACCAGATAAGACGTGCACAATTTGCGGCGTTGGGCGACGTGCAATTTTGGAATCATCAGGCGTGGCGGATTTTTCTGATGCAATACTGTCGTTTGAATAATTTTTTAAAATTCGTTGAATGCCGTCGTTCAAAGTTATAGCGCCAATATACAGCATATATAACACGCCACAAAGTTTTAACATTTGAATGATTGACGGGTAACTATGAAATAAAATCGATTGACCAATAATAGCAAGTGACGCCCACACGGCAACAGCCATGGAAATTCCAAGTGCTGATAGCAAAGCCGCTTTCTCATCCTTAAGCGCAGCCTGTGCGATGAAGAAAAAATCTGGACCAGGACTAACAAGTCCAAGCAACATAACGATTGAGATTGAGACTATTTCCATAATGATGCCCAGTAACAGAAATTTGCAGCTTAATTAAATGAAGGAAAAAAGTAGAAATTTACTATATATTGCTAATCCATTTCAAGAAAGTTGCCCCTTCTATGTAGATGCCACGGCCGTTTCTGATAATTATTTAAGATTTTGCATCCTTGGGAACGAAGCGTAAATTTTGGGGTCTATATACTTAACTAGCCGATTTCAAAAAAATGAAAAATGTCTGGACAAGATTCCCTATTAGAGCTAGGTAGGTGTGGAAAGTGACGGCTATTGCCTTGTTATCGTCTAATCTTGGGAGATTTTATCGACGAGGAAATGATCGACAATGTGGAATCACACTTTCGAACCTTCCGAACCTAAACCTAATGTAAGCTCGCACACTTACTGGTTTAGGCCATTTACAAGTAGCCATTACAGCACCTCATATTTCGCAAGCTAGGGTTAAGCCCAGCACTCCGAAGGCAAACTACTCACCTCCGCGCCATATCAGAGGAATTGTGGTTTTATGAGGCGACAATAGCCGTCAGGTTGTATTTAACGAATCATTTACAACGAGTCGAGTCAAAATGTTCTTGTTTTACCCCGAAAAGCGCCTCGGTAGAGATTTTCGGTTAACTTGATATTAGAATGTCGTCATATTCACCTAACGCAAGCAATTCTTCGTCATATTTTATCCCGAGGCTCTCAATTTTCATACGCTTTTTGTATAGAATCAGTTCTCGCTTGGCGTGATCAACAGCTTGGTCTTTAAGCCAGTCTTTATACCCGTCAAAAATTGGGTAGTCATTCAACTCCATAAGTCGATCAAGCTGTTTATGCAGAGACTTCATGGTCATTTTAACCCCAGCCAATGCCCTCGCCTCCGCGTATAGCAAGAACTGTTCTGATAGAATGTGCAGCCTGTATAGTTCGTCACTAGCAAGGAAGTTCTTTGCGGTAGTGACTTCTTGAATTGTAGGTTCCTTGCCTTTCAAGTTTTGCAAGCCCATATGTGTTTCTTTGTGGTCGGCTCTTTCCATGATTATTTTTGAGGCTGTTTGGCCTGTTACAGCGTGCAAAAACTTATCTTGCAATAGGGCATAAAAACTACGAACTTGTTGAGACGATGGCTCATAGTCAGAGGCACTAATCTTAAAGCACTCTCGAACCTTCGCATAAACTTGCTTTTCATCTGATCGCAACGCTCTCAATTTGGCTGCAAGCGCGTTAAGTTTTTCAGGTGATTCACGAAGCGCTGCTTCGTTGATCACATAGCCTTGCTCAACATAAGCCTTAATCGTGTTTGTTGCCCATTGTCTGAAGCGTGTGGCGGACTTCGAATTGACTCGGTATCCTACAGAAATTACTACATCTAAACTGTAAAGTGTGATTGGTTTAGTTGATTGAGCAATATGCACTTTTTGCATATTGCTCTCAGCATCAAGCTCGCCATCTTGGAATATATTGTTTATGTGCCTTGATACGCCAGATTGATCTGTTTCATATAGCTCTGAAATTTGCGCCTGTGTTGCCCAAATATTTTGTGTTTCCTGATCAATCCTAAAATCTATCGGGTCAATCACTTCTGGATTAGCATACTCCACAAGCTCAAAGCTCATCTCCATTTGTTCAGGGGGCTTGTATGGGGTCACTTTTGGCGCGATTGATGAAATCACATCATCAAAGTCCGCAGGTATTGGCTCAATAATCTTTTCTGGCTTTTTACCCATTGATCAAGTCCTTATATGTTAGGCGCTTATGCGCCATGCGGTTAATAGTCATGTCGATAAATCCCATTGTTCCAAGGTGGGATGTGTTGTGACGGAATGAAAACTCATTCACATAGCGGTTTAGGTGCTTTGGTGACATATAGTGATAGATACCATAGTAACCGCGCTTGAGAAGCGCCCAAAAGCTTTCTATGCTGTTGGTATGGGCTTGGCCTTTGATGTATTCTCCAACTGAGTGATTGATTGAAATGTGGTTGTAGCCTTGCGCACCAAGACCGCGATATGATTTGAAATTGTCAGTGACCACGGTTGCACCGATTTCAGCATTTTCGCGAATGAAGCCTTGGAGTGTGGTTGCTTTTGTGTTGGCGATTGGCTTGGCGATCACTAGACCGTTTTCTTGGCGCATACCCACAACGGCAACCTTGCCAACCGCGCCACGACCAGCGCGCAATTTGTCTTTGGCGTGTTTGTTTTTCTCTTTTCCGCCGATATAGGTTTCGTCGACCTGCGAATGATTGCTTTTATCGCCTTTGTCTTGACCTTTAAGCCAAGTTTCGCGAATGCGTTGCGCCAAAAACCAAGCTGATTTCTGAGTGGTACCAAGCTCACGCGCCATTTGGGTGCTAGGGATACCTTTACGGGCGCTTGTGAGCATGTAGATAGCCAATAACCATTTTTGCAAAGGGAGGCGGCTTTCTGCAAGAACTGTTCCTGTGCGCACACTAAAATGCTTGCGACACTCTTTGCAGCGATAGGGCATTGGCTTATGATCTTTGCACTCAACAACGTTCTTTGAGCCACAATGACCGCAAACAGCTTCACCACCCCAACGGCGATTTTCAAAGTATTGGCGCGCCGCTTCCTCATTAGGAAACTTTTGGAAAAATTCGAATGTGCTAAGTGTCTCGGTCATGGCTAAAATCCTTTATAGGATTTAATTAGCCATTGTTTGCGATGATGTCAAGAGTTTTTGGCTAGTTAAGTATATATAACCCTAAATTTTTTATAGATAATTTCGTCATTGATTAATAATTGCCCTCGAAGATAGGTTAATAGTACTTAATTTTGGGGGTTGTAATGCTAGAAAATGTATCAAGTAAAAAAATATTAGATGTTGATCGGTTAAATTTTGAAATACTTCAGAGATTGGTTTGCAGAGAGATTATCGCAATCCGAGTCAGAAGTTTTTTTTCTGAGTTAAGTTGTCAACGTTTCTGTGAGATCGTCGAAGATAGTAGTTTGAAGGGACGATATGTTAATGCGCCAGATATCAACCGAATAGGACAAGCTTTTTTTGAGAGCCAAGCGAGTGAAGCAATGCGTAGTGAATACGCAGAGAATGCGCTGGATTGGGTTAAGCTTATGCGTACGGAATGTGCGCCTTTATTGACGCCTATTGATAAGCTGCGTCTGGAATTGGATGAGGCGTGGCGTGCTGGTAGTATGCTGGGAACACTTTTTGGAAGAAAGATGTTTGCGGGGCTGGTCAGAGTATTTAACGCTGGTTCTGAGGCGGAGCCGCACGTTGACGTGCTTTCAGGGATATCAAAAGCACGGGTATTTCAGAAGATCCGAGATTAAATTTGCAACTGGCTTCCAATGTATATTTGAAACCTGCAAAAAAAGGTGGAGATATTTTATTGTGGGATATCAAGCCTTCGGCGGATGAATATGCGATGATGAAAAAATCAGATAGCTATGGGATCGAGCGTCATAAAACTGGTGATCCTGATGTGATAATTCGACCTGATCTTGGCGATTTGATAATTTTCAATCCAGAATATGTACATGCGGTCGATCGTGTTGAAGAAGGACGGCGTGTAACGTGGTCTTCATTTATTGGCGTCAAAGACGAAAATCAGCCGCTTTTTGTTTGGAGCTAGTGGGCGCAAATATTATTGATAAGATTATAGACTAGGTATTGTAGATGACAATACGGTCATTGCCTATCGGCAAAAATTAGGATGGAATATTTACGATGTCTTCTAGAAAAATTAAAATTTTTGATACGACGCTAAGAGATGGTGAGCAGGCTCCAGGGGCGACTATGCGTGTTAGTGATAAAAGACAAATTGCAGAGCAGCTTGATCATATGGGTGTGGATATTATTGAAGCTGGATTTCCTGCAGCGTCTACTCAAGAATTTAATCTCATAAAAGGTCTTGCTGGAATTGTAAGAAAATCCTGTTTGTGCGGATTGGCCCGCGGTAGAGTTTCAGATCTTGAAATTTTATGGGATGCAATAAAAAATGCTAAAAAACCTCGAATTCATACATTTGCTGGAACCTCAGCACTCCACCGAAAGCATGTTATGAAAATGTCTAAGAACGAGCTTCTTGATTCCATTAAAACGAGCGTTTCATGGGCAAGTGAAAGGTGTGATGATGTTCAATGGTCTGCGATGGACGCAACGCGTACTGAAATCAGCTTTTTGATTGATGCTTGTAGGACTGCCGTGGACGCAGGTGCCCGTACTATTAATATAGCGGACACTGTAGGGTATTCACTTCCGCAAGATTTTGCGCATCTAATTAAGAAAATTCATGACGCGATTGGTTTGGACGAATACATTTCGATTTCAGTTCATTGTCATGATGATTTAGGATTAGCCGTTGCAAATTCTATAGCGGCGTTATCTTCAGGAGCTAGCCAAATTGAATGTACAATTAATGGGCTAGGCGAAAGAGCTGGAAATGCTTCGTTGGAAGAAGTGGCTATTTTGCTTAAAGTTCATGAAAAAGCATTGAATAGTTATTCTGAAATAAATTGCCAGATGCTCACACCAATTAGCAAATTAGTTGAACGCTCGTCAAATTGTTTTGTTCAAAAAAATAAGGCGGTAGTTGGTGAGAATGCATTTGCTCATGAAAGCGGAATTCATCAAGAAGGTTTTTTGAATAATCGAGAAACTTTTGAAATTATATCTCCTAAATTAGTTGGGCGGAAAAATTCTGAAATTGTAATGGGTAAACATTCTGGACGTTCCGCGTTAAAGCACAAATTGAAAGTCATGGGCATAGATTTACTTGCCGTCGATTTAGACCAATTGTGCATGAATATAAAAAGCGCCGCGTCAGAGGGTAAAAAAATTAATGATGAATATATATTGATTGAGGCGCGATCCTTCGTCAACCAGTATGATGAGGCCAAGGAATTTATGACGGTCACGAGTTCATTAGTTAATAATAGCGACGCAGAACACAATCTGGATCTGAATTCATCAATAATCGAAGAGATGTAAACAGTTCTGGAAGATCATTTGTTTCTGGATTTGCTACATTAAGATGATATAGGTTTTTTATTTATGAGGGTTGGAATTATCGGAGGAGGTTCCTCAGCTATCGCTGTTTATGTGGAGTTGGCAAGTCGATTGAAAGACGTTACAAAGAGAAAATACCAAAAATGCTAATCACATTTTCAGGACAAATTGCAATATTATCATTTTTTATATTAGTTGCAGTATGCTTTAGGCTTGGCTATCGTACGGTTGAAGAATTATTTTTCATGGTTGATTTGTTGGTGGTGACATGTGTTATGTTCTTGTTTGTAAACCTTCACTATAAAGAATCAAAATTCAAAAATAGGCTGATTAGAACACCTTTTTTGATTTTGGGAGATATGTCATATAGTTTGTATCTAACACATGCGCCAATAATTCATATCGTGTGGTTGATACTGTGTTTGGGTGATAGCAATAAAAACGAACAATTTGCTATTCTAACTGTTTGTGCAATTCCAGTCTCTCTTTTCGTAGGATATCTATTTTACTCAATATTTGAGCGACCATTCATGTCTCACATTTCCAATACAAAAAGATAAGATGGTATCATGAGGTCAATAATTTAACATAAGAAAATTTATAGAATGTATATACATAGTTGACACACACCCTTTCTTTTGCTATGTTTTGTGAAATCAGTAAGGAATTTTATCATGCAAGTTCAAGTCAAGAAATGGGGCAATAGTGCGTCGGTTCGTTTGCCAAGTGGTGTGCTCGAAGATGCGGGTCTAAAACTTGATGATTATGTTGATATTCGTCACGAAGATGGGCGCATTATCATTGAACCGGTGGTTGTAAAGCCCTATGCGCTTGGCGTTATGCTTGGTGCCATTTCAGATGAAAACCTTCATTCTGAAAAACTCACAGACGCTCCTATTGGAAACGAGTGGATTTAATGCCGGCTTATATCCCAAAGCAAGGCGATATCGTTTGGTTAGAGTTTAATCCTCAGGCAGGCCATGAGCAAGCGGGGCATCGTCCCGCGGTCGTATTGAGTCCTCTGCTCTATAACCAAAAAACGGGTCTCATGCTTTGCGTGCCACTTACAACAAAAATCAAAGGATATCCTTTTGAAGTTTTAATCGCTGGCAGCCCCGAACAAGTCGCACTTGCGGATCAGATCAAGTCGTTGGACTGGAAAGCAAGAAATGCCAAGCATAAAAGCGACGTTTCAAAGGCTGAGCTTGCCGAAATACAAGCGAAGGCGACCGCATTGTTAAACGGCTAGTTGACCCGGTCGCCTGTCCTGAAAACTCCTAAAATCCTAACAGCTCTAAAGTGAGCAGCTAAATTAGAGATGCGCGCGCAATGAAGAGCTTATCCGTTGGCGTGATACGGCCAAAATCAAAGGCATACCGCTTTCCAAAATGACAAGGCAAACCATTGATTGGGTTCCTGTTCGCGCACGATATCAAGCCAAAGGAAGCGTTAACGTGAGTTTCCGCGCATAGGGCATAACTTCAATCTCAAATGCAATTATAATCAAATATGCCTCAAAGACTAGCCAACGGTGAGAAGCTTTATGTTTATAGTGTCTTCCATGCTCGGATTTTATTATTTTGGGATGATGATATTGAAACTCCTAAAGTTTGACCAAACTCGTCTTGCGCCAAAAAGTTGATAAGCAAACTATCTTTAACCTATCTCTGATTGTTTTTGATGGCACGCTTGATACATTTGCCATTTGCTCACTCGCTCGTTACTTGGGTTGTGGAAATTCTGGCGGACGAAATCCGTCGAGCATCCATCTCATAACTTGGCTTGCAACTGGGTTGGGAGGTCGAGAAGACGATCTTTCAACGTCCATTTCCCATCGTCTAATAGTGACGTCGTTGGTGTCGAGTATTTTTGCCAATTGTTTTTGCGATAGACCGAGTGTTTCTCTGCCTTCTTTGAATTGTTCGGGGGTCATTTAGAAAAACAACTTAACAATTGCCGCTGTAGCGCCCATTAAAACCGCGGCCGCCATAAATGGCACTAAAAATGTATTAACACTAACCTGCTTAGGTTCGGCTAACATTTTGGCAATTTCAGCACGCATTTTATCGTCAGAAAAGTTTCGTTCTTGAGTGGTCATAGTTTTTACTTTTTGTTAAAAATGAGTTTCATTGCTCATTCAATCAATATAGTACCGATGGCACTACTTATCAAGCTTCTTATTTGCCCTTGTCTTTGCATGACTTACCTCATCTTCATGACTACTTCACGTAAATAATAATTCCCTCTTCTACCTACTAAAAGCCAGCCAATCAACGAACCGTCCTCATATACATCACCCACATCACCGATATATTTACTTGTCCTTTCATCGAACCATTTCCGATGTGGTATGGATCACCAAGAAAGCTTTATTTTCACAAGCATACGTAAGCGTCCGTTGAACTCGCCCTTATGTTTTTTTGCGCTTGGTTTAGTGTCCTCCAAACTAAGTGGACATTATGGCGCTAAATATGCTCTGGGCAACACTAAGCGCAAGGATATCAATTTAAAAAAGTGATGACGTCTGACGAGAGGCGGAGCGCTGCTACCCATCTTGTGGATTGCTATGATGTGAACAAACGGCGCACCTGCGCTAGGCTTCAGACCGACCGATCAGTGGTTCGCCATCAATCGAGGCGCTGTGATGATATTGCGCTTCGGGACGCAATTAAGATCTGAGCTTGCACCGATTTGCTTCCGCTTTGTTTGGATTGATTTTTCACGATAATGCCAAGCAAAGGAGGATGAGATGGCAGCAAGATTTGATGATGATTTCAAGCGTGCAGTTGTAGGTGTTGCGCAAACGAGTGGGTTAATCCAACGGCAGGTCGCGGCTGATTTTGTCATTGGTTTGTCGAGGCTCGGCAAATGGCTGGTCAAATTTGGGGATCAAACTGTCATGAGCCAGAGCCAACTCGACCTGTTGAAGGAGATTGAACGGCTTCGCAAAGAAAACCGCCTTCTCAAGGAGGAGAGGGATGTGCTAGAAAAGGCAGCTATGTTCTTCGCGGAGCAAAGCAAATGAGGTTCTTCATTGATGGCTATCGCGGGGATCTCAGTCAGGCCCGATTGTGTCGGATTTTTGGTGTCACCGTACGCGGTCTGCGCGCTTGGCGTGCGCGACCGCTCAGTGTGCGGGCGCGTGAAGATATGGTTTTATCGGCGCATTTGCGAGCGCAGGCGAAGCTATGCAACTTTTCCTATGGTCGTATTCGAATGACGATGGAGTTACGTGATTTGGGGTTCTCTATCGGTGAACGGCGGGTTGCGCGGTTGATGGCCGCGAATGATATCAAGTTCATTAGAACGCAGAAATATAAGCGCACGACCGATAGCAATCACAGCTTCCCCTTCACCGAATACCAAATGAATCAGTGATATAAGCTATATTTGGACGCGCGAGGGGTGGCTATATTTAGCGGTCGTGATTGATCTCTTTTCGAGGAAAGTCATTGGCTGGGCAACCAGTGACCGGCTCAAACGTGATCTCGCGCTAAGAGCCCTTCGCATGGCTCTGACACGCCGCCGCCCACTGGCGGGTTGCATCCATCATTCGGATCGCGGCAGTCAAGACTGCGCCTCTGCGAGACGTGCGGGCGCCAGCGAAGCGCGAAAGCTCGCAATTCAAATGAATACCAGAAATTGTTTCAAGCACACGGCCTTCGCGCCTCAATGAGCGGCAAAGGAAATTGCTATGAGTTCGAGCGAAAAACAAATCATCCAGTGAATGATTTGTCGCGATGGACCCCGCGTGCGTGAGCTTTTTCAAAACCATTAAGGCCGAACTGATTTGGCGCGGCCAGTGAATGACGCGGGCGCAAAATGAAACCGCCATCGGAAACTACATTGATAGATTCTACAACACCGTTCGAAAGCATTCGGCAATCGGATAGCAGTCACCGATCAATTTCGAGGCTAAAATTAAATCTGGCAAAAGGAAAAAAAGCCGCATAAAGGAGATAAAAAAGCGGAACAAAAACGTTACAAGTCTAGGTCGTGATGATCGGTGTCGCTGCGGTTCTCCTTATGCTAGGAATCGGGCGTATCTTCGGTGCAACGGGAAGCATGTCTGGCATGCTTTTTGGATCTGATCGTGACGAAATTTCTTAGCGGATCGCACTTGTCGCTGGCATGTTAAGTGCACCTTTGGTTATTTATTTATTTTCTGGAAAAATGCCGCAAGTTCACGTCCCGATTAGTCCTTTTATGATCGTCATAGGCGGGATAATTGTTGGTTTCGGCGCAAGCCTTGGATCAGGATGTACTTCGGGTCACGGTGTTTGTGGTTTGTCGCGCTTGTCTTTAAGATCGGCTGTCGCAATTCTGACGTTTATAAATGTGGCCGCAATCACAGTGTATGTTGTGCGTCACGTTATGGGTTGGTAAGCGATGAAATTTGTCTATATTTATTTAGTTGGTTTGGTTTTCGGAGTTGGTATTGCTGTATCAGGAATGATCGACCCCGCAAAGGTTCTCAATTTCTTTGATTTATCGGGGAGTTGGGACCCCAGTTTAGCATTCGTAATGGCGGGTGCAGTTCTTGTCACTTTTTTCTAATACCGACTGGTGTGGCGACGCTCTCAACCGTTGTTTGCGGTAATGTTTCAAATTCAAAATTCGACAAAAATTGATTTGAAGTTAGTTGGCGGGTCCGCGCTACTTGGTGTGGGATGGGTTATCGCGGGTTTTTGTCCTGGCGCGGCTATTCCGGGGCTTGGAACGGGAAATGTAGAAGTTATGTTGTTTCTGATTTCGGTTTGGTGTGGTTTTTATATTCGGCGAAAGCTTCTTCCTAGCTAGTATTTTCTTTGAATTTGCCTTTGGCCTGAATAAAGCGATGCAACAAATCTTTGCCAGCTAACGGATTGGCAAAAAATACAATTTTTTCAGTGCATTAACTTTGCTAGCCGCTGAAATGCGAAAGATTGAGTTTTGCTAATTGCTCAATTTCTATTTTTTCCTTATGAACCAGCGTTGAGGGGAAACTTTCATTTATAAAAAATGGATTTTTAAGGGCACCACCGTTTAGCGTTGGCGCCATTGCTCCTGATAATTTCCACAGTTTTTTGAGCTCTGGTATGGATTTTATGTCTTTGTGCTTTCGATTTCTCCCATCAAAACAAGAAAACAAAATTGCCCAGTCGATACCACAGACGATCTTCTGTTTTTGTGTAAAGTCGCGCAATTTTTGAGCCCCAGTTCGGGTTAAAAAATACCCATCCCCCCCAGGCGCGCGTTTTGAGAAGCCCTGATTAAATAAGCGGTTAAATCCATCTGGCTCAAGTTTTGAAATGGGCTCACTCGCTAAGGAAGACAATCTGTCATTCATAAATACAATGTCAAGCTCCTGATTCACGATTTCATCAATCGGGAGAGTTTCGATTGAACTGCGAGGAGCGCTATCATCTTCTGCAATGAGGGCAAATTTATGATTTGATTCAAGAAGTTTTTCCCAAGCTCGCATATGGGATATATAGCAGGCGAGCGCTCCGGGCTTAATCCAACTCTCACCCCAAAAATGCGTCCCGATAAGTGATGAATATGGCGCAAATACCGAAATGTCACCGTGTCCATCTAACGCATTTATGAATTCAAATGCTATACCTTGTTTTTTATATTGATCAGTCACCCAATTAGCGCGCACCTCATCGTTCTGACGATGAATGACATAAACTGGAAATGAGTGCATCATTTTTGGTTTTTAGACTTACGCTCTTGCTTTTCAACGATTCCAGACTTGCCTTCGCGCCGTTCAAGCTCCTCGTATACGTCTTCAAGAGACACATCACGTGATTGCATCATTACGAGAAGATGAAAAAGAACGTCTGCACATTCTTCTTTAAGATTCTTGCGATCTCCTTTTGCACAAGCAATAATAGCTTCGACGGCCTCTTCTCCAAATTTTTCGGCGCATTTCTCGGGGCCGCGCGCAAAAAGTTTGGCCGTATAAGACTTTGACTTATCTGCACCTTTTCGATTTTCTATTTTTCGTGCGAGACGTGTTAATACGGTTGGCATCAGGTCCTCACATTGATTCCTTTTGCTGCCATATAATCGCGTGCCTGTTGGATTGTAAACTTACCAAAATGGAATATGGAGGCTGCCAATACTGCACTTGCCTTACCAATTTTGACGCCATCGACAAGATGATCAAGATTTCCGACGCCTCCTGAGGCGATCACTGGTATATTCACAGCAAGACTTATTGTTTTTGTGAGTTCCAGATTAAAACCAGATTTTGTTCCGTCTTTATCTATGCTTGTTAATAGGATTTCGCCTGCGCCGCGTGCTTCCATTTCTTTTGCAAAATCAACAGCATCTATGCCTGTTGCGTTGCGTCCCCCGTGTGTAAAAATTTCCCATTTGTCAGGAGCTACCGTTTTGGCATCAATTGCAACCACAATGCACTGATTTCCGAACACATTTGCGCTTTCGTTGATGACATCGGGGTTATTTACGGCAGCGGTGTTAAAAGACACTTTGTCAGCACCCGCGAGAAGAAGTTTGCGGACATCTTCGGGCCGGCGCACTCCGCCGCCAACTGTTAGCGGCATAAAACACTGAGCCGCCGTACGCGATGCAAGATCATATATCGTGTCGCGATTTTCATGACTTGCTGTGATATCGAGAAAGCACAATTCGTCGGCATTCTGCGCATTATATGCCTTTGCAATTTCAACCGGGTCACCTGCGTCTGTAAGCCCAACAAAATTAACCCCTTTTACAACACGTCCATCTTTTATGTCTAAACAAGGAATGATTCTGGTTTTGAGCATCTAATTTATCCTAAGATTTTTGTCGAAGCTAAGATTTTCTAGCGCGAAAACCATTTCTGATTCTAGCGCCCAACACTTAAGTAAGTTTTAAACCCAGCATTTTTTGCGCTATTTTCGTCGTAGATGTTTCTTAAATCAACGAGCGCCGCATGATTCATTAAACGTGAAAGACGCTTTAAATCAAGACCTCGAAATTCGTTCCATTCAGTAAGTATAACGATAAGATCAGCGTTCTCTGCAGCTTTGTAAGGGTCGGTTTCCCAAGTCACATTGGGAAGTAGTTTTTCGCCCTCGTGACGGCCTTGTGGATCTGTAACGGTGACATTTGCACCGGCACCTACCAAAGCTGGAATGATTGTAAGTGACGGAGCATCACGCATGTCGTCTGTCTCGGGCTTAAATGTGACACCAAGAATGGAGACTTTCTTGTGAGCGGGTTGATCGGAAAGTGCTACCATGATTTTATCGACCATCCGACGTTTTATGTCTTCATTGACTTTGATAACAGTCTCAACAATATTTTGAGGCGCATTAAATTCTTGACCGATGCGCGCGAGCGCCTTTGTGTCCTTTGGAAAGCAAGAGCCGCCATAGCCTGGCCCTGCGTGTAGAAAACGCGAGCCAATACGATCATCAAGCCCCATTCCTTTCGAAACTTGCTTAACATTAGCACCGGTTTTTTCACAAAGTGTTGCGATTTCATTGATGAAAGTGATTTTGGTCGCCAAAAAAGCGTTGGCAGCGTATTTGATCATCTCTGCTGTTTCGAGAGAAGTGAACATGATTGGAAATTCACGTAAATATAGTGGACGATAGATTTCACGCATAACTTCCTGCGCCTCAGAACTCTCACACCCAACAACAACGCGGTCCGGGCGCATAAAGTCTTCAATCGCGGCGCCTTCGCGCAAAAATTCAGGATTTGAAGCGACCGCAAAACTAGCGTCTGGATTTTCTCGGTTTATAATGTTTTCAACTTCGCGGTTTGTGCCGACTGGAACAGTTGATTTTGTGACAACGACAGTAAAGCCTTCCAGATACTTTGCGATTTCCGCTGCCGCAGCATATACAAAAGAAAGATCAGCGTGATTGTCCCCTCTACGTGTCGGCGTCCCTACAGCGATAAAAACAGCATCAGCATTCCGAACGGATTCTTTTAGCTCAGTCGTAAAATGTAATCGCTCCGCTTTCACATTTTTGTCCATGAGAATTTCAAGTCCGGGTTCGTAAATTGGCACCTCTCCTGCCTCAAGCATTTTGATTTTTTCAGAGACCTTATCGACGCAAGTGACGTCGTGACCAAAATCAGCAAAGCAAACGCCCGAAACTAAACCAACGTAACCTGTTCCTATCATTGTAATGCGCATAGTTATCCTTAATTTAAATTCTTGATTGTGCTTTTCTCAAAGCAATATTGATTTTAGGAGCGTTAACCCCATTTTCCTTCAAAATGCTAGCGTATTTAACCAATAATTGATCATGACCTTTTTGCGCGAGACGTTCGACCATTTCTCTATGATAGCGTATATTGTCTTTTCTCTTACGAAGTAAGTTGTAAAATAGGCTAGGGCTTAACGTGCCATTGACCGATTGTGTAATAATGTCTTTTAATATGCCGATTTGTAGCCATAAGCTTGCTATTCGGTGCCCAAAAAAATAACAATTGTAGATATTTAAATTGGATGCTTCTTTGAACAATTCAGCATGTTGTCGATCGAGTTTATGAAAAGGGTCGACAAATAGGTACGCTTTGCTTGCTTTTTTAACGAGTTCTGGAGCGTAGCTATAGCGTCCCTCAAAACTACAATTTTTCTTTGCTTTGCTGTACCTTTTTTCGAATGGCGCAATTTTTGGATCCAAAGTCGCTTGTGGGCTTATCAGAATAACTTTCGAATTCGGAGCAGCAGACGAAAATACTGCCGCGGCATAGGCGCCCATTGACGCTCCATAGAAAACGACATTGTCGAATTGATCAAAGAAGCCTTCGTCTCTTAACCCATCAAAAAAATCAAACACATCTTCATCTCGATACCAAGTCCAATCATGAGCCATAAGTCCAAGCATTGACCAACCTTGTTTGCTTACAAACTGATACCCCCATGGCATGCGGTCTGCGCCACCTTCAAAAACATGGTCGAGATTTTCAAAACTAACGATAAGATCTTTGCCGCCCCCGACGTAAAGGGCGCTATGCTTTGCGCCGAGATGCTTGAAAAATCCGTGTTCATCGCCAATTTGTTGAAGGTTATCTACCCAGTCAACTTTTTTTTCAGTACTTGATAGTTCTATTTGAAAAGTATTGCCTAGGATTTGGATACCGCTACTTTGAACATCCTCCAGCATTTCAAAATCTTCTTCGAAGGCATGCAATATGTTTTGTTTGTCACGATTGGAAAAGTCATCGATAAAGTTATTTGTTAATGATATATCGAAAAGACCCTTGGGAATATCATCAAAATTGTAGGGTTGGCCAAATATTGAATGCGTTATGAAGGCCAAGCTTTCTTTCTCGAGCGCCTTTGTGCCGATGAAATCATATTGGATATTCCCATATGATATTTCCAGAATTTGCGGGCGCCATTGCCTGCTCATGTTTAAAGCTTTGGGTTCGGAGGCAAGAATATCAAGAAATGCACTGAATGAAAGATCTCTTTCTGGATTGATACGAAGTAAGCTGGCCAGTTTCTTCCAAACGGGACCTTTATTTAATATATGTTTGTGAAAAGCGGAAAGGGCTCTGATGTGAGGGTCCGCCACCGACGTAAATTTAAAACAGCTTTCATCATTAAGAGATTGTGATGCGGTTTTTAAATCCAGTGATCTTGCACCAACAAGTAGAAAATCACTTGGAGGTTTGTCGAGCTGTTTGCGATTGAGTGTCAGTTTTCCATTATTTCGAGAACTGTTTATTGATTGTAAGAGGGCATATAGTGTTGGATTTGGGTCAGCCCCGCTATTTTTCATAAATGCGAATGGCCGGCAAGCGTCCGTAACATGCGACAAATGTACATTTTGTAAAAAATGGCGTCGATTATGATAATTTTTGACTACTGCTTCTAAATTCATAGATATCAATGGCCTTAATTTTGGCTTATACAACTTTTAACGAACTTTTTTTCGACCAAAAACTTTCGACAAATTTTGTCAACCGAATACCCTTCGACGAAATGTAGACGCTTAATATCGTTTCGAAGTTTTTTATCGTTAGGATCATAATTTTGACGCACAATTTTAGCTGGAATTGGCGCATCATCTGGATTTATTTCATGCAATTCAAGTAGCTTATCCATAAACGAATTTTTTCGTGGTCTATTGTTTTCTTTTTCTTGAAGTCGGGGTTTCATGCGCCGAGCCCAGAAATGAATTCCATAATTTCCGTATCTTACCTCTTTCATCACGTCTTCTCGTTTACGTGTCAAAATGAGATGATTTCGAATTTTAAATGAAAGGGGATAAAAGGCGACCTCTTCTTGTGCATATTTGATTTCACCAGTTTCTTTCAGAAAGTAAGTAACGGAAGCAGGCCCGGTAAAGCCCCAATTTTGTTCTGTTATATGGATAGGCGTGCCAGCGTCTCTCTCAGCTTCAAGCTCAGCGATTTGCGCCTTATTTAACCACGGGGCAATTGCATATGGATCTTTAAAAAACTCGATAAGAGCGCCCAGAGTTTCTGAATCGTTTGGAAGACCTAAAACAGCATTGCACACAAGGTGGGGTTTTTTCTCCCAACCAAAAACAAAAGGCTTCACAAAATCAAACGGATGCGCGCAGTACATGTCAGCGTCAACCCAAATTTCGTCAGTTTTTTGGAGAAGGTGTAATCGCCACATATCGGCGTGAATGGCAGGGCTTCCTGTACGTGCATGACGTAACATTGGCTCCCTAGGAAAAATATCTTCTGCGTTTCCTGCTTTAACGCCTTTAGGTAAATTTTTAATCGGGTCATAGCTGTAAAGGGTGATTTCGTGACCTGCATCTGCAAAGGACTTCATGCAGAGCTGCTCTAGCCAGGTTAATTCAGGGCCGATCCAAAGGGAGGATATTTTTGGGAGTTCATTCATATATGCCACTTAAAAAATTGATGTTGCATTAACTATATGGGAATTCTTCTGAAAAGCCTAGACGGCCAGTAAGTTTTGTTAAGTTTTTTGAGGCGGCGGATTAAAATATCCATTTGGCTCTTGCTCGAATTTTTCAATAACTGATTGTGGTACTGAATCGGGGCCGGTTTCGTAAACGTTCATGCCAAATCTATTGGTAAATCTTGAAAGGTTTTGTAGCCGATGAGATCTAATCTCTGCAAAGAAGTTTTGATAGGCTTCAGTCTCTAGTAGTTGATCAATTTTTCTTTTATGGGCGGCAACGCAAGATTGATGCATTTTCGCGATTTCGGGATCCGACATTAATTTTTCTAGTTCTTGTTGCATTTTCGGTACCATGCGTTTGATTGAATGGTCTTCAACAACGTTGTGGTTCATTCTAAACCAATAGTGTAATCCTTGATCACGATCTACGTGATTAACCCTTCCGCGATCGCGTTTGACAAGAAAGCTCTCCATTGAGCGCACCGCATAGTGATTTAATGAGACGAGATCATAACCTACTGTCGCCGTACCCGTTCGCCAGCTTTGGCGGTAAAATGTTTCGGGTAATCGCTTGCCAGAACCATTTACCCAATTTATGTTATTTTTTTGTTCGGGTCGCAGCCCTTTGGGGCGATGAACGCCCATCTTTTTATAGAAGCCAAAATCCCTATATAGCGTTTTTACGCCCCATGCATGATGCGGAAAACGCGTGTGTGGATGTGCCGCCTGATCGAATTGTTCAATAATAGGCTTGTCTTTAAAATCAACAATTCCAGAGTTTCCGATGAGACGCCAAGTCATCGAAATCATGTTTGCGTCTCCAATGGCTCCAAACAGTGCGTCTAGCGTTCCGTCTCCGACATGAATGTTGACATATTCGTCGACATCAAAACAAATTTTCCAGTCTGCCTGTTTAAATAATTTTGATTTGGGGGCATCGTGTAAAGCAGCGTGTTGGGGCTTAAGACCAACCTCTCGGTAGGGATTTTGTCGATGCTCAACAATTCTGCGATCATGCAAGAGGTCAAAAAAAGAATCTGTGCCGTCTTCACAATCATTTGTGTAGACTAAAAAATCATCAAATCCGATCGCGCGGTGATAGGCAATCCATTCCAGTAAGAAGGGCCCTTCGTTTTTCATCGTCGTGACAGCCAAAACTCGTCCAGAATTCGTAGCGGGAATTGAATTCAAAATAGCGGCACTTGGAGGGATGACCGGATTTCCGCCCAATTTTTGCGTTGCGAGTTCAAGTAAAGGATCATGACTAATTAAGCCCGATTTCGGAGCTAGATTCGGATCATTGTCGCCTTCAACAATTGTTCGGAGACCCATCATTCGCCAAGTGGTCATAAATTTTTGGTCTTTTCGCTGAATTGCGCCTGCACGAAATAAATTCCAACCGACAGAGTTTCGTTTGCCTTTGGGTGCAATTGCCCATGTTTTATTTAGACTTTTTTGTTCGAATAAAATGCAGGTATGGTCATGATGTCGAACTGTTTCTTTTTTTCGAATTTTCCAAGGGTAACATCGGCGAGCGAAAAGAGGCATGTATCCCAAGTCATCTTCTAAGACTGTATCGAATATGTTTTTATTTCCGGTTGGGACTATATCAGAAATCGGAACGCAAATCACAGCGCGTGCGTGGCCAAGCTCACGTGCGCGCGCGATTTCATAAAGTATATTGTTCTTGAATTCTGAATGAAATGGATTGCTTTTGGGCTCGCTGAGTTTTTCTTTTCCTGGCGCGTCAGGCGCACGCCAAAGTTCGGTTTCAGAAGGTTCGTTTTTCCCCAATGGCAAATGGATTGGCATGAAAGAGATCGAGGCGTTCCCACCGTAAGATTTACAGATTTGCTTGTAAAACTCAGAGCCATCCTCACTGGGCGAAAAGCGACCGATTAGAAATACATGGTTGAGATTGTGATATTTTTCGTGAAATTGAATCCAGTCAACGACATGATCGATAGAATTCATATTTGAAACAGTAAGCGCGCAATTTTTAGAGGTGAAATTGCCTTGAGTCGACTCAAATACCTCTAACGGGAACTTTTGATTTGCGATTGTAATGATCAAGTTTTTTATGTCGTCAACGAGCGTGCTCATCTTATGCCAATCACTTGAATGTGCCTCCTGAAGAGTCACTTCGGTGTTGTTTGCGAAGATGCGTGCGCTTTTCTTGAAAATATTTATGTCAACAAAATGGGGTATAAAAATTTCGAGCTTCCAGCCATTTCCTTCAGTAAACGCTACCGCATCTATGATCAGAGGCGCTGTGTCGTCTTGAAAAAAAACGGGTTCTTTGAAAAGACCTTTGACGATGTGTTTTGGAACGAGTGTCGTGTTAAGATTTTGATAAATATTCATAAAATTCGATTCAAATTTTTATAGGCGAAATCAGTAGTGTTCAATTTGTGATTAAATTGATGGTTTTTGCCTGCCACCTTTACGTTTAGGCTTAAATTGCTTTGAGCGTTCAGGTAGTGATTGCATAATGTTTTTGCGATCTTCGGGCGTTTTTTGAGACCATCCTGCGATTTCATACCTTGAGCGCCAGCATCCGAGGCAATGCCCATGTGTTTCATCGATTACGCATACGTTAATGCAAGGACTTTCGATTTCTTCCCTGCGCCAGATATTCTTTGTGTCACTCGAATTATTCATTCCTTTTTTCTAGCAGAAAACAAATAAATAAAAAGCCCCTTCTGGTTTCAGAGGCAATTGAACGTAAGCACGCCAAAATTTTTAGACCCCAGCGTCTATAATGCGTATTCGATCAAGTGCTCCTTGAAGGATTATGGCTGCGGCAACCGCATCAATTTTTTCAGCACGCTTTGCACGACTCATATCGGCAGAAATCATCGCGCGTTCAGCTTCGACGGTACTAAGTCTTTCATCCCACAGCAGAATTGGTGGACAATTATTCTTCCAAATATTTTTAAGGTTGTATGCAAAACCCTTTGAGGCTTGAACGCGAGGTCCATTCGTGCCATCGAGATTTTGCGGCAACCCAATGACAACGGCTCCTACATTTTCTGCTTGAATAAGTTGCCATAGACTCTCAGCATCAACTGTAAATTTCGTTCGTTTTATGACATGCGATGGTGTGGCTATTAGGTGTAAACGGTCTGAAAGCGAGACACCGATCGTTTTTGTTCCCAAATCAAGGCCGACGATGGGGCGGTTTTTGGGTAACAGTTTAATAAATTCATCGATGTCGGTCATTCGAAGAAGCTTTCAAATGCGGGATTGTTAGGGAAAATTTGTTGGGCTTCGTTAGAGATCGCATTGGCTTCCTCTTCTCGGCCAAGAACTCGAAGAGATCGAACGAGGCGTGCCCAATCCTCTGCCTTTCCACCTTCGGTTGCAAGACGTGTTTGCAATCCTTCTACCATTGTACCGATAAATTCTGCGCGCTCTTGTTCGGTCATCGATTCTGCAGCAGCGATTTGTTCAGGGCTAGGGCCGTTAGTACGAGATAGCTTTTGTTCAATTTCCTTAATTTGCTGGTCGATTTGATTCGACCAAACAGGATCTTGAATTTCTGAATTTTGGAGACCTTCAAGTGTCGTGCGCGCGTCCTCTAATTTACCCTCTTGTTTCATCGTCAAAGCCATATAGAAAATGGCCACCTTGTGGTTTGGATCAATTCTGAGAGCTTCACGGATCGCGTTTTCAGATTCTGGTGATACATATCCATTGGCTGCCATGATCATTGTTTCTGCAAAACGGGTATGCTCATCGGCAGATAGTGGTGTTTGTGTAAGCTGGTTATATTTTTCTTGAGCTTGATAGGCGGCAACAAAATCACCCCTTCTAAATTCTATGTTGCTTAAGTGTTTATAACCGTCAGCGTCTTCTGGATTTTGTTTGATAGCGAATAATAATTTATCATAGAGAACTTTTGTGTCTTCGTCGAGTTCTGCGGGTGCGCGAACCGCATTGTTAGCAACTAAAATTTCGATCATAGTGTCTTGATTTGGACGTTCCCATTCAGCTCGTATATGTAAACCCATGTCAGGATAGTAAGGCACGCCAACATAATAATAAGTCCCTAGGGACATAGCGAGTGTCGTCGCGATAACAAGCCAACCTACTAATTTTGGGCCTTCACGAGTGTCCGCAATATCGAATTTATTTTTGGCGCGTCGATGGGCGCGGTTTAATTCTGAACGCATGGCTTCAAGTTGATCGTTTTCAATAACACCGTGCTGATATTGCTCCTCCAATTCGTCAATTTGAAGAGCGTGCAATGCATCAACTGCGGCATTTCTTGAGACTAGAAAACCGTGTGCGCGCGTGATTGTGAATGATAAAAGAAAAATTATTGCTGCTAAAATTACAGCTATCACGAGCCAGAATTGTATTTGATCTAACATGCTAGACTATTTAGGGCGTTTATGGTTTCACATCAATGGAATTTGATAGTAAATTCAGACGACAGGGCCTGGATGTCGTTTTTTTGTTGAATTTTGCCTTATTGAAAATGGTAATGCTGTTTATAAGGGCTAATAGATTAAAGGATATTTGGAGATATTCATGAGTGAGTCTGACAATAAAAAATACTCGGTATTTGCGATTGTAAAAGATGCAATGCGCGATCATAGCGGCTGGGGCTACGCTTGGACAAAGCCAGAGCCAAAAGCGCATTATGATATTGTGATTGTGGGTGCCGGAGGGCATGGTCTCGCAACAGCTTACTATTTAATGAAAAATCATGGCATAAAATCAATTGCTGTTCTGGATAAAGGCTGGCTGGGAGGCGGTAACACCGGGCGGAATACGACGATTATTCGTTCAAATTATTTGCAGGACCCATCGACAGCGATATATGAAAAGGCGCGCTCTCTTTATGAAAATTTAAGTCAAGATTTAAACTATAATATTATGTTTTCACCGCGCGGTGTGATGATGCTTGCACAAACCGAGCACGAGTTACGCGGTTATCAAAGGACCGCCGAAGCGAACGCCCATCAATTTGTAGAGACCCGGATGATTTCTCCTCAAGAGGTGAAGAAAATTTGTCCGATTATGAATATTGAAGGGCCGCGGTATCCGGTTTTGGGTGCCTTGTGGCAAGCGCGCGGAGGAACCGCGCGTCATGATGCGGTGGCATGGGGTTATGCACGAAAAATCTCGCAAATGGGGGGTCATATTCTTGAAAAATGTGAGGTGCAAGGCATTTCGAGCGGAGACAAAATTACACTTACAACGTCGCGAGGAACTATTACAGCGGGGAAACTCGGGCTTGTGGTTGCGGGACACTCAAGCGTTCTCGCAGAAATGGCGGGCTTCCGGTTGCCTATGGAGTCTGTTGCTCTGCAGGCGCTTGTTTCCGAGCCTATCAAACCTGTTATGGACTGTGTGGTTATGGCAAATACAGTCCACGGTTATTTAAGTCAGTCTGATAAAGGTGAAATGGTCATTGGTGGCGGCACAGATGGCTTTAATAATTATACACAACGCGGCTCTTTTCATCATGTGGAAGAAACCGTGCGCGCTTTGATTGAAACATTCCCGATGCTAAGTCGTTTAAAAATGATGCGCCAATGGGGCGGAATTGTGGATGTAACGGGAGATCGTTCGCCTCTAATAGGCAAAACGCCCGTGGAAAATATATTCGTAAATTGTGGTTGGGGCACAGGCGGTTTTAAAGCGATTCCTGGATCTGGCTGGTGCTTTGCGAATACAATTGCAAATGGAGAGCCTGATGAGATGGCCGCTCCTTTTGCGATGACGCGCTTCCGTGACGGTGTGTTTATCGACGAAAGTGTTGCTGCGGGAGTGGCGCATTGATTTGGCGGTCTAGGTTGAATTTGTTGAGTGATTTGGTGTGCCAAGCACCTTTTGATGTCATATATTTTTGGGAAGTTTTGCCTTCGCGTTCTATTAAGGAGTTGACATAAATGCTGATTTTAGAATGCCCTTATTGTGGTGTGGAAGCCGATGAAACCGAGCTTCAAGCAGGTGGCGAAGCCCATTTGAAGCGTTTTGGTCCGGGATCAAGTGAAGAGGATTACGAAAACTATATGTTTGCGCGTCAAAATCCAATTGGCTTTCATTTTGAGCGCTGGCGTCATGTCAATGGTTGTGGAAAGTGGTTTCACGCTGCACGTCATACCGCGACTTTAGAAGTCCTCGGAACTTATAGCGCGCAAACAACTGAACCACCGGCATCCATTTTAGAAGAAATCGAACGTAGAAAGATGACCGAAAGGAGCGACAAATGAGTGCGAGACTTTCAAATAAAGGGCAGTTGATAAATCCAGAGCGCAAGCTTGAGCTTGATTTTGACGGCAAAAAACTAACAGCTTATGAAGGAGACACGCTTGCGTCTGCGCTATTGGCGAATCAAGTCAAGTTGATCGGGCGTTCTTTCAAATATCATCGACCAAGAGGTATTTTGGCTTCGGGTTCAGAAGAACCCAATGCTTTACTGGGAACGGGAAAGGGGAAAGAATTTGAACCCAATAATCGTGCGACGATGATACCAATCGACATGAATATGTCTGCAATTTCTCAAAATAAGTTCCCGACTCTTAAGTTTGATATTGGCGCGATAAATAATAAATTATGGCGCTTTTTTCCTGCTGGATTCTATTACAAGACCTTTATGTTCCCACGTTTTGCCTGGAAATGGCTTTATGAGCCATTTGTACGTCAATCCGCGGGATTGGGCAAAAGGACTGAGGCGGGCGATCCAGATCGTTATGAGCATTTCCATGCGCATTTTGATGTTGTTGTCGCCGGCGGTGGAATCGCCGGCATATTAGCCGCAGAACGCGCTGCTAAAGCCGGTCTAACAGTTTTATTGGCTGAGCAAGCCCATTACTGGGGCGGGCGAACACGCGTGGATCATGCGAAAATTGATGGCGAAGATGGGCCTGATTTTATAGGCCGTAAAATAAATGAACTGAGCGCGATGCCAAACGTCACGTTGAGGACTCAGTTGCAAATCTCTGGCGTTTACGATCATGGTTATCTCCTTGCAACCGAAACTTGTCAATCGGGTCCTCGCACAAGACTTTGGCGCATTCGTTCAAAGCAGATTATCGCGGCGACGGGTGCGATCGAACGCCCTTTGGCATTTGCGAATAATGATACGCCAGGTGTAATGCTAGCTTCTGCATTGCGCGATTATATAGTGCTTTATGGGGTGAGTGCTGGTGAACATATTGTTATTGTGACCAATAATGATGACGCCTATCGAACAGCTTTTACCGTGAAAGAGGCCGGATTGAACGTTAAAGCCATACTTGATGTGCGAGAGGATGTGCAATCGCCATTAATTGAAGAAGCTGAGAATGCTGGTTTTCGCGTTTTGAAAGGTAAAGGTATTGCTAAAGTTACTGGCGGTCACGGTGTGGAAAGCGTTGATATTTGTGAAATAGAAGGAGACGGAACTGCACTCGAAAAAATTGAATGTGATGTGGTTGCAATGTCCGGGGGTTGGTCGCCAGTCGTTCATTTGTGGTCGCACTGCGGTGGCAAATTAAATTGGAACGAGGATGCGGCATTTTTCGCGCCAGATGTTTCGCGTCCCCCACTTGGCGCCGATGGACAAGCGATGGTAATCAATACGGGTGCGGCTTCTGGCGCGCTTCATTTGAACGATTGTATTGACTCCGTTGTGCAAGCCTCTGCACAAGCGATTGCGTATTGCGGTGCACGTGCGCCCAAAGAGACGCCACCTCCAGCAGTTACCGCTCCACGCGAAGCCAAGATCAAACCTGTTTGGATGATGCCAAAAAATGCGCCTTATAAACTTCGTGCGAAAGCATTTCTGGATTTTCAACATGATGTAAAAGTCTCCGATATTCAATTGGCTGCTCAAGAAGGCTTTTGGTCAGTTGAGCATGCAAAACGCTATACGACCTTGGGCATGGCGACCGATCAAGGAAAGACTTCGAATATTAATGGTCTTGCGATTTTGGCAGATAGTTTGGGCAGTGCGATTCCAGAAGTGGGAACGACGACTTTTCGTCCTCCTTACACGCCGATCCCAATGGGCGCGATTGCTGGGCTGCATACTGGTGAACTTTTTAAGCCTTTGCGCAAGACTGTGATTCATGAATGGCATGATGATAGTTATCTCAAGTGGGAGCCGGTTGGAGACTGGCGAAGACCTTATACTTACATACGAGAAGGTGAGGACGAACATGCCTCTGTTTCAAGAGAAATAAAAAACACCCGAGAAAATGTTGGCTTGCTCGACGCATCAACGCTTGGAAAAATTTTAGTCAGTGGGCCTGATGCAGCGAAGTTTCTTGATCTTATGTACACAAACATGATGAGTACTTTGAAGGTAGGGTATTGTCGTTATGGACTCATGTGCAATGAAAATGGCTTCATTCATGATGATGGTGTCGTCGCACGTATTTCAGAGCATGAATATATTTGTCACACAACTTCTGGTGGGTCTGATCGTGTTCACGCGATGATGGAGGAGTGGCTCCAAACTGAGTGGTGGGACCTGAATGTCTTTATAACGAATTTGACCGAACACTATGCACAAGTTGCGGTGGTTGGTCCTAAAGCGCGACGTGTGCTTGAGACGCTTGGCGGCATGGACGTAAGCCCGGAAGCTTTGCCGTTTATGCAGTTTAAAGATGGTGTTCTTGGTGGATTTGATGTGCGTATTTACCGCATTTCATTTTCTGGAGAACTTTCCTACGAAATTGCTGTACGCGCAGATCAAGGGCGCGCGTTTTGGGATGCTGTTTTGGAAGCAGGCGATTCTTATTCGATTATGCCTTATGGTACTGAAGCGCTTCATGTGATGCGCGCTGAAAAGGGCTTTATAATGGTTGGTGATGAAACCGATGGAACCGTCACGCCTTTAGATCTGAATATGAATTGGATTATATCAAAGAAAAAAGAGGATTTTTTAGGAAAACGAGGCCTGGAGCGGCCGTTGTTTCACTCAAAAGAGCGACGCCAATTGGTTGGAATTTTGACCCATGATCCCAAGATTGTTCTGCCGCATGCTGTCAGCGCAATGGATGGCGACCGGGTGATTGGATATGTGACCTCGACGTATTTTTCACCGACGTTGAAACGATCGATAGCGATGGCCTTGGTTGAAGGTGGAAAAGATTTGATGGATTCTGAACTCAAATTCAAAACGCAGCATGGAAAAACAATTTTGGCTAAGGTGGTTGATCCCGTGTTTTATGATAAAGAGGGGGAGAAGCAAAATGTCATCTGATATTCTTATCCAACGACGTGACCAAGAACAGGTTCTTTTGCGAACTGACTTAGATGATCGCAAGGCAAGAGTCGCGTTGAAAACGCTTGCGATGAAGATGCCTGAGCGTCGACAGAAACTTGGCAACGCGCACTGGTTCTCGCCGGATGAACTATTGCTATTTGTGGACGATGCAAAAAAATCTGTTGGCTTGTTGAAAGCAAAATTGCCGGAAAATCATCTTGTTCATGACGTCTCTGGGGCGCGGGTGGTGTTTAAATTAGAAGGCCCATATTTACGTGATCTGCTCGCTAAGGGCGCCCCAAGAGATATGCAGAAGGTTAAAATTGGAGAAGTTGTCCGAACGCGTCTCGGGCAGGTTGCGGTGGCCTTTTGGTTTTTGGATGAAACGACCGCGGAATTAGTGTGCTTTCGTTCGGTTTCTGATTATGTTGAGAAATGGTTGCAGATCGCAGCGAAGGCAGATGGCTTACCTGTTTTATAAGAATTGCAGACGCATATCAAAAAAGCTCTAAAAATATTTAGTCCTTAAACTTGGCTATTTTTTCGACAACAACTTTTCAAAATTGCTGACTCATGATTTTCCAGTTTATATGTGAGAGCATGAAAAGGGCAGTGTTGCTTTAAAGTGAGCGTCGAGGCTTGAGTGAGAAAAATTGCATTATGTGATCACATTTAATTTTCTTGTGATCACAATTAAACCATTCGTGCACTAAAAGCTAAAATGCCATCACTTGTTATTCTACCGATGAGTTAAACACTGATTCTAAACTCGGAGAACTTTATGAATATTCATGAATACCAAGCCAAACAAATCTTACGCGAATTTGGTGCACCTGTCTCGGAAGGACGCGCGATTACAAAGGCTGATGAAGCTAAAACCGCTGCTGGTGAATTGCCAGGACCTATGTGGGTTGTGAAAGCGCAAATTCACGCAGGTGGCCGCGGTAAAGGAAGTTTCAAGGAAGAGGCCGCGGGTGAAAAAGGCGGCGTTCGTTTGGCACAATCGGTTGAGGAAGCAGAAGAGTTCGCAAGGCAAATGCTTGGGCGGACGTTGGTGACCCATCAAACCGGACCCGCAGGCAAACAAGTCAACAGAATATATATCGAAGATGGCTCCGGAATTGAAACAGAACTCTATCTTGCTTTGCTTGTCGACCGAGAAACGTCGAGAATTTCATTTGTGTGCTCAACAGAAGGTGGCATGGATATCGAAGAAGTGGCGGCGGAAACACCTGAGAAGATATTATCATTCTCAGTCGATCCAGCATCCGGTATTTCTGGTTTTCATGGGCGCCGTGTCGCTTTCGCGCTTGGATTAAAGGGCGACCAAATCAAACAATGTGTTAAACTTATCAATACTTTGTATAAGATATTCGTTGAAAAAGACTGCGAAATGATTGAAATCAATCCTTTGATTATAACTGATAAAGGTGATTTAAAGTGTCTTGATTGCAAGATGAGTTTCGATGGGAATGCGTTATATCGTCATGCTGATGTTCAGGCACTGAGAGATGAAACAGAAGAGGACTCTAAAGAGTTAGAGGCGTCAAAATACGATTTAAACTATATTGCGCTTGATGGTGAAATTGGGTGTATGGTGAACGGGGCTGGCCTTGCGATGGCGACGATGGATATCATCAAGCTTTATGGTTCTGAGCCTGCCAATTTTCTTGATGTAGGTGGTGGTGCAACCGAAGAAAAGGTGACTGAGGCATTTAAAATTATTACCTCAGATCCGAACGTTAAGGGAATTCTCGTCAATATATTTGGCGGAATTATGCGTTGCGATGTTATTGCCAATGGTGTGGTTGCTGCCGTTAAGGCTGTAGGTTTGCAGGTGCCGCTTGTGGTGCGCCTCGAAGGTACAAACGTTGAGCTTGGCAAAGAAATTATCAACAATTCTGGATTGGATGTGATTGCTGCGGATAGTCTTTCGGACGGCGCAGAAAAAATCGTTCGTGCAGTTAAGGGTTAACTTGAGAGATATAGGAATAGAAAAATGGCAATTCTCGTAGACGAAAATACAAAAGTTATCTGTCAAGGTTTGACAGGCTCTCAAGGTACATTCCATTCAGAGCAAGCGATCGCTTATGGTACCAAAATGGTCGGAGGGGTTACGCCCGGAAAAGGTGGGCAGGACCATTTGGGATTGCCTGTATTTGACAGTGTGCATGAAGCGAAAGCGGCGACTGAAGCAACAGCGTCGGCGATTTATGTGCCGCCACCCTTTGCAGCCGATTCTATTTTGGAAGCTATTGACGCTGAAATGGAGCTTATCGTGTGTATTACCGAAGGCATTCCTGTGCTTGATATGATGAAAGTAAAGCGTGCATTGGAAGGTTCAAAATCGACTTTGATTGGTCCAAACTGCCCCGGTGTAATCACACCTGATGCGTGTAAAATCGGGATTATGCCCGGACATATTCATAAGCGTGGCTCGGTTGGCGTTGTTTCGCGTTCGGGCACATTAACTTATGAAGCGGTTGCGCAGACAACTGCGGCGGGTCTCGGTCAGTCAACTTGCGTTGGTATTGGTGGTGACCCGATCAAGGGCACGGAGCATTTGGATGTGCTTGAGTGGTTCTTGGCAGATGATGAAACCCAATCAATTATAATGATTGGTGAAATTGGAGGAACTGCCGAAGAAGAAGCTGCTCAATTTTTAGCTGATGAAGCCAAAAGAGGTCGCTCAAAGCCTGTTGCTGGATTTATTGCAGGTCGAACGGCCCCCAAAGGCCGCCGAATGGGACATGCGGGTGCGATTGTTGCCGGCGGCAAAGGTGACGCAGAAAGTAAAATTGAAGCTATGAAATCTGCAGGTATCGTCGTGGCAGACAGTCCAGCAGGTCTTGGTGAGGCGATGCTGCAAGCGATCAAAGGCTAATTCATGTTTCAGAAAGCAAAAATTGTGGGCATGAAAGGTGTATCAAGAGTTCCAAGATACGCTATGCGCCCACTTTTTATGCTATTTTGGAACGCTTTTCGCTTAGTTCAAAATCAATTTCCGTCTGCAACGGATCATGAACAAGTTATACGTTCATCATTGCAATCTTTTTTCAATAGATATGGTTTTGTTCCATATTCGATAAGGTCATCGATAGTATAGATAGGTATTTAAATGAGCCGAAATGATATTATGAATAATACAGGTTTTCTGGATGGAGCGAACACTCCATATATCGAACAGATGCAATCGCGCTATAATCATGACCCGAGTTTAGTTGACGAAAGCTGGGCGGAATTTTTTGCAGGTTTGGCGGAAATGCCAGAAGTTGCCAATGTTGCAGCCGCAGGGCCTTCATGGGCACGCAATGATTGGCCGCCGGTACAAAGTAGCGAATGGATTTCATCACTAGATGGTGATTGGCCCGAAGATGGTTCGGATGTGGTCAATAAAGTGAAAGAAAAAGCCAAATCTGCCGGCGTTGAGGTGACATCTGATCAATTGCGTCAAGCAACATTGGATACGATTAGAGCACGCAAATTAATTGTCGCTTATCGTAATCGCGGGCATTTGGCCGCGAACTTGGATCCTCTCGGAATTGAGGGTAACAAATATTTACCCGAACTTGATCCCAAAACTTACGGGTTTACCGAAGCGGATATGGATCGGCCTATATTTGTAGATAAGGTTCTCGGAATGGATACGATGCCATTGCGTGAAATTGTTAAGAAAATGGAAGCGACGTATTGCGGTACATTCGCGCTTCAATATACCCACGTAAATGACCCTGAAGAAAAAGCCTGGCTGAAAAAACGCATTGAAGCCTATGGGAACGAGATTGCTTTTACACAAAATGGACGTAAGGCGATTTTAAATAAGCTTGTCGAAACTGAAGGTTTTGAGAAATTTTTGCACGTTAAATATGTCGGCGTGAAAAGGTTTGGATTGGACGGTGGTGAAGCTCTCGTTCCGGCGATGGAACAGATCATAAAACGTGGTGGACAGCTCGGCCTCGAAGAAATCATTATCGGCATGCCCCATCGCGGACGCCTCAACGTTCTTGCTAATGTTATGGCGAAGCCTTATCGAGCGATATTTAACGAGTTTCAAGGTGGATCATTTAAACCTGAAGAAGTCGATGGTTCTGGGGATGTGAAATATCACTTGGGCGCTTCTTCCGACCGCGCTTTCGATGATAACTCTGTGCATTTATCATTAACGGCTAATCCATCACATCTTGAGGCGGTTAACCCTGTTGTACTTGGAAAAGTGCGTGCAAAACAGGCTCAAAAAGGTGACAAAGAACATAAAAAGGTCGTCGGCATATTGCTTCACGGTGATGCTGCTTTCGCAGGGCAAGGCGTGGTTGCAGAAGGGTTTGGTTTATCTGGGCTTAAAGGCCACCAAACTGGCGGAACTATCCATATTGTGGTGAATAATCAGATTGGCTTTACAACTGCACCAAGATTTTCACGCTCATCTCCATATCCAACTGACATTGCACTTATGGTTGAAGCTCCTATTTTTCATGTGAATGGTGATGATCCAGAGGCCGTAGTACATGCCGCGCGCGTTGCCACGGAGTACCGCCAAAAATTTGGTAAAGATGTCGTCATTGATATATTTTGTTACCGTAGATTTGGCCATAACGAAGGCGATGAGCCAATGTTCACAAATCCGCTAATGTATACGCGTATTAAGAAGCATAAGACGACATTGCAAATTTATACCGAGCGTCTTGTGCATGATGGTCTCATAACGTCGGGAGAGATCGAAGATATGAAAGCCGCTTATCAAGCTCATCTTTCTGACGAGTTTGAAGCGGGCAAGACCTACAAGCCAAATAAAGCAGATTGGTTGGATGGTAAATGGTCGGGGCTGGGTACCAAGGATCTCGAAAACTATGAGCGCGGAACTACGGGCGTAAGCCGAGATCGTTTGGAAAAGATCGGGGCAGCTCTGACCAAGGTGCCGGACAATTTTAATATTCATAAGACTGTATCGCGTTTGATTGAAAACAAAAAACAAATGTTTAAAAGTGGCGAAGGCTTTGATTGGGCGACAGCTGAAGCGCTCGCTTTTGGATCATTGCAGCTTGAAGGCTATCCGGTACGTTTGTCTGGCCAAGACTGTACACGTGGTACATTCTCTCATCGCCATTCGGCGTTTATCGATCAAAAGAGTGAAAAGCGTTACTACCCACTGAATAATATAGATGAAGATCAAGCAAAATATGAAGTGATTGATAGTATGCTTTCTGAATATGCTGTGCTCGGGTATGAATATGGTTATTCGCTAGCAGAGCCGAATGCGTTGACTTTATGGGAGGCGCAATTTGGTGATTTTGCGAATGGTGCTCAAATTATGATTGATCAATTTATTTCTTCGGGTGAGAAAAAGTGGTTGAGAATGTCAGGTTTGGTTATGCTATTACCGCATGGGTATGAGGGGCAAGGGCCAGAGCATTCAAGCGCACGTCCGGAACGTTTTTTACAGGCCTGTGCAGAAGACAATTGGATTGTTGCAAATTGTACCACGCCTGCTAATTATTTTCATATATTGCGGCGACAAATTCATCGTTCATTCCGAAAACCGCTTATAATGTTTACACCCAAATCGCTTCTTCGTCATAAGTCATGCGTTTCTAAAATTGAAGATTTTGATCAAGATTCAAGTTTTCATCGTTTGTTGTGGGATGATGCGCAACTGGGAAGCTCTCCGACGAAACTCGTATCAGATGAAAAGATGAAACGCGTTGTTCTCTGTTCGGGTAAAGTTTATTTTGATCTTCTTGAAGAGCGTGACGCGCGGGGCTTGAATGACGTGTATCTGTTGCGTGTTGAGCAATTTTATCCCTTCCCTGCAAAATCATTGATTGGAGAGCTAGGTCGCTTCAAAAATGCGGATGTTGTATGGTGTCAAGAGGAGCCAAAAAATCAGGGCGCTTGGAGTTTTATAGAGCCGAATATTGAGTGGGTGCTTTCTCAAGTTGACGGGAAAGCAGAACGTGCAGCTTATGTTGGTCGCGGAGCTTCTGCATCTGTGGCGACGGGGCTTGCGTCTGCTCACAAATCACAACAACAGACACTTGTCGACGAAGCGTTGACAGTGAATAAATAGGTGAAATCATGACTGATATTAAAGTACCAACATTAGGTGAGAGCGTAACTGAAGCGACAGTTGCAACTTGGTTTGTGAAAGAGGGGGATAGCGTTGCACAAGACCAGCTACTGTGTGAACTTGAAACCGATAAAGTTACGGTTGAAGTGCCTTGTCCTGTTGCAGGCGTCATTTCCAAAATAGTTGCGGCTGAAGGAGATACCGTTGGGATTGATGCAACTTTGGGTCAAGTTGAATCGGGTAGTAGTGTCGCCGCCCCATCTACGGCGACGGATGCTAAAGCGTCGGTTGAAATAGGTGCAAAAGATCAAGCTGACGTCGCGGTTATGATGCCAGCTCTTGGCGAAAGTGTGACGGAAGCGACAGTAAATTGGGTTAAAAACGCAGGTGATTCTGTTAGTGAAGGTGATATTATCGCTGAACTGGAAACGGATAAAGTATCGCTTGAGGTTGTGGCACCTGCGACTGGAACGCTTGCAAATCTCGCCGCTGAAACTGGCGTGACATTGCCCGCAGGCGCGCAGCTTGCAAATATTGTTGGCGGGAATGGTTCTGTAACATCTTCTGCCTTGAAGGCACCCGAAGCTGTCAACACCGTGCCTGAATCAACAGGTGTTAAAGATATTGAAAATGCGCCTTCTGCAAAAGTTATGATGGCTGAGAAGGGTATTTCACCTTCGCAAGTCCAAGGGACAGGGCGCGATGGACGCATCATGAAAGAAGATGTGCTTGCGGCTTTTGATTCGATTGCATCATCCTCTTCAACGCAAGCGTCACCTGTGTCTGCTGGGCCTGCCGGCCCGCGTGCGGAGGAAGCGCGAGAAGAACGCGTTAAAATGACAAAGCTGCGCCAGACAATTGCGCGTCGTCTTAAAGAGAGTCAAAATACAGCCGCAATGCTGACGACGTATAACGAAGTTGATATGACCGCGGTTATGGATATTCGTAAAGAATATAAGGAAGTTTTTGAGAAAAAACATGGCGTTAAACTCGGGTTTATGTCCTTCTTCACAAAAGCTTGTGCGCATGCCTTGGCAGAAATTCCAGAAGTGAATGCTGAGATTGACGGAAACGAAATTATTTATAAAAACTACGTGCATATGGGCATTGCGGTTGGTACGCCGAACGGTCTTGTTGTGCCGGTGGTACGGGATGCACATGACAAAAGTTTTGCGACAATTGAGAAAGAGATTGGTGATTTTGGTCGCCGTGCGCGTGACGGAAAGCTCTCTATGGCCGAAATGCAGGGCGGCTCGTTTACCATTTCGAATGGTGGTGTTTACGGCTCACTTATGTCGTCTCCAATTTTGAATCCACCTCAGTCAGGCATTCTTGGATTGCATAAAATACAAGAGCGCGTGATGGTTGAAAATGGACAAATGGTCATTCGTCCCATGATGTATCTTGCACTCTCATATGATCACCGGATTGTTGACGGGAAGGGTGCCGTGACTTTCCTTGTGCGTGTTAAAGAAGCCTTGGAAGATCCGCGTCGATTATTGATGGATCTTTGATTGGCATCCATTGTGTAATACATTGAGTATTTTGAGAGACAGCTCTTTTTGGTTTTTATGAACGAATAAGGCTGTCTCCATTGAGTTCATAACAGCTAGAGAATAGAGACTTTTTTTGCTGAGCGTGTTTGTGTATTTCAAAGCGCTTGGCATTTTTTGATTAAAAAAAGTCTTCTCTCAAATTGAGAATTATGATTATTGAGAACTCGTTTATTCGGTGTAAACTCGAACTTATTATCTTTGCTGGTTTTCCCAATTTGGGTGGATCCAAGGCTCAGAATTATCAGCAGCGAGCAGGGTACGGCCTAATATGTGATCTGATGCTTTTTCGCCTGTCATGATGGATGGAGCATTCAGATTTCCATTTGTAATTTGTGGAAAAACCGAACTGTCGGCAACGCGTAGCCGTTCGACACCAATCACCTTTAGATCACTGTCGACAACCGCATCTGGGTCGTCTCGATGTCCGATTTTACAGGTGCCACATGGATGATAAGCGCTTTCCACATGCGCTTTTATGAAATCATTAAGTTCGTCATCTGCTTGAACGTCTGCGCCGGGCTGAATTTCATGCTTGTAGTATTCGGCAAAGGCGGGTTGTTCAAAGATTTCGCGCGTTAAGCGGATACATTTTCTGAAGTCACTCCAGTCCTTTTCGTGTGACATGTAATTGAATTCAATTTTTGGAGCTTCGAGTGGATTATTTGATTTAAGTGTGATTTGGCCACGCGAGGGGCTAAGCATGGGGCCGACATGTGCTTGAAATCCGTGACCTTCAGCGGATGCCTGTCCGTCGTATCGAATGGCAATCGGAAGAAAATGGTATTGAATATCGGGAAATTTTACGCCTGCGTTTGAGCGGATAAAAGCCGCACTTTCAAATTGGTTGCTCGCGCCTGGGCCCGTTCGACTAAGTAGCCATCTCGCACCTACATAGGCTTTACCAAGTAAATTCCAGTATTTATAGAGTGTCACGGGTTGTGACGCTGCAGCTTGAATGTAAAGCTCAAGGTGGTCTTGAAGATTTTGTCCAACGCCTGGACGATCCGCAACAACTTTAATGCCGTGTGAATTTAAATGCGCGGCTGGGCCGATCCCTGAGTGCATTAAAATCGCCGGAGAATTAATTGAAGAGGCTGCAATAATAACCTCTTCTTTTGAGTAAATATTCTCACGTCTTCCGGCTTGTTCGATCTCGATGCCGAGAGCGCGATTACCATCCATGATAACGCGAACTGCGCGTGCGCGCATGAGTGTGCAGTCAAATTGAGCCAATGCAGGTCGCAGGTAAGCCTTCGCAGAAGACCAACGATTGCCTTTCCAAACGGTCATATCAAAAGGCCCAAAGCCCTCTTGTTGAGCGCCATTATAATCAGAAGTCGTTGGGTAGCCTGCTTGGTGGCCAGCTTTGACAAAAGCTTGCGTTAAGGGATTGGTGCGCTTGCCTCTTGTCACATAGAGTTGCCCATTCGTGCCACGCCAACTTGGGTCACCACCATGACTTCCATCGTGCCAATTTTCCATGCGCTTAAAATAAGGCAACACGTCAGAAAATCCCCAAGTTTCCGCACCTTGATCGCGCCACTGATCATAAATACATGCATGACCACGCACATAGATCATCCCATTAATTGAGCTTGAGCCGCCGATCACTTTGCCGCGGGGCGTCGCGAGCTTACGTCCGCCAAGATGTGGTTCTGGCTCACTTTGGAAGCCCCAATCATAGCGCTTCATGTTCATTGGATATGATAATGCGCCGGGCATTTGAATAAAGGGGCCCGCATCACTGCCACCGTGTTCAATCACGAGGACACGCTTACCAGCTTCGCTTAATCGGTAGGCCATTGCACAGCCGGCACTTCCAGCACCAATAATGATATAGTCAGGTTGTGACATTCGAGTGCCTTTCTAAATTGTATTTGAATTATTCGCCGCGAGGAAAACGCTGATTTTTTTCGACATCATTTAAATCCATATGATTGCGCATAAAGCGTTCACTTGCTTTTTGCAGGGGTTGAAATTCCCATGGATAGTAATTGCCGTGCCGGAGTGCCTCATAAACGATCCAGCGTTTTGCTTGAGACTTTCGAACGTCTTGATCAAATTTTGCGAGATCCCAACGTTTATTGGCGTCGGTACGAAATTGAGAGAGAATTTCGGCGTAGTCAGGATTATCGACTAGATTATTTAGCTCTTGAGGGTCTGTTTCGAGATCAAAAAGTTGTTCGGGATCAAGTTCACAGCGGGTGTACTTAAAACTTTGGTCACGAAGTGCAACAAGCGGCGCGTAACTCGCTTCGGCAGCATACTCCATCGCGACTGGAGTTGTGCGTTTTGCGCCTCTCGTTAACGGTATGAGCGACTCGCCTTCTGTCCATTCTTGAATTTCTTCCAAGTTAATGCCTGCAATTTCACATAAAGTGGGACAGATATCTATGTTCGATACAGGATCATCAATGCGCGTATTTTTTCCATTAGGCACAGAGATCATCATTGGAACGCGCGCGGAGCCTTCATAGAAATTCATTTTAAACCAAAGGCCTCTCTCGCCAAGCATATCTCCGTGATCGGAAACGAAGACAATCACCGCGTATTGCCGTGTCGATTCTAAGGTCGAAATAATTTCGCCGATCTTATCATCAAGATAACTAATATTCGAAAAATATGCGCGGCGTGAGCGCTGAATGTCTTCGGTTTTAATATCAAAATTGCGCCAATCATTCGCATCAAAAATTCGTTTGGCGTGTGGATCATGGCTATCATAATTCATTGCTGGGACGCTGGGGAGAAGGTGTTCGCAATCTTCGTAAAGGTCCCAGTATTTTTTACGTGCGACATAGGGATCGTGTGGATGCGTAAAGCTGACAGTTAAACACCAAGGGCGTTCATCATGATTGCGAGCAAGATCATACAATTTTTGTACAGCATGATGCGCAACTTCGTCATCATATTCCATCTGATTGGAAATTTCTGCGACACCTGCATCAGTAACCGAGCTCATATTGTGATACCACCAATCAATACGCTCTCCAGGTTTTCGATAGTCGGGTGTCCAACCAAAATCGGCTGGATATATATCGGTCGTCAGACGCTCTTCAAAACCATGCAACTGATCAGGCCCTACAAAATGCATTTTTCCACTCAAGCAAGTTTGATAACCAGCGCGACGAAGATGGTGTGCATAAGTCGGTAGATCAGATGGAAATTCAGCAGCATTATCATATACGCCAGTTACCGAAGGTAGCTGACCTGACATAAAGCTCGCGCGCCCGGGTGCGCATAGTGGGCTGGCTGTATAGGCGTTTTGAAAACGAAAAGAGCGTCTTGCGAGCTTTTTAAGGTTGGGCGCGTGTAGCCAATCTGCAGGGCCATCAGGAAAGAAAGTCCCGTTAAGTTGGTCCACCATGAGGATTAAAATATTCGGACTGCTCATATTTGTTCCCTTTTCCAACTGCCAAACCTTTTATATGAAACTTTTGCATTACTTAGTTTGCATATTTTGGGTTATTTGCGACGAATAAGTCTGTTTTGCGCATTTATTATGATTTTGATTTTTAGGGAGGTCAATTAAATTCGAATTTGTAATTTATTTTCCAAAAAAAAGCGCGCCATTGGCGCGCCCTTATTAAAATTTTTATTTGGCTTTTAAGCTTGGAGAGTTTTAGCTAAGTCGCCAGCGGCTTCCGCGCGTGCTTGCAAAGGCGCACTTGCTTCTTTAGCGCTTTTTGTTGCGAGGTCAGCAATTGCTTTGAATTGAGCAGTATAAGTATCGAAAGAAGCTTTTACAAAATTAGTTTGTTTTTCAAAGAGTTCATTCACTGTTTTTACGCTTGCAAATTCTTGAGTTGCTGCAACAGTTGTGTCGAAATTCTTTTTAGAAATTTCTGCAATTTCTTTCCCGAGTTGCTCAGTAGATTTTGCAGTGATTTCGCTAGATTTCATCACAGCGTCTAGGTTATCTTTGTTAAATTTATTGACATCTTCAAGTGATTTTGATGCTTTTTCGAATGCAGTTTTTAGTGTGTCTTGAGCGTCTTTCATGATTGTTTCAGCATTTTTGACGGCGTCTTGTGCGGCTTTGTTTACTTTATCGTTCATTGTCACGGTCCTTAAAAGAGATTTTTGTCTAGGAGAGCTCATTTGAGCTAAATAAGAGTATAGCGCAATTTGTGCGCTGCGTCAATAATGATTTGTGCATTGCACAAATACATCTTTTATGCGCTGATTTTATGCCGATAAGCGCAATTAAGCCTAATACTTGATTTTGGTTTAAATTGTGATAAAATGAACGTAATTATAAGCTCTAAGAGCAATGAGGCAAAAGATGTTGAGTATATTTTCCGTGCGATTGTTCGCGCTTGTTTCCTTAGTATTGGTCATGATTATGCCATTTCGCGCACTTTCCGCGCCTTATGCGACACAAGTTGTCGATGCTCGAAATGGTCAAATAATTTATTCGCATAACGCTAATCAAAAGCTTCATCCTGCATCATTGACTAAAATGATGACTCTGTACATTGCCTTTGCTGAGCTCGAGGCAGGGCGCATAAGTCTTGAGTCAAACGTAAGAATATCGAATCATGCGGCGTCTCAACCTCCATCGAAAATGGGCTTACGTGCAGGTTCAACCATTAAGTTTAAATATCTCGTAAGAGCAGCAGCGATTAAATCTGCAAATGACGCATCTGTTGCCATTGCTGAAGCGATTGCCGGAAGCCAACAAAATTTCTCAGCCTATATGAATAGCACAGCTCGTAAGTTGGGCATGAATTCGACCAATTTTAAGAACCCGCACGGGCTTACGCAGTCAGGTCATTATTCGACGGCTTCTGATATGGCTAAATTGGGACGTCATATTGTTTATGACTATCCTCGCTATTACAATCTTTTCTCGCGTCATTACGCGGAGACGCCCCTAGGCAATTTCTCTAATTCAAATATTCGCTTTTTAAAGGACTATCCTGGTGCTGATGGTATCAAAACAGGGTATACGAGAGCTGCCGGTTATAATCTTGTTGCAACAGCCAAGCGCGGAAATGAGCGCATGATCGTTTCAATGTTTGGAGGGCAATCTAGTTATCAGAGAAATGAACAAATAGGCGCGCTTTTAGATCTTGGTTTCCGCAAAGCAACTTCAAACGTGCGGGTGTCAAATATCTCAAGGCCAAGGCTATCAGGGGTTCAGAGGCAAAACACGCAGCCAGCTCCACAACCCCAAACGGAGCCTCAGCAACCCACAACAACAGCTTCACAGCAGTCTGAAAATACACAAGCTCGACCACAAAGACAAATTACGATCGCGGCCAATCGACCGGCCGCTCGACCAAATCTTAATACGCAAGTTGCGGTTGCGACATCCGCTGTTACGACAACGGCTCCTGCTGCGGCTACTACGACAGTAAGTGCAGTTTCGTCATCTTTAGGTACAGTTCAACGACCTCAAGCGCGTCAAGAATCGCAATTGAATGTTCAAGTTGCAGCGATTCTAAATGATGTTCAAAATACCTCCGTTGCTCTGGCACCAACAATTGATTCGCCAATTGGAATGGTAGAGCGACCTCCTACACGTCCAAATGTATCTCAATCAGCGAGTGTATCGAGCAGTTCCAGTGCTGCCGGTGCTTTTGCAATTCAACTTGATTCTTTTTCAGATAAATCAGCAGCCGAAAATGCAGTGATTAATGCGCTATCAGCTATTCCATCGTATCTTTCAGATGCACCCAGAACATTGGTGAGTGTAAACTCTGGGTATCGCCCTCGATTTTCGGGGCTATCAAGGAGTGCCGCTTATAACGCCTGTAGCGAACTTGGAAGTGTTAGCGACAAATGCTTCGTAATCGCACCTAGCGAATAAACCATTTAAATTTCTAAATTGAAATCCTTTAATCGCAAAGCTGAGATTAGCTCTCTGAGTTCATGGCGGGCAGCCACATGCGACATTGAGGTGTTTTCTGTACTGATATAAGGCACGTCTAGCAGCGTAATCCCTTTGGTGTAGAGTTCTCTAAATATCACCCGTTCTGATAGACCTGGCGCGGTTCTAAATCCAATACGCTGTGAAAATTCTTTTAATTTTTTTGAAACTCTACGCCTGTTATGGGCTCGGTTTGTGGACATTCGGTTGCGCACGACGATCCAATCGAGGGGATCAAGGCCAGCAGATTTGCGAAGTTTGCGTGCTTCCCAAACGATTTCAGAATAGAGCGAGGGCCCGGAAATTTTTTCGGTCGCAGGGTCGATTTTTGCTAACATATCAAAGTCGACAAAACTTTCATTCATTGGGGTGATGAGAAGATCTGCAACAGAATGAGCCATGCGCGCGAAATTTGAATTTGACCCAGGGCAATCGATCATGATTATGTCGCAGTCTTTTTCCAAGTTTTCGAGACCTTCCGTAAAAAAACGCTCTTCTTCAACTTGAGACTGAATTTTACTATCAAGTTGACTTTCTTGAAGCGCAAACATGATCGGCATAGGAAGATCGACATTTTGAACTGTAGCTGTCTTTATTCGATTTTCGATATAGTGTTGAAATGACAGTTGACGTAAATCAAGGTCTAAAACGCCAACTTTATAACCGGAATGCGCTGCGACGGCGAAAATATGCATTGCGGTTGTGGATTTTCCAGATCCGCCTTTTTCGTTTCCAAAGGTGATAATATGAGCCATATTGACATGCCTTGTATCGAATGAAAAGGGCGCTAGAAGCGCCCTCAAACGTAAACAAACTTTGGGTAAATTAGAAGCCCAAACCTTCGTACTTTTTCTTAAATTTAGATACGCGACCACCAGCATCCATTAATTTGGCGCCGCCGCCTGTCCAAGCAGGATGGCTTGTCGGATCAATCTCAAGATTAAGTTTATCTCCATCTTTTCCGTAAGTGGAACGCGTCTGGTAAGAAGAGCCATCAGTCATTTGAACTGTGATCATGTGGTAATCGGGGTGTATTTCCTTTTTCATTTGATCAGACCTTTCTTATGATTTCGATTTTAGCGGTTTATAGTTAGAATCTTCTGCAATGCGCGCAGACTTCCCGCGACGTGCACGCAAATAATATAGCTTGGAGCGACGGACACGGCCACGACGCACAACTTCGATATTATCGATATTTGTTGAGTACAGCGGAAATACACGTTCAACGCCTTCTCCGAATGAAATTTTGCGAACAGTAAAACTTGCATCCAATGTGTCGCCACCACGGCGCGAAATGCAAACACCTTCGTAATTTTGAACACGCGAGCGCGTGCCCTCAATAATTTTAAAACCAACCCGGATTGTATCGCCTGCTTTGAAATCAGGTATGGTTTTTCCAAGTTCACTAATATGCTCAGCTTCGAGCGTTCTGATTAAGTCCATATCGGCCTCCAATTGCCTTGCACGATTTGGCAAGATCTTAATTTACTCATCCGATTGCTCTGTCTCTCCTAACGCTTCCATATATGCGCGCCAGAGATCGGGACGTCTTTCTTTTGTAAAGCTTTCTGATTTGGACTTTCGCCATTTGGCGATTTCCCCATGATGCCCAGAAAGGAGAGTTTCGGGAACATGCAGGCCATTCCAGTCAGAAGGCTTTGTATATTGAGGATGTTCAAGCAAGCCATTCGAAAACGATTCTTCTTCAATGGAAGCCTGATTCCCAACGACGCCGTCTATAAGACGAATTGTTGAATCAATCAAGGCCTGTGCTGCAATTTCGCCGCCCGTCATCACAAAATCACCTATTGAAACTTCTTGTATTTCGTTTTTGTCGATAAATCGTTGATCAAATCCTTCAAAACGACCGCAAATCAGCGTCATTCCACTTTGTTTTGATAATTTTTCAGCGCATGCTTGTGTAAAAGGTTTACCACGGGGTGAAAGTGCAATTTTTGTATAATTTTCGTATTTCTCGTTTACGCGCACTGTCGCTTCTAAAGCGGCTTGCAATACGTCGGGGCGCATAACCAGTCCCGCGCCACCACCAGCAGGCGGTGCATCCACATCTTGGTGTTTCCCAATTCCGAAGTCTCTCAAATTCGTAATTTTAAGTGACCATTTGCCATCTTTGAGCGCTCGCCCAGTCAGCGAATGGGCAAGAACGCCAGGGAACGCATTAGGAAATAATGTGATTACGTTAACTTTAAATGTCATTCGAGAAGGCCTTCAGGCGGATCAATTATCACTTTGCGATTGTCGATATCTACGGTAGGCACAACATCACGCGTAAAAGGAATAAATACGTTTTTTTTGCCGAAGTGTAATTCAAGAAGATCACCTGCGCCGAAGTTTTGAATGGATTTGATTTTTCCGATAAGTTCGTTATGTCCGTCATAGGCGCTCATTCCCACAAGATCAGACACATAAAATTCGTCGTCGTTGAGGGCTGGAAATTGGTTGCGGTCTGCATATAACCGCGTGCCTCTTCGGATATCCGCGTCTTCTTTACTCTTGATTTCATTGATTTGAGCGGCAAACCCATCTTTAATTGAGCGTAGTGAATCAATAGTATATGTTTGTGACTGATTGTCAAATAAAGGGGAGTATTGTTTTATATCCTCGGGGTTTGCGCAAAAACTCTTTATCCGCACTTCTCCACGGACACCAAACCCACCGGCTATTGCGCCGACACATACTTTGTCTTTTTTCATAAGGCTCATTTAATCAAGTTCGTTAAAAATAGAAAGAGAAAGCAAATCTGAATTTGCTTTCTCGAAATCGATTAATCATAACTTGCAGTTTGCAAATTAGGCATAGCTTTACTCTTCAGTAGGTGCCTCAGCTGGAGCCTCTTCAGCAGCTGCTTCCTCTGCAGGTTCAGCTGATTCTGCTGGAGCCTCAGCCGCCGCCGCGAGTTTAGCAGCTTTTGCTTCAGCGCGATCTTGCGCGGCTTTGCCAGGAGCACCTTTTTTAGGATTATTGCGCTCCGTTTTCTCCATTTTTCCTGCAGCTTCAAGCATGCGCGCAACGCGGTCTGTTGGTTTTGCGCCTTTCGCAATCCATGCCTCGACTTTTTCGATATCCATTTTAACGCGCTCTTCACTATCTTTGGGCAGAAGCGGATTATATGTGCCGAGTTTTTCAAGATAACGACCGTCGCGCGGCATGCGTGAATCTGCCGCAACAATGCGATAAAAAGGACGTTTTTTGGAGCCACCACGGGCCAAGCGAATTTTCAATGCCATAATTATTTCTCCTTATTTGGCGTCTTTTGAAAAGATCTGTGGTTCTTCACGACTTCATTGATAATGAAAGTGAGGAATTTTTCTGCGAACTCAGGATCGAGATTCGCATCAAGCGCGAGCTTTCGCAGGCGCTCAATTTGTTCTGCTTCCCGCTTTGGGTCTGCGGGCGGGAGGCTATATTCAGCTTTGAGGCGGCCAACTTGTTTAGTGGCGCGGAAGCGTTCAGCGAGTGTATATACCAAAACAGCATCCAGCCTATCGATTGTATTGCGAAGTTCACCTAAAATTTGATCTGAATCACTCACGAAACTCTCCTTTTGGGGAATGTCTAAAAACGAGACAAGGAACGTCGGGCTTGGGAATCAATGCGCCCTCATCAATTGTTGCGCCCAAGCGTTCAGCAAGAGCAATTGAGCGCTGATTTTCAGGATGAATATAGCTAACGATTGAATTCCAGCCGAGACATTGCCAAACGTGTTCAATTGCGGTTTTTGCCGCTTCAAACGCGATTCCTTGTCCTTCAGATTTTGAATTAAACAGGACCCATCCGACTTCTTTTTCGGGCCAGCCAAATGGATAATAGGGACCAACAATGCCCAAAGCGAGATCAGATTCTTTCCTTGTGATGACAAACATGCCAAACCCATTCAAATCCCAATGTCCGATATTGGCCGCTAATATGTTCCATGCTTCGCGCTTTGTTTTTATGCCGCCTGCATGAACCGCGCGTTCAGACGTGTAAAATTGCGCGAATTGAAGAAAGTCCTCTTTGCGTGCACCTCTTAATATTAGGTTTTGGCTTTCGATGCGCTGAATTGTCATGAGTGCTCCGAAATTGGGTTGTGTCTAAATATTGTGTGCGTGCCATGATTAGGCATAAAAAATTCCCCGTCCGCACACGCACCAAGCCGTTGTGCAAGGGCAATAGAGCGCACGTTTTTAGGTTCGATGAGGCTGATAATTGTCGGAATGCCTAATTTCGTAAAGCTGTATTTTAACGCTGCCTTTGCGGCTTCAAACGCAAAGCTTTTACCCTCATGTTTAGGACTAGTTATTGTCCAGCTCATTTCAATTTCGGGCCAACCTTCTGGATACCAAGGGCCGACGCGTCCAATATATGTATTGGTAGCTTTCTCAATGAGCGCAAAAAAACCATAGCCTCTAAAATGCCAATGGCCTTGTAGCATCGCGTGTGCGCGCCAGACATCTTCACGTGTTTTTAAGCCCCCTATCGTTTTTGCCCGTGGGCTTTGCCAAAACGCAATTTCTTGTTCGAAATCAGATTCGACAGGCTTACGTAAGATAAGGCGCTCTGTTTCTAAAATGGGTTTCAATTTAAATTCCCCAATCTGTAGAAAACAACGCGCAAATTTTCGTAAATTTCTGCATATTATGTGCAATCTTAGAGGGAGAAAATAATTTCTCTTGCCCGTGTTCTTGTCGCAATTTGGAGAGAAGAGTACTCATTATTTCTTCTTTCCCAATCCGGAAAGATTGCCGGGAAGCGTCATACCTTTGGGAAGCTGTCCGCCCATATTGGAAGGTAAGCCTCCGCCACTCAAGCCTCCCAAATCACCGCCCATGCCTGCAGGTGGTGTCATACCTTTGCCGCCAATCCCAAAAAGAGAAGCGAGCCCCTGGCGCATCATGCCACCTTTGCCCATTTTACCCATTTTTTTCATCACATCGGACATTTGAAGGTGCATTTTGGCGAGCTTATTGATGTCGGATACTTCCACGCCCGCGCCAGCAGCAATTCGTTTTTTTCGAGACGCTTGGAGTAATTTAGGGTTGCGTCTTTCCTTTTTCGTCATTGAATTAATGATCGCGATTTGACGGTCGAGAACCTTGTCATCAAGGCCGCCCGCTCCAGCCATTTGCTTTTGCATTTTGTTCATTCCGGGCATCATTGACATGATCCCGTCCATTCCGCCCATTTTCTTCATTTGCTCGAGTTGCATTTTTAAGTCGTTCATCGTGAACACACCTTTTTGAAAGCGCTTCATCATGCGCTCAGCTTGTTCAGCTTCGAAAGTCTCTTGTGCCTTTTCAACAAGTGCAACAATGTCGCCCATGCCAAGAATGCGACCCGCGACCCGCTCAGCATCAAATTCATCGAGCGCGTCCATTTTTTCACCAAGGCCCACAAACTTAATGGGTTTGCCAGTAACCGCTCGCATCGAAAGGGCCGCGCCCCCACGACCGTCACCATCCATGCGTGTTAACACGACCCCGGAAATATTGACTTGATTGTGAAAGTTCTCCGCGACATTAACAGCATCTTGTCCAGATAAACCGTCAACAACAAGTAAAGTCTCATTTGGTTTTGCGGTATCGCGAACTTGCACCGCTTCTTCCATAAGATCATCATCAATATGCAAGCGTCCGGCTGTATCGAGAATATAGACATCATAACCGCCCAAGGTGGCTTGTTGTTTGGCACGTTTGGCGATATCGACCGCAGGCTGACCTTGGATAATTGGTAAAAAATCGACACCAACTTGATTAGCTAAAACTTGTAGTTGCTCCATGGCAGCGGGGCGGCGGGTGTCAAGAGATGCCAGAAGAACACGTTTACTATTTCTTTCTTTGAGCCGCTTTGCGATTTTTGCTGTTGTTGTCGTTTTTCCTGACCCTTGAAGACCCACCATCAAAATAGAAGCGGGCGGACTGTCAATTTTTAACTCTGCAAGAGATTTATCTTCACCACCTAGCATCTGCACCATTTCATCATGGACAAATTTGACAACCATTTGTCCTGGCGTCACAGATTTGGTAACGGCCGCGCCTGTTGCTTTGTCTTTCAGTTTGCTTGTGAAATCGCGGACAACCGGCAATGCAACATCAGCTTCTAAAAGCGCAACACGAACTTCACGTAAAGCTGCCTTTACATCTTCTTCTGTTAAAGCGCCCTGACGGGTCAAGCCGTCAAAAATTCCGCCTAGACGCTCAGATAGATTTTCAAACATGCATGCTCCTTCTGCATCTTGTACCGGTTTACATATGCAAAAAGCCCAAAAACACCCAAGGGCGAAACTCGCTGTTGGGTGGCGATCCTATTTTTATACATAGGACCGGAAGGCTTAAAGCTTCCGATTAAATTGCGCATTTTATAAATAAATATTCCGCCTATGTCAATTCGGCATATTTATTGGATTTTCTCGCCAATATTTTTCAATCGAACTTTTGAGTTCGCGAAGAGATTTATCGGTTTTTAGTATTTTTTCGACCATCGAATTTTTGTGCTGAATCGCGTAATTTCGAAGCTCGTACAAAACGCCATCAGATTGCGCATTGAGCTCATTCATAATGGCGCGAGTTTGGGGAGCCATTTTTGCGAGCGTTTCATCAATGACTTTGCCTTTATCGGCTGATTTCCAATAATTTAAATCATAATTTCTTGGAAATTGAGGATTTCGGCCGCGGAGAACGTTAGCTAAAAAGCTGGTTAGATCTCTGATTTTGTAATGGTTGATTTGCGCAAATTTTGCACAATCTGGGTCGATAAGTCTGTGCTTGCTCTCTGTTTCTGCATCTAATAAATTACCTGACCCATCTAAATATATTAAATTCGTATTTCGAGGTTTATGTGGGAAATGTATTTTGGGACGCTGGAAATATTTTGGCTTAAAAATCGTTTTAAATGTTCGCTTAGTGGGAGGATCTTTGAAGTTCTCACATGCCGTAAATCGCTCCGTGGTTAATCTCTCAGAGATCTTTGCCCTTTGAGTACTGCCAAAATGGCACCACTGTAAAGATATTGCATGGGGTCGGTTGTCAAATTGTTCAATAAGGTCAGTAACGAATCCATCGCCAATTTTTACGTTTAAAAATTCGTCTGTGTCCAACATCATGGCCCAATCGGCATTTTGGTACATCGAAATATGCGGGAGTTTGATATTAAGTTGGAGTTGATAGGGCCGTTTCCCTGGATTTTCTAATTGAATTTCCGAGTTGTCGATATACTGAACTATGCCCATTTGATCTAGGATTTGAAGGGCTTCGCGTGTTCCGTCATCCGAGTTGTTTTCGGCGATTATAATATCCGTAAAACCAATACGTTTATGATGAGCGATCCACTCCAATAAGTGGGGTCCTTCATCACACATGATTCCAAACAACAAAATGCGTTTCACACGATGCCCTTAAATCTTTCAGGAATTATAATAACAGGATCATCTTTTATCATTGCAGGCTTATTTAAGCTGTACCAAGGTCGCCGGCGTGTTTGAAGTTGTCGCGCTTCTTCAAAATATGTATCGCCGGGAACAGGCTGATTCTCAGTGACAATTCCGAAGAGCTTTTCGCGACGTTCTAGATGGCCTTTCCAACCTGTCTTTAATCTATCCGGATCGGTGGTTTTCCCAGTAGAAAGCTGATAATCAACCATACCAAAATGAAAGTGAAATAGATTGGGGTCAATATGAAAATTGCGGCGTTTCACTCGATGGATGCCTGATCCCCAAATTATAGGTTTAAAACTCGTGGAGGGCTTTGTGTAACGCGCCGAAACATGTGCAAATTTACGTTGCGACAAGAATGGCAAATTGGGATCAATAGGTCCTTCATGCTGTAAATTCTGACCAACGTCGAGTCCTAACCCTGAAATGCTAGTGCGTTTTTTTACGCGAGAAAGATATTCAGGTAAGCTAAAGGAAGACTTTGGATCAATAATCAAAAATTCATCGACGTCGGTGGCGATTACAATATCGAAATTATGGTGCAGTGCTTTCGCTATATAAGACATAATTTTCGCGCGACGACGCATCGCTGGTACGCGCTTCTTCGGGATATGAGGAAGTCGTATAATATTTAAATCATCACTGCCTTCTGGTGGCTCTTGATCTTGACCATCAAATACAATGTAAAGATTCTTTCTTCCAAACTGGTTCCCGTAATATTCGATCCATTTTCTAAGAAAGATTTTGTCGTTTCGTACAGTGGTTATGGCGGCTATTTTTTTTGTCAATTTTATCTCACGATTGTCAACAAAGACTAGCAATCTTGATAAATAAATGTAAGTCTCTCTTGCAAAATTTTAGCGTGTTATCTTTTGCCAAATTAAATCATGATTTGAGGCCGACATTTCGATTTTACCTTGTTCAATAAGAGAATGATGATGGCTTGGAAGAATATAGCTGACCCGCATTTCTCCAAGCTCTAAGTCCCGCCAATCGACAGTTGTTTGATTTTCGTTAAAGTCATTAATTTTAGGATTTTTGAGAAGGGCGTCAATTGTTGCTTTGTGACCATTGCCACGTTCTGGATCAACGTTGAGCGTACCCACAATCGCAAACGGCATCGCGGTTATCTTTGCTTCCGTTCCCGTATCGTCAACATATGAAGCGCCCGAAATATAGTTGGATATCCAACTCAATTCCGCACGGTTTCGGAGTTGATTATATTTCACTTCACCGTCAAAGGCAGGTGGTGTTAAATAAGGGATAATAAAGGTTGTATCAGCGATCTCGACTTGCCAAAGCCCTGAAGAAAATAATGGAAACTCATCCCAAATTTTATCAGAATAATATGGCTTTGAGTCTATAGTGGGGGGTATCGCATTCTCGAGATGCGACCATTTAAAGTTTGAAAAACTGTGCACGAGCTTGATAGGGTATTTCGACAAAATGACCATTGAGTGATTGCCACGAAAAATACCATATCCCCAAGCATCATTCGCGCTCAATTTCTCATCTTGATCTAGGTCGTGTCCGGATTGATAACCGCGATTGGTAGGGCCTGTAAAATAGTAGGGTAGTTTCAGCGATTGAGAAAGGATATCTGCAGACCAATTTTGGGGATCTTGATCGACATTGGTGAGTATTAACACGTCAGGGTTTATTTTTTGTATTAGCAAGAAGTCATTTTCAAAGTCACTTGAATTTTCGAGCAGTTCTTTAATGAGAAGGCCTGGGCCCTTTTTTGACATATTTGCGTTCCACTGTGCAATCGTGAGGCTTTCTGCAAACATGTTCTCAAATATCAAAAATAGAACAATGAGTTTTCTCCAACGCATTGGCGTATTATGGACTGACAGGGTTAAAAGATGGTTATTTTATTTATGTATCAAAAATTTAGGCGGTGCAAAATTTCGCGGTCGCAATCAAGTGCCAGATTTTTAAGCGCAAAATCTATAGTGACGAGATGAGCCTCATGATTTTTTTCAATCGCTGAACCTTTACGTGTGATTGCACGCCCGACATAAATGTGACAGATTTTTTCCGCATATTTTTGATATTCCGGCATAAAAACATAACGCTTATAGATAGTGTGCTTAAATAGTGGCTGTACGCTCCACCCTGTTTCTTCAAAAGTTTCACGGTGCAGCGAGCAATGAAGTGTTTCCGTACCTTCGAGTCCTCCGCCGGGCAATTGCCATTCTCGATTTGTTGAATGTTCATAGGTTAACAGAATTTTGTTGTCTTTAAAAAATATACCGTACGCGCCTGGCCGATGGCTGTAATAAATATTTGGGTTTGGCGTATTTCCAAATCTGCGCATCAATGATCCTGTAACATCGCAATAACTGAAATGACCATGAGGCTTGCCATAGCGATATTGAACAAGCGTCTTCGCAAGGGAGTGTTGAGTACCTGACGCATAGCAACTCCAAATATTGTCCATGTTTGTGTGGAGATAATCGCGGTTGACGCCGTAACTGCACCAATGATCATAGCGGCTTTTAATGGGTCTGTTCCGCTTGCAAATTGTCCGGCGATTCCCATTGCAATAAACCATACCTTTGGATTGATCCATTGAAATGCGAAGCCTTGCCAAAATGTCCACGGTTTATCGTGCCCATCTATGGTGGCCAAACGGTCGACAGGGGCCATCGCAATTTTATACGCCAAGTAAATTATGAGCAAAACAGCCACGAAGGTTAATATACGTTCAATGAATGGAAATTGTGCGTAAATAGTGCCGAGGCCCAGTGCGACCGCAAATTCTAAAAATGCATGTCCGCAAAGAATTCCCCAAGCATGCGGCTGTGTAGCTCGGTATCCAAAGCGCATTCCAGACGAAGAGAGAAGCGCATTATTCGGTCCGGGCGTCACCTGTCCGGCTGTCATCAATTGTGCAAGTAATAAAACTTCGGACAAAAGCATATTAAACCTCGACTTTTTTGATCAGTTCTTGCTTAGTAAGCTTAAAATCAGAGTTTAACCATAGGGTTTTTAAATACTTAAGTTGGGCACCTAGTTTGGGCCCTTGAAACCCTAACGCTAGTAGGTCTTGTCCCGTAATCGGAAACGTCGCGTTTTCGCCGCGACGAGTTTCACTCTCGAGATTATTTGGTAATGATTCCGCATTATTAAATGCCTTAAGCGCGGCCGCCGCATATGTAATTGAGCGCCCATAATCAAAAGCGATTTGAGCGATTGGTTGCGCATTTTGGGACGCGGCTTTTATTTCCCAAATGTCACGCGTTTCTTGTTTGCTAAGTGACCAACGTTTTTGGGGAATTTCATGGGAAATTGCGACAACACGAAGTCGCCAGTCAGCAGGAATGTCATTGTGCCTTTCAAAATCGTCCCATCGGGTGATTTTGTTCATATCCACGAACCATTCCAATTGGCGCCAAATCTGACATTTATTCATTTGAATTAGCGACTGGGCAAAATAGGGAGCGCTTAAAAGTTTGCGCATTTCAATCCCAATGCGTTCATTTGAAATTTGCGATAAGCCTTCTTGAGACATTTTTATAATGTCGAGCGTAGATTGATCTAATTTCAGCTGATATTGCGCGAAAAACCGAAAAAAACGTAAAATGCGTAAGTAGTCTTCGAGAATTCTTGTCTGGGGATCACCAACGAATCTTAAGCGAAGGCCCTCAACATCACGGCGTACGTTTAATGGATCGATTATGTTGCCTTTCGAATCCATGTAGAGCGCATTAATTGTAAAATCACGTCTCGCCGCATCTTCAAAGATAGTTTCTGTATATATTGTCTTGGCGTGCCGGCCATCGGTTTCAATATCTTTGCGAAAACTTGTCACCTCAAAGGCTTTACCTTCAATGAGAATGGTAACAGTTCCATATTCGTAGCCAGTTTTTATCACCTTTAGCCTGGCGAATTTACAAATCTCGATTGTCTGATCTGGCGTGCAAGACACAGCGAAATCGATATCATTAATTGGTTCTTTTAGAAGGTAGTTTCGCACCGCACCTCCCACAATAAAACAATCCACATTTTGCGTTAGAAATAGCGCAAAAATCTTGCTTGTCGCTTCAGAATTGATCTCATATCGCGCAGACATTATGAAGCCTTCGAGCGAGGTTGTGCAGAATGCGGGCGGTTGCTCCCCAAATATAGAACGTTTCGTGCCGAAAAACAAAAAAACGCCTTTGAGAACCCATAAATTCATGTTGATCAATGTAAAAGTTTGAGGGGGTGATATTTTTTAGTGGCACTTCGAAGATAGTCTCGACTTCATTGGCAGCTAATTTATATTCAAATTCGATTTTGTTGATCGCGATAAATGGCGTAACTTTAAACTTAGAAATTGTTTTGTGGTCTGGTAGCTGTCCTAAATGAATAAGCGGATGATTAATCGGAAGTCCAATCTCTTCACTGGCTTCGCGCAAGGCTGTTTGCAACAGTGTCGCGTCAATTTCATCTTTGCGTCCACCTGGAAACGCAACTTGGCCCGGGTGCTTTCGCAATTGTTTTGATCGTGTGGTTAGCAAAACAGAAGGTGTTTTATACACATTTACCAAAATTAGTATTGCCGCTTCTGCTATGAAAGAAAACGGTGGCTCTTTGTAATCCAAGTCGCCATCAAAACTCTCGTTGCCCGAAAGCGCAATTGCGGCGCGCAAGGAATTTTCGATTTCATGATAGTTGCCAAGCATTTCACTAAACTAGATTTAACTTATGATGTTGGCAAGGCAGGTGTCGAGTTTAACTTTTGGGAAAATGCCCGCGATTGGTTCCCACTTGTCCGCGATGTAACAAGATGTGATCAACAAGAACGAGCGCCATCATTGCGGTCGCGACAGGAACGGCGCGAATGCCGACGCAAGGATCATGTCGACCTTTTGTAATCAATTCGATATTTTCCCCGTTTTTGTTCACAGTACGTCTTGGCGTTAAAATCGAACTTGTGGGTTTGACCGCAAATCTTGCAAGAATATCTTGCCCACTTGAAATTCCACCGAGAATGCCACCGGCGTGATTGTCAGAAAACTTAAGCTCGCCATTTTCAAACCACATTTCATCGGCATTTTCAGAGCCCTTGAGAACGGCTGCGTTCATGCCTTCGCCGATTTCAACGCCTTTAACTGCGTTTATTGACATGAGTGCCGCGGCGATATCTGTATCCAGTTTTGCATAAATTGGAGCGCCTAGTCCTGCGGGCACTCCCGTTACGCGAACTTCAATAACAGCACCGATCGACTCACCATTTTTACGAATGGTCTTTAGCTGTTGATCCCATCTTTTTGCGGCCTCTGCGTCAGGGCAAAAGAAATCATTTTCAGAAATTTCCATCGCATCAAAATTCGTCATATCCACTTTGTCTGCGCCCATTTGCGCCATGTATGAGAAAATTTCAGTTCCCGGTTCCATTTGTTTAAGAACAGCAAGCGCGACGCCTCCCGCTGCCACCCGTGCGGCTGTTTCACGCGCCGACGAACGCCCACCTCCTCGGAAATCACGATTGCCGTACTTCTGAAAATATGTCAGATCAGCGTGACCAGGACGAAAACTTTGTGCGATTTCGCCGTAATCCTTTGAGCGTTGATCAGTATTTTTGATCACAAGACTAATCGGTGTGCCAGTCGTTTTGCCTTCAAAAACGCCGGAGAAAATTTCAACTTCATCTTTTTCTTGACGTTGTGTTACTGTGCTACTTTGACCAGGCCGCCTCGCATTGAGAAGAGGCTGGATATCTGCTTCGTTTAAAGGGATTTCAGGTGGGCACCCATCGATGACGACCCCGATCGCTGGGCCATGGCTTTCGCCCCAAGTAGTAAACTTAAATAAGTGTCCAAAGCTATTGATCGACATTGTGTTCTTTTTCTCTATTTTTAATCAACATCCGAATAGTGTCCGGGCGATAATTTCTGATTGTTGAAACGGGGTGATTAAGCGTCGTTGTGCCCCTTATTTCGCGATAAATGATAATGAGGCCAGAGGCAATAATTATTGACGCTCCCACGAGCTTACGTGTTTCTAAATTTTGATCAAAAAACGCAATTCCAAAAATAATCGCCCAAATGAGTTGTGAATATTGCATAGGTGCAATAAGCGCAGCCTGTGATCTTTTGTAGGCCATAACAATGCAAAGTTGCCCAATAAATCCCATGCTTCCGATTGTGATGAGTTTATACAATTCAACTTGATTGATGGCTTGGTAATCTATCGGCATTAATATAGCTAAGATAATCAGTGATAAAAGCATTGGCAGCATGATCATTACAGCTTCACGCTCTTTGTTGCCAATTTTTCGCGTCACAATTGAGTTGGCTGCCCCACAAAGTGCTGCGAGCGCAGCTGATAAATGGCCGATATCAAAATCATCCAGACTTAATGGGAGCATTACCAAAACACCCAAAAATCCTAAGCAGACAGCGAAGCCTCGGAAAGAACCGACTTTTTCCCCTAAAAATGGAATCGACATAATTGTAATCCATATGGGCGTTGTAAATAATAGGCCATAGACATCAGCGAGTGGTAAACGCATAAAAGCAAAGAACGCACAACCCGCAGAACAAAGCGCAAAGAAGGTTCTCAATAATAGCATGAACGGCTTATTGGGGCGAAAATTTTGTGCGCGAGCGTCGGTGAGAACCATTGCCGAGACCCAAGGCATTGCAAAAAGCGTTGAAAAAAACATAATTTGTATGACACCAAATTGATTGCCAAGCGATTTGATCACTGCGTCGTGCGCCGAGAATACTGCGAACCCGACGAGCGCGAACAAAGGGCCATGAAGCGATGTGTTTTTTGTGGTCGACATTGGTTTGGAATCAAATTCTGCAAGCTTAAAGAGATAAGATGATGGCAATCTTACGGTTAATTTGATAATGCAACAAAATTAGTAGATATTCCAGATGGATCACTGAAATAATTAGAAAGTTATGTGCATGACATTGAGAACGCCGATCAAGTCCAATCCGATAGCAGTTCCTTCGCATTCATCAAAGTCGACACGAAATCTTGCCGGCATGACGCGCGCACAGTTCAATGAAGCGCTGTCGCAAATCGTTAAAGACCCCAAAGCGTTGAAAATGCGCATTGCGCAGGTTTGGCAGTGGATTTATGCCAAGGGCGTTTCAGATTTTGCGAATATGACGAATCTCTCTAAAGAGTTCCGTTCGCTTTTGTCTGAGAATTTCGAGATGGCACGCCCCGAGATCGTAACAAAACAAGTTTCGACTGATGGTACGCGTAAGTATCTTTTGCGTGTTGCTGGTGGGCACGAGGTTGAGATGGTGTATATTCCTGAGACGGATCGGGGCACTTTGTGCATTTCCTCGCAAATTGGTTGTACATTAACATGTACGTTTTGCCATACTGGAACGCAAAAACTTGTACGTAATTTGTCTGTTGAGGAGATTGTCGGGCAAGTCATGCTCGCGCGTGATGAACTTGATGATTGGCCAAAGGCGGGTGAGCGCTCAGGCGAAAATCGTAAAATTACCAATATTGTTTTGATGGGGATGGGTGAGCCACTTTATAACTTTGAGAATGTGCGCGATGCGATGAACATTGTGATGGATTCTGACGGGATTGCGATGAGCCGGCGACGAATTACGCTTTCGACCTCTGGCGTTGTGCCTGAAATTCAGAAAGTTGGTGATGAAATTGGTTGTTTATTGGCCATTAGTTTTCACGCAACACTTGATGAGCAACGTGACGTGCTCGTTCCGATTAATCGGAGATGGAATATTGAGGCTCTTTTGCAAGCCTGTCGTGATTATCCGCGACTTTCCAATTCTGAGCGCATTACCTTCGAATATGTGATGCTCAAAGGCGTGAACGATAGTGATGAAGATGCGCGAAGATTGGTCAAGCTCATTGAAGGCATTCCGGCTAAAATCAATTTGATTCCTTTTAATCCTTGGCCGGGTTCCGAATATGAACGATCGTCGAATAATCGAATTCACCGATTTGCGCAAATTGTGCAAAATGCAGGATATGCGAGCCCCGTGCGGACTCCGCGTGGGGAAGATATATTGGCAGCATGTGGTCAGCTGAAATCAGCAACAGAGCGTGGACGAAAATCGAAACGCGAAATTGAGAAGGAAGCACAACAATGATCGGGCTTATTTTAATTGATATTCAAAAAGGCTTTGATGATTATCGTTATTGGTCACGTAGAGGCCAAGGCACTCGCAACAACATAGAGATGGAAGCAAACGCACTTAAATTACTGGCGCATGCGCGTAAATTGGGCTGGCAAATATTTCACGTTCAACATGGCTCTACCGAAGCGGGTTCGCCATTGAATCCGGATCATTTAGGCTTTGCTTTTAAGGAAGGATTTGAGCCACGCGAGGGAGAGCATCATTTTGTAAAAAACGTGAACAGTAGCTTTATCGGTACGAGCTTAGAGGCGCGTTTGAGAGAGGTTGATGTCAATAGGTTGGTGGTATGCGGAATTTCAACTGAACACTGCGTGTCGACAACAGTGCGGATGGCTGGAAATTTTGGTTTTGAGGTCATGCTAGCGCAAGATGCCTGTCATGCTTGGCCGCACGGCAAATGGTCGGCCGAAGATATTCATGATAGCCAGCTTGCAGTGCTCGACGGTGAATTTGCGAAAGTTGTTCTCACTGATTTTGTTTTTTCTATTGACGCTTAGATTTTTGCTTTTATTTTTTAGGTAATGCGTAAGTTGTATGTGACTGGACCGAAAATTGAGGATCACATAAATTAGAGGTTTAAAACATGATCGAAACCCTGAAAGTCATGAGTGCGTTTGGTAAAGTGAAAATACTTTTTCCAATTTTTGTTCTTGTGCTTGCGTTGTCAGTTCTGACTGGTCAAGGCGGGTTTTGGATTCCGATTATCTGGGGATTTATGAGTCACGGAATAATTGAATATTATTTGCATAGATTTGCTTATCATCACGAACCTTCAGAAGTGCAATCTGAATTTAATGCGCAGTACCGTACACATATTGGGCATCATGAATTTCCGCAAAACCCTGAGTTTCTGACGGGCGGAGGGCATGGCGGTTTTGAGTTAAAAATTGGTTCAGCTTTGTCATTGATATATTTTATACTACTATTTCCATTTTTAGGGTTGGAGATAGCTTGTTGGACGGCAGTGAAAATTGTCTTCGTTGGCAATTTGTTTGGGCTTTTCTTCTATGAATATTGTCACACGCTCGCGCATTTGCGAATTAAAAAAGGTTGGTTTGGTACGATGGTCACTCAAAACCATCTTGCCCATCATTATCAAGATCACAACTCAAATTTTCACGTTAGCCCGACCGCTGCGTGGTTGGATTGGGCTTTTGCAACGCGGTTTGATAAAGAAAAGGCACGGGCACGTTTTGATAGAAATACGATCATGAGTTTGGGAATTGACCCGCGCGATGCGCGCCTTGTTCTTGCCCGCAAACACTTTAACCTTCCCAAAAAACAATCGCGGGATCTCTAAAAACCTGCTTATATACAAAACTCGGCATTTTCAGCGCGTAAAAATTAGATTTCTATAACGCATTGTTTATTTACGTGGAGAGTGAATATTGCGCGGAAAGCTGATTTTTAAAAAATGCGACTGAAACCAATCATCCAAACGTTTAGGTTGATGTTAAACTAAGATGGAGACAAAAAATGAGCTTAAAAACAACTGGAATTCCAATTTGGGTTACGTTAGCCCTTGGTATCACCGTCCTTCTAGGGATTGGCGCAGGAACAGCTGCGTTATTAGGTCAAGGCATGAGCCCTGAAATGAATATTTCTTGGGGTGGCCGAAATCTTGGGCTTGGTTTGGTCGCATTGGTTGCAATTTGGTCGAAGAGCCATATCGCATACTTAGCCGCATTTGCCGGCGGTATCGGACGTGAAATTGGCGATATCATGTCAAGTTTTGCAAGCGGAAGTCCACAATGGGGTCTTATTATATTTGCGGTAATTTTGCTTGCCGTTTGGGTATATGGGATTTCGCTTACGATAAAAGCAAAAAGCACATAAGCTATATTTTAGTTGAATTTTGAGAAAAGGGGATGAGACGATGATGTCGTTGACGCCCCTTTTTCTTTCATTTCGTTCGTGATTGGGCTTTCTGTCAGCGGTTTTATGGGTTTTATATTGGCGAAGTGATAAATTAATTTTCAAAGATAACGATTTTGGTGGCGATCATTTTAGAGAGCTCGCGATCTGCTCACTATCTGCTCACTATCTGGTCACTATTTAGATTGACTCAAAGCAGAACATTTGAAATTAAATGCCGTGGTGGAGCGATATTATTGCAAATCTCATTTGTTCGATGATCTATTCGCTTGACAAAGAATGGTTTCAGCAATAGAAGGCGCACAATCGTGTTTTCATACGCGACTCAAAGCCAAAATTAGGCATGCATGATCCGGGTAAATAGGCCCCGATCCTCTGAAAATTACGCTAGATGAGCTGCAGTGCGCCCATCTGGCCTTATTGTTTTGTTAGGGTTTCTTTTAGAAATTCTGAAATTAAGCGGCGAAAGTTACTAAATTTTCGCTAAATGTTAAAGGACGAAGGGGTTATTGACCTTATGCCAACGATACAACAATTGATCCGAAAGCCGCGCCAACCTAAGGTTAAGCGCTCAAAATCTATGCACTTGCAAAGCTGTCCGCAAAAGCGGGGCGTTTGCACACGTGTTTATACCACCACTCCAAAGAAGCCAAACTCTGCGATGCGTAAAGTTGCAAAGGTTCGTTTGACGAATGGGTTTGAGGTAATTTCATACATTCCGGGTGAAGGTCATAACCTCCAAGAGCACTCGGTTGTGCTTATCCGCGGCGGTCGTGTGAAAGACCTTCCCGGTGTGCGTTATCATGTCCTTCGTGGTGTGCTTGATACGCAAGGGGTTAAAGATCGTAAACAACGCCGTTCGAAATACGGCGCCAAGCGTCCAAAATAAGGAGGACATAGAATGTCTAGACGTCATCGCGCAGAAAAACGCGAAGTTCTACCTGACGCTAAATATGGCGATAAGGTGCTTTCTAAGTTTATGAATAACTTGATGCTTGATGGGAAAAAATCCATTGCTGAGGGTATCGTTTATGGTGCACTTGATCGTGTGGAGGGCAAGTCTGGTCGTCCTGCGCTGGAAGCATTTCATGAAGCGCTTGAGAATGTGAAGCCTTCACTCGAGGTGCGCTCGCGCCGTGTTGGGGGTGCAACTTATCAAGTTCCTGTTGAAGTTCGTACGGAGCGCCGTGAGGCACTTGCGATTCGTTGGTTGATCGCGGCTTCGCGCGGACGCAATGAAAATACGATGCAAGAACGATTGGCTGCGGAACTGCTGGACGCTTTGAATACGCGCGGGAACGCGATTAAGAAGCGCGACGACACGCACAAAATGGCGGAAGCAAATAAAGCATTTGCGCATTTCCGCTGGTAAACTTATCTCAAATCTAACTTGATTGAATAAATTGGAAAAAAAATGGCACGTGATTATCCATTAGAGCTCTACCGTAACTTCGGCATCATGGCGCATATTGATGCGGGTAAAACGACATGTACTGAGCGCATTCTCTACTATACTGGTAAGTCTCACAATATTGGTGAGGTTCATGACGGTGCGGCAACGATGGACTGGATGGAGCAAGAGCAAGAGCGCGGCATCACAATTACATCTGCGGCAACGACTACTTTCTGGGAGCGCACAGAAAATGGAACAGAGGCTTTGACCCCTAAACACCGTTTTAATATTATTGATACGCCGGGACACGTTGACTTCACAATCGAAGTTGAGCGTTCGCTTGCAGTTCTTGATGGTGCCGTATGTGTTTTGGATGCGAATGCAGGCGTTGAGCCACAAACAGAGACTGTTTGGCGTCAGGCCGATCGCTACAAAGTTCCACGTATCGTTTTTGTCAATAAGATGGACAAAATTGGTGCTGATTTCTTCAATTGTGTCAATATGATTGAGGAGCGTACGGGCGCTCGCGCTGTACCCGTTGCATTGCCGATTGGTGCGGAGAATGAGCTTGAAGGTCTTATTGATCTTATCACGATGAAAGAGTGGTTGTGGAAAGGCGAAGATCTTGGCGCTTCATGGGAGCAAGTTGATATTCGTGATAGCCTTGTTGATCAAGCGAATGAATGGCGCGGCAAGATGATTGAGGCTGCTGTTGAGCAAGATGATGACGCGATGATGGAATATCTTGAAGGCAATGAGCCTAATGTCGAAACCCTTCGCAAGCTTATTCGTAAAGGGACTTTGGATATCGCATTTGTACCAGTTCTTGCAGGTTCTGCTTTCAAAAATAAAGGCGTTCAGCCATTGTTGAATGCGGTAATTGACTTCCTTCCTAGCCCGCTTGATGTTGTTGATTACATGGGCTTTAAACCAGGCGATGAGACGGAAACACGTGATATTGCACGTCGCGCTGATGACAGCATGGCATTTTCTGGTCTCGCGTTCAAAATTATGAATGACCCCTACATGGGAACATTGACATTCACGCGTATCTATTCGGGTGTGTTGAATAAAGGTGATACACTTTTGAATTCAACAAAGAATAAGAAAGAGCGCATCGGTCGAATGGTAATGATGCATTCAAATAAACAAGAAGAAATCTCCGAAGCTTTTGCGGGTGACATTATTGCGATTGCAGGTCTTAAAGACACAACAACAGGTGATACGCTTTGTTCAGATAAGGAGCCAGTGGTTCTTGAAACGATGACGTTCCCAGATCCAGTGATTGAGATCGCAGTCGAGCCAAAAACCAAGGCAGACCAAGAAAAAATGTCTCAAGGTCTTCAGCGTTTGGCTGCAGAAGATCCATCTTTCCGTGTTTATGTTGACCAAGAATCAGGTCAGACGATCATGAAAGGCATGGGCGAGTTGCATCTTGATATTCTTGTGGATCGCCTTAAGCGTGAATTTAAGGTTGAGGCAAATATTGGTGCGCCTCAGGTGGCTTATCGTGAAACAATTTCTAAACAGCATGAAGTCGACTATACACATAAGAAACAATCGGGTGGTTCGGGTCAGTTCGCGCGCGTAAAGATGATTCTTGAGCCGCGCGAGCCAGGCGAAGGTTACGAATTCGAAAGCAAAATTGTGGGCGGTTCTATTCCAAAAGAATATATTCCTGGAGTTGAAAAGGGAATTGTAAGCGTTATGGATTCTGGTCCAATTGCTGGCTTCCCCGTTATTGATTTTAAGGTGACCTTGCTTGACGGTGCTTTCCATGACGTTGACTCAAGTGTTTTGGCATTTGAAATTGCTGCACGTGCGGCAATGCGTGAAGGAATTAAAGCCGCTGGTGCGAAACTTCTTGAACCAATTATGAAGGTTGAAGTGATTACGCCAGAAGAATACACGGGCGGCATTATTGGTGATTTGACATCGCGCCGTGGTCAAGTTTCTGGACAAGAACCACGCGGCAATAATATTGCGATTAATGCATTTGTTCCGCTTGAAAGTATGTTTGGTTACATTAACACTTTGCGTTCGATGTCATCAGGTCGCGCACAGTTTTCGATGCAGTTTGATCACTATGATCCTGTTCCATCGAACATCGCAGAAGAAGTTCAAAAGAAATATAGTTCATAGGGCGGTTACGCCTCTAATTTAGGAGAAAAGAAATGGCAAAGGAAAAGTTTGAGCGTACGAAGCCGCACGTAAACATTGGTACAGTTGGTCACGTTGACCACGGTAAGACGACGTTGACGGCAGCGATTACGAAATATTTTGGAGATTTCCAAGCTTACGATCAGATTGATGGTGCGCCTGAGGAGAAGGCTCGTGGGATTACGATTTCGACGGCGCATGTTGAGTATGAGACTGAAGGTCGTCACTATGCGCATGTTGATTGCCCTGGACACGCGGATTATGTGAAGAACATGATTACGGGTGCTGCACAAATGGATGGTGCGATTTTGGTTGTGAATGCTGCTGATGGCCCTATGCCACAAACGCGTGAGCACATTCTTTTGGGCCGTCAGGTTGGTATTCCTTACTTTGTTGTTTACATGAACAAGGTTGACCAAGTTGATGATGAAGAGCTTTTGGAATTGGTTGAAATGGAGATCCGCGAGCTTCTTTCATCTTATGATTATCCTGGCGATGATATCCCTGTGATTAAGGGTTCAGCTTTGGCGGCTCTTGAGGGTCGTGACGAAGAGATTGGCGAGAAGTCGATCCGTGCGCTTTTGGAAGCTGTTGACACGTATATTCCGACGCCTGCGCGTCCGGTTGATCAGCCCTTCTTGATGCCGATTGAGGATGTGTTCTCGATTTCGGGTCGTGGTACGGTTGTGACGGGTCGTGTTGAGCGCGGTGTGATCAATGTTGGTGACGAGATTGAAATTGTTGGTATCCGTGATACGCAGAAGACGACTTGTACGGGCGTTGAGATGTTCCGTAAGCTTTTGGATCGTGGTGAAGCTGGTGATAACGTGGGTGCGCTTTTGCGTGGTGTTGATCGTGACGATGTTGAGCGTGGTCAGGTTCTTTGTAAGCCAGGTTCAGTTACGCCGCATACGAAGTTTGAGGCGGAAGCTTATATCTTGACGAAAGAAGAGGGGGGTCGTCATACGCCATTCTTTGCGAATTATCGTCCACAGTTTTATTTCCGTACAACAGATGTGACAGGCACGGTTGTGCTTCCTTCTGGTACGGAAATGGTGATGCCTGGTGACAACCTCAAATTTGATGTTGAGTTGATCTCACCAATCGCTATGGAAGAAAAACTCCGCTTCGCTATTCGTGAAGGCGGAAGAACAGTCGGCGCTGGCGTCGTATCAAAAATTAAAGAGTAAAAACTAACCGTTATGAAGGCGAGATTCGTGTCTCGTCTTCCAATAAAGGAAACTAAAATGGCTGGCCAAAATATTCGTATTCGCTTAAAGGCATTTGATTACCGTGTGCTTGATGCAAGCACTCAGGAAATTGTGTCGACAGCGAAGCGCACAGGCGCAACTGTTCGCGGTCCAATTCCATTGCCTAACCGCATTGAAAAATTCACCGTGAACCGTTCACCGCATGTGAATAAGAAAAGTCGTGAGCAATTTGAGATTCGTACCCATAAACGTCTTCTCGATATTGTTGATCCTACTCCACAAACCGTAGACGCGCTCATGAAGCTTGATCTCGCTGCGGGTGTGGACGTTGAAATTAAACTCTAGGAGGGTCTCATGCGTTCAGGAGTTATTGCAAAAAAAGTGGGTATGACCCGCTTATTTATGGAAGATGGTAAACAGGTTCCTGTTACTGTTCTTCAAATGGAAAATGTACAAGTTGTTGCACAGCGCACGGTTGAAAAGGATGGTTATACGGCCGTTCAACTTGGCGCTGGTAATGCGAAGGCAAAGCGTGTGTCACAAGCTATGCGTGGCCACTTCGCAAAGTCAAGCGTTGCGCCAAAGCGTAAGGTTGCTGAGTTCCGTGTAGATCAAGATAACTTGATTGAAGTTGGTGCTGAGCTTTCTGCAGAGCACTTCTTGGCTGGACAATATGTTGATGTCGCGGGAACCTCTATTGGTAAAGGTTTCGCAGGTGCGATGAAGCGTCATAACTTTGGCGGTTTGCGGGCTTCACATGGTGTATCAATTTCGCATCGCTCACATGGTTCGACAGGACAATGTCAGGATCCGGGCCGTGTTTTCAAAGGAAAGAAAATGGCGGGTCACATGGGCGCTGCGAGTGTGACAACTCAGAACCTCGAAGTTGTTCGCCTGGATTCAGATCGTGGTCTAATCATGGTGAAAGGCGCGGTTCCAGGTTCTAAAGGTGGTTGGGTAACTATTCGTGATGCAGTTAAAAAGTCTGCTCCTGAAGGTCTTCCGACGCCAGCAGGATTGAAATCCGACGCCAAGACTGAAGCTCCCGCTGAAGCGCCGTCGACTGAAGAAGGAGAAGCGTAATGAAAGCTGAAGTTTTAAAACTTGACGCTAAAAAAGCGGGTTCGGTTGAGCTTGACGAAAGCGTTTTTGGTTTAGAGCCACGTCGTGACATTTTGTTTCGTGTTGTTCGTTATCAATTAGCTAAAAGACGTGCGGGAACTCACAAGGTAAAAACCCGCCGTGAAACAAGCTATTCAACGAAAAAAGTTGTGCGTCAAAAAGGCTCTGGCGGCGCACGTCATGGTAGCCGTAATGCTCCGATTTTCCGTCATGGTGGTGTTTATAAAGGACCTGTTCCACGTTCACATGCCCATGATTTACCAAAGAAAATTCGTGCGCTTGGTCTAAAGCATGCATTGTCTGCGAAAGCCGCTGCTGGTAAGCTTGTTGTTCTTGAGAGCGCAGATCTTAAGGACGGGAAGACCAAGGCACTGTCGGAAGCATTGAATAAACTCGGATTGAAAAAGGCTTTGTTCATTGATGGTGAAGTTGTAAATGATAATTTTGCTCGTGCAGCAGGTAACCTCGATAATGTAGATGTATTGCCTAGCCAAGGTGCAAACGTTTATGATATTTTGCGCCGTGATACCTTAGTCTTGACTAAGTCAGCCGTAGAAAAATTGGAGGCTCGTTTGAAATGAGTGTAAAAGCAGAACTATATGATGTCATTCGTCGTCCAATTATCACTGAGAAAGCGACTATTGCATCCGAAAATAGCGTTGTTGTTTTTGAAGTGGCGAGTGACGCAAATAAGCCGCAAATCAAAGAGGCCGTAGAGAATCTATTCAACGTTAAAGTTGAAGCCGTGAATACGTCTGTGCTTAAAGGTAAAGTTAAGCGTTTCCGTGGGCAATTGGGAAAACGTAATGATGTAAAGAAGGCTTATGTGCGTTTAGCTGAAGGTCAAGTGATCGATGTTACCACTGGCTTATAGGCCTCGTTAGTATTAAAATAGAACCCGGCTTTTTAAAAGCCGGGTTTTTTTGGTAAATATGAAAAGTACGTTAACTAAATAAAAACCGTAATTGCGCAGAGTTAAAATCAGCATTGCGGAAGATTAACCGCAAGTCCTCCTTGAGAGGTTTCTTTGTATCGATTGTCCATATCTCTACCGGTTTGTCGCATCGCTTCTATACAATTATCTAAAGGCATAAAATGGGTTCCATCTCCGCGCATGGCGAGAGACGCTGAAGAAACTGCTTTCATAGCTCCAAGCCCATTGCGCTCTATACAAGGGACTTGAACAAGTCCCGCAACTGGATCACATGTCATGCCCAGATGATGTTCTAATGCGATTTCGGCCGCATTTTCGATTTGCATGGGTGTGCCACCCATTAGACTGCAAAGCCCAGCCGCAGCCATGGCGGACGCCGAACCTACTTCTGCTTGGCATCCGCATTCAGCGCCTGATATTGAAGCGTTTTGCTTGATTATGCCTCCAATTGCAGATGCCGTTAGCAAAAAATCAGGTATTTTTGAACGTGTTGCACCAGGAAAATGATCCAAATAGTAACGTAATACCGCTGGAACGACGCCTGCGGCTCCATTTGTTGGCGATGTGACCACTTGGCCTCCTGCCGCATTTTCCTCATTAACAGCCATCGCATAAACCATAATCCAATCATTGATTATGTGTGGCGCGACATTATTGAGATGATAATTGGAATTCAGATCGTTAAAAATTTTTGCTGCGCGACGTTTTACATTTAGCCCACCTGGTAAAACCCCTTCTGTTGAAAGACCGCGATCGATACAAGCCAGCATAGTTTGAAAGATTTTCTCAAGCCCGTCTTGAACTTCCGCACGGCTTCTGACCGAGCGTTCATTCTCAAGTACAATCTCAGCAATAGTTTTATTGGTTTGAGCGGCTATATTTAACAATTGCGACATACTATCGTATGAGTGGGGTACATTAATCTTATTCGCGGATACGCTCTTCCCAAACTCTTTTTCAGTGACGACGAAACCCCCACCAATCGAAAAATACGCTTGCCTTCCGGATAATTGATTGTGCTTATCAAATGCTTCCATAACCATTGAATTTGCATGTTGCTCAAAATTCTGTTCATAGTCAAAAATTAGATCATTCTCGGTGTGAAATTGGACTGAGCCAAGAATAGGGTGCTCAAAGCTACGTTTGATTCTAAGTTCAGCGAGTGCGACTTGTGCTTTCTCTGCATCAAAGGAAGAGGGTTCAAACCCAAGTAAACCGTAAAAAATCGCTAAATCCGTCGCGTGACCCTTGCCGGTAAATGCGAGAGAACCATAAAGAGTAACTCTTATTCGGTGGATTCCATTTGAACCGGGTACAATGTTCTCAGGGTTCTTAATTTCGTCCAAGAATCGTTTGGCCGCAACCATTGGACCCATCGTATGACTGGAAGAGGGACCTATTCCAATTTTAAAGATATCAAATACACTTATCATACACTTACCAATTTGTAGTAATAATAGCGCTACTTAATAATTTTAACGTAACAATATCGACATTATTTGGCCTTTGTGCGAACATATGATATCAAATGTTGGTTGAGTTATGATTTTTTTACTTCGCTTTTTATTGTTTCTTTTTGCCCTATTCATGATTTTACTTTCTTCTTCCATAGTGATTATGGGGCCTGCTCAGACGTTTACATTCCTCGCGAATTTGTTTTCAATTTCTGATATTGACATGTCCGCGTTTAAGGTGCCTTTCGTTGATGGTACTCTGCGCTTTTTAAGCGTAATCTTTTTTGTATTTGCCGCAATTGTTTTAAATGTTGCACGAGATTTTCGAGATAATTATAAACTCATCCCCATTTTAATGCTTATTATGCTTATAGGAGGAGCGGCGCGAGGCTGGTCCATTTGGTCATCAGGAGAGGGCGGGTCGATGATCTCATTTGCTGCGCTCTTGGCTGAGGTGCTTCCGCCTTTACTCATTCTAATCTTATATTTCGTAGCTCGACCAAAAGAACGAATTTAATTCCAAATTCTTTAATTGACCTCTTTACGCGTGGATAAAATCAGCTTATTAAGCGTCTTACCACCGCACGGAGGAGTGGCAGAGTGGTTGAATGCACCGGTCTTGAAAACCGGCATAGGTGAAAGTCTATCGAGGGTTCGAATCCCTCCTCCTCCGCCACCCACATTAAGTTATTGATATTATTGAGTGAACTCTGATTTAAGTCGCGGTTATTGCGGCTTTTTTTGTTTTTGTTTGGGTCTCTGTTTTTTGATCTCTTGTGCAATTTGAGAGATTTGCGCCATTCGTCTCTTTGCGCGTATTTTGGCGGTTGAGTTTTTGCGTTTTGGGAAAAAACAGGGAATTTACAGGGAATTTGGATTTTTTGAGGGATTGATGCGTTGAATAGGGCTTGCCAACTTGAGGCTCGTTCAAGCAATTGAATACAAGCGGCTTGGAGATTGTTTGATGGGATAACTATTGACCCTAATGGGCTTACAAAAATAGGTTTTCTTGTTCTTGCCAATCCATCGGGATGTTTTGTGTCAGAAAATACTGTGTTGACCAGTTTGGCTTTTGGTTTTGCTCAAGGATCATGGTTTTGATTTTTGGCGACAGGAAGGCGAGTTTGATGCGGTTTGTAATGTAGCTGAGAGATTTTTGTTCGGCGAGGGCAATTTCGGATATGCCTTTGCCCGCACGGATTTGATCAGCCCAGAGATGAGCTCGTGCCAGATTTTGGATGAGAGTTTTGTCGAGCTCTGGCTTCATTTCTCCGATGACAAGCTTTTGCTCGACGCCGCGTTTTTTGATGGCGAGAGGTTTTGTGACCAGAGCTAATCCATCCAACATATCTGAATTTAACTGGGTTGGGTCGGCGATTTTTTCGATGTCCAGTGCGATTGTCACCTGATGCTTTTCGAGGTCGATGCTAGAGATAAGATCATTGAGAAACTCGGGCTTAGCGTTTGCGAGGTCGTTCAATTTGCCTTTGACTGATTGATAATCAGAGATGGAAATATCTTCCGATATTTTGAGATCATGTTCGCGAAGCGCGACGCGGATCGTTTCAACGACTGCGGTCTCTATGGTTTTTGCTGGCAAGCGCCAGCCGGTTGGGTCCTTGGATTTGATGAGACGGTTGGATATGTAATAGCGGACGATGCGGCCTTGATCTTGCGAGCTTTCGCGCTCACCATGGTTCGCACGTCTCAGGGCCCGCTTCTTCGTATGCGTGGGTGTGAGATGATCACCTGTTTCATCGAAGAGCTTGCCAGTGAGAGGCGCTGTTTGCTGGTGTTGATCTTTCGACTGTCCACGTTTGCGCGCGGCCGCGGATTGGAGTTTTTCTTGGACGCGGTTCCACAAGACGTCTTCGATAATCGCTTCATGCTGTCCGTCATAGGTTTTGTCCTTGTGTCGGATCTTGCCGATATAAAGCGGGTTGATCAGGATATGATGGATCTGGCCGTTGGTCATCACTGATCCGCCTTTGAGGCGCGATTGGTATTGGGGGCGGTATTTGGAGCGTATTCCCTCCGCGGCGCAGGCATCCTTGGTTTTGGTAAGGTTGCCTAGCTTGTTATAAAGCTCAAATATGCGTTTTACTGACTTGGCCTCAGTGAAATTGACGACTAGCCCTCGGATGGTCTTGTCGGGGTTTGGATCATAGCCCAAGGGAACCGTCCCGCCCATCCATAGGCCGCGGGATTTTGAGGCGGCGATTTTGTCGCGGATGCGCTCGGCGGTGACTTCGCGTTCAAACTGCGCGAAGGAGAGTAGCATGTTAAGGGTCAATCGCCCCATTGATGTGGCGGTGTTAAAGCTTTGGGTGACGGATACGAAGCTTGCGCTCTTGGCATCCAAACGGTCAACGATTTTGGAAAAGTCGGAAAGTGATCGCGTCAAGCGGTCGATCTTGTAGACCACGATCATGTCAATCAATCCCGCGTCGATATCGGCCAGCAAGGCTTTTAGTCCATCGCGCTCCATAGTTCCGCCCGATATCCCGCCATCATCATATCGCTTTGAAACAAGCCTCCAACCTTCATGCTTTTGACTGGCAATGTAGGCGGCACAGGCTTCATATTGAGCGTCCAAGGAATTGAATTCCTGATCCAAACCTTCATCGCTGGATTTGCGCGTGTAGATGGCACATCTGATTTTGGTTTGCGTCTTTATACTAGCCATTTTATCTCCCCGCCGTTTTGAGCCCAAAGAACCTTGGCCCTGACCAATGCGCTCCTGTTATGGATTTGGCGATGGCGGAAAGTGATTTGTAGGTTTTGCTTTGCCAGCGATAGCCGTTATCGAGAACCTCAACCTTGTGGGTTATGCCATTCCACTCGCGCAGAATTTGACTGCCAGCTTTGAGGGGCGTTTCAGTATGTTTTTGACGCGAATTTCCTGTGTTGCTACGTTTAGATTGTATTGTTTGGGTAGGAGTGGCTCTGAGCGCTCGATCGACTTTGTGTTGCGTCGCTTTATCAGCGCGCGCTTGAACCTCATAGGCAAGGATGCGCTGCATGAGTGGCTGACTGAGTCCTTTTGGCGGGCGTTGTGAGTAGTAGTCTTGCCAAAGCGCGATCAGTTCGGGGCGCTCATAGGTTTGAATTTGGCCAAGTCCCTCGGCCTTTCTATGTGTTGCTTTTTGTTTTTGAATTTGCATCAGGTTCCTCGGTTGTTAGGTTATACTGAGGAAAGCCTGGGCTTTATCGTTTGCGAGCTTTCGTGCGCGCCATTGGGTCCGACACTGGGTTCGACGGTGGGTTCGCACGTCTCGCATTAGCCAGGCGTAAGCTATGATTCGCTTCCAATAGCAAGAAAGTCCAGTTCTTTTTGTGTATCTTATTGCCGAGGCATCGGTTTTTATTGCACAAAATCAATATTCTATAATTTTATTCGGTAAAATGAATTTAATTCAGTAGATTTGAAAGATAGACTTCGTGTATTGTGTGTTCATGACAAATACATCTAAACAAACGCAAAATGCAATCGCAGAGCTCGAGGGTGCGCGACCTTTGGAATCCAGGCGTGGTCGACCCAAAGGTTCGGGTGTCATAGATGATAATGAGACCTTGCAAAGGGCGGCGCGGATGATGGTTGATCGATCTGGGTTAACGTTTACGGCTGCCATTCGCGGGCTCGGAAAAACGGGAAGCTCTGAACAGCGGCGCCTTCTCATAAAGTGGAAAAGACAAAAAGAAACGCTTTTGCAAGAAGCTCGAAATGAAATGGAAACCGATCTTAAGAACACAACATTGGGCGCGTTTTTCAGAGAGCATTTTGGGGTTGATGAGATCGTTGAAAACTTATCGATAGCGCCTGGGGTTAAGCAGATATTCAAGTTTATCGCGCAAGAGGCCCGCGCCTACCAAACGGTTAAGCATCAGAGCCTGTTGCGCGTGGATCAGATGCAGTCGGAATTGTCGCAAGGCGAGAGGATTGTCCGGATGATTACGGATTTTGAGCGCCGCGATCGCGCACGAGATCTTGATATTGAAACGGATAAGCTGGAGAGGTCGGAAATGAGCGAGGGTGATCGGCATTACTTGCGCGCACTTGTCTATTACCAGATGGCAAAGGCTGCGTGGGCTGAAGAACAGTAATCAAAATTGAATCCAGCTGAGAATGGAGCAAATTGAGATGCAGGCCGAGCTGGTTGGTCATTGTTGTGTTTTTGCAACGGCCTAGACGCAAATGTTCAGTATTTGTTCTTATTTTGTGGAGTTTATGCTATGCACCAAAATGCGCCAAAATATGCTGTAGTTTGTGGCTTTTTTGAAAATGAGTCACGCAAAAAAATAAATGGAGGATGTTATGATTGAAGACAAGCTTGACAATAGGAGCATTATTTATGAACACAATTTTACAAGGCAAAAACCAACCGTTTGGTGAAAATATTCACGATCGGGCGATTGTTCATACTGACATTCAGGCGCTTACCCCGTTTGACAAAAACGCCCGCAAGCATTCCAAGAAACAACTGAAGCAGATTGCGGGATCCATTGAGGAATTTGGCTTTACCAATCCCATCCTGATTGATCAAAATAACACTATTTTGGCAGGACATGGTCGCGTGGAGGCAGCGAAGCTTCTTGGTATGAAGGAGGTGCCATGCGTTTATATCGAGCATCTCAGTGAAGAACAAAAGCGGGCCTATGTGCTTGCGGATAATCAGCTCGCTCTGAATGCCACATGGGATGAAGATTTACTCGCGCAAGAACTCAAAGCACTTTCCGAGATTGATTTAGGCTTTGACATCGAAACGATTGGGTTTTCAATTGCTGAGATTGATACTCTCATTGGTGAGGTCGAACCGGAGGAAGATCACGACCCTAAGGATGATGTCATTCCGAGCCAAGTCGAAGCGCGGGTTCAGCTTGGCGATATTTGGCAGTTGGGCGATCATCGCTTGATTTGCGGCGATAGTCTTGATGCAGATGTCGTTGGTAAACTTATGGACAGCGAAACCGCCACTATGGTGTTTACTGATCCGCCTTATAACGTCAAAATCGATGGGCATGTTGGTGGCAAGGGTAAGATCAAACATGATGAATTTGCGATGGCTTCTGGTGAGATGAGCCAGAGCCAGTTTACAGGGTTCCTTCGCAAGACTTTTGAAAATCTCACGCGCTTCGCTAAGGACGGCTCCATCCATTTTATCTGTATGGATTGGCGCCATATGCGTGAGGTTATGGATGCGGCTGAGGGTGTTTACACCGATCTTAAGAACTTGATCGTTTGGGCCAAGGATAATGGCGGCATGGGTACGTTTTACCGCTCACGCCACGAGATGATCTTTGCCTATAAACACGGAACGGCAGAACACATCAACAGCTTTGAGCTGGGTCAGCATGGGCGTTATCGCACCAATGTCTGGCAATATCGGGGTGCTAACCTTGAAGAGCTCAAAATGCACCCGACAGTTAAGCCCGTTCAAATGATTGCCGATGCGATGAAAGATTGCTCAGGTCGAAATGACATCGTCCTTGATCTCTTTGGTGGCTCTGGCTCCACGCTTATTGCTGCCGAGAAAACTGGCCGTCACGCGAGGCTTTGTGAGCTTGATCCGCATTATTGTGACGTGATCCTTGCGCGTTGGGAAAAATATGCAAAGGATGAGGGCGCATGCGTTTGGCGCGACGGTGTTCCTTTTGACAGGGAGAAAAGCCATGACAACAGCGACATTTAATCCTTCCATTGGTTTTTATGATGTTGGTTACGGAAAACCTCCAAAATCAACACAGTTCAAAAAGGGTCATTCGGGCAATCCGAATGGGCGCCCAAAAGGTTCAAAGAATAAGGTTAAAAGAGTGCAGGTTTTGGATAGATTGAAAAAGCTGTTTTATGAGGAAGCGTACCGCGATGTAACAATCAACGAAAAGAATGAGGCAAAGACAATGCCAGCACTTCAGGCGGTTTTTAAATCGCTTGTTCTCAATGCAGCGCAAGGCAAAGTCGGCGCACAGAAGTTGTTGTTGAGCCATCTTATACCTCTTGAGAAACAAGATGAGGTGGAAAAGTTAGAATTCTTTGAGGCCGCGCAAAACTACAAAGAGCGAGCATATCAAGAGATCGGGCATTGCAAAAAGCAAGGTCGGCCCGTTCCAGATATTTTGCCACACCCTGATGAGATTGAGCTGAATTTATCGACAGGTGAAGCGATTTTCCATGGGCCGGTAAATCGTGAGGATCTTCAGCTTTGGGAGCAGCGTCATGCTCATGTTAAACAATTTGAAAGCGAGATTGCCAGTTGGTTGCGGTATAAACGAGAGACTGAAGCCAACGACGCTGATGATTTTGTTGATCGTGAAATTAGGCGTGCGCTTTACATGCTATCGTTAAACGCGCTTTCGATTATGCGCCGCTGGAAATTACCAGCAAGCAAGGTTGTGAAAGGTTTTGAGCTTCAGCGCGCGCTCGATGGGCATTTCGAAGACGATACAATGCCAGAACGACCTGTGTATACGAAAGAGGTTGAGGGAGACGCCCATATTCAATTGACCAAGGCCTATGACACAACGTTATTGGCATATTCAAAGCAGCCAAAACGCGAAAATGAAACCGAGAAATTTGATAACCGTTGTCGCGACATACGCATGTGGCTTCATGATGCACAAGCAGGATTGAACGCACTTTCGGAAAGGTCACGAAAGCTAGAATTTGACAATTGGGTGATCTATCAAAAACAGTCGCGGCAGAAGCTTGAAAGCCGGCAAATCACGCAAGCCGATTTTGATGAAATGTTACCTCACCCGGATCATATTCATTTTGATCATCGCAACCGAGACTATTGGTTCACGGGTCCAAGCAGTGAAAATGACAAATTTGAGTGGGATGAAGTTTGGGAGGTAAAGGCGCTTTTGGAGGCTGATTTGAAGCGGCTTGATGTTGAGCTAAGCAAAATTGACGGTGAAGAAGCGCAAATCAATTGCTATGGAAATAAACTGAAGTCGTTAGTAGCGCTCGCTTTTTGTGAGATGCTGCTCATTTTGCGCTGGCACCAAAGCCCAGAAGAAGTCATCAGTGACACTTGGCGAAAAGAAGAAATTATCAACTTGATCAACCAAGGTCGCAATCCGCTGGATGTAGAAGACAAGTGGTGGGAGGTGATTGTAAATGAATGGGAAAGTCATGATTGAATCTGGTTTTGCACAATATCTCATGGGTTTGATGGGTGTTGTCATGTGTGGATGGCTCCCCACAAACGGCATCGCAATGTGCCAAATTGGTGCTATCGTTGTGATCCAAAACAAATAGGAGCCACCTTATGAGCATTTATACTTTAGGCATTGATATTGCCAAGTCTGTTTTCCAAATCCACGGTGTTGATGCCGATGGCAAGACCGTTTTGCAAAAGAAGCTGCGTCGCAATGCGTTTGTTGATTTTCTCTCGCGGGTTGAGCCTTGCTTGATTGGCATGGAAGCTTGCGCGACATCGCATTTTTGGGCGCGTGAGTTGCTCAAGCTTGGCCATGATGTGCGGTTAATCCCGCCAGCTTATGTCAAACCTTATGTAAAGCGCCAGAAGAATGACGCGGCTGATGCTGAGGCAATCTGTGAGGCAGTGACACGCCCGAACATGCATTTTGTTGCGATCAAAACGCAAGAACAACAAGGCGTTTTGATGCTACACCGAGCGCGTGATTTATTGATGCGTCAGCGCACCATGCTGTTGAATGCGGCACGGGCACATTTTGCTGAGTTTGGCGTGATCTTTGCACAAGGTCCTAGCCAAACAATCAAAGCTTTGGATGGGTTGCGTCAAGACGTTGATGTTAATGATATCCCTGAGATTGCGGCGAAGGCCCTTCTTGCCTTGGGTGATCAGATCGACCATTTGCAAGAGGAGATCAAAAACTGCGAGCATCAATTAAGGCAGTGGCACAAAACCAGTGCCGACAGCCAGCGGTTGGAAACGATACCAGGTATTGGCCTCATCACGGCTACGGCACTTTGCGCGAGTGTCCCTGATCCATCAAACTTCAAATCGGGTCGGCAATTTGCGGCTTGGCTCGGTTTGGTTCCGAAACAGAATTCGTCTGGCGGCAAAGAGCGATTGGGTCGCATCACGAAAATGGGCAATCAATACTTAAGGCGTTTGTTAGTGATCGGCGCGCCCTCTGTCATCTGGCACAGCTCAAAACATCAAACGCGCAATGCAGTATGGGTCGCAAAACTCAAAGCCAATAAACCACACCGTCTCGCAACTGTTGCGATTGCCAATAAAACCGCACGGATCGCGTGGGCAATGCTGAGCAAGGGCGAAAGCTATAAGGCCGCCTGAAAAGAATTTTAGAGATACAGCCATCTAGGCTGTAACGATTTGCAAGGACAAATGAGAATGATGATGGAAAGAAGGAAACAGCTAGGGAAACTCCGCGGTCTTGTCTGGGCTTTAAAGCTCGCTCCTCTGATTGGAACCCAAGCTTGCGAACTTCATCAGGGCCAGCGGGACATAACTCCGCACAAAAAGGCCGGACACATGACCGTTACCCGCAAAAATATCATCAAATGTCAATTTACACCCTTGCAAAAACCGAGCCATCCACACATGACAGCACGATCAAATCTTGCTGCCATCTCATTCTCCTTTGTTTGGCAATAACGTGAAAAATCACTCCAAACAAAGCGGAATTAAACCGTTACAAGTCCACTTGACAATTCAATCATAAGCAGTTACTCAAACGCTAGCGTCGGTTGGTGGGTGCTTACACTTAGCAGAGTGAGAAATTTAGGGAATATGTCCGCAAGTGCGTGTACATATGGGGCAAATAATAAGATATGTTAGGTACTATAGAGGATATCACAGAGTATTGTTCTGCTCGAAAGGTCATACATATTGATATGGATTGCTTTTACGCTCAGGTTGAAGAGCGCGATCATCCAGAGCTAAAAAATATTCCGATTATCATTGGTGGCCCCACGCGAACTCGTGGAGTTGTATGTACGGCGAATTACATGGCAAGGAAATTTGGTGTTGGTGCTGGTCAATCTACCTACGAGGCTTTCAAAAAATGCCAAAACTTGAGATTGGTGCATCCGAATTTTGAATTGTACAAGGCAATATCAGCAGAAATTCGCAAGATCTTTGAGCAATATACTCACAAAGTTCAGGCCGTTGGTTTAGACGAAGCTTATCTTGATGTTACCGACGTTCAAACATGTAATGGTTCTGCGACTTTGATAGCGCAGCAAATCATGGTTGATATAAGGGATCGCACGCAATTAACATGCAGTGCGGGTGTTTCATTTAACAAACTCGTCGCAAAGATCGCCAGTGACTGGAACAAACCAAATGGAATGTGTATTATTACTCCCAAGCAACGACTTGATTTTATGGGGTCTTTACCAGTTCGAAAAATTCCTGGCATTGGTCCAAGCAGCGCACGTCTTTTGAAGTCGATCAATCTAACGACGGCGCAAGATGTCATGGGTAGTCCTTTACCCAAGCTCATCGGTATATTGGGTGCCAACAAAGCAACAAAAATATATAAGGTTTGTCACGGAATATGCCATGCCGAGGTTGAACCTTTTCGGTTTCGGCAAACCTTTACTTCAGAAACAACGTATTACGATCCACTGAAATTCAGTGGGCTTGTGAAAGCCATTGACGATTTATCTGTACTCTTTCATCACAAATTTTTGGCATTGGACCGTGCACATTTTCACCGGCGCACGATCACTCAAGCCGTCTTAAAGTTTCGTGATGAGCATTTCAACACGAAGACAAAAACCATCCCGCTTACAAAAGTGGAATCCCGTTACTTGATAGAGCATCGAGCATGGTCTGCTGAATCTCTAAATAAGCTCACGGAACTGTTTGAAGTTTTCGTTGATAAACATGCCAGCATTCGATTGCTTGGAATTGGAGTTCGGTTCAAAGACAGTCATTCAGAACAGTTTGAATTGCGATTGCTCGATGACCCCTGTTGAACGCTTCATAGTAACCTGTGACAAAACGGCTTTGCTAATTCGAGCTTGGGGTGATTGCCTGAACCCGGCCGTTGTTTTAGTTCACGGGCTTGATCAAAACTCTATCGTCTGGTCTACCTTAGCTGAATACCTGGCGGTAAATTACTTCGTTGTTGCATTGGACATACGGGGAAATGGATTATCAGCTCACGCAATGCTTGGAAACTATCAAACTGAACGCCTGTGCTTAGACTTACATCAGGTTTGTACCGCGTTGAGTCTATCGAGTTTTCATCTGGTGGGACATTCTCTCGGTGGCAAAATCTGTCTGGAGTATTCAGCGCAATATTCTGAGTCGATTTTGAGTTTGGTATTGGTAGATTCGGCGCCTATTTTGAACGATACCGTGTATCGATTTTTGAAGCATAAGTACGAGCGTCCAACAACGTTCACTTCTGTCGAAGACTACAAGACGTTTTTACGCAGCAGCTATTTGTTGTGTTCTGATCGGGACATTGAACGGCTGACGGCGACCAATATACGCATCGTCGATAGACGGATCTTCACAAATACCGATTCACTCTTTTTGAAAGCTATTTTGTGCGAAGGAGGCATTCTCCGGTCGGAAAATGTCTGGTCTTTGCTCGGTCGGCTGGTGATGCCCGTCTTGGTCATTCAGGGGGAGCTTTCCAGTGTTCTGACGGATGCATTAGTCACCCAGATGAAAACCCATTTATCCAGTTTGCGTTCCGTCAAGATCCCGCGTGCGGGACACTCGATTATGCTGGACCAACCAGAATCCCTGGCTAAAAGCCTGGAACTTTTTTTCATAACTCAATGATATATCACGAATATACAAGTAAAAGGACTTGTCATGCTTTCTCGACTAAACCGATTAGCGGGTCTATTAAGGACCGACACAGACGAACTGATTAAGAATATAACCCGGCTCGTTAGCTCCTTTGGTTTTGATTCAGTCGACTTGGCGCGCCTGAGAAAAAATCTCGAACCCAAGCCATCATTTCAGGAACTCTATGGCTTGCCGTTAAAAAATGTTTTAGAGCGGCTGATAGTCATCGAAGACGATTCCTCGAAAGCAGAAGCAACATCCGACGTGCTGATTAGCCCGGTGCTTGATATTCAGCAGTCCTATTTAATGGGCAGCGATGAGGGGTGTCCCTGCGTGGTGTATCAGGAATTCAAAGTCGATGGATTGAATCTTGATGTCTTTTGGCAAGCGTTGGACCAAGTGGTGCTTAATGAGCCGATGTGTCACGCCGCAATCGAGGGCGGCACTCAACAAACCGTAAAACCGCGTTCAGACTGGCAGTCCGTTTCACATCAAGTGGCGGATATTGAAAACTTTGCCGCGTATCGTGAGACGATATTGAATGAGTTCCATCGTAACGGGAATTATTGGCATGTCGCGGCTGCTCGCAATGGTTCAGAATTGAGGTTATTGCTGATTGTCAACATGTTGTTCATGGATGCCACCAGTGTCGTTGAGCTGTGTAACCGCGTGTCTCGATGTTATCAAGAACGATTGGCTGGTCGTACTATCGAAGTCCAGGTTGAACCGGCGACATTCCTGGAATTTGCCAAAATAAGAACCAATCGTCAGCCTTCAGACGATGTCATTGCGCAATGGCAAGAGCGATTAGCCAGTTTTCCGAAAGCGCCACAGTTACCTCGCCGCAAACATGACGACCAAAACGCAACATCATTTGCACGGGTATCGCGCGAGTTGGATGCCGCTGAGTGGGCCTCGCTGAAACAGTTGGCGCAAGATAATGGGATTACTTCCAGTGCGTTGCTGATTGCCGTGTTCAGTGATGTGGTACGCCTATATTCTGAAAACCGTGACTTTACGTTGACCATTACCCGCTCCGATCGACCTGCCGATGTGTCCTATGACCATGCTGTCGGTGAGTTTACGAACGTGGTGCTCTGTCCGGTTGTCGGGGTAGAGCCGCTGCTGACGCGAGCGACTCAACTACAGAACGAATTGAATCTGGCATTCGAACAAGATGACTTGACCGGATTGGATACGGTGCGTCTGCTTAGAGAAGTTCAAAAAGATCCGCACATAGGGTTTCCGATCGTATTCACTTCCTTTCTGGGGATTACGGATCGCCTGGAAGGTTTTGATGGTGTCAACTTTTCCCTGGTGCATCAGCAGACGCAAACACCGCAACTGTCACTCGATCATCAGGTCCTGGAAATCGACGGGCGGTTACACATTAACTGGGACTTCGATACGACCATTTTCGATGGGGCGCTGATGCAACAAATGTTGGATTGCTTCTGGCAGACGTTACAACAAGGTGCTCAGCATTTACCTATGGTCGCCAGATTAGATGAAGCGACTCTGCAACTACGTGAACAGCACAACGCCACGCAAAAGGAGTTTGCGAAAGAATTCCCCGTCCCCAAGTTGTTGCATGAGATGATACTGCAACAGGTGTCGGAGAATCCAGACAAAGTGGCGGTTATCGATCAAGATCTTCAGATGACCTACCGACAGTTGTCTGACTATGCTCTGGCGATTGCACAGTCACTCACGCAGCGGGGGGTCCGTGCTGAAGAGCCGGTGGCTATCGTACAGGAAAAGGGATGGGAACAGGTTGCTTCTGCCATTGGGATCCTGATGGCCGGTGCCAGTTACCTGCCGCTCAACCCGAGCCATCCGGACGATAGAATTCGCAACATCATTCGCATGGCGGGGTGCCGGTTTGCGTTGGTCCAGGCTAAAACCCTTATCGATAACGAGCAACCCAGAAGCTGGCACCGACAAGAGCAACAAGATCTGGTGGAATTGATGGTTGTCGATAGCACATTGACCCCGACCGGGGACTGGCACGCTCTGGATATTGCCGAAGACCGACTGGCTTACATCATCTTCACTTCTGGCTCTACTGGTATGCCTAAGGGGGTTGAGATCGATCACCGGGGGGCAGTGAACACCTGTTTGGACATCAACGATCGGTTTGCTCTCGGCCATGACACAGTCACGTTTGGTATTTCATCACTGGGTTTTGATCTTTCTGTTTGGGACATCTTTGGCACATTGGGTGCGGGGGGCACCCTGGTAATGTGCGGTCCCAACAGCACCATCGATCCGGATTACTGGTGGCAGCAGGTGCTGGCCCATCAGGTGACTGTCTGGAATACGGTGCCGACGTCCTTTGAAATGCTTGTGCATTCACGCCCGGAAGAGGTTGAAATGCCCATTCAGTCCGTGCTTTTAAGCGGTGATGCTATCAGCATCAACTTGGTGAGTGAAGCAAGCAGGGTGTTTCCGAACCTTCAGATTCATGCTCTGGGTGGCGCGACAGAAGCGTCTATTTGGTCAAATTACCACACAGTTGAAGCAGACACCTTCCTGATGGGTACCGACTTGGTGCCTTATGGGAAACCGCTCTCCAATCAGACCATGATGGTGCTCGATGAGCTGCTCAGATACCGACCCTGTGGTGTCGTTGGCGACATTTACATTGGAGGCATCGGAGTCGCAAAGGGTTATTTCGGCCAGTCGGAGCTGACAGCGGAGAAATTCATTGATAGCGGTGAGTTTGGTCGCATCTATCAGACTGGAGATTTAGGTCGTTATCTGGCCAATGGAGAAATCGAAATCATCGGCCGGAAAGACTCCCAGGTCAAAGTGGGTGGTCACAGAGTGGAACTGTCTGAAATTGAACGATGTGCGGAACGGCTTGATGACGTTGCGCGAGCTGCAGTGGTGCACATTCCCGGTGCAGGTTCCCGTGTCGTGGGGTTCTACACTGGAGCAGCAGCGAAGCAGCAGGTACGTCGTTATGTCGAAGAGCACTTGCCTGATTACATGGCTCCGAACACCTGGATTCAGTTAGAGAAGATTCCACTGACAGCCAACAGTAAAGTCGATATGAAGCAGTTGCGGCTAATAGCGCAAGCCAGCGGTAACGAATCGCATGAAATCGAATCCATTTATATTCAAGATGTGAAGACCATTTTGGGATTGGCTGCGGAGGTCTTAAATGTTCCGGCTAATGTGCTGTCTCCGACGCAAAGCCTGGCGGAGCAGGGGTTGACATCGCTGTATGCCGTGCAATTGGTAAACCGATTAAATCAGGCCTATCAAACCAAACTTTCTTACACCTTACTGTTTAACTATCCAACGGCTAACAAGTTGGCAGCCTATTTGGTGCAGGGGTTGGCAACTTCACCCAAGCAGGTGTCTAAACCTGCGAATCGGTCGAACGAACCCATTGCGATTATCGCCACCAGTTGTCGTTTACCCGGAGGAGTGACTTCGTCCGACGAGTTCTTCCATCAGCTGTTGCGCAGTGATGATGTGTTTACAGAAATCCCCAAATCTCGCTTCGACATAGATCAAATTTATTCGCCGTCAATCGGTGAAGGCGGTGGTTCTTACGTTCGCCGCGGCGCATTTATCGGTGATATCACGGACTTTGATCATGACCTTTTTGGCATAAGTCGTGCCGAGGCATATTACATGGACCCGCAGCAACGCCACATGATGGAAGTGACCTATGAGGCTATCGTCAATGCTGGCTATACTGTGGAGGAATTAACGGGCTCTGATACCGGCGTGTTCATCGGTCAGATGAATTACGATTGGATGATGGATTTCGACTATTCGAGGGAATACGCAAGCACTGGCAGTGCGCCGTCGATTACTTCCAATCGATTGTCATACGTGTTTGATTGGCAAGGCCCGAGCATGACGGTCGATACCGCCTGTTCTTCCTCGCTGGTGGCCGTGGACATGGCTGTGGAACGATTACGTAAGGGGGACTGTTCGCTGGCAGTTGCTGGCGGCGTGAACCTCATTTTGTCTCCTGAACCATATGTATTTACTTGTCAGTCGCGGATGCTGTCACCGAATGAACGCTGCGCGACCTTCGATGAGCAGGCCGACGGCATCATTCGAGGAGAAGGTGTGGGTGCCGTGTTGCTGAAGCGTTTGAGTGACGCTGAAGCCGACGGTGATCCCATCCTGGCGATCATTCGTGGAAGCGCCGTCAATCAAGACGGTCGGAGTGCGTCGCTGACTGCCCCCAATGGATTGGCTCAACAGGCCGTATACCGGGCAGCATTGGCCGACGCCGAACTCAAAGGTTCTGATGTCGACTACTTGGAGTGTCATGGTACTGGGACCACATTGGGTGATCCAATTGAAGTGGAATCGATTCGTACAGTGATGGCGGAGCAGCGTGAGCAACCCATCATTCTAGGCGCATTAAAAACGAATTTGGGCCATCTGGAAGGTGCCGCTGGCATCGCCGGCCTCATTAAAGCCATTGAAGTCATGCGTCATCGGGTAGTTCCGCCGAACCGCCATTTTCAGAGGCTCAATCCAAAGATTCAGCTAACAGATTCTGAGGCTAAGATACCGACCGAGGTGACGGCGTTGGGCTCAGTGGGCACCTTAACCGGTGCGGTGTCGTCATTTGGCTACGGTGGGACCAATGCACATCTTATTCTCCAGTCCTATGAAGGATCTGAACGTATTATGAAAAATCCCACCGTGTGGATGTTCTCCGGGCAGGGGTCATTGCTTCCCGGTTCGGTGAATGCACTATATCAGAAGAATGACACCTTCCGTCTGGCGTTGACTGAATACCTGTCGGCGGCAGAAGCACACATTGATACGAAACATCTTCGCGGTTCTTTGTTAGAGATGATTTTAACGCAGAGTGACGCTGCGAAGCGTGCGATGATTCAGACGCAGCTACAACAACCGGCGTTGGTGGCTGTACAATTGGCGCAAGTTGCAATGTGGGAACAACGCGGACTGCACCCCAAAACAGTGCTCGGTCACTCAATCGGTGAGCTGTCTGCGGCTGTCGTACTGGGCGTGTTGTCTGCAGAAGATGCAATCCAGTTGGCTGCCAAACGAGGTGCGTTAATGGGGAATTGTCCGCCAGGACACATGGCAGCGATAAATGAACGGTTTGAAGTTTTGCAGATTAAATTACCTGCCCATGCTTCAATCAGTGCGGTTAATGCATACCAGCAAACGGTTATCGCGAGTGCAGATAAATCCGCTTTAAACCTCAACGGTGAATACGAAGGCAAAGTATTCCATTTACCGGTTTCACACGCATTCCATTCGCCGATGATGGCGCCAGCAGCAGAGGAGTTTGCAGAAGTACTGACAAGCTATACGCTGCGCGAGCCGAGAACCGACATTGATTTTATCTCGACGCTCTCTGTGGAGAAAGAGGCTCATGAATTGCGTTCGGCTGAATACTGGGCGAATCAGATGGTTTCCACAGTACAGTTCCTGGATGCAGTCAAGGCACTTAAACTGCAATTGAAAGGAAATGAAGCCATCATCGAGTTCGGTGCCAGCCCTACTTTGCTAAATTTAAGCCGAGTTTTGCTAGAAGATCAAAAAAGGGTGTGTTACCTGAATTCTATTGATACGGCTGACGGTGTGCCATCAATCGTACCGCTGGCGCCAGCGACGCTCGGCTGGCCGGCATTGAATGCCAAGAAACCGCTGCACAAACCAGTATCCGCATCATTATCATTCACAAGCTCGTCTCTTGCTCCTCTGCCAGAATGGGTGAGGCGGCCGCGTTGGATAAACATATCCACACCCACGCCAGCGTCGGATAGCGATGTATTGGTGATTTCGCCAATGCATATTCATGACCTTCCGATGGGCTGGTCGCACGGGCGCATCGGCGGATTTGCTGAAATCGCCACTCTTCTAAACGGTCGGTCTGGACTACCGTTGGCATACGTATGCGGGCTTGGTAGCAACGACGTTTATTATTTACTTCAGCTTTTACAAGAGATTGTACATACTCAAATACCGTCCCGACTGGTAGTGGTGATACCTGATTCATTGCCAGAAGCCGCCGGTGTGCGTGGTTTGGCACGTGCAGCAGAGTGCGAAATGGGTCTGATGGTCCAGGTTGTCAGTACCGACAGCGAATTACCTGCCGTTGCTATTCGCGGGGCGCTGTCGCTGACACAACCTGAGCTGCGATCGGCTCAACAGAAATGGTTCGAGGTGCAGTATGAGACCTTAGATCAGGTTAACGATTCGCCGCGTGCACTCAGTTCCTCCCTGATGTATGTCATTACTGGTGGATTAGGTGATTTGGGTCTTCGCGCTGTGCGCATACTTCACCGCTGCGGCGCGCGCAATTTGTTGTTGCTTGGTCGCAAGACACAGGCTCAGGTTGAGCCGCGATTCACCGCGCTGCAGTCGGAGTTGCCTGATGCGAAAGTACGTTATGTTTCACTCGATGTGACCGATGCCTCGGCAATGCGCGCCTTCGCTGCTACCCTGACTGGGGGGGTTGCCGGAATCATCCACACCGCGGGTGTCATCGATGATGGTCTGATCAGCCATCAGACAGTTGCCCGGACTCGACGTGTCATGGCAGCCAAAGTCGATGCAGGTCGTTTGTTATTAGACGAGCTGAAACCGAGCGAATTTATGGTTGTCTATTCGTCGATCGTCGCTCGCTTGGGATCTGTTGGGCAAAGTACTTATTGCGCGGCCAACTCCGCTCTGGACGGTTTGGTTGAGGAATACGCATCGCAACCGGTTACGTCGATTCAGTGGGGGGCATGGTCAGAAACCGGGATGGCCTATCGTGCCGGATTGGTCGATAAGCTGGCTGACGAAGGTTTTGGCGTCGTCGAACCCGAACAAGGCGATCAGATTTTAACTCACGTGTTGCTACAAGGTGTTCGCGGCGTCATCAGTGTATCGCCAATTGAACCGGAAAAACGGCCGTCACCGTTAACCCGCCAGGAGAGCAGCGTGAATGTGGCGACACCAAACGTTCCAACCTCCCAATGGTCGCGAACGAGGGTGCTCAATGCGGTCACAGAAAGTTTGTCGACCTTTGTGAGTGGTGAGATTGACGCACAAATGGGGTTCATGGAAGCTGGACTTTCGTCTTTGGATCTCGTACAGTTCCGCCAAGCGTTACTCAACGCGTTACCGGATTCGGTAAATATTCCGACGCAGTTTGTCTTCAACTACCCGACCGTTGAGGATGTCGTCGAGCATCTGGCATTGCAATTGGCGCAGGCCGGTATTGACGAATCAGAACCTGAGATGCCGCAACTCAGTTATTTATGGCAATCCCTCAATGATGTCACAGAGGGCGAACCTCTGTTTCTGGTTGGCGGAGTCATGGGCAATATAGAGAAAACGTTTGGTCCATTGGCCGCAGAATTGAACGTGCCTGTCTACGGCGTCATGCCCGAAATCCCATGGGAACTGCAGGGACGGTCTTTGTCAGACTTCGCCGCAGAGCTGCTGGCCACGCTCGAACAGCAATATTCGTACCCTCGCTTTTGGTTGGGTGGGCTGTCATTTGGCGCCACATTAGCCATCGAAATGGGTTTGCAACTGGAGTGCAGACGCCAGGATGCTCTGGCTGGGCTGATCCTGCTCGACCCTCGTCATCTGGCGCCTTTCTTTGCGCCGGACGATGCCGCACCATTTGAGCGTTTGGTCGAAGGGCACCATTATCAGGCATTGGTTAAAGCTCCGGCCTACTGGTACCGAAGCACGATCCCCGACTGGGACCAGCAATCGGACATGATGAAAGAGGCCTCGCGCTCGTTCCAGTCAGACGCCGACATTGAGCAACGTTGTCGCGCGACGCTGGAAAATATTCAGCCTCGTCACGTTGAAGGTCATCACTTCAACTTTCTGTATCGCTTCAGAGAGGCTCTGGCTGCACAAATTCATGCTGACATTCGGCCGCAAATGGAAGGGGTAAATGAACCGATTGCAATCGTCTCAGCAGCCTGCCGGTTGCCGGGCGGTGTGCACAACCGGGAACAATTCTGGACCATGCTTGAAGCCCGCGAGGATTGCATCAGCGAAATACCCTTCACGCGTTTTGATATCGACAGCATCTATGATGCCAATCCCGATGCGCGAGGAAAAAGTTATACCCGTGTTGGCGGATTTATCGATTCGGCAGAATCTTTTGACCATCGGTTGTTTGGTCTGTCAGAAGCCGAAGCGGAAGTCATGGATCCTCAACAGCGCGTCTTGTTAGAAGTTGTGCACCAAGCGTTAACCGAAGCCGGCGTAGACCGATCAGACCTAAAGGGGACTGATACGGCTGTTTTTGTGGGTTTGGCGAACGACGACTGGAGCAGTATGGGGCGTGACCACGAGGCGCATAATCCGCATTTTGGCGCCGGCGTTTCGAGCTCGATCATGTCTAATCGCATCAGTTATTTATATGGATTGAACGGTCCGAGCATGACAGTGGATACGGCTTGCTCCTCGTCGTTGGTGGCCGTTGATCTGGCGGTTGAAAAACTGCGTCGAGGCGTCTGCAGCATGGCGATTGTGGGCGGTGTCAACATCATCGCCTCGCCTCGAATGTATGTCAGTGCCTGTGCCACCAAGGCTTTGTCTGCGCAGGGGCGCTGTGCCAGTTTTGATGCCGACGCCGATGGGTATTGCCGCGGCGAAGGTGCCGGAGCTGTGATACTGAAGCGGCTCAGTGATGCCCGGCAGGCCGGAGACCCGATCCTGGCTGTAGTGCGAGGCACCGCAGTGAACCAGGATGGTAAAAGTGTTTCAATGACCGCCCCCAATGGTCGCGCACAGGAGGCCGTGATCGCTGAGGCGCTGAAGAATGCGCATGTTGAACCGGCGAACGTGGATTACCTGGAATGTCACGGGACCGGGACACCGCTGGGAGATCCAATCGAGATCGCATCACTGCAGAATGTCTTGGCTAAAGCGCGTCATACCCCCCTGGTGGTGGGATCCGTGAAATCCAATATAGGTCACCTGGAAGGTGCTGCGGGGATCATCGGGCTCATAAAAGCGGTGGAAGTTTTGCGCCATCGCCGGGCACCAGGGCTGGTACACTTTAAGAGACTTAACCCGAATATTTCGACCCATCCTATGGTCCTCGTCGGGGCAGAGACTCAGCCTCTCAAACCTGACGGTGAGCTGATGGCTGGCGTGTCGTCATTTGGCTTCGGTGGTACCAACGCGCATGTTGTGCTGAGCAGTTACGAACAACCGGTATTAAAGGAAACGCTGCCGACCGTGCCGTTTCAACGAACAGCTTTCCCGTGGCGACGTTTGGCGAATCCATTGCTAAGTCGTACGATTGATGGGCACTTGGGGGCCGGTCTGAACGGGCCTTTGGCGCAGCTGTGGAAAGATCATGCAATTGAAGGTATGAGCCTGGTGCCTGCCGCCAGCCATTTGACGATGATGGCCGGTCTGGCATTAACGCATGGTGGCGATCACTCAAGTGCGGTTTCCATACGGGATGTGGTCTTCACCAGTCCAGCGACCCTCTCAGATCATGAGGCGATACGCTGCGTTCAGCAGGAGACTTTCACCTGCATTGAGGTCGGTCGGTCATCCCAATGGCAAATGGTTGCTCAAAGCCAGGCAGGCAGAGCCGAATCCGTGATGAACGCCGCGACAATGCCCGACCTGTCCGAGGTTCAGGCCCGTACTGAACGGGTGCGCTACGAGGATAGAATTCGTGCGGTGGGTGAGCGCATCGATTTTGGACCGGGTTATCAACGTCTGGATGAGCTTTGGCTCAACGACCGTGAAGGACTCGCTAAAGTGTCTGTCTCCGGATTGCAGCCCATTGAACAGACGCTGACACTGTTAGCACCGCCTGTGCTGGATGCAGGTTTGCAGTTGCTGGGCTTGCCTCATCTTGAGCAAACAGGCCTATGCGTACCATTCGCCGTCGATGAAGCTACATTTTCTACACTTTCACATCAGCCCGATTCGGTCTGGCTTTATGTCGAGATAAAGGCTGTTCATCAGAAACAGGTGAGCGGAGATGTGTATGTCTACAGCGAACAAGGGCAATGCCTGGCGGCGTTGAGAGGAGTGACCTGTCGGGCGTGGCAGCATCAGAATCCACTGGCGCGACATTTATACGACACGCATTGGAAAGTAACACCGGTACCTGCAAAGACCACTTCTGGTGTGTTGTTGTCCGCTTCTGTGAACGACCTGTCCGGTTTGGCGCCAGGTTGGAATGGTTATGAGAACCATCAGATGGAATCATCGCCGGAGTGGTGGTCACCTTCTGTCGAGCGTATTGTTTGGATTGCGGATGAAACCAATATTGAAACAACGTTGACTTGGCTGCAGTGGCTCAATGATCGTCAGCCGAGCACTCCGGTAGCAATACTTGTACCGACGGAACATCCAGAACCATCACCGATCATCGCCTTGGTACGCAGCGTTCGGTTGGAAAATCCGGCGCTCGATCTGCGCTGTCTGCAAGGGCCGCGCAAAGACATAGTGCACGTTGCACAAACACGCGATATCTGGGGGCCTGACGAGGATTATCGTTGGCAAGCGGGTCAGGGTTCGGTCATCCGTCTTTGCAACGCAGCCGTTCCCGATTCAGAAGCCATCACGGTGCAGGCCAACCGAACCTATGTCGTCAGTGGCGGTCACGGAGCATTGGGCGAAGTGGCGACGCAGTATTTGCTGGCACAGGGGGCAACGCATGTGGTGCGTTTGTCTCGACAGAGTCCGCCGTCGTCTGAGGCTAATTCCGGCGTACAGATCATTACTCGTCAATGTGATGTGTCTTCAGCACAAGAAGTGCAAGCACTCTCTTCCTGGTTGCAACAGGCACAATTGCCGACGGTGGCGGGTGTTATCCACACCGCCGGCGTACTAGCCGACGCCACACTGGCCAATCAATCGATGGAAAAGTTCCGCACCGCTGCTGCTGCAAAAGTACAAGGCGCGGTCCATCTTCGCGAGTATCTCGCGCCGACCGATTTCATGCTGTTGTACTCATCCGCTGCCTCTGTGTTTGGGGCGCCAGGGCAAAGCAGTTATGTCTATGCGAATGCCCAACTGGATTCCCTGGCCCGTCAATGGCAGAGCGACCGCGCGCGGGTTTTGAGCATCCAGTGGGGTCCCTGGTCTGAGGCTGGAATGGCCGCGCGTCATGGTGCACTGGAACGGGCTCAACTTTGGGGCTACCAAAGCATTGATCCCGCACAAGGCACAGCCTTCATTGATTATCTGCTTCAACGTGGATTTAGCGGGTGTGTCTGCGCCTGCCCGGTGGATTGGGTTCAATTTGACTCCAAAGCGCCATACTTTGAAGCGTTTACCGTCCAAGATGTGCAAGCAACTGAAGTTGATACAGAAGCAGTCGAACAGGTATGGAGCGAATCTGAGATCCGTGACGGGGTGCGTCATGCGGCAGTAAAAGCCATGGGTAAACATGTCGATGATGACATTTCACTGATGGCCAACGGATTGGATTCACTGAGCGGCGTTGTGCTGGCTCAAGAACTCAGTCAAATGTTTGATCTGACGCTCGGCACAATCTTTACGATTAACCACCCTACGGTCGATGAAATGGTGGCTGAATTAGTACAAAAGGCACCGACCAGGACGGTTACCCGAATGAAAGACACAAGATCTGCCGCGCCATTGATGCAAACTGCCGACGATTTGGCATATTCAGTAAGACCGGATGCACGCGAACCCATCGCCATCGTCAGCACAGCTTGTCGCTTGCCGGGTGGGGTGCGTTCGCCGCAAGACTTTTGGCAGTTATTGGAAAAAGAGGGGGACGCCATCAGTGAAATTCCTCGCTCGCGCTTCGACATTGATGAAGTGTATGACCCGGATGTCAATGCGGTAGGTAAAAGTTACACGCGTAAAGGCGGATTTGTAGATGGACTGGAATATTTTGACCATGTCTTTTTTGACATCCCGCAAATCGAAGCTGAAGCGATGGATCCCCACCAACGCTTGATGTTAAGCACTGGATTCGAGGCCTTCAACCAACTGGGTTATTCGCGACGCGACCTGAAAGGCGAAAACATTGGCGTCTTTGTCGGCGTATCAAACCAGGATTGGATGGTCACCCAAGGTGCAGAGCAGGAACATAACCCGTACTTCGGACCTGGGGTTTCGTTTTCCATCATGGCAAACCGCATTTCGTATGTGTTGGGGTTAACCGGGCCAAGTATGACATTGGACACGGCCTGCTCTTCGTCATTGGTGGCATTGGATGTCGCGGTTGAGAAATTGCGTCAACATGACTGTGATGCCGCGCTGGTCGGTGGCGTGAATGTCATGATGCATGCGCGTACTTTTATCGGCAGTTGCGCTGCGAATATGTTGTCACCTTCCGGCCGCTGTGCTTCTTTTGACGAAAGCGCCGATGGCTATTGTCGTGGTGAAGGTGCCGGCGCCGTCGTGTTAAAAAGATTAAGCGATGCAGAAGCCAGCGGCGATCCGATTGTGGCAGTCATTCACGGAACCGCGGTGAATCAGGACGGCGCCAGCGCCACCATGACTGCACCGAACGGCAAAGCACAGCAAGCCGTGCTGCGTAAGGCTTATCAGAATGCCGACATCGATCCTGCGTCCGTTGATTACGTTGAGTGCCACGGTACGGGTACTCCATTAGGTGACCCAATCGAAGTCGATGCACTGAATAAGGTGCTCGGTGAGCATCGTAACAAGCCTCTAGTGTTAGGCTCGGCAAAGTCCAATATTGGGCACCTGGAAGGTGCTGCCGGTATCGTCGGTTTAATTAAAGCCACAGAAGTATTGAATCATCGACATGCCCCCGGAATCGGTCATTTCCAAAAACTGAACCCAAACATCAGTGTGAAGGATACCGCGTTGCACCTTTCCGCCGATGGTATGCCTTTGAATGCCAGTGGCCGACTGATCGCGGGCGTCTCTTCATTTGGCTTTGGCGGTACCAACGCGCATGTGGTGCTGTCAACTCATCCACGCGGCGTTCGGCAGCATACAAGTGCCTTAGCACCATATCAACCTGTCTATCTGCCGTGGCGGCGTTTGCCCAACCCTCTGTTGAGCTATCAAACCGGCACTGGCTTTGGCGCGCGACTGAATGGGGAATTGGCTGGTTTGTTTACCGAACATCGATTTGCCGATCAGGTATTGGTGCCGGCCGCCAGCCACTTGACCATGCTGGCAGGTCTGCGTTTGCGCAACGGCCGACGCAATGGCGAGGGCGTGGCTGTGCAGCAGGTGGTCTTTACCCAACCAGCCATTGTTGATGGCTCGGGAGCAGAGATTCGCTGTGTTCAGTCGCCGGGGCTGAGCGTTGAGCTGGCTCGAGAAGATCAATGGCACCGAGTGGCTGAGGCGGGTCGCTGTGTGGAGCTGGCGCATCCTGCTGTCTTTGAACATGACGTTGAGGAAGTCATAAAGCGATGCACAGAAGTTTCTTACCACGACCGGCTGGCTGCGCTCGGCACTTTGGGGGCCCAGTTCGGTGCTGGATATCAAAATATTCATCAACTTTATGTGGGCAGTCGTGAAGGTATCGCCAATGTGAAGGTGGCACTGAATGCAACCACGCAGCCATTAGCCTTGATTGCACCGGCAACGTTGGATGCAGGCATTCAATTACTGGGTCTCCTGTCTGAGCAGGACGATCGATTGCTGGTACCTTATCGAGTGGCAGAGGCCCGTTTTTATGTCGTCTCAAAGCAACCGACGGAACTCTTTGCCTACGCCCGTGTGAGCGATATCCACGCGCAAGGTTTGGTCGGCGACGTCTGGCTGTTCCTGGCAGATGGTCAATGTCTGGCCCATCTGCAGGGACTGGAATGTCGGCAGTTTCGGCCCGAGGGCGATGTCCTGAACCATTTGTACAAGGTAACTCAGCAGCCGGCGAATGCGCCCGTCATTGACCTCAAGGTATCTACCGGCGTATTGGTGACAGCTCAATCGGGATCGACGTTGCAGCTTCCGTTTGGCTGGCAAATGATTTCCCGGAAGACCTGGACGCTTGCCCCCGGCGTGCTGGCCTCTAATTCATCTCAGCTTATTTGGGATGCGCGGGATCTTGCAAGCGCCGCCGATGCTTTGAGCTTATTGCAGTCCGTATTCTCGCATCCGGCAATACCTTCGGTGATTTTGGTGCTATCTGAGGGCAGTGATTGGACTGCCTATGTCCAAGCCTTATGCCAAAGCGCTTCGTTGGAGCATCCGGATCGTTCTATACAGTGTGTGGTGCTGACTTCGAGTGAAGCACTGACGCGCTTGTTTGAACAGCCCTTGCCCGGCGACGAACCGGTTGTTCGTGCGAATGAGCAGGGTTGGAACGTAGACCGATTGATGTCTGCGTCATTGCCTCGGTCAGCACAACAGGCGGTTCGAACTTCGGCGACTTATGTCATCAGCGGTGGCTTGGGGGCATTGGGTCTGGCCACGGCCGATTGGTTAATCTCGCAGGGGGCGACGCACCTGTTGTTGGTGGGTCGGTCAGTGCAACCAAGCGCTGCCGTTGCAGAGCAATTGAAGGTGCTCCACGGTAAAGCTCAGGTGGCTTATGTGGCTTGCGATATTTCACAACGAGCGGGGCTGCAAAGCGCGATACAACCCACGTTGGCCCGTTGGCCGGAAGTGGCGGGCGTATTCCACACTGCGGGTGTGTTGACCGATGCCATTCTAACTAATCAGACGCCATCGATGCTTGCTCAATCAATGGCTGTAAAGGTGGCAGGGGCAGAGCATTTGTTTGAAATCTGCCAACCGAGCGATGTGATGATGATGTTTTCATCAGCGTCAGCAGTGTTCGGTTCACTGGGTCAAAGCAGTTATGCTGCGTCGAATGCGCTGATGGACACGCTGGTTAAGCGTTGGTCCGGACGGGGTGTACAGGTGGTGAGTGTGCAATGGGGGGCGTGGTCTGATACTGGCATGGCCGTGCGTTCCGGCGCCGTCGCCCGCTCAATCGATGCCGGTTTTGGCAGCATATCGACAGCCCAAGGCCTGCAAGTGTTGGACCGTATTCTTCGGTCTGGTCAATCTGGTGTTTGGTGTTACTGCCCTTTTGACTGGTCTCGAGTGATGCTCACATCGCCATTAATAGAAGCGTTTAAACCGGTCGAACGTGTGTCCCCGACAGAGAATCGCCAGGAGACCACGGTGGCGACGATCAGCGAAACCGAACTGAAACTGATTGTCCGAAGTGCGGTTCGCAAAGCTCTCGGTCAGGATGTATCCGATGACGATCCTCTTATGGCGAAAGGCCTGGATTCCTTGAATGGTGTCGCGCTGGCCCAAGAGATAGGTCGGAGTGTCGGGCTATCGCTCGGCGCCATTTTCACCATCAACCACCCATCCATTAATGACATGGTAGCCGAGTTGTTGACACTGGCTCCTCAGCGAATCACGACTGTTGAACAATCTGTGCCGTCAAGCGCAGCAGCGCCAACGTTGGTGACAACGTCGGTTGAGTTACCTTCGAATGGAAACCATGACATCGCGGTGGTCTCCGTTGCCTGCAAGCTACCCGGAGCGGTTGAAGATACTGACGAACTGTGGCAAATGCTGCTGACTAAGCCTGAATTGATGCGTGAAGTACCCAAGCATCGATTTGATCTGGACCCATTTTACGATCCGGATCCGGCGGTCGTTGGCAAAACGTACACCAAGCATGGTTCGTTTTTGGACGACGTTGATGCGTTTGATCATGAGTTTTTCAATATTCCGGTGGTCGAAGCTCGAGCCATGGATCCGCAACAGCGACTGCTACTGGAAGTGGCCTGCGAGGCCTTTTATCGGGCTGGCTACGATATGGATTCTCTGAAATCGCAGGATATTGGTGTTTTTGTCGGCCAGATGAGCCATGACTGGGCGCATATGCACGGTGATCGCTTGCTGCACGATCCTTATTTTGGCGCTGGGTCTGCCGCGTCAATTACCTCCAATCGAATCTCTTACCTGTTCGGTCTGTCGGGACCGTCGATGACGTTGGACACCGCATGTTCTTCGTCGCTGGTTGCGCTGGATCTGGCGGTGAACAAATTGCGCCAGGGGGATTGCTCCGCCGCGTTGGTCGGCGGTGTAAACCTGATGCTAAGCCATCGATCGTTCATTGGCTGTTGTGCCGCCAATATGCTGTCGCGCTCCGGTCGTTGTGCCTCGTTCGATGTCGACGCTGATGGTTACAGTCGAGGGGAAGGCGTGGGTGCTGTGGTGCTCAAGCGCCTGAGTGACGCGGAAGCCAGTGGTGATGACATCCTCGCAGTGATTAAGGGCACCGCGGTCAACCAGGACGGACGCAGCGCATCGTTGACCGCACCGAATGGTAAAGCGCAACAACAAGTGATTCAGCGCGCGCTGGACGATGCTGGCTATCGCGGCCGAGATCTGGACTTTGTAGAATGCCATGGTACGGGGACGCCTCTGGGTGATCCTATTGAGATCGATGCGCTGCAGCGGGTGACCGGTGAGGGTCGCGAGAAACCGTTGGCTGTCGGCACCATCAAATCCAACATCGGTCATTTGGAAGGTGCTGCCGGTATTATTGGATTTATCAAGGCAGTAGAATCGGTGAGACGACGTCAGGTGCCGGGTTTGGCGCACTTTGATACGCTCAACCCGAAAATTGATCTGACCGGTTCTAAACTCATCATTGGTTCCGAAGTTACGGCATTTCCCACTGGCAAGGTCATCGGCGGTGTTTCCTCATTTGGATTTGGCGGCACAAACGCACATGTTGTGTTGGAGTCGTATGGGGAAGCGAGTACCAACCCTGAATCACCAGCGAGTCGCTCCTCCAACGAAGGGGTATCCATGCTGTTCACAGGTCAGGGGGCACTGCAATCCGGTGTCTTAAAAGCCTTGTACTCGGCAGATGCGGTGTTCCGTGATGCGCTACAAAATTATACGAGCAAGTTGCAGTCGTATGGCATTGATTTGTTGCCGGCATTGCTGGAGCCAAGTGATGAACATACGCGGTTTCTGACGCCAACACGTACCCAGCAACCCGCTTTGGTCGCCATGCAATTGGCCATGCTGGAAATGTGGCAAAACCGCGGTATTCGGCCGGCAACCGTGCTGGGTCACTCGGTGGGTGAGTTTGCCGCAGCCGTCGCCGCCGGTGTCATGTCCCCTGATCAAGCATTGGAACTGGCCGTTGTTCGTGGACAGGCGATGATGGATTGTGAACCGGGCAGTATGGCGGCACTGATGGTCGCGCGTTCTGAACTGGAACCGTTGCCAGAAGGTATTGTGTGCGCAGCTGAAAACGGTCCCAAGCTAACCATAGTCGCCGGTGCTAAAGAAACCCTCATCCCTTGGTTGCAACAGCATCACGCAGGTGGGTTCATTGAGCTGCCGGTTTCACACGCGTTCCATTCGCCGATGATGGCCCCAGCACAAGACAAGCTCAGGCAACATTTGAGCAGCCACTCACTGCATACCCCGACAGACGTTAAGTTTATCTCTACGCTAACAGGCCAAGCTGAAGTTGAAGCGCTGACCGGTGCAGACTACTGGGGGGAGCAAATGGTGCAGTCCGTGAAATACCTGGCCGCTGTGCGAGCGTTATTCAAATCGACTGAACAACCCACGACAGTGATTGAACTCGGACCAGGCAACACGCTGCTCAAGATGGCGCAGCGCATCGTCGATGGCGCGCATCCCCAATGGATTGAGTCGGTAGATCCGACTGTTCACCAAATTAAAGGAATTATCCATGTCTAAGAAATTACCCAATTTTAAACGCACAAAACTGAGCTGGGAAAATGAATCACCGGCTGTTGCGCCAGCAGCGCAGCAGCGTCCGGCGCGTCATTCCGACACCGAAGGTTCGAAGTCGCATCTATATACGACGCGATGGCAAAACTCGTCATTGGTGGCTTCGGTCGTGGAATCTAACGTACTCTGTATTGGACCAGGGCAGTTTCCGTTCAACTTGCCAGATTCGTGGTTCTATGTCCGCATATCCGATCCTCAGCAATTGGAGGGGGTGTTGCAAGAAACGGGGTGGCCTCGAGTGGTGCTTATCAGCGACGGTAGTGAACAATCGACGGCCCTGGCTCTAGCCCTTCTGCAGAGTGATGCTGTGCCTGCGAAGGTGACCTTTTTACGCCGACAGGCGCACGCATCCGACGCAGGCTTGTATGGGCTCGCGCGTACGGCACGGCATGAGCGCCCGACCTTGTCTCTCAATTGTGTCACGGTGGGGGAACACTTGGACAGTCTTTGGCCTGTCGTCTGTCTGAACGATGCCGAACAGGATTTGTTGATCGATGATCAAGGTCAACTCAAAGTGCCCAAATTGTCACGCGTGACCCTTAATGACACATCGATTACGCTCTCAGCCGAGAAATCCTATGTGATCAGTGGTGGCGCTGGCGACCTCGGTTTAGCCGCAGCACAACGACTGGTCGATCTGGGCGCTCGCCATTTGGTACTGATCAACCGTTCGGACCACTCTCAGTCTGCATCATCCGCATTAAAGGGTTTGCAAATCAACGCCAAGCTGAAGCTGGTGGCTTGTGATATTGCCGATGGATTTCGCTTAACCCGGACATTCCGTGATTTGTTTCAGCAGGGGCTGCCACCGGTCGCAGGCGTGATCCATACCGCGGGTGTGCTCACCGACGGTGTGTTGGAGACACAGACACCCGAACAGTTCCAAACCAGTTTCGACATTAAGGTGAACGGAGCCATCAATCTGCGATTAGCATTACAACCAAGTGACTTCTTTATCGGGTACGGTTCACTCGCAAGTGAATTGGGTTCACCAGGACAGGCTAGTTACGCAGCGGCGAACGCTGCTTTGAATGTGCTCATGGCGCAGTGGCAACAGACTGACTTCGCTGCTGTGGCCATCAACTGGGGGACTTGGTCCAGCGGTGGCATGGCGGTGCGGACGGGGGCTGTGCAACGGGCCGAACAACTGGGCCTGGGATCGATTGATGCAGAGATGGGCGGGAACGCTCTGCAAGCGGTTCTGGCAAATTCTCCGTCTCAGGCTTCAGTGATCGTGTCACCGTTTGATTGGTCAAAAATTTCTCTGCGTACACCGTTTTTTGATGCGTTTGTCAGTGGTGACCAAGCACCACCCGCGTCACACGCGCCCGTTCAGGACAGTACGATCCGTAAGTTAATCCGAGAAGCGGTTTATGAGGCGTTGGGGGAGATCATCGACGATGATCAGCCATTGATGGAAAACGGCCTGAATTCGCTTGGCAGTATGTCGCTGCGCAATCAGATCGCGATGAGCCTGAATGTCACATTACCTTCTGCCTTCGTGGTGGAGTGCCCGGATATCAACAGCATGGTACGTTATGTGGTAGGGTTGACCGGCACTGCGGAAGTCGGCGCGACGTCAGCTGCCGTCGAAGACAGCGAATTGCCGGTATTGGTGATTGGTGCCGGGATCGGGGGGTTGAGTTTTGCTCGACAGCTGGAGCTGGCAGGATTGCAGGTCGAAGTCGTTGATAAACAGCCTGCGGCTGGTGGAGTTTGGAACCTGCACGCCAATGTGGATTCGAAACTGCAGATCGATTCGCCCGCTTACGATTTTGACAGCACCCAATTACCGCTCGATACCGACCATCGCTGGCAGGTTGCCTTCCCTGCGCAACCGAAAATACACGAAGATAGTAACCGTATTGCTGAAGAACTGAATCAACCTGTTAGATATCAAACCGAAGTTACCGCAGTTGAGAAAACAGGAGATCAAGAATATCAGGTCAGGTTCTTAAGCAACGGCGTAACCTCGGAGAAACGCTATTCCGGGGTGGTCTCTATGACCGGCGGTTTACATACGCCGAAGCGGCACGAATTTCCGCAGGAGGCCTCATTTCTGGGGGCGATAGCTTATGGCATAGGTAACGACCTCTCCCGAGAAAAATTCAACGGTGCCAACGTCGTCATCGTCGGACACGGTGCTTTTGCGCTGGAGAATATGCGCACTGCACTGCAAAACGGGGCAAACCACGTCACTATCCTATGTCGAAGACGTAATCTGGTTATGTCCACCTTCTGTAACTGGTTATTGAACAGTGCACCAGGGGTCATGTCGGTGAGCGATGTTATGGAAGTCATGCGACCGTTTTATCGGGCCACTGGCATCAACATTGATGACTTGCCGTCTTTCACCTTCGATGACGCCGGGGAGCGGGTACTTGATCAGACCACTGTACCTCCTGGTTCAGATCTGTTTTTCCTGGCGCAGATGGCGGGAAAAGTGTCTGTGGTGGTGGATGAAATCGATTCCGTTAATTCGCGCGGTGTCACGACAAAGCAAGGTCAGCAGTTGTCGGCAGACATCTTGCTCAAATGTCTGGGCTTTTCTACCGAACCGAGAATCAGTCAGTTGTTTGGAGAGGACGCAGAGGTTCGAGGGTTGTGGATTAACGGTGACGCCAATCTGTTTACCTACAATGATGGCGCGCAAGTACCTCGTCAGGTGAAAACCCTGCTATGTTCCAGTTATGCTTTCTTCGTCCAAGTTTTTGCCAAAGCTTACATCCATTTTCGACGTCATCCCGATTCGTTTAAGTCTGCGCAGCGTCGCATTGGTAACGATCAACAGGGAAAAACCGTCGCCGAGCGGATTTTCATGGAACTGTGGGATTTCATCGAACCTGCGAAAAAATTAACAGCGCAGCGTACGCAGGAGTTACTACCGTTTGATCGCTTTATTGTTGAGCGTGAGCGTGAATGGCAGCAATACAGTGAACTGTTGGGATTGCCGTCCTCATCAATGTGGTCGCTGTTGCAGCCAGTGCACAGCATTCTGGCGCGTCGTCTGCCCAGTTCCCCAGTGGAACAGCGAACGCAATCGAAAAAGTTCGGCCAGTTTTCAGTATTCACGCCACGCAAGAAACGCGTTCTGTTTTTACCTGGACAGGGAACAAATGGACGTCTGGCTCGTTCACTTTTGGAGCGAACTGGCTGGCTGACTCGAACTGATTTGGAATTTACCGTACCAGATGCACCATTTGAGTTGCCAGCCTTCACCAATGAAGAGCAGCTGCGACAAGTAGGACTCGATGGGTTGGTATCACTGGGGGTTTATGAGCGTACTGCGGTCTATCGAGAATGGCGTGCTGGTTTCGAAACATTGTGGGCAGAGTTTCATGGCAACTCAGATCCTGCAGATCCAATTAAAGTTAGGAAAAATTGGAATTATTCACTCGGCTATCTGCATACGCTTCTGGATAAATACGGTCCATTTGACGGCGTGGCAGGCTTCTGCGAAGGGGCTGCGATCTTAACCACCGCTTTGCACTTGGAAGCGATAGGCGCAGACTATGGCTTGAAGGACATCCAGTTCTTTCTTGCGATTTCACCGTGGCAACCTCCGCTGTTTGTAAAAGACGGGTTGTTTGATGAGGGACTCAGTTTAGATCTTCCAGTATTGCAGATCGTCGGCGATAACGACATGCCGGTTTTCATTGAAGCAGCACCGAAGTTTGCTCGTTCATTCACCAATCTGATTGCATATCACCACCCGGGTCAGCACGTCTACCCGCCGCTCAATAGCAGCTTGTCTAGTAAAGTAGACGAGCTGTTGATGATGGGCGATCGGTATAAGATTGCGTACGGCGTATGAGAGTATTTACAGTCTCGGATGTTCATGTGGACTTCGGCCCCAATCGGCAATGGGTTCGACAGTTGAGCGACTTCGATTACCAGCACGATTTGTTGATCGTCGCTGGTGATTTAAGCGATGACGAACGTTTGTTGACCGAAATATTGACCACACTGACACATAAATTTCAGTGGGTGGTATTTGTTCCTGGTAATCATGATGCATGGGTGCATCGTAGTCGGTTTAGTAATTCACTGGAGAAGTTTTACTGGGTGTTGAAGGCCGCTGATGAGTTGGGGGTGATAACGGAACGAGTAACACTAAATGGTATAGATGTCGTTCCTTTATACAGCTGGTACGATTACTCATTCGCACCACTCAATGAGCAGCTTGAAGAGTCTTGGTCTGACTTTAGACTGTGCAATTGGCCAATGTCAGTGATAGATATAGCCGCACATTTTCATAATATGAATGAGATTACCTTGCGTGAGATGGTAGAATGCAAATGGCGCATTAGTGTCTCACATTTTATGCCGCGGATTGAATTGCTGCCGGACTACATACCAAAGCGGCTTGCCTATTTATGGCCTGTATTGGGTTCCACTACGTTGGGAGAACAAGTTGAGCGGTTACGACCAGATATACACATTTATGGACACAGTCACGTCAACACGAAAACAATTCATCAAGGAGTTAAATACGTGAACAACGCATTTGGTTATCCTAATGAACGTACTTGGTCCGGCTTGTTACAACTAGAATTAATTTAAATTTAAGGAGATTAGAATGGCGCTGTTGGATAACAAAGACGCACCTTGGCAGACAGATCCGTCTCTGGGTGGCGTGCCCAATTCATTTGGACTGTTTCAGGAGCAGTTCTTAAAACCGTTAGGTAAAACAGCCATTAACATTGAGCGAGAACAAGAAAGTGCTGAGTATGGGGCGATCCGTTTTGAGATGGATGGACAGACATGCTTGTATCGTCAGGCTAAACATACCCCCAAAAAAATCGGTCAGTTTGTTACTCTCTGGAAACGTCCGACACCGTCCAGCGAAATTGCGCCGTTTGACTGCGGCGATGGAATTGACAGGGTGATCATATTCGCAGATGAACATCCACGCTTTGGTGTGTTTGTTTTCCAGCGTCAACAGTTGGTAAAAAAGGACATTTTCTCTAAGAAATTAGAAGGGGGAAAGCGCGCGTTTCGGGTTTACGCGCCTTGGACTGTACCGATGGCAGAGCAGGCTAAGCGATCTAAAATTTGGCAATGCGAAAACTTTGTGGAACTCACCGACATTGAAAAAGGGAGGACACAGTTGGTTGAGATATTATAAGTCATGTTAAGTTGCCCTTGGCGAATTGAGCGCCTGCCGGTTTGTGAACGTTACGGAGCAATTTGTTTAATGATGCGAACTAACGATAAGGGGTTTGACTACATTCGCCAAGAGCACAAAGACATCCTGTTTCCGAAAAACATTGATAATGCGGTACGTAGTCGTCAGATTGAGTTTTTTGCCGGCCGGTTGTTGGCGAAACGGGCACTAGAGGAGCTTGGAAGTTTTCATACCGATGTGTCGATAGGGATCCATCGTGAACCCTTGTGGCCATCAGGTTTTGTTGGCAGCATCACCCATTCTAAGAACATAATTGGCGTATTGGTGTTACGGAATAATAATCTGCTTGTAGGAATGGATATTGAGCATCAGATAGCTTCCGAGCAATCGGAATCGCTATCAAACATACTCAGTAACAAAGAATTGACTTTATTAGCTCAGAATGGGTTAAGCAAGGTTGAAAGTTTTACTATAGGATTTTCGGCCAAGGAAACCTTATTTAAGGCCGTATTTCCGAGAGTGAAACGGTATCTTGATTTTGACCAGTCAACATTGTTTAAGTTTGATAGCAATCGGTGCTGCATAGACATTGAGCTGCATATTGATAGAGTCTCACGTCGATATAAAGTGTTGTTTGTCGATTTAGGTATTTTTTTAATTACTTCGCTGATAGAGTCTGGTGATTGGTGAATTGATCGGGTCATATCAGGTCTTGTCATGTGTGGATGGCTCGGTTTTTGCAAGGGTGTAAATTGACATTTGATGATATTTTTGCGGGTAACGGTCATGTGTCCGGCCTTTTTGTGCGGAGTTATGTCCCGCTGGCCCTGAGGCACTGTCAGAGCAAATTTGAATTTGGATAATATTACTGATATTCGCCTTTGATGATCAATAAAAATCCTTTCAAATATTTTAAGACATCGCCTGAAATCATCAAGCTTGCGATTTGGTTGTATGTCCGATTTCCGCTCAGTTTGCGCCAAGTTGAGGACCTTTTGCATGAGCGTGGGATCGATATTTGCCATGAAACGATACGGTTTTGGTGGAATAGATTTGGGCCGGTTTTTGCGAAAGAAATTCGTAAACGTCGACCGAACGCGCACTCGCTTTGGCGCTGGCATATCGACGAGGTTTTCGTGAAAGTGAATGGCCAAAGATTATATCTTTGGCGCGCCATCGACCATGAAGGTGCCGTGCTCGAATGCGTTGTGACGAAGCGTCGTGATCGCCGCGCAGCACTTAAATTGTTGAGGAAATTGTTATCAAAGCACGGAAATCCCAGCGAAATTGTGACTGACAAATTGGGTTCATATCGGGCAGCATTGCGTGAAATTGGCTATGCTGGAAATCACGAAATGGGCCAATATCGAAACAATCAATGTGAGAATTCTCATTTGCATTTTCGAAGGCGAGAGAGGGTGTGGGGTAAATTCAAATCCATGGGCAGTTTGCAGAAATTCGTTTCCGTTCGATCCCAGTTCCACAATCATTTCCAACATCAAAGGCAACTCGAAAACAGATCAACATTTAAGAAACTTCGCGATCAATCTCTTGCTGATTGGCGGAAATTCTGTGCCGCATAAAACGAACTTGCCCAACATTCAGAGACGGGTCAGAATTCGTCTGACAGCACCATTTGGATACAAATGTTTTTGGTTTAAGCAATTGGCATTTCACTAATGAACAGATTGAATCGACAATGCAGTCTTGGGGAGGGTGCTAGTGCGCGGTTGCATCAACCATACTCAATCAATTGATGAATAAGTCTAGGAATTGATACAAGGCTGAATAATCAATATTCTCCCTCACCATTCCTTACTCACACTTATCATCCACACGCCTGATTGCTGGTGCTCATCGAGGGCGGATTGATCAGAGAGATTGAGGAGTTTGGCATAGGATAGATCAAGATCGAGTGCGCCGCCTTCAAATCGTAAGCCAAGCACGCCGCCTGTGGCTTCCCAATTTTTGATATCATAGCGCGTATCCTCAAAGATACGGCCGTAATCCAGAGCTGTGAAAAGCGTCGGTGTGCCACCCCAATTGCTTTTGAGCTTGGGCATTTCATAGGAAAGCTCTTGGCGAAGGGTGAACCCTGAATTGCCCGCAGCCAGTGAACTCCAAACGCCGCGCACAGTGGATACGCCGCCAATTGATAACTGCTGACTCCCATATAACCGATCACCGCTATGTTGGGCACTGAAGGTGGCATTATAGCCAAGCTTGCCGTTATCAAACTGCCAATCACGCTCATAGTCAGCGCTAAACAGGTAGCGTGTGAATTGTGCATTGGGCTGGGCCTCGGGCATTTCATCGTAATTTTCCGCGCCGAACCATTTGAGGCCTTTTTCAAGAGCAAATGAGCTTTTGAGTTCGCCTTTCCATAAGGGACGTTCATGCGAAAGCTCAATCTTGCCGACAGTCAAAATACGTGAGGAGCTCTCGATTAATGTATCAAGAATGTAGTTTTCTGCTTCGCTGCGTTCAAGTGAGAATGTGAGGTGCGTTTTGCTTGTTTGATCACGGTGCATAAGACGCTTGAAAGAAAGCGACTGACTGCGCGACCAGCCATCCACTGGAATTGGATCAAACTGACCTGGGGTTTCTTGATAATAATCCGACCAACTCAATGCGAATGTATTCTCCCATTTGCCATAAGGAATGGTAAGATCGAAATTAATCGCTCTCGTGCCAAAACCATCATACCCCCAATTGAGCGGATGGGGCGACATGGATTTGGTGAAGCTTAAATTCCACTGATCGTTAAGGCCTAATAAATGATCATAGCTAAAACCAATGGTGCTCGAATATTCACCCATAGGTTCTTGACTGTAATTATTGGCCGAATAGGTTATTTTCCATGGCTGCTCAGATGTGGCCGATATGTTGAGAATAGACTGCCCTGTCTCGCTTCCAGCCTCTAACTCCATGTCGGCTTTAAAACTTTCCATTTCACGGATATTGTCGAGCCCCTGCTCAATCTCGCGGATATTGGCTACTTCGCCTTCAAGTTTGGGATACACAACCGCTTGCCAAGAGCGATCTTCTTCACCGTTAAATTGAATATCTTCGATATACCCCTCAACGACAGCAATCTCCAATGAGCCATCTGATAAGTCTTGTTCAGGTAAATAAGCACGTGAGGTAATATAGCCTTCATCGACATAGGCTGTAGTGATGGCTTCCATGATGCGATTAAAGTCTTGAAGACCGAGGCATTTTCCCTCAAAAGGTGCGATCCAAGCTTTGGCCTTTGATGCATCAAATAGGGTAACACCATCAACAATAACCCGATCAATTGGTAAGCAGGCGACTTGGGCATTCGTGCCAAAGGCAATCGTACTCATCGCCAGCGAGGCAAGCATTGTTATTTCAAATTGTTTATGGCGCATGACATTCTACCTTAAACACAGTTCATAGCGATCGGTAATTTTGATGATTACTGCGCTTCGGTTGAAGCTTCTGCCAAGCGCTCTTCGGTCCATGCTTTTGATAGGGCTTGCGCTTCGCTAATCTCTTCACCGGTCATGCTGGCTTCTAGGCTATTGCGAAGTGTCGTCCCTTCGGGGTGCCCCCGAACAGCTGCAAGGTTAGCGTATGAATAAGCCTCGATATTATTAGGCGTTTCTAGCCCTGCATAATAGCCCGCCAGTTCATAAAGCCCCATCGCATTGCCAAGCGCGGCGGTTTGTTCAAAATAACCACGCGCTTTTTCTGGATCAGCTTCAATATCATTGCCTTGAAGATAAAGTTGACCCAGAAGATTGAGCGCTGCAACATTGCCTGAAGCCCCCGCTGCTTCCCAGTTTGTAATCGCCTTGTTGATATCTTTCTCAACGCCCTGACCAAGTTGATAAGCAAGGCCGCAATTGAATTGACCATTTGCGTCCCCTGCATCAGCAGCTTGACAGAATAAGCGCGCGCTTTCGCCATAATCGCGAAGAAGCACATTGCCTTCCATATACATAACACCCAAACGGTTCATGGAAAGCACCGAATTTTTCTCAACGCCCGCCGCATAAAGATTAGCCGCACGCATTTCATTTTTTTCTGTACCTGCCCCTACTTCAAAAAGCCGGCCAAGGTAAAACGCCCCATCGCCATCCCCCGCCTCATAAGCGGCTTGGAACTCTGCTGCGGCCCCCGCCACATCACCCGAGTTGAGCATGTCAAGCCCTTCAGGAACACCCGCAAAGGCAAGGCTTGGTGAAAAAAGTAATAAGGCAGTCACTGCTGAAATAGTTTTGGATGTCATATAGTCCCCCTATGGTATATAATAGATTAGCAAAAGGAACGCGTAATATTCGCGTTAACAATTCGTTTACAGCTTGAATAAATCATAAATCCCGTTAAAACAATAGTGGAATCAACATGATGTGAAGGGGCAGGATTATGATAAAATATCGAAACAGCATGTCTATCATGGCGACTATGTTCGCAATTACGGCTTGCACCAGCTATGATGATAGTCTTTCCGCTCAAGAGCAAGCCAATTTAACCGCAAGCCAAGACTTCGCCTCACAAAACAACAGACTGAGCTTGGGTGCTAATGGGAATTATACCCTTGAAGGACAGAGCTTAACTCTTGCAGGTGAGAATAATGGTCAGCCTGTTTTCAGCGATATCACCATTGACGGCACGAGCTATACCATCATCGCATCCAAATATGATTATGGTCTTGCAATCTATGCGCTTAGCCCCAATGAGCAATTTGCTGAGATCGGCAGTGACCTTGATTCGTTCACCAGCCCTTCATCACTGGGTTCAGCGCAATATGCAGGCAAATACACGGAGCGCAATATCAGTGCGTCAGGTGACATCTCTGACGAAAATTCAGGCGCAATTCTATTGGCTTTTGACCCAAATGCGGGGACATTAACAAGCCTTGCAGGTCCTGATATTTCTTATGAGTGGGATAGCGCCACAAACTCATTTATTGGCACAGATGCTACTACGGGTGAAACCATCGCCTATGAGGGTGATATCCTGCTTGGCCATTATACCACCGACGCAGGCAGTGGCGATACCACATATGGTACGTTTTTTGGCCTTGGGGAGTGACGTTTTAGGTGGGGCTATAATTGTTTATGTGGGTTCGTTTTTTATGCGGCTTTTCACTTTGAGTTGAGCGATGTTGATTTTGCAGATTATTTTTGTTAATTTTTAGGTAACTTTGCATAAAGATTTATCTTTATGCTTTTTGGTGGAGAAGCTTTGTTGTCGTATCGGTTTCAAAAACAAAGATTGCAGCGTGTTTTAAAGCCTAGCTTGCTTAAGCAAGCTGTGGCATTGCTTGCTTCTTATGCGATTGGTATCCATCCTGCGATTGCGCAGTCGGTCACCACGACGCCGATCTCTGGTGATTTGAATATTTATGATTCGGCTAGCGGCGTTCCGGTCGTGGATATTGTTGATCCCAACTCTCAAGGTGTGTCGCACAACATTTATGGCGAGTTCAATGTCGGTGAAGAAGGGCTTATTTTTAATAATGCCGATCAGAACTTTGTCGATACCAATTTGGGGGGACAAATTTATGGCAATGGTAATCTAACGAATGGTCCTGCCACGGTCATTCTCAATGAAGTGCTTTATAATAATCCCACCGAGCTTTTGGGCTATATGGAAGTCGCAGGACATCAAGCCGATGTCATCATTGCCAATCCGTATGGCATCACCTGTAATGGCTGTGGCTTTATCAATACAGATAAAGCGACGCTGACAACGGGTACGCCTTTTTATGAAGGTGGAGACTTTAGAGGCTTCAACGTCACACGGGGTGCGGTTGCGATTGGCGAGCTTGGTGTCGATGGCACGGGTGCGAGCCAGTTTGATATTATATCGCGCCAGATTAAGGTTGGCGGCACGATTTATGGTCAAAATGTTCGTTTGATTGCTGGTCAGAATAATATTATTTATGCGACCGGTGTTGTCACTGAACGCGATAGTGATGGCAGTGCCAAGCCCGAGCTTGCCATTGATAGCACGGTACTGGGCGGTATGTACGCCAATTCGATCACCATCATTTCGAATGAAGATGGTGTGGGCGTCAAAGCCCCAACCAATATGGCCGCCAATGCGGGTGAGATGACTATCACGGCGGATGGGCGCTTGGTAATGGGCACGGCGCAAGCCTCGAGCAATGTGAACATTCAAGCCAATCAGGATATTATTGTTCAGAACCAGATTTATTCACAGGCGCAAGTCAATTTAGAGGCGGCGCGTGATTTGATCGCGGAAAACAATGCGCAGATTGTTGCGGATGGTGCGCTTGCTTTCCAAGCTGGCCGCGACATCACACTGGGTGATGAGGTGGCTGTTGTTTCGAATGGTGAGAGTTTGGCCCTCAATGCAGGTAATGATCTCACCCTTAGTGATGCGACGATGGTCTCGAATACGGTTGGGGTGATTGATATAAATGCCGCTCAAGCGGTTGCGTTGGCCAATAGTGCCAAAATCATGGCGGTTCAGGATGTGACCTTTGCCGCTTCATCGCTCACTTCTTCAGGTGATAATGTCATTGCCGCTGGTGTTGAGGATGCGGATGGCAATGCGGTTGCCGCAAAGCTTGATGTGGATATTTCGGGTGATGCTGAACTGGCTTCATCCACGGTTTACGCTTCAGGCGATCTCTTCTTTGATGCCGACAGCATTACCATTGGTTCGGATAGCATTGACCCCTCACAATTTATCTCGGGCAGCAATATGGCGCTCACGGCCAGCACGATTGAGGCCGAAGGTGCAAGGCTCAATTCTGCAAATGATCTTGCCATTGCCAGTAATACCATCAATACGGCCGATGCGACACTCCAAGCCCAGAATGATATCAATATCACTGGCCCCAATGGAGGCAATCTCAATATTATTGGTGGAAACTATCTATCAGGAAATGCACTTAGTGTTGAAGCCTCATCTGTTACAAATAGTGCCAATTTGACCGCGATTGAAGGCGGGCTTGACATTGAGGCCACATCTGGCTCACTCAATAATACTGGCGAGCTTTATGCGGGTGATAATTTAAACCTTACTTCGGTGGATAGTCTCAACAATGAAGGCAGCCTAACCGGCCTAAGCGGTGTTACACTCACCTCAGAAGGCGATCTTACCAATAGCGGCGATTTCCTTTCGAGTGGTGTTATCACCATGACGGCTACAAATACGCTCACCAATTCCGGTTCAGGTGTGAATACGGCCTCTGGTGCGGTTGATGCAGAAAGCAGCACGGTGCTTGCAGATGGCACGGGGCTTGTTTTGACGGGGGCTTCGGTTGATAATTCGGGTGATACACTGATTGCGGGCGATATCACGCTGAGTGCAAATGCCAGTGATCTGACTAATCGTGGTGATCTCACGGCACTTGGTGCTTTTGATGTGAATGTTGCCAGCGGTTTTGATAATTCGGGTGATCTTTACTCAGCAACCACGTTGGATATCAATGCGGCCTCAATGGATAATTCCGGCAATCTTACGGCCAATGACGCACTCACTATAGATATTTCAGGTCACTTCGCCAATACGGGCAATCTGCATTCTAATACGGGTATTGGTATTGAGGCGGGAAGCTTTGACATTGGCGGGGCTCTCACCTCACGCGGCACGGTTCAATTCGCCGCGCTTTCGAGAACGTCAAATATTACCGGCTCTATTAATGCGCTTGGTGCCATTGATATTGATGGAGCAAGTGATTTGAATCTTGGTACGGATGCCAAGATTTTCGCTTGGGGAGATGCGCTTGATATTTTAGCGGGCGGCAAGCTCACAAGCGACGCCGATCTTTATAGCCAAGGTGCCATGATGCTTTCGGGAAGCAGTCTTGATCTTGATGGCTTGATCCAAAGCCGGACATCTATTGGCTTGACGAGCACAGCAGGCGATATTCTTTCAGACGCAACGATCCAAACCGCAAGCCTTGATGTCGACAGTGCTGGGGTTTTTATCCAAACAGGCGATATCACAACCACGCTTTTAACACTTGATGCTTTGGATGCATTTGAGAATACTGGCAGCATTAGCACGGCCTATTTGCAAACCAATTCGTCCAGCTTGAATAACTCAGGAACGCTTGATGCCAATGTTTATGCCTCATTGACCACCACAGGCAATTTTACCAATTCGGGTACGATTACCGCCGTGGGTTCAGAGGATGCCGATCAAAGCGGTAATATCCTTATCAATGCAGGAAGCGGCAACATTAACAATAGCGGAACGATTGATGCGGCGTCATTGCTTTCACTGACCGGTAACAACCTTACCAATCAGTCTTCTGGCCGCCTTGAAGGTGGACGGATTGGCGCAGCGCTGACAGATAGCCTGACCAATCAAGGCCAAATCATCTCGGACGGAACGGTTGATCTCTCTGCCGATCAAAGCCTTTATAATACGGGCACAATTCAATCAGGCGATCTCCTGAAGGTTTCTACAGAAGCTTTCACCAATAATGGTAAGATCGCGGTGTATGGTGGGGCGGTTGCCATTGAAGCACGCACAAGTTTCCATAATGGCAATGATACGATCTTCAGCGATACCGGCATTCAACTGCGTATCAATGGTGGGTTAGATAACAGTAATTACGGCACAATCAATTCACTTGGTTTTATTGATATTGCGGGCTTAGGCAATGGCTATATCGATTATTTCAATGTAGCAGCCGATGATGAGTTCGGGGCGGTTGGCGATTACCGTGTTAAAACAAAATCGGTCACAAATGCGGGCGCGATTTATTCAGCGTCAGGCAATCTTACCCTTGAAACACAAAATGACATCACCAATACGGGCGTGATTTATTCGGGTGGTGACTGGATGCAACTCTTGCTTGGCGGCACACTTGATAATAATGGAGGTGCCGTCCTTGCCATGAACAACATGGCAATTGCAGGCATTGGGTATGATGGCACCAATAATGATCGGGCAGCTGGCATCATCAACCAGCATGAAGGACGCATTGAAACCATCCAAGGCAATATGATTCTTGCGGCTGATAGTGTCGAGAATCTGACCGAAGCACCAGAAATTAGCGAGCAATATTTTGTCGATACGGGGGAAAGCAACAAATATGCACCCTATAATGTACTTCAGGATTATGAGGTCGTTGAGTGGAAAACCAATGCGGCTGGTGAAAAGCATAATGGCGGGTGTGGCTTTGGTTGTCGTGGTGGAAGCAAAAGTGAGAGCGGTTATTTTATTCGCCAAGCCGATCTACTCCACAAAGTTTATTTTCGAACCGATCTTTTAACAGCGACGGAAGAACCAAGCCAAATTCGTTCTGCTGGGAACTTGACAATTATTGCCGACGATTTTTCAAATGAATATAGTTTAATTTCTGCACGCAATAATATCGATTTTGATGTTTTTGGAAGTGCAACCAATGAAGGCGCAAGCTATGGTGATCAATATCTCTATGTAAACACATCTTATCATCATGAGTGGGAAGAAAGTGGACGTTTCTCTTGGACCGTGGCGCCTACATTTGGTGTTGTCGAAAACGAGACGGGAAGCAAAACTTATAATGTTTATGGTACAATCACTTCAACGGAATGGGATAAATCCCAAATGCAATCGGTATATGGCACGATTGAAGCAGGTGGCAATATCACAGGAAACATTGTCAATTTAACCATTGAAGGTAATGTTGATAGTCTTAGCGGCACATCCACAACGCCCCCGACAGTTGCTCAAATCACGAGCCCGACCCAGCTTGCGTCACTTTCTCAGTCGGCAAAAGATTTAAACCTTTCGGTTTTGTCGGGTTCTGTTGATAGCGCTGGAATAATTGATGGGGAATTATCCATTGAGGCCAAGGGCGATGTGATTTCCAGCCTTGACCCTTCCTTCACTTCTTTGGCAAATGACCCGCTCTTTGAATATGACCCCGATGGTGCGTCAGGCTATCTCATTGAAACGGCTTACGAGTTTATTGATCAGTCGGCTTTTGTGTCTTCCGATTATTTTTTGGGGGCTATGGGCCTTACGCCAGCGTCCGATCCGCCATTGCGTTTGGGTGATGCCTTTGTTGAAACCACCCATATCCGAGATCAACTCTTTGAGCAGGTCGGCGTCACGATCCTCAATCCGGATATGTCAGAGGCCGAGCAAATCCAAGTCATGTATGATAACGCGGTTGATGCCTCGCAAAACCTGGAGCTTCGCCCTGGTGTTTCTCTGACCCCTGATCAACAAGCGGCGTTGACTGAAGATATCATCTGGATGGAAACCCAGATTATTAATGGTCAGGAAGTGCTGGTTCCTACGGTTTATCTGGCAAATGGCGGCGCGCAATATGCGAGCTTGGGAGGCTCAAATATCACAGCGGGTGGATCAATCAATCTTGACGTAGATACACTGACCAATAATGGCGGCACGATTCGTGCGGATGAGCAACTGATTGTTAATGCGGCCAATGATATCATCAATAATGGCGGTATTTTAGAGGGTGGCGTAAATGGTGTCTTTACGGATGCAAATGGCAATGAAATCAATATGCCTTCTGTGCTTTTGCAAGCCGGCGGCAATGTTGAAAATTATAACGGGACTATCACAGGCGCGGATGTTGCCATCTCTGCTGAAAACATCATCAACGAAACCACCAAGACTCGTTTTGGTGGAAACAGTAATTTCTCTGATATTGCTGGAACCACAGCTACAATCGGCGGAACCGGTAATCTCTCACTCATCGCCATCAATGATATCATGATCAAAGGCGCGGATGTAACCGCTGGTGGCAACGGCTTTATCCAAGCTGGCGGAAATGTCACCCTCGCCGCATTGGAAATAGAAAGCAGCTATGAGCACTCAGGCTCGTCTAGAGGCTCATGGGGTCACAAAGAAAAATGGTCAAGTTCGAGTTATGACCTTGTTGCAGATACAAGCACGCTCTCCGCAGGCGGTAATCTGACCATCACATCAACAGGTGGCAATATTATTAGCGTAGGTGCTGATCTTGTGGCAGGCAAGAATAGCGATAGCGGCACACTCGCACTTAATGCCGAAAACGATATTACCCTCACTGCGGCTTATGATGTGCATGAAAGTCGCACCTCATCCAAAAGCAAGGATGGATTTGGTACATCAGGAGAAGAAGGCGATCATTCTCAATATGCCCTTACCAGCACGGGCACTTCGCTTACGGGTGATAATATCACGCTCAATGCTGGCAACGCTGAAACAGGCGCAGAGGGCAATATCACCTTGATTGGCGCTGATCTCAATGCCACCAATGATATCGCGTTTTCTGCCAATGGCGATATCGCTGTTCTTGCCGCCATAGACCGGAGTATCACGAGCGATGCCTCATCCTCCCACGGCTTCTTCCAAGGTGGCGGTAATGGCTTCCTCTCGCTTTATGGCGGCGAAGGCAATAGCGGCTTTACCGATCAAAGCCTCGTTAACGGCTCGTCCATCAATGCTGGCGGTAATATCACCTTCGATGCTACAGGCTCTATGCTCGCAGAAGCCGCAGATGTTCAATCGGGTGGAGATTTGATCATTGACGTTGATGAAGCACTAATGATCACAGGTGTTGCCAATACCATCACCACCGGATCGGATAGCGATCAATGGGGCATTGGTGTTTCCTTCTCCTCAAGCACAAGCGGCGTATCCCTCTTCGCAGGCTATCAAGGCACCGAAACATCATTTGATCAGCAACAAGTTATCTATACGGGTTCAAACTTCGTGGCAGGTGGTGATCTTACAGCTAACGCGGGAAGTGACATAATCATCGCAGGATCGACTGTTGCCGCAGGCGCGGTCGAGGCGACTGAAGAGCTTGAAGGTGAAGAATTTACCTATATAACATCCTCATCGACAGGTGGTAATCTTTCGATCACTTCTGATGATGGTTCTGTAAATGTGATTCCGTTGGAAAACTTCACCACCACGGAAGAAAGCTTCTCGCAAACTCAAATCGGCGTCACCGTATCCGTATCATCAAGCACGCTTGCGGGCATAGATCAGATGCAAAATGGCTTTGATGTATACGGTCAAGGCCAAGGCAATCTTTCAGGTCTTAACGACGCTTCTGCCATTCAAATGGGCGTGGCTGGAGCTTTGGATATCTCTCAAAACATCATCACGATGACGATGGCTAAGAATTTTGAGAACAACTCCATAAATGACAATATAGAAAATGGTATGGGGTTAGGTGCGAGTATTGGCATTGGCTTCAACACAACAAGTACGAGTTCTTCAAGTACAACTACGAGTCAAACAAACTCATCATTAATGGCATTCTCAAGCGGGAACGATGAGAATGGTGAAATGGGTAATGTATCTATCGATGCTGGAGATGATATCAATATAATTGGCAGCTATGTTTACTCTGATAATGATACTTCACTTATCGCCGAAGACGAGGTGAATATCCTGAGCGCTCAAGACAGTTGGGCGAATAGCTCATCATCCGATAGCTTTGGCATGAGCCTGGGTTGGAAACTTGACCTTAACAACCCAACATCTATCACTGGCGCGCCAACGCTTGACGTGAATGGCTCGACCTTCGGAAAAAATGGAGCTGGCGTTACCCAAGTTAATTCAGATGTGATGGCAGGCGGTGAGCTCACGATTCAATCAGGTGGTGACACCAATATTATTGGCGGAACTGCATCAGGTGAAACATTGAATGTGGATGTTGGTGGAGATCTTACCGTAGCCTCCGTGCAAGACATTGCATCATCGTCTGGTTCAGGTGCTAATTTCAGCTTTAGCACGACCGGATCGGCAAGTATCGGTGGTTCGGATAGCGGCTCGGACTATGCATGGGTCACAGGACAATCAGGACTAACCGCTACAGGAGAGGCCGATATCAAGGTCGAGGGTCACACTCAGCTGGATGGCGGCGTGATTGGCTCAGAAACCGAAGACGCACTTGACTTTGAAACCGGCACTTTCGCTTCGACAGACATTTTTGACAATGATGAAGCTTGGGATAACAGCCTTACTGTCAGCACAGATAGTTCGTTGACTGGCACAACTGGCTCCGGCGATCTTTACAACCATGATAAAGAACAAACCAACTTCGCGACGGTAGCTGGTGGCGATGTTGTTATCACCGACGAGGAAGCACAGGCCGAGCTCGCCGCGAATGCTGAAGAAGGCGTTAACACCGACCCCGACGCTGTCAACACCGATCTCGATAACGCTCAAGTCATCACCAAAGATGAAACTAATTCCGCAACCGTGTACATAGACGGCGCGGCCATCGAAGAAATTGGTAGCGGTTTTGAAACTATACGTGAGGCGTTGGATTTTCTCCTAAATCGAGGTTTATCCGCCGAACAGGCTGCGCTTGTTGAAAAGCTTATGGCTTGTACAGGAGAACAAACAGCAAGCTTAACCGTACTCGAACTTCTGAATTATCTGATTGCTAGTCCTGCTTATGCCGAGGAGGATTGTTCGGATGTAACGATGGAGGAGCTGTCGGTTGCGATTGATGAGGACACACTTCGCGCTTTGATCTTAGCCTGCTCAGACCCCGAAGTGCGTGCCAAGGCACAGGCATTTTTAGCTCGTAAGATATGGGATCGCCTTCCAGTCGAGGATCAGATAGCGCTTAGCCAAATTGGTAATTGGGATACTGAAACTGTCATGGAATACATGATGGACAATCCCGACGTGTTTGAGCTTGTTAATTTGATTGCGGAGATTACCATGCATGGTGGTATGCCGTATTTAACCCTTGCGAATGGCAATATTCCGCTCAGCACTTTGTCCGCGATGACGCTTCAGCATGTCGAGGTGCCAACTGAAAGTGGGTTCGGCGTTGATACCACAGGTTGGCCGTTACACGACTTCATCATGCTCAGCTTTGTTGAGCACGTGGTTGCAGAATCTGGCGGGGCACTGACTGGTGGGGCAATTTCGCGGATTGTTGAAAAATTCGGACCATCCGCATTTCGGGTGATGAAGCGTGCTTTTGGTATTGCCGATAATGTCAACAATCCTGATGAAATTGCAAAAATAATTAAAAATAAAACAAATTCTGCTAATGCTCCAAAGGGGACAGTGACAGCACCTAATCTTACTGAGCGTGGAACTCTGACAAATCTACATCCTAGTGACACTCCACAGTTGCTAACCACGAAGCGAAAGTTAGTTCAGGATGAGAGCGGACGCTATTGGCTAGAAAGCGCGAACGGAAACCGAGTAACACCAACAGGCAGTTATGATTTCGTTACCATGCCAGATGGAACCATTTATGCAGCTCGCTCCAATACTACGCAAGGTAGTGAAGCATCTACACACCTTGGTTTAAGTCAAGGTGGAGAAGTGAGTTACGCGGGTTCAATGACGTTTCCTAACCGAAACAGCCCAAATCGAGGTAATATTCAAGGCTGGTCTAATAATTCCGGTCATTATCAACCACCTGCTGGTCTGTCTGAAAATTCTGGCTTACCTACTGAAAATTTCAACCCTGTCACTTTTGAGTGAGGAGCGGCTCATGAATAATAAATTAAAGCAAGAAGTTGAATATGTTAGGAGGCTCACTTCTAAGGAAGCTTTAAATTGGATCTTACATGAGTATCCTGCCGAAGGTTTGCCGAATGGGTTACCTTTGGCAGTATTTCACCGTAGCTGGAAAAAAGCAGATCAAATTGAGTTGATACAAAGATATCTTGGGGGCACAGTATTTGCAGATGCGAAAGTTTATTCGGAATTTATAAAAATTTCTTCATTGAAGCTATTTGTACGTGAAATTTCTAAAATAATCGATCAAACAGTAGAAAAGCGAGATTTGCTCGTCTATAATCTTAGACTTGCGTTCGCTCCATATCTTAATTCTGATGAAGATAGTCTCTTTTTAAAGAATTTTGTTGATAAGTACTTTTACTAAATCTTTTATCCCTTGTATTTAGCTCTTGCGTTAAAACCTTATAACACAACGCTTTTTTAGCGTTTAGCTGTGTACGACTAAATTTTATCTTAATAGAATCGTCCTGAATGAGTGAAATTGTTTAGGAGGCTTCTATGATTGACGATCAACTTATCCGTACTCGCTTCCACACGAGTGTGTTCGCTTCGTTCGGGTTGATCTTATAATGGCACGAGCGATTGGTGACACTGGCAAAGCAACGGTTCTGAGTAGTGCTGAGATTAAGCGGCTTCTCAAAATCGCGAGTACGACGATGCATGGTGAACGGGATATTACGATTGTTGTGTTGAGTTACTGGCTGTGTTTTTCTGCGAAGGAATTGGCTCGCCCCTTCCCAAACTTGCAAACTTGATCTAAGCTTGCTCTATGATGCTTCGGTTTCAAAATTTCCTCACGGCATTTTTGATGGCACGCAGCTTATCCGTGCTCGGTTCCCTTCGCGCGGGCTGTGTTCTGATCTTCGCTGTACTTTCGCTCTTCTGGGTGCAGTCGGTTGTGCAGCAAAACCCCGCGTCGGGGGGATATCAACTTTTTGAGCCATCCGCCTTCGCGAATATCGCCGATAACCCGCTGAATGCAATAGAGAAATTTTCCGCATCCCTAGAAAACGCGCCAGAGTGCTGTAATGCCCCAAATACGGGAGTGCCATGCTGCTTCGTTGCGGGAACGCCAGTCAAAACGCCGGATGGCTACAAGAACATCGAGGAGCTGGTTGTTGGTGATGAGGTTCTTTCTCAAAATATTGAGACCGGCGCCATTGAAGCCAATGCTGTCACAGACACGTTTGTGCGACCAATCAGCGAAATCAAAACATTCTACAAGCTAAAAATTGGATCAAGTGAGAAAAGCGAAGACCTGTTTGTGACGGGAGAGCACCCGTTCTGGGTGACTGATCTTGAGGAATGGGTGACGGTTGATGATTTGCAAGTTGGGGCGCTGCTGACCAACCATCAAGGCGAAGAGCTGACGGTTCAGGCAAAGGTTCTCGAAACCGAGCTTCAGCAAACTTTTAACATCACCGTTGCTGGCAATAACAACTACTTCGCTGGCGAACTCGAAACGCTGGTTCATAATTGTTCCGCAAATCAAATTAGACAGCAAATTGCTAAAGGTCAGGCGCCAAGTTCTGTTAAAAGGATTGATACAGCGGAAGCATCTGTCCCAGGTTCTCAAGATCACATTGAATTTAGTGATGGTCGTGCTCTGAATAAAGATGGTACATGGCGGCATGGTACAGGTGGTGGCTCTGGTACTGGAACATTAACAAATAAGGAAAAGAAATGGTTGGAATCTATCGGTTGGACTATTCCAGAGTAGAAAATTTCGAATGGCCTATAGAATGTGTTTCCGAATTAGCGAGGCAAATCGAAAGTTCTAATTTTGTAGGTGTGGATTTAGATTTACCTGATTTGAATTTGTTTTGTTCACAACGAGGCTTGGTCTTCTTAGGGGACATATCTCAAATTTATGAGGACTTATTTGATAATCTTAATTTAACGCAAAATGCACCTTGGAATTTATTTTTAAAGATACCACTATGGACAGCAAGTGCTTCTGGTTTTTCGTCAGAGTTCGAAGTAGTTCATTTTAAGGGTAAGCCTTTTTTAAAAAAACAAGCAAATGTTTACGATCCTAAGTTAATTATTACAAAAAAATATGTGAGTAACTCTTCTGTATCAGAGAAAGTTTATTTTTCCTCATCAAAGTCATCAATTTTAGAAGTGGTCGAAGTAGAAGCTGAAGAATTTTCTCCACCAAATAAAGAGCCGTTGCAAACGTTTACGAATTCTTATTTATTACTTGTTCGTTCACCTAACTACATCTATTATCCCTAGTATTTAGCTGTTTTGTTAACGCCTTATAAAGCAATGCTTTTTTAGCGTTTTTATATGTACGACTAAATTTAATCTTAATAGCATATTGGGCTGTTGCGCGCGGTGATGTTTGAGGTTAGGTTTTGGCATGATCTTACGTGTTCAAAACTTCATGCTTGTGGCGCTCTTTGCGCTGCTGTCGCTCTTCTGGGCGCAGTCGGTTGTGCAGCAAAACCCCGCGTCGGGGGGGTATCTTTTTTTTGAAGCTCCTGATTTTGAGAGTTTTGCTGATAAATCACTGAATGCATTAGAAAAAATCTTCGCGTCCCCCAAAACGGCACCAGAGTGTTGTAATGCAACAAATGGGGGACTACCCACACCTAGAAAAGCGGACAACCTTGTGGGGGGGCCTTTAGAGAACGCAACACAAGTAAGCGGAAGATTTAGTATCGAAAGCGGACCGCCTAACGGAACCGTTTATAGGGCGGATAATCAAGGCAATATTACCAGCTACGCTACATATGACAGTAATGGTCAAATTTTGACACGGGTTGATGTGACTGGTGCGGAGCATGCAGGCATTCCTACTCCGCATGTTACGGTTTATGGTAGAAATGAATTGCCAGATGGTTCGGTTAGGGTGAACAGTTCCCAGGCAGAAGTTCGGCCTGCGACAGCGGCGGAAATTCCATGACGATCGTTGACCCTTTAGCGGGCGCGTGGGAGCTTCCTAAGAGGCTGAGAGATTGGGGAGAAAAGTTCTCACCTCCTTTAGATAACCCGTGGATGTCTCAAATTAATTTTGAGAGAACGCCTGATGAGTTTATGAGTGTAGCTAGGCTTTTGTTGCCTGAATTTATTGTTCATCAAGGCGGCGTTTTTTTGAGGTCGCAGTTTACAGAGGCAAGTTTTGATCAATGGTTTGTGGAACTTAAGAATCTTACGGCTGTTGAGAGAATGCTCAATCATGTTCATGTTTATGATGTTTTTGGAAATGCAGATAATGCTACTGAAGAAGAATTTTTACAAGTAGCCAAACTATTACATCGAACTTGGGATTTTTCGTTGTCAAAAGTTTTCCCAGAACATCAATTTGATGTCGATATATATAATTCTGAACAAGATTATGGGCCTACGATAACCTTTTCAAAACGATTATAGTTTAACGTTTAAAATTACTGCTCGAGCGATTTTAGCTCACTCCTCGAAACTGTTCATCTTAACAGCGCAGAACCATTCTTGGTCAGCATTGCTTTCGACGATTTGCGCGCCAGCTAGCTTACACCAATTGCCGTTGGTGTCTTGTCTAATCAAGTTGATTGAGCTTCCGAAGTTTGCCTTTGACAATCTATCCTTCGCTAAATAGTAAACCCCGCCGCCCGCTAGGATCGCGGTCACTATCATTGATATGGCGAGCGTCCCGAAGTCGTATTTTGATCTTTTTTCGGCTTGTTGTTTGATGTTTTGGATTGTGTTTTCGGCTTTTTGGTTTTGGTCTTTGAGGCTTTCGATTGGTCCTGTCAGACAAACTTGACGATTTTCTGATTTGACCATAGATTTTTCGAATGAGTAAGCAAAATCCTTTCAAATATTTTAAGACATCGCCTGAAATCATCAAGCTTGCGATTTGGTTGTATGTCCGATTTCCGCTCAGTTTGCGCCAAGTTGAGGACCTTTTGCATGAGCGTGGGATCGATATTTGCCATGAAACGATACGGTTTTGGTGGAATAGATTTGGGCCGGTTTTTGCGAAAGAAATTCGTAAACGTCGACCGAACGCGCACTCGCTTTGGCGCTGGCATATCGACGAGGTTTTCGTGAAAGTGAATGGCCAAAGATTATATCTTTGGCGCGCCATCGACCATGAAGGTGCCGTGCTCGAATGCGTTGTGACGAAGCGTCGTGATCGCCGCGCAGCACTTAAATTGTTGAGGAAATTGTTATCAAAGCACGGAAATCCCAGCGAAATTGTGACTGACAAATTGGGTTCATATCGGGCAGCATTGCGTGAAATTGGCTATGCTGGAAATCACGAAATGGGCCAATATCGAAACAATCAATGTGAGAATTCTCATTTGCATTTTCGAAGGCGAGAGAGGGTGTGGGGTAAATTCAAATCCATGGGCAGTTTGCAGAAATTCGTTTCCGTTCGATCCCAGTTCCACAATCATTTCCAACATCAAAGGCAACTCGAAAACAGATCAACATTTAAGAAACTTCGCGATCAATCTCTTGCTGATTGGCGGAAATTCTGTGCCGCATAAAACGAACTTGCCCAACATTCAGAGACGGGTCAGAATTCGTCTGACAGCACCTATAAAAGTGTTCGTCACCTGAAATTGTAAATCCGCGGTCCGAGCTTAACGCAATCGACACACCATTTGTTCCTGCAATTTTTTCATCCCACACCGACCCGAGTGCAATCCCATTCCATTCACGTGCGCCGTATTTATTCTCAATACGCGGCAAAATGCCATCGCAGTCTGTCACCACCAAACAATGATCTGCGTGAATGGCAATTTGAGAAAATTGGCAGAAAAAACGTTCTGCCCTCCCGTAAGCTCAACGACTTCTTCGCCTCTGGGTTTAACCTCAGATGCTTGCATTCTGGGTATTGGGTTGGAAGCGTCATGTCGTAGATTATGGTTTTTTTCGCATTGCACCAAAAATTCGGAGATCAAATTAATACGATTAAGCGTTTCTTGGGTTTTAAGTCGCATGAATGGTTACTGTTTATATTTCGTTAAACATAGCATAACACAAATTTGACAACTCTCAAAATTTTCTATGATAGGATTAAAAAGAGGCTGTATTTTATTTAACCCTTTTTCATTTATTAGCTGCACTTCCCTATAAAATTCACACACCTAAATTTCCGATAATTTTTCTAATGTTAAAATATGGAGTTTATTGCACCAAAAGCAGAACAAATCCCTAACACATAGATAATATTCATGTGACGGATTAAAAGCAGGTAGTAGCTCAAGACTGCAAGTATCAACACCAGGATATTTGTTGATCCCAGACTTGGCTTCCAAATATTTAATGGCCCGATTGTAACCTTAGTCACTTCGCCAAAAAGTACATGTAATCCAAACCAGATCGACAGGCTCAGAATGACACCAACAACAGCCGCTGTGATTGCCGAAAGAGCGCCTTTTAGTCTCGGTTGAGCCGATATCCACTCGATATAGGGCGCACTTGCAAATATCCACAAAAAACATGGTACGAACGTAACCCATAGGACAAGCGAAGCTGCGAGTAGTGCGAGCGCTAACCCACCTTCTTTGAAGCCTGCCATAAAGCCAACAAATTCCGTTACTAAAATGAGCGGCCCAGGCGTAGTTTCAGCAAGACCTAAGCCATCCATCATTTGCGCTGTAGTAAGCCATTCAAGGTCAAAGACAACTTCTTGTGACATATAAGCCAGTACAGCATAGGCCCCGCCGAACGTTACCGTTGCAAGCTTTGAAAAGAAAATGCCGAGATCATAAAGAAAGCCCCATTCAGTGAAAAAGCCAATTGCAATCAAAGGAATGAACCAAATGCAAGCCCAAGTGAGAACTGTCCCGAATGCGCTTCTCCACGAGACCCTTATGGGCGTAGACAAATTGCCAGTATCTTGCGAATTTTCTCTTACGCAGGCAAACCCAGCGAACGCCGCTATTGCGACAATGACGGGATAAGGGAGTTCAAACAAAAAAATTCCAACAAAGGCTAAACCCGCGATAATCCAATGCATTTTCTCAAGAAGTGCTTTTTTTGAAACCCGCAAAAGCGCCTCTATTACGACAACCAAAACTGCGGCTTTTACGCCCAAGAAAGCGGCTTCCATCCACCCCTGATTGTCAAAATATGCGTAAAGTAGCGCAAGCAAGAATATCACAAGCGCGCCTGGCATAAGAAAGAGAAGCCCCGCAATTAGTCCTCCAATAGTACCATGAATTCGCCAACCAACATATGTCGCAAGTTGCATGGCTTCGGGTCCTGGAAGCAACATACAAAAACTCAGCGCGCTCAAATATTGCTTTTCATCAAGCCATTTTTTCTCATCAACAAAGATTTTATGCATTAAAGCAATTTGTGCGGCAGGACCACCGAAAGATAATACGCCTACCTTGAAGTAAGCTTTCGTTGCCTCAGCGATGGATGGTTTATATTGAAGTGAACTTGCGGAGGTAGCTTGTGCAGTTTGTTCATTTGGCATGCGCGGCGTCTCCTCACTTCGACGGAAACGCCGACGGCGAATCATGACCTTCGTCTTTTGCATCACGAGCCTAGCGATAATAGGAATCATAAATCAGCATACCTGCCTCAAGTTGCTCTAAATCATCGCGATACATGCGTGACAGTCCGATGGATATGGCCAGAAGCCCCGGAGCTTCGGGAGCGAGGTCGTGACGGTGGGTGTCCGCGCCACGAACACTTTGCGCGAGCTTGTTGAGTGGCTCGCTAGAATTTAGACCAAACTCTTTAAGCATAACGTCAAAACTACATAATTCTCCGCGATGTGAAAATCTGACATCTTCAACATCAAAAGGTGTTGCGCCAAAACGATCCGATACATTCATAACCTGTGAGGGCTCAACGAAAAGAAATTTTGCCGATGGTCAACAAATCTACGAATGAGCCAAGGGCAAGCAATGCGGTCAATCTTTGGGCGATGGCGCGTTACCCATAGGCTTGAATTTTCTGCCTGTGCCCGGGGAATGTTCGATGCCGTAATCATTGGAAGTTCAGCGTCACGCCAGCCAAATTGACCGCCTTCTAGAAATTCGGCAGCAATTCCCGCCCCGCGAAGTAGTGCGGCAGTTCCTTGTGAAATTTTCAGACCTTTTTGGCAGTAGATTACAACTCTATCGTCAGAAAATTCACTAACCAATGCGTCAATCTCATCAAAATCTCGTTTTAATGCGCCTGGCAGGAGGCGTGGAGCTTCATCAAAATCCTCTGGAATTCGAACATCTAGGATGACCGGACAATCGGCGGCTCCAATTAGGCGGTAAAGTTGAGATACAGATACGGAATTAGGTGTAGGCATGAGCGCGTCCCTTTAGATTAAATTAAATTCAAAAAAAGACGCGAATTTCAGCTTGCCTCGAGAGGTAATCGCGACCCCTGCACACAACCTTACATTTTGCGCCTTTCCTGTCAACATGTTCAAAACTTGTAATAAATGAATGGCGACTCATTCGCCCCACATACGTCAAGGCAATGGCTACCAAAATTGAAAGAATTAGAACTCTCGTCACGGAAGGATTCCATTTTAGTTGCACGAATGAGCCGCTTGTGGAATTTTTATACACGATTTCTAGCCTAATTTTATGATCTGAGAATAGCTCTTGACGGAATTGTTTTGCCTCTTAAAGCAGAGCCACTCATTTTGTAAAACTCTGTTATTTTGACCCACTCCCCTCGTTTGGAGCAACCATCTAGATATTTTTCCGGTTGTTTTGCTTATGGTGGGTTTTCCGCTTTAGCATTTTCAACCAGCGTTATCAGGGGTTTGTTTCTGATAGAGCTGTGTGATCAAAGTACTCAGTGACGAACTTCGTAGAGTGGTTTGTTGTTTTCCTTGATCCGCGCGACCAACTTCTTGGTAAGCTTACTAGAAGGGATGCCGCGTGTAGGCACCGGATCGTAGTTAATATCCGCCAGTTCCGGGAACAGGTCCATGATCTCACGGCGCTGTGCTGGTGATACGGCTTTCAGCGCTTCGGGTCCAGTGAACAGGGACTCTGTTTCCGCTCCGTTGTAATACACAATTTCATGCTGATCGAAGAGGAAGTACACGTATGTCACTTCATCACAATCCACGTATTCTGAGGCGACACATGCCGCCTCAGATATTAGTTTGCGTCACTTTCCAATTGCGAAGAAATAGGTCTCGCCTGAGCTGTCATCTACGCCGTCATTATCGGTCGAAATCCAAATGGTGCCATCTGCGGCGATTGCAATGCCTTCGACCTTGTCGACAATATAACCATTGGTTTTCGCTTTGATCAGCGGTGCAAGATCAGTGTGAAGCTCTGGCGTAACAACGGGCAATTCTCCGCCCAGCGCGGCTGGAACCAATTGATCCATTGGGATTGATTTAATGACCTTATGGGCGTCATCGCCAAATTGATTGTCACGTTCGATAACAAGCATTTTGTTATCCATAACGGCAATCTCTGATAGACCAACCCAACCCTTATCTGCAGCAGCTTTGGGGTAGCTGACCGCGCCCCATTCTTCACTTTCAAGGTTGTAGCTAACAAGTTTAACATGGTTCTCGGCATCATCTGCCCACTCGCGCTGGATGGCAATCCAAAGCGTGCCCTCGTGAAGTGTAATACCTTCGGCACCAAAGCGTTTTTCAACCGCTAAAAGCTCGGCTGGGAAAGCGATTTCCTCTTCGATTTCGCCATCGGCATTGACGTGATAAATCGCATGTGGAGTCAGCCGATCATTGCGTCCTTCGGAGGCAATCCAAAACCCACCTTCGCCGTCAAGCGTGATGCCTTCCATATCCATTTTCTGTGCAGGCATACCATCGCGGGTCACGCGAATGGCGTCCACAATTTTTGCAGGCATTGTTGATGGATCGATTTTGAATATGGTGGGTTGGCTGCGATAGAAGCTGTCATTCACGGCATAGATCATCCCGTCAGCATCAGCAACCATGCCAGAAATGGCACCCCAACCTGTCAGTTCATCCATGCCTTCTGACGTTAACATCGGATAGGTGGCAGGTGCATCTTGCTTTTCAAAAAGCATGACGTGAGCGCGCGGGCCCCCATCTTCGACCAAATCAACTTCATTTGCTGAAACGAGCAATCCGCGCTCGGCAATTGTGACATAGCCCTCTGGCCCGATGCCCGAAGGCAAAATTTGCTCAAGCACCGGATTAGCCAAATCACTGACATTGTAAACACCTACCGCCGAACCGCGTTCGGAACCAACAAAGACATAATTTACGCCGTTAAAGGTGCCAGTTTCGATGCTTTCAGGCTCAACACCTTTATTGCCCGAGCGCTTGTCTGGGTAGTGTCCGAGCTTGATCAATTCATTTTCAAAGCTAGTATTGCTTTCAAACACAACATCACCTGATTTGTTGAAAATTGTCCAACCGCGTGAACCGCCATCCATGTCGCCTTCATTGGCAGTTGCAAAATGATCGTCATCAATCCATTTAACCGCGTCAGGTTCGCGAACTACGTTTTCTTGGGTGTCCGTGAAGTTAAGCGCGCCTTCTTCTACCGTGTCAATGTTTTCAAGGGTGACGCTACCCGCTGAGAAATGCGCAACGACTTCGCCTGATGCGTTCACTACGGCGAGATGATTGTTTTCTTGCATAGTGATGATCGTTTCACCAAGACCATTAATATCAACGAATTCGGGCTCGGGGTCTTCTGGGGATATCTCAGCTAAGCCAGTCAGATCAACATTTTTGACGCTCATATCTGCAAGTGATACGAGGGCGAGGAAACCCGCAGGCATTTGACCAGTGCGGCCATCGCCCAAATCTTCATCACGCTCATTCTCAATGGCAACAGCCACAAAGCTGCCGTCTTTGGCAACGGCAATCGAATCGGGTTGGCCACCCAAATCAACGCTGGATTCGATTTCTTTGGTTTCGAGATTAATTTTTACAAGCTTGCCCGAAGGGTTCGTGAAGCTCTCTGAAGTGTTGACACCAACATAAGCTGTTTTACCCATGATCGCAACGGAAGTGGGCTCACCATCAAGCGCGATCGCACCAGCGGGTGAAGGATTAGCGGCATCAGTAATATCGACGAGCCCAAGCGCCTCTTGTCCGCTATCGGTATAAGCGAGCATCATACCGTCATCGGTCGCGGCTATGATTTCTGCGGAGCTCTCCGTCATCCCATCGGCATTATTCAAATGCGTCGGAAATGATGAAATACGGTTAAAATTGCTTTCGGCAAATGCAGTCGCTGTGGACAGCGCGACTAGCGAAACAATAAGGGAAGATTTGGTTTTCATGTTATTCCTTTCTGATAAGCGTTCAAGTTTATGACGTTTTGCAAGAAAAAGGTGACAGAAATTTGACAGTGCACAGCCTAAGGGGCCGTTACTTCACCGTAACTTTGCAATGGCGAATTTGCCGGCATACTGTAGTATCGCTTGATAAAATAACAAACGCTATCGTTTTGGCGGTGAGTAGATGATTTGCGGCAAATACCTGTTCAGCCTTCTGCGCGTGGCTCGTACTGGGCGGCTAAATCGGTATAGGACAAATGCATATCACATTTTCCTAAGATCCGCTCAAGGTCGGATTTGAGTAGGAGGTGATGATCTTGAGGGTGAAGCGAAATACGCACAGCACGTCCAAAATGAAAATTCATCGCCAAAGAATTGAAAAATTTGAGCGCAACGGCGCGCCAAATTGTATCGGCTTCAAAACCAACCAAGGGAAGTGAAACCCTGTGTTTCAAATGTGGCAACAGAAAACCCGAAAGCGTCTCGACAATCTTATAGGGCTTGTGTGAAAGGGTTCGCATCGAAGTCGTGCCCAGTGCCCAAGCCGGCGGCACATAGATTTCGGGGTGCTCAAGACCGTTTTCGACAAACCACGCGCCTGAGCGATCCATCAAATCTGAAACTTCGTTTTGATCAAGGCTCAGATGCTCGGCGACCTTGCGGGAGATCAGTTTGCTATGTATTTTGTGCCATAGGTTATTTATCTTATCGCATTCATGGCGCCATCCATGCGCCGCAATTGGAAAACCTTGTTTTTGCCACTTCTTGAGCTCGTCAATCTCATTTTGAGACCAATCTTGGTTTGGTACAATCAATAAGGTCGGTTTTGTGATACCGAATTGCGAACAAATATCTATGAGCTCTTTGATGTTTTGCATCGTATGCGGCATGACATCGTGTATACTAACGCTCGCCTTCATCTTTGCTCCCAATTTCGTTTATAAAATTCAGCCATGTTTTGACAACATCATCTTGAAAGCGGTCAACTGCTGACCAAGATTTTTGCGCATGCTGCTCGCGTTTTTGCGGCGGCATCTCACATAATTCCATGAGTTTTTGCGCAAGTGTTCTACTTTGCTCAATCGTGAATAATCCTTTGGCAAGTTCTGGCCAACGTGAAATACCACAATTCTCGCTCACGACAACAAATCGACGTCTTGCCAAAGCTTCAAGCGCGACTGTGCCAAAGGTTTCGAATTCTGAAGGAAGGACTAACACATCGGCTGCGTCAATCAGTTCGCGCACTTCACGCCTTTCCAACCATCCCCACAGCTTTAGATTGGGCAATGTTTCGTTCGCGCTTGCGAGAGATTGACGAAGCGGGCCTTCACCGACAATGTCAAATTGTATATCTGGTAGTGCATTTGCCGCATCTAGAATTTTATCAATGGCTTTTTCTGGGGCAAGACGGCCGACGAAAATTACACGTGAAATTTGCGCTTTTGTTGACTCAGGTGGATGCGATAGAAAGTTACGATCAAGTGGTGTCCCCAAAAGACGAATAGGCCTCTTCTTTGGAAGGTTTGTATCATTTAAATTCTCTTCATCAACAACCACTATCCCGTCAGCCTTGCTATATAGCCCTTTCATTAACTTCGCTAACAAATATCTCAATGCGGGCACGAAGAAGCGGGGTGCATAAAGTGAAAGCAGCTGTTCGAAATTAGTATGATTGGCGACAATAATTTTGATCCGATTGCGACGCGCATATCGATAAGCGACATGGGTAAAAGCACCAATTGCAGGCAATATTATGATGTCTGGCTTGATCATATCTAGCCTGTGAGAGATCGCATTTGATTTCGGCACCGCCATACGCTGGGTCTTATCGCCAGGTAGCGAAAACGCGAAGGCTTCTATATTCCGTTCAGGCTGCATCTGAGGTGCGATGAGTTCAATTTTTTCTATAAATGGCTCAAGGGCATCAACCAGATCAAGATAGTAAGAGCCAACCCCGTTGCGCCCCGAAATAGCGTCTGAGACAATCGCGATGCGATGCGACGGGCTCGTCTGTTCGGTTATTGTCAGCTCTTGGTTCATCAATTGTTGCTTACTATTCATAAGTTTTGATCTAAATCAATGGGTTGAAGCCCAAAATCGGCGAGTGCGTATTTATGGCGAGATTTATATTGGCGTGCCGCGCTTAGCAACGCTTCTCGGCATGCGTGATCGTCACTGGTCAGATTGGGGAGATTAAATTTCGCGTAAATCTTGCTAAGCTCGGCTTCAGCGTCCAATGTAAGACTTTTGTAATCAACCTTCATCAAACTTTCAGGATAGGCATTTGCGGCACCATCAATGGTTTGGCGATAATGATTTAGAAGAGCAATAAAACTCAATGAAAGCTCTCTATCGTTTTTGGCATGGCCAAATAGCTTTAGTCCGCCTTGGATAGAGCTCATTTGCGAAGGCACGATTTCGATCATATCGCGTTCAAGCCCGACAAATATCGCATCTGGAAATGTAGTCATCAAATTGGGCACCCAGCTAGAAAAACTGGGATTCTTCGAAAGTAGTGTTTTTTGTTGGCCGCGAAATTTAAGGTGCCGCTTTATCAAACCGATATAAGCCGTGATGAGGGCATCTTGACGTGATTGCGGCAGCTTTGAAAAGTACCCAAGTGCCCAAGTTTTTTTTGAATAGGGGAGCATTAGTACCCGCAAAAAACAACCATCATAAGGCAAAAGGCCCAAATAATCTTCTTCGGGATCGGTGAGCTTGGTCGCGTGAATATCGTCGAGATTTTTTGTCAAACGTTTTTGCCCCCAATCCAGCAGGCGTGCCAGTGGATGTCCGATGCGTCTATCGATCCGTGCAATACCAGCGATGAGATATTTTTGACAAAGCGCTGGTGCAAAAATGAGTTCCCAAAGCGGCATAGTGGTGAATTCACTTTCATGGCTTGCCATAACACGGTGTAAAAAAGTGGTGCCACTACGCGGCGGGCCCACGATAAACACCGGCCTTTTGACTTGCACAGATTTGAGGCTAGGAAATAGCAGTGTATCCAAAAATAGCGCAATACGGTGAATTCCTAGTAGCACCAAAATCGGTGCCGCCAATATCCATCCAAGCGGCTTTAGCTGAATTTTCATGTCCTTTAATTAACATGGTGTTGCTGATCATTTTTGTCAGCATTGATTGCCTGTAAATCGGCAAGATTTGGAATGGGTACATATTTCGTTTTAGACTTTGGTCGGGACAGGTCGCGCATGATTTCCGAATGAATAGGCGCCCAGCGATGTAGTTCAAATTGACCCGCAAAATCCTCGGTTACCGCCGTGCAACTCTCGACCCAGTCCCCCGTATTGATATATTCGACACCACCCTTTTTAGCAATTTCAGCATGATGGATATGACCACAAATCACACCTGCATATCCTTCGCTCTTTGCCGAATCGGCAAGTGCTTTTTCATATTTACCGATGAAACTGACCGCGTTTTTAACTCGGTATTTGAGCCAAGCCGAAATCGAATAATAATCCAGTCCGATGAGTTTGCGTACACGGTTGTAATAAACATTAAGAAACATCGCAAAATCGTAGGCCCAGCCACCTAGGACGGCAAGCCATTTCGCATTCATCACAATCAGATCGAATTGATCACCGTGGATGACTAGATATTTCTTGCCATTCGCCGCCTGATGCACCACTCGCTCGCGGATAAAAATTTCGCCAAAATTCTGTTCGTCAAAATGGCGCAAGAATTCGTCATGATTTCCAGAGAGATAATAGATTTTAGTCCCTTTTTGGGAAAGTTTGAGTAATTTTTGCACAACATTATTGTGGGCTTGTGGCCAATACCAGCTCTTTTTAAGCCGCCAACCATCAACGATGTCACCAATTAGGTAAATCGTTTTAGCGCTATTGTGGTCGAGAAATGAAAGAATCTGTTCAGCCTGACACCCCGGAGATCCAAGATGGAAATCCGATAGAAATATTGTTCGATGTGTTTTCACGTCTACTCGCTTCATTTAATAATTGAGCCTAAATAATTTTGGTGACAAAAATATGACAATTGTTGTCATCTGAAGTGCCTTTTTTGGTAAGTTTTACACCATCCTTTTATACAATGATAGAGCTGCTCTCCAAACATGAAAAGCGACAGGAATTTGTGACTGACAAACTGAGCTAATATCGAGCGGCTCATCGTGAAACTGTTTATTCTGAGAACCATGAAACGGGACAATATCAGACCAATAAATGCGAGAATTTTCACTTCCATTTTCAAAGGCGTGAGAGAGCGATGTGCAGTTTTCGATGTTTGGGGAGTTTGCAGAAGTTCACCTCTATTTAATCTCAGTTTCACAATCATTTTCTATATCTATGGTATCTCGAAACCAGACAAACATTCAAGCAATTTTGCAACCAGTGGCTTGCTGATTGGCAGAATTTGTGTACATAATTGAACCATGAAAATAGCCACTCAGAGACGAGTTCAAAATTATCAGGTAATTTACTGTCGCACGTTGCAAGAAGCAGCGCTGGCTTTTATGGCAGCTCTCATCGATCTGACGTTTGGTGAATTATTGCAAATTGCGACGAATGTCTTGCACGCATTCTCTCGCTCAAAAATAAAATCACTGTCCGGATGAGGAAAAGCAGATGATCACAGACTGGACTGAGAGATTTAAAGGCACGGCCGGCCTTCCGCGCTCAGTTCGTGATCGGCTATTGGAAGTTGCTCGAATTGTAAAAATACATGAGGGTGCACAGGTTTTTAGCCCAACCAAAGTGCCTGACAGCCTATTTTTTTTGTACGAAGGACGCATTCGTGTCTTTCAAAGCTCAGAATCGGGGCGAGAAATCACATTGTACCGCGTTGATGCCGGCGAAAGCTGCGTTCTAACGACCGCCTGTATGCTTGCCGAGGAAGCCTATAGCGCTGAAGGTATCGCAGAGACTGAAATTACCACAATTGTGCTACCAAAACCCGCCTTTGACATGCTAGTGGCTGAAGAAGAAGCTTTTCGTCGGTTTGTCTTTGCCGCTTACTCAAAGCGCCTTATCGACTTGCTTCGGGTTGTGGATGAAGTCGCATTTGGGCATTTGGATGTGCGACTAGCCGAGCGGCTTCTAGTGCTTGCGGGAAACCTGAAGGAAATTTCTGCGACACATCAACAGCTTGCAAGTGAGCTTGGAACAGCGCGTGAAGTTGTTTCACGCATTTTGTCTGATTTTCAGAAGCGTAATTTGATCGCTCAATCCCGTGGGCGTATCACCTTGCTAGATAAAAATGCGTTGAAAATTCTTGTCAATAGCTAGGGAAAAGCCAATTTTTGCGTGTTAAGTGATAATGTCACTGATAAGGTAGAAATAAAATTATAAATGTTCGTTAAATTATTTATAGGGAGAACTTCATGGCAACCAATGTTGGAACACTTGATCGCTTACTACGCGCAACCCTCGGCCTAGGGCTTTTGTATCTCGCCTTCCTAAGCGGCATTCTCCCCTTTGAGAGTGGTCTGATGAAATACGGCGCAGCATTGATTGGCGGCGTGATGCTCGTTGTTGCGGCAACGCGCGTCTGCCCAATCTATTCCATCTTCGGTTTCAAAACCTGTCGGGTGTAAGTGATGGAAACTGTATTTACCCCTATTGTGTCTTTTGGTGGTGGGCTCGCGATTGGCTTAAGTGCCGTTGTTCTTATGCTCGGTCTTGGTCGAATTCTTGGAGCTGCGGGTATTCTGTCTGGCCTAGTATTTGCGGAGAGCCGGTCGGAGTTCAGCTGGCGCGCTGCGATGGTTTTTGGCATGATTCTTGCGCCAAGTTTGCTCTTCGTATTGTCTGGAAAAATGCCAGAAGTAAACGTGCCGGTAAGCCCCATAATGATCGTGATTGGCGGTGTTATAGTCGGTCTAGGTGCGAGCCTCGGGTCTGGTTGTACCTCTGGCCATGGGGTATGTGGGCTTTCACGGCTGTCGGTTCGGTCCTTCATCGCAGTTTCGACGTTCATGGCTACAGCTGTCGTCACCGTTTTCATTATCCGTCATGTTTTCGGAGGCTGAGATATGAAACAGCTTTACGCTCTTGTTACGGGGTTGGTTTTTGGAGTAGGAATTGCCGTTTCTGGCATGATGGACCCCGCGAAGGTTCTGAATTTCTTTGATTTAGCGGGCACATGGGACCCCAGCCTTGCTTTCGTCATGGGCGGTGCCCTGTTGGTTACGTTCTTTGGCTACCTCCTTGTCTGGCGACGCGGCGCGCCCCTATTTGAAGAAGGCTTCCAAGTCCCGACCTCGACTGTGATTGATTCCAAACTGATCGGAGGCTCGGCTCTTTTTGGCATTGGCTGGGGGATTGCCGGATTTTGTCCCGGTGCCGCCATTCCCGCACTCGGGACGGGTCGCTGGGAAGTGGCGCTGTTTCTGGTGTCCGTGGCTGTTGGTTTTTATGTCCGTAGGCTGATTGCACCCATCCAAGTGGCCAAGGTTGTCTGATGAAACGGTTGAAGCTTTATAGTCTTGTCGCAGTAGCCGTACTGGGTGTTGGTGCCGGTGGGTACGTACTGGTACAAAACAAGCATGGAGCGGGCCACCGCCACGGGTCTGGCATGCATGAACATGATGAAGTGAACATGCCCGGCCTGCGCGGTGAAAATGCCAGCGCGCGGGAAAGGATGGAACTTGCCCTTTTATTCCGCAAATTCCAGACACTCTCCCGTGAGGTTGAAAATCTACCAAATGGCATTCGCACGGTCACGCGATCCAGCGACCAAGAGGTTATGGATGCCCTGGTCAGTCATGCAGTTGGCATGATTGATCGCGTACACGCAAAGGACGACCCCAAGATCATTATCCAAAGCCCGACGCTTGATATGTTCTTCCTGCACGGGGATGAGATTGTTTCGGACGTTTACGTCGAAGACGAAGGGTTGGTCGTGATCCAGACCTCGAACAACCCTGAGGTTGTCGCTGCGTTGCAGGCCCATGCCACCGAGGTGACGGCCATGACCCGTCGCGGCATGGCCGCTGTCCACGACATGATGATACAACAAAGGCGTGGCCACTGAGCCCGCCACGACAATAGGAGACTCAAGAGATGACTTACCCTGTTAATATGACTTTCAAGCCCGTAGTTCATGCTTTCTTCGATGAAGCGACCAATACGATCACTTATCTGGTCAAGGACCCTGCATCGAACAGCTGCGCGCTTATTGATACGGTTATGGATATTGACTATGCCGCTGGCCGAATTACTTTTGGCCATGCCGATGAGCTCATTCGTCAAATCGAAACACAAGGTTTAAGGCTAGAATGGATCATCGAGACTCATGTCCATGCTGATCACTTGAGCGCTGCGCCTTATATTCAGGAAAAACTTGGCGGCAAGATCGGTGTTGGCTCCAAGATTACAGTTGTGCAAGAGACTTTTGGAAAAGTTTTCAACGAAGGTACCGAATTTGAACGTGACGGCTCGCAGTTTGATGCACTTTTTGAAGATGGAGACATATACATGATCGGAAATCTGCCGGCATTTGCCATGTACACACCCGGTCATACGCCCGCTTGTATGGTACATGTGATGGGCGATGCGGCTTTCGTCGGTGATACCTTGTTCATGCCCGATGGCGGTTCTGCCCGTTGCGATTTCCCCGGTGGCTCTGCCGAAGAACTCTATGACAGTATTCAGAAAGTACTTGCTTTGCCAGATGAGACACGTCTGTTCATGTGCCACGATTACGGCCCGAACGGCCGCGCCATCGCGTGGGAAACCACCGTAGCCAAGCAGAAAGAGACGAATATCCATGTGGGGCAGGGCAAGACGAAGGAAGATTTCGTCAAGTTCCGCACCGAACGTGATGCTCAACTGGCCATGCCGAAACTTATCATTCCCTCCTTGCAAGTAAACATGCGGGCGGGTGAAGTGCCGATCGACAAGGACGGCAACCCGATGCTTAAAGTGCCCGTAAACGGGCTGTAATTTCAAGAAGGAGACAAGATATGAACTTAAAGAAAATCACTGAGAATACGAGCGTTAGTGCACAGATCATGCCAGCTGATATCGCTGCAGTCAAAGAGGCTGGTTTTCGCGCGATCATTTGCAACCGTCCCGATGGTGAAGGGGTGGACCAACCCAGTTTTGAGGAGATTAATAAAGCGGCGAAAAAAATGGGGTTGGAGGCAGCCTATGTGCCCGTAACCACTGGCATGGTTCGTGACGAAGATGTCGAGGCTTTCGGTGTAGCGCTTAAGGAACTACCGCGCCCGGTTCTGGCCTATTGCCGCACGGGCACGCGCTCGGCCACACTATGGTCTTTACATGAAAGTAAGAAGCGCCCAATGTCTGAGATTCTCGGCGTTACGAAGGCAGCCGGCTATGATATGAGCGGTGTCGCCCGTCGTATCGCTAACGGCGGAAAGACACCGACAGACACTGGGGACGCAAAATACGATGTAGTCATCGTTGGTGCTGGCGCAGGTGGCGTGTCTGTTGCGGCCAGCCTTCAGTCACGCAAATCGAACCTTTCGATTGCGATAATTGACCCAGCTGATATCCATTATTATCAGCCCGGTTGGACGATGGTTGGCGGCGGCATTTTTGAAGCCAGCAAAACTGCCAAGACTATGGGCTCACTCATTCCCCGCGGAGTGAAATGGATAAAATCAGCCGTCGCAGCGTTCGAGCCTGAAAACAATGCGGTCATCCTTGATGGTTGCCGAGTGGTGAAATATGATCGACTGATTGTTTGCCCCGGCTTAAAACTGGACTGGAGTGCTGTCGAAGGGCTTGAGGACACGTTGGGGCGTAACGGCGTGACCTCGAACTACCGCTACGACCTCGCGCCCTATACTTGGCAACTGGTACAGGAATTGAAAGAAGGCCGCGCTATCTTCACCCAACCTCCAATGCCGATTAAATGCGCCGGCGCACCGCAAAAGGCGATGTATCTTTCTGGCGATGCTTGGTTCCGCAATGGACGGCTAAAAGACATCGACATCCAGTTTATGAACGCAGGCGGCGTTTTGTTCGGCGTCAAAGACTATGTCCCCGCGCTGGAAAGCTATATCGCCAAGTATGACGCGACCTGTAATTTCTTCCACAACCTTGAGTCAATCGATGGTGAGGCAAAAAAGGCCACTTTCAAAGTCGCTAAGCCTGAAACTGATCCGGAGACCGTCACGGTCGACTTTGACATGATACATGTCTGCCCACCGCAAACAGCACCCGACTTCATCCGTGTATCGCCCTTGGCAGACGCTGCGGGATGGGTCGACGTCGATCAAGCAACACTGCGCCACAAAAGCTTTGACAACATCTGGAGCCTTGGTGACGTGATGAATGCCCCCAACGCTAAGACCGCCGCCGCAGCGCGCAAACAAGCGCCAGTTGTGGCTGATAACATCGTGGCGGACATCGCTGGACGCTCTCCTGTGGTCGCTTATGATGGTTATGGATCGTGTCCGCTCACGGTCGAACGCGGCAAAATCGTGCTAGCGGAGTTTGGCTATGGAGGTGTTCTTAAGCCGTCATTCCCCTCTTTCCTCATTGAGGGCACGAGGCCAACTCGCACGGCATGGTTCCTGAAAGAAAAGTTGCTGCCGCCAATTTATTGGCAAGCTATGCTGAAGGGGAGAGAATGGATGGCCAAGCCCGAAAAAATACAGATTGCCACAGACTAGCAATTTTTAAAAAGAAGCCAGCAATTTTTCTGCTGCGCTCAAATTATTTCATAGGTGGGCGGTGTCAATTTGATGCCGCCCGCGCATGACTATTGACGAAAGTAAACAAGATGTACCACTTCCGCAGCTATATGCCGATCCTTGATTGGGGTCGAACCTATAACCGCTCCGCGTTATCCAATGATTTGATAGCGGCATTTGTCGTCACGATTATGTTGATCCCGCAGTCGCTAGCTTATGCGCTACTTGCTGGGCTGCCGCCTGAGACTGGGATCTATGCATCCATCGCTCCAATTGTGCTTTACGCGGTTTTTGGAACCTCGCGAGCTTTGGCAGTTGGGCCTGTGGCAGTGGTCTCTCTTCTTACGACCTCTGCGCTCGGACAAGTTGTTGCGCAAGGCACAGCAGGATATGTTGTGGCAGCCTTGACACTGGCTTTCCTTTCAGGTGGGTTCTTAGTGCTTCTCGGGGTGCTCCGTCTTGGTTTTTTGGCGAATTTCTTGAGCCACCCCGTGATTGCTGGGTTCATCACCGCCTCCGGTATCCTTATTGCCACAAGCCAACTCAAACATATCCTTGGCGTTAGCGCCCATGGTCACACTCTGCCAGAAATGGTTACATCACTTTATGCGCATCTGAGTGAAATCAATTGGATAACGCTCCTGATTGGCGTCAGCGCGGCGGGCTTTCTGTTCTGGGTGCGAAGCAATTTGAAGCCGCTATTGAAACAGCTTGGAACCGGTCCCGTTCTGACCGACTTCCTCGCAAAGGGAGGCCCAGTAGTTGCAGTGGTTGCAACAACTGTTGCGGTCTGGATGTTTAACTTGGGAGAGAAGGGCGTTAGGATTGTTGGTGATGTTCCGCAAAGCTTGCCGCCGCTGACCATGCCAGGCTTCTCGAGCGAACTTGTCGGCTCATTGCTGATTCCTGCGATCTTGATTTCGATCATCGGCTTTGTCGAAAGCGTTTCCGTTGCACAGACCCTAGCCGCCAAGAAACGCCAGCGCATCGATCCAGATCAGGAGCTCATCGGGCTTGGGGCTGCCAATCTCGGAGCGGCTTTTTCTGGTGGCTTTCCAGTCACGGGAGGGTTTTCGCGTTCCGTGGTGAATTACGATGCCGGCGCTGAAACGCCTGCGGCCGGAATATTTACGGCAATTGGCCTAGCCATCGCAGCCGTCGCCCTCACACCGTTGGTTTACTTCCTGCCGAACGCTACGCTTGCGGCCACAATTATCGTTGCGGTGTTATCTCTGGTGGATTTTTCAATCTTGAAAAAAACGTGGAAATATTCTCTTACCGATTTTATAGCGGTCGCGATGACAATCCTCCTCACGCTTGGGCTTGGCGTAGAGATCGGTGTGGGTGCTGGTGTAGCGACTTCTGTGTTTCTTCATCTTTATAAAACCTCGCGCCCTCATGTGGCGGAAGTTGGACTTGTTCCGGGAACACAACACTTTCGAAATATCTATCGGCATGAAGTGGAAATCAAACCATCACTGCTGACGCTTCGTGTTGATGAAAGCCTATATTTCGCGAATGCGCGCTTTCTTGAAGATTTGATTCAATCCCGTGTGACCGAGGGCTGTACAATTCGACAAGTTGTTTTGATGTTCTCGGCAGTGAATGAAGTCGATTATTCCGCGCTCGAAAGTTTGGAGGCCATTAATGCGCGCTTAAAGGATATGGGTGTGGGCTTCCATCTATCTGAGGTTAAGGGGCCTGTGATGGATCGTTTGAAACGATCACATTTAATCAATGATTTGAACGGTGAGGTGTTCTTGTCACAGTTTGATGCGTGGAACAAACTTGATGAGCTGCAAGTGTAGTGTCTTAAGAAAATTGAAATCCGAGTGATTTCTAGTTGTTAGAGCGAAACCGCTAATTAACACCCGTATCAGTTTTCATGACGGGCCCCGAGTTTATCCAAATGGCGATATTGGTTTATGGTCGCTTTCCGTTGAGCCTTCGAAAGGCTGAGAGTTTATTGCATATGAATGAGTTTAATATAGGCCACGAACGAATTCGTTTTTGATTGAACAGATTTGCTCCAATATTTGAAATCAAGATCAAACAAAAACGGATAGGGCGCCATTCAACTTGGTGTTGGCACATCGGTGAAGTATTTGTGGTAGTGAATAAAAAGCAATACAATCCTTTTCGCGTTTTTAGGTGCTGTTGCAGCCAAGAGCCCTTACGTTAATCTGGTCGAACTTTTGGTGATGACTTGCGCGCTTGCTTGTAGATCAAGAACCTATTATCATTAGCGTATTATTTTAAGGTTTGGGATATATAGGAAGGGGTTAAATGTTTAATTTACGAAAATTTGCTGTCGTCATTGCCTTTGCTTTGGCATGTTCAATCAGTGCTGAAGAGGTCTTGCCGAATTTACAGAGCACCTCAGAAGCTATGATTTGCAATGCTCAGTCTGAGTATACAAATGTTCGTGTTGGACCAAGTGCCAAGAATTTTGACACTGCCGACCAAATCTATAATGGCCAATCTGTAGAATTGTTGCGTCACCTTAAAAATGATGATGGCTATATCTATTTTGAAATCCAATACGTAAAATCATCCGAATTCGAGTATCGCGGAGGATGGGTGCATCAAGATGCCTTATCGCCGGGTGGCTGCGACGTTAGCATCGCCCAGCGTGAAGTTGATACGGGCGAAATTCTTGCAGGCGCAAATTCCAAAAGGGGCGCATATCAACTGGAGAATGGCCAATGCTATATTGTCCTGGCTTCGCGTCAGCACCCCGCTGAAGTGAGATTTTTTAGCCGTTATATCCGTTTATATAGTTCGGAAGAGCGCGCCTTTTTATCCTCAAATGGCTGGTATGCGATCGTCTCGGGCATTACCAACAAAGAACAATTTGAGAATGGCGGCCGTGATCGGCTTCTTTTGGCGCATGAAAAAATTCCTGATGACATTTATTGCTCGGATGGTGCGGACTATGTGGTGCAATATGATCTCGATGAATTTGACGAATTGACGTTGAGAGAATTGGCGAGCTTTGAAGGGGATCGCCTTGATCTGTCTGAGCTTGATTTTTATGATCTTCATCGTATTTCCTATCCTGAGAAACTTGGAGAGCTTCTGCTCTCAGGTACGGGTGTCACTAATTTTGAGCCGCTTTCCAAAATGACAAATCTCTGGTCTCTTGATATTGGTGACACTGAGATTTCCGATCTGCTCCCTTTACGTGATCTCACCAAGTTGCGCTCGCTCAGACTTTCTTATACCTCGGTTCGCGATTATTGGCCGCTTCAATACCTCACGGATTTACGCGCGCTGGCTATGAACTATAGCGAAGTATCGGATATTTCGTTCGCAGCCAATATGCAAAAGCTCAGAACGCTTGGCTTATCAGGTAATCATGTCGCAGATATTTCACCCTTATCCAATCTTGATAGTCTCGTTGATCTTGATTTTAGTGGCAATGAAAATTTATCTGATATTTTTCCCTTGCAAAACCTCACCGCTTTGGAATGGCTTGATCTTTCACAAACGCAAGTTAGCGAACTTTCGCCCTTGCAGAACCTCACCGCTTTGGAAAGGCTCTATCTTTGGGGCCAGCCAGTGAGCGACCTTACGCCCTTGCAGAACCTCAAGGCTTTGAAAGAGCTTAATCTCTACGGCACGCAAGTTAGTGACCTCGCGCCCTTGCAAAACCTCACCGCTTTGGAATGGCTTGATCTCGAGGGCACGCAAGTGAGTGACCTTTCGCCCTTGCAGAACTTCACAGCTTTGGAATGGCTTGATCTCGAGGGCACGCAAGTGAGTGATCTTTCACCCTTGCGGAACCTCACAGCTTTGAAAGTGCTTGATCTCAGGGACACGCAAGTGAGTGATCTTTCGCCCTTGCAGAACCTCACCGCTTTGGAAATACTTTATCTTCCAAATACGCGCGTTGCCGACCTTTCGCCCTTGCAAAACCTCACCGCTTTGGAATGGCTTAATCTCAACGTCACGCAAGTGAGTGACCTTTCGCCCTTGCAGAACCTCACCGCTTTGGAAACTCTTGATCTCTCGGGCACGCAAGTGAGTGATCTTTCGCCCTTGCAGAACCTCAAGGCTTTGAAAGAGCTTGATCTCGGCGGGACACAAGTGAATGATCTTTCACCAATCCAGCACTTAATCGACAATGGCTTGGAAGTCGGATTTGGACAATAGGATGGTATAAACAATTCTGGTAGAGGTATACCCTGTGGCACAGGTATATAAAAAGGTGCTGTCAGACGAATTCTGACCCGTCTCTGAATGTTGGGCAAGTTCGTTTTATGCGGCACAGAATTTCCGCCAATCAGCAAGAGATTGATCGCGAAGTTTCTTAAATGTTGATCTGTTTTCGAGTTGCCTTTGATGTTGGAAATGATTGTGGAACTGGGATCGAACGGAAACGAATTTCTGCAGTGATCCCATACTTCAAAACCTGCCCATTGCCCGCTCCCGCCTTCGAAAATGTCCAAGTTCAACCCGAAAAGTGGGAACCGGTTTTCGGGCAAGTTGAACGAATTTAATTATTGGAATTTTCGCATAGACTGTTTTTGTACTGTTTAGTTTCATGATTTCCCGAATAGCCGATTTCGCGCAAAGCTGCACGATACGAGTCAAGCTTGCCCGTTACGATCTCATTTGTTTTTGCGCATCGCGAGAGCAATTTTCTCTATGTTTTAAAGGCCGCGCGCCGATCCCGTCGTTTTATCACAACGCATTCCAACATGGCCCCTTCATGATCTATGGCGCGCCACAAATACAAACTCTGGCCATTCACTCTCACAAAAACTTCGTCAATTTTGACGCACGCGCAACTTATCCGCACGCGCCTCGCTCCGTGCGGGTTGCGCTTAAATGCCACCTCCAAAGCGAGATTGCATTCGGCCTACGCTGTCGAATTTTCCTCGCGAAAATCGGGCCAAATCGGTTCGACCAAAAAGGGATGGTCTCATGGGAACCTTAGATAGCGCTCAACTTATCCAGGGCTTCATTCGAGTTGAACTTGCGTCAATCCCGCGCTCATAAAGTCAATCCTCAACTGGGCGCAAGCTCAGCGGAAAACGGATATACAGCCAAATCGCAAGCCAAGCCGCGCTCGAACCCGATACACTTAACACACTCAGCCCGATTATAAAACCTCTCGCCATCAAAAAACGCGGCGTTGAGCAAAACTTCTGATAGGCGAGGTGAAGCCAGAACGCGATGTCACTTTGATTCAAAACAAAGCAAAAGCGAGCGCATGGCTCGAGAAGTATGATCAAAACATGAACTTGCGTGTTAAGGTTATGCAATCATACGTAAGGAAGTTTGAATACAATTTGCGACTATCGCTATTTCAATTTTGGCGCTGATTATATCCGGTGTAACCCTGTGGTTATCGCAGCTTCGGCGTGGAAAACTAAAAATGACGCATCCTACTGTGGTGTTCTTTGGTCCAGATGGAAGCGAAGGGGGAATACCCAAGGTTTTCCTGCGTACGTTGCTTTACTCGACGGGAAAACGTGGAATTGTTCTTGAACATCTTTTTATTCGGTTGCGGCGCGGCGAAACCCAACAGAATTTCAATATTTGGGTTTACGGCGAGAAAGACTTGGCGCGCGGGAGTGGCCTATTTGTGGGCCAAGAAGGCATCGCGACCAATCACCACTTTTTGACTCCTACGGACATTCAGGGCTTCGATTTCGCGGCTGGCGAATACGAACTTGAAGTATTTGGTAAGATAGTAGGGAAAGACGCGACAATGCTGCTTTCTACCATTCGCCTATCTATCGACGCGCGCGAAGCGGAACATCTTCGGCAACAAGACCACGGTATCTACTTCGATTGGGGGCCAGATGCGGGGCGCTACCAGAAGAAAATCGAAGGGCGTCGGTCGAAAGCGCTTGATCCATTGAAGTTACTTGAAGCACTTCAAAATGGCGGCTCACTAGAGCCGCAGGCAAAGCAAGCTACTGCCACGACCGAACAAAAAACATGAGTAGATTGTTAGTAGAGTTTGCACACTCCAAAATTTCTGAATGAAATCAATAGGTGGTGGCGGTGGTGTTAGATTTCTTTTGACGGCACCTAATGAGCTGATCTCGTAAGTCACTTAATGAAAATGGCTTTTCTATTTTTAAATCAAATTCTCTGGCGTCCCAAATATCCGCTAGATTGCCGCTCATCAGAACTAAACACGCATCAGGCAATATTTGCTTTGTGATTTCACATACTGTAAAACCGGAACCATCTTTGAGCTGCAGATCTGTTAGAATAATATCGCATTTCTTATATTTCTTAACCTCAACTTCAAATTCCGCAACAGATTTTACCAATTGACACTCAAAATTATAATAATTCAGGTATTTCTGCATTGCTAACCCTAAAGCTGGTTCATCTTCAACAATTAATACGGACAGAGCAGTGTTTCGCGTGTTTTTATTGCTATGATTAGAATGCAATTCAATTCGATTGGGCGCTGCAAAATCAATCGCAAATGGTAAAATCAATTGAAAAGCAGCACCACCTTGTTGTCTGTTCCAACATTTTACAAACCCGTCAAACCGTTGGCAGGTGCTAAAAACATTTGCCAGTCCCAAACCCGTTCCCGCGCCTGCTTTGTTAAACTTAGTTGTAAAAAACGGATCAAATATACGGTCCATAACTTCTGGGGGAATCCCTGGCCCCGTGTCTTCAATAATAATTGAAAAATACTGATTGAGATTCTCATTTTCGAGCGTACTATTATTTGGCAACCCATTTGTTAAAGGCCCGATAAGAACATTTATTTCTCCTTCATCCCCAATGGCATCCTGAGCGTTCAATAGCAAATTTAAAACAGCATTTTCAAAATCAGTTCTATCACCGTTAACCATATAATTTTCTTCAATGATTAATTTAAAGCTGATGCTTTTTGAGGAGGCTACACGCGCCATTTTTATCATTTCGTCAACAGCTTCTCGCACATTAAATGTCTTGTAGTGCTTCGACTTGGTACGACTGAAGTTTAATATTGAAGACATAGAACTTGCTCCGCGATTCAAGGCCGTACGTGCATTATCAATGAGTTCTTGATTTTTGGATTCAGTTTGAAGTTCTAGCAATTCTAAACTCGAATTGATAACCGCAAATACATTGTTGAAATCATGCGTAATTCCCGCAATCATGGTTCCTAAAGACGCCAATTTTGACGATTTTTGGCGCTCCAATTCAATTTGCTTGGTTAAAGTAATATCAGAAACGGTAATAGAAACCCCAAAATTACTCAGTGAAATGCATTCCACGCGAAGATTAATTTTACGGTTTAAACAGAATTCGACTATAAAATAATTCTTGGTGGGGATTTGATTTAAGTGAAGTTCACTAATATCATTAGTGTTTGATCCTAACCAATCAACGTAGTCTTGACCATTTAAGATTGGCTGCTCTGGTAAGACATCTAAAAAAATAGGTCTAAAATCATCTTGTACATAATCACCAATAATCTGACCATGCGGATTATAATGTCGAGCAGATTGTAAGGTATTTTTTAAAATTAATTCAAGAATGGCTGCCTGTTCACTTTTCGATCTTTCTTTTTTCTGAATTTCTTCGTAAGCGCCTTGTAACTTGGTTTGACCTATATTGAATTGCTCAACAAAACGCCTCATAAATTCACCCTTTGGGACAGGCGCAACATTTGCGTATCCAACTTTAACCCTTAACTCAAACGAACGCAGCATTTGCTCAAGTGGTCTTTCCACAAATATGCGCATCGTCCAAGTTAAACCAGTTAACAAAAACAACGTAAGGCCGGCAAATGTTAGCAAAGCAGGAACCGCAATATCTGAAAAATAACGGATTTCAGCAATTGGACGAATCCAGATCGAAAAATATCCGTAATTGGTAGGCTCCTCCAATGTTCTATCTTCTGGTATTACAAGGTTAAATTGGAGATGTCTGTCGTTATCTTTCTCCACATTGCTCAAATTTTCAGCAAATATGAAACCATTGTCACCAATAATTTGATATCCAGAAAATTTTGACCGCACCAAGACAGTCTGTCCTAAATTCGCAATTTCGCCGAGGTTGAAATTATGAATAGAGCGCGCGAGCTGAGGCAGCATTGCCTCCACTTCTTTTAATTCGTTTTCCAACTGAATATTTTCACGATTATGAATTTCAAATTGCATGCGCGCCAAAATAGATCCGACGAAAACAGCCACAATCATCGAGAGCAAAACAGCACCCAAGTATAGAAGCTGCCAATCGGAGCGAAATACAAATAAACGATTATTAAAAATCATTAATTATTCAGGCAGACGCTTCATCAACCTTACATCAAAAATGTTGGTCGATTTATTTGAAATTTGAACCACACGCTCACTGCCGCCGAACGTAACCAATCCAAATCCAGATTTAAACAAGGGCACTAAAGCTACTTGATCTTGTGTATCTTGTTCAATAACGTGCGCAATCTGCTCTTTCTCAAAGGGATCTGTCTCTTCCATAAGCGCTAGAAAATTTTCTCGGTATGGCGCCGGGTCTACCGGAAATACATTTGTAATTGCTTCACCGAATGCACCTGCATAAACTGAATCGGCATATACTTCAGTTGTAAACCATATCAAATGGGCTAAATCATAGCTTTCAGGCTTATCAAAAATTGAAACATAGTGGTCGGGGGTAGGTTCAAGGACTAAGTCAACGTCAATATATATACTATGCAAAAAATATTTCATCGCATTACCAACAGTATCAGAGAAAGCTTCATTAGAAATCTTCATTGTGACGTTAAGGTGATTAGCGGAATTATAGCCTGCCTCCTTCATTAATTGTCGCGCTTTTTCCAAATTTTGCTTTCCAGCCCAAGATGGTATTGGTAGGTCCCAATTTTTCATTGAGTTATCGCCGCCACCAATTGTATAAGCTGGTTCAAAAGAAATGGGATTACGCAGTCGACTGGTCATTTGTTCACGATCAATGGCCATGGAGATCGCCTTGCGAATGCGCTCATCTCCCATTGCGCCGTTTTTTTGACCGAATGACAAAAAATGAAGAATGCTTGTACCGCTACTAGGAGCAACCTCAGATTCTGGGCGATCAACCCAATTGGAAAAATTGCGTGCACTCGCTAGTAGCACTGCATCATATTTATCATTCATGACATCATTGAAAGCGATTCCATCAAATAAAGTTTCTGTAAATATCACGCGATCGTAAGCAATATTTTTTTGTTTATAATAGGGATTTCTTTCCATAATCACGGATACCTCATCGGGATACTCAACAGGCAACATTGGACCGTTAGCCACTAAATTTTCAAGCTTAACCCAGTCCTCCCCATACTTTTCAACAATATGTGTAGGCCTTGGAAAAGTCTCAGGATCTGCTAAATCTTTATAAACCTGATGCATCGACACTGGGGTTATGTACTCCATTTTGATGATCTTATCTCCAACTGCGTAAAACCCAAGGCTACCTTCTTTTTGTGAAGAGCTGTTACCTTTGAAGCCTTTGATCAAACGCATTGCACCCGATTCGCCCAGACGGCTTGTGGAATTTGATATAATCTCAACTGTCGAAACAAAATCATTTGCGACAACTGGCGCGCCATCACTCCAATAAATATCGTCACGCAATTTTACAGTAAAAACCGTATTTGTTGAATTGGCGGTAATTTTTTCGGCTTGACGCATTTCCGCCGAACCATCACCAAAAATTTCTACTAAGCTATCCAAAACTTGCATTTGAACATTATAATTTGCCTCCACCGCGGGAGCAGCGGGATCTGCAAACCTGCCAAATGTGCTAAATACAATAATGGTATTGTCTTTCGCATACATCGCATTTACTGATAAAATCATAAAAAATATTAATAAAATTTTACGACAATTTCGAATATTCTGTGTGAAAGCGCGAAACATAAATTTTATTCCTTTATTTTAATAAATTGTGTTTAATCTGTTAATTTTAAGTTAAGAGCTGCAGAACTCTTTACACAATATTATTAGCAAATGGTTAAATCCATAACCTGTTTTGGGGTTGTCGGTCGTGTCAGAAGAAAATTGAAATTCGGCGATTTTGCTGGTGCTGTCAGACGAATTCTAACTGGTCTCTGAATGTCGGACAAGCTCGTTTTATGCGGCACGGAAATTCATCCAATGCTTCGCGCGCGGCGGCGCGGTATCGGCGGCAAAAACTGTCGCTGCAAAGGAAAGAGTTACCTTTGATGGTGAAATCAGGTTGCGCCGGGCCAAACGGGCTTTCCGTCCACTCTCACACATTGCCAATCATGTCATAAGCCCCGATTAGGGATGGTTCATAGCACCCAACAGGCGCAGTGCCAGCAAAGCCATCGCTTTTGGAGTTGGCGATGGGGAACAGCCCATTCCAAATATTTGCGCGTGGCGTGCCATCATCGGCGATCACACCAGATTCGGGGTTTTCAGGCTCAAACAGGCTAAGGCTTGGCGTAAAGCCTGATGAAATCCTCAACCACAATCGCCAGTGTTGGCGCTTTGGGCGCGTCATCGCCTTTTTTAAATTCACCGATTTTGATACCGCGTTGTGACACGTCAAGGCGCTTGTTGAGATAAAACACCTTCTTGCCCGTATCATAGAGCCAACAGGACAATCCAATCACTAAATCATCGCGCGGTTCCAAGCGCCGTTTTCCAGCGATTGATTTCGCATTTTCTAAGCTTTTGGTTGTTAGGCGCTTTCTTATGTACTAACAATAAGATAGTCGCACCCGCTTGTAAGGGTATAATTTTAGGCGAGCTTGAAGCATTTACTAAAGTCTGCACGGAAGGTCACATGTATTTTTTACCAAACAAAATTTATCCAATTCTCACACGATGCATAATAATAGCGTTGTTTCTGATAGCAAAACCTTCTTTCGCAAATGACAGTTCTGGTGGAGCGATTCAGGAAATAGCAATAGACGAAGAAATCTATCTCACGATTTCCGAAAATATTACGCAGGACGTATTCGATGAGCATTTAGAATCATCCTCATACACTCGTCCGATTTCATTTGTTTCTTTTGAAAGTGTTGCAGCTCAAATGAAATTAGATAAATTGTTTGAAACTGGCGTGGAAACAATTGCATTGATTAATAGCCCCCAAATACTAGATTCACTGGTAGACCAAAAATTTGATTCGCTCTTGCTAGCCGGGGGCGACCTTTGGCAAAATTTGGATGATGCGAAGAACTTAAAAGTCGAAAATTTAAGCATTAGAAATTTTAATCAAATGGTTGAGTTACCTAATTTTGAGGATAGCGATTTCAAATCCCTTGCACTTGACACTTTGCCGAAGTTGAAAAATATTGAGGGTGTTGCCGAATTGAACTTGCTAGCACTAAGTATTGTCGATGTTGGAGATTTTGACACGAGTTTTGACGTCTCACCCTTAGAAAACTTAGAACTTTCACGTCTTAAATTGAGCGGGTTTAGACCTATCAAGTTAGAGGGGCTAATTCCTCCCACAACTAAGGTTTTATCACTGGGCTTTTTACCTGGTTCGCTCGAAATAGAACAAAGCTTGAAGGATTCTGGGGAACTGCTTTCTTTTCAATATGCTCCTACAATTGTTACTCCAGAGCTTTTTAAGCATTTGAATCTTACAGGGCTGGAAGTCGAAGATGCGAGTAATTTTGAGGACTTGCAAGTTTTGACAGGAATGCCATTAGAGTATTTGAGAGTCGACAATGCAATTAATTTGATCAGTATAGACGCTCTAAAGAACATGAAACTTAAGAATTTCTCTTTGATTTATGCTGACCGATTACGCGACATTGATGTAGTCTCTCGATTCCCATTAATCAAATTCAGCCTCCAGACTTCAAATTCTAACATTCCAATAGCGCCTATTCGAGAACTCCAACTGGTAAATATTTTTGGAAAAAATTGTTATGATGTTGCGGTCTCAGAAATGATATCCCTCAAGAATGGTGAGCAGAGATATGCCAACATCTATTGCTTAACGCCGCATGATGCACGGATAAATAGACTCCAAGCTGAACGCTTTTTAGAAGCATTTTAAATCCCCTAACATTCAGTTTCACTCTATAAACAAATAGGTACCATTTTGTTTGCAGTGAATGCTTGATTGAAATGAATAGGCTGAAACGGTCTGCAATGGATTGTCGATCTGAAATACTCTGCATAGAGCAAAAGACTAGCTGAAAATTCTCGTGTCGGTTTTTAAATCCCAATTCCGGTTTTCTGGTGACAACGTGGTGACGAGTGACCTCATGACAAATGCTGACGGTAGCCTCAAAAATGCCAAATTACCCGCCTAAGCGATTGGTAACATTATTCAAAATATTTGGGGGGGTGGCGGACCGAGGAGGATTCGAACCCCCGACCCCTTGATTCGTAGGGACGAATTCCATTTGTTAGATGGGTAAAGTAAGTGACAGGAAATCGCACCAAACTGCATGAAAACAAAGGTTTGCGCGGAGGTGGTTGCGATACTCGGGAAGTTGAAATTTGGTTGAATTTGGTAACAAGGGGTCAAATCCTGTGCAATCTGGAAACGGTGACGAGATGGTGACAATGGAGTACAGTCCAGCAAAGAGGTTTTCATATTTTTGAATTAATGAAATCGAAAATAGGTCGAAAATTCTCGAACGATGCTGCCGGCAAATTCGGCACAACATCTTTGGCAAATGCAATTTTGTTCCCTTGAAATTTCATGCACTCGCCAGGTCGCTCATGGTCGACCGCAAAGTAATCTGCTGTCCCCGGAGCATCGATGAACAATAACTCAATGGGCAAAGAGGCATTACTTCCGAAGTGTGCACCAGTTGTTGGGTCCACTACTTGGTTACGACAAGACAAAGTTGCAGGGACAGGAAGCATGATGTTGTAACCAGGATTGTTCCGCCTTTGCTTGGCTAGGCACTTGGCAGGATCGGCTTCGATTAGATCAGAGCCGCCATCATTCCACTCGTTGAATGCCTTGTCCCAATCAAAAAGCGCGAAAATCGTTCGGTTTGGGTGCTTTGCATAGAAGTCGTTGTCTCGCATCAGACGCCCAAGAGTGGTGCAAGCAAAGGCGCTTATGATGTCGAAATTTCGGTCTGCATCAGCACCGTACAGTTTTCGCCATGCTGTTTCCAAGATAATCTCGTCACTGACGCCCTCGACCATCAAAACGTGCCCACTTGTGTTCTTCAGATTGTGGTAGATGTTCAGACGGGCTTCTCTTTCGCTGAAGACGATGAGCCCTGCAGAAAGCGAACGAACAATGCTGGACTTGTCTGTGGCCGAGACTTGGACGCCATCGTCACCGATTTCGAACATCCTGATCTGAGGCTGTTCCGTTTGGGCAATCGATGAAGCGCTATGGCTGCTCAACAAGACGTGGTTGGTTTGCGTGGCCTGTGTCCCCGCAATGTCGACAACCTGCTGCAAGAACCCAAACTGCCATTCGGGATGTAAGAAAGAGTCCGGTTCATCAAGGAGAGTGATACAGTTTCGGTCTTTGAAGAGCTCCGAGATGGCGAAGATGTAGACAGATTGAAACTGACCGTCACTGAAGTCCCCGACCCTCGCCACGTCGCCAGATTTGAGTCTTAAGGGCACTGAAAGCCCTGCAAACATATCGATCGCCTTTAGCTGGTCAAAGCGCCGAAAAAGTTCGGACGCAGTTACGTTTGCAAACCGAGTTCGAAAGCGCTCAAAATCTATAGGAATAGTGTATTGGTCGGCCGCTCGGTCGTATATCGACCCAAAAGTGAAGCCGCCTTCGATGCAGGCGGTAAGGCGGTCCAAGAAGTCTCGGACTGTTCCGGCAGCACCCCAAAGGAAGGTAGCTGCATCCCCGACATCCACCTGCACACGCGAAGCGAACGAGGGCCGCTTTAGAGTCAATGTGAATGCTTGCCTCGGAACAACGTCGATCTGCAATTTCTCACGAAGGTACCTTCGAGCCATGCAGTCTTCTTCCTGCATAAGCAGAACGGTCAGCAGCAGTTCTTTGTAGTCCGAACGGATGCCGATGAACCTGCGCGCAGCATCGGCCTGCCAACTCCTGCTCTGATCCGCAAACCGGCGTTCGTAGCGCATGACTGTCCGGTTAATTGTCGGATTGTGACCGGAGTAATAAATGAGAACATTATCGGGGACTGGCGCTCGTCCAATAGTCCTTCGATCTGTCCCATTTATGTTGAAGGCTTCATTCTCGAAGCGGATGGTCGTGTCTGCTCCACCCATCTCATAAGTCACCTCATAGCTAAACGCGATCTCGTCCTGTTCGGCGCGGCTATCAAAGATATGTCTAAATATCTCGACTAAGGCTTCGAAGAAATTGGATTTTCCAGTGCCGTTTTTTCCGACAAAGATGTCGAGGAAGCTCCTACCATCAAAAGAAAGTGTGAAATCTCGAAGATTCTTGTATTCGCTAATCCAGACAGATTTTAGTCGCATGAGAATTACACAACTTCACTTAGCAAGCTATCAGCCAACGCTAAAGAGCACTCTGAGGACTTTGAAATCTTGAGTTTCAGCTGACTAGCGTAGGATTTTAGCGCTGAAGAATAATCTACAATCGATTTCTGTTCGTCCATGGACGGAACGCGCAGCCTAAGTTTCTTTAGCACGCCATGATTGATCTTGGGCATGCTCCCGGAAGTTCCAGACGCATTCTCCCGGAAGAAGCGTCGAACAGTCTTCGATTGCAGTGCTAGTAGCAAGAACTCCGGAAGAACTTGATCTGACGGGCGAATCTTTATCATTAAATCGGGGTAAATGAACTCGTTACTCGGCCCATCATAAGTCGCAGAAACACCAACATACTGAAGTGCATTTGCTCGCTGAATCAGGATATCTCCCTCCTTCAACCAGAGTTCAGAGTCGTCCTTCGGAACTTCAATATCAGCATACTTATACTCGTCCTCTTTGAACTCACCTGACGTCGTCGCAGTCAAAGTCAGAACTTTTACACTTGTCTGGTAGCTTACTGCCTTCGGCGAGAATCCGTTCTTTGGTCCAAATTCGAGGAGTTCTGTTAGTGGAGTGTCTTGAGCCTCGTGGTTACCAATTTCGGCCTTTCGGAAATCCAGCTTTCCTTGGTATGCCAAATCTAAGAAGCACTCTTCCAGAAGACCGACACTTTCCTGAGTTGTGAAGAGGCTATCGAAATGGACTTGAATACGTGCCCAATTCTGCATGATCTCGTCGGCGGATTGACAGCAAGCGATCGCATCGAGGCAGGTTTCAACAAGGGTCTGGTGTGCCTTGAGGCTGTCCTTAGTTTGCCGTTCCAATGAATCACACAGCGCCATCAGCTCATTGACCTTCGTCACTATTCTATGTTGTTCGGAGATAGGGGGGACTGGAACGGGAAGTCTGAGGAACTTTGCTAGCGATATTCCTCCGATGATGCCCGTCATTTTTTCCGAAAACTGCGCAAAGAAACTTGGGGTCTGATACCAAGCTAATAAAAATTCCGGCAAGAAATCCCCATAGAAATCGCAGGCGAACAGCTTATTTCCGAAACATACATCGCGGTCGGTCAAGCCGCACTTTCTTCCAGCGCTTCCACCTTCAGAACAAATCAAAGGTGTGCGGGCTGCCGCAACTTTGAACTTTGGTTCACCACTAGGAATCCAAGCATCTACAGAATAATCAATTGGTTCGAACCCGTAGCCAACATTTTTGGTTGCAATGAAAGGTAAGCCTTCTGGGGAGTGATACTTTTCTGACTTCGCGCGCACGCTTACGCTATTTCCGTTGAAGACAAATCCAATCTCTCCAAGTCGAGCCCATTGCCAGTTTGGGTGGATTTCAAACGGAAGCTCGGCTTTCGAAAGCGGCTCACCAATGTTTTGCTTTCTGTAGAGCTTTTCCTTAATTCCTTTCGTTCTTAAGCGTTCAAAGGTTGCTACCAGATCTTCCCCTGGGACATTGGTGGGCTCATGCTCAACCAGCTTTCCCCTCATTGCGAGTTCAAGGATCAGTTTGCGCAACTTTTCAATGCCGTAAAGACTAACGCCGCCGCTTTGGCCACGACCAGCACCAGACTTTCTTACAATTGCTGACGTCCAGATGTCCAGATGCTCGGTGAGAAGTTGGTTCACATCTGTCATGAACGACCACCGTTCAAGGCATCAGACAAAATCGCTTTTAGTTGATCGCGCAGTTTCTGGATGTCTTCCTGAACCTTGACATAGGCTTCCAACAAGTGATCAGGGTCGTGATCCTCAGCGTCTTCGACATGTGGGTTCTTATCATCAAAGTTGAAGCCACGTTCCTCCAAGTATTGAACACTCCGCTTCCAAGCTTGCTTGGTTTCTTTGCGTGCTTTGAAACCGTCTGCCTCGTCGCCCCACCAATCGATCTCGTCCTGGAACTCCTCAAACCGCATTGGCTTGGATTTGTTGTAGTTCTTCACACCCTCAGGGTAAGGGTGTTCATAGAACCATACATCCTTGGTCGGTTCGCCCTTGGTGAAGAACAGGATGTTAGTTTTGATGCCTGTATAAGGATTAAAGACACCGTTAGGCAGACGGACGATGGTGTGCAGGTTGCATTCTGTGAGAAGAGATTCCTTGAGCCGCGTCTTGATGCCTTCACCGAACAGGAAGCCATCAGGAAGCACCACGGCGGCGCGACCATGTTTCTTTAGCAGTTTGATGATGACTGCGATGAACAGGTCGGCGGTCTCACGTGTGCGAAGACCTGCGGGAAAGTTCTGCTCGATCCCATCTTCTTCAATCCCGCCAAACGGCGGGTTGGTGATGATGCAATGAACGCGGTACTTGTCGCCGTAGTCGCGGTACGGCTTAGCTAGAGTATTGTCGAGCTTGATGCTGGATGGCGTGTCGATGCCATGAAGGATCATGTTCGTCATGCAGAGCATGTAAGGCAGCGGCTTCTTCTCGACGCCCCTGATGGTCTTGCCTAGTTTTTGGCGGTCCTTACTGGTCTTGGCGTAATGCTCTTTCTTGTGATCGATGGTGCAGGTCAAAAAGCCACCTGTACCGCATGCGGGGTCGAACACGATCTCGTCTAGCTTTGGATCAACACGGTTGACGATAAAGCGCGTCACGGCGCGTGGCGTATAAAATTCGCCAGCGTTACCCGCGCTTTGCAGGTCACGCAGGATTTGTTCGTAGATGCCGCCGAACGTGTGCCAGTCTTCGCGATTGTTGAAATCGATCTCGTTAATCTTGTTGATTACCTGGCGCATGAGGGTGCCAGATTTCATGTAGTTGTATGCATTCTCGAAAACGCGCTGGATTATAAGTGCCTGTTCCCGCTGCGGGCCTTGTACTTTGACGGGTGCTTTCAACTTAGGGAAAAGCGTGTCCTGAACAAAGTCGAAGAGCCCATCGCCAGTAAGCCCCTCACGTTCGCCTGCCCAATTTCGCCAACGCAGATGTTCGGGAAGAGCAGAGACGAACCCGTTATCAATGAGCTCAAGCTCTTGTTCACGATCGTCAAGAATCTTGAGGAAGAACATCCAGACCATTTGCCCGATGCGCTGCGCATCACCATCGACACCGACGTCTTTCCGCATGATGTCTTGTATTGCTTTGATGATGCTTGTGAGGTCTCCCATTTACTGCTCCGCTCTCTTATAAATTTGTTGTTCGAGCTCTCTAACTGCCTGCTCATATTGATCTTTCCCGCCGAACACATCTCGTATGATTTCGACGGGTGTCCCGATTTCGTCAAAGGGTTCAAGCCGAAGCACGCGCGCGTCTTCTATGGTTCGAACACCTTCGCCCGCATATTTGTCCAGCAATGCTGAAAGAACCTTCCGCGCCTGATCGCCATACTTAGTGAAGTAGTTTCGCTTCTTCACATTGTTGACGCGTTCAGCGCGTGTCAACGGAGGTTGATCGTAGGCTATGTGGCAAAGCAGATCAAAGTCTCCGAAGTCTTTCCCCACTTCTTCTGCCAGGTTTTCAATCAGGATGCCATGTTCTTCGAGTTCTTGGATGATGACAGCTTTTTTGTCGGCTTCGTTCCACTTGTGAATGAAGTCATCCAATGATGCAAACTCTGTAAGAATCTGCTTTCTTGCAAATTCCTTATAGGACTCGGTGATAAGGGCGCCATCCGGGCCGATGAAGCTTACGCGCTCAGCGATGATCTCTACCTCAACGCCGCTGACAACCAGCTTTGTCGCGCCAGTTGAATTGGTGTCCTCTTGATCGGTGTCATCTTCGTCGGTAGGTGGATCGGGCGGTTCTGGCGGATCATCATCATCTGGCTCATATATGACTACGGCCTCTCCATCAAAGTCAGGATCGTTGAAGAGCTCTGTTGCCTTCTTGAAATCCATGATGGTGAAATACCACTTGCCATGTTCCTCATCGACGCGGGTGCCGCGACCGATGATTTGTTTAAAGGTGGTCATCGACGAGATGGTTTTGTCCAAGACGATGAGCTTGCAAGTTTTTGCATCTACCCCAGTAGTCAACATTTCTGATGTTGTGGCAATTACGGGAAACTTGCTCTCTGGGTCGATGAAGTTGTCCAGATCAGCTTTCCCGTCCTCTTTTGTGTCACCTGTAATTCGGCGCACATACTGTGGGTTATCGATGGCCAGTTGGCCTGCTGCATTGACGATTGCTTTGCGCATACGCTCGGCATGGTCGATATCTTCGCAAAAGATGATTGTCTTGCTGAACGGATCGGTTGCGTGAAGAAGTTGCATTACTCTAGCCGCTACCAGCTTCGTTCGTTGGTTCAGAACCAGGCGCCGATCCATGTCTTTCTGGTTGTATTCGCGATCTTCAAGCGGATTCCCAAGATCGTCAATCGTACCGGGTGGCGGGGTCCAACCCTCGACATCTTTGTCGATATCAATCTTTACGACTTTGTATGGCGCAAGAAACCCATCTTCTATTCCTTGCTTAAGGCTGTAGGTATAAACAGGGTCGCCAAAATATGTGCTACTCGACACATCTTTGGTTTCCTTTGGTGTCGCAGTCAGACCAATTTGAGCAGATCCCGAAAAGTATTCAAGAATTTCCCGCCACTCCGAGTTTTCGGAAGCACTGCCTCGGTGACATTCATCGACAACAACCAAGTCGAAGAAATCCGGTGAAACAGTCTTATAGGTTTTATCGGCCTCGTCAGTTCCAGTCAGCGATTGGTAAAGGCCAAGGTGAATTTCGTAGGAAGGATCGATTTTCCTTTTAGTAATCTTTGTCATCACCGAACCGAAGGGCTTGAAATCGTTGACCAGCGTTTGGTCTACCAGAATATTCCTATCAGCTAAAAACAGGATGCGCTTTGCTGCACCTGCTTTCCAGAGACGCCAGATAATCTGAAATGTGGTGTAAGTTTTCCCTGTTCCAGTCGCCATCACGAGGAGTACGCGGCGCTTCCCTTTAGCAATCGCTTCAATCGTCCGATTGATTGCTTCCGCTTGGTAATATCGCGGCTCTTTTCCGGACCCATCATCGTGATATGGTTGCAAGAGCAATTTTTGTTCGTCGTCTTCAATTCCACGATAGGAGCGGTATCGCTCCCATAGTGTTGTGGGATCAGGAAACTCGCTCAAACCAAGCGATGTCTCAATGTCTTCTCCAAGAGCAGGGTGCTTGTTGTGTTGCTCGAACCCGTCGCCATTTGAACTGAACGCGGTCGGTATTTGCATGATATCAGCGTAACCGAGAGCTTGTTGCATCCCGTGACCTATCGAATGATTGTTGTCTTTTGCCTCCAGCACTGCAACAGGTAGCGAAGGTTCCCATGAGAGGACATAATCAGCAAATTTCTTCTTTTTCCTATTTCTTGAAGACATATTGCCGCGAACAATAATCGGCCCTGGGGTAAGTGTAACCTCGCGTCGAATTTGAGTGAAAGGGTCCCAACCTGCGTCCTTAAGTGCGGGCGTGATGTAGAGATCGCAAATGTCCGACTCGCTTAATTTTTGTTTTTCTTTCTTAGAGAGCAAATGCTAAACCTAAATTTGAAAATGGCTGCGTTTTTGTTAACATTGATTCAACGTGGTTAACAATAGTTTCGTACTAACATTTGGATCCAGAATATGAGATTATCACCTTCCTCGCGATACGAATTGCACCGTGTTTTCGACGCCGAAGCGTTCGAAGAGGATTTGGCGCGTTTTCCTGATGATTTTGACGAGAATGGCTGGCCGTTGTTTGGTGAGTGTGATCGCTATGCACTCAATCATCCGATTACGGGGCAGATTTGGTACGAGAATCCGCGTGTTCCTGACGAAAAAGAAACTGATCTCGACTATGAATGGTGGTATTTGATCGCAGTGGATTTTGACTTTACCAAAACCAAAATCATTCAGGGCCTGCATAAGACTCCCTTAAGTTCAAAAGAAAATCCAAACGAAGCAAATCGATTTTACGGTGTTCAAAGCAAATATGCCTTGCAAGGGAATCTCGCATATTTTCGAACTTACATTTTGCCCGTTGTGAAAGAGCACTTGGCCGAACGAAAACTGAGCGCATATTTTTTGCACGCTTGGGGTGAGTATAATCTAGTCGCAGAGCGACTGGGAATTTCGGCAGCGAAAGAAAAGCGTCGCCAAGAGGGGCGGAAAAAGGGCGGAAAGGCAAGTCCAGTGCTAGGCCAATTGAAATTTTTCATTCACTGGCGACAATATGCTGATACTTGTGGATTAAGTTCTATCAAAGCCAATCGAATATTTTATCGGTATTGTTCGGATATTGCCAAAAAAAAGCTAGAACCGCCAAATGGGTTTGACGCTGAGTGGTTTTCTAGGGCTTTGGCTAATAGCAAAACTGCTAAGACAAACCTTGCTGATGTTTTGGTTCGGTTTAAAAGACACCCAAGGCATGAGGTTTTGGCGAATCAAGCCCCTAAGCAACACCCAATTTGCCCTGAGATTGAGCCGCTAATAGCACGATCTCAAAAAGTTGTGTAGTTAAGTATATAAGCATACATTACTACATGATTTACTCAAGCATATTTATCTGATCATCCTTCTTACAAGCCGAGCGCTCGGCTCCAAACGTTAATAAGAAGGAGCCCAAAAAAATGGCTGATCAAAATACGAGCAAGCTTGCTCAAACAAACTTTGGTGCGGCGGTAACTGCGCATCATCTTCTTCAAGCCAAACCGCTTGAAACTATCCCGGAGACTGCAAAGCTCCTGAATATCAAACCTCACGCGCTACGGCGCGCGGTCAAGCTTGGCCTTGTGCCCGTTTATCGTCCGTTCAACTCGCGCATCATGCTTAAACCTTCAGAGGTGATGATGGCCATTGAGGCCCAGAAAGTGGGAGGGCAATGCGATGAGTAATCCGCAGGCGAACTTTATTGAGTCAGAACAATTTTTGAGCATGATCCATGTTGGACGAACAGTTCATCTGATTGCCATAAAAGAAGGAAAGGCACTTGTCGCAAATTCCTTCGGCATAGATGAGCGCGAATCCATGAGTTATTGGATCGCCAAGCAAAATCTGGATGAATACAACATCTATTGGCATGTGAATATCCCAAAGGCTTCCTTCCGTAGTCGAAAAGCCAAGAAGGACGATATCGCACAAGCGGCGATGCTTCACGTCGATTTGGACGAATTGAGCGAAGAAGCGTTGGAGAGGTTGAAAAACTATTCTCCTCGGCCATCGATTATCATTTGTTCGGGCGGTGGCTATCAAGCGTTCTGGCTATTCGACGTACCAACGACCGATCTTGATGCCGTTGAAAACATCAATCGTGCGATTGCCCAAAAACTGGGCGCAGATGATTGTCACAATATCGACCGCATTATGCGCGTGCCGGGGACAATCAATTGGCCAAATACCAAAAAACAGGAGGCAGGTCGTGTGCCTGTGTTGTCTTATGTACTCTGATTATCAATTGAAACATCAACTGGGCGATTTCGACGCCCATCCGCAAACGGCGCTTCCCACAGCAACAGAAGGCGATCCGCTCGCGATGCCAGCGGATATTCCAATTTGCAGTATTGAGGAGTTGGGCATTAAGCCCAACTCTAAGCTGGGAAGATTGATCCGTGATGGGGACGATAAGGCTAACCCTATCGGAAGCGAGGGTGCGACTTTTCCAAGCCGAAGCGAAGCCTTGATTTCAGCGGCTTTTCAAATGGTCCGATCGCGGTTTCCGCTCGAAAAAGCGGCAGGTGTTCTTCTGAACCCTGCCTATGGAATTTCAGCTTCTGTGTTGGAAAAGCCGAGTTCCAAAAAATACGCTTGGCGGCAGGTTGTTCGGGCACGAGAGCAAATCGGTATCATTTGGCCCGATGTGACAAAGGAAGGCTTTCCACGGCCGACATATCGCAATGCGATTGTTGGTTTGAAGGCGCTTGGAATTGAGGTGCGCTTGGACATGTTTCGTCATCGAATAACGGCTAACGGTGCCCTCATTCAACAATTTTCAGGCGACATGACTGACGATATTCTCGCCGTCGTCCGAAAGCTCTTTGCAGACGAACACGATTTTGACGTTGGAAAAATCAACACTGCGGATGCTTTGCATACGTTGGCTCTCGAAAACGCCCACAATCCCATGTGCGACTATTTTGATGGGTTGGAATGGGATGGTACCCAAAGGCTCAAAAATATGCTGCCCAACTATTTTGGAGCAGAGGACACGGAACTCAACCAGCATTTTGGGTCTATGCTTATGATTGCTGTAGTCCGGCGCGTTCGGGTTCCACGCACCAAGTTCGATACGATGCTGGTATTAGAAGGATCGCAAGGCACAGGGAAATCAACTGCGCTCAAAATTCTTGCTGGAGAAGAAGCGTTTTCAGATCAAACCATAATTGGGCTTGATCAAAAAGCACAAGGCGAATTGGTTGTCGGTGTCCTGATCTACGAAGTGGCAGAGCTTTCTGGAATGCGCCACTCCGATACGGCTCAGGTGAAGAGTTTCCTCTCAAGGGACACGGATCGTTACCGTCCAGCCTATGGGCGATATCGCATCGAAATCCCACGGCAATGCGTATTTGTAGGCACAACAAATGATGATAGCTACCTCAAAGACTTGACCGGCAACCGTCGCTTTTGGCCAATCGCAACGGGTGATATCGACCTAGAGGCGTTGAAGCGAGACCGCGACCAACTTTGGGCGGAGGCGGCTCACTTGGAAGCGCGAGGCGCACCAATTGTTCTTCCTAAGGAGCTTTGGGAGGCGGCTGCTAAGCTTCAGGAAGCTCGAATACCGTGCGACCCTTGGCTCGACATGCTTTCGACTGTCGTTGGCTCACGAATAGTGAACGGCGAGGAGCGGATAACAACCCAAACACTTTTGGGCGAGAGCAATCTCAATATCCCAGCGAACCAGCAACACGACTATACGGTTAAAAGGTTGAGCCGTGTCATGAATGCGCTCGGGTGGGAAGGGCCCAAACCGTTCAAACTCGACGGTAAGACCCAAAGGGGCTATACTCGACCGGCAGAAAATGGGGGGTCAGATGATGTTTCCTATTGAGCGTGGTTACAGGGGACACAGGGGGCACGGGTATCCGTGCACCTCTGGCGAATATTCTTTTGACGCCCCAAGCCCCCACAAAACTATTTTTCGTGCCTCCGAAATACCTGTGTCATGTGTAACACCTGTAACCTCAGAATTTTTTCTTTGGGTGTTTTGGGGGGCGACCTCTTGTTTGGGGAAGGCGAATTCATTTTTGGTTCGTCTCAAGTGTTGCGATTTTGCAGGAGCCCGTTCCGACGGGCTCTCGCGCCCAACCCAGTATTTGCATCTTATTCTTTGGGATATTTTCCAATGTGGCAACGTCACCACATTGTCATTTTCGCGGATATTTTCGTGCATCCGAAATAATTGCGCCAAAACTACTCCCCATGTTTTTTTGAAGTTTTTCAATTTTGATTGGGAGATTTCAACATAAACCAACACAAAACCAAAATCGCGATCTACCCTTTGAATAAAAGGGCCAAACTTGCTTCGGGTAAAACCCGCAAGTATAAAGTTTACGCCCTGCGCTGGCGTTGCCCCGAGACGGGCCAGAAAAAGCAGCAGTCTTTCAAGACGCGCGCTGATGCCGAGCAGGCGCGCGATAAGCTGATTGCGCAAATCGAGGGTAAGAAGTATTTCAATCCATCCGCTAACCCCACAATATCGGAGGCTTCCCAGCATTGGCTTGATAATCTTGCGCCTCGCGTAAAACCGCAAACGCTCAAAGGTTATCGTTCCATTCTATCCAAGATCAACGGCCCATTGTTGCAAGGCACCCCGCGCGAGCGCGCCATCTATGCGCAGACCGGGGAGAAGCCCAAAGACGCTAAGCTTCTCTTGATGCTGGGTTGCGAAAAGGTTTCGGCGCTCACCACGGCGCAGTTGCGCCAGTGGCATAATCTTTTGGTCGAAGAGGTTGGTCATCGCACGGCCAACCATGCCATGGGCATATTGAAGCAAATCTTGAACCTCACCGCCGAAGATTGGGATATCCCCGTTTGCAAGATGCCTTCCAATCTCGCGCGCCGAAAGACCCGTCCGCGCAAGCAACTTCTCGAACAGCACGAAATCCAGCAACTGATCGATTGGGCTGTGAACGACCCTCATGATGGCCCTTATGTTTTGTTTCCGTGGCTCACCGGTGTGCGCGTGTCCGAGCAGCTTGGGCTTTTGTGGGAGGATATCGATTTTGAGCACAACCTCATTTTTATCCGCCGTGTTCAAGAGCGTAATGGCACAATGACCGAGGCGACCAAAACCGAGGCGGGTTTTCGAGAAATCCCGATGGTGCCGATGCTCCGCAAGCAACTTCTCGAATGGAAGCTTGTCTGCCCGAGGCTCAACGGCGAGCTTTACCGTGTGTTTCCGGGTCGTGGCACCAAGCGCGCTTGGCCTCAGCCTAACCTCAATCCGGGCGGACCACTGCTTTATACCAATTTTCGAAAGCGCATATGGGATCCCGCGCTTCGCAAAGCGGGTGTTCCGCATGTGGGCCACCACACTGCACGCCATAGCTTCGTTTCGATGCTCCAAGCGACGGGCACGGAAGTGGGGTTGGTGTCGAAACTGGCAGGTCATGCCAACCCATCCGTTACATTGGGTCATTACACCCAAGCGGTGCGTGGCGGAGCCGAGGCCGTTCTTCGCCTCGAGGACGCCTACGCGCCCATCAAGGCGGGAGAATAGCATGGCATATGACGATACCCATTCCCGTGCCACGGGAGACGCGCCCGTGGCATATGGTGAAGGGGAGGCGGATGCGCCCCTTCTTGATGGCTCGCTTGATCAAGTGCAACCGCGACCCGAAGGTGCGGATTATTTTGTCGAAAACTCCCGTACCGGCGAAAGTCTGTGGTTCAGTGCAATCGAACTTGAAGCGCTTACAGGTGTCGAAATCGGTTATCTCGATTGGTGCATTGAATGCGATCGTAAATTCGAGCAAGGGGAGTGGCGCATATCAAAATAGTCATGCCATCATCTCCTTGCACAATTCGCCTTCCTCTTCTTACCTTCTAACCAGAAAGAGGTATTCGAAGCCCCTCTGGGGAACGAGTTGGATTGATGCGGTTTTTGTGAAACCCCCGTCCCAACGGGTTCTTGATAATAGTATATACTTACTAATTGTGCCACAGGGCATACCTGTGGCACAGGTATATTCAAATAATGGCACGCTTCTTGCCAGAGTCCATATTCCTTCTAACCAGATTAACGTTTGTTGAAATAGCCGTAATCAGACAGGCGTTTTTCACAGCGGTTGATTTCAGCTTCGGTAAAAAGCTCGTGGAATTGCTTGTTATCAAACACAACCGCCTCAACGGTAAGCTCCAACCGACCTAGTTCCCAAAGCTTGGTGTAACCATCGCTCACCTGTGGCGCGTTGATTAAACGCTTAGCAGTTTCGACACCTCTATGCTTGTTTAACATCTGAAAGAAAGCAGTGGGTTTGTATTTAAGCTCTTTATCTGCTCGTTTGTAGATCGATAGCATCGCATCGTCGAATTCTATTGCAATATCGGTCATTTCCATCCCCGTTTGAATTTACGAAAAGTGTAAACCCAAATGTGATTCAAAATCCACTTATTTTTTGCGAAAGCGTTTCCGATGGTTTAGCAGGGGTTCTTGCGGATATTTTGGGCGGTTTAGGTTTGGTAGAGGAAGCCTAAGGAGCTAACAAAATGAGCCAATCCAAACCCAGCAATATGAACAATCATGACCAAGCCGTCACCACCATCGCCATGCAACTGGCTATTCCAGAGACGCTTTCTTGGTGCATTCCAGATAAAGGCAATTCGGCCACAGGGAAAGACCTTAACGAGCTTTTGACATGGCTCGCTAAGCGGCAACCAAGCCAAGGCACCATGTCAATCTGCTTCAATATCGAACTTGCAGCAAGCGCATCATCGCTCTCGTGAAGTGAACCCGCAACCTGGCGCAAACTGAGGGGAAATCGAATGTACAACCAAACCGTCAACTTAATGATTTCCGGCGATGTCTTGAAATACTTGAAGACATTATTGTCAGTCATCAGAGCCGAATATCAACAAAGCTACAGGACTTCAATTTTCCTCTGACACAACCCTTGAAGGGATTTTTATCGGTCATCGAAGGCGGATATCAACAAAATCACTGAACCGCAATTTTACTCTGACAGGACCGCACCATGGCCGCGATTGCAACGAATATAGCCAGCTTTATTGTTGCACTCCGCTCAGCTCATCTGCGCAAGGCGCGGCATCAAGTCGAGCAAATGCGCCGTGTATTCGTGCTGCGGGTTGTTGAATATGGCCTCGGTTTCGCCTTGCTCGACAAGCTGGCCCATTTTCATCACGCCAACGCGGTCGCACATTTGGCGCACGACCGGCAAATCATGGCTGATGAAGAACATAGTCAGGCCCAGATGCTCTTGCAAATCTTTAAGAATGTTTAAAATTTGCGCTTGTATCGACACATCCAAGGCCGAAGTCGGCTCATCACATATCAAAAAGCGCGGCTGCGTCGCCAGCGCTCGCGCGATGGAGATGCGCTGACGCTGCCCGCCCGAAAACTCATGCGGATATTTTTCGGCCGAGGCTTTGGTCATGCCCACCTTATCCAGCAGTTCCAGCACGCGGGCATGGATCTGCGAATTGGGCATGATTTTATGATGACGCAGCGGTTCGGCGATGATGTTGCCGACCTTCATGCGCGGGTTTAGGCTAGAAAACGGGTCCTGGAAAATCATCTGAATTTGCTTGCGATATTCGGCAAGTTGTGGGCGCGACATGGCCGTCAGCTCCTCGCCATCGAAAAAGACCTGACCACCATCGACCGGGTAGAGCGTGCCGATCATACGGGCGATGGTCGACTTGCCCGAGCCGCTCTCGCCAACAAGGCCAAACACCTCGCCATCCTTAATATCGAAAGACACATCATCAACCGCAGTAAAATATTTGCGGCGCGAGGGCAGCAACGCGCCCTTTTTAAGGAAACGTTTTTGCAGACTGCGCACCTCGATCAAATGGCCCGATTTCGATGGGGCAGGCTTGTCCCAATTGCGCGCCAAATCTTCGATCTTAAATGTGGTTTCGCGCCCGCCATAGCTGACCTGTGGGAAGCGATGGATCTTTACCTGCGGGCGGGGAACGGCGGCAATCAAGGATTGGGTGTATTCATGGACAGGGACGCGCAAAACCTGATCGGTAGTGCCGTTTTCAACCACTTCGCCAGCATACATGACCGTAACCTGATCGGTGGTATCGGCGATAACACCCATATCATGTGTCACCAAGATGACCCCGATTTTAGTTTCAGCGGCCAATTTCTTAATCAGTTCGAGCACCTGCGCCTGGATGGAGACATCAAGCGCGGTTGTTGGTTCGTCAGCGACGATGACTTTGGGTTCGGTACAAAGCGCTAAGGCGATGACCACGCGCTGGCGCATCCCACCCGAAAATTGGTGTGGATATTGATGGAAGCGTTCGCGTGCATTGGGGATGGAGACGCGCTCCAACCAGCTGATCGCACGCTCTTTTGCCTCGCTTTGTGACAGTTGCAAATGCAGACGAATGGTTTCGACAAGCTGCTCGCCAATGGTGAAAAGCGGGTTGAGCGACGTTAACGGGTCTTGGAAAATCATGCCGATTTCACCGCCACGAATTTTGCGCTTGTCTTCATCTGGCAGGTCGTCAATGCGCCGCCCATTCAGCCAAATCTCACCCGAAGCGACCTTGGCCGGTGGGTCAAGTAGGCCAATAATCGCATTGCCTGTCATCGATTTTCCAGCGCCGCTTTCACCAACCACGCCGCGAATCTCGCCTGGGCGGATGTCATAGCTCACATTCCTGACGGGTGTAAAAATGCCGCGGCGCGTTGGGATTTCGACTGTGAGATTGCGAATGGAAAGAACTGCGTCGGTCATTTGAGCCTCGGGTTTAATACGTCGCGCAACCAATCGCCAAGCAAGTTGACGCTTAAGGCGAGCAACAGCAATGTGCAGGCAGGGAAGAACAATATCCACCATTCGCCGGAGAACAAGAAGCTTTGCCCGACACGAATAAGCGTGCCAAGCGAGGGTTGGGTTGGCGGGGCACCCACACCCAGAAAGCTAAGCGTCGCCTCGGCAATAATCGCCAGAGCCAGCGAGATCGTGGCAATCACAAGCACTGGGGACAAGATATTGGGCAGAATATGACGCGCCATAATGGCAAAGGGGCTGCGCCCAATCAGTCTTGCCGCTGAAACGTAATCCTTGCCCTTTTCAACCAAGGCGGCCCCCCGAACGATGCGCGCAAATTGCACCCAATCGCTTAAACCGATGGCAAGGATCAGCACCCAAATCGCCATTTGGTCGCGATGTTCAACAGGTGTTATGCCCTTGGCAATGCCGAAAATCAGCATCGCCACCAAAATGGAAGGAAAGGTTAGTTGAACATCGGCCGCACGCATAATCACGCTGTCGACCCAGCCGCCAAAATAGCCAGCAAGCAAGCCAAGGATGATGCCCAATACAACCGCAAAGGTCACGGCAGCGAAACCGACAAAAAGCGATATACGCATACCATAAAGAATAGTTGAAAATACGTCGCGCCCTTGATCATCCGTGCCAAGCGCGAAGCTCTCACCGGTAAAGGCGTTTGGCGACATGGGCGGGGTGAATCCATTCATCAAATTCAGGCTGGACGGGTCGAACGGGTTTGTGGTCGCAAGTATTGGCGCGAATATGGCTGACAGAATAAGCAATAGCGCAACCACGCTGGAGCCAATCGCCACAGGCGAACGCAAATAGGCATAGGCAAAATCGCTGTCGAGCGCGCGCTGCCAGCGTGTCGGGTTTGTGCTTGTTGTTTTGTCCGTCATGATTTTGATATCCTCAGTCGCGGGTCGATAAAGGCATAGAGTATATCGACAATAAGATTAATCGCCACAAACATCACCGAAATCATCATCAGATAGGCCGCCATAACAGGGATGTCGACAAATTGAATGGCATTGATGAACAAAAGCCCAAGCCCTGGCCATTGGAAAACGGTTTCGGTGATGATGGCGAAGGCGATAATTGAACCCAATTGCAAGCCGATAATGGTAATTACGGGCACCAAGGTGTTTTTCAGCGCGTGGCGGAAATTGATTGTGCGCTCGGACAGCCCGCGCGCGCGGGCAAAACGGACATAATCTTGGCGCAACACTTCCAACATCTCTGACCGCACAAGGCGCATAATCAAGGTCATTTGGTAAAGGCCAAGCGTAATGGCAGGCAAGATCAGCGCTTTTAGCCCCGATGGCGTCAACAAGCCAGTGGACCACCAGCCCAGCTGCACCACATCGCCGCGGCCAAAGCTGGGCAGCCAGCCAAGCGTCACTGAAAACACATAAATCAACAATATTCCGATCAAAAAGGTTGGCAGCGAAACACCAATTAATGAGGCCGACATGATGAAATTGGTCAAAAACCCATCTCGGCGAATGGCCGTGAATACGCCAAGTGCGATGCCCATTAGCACAGCGAATATGGCCGAAATGGCTGCAAGCTCAATGGTAGCCGGGGCGCGTTCTTTTATGATTTGTGAAACTTCTCGTCCCTGACGATAGCTGACACCAAAATTTCCGCGCAATGCCTCACCTAAAAAGCGCACATATTGCACGGGCACAGGCTGGTCAAGGCCCAGCTGGGCACGCAGGCGTTCGACATCTTCCATGGTGCGCTCTTGACCTAGCATGTTGTCAATCGGATCACCCACAAAATTAAACATCGAAAATGCGATGGCGCCTGTAATGATCAACACCAATACAGATTGTACAAGACGTTTAAGCATATAAGAAAACATCGTGACCTTTCACTATTCGCGGGCAAATATTTAATCTGGCAGGGCCCACAGGCCCCACCATCTGGTCAGTGGCCACCCAAATGGGCGGCGCCTGGCCTTAGTTCATTGTGAAATATTTCACCATTGGCCGATCTTCTGGGTCAACCACTGTGCCGACAGTTTCGGCCATGCCCCAGTTCAACACTTGGTGATGAATCGGAATGTAGAGCTGCTCCTCTTGAACAACCTTCCAAATGGCTGCGATATCGGCATTGCGCGCCTCAAGATCGGTATTTGACGCCAGTGATTTGATCATCGCGTCAAGTTCATCATTGTCATAGCCTGTGCCATTCCAAGAGCCGATTTCGGCCTCGCGCCCATGCACGAGGAAGTTGAAGATATATTCCGAATCATATGTCGGAACGCCCCATCCCAGCATGTAGAAATCGGTCGCACCGTCGGTGATTTTTGGGAAGTGCTGCGCTTTCGGGATCGCTTCAAGGTTTACGGTGATACCGATTTGGCCCAACATGCCAACAGCAGCCTGACAGATCGCCTCATCATTGATGTAGCGGTCATTGGGGCAGTCAAGACGGATGGAGAACCCTTCTTCATAGCCTGCTTCGGCCATCAATGCTTTGGCGGCTGCGACATCGGTTTTGCTTGCGCCGTCCATCTCGGCTGTCCAACCATTCACAAATGGCGGCGCGATCATGCCAGCAGGCTGTGATTGGCCACGCATGACAACTTGCATGATGGCTTCGCGGTCAATCGCCATCGACATGGCACGGCGGACACGCACATCACCCAGCGGGTTGGCACCATCGATGTTGTCGGCCTCGATATCATCTGCGCCCATATTTAGACCGAAGAAAATGACGCGGTTTTCCGGCGCGGTTTTGACAACCAAGCCCTCAACAGCGTTGACGCGCTCCAAATCTTGCACCGGCATATCTTGCAGGAAATTCACCTCGCCGGACAAAAGCGCCGCTACACGTGTGGCATCGTTTTGAATAGGGGTGTAGATAATTTCGCTGACATCCATCGGGTATTCGTCAATGCCCCAATAATCGTCATTGCGTTCCATCACTGTTTTGACATCTGGCTCGCGGCTAACAAGCTTATAGGCACCTGTGCCGTTGACATTGGTGGTGGCATAGGTGATTTCGCCGCCTTCAAAATCTTGCACTTTCACAGTGTTATTGGCCTCTGTCCAGTCTTTGTCCATCATGAACAAATCGGTGAGGTTCGCAGGCAAAATTGGGTTTGGCCCATCGGTTTCTATTTCAATGACATAATCACTGACCGCACGAACCTCGACGATAGAGTCGATAAGTTCCTTCATGTCTGATGTCGGTTGCTTGGCGCGTTCAAAACTGAACACCACGTCCTCGGCAGTGAAATCAGCGCCGTCATGGAATTTAACACCCTCACGTAGGTTGAACACCCAGATATTTGGGTTATCTGCGTTTGGTGCCCAATCGGTGGCGAGCGTTGGCACGAAATCACCATCTGAATTGCGAATAATTAATGGCTCATACATTTGATGGCGCATTGTGTGGCTTGGGCCTTCATTTTGTGAATGCGGGTCCAAGGTTAGCGCATCGCCCGAACGTGCCCAAAGCAGCGTTTCAGCGCTGACGCTGGTGGTCGTGACCATTAAGGCCGCGATGGCGCTTAGTTTTGTAAGATTGAACATGATTTCCCTCCGATTTGTTTATTGAATGCCGAGCTGCTTGAACATGCCCACCAATTGTTGAAAGTTAGGAAACAAATTTGTGAAAAGCAACTATTATCTTTTGCAATCTGTTTGTGGGCTGTTGCGGCCCAGACCAAAACTTCACTTCGTGAGAAAAGGTCAGGGGGTGCTGTCAGACGAATTCTAACTCGTCTCTGAATGTCGGGCAAGCTCGATTTATGCGGCGCAAATATTCTGCCAATCGGCAAGCGATTAGTCGCGGAGCTTCTTGAAAGCCTGTAAGGTATTTGAACGGTTTTTGATTGATCATCAAAGGTGGGTATCGGTGAAATCGACCAAATTCAAATTTGCTTTGTCACGAATTTCTGGTGACAACGTGGTGACGAGCGACCTCATGACGAATGGTGACGGCAACGTCAAAAGCGCCAAAAAACGCGCTTAAACTGTTGAAAACACTATTCAATATATCTTAGGAAGTGGCGGACCGAGGAGGATTCGAACCCCCGACCCCTTGATTCGTAGTCAAGTACTCTATCCAGCTGAGCTATCGGTCCGTGCAGCGCGGTGTATATCTTGTCTTGTGATTTTGCAAGCCCTTAAATGTGTTTATTTGGCAGCTCGATCAGAAATTCAGTTCCAATTGAAGACGTTGAGCTTAATTTAAGTGAGCCTCCGATTAATTCGGATAGCTCCTTACCAATTGCGAGGCCCAAGCCAGAGCCGTTTGAACGCGTAGAGCCTCGAAAAGGTTCAAATAAATGTTGAACTGTTTCCTCCTTGAGTCCTGGCCCAGTATCGCGTACACAAATATTTATGCCCTCATTTTCTTTGACTGAAATTAAAATTTTACCCTCTCCTAATTCTTCAAGAGCTTGACGTGCATTTCGAATGAGGTTTTGTAAAATTCGTTTCAAGATTTGGAAATCCGTGTGAACTTCAAGCGCTTGATCACAATCGACACTAAAGGTAATATTGCCGCTGGAATCGAGTAGGGCTTCATCTTCCATAACCTCATTTATTACGGGTGCGAGTTTTCCTAAACTAAATTTCGGAGTATGTGCGTGTAAATTGCCATATGTGAGGGTCTGAGATGATAAATTGATGGCGCGATCTATTGCTCGTAGTAGTCTAGGTGCGGATCGTCTGACTTTGGGGTCTTCGCTTTCTTCTAGGTTGTCGGCTAATAATTGGGCCGTTGAAAGCATGTTCCGAAGGTCGTGTTGAATTTTAGAGACAGATTCTCCAAGAGTTGCTAGCCTTCTTTGTTGTTCAAATGAGTTGATCACCCGGTCCTGCATTTCCTTGAGCGACTTTTCGGCATTTTGAAACTCTCGAATCGGATTTCGGATCTCGACCTTTTTACTTATTCCCTTACCGTCAAAATTCGAAATTGTTTTGGTGAGAAAGTGAACCGGACGCACGACTAAACGAGAGACAGCAAATGTAATAAGAAAACTAGTCGCCAACGCAAGCCCAAAGGACATAAATAAAAACCGCGATGCGCCCATTCGGACCTGACTACATATTGTCCGAATGGAAACCATGGCTTCTACCCTTTCAAATTCAAAGCTCGGAATGCCCGAAATTAAGTATATACCCTGTTCTGAATTCAAAGCGCATTTGAATCCATCGACAAAGCGGTTTATGAAGCTCAAATTTGTTAAATCGACGCGACCTGTCAAAGTGACCTTTTCATATGGAAGTAACAAGCGCTTTCTCTGCCCTTCATCAATCACAGCCAAATCTAGTATTTGTGCTTTTTCTAAAAGCGCAGAAGATTGATCAATGTCGATTTCTGGGATCGGATTGGTTGTAAGCGCAAGCGCAACAAGCGCCGCCTCCTCAATACGTTCTTGAAGTTCTGATTCTCTAAATATTGCAAGCGCTGGAAAAAGCGTTATTGAACTCATCAAAAACACAAACCCAAAGGTGAGTATCGCTAAGCGTCCTGAAATACTCATATTAATTATCATATGCCTGTTTGCTCATATATAGCATGTTGAAGAGTTAAGTCACCCTTAATATTGAAAAGATACCAAAATATCGTTGGCGGGATTAAATAATTTAATCCGTCTTTGCGTTGGGATTCTAAAGTTTAGACTTGCCTCAATCCCTTGAATCTCTATTTTAGATCGAAAAGGGATAAATCTATGCTCACACAATCACATATGGGTCTTGCTGTCGCGTTGTTAGGAAAACGTACAAGAGATAAAAGTCATGGATTTGACCCAAGTTTAGAAAGTCCTAATCGGCAAGCTCAACTGCTTACCTGGGTCATTTTCGGGGCTTGGCTGCCAGATCTACTTATGTTTGTAATGATTGCCGTTGAGCGCTTGAATGGACATGCCATGCAAGTCATTTTTGAGGAATTATATTATACGTCAAAGTGGCAAGTTCCATTAGATTGGGCCAATTCGATACCTCTTTTTGTGGCCATTGCATTTTTAGGATATTTTTTGAAATGGCGGGGCGTCGTTTTGATGTCATTGGCAGCGCTTTTGCACATCTTTTTTGATCTGCCACTTCACCGTGAAGATGCGCATCGCCATTTTTGGCCGCTTTCGGATTATCAATTTATTTCACCAGTGAGCTATTGGGACAAAGACTATAATGCAAAATGGTGGTCACCGATAGAATTCGCGCTCATAACATGGTCGATGATTGTGAGTTGGAAATTTGTTGCAGGCACATTCTGGAAGTATCCATTTTATGCATTGATGGCACTTGGCATATTAATGCAGGGTGCGACTTTGTGGTGGCATTGGATCTCGTAGTTGGTCGTATCATAGAAATACTCACGCCCCGATTTAGAGAGGCGTGAGTATATAGAAGCTATTGAAATTGATCAGGAAATAAGCGTCAATAATTGATCAATTGAGGCTTTCGCATCTCCATAAAACATTCGTGTATTTTCCTTGAAAAATAGCGGGTTTTCAATTCCAGAATATCCGGCACCTTGGCCGCGCTTTGAAACAAATACTTGCGCAGATTTCCAAACCTCTAAGACAGGCATTCCGGCAATTGGAGAATTTGGGTCGTCTTGGGCGGCTGGGTTAACGATATCATTTGAACCAATTACGATGACCACGTCTGTTTCTGGAAAGTCTTCGTTGATTTCATCCATTTCTAAAACGATATCATAGGGAACTTTTGCTTCGGCGAGTAGGACATTCATATGGCCGGGAAGTCTTCCTGCAACGGGATGGATTGCAAATCGAACATTTTTGCCTTGGGCTCGTAGTCTGCGTGTAAGTTCGGCAACAGGTTGTTGAGCTTGAGCAACTGCCATGCCATAGCCAGGAACGATCACAACAGATTTCGCTTCCTTAAGCGCTGTCGCTACACCATCTGCATCTATTGCAACTTGCTCGCCTTCGATTTCTTGTGCAGGGCCTGATGCGCCCCCAAAACCGCCCAATATAACAGAAATAAACGAACGGTTCATGGCTTTGCACATGATGTAAGATAAGATGGCTCCAGATGAACCAACAAGGGCGCCCACAACGATGAGAAGGTCATTGCCAAGCATAAAGCCAGTCGCGGCCGCGGCCCATCCTGAGTAGGAGTTGAGCATAGAAACAACCACGGGCATGTCTGCACCACCAATGGCCCAAACCAAGTGTGCGCCGAGAGCGAATGCTATGAGTGTGATCAACAAAACAGGCCAGAAGGCACCCGTGCTTAAGTACACAAACAAGAGTAATACGGAAATGCCAACCCCGGCCAGATTAATGAAGTGCCGTCCGGGTAATTTCAGCGCTTTCGAGCCGATCATGCCGGACAATTTTCCATACGCGATGATCGAGCCTGTGAATGTGACAGCACCAATAAATACGCCGAGGAAAATTTCGATATAGTGTACGGCAACCTCATCAGAAGCGAGGCCTTCAACTCCGTGAAAATGAGAGTTAAATCCTATAAAAACCGCAACGAGACCCACAAGAGAATGCATTGCTGCAACCAATTGCGGCATTTCGGTCATTTCAACTTTTTTGGCTAAATAAAGCCCAATCACTGCGCCAATCGCGAGCATTGGTATTGTGATCAAAAGGCTGACATGCCCAGTCATGATAGTGGCAATAACAGCGAGCGCCATACCAATAATTCCATACCAAACTGAACGCTTTGCGCTTTCTTGGTTTGATAAACCACCTAGAGAGAGAATAAATAAAATTGCGGCTAAGATATAAATAGCGATAGACATGAGGTTCTCTCCTTAGCTACGTTGAAACATTTGAAGCATGCGGCGGGTTACAGCGAAACCGCCAAAAATATTAATACTTGTCATTAACACACACAGGGCAGCAAGAAACTTTATCAAGAATCCGCTGTCGCCTGTTTGCAATAGTGCGCCAACGATCACAATTGATGAAATTGCATTGGTTATGGCCATTAATGGTGTGTGTAAAGAATGTGCGACATTCCAAATGACTTGGAAGCCAACAAAACACGATAAAACAAAAACCATGAAATGAGGTAAGAAGCTCGCGGGGGCTGTGACGCCAATTGCTAAGAGGACAAGCGCGCCTGCGATCAGATAGCTAATTTGCGTGCGCCCTTTTTTCTTTTCGATCTCTACCGGCGAAAGCTCAGGAGTTTTTTCGGTTGTTTTTTCTGTTTTTTTGGCAGCGATGGCTTTAATTTTGGGAGGAGGCGGTGGAAAGGTAATCTCTCCTTCATGCGTTACGAGCGCGCCTCTAATGACATCATCTTCTAAATTAATATTTGCTGATCCGTCTTTTTCAGGTGTCAAATCTGATAACATGTGACGGATATTTGTTGCATAGAGAGTTGAGGATTGGGTTGCCATGCGCGATGGAAAATCCGTATAGCCAACGATTTTGACCCCATTTTTAGAAACAACTTTTTCGTCTTTTACTGTTAAGTCGCAGTTTCCACCTTTTTCCGCAGCAAGGTCGACTACAACCGAGCCAGATTTCATCATCTCGACCATATCTTCAAGCCATAACTTCGGGGCGTCACGACCTGGGATAAGGGCGGTCGTAATTACAATGTCCATATCAGGCGCAAGTTCGCGAAATTTCTCGAGCTGCTTTTCTCGAAATTCTGGACTTGATGGAGCGGCGTAGCCTCCAGTTTCAGCGCCGTCTTGTTGGTTTTCTTCAAAGTCCAAGAACACGAATTCAGCGCCCATGGATTCAATTTGTTCGGCAACTTCAGGGCGTACATCAAAAGCATATACAATTGCGCCAAGAGATGTCGCTGTCCCGATTGCAGCCAGTCCGGCAACGCCGGCACCAACTATGAGAACTTTGGCGGGAGGTACTTTACCTGCGGCAGTGACTTGACCTGTAAAAAAACGTCCAAAATTATTGCCAGCTTCAATGACTGAGCGATACCCAGCGATATTTGCCATTGACGACAACGCGTCCATTTTTTGAGCACGAGAAATGCGTGGAACCATGTCCATCGCAAGGGTGGTAACGTTCTTTTGGTTTAATTCTTTGACAAGTTCTTCATTTTGAGCCGGCCAAATGAATGAGATGAGTTTTTGCCCAGAACGGAAGCGTTTCACTTCGCTCGCATTTGGTTCGCGAATCTTAATGATTGTGTCACATTCTTTCCATAGAGCCGCGGCTGTTTTATAAACTTTTACACCCGCGTCTTTGTAGTCTTGATCTGAAAAACCGGCAAGTTTTCCTGCACCTGCTTCAATCGCACATTCATAACCAAGCTTTTGGATATCGAGCGCACTTTGCGGAGTGAGAGCAACACGCGCTTCTCCTGGAAATATTTCTTTGGGGGCCCCAATCATTTATTTTCTCCTGTCTTGAATAAACCGTTTCAAACAAACTAAATTTTGACTTATTGGTGAAGTAGCACAAGTCGAATATAAAGACAAAGCAATATCTTTTTGAATTTTATGTTCTTCGAGCCAAAGGCTTTATAAAATTTCAGCCACTATCGGTTGTCTTAGCAAGAGCCATTAGCATTTCACGCTTCAATTTTCTTGCGGCAAGTGCAAATCCACCCTTTGTTAAGTGGATTTCGTCAACCCACCAGCCAACATGGTTTCGAAATGCGGTGTTAATATCTACAAAATAGTAGTTATCGTATCGCGCACTCATTTCTTTGAGAGAAACGCGATACGCCTCAAAACAATTTTTGACTATATCGTGCCAATACAAAGGTTCAATTTCGAGCTCTTGGAGTTTTGGTCCAACCCACGGGCCGAGCAGCGCACCTTCTTTTTCGATGGTTGGAAATGCATCTACATAGCCGTGCGTAAACACTAGCAATTTTGGAAATTTTTTAGAAAGCGTTAAAAAAAGCCGTTCTTGAATAGCGACGATTTCAGCTATTGAACGACCAAGCGCATCAAAATCTATGTGATCTTCCGCCGATTGAGCGCCTGGATTTTTGTGTAAAAAAAAGTCCATATGCTTTTTGATAATATCATTTCCACCTCCGGAAACGAGTAAGATTTGGCTGCCATGTTCTTTGATTTCTCGCTCTAACATTTCGAGGTTTTTCGGACGGATATACTCAACCATTATGTTGCCCGCGAGCGCGACAACATGAACATTAAAGTCGAGCAATAAATGCAGTGTCAGGTCTTTGGTTTGCCCTGTTGGGTAGCAAACCCAACTGTCTCCCTCAATAAATAAGCGCGGACGAGCCTCGCCGGTTACCTTCCGACGGAATTTGACACGCATATGTACCATCGTATTTCGAAGGTGACTAAATACTAATTTTACAATATCTTTGAATATCATTCGATTAATGCGGCCTAAGTGAGAATATAGTCAGTTTCTATCAACTCTCTAAAACACAAATCTTAGTAATTAGAAAACAAAAAAAGTCGCCCTAAGGCGACTAAAGTTTGTTGGAAAGAAAATTAGTTGCTACGTTGGCCTTCACTCATGCTGATGCGATATTGTTGACGTAGCACATCAATCGGGACAAAGGTGCTGTCCTTTTTGAAACCCCAATAAGTCCAACCATTGCAAGAGGGGGCGTTTTCGAGTTGCGCCCCCACTTGATGAATTGACCCCTTTACATCATGTGCAATGAGCGTTCCATCTGCGCGAATTTTTGCGCGATGTCGCCCGTTGAGTGAAGTCAGCATCTCTCCAGCTCGCAATAGTCCGGCTTCCACGATGGAGCCAAAAGCTACGCGCGGCTCAGCAGCCTTGCTTTGAGAGATTTCGAGTGCATCGCGTTCTAAGCGACGCACATCTTGAATACGTTTTGTTGCAACTTTTCTATACGCAGCTTCACGTTCGATTCCGATAAAGTGTCGGCCGAGTTGTTTTGCAACTGCGCCTGTTGTCCCACTACCAAAGAAAGGATCAAGGATGACGTCGCCAACCTTTGTCGACGATAAAATTACGCGGTGCAATAGCGCTTCTGGTTTTTGTGTAGGGTGCGCTTTTTCACCGCTTTCATTTTTTAGTCGTTCTGAGCCATTGCAAATGGGAATCAACCAATCCGAGCGCATTTGAATTCCGTCGTTTGCCTGTTTCATAGCTTCATAATTAAAGGTCGGTTTTGTCGCGTCAGATTTTCCAGCCCAAATAAGCGTTTCGTGGGCGTTCGTAAAACGCTTGCCTCTGAAATTTGGCATCGGATTAGACTTGCGCCAAATTACATCGTTTAGAATCCAAAAGCCAAGATCTTGCAAAGCAACGCCGAGGCGGAAAATATTATGGTAAGAACCAATCACCCATATGGCACCATTTGGCTTTAGAATTCGTTGAGATTCTTTTAACCATGCGCGCGTAAATTCGTCATATGCTTTAAATGTGTCAAATTGATCCCAATGGTCATCGACCGCATCTACCTTAGTTTGATTGGGCCTAAATAAATCGCCTTTAAGCTGGAGATTGTAGGGGGGGTCGGCAAAAATAAGATCAACAGATTGATCCGGAATTTTTTTCATTGCGGCAACGCTATCGCCCGCGACAATCTGGTCGAGTGGCAATTCTGCCCTCGTTTTACTCGTTTTCATTGCTGCCTCAGTATCTGGTTTTTTTATTATTTAATGAATATTGCAAAAAAAACGAATCAGGTCAATTTCTTTTTGAATCAATGAGTTAATTTGTTTGGTTGATACCACATATAGTGGTACAGGTCGTGTCAACACCACAATCCAATCTCTAAATAGAGGTATCTAGATATTTAAATGAGCCTTGCGATTGGTTTGAATGACTTGCGGTGGTGAGGGGTTATGCCAGAAATATTTAGGCCTTCTTGATGAATTTTTGTGCCGTAGCCCGCATTTTTTGACCAAGCATATTGTGGATATCTTACGCATAGTTTTGTCATCAAACGATCGCGCAGCGTTTTCGCAATTATGGAGGCGGCGGCGATATGGGGATGAGTAGCATCACCTTTAACGATTGCCTCTGCCGGGCAAGGTAGTTCCTTTGGGATCGCATTTCCATCGATATCAATATGAGTTGGTGTGTAGGGAAGGTTCATAACGGCGCGTCGCATTGCGAGCAAGGCTGCTTCGCGAATATTCATGATATCGATTTCGCGAACGCTTGCGGCACCGTACGCATAAACAGAAGAATGTCGAATAGCTTCATCCGCGATCCTTCGAGACTTGGCGCTCATTTTCTTGCTATCACGTAAGTCAATATGCGCATGATGCGCGGGCAAAATAACTGCGGCGGCAATCACAGGGCCCGCCCAAGGGCCGCGCCCGACTTCGTCCACGCCACATATTTTTTTCATTTCCAATCTCCATGCTGTTGTTGCCAGATTGAAATCGCGGCGACGGCTGCTGTATCAGCTCTCAATATTCTGGGTCCAAGGGATAATCTTATGGCATTTTTGTTTATCATTAGCGCTCTTTCTTTGTCGGAGAATCCGCCTTCTGGTCCAATGATAATCGTGCATTTTGTGAATTTGGTTTGATCGAATTCTGAACGCCCATTCCTAACTTCTGTTGTTTCATCGCAAAAAATCAACTCGCCTTCGTTTAACTCGATAAACTCATTGAAATTTAAGATGGGCTTTACCTCTGGTATGAACGTGCCTCCACATTGTTCAACAGCTTCGATGACATGCTTTTGAAGCCGATCGATCCGAATGCGTTCCGAATTTGTGTAATCTGTATAAATGGGTTGTATGTCATGAACGCCTAATTCAGCTGCCTTTTCAACGATGAAGTCCGTTCGCTGTTTTTTGATGGGCGCAAACGCAAGCGTCAACGGAGAAGGCTTAAGAAAAGGTGCCGCTTCATTTACAATAAGCGCGGACAACGAACGTTTTTCGATGTTTTTTATTCGTGCATTGTAACTTGGTGAGCGTCCGTTGAAAATTTCAAAGCTTTCGCCTACGCGTGCCCGCATGACGCGACTTAAATAATGATGATTGGCGCCATCAATTTCAATCTGATCATCAATGTTTAAGTCATTCTCGACAAATAAGCGTGGTTTTGCCATAAGTTCTCCATCACATAAGGAGCATTACATTTGAAAGATGTAAAAGTGCAAGATGCTGTAAAAAACAATTGGGTAGATCTTTATGCGCCTATGTATTTGCGGCCGTATTTTAGACTGTCGAGGTTTGATCGTCCAGCTGGCGCTTGGTTGCTTTTTTTGCCTTGTGTTATTTCGGCATTGATCGCGGGGTATCAATCGACATTTTTACATATTTTGCATTTCATAATCGTATGTGTAGGCGGAGCTTGGTTGATGCGAGGAGCGGGCTGTACATGGAATGATATTGTGGACCGAGATATTGATGCAAAAGTAGCGCGAACGCGTTCACGACCACTTCCTTCCAAGGCGGTGAGCGTTGCGCAAGCTGTGGTGTGGATGTGCATACAAGCGCTTATTGCATTACTTTTGCTTTTGACACTGAATTTATTCACGATATGGATGGCGCTATCGTCGATTTTTATCGTTTGTCTATATCCTTTCGCCAAGCGTTTTACGAACTGGCCTCAAATTGTACTTGGGTTTACCATAAATTGGGGTGTTTTGCTGGCTTGGGTAGAGCTGGTTGGAAAAGTCAATTTATCAGGTGCAATGTTATATATTGCGCTGATTTTTTGGACCTTATACTATGACACAATTTACGCCTTTATGGATATTGATGATGACCAATTATCGGGTGTAAAGTCATCGGCTCAGGCAATTTCGAAAAATGCAAAACCCACGCTCGGATTTATGCTTTTAGGCATGTCGGTTTTTGGAGGTTTGTCTATATATTTTGCTGAGATACCTAGCTTTTTACTCGTGCTTGCATCATTTTTATTTTTTTGTGTTCGTCTGGAATTGCAAAGACAGAAATTTCAGCGCGACAATAAGCCATTGTTACTTAGTCAATTTCGACAAAATGCGAGATTTGGCTTAGAATTCGTTGGCCTATTGACGATCATATATATTATGACGAGTATGCTCTGAAAAATGAGACTGCTGAAGGTTCGGTTGAACTTTCTTTTAAAATATCTTAACCGAATTTACCAAATGAATTGAGTGAGCTAATTTCAACAATGACGAATTCAAATCCATCAAAGACAATTAAGCGGTCTGCGATAAGTTTTTTGTTGATCGCGTTTTTAGCAGTGATTTGTGCTTCGGGTTTTACAGGATATTATGTAGCGTCTCAGATTGAAAATGATACTAAGCGTTTAGTTGATCAAGCAATTCCTTCGGAAGATATTGCGTGGGTTGCCACCAGTTTTGATGGCTCAAGAATAGAAATTGGTGGAGAAGCGCCTACTGATTTTGCTGAAGTTAGAGTGCTCGAGAGTGTTGGAAAAATTGTGAACCACGAACGTATCATCAATAATATTCAATTGCTTAAATCGAATGACGAGCAGCAACAAGTGCGTGTTGAAATTGTTCAAAATCAATCGATGAGTTCTGTCGTCGGCATTTTACCCAAAGAGCCTTCTCCGCTTGCTTTATTCAGTGAACTTGAGCGTCAAAATCCGTTAAACCCGACAGTGAATTTGGTTGAAACTAGCTTTGGAGAGGCGCCAGAAAATTGGGCGGAGGTATTGAGTTATCTTGAGCGGATAGTTGGTGTTTCCGCACAACTCAAAATTTCGGCTTCACCAACCTCAATCGAGGTGGACGCTGTTGCGCCGACACGCGAAGAGGCAAATGAATTAACCCAGAAATTAAGCGCAGATGCTCCTCAAAGTGCAGAACTTATTTTAAATGTGACGTCTCCACGACCATTTATCGTACCATTCGCCCTTGAAGTATCACGGACATCGGATGGATTTGAGCTTCATCAATGCTCAGCTCGGGGCGGGGTTGAAGCAAGTGAGATTTTAAGAAATTTTGAAAAACAAGACACTTCTGAATGTGCAATTGGTTTAGGCGCTCCGACCGAGCGCTGGGGCGCGCTGATAAAAGAGATTGCGACTGAATTAGAAATGGTTCCAGTTTATGATTTAAAGATTTCAGACAACGAAGTTGAAATTCAGATTACCGAGAATGTTACCGAAGCCATTCGCCAAGCAAAAATTTCCTCTATTCGATCTAAGTTGCCGCCAGGGTTTGCTTTGAAAACAGAAGTTTTAATCGAAACGCGTTCGATTGATGAGGTTCTTGAGGTTAATAAAGAACTCCAACTCGTTTTTGAATTGAACCAAGATAAGAAATTCACGATCGAAGGAGTCGTGAATTCTCCAACCGCTGCTGAAAGTTTCGAGAGCTTTGCTGTTGCAAAATTTGGTGGTGATTTTGTGGAGATGAGTGTTGAAGTCATTGATGGTTTGCCAACTTATTGGGAAAAAAATGCCTTCACAATGTTGCAGGTCACCGCTAGCTTGGCACAGGGAAGGGGTTTAATAAATCAAAGACAAGCGATTGTTGAAGGCCGTGCGGACGATCAAGAAGTTTATAAAAGTGCGCAAAATTTACTTGCGAATGAAATTATTGAAGCTCAAGTCGATGAGAATATTGAGGTTGCCTCAACATCAGGGGCCACGAAATTCGCGGAATCGACTTCAACAGAATGTGTGGAAAATTTAAATTTCATACTATCAGAAAACCCTATTCAATTTGAAAATGGCTCTGCAACAGTTTCTGAAATTTCGATGCCGATTATCGCGCGGTTAGGGCAGGCATTGCACTTATGTCGCGCCTATGCGTTTGAATTAGGTGGACATACGGATTCTGTAGGTTCAAAAGAGTTAAACGACCGCCTATCAAAAGAGCGGGCAGCAAGCGTGCTCGAATTAATTTATGCGTTGGCGCTTGAAATGGGCCCGCTCAGTTCGAAGGGTTATGGATCTTCTGATCCGGTTGCATCCGATGAAACAGAAGAAGGGCGTTCAAAAAACAGGCGCATCGAAATTAGGCTCGTGGAATCTGAAGGAATACAATAATGCCGATTATGAATTTTGAAACAATAGCAATCATAGTCGCCTGTCTCATGGTGGCATCGTTTGTTTCGGGGTGGCTTGTTAGGTGGATTTTTGACAAGCTGAATACAAGTGAACCAATCGCGAGTGCAGATGCAACTAGTCGTATGAAGGCTGCAGAAGAAGCGCTGCAAGTTCGTGAGCGCGAATTTTCCGCAACGGAAGCTCAATATGCAAATGCTTATGCGCAATTAGAAGCAGAGCTTGAGGCAGCGATGGAAGGTTTGGGTGCTGCGAGGCGAGAGCTTGAGATAAGAAATTCTTAAAAAAAGGCCATTCCTTGTTGAGAGGAATGGCAGTTTTCCCGAGGGGGATTCTACAATCAAAGAATGAGAATAATCTCAAAACCTGTTTAACAATTAACCGATAAAAAATAGCCAAAAATCTCAAGTAGGCGTGGATTTTGTAAAAAAATTTCTTGAATTATATTTTATTGTGTATTTAGTTACAGATGTGAAGCGTGTTTCAAAAGATGAAATTGTTGGTCGCAGATTGCAATACCAGCGCAAAAAAATGGGGCTTTCTCAAAAAGAGCTCGCTAAACAGGTTTCTATTTCGACAAGTTATATGAACCTCATTGAAACCGGACGACGACCAGCTCATGGAGAATTGCTAAAGCGTTTATCAAGTGTGCTTAATATTAAGCAGAGTAAGTTAACTGATCTTCCGTCGGCAGCGGCACAATCGCACTTAATAAATATTGCCAAGGAAAATAATCTGGGATTTAACGATTTTAATGAGCTTATGATGGATGGATCGCCTTGGATGGAAATTTTATTGCAACAAAGTGCGATGATCCAAAAATTTCAGCAAGGCATAGAAGAAGCAGCAGAGAAGACATCTACTGATGAAAAACTAGCGTCAACGGTGCATGATCTATTATCGAGAATTACATCAATTCGTTCGACGGCGAGTATTTTAAATACTCAGGGTGGTATTGGTCTCGAACAAGATGCAAAATTTAGACAAATTTTGCATTCTGAATCTCAAGAAGCAACGAAAGTTGCCAAGGAATTAATAGCGACTTTTGATCATACGAATATGGTGTATTCAAAAGAAGCATATGCGATTCGAGCAGCCGAACAATATTTTGTGCGCAATGCCTATGAGATGGCGGGTTTCACTCTCGATAAGCATTTGGGATGGAAAGGTTCGGTTATTGAATGGGGCCAACGGGAATTAGGCATCGATGTGATGTCAGCTCCGCTTTTACAAAGATGTTTAGTTCTATTTGCACAAGATCAACAATTCCTACCCTCAAAATTATTTTTAGAGGCTTTCAGTGAGCAGCCGTTTGATATTGAATATCTATCATTTCATTTTGGGGTAGATCGTGGACGAATATTAAGGCGAATTGCGCAACTATCTAAGTTTTTAGAAACAGACAAAGTTACGCTTCATATGTATGATACGTTTGGGTCTGTGGTTCTTTCGCCCTCGCTTGATACATCGCTTTCTAATGGAAAACTTGCTTGTGCAAAATGGCCAATCTTTAAAAATTTCCAAGAGGGTGAATGCATAAAAGGTTCTTATTTGAAGACAAGTGAAAATGCATATTATAGCGCTTATGCCGCCGCGTCCTTGCTTCCAGATGGTATTGGAAATGTAACAGATGAACGTATAAAATTGATGTTGGTGGTAGAGCAAAATGGTAACAAAAAAAACACCGCCGTGAGCGAAAATATTGAAGCTGAACCAGCTGGCTTTAATTGTATGTCGTGTCATGAAAGAAGTTGCAAATATCGACGATATGATGCAGTTTGTTTTTCTAATAGCGGACGAGATGAATGACGACTCCTCAAATCTTACTTGTGGATGATGAAGAGAACATTGTGTTTTCTCTTCGTTTTTTGCTTGAGCGCGCTGGCTTTGAAGTCACAACAACAGGCGAAGGGCTGGACGCTGAACAAATTGCGCGTTCCAGTATGCCCGATGTAATCGTTCTCGATATTATGTTGCCAAATAAAAGTGGATTTGACATTTTGTCGGGTTTGAGATCTCATGCACTCACAAAAAATATTCCTGTACTTGTCTTATCCGCTAGGGCTCAAGAAAAGGATCGAGATCAGGCTTTGGCGCTCGGTGCAAATGAATTTATCACGAAGCCTTTTTCAAATTCCGAAGTGATTGAAGCAATCAAAACATTGTTGATGCAAAAAAGCTAAATGGAAAATAAAACAAAAAAAGAGTCTCAATTTACTTCTGCTAAATCAAACGAAATTTTAATGAGCCGTTTGAAAAATTTATTGTGGATATGGCCGTGCATCGGAGTTCTTTTTTTCGTAACCCCAACACTGGATATTTTTTCGCTGAAAATGAATTTGCTTGGTTTACCTTTTCGTTTTGTATTGCTGTTTTGTGTTTGGGCTTTTCTAATTTTTGGCATGTTCCTTATAAATCGTTATATGAATAAACTCACCGGATCTCGCGATTTATGAGTCTTGAGTTCATTGCGCTTATTTGTTCTTTTTATAGCATTGTGATTTTTGCGATTGCCTTTTATTTTGAAAGGCGTGCTAGCAAATCTCGTTATAGTTGGTCATCTAGCCCCTTTATTTATACATTGTCTTTAACGGTTTATTGTACCGCTTGGACCTTTTACGGAGCGGTTGGTTCTGCTGCAAGAAATGGGTTGGAATTTGTGGCTATATATATTGGCCCCACCATCGCATTGATGTCTTGGTGGTGGTTGTTAAAGCGATTAGTCGATATTAAACGCACTTATAACATTACTTCAATTGCCGATATTTTGTCGTCTCGGTACGGAAAGTCTAACAGCGTCGCAGTTATCGTAACTCTTATCTGTGTTGTCGCAATTATTCCATATGTTTCGCTTCAATTGCAGTCTATTGCGCAAAGTTTTACCGTGTTTATTCCTGAGACAATAACACAAGCGCGACAATCAATGATTGCGCTAACGGCCGCCATTGGACTGGGCGTGTTTTCAGTCATGTTTGGTACAAGATCTTATAGGGGCTCTGAAAAGCAGGAAGGCCTTGTTATGGCGATTGCTTTTGAGAGCTTAATAAAATTGCTTGCAATTTCAGCCGTTGGAATTTTTGTTCTCGTTAGTTTTTCTGGACCTACAGAGATTTTGAATTCACCAGCTGCCAAGGAGTTATTAGAACGCCCTGTGTTCACTGGCCGATGGTTTACGCTTGTGAGTGTGTCTTTTATGGCGATAATTGTTTTGCCACGAATGTTCCATGTCATGATTGTTGAAAATCAGAAAGACTCGCAGCTTTCTTTTGCAAGTTGGGCATTCCCATTATATTTGTTGCTTTTAAATATATTTGTTTTGCCGATTGCGCTTGCGGGCATGGAACTTTTTGGAACGGCTAAAAACCCGGACAATTTTTTGATTAGTATCCCGCTATTTTTAAATGCCGAATGGTTGGCTTTGTTGGCATTTATCGGTGGGTTTTCGGCAGCGACGTCGATGATAATTATGTCAACGATTTCTATTTCTGTAATGGTTACAAATCACATTGCGACACCACTTTGGTTGGATGCAAGGGGCAATAAAAAAGAGGGCATAGACGTTAAACGCGGCCTGCTGGCAACGCGCAGGTTTGCAATAATTTTGGTGATGCTCCTTGGTTACCTCTACTTTGAAATCGCAGGAAACTCGGCTTCACTCGCAAGTATTGGGCTCATTGCATTTGTGGGTGTTGTACAAATCTTTCCCTCATTATTTGCAGCCTTATTTTGGAAAGCTGCAAATCGATATGGAGCGAGCAGTTCAATGTTAGCGGGTACCGCAGTTTGGTTGTACTGCCTTTATATTCCAAGTGTTTCTCAGGCCTCCTCTGAAATAGGACAGGCAGCGCTTATTTCTGGACTATTTGGGATCGAATGGCTGTCACCGAATGCATTATTTGGAAGTCAATTTTCCGATCCGTTGACACATGCGGTTTTTTGGTCTCTGTTTTTTAATATTAGCACCTTAATTGTTGTTTCACTAATTACACCTTCGCGCGGTTTAGAAAATTTGCTGGCAAATCAGTTTGTGAATGTGAATGCGAGCGGGTCGTTCTCACCGCCACTTAGACGTTCACATAATGTGAGTTTTGATGAATTTTATTTCCTAACCACACGTATATTTGGAAAAGACGAAACTGAGCGTCTCTTTAAAGAGCTTGCTTTGGAGCAAGGTGTGAATACTGGTGTTCCGATCATTAATGATGACTTTATTGAAAAGGTTGAAAAGCGATATGCCGGCATTTTAGGAGGAGCGTCTGCACACGCGCTTATCGCGCAGCTGACAGGAAAGAGTGAAGTTCCTGTAGAAGAGATCATTAAATTTGCCGATGAGGCTGTGCACAATGTTGAGTATGCTAAGGTTTTGAGAGAGCAGTCTCGTCAGATTGAACGTACGGCGAAAGAGTTACAAAAGGCGAACGAGTCGCTAATCGCACTTGATAGTCAAAAGGATGTGTTTTTGAGTCAAATTTCACATGAGGTCCGTACACCGTTGACCTCGATAAAATCACTCACGGAAATTTTGCGAGATGATCAAAAAATATCTGAAGAAGAGCGTATGCGATTACTTGATATCATATGTTCAGAAAATGATCGACTTACGAGTTTGCTCGATGAAATCCTTGATCTTTCGCATTTGGAAAGTGGTCAAACTAAATTAAAATTTGATGATTATGAGTTTCAAAATATAATTAGCCACGCCATTCGCGTATCAGAGGGTATTTGGTTAAGTGGTAATCTTGATATCGTTACAGAGATGCGAATGGAGCCTTATTTGGTACATTGTGATTTTGATCGGATTTCGCAAGTTTGTATCAACTTGATCACGAATGCGGTTAAATATGCAAAAGTCAGTCGAGCGAAGCTCACGATCAGAGTTTATGAAGAAGAAAATTGGATCAAGGCCGATTTTCGGGATAATGGGCCTGGAATTTCTAAGGAAATGCGTGATCGGATATTTGAACCTTTTGAACGTGATACTGATCGAGACATCGCAGGAAGCGCAGGGCTTGGCTTAGCAATTTCACAAGAAATTGCACGTAGTCATGGAGGCACATTGAAGCTTATTGATTCAAAAAATGGCGCTTTGTTTTGCTTATCGCTTCCCAAAACAGAGCGAAATTAATTATATACTAGAAATGACCCGTGCGATCGCTTTCGCGAGCTCGTCAATGCGTTGCATTTGTAATCCCGCAATATTAATCCGACCATCTGGTACCATATAAATAGCGTCTTCTTCACGAAGTTTTAAAACAAGATCGCTATCGATACCGGTTAAGCTAAACATGCCTCTGTGTTCTGCAATAAAGTCAAAACGATTTGAGTTTGTATGCAATCTTAACGCACCGGCAAGTGCCATTCGTTTTTCAAGCATTTCAACTCGAATGGCTTCAAGCTCTTCTTTCCAGTCTTGAATGAGTTCGGGATCTTTTGCAATTTCACAAACCAATGCCGCTCCATGATCAGGGGGGAAGGAGTAATTAAGTCGATTTAACGTATTTAGGTTAGCTTGTGTAAGTTTGGTTTGTTCTGGGTTTTTGTTAATCGCAAAAGCAACACCTACGCGGTCTCGGTAAAGTCCGAAATTTTTTGAACAACTTTGAGCGACTAAAAGCTCATGTGAATTTTTCGCTAAAATGCGCAAACCTTGAGCGTCCTCGTCAAGCCCTTCTCCAAATCCTTGATAAGCAATATCAACCATAGGAATTGCGCCACGCGTCTTCAAAAATTCGGCAACTTCCTTCCACTGGTCGTTTGTGAGATTCGCACCAGTGGGATTGTGACAACAACCATGAAGAATAACCACATCATCAGCTGAGACGGCCTCTAGGCTGCTTAGCATGCCGTCGAAATCAACTTTACAGATATCTCTATCGAAATAGGTATATTCGGCATGAGGCATGCCAAGATATTTTAGTATCGCAATGTGATTGGGCCAGCTGGGATCAGAAACCCAGATTTTAGCGTTGGGGTTTGCGAGTTTTATGAGTTCATAAAGTTGACGAATAGCACCCGTTCCACCGGGAGTTTGTACGGCCGCAACATGTTCTGCACTTATACTATCGCCGAGCGAGAGTTCACGCATAAAATTATTAAAATCAACTTGGCCCGCGAGCGCAACATAGGACTTGCTGTCTTGGTTATGATGTAATCTGGCTTCTGCTTCTTTTACCGCGCGCATGACAGGCGTTTGGCCTTCTTCGTTTTTATAAACACCAACGCCAAGATCAATTTTATTTTTGCGCGTGTCTTGCTTGAATAGCGCAATCATTTCGATAATTTTGTCACTAGGCTGGGGGCGAAGATATTCAAGCATAATGTTTCCTCATTTAAATTTATGACGGCTTGCGGGGCGCAGTTCGGTTCGTGATTCAACGAATCCTCTTGACTTATAGAGAGGTAAAGCCGACGGATGGTCAAGTGTACAGGTATTAACGGTCATCTTTTTACAAGTCTGTGACTTCCACGCCTCATGAATAGCGTAATCTAGCAGTTGCTTTCCAAGTCCTTGACCAAAAACATCTTCGAGAAGTCCAAAATAGGCAAGGTCTGTTGTTTGTTTCATTTGATGAAGCACAAAAAAACCTGCAGGCGCGCCATTATGAATGAGCGTATAAATTCGCTTAGATTTTTGATTGCAATAGGCTTGAAAAACTTCAACCGGTTCTTCCAATAAATCTTCCCAAAGCCATTTCCGCCCGACTTCAGAATAAATTGATCTAAAGTAAGCCGGCGGTATTGGTGAGGCGCTGATCACGTTTAGCGCGGGTTGAAAATTTAAATCTGAAGGAGGCTTTGCTAATTCTAGATAAGTTACCTTGTAAGCAGGGTGTGGGCGCATCACTCACTTCCAGTTTGGATTTTCAATAAATCATTGGACCCCCATTCGACCCAAGAACCGTCATAAAGGGAATGATTATTGTAACCGCATAGTTCGAGTGCGAGCGTAATGATCGATGCTGTTACTCCGGAGCCGCATGAGGTGATGATGGGACTTTCTTTTTGAATATCATAGTGATCAAATATTTTTTGAAGTTCGTTGATGGGCTTGTAGCAACCTTCTGGGGTCAACAGATTTTTAAAATATAAGTTTTTTGCGTTTGGGATATGCCCTGACCGCAACCCAGGGCGGGGTTCGTCGATTTCGCCGGCAAACCTTTCTGGTGCGCGCGCGTCTAGGATTGTGGCAGATTTAAGTTTGGAGGCTTGGGCAACTTCACTCACATTTTTTACCCAATGGTCACGTTTTGATAGTGTTAAATGCCGATCTTTTGGCGCACGAATGACTGATGTTGTTTGGAAGCCTTTTTGTTGCCATTTTGGCAATCCGCCATCGAGTACAGCGACATTTTTTTTTTGAAATAGTTTGAATAACCACCATACACGAGGCGCACTAAAAATGCCATGACTATCATATATTACCACCTTCGTGCCGTCGGATATGCCGAGTTTTCGTGTCTTAGAAGTAAATTTCTCTAAATCGGGCGCCATATGCGGCAATTCAGAAAAATTGTCAGAAATTTCATCTATGTCAAAAAATTGAGCACCTGGAATATGAACGCTTTCGAATTCATATCTTGCATTACGGTTTTCGCTCGGCATATGCCAACTTGCGTCTAAGATTCGCAGTTCGGGTAATTTTAGATTTTCGGCAAGCCATTTTGTGGAAACAATATTTGGAAAATTACTCATTGCGCCCCTAAATTATAAAGAGATTGTTCTGATCACTAACCTATATATATTACTTATGAAGTTCCAGTAAAATCATTTCTCCAAATCTCTTGGTTTTGTTTTCATTCATACCATTGATTCTTGCAAGCGAAGACAAATCCCGGGGCATCTTTTCTATAATACGAAGAATGACCTTTTCGGAAAGATAGAGAGGTCGATCAAGATTATTTTCGCCGAGCCTTAATTCGATGGCGCCTAGGCGGATACGATCAAAAATGCTGCGTTGTCCTTTAATTGACGTTTTGAGTTCATGTTTGCTTTTTGAAATTGATTTGTCTGAAAATATTGCGAGTATCTCGCTGCCGTATTTTGAGACTCTCGTCTTGCCCATGCCGCGTATTGCGGCTAAGTCATCAAAATTTGTGGGTCGAACCTCGGCAATTTTTTCAAGAATTGTGTTCGAGAGTATGTAATGTGGCGCACAATTTTTTTCTTTCGCATGGCGATTGCGCCAGCGCTTCAGCTTATAAAGAGGCGTGTCTTCATTTTCTAAAGAAATTGAAATTTGAGGTAAGGGTTTTGTAAAATAGTCTTCAATACTTTGCCAAGGTGATGTCGATTCACATAGGTTGTGCATTTCGTCGCATCGCGTGTATTGAGCTTGGCGTAGGGAAGGATTTTCGATATTTGTTCCGATTTGTTCGTGACGAAACTCTATATCTTCATCACCATAAAGACAGTATGCGTTGGACGCTTTCCCGTCTCTACCAGCTCGTCCAATTTCTTGAACATAGTTTTCAATCGAGGGCGGCATATCTGCATGGATTACGCATCGGATATTTGCTTTATCAATGCCCATTCCAAAGGCGGTAGTCGCGACGATCGTGTTTAGTTTTCCTGTTAAAAAATCATCTTCATTTTTTTTGCGTTCTTGAGAATCTAGGCCTGCATGATAGTATCGTGCTTCCGGACCGATTGCTTTTGCAATCACCTCGCATTTTGAACGAGTTTTACAGTAAATGACGGTACATTTTTGCGAGTCTAGTAGATTCATTAATTGCGCGCGCGGCTTATCTTTTTTTATGAATTGGATATCAATATTCTTACGAATTGGTGAAGACATAAAACAAGTGTTTTTCCTTTTTTGAAAAAGAACATCTCGTATGTCTTTAACCACCGAATTTGTTGCAGTGGCTGTAAAAGCGCTCACCTTAACGGCCTTATGCTTTTTAAGCCAGTTTGTGATTTCCAAATATTGGGGTCGAAACTCGTGGCCCCACGAAGAAATACAATGGGCCTCATCTACAACGAGGCGATTGATATTGATTTGCGACAGCCAGAATTGAACGGAGTTTTTTGCGAGCTGTTCTGGCGAGAGGTATAGTAGTTTTGAACGTCCGCTTACGACCGCCATTCTCGTTTTATCAAGTTCCCTTTCTGTTTGTGCACTTGTAAACATCGTGGCATTTAAACCGCGATTTTTTAGTTTTGTAACCTGATCTCTCATGAGTGCGAGGAGAGGAGAAATTACAATTGTAAGCCCATGCTGGGCAAATGCTGGAAGTTGAAAGCAAAGTGATTTCCCGGCCCCAGTTGGTAAAACAGTGAGAAAATTTTTGCCACTTAAGGCAGCGTTGATAGGCTCAATCTGTGATGAGCGAAGGGAATGAATATTTAATTTTCGGCGTATTGCTTCTGCACGCGGAGGCAGCTCATGAGTCAACGATCTAATCCTAGTCTAGTGCGATGAAATTTATGTGCAGATTATAGTGCTTTCAAAAATTGCTCTAGTTCTTGCTTAATCTATAACTTGAATGTTAAACAAGTTCAAATTTAAAGGGAAAATCAATGACAGAACGTCAAACAAGTTTTACTTACGAAGATCTTATAAAGTGCGCTCAAGGCAGTCTTTTTGGTGCTGGAAATGCCCAGCTTCCCATGCCGCCCATGCTAATGATGGATCGCATAACTGAAATTAGCGACGAAGGTGGTCAACATGGCAAAGGGCACGTCGTTGCTGAATTTGATGTGAAACCTGAAGCCTGGTTTTTTGCATGTCACTTTGAGGGCAATCCGATCATGCCAGGGTGTCTCGGACTTGATGGGTTGTGGCAACTTACGGGGTTCAATCTGGGTTGGCGCGGTTGGCAAGGGCGCGGTTATGCGCTTGGCGTTGGCGAAGTGAAGTTGACGGGCATGGTTCGGCCTGACCGAAAGAAGCTAACCTATTATGTTGATTTCACGAAAGCTGTACAGACTCGTCGCTTGACCATGGGCGTTGCAGACGGAATTGTTGAGGCGGATGGTGAAGTCATTTATCAAGTCAAAGATATGAAAGTCGCCCTTTCGGCGGAGTAAGGAGAATTTATGCGTAGAGTCGTCATTACCGGTATGGGGATCATTTCGTCTATCGGAAATACCAAAGAAGAAGTTTTGAATTCATTAAAGTCGGGTAAGTCTGGAATAAAATTTGCGCCAGATATGGCTGAGCACGGCTTTCGTTCTCAAGTTGAGGGTCGTCCCGATATTGATCTGACTTCTGTGATCGATAAGCGTCAGCTTCGTTTCATGGGTGATGGAGCGGCCTATAATTTTTTGGCGATGGAACAGGCAATTGCAGATAGTGGCCTTGAAGAAAGTGACATTTCAAACGAGCGCACTGGTTTGATTATGGGCTCAGGAGGACCCTCAACTAAGAACTTGTTTGAGGCTCATAAAATTGTGGTGGAAAAAGGTTCTCCAAAACGAATGGGACCGTTTATGGTAACGAGAGGAATGAGCTCCACCAATTCAGCGTGCCTCGCGACGCCTTTTAAGATTAAGGGCGTGAATTACTCGATCACATCTGCATGTTCAACTTCTGCGCATTGTATTGGTAATGGCGTTGAACAGATCCAATGGGGAAAACAAGATATTGTTTTTGCAGGCGGTGGAGAGGAGCTTGATTGGACGTTGTCATGTTTGTTTGACGCTATGGGTGCGATGAGTTCAAAATACAATGATACACCAGAAAAAGCAGCCCGTGCCTTCGATGCAACGCGCGACGGTTTTGTGATCGCTGGTGGAGGTGGTGTTTTAGTGCTTGAGGAGCTTGCTCACGCAAAGGCGCGTGGTGCAAAGATTTATGCAGAAGTAACGGGATATGGCGCAACTTCCGACGGGTTTGATATGGTTGCACCCTCAGGAGAAGGTGGAGAGAGATCTATGCGATTGGCAGCTTCGACAATTGGTGAACGGAAAGTTAATTACATAAATGCCCATGGCACCTCGACACCTGCAGGAGATGTAACTGAAGTTGAAGCAGTTCGTAGAGTATTTGACGAAGGTTCCACACCGTTGATTTCTTCAACAAAGTCTTTGTCCGGTCACTCCTTGGGTGGCGCCGGCGTTCAAGAGGCAATTTACTCATTGTTGATGCTTGAAAATGATTTTATTGCCGCTTCCGCGAATGTAACAGAACTTGATCCTGCATTAAATTCTGACGAAATAGCCTTGGAACGTTTGGATAATGCTGGTTTAGACACGGTGCTTTCAAATAGTTTCGGATTTGGCGGAACGAATGCGACACTGGCAATGAGTAAGTATCACGGAGATTAAGCGATGAGTCTATTAAAGGGAAAACGAGGGCTTGTCGTTGGCGTTGCTAATGATAGATCTATTGCCTGGGGTATTGCGAAAGAACTCGCTGAACAAGGTGCTGAGCTTGCGTTTACATACATGGGAGATGCATTTGGAAAGCGTGTTATTCCGCTTGCGGAGAGCTTAGGGGCAAAAATTATTATGGATGCCGACGTCCAAGATAGTGCGAGTTTCGACCGAGTTTTTGAACGTCTTAGTTCGGAATGGGGGAGCATTGATTTTTTAATTCATGCGGTTGCGTATTCGGACAAGGATGAATTGACAGGTTCATTCTCAAATACCTCGAAAGCGAATTTTTTGAACTCAATGGATATTTCAGTTTTTTCGTTTATTGATCTCTCAAGGCGCGCTGCAGAGATAATGCCCAACGGCGGTAGCATCATAACACTATCTTTTTTGGGCTCTCAACGCGTGACTCCTTTCTATAACGTAATGGGTGTCGCTAAAGCGGCTCTTGAGTCGAGTGTTCGTTACATGGCCAATGATCTTGGGTCGCGCAGTATTCGCGTAAATGCAATTAGTCCGGGTCCTATGAAAACTTTAGCTGGCGCTGCGATTGGTGGTGCGCGCAAGACTTACCGAACAACAGAAGAAAACGCGCCGCTTCGTGCCAATGCTGCATTAGAGCATGTCGGTGGCGCGGCTTGTTTTTTAGTTTCGGACTGGGGGGCGTCGACAACTGGAGATATTTTGTTTGTAGATGGCGGTTATCACGTTCTCGGAATGGCTCAGCCTGAAAATCTTTAGCTATCACTAGAAAACACATTCGAAAACTTCTCGATGTCGTCAACTGTTAGCTTTTGGGTTCTTCTAGGTAATAAAACGAGTTCTATTTGGGCTTGAAACTTGCAATTAGCTCCACTAGGAACGTGCTGGACGCACCCGTAGCTCAGCTGGATAGAGTGCTGCCCTCCGAAGGCAGAGGCCACAGGTTCGAATCCTGTCGGGTGCGCCAATAAAATCAGATACTTATACGATTGTCGTTTTGCTTGCGCCCATGAAACGCTGTTTAAAGAGCTTGCAGCCCTTGAGCTTTTCACGTTTATTTTGGCGTATTTCATACCATGTTTTTGATTTGTTCTTTATGGACGAGCTTGCGCGCCCGTAACACCTAAGTATCCGTTAAAGTTTTCTTCGCAAGTGAGATTGGGAGTGCGCTATGAAAGCTGACGTCCTCGATATTGATATCCTATCAAAAACTCACGCTCATGAGATCATCAATAATCTAGAGACCGTGCGAAGCATATTCGGCTTGGAATAAGTTGGTATCAAATACCTTCGGAAAGCAATCGGCAAAATTCAACAAGCCATAAGGCACTACCAAGTGCAAAAAGCAAAAATAGTAAATTTTGAGACTGAACCGAAAATGAACTAGCCGCCGAAATCATCGAGCATAATATCTTCACGATCAACGCCGAGATCAAGTAGCATATTGATCACTGATTGATTCATGATGGGCGGGCCGCACATATAATATTCGCAGTCTTCGGGATTTGGATGATCTTTAAGATACTCGTCATAAAGGACGTTATGTATAAAGCCAGTATAGCCGTCCCAATCATCTTCGGGAAGCGCATCTGAAAGTGCCACATGCCAAGTGAAATTAGGAAATTCTTTAGCAAGTTCATCAAAGTCTTCGACAAAGAACATTTCTTTTTTGGAGCGCGCGCCATACCAAAAAGTAATTTTGCGATCTTTATTTTTAAGACGTTTGAGTTGGTCGAAAATGTGACTGCGCATAGGCGCCATGCCCGCGCCACCTCCAATGAAGACCATTTCTTTTTCAGTTTCACGTGCAAAAAATTCTCCAAACGGACCAGAAATAGTCACTTTATCACCAGGTTTTAGGTTAAAAATATATGACGACATTTGGCCTGGAGGAATGCCTTCAGTTCCCGGCGGCGGGGATGCAACCCGCACGTTAAGCATAATAATGCCCTTTTCATCTGGATAGTTTGCCATAGAATATGCGCGCTCAATTGGTTCGCTTACAGATGATTTATATTGCCAAAGATTGAACTTGTCCCAGTCCTCTCGGTACTCTTGTTCAACATCGAATTCTGAATATTCCAATTGGTGAGCAGGGGCTTCAATTTGGATATAGCCGCCGGCCCGAAAGTTGACATCTTCGCCTTCAGGAAGTTTTAAAACGAGTGCTTTAATGAAAGTGGCAACATTCTCGTTGGAACGAACTGTACATTCCCATTTTTTCACGCCGAATACTTCTTCAGGAACTTCAACTTCCATATCTTGCTTCACGGCAACTTGGCACGATAGTCTATCACCACAAGACGCTTCACGTTTTGTTATATGGCTTTCTTCTGTAGGTAAGATAGAACCACCGCCGGAATGAATTTTAACGCGACATTGTGCACAGGTGCCACCGCCACCACACGCAGAGGGAACGAATAGTTTTTGTTCGGCTAATGTTTGTAAGAGCTTACCACCCGCAGGAACAGAAATTGTCTTTTCGCCATTAATCGTAATGTTTACATTGCCTGAAGAAACCAATTTTGTGCGCGCGATGAGAATGATCGAAACGAGTGCGCAAACGATGAGTAAGAAAAGTAGAATGCCGAGGAAAAATGTGGTCATATTAATTCCTTAAAGTTTAACACCCGAAAATGACATAAATGCCAATGCCATCAGTCCTGCTGAAATGAAAGTAATGCCAAGCCCGCGCAGGCCTTCTGGGATATCTGAATATTTTAGCTTTTCACGAACCCCAGCCATCGCAGTAATTGCGAGCGCCCAGCCGAACCCAGAAGAAATACCGTAAGTCACGGATTCTGTAAAATTGTAACTGCGTTCCACCATGAAAAGTGATCCCCCCAATATTGCACAGTTTACCGTGATCAGGGGTAGGAATACGCCGAGCGCGTTGTATAGGGGTGGAAAATATTTATCGAGAACCATCTCGAGTATTTGGACAAGTGCGGCAATGACTCCAATATAAGAAATCAAACCGAGAAAAGTCAGGTCAATATCACTAAAGCCAGCCCAACTGAGCGCCCCTGGTGCAAGAAGGTTGTTCAATATTAGATTATTTGCAGGCACTGTGATGGCTTGAACAATCATGACGGAGATACCAAGACCGATCGCAGTCGAAATTTTCTTGGATACAGCTATAAAAGTACACATACCAAGGAAGAAGGAGAGCGCGAGATTTTCAACGAATATCGCCTTGACGGCAAGAGAGAGTAAACCTTCCATTAGTGCGCCTCTACTGTTTGAATTTTATATTCACGTTCTTCGACTTGTTCTGGTTTCCATGATCTAAATGCCCAAATAATCAAGCCGATAATGAAAAATGCCGAAGGCGGGAGCAATAAAAGACCATTGGGCACATACCAGCCTCCGTTGTTAACGGTCTGAAATATGGTAATGCCAAATAGGCTCCCTGAACCGAACAATTCACGGATGACACCGACTAACATTAAGATAAGACCGTAGCCCAAACCGTTTCCAGCGCCATCAATAAAACTGTCCACTGGTCCGTTTTTCATCGCAAATGCTTCGGCGCGTCCCATAACGATGCAGTTTGTGATAATTAAACCTACAAAAACCGACAGCGTTTTAGAAACTTCGTAAGCGAAAGCTTTCAGTATTTGATCAACCAAAATTACAAGTGAAGCAATAATGATCATTTGAACGATGATACGGATTGAGCTTGGAATTTGATTGCGAATGATGGAGATAAACATTGAAGAAAATGCAGTTACGAATGTTACGGCAATCGCCATTACAAAGGCAACTTGGAGCGAAGAAGTCACGGCAAGGGCAGAACAAATTCCTAAAACTTGAAGCGTAATCGGGTTATTATCTACCAGTGGATCGATAAGCATTTCTGCGCGTTTATGTGCCATTATAGTCTACCTTCTTTAAGATTGTCTAAAAAGGGTCCAAAGCCCTCTTCACCCATCCAGAATTTAACAAGATTGTTGACGCCATCTGAGGTCAGTGTTGCGCCGGCAAGTGCATCCACATGATGATCAGCACCAGCCGCTGAAGCGGTCTTTGCGACTGTGATCTGCAACTCGCCATTTTCGTCCATGAGTTTTTTACCATTCCAAAGGGCTTTCCAGCGGGGATTATCAACTTCAGCTCCTAATCCCGGCGTTTCAGCATGTTCATAGAACTGCAATGCAAAAATATCATTGCCATTTTCTTCTATAGCCACAAATCCGTAAAGTGTTGACCAAAGCCCATACCCGTGAATTGGTAAAATAACTTTGTCAATTGCGTTGGTCTCGTCACGAAGAATATAAACTGTGGCAAAATTTCCTCTTCGGATAATGCCGGCCGGATCATTATCTAAGACTTGCGATAAAGCGGGATCATCTGCTGCGGCGCGGTCGTCAAAGTTCGCGGGATCAAATTCGTCGGAAAATGTGCCAGTTTTAAGTTCAACAACGCGCGGTTCAAAAGCTTGGAAAGCTTCGAGAACATCTGAATTTTCATCATATATTCCGGCAACTTGTAGAATGTTAATTTGCTTATCTTTGAGCGCGTTAACTTCTTGCATTGGTCGAAGAGAAACTGCGGCTGCCGAAACGATCATAGAGGCGACGAAGCAGAGCGAAACCGCAACAAACATTGTTTTTGCAACCGAATCTGGCGGCAACGCAAGGAAACGGCGAATAAATCCAGTGTTTTGAAGATTTTTATCAGACATCTCGTTTTACTCTACGTTTAATATTAGCTTGAACGACAAAATAATCAATCAATGGCGCGAAAACGTTGCCAAACAGGATTGCGAGCATCATGCCTTCGGGAAATGCGGGGTTAATAACCCGGATCATCACAACCATAAATCCAATCAAAGCGCCGTATATATAGCGTCCTGTATTTGTATGAGCGCCTGACACGGGTTCAGTGACCATGAACACAAGACCAAACGCAAATCCGCCAGTTACGAGGTGCCAATACCAAGGCATCGCAAACATTGGGTTCGTTTCGGAGCCAATCCAATTAAGCAGTAAGGAGAAACCAATCATGCCGATCAGACAGCCTAAAACCATTCGATAGTTTGCAATTTTGGTGATCAACAAAAATGCCAGTCCGATGAGACATGCCAGTGTTGAAGTTTCGCCCATTGAACCAGGTATGAAACCGATGAAACTATCCCACCAGCTCATGCCACGGGCCGCAAGCGCTTCAAATCCTTCTGAGGCTGATACCGCAAGTGCGGTTGCGCCTGTAAATCCGTCAACTGGAATCCATACGCTGTCGCCAGACATTTGCGCAGGATATGCGAAATAAAGAAAGGCACGACCAGTCAAAGCAGGATTAAGGAAATTCTTTCCGGTGCCACCGAATACTTCTTTGCCGATGACCACGCCGAAGATTATCCCCAAAGCGACCTGCCAAAGTGGTGTTGAAGCTGGAACTATAAGGGCATATAACATTGAGGAAACCAAAAAGCCTTCGTTGACTTCGTGTTTGCGCACCGTAGCAAAAATAACCTCAAAAATGCCCCCTGCGACCAATGTTGTTATGTAAATCGGGAAAAAATAGAGAGCGCCGTGGAACAGATTGGCAAACATATTGTTGGAATTAAATCCGATCCCAAATGCCTCAATGATTCCGGCGCGCCATCCCGAGATTGTGCCCGTTTCCGCAATGGCAAGATTCGTTTGCAGGCCTGTGTTATAGAGTGCGAAGAATATGCAAGGCACCGTCGCCAGAACAACATAGGTCATGATTCTCTTCATGTCTACGTAAGAGCGTGCGTGCGGCGCAACGGTTGTCACCGTCTTCGGAGTGTATAGAAAACTCTCGACCATTTCGTAGATCGGAAAGTACTTTTCCCATTTGCCACCTTTAACGAAATTTGGCTCAATGCGGTCGAAAAAATTACGCAAACCCAAACTTAGCCCTCCTTCTCAATTTTAGCCAAGCAATCTCGGAGCGCTATGCCATATTCATATTTTGCGGGACACGCAAAACCAACCGGACCGAGATCTTCCTCATCAAGCTCCATTGCGCCCAAAGCTTGCGCCTGATCCGTATCCATGACGAGAAGTGCGCGCAAAAGTTGAGTTGGCAAATAGTCTTGGGGCATGAGTTCTTCAAAAGTTCCTGTGGGAACCATAGCTCGACGTCCGCCATTTAGATTACTTGTAAGTGGAAATTTCTTTTTCGTAAGCAAAGATCCTAAAACGGGTTGTACCGCATATTTTGCAAACATGGGGCGTATCCACCCTAACGGAATTTGCTTATTATCTTCTTCAATCACGGTAAGTTGACGCGCATAACGGTGCAAATAAGCTGTTTCGTTGGCGCCTGCCTTGCCACTTAAAACAGAGCCGGAAATAAGCCGGATATTTAAGTCTTTAGGCGTGTCATTTTGAGTTAATTCGGACATTGAAGCGCCTGCATAGGTTTGAACCAGACGTGGATTTAAACAAGCGGGTCCGCCCATAGCTATGGTCACGCGCATATCCAATTTCTCTGTCAACATAAGTCGGCCGATAAAGATGATATCCTGATAATTTATGGTCCAAACGGTTTTCGCCGCAGAGCATGGCTCCAGAAAATGAATATGGGTTCCGGCCAAACCTGCGGGGTGCTTTCCTGTAAATTTCGCAATTTCAAGATTGCTGATTTCGGGCGTAAGAAATGTCGAATTAGGTGACGTGCACAGATATGTTTTCCCCTCACTAAGCTTTGCAACAGCTTCGATACCTGCCAAAAAAGCTTCATTTTCAGCCGAGATAATTTGATTAGGGTCTGCTGCCAGCGGTTCGGTATCCATTGCGGTGATGAAAATCGCGGAGGGAGATGTTGTGGGGGCAGGAACCTTTGAGTAGGGTCGCGTCCGAAATGAATTCCATAGACCAGAAGCACAAAGTTTTTCGATGATGCCCATTCTATCTTGAGAATTGCCTTTATCAGAAAAATCTAGAGAGGCATCAGGCGTTTTGTCCGCTTGAATCTCAATACTCATCAATTTACGGCGGGCCCCACGGTTAATCGCCGTAATTTTGCCAGCGACAGGTGAGGTAATTTGCACTTCGGGGGTGTCTTTATGAAATAGAATAGGTGATCCAGCTTTGACTTTGTCACCTTCGCTCACGAGAATACGAGGTTTTAGCCCGATATAATCGTCACCAAGAATCGCGAAATTACTTACGACTACCTCGTCAATCTGCGAACTCGGCACGCCAAGAATGGGTAGATTTAATCCTTTGCGCAATGAAAAATGTTTCAAAGCGGTTCCTCCAGAAATTTACCTGCTTTATGCCTTACCTTTGCCTTAAATTAAAGTCCAAGTCCGAAAAAAAATATAAATTTTTTTATAGAAGTTCACTTAACATTTGCCAAAAAGCTCGTTAGATTGTCATCGAATTATTATGCTTAGGAGCGTTGCATTGTCTCAATTCAGTTCATTTTCCCGTCGATCTTTTATCGTAGCGTCTTTGGCGTTGGTTGCCTGCAAAAATAAATCTCGAGTTTTGAAACTGTCTGGCAATACAATGGGAACGCATTATAATGTAATAGCCGTTGATCATCAAAACAAATTCGAAGAAGTCGAATTGCAGGTTCATGTCGACAAAGCATTGCAGCTCGTGAATGCCGGTATGTCAAATTGGGATAAAAATTCGGAGATTTCACACTTTAACGCGCGTCAAGATTTGGAAGTGGCTTCCGTTTCTGACGATCTCTTGGAAGTTATGCAAGCCGCTCAAGAGGTCCATCTTGCGAGCGAAGGTCGGTTTGATACAACGATTGGCCCGCTCATTGATCTTTGGGGTTTTGGTGTGTCCGGAAAATCCCAACTACCAAGTGATCAAGAAATTGAACTTGCTTTATCTCAGTCAGGTCACACTCAAAACTTAGCCGTGATGGCGAATGGTATTCAAAAAATAAACCCGAATGCGACGGTATATTTGTCGGCAATTGGTAAAGGTTATGGGGTTGATAAAGTCGGTAAAGCGCTTGAAGGCATGGGATTGAAAGACTTCATGATTGAAATTGGTGGCGATTTATATGCTTCGGGTGTGAATCCAGACGGATATTCATGGCAGATTGGTATCGAGAAACCCGCAGCGCTTTCAGGCGGTGTTTTTGATGTGGTTGGCGTTTCCAATTTTGGCTTGGCCTCATCAGGTGATTACCGAAATTATTTTGAGGAGGATGGCAAAAGGTTCTCGCACGTGATTGACCCAACGACGGCACGTCCGATTGATCATGTCACGGCATCAGCCACCGTGATTGCGGAAAATTCGATGTTGGCGGATGCTTGGGCCACGGCAATGATGGTTCTCGGTAGCGAGCGCGGCCTCGAAATAGCGGAGCAAAATGAATTGGCTGTTGTCTTTATTGACCGCGATGTTAATGCGAACGATTTACAGTTTAAGACGATCTCAAGTCCTCAATTCAACCGTTTCAAAGCATAAGCGATGGCTACATTTTTTATCACTTTCGTTCTTTTTTTACTGATTGTTCTTGGTATGGCCCTCGGGGTTATATTTATGAACAAGCGTATCAAAGGGAGTTGCGGTGGATTAAATGCGATTGGTGATGCTGATCAGTGTTTAGTTTGCCACAAAGAAATCGATCCCGATAGCCCGCTGAAAGAGCGCTTAAACTGTCCGCGTGCGCGCCAGATGATGCGAAATATGGAAAAGCAAGAATCGCAAGCAATCTAGAAGTTCGGGTTGATGAATTCGTAAATCGTTTGGTTTTGAAACCGTTATTTATATTTATATTTTGCACGGACGCGATAAATTTAAGTATTAAGCGGCGTAAATCCGAGAATTAACAGTCCGCAAGCAGCTATGGAACCATAGACCCATAATTTCCAGCTTGGCCCCTCTGCTTTCCAGACCTGACGGTATTTCATACCAAAAAAGCAGGACAATGTGAAAATGAGACTTGCGATTAGTGGCGTCATGATTATTCTTTATACATAACAGTTTTGATTTTCAATTTTTGTGATATGCTAATCTTTAGGTTTTAGGTTATTGTGAGGAGAATTAGACATGCCAACTTCATATCGTTCATCGAACCGTAAGGATCAAGATAAAAAAACGCGTAGTCAAAGTTTGTCGACAAATTCTACCACAACTCCTGCTACAGTTGAAAAACTGCTAAGTTCCAAAGAACAAAAAATTATTTCTGTGACAGAGAATCAAACAATCGAAGAAGCAGTCGGAAATTTGAGAGAGCATAATATTGGTGCTCTTGTTGTGCTTAGCCAAGAACAGGGGCTTTGTGGAATTATTTCAGAGCGAGACGTCGTGCGACAATTGGCTAGTGATCATGCAGACGCATTGAAGAAAAAAGTCAGTAAAGTCATGACCTCTGATGTGAAGACTTGCAAGCCTTCGGACTCACTTGTGTCAGTTCTTCAAGTCATGACCGAGGGTCGATTTAGACATATGCCTGTTTTATCAGAGGAAAAACTTTTGGGCATGATCACAATAGGCGATGTCATTTCGTATCGACTTAAAGAGCTTGAGCATGAATCGCTTCAGTTGAAGCAGCTCGTTGTCGGTTAGCGATTGAACTCTTCACATCCAGATCACACAGATCGCGCTGATGTTTAAAAGGAGCATGCCCAGAGGATCTATTTCCAAATCCAAGCGTTTGGATTCCTGTTGCTTTGTAAATTGATATAAAATTGTAAAATCAATAATTGGTTAGCGATTAAATGTTTGATTTTTCTTAAAAAACACAAACTATCAATAGTCACTTTGAGCGTTTGCAGTCCATCTTTTCCTATTGGGACTTCGCCTGTGCGCATATTAAATTGCAATGAGGGATTTATAAGCTTTGGCCTCGATAGGTGCGCATCGCGTACTTCGCGAAACTGTATAAATTCGGCCCTTGAATTCCTAGCGCCAAGCTGAATATTGTATTTTTTCTCATCAGCGACTTTGCTTTCCTAGCATCCGCTCCATTTGGGATAGAGTTGAATTTCAACTACAAAAACAAAACAGTGGAGAACTACGTAAGAAACACGTTCACAAATTAAGACATAATGGTAAAAGTTCGATTTCGGGTATATGCGATCGAATTATTGGGGTTAGTGGCATCGAAAATAGAGTCAGCCGAGTTTATTAAACAACCAAATGGTAGATTGTTTTGCTGTCCCTAAATATCTTGCGATAAGGCAACCCGCACCGATTGGAAAAGCACGTGGTTGTTTTCACAAACATGACGTCGCCGCTAGTTCAATAGATGCGAATCCCCAAAATGAATTATAAAATTCGTAAATTGACAGATTTTACATTTTTGTTCACGTGCTTTTACTTGTTTTTATCGTTTTCTTATAAAATTGCTTACGCGATCCTTTTGTGAAGAGTTGTCGCTTTAAACATTTTTAACTACTCATATGCGTCCATAGGCGGACATGTGCAGACTAAATTTCGATCACCAAATGCATTGTCAACGCGGTTAACTGGCGGCCAATATTTATCCACACGGTAAGCGCCCTTTGGAAAACAGCCTTCTTCGCGGGAGTAAGGACGCTCCCAATCACTCACGAGGTCTGCTGTTGTGTGCGGGGCATTTTTTAATGGATTATTATCTCGGTCTGCCTGTCCCGTCTCGATCGCACGAATCTCCTCACGTATGTGTAACATCGCATCACAAAAACGATCTATCTCGGCCTTAGTCTCGCTTTCGGTTGGCTCAATCATGAGCGTACCCGCAACTGGCCAAGACATTGTTGGAGCGTGAAAACCGCAATCCATAAGGCGTTTTGCGATATCTTCAACGGTTACGCCGGCGCTTTCTTGAAAAGGGCGTATGTCAATAATGCATTCATGTGCGACATTTCCGTTTTGACCTTGGTATAAAACCGGAAATGAGCCTGAAAGCCGGCTTGCGATATAATTTGCACTTAAGATCGCAACACGCGAAGCTTGCGTAAGCCCTTCACCGCCCATTGCCAAGCAATAAGCCCATGATATTGGAAGAATCGAAGCAGACCCGAAAGGCGCAGCTGCAACTGCGCCCTCTTTCGAAAGGGGATGGGTTGGTAGATAAGGCGCCAAGTGACTTTTCACGCCAATCGGCCCCATGCCGGGCCCGCCGCCTCCATGCGGAATTGCAAATGTTTTATGAAGATTTAGATGCGAGACGTCTCCTCCTAAATCTCCCGGCCTTGAAAGCCCCACCATTGCATTCATATTTGCGCCGTCGATATAGACTTGCCCCCCATGTTCATGGGTGATTTCGCAGATACGTTTGACAGTTTTTTCAAAAACGCCATGCGTTGAAGGATATGTGATCATGGTTCCCGCAAGCATGTCCGCATATGTGCGCGCTTTCTCTTCAAAATCACCAAGATCAATGTCGCCATTTTGAGCAGATTTAACGGGAACAACTTTCCAGCCGACCATCTGTGCAGAGGCAGGATTTGTCCCATGTGCAGACATTGGAATTAGGCAGACATTTCGGTGTGACTGCTGATTAGCTGAGTGATATCCCGCAATTGTAAGAAGTCCTGCGTATTCGCCCTGCGCGCCTGAATTAGGCTGCATGCTAAGCGCATCATAGCCAGTGATCTCACAAAGTTTCTCGGACAAGTCATTTATTAGCTCTTGATAGCCTTGTGTTTGTTCTTCAGGGGCATAAGGGTGAATAGTCGAAAATTCACGCCAGCTTACAGGCATCATTTCCACAGCGGCATTCAATTTCATCGTGCAAGAGCCAAGAGGTATCATGGCTCTATCAAGCGCAAGATCGCGATCCGCAAGCCTGCGCATATAACGCATCATTTCTGTTTCAGCGCGATTGAGGTGAAAAATGGGATGTGTGAGATATTCTGTCTTTCGAAGTGAGTTTTTGTGCAAACGGTATTCATACGCAATTTCGTTGTCTTGACGATCAATATCAAAAGCGCTCCAAATTGTTTCTGTAAATTCGCGCCGAACGGTTTCATCGAAGCTAATTCCGATTTTGCTGTTGCCAATTTTACGAAGATTAATGCCGCCATTGCGCGCGCGCTCTAAAATGCGTTCCTGCTGATCGGCGACGTCCACCGTGATTGTATCAAAAAAGCTTTCTGGAGCGATTTTATAGCCGCCTTCTTCAAGCCCTTTCGCAAGTCTGGCCAGTTTTCGATGAATGCGCTCAGCGATTGATCTTAGGCCTTCAGGGCCATGAAATACAGCGTAAAAGCCTGCCATAACAGCAAGTAACGCTTGGGCTGTGCAAACGTTTGAATTTGCCTTTTCTCGGCGTATGTGCTGTTCTCTTGTCTGCAAGCTAAGTCGGTAAGCTTTTTGCCCTCGACTATCGACAGATACGCCAACAATTCGACCCGGCATAGCGCGCTTATAGGCATCTTGGCACGACATGAACGCTGCATGTGGCCCCCCAAAGCCTACGGGAACCCCAAAACGTTGAGACGAGCCGACGGCAATATCGGCGCCCATCGCGCCGGGTTCTTTCAAAAGCGTGAGTGCAAGCAAATCAGTGACGACGATTCCGATCGCCTTTTGCGCGTGCAAGGCATCCATTTCTGACGAAAAGTCTCTGATAGCTCCGTAGGTGTCGGGGTATTGAAATATGGCTCCAAACACGTCTTGCGCCTTGAGCGTTTCGGGATTGCCGACAATGAGGTTAATCCCAAGTGGTTTTGCACGCGTGCGCATCACGTTTATGTTTTGCGGATGACAGTTTTCGTCGACAAAAAAATTCGTAGACTTCGATTTGGACACTCGTTTCGCCATTGTCATTGCTTCTGCGGTCGCGGTGGCTTCGTCGAGCAAAGACGCATTTGCAACCGGTAGCCCCGTCAGATCGCTGACCATCGTTTGGAAATTCAAAAGTGCTTCTAAACGTCCTTGCGAGATTTCAGGTTGATAGGGGGTGTAGGCTGTGTACCAAGCTGGGTTTTCCAATATATTCCGTTGAATGGCAGGGGGGGTGACCGTTCCATAATACCCCATTCCGATCAGCGAGGTATAGACTTTGTTTTTGGCAGAAATAACGCGCATATGGTTGAGGAGTTGGCGTTCCGAAAGAGGCTTTCCAAAATTGAGCGGTTCCTTTGCCCGAATTTCTTCGGGCAAGGTGTCGTCAATCAGCGCATCAAGAGAGCTGAAGTTGATTTCCTTAAGCATTGCGGTCATTTCATCAGGTGAAGGCCCGATATGACGACGATTTGCAAAATCATAGGGGCGATAATTGGAGGGAACGAAATCCATTTAACTCACCATGTCTTTGTATGCGGACTCATCCATATATGCATCATACGGAGTTTGATCTTTGATCTTGATTTTGAAAAACCAAGCTTCATTGGGCGCTTCGTTTACATTTGATGGGTTTTCGCTAATCTCTTCGTTGACTTCGATAACTTCTCCATCAAGAGGTGCTGTGATTTCTGAAGCGGCTTTGACGCTTTCAATCACCACAACCTCGTCGCCCTTTGAAATTTCATGGCCAACTTCTGGCAGTTCAATAAATACAATTTCCCCGAGCTGATCCGTCGCATGTTCAGTTATGCCAACCGTCACAATATCTCCTTCGAGTTTCAACCATTCGTGTTCTTCTGTATATTTCATTTTTTCCTCCTGTTAGCGTTTGAAATTAAGTGGGGTAAAAGGGAATTTGCATATTTCAACGGGCTGTCTTTTGCCGCGAAGCTCACCCCAGATTTTCGTTCCGGTTTCTGAATATTGACTTTTGACATATCCCATTGCGATCGGTGCGCCGACACTAGGTCCGAAGCCGCCGGATGTGATATGCCCGATATAATCATCTGAAGTTTCATCGGCAAAAAGAACAGTTTTTTCACGCATAGGCGCGCGACCCAAAGGCCTCAATCCAACACGCTTGCGCGCTGTACCTTGATTCAGCTCTTGAAGAATTCTGCCTTCCCCAATGAAACCTCCATTTTCTCGTCTTCGTTTTTGAATTGCCCAAACGAGATCAGCTTCAATCGGGGAAGTCGTTGCGTCAATTTCATGACCATAAAGGCAAAGGCCTGCCTCCATTCTCAGGCTATCGCGCGCACCAAGACCGATGAGTTCAAGCGCATCATTCTTCAAAAGTGCGTGCGCAATTTCTTCTATTTTGGTGTTTGGAATTGAGATTTCAAATCCATCTTCTCCTGTATATCCCGAGCGTGATATCCAACAAGTTGTGCCTAAAATTTGAACATCTTTAACGTCCATAAAGCGCATTTCAGTAACTTCAGGAGCAAACTGCGCAATTATGGTTTCAGCCAAAGGACCTTGCAGCGCCAGTAGTGCGCGGTCAGTTATCACTTTTAGATTTTCATCGAGATATGATCTTAGATGTGCGATATCTTTTTGCTTACAGGCCGCGTTCACAACCAGATAAATATGATCGCCACGATTGGCAAACATAAGGTCATCTTCAATGCCTCCGTCTTCATTGGTAAAAAAACCATAGCGCTGGCGCCCCTCGTTGAGTGTGGTTACATCTTGAGGAATGAGTTTTTCGAGAGTGCTTGAAAATTTTGAGTTAAGTTGCAGTTGTCCCATATGACTTACGTCAAAAAGCCCAGCTTTCGTGCGGCAATGTAAATGCTCTTTCATGATGCCGAGTTTATATTGAACGGGCATTTCATATCCTGCAAAGGGTATAAATTTAGCGCCATGTTCGGCGTGCAAATCATAAAGTGGTGTTCGTAGTAATGTAGACATAGCGACTCCTACTTGGCAAAACTGCCAGATGAAGCCCCCTCTGTCCGTTTGCCTGAGATCGCTATCCCTTCGGCGGATAATTAAATCACTCTCCAGAGTTTTATGTCAATTGGGTCCACGAGCCTGAGCGTTTCCGGGGCGGTTGCGTCTTCGGCACTGAGTTAACAGTTCTCCCCAATTTACATTTCTAGCGTAGCATGTTGTTTTTGAGTTGGCAATATTTTTAATTCTTGGGTTCTTGAGGGCCTCTGTCGTCTGGAATATCAAGCATGAAGAGCTAGAATGCTGGCCGCAAAGGTTGCCATGATGAAAATGAAGTTGTTCCATTGTGATAAAGAGTCAGTTCAGAAAGCTATAAATGAATAATGCGACTAGCGATAATGTTATTAAGGAAGGAGGCGGTTAGTATAGGTTGCTTGCTGCTTAAGAAACTTGCCAGAATCGATATGTTAAATCAGATTTAGCTTTTGAACGTATCTTATGTGTTGCGGGTAGTGAACTTGAGGATTTTATAAATTATTGTGAATAGCCTTTACAAATTGTGTCTGGCGTTTACATAATCCCCAAGTGCGTTAACTTATAGGAAGGAAAACAAAATGAGTATGATGGGAACACTTGCAAAAGTAGCTGCAGGCATCGCAGTTGCCAAGGTCGCTGGGGGTATGATGAAGGGAAACTCAAGGGGCACAAGTCAAGGAAATGGTTTGTTCGGTGGGCAATACTCTAATTCACAAAACAGCAGCAATCCAATGGATATGATTGGCTCACTTCTTGGAGGGCAATCTGGTTCGCAAGCAGCTGGTGGATTAGGTGGTATTTTAGAGAGTCTCAGCGGAGCTTCAGGCAGTGCGCGGTCTGGCGGCGGACTAAATGGAATGCTTGGCGGTTTTGCACAACAAATGCAAGGTGGCGCGTCCTCTAGCGGTGGTTTAGGAGGGCTACTTAGTGGTTTGGCTGGAGCAGCTGCAGCGACGGGCTCCCAGTCTAATCAACAAGACTTTGGTTCTATTTTTAATCAAGCCCTTTCGAATAAAGGTCAAGTTGAAACTCAACCGTCGGCTGATCAAGAAGCCGTTGCAGGTTTAATGTTAGTTGCAATGATTCAGGCCGCGAAATCAGATGGCAAAGTCGATAAATCTGAGGTTGAGAAGTTCACGAAAAATCTCGGTGAAATTGATGAACAGGAAATGGCTTTTATTCAGCAAGCGATGGAAGCGCCCGTTGATGTTGATAGTTTGGTTCGTCAAACGCCAAATGGGCTTCAAGCACAGGTTTACACAATGTCGGTTTTGGGTATTGAACTCGACAATCAAGCCGAGGCAGAATACTTGCACACGCTCGCAAGTGCGTATGGGCTTTCTAAAGATCAGGTAAATTCTATACACGATCAACTTGGCGTACAGCGCCTTTACTAGCCAAAGTTTTATAAAGGGAGTTTACGGCTCCCTTTTTTTATCTCTATATTTGATGACATTATTTTGGATTTGAATATAAAAGAGAATTTAGAGGTTTTAATTCGGGTATAAAGTGATGAAAAAAGAAATAATTTCTGTAATTTTGGCAACCATTTTGGCATCATGTGGATCAGATGCCCCGTCATCGAGTTTGGGTTTGAGTACGGCATCTGAATTGCGTCCCATGAGCGATGTAACATTTCCAGCAGGATACGAGACTTGGAAGTCAAATTTTAGGCAACGCGCACTGGCTCAGGGGATTTCAGCTGAAATTTTTGATCGCGCTTTTCAAAATACAGGCGTGAATACCAAAGTAATTCGTCTTGATCGAAATCAGGCAGAATTTCGCAAAACCATCGCTGAGTATTTCGATTTTGCGATTGCTAGTGATCGGGTGGCGCGAGGGCAGGCAGCAGCGCGTCAATATTCAAGTTTGATCGCAAACATAGAAGCTCAATATGGCGTGGATCGATCCGTGATATTAGGTGTTTGGGGCATGGAAACGCGCTTTGGTGAACGGTTTGGAGATATTCCAATTGCGGAAGCTCTTGGCACACTTGCCTATGATGGACGCCGCCGTGGATTTGCTGAAGAGCAATTAATGGCCGCGTTGAAAATCATGAATCGTGGCGATGTTGCACCCGAAAAAATGGTTGGTTCATGGGCGGGTGCGCTTGGTCATACTCAATTCATTCCGACAAGCTATATTGCATATGGAGTGGACGGAGACGGCGATGGAAAGCGTGATTTATGGAATGTTGCTGATGCGCTATCTTCAACAGCGAATTATCTTAAGCGCAATGGCTGGACATCTGGAATGCCGTGGGGTTTTGAAGTTACGGTTCCCTCTGGCTTTGGTGGATTTGGAGAGTCAAATTTTCGTTCAGCTTCTTCGCTAAGTGCGGCTGGCGTTAGGCGGGCAGATGGTCGTGCACTGCCAAGTTCCGGAAGTTTTGCAATCATTGCACCAAGTGGTGCAAACGGCCCAAAGTTTGCTCTGACCAAGAACTTTCGCGTGATAAAACGATATAATAATGCAACTTCTTATGCATTAGCGGTCGGGCATTTGGGTGATCTCGCGATGGGTGGCGCACCTTTGAGAACAAGCTTCCCATGGGATCCAAGCCGTTTGCGTCTCGAAGAGGTTAAGGCTTTGCAATCAAAACTGAAGTCCATGGGCTACTCGATCGAGAAAGTCGATGGATTGGCAGGAGCTGAAACTGAGGCTGCTATTCGTGCTTATGAGCGTGATAATGGGTTGCCCGAAACGGGGGCTGTAACGCGGGAAATATACGAACGAATTGTATAGTTTTAATTTAAACTTCTTAAAGTGTCGCGGGCGATCTCGCGACCTTTTTCTTCAATTTCGGTAAGAACATTGCGCCAAAAATTCACTGTTTGTACGCCTTGCACGACGTATTTGCGCCCTATAATCCACGTGGGCACTTCTTTGATGCCCTGTTTTAGATGATTTGCGTATTCATCAAGGACGTTTTGTCGCGCGGTCTCGTCATTAATCATTTGTGTAAAGGCTGCGCCATCTAAGCCAATTTGATCGACTTTGGCGCGTAAAACGTTATCTCGAGAGATATCTAATCCTTGGACAAAATGCGCTTGCTGCAACGTTAAAAAGAGTAATTCATCGCGTTCAAGTTCTTTCGCGAGCCATATCGATCTTTGTGCGTTCAGAACATTGGGCATGACCTTGATTTTCTCAATATTAAGTGGAATGGAATCTTCGGCGCATCCTGTCTGTAAAGGAAGGAGTGCTTTCGCGATAGCGCTTTGATCGCCAAATCTAGCAAATAAATATTGTTCGAATTCAAGGCCATTTGAAGGTAAATCTGGATTGATAAAAAAAGGAGAAATTGAAATTTCAAAGTTCTCTCTTTCGATCTCTTCGAGCGCAATTTGAAATCTGCTCATTCCGAGATAACAGAATGGGCAAGACGGGTCCCCAACAAATTCGATATGTGTCTGAAAATTATTCATATTTGTTTATAGATATAGAGTGAAATTAAATATTACTAGTAGGTGAATTTACAGTTTTCTACAAGCAGACTATAAGACATGATATGGCAGCAGATCACACATCACTCAAGGTTTTTAAAGATCAAAATCAATTGGCTCAATCCGTACAGCCTTTGGATTTGGGATTGCGTGTTCGCTCATTAAGAAAAGCGAATGGTTGGACACTTGAAGAAGCAGCAAAGCGTGCCGGATTAGCGCGGTCGACCTTATCAAAAATTGAAAACCATCAAATGTCACCAACCTTTGATGCCGTCCATAAGCTGGCGACGGGACTAGGAATATCGGTGCCCCAATTGTTCACTCCGCAACATGGTCATCATGATCAAGCGCGTCGAGCAGTTTCGCGAAAAGGTGAGGCTGAAAAACTCATCACATCTACATATGAACATTTGATGCTTCAGTCAGAATTATCTGGAAAGAAAATGTTGCCATATCATGCGATTATTCGTGCTCGGAATTTTGATGATTTTAATGGTTGGGTGCGCCACGAGGGCGAAGAATTTTTATATATTCTTTCTGGCGTTGTGGAATTTTATTGCGAACATTATGAAATGATCGAAATGCGACGTGGAGATAGCGCCTATTATGACGCAACAATGGGGCATAATTTGATCTCCGTGAGTCGTGAAGACGCGGAAGTACTGTGGGTGACAAGCCTGATGTAATTAACAACTTAAATGGTTTTCTATTCGAACATTTCCCTCAGTTTGAGTGAGCCTTTCTTTCCGATGTTTTGCTTGTTCTCCGCCAAAAACTTTTGCGCGGCAATTTTGCCTTTCTCGAACAAGTTTTCAATTAATTGAGCGCTCGCGAACAGCTTACTCCTCACATCAAGCTCTGTCATGGTTTTGTCGTCATGGATTGAGTGAAGCCGTAATTTTTTAAATTTATGTGTGCCTTCATCTTTGGTACCAAATCGACGGTCGATGAAATCAATTTGGCGTAGCTCACGCAAAAGGGAGGTGTTGAAGCTGATTTCATTCACACGATTTTCAATGGCTGCGGGAGTTGTCGGAATTTCATTTCTAAAGAGAGGGTTGATATGCACGATCAAAATATCGTCGCAGTCGGTGTGATCAATGAGTGGGAAAAGGGCTGGGTTCCCCGTAAATCCACCATCCCAATAGGCCTCTTCTTCGATTTCAACCGCTTTGAAAAGAGTTGGAAGAGCCGCGCTTGCGAGTAATGCTTCGCAGTTCATTTGTTCGTCTTTAAAAACCTTAATTTTACCGGAACGTACATTGGTGGCATTAATGAATAATCGCGGTGAGGCACGATGTTGTAGCAATTCGTCGGGAAAATGTTCTTTGACGATCCTACGCAATGGATTTATGTCCAGCGGATTGTTTTGATAGGGTGACCAGTATTCATGCAGGTTGATTTGGCTTTGCGTGATTGGTGAATTTTCGAATAGTTCTTTCCAAATACCAGCAAAAGGTCCAGCAATCCCGTCAATTGCGGAATTTATAGCTGTCGTGGTTATGCTAAGCGAGCTTACATGTTCCCAATAGTCACGCAGCTTGTTGCGTGCCCCTTGCGCTCCATTTTCTGCCCAGCCACATTTGAGAGCGGCTGCATTCATTGCGCCAGCCGAAGTGCCAGAAACGCCTGAGATTTCTAAATTGGGAATTTGCAGTAACTCGTCCAAAACACCCCAGGTGAAGGCCCCATGTGCACCCCCGCCCTGTAAAGCAAGATTAACTCTCAAAGCGCTGTCCAGCCGCCATCGACGGATATGGTTGTTCCTGTGATTTGTCGCGCAGAACTTGAACACAAAAATGCAACATTGCCACCTATTTCTTGAGTGGTCGCCATCTCCCGCGAAGGTTGTCTTAAAAGCATGACTTCGCGAAGGACTTGCTCACGCGTCATATTGTATTCTTTCATCGTTTCTGGAATTTGGGACTCGACCAAGGGCGTGAGAACATATCCTGGGCAGATCGCGTTGCAGGTGATTTCTTCTTCAGCCGTTTCAAGTGCAGTGACTTTGGTGAGACCCACAACGCCGTGTTTTGCCGCAACATAAGCCGATTTATAGGGTGAGGCGGTTAAACCATGTGCGGATGCAATGTTGATGATGCGGCCCCAGCTAGATTTGCGCATATGCGGGAGCGATTCTGCGGTTGTGTGAAATGCCGAGCTTAAGTTTATAGCGAGTATCGCATTCCATTTATCACTGGCAAATTCTGACAATGGGGCAACATGTTGAATGCCGGCATTATTAACCAAAATATCGAGCGCACCCATTTGGTCGACCGTTTTGTTCACCCATAGGCGACAGGCCTCTCCGTCTGACATATCGGCACCTATATATTTACAATTTATATTGTGCGTTTTTGAAATTTCGTCTGCAATTGCATGATCTTCGTCTCGATCTGTGTAAGAGTTGATCACAACATTCGCACCTAGTCGCGCCAGTTCTTTAGCAATGCCGAGACCAATACCAGAATTTGATCCTGTTATTGCGGCAACCTTGCCTGATAAATCGATATTTAATTGCATTATAAAATTCCTTTGTTGCACTGCAATATATAATACGGACTTCACGCAAAATCAATTGAAGTTAGAAGGCTACGCAAAACAACACATGTTGGGCGTATGCTTGCGGTAGTTTGAATCAAATTTGTACGTAATCAAAAAAAGGCTCGCCGAAGCGAGCCAGGTATTGAGGCAGGTTTCATACAGGCAAGAAACCTATCGAGCAGTGTCTTCAATATACATCTTCGCCCCTAAGAGTCCAAGAGAATTATTGAATTTCTATTTGATATGCGTCATTATCGCACCATAACTCCACATCTGATATAGGAAAAAAATCATTGAATATAATAAAATCAACTATTTATACTGCGTTGAGTGTGGGCTGTCTCCTTGCGCCTCAATCAGTGTTTGCCGAACCTACTCACGGAATTTCAATGACGGGAACGCTTGATTTGGCGCCGGATTTTGCGAATCTACCTTATGTAAATCCAGATGCCGAGCCGGGCGGTCGAATCGTTTATGCGGAAAACGGTAGTTTCGATTCGTTTTCGCCATTTATTGTGGCTGGTAAGACGCCCTACGGGTTCAAGGTTCACGTTTATGAAAGCTTTCTGAAGCGCTCTATAGATGAAAGTTTTTCACTTTATGGTTTGCTAGCCGAAAAAGTAGACATGGCCGAAGATCGGACTTCGGTTGAGTTCTTTTTGAATCCAAATGCTAAGTTCTCAAATGGTGATCCAGTTACAATTGATGACGCGATTTGGTCATATGAAATTTTGGCAGAAAAGGGGCTGTCTAAATATGCCAGATATATGTCGGGCGTAACCAAGATTGAAAAAACGAGCGAAAATTCAGTTAAGTTTGAACTGACTGGCGAAAATAGAGAATTGCCACTTTTACTCGGAATTATGCCGATTATGCGTCAAGCAGATTTTGAGGGAGTTGAATTTGATGAAGGCATGACAGAGCCGACAATTGGTTCAGGGCCCTATTTCGTTGCCGATTATAAGATGGGCGACTACATCACTTTTGAACGTGATCCAAACTACTGGGGGAAAGACCTTCCAATCAATAAAGGTCAAAATAATCTTGACGAAATTAAGTATGTTTATTTCGCAGATGCCGACGTAATTTTCGAAGCGTTTAAGGCAGGAGACGTAAACATATTTGTTGAAGGTGATCCAAAGCGTTGGGAAAGCTATGATTTCGAAAGGTTTAATAATGGAGAAATTGCAAAAACAGGGATAACTCATTCCCGACCTACAGGCATGCAAGGTTTCTTTTTTAATACGCGTCGCGAGCCGCTAGATGATTGGAGAGTGCGCGAGGCCTTAATTACGGGTATGAATTTCCCATTTATAAATCAAACTATTAATGAAGGTGCGTACCCACGTATTACAAGCTTTTTTGCAAACTCATATTTAGAGAGTTCGTCAGGCCCTGCTGAAGGCAAGGTGCGTGAGTTGATTGAACCATTTGCCGATCAACTGCCTCCCGAAGCTCTTGATGGTTATGAATTGCCAGCGGGTAATGTGAGCGGTCGTGACCGTGAAGGAATCCAAAATGCGCTCGCATTATTGCAAGAAGCTGGTTTTTCAGTTCAAGATGGTGAGATGAAAAATGACAGCGGTGAACCATTTGTTGTGAGTGCATTGGTTCGTTCAGGCGCAGAAGAAGAGCAGATCGCAAATCTGTGGGCCGATGGTTTGAAACCGCTTGGAATTACGTTGAATATCGATAGCGTTGACGGCCCCACTTTTGAGGATCGTAAGAAGGCTTTTGATTACGATATAATCTATAGCTTTATTAGTGTTAGCCTGTCTCCCGGTGCAGAGCAATATGCACGCTTTTCTGCAGAAGCTGCTGACACGGAAGGCTCTCGGAATATTATGAGGACAAAAAACCCAGCATTACCCGCAATGGTTGATGCCATGTTGAATGCGACTTCTTTGGAAGATTACGTGGCAGCAACCAAGGCACTTGATAGAATGATTATGGCGGAACGCTATTTTGCGCCGACATGGTATACGCCAGAGTGGCGAATCTTGCATGATGCGCGTCTTAAGTTTCCGGAAACGGTTCCAAAATTCGGATACTGGCCTGGCTATGCTCCAGATTCAATGTACTGGGAAGAATAAAAGTTAATTTAGTAAAGATTGGAAGCCGCTCCTTAGTGAGCGGCTTTTTCTATGTTGCGCTTATTCAATTCGTAATTCGGCGAAAAGACCGTGATGATCGGATCCGTATCGGTCTAGCTTCTCAACGCGCATGGGAAACGGCGACATAACGTGGTCAATGGGTAAAAATATGGGAGTTCGCACTAAAGTAAAATGTGTCTTTCGGTTGACCTCGGCATTTATGCTTTTTGCAATAGTATTGAAACTATGGCTCCATGGAACCTGATTGAAATCGCCACCAAGAATGACAGGTTGAGGTAATTTTTTTAACTGCGGAAGCAACGCTTCTATCTGTTTATTTTGTTCGTAAGGGAAAGGCCAATCGAGGTGCAAAGAAACGATTGTGATTTGTTTGTTTTGGTGTTGCACACGTGCCCACGCAAATCCGCGTGCACCTCCGTTGGCGCATCCACTATCAATAAAGGGAAGTCTGGAGATAATTGCGATTTTACCAATGACTTCATATCGGCAAATTTTACTATAAGAATAACCTTCGATACGGCCTATATTAAGTGTGCTTGCTTCGACTTCTTGAAATGTCATAACATCTGGATGAAGTTGTTTGGCAACTAGTTCAAGATCGGGTGCTGTGTTGGTAAAGAGTAAGTTATGCTGATAAAGTCTGAAGTTGACGCTAGTGAGATGACTTGATGGAAAAAAGCTAATCGCGAAAGTCACTAACCATATAACGGATGCTGAACTTAAAGCCCAATTAAACGGCCTACGAAGTGACCAAGCGCATAAAACAATTGCGATTGCACATAGCGGACGCCCAATTGCGATACTGTCAGCCAGAGGGTGAAATATACCCAGATATCCGAATCCGAATGCAAGTACCGCTAAAATTGCGAATATACGAAAGATAATCATTTACTGCTCTTTTTTTCAACATAACAAAATTTATGCCGCAAATAAAGTACTGAGCCTGAACCTGTAGTTTCAGAGATGAATTTCTATAAAAAAAGGCGGCTCCAAAAGCCGCCTTTCATTTTGTTTATGTCTTTAAACTTATTCTTGCTCTTTGAGCGCTGCACCCAAGATATCACCAAGTGAAGCCCCTGAATCAGCAGATCCAAATTGCTTAATCGCTTCTTTTTCTTCCGCGATTTCAAGCGCTTTGATCGAGAGCAGAATTCTGCGTGAACCTTTCTCGATGTTCGTGACACGTGCGTCCACTTTGTCGCCGACATTAAAGCGTTCTGGTCTTTGCTCTGCACGATCACGCGACAAATCAGAGCGACGAATAAAGGCTTTAGCGCCATTGACTTCGACTTCGACCCCACCGTCAGTGATTTCGGTCACAACAGTTGTAACGATATCGCCGCGCTTAACACCTTCGACCGCATCTGAGAAGCTATCACCTCCGAGTGCTTTGATTGATAGTGAAATACGTTCTTTAGCAACATCAACATCTGTAACAACGGCCTTAACTATATCGCCTTTGTTGTAATTTTTAATCGCTTCTTCACCACGCTCTTCCCAAGAAATATCAGAAAGATGCACCATCCCGTCAATATCACCTTCAAGGCCCACAAAAAGGCCGAATTCTGTGATATTGCGGACTTCGCCCTCGACCTCAGTGCCTTCTGGGAAGTTTGCTGCAAATGCATTCCAAGGATTGTCGGCTGCTTGCTTGATGCCGAGTGAAATACGACGTTTATCCATATCAAGCTCAAGAACAACAACTTCAACTTCTTGATCTTGAGAAACGATTTTTCCGGGATGGATGTTTTTCTTATTCCAAGACATTTCAGAAACGTGGACAAGCCCCTCAACACCTGACGCAAGCTCAACAAAGGCACCATAATCAGTAATGTTAGTTACGCGACCAGTATGTTTTGTGTCGACTGCGAATGTTTCAGATGCCGCTGCCCATGGGTCTTCCTCAAGCTGCTTCATGCCCAAAGAAATACGATTTGTGTCTTTGTTAATTTTAATGATCTGACACTTTACAGTATCTCCGACACCAAATACCTCTGAAGGATGGTTTACGCGTTTCCAAGAAATATCTGTTACGTGAAGAAGTCCATCAACTCCGCCTAAATCAATGAAAGCGCCGTATTCGGTAATATTTTTCACAACACCGTCAACAACATTACCTTCTTCAAGATTGCCGACAATTTCTGCGCGCTGTTCGGCACGGCTTTCTTCGAGAATTGCACGTCTTGAAACAACAATGTTTCCACGGCGACGGTCGCATTTTAGGACTTCAAAAGGCTGCTTGATATTCATAAGAGGCGCGACATCGCGGATTGGGCGCACGTCAACTTGTGATCCTGGCAAGAAAGCAATGGCTCCACCAAGGTCTACTGTGAATCCGCCTTTGACGCGTCCAAACATAACGCCTTCGATACGTTCTTTAGCGTCATATGCTTTTTCAAGAATATCCCACGCTTCTTCACGGCGCGCTTTTTCGCGAGAAATCATAGCTTCTCCGCGAACACTTTCAACGCGTTCTAAATAGACTTCAACTTCATCGCCAACTTCGATTTCAACTGGTTGACCAGGGAGTCCGAATTCGCGCAATTCTACGCGACCTTCCATTTTGTAACCAATATCAATGATTGCAAAGCCGGCCTCGATCGCGACGACCTTTCCTTTTACTACTTTGCCTTCTTTGGGGGTGACAAGCTCAAAATTTTCTTCTAAGAGTTGTTCAAACTCTTCCATGGTGGCTTTTGCCATATTATTTAGTCTCCTAATAAAATTTAACAGGCCAGATGGTTGGTTCCACCGGTCTTTGGGTTCATTAATGTTGCTCTGGATTAAAAAGTCAATTTTTGCTCAACAAATTGAACAGCCTTTGCAACTGCCGCGTCTATAGACAATTTTGTGGTGTCTAGCAAGAGCGCATCTTTAGCATGGGTCATTGGAGCTGTGTCCCGCAATCGGTCGCGTTCATCGCGCCTTTTAATATCTACCAAAACCTCTTCGATTTTAAGGTTTGGCCTTGAAGTTAACAATTCTTGATGACGACGTTGAGCACGGATTTCATCGCTAGCAGTCACAAAAAACTTCACTTCCGCATCTGGACAGATTACCGTGCCAATATCACGACCATCAAGAATTGCACCGCCTTTCTGGCGTGAAAATTTTCTTTGAAAATCAACGAGCTCTTCGCGAACAAGAGGATTGGATGCAACGATAGAAGCATGTTCGCTTGCTTCGCTAGTTCTTAGTTCTTGGATGTTTGTGAAATCCAGGTCGCAAAGACTTCTTGCTGCCTCAACGGGGTCCTGCCCCTGTGCAACCCTTCTTCCGACAGCTCGGTATATCAGTCCGGTATCGAGATGTGCAAACCCAAAGTGTTGGGCTAGTGCTTTGGAAATCGTGCCTTTACCAGCAGCTGCGGGCCCGTCAAGAGCGATTGTAAAGCTTCCATATGTCATACTTGCTTGTAGCCGATTCGTTGAGTTTTGTTGAGAGTTAGCACTCTTTGGCCTTTATGTCGTTAGGCAGTGTCTCATTATTTCGGTGAAAAGTGTTCTATTTTAGCAATCTAATAAGGTTCGTTCCAGAAAGTTAAATTTTAGGTGTTGTCCCAGATAATTAGTTTATTTGTTTTCTAACCCATTGTTTTATCTGGCCCATTGTTTTATCTGGAATAATTGGCGTTTTGGGTCAGAGTTATGAAAACGCCACTCACATTCCTTCAAATATAGCTCAAACTGTGCGTTGGGAACACCGTTAATTTGCGCATATGGCGCTTTGCTTGGTTCCAGAAATTCTCAATCCCATTGATGTGATTTGCGCCATCAGCAAACAACTCCGAATAATTGATCCGATAGTGCTTGAACTCCGATACATCCAGCGCATAATAACCCCGCCAACTGTCCGTATACACGATGCTGTCAGGCACAATCTTGCGCTCGATGATCGGCGTCAAAGTCGCGCCCAGAGCGTCAGGAATAATTTTCGTGTAGACCTTTCCACCCCTTTTTAATAAGCTGAAAACAGGGATTTTGCCAGCAGCACCACGCCCGCGTTTGCCCTTACGTCTACCACCAAAATCGCTCTCATCCACCTCAACCTCACCCGCAAAAAAAATCATCCGCTTGAGCGTCCAATTCGTAAGCAATGATCATGCGAAGACGAAGAAAATAATAGGCCGCGGTTTTGTGATTCACACCAATCAAACGCGCCGCCGTTCAAGCCGTCGAACCTGAAACAAAATGCTTGATGAACCGCTCTTGCTTATACCAACTGATTAGGGGGTTGCTCATCATGTCCATCATAACCCAATTTTAGGGTATCTGGGACAGACCCTAAGTTTAATTCGCCATCGAAAAATGCAATTTTGTGCTTGTAATGTATATACAAATTGTATATACATAATTTACTCAGTATCTGGCGGAGATCAGGCAAACTATCGAGAGCGAGGATGCTTGTTCGTAAGCGTCCTCGCTGCAGTTGAACTAGGAAAGGGCTTTCATGCCCGACAAGAAGAAAAAAGAAATTGATTGGGAGGCAATCAATGTCAAAGCTGATGCATCAAAGGTGGCAATATCTATTCGGGTAGATTCTGAAGTCCTCGACTTTTTTAAGTCACAAGGAAAAGGCTACCAAACTAAAATCAATGATGTGCTTAGAAGCTTTGTAAATTCACATAAAGACTAGAAATTGGCTTTTAAACTGAAGGCCGCTCTTAGTTATGTAGCACCTTTTAGATCCTCAGCATAGGTCAATAGACAGAAATAAGAATTCCAAAAATACACTATGATTTTAAATCGAAGTGTGTAATCTCGTAAGGGCGTAATTCTCGGGCGAAAGCATGGTTTTAAAAGCGCTTTCCGTTCTGTTTTGGAATTTTGGGCTTGCTTGCATGCCGTAAGGAGAAGATAGTAACACTCTTATCGCAAAGCCCATCAGAAGTTCGATTAAATTTTAGGGCATTTTATCGGTTAGGAAGTGGGCGCACGAAATCGCTCAAAGGCTATGATAATCTGCACTACATTTCAAGTGGAGCAACTGCCCACGGAATTTTATATAAAAACAATATCCATATCTTTATTAATTTTACAAGTACACGCCCCTGTCCTTGTCCCTTAGAACTGATCCATTAATTTTTTACAACTCTGTTAAATTTGGAGGACGATTATGGCCCTGAAAAGATATGGTGAGGGTTTGGAGCGGATCACGAAGTGATGAATGATCCAGTGGATGATTTGAGCGAACAAACGGGCGGAGCCCAGAAGGCGCTTTATCCGCTGATTATTCAACATGGAAAGCCAGTATATACCAGTATATATACGTTCCGATAATGGGCATGAGTTCGTCTCGGAAATATTCCAAACCTGGCTCAAACGGGCCGACATCGAGCCAATTCACATCTATCCAGGACCGCCTTGGGATATGAAGAGGATCAGAAAACGATCTGGGGGACCGTTTTCGCGACGATTGGGATATGACGATTGAGATATAATGAAAGGTTCAACGGAACATTGCGCAATGAAATCTTAAACGCGAACTGGTTCCAAATCACAAAACAAGCGCAAGCGAGGATCAACTGTTGGGTCAAAGAACACAATCACATAAGAGCGCATCAGGCGCTGAATATGCGGCCGCAAATACCAGAAACTACGACCCTAAAAACTACGGCCCTAATATTGGACCAAACATAGGGGGCTTGATAAGTGAGTTCAAGCCTCGGATGACCCACCATTAAGTTGAACAAATAGCCATTACTTTGCTATAAAAATTATCTAATTTTGTTTTTGTCCAAATTGTAGGTTGTGACCATCTTCCTGCACTGGATTTTAGAGCCTGTTGCGTTAAATTGGAAGCACGTAATAGGCTCTACTTATTAATTCCGCGCATTTTATGCGAAAAACCGGCGTTCACTTTTTCGCAATGCGCTCTAGGAAAACAGTTGGAGCCCGTCTAGCTGTTTTTTAATCGCCCGACATCGACGCTCAAGTAAATTTTGGTTGTATCCACTTTGCTGTGACCTAAAATCCTTGAGATGTTGTAAATATCAAAATTGTTCCGCACAAGCTCGGTTGCAAAAGTGTGGCGCAACTGATGCCAAGCAAAATAGAACGAAATGCTGTAGCGAATTTTTTCAATTATCCGACGCATATCGCGACCTTGCAAAGCATTTCCATGCGCGGTTGGGAACACGAACCCTTCATCATGAAGCCGCGTTCTTGCCCGCTTCATATAGTGGTACAAAAGTTTTACAAGCGCGTTATTGAGGGGAACAATTCGATCTTTCGATCACTTTCTTTTCATGACTTTCAGATGCCCATCCATCAGTTTCACATCTGAGCGTTTCAGGTTCGTGAGCTCGGAAAGCCGCAATCCCGTATGTAAATAGCTGTGCACCATGGTGATATTTCGCAGCCCCATGAAAGACTGCTTGTCAAAGATATCCATAAACTGAGCAGAAGCTCCGAAACTTGGGCGCTGATTAATGCGCGGGGGAGTTGTTGCGGCTCCTTACGTTTGGCGATTTTATTGAACGGATTTTCATCCAACAATTCTTCGCTCACGAGATACCCGCAAAAACACTTCAAGCATTTACGATAGCTATTATAGGTTGCAGATGACCAGCCCTTGTCCAAGAAATTATTTCACAAGAAGGTCTTAAAATTTCTGGTCGTATAGCTGCTCAAATCCGAGGGGCAAATGTGGCTATCTGTAAGCAAGAGGCGAAAAACCGTATGGTACGTCCCCAGCATTTTCGCAGATATTCACTAGTTCACGAACTTTTCCATAAGGAATTCGACGATATAGATACTATTAAATTTTTTCTAAAAAATAAGGTTGCGAGTTAGTCGTGAATCCTTATTTCCTAAAAAGACGTGTGATATACATAATGATTTCAAATACTTAAGGCTTTCGGAAATAGAGAAATACCAAAGAGCGAAACCAAAGTCGCATATCCAAAATAGTGTTGGGATTGTATTAAAAAAACGCGATTTGTCAAATTTTTGTGGTTTTTTGCGAATGTTCATCACTAGGTTTTAGCTCAACGCAAACGAGATTGAGCAGCATGCTAGGAAGGTAGCGCTGGCGCATGTGCAGGACAAAACGCTAACTCTCAACCCCTGCGCCAATGTCCAGTTTTCGAAACCAGTATCTTATTTCGTTCACTGTCGAAGCGTTTGTTCTGGCTTCATATAAGTATTGTGTGTAGACTGACTGGTATGAATCTCCAGCCAAGACTAGATATAACAGGTGCTGCTTTGGCCGATCCCAGCCGATCACGCATCCTCTGCGAATTGATGGATGGCCGCGCCTTCACTAACAAGGAGCTGGCCTGTGCCGCAAATGTAAGCCCGCAGACGGCGACCGCACATCTTAGGCAGCTCGAACGGGCAGGTCTGACGGCTTCGCTACGCAGTGGGCGCCACATCTATCACCGGATTGCAAATGCTGAAGTCGCCGCAATTCTGGAGAGGCTGGCTCAGCTTTCGCCCACCGATCATTTGTCACGATCCGCTCAAATCGCCAAGGTCAACGAAGATGAAAGCGGCATGTAAATTTGAATCCCCATGGCAGTTAAATATATATTATCCCAAAACTTATCAGCTTCATTGTGATTGTGCATGACAACAGGATGGTCGCCCAAATAAAAGCTCTGCGCTGAAGGTGCTTTTAAAAGCAAAAAGTCCATCTGCGCTAACTTCCATCCCCATAGGTAATGTAAAATCATGAAACTTCGTCTCCGACATAATATTGTCTATTTTTGTTGTAAAAACGCGGTTCTTTTCTTTATCAAATACTGCAACTTGCTCTTTAACCTTGTCGCACAGAAAATTTCTAAGGATAAATCTTGGAACAAAATGTTGATTTTTTGGCCTATTCATAACTTCTGTCCCTGGTTTTGCGCCGAAGATTGATGGGCTTGTGAAAGTTTTCGAAACTGTGCTTCCAACTTGGCTTTATCTTGAGGCTTTTCTGTATTTTTGACCTGATTGCTGACAGCATTGATTTCGCGAACAAGTTCACGCTTATTGGGATAATCAAGCATGGCCTTGCGCCGTTTCCAATGCTCAATAATCGTCTCACCATTCTGCCTTTTCAAAAGCGATGTGAAAACCTTGCGCTCCTCAATACTCAAAGGTCGCGGGGTCGCTTTCTGCTTCTTTGCGCGTTTTAGTCCTACTCGTTCAGATTTGCTGATCTGCCGCTTATGATATCCGCCGCTCCAATAATTATCGGGACCATGGATCAAATCAGCCGTGAATTGCAAAGCCGTATCACCGACATGAAATACGGTGTCATAAAGGAAATCTCCAAGCTTCTCGCCGAATGGTTTTGGTTGAGTATCATCCCCTATAAATTTTCTCATGAAGGGCTATTCCTGTGCATCCAACCACTCAGCAGGAATGTCTTGATGTTCGATTATATAGCAATAAAACAGCTCAACCGCTTGGGAGTGGTTAATTCCAAGAACCTTCAAAACCGCTTCGGCCTCGCGCTTCAGTTTTGGGTCAATGGTAAATTCAACAATTTCATGAGCTTTCATAACCATCCCATTTCTAATCAATATTTGGCAATTCGACATCGGGATCGGCCAGAAAGGAATTCAATTCAATTTGCTCATCGATGATATAGAGCACATAAATCCGCTTCTCCCGAATAACATAGTAAATATTGTAACGCTTTTGGTAGATCAGGCGAAAGAGCGATTTTTATTTATTGTACACATGCCCTAGGCGGAGATATTCCGAAAGATTATCGCGAATAAAACTATCGATTTTGTAATACATTTCTTCTGCATATGACCCCGAGTATTCGAGGTGATATGTGTAAATCGCCAATTGCCCATCTTGAGCCGTTTCCGTGATAACAACTTCCATTATTTCGCATGTTTGGCTTTAAAACGTTCAAGTCGCTCTCTTGCGCTTTGCTCTGTCATCACTTCAAAACGCCCAGCCTCAATATCCGCAAGGCCGCGTTCTATGCCTTGTTCAACTTTGAAATCAAAAAAGGCTTGAGCGTCTTGGATGGAAAGCGTCACGGCTACGGGTCGATTTTTCTTGGTTATAACAACAGGTTCACGCTGAACCGTATCCAAAAAACGTCCAAATCCCTTGCTGGCAACAGATGCGGTCATGGTTTTCATGCTCGTAAGTCCTTAGTTAAATGATATTATGCATAATATACGGATTTTCCGTAAAATGAAAATTTCAATTCCTACAACTCCACAAATTCTATCGCGCCGTTCCTATTGCTGTAAATCGGTGCGGGTGGGATGTTGAGCAAGCGGCGATATCGGCTGTTCTCATAGGCTGGTACGGTATCGATAAGCGCGGTTTTGCGGTTATGGGCGATGAGCAGGATTTTACGTTCAAGAAGTTCGCGGATTTCTGAGGCATTGATCAGATTGCGTTCCGAATAGTTTTCAAGCTGTGGGTCTTTGAGATTGGGGCGTTGAATAACACGCACCTTGCCTGCGCGTCATGAAAAATACTTTGCTGTTTCTTGTTCTGCGGCGCCAAAGCTAATTTGCGTCACGATGCCTGAGAGGATGACGCTGGCTTGTTCTCTGCCATACCGTTTTACGAGTTTGTTCATGCCTTGCATAAAAAGCATGAGCGAGATTTTGTATTGGCGCACGGTGGTGGCGAAGATATAAAAATCGGGGAGGAAACTGTTTCCAAATTCATCATAGAGAAAATAGACGGGCAGATCACCACGACGTGGAATTTCGCGCATGCAAGATTGCAAGAAGCTGAGGAAAAACATACTGGTCACGGGCATATACATCTTTTGGTATTGCGGGGGCGTCACCACATAGATGATGGTTTTCTTGGCGTAATGTGCTGAGATCAATGTCACTCGTGGCTGTCAGCTGACAGACCTCGCGATTGGCGAAGATTTTGAGTGCCTTGAATGCATTCATGATAAATGACAACACACCATCTTGATGCACGGATAAGAGCGACTTCCATTCGTTGATGAGGAAGGGGTCATCATACACATGCTCCGCGACCCATTTATGCAGTGACGAGCCATCCGAGCCGAAATTCTGGAAAAGATAATAGAGATTATGCGGGTTGTTATATCGGGGGTCGCCTTTCCTAAGGCATTTCAGGAAAAATGTCACAAAGCGTTCCGCGCCCGATGTCCAGATTTGATCTTTTCCTGCGCTGGATACGGCTTGGACAAACATCTGCGCGAGATGGATCGTTTCGTTTTCATGCTGTAAATCCAAGAAGGGATTAAAGCGGTGCGAGTTGATTAGGCCATGGGGATTAAGCACGATAACGCGGTAGCCATTGCGCTCCATATATCCGCTGGTTGTGCGATAGAGATCGCCCTTCATATCATTGACGATCAGCACGGCCTTCTGCTTGGCTTTATCCAAGATATTCGGCACGACGAAGGTTGAAGATTTCCCCGTCCCAGTGACGCCATAAACGGCAACATTTTGAAAACTCATATCCTCGGATAAGCGACGGGTATAACCGTCCAGCAATAAACCCTTAATTGCGGGAATTTAGATATTGACCAATATCTTTACCGCGTCCAAAACTTGCCCCTTCCTCGTCACGCGTACCGTGTACCTCTATTTCTAAAATCGTTTGTCCGCTGGCTTCATCTTCGACAATCTCCACATCACGATCTTCCAGCAAATTCGCTTCATCGGGACGAATACCGGTATTTGCCATGAATAGAATTTTATCATGCAACTGCTCGGCAAGGCCGCGATGATATGAGTTTCCCGCCTTTTTGATATTCTCGCGTGTGGCCGTATAAAGTCGCTTATATTACTCGAGTGAAAACCAACCACGATGCGACACCTTACTTGAGGCGCGATAGGGAACCGACATATCCGGTAAAGCATCAAGCCAGCCGTGACGAATGGCGGTTTTAAGAATCTGTCTCAAGGTAACAATCTCATGGTGCATCTTCGAGCGTGACGGGGCTTTATAGTTTGGATCATCCTGCAAGCGAAAAACACGATATTCTTGGATGGCTCCAGAATTGACCTGTGACAGTCCCATTTTGCCAAAATATGGCAAGAGGTGATTATTCAATCGCGCATGATGACCGCGAACATAGTCTTTGTTTCGTTCACCAGCCGTCATTAACTCATATTCTTTCAGGAATCTGGTCGCGGCCTGAGCGAATGTCTTTTCAGATAACAGCTCTCCGCGCATCTTCTTACCGCGCAAGGTGAGATACAAAATGCTTCGCGTTTCCAAGGCTACGCTCCTTGGTGCTCACACGACGCTCTCTGCCATCCAAATAGGTTGAACACTGCCATATTGAGCTGTTTTCGCGCTTATAAATGCGGACTTTCTCTCCGAGAATCTCGTGAATTGCTGATTCCGTCATGCCTCACGTTCACTGTGCCAAGCCGTGCCACTAATGTGCAACACAAAATCAGCATAGATTGTTAACTTCAATCAGTCAAACGAAGCGCTAAGTGCTTGATTTTTTGGTGTTTTTGGTTGCGGAGGCAGGATTTGAACCTACGACCTTCAGGTTATGAGCCTGACGAGCTACCGGGCTGCTCCACTCCGCGCCAATTTTGTTTGACAGAATCTAGATTCTGCATACGAGAATTGTTGTTTATATACAATCGAGATGATTATCAAGGCGCTCCCAGATATTTTTTAACTTAATTCAGAACAAAATTGCTGGATGCGGCGACAAGCTTCGATGAGGGTATCATCTGATGCGGCGTAACTAATACGAAATGCGGGAGAAAGACCAAAAGCTGCGCCAAATACGACGGCAACTTTTGCTTTTTCTAAAAGTGCCATCGCAAATTCTTCGTCACTGCTGATTTGCAAGCCGCTTTGATGCCGTTTGCCGACGAAATCGTCGATGGCTACATATATGTAAAACGCACCATTTGGTTTCGTCAGCTGAATATCAGGAATCTTCTTGAGCTCGCCCATCACTAAGTTTCTACGTTTTTCAAAGATTTGCGAATTTATTTTGAGAAATTCTTGATCGCCTTCAAGTGCAGCAATTGCGCCATATTGGCCAATCGCGCTTGGACAAGACGTGCTTTGTGACATTATTTTACGCATCTCACCGATGAGCAATTTTGGGCCGCCTGCATAGCCAATGCGCCACCCTGTCATGGCGTGTGATTTGGAAAGGCCATTCATAGTTAAGCAGCGATTCTTGAGCGAAGGAACAACTTCTGCAATTGTCGAGAAAGGTTGAGTTGAAAAATTTAAATGTTCGTATATATCGTCGCTTAACACCCATAAATTCGGATATTTTAGGATAACTTCGCCGAGTTTTGCGAGCTCATTGCGATCATATAAAACGCCCGTCGGGTTCGAAGGGGAATTTAAAATTAACCATTTTGTCTGTGTCGATATGCTTTCCTCAAGCTGTGCAGGAGTGATTTTGAATGAATTTTCGCGTGTGGTTTTTACGATTTTTGCCCTGCCTCCACAAAGGTTAACCATGTCTGGATAACTCACCCAATAAGGAGTCGGTATAATGACCTCGTCGTTTTGGTTGAGTGTGGCGAGAAGCGCATTAAAGATTATTTGCTTTCCTCCCGATGCGACCGTAATTTCGTCTGATGCGTAATCAAGATTATTTTCGTGCTTAAATTTTTTCGAAATTGCACTCTTTAATTCAGGTATGCCGTCGACTGCTGTATAGCGAATTTTGCCATTGGAAATTGCTTCGAATGCCGCTTGTTTGATGTGTTCAGGGGTGTCAAGATCAGGCTCGCCCGCGCTGAGTGAAATGACATCTATGCCTTGTGTCCGCATTTCTTGTGCGCGCGCGGTAATTGCGACGGTTGCTGAGGATTTAATGCGTTTCATTCGGTCGGCAATAAAATTCATTTATAGTATCTCAATTTACAATTTGTTAGTCAGTAACTTTTACGAAAAGAATTTAAAAGTGTTAAGAATGCCATTTGTAACAAATTTGTATGTTTGTCGAAATGGAAGCTAAGTTTAGGAATGAAAAATGCTGACACGGAAAAACATTGTTCTTATTTTGCTAGCACTCTTGATGGCGGTTTCGTTCGTTTTTTTGAGCGGTCAAGGTGGTGATATTGAGAGTATTAAATCACTTATTGAAAATTTTAGAATTTGGCAAAGTGAAAACAAATTCATTTTTGCCGTCGGTTTTTTTGTTGTCTATGTGATCGCTGCGGCTTTTTCACTCCCAATCGCAATACCTATGGTGCTTGCAGCTGGAGCGATATTCGGATTTTGGCAAGGACTTTTGATCGGTTCATTTGCATCTAGCCTTGGCGCGTTGATTGCATTTTTCGGGGCTAGGTATTTCATGAAAGATAGTGTTTCGGCGCGCTTCCCAAAAATTAGTGCAACGATTAATCATGGCGTTAAAAAAGATGGCATATTATATCTCTTGTCATTACGTCTCGTGCCGCTTTTTCCATTTTTCGCAATCAATTTATTGATGGGCATTACTTCAATGCGCGCCGGGGTTTATTATTTGACAAGTCAGCTTGGTATGTTGCCGGGGACCGCCACTTACGTATTCGCAGGAACACAATTGGGTGAACTGAGATCATTAGGAGATATTGTTTCTCCCGGGCTATTAATTGCTTTTGCGCTGTTGGGAATTGTGCCTTGGATTGCAAAATTGATTATGAACAAAATTCAGTTGCGAAAGCGATATGCCAATTACACTAAACCCAAGTCATTTGACCGGAACCTAATCGTCATTGGCGCCGGTGCTGCGGGGCTAGTATCGTCTTATATTGGCGCGACACTTAAAGCGAAAGTGACCCTGATTGAAGCTGGAGATATGGGTGGCGATTGCTTAAATACGGGCTGCGTACCATCAAAATCACTAATCGCTTCAGGCGCGCTAGTTAAAAAAATAACTCAATCGGAAGAATACGGTGTTCAGTCTCATGTGAGTTCCGTGGATTTTTCGAAGGTAATTCGCCGAGTTCGCAATGTAATTGAGGAAATTGCGCCTCATGACAGTGTTGAGAGATATACGGGGCTAGGTGTTGAAGTTGTTAAAGGATACGCGACACTCACTTCACCTTGGGGTGTTGATATTCGCCTAAATGACGGCGGGCAACAAAGCTTGACCGCGCGAAACATCATACTTGCAACAGGCGCCGAGCCATTTGTCCCGTCAATTGAGGGTGTTGAGAGCGTAGATTATTTGACTTCTGAAACCATTTGGAATCGATTATCTGAATTAGATGCGCCACCGAAGAAATTTGTTGTGATTGGGGGGGGCGTGATCGGTTGTGAATTGGGCCAAGCGCTAGCGCGATTAGGCTCGAAAGTTACAATAGTAGAGGCGAACGAACGTATTTTGCCGCGCGAAGATAGAGAGATTTCGGATGCTGTTTTAGCCAGTCTCGTCGCAGACGGTGTTGAAGTTTGCGCCGGGCATAGTGCCGTCAAATTTACGCCCAATAGACTGTTCATTCAAAAAGGTGAAGATGTTTCAGAAATCGAATTCGATGAAGTGCTAATAGCCATTGGGCGTCGCCCTCGATTGAAAGGATTTGGACTTGAAGAACTTGGTATTGATACAGATCAAAAACTTGAGCGTTCGCCTTATTTAGAAACACAGTTTCCAAACATATTTGCGGCTGGTGATTTGGCTGGGCCTTATCAGCTTACGCATGCCGCGGCTCATGAGGCATGGTTTGCGTCCGTAAATGCTCTATTTGGGAGGTTTAAGAAATTTCGTATTCACTATAAGACGATGCCTTCGGCAATTTTTACCAGTCCCGAAACTGCTCGTGTTGGCATTAATGAGCAAGAGGCGAGAGAGCAAGCCATTAAAGTTGATGTTGTTAAATTTGAATTGAAAGAACTTGATCGAGCTATTATTGAAGGTAAAAAGGAAGGATTTATCAAAGTGCTCACACGATCGGGAAGCGATAAAATTTTAGGCGTTACAATATTGGGAGAAAACGCGAGCGCGTTTTTACCAGAGTTTACGCTCGCCATGCAAAACAATATTGGGCTCAATAAGCTACTCAGAAATACGCATGCCTATCCGAGTTGGGGTGAGGCAAATAAATATGTCGCAGGAGAATGGAAGCGAAAACATACCAAGGCCTTTATTTTTAAGTGGTTGGAAAAATATCAAACTTGGATGCGCGGATGATAGATCATTTAATTCTTCCGATACAACATCGCGTTTTAAATCCACTTGCAAAGCGCATTGCTAAAACTGAAGTGACTGCAAATGAGGTCACGATTGCTGGATTTGGTGTCGGTGTTCTGGCTTTTTTAGCAATTTGTTTTGAAGCTTATATACTGGGGTTGGTTTTGATTTTGGTTAATCGGCTTGCTGATGGGCTTGATGGCATAATTGCGCGAGAGAAAGGCACGACTGAACTCGGTGCGTATTTAGATATTGTGCTCGATTTTATTTTTTATGCGAGTATTCCGCTTGCATTTGCCATTGCCGAGCCGAGGGCAAATGCATTAAGTGCTGCGTTTTTACTTTTTACTTTTATCGGCACGGCCAGCGCGTTTTTATCATTTTCGATTTTTGCGGCAAAGGACCAGTCTTTATCTACAAAATATCCGCGAAAAGGAATTTACTATCTTGGGGGTCTAACAGAAGGCTTTGAAACGATTTTTGCCTTTGTGTTAATGTGCTTATTCCCAACTTATTTTGCTATAATAGCATGTATTTTTGCACTTGCTTGTGTGGTGACGACATCAACGCGCATTCATTATGCGTATTTACAACTTGGAGAAAAATGAGAATGAAATTTTTATCAATGGCCGCTATATTATTGTCCACTTCGACGACAATGTCTGGAGAATGGACACAGACGCTTGAAACTGCAAAAGGGCAAACGGTTTATTTTAATGCTTGGGGCGGAGATCCGCGAACCAATGACTTTATTGAATGGTTAAATGAAGAGACACAAACACGCTATGAAATTGACATTCAGCATGTCAAACTTTCAGACACAGCTGAAGCGGTTAATCGTGTGATTTCTGAAAAAGCGAGCGGCAATCTTGATGAAGGCAGTGTCGATATGATTTGGATCAATGGACCAAATTTTCTATCGATGAAAGAAAAAGAGTTGCTGCATGGCCCATTTGTAAATGAATTGCCCAATGCAAAATACCTTGATTTATCGGAGGACTCACCGGCTACCGTCGATTTTGCAACCCCTGTTGATGGGATGGAGGCACCGTGGCGTTTGGCAAAATTGACTTTCTTGATTGATGAGGAGCGTGACACCCAGCTTCCCCAAGAGCTCAAAGAATGGACGACATGGGCTGCAGAGAACCCAGGAAAACTTACACATCCGATCGTTTCTGATTTCATGGGAGCCACATTTTTAAAGCAAGCGTTAATAGAGCTTGTTGACGATTCTAATATTCTTCTGGAACCCGCTACTGATGAAAATTTTGAAGAGGTCACAGCGCCACTATGGGATTGGTATCAAGATCTTCGTCCAAATTTATGGCGGGAAGGTACGGTTTTCCCTGCGAACTTGTCGCAACAGCTTCAACTTTTCAATGATGGCGAAGTTGATGTGGCTCTCCTTTTTGATCCGGCGGCCGCACTGGGTGGTATTGAAGATGGAAGCTTGCCGCCTCAAACAACTTTCCACGTCCCTGAGCAAGGTACGATTGGCAATATAAGCTTTGTCGGCATTCCTTTTAATGCGGCTAATCAGGAGGCTGCACTGGTCGTTGCGAATTTTATGCTCGAACCTGAAGTTCAAGCGCGGATGCAAAATGTTGAAGTATTAGGTGCTTTCTCGGTGCTTGATCTCACGAAACTGGATGAAGAAGATAAAGCGCGATTTGATGCGCTTCCCGGTTCAGATGTTCTACCTAGTTTAGATGAGCTTGGCCCTACCTTGTTGGAGCCACATGCTTCTTGGATGACAAAAATTGCGGAACGCTGGACGCAACTTACGTCGGGTCAATGAACTCATTTCGACCGTTTTTTGCGAGCACAGCAATACTAAGTGCTGTGCTCGCACCTGTTCTAATAGGAACAGGGCTAACTCTGTTATCATCATTTGGCTATTTCCCTTCGATTGGTGCTTATCGTATTGACCTTGCGAGATGGAGCTGGATATTTGAACAGCCGGGGATCTATCATTCGATATTGATCTCAATTTCTTCAGCGTTTTTGTCTGTATTTTTTGCGTTGGCAATAGCCTTAGTTGCGAGTTATTTTTATTTCGACAAGGGGCGAAGTTTATGGCGTTGGAGTTCAATTTTAGCGCTCATTGGAACTCCTTATCTAGCCGTTGCCGTCGGGTTAGGGTTTATGCTTGCGCCTTCGGGTTGGGCCGCAAGGATCGTCGCCTCTCTGATTGGCCTTGAATCGCCGCTTGATTTTACGACTGTAAATGATCCATGGGCAATGGCCTTAACTCTTGGGTTGCTCATAAAGGAGCTACCATTTTTGGTTCTTGTTACAGTGGGAGCTGCATCGGGCGTGTTGGTAAAAGAGAGTATTAGAACTGGAAATACGCTTGGCTATGCACCGGTTGAAACTTGGATTAAAGTGATTTTACCGCAATTATACAGGCGGATACGAATGCCGATTTTTTTTGCATATATTTACGCCTTGTCAAATGTCGAAATGGCTCAACTTCTGGGGCCAAGTAACCCGCCAACTTTGGCAGTATATGCCGCGCGCTTGTTTAGATCACCAGACATAGAAATGATAATGCCCGCTTGTGGTATCGCGATATTAATCGCGGTGATTGCATTTTTAACCTATCTGATTTGGCGTCTCGTTGAGAATATGATCGGGACAATTTATGTTTCGATTATCTCATTTGGTCAACGCAATCAAATTCCGAAAATCACAGCACTCCTTGCGCACCATATTCTCAATTTTGTGGTGATATTTGGTGTTGTTTGTTTGTTTTTGAATTTGATTTGGGCTGTCTCTTGGCGTTGGCCATTTCCGAGCATATTTCCGCAAAGTTTTTCATTGCGTCTTTGGGAGCGTGTCGGAACTTCGCTAATTGAAATTACATTTCATACACTTTCTATTGCACTGATCACCGCTGTGCTTTCGATTTTGGTTTCTATTATTTGGTTTGAGACAGCGTCAAAGAGTCGGCTTAGTCGCTTTGAGTCTTTGTTATTTCTGCCACTATTATTTCCACAAATTGTATTTTTGTTCGGGTTGGATCAGATTTTATATTTATCGGGTTTCAAAATTGATTTTTTGAGAGTGGTTTGCGCTCATTTTGTTTTGACTTTTCCCTATATCATTTTCATTCTCAGCGCTCCTTGGAAAGAATTTGACCCTCGGATTGAGTATGCGGGTTTAATGTTAGGACGCTCGCCAATTGAGGTTTTGGTATTTGTGAAAATCCCGATGCTTTTGGCGCCAATTCTCATCGCCTTTGCGGTCGGTGTTGCGATTTCGGTTTCGCTTTATTTGCCGACACTTTTCGCTGGCCGCGGGCGCATTGATACATTGACAACTGAAACGCTGACACTAGCGTCAGGTTCAGACCGGAGGCTGACATCTATCTTTGCGATTTTGCAGACGACTATTCCTTTAGCTGCATTGATATTTTCAACTTATTTGCCACGCGTTATATTTCGAAATCGTAGCGGGGTGTTGCAGGAGAAGACAAAATGATAGCCATCAAGAATTTTTCAATTATGCGCGATCAGGTTTTACTATTTGAGCCGGTAAACATCGAGATTGGTACTGGCGAAATTTTAACTTTAATGGGGCCATCGGGAATTGGAAAATCGACCTTTGTTGATGCGCTTTCGGGTATTTTGGATCCTGTTTTTTCATTTGCAGGTTCCTTTGAAATCGATGGAAAGGACAAGCTTTCAATTGCACCGCATAAACGTAGAATTGGTGTGCTATTCCAAGCTGACTATCTCTTTCCTCATTTGAATGTTGAACAGAATTTATTGTTTGGACTTAAGTCAAAGCTGCGCGATCGAATGGACCGTAAAGCTGTGGTTGCACAACGTCTCGAAAGCGTGGGTTTGGCCGGATATGCACAAAGAGATCCCAGTACATTATCGGGGGGACAGCGCGCGCGGGTTTCGCTGTTAAGAACGCTTTTGTCAGAGCCTGACTTTTTAATTTTTGATGAGCCGTTCTCAAAACTAGATCTCCATACCAAAGATAGCGTTCGAGATACGGTGTATAATTTAATTCGCCAGCAAAAGATCCCGACATTGGTTGTCACGCATGATAAAGAAGATGCGCGTGGTCGTATTGTCGAACTAGCGGCGCCGAAAGGGTAAGACGAGCATTTTTAAAAGTGTTGTTTTTTGTGCATCTTGGTGTGAGGGGAGTCCGAGGGTCATATTTTCGTGCCCAGCTTCCGGCTGGTCTCTATATGTTCCAAAAATGCGATCCCAAATGGCGAGATTGAAGCCAAAATTACTATGTGTTTCCTTTGGAATAACTGAATGGTGAACGCGGTGCATATCTGGCGTGACAATGAGTTTGCGCAAAATACGGTCAACTGGTTCGGGTAGTCTCACGTTTGCATGATTAAACATTGCGCTCGCGTTTAGTAAAACTTCAAAGGCAAGAATAGACCAAAACGGAGCCCCCAAAACAAGGACAGCCAGAGATTTAATGAGCATTGAAAAGACGATCTCAACGGGATGAAAACGGATTCCAGATGTAACATCGAGTTCCTGATCAATATGGTGAATTTTATGAAAGCGCCAAAAAAATGGAATACGGTGAAATAAAACATGCTGCCAATATATGAGCATATCAAAAACGATCAATACCATCGGAAAGCTGATCATATAGGGTGTATTTGCTAGATTGAATAATCCGATGTTTTGCTTGCTTGCCCAAATTGCCACAGCGCCTGCCGTTAATGGGCCCATAAAACGGACAAGAAGAGTGCCGAGAAGCGTAATGCCTAAGTTACGTGGCCATCTGATAAGGCGTCCCACTTTTTGATTACGTTTCGGCCAAGAATATTCGAGCAAAGCCATTGTGAATAACACGATTATGAAAATCCCCAGCCGGACCTGCGTGTCGCTGAACATATAAACCTCGATTTCAATTAACGAATATCCAAAAATGGACGCATTGCACACTATTTAGGCACATAGTTTGATTTGTAAAGTGAAATAAAGCATTAGTTTTGAGTGGTTGCTATTTCAATTTTTCTAAAAGTCCCTGCGTTGACGCATCAAGGTCCTTTGGCATATCACCGTCAAATGCAGAGCCTAATGAAAGCGCAAGCTCTTTGCCAAGCTCCACACCCCATTGATCGAAACTGTTTAAGCCCCAAATCGCTCCCTCTACAAAAACACGGTGCTCATAAAGTGCAATAATTTGACCAAGTATAGATGGAGTGAGTTTTGGATATATTATGGTTAACGAAGGACGGTTACCCTCGAATACGCGGTGACGGGCTTGACGTTCGGCCTCTTCTCCCTTGAAGCCTTTAGCCTGAGTGATTGCGAGCGCTTCGTCAAATGAGCGGCCAATTAATAGTGCTCGAGATTGAGCTATGCAATTTGCTTTCAGCAATTTGTGATGATGCGCGAGGCTCTCTTCATGCCCTGACTGACCAATCAGAAATTCGCAAGGAATCACATCGCTACCTTGATGAATGAGTTGATAGAACGCATGCTGCCCGTTTGTGCCCGGCTCTCCCCAGACGATTGGCCCCGTTGCTTCTAATTTGCTTCCGTCTTGCGATACGGATTTTCCATTTGATTCCATATCTAACTGTTGCAGATAAGCAGGTAGGCGTGCCAATCTATCTTCGTAGGGTAAAATCGCACGTGTCGCGTAACCACAAATATTTCGGTGCCAAATTCCGACAAGTGCAAGCATTAGGGGTGCGTTTTTAGCGCCGTTTTGTTTTTGAAAATGTGTGTCGATCTTGTGAGCGCCCGAAAGAAAATCCTGAAAATTTTGATGTCCGATTGCAAGCATAATTGACAGTCCAATTGGTCCCCAAAGCGAGTATCGGCCTCCCACCCAATCTTCGAACCCAAAAACGCGCTCGGAATCTATACCGAAAGCGGCTGTTTTTTCATCTGCTGTTGAAATGGCTGCAAGATGTTGATTAGGATCAGGTATTTTGTTTAACCAAATTTTTGCCGTTTGAGCATTTGTCATCGTCTCAATGGTTGTAAAAGTTTTGGAAGCGATGAGCACTAAAGTTGTCTGCGGATCAAGTCTTTGGAGTGTATCGTGAATGTCCGCTCCATCAATATTGGAAATAAAGTGTATGTTGGGGCCATCGTGAAAAGGAGCGAGAGCGCGCACTGCCATGACTGGACCCAGATCCGAACCGCCAATACCAATATTGACAACATCAGTAAATTTTTGACCCGTTGAAGACGTGATTGTTCCAGAGCGAACTTCATCAGAAAATTGAGACATTTTATCAAGGACTTTGTGCACGTTCGGAATAATATCTTCACCGTCAACAAAGACTTGCGAATGGCGCGGACAGCGAAGGGCTGTATGCAAAACCGCTCGTTCCTCTGTCGTATTGATTTTTCCACCTTTAAACATTGAATCTCTAATATCGAAAACATTGCGCTCTTGAGCCAATTCAATGAGTAAATCACGGCCTTCATGGTCGATACTCGTCTTTGAATAGTCAATGAAAATATCTCCTGCCGAAACAGAAAAATCGCGAAACCGGTCGTCTTTCATTAAGGAAGTGATTTCACGATTTTTTACGGTTTTGTAATGTTTTATCAGAGCTTCAAACATGCAAATATTCTCATTTATAAACGTGTTGCGTTCACGGCGCGCTTAGTGATTTCTTTCCAATTTGATGAGTTTACGAACTCAGAATGAGCAACCCAAGAGCCTCCCACACAAACAACATTTGGCAGGGAAAGATATTCGTGTGCGTTTTCTGGGCTTACGCCGCCGGTTGGACAAAAACGTGCTGAGGCGAGGGGGCTTGAGAATGATTTTAGCATCGAAGCGCCACCGGCTTGCGCCGCTGGAAAAAACTTGAGCATGTCATAACCTTTTTCAAGTAAAACCATGACTTCACTTGGTGTGATTGCGCCAGGAAGCATCGGTAGTTTTTCTTCAAGCGCCGTCTCTAAGACAGCATCTGTTGCGCCTGGAGATACGCCAAATTGCGCGCCGGCTGCCTTTGCATCGCGCACTTGTTGAGGTGAAAGCAAAGTGCCCGCACCAATGATTGCACCATCTTGTTTTGCCATTTCAGAAATGACGTTAAGTGCATTTTCGGTACGAAGGGTGACTTCTAATACGCGCAGCCCACCTTCGATAAGTGCACTCGCGAGGGGCGCAGCATGGAGGGTTTCTTCTACGATGAGAACGGGAATAACCGGGGCAAGTGCGCAAATATCATAGGCAGCCTTTGAGCTTTCTTGTGGTGTCATTTTAGTTCTCCTTGAAAAAAATTGATGCGCCAAGTTCGGCGTCGTCTACAGCTTGGCGCAGATTTAAAAATAACTCGCGGCCAAAACCTGTTTGGTTATCACTCAGGTCAATTTGGACACGAGCGCGTTCGATAGCTTTTGGATCCATCGCTTCGAGAATACCCGCAACAGCATCGACTTTGATGATGTCGCCGTCTCGTATACTAGCGATCGGCCCTCCGACGGCCGCTTCTGGGCTCACATGAATCGCCGCAGGGACTTTTCCAGAAGCACCAGACATACGGCCATCTGTGACGAGCGCCACTTTGATTCCGCGGTCCTGTAAAATTGTGAGAGCCGGCGTTAACGAATGGAGTTCAGGCATTCCATTGGCCTGTGGGCCTTGAAAACGCACAACAATCACGACATCTTGCGTAAACTCGCCATTTTTAAATGCGGCTTTAACGCTTTCTTGATCGTGGAATATGCGCGCGGGCGCCTCAACAATTCGTTTGTCTTCATCGACTGCCGAGACCTTCATGACTGCATTTCCGATATTTCCTTTGAGATTGGAAAGGCCGCCGGTTTGTTGAAATGGATCGGAAAACGGACGAATGATCTTGTCGTTTAAAGACTTCTTAGATCCTTGAACCCAATTGAGTTGTTCATCTAGCAATTTTGGCTCTTGTGAATAATTACCAAATTCACCGAAAACAGCAGGATTATCTCCATGTAAAATGCCATTTTCTAGGAGTTCACCGATTATAAACCCGAGTCCACCGGCTGCGTGGAAGTGATTAACGTCCGCAAGCCCATTCGGATAGACACGCGCCATTAAAGGTGTGATTTTAGAGATGTCCGCGAAATCAGACCAGTTGATGACGACACCCGAAGCGCGGGCCATTGCGATCAAATGTAACAATAGATTTGTTGAGCCGCCTGTCGCCATTAGTCCAACCATGCCGTTCACATAAGCCTTTGCGGTCAGTACGTCTGCTGCGCGAGGTGCATTGAGGACGTGAGATACGCAAGAGCGCGTTAACGCATCCCGCAATTCAGTTCCCGGATTGACGAAACTGGAACCGGGTAAATGGAGCCCCATAAATTCCATGAGCATTTGATTTGTGTTTGCTGTTCCATAAAACGTGCAAGTGCCTTCTGAATGATAACTCGCCATTTCTGATTTGAGCAATTCTTCGCGACTAATTTCACCGGCTGCGAATTTCTTTCGTGTTTCGGCTTTTTCTTTGTTGCTGATGCCAGAAGTCATTGGTCCTGCGGGCACAAAAATGGCGGGGATGTGACCGAAGCTTGCTGCGGAAATGATGAGACCGGGTACGATTTTATCACAAACGCCAAGAAACATCGCTGCATCGAATACGTTGTGCGATAATGCGATTGCGGATGCTTGCGCAATAATATCTCGCGAAAACAAGGAAAGCTCCATGCCGACTTGCCCCTGTGTGACGCCGTCGCACATCGCTGGCACACCGCCCGCAACTTGTGCTGTTGCACCATTAACCCGAGCGGCTTCCTTGATGATTTGAGGATATGTTTCATAGGGATGATGTGCTGACAACATATCATTATAGGCTGTGACAATGCCAATATTGGGTGCTTTTTCCTGCGCTAGTTTGGATTGATCTTGTTTCATGGCTGCGTATGCATGCGCTTGATTCCCACATGAAAGATGTGCCCGTTTCACGCCTTCGTTTGACATGCGCTCTATCATGTCTTCATAACGTTCCCGGTGCGTTTTAGAGCGCTCGATAATCCGGTTGGTAATTTCGTTAATCGTCTTGTTTGTCATCATTTACTCCGCGTAATGAATGGTAGCACCAGTAGTAAGCACCACCCGAATGGGTGCTTCATGAAAACTCTCGATATTTTTTGCTTTCTCAAGAGGTGCAAGTTTGTTTTTTCCTGCTAATAAAATGTGTTTATAACGTGCATTCTTTAAGACGGGGGCTGTCATCGTAATGCGTGCTTCGCCAGCATTATCAGCACGTATAATCGCGAGGTTAGGAGCATCGTCAGAGAGCGCATGAGTAAGGTCGGTATCTGGAAAAAGGCTGGCGGTGTGCATGTCTTCTCCCATCCCAACAACCAGAACATCCAGCGGCAAATGAGGAGCAATGCCAAGAGTGAGTTCTTCTAGTATGTCTTCGGGTTGATTTGCATTTTTTGTAAGCGGAGCAAGAGATGCCGATTGAGCTTTGTTAATGAGCAAATTTTCTTTCAATAGTCGCGTGTTTGAACGCCCAGAATTTTCAGGAACAAAGCGTTCATCACCGAGCATGACCGTAACCTGAGACCAACCTAAATCCTGCATTGACAAGGCTCGCATGAATGGGGCGGGCGTGGTTCCGCCTGGCACGCAAAGTGAGGCGCGCCCGCGCGCGCCAATAGCAAGGCTAAGCTCTTCGGCGACCTGTAAAGCGAGGTTCGTCATCATCACATCACGTCGTTCATAGGTGATCATTTGATTTCTCTCCACTTCCGATTATCTCGGTGCATAAGGGCAAGGCTTTCATCGGGCCCAGTACTAAGCGCATCATAAGGAATTGGCTTGAGCGCGCTTTCATCAAATTTGTTGATAATATTATCGGCCCAAACCCAAGCAGCCTCAACTTCGTCGCCACGCATAAATAGTGTTTGGTTGCCACGAATGACGTCCATAATTAAACGTTCGTAGGCATCAGGAAAATCGGCTTCTTCGCCAAGCGTTTCGGCAAATGTCATATCGAGTGGGACTTCTAAAAGTCTCATTCCGCCCGGACCCGGTTCTTTGATTGTCATTTTGAGCATGATACCTTCGTCAGGTTGTAAACGAATCACGAGTGCATTTGCCGGCAGAATTTGTTCCTTGTCAAAGATCGAATGCGGCGGTGCCTTAAATTTTATGACAATCTCAGAACTGCGCGCGCGCAGTCTTTTTCCTGTACGTAAGTAAAAAGGTACATTTGCCCAACGCCAGTTTTCAACTTCAACCCGCATAGCGATAAAGCTCTCGGTTGTGGAATTCGGATTTCCAGAATGCATGATGTAGCTTTCTTCGCCTCCGCCGGCTTTGTATTGACCGCGAACAATGTCACGCCGAGGAACTTTAGACAGCGCTCGTATAACTTTGAGCTTCTCATCTCGGACAGCATCAGCCTCAAAATGAGATGGTGGTTCCATGGCGACGAGGCAAAGCAATTGCATGAGATGATTTTGTACCATATCCCGCATCGCGCCAGACTTATCGTAATACCCGCCGCGCCCTTCTACGCTAATATTTTCGGCAACCGTAATTTGGACATGATCAATAAATTGTGCATTCCAAATTGGTTCGAAAAGCGCATTTGCAAATCGGATCGCCATTAAATTTTGTACAGTTTCTTTCCCGAGGTAATGATCGATGCGATAGATCTGATTTTCAGAAAATGAACTGCGGAGTTCGTTGTTCAGTTTTTTTGCACTTTTTAAGTCATGCCCAAAGGGCTTTTCCACAACGATTCTTGAATTTTCATCGGCGCATCCAGATTTCACAAGTCTTTCCGCGATGGCCCCAAAAATTGATGGGCCAACTGAAAGATAGAACGCGCGTACGACATCGGGCCGGAGTTGTTTCGAAAGTGTATCCCAGCCACGTTCGCCAAGCGCATCGATTGGAAAATAGTCCACACGGCTCAAGAAAATATCTAAGTTTGTGCTGTCCTCGCATTCTTTTTTGGCATATTTATTCAAATTGGATTTGAGCTCTTTTCGAAAGCCTTCGGTGTCCAATTCGCTGCGCGCAGTTCCAATGATGCGAGAGTTCGCATCCATTTGCCCTTCAAGGAAGCGCCTAAAAAGACCTGGGAATATTTTTCGGCTTGCGAGATCTCCAGTCGCACCGAAAATCACAAGATCAAACTCTGGGACGGGAATAATTTGCATAATTTTGCCCTTACTAAAATTAGTTCTTTTGTGAATAGGGCCAGTTCACAGTTGATCTCCTACAATACTTGCATAAAGATTCCAAGTGCTTTGATTATTTTTCCGCATATTATAGCGCAAAAATGCACGGATATACACTGAGCCTGACATTTGAGTATTTGAAACTCTTTTTTCAAATCATAAGCATTTTTTCCAATAGGTTTGCTTCGATATACAGTACTACTATGGCGTTGAATATGATCTGTTCCACCGAGTATTATTTGAGATTAATTATTATTTGAACTTGTGTATTGTGTAACGACCTGAGCACACTTTATACTTTGATAGAGTTGAGTGAAAATGAGGTCTCCAATGAAAAAAATTGATACTTGGGCGACGGTTGCACCAAACCTAGTGGCGGTGGCATCTGGGCGGCTTTCAGCAGATGTTGTGATAAAGGGGGGTAACGTTGTAAATGTGCATACTCGTGAAGTCTTGAGCACTTGGGACATTGCGATAAAGGATGGACGTTTTGCTTACGTTGGACCTAACGCGGATCATACAATCGGAGACCAGACAAGAATCATAAATGCCGCAGAGAATTTTGTGATTCCGGGGTTGCTTGATGCACATATGCATATTGAAAGCGGTATGCTGACACCAGCCGAGTTTGCCCGCGCTGTCATTCCCCATGGGACAACAACTTTTTTCCATGACCCTCACGAAATTGCGAATGTGTTTGGGTTGCGAGGCGTGCGGTTGATGTACGAAGAAGCTGAATTGCAGCCGATCAATATTTTTACGCAAATGCCGAGTTGTGCGCCCTCTGCGCCGGGTCTTGAAACGACTGGTTTTAAAATAAGCGCTCAAGACGTGAAGGAAGCCATGGAGTGGCCGAACATTATCGGATTAGGTGAAATGATGAATTTCCCTGGGGTTATAAACGGTGACAAGCAAATGCTTACTGAAATTGCCGAAACACAAAATGCGGGTAAAATTGTCGGGGGTCACTACGCAAGTTCTGATCTTGGCGCGCGGTTTCACGCATATGTTGCTGGTGGACCAGCTGATGATCATGAAGGCACGCGCGAAGTTGATGCGATTGCGCGCGTGCGTCAAGGCATGGGTTCTATGTTGCGTCTAGGATCGGCATGGTATGATGTCGAAAGTCAAATCACCGCGATCACCGAGAAGGGCTTGGATTCACGTCAATTTATGCTTTGTACCGACGATTGTCATTCGGGGACGCTCGTGAATGATGGGCATATGAATCGCGTGGTTCGACATGCGATTGAGTGCGGCTGTGAACCATTAGTTGCATTGCAAATGGCATCAATTAATACGGCTACACATTTTGGTTTGGAGCGCGAACTCGGTTCGATTGCGCCAGGTCGGCGAGCAGATCTCATTTTGACTTCAGATCTTAATTTACTTCCTATTGATCTCGTGATGGCGCGTGGAGAGGTCATTGCAAAACACGGTAATATTCTGGCGCGGTGTCCCCATATTGAGTGGCCTGATGATGTCCGGAATTCCGTTAATATGGGTCGCCTAAAACAAGCGAGTGATTTTGAGATCAAATTTAATGGAGATGCGAGTGAAATCGAGGTCAAAGTGATTGGCGTCGTGGAAAACCAAGCTCCGACGAAGGCATTAAATGCGCGCTTAAGTGTTGGTGATAACATTGTCGAAGGAGATGAAAAGCGCGACATTTGTCAAATTGCTTTGGTAGAGCGTCACAAAGGAACTGAAAACGTGGTGAACGGGTTTGTTTCTGGATTCGGATATCGGGGGAAGATGGCAATGGCTTCAACTGTCGCGCATGATAGTCACCACATGATCGTTGTGGGCACATCTCGTGAAGATATGGCCAAGGCGAGCAATCGTGCGGCTGAAATTGGCGGTGGTATTGTGATTTTCAAAGATGGTGTCGAAATTGCTTGCGTTGAATTGCCAATTGCCGGCCTTATGTCTGATGAATCGGCGCGCGATGTATCTGAGAAGGCTGATCGAATGGTGGCGGCAATGCGTGAATGTGGCTGTGAGCTAAATAACGCATACATGCAGCATTCACTTCTTGCGCTGGTTGTTATACCTGAACTTAGAATTTCGGATTTGGGCATTGTCGATGTCACAAAACTTGAGTTGGTTGATTTATTTAGTAATTAAGAATATACTTAAATAGCCTTTTTTGCGGGTATAGTTTTAAAAAAGGTTTTATATTTGGACAAATAAGACTTGAGATTTCATAGTAATTTCAGCAAAATTTAGACATGCACACACTAAAAAATATAGTATTTTTGATTCTTTTTTCTATCTTTGCTCTGTTTTTGTTACTTTTCTTAGGGCCAAAGCAGAATATTTATTGGGAGCAAGTTGTAAATCCCGCGGCAAACTTGTCACTCGCTCAGATTGACGATTATCTTGTTGCTCAAGAGAGTCAATTTTCTGACATTTTGCCGGGACAACATAAGCAAGTTGTCTGGGCTTCAGATTCTTTGACGCAAACCGAGTACTCGATTATTTATATTCACGGATTTTCCGCATCACTTGGTGAGATGCGTCCAGTGCCTGACCGAATTGCTGAGGAATTAAGGGCAAATCTTTTTTATACGCGCCTTGCTGGTCATGGTCGCCCAGGAGAAGCAATGGGTGATATTCATGTCATGGATTGGGTTGCTGATTTGGAAGAAGCTTTGACAATTGGACGTTTAACAGGCGAGAAAGTCATCGTAATGGGAACTTCAAATGGAGCGACTTTATCATCACTCATCATTGAAAATCCGAATTTACAAAAACAAGTTGCGGCTTTTGTGTTGACGTCCCCCAATTTCAAAGTCAAAAATTCTCAGGCTGATCTCGCGAAGCTAGCTTACTTCGACAAATGGGGGCCGATGCTTGCAGGTGAATGGCGGGAATGGGAGCCATCTAACGCTTTGCATAAAGAATTTTGGACGAATGGCTATCCGACCAAGTCTGTTGTGCCGATGATGCGACTTATAGACCATGTCGAACGGATAGACTTCTCTAAGGCAGAAATACCGGCGTTTTTCTATTATGCTATGGAGGATGAAGTCAGCGATCAAAACGCGACCGAAGAAGTGCGCGCGGCCTGGTCAGCACAAACCAAGTATATGTCACCAAGTTTAGGTGAAAATGTTGATCCTTATGCTCATGTTATTGCTGGCGATGCGTTAAGCCCAGCCAACACTGAAGAAGCAGTTCGTACAATGCTCGAATTTATCCGATCTTTGGAAGACTAACTTTTTCGTCGTCGAGAACGCCTTGTTTTGCGGTCACCGCCATCTCCGCCCGCATTAAAATTAATATCGGGTAGTGGTGTGAGCTCGCGAAGTTTTTCAAACCCGTCAGACGCATTAGGGATATTGGTCGCGGCAACAAAATGTTCTTGGAAGCGCGGTTCAACAGCGGTTTCGATCTTATCGATCTGTCGTACAAGCGCTTCAACTTCGCTCCGCGCGACGCGGTTCAAAAGCATAATTCGCGCCCCTGTCCCGGCTGCATTTCCTGCCGAAGACACATTTTTGACATCGCAATCGGGTATCATGCCCAAGACCATCGCGTGCTTGGGCGAGATGTGTGCGCCAAATGCACCAGCCAATACGACGCGATCCACCTTATCAACGCCGCGCTTATCCATAAGCAACTTTGCGCCGGCATAAAGCGCAGCTTTTGCAAGCTGAATCTCTCGAACGTCTTTGTTCGTCACAGTAATGAGCGGCCCCCCGGACTCACGTCCGTCCCAGATAAGGTATGAATAAGTGCGTCCGTCTTGAATAATCAAGTCGGAGCCGACCGCTTCTGGTGAACCTATCAAACCATTTGCATCGACAATTCCGGCCATACGCATTTCGGCAATTAACTCGATAATACCCGAGCCACAAATCCCTGTCACCTCAGCTTTGAAATCAGGGTCATCTGACCAAAGTTCCTCGCCTATTACTCGAAAACGTACTATTTTGCTAATTGGATCAATTTCAGCGCGTTCAATCGCACCATTCGCGGCACGTTGACCTGAGGAGATTTGCGCACCCTCAAATGCTGGCCCTGTCGGCGATGAACATGCGAGTAGTCCCTCTTTGTCACCAAGTAGTATTTCCGCATTGGTGCCGACATCACACACCAAGGTAAGACCATCGCGCAAATGAGGGGCGGTTGCATAGGCAACGGCGGCTGCGTCAGCGCCAACGTGACCGGCAATCAGCGGCAAAACATAGGCGCGTCCTTCTGGATGGATATTGAGATCAAGCTCGTGCGCAAAGCAATTTACAGCCTCCGACGTCGCAAGAGGAAAGGGGGCTTGACCAAGCGGTGTTGGGTCGATTCCGAGAAGTAGGTGATGCATGATCGGGTTCCCCACAATGGTGAGATCAAAAATGCTATCACGCGCGAGCTCTGCTTCGGCGGCTAATTGACCGATTAAACCATCAAGTCCGTCTCTAATCGCGGCTGTCATTTCAGATGCCCCGTCTTGGTTCATCATGGCATAAGAAACGCGGCTCATCAGATCCTCGCCGAAGCGGATTTGTGGGTTCATCACGCCACCTGAGGCGATGGCTTCGCCTGACTGCAAGTCAATAATATGAGCTGCGATTGTCGTTGATCCAAGGTCGATTGCCACGCCACAAATACGCTCTTCGTAAACATTGGGCCAAATGGATACGATCTGTGCCGCACCGGCCGTATGCGCTTGATGATAAAGGACTGTGATTTCACCTTTGCCGTCTGCAAGTGCGCTTTGAAGTTGAGCCGTCGTATTGAGGCTGAGAGGCTCGGCATGAATGCCACGAAAGCGTAGGGCTGTTCGCAACCGCTCTGAATCGCCCTCATGATCATCTAAAGTCGCTTCGGGAATTTGTAATATTTCAACACGCAAAAGTGGATCAAGTTCGACATGAGACATGTCGAGTGATTTGCGCACGATTTGTTTATGCATTTGGCTTTCAGGCGGTACATCAAGCACCACGTCTGCTAAAATTTGCGTTTGGCATCCGAGCCTTCGTCCTTGTTTCAAGCCGCGCACGCGGTCGTAGCGGGCTTCAACATCATTCCACTTGGAAAGCGCATCTTCCGAGGACGTGATGCCATGTTTATCAAATTTACCAAATGAAGGCGTGCATTGGCATTTTGAACAAATCCCGCGCCCGCCGCAAACACTATCTAGGTCAACTCCCAGCTGACGAGCCGCATCAAGAATTGTCGTACCACTTGCGACGTTTCCACGTTTTCCAGAAGGGGTAAATATAACGAGTGGTTGTTTATTTTCCATAAGGTTGCCTGAATCTATATTGTTCGCAGACTGACTCCAGAAAATGAGTTTGACAAGCTCAAAAGCGACAATATTTATTCGACTTTGGCTTACTCAGATTAAAAAACGATTATAGGCCAAGATAGATCTCATTTCTAAAAATGAAGACCCCACACTAGGTGCGGGATCGTTTTGCTGTGAAGCTGATTATTGAGGAATTTCGCCCACGAGCCCTTCGACATAGAAATCCATGCTAAGCAGGTCTTCGTCAGGAGCTGTTTCACCTTCGGCAAGCCAAGGCGAACCATCTTGCTTATTAATCGGTCCTGTAAATGGATGTAGCTCGCCCGATTCGATAGCCGCTTGTGCCGCTTGTGCTTGCTCTATAAGTTCGGCTGGAAGTTGGTCGCTATAATCCGACATATGAACCATATCATCTGCAAAGCCGCCCCATGTGTCAGTAGACTCCCAAGTTCCGTCAAGAACTGCTTGAGTGCGTGCGATATAGTAATCATTCCAGTTGTCGATAATGGAAGTCAGTTGAGCATTTGGCCCAAAGTTGATCATATCTGATGCTTGACCAAAGGCTTTGATGCCCTTTTCTTCTGCAATTGTCATCGCAGCCGGACTATCTGTATGTTGCATGATTACGTCGACACCTTGGTCGATGAGTGCATTTGCCGCGTCCGCCTCTTTGGCGGGGTCAAACCAAGTTGAAACCCAGACAACTTTGAATTCCACGTCAGGGTTTACTGATTTCGCAGCTAGATATGCAGCATTAATGCCGCGCACAACTTCTGGAATTGGAAAAGACGCTATGTAACCTACTTTATTAGTTTCAGTTTCTTGGCCAGCGATCAGGCCCAGAATGTGACGCCCTTCATAAAAGCGAGATGAATATGTCGACACATTATCGGCACGCTTAAAGCCAGTCGCGTGCTCAAATTTTACCTCTGGAAATTCTTCGGCCGCTTTAAGTGTTGCGTCCATATAGCCAAAGCTTGTGGTGAAAATTAAATCAGTGCCAGATTGTGCCATTTGGCGAAGAACGCGCTCAGCATCTGCACCTTCTGGAACGCTTTCAACATAGAGCGTTTCAACGGCGTCGCCAAATTTTTCTTCAACTGCTAAGCGTCCTTGATCATGTTGATAACTCCAACCAAAATCTCCAGTAGGACCTACGTAAATGAATCCGATTTTTAAAGGATCATCGGCGGCTACACTCATTGTGCTTAGTCCAAATGTGAGAGCAGCTGTCGTGACAGTTAGTAAATTGCGACGGTTAAACATATTTTCTTTCCTCTCTTTTTCTACAAAGACTTTATTATGAGTGGGCTTGGTTTTCAACTGATTCGAACTAAGATTTGGGCTGAAAAATTTGTCCAAGTGTGCCAGGCGCTTCTGATTGCGTATCGCGTAGCGAAATTAAGACGAGAACAATAATTGTCATGACGTAAGGCATCATCGCCAGATATTCGGCTTGAATTTGAACACCAATGATCTGCAAGTTGATTTCAGCGGAAATAAATATACCAAATAGATAAGCACCAATCAGGACACGTAGGGGCTTCCAAGAGCCAAATACAACAAGGGCGAGCGCAATCCAGCCAATCCCTGCTGTCATTCCTTCAGTCCATTGGGGCACTCTTACCAAAGAGATAAATGCCCCCCCAAGACCTGCCATGAAGCCGCCAAAAGAGATTGCCATAATGCGTATTCGAATAACGTTGTAACCAATCGAATGAGCGGCGTAATGGTTTTCTCCGACCGCTCTTAAAACGAGTCCTTTGCGTGAGTGTTTTAGAAATTTCCACATCAAAAACACAGTAAAGAATGATATCAATACAAATGCAGCACCAAGAATGGTTACGTCCTTTAGCGGCTCAATAAAGGTGAGTTTGCTGGTCACGGGTGGTTTGACACCTTCATAGTTTTGTCCGATCAAGGCAGCCACGCCCAGACCGAACATAGTTAGGGCAAGCCCAGTTGCGACTTGATTGGTATGTAGGCGCTGTGTGAGAATTGAAAAAATAACTGACAAAAACATCCCGCTAATGCCACCAAAGAGCATTCCTAGGAAGGGGTTGCCAGTTTCAACGGCTATCGCAAAACCTCCTACCGCTCCCATAATCATCATACCTTCAACGCCTAGATTCAGAACACCTGCTTTTTCAACAATTAGTTCGCCAAGAGCTGCCAAAACAAGCGGCGTCGACGCTAACATTAGGGCGACGATCAGTTTTATGAGATCAATTTCAAAAGCGGGCACGACGAGACTAAACATATTACGTACCTATCTTAATTTTGTAGCGGCCAAATATTTCAACCCCGAGCAGACAAAAAAGCATAATTCCTTGCACAACCTGTACAGAAGCTGCAGGAAGGCGCATAAAAATTTGCGCTGTTTCACCGCCAATATATGTTATGGCTATGATGAGAGCGGCAAATATGATCGCAACTGGATTTAATCGCCCTAAAAATGCGACAATGATCGCAGTGAAGCCATAAAAGGTCGGTAAGCTTGGTGTGAGTTGCCCAATTGGCCCCGCAACTTCAAACATTCCTGCAAGTCCTGCAAGCGCTCCGCCAAGACCCAGGGTAAAATATACCATTTGCTTTTCATTTACGCCGGCATAACGTGCCGCTCTTGGTGCTTGCCCAGCCACACGAATGCTAAATCCAATACGATGCCAACGCATAAAAATGGCGGCACCGATTGCGATAATGAACGAGATGAAAACGCCTAAATGGACTCGCGTGTCCGAGATCATAATCGGTAAAATTGCACCATCTTGAAATATTCGCGATTGCGGAAAACTTAGGCCGTCTGGGTCTTTGAGTATTCCTGAAACGACAATCCGCAATGTTAAATCAGCGACATACACAAGCATGAGCGAAACGAGAATTTCAGATGTTTTAAATTGAACTTTTAGAAAAGCAGGAATAAATGCCCAAAGCATGCCAAAAATCATTCCCGCAATTGCCATGGCCGGCAAAAGAAAAACACTATTGGAAGGGTAGAAGAACATGGCGACAGCGCTCGCGCCAATCGCACCTAGTATATATTGACCTTCGGCACCAATATTCCAAATATTCGCACGAAACCCGATCGCTAGGCCCGTAGCAATTAATAAAAGAGGTGAAGCTTTCACAAGAATTTCGGGACGAGAGTAGCTATCGAATAGGGGACTGATAAAAAGTGTGTAGACAGTTTGCCAAGCGTTTTCTGTTAAAAAAGTAAAGAGCAAAGCACTCAACAGCATTGTGAGCGCAATCGCTAGAATAGGAAGTAGATAAGTGATGGAAGGATGCGTATATATTCGCGGTTCGAGAACAATTTTCATGCGAAGTGTCCTCCCATTAATTCACCAAGTTTATTAAGTTCGACACTCTCGATATTAAAAATGGGCGAAAGGCGGCCTTCACAAAGCGCAGAGATACGATCGGAAAGTTCATAGAGTTCATCGAGATCTTGAGAAATCACAATGACGCCCGCGCCCGAGTTCGCTAGATCTCGAATGGCTTGGCGAATAAAACCAGCAGCCGCAGCATCAACGCCCCATGTTGGCTGATTGACAACAAAAACTTCAGGGGATTGCGATATTTCTCGCCCGACAACAAATTTTTGTAAATTCCCTCCAGAAAGTGCACTTGCCTTTACGTGTGTTCCTGAAGTGCGCACATCGAATTTGCTCACAATATTTTTAGCGAAGTCATTTGCTTTTTTCCAACTTAGCCAATTTTTATATGATAATTTGCCTCTGTCTTGCCCCGTCAGCATTGCATTTTCAAGTAATGTCATGCTTGGCACGGCAGCGTGACCTAGACGCTCTTCAGGTGCGCAAATTAATCCAAGCTGACGCCGTTTTCGCGCAGGCATGTCGGAAATATCATTAAAACCTTTGAACTTTAATCGCCCTGAATCGGGCTTGATTTCGCCAGTGAGTACAGCGAGCAATTCGTCTTGACCGCTCCCAGCAACACCAGCAATACCAAGAATTTCACCTTTGTGTAATTCAATGTTTATGTCTTTTAATTTTGTGCCAAAATTATGTTGGGGAGAAAGCGAGATATTATTCACGTTTAAAACGACCTCGCCCTTTGTGATGGAACGTTGGCTAGGTTCAATGAGCGCGTCACCAACCATCATTTCAGCGAGTGCACGTGCCGATTGTTGGCGAGGATTGCAATTTCCAACCACCTTGCCGTGACGCAGTATCGTTGCATGATCACAAAGTGTACGAATTTCTTCAAGTTTATGGGAAATGTACAAAATGGCTACGCCCTGTGCTCGAAGTGCTTCTAAAGTGTTGAATAGTTGTTGTACTTCACTTGGGGTTAGGACTGAAGTGGGTTCATCCATGATCAAAAGCTTTGGGTTTTGTAAAAGACATCTTACAATTTCAACTCTTTGACGCTCTCCTGCCGAGAGTTTTCCAACAACGCTCCTTGGATCAAGAGGAAGTCCGTAGCTTTGGGATAATTCTTTTATACGTTCGATGATTTCTTTGCGAGAAAGCTCTGTTTCAAAGCCCACTTCAATATTTTCAGCGACGGTCAGAGCGTCAAACAAAGAGAAATGCTGGAACACCATGCCAATCCCAAGGTTGCGTGCCGACTTCGGATCCGTTGGCTCAAAATTTTCACCCATGAATTTCATATGACCAGAAGTCGGGTTGACGAGACCGTAGATCATTTTGACCAATGTTGATTTTCCGGCACCGTTTTCTCCCAAGAGCGCGTGAATCGAAGAGTATTCAATTTTGAGCGAAACTTGATCATTTGCTACAACGCCAGGATATTCTTTTGTCAGTGCGTGAGCTTCAAATATTGTCTGCATTAATGATCAGTCTTTTTTTTGAGCAACTTAGCGTTTGAAAAATTGGCTGACAAGATCAATTTATTTTTGAGATCGGTTTAATTGCTTTTAAAGTCGTTTCAAGATCGCCATACCCGGTCATGCGTCGTTCATATGTTAGACCTAATTTTTGCGCGCTTTCTTCCGCTTTTTTGTCCAGCTCAGGGTCTTGAGATTGTGCGAGGTAAATTAGTTTTTCGTAATTTCCAAACATCATTGATATGAGTTCGGGATGCTTGTCAAATCCCATGGGTTTCCAAACAAAAGCGTCAAATTGGCGAACTAAAAAATCAGTTAAATAGAATGCGGTTAATTCGTCTTCTTGGCGTTGTTCAAAAGCAAAATTACCGTCGAAGAATGAATAACAGTGTGGGCCCTCAATCATTTGAATGCCCATCTCATTACAAGCAGTCTTGAGTTGACCGCCAGTGCCACAATCTGCGTACGCCACGAAAATGTCTTGATATTGCGGTCGATATTTAATTACGGCTTCTCGGACCGCACTTGTGATTTTTTCGGGAAATAAATGTAGATTCGCGGGTAAACAGTGAAGCTCTAGATGGTCGAGTTTATTGGTTTCGAAAATATCTAAAATTTCTTTGGCGAGGGCGCCGCAAGCGAGAACTAAAATTTTGCCGTGCATTTGTATAAACCCTTTCGCAATCTCGTTCGAACACACAACTAATGAATATTTACAATCGTCCTTTGGTCGAAGCGCGCGCGGAATTCTAATCGTGCTTCGCGAAATTTTAACTAAAGAAATTGATACTGCAAGCAAAATGAGCTGAGTGAGCGTTTTAATTTAATCCGTCGGTTTAGCACGCTTGAGAGGAATGTAGATTTGCTGAGCTTGATTGCGTTTAATTACGTCGCGCTTGATTGTTTAATAGTAGTGTCTAAATAATTTCGAAATTATGATTTATAATGTCGAAATTATGATTTTTACGCGAATTAGAGAATTATCTGACTTTCACGAAAAAAAGCACATTGTCGCCCCTTGTCAAAAGCACAATTTATGTCTATAGACGCGCAATACTCAAAACCCACCAGAATCAATTGTTACGTTTTTTCGGCAATCTGGTGATTATTTAAGGAAACCACGATGAAAGCTTCAGAGCTTAAAGACAAATCGTCTGACGAATTACAGGATATGCTTGTTGGATTGAAAAAAGAGGCGTTTAATCTCCGCTTCCAAGCAGCGACGGGTCAACTTGAGAACAGTGCACGTATACGTCAAGTTAAGCGTGATGTTGCGCGTGTTATGACCTTCCTTAACCAAGCAAAAAAGGAGGCCTAGATGCCACGTCGAATTCTTCAAGGTACCGTTGTTAGTGATAAAAATTCACAAACAGTTACAGTTTTAGTTGAGCGTCGTTTCAAACACCCTGTTTTGAAAAAGACAGTCCGTTCATCTAAAAAATATCGCGCACATGACGTGAAAGACCAATTCAAGGTTGGTGATGTTGTTCAGATTGTTGAATGCGCACCAATTTCGAAAACAAAGCGTTGGCAAGTCCTCGAGGGCTAGTCAATTAATTTTAACGAAACCGTGAGACGGGTTCTCACAGGTCGGAGGCTAAAATGATCCAGATGCAAACAAATCTGGATGTTGCTGATAATTCAGGCGCTCGCCGTGTTCAGTGCATCAAGGTTTTAGGCGGTTCCAAGCGCAAATATGCAAGCGTTGGAGATGTTATTGTTGTTTCTGTTAAAGAAGCAGCGCCACGCGGACGTGTTAAGAAAGGCGATGTGCGCAAAGCTGTCGTCGTGCGTACTGCAAAAGAAGTTCATCGTGAAGATGGCACAACAATTCGTTTTGACTCTAATGCAGCCGTGATTCTAAATAATGCGGGTGAGCCAGTTGGAACGCGTATTTTTGGTCCAGTTGTTCGCGAGCTTCGTGCTAAAAATTACATGAAAATTATTTCACTTGCTCCGGAGGTGCTTTAAGATGGCTGCCAAGCTCCGTAAAGGCGACACCGTTATTGTGATTGCGGGTAAAGATAAAGGTCGCGAAGGTGTGATTTCACAAATTCTTACCAAAGAAGGTCGTGCGATCGTAGAAGGTGTTAACATGGTGACACGTCATGAAAAGCAAACCCAGTCAACTCAAGGTGGTCGCATTCAAAAGCCTGCTGCTATTCAGTTGAGTAATTTGGCGATTAAAGATCCTAAAGAAGGTGTGGCTTCTCGTGTTGGTTTTAAAATGGAAGGCGACAAAAAAGTACGCTTTGCAAAGAAATCGGGAGCATTGATTGATGGCTGATTATACTCCAAGACTACAAACGGTTTATAGCGACAAAGTCCGCCCAACGCTCAAAGAAGAGTTTGGCTATAAAAACGAAATGATGATCCCAAAGCTTGAGAAAATCGTTTTGAATATGGGTGTCGGTGAAGCCGTAGCCGATAGTAAGAAGATTAAATCTGCAGCTGAAGATCTTGGTTTGATTGCGGGTCAAAAACCGGTAATCACTAAAGCAAAGAAGTCGATCGCAGGTTTTAAAACGCGCGATGGGATGCCGATTGGCGTGAAAGTCACTTTGCGCGGAGCTCAAATGTATGAGTTTTTAGATCGTTTGATAAATATTGCGATGCCGCGTATTCGCGATTTTCGTGGTGTTTCAGCGAAGAGCTTTGATGGTCGTGGTAACTACGCGATGGGCTTGAAAGAGCACATCGTTTTCCCTGAGATTAACTTTGATAAAGTTGATCAAATGTGGGGCATGGACATTATTATGGTAACAACCGCGAAGACGGATGATGAAGCGCGCTCAATGCTACGTGCCTTCAATATGCCGTTCAAAGCTTAGGCGGGAGAAAGTATTATGGCAAAAGTAGCAATGGTAGAACGCGAAAAGAAACGTCAAAAGCTGGTCGCAAAATATGCGAAAAAGCGTGCGGAACTTAAAGCGATTATTAATGATCAAGAGCGTCCGATGGAAGAGCGTTTCAAAGCGAGCCTAAAGTTGGCTGAACTTCCGCGTGATTCATCGCAAACGCGTCTTCACAATCGTTGTGAAGTCACTGGGCGTCCTAAAGCCTATTATCGTAAACTCAAGATGTCGCGGATCGCGCTTCGTGAATTGGCTTCAAAAGGCCAAATTCCGGGCATGGTCAAGTCGAGCTGGTAAGGGAGACAGATTATGCCTGTAAGTGATCCGATTGCTGATATGCTCGCTCGTATTCGAAACGCTCAAATGCGCTCAAAGTCACAAGTTCGCCTTCCTGCTTCCAAACTATTGGGCTGGGTTCTCGATGTGATGAAAAATGAGGGTTATATCCGCGGTTTCGAGCAAGTCGAAAATGAAAAAGGACAAAAGGATATTGTCGTGGAACTTAAGTACCATGATGGTCAGCCTGTAATTCGTGAGATGTCACGTGTGTCCAAGCCCGGTCGACGTGTTTATTCAAACTCACATGACCTTCCACAAGTTCGTCAAGGTTTAGGAGTTGCGATTATCTCAACTTCAAAAGGCGTTATGACCGATGCACAAGCGCGTAGCCAAAAAGTTGGCGGCGAAGTCTTGTGCACGTTATTCTAGGAGGTTTTATGTCACGTATTGGTAAGAAACCTGTAGAACTGGTAAATGGCGTCACAGCAAGTGTGAGCGGTCAAACGGTTGAAGTGAAGGGGCCTAAGGGAACCAGAAGCTTCAAAGCGACAGATGATGTCGAGGTTAAAGTTGAAGATAGTCATATCACTGTAACGCCTCGTGGTTCTTCTAAGCGCGCGCGGCAACAGTGGGGAATGACACGTACCCAAATTCAAAATTTGGTAACTGGTGTTACAACTGGCTTTAAGAAAGAGCTTGAAATCAGCGGTGTTGGTTATCGTGCTCAAGTTCAAGGAAATGTCCTCAAGTTGGCGCTTGGTTACTCTCATGATGTGGATTTTCAAATTCCAAATGGTGTAACCGTTCAAGCACCTAAGCCTACTGAAATTGTAATTGAGGGGATTGATCAGCAACAAGTTGGTCAAGTCGCTGCGGAAATTCGTGCCTGGCGAAAGCCAGAGCCTTATAAAGGTAAGGGCATTAAATATGCTGGCGAATATATTTTCCGTAAAGAAGGTAAAAAGAAGTAAGGGTTTAGAGATATGGCAACTAGTAAATTACGTTTGCTCGAAAAGCGTCGTGGTCGTGTTCGTAACCACTTACGTCGCGTCGCTAATGGAGAGCGCCTACGTTTATCTGTGCATCGTTCATCTAAGAACATTTCCGCTCAGATTATCGATGATGCAAAAGGTGTGACGATCGCCTCAGCTTCAAGTTTAGAAAAAGCTATTGGTGTTGTTGGAAAGAACAATATTGAAGCGGCCACTAAGGTTGGCAAAGAATTAGCAACGCGTGCTCAAAAAGCAGGTGTTAAAGACGTATACTTTGATCGTGGCGGACTGCTCTTTCACGGCAAAGTTAAAGCTCTCGCGGACGCGGTTCGTGAAGGCGGATTGAATTTCTAAGGAGACGAAAATGGCAAGAGAAGATAATCGTCGCGCACGAGAAGAGGCTCCCGAATTCCAGGATCGTCTTGTGGCAATTAATCGTGTTTCGAAAACAGTTAAGGGCGGTAAACGTTTTGGTTTTGCAGCACTTGTTGTTGTCGGTGACCAAAAAGGCCGTGTTGGCTTTGGCAAAGGAAAAGCAAAAGAAGTTCCGGAAGCTGTTCGTAAAGCAACTGAGCAAGCACGCCGTCAAATGATTCGTGTTCCGCTTCGCGAAGGACGTACGTTGCATCACGACCTGTATGGTCGTCACGGCGCGGGCAAGGTTGTAATGCGTACAGCCCCTGCAGGTACTGGAATTATCGCGGGTGGCCCTATGCGTGCGGTTTTTGAGATGCTTGGTATTCAAGATGTTGTTGCGAAGTCAATTGGGTCTCAAAATCCTTACAACATGGTGCGTGCAACTATAAAAGGACTTACGAATGCGGCTAGTCCTCGTAATGTTGCTCAGCGTCGTGGTAAAAAGGTAGCTGAAATTTTGGGCAAAAATACTGAAGAAACTGCACCAGCCGCAGAAACGACGGAGGCTTAAACTATGGCCAAGAAAACAATTACAGTTAAGCAAATAGGCTCACCTATTCGTCGCCCAGATATCCAACGCCGTACATTGATTGGTTTGGGATTGAATAAAATGCATAAGACGCGGGTTCTCGAAGATACGCCCGCAGTTCGTGGCATGGTGAATAAAATTTCTCACCTTGTTGAGATTGTTGAAGAAAAATAAAAAATGCCCTTCGGGGCATTTTTTAATGACTTAGTTGCTAATCATCTGTTATGCTTTTATTTGAAATTTGTTTATTGGAACAGATCAATTTAATTGAGTAGGGGCGCGCGGGATGAAAAACATAAGCTACTGGTTTTTAGGGATTTGCTTCATCGCGGGCATGTATGTGCTCGGCTTAAATGTTAGTCAGACCATTTTAAAGTCTCATACGGGTGTTAATAAAGCGACGGTAAAAGGGTTGGCTGAGCGCGTCGTCGATGCTAATCAATTGCGCTGGGATATTAATTTTTATGCTACGATTACGCAGGATATGAGCGTAGATCCGAATCCGCCGGCGATTGATCGCCAAGCTCTCTATGACAGAGCTAATAATTATAAGGCGCAGATTTTAGCAGTTTTGAGTGATGCAGGTTTTACGGAAAAGGAGCTTGATGTCTCTACTGTTCGTTATTCTTCTAGCTTAAGTCGGAATGATGATGGGGTCCCGATTTCACGCACGGGTCGAATGGATGGAAGCATTCGCATTGTATCTGATCAGCTTTCTTTAGTGGGCCCCGCTGAAAGGGCTTTTGAAAAACTCACTGTCGCAGGTATCGGCTTTGATGCATCTGATCCGGAGTATTATTTCACAGATTTGAATGAAATAAAGCCAGATATGCTAAAAGAGGCAACAAAAAACGCTCGAATTGCGGCCGAAGAGTTTGCAAGTGATGCAGGTGTGCAAGTTGGTGGGATTCAAACAGCAACACAAGGCGGATTTTCGGTCAGAGATTTGAATGATGAGAGTTCAGATCGCTATGAACCTTCTAAAAAAGTGCGCGTTGTCACTACGATTACATTTTATCTTAGTAATTGAATTTGAAAACTTAGCCTTTTTCTTTAAAAATTGGGACCATGCTGCTCCAAATGCCATCGCCGAGAAAGCGATGGTATATTGCAGCAGATATATGCAAGCCTATGGCAAGAAAACTCGCAATTATAGAAAACTCATGTAAGGCAATCGATATATTCATAATCGGGCCACTCGGGATTCCAATCCAATATATACCACCAATGAATAGTCCAGTCAGGGCAATACTTGCGATAGAGAAATACATTGCCAAATGACCAAAGCGTGCCGCCTTCTTCTTCCAACTTGGCGTATTGTCCGGCAAGGCGGTTGGCTGCGTTCGTTTCATATAAATAAATCGAATTGCAAGCACGAACAGAAACAGTGTTGCGAACGTGATTTCAAAATACAGGAAAGCCTGATCTGCGAGCTGATCAACATCGTCTAGCCCTTTCAAAATTGCGTATATAAAAAGGATGATAAAACCCCAGTGAAAAAATTTGGCGATCAAACCATGCTGTTTTGATTTTGAAATTTTCATTTTTGTGAAACCTAGCGTATTTTTCTATGCGATTACATGGGATTTTAGTTTTTCAATCTGAATGGTCAAGAGGACGTTCTATATATATTTATAACGGCTCCATTCGATGTAAATGCATGTAGAATGCTTCATTCTCCAGAATTTTTTGACGATTGGTTTTTTGGTGTTTGCTTTGCAAAAATGTAAATCTGTCGAAAGGTTGGCGTAAAGTCTGTTATTTAGTCTGATGAATAGGCAATTGCCAATAACAAGAAAGGACTATTTATTATGATCAAATATATCGCAACTTATGGGCTCTTATTGACCGCATTTACATTACCACTGCATGCCGGAGCCGAAACAAAGCATCATTTTACCTCTGACGAAGCTATAAATATTGCTCTGGAGGTTCAGGCGGGCACAGTCGTCGAAGCTGAGCTTGATGAGTTTGAGGGGCGCGCTGTCTATGATATTGAAATTGTGAATGAAGCGGGTGAGGAAATTGAGTTTAAAGTTGACGTGGAAACGGGGGAGATTTTGAATCAATGGACTGATGATGATCCCACGGATGATCCAGAATCAGGAACTGATTATGGAGACGCGAGTGAGTAAATCTTTGCGGATGTTCAAGGCTAAATTTTTGATTTTTCGGGCAAAAAGCCTTGGTCGGGGTTAGTATTACCTAAAACTGTAAACCAAGTTGAATATACTGAAAATTATGAGTTGAAAACGATCAAAGGGGCGCGCGATCTGGGACTTGAGGTCGCGCTCGCTTAAAAAACATTGAAATTATAAGCACTCTAAAAATTATGACGATTGAGTAATTTAATTTTTACCGGGTGCAAATTTGAGTAAATCGAATTCATGTCGCAAATAGGCAAGCTAAAGTGCAGCTGAAACAAGTTTTTGAGAATAAGGTTTTTGGGGAGACTCAAAGACAGCTTTTGTCGAACCTTTTTCAACAATTTCTCCATCCTTGAGAACGATCACGCTATGGCAAATTGCACGAACCACCGCGAAGTCATGTGAGATAAATAAATATCCCAAATTATATTTGTTCTGGAGATTGATCAAAAGTTCTACAATTTGTGTTTGAACGGTGCGGTCAAGTGCAGATGTAGGTTCATCAAGAATGATCAATTTGGGGCGCATTATGATGGCGCGCGCTATCGAAATTCTCTGTCGTTGCCCCCCTGAAAATTCATGCGGGTATCTTTGTGAAAACGAGGGATCAAGACCAACTTCTAACATGGTTTCATGCACGCGCTCAGCAATATTTACCTTTGGCTCGTGAATGCTAAGTCCTTCTCCTATTATTGAACCAACAGTCATGCGAGGCGAAAGAGAACCGAACGGATCTTGAAATACCATCTGAACGCTACGCCGAATTGTGCGGATATCTGAACGATTTGCAGTTTGGATTTGATGGCCATCGACTTCAATTTCACCCGTTGACTCAACGAGTTTCATCATTGCACGACCGATAGTTGATTTACCAGAACCACTTTCCCCGACAAGGCCAAGTGCTTCTCCCGAGCGGACTTGCAAATCAATCCCTTTAAGCGCAACAAATTCTGAAGATTTTCGTAAGAAGCCCGCGGGTTTTCCATAAGTCACGCATAGCTGATTGGTGCGTGCAAGTGGCTTATCTTCACGAACAAAAGGGGTGCGCGGATCATAATTCGCGGCATTTATGAGTTGTTGCGTATAAGGTTGGGTTGGCGTAGTTAATACTTGGTCTGCGTTTCCTTCTTCGACAATTTTTCCTGACTTCATGACCAAAACGCGATCTGCCAATCCAGATAAAATGCGAAGATCATGAGTAATAAATACGAGTGTAAGTCCAAGCTCTTTTTGTAGATCAATGAGCAAATCAAGTATTTGCCTTTCTAATGTTGCGTCTAGTGCTGTTGTCGGCTCATCTGCAATTAAGAGCTTAGGTCGATTGGCAAGCGCCATGGCGATGACAACTCTTTGGCGCTGTCCGCCAGACAGCTCATGGGGATAACTTGATTTAATCCGATCAAAATCGGTCAATCCAACCTGTTCAAGAGATTTGTTGATAGCTTGTTCTAGCGCTTCTCCTGATAGCCCTTGATGAAGGGTAATGCTTTCTGCGATTTGTTTTTGAATTTTATGCAGGGGGTTAAGCGCTGTCATGGGTTCTTGAAAAATATATGAGATTTTGTTTCCGCGGAGCTGGCGTCTTTTTCTATCCGATGCGTTTGTGATGTCTTGATCAAAAATCGATACAGAGCCACTTACAATTGCGCTCTCAGGCTGTAACCATCCTAGTGTCGCGGCTGTGACCGATTTTCCCGATCCGCTTTCTCCGACAATTGCAAGAACTTCACCCTTTTCAACTCGAAAAGAAATTTGATCCACGACTGTGTTTGTTCCAAATTTAATGCTTAGGTTGTTGACATTTACAATGCTCATTTGAAAACCTTCCGCGGATCAAAGGCATCTCTAACGCCCTCAAAAATAAAAATAAGCAGACTCAAAATGATGCTGTAAGTTAAAAACGCAGCCCAAATGAGCCACCATCCGTGATTGAGGGTTGATTTCGCTTCTCGAGCCATTTCACCAAGTGAAGGATAATTTGCGGGTAATCCAAAGCCAAGATAATCAAGAGTTGCGAGCGTGCCTATGGCGCCCGTCAGCAAAAAAGGCATCATAGTGATGGTTGCAACGATCGCGTTGGGGAGAACGTGGCGAAATATTATGGTTCGATCAGGTACGCCGAGTGCCTTTGCAGCGGTTACATATTCAAAGTTGCGTGCACGTAAAAATTCAGCGCGCACCAAATTTACGAGGGCTGTCCAATGAAATAAGGTGACAATGATCACAAGTGGCCAAAAGGTGACTTGTAAAAAAGATGAGAGAATAATGATGATGAAAAGTGTTGGCATTGTCGACCAGATCTCGACAAATCTCTGTAAGTACAGATCGATGCGCCCCCCATAATAACCCATGATCGCCCCAAGTATGATCGCTATAATTGAAGACACGCCGGTTACAATAAAAGCAAACATAACTGTTATTCGAAAACCGTAAATCAGGCGTGCGAGCACGTCGCGACGTTGACTATCGGAGCCAAACCAATGTTTTGAAGAAGGCGGTTGAAGTTTTCCGGCATCGTCTTTTGTAATTGTATTGAAGCTATAGGGTATGGGCGGCCAAATCATTGCGCCATTGCCTTCTCGGACCGTATCGTCATCAAAACAGATTTCATTGCCGTCGTTGTAGATCAAGCATTGTACGAGCGGGCTGCGATAGTCTGCTTCCGATAAAAAATCACCGCCAAAATCCATTTCGGAATAAAAAGAAAAGACAGGAAATCTCCATTCATTTTGCGTTTTGACAGCAATAGGTTTTTCATTTGCCACAAATTCGGCAAAAAGTGAGATGATAAATAATAAAAGAAAAACCCAAAGCGAATAATAGGCACGACGATTGGATCTAAAATTATGCCAACGCCTTTTTGTAAGCGCGGAGAATGTAAATAAACTCATGCGCCTCTCTCCTCAAAATCAATGCGTGGATCAACGAGGACATAGCAAAGATCAGCAAGTAGATGGACAATTAATCCAATAAGAGAGAATATATATAGCGTTCCGAGAACGAGGGGATAATCGCGCTGTCTGATGGCGTCTAGACCTAGTCTGCCGAGGCCATCGAGTGAAAACGTTGTTTCCACGATAAAAGATCCTGTAAAAAATACCGCGACAAAAATTGCTGGAAATCCAGATATAATGATCAGCATCGAATTTCGAAAGACGTGGCCGTAAAGTACACGCGATTCAGATAAGCCCTTTGCACGCGCCGTCATCACATATTGTTTTTTTATTTCGTCGAGAAAGCTATTTTTTGTGAGTAGGGTCTTCGTTGCAAAGCCTGCCGCGGTCATTGAGATCACCGGGAGAGTTACGTGCCAAATGTAGTCCTTTATCTTTTCCCAGAAAGTGAAGCTTTCGTAGTCTTCAGACTGAAGGCCACGAAGTGGAAAATATCCCCAATCGGCGCCGCCTGCAAAATACATCAAAAGAAGTACTGGCAGGATGATGGAAGGAAGTGCGTACGCAACAATAATAACGCCTGAGGTTATGCTGTCAAAGCGGGAACCGTCTTTGATCGCCTTTGATATCCCCAATGGAATGGAAATTAAGTACACCAATATTGTGGACCAAAGGCCAAGCGCGATTGAGACTGGGATGCGTTGCTGAATTTGATCCCAAACTGAGACATTTGGATTTTTAAACATAGGTTTGCCAAAATCAAAAGTTGCGTATTTGACTAACATCGTACCAAATCTTTGAATAAATGGTTTGTCTAAACCATATTCAGTTTTAAACGCATTAATTTTTCGTTGAGTAAATTCGTCGACTCCGGTTGCGCTTTCACCAATGCCATCACCTCCAGCAAAACCCTCTTCTTGAGCTTCCATTTGAGCGCGAAAGGTGTCGATTGGCCCGCCAGGCACAAATTGTAATACGCAAAAATTGATGAACAAAATACCGATTAAAGTCGGGATCATTAATAGTAGGCGTTTGAGAATATACTGAGCCATATTTGTTGTTTATATAAACTCGAATCTGCCGTCTAGTTGATAAGGTAGCTTTGCTGTTCAAAAAGGACGAAATTTGCCGATTAGTTTTGCTGCACTGTGCTGCGAGAATAGAATATGAGTGAATAACGCGTTTTAAAGACTAAAAAATCCGCCACAGAAGGCGGATTTTGAGTTTTTAATGAAAGTCGCTCGCTTATTCAGCAGTCGTTCCCTCTGTATTCGTTTCAGCAGCGGCGGCTTCAAATATGGAAGCATCAAATTCACTGCCTGCAAGATACGCAACAAGATCAGCAGTATCTTGCGGGTTCCTGATGCCAGCGAAGCTCATTTTTGTTTTCGCCACGACATCTTTTGGACCTGATATAAATGCAAACAATGTGTCGGCATCCCAAGTCAAGCCGCTCGCAGCCATATCCGCGGAATAGCTATAGCCTGCTTCGGTTCCGGCCGGCTTGTTATATATATCAGCCAAAGTTGGACCTGTGCCGTTTTGGCCAGCCTCTAGCGAATGGCATGCTTTACATTTCTTGAAAACGCCTTCACCATTCGCTGCATCAGCAGATGCGAGATAAACAGCTGGCGGAATAACTTCCTCTTCAGCGCCACCATGTGAATCGCCGCCGCCGTCTGAAAGCGCATAGGCTTGTTCGTGGTGCTCATCATTGCCGTGGTGAGAATCGCTGCCGTCATAAATGCCAGCAGCTCCCCACTTTGCAAACAAGAAAAACAGTCCAGCCGCACAAAGTACGCCGACAACTTTATTCATATCAATATTAATCATCAAAGCCTCGCTTAATCCTAAAGCATATAAATCTTGTGCCCTTTTAAACGCTTCACATCAGTTTTGGCAAGGTGTAAGAATTGAAAAAGAATGAGTTTAGAAAGTGAGTTCTTAGAATGAAAATCGCATTTCAAGGTGAGTTGGGCGCATATTCTCACCAGGCAGTTGTTGAGAATTACGCGAAGGCGGAGGCATTGCCTAAACAGACTTTCGAAGGCGCAATTGAAGCCGTTAGGGTCGGTGAAGCTGATCTCGCGATGATTCCGGTTGAGAACTCTACATATGGTCGCGTATCGGATGTGCATCATCTTTTGCCGAGCGCTGGATTAAATATAATCGCTGAGTGTTTTTTGCCAGTGAAGATAAATTGGTGGGGGCGTAAGAGCCAAAATGCTAGTCTTGCCACCAAAGCGATTTCTCACCCAGTTTTACTAGGGCAATGTCGAAAATTTATGCTTGATAGTGGTCTCAGTTGGGAAGCCTGGTCAGATACGGCGGCAGCCGCCAAATATGTGGCAAATTCAACGGATAGTAGCCTTACGGCACTTGCATCTCCCCTTGCAGGAGAAATTTATGGGTTGGAACTTTTCGCCGAAGGCGTGGAGGACGCTCAAAATAACGCAACGCGATTTTTGGTACTTTCAAATCAGGAAGTTTCTGAACCGCAAGGCTCAAATGTCATGACGACCTTTATTTTTCAGGTGCGCAATATTCCAGCTGCACTCTATAAAGCGATGGGTGGTTTCGCAACAAATGGCGTTAACATGACGAAACTCGAAAGCTATATGGTTGATGGCAATTTTACGGCAACCCAGTTTTATGCAGACATTGAAGGGCACCCAGATGATGAAAACGTTAAGCTTGCCTTTGAAGAGCTTCGGTTTTACACGAATGAGTTTCGAGTTTTAGGGGTTTATCAAGCGGCAAAAGGAAGAGTAGGGCGCTGAGATGCGACTATATGTCTCAGCACTTTTTTGAGATTTAATCCTTCTGGGCTTCATATTGTTGCTCTAAAAATGTCGCTAGCCGATCTGAGCCATCCATTATACGATTATTGATTCGAGTTTTAGATGCTTTGATGGACTGCAATAATATTCGTCCTAATATGCCCTTCGGTTTAAGTTCGGTTTCGAAGCTCACGCGACACATGTCTGCGCTTATAGCTTCAAAATTGATGTGAGACTTAAATTCGAGGCGCTTTCCTTCTGATTTAAGCTTCAAACCTTTATTTTCATCGCGGTGAATTACTGTTGTCTCAATGACAATTGTGCGACCAGCTCTCATAGTTCGTAAAATCCAAACTGAACCCTTTGAAAACTCATCGTCTCCCGAGCTGGATCTAAAATTTACGTACTCAGGTAATTTTGAGCTTATAGTTTCAAAATTTGTGAGGTTGCTGAAGGCAAATTCAACCGGAACGTCCGCTTCTGTAACAAGTGAGATTTTCATGCCCAATAATCCATAAATTAATTTCTAAAGAGTTCAAGACTTTGATTTTTGCGATCGAGGCTAAATTGCTGCTAAAAGTTATCTAGCATTTAACCTTTTTTTTAATAATTCACAACTATTGTAGCTGTAATTTTAAAGGAATTAGCAATTATGAGGTCATATCAGATTATTGGAGCAGGTGTTTCTGGGCTTTGCCTCGCATATTTTTTGAGTGCGAGAGGGAATAAAGTTACCGTTTTTGACAGCCGAAACCCCAACGACTTTTCGGGACCTTCATATCTAAAACGCCAAGTAATTCGGAGCCTCTATCTCGATCAGCCTTTGCTGGGCTCGCGTATGTCATCAGCATTGACAGTTTGGCGTAAAATTTTTGAAGGATTGCGCGCAAACTATTTTATCCCAAAGGGAGCAATTTCGGTGTCTAGGGAGCCTGGCGATTGGACGGACCGGTTGATGAAAACTCTGTATGAAAATCATATAGATTTCAGGTACTTAAAGCCTGAACAGCTCCGCAACCTTTGTCCAGGTATAAATTTGAACGAAGCAAAATTTGCACTTCTAGCAGAAATTGGTGGGGAGTTATTGGGGCGTAAACTTATGTTTGATCTTATTAGTTATCTCGAAGAAAAAGGGGTAAAAATACGCCGAGGGGTGAAGATTAAAAAGCTGAAAAAAGATGGAAACATAGTTGCTCAAAATGGAGAGTCTTTTGGTTCGGATTGGACAATTGTAACGGGTGGTCAAAAAACACTAATGCCCGATGTTTTTGCGGATATGCATGAATACTGTGCATATGTTGCCCAGATTTATTCGGAACAAACCCATCACTCAATATTGTGGAAATTCGCACCAAATTGGATTGATTTGGGAGGCTCTCAAAATTTATGGGGACTTCCGCGTTATAATTCTCGAGGAGAGATTTGCTTAGGAGCTGGATGTTTGACGCATAGGGTCGATCAGCAAGTTAACATGAACATTGAAGAAACATTCAAGGCAATTTATCGACCTATTATTTTAGATTTTGATAGCTATCAGTTCCGATTGAATAACCCAATTTTATACTCCGGTTTTGAGAATGGATGTTTTGAAATGCGCCGTGATGGACAAAATGTGGCATTGGTAGGTGATTGTGGACACGGGTTTAAATTCGCTGCGGAGAATGCGGAATTTACTTGCGAGGCTCTCGAAACTGAGAATTTTGTTTTGGCCAATCGAAAAATTCAAGGGCATCGAAGTGGAGCTTATTTGAGTTAAGGACTTGTGTTTTTTTGTTGTAAAGACTATTTGACAAAGCGAGAAGTTGTCTTGGACGAACTTTTCGCTCAACGGGTCAGGCGCGGAAGCGAGCAGCCCACGTGATTTTCATTCGGGTCATGCGCAGCTTCTCACCCTTCTGGCTTTATTTGTTGAATTTGATTGCTCCTTGTTTTTAAATGGTTTCATTAAATTTGGGTGAGTCTGGTCTATCTAAGTATCTTGAATTGTTTGTTCAGATTTTTGTCAATTTCAGGCTTTTGTAAAAAAACTCAAAATTCTATACTGACAAATTCGTTTCCTGAAAATATGAAGGCTAATTTTCTTAAAGTTCTGAACGGCTTAACTCAGTTACTTATTTAAATAGTCAAATCTGTAGCGACTTTGCAGTGTTCATAATTTTGGATTATTTAGAGAGGGAGGCAACTGATATAGAGTGATTTAGGTAAGAAATTGCACAAACGATTGCTTTGATAGTTTTTTTCTTCGCAAAATCACTCATTACCGCCAAAGCGCACAATGAGTTCATCACGTTCCTCATCTGTAATTTTTGTCACAAGGTTGTCAGGAACCGTAAATTCTTTGTTTGCTTCAACACTTTTTAGCTCATTAGGCCATTGCATGTGATCGATTTGAGTTATTTGAGCGAGTTTTCCCGCAATTTCTGGAATAAAGGGTTGTGAGATACGGGCGTAGAGTTCGAGAAGGGCGAATCCAGTTCTGACGATTAGGGCAGCTCGATTTTCGTCATCTTTAAATGCTGTCCAAGGTGCCGCCTCTTGAAGATATTCGTTGCCAAGCGCCCACATCGCTCGGAGGTCAGCAGCTGATTTTCGGAGTTCGATTGCATTTAAGTTCTTAGTCAAATTTTGTAATTTATGATTAATGTTCTCATATAGTTTTTTCTCAAGCTCGGTTTCATTTCCGCCAGAGGGTAGTGTGTCTCCCCATTTTGAACGTGTAAATTTGGTAAGCCGAGAGGCAAAATTCCCAAGTACGTCAGCGAGATCTTTGTTGATTTGGTTTTGAAAACTCTCCCAAGTGAAATCAGCATCATTGCTTTCGGGTGCGTTTGCGATCAACCAATATCTCCAATAGTCTGCAGGAAATAATTCCAGCGCTTGGTTCATGAAAACACCACGACCTTGTGAAGTCGAGAATTTTCCACCTTCATAAAGAAGCCAGTTAAAGCCTTTTATATAATCTACTAATTTCCAATTTTCACCGGATCCCATAATCGTCGCTGGGAAAGAAAGCGTATGAAATGGTATATTATCCTTGGCCATAAATTGAGTGTAATTGACATCGCTCGCGCCCTTATCAATGTGCCACCATTTCAGCCAGTCTGCTTCTGTTAATCCGTTGGCTTCAGCCCATTCAACCGTAGCAGCTATGTACTCTATGGGCGCATCGAACCAAACGTAAAATACTTTACCTTCCATGCCTGGCCAATCCTTTTCACCCTTTTTAACCGGTATTCCCCAGCTTAAATCGCGAGTGATTGAGCGATCTCGTAGCCCTTCTCCATCTGATAACCATTTTTTTGCGATTGAGGTGGTTAAAATTGGCCAATCCCTTTTGCTGTCTAACCAATCGCGAAGTTTGTCACGCATCAATGATTGCTTTAGGTAAAGGTGCTTTGTCTTTCGAAGTTCGAGATTCGTTGAGCCTGAAATCGCAGAACGAGGATTTATCAGATCCGCCGGATCAAGTTGCTTTGTGCAGTTTTCACACTGGTCACCACGTGCATTTTCATAGCCGCAATTTGGACAAGTCCCTTCGACATAGCGGTCTGGCAAATAGCGTTCATCTTCGAACGAATAAATTTGCTCTTCGTCGACTTCTTCGACTAAGCCCGCATCCGCAAGTTTTTCAGCAAAGTGTTGGGTTAGTTTATGGTTTTGCTGACTAGATGAGCGGCCAAAATGATCAAATGATAGCGCAAATCCATCCGCGATTTTCTTTTGAACCTGCCACATTTCGGTGCAAAATTCCTCGGGTTTCTTTCCGACTTTGCTTGCGGCGAGTTCAGCGGGTGTTCCGTGTTCATCAGTTGCGCAAATAAATAATACGTCATGACCGGAAGAGCGTAAAAACCTTGCGTAGACATCTGCTGGTAGCTGTGAACCGATTAAGTTTCCTAAGTGCTTTACACCATTTATATATGGAAGTGCGGAAGTGATTAGGTGTTTTGTCATGGCTTGCTCATTAATTTGTGAGCTTTCTAACATGAAGCTTGTAAAGGTGGAAGTTGTTATAATAAATTATAGTTAGTTTTAATTTAGAGAGTTTATATGAAGATTATTTTCAATTTTGCACTCGCAGGTTTTTGTTTTGCAAGCGCCCTAGCGGTTAATGCAAGTGATGTGATTGAGTTTGATTTTGAGCAGATGGAAAATATTGCGATAGAAAAATTGAATTCCATTCAGCAAATTAGCTTTGATAACGGCATTGAATACTGTGGTTGGATATTGTGGAAAGAATCAGGGGATGTTTTTGCAGGCGAGGCCGTGAAAGGTAATGAAGACAGCTGTGATTTACCTGAAACTCCTAAAGATACTGTCGCGATAGCAAGTTACCATACACATGGCTCCCATAATCCCGAATATGATTCTGAATTGCCGAGTGTGGAGGATCTTGAAGGCGATATGCACGATGAAGTTTACGGGTTTGTTGCGACTCCCGGGGGGCGCATATGGTTGACCGATCCTGATCAAGAAGCCGTATTTGAAATTTGTGGCGAATCTTGTGTTTTACAAGACCCTAATTACGACGCAGCTGATACCGGAAAATTAGCGCCTTCTTATACGATGGAAGAGCTTGAAGAGCGCTTTGCGGAATAGTTTTTTTGATTTAAAGTGAGTTTAAAGTGTTTCTCTTTGGGGTTTTGTTCTCGCGTAATGTCCATTCACCATAAATAAAACGCTTCAAGCTTAGCCAGTCTGTAAAAAGATTCCTATCTATGTCTTCATGGTTATTGTAAAACGTTTCAATGATGTCTTTTCGCTCTTCTCTAAAAGCTGCATTTTTTCGTCCATATTCTTCAAAGGTTTGATCTTCAGGAGAATCTAAACCATTTTTCTGATTTTCATCATATCGTCGTGCAAGATCTTCATAGTTTTCTCCTAGCCTCTCTATTTCATTGAAAAATGCATTAGCTGCTTCTCTTTCTTCATTACTTTTATACCCAGAATCGAATTGTTCCATTTGTGAAGATAAATTTTTCAAATTTTCTGTCGCTTTTCCATTTTTCATTTGAGTCACCTCCGCTACATCTCGACCACTAGCATTTTCACAGCATAAATAAAAATAAAGGGCGCAAAGCGATATCATAATAATAAAAACAATCGCCTTAACCTTCGAAAAAGTTCTATTAATTGCATCAATCGTTTTGTTATATTCAAAATTCATGACTGATTGACCCTCTGTCGCGCATTGCTAAACGATTTCCTAGGCTCCCTACATTCAATGTAAACAATATCTTGATTACCATCGACATCGCTAACAAAAGGGCGCTTAAATGAATGATCACTCATGTCACGTGCCCAAATATAAAAATCACCATCATGAGCCAGTTGAACCCGCGCGTCTTCAACATGTATGTCGAATGGAGTTCCGCGTGCGTTAACCTTTCATGTATTGCCAGCATCTGACGTGGCGGAATAATGTCTTATCGTATCATAAAACTCCTGCTGTGTCTGAGCTTCAGCCAGATCGGACTCAAAATCTCCTGAATAACCTTCAGTAGCATAATTACCCATTAAACATCTCCCCACTATTTACACGCTCTATTATTTTTGGACCTTGTTGAATGTCCCTATCCAGATCGAACTCAAATTTTGGAAAAGATTTGACCCAACGACTTGGATGCCCCTTTTGATTTAGATAGGGATCTATTTCCAAAATGTAGTACAATTCCGCACTTAAAAGCCTACGGTAAAGCTCCCATACAGTATCAAATTGATCTTTATTGGAAAATGAAGTGATCAACTTCTCATTAAGCCCCGCAGGTCTATCTTTGATTTCCTCTTGTGTGAATTTAACCGCCATCTCAGCGATCTCAGTAAAGAAAATATCCCCAATTTTTTGGCTAGAAGTATACTTAAAAAGCGGATACTGAATTTGCTCTTGGTTCTGATCTTTTAAATACCAATCGCGAAACGCAATGGCTAATCCTTTAAAAAATAATACGTCGGTAGATCCATATTCGCTAAAATCTCGCTCCGTATCATGCATATAAGTGCGGAGAAATATTTTGGGGTCTTCAGTATCAAATCCCGACGAAGTAAACCCGTACCAATTCTTATCTGGATTGATTGGATGTGCAGGCGTGGCATATTTCTCTGATATGCGCCAAAACTTTAAACCGTTTTCGAGTTCCCAAAATCCTGTGTTTTTTGGTACCACAATTTTCTTATCATATTCAAAATTCATCACTGACTGACCCTCTGTCGCGCATTGCTAAACGATTTCTGGAAAGGCATTTACTCGCTTCCTATTGATTTACATTATCCCATCTACAAGTGTGCTCCATAAAGCCCTGCAAAATACGTTCAGAAACACTATGAACCCATTCATAGTTTTGCAAAAAATCATCCTTATATTTCCAATCTAAAACGCCAACACCTAGATAAAAATCCGTATCTTTCCATCCTAGATCTGTTTCAATAATCAACTGATTTTTACAATGGCTTGCCAAATAACGCGCGTAACAAACACCATTATTTCCAGGCCCTTTTTGACATTCAATATACTGCACATCTTGATTGCCATCGACATCGCTAACAAAAGGGCGCTTAAATGAATGATCACTCATGTCACGTGCCCAAATATAAAAATCACCATCATGAGCCAGTTGAACCCGCGCGTCTTCAACATATATATCGAATGGTGTTCCGTGTGCGTTAACCTTCCATGTATTGCCAATATCTGGCGTCAAGACAAATTGAAGGCGGGTCTCTATATTATTTTCAAATGCACCATAAATTCCTATTATATTACGAATATTGAACAAATCATCGATTTCTAGGCGAACGTTTGATCCCGTATTCGATCCGGAAGTGTTCTTCATCAATCTAAAATACCAGCCTTCCCGTAAATCCTCGCATATGAGCTCACCATGATCATCTATTGCATTATGCCCAGATACAATTTCAAATACTTCGTCAAGATTTGAAAGACAGTCTTCTGCTTGTGTTAAAAATTCTTGTCTGGCTTGAATTCTTGCATCTCGCAATTCAATTAATGGATGTTTTATTGTATCTGTTTCCGAGGACACCTGATCTTGAGCAACCGCTGCATTCAAGAAAAATACTAACAAAAATGAACAAACTATAAATGTTATACGAAAGGGTGTGCATTGAAATCTGTCCTTCCAAAATAACATGAATTTATTCTCCCAGTTCATCTTCAGCTTGATTTCTGGAAAGGCATTTACCACCCCCTCAAATCTGACCGATTTCCATAATTGATAAATTAACCATTTTTTTGAATCAAGTATACAAATTTGAGTTGCGTTAACTTTTGAATATAATCTCTTATGGAAACGCGGTTGTTTGTCTCTGCATTATGGGGTGCTAAAAGCACCATAAAAGCGGTCATAATTTGCGCTATAAAAATGCCAGCTTTCAAATATCTTAAGTTTTATGCTTGGAAATGCTTTAGGAGATTGCGCACACCAGAAATGATGTGCGCATTGTCGTTTTAAGCTCAATTGCAGTTATGACCTATCCGAGTACTTTTTCTGGATTAACTGCCGGAATATCAAAAGCTTCGCCGACGGCTGGGCAGGTTAATACTCCTTCATGAGTATTTAATCCGTTTGCAAGGTGAACGTCATCGCGGCAAGCCTGTTTCCAACCTTTGTTTGCAATGTTCATCATAAATGGAAGCGTTGCATTGCTGAGTGCCTCCGTTGATGTGCGCGCAACTGCGCCGGGCATATTTGCGACACAATAGTGGATGACATTATTTACCGTGTAAATCGGTTCATCATGTGTCGTCGCTTTTGAGGTCTCAAAACATCCCCCTTGATCGATAGCAACATCGACCAAAACGGCTCCCTCTTTCATGAGAGAAAGATGGGTTTTGCGAACAAGTTTTGGGGCAACGGCACCCGGAATCAATACGGCGCCAATGACCATGTCAGCAGATTTTAATCCCGCCTCGATAGCATGTGTGGAGCTATATTGTGTTTTGAAAACACCTCTATAGGAATCGTCGAGATATTTCATACGCTCTAAAGAGAGATCATAAACTGTAACATCGGCGCCCATGCCAGCGGCGATACGTGCAGCCTGGGTTCCGACCACGCCGCCGCCAAGTACCATCACATTTGCGGACGAAACCCCAGGAACACCGCCCATAAGTACCCCGCGCCCACCATTTGCTTTTTGCAATGACCATGCTCCCACTTGAGGCGCCAAGCGACCTGCCACTTCAGACATTGGTGCAAGGAGTGGAAGCCCGCCGCTTTTAGCTGTTACGGTTTCATATGCGATGGCTGTTACACCACTATTCAATAAATCATCGGTTTGTGGACGGTCTGCGGCCAAGTGAAGATAGGTAAATAAAATTTGATCCTTGCGCAGCATTTTTCGTTCGCTAGCTTGTGGCTCCTTTACTTTGACAATCATCTCTGCCCAGTTAAAAATTTGTTCGGCGGTGTCTAAAATTTGAGCCCCAGTACGCACATACTCTTCATCCTTGAAACCCGCGCCAAGTCCTGCACCTTTTTGAATGGCGACTTGATGACCAGCGTTGATTGCAGAGAGTGCCGCAGCCGGTGTTACGCCAACACGGTATTCTTGATTTTTGATTTCTGTTGGGCAGCCTATTTTCATTTCCATCTCCATAAGTTTTTTTAAATAGAGTTTTTTTTAAAATAACCCTATTTGAGAAGGATTTTTTTGTGATCTTATCCGTATATATGGAATATTTTGCAAAATATTATTGATAAATTTACTAACTTTGATAAAATTTATTGCTATGGATTTAATTGATAAGAAAATTCTTTTTGAAATTCAAAAGGACGCGAATCGTTCTCACGGTGAAATTGCTGAAGTTGTGGGGCTTTCAACTTCTGCGTGTCATCGGCGCATTCGTGCCCTTGAGGCGGAAGGTGTCATAAGTGGCTACGTTGCTTTGCTGAACAATAAAAAAATTGATCAGCGCGCGGTTGTTTTTGTGGAAATTACTTTAAATGGTCAATCGGAAGAAAAACTTGATGCATTTGAGCGCGCGGTGCAAAATTTTCCGGGGTTGCTAGAATGTCATTTAATGGCGGGTACAGCTGATTATCAGTTAAAAATTATCGCCAAAAATGTGGAAGCATTTACTGAGTTGCATCGGCAGTATTTAAGTCGATTGCCGCATGTCGCGAGTATGCAGTCGAGTTTCGCGCTTAAAACGGTTTACCGAACGACAATGCTACCTTTAGAATAGTAAATACGATTGCACCAATAATCATGCTGGCAAGTGGAGATTTGAATTTTATGCCCACGACCAATGCTGCAATTGAAGAGATAATCCAAACTATGAGCGTATTGAGTTCCATCGGCTTCATGTGAAGTTGCGCAATCATCGCGGGAATAATTGCGACGCCGACATAACGTAGATATCTTTCAACATTTTTAGATAGGGTCAGTCCTGCAAATAATATTAAAAAAGAGCTTCTAAAAACAAAGGTGATTGCGCCAAGTGTCAAAATGACGATCCAAAGATGGGTTGTTGATATCATTGAGACCCCTCAAGTCTTTTTTCGACTTCTGCAGCGACCAAGATGGCAATGAGCGCCGAAATTATAAGCCCGATATTATTGGGAAGAAAATTGAGCCCAACGCCGCCGATTACTGAAATCATGGCGGCGATCAGATGTGGAATAGATTTTAATGATGGTGCGATCAATGCAATAAATGCCAAAGGGAGGCCGTAGCTGATATCAATATGACTTGGAATTAGGCCGCCAAAAAAATAACCAATGAGGGAAGCCGAAAACCAAAGAGGAAGAATTAATGCGGATATCCCAAGATAGTAATTGCGTTTGTCCGTGAGGCTCCACTCAGGGACATTTTCGAATTTCCGTTGGCAGAGAACAAAACACTGATCTACAAGCGCGTATGAAATTAGCAAGCGCTCTTTAAGAGAGAGTTTCGAAAGATGCGGGGCAAGAGCTGCTGAATATAATAGCATTCTTATGTTCAGTAAGGCGCCTGTCAAAATCGCAAAAAATATCCATTCGCCCTCGCTTAAGATTGTGAGGCTTGCGATTTGGGAGGCTCCCGCCAAAACAAAAACAGAAAATGCGGTCGTCTCAATTGCACTCAAATCGAGTTCCGCGGCAAATATACCGAAAAGCATCGAAAAAGGGATGAGTATCAAGACGAAAGGTGTCGCGGAGATCAGCCCTTGAATGAAAGGATGAGAGGGGTTAGTCATTATTAAACTCTAGTAGAACAGCTCAATGTCGAACATAGATACGGAAATTCGTCAAGACCAAGTTGCAGGCCTAATTCTTGCGGGTGGCCGCGGGAGAAGAATGGGAAGCCGTGACAAAGCTCTTGTTGATTTTGAAGGTGCTTCACTCATTGAAAGGGTGTTTACGAGTTTATCGCCTCAAGTTGACCAAATATTTATTTCCAGACAAGCTGATCAGCAAGATCTTAGTAAATATGGAAAGGTGTTGACTGATGAATATGCGGATGCGGGTCCACTTGAAGGCTGTAGGGTCGCAATTACTTCAGTGAAAAATATGGATTTCAGGTATTTGGTGGTCGTTCCAGTTGATTGCCCGAAAATTCCGAGCGATTTGGTGAATCGATTGATTCAGAACAAAAATATTCATGCGGTTGTGCGCACAGAAATTGGATTAGAGCCCACTTTTGTGCTGTTTGATCTGAAATACCTAGAAAAAGCATGGGAAGTGATGGAGATAGCAAATGGCGCACTTAAAAATGTCGTCTCGCAGCCTGAATTTTCAAGAGTGATGTTCACATCTAAAGAGATAAAAAATATCAATTCTTTATAAATTATTTGTGAATATTTAACTTTAAGATTCTTTTGAGCTTTTCATTTGATTTTTGATTGGTTTTACTGTCAGAAAGACGGATTTATTAAAATAAAAGTAATGGTGTCAGGTAAATGGTATTAAATGAAGTTGCGATTTGAAAAACGAACTTATAATTTAAAAATTCCGTTTAGGATTTCGAGAGGGGAAAAACTCTCGGCAGAAGCTTTATTTGTGGAGATGGAAACGCATGGCGTGGTCGGTTGCGCAGAATCCATTCCCTATGTGCACTATGGTGAAAGTGTGGATGGGTGCTTAAAAGAACTTCATTCAATAAATAGCTACGATCTGTACTTTGGTAAAAACATTCAGTCTTTTAGTTGTGCGACGCGCAATGCATTGAATTGTGCGATTTGGGATTTGCGCGCTAAGATCGCGGATATCCCTGTATGGAGATTGCTAGATTTAGACGTGCCTTCACGGGTTCGAACCGCGCAAACGATATCGATGGGTGATGTTGAGTTTGTTGAGAAACAAGCAAATTCCTTAAGTGATGACGCATTGATAAAGATTAAATTGGGTTCAAAAAACGATTCTGAAGCGTTGCGAATTATTCGAAAAGTGCGTCCGGAGTCGCAGATAATTGTTGACGCAAATGAGGGTTGGGATGTGTATGGCTATACTTCTATTTTGCCTGCTCTCATAGAGTGTAATGTCGCAATGATTGAGCAGCCATTTCCGTCCGCAAATGACCCTTGGCTCGACGAAATTGAGAGACCGATACCCATTTGCGCCGATGAGTCTGTACATCATGCGTCTGATGTGGAGCGTTTGAGTCAACGCTATGACATGGTCAATATTAAACTTGATAAAGCTGGCGGTTTAGATGAAGCACTTTTAATTAAGCAAGAAGCGCAGAAATTTGGGATGTCTTATATGGTTGGCTGCATGGTCGGGTCGTCTCTTGCAATGGCGCCTGCATTTCTGTTGGCGCAGGGCGCTGACTTCGTTGATTTAGATGGCCCGCTTTGGTTAGCCGAAGATTGTGCGCATCCGATTGAATTCGTGGAGGGAGTTATGTATCCTCCTAAACGAGAGCTTTGGGGATAATTATGAGACAAGTCTATTTGAGCGGTCAATTTGTTGACGAAAATGAGGCACGTATTTCAATTTTTGATCGCGGTTTTTTAATGGCTGACGCCGTTTATGAAGGGATTGCGGTTCTTGATGGAAAATTATGTGATCTGGAACCGCATCTTGCGCGTCTATCGCGCTCTTTAAATGAAATGGGTTATTCATTTAAGGCTAAGGATTTTGATTTTATAACTATGTTGAAAGAATTGGTTGCGATCAACCAGCTTGAGGAAGGGTTTATTTATCTTCAGGTAACGCGCGGTGAAACCGAGCGAGACTTCGTGATTGCAGATGATCTAACTCCCAATATTGTTGCCTTTACACAGGCAAAGTCACTAACTTTGGGCGCACAATTTGAAACTGGCATTAAAGTGGTGACTCGGGAGGATCTGCGTTGGGGGCGTTGTGATGTCAAAACAACGCAACTTCTTTGGGCGAGCTTAATGAAAACTGAGGCAATCAAGGCCGGAGCGGATGATGTATGGCTCGAGCGTGACGGCGTTGTACTAGAGGGTTCAAGCAATAACGCGTTTATCGTGACGCAAGAGGACGCAATCCTTACGCGACCAAACTCAAGGGAGATTTTGCCGGGTATTACACGGCGTGTTTTGCTTGAGTTATGTGAACGCGATCAAATTCAACTCGAAGAGCGCTTCTTCACGGTTGAAGAAGCAACAGCTGCCAAGGAAGCTTTTGTAACGGCGGCTTCGAGTTGGGTAGTTCCTGTCGTGAGCATAAATAATGTTCAAGTTGGAGATGGGAAACCTGGACCAATTTCAGAAAAATTACGCGCGCTTTACGTTCAAAATGCACGCGCCACTTCGATTTAGTGTGAATCTTTAAATTTTTTGACCTGATCAGCACTCGCATCAGTCTGAAATTTTTCCTTCCATTCTGCATAGGACATGCCGTAAACAATTTCACGGGCCTCCTCTTTGGAGAGGTTTTTTCCAGCCTCTTCTGAAGCCTCACTCATCCAGCGCGAAAGACAATTTCGGCAAAATCCCGATAGGTTCATTAAGTCAATATTTTGCACATCTGTTCGTTCTTGAAGGTGCTTTATAAGCCTGCGAAAAACTGCGGCTTCAATATCTGTTTGTTTATCCAATATATCCTCCTTTTTTGAGTGATGACGAAATGACATCGCCACATATTTTAGCCCATTTGGCTTGACCTTCTTCGGAGTGGATTAGGTCATTTCGAATTTCGATGAGCGCGTGTGGAATTTGATTATGAATTCCGTGCTGATCAAGGGTATCTCCCTTCAAGGCACCGCTGTAAGGTTCGTTATCGCCCACAATAATATTTTTTTGTTGTCTAAATTCTTGAAGGATTATTTCGGCGAGATGTCGATCTTCGGCAGAGAGGATGCCAATGTGCCAAGGACGAGGGGTGCGCCCGTTGAGTTGGTTGGTAAAGCTATGAATTGAAATAATGATTGGGGTCTCACCGGTTTCTCTAATCTTTGATAAAGTTGATGAGATGGCTTTATGATACGGACGATGTAATTTTGCGATGCGTTCATGACGGCCTGATTCGGTTATTTTTCGATTCGCCTCAACAATTGTTCGATCGTAAAATTTCATAATTAACGTTGGGTCGTCTTCGCCGCGGTTTGGGTCAATAACCAATCGGCTAAACTGCGTAGCGAGTAAATGTGCATCAAAAAAATCAGCTAAGTATTCAGAGACACGTAGTGCGCCAACATCATAAGCGATATGTCGCTCCATATCTTCTGCACTTATGCCTAAGCTGCCGCCATTTATCCATTCGGGAACCTTGTTGGTCGCATGATCGCATAAAATCACAATACGGCTTTTCTCTTGAGGAGGTTTGTATAAATATGAGTCTTTCATGGAGGTTTCATGCACGAGTTTTAAAAAAAGCTCAAGAATGATAATTTTTGGACTGACAAGCCAAATTGAATCGTCTATAAATTCGATAGGCCCGCTACGTAAATTAAAGGATAAACTATGCCTCAAAGACGCCAGCGATCCGTAAAAATAGTCGCAACTCTCGGCCCCTCTTCAAATTCAAAGGAAATGATCGAATCGCTATATTTAGCCGGCGCTGATGTATTTCGCTTAAATATGAGTCATGGCTCTCATGAGGAAATTAAGGCCAGATATGATATTATTCGGGGGCTTGAGGAAAAGTTAGAGATCCCGATCGCCATTCTCGCCGATCTTCAAGGTCCTAAATTGCGCGTTGGTGCTTTTGGGTGCGACGCCTTTGTGTTGGCTGAGGGACAAAAATTTCGTTTTGATCTTGATGATGCGTTGGGTGATCACAATCGGGTTCAGCTTCCTCACCCTGAAATTTTTGAAGCGCTTGAACCTGGTGCAACACTTTTGGTGAATGATGGTAAAGTTAAATTACGCGTTGATAAGTATGATCAAAATTCAGCAGATTGTTCAGTTTTGGTGGCAGGAGAGATTTCAAACCGTAAGGGCGTGAATGTGCCAGATGTAGTTTTGCCGCTTGCCGCTCTTTCTGAAAAAGATCGGAAGGATTTGGAATTTGTTGCGGAACTAGGCGTTGACTGGATTGCGCTTTCTTTTGTGCAGCGCCCTGAGGATATGCAAGAAGCACGCAAACTAGTTGGGACGCGCGCGGCCGTCCTAGCAAAAATTGAAAAACCTGCCGCCGTTGAGGCGCTTGAAGACATTATTGCGGTTTCTGATGGAATTATGGTTGCGCGCGGAGATTTAGGAGTTGAGCTCCCCGTTCACGCGGTTCCGCCGATTCAAAAACGGATTGTTCGTGCTTGTCGTGCGGTCGGAAAGCCTGTGATTGTGGCGACTCAAATGTTGGAGAGTATGATTGAAAGCCCAGTGCCAACACGCGCGGAAGTCTCTGATGTGGCTCAAGCAATTTATGAAGGCGCGGACGCTGTAATGCTTTCTGCGGAATCGGCCGCTGGGGGTTATCCTGTAGAGGCTGTGACAACCATGAATAATGTGGCCGAAAGTGTTGAGCATGGTGCGAATTATCGAGAAATAATCGAAGCCGCGCGTACACCAAGTCGCAGTGGTGTTGCTGATGCGATTACAGTTGCAGCTCGAGAAATTGCGGAAACGACAGATATTAATGCAATTGTAACGTATACACAGTCTGGAACTACGGGGCAGCTTATTTCAAGAGAACGTCCTGGCGTTCCCATTATTGCGATTACGCATATTCGAGAGACTTCCCGACGCTTAGTTTTGTCTTGGGGGCTGCACTGCGTGTACATCGATAAAACAGTCGCGCGATTCAAAGAAGCCGTTTTGGCGGCAATTCAAACCTCTCGTGACCATGGTTTTGGTGGCAAAGACGATAATATTGTGATAATTGCAGGCGTTCCATTTAATCAGCCGGGTTCAACAAATATTTTGCGTGTCGCGCCTCTTGATGAGCAAAAAGTTTACGGTCAATATTTAGATAATTAAGTCTTTGCTTAATTAATTTTTGCCATAATCCGCCTGTTAAATGCGGGTCGGGTATTTAGCGCTTTTTGAAGTTCTCCACTTAGCCATTTGCAATTGTGATTTTTGAAGGTCGATTCGATTTGTAGATGAGGGTGAACTCAAATCCGTGGTTGATGTTATCGGTTTTTTTATTGGTCTTTCACAAGATATCGTTTTCGTTGTCAAAAACTGACTTGGACTTTCATAGATTAGGGATTTGAACGTTTATTTTTTGGGCTTCCATTGGTTGCCTGCTTGACGCTTCGAACTAAGGTCACTATAGAGAGCCAACTTCGCGATCTTGAGATTCTCTCTTGATTGTGTAGTTTTTTGTTTTTTCAACCCTGAGGTTCAGTTGAATCTCGCCAATAACGGAAGACAGTAAAATGGCTTTAAAGACTTATAGACCAGTCACGCCAAGCCAGCGCGCGCTGGTTCTGATCGACCGCTCAGATCTTTGGAAAGGGCGTCCAGTCAAATCTCTTACGCAGGGATTGACGAAATCGGGCGGTCGGAACAATACCGGGCGGATTACGATGCGTCGCAAAGGCGGCGGGGCGAAACGTCTCTATCGTATTGTGGATTTTAAGCGTCGTAAATTTGACGTTCCTGCAACGGTAGAGCGCATTGAGTACGATCCTAATCGTACAGCTTTTATTGCATTAATTAAATATAAGGACGGTGAACAAGCTTATATTCTCGCACCTCAGCGTTTAGGCGTTGGCGATACGATTATTGCTTCTGAAAAGACCGATGTTAAGCCAGGGAATGCGATGCCGTTTTCGGGTATGCCGATCGGTACGATTGTCCATAATGTTGAACTCAAGCCTGGGAAAGGTGGTCAAATTGCCCGTTCTGCTGGAACTTATGCGCAGTTTGTGGGTCGTGATGGCGGTTATGCGCAAATTCGACTTTCTTCGGGTGAATTACGTATGGTTCGTCAAGAATGTATAGCAACTGTCGGCGCGGTTTCAAATCAAGACCATATGAACCAAAATTTCGGTAAAGCCGGACGCCTTCGTCATAAAGGCAAACGTCCAGCTGTTCGTGGTGTGGCAATGAACCCAATCGATCACCCGCATGGTGGTGGTGAAGGGCGTACATCTGGTGGTCGTCATCCTGTGACGCCGTGGGGTAAGCCTACCAAAGGTGCTCGGACTCGTTCAAATAAAGCGACGGATAAATTTATCATCCGCTCGCGACACGCTCGTAAGAAAGGACGCTAATTATGTCTCGTTCAGTATGGAAGGGCCCTTTCGTTGACGCACATGTGCTTAAAAAAGCCGAAAAAACGCGTGAATCGGGTCGAAATGAAGTAATCAAAATTTGGTCGCGCCGTTCGACAATCTTACCTCAGTTTGTGGGATTGACCTTTGGTGTTTATAACGGTCAAAAGCATATCCCTGTTCTGGTAACAGAAGATATGATTGGTCAAAAATTTGGTGAATATAGTCCAACACGTACTTATTATGGTCACGGTGCGGACAAGAAAGCGAAACGGAAATAAGCTATGGGTAAAACAACTAATCCCCGCCGTGTCGCGGAAAATGAGGCTTTCGCAAAAATCCGAATGTTGCGTGTAAGTCCCCAAAAACTTAATCTTGTTGCGCAACTTATTCGTAACAAACCAGTCGACAAAGCTTTGACTGAGCTGACATTCTCAAAAAAGCGTATCGCCGCTGATGTGAAGAAGTGTTTACAGTCTGCTGTCGCGAATGCAGAGAATAATCATGGTCTTGACGTTGACGAGTTAGTCGTCGCTGAAGCATGGGTCGGTAAAAATTTGGTTATGAAGCGTGGACGGCCACGGGCGCGCGGACGTTATGGCCGAATTTTGAAACCATTTAGCGAAATCACGATTAAAGTACGTCAAGCATCAGCAGAAGAGGAGCAAGCGTAATGGGACAGAAGGTTAATCCAATTGGTCAACGTTTGCAGATCAACAGAACTTGGGACAGCCGCTGGTTTGCGAATGCTTCTGAGTATGGTGATCTTCTTCATGAAGACTTGGCAATTCGTGAGTATGTCCGTAAAAATTGCGCGCAGTCGGGTATTTCCCGCGTCGTAATCGAGCGTCCACACAAGAAGTGTCGTGTCAGCATATATGCGGCTCGTCCAGGTGTGATTATTGGCAAAAAAGGTGCTGATATTGAGGGTTTGCGTCGTGCATTGCAAAATTTGACAACTTCAGAGTTGGCTTTGAACATTGTCGAGGTGCGTAAGCCCGATGTTGATGCCCAGCTCGTTGGTGAAAATATTTGTCAACAACTCGAGCGTCGTGTCGCGTTCCGTCGTGCAATGAAACGTGCGGTTCAAAATGCTATGCGTGCAGGTGCTCTTGGCATTCGAGTGAACATTGCTGGCCGTTTAGGGGGCGCGGAAATCGCACGGACTGAGTGGTATCGTGAAGGTCGTGTTCCGCTCCATACTTTACGCTCGGAAATCGATTACGCTCATACGGAAGCCCTAACGGCTTACGGTATCATTGGTGTTAAGGTTTGGATTTATCGCGGAGACGTGATGGAGCAAGATCCGAGCGCCTATGACAAGCGTTTGAATAATCAAGAAGCGTCGCGCGGTCGCGGTCGCTAATTCGGAGTAATAGAAATGCTATCACCGAAAAGAACTAAATTCCGCAAGCAGCATAAAGGCCGAATTCACGGCCTTGCTAAAGGCGGTTCTGACCTAAACTTTGGAAGTTATGGTCTTAAGTCTACTCAGCCTGAGCGTATCACTGCGCGCCAAATCGAGGCGGCGCGTCGTGCGATTACGCGTCATATGAAACGTCAAGGACGTGTTTGGATACGTATATTTCCAGATGTGCCTGTATCAAAAAAGCCGACTGAGGTTCGCATGGGTAAAGGTAAGGGTTCAGTTGAATACTGGGCTGCGAAGGTTAAGCCTGGCCGCATCATGTTTGAAATCGACGGTGTTAATGACGAGATTGCACGTGAAGCACTTCGTTTGGGAGCTATGAAGCTTCCAGTTAAATGTCGTGTTGTTGAGCGTGAAGACTGGTAATTATTATCTTAGATTAAATCTTAAAATCCCGCTTGTCTTAGCGGGATTTTTTCATTTATGCACCATTAAGGTGCTTATATTATAAATTTGGTGGGCTTTAGACATCGGATGTGCTCAAACGATGTGGCGAAGCGCTGGCGCTTCAGATTTGAATGAAGCCATGTCTTGCATTTTTTTTGCGTGCGCGATACTTCAAATTCGATGGCCAGGAGCTAATGATGGATATTGAAAAACTTAAATCGAAATTTCTTTCTGCACTTGAGAAAGTTACAAGTGAAGAAAATTTAGAAGCCTTGCGTATTGAAGCATTAGGTAAAAAGGGCGAAGTATCTTTGGCGCTACGTGAACTCGGGAAAATGTCGCCAGATTTGCGGAAAGATGTCGCTCCGAAACTAAATGACTTGCGCGTAAATTTAGTTGAAGAAATCTCTAAGCGAAAAGAGGCTTTTGCGACAAGTGCGCAAAACGCGCGGCTTTCACTTGAGTGCTTGGATTTATCGAGGCCAGCACGCCCATTTTCTCAAGGGACAATACATCCCATTTCACAAGTCACAGAAGAAATAATCGCAATTTTTGCTGACTTAGGCTATGCGGTCGCTGAGGGGCCCCAATTGGAGACAGATTGGTACAATTTTGATGCTTTGAACATGGCGCCTGAGCATCCAGCGCGCCAAGAACATGATACGTTTTATATGCACCGCGAAGAAGGTGACAACCGTCCACCACACGTACTGCGCACCCACACAAGTCCTGTCCAGATTAGGTATATGCAAAATAATGGTGTACCTTGTCGCGTGATTGCGCCGGGGCGCGTATATCGCGCGGATTACGATCAAACTCACACACCCATGTTTCATCAATATGAAGGGCTTTGCATTGGAAAAGATATATCCATGGCAAATTTAAAGTGGACGCTTGAAGAATTTTGTAAAGCATTTTTTGAAATACCTGACATTGAGTTACGTTTTCGCGCTTCACATTTTCCATTCACTGAGCCTTCGGCTGAAGTTGATATCAGATGTTCATGGGACAATGGTCAACTCAAGATTGGTGAAGGCGATGATTGGATGGAAATCTTGGGATGTGGAATGGTTCATCCGAATGTACTTGCTGCAGCCGGTGTTGATGCCGAGAAATGGCAGGGGTTTGCGTTCGGGATGGGAATTGACCGATTGGCCATGTTAAAATACGGAATTCCTGATTTGCGCGCATTCTTTGACAGTGATTTGCGTTGGCTTCGTCACTATGGCTTTTCGGCTCTTGACCGTCCTGATCTCGCGGGAGGCCTAAGCAAGTGAACGGAGTAAATTTATCGGATAAATTCAATCAGTTTGATGAATTCTATGCGCCAAAAATCATTTCTAAGTATAATGGCAATGAAGTTTGCATTGTAAAATGTCTAGGTGAATTTCCTTGGCATACGCACGAAGATACAGATGATTTATTTTTGGTCATTAAAGGTGAAATCGTAATTCGAATGCATGAAGGAAATGTTCATCTTAAAGCCGGTGAGTTGTTTGTCGTGCCGGCGGGTGTTGCGCATAGTCCTTACGCTGAAAAGGAAGCGCATGTGATGTTGATTGAGCCTCAAGGCGAGCCGAACACAGGCGAAGTAAAAACAGCGACGCAAAAGGTGGAGATATGAAATGAAATTCACGCTTTCTTGGTTGAAAAAACACTTAGATACGGATGCGACACTCGAGCAAATTTCAGAGAGTCTCACCGATGTGGGTCTTGAGGTTGAGAGTGTGGTAGAGCCTGCTGCGCGCTTAGAATCTTTTACAATTGGCTATGTGAAAAAGGCCGAAAAACATCCCGATGCTGACAAACTCAAAGTGTGTCAAGTGGAGACTGATGAAGGTGATCTGCAAATTATTTGTGGAGCGCCAAACGCACGCGCCGGCATTTATGTGGTTGTTGCGAAACCGGGGACTTATGTGCCTGGGATTGATACGACAATCGCCATTGGCACAATCAGAGGCGTTAAAAGCTTTGGAATGATGTGTAGCGAGCGCGAGATGGAACTGTCGGACTCGCATGATGGGATTATCGAACTAGAAACAGGAACAGTCGGCGAGAAATTTGTGGAGGTTCTGGCCAAAGGCAGTCCTGAGAAAATTGATCCTGTGATTGAAATTGCGATAACGCCTAATCGCCCGGATGCGCTTGGCGTGCGGGGTGTTGCGAGGGATCTTGCGGCTCGAGGTATTGGTCAGTTAAAACCTCAGCAAGAAGTGTCGATTGAAGGAAACTTCCCTTGTCCAATCACGGTTGATATTGAGCCAGATGCGTGTGAAGCTTGTCCTGTTTTTTATGGGCGAGTGATTCAGGGCGTAAAAAATGGGCTGTCACCTGATTGGCTACAAGCTTCCTTGCGTGCGATTGGTCTCCGACCAATTTCATTCCTTGTTGATGTAACTAATTTCTTTACTTTTGATCAAAACCGTCCTTTGCATGTCTTCGATGCTGATAAAGTTAAAAATCGGTTACGCATTCATTTGGCTCGCGGGGGTGAAAAACTTGTTGCGCTTGATGAAAAAGAGTATGAAATGAGCGCGGGCATGACGCTCATCTCTGATGATCAAGGTCTTGAAAGCATCGCTGGAATAATGGGTGGGCTAAGCACGGCATGTGATGAAAATACGCAGAATGTGTTTATTGAGTCCGCTTATTTTGATCCGATTTCAACCGCGATTTCAGGGCGTAAGCTTAACATAAATTCGGATGCGCGCTATCGGTTTGAGCGTGGGATTGATCCTTCTTGGACGCTTCAAGGCTTAGAGCGTGCGACTAAATTGATTCTCGATACTGTTGGTGGCGAGCCTTCAAATATTGTTCAGGCTGGAGAAATTCCAACTACATCCCGGAGTTACAAATTTAATCCTGCCCGGGTCAGATCTCTTGTCGGCATGGATATTTCAGAAGATCAACAAGCTAAAATTTTGGAGGATTTAGGTTTTGTTCTCGAAGATGGTTTTGCAAGCCCGCCCTCTTGGCGCCCAGATATTTTGGGGAGTGCTGACTTGGTCGAAGAAATCGTTCGAATTGCATCCTTAACCAAATTAGTCGGTGTGCCTTGTCCTCGTGATGACCAAAATATTGCTAAACCTGTTTTAACGGGCTTGCAGAAGCGTTCTCGGCTTATTCGTCGGGAGCTTGCACGCATTGGGCTAAACGAATGTGTGACTTACAGTTTTATCGATGAAAAGTCTGCCCGTTTGTTAGGTGGTGGTGCGGATGTTGTAAAGCTCGCAAACCCAATTTCTCAAGAGATGAGTCATATGCGACCGAATTTGTATGCTGGATTAATGCAGGCAGCTGGCCGCAATATTTCCCGTGGATTTACAGACTTATCATTTTTTGAAATCGGGCAAGGTTGGCTTGGCGGTGAGCCAGAAGATCAGTATGAATTGGCTGCCGGAATCTTAGTCGGTAATACGAGCGGTCGAAATGCATTTAAGACGGATCGTCCTTATGATGTGTTTGATGCAAAGGCGGTTATTGCACAACTCCTTTTGCAGTTGGGTTTTGACATCGACAAGTTAGTTATGCTTGATCACGAGGCGCCCTGGTTTCATCCAGCGCGTGCGGCCAAACTTGGACTTGGGCCGAAAAATATCATCGCCGAGTTTGGAGAAATACATCCAAGCGTTAGCAAAAAAATGGGAATCAAGGGTCGAGTGACAGCTTTTGCGTTATTCTATGATAATTTGCCTCAATCTCGGAAAAAAACCAGTACGAGGCCTGCACTCGTCTTACACGATTTGCAATCGGTTAAACGTGATTTTGCTTTTGTGGTTGAGGCTGATATTGCCGCTGGCGCCCTTGTAAAGGCAATATATGCGGCCGATAAAACGTTGATTACAGATGTTTCGTTGTTTGATGTGTTTGAGGGCGAAAAAGCCGTCGAGCAAATGGGAGACGGCAGAAAGTCTTTGGCAGTTTCAGTAACGTTGACACCTATCGAAAAGACTTTGACCGAGGAAGATATCCAAAATGTATCGAACGAAATTGTAAAGAGAGCCGAAAAGATTGGTGCAACACTGCGGGGATAGTTGTCTAGAAGTTTGGCGCATTTACGATGTTTATTTGCCAAAGCTTTTGTTTGAAATAATGCGATTAGCGCTTCAATAATTGAAAATCTCCGTAAGGCGATTTTCCGCGCAATCGATCGACAATGTAAGCACCTTCAGTTCGGTCCGGTCGATATAGAATCGTAAATATAATATTGTCTAAGGCATTGATTTGCTCGGGAATATATCCATGTTGAAACTGAATTGAGCCACCACATTGCAGGCGCCCATCTCGGCGTTTTGTTGCCTCGCTTACGGTCAAAATCTGGCTATTATACCCATCAAATAGCCTTACCCGAAAGGCGCAAACATTTTCTTCACTGATTGGGCGGAGTAAGTATGTTAAGGCGGTCAAAGGGTCGATAGCGCCTTTTTGTGATTTTGGATCGATTGATGCGGGGCGTGACGGTTCTGAGTTTAAATTTTCAATGACCTCTTCACTAAAGTTAAACCATATACGACTTTTCTTGCCATCATCATTGATAATGCGCTCGAATTGGGTCGGTGTTAACTTCTCAAAAGAAAGGCCTTCTCCTTTAGCATTGGCTTCAATTGTTGAATTAAAAAGTGATTGAGCAAAACCAATCGTATTAAATCTCAACGCAGATTCATATTTATTTTCTGCAAATTCGATGTCCATATAAAGTTCCCCGATATCAATATCTCTCAAAGATACGATATACCGGGCTTCATTCGCGGAGATGCTTGAAGAGATCATGATTAAGGCCGTTAACCATAAAATGTAAAAGGAGAGGGCTTTCATATTGTCTAAGTTACTTAAATTTTTGGATTTTGTTCGTATTTAGTATTAGCGATTTGCGGGCAACCCTTCAAGCGATCATTAATTTTAAGCAAAATGAGGTGGGTTTTAATGTTCGTGTTCTTGACCTTCGTTTCTTTGGTGTTTATACAACGCTTCGACTCGCCGCTTTTTGTGCGGCGTTTTGCGATAATTGTGCAAAACATAGATAAGGAATAAGAAAAATGTCACGTCGTTGCGAATTTACAGGTAAAGCTGTTCAATCCGGAAATAACGTTAGCCACGCGATGAACAAAACACGCCGTGTCTTTCGTCCTAATCTGAATGATGTTACGCTCCTCTCCGAGAAATTGGGTCGCAGTTTCAAGTTTCGAATCTCGGCAGCTGCATTGCGTTCAGTAGATCATAGAGGTGGGTTGGATGCTTTTTTATCAAAGGCAAAAGATGCAGAGCTCTCTTCAAATGCTTTGAAAGTTAAGAAGGAAATTATGAGCGCTTAATGCGTTTCTAATTTTTAGCAATATCCCGCGATATTTTTGTTTTTAGTGCATTGGATTATAGGCTTGTTTATTAAGTTAAGAGACTTGATTTCCCAGTAACTAAATATTGAGTTGAATTGATGAAGAAATTTGCATTTTTTTCCTTAGCGAGCCTTTTATTTGCACTGGAAGGTTACGCACTTGAAGAGCCAGTTTCAATAACAGATTCTTATGCGCGTGTTTCAACGCCCACAGCTAAAGTCGGAGCTGTATTTTTTAAAATTTTTAATAATACTGATGAGGATATTGTCCTTTTGGGTGCGCATTCCGAAGTGGCTGCAAAAACGGAAGTGCATACACATAGCATGAATGACGAAGGTGTTATGTCGATGATTCATCTGGAAGAAGGCGTTGAAATTCCAGCTTCGCATTGTTTTACCTTTCAACGCGGTGGACATCACATTATGCTCATGGGACTTGAGAATTCGCTCGAAGAGGGGCAAGAAATTTCTGTCACGTTAGAATTTGAAGGCCACGAGGATGTGGTTATCAACACTCATGTGAATAGTGATTTTGACGAATCTGCCTCAGATCATTCCGATGATAAAGAGCATGAAGATTTGCAATGCTTGAGCGATCATCACAGTCACTAGATCTTTTCTAGATATCAGTTTGCCGATGCGAATTTGTCGGCCTTTCGAATTTTAGTGTTCGTTGGCGTTTTAGAAAATCGAGCCTCTAGTTTAAGAATCTCTAGTTTATCGGCATTTCGTTTAATAAAAGTTCAGACAAATTCGGCTAAATGCAAGTCTGATATTAATCATCAATTTTAAGGGCTTTAATAAACGCTTCTTGAGGAATTTCAACTTTTCCAAATTGGCGCATACGCTTTTTACCGGCCTTTTGCTTTTCGAGCAGTTTTTTCTTACGCGTGGCATCGCCGCCGTAACACTTCGCTGTAACATCTTTACGGAGCGCTGAAAGGGTTTCACGGGCAATCACACGACCGCCAATCGCTGCCTGAATTGGAATTTTGAACATATGTTGGGGAATAAGTTCCTTAAGCTTTTCACACATTGCACGACCGCGAGATTCGGCTCTGTTTCGATGAACCATCATTGAGAGCGCGTCTACTGGCTCCTCATTGACGAGGATCTGCATTTTGACCAATTGATCTTCTGAATAGCCTTTGAGCTGATAGTCAAAACTTGCATATCCCTTCGTCACTGATTTCAGGCGGTCGTAGAAATCAAAGACAACCTCATTCAAAGGTAAGTCATAGACAACCATCGCACGTGTCCCGGCATAGGTGAGATCAATTTGAATTCCGCGCCGGTCTTGGCATAGTTTTAATACGTCTCCTAAATACTCATCGGGCACCATTATCGTCGCCTTTATGCGCGGTTCTTCAATTCGGTCAACATGAGTTAAGTCTGGCAAATCTGCTGGATTGTGGAGTTCAATCATCGAGCTATCACGCATGTATATATGGTAAATTACGCTTGGCGCCGTGGTAATTAAGTCTAAGTCGAATTCGCGCTCAAGCCGCTCTCTAATAACCTCCAAATGCAGAAGACCTAAAAATCCGCATCTAAATCCAAATCCAAGCGCTGCCGATGTTTCCATTTCATGCGAAAAACTTGCATCATTTAATGAGAGCTTTTCAATTGCAGAACGCATGTCCTCAAAATCATTTGCATCAACCGGGAAAAGACCACAAAAGACAACAGGCTGGGCAGGTTTATAACCCGCGAGTGGCTCGGGAGTTTGCTTTTTCTCATGCGTAATTGTATCGCCTACGCGTGTATCACGTACCTGCTTGATCGAAGCTGTGATGACACCAAGTTCCCCCGGACGTAGCGCATCAATATCTGTCATTTTGGGTTTTAATACCGCCACTTTATCAATCGTATAGCTTGCGCCTGTTTGCATCATGCGGACACGGTCACCTTTTTTAAGCTGCCCGTCCATGATGCGCACAAGTACGACAACGCCAAGGTAAGCATCATACCAACTGTCGACGAGAAGCGCTTTGAGAGCCGCATCTAATTCGCCTTCAGGCGCCGGCAATCTGGTGACAATTGCCTCTAAAACATCGGGAATTCCAAGCCCAGTTTTCGCAGAAATTTCGATGGCGTCGTGGGCTTCAATCCCGATGACATCTTCGATTTGTTCTTTCACGCGTTCTGGCTCAGCTGCAGGAAGATCAACTTTGTTGAGCACTGGAACAATTTCATGATCGGCATCAATTGCGGTATAAACATTTGCAAGTGTTTGCGCCTCAACGCCTTGTGAGGCGTCAACAACCAACAAGGAACCTTCACACGCGCGCATTGAACGCGATACCTCATAGGCGAAGTCGACATGCCCTGGCGTGTCAATCAGATTTAAGACGTAGTCTTCACCATCTTTTGCGCGGTAATCGATGCGAACGGTATTGGCCTTAATGGTTATGCCGCGTTCACGTTCAATATCCATGCTGTCAAGCAACTGGTCTTGCATATCTCGATCAGCAACCGTTTGAGTTGATTGAATTAATCGATCCGCTAGCGTAGATTTGCCATGGTCAATGTGAGCGACAATCGAGAAATTGCGGATGTGGTCAAGCTTTGGCATTTTATGTTTCCTTTGCTTGGATTTCTTTGCGCAACAATCTTTGAAAGGTCAAGAGATTGAGCGTTTTTTTGACGAATTAAGTTCTAATTTCATGCGCCGAAGCTGATTACAATGTGCTATTTTCGAGTACTTAAATTGGAGATAATTTCTACATTTTGTTTAAAAAGAGTCGAAGGAAGTGGTGCCAAGAAACTACCGTTTTCTCAATTCAATAATTTCTTGGGCAATTAAAATCGCGATTTAGCAGGTTGTGGATAGGGTGGCGATCGAATGCCTATTCTTTAAAGACTTCTTCCGAGCTGGCACCCCAAAAACTTGATTTTGGCAACCATCCTTCATATCCATCCGCTTCGATCAAGCACCACTCAAGTTCACAAGCTAACAAATTTGCAACCACATTTTGCTCTAATATTGCGACAAGTTGCGCGTTTTGAGAAGGCGTTTTGTTGAGTGAAACGCGCTCCTCAGTAATAAGAGCAGTCCGGTTGCCCGAAAGGAGTACATAATGTAGCCAGCCAGTTTCGCCTTCGAAATCTTCGACCTTTCGCCAGTGCCCGCTTTCGGCTGTCACAACAAGAGGCAAACCTTTCAAACCATAAACCCATTTAATTTCGTATTCTGAAGAGGGACCTTTGCGCATAAATGCTTCATCACCTTTAATCGAAACAAACCTCGGAATTGGAAGATTAGTTTCGCGTCCAAGCCTTGTTGTCGTGTCTTGAGCGTTTGCGAATGACGAGAAAAAAATCGTCGCCGACAGCAAGATTTTGTAAAAACGGTTCTTCAAATTAATTGCCTACCTTGATTGAAAATCGTTTATCAAGTAATGGCGAATAGGTCAATTTAGGTAAGTTAATGAGCAAAAAATTTATACCCATTCGATATCTTTTTGTTTTTTGTTTTTTGTTTTTTGTTTTATTTCATTTCTTTCCAGCTATTGATCTCAAAATTTCATCCTTATTTTTTGAGAATGGAGCATGGCTCGGACAGCGTGGGTGGTTCGCAATCGCGCGTGAATTTTATTATAAATTTTCTTTGATCTTGCCGCTCGTTTTTTTTGTTATTGTTCTGTTTCACGCGCGTTTGGCTTTGAATGTGCCGCGACGGATATATAGCTTTATTCTCGCGTATTTTGTTTGCTTCCCTATCATTTTAACCAACGGGATTTTAAAAGAAGTTTGGGGGCGCGCACGTCCTCGCAATATCGTTGAATTTGGGGGCACGCGAGAATTTACGCCCGTGTCATTGTTTCCAGTGGATCAGTGTGAAACAAATTGTAGTTTCGTATCAGGAGAAGCTTCTGGCGCTGCGGCAATCATGATTGTTTTGTGGGTCATATTTCCGCGCGCGTACTGGGCTATATTGATTTTTGCGCCGATGGCGCTAATGCGTGTTATGTCAGGGGCGCATTTTACCAGTGATGTGATTTTTGCGGTTCTATTCATGATGATTGGTTTTGAGTTCTTGCGACAGTTGGTTTCATTTGAGCATCAAGATTTTATGAATGGGCGCGCTATTTTGCGCGATGCCCGTAGCTTAACGAGGAGTGCCGCAAACGGCGCATTCTCCGCGCTTCGCTATTTTTATACGTCTGCTCTCCATTTCGCTACCGTCGTAAAGGAGCATTTCACCAAGCGGTAGAGCGCCGCGAGACTGCGTTAAAATTTTGATAGCTTCAAGGGACGTCATCGTTCCAATTACACCTGCGACGGCTCCAATTACACCGAGCTCGGAGCAAGAGGGCAGTGAATTGGGATCAGTTGTTTCAGGAACTAAGCAGTGATAACAGGCTGAGGCTGGCGGACTAAAATGGGCAATCTGTCCTTCCCACTGAGCGAGCGAAGCCGACAAAAGGGGTATTTTTTGAGTGAATGCATAACGGTTGGCAAGATGTCGCGTTGCGAGATTGTCGGAACCATCAATGAGTAGATCAAGTTTTTCAACACTTGGTTCATTTCCAATTTGAAATTTGCCGCCATCAATAATCTCGACATTTGGATTTAGGCTGCGTAGCTTCTCTATTCCGACCTCTATTTTAGGGCGACCCACATCAAAATTTGAAAATAGAACTTGACGATGCAAATTACTCGTCGAGATGACGTCGAATTCAAAAACTGTAATTTTACCGACACCGGCACCAACGAGATAGAGCGCGGTCGGGGCGCCAATTCCACCCAATCCAATGAGTCCTATATGTGATTCAGTGAGTTTTTTTTGTGCGGCGCCGCCAAAATCGCGAACTAAGATTTGACGGATATAGCGTTCAGAGGTGTTCATTTTAACCCTGTTGAGCCAAAACCGCGTTTGTCACGGTGGCTAGTTGAAAAATGAACAACTTCTTCAAATGATAAGATCTCAACTGAAGCGATAACGAGCTGTGCAATTCGCATGCCATGAGTAATGTTGAATGTTTCGGAGGACAGGTTAACAAGACCAATGATTATTTCGCCGCGGTAATCCCAGTCAATCGTTCCAGGTGAATTAATAACGGTAATTCCAGATTTAATTGCGAGACCAGATCTCGGACGAATTTGCGCTTCTGTATTGATAGGGAGTTCAATCATTAATCCAGTTGGAATTTTAACCCGTTCAAGCGGCGAAACGGTAACGGGTTGTGACAAGTTCGCACATAAGTCATATCCAACTGCACCTTCGCTTGCACGCTTTGGCGGCAAGAGTGATAAATCGGCATCTAAGGTTGCTTTAAATTTTATGCATTTGGCCATTTTTTAATTTCATCTAGGATTTTTTCAGCAAGTTTATTTGCGACATCCTTCTTTGAGGCTTTTGGCCAAGCTTTTGTTTCGTCTTTTGTAATAAACTGAATCTGATTATGTTCGCCGCCCATGATGCCAGTCCGATGAGATACGTCATTGGCAAGTAACCAGTCGCATCCTTTTCGTTCCCGTTTAGTTTGTCCATGCTCAAGAACATTTTCGGTTTCGGCCGCGAAGCCGATCACGAGGCGCGGCCGGTTTTTTGATTTGCAAACCGATTGCAAAATATCTGGGTTTTTTTCAAAGGATAATTGGGGCAATCCGTCATTATTCTTTTTTATTTTTTGTTCACGGGCTTCGACCTTCCAATCGGCGACAGCAGCAACTGAAATAAATACGTCACTAGGCAGGTTTTTATGAACCGCTTGGTACATCTCATCTGCCGATTGAACCTCAATAATTTTCGTGCCCGATGGCCTTGGGGCGGTGGCCGGGCCTGTTACGAATGTTATGTTTGCGCCGAGTCGTTGTAAGGCTTCTGCAATTGCGGTTCCTTGTTTACCTGATGAACGATTGGCGATGTATCTAACTGGGTCTATGGGTTCGTGAGTCGGCCCAGAAGTGATCGTGATTTGACGTCCCCTTAGCGGTAAATCACCAAAATGAGATAAAATAGCCTGCAAAATGTCGGTCGGTTCAACAAGGCGCCCAAAACCAAATTCTCCACAAGCCATATCGCCCTCCATAGGGCCAATCATTTCAAAATTGCGTGACTTTAGGGTTTTTATATTGGCTTGATTGGCTTCGCTTTCCCACATGGCAACATTCATTGCGGGCGCGATCATGACGGGAGACCGAGTTGCGATGACTAAGGTTGATGCCAAATCATCGGCAAGTCCATTTGCAACTTTTCCAATAAAATTGGCAGTAGCAGGGGCAATTACCACTGCGTCCGCGGAGCGCGATAACTCAATGTGACCCATCTTGGCTTCATCATCAAGGCTGAACAGTTGCGAGCGAACAGGTTGCTCTGCGAGCGCGGCGACCGAAAGCGGTGTTACAAATTCCTTTGCGCTTTCTGTCATAACTGGCACGACTTCAATATCTTGGTTTCGGAGTTCGCGGATAAGCATGAGAGCTTTATAAGCCGCGATTCCGCCAGTTATTATTAAAAGTATGCGCCGCATTTCATTCCCTTTTCACGTTCCTAATATGGCGATTTGCCAATATTTGACAAGAGGGCATCAAAAAACTTGTCAGTCAGATCATTTGGTGGTAGTTTTACAGAGAGCGACGCTCAACATGTAACAATAGGAGAATGCACTCTGCCGCAAGCAATTTCTGCGGACGCTAGCGAGCCTGAAAAGGTAAAGTCTAGGCGCAACTCAACAAATTCTAGCGAAGACTTGCTAGCGCTTGTTGAACAATTGATAGCAAAAGAAAAAGGTGAGGATATCACTGTTATTTCTTTGCAAGGAAAATCCACAATAGCTGATTATATGGTGATTGCATCGGGCCGGTCTAACCGACAGGTTGCTTCGATTGCTGATAAATTGTGCGAAGAGATTAAAAAAGAGGGGTACGGCGTGCCTCGCATTGAAGGTAAGAGTGAAGCTGATTGGGTTTTGATCGACGGGAGTGATGTAATTATTCATTTGTTCCGCCCTGAGGTGCGCGAATTTTATCAGCTTGAAAAGCTTTGGTCGGAAGAGACCGCGCCTCAAACTGCGTGATGATTATACGACTTGTTGTCATTGGGCGTCTCAAGTCTAGTCCAGAGGCGGAACTTGTTGCTGACTACCTTTCTCGTGCAACCAAAGTTGGTCGCATGTATGGTTTCTCTAAATTTGAGGTGATCGAGCTTGATGAGCGAAAAGTTAGTGATAAAATCGTCGGATCGCGTACACTTCAAGATTTCCTAGCTGGAGAGAGTTTTTGGGTACTTGATGAACGTGGAGAAAGCTGGAGCTCGCCAAAGTTTTCTCAGGAATTAGCCCGCTCCAAAGACATGGGGGCTCGCCGACTAAATATTGTGATCGGTGGCGCGGACGGACTGACCGAAGAATTTACGCAATTGGCAACAAAAAAAATTAGCTTTGGAAAGATGGTTTGGCCTCATATACTGATCAGGGTGATGCTTACCGAACAATTATACCGTGCGATGACGATTATGTCCGGAAGTCCTTATCATAAAGAGTAAGGCACCATAAACAATAAGGCCAAACGGACATAGCTCTTATTCGCTATTAAGTTTTATCAAGATTCGACGTTTGGATTGGGCTTGGTAAACAAGATGAATATGAGACTACCCAAAAGACCCGTAATTATAGAGCCAGCAAGCACGCCCAGTCTGACGGCGTTTTGTAGCGCCAGATCATCGAATGCCAAGGTGCCAATAAAGAGCGACATTGTGAAGCCAATTCCTGTAAGTACTGCCATTCCCAAATAGTGGACGAAATTGCTACCTTCTGGGAATTTTGCAAGACCGATTTTTATTGCAATAATACTAAACAAAATAACACCAAGCGGTTTTCCAATGAGCAAGCCAAGAGTAATCCCCATAGGTAAGGGCTGCATAATGTCCGAAAGACTTAGTCCAATCAACGGGACGCCAGCATTTGCAAATGCGAAGAGGGGAAGGATCATATAGGCAACCCAAGGGTGAAGGCTGTGTTCTAAGCTTTCGACGGGCGATTTGCCATCGGGGCTGCGCATGGGTATCATGAATGCGGTTGCAACACCTGCGAGGGTTGCATGAACGCCTGATTTAAGTACGGCAACCCAAAGGAGAACGCCAAGTAAAATATAGGGTGCGCGCTGCGTAACGCCCCGCAAGTTCAATACAAGCATTATTGCCAGAAAAATTGCGCCGACACCAAGAGCGGTTAATGAAAGTTTAGAGGTATAAAACAGAGCAATTATTGTAATGGCGGCTAAGTCATCAATGATTGCGATTGCGACAAGTGTAACCTTGATTGTTAGGGGGACACGCGATCCAAGCAATAGGATTACGCCGAGTGCGAATGCGATATCGGTCGCGGTCGGAATTGCCCATCCGTTTAAGTTTTCAGGCGTACTTGCGTTAAATAGGTAAAATACAATGGCGGGAAAAATTAGACCACCAAGTGCTGCAATTGCAGGGAGCGCAAATTTCTGTGGAGAAGATAACTGTCCAACTTTCACCTCTCGTTTAATTTCGAGACCAACTAATAAGAAAAAGACAGCCATAAGCCCGTCATTAATCCAAAGCACGGCGGCCTTAGAAATTCCAAAATTGCCGATATCGACTGTAATTTTTGTGTCTAGAAAATTCGCATAAAGAGGCTGTAGGGGTGAATTTTGCGCGATGAGAGCTAAAATAGCGGCGATCCCAAGCAAAATGCCCGCAAATGCTTCAAGCCGCACAAATTTCTTCATCATTGGTAAAATCATTATTGCCTCTCAAATACTAAAATTCACGCTATATTTATGCTTTTGATTTAATTTTTTGAGTTTGGAATTCAAGATGAAAAATTAATTTTTTCTAGCTCGATTCGACAGCTGATCACCCAGAATTAGTTACCAGAATTCAGCCGCTCAAAATTGGAAAGTTTGTTGCTTTTGATTTTGATAGTCGTTACACCTTTGAACGACGGAGAGCGGAAGATGAAAAATACTGTCACACTTATTATTTTGGATGGATGGGGACATAACCCAGATCAAGAGGCAAATGCGATCGCGCTAGCTAAAACTCCGAATTTTGACCGCATCTGCGCTCAATATCCAAATGGATTTTTGAAAGCGCATGGCAATGCAGTGGGATTGCCAAAAGGCCAAATGGGAAACTCAGAAGTTGGGCACACCACAATTGGCGCAGGGCGTGTTGTTTGGATGGATTTACCGAAGATAGACCGAGCCGTTGAGGATGGTTCTCTTGCAAAAAATACCGTTTTGATGGAGGGCTTGTCGAAGGTGAACCGTGCGGGCGGGCGCGTTCATATCATGGGATGCGCATCCAATGGCGGCGTTCATGCGCACGAAGATCATCTTGTCGCTTTAACGTCAGTCGCTGTGAAAAATAATGTGACACCGGTTTTACATTTATTTGCAGATGGTCGAGATGTTGCGCCGCGTTCGGCTGAAGAGAGTTTACCAAAGTTAATCGAAAAAATGCCAAAAGAGGCAGTTATTGGAACCTTGATGGGTAGATTCTATGCAATGGATCGCGATAATCGATGGGAGCGTATTAAAAAAGCCTATGATGCCATTGTGAACGGGGCTGGCGCTAGGGCAGAAACGGTTTCTAAAGGCATTCAGCAGGCATATGATTCTGATGAAGGTGATGAGTTTATTTCGCCCACGATTATCAAGGATTATCAGGGCGTCAAGTCGGGAGATGGTTTGCTTTTTGCGAATTTCCGCGCAGACCGTGCACGCGAAATTTTATCGGCGCTTGCGGATGACAACTTCGAAGGCTTTCAACGCGAAAAAAGAGAATGGTCATCATTGATGGGAATGGTGAGCTATTCAAATGAGCATGATGAATATATAGAGCCCCTTTTTCAAAAAGAAAATTTGAAAAATACGCTGGGAGAACTTGTAAGTCGTGCGGGCAAATCGCAATTGCGATTGGCTGAAACGGAAAAATACCCTCACGTTACATTTTTCATGAATGGTGGTGCCGAAAAACTAAACAAAAACGAAGATCGCTATATGGCAGAAAGTCCAAAAGTTCGAACTTATGACCTGAAACCAGAAATGTCAGCGGTTGAAGTCGGAGAAAAGTTGCAGGATTCGATATCATCTGGAAAATATGATCTCATAATCTGTAATTTTGCGAATCCGGATATGGTCGGTCATACAGGAGATTTGCCAGCCGCGATTAGGGCGGTCGAAGCGGTTGATAAACAACTGGGAATAGCCGTAAATGCCTGTGAAAAAATGGGGCAGAAGATGATTGTCACTGCTGATCATGGAAATTGTGAGGTTATGATCGATCCGCAAACCAAGGAAGCGCATACGGCGCATACTTTGAACCCTGTTCCCTATATTATTGTTGGCGAAACTAAAAATGTGCGTGAGTATGGAGGTCTATGTGATTTAGCTCCGACTCTTTTACATTTAATGAATATTGAAAAACCTTCTGAGATGTCTGGAAAATGCTTAATCGAGTAATCTGTATTTTTCTTTTGTTTTGTGGGTCAGCTCAAGCGCAAGACGTTCAGGCGCGTCTTGGTCAAATCGAGGGCCGTCTTGAAACTGTAAGTGAGGCCTTTCGATCGGGAGAGGGAATGAGTATTCAAGAGCTGTCTCTAACCGCCGCCCAACTTGAAAGTACTTTGCAAGAGATGCGTGAGGTTTCGCGCAATTTTAAAGAGAAAAGAGATTTTATCGAACGCAAATTTCGAGATGAAAGTAAAGAACTTGGCACAATATTAGGTTATATATCGACCATTCAATCCAACCCAGCACCTGATTATGTATTGCATCCTGGTGGAATTGTTTCAGCCATGCAAGCAAACGTCATTACAGAAACAATCTTAGCGCCTCTTGAAAAAAAATTGAGCGGGCTTGCGGAGGAGCTTCGTGATCTTAATCAGGTTCTTGCCCTTGAAGAAGTGTTAACTTCCTCGACGATATCCGCCACAGAGAAGGTCAGTAATTTGAGGAGCGAACTGGCAATTGCTCAATATCAGCAAAATGATGATTCTATCTTGACTGACCCGAATTTCATGGACAGCATTTTTTTAGTTTCTGATAATTTAAACGCATTTATTGGGCTCATTGATAAAGTTGAAATTTCTCCAGATCTTTTTGTAAACGATGGTTTTGAGAGTTTAAAAGGAAATTGGCCTTGGCCAGTTTCAGGGCAAAGAGTCGATAAATTTGACGGCATTGAATTCGTAACAAGAGAAAATATTGTGCGTGCGCCGATAAGTGGTACAGTTCGATTTTCGGAAGATTTTCATCGCTATGGACCTACAATTATTATCGAACCAGCACTTGGTTATTTGCTGGTGATATCTGGAATGGACCGAGTCACGACAACTGTTGGTCAAAATATTAAGCAAGATGAAATTATCGGCGTATTTGCGCACAAGAAGCAATCTGAATCAAATTCTTCGGAAGAGGGTGTAGAAAATCAATTTAATAAGTTATATGTAGAGCTTAGAAAATCAGGGTCTACTCAAAACTTGTATGAGTATTTTTCCCTTACGGAGTAGTTACATTATGAAATTAAGTTCAACATTCATTAAGTCATTTTATGCTTTTGGTTTGCCAACTTTGGTGAGTTTGCCATTAGTAGCTCAAGAGCTGAGTGAGTCAGATTATAGAGAGTTGGATCGATTTGCGAGCGTGATCGAACAGATTCAATCTGATTATGTTGAGCCTGTTGAGTTGGATGATTTAATTGATGCTGCGATCAATGGAATGCTCACCTCTTTAGATCCCCACTCGTCTTACTTGAGCGGTGAATCCTACACTCAAATGCAGGAGGATACTTCAGGAGAATTTAGTGGACTTGGTATTGTCGTAACTCAGGAAGATGGCCTTGTTAAAGTCGTATCTCCAATTGATGATAGCCCTGCAACTCAAGCTGGAATTGAGGCGGGTGATTTTATTACGCATGTTGATGGAGAAACCCTTATCGGTTTGAATCTGAATGATGCGATTGAAAAACTGCGCGGTCCGATAGGCTCTACAATTTTGGTCACAATTGTAAGAGAAGGAGAGGCCGAACCATTTGACGTCGAAGTGACAAGAGAAGCTATAAAAACGCAATCTGCGCGCGTAAGTTTAGAGGGTGATGTTGCGATCATTCGTATTGCCCAGTTTAATGAACAAACTTTTCCAAATATGATGGATGACTTGGCAAAAGTTGAAGAAGAAATTGGCGGCAAGGAAAATATTTCGGGATTTATTGTTGATCTTAGGAATAATCCGGGCGGACTCCTCCCCACAGCTATTCAAGTTTCAGACGCGTTTTTGGAGCAAGGGGAAATCGTTTCGACACGTGGGCGCGATGAAAATGACAGCAGTCGAAATAATGCGACACCCGGTGACATTACAGATGGGAAGCCAATTGTTGTGCTCATTGATCGGGGTTCTGCAAGTGCTTCTGAAATCGTGGCGGGCGCGCTAAAAGATCATCGACGGGCAGTGATTGTTGGCACGACAAGTTTTGGAAAAGGTTCTGTACAGACGATTATGCCGGTCGACCGCGAAAGCGCTATTCGATTGACAACACAGCGATATTTCACTCCGTCTGGCCGCTCAATTCAAGGACTTGGTGTAGAGCCAGATGTATATATTGAATATGAACGCCCTTCTCAAAATGAAGAAAATGAAACGACATCACAAGCCTTCGGTAAAACCGGTGAGGGTTCTTTGCAGGGTGCGCTTGAAAATGACAGTTTGACCGAAGAGCAATTGGAAGTACTCGAAGCTGAACGCATCGAGCGAGAAGAGCAATCCAAGCTTCGCGAAACCGATAACCAGCTGGCTTATGCAATTGACATTATTCATTCCCTTGACGCGATAAAAGCTGAATAATGTCTTTTGCACATCTCCCCTATCGGCCTTGCGCAGGCATTTGTTTGGTGAACCGAGACCGACTGATTTTTGCAGCGAAACGAATCGATAATCCAATTGATGCATGGCAAATGCCACAAGGTGGCATTGATAAGGGTGAAGTCTTTTTAAAGGCTTCGACACGTGAGTTGCAAGAAGAGACTGGAGTGACTGCGAATAAAGTTGAGATGTTGTCTCAGACGCGCGATTGGTTGCAATATGATCTGCCTAAAGAATTGCTTGGAAAAATCTGGGGTGGAAAATATCGAGGTCAACGACAAAAATGGGTGTGCTATCATTTTTTGGGAAGTGATGAAGATATCAATATTGCGCAGGATCATCCGGAGTTTTCTGAATGGAAATGGATGAGAGCGGACGATATAATTGGAAAAATCGTTCCCTTTAAACGTGCTCTCTATCAGAGAGTTTTGCACGAGTTCCGAGATTTTTTAAGATAAGCAGAAACTCGGCGTAATTTTGGCAAATTGATTTTTGCGATTCAGATCAAATTTCATAGTTCGAGTTTTGAAGCTTCAATGATTGGAAAAAACACGCCACGTGAACGTAGGCCAAACATTTGCCTCTCTATCACACCAATGTCGACAAGTCGGTAGTAACTTTTTCGGTCAATCAGTGCCCATAGATTGCGCCTGACTTTAATGTAGGGTGAGGGTTCTCCACTATCGTCGATTTTAACATGAATAGGGTTTTTATCGCTTGCGATGATATGGTCTTCCGTTTTTGTGAAAAAATGCAAAGCGTCATCGTGCACTTCAAAGTCGACAGCTAAAAATGGGACGTCATCGACTTTAATTTTCACTTTTTCAACTGGTGTGACTAAGAAATAGTCATCGTTTTCGCGTAGTAATATCGTTGAAAATAAGCGCACAAGCTCAGGTCGACCGATGGGAGTGCCCATGTAGTACCAAAGTCCATTGCGTTTAATGTGTATGTCGAGTTCGCCGCAATAGGGGGGATTCCATTTTTCAACGGGCGGAATGCCGCGTTCTTTTCTAATCTCTGCCAATCCCTTTAGTGGATCTTCCATAAAATTAAGCCTCAATTTCTGAACGTGAATGAGAGTGAAACTCTCGTTTCCATATCGCATAAACAACCGATAGGTTCGCTAATATAAATGGCAATGGGCCGAGGAGCCAACAAAGCGCTGCCAGTGCGAAATATATCATCCTTAATCCACGATTAAAATTGCGCGATGCATTAATATTGAGTGTGGCGGCCCGCTCGGCGTGTTTTTGTGAGTCTGCGTTGGTTTTTTCAGGAATGGCTGCCATCGTGATAGCGCTATATCCAAAAACGCGCGCTGACCAAATAAAGCTAAAAAAACCATTTGCAAGTACAATGGCGGTAAAAAATAGCTTTAGATTCCAGATGTCATGCGGCACTTCTTGATTGAGCACTGTTTCAAGCTCAGCTTGTATTTCAGGTTTTCCCATGAGGGCAATAATGCCACCGACGGCGATCATTGTCCCAGAAGCAAAGAAGCGTGCACTTTGTTGAAGTGTCGATAATATTTGCGCGTCGACGATGCGGTTTTCGCGCGTAATGAGCACTTGCATCCATTCGCGCCGAAAACGGGACATTAGGATATGTGTTGACTTTTTTAAACCTGGGATTTCGGTTTCGATGCGCCAATTAAAATACAAAATTGACGATAGAAAAAAAATAATAGCGACCCAGTCTAAGAGTGAAATCGCGTAAATGTAGTCCATTGCGTAAATTTACCAAATTGATTTTGAATTTACTTTAGCGCAAAATCGCGAGATGACCAATAGCAATGATGTGATCGCAATTTTAATTCAGTCTGTGCCCGAAGCCGAATGGATTACTGATCCCGGCTTACTGCGTGTATATGAGTGTGATGCATATACGGCTTATCGAGAAATGCCGTTGGCAGTGGTCTTGCCCTCAAAAACGTCTCAGATTGCCGACATAATGAGAATTGCGAAAGCTAAGAAAATACCCGTTGTTGCACGCGGAGCCGGGACTTCATTGGTTGGCGGCGCGATGCCGCTAAAGGGGGGGATCGTTTTAGCGCTCACCAAGATGGATCAGGTGCTTGCATTTGAGCCTAATGATCGAATGATTACAGTTCAATCTGGGATGACCAACTTATCAGTTTCAGATTTTGTCGATATGTATGGTTTGTTTTACGCGCCTGACCCTTCGAGCCAAATGGCATGTACGATTGGTGGTAATGTTGCGATGAATTCTGGCGGTGCGCATTGTTTGAAATACGGCGTGACTACAAATAATCTCGTTTCAGTCACCATCGTTACACATGACGGTGAGATTTTGACGTTTCATCAAGATGATGGCCTTGATTTGCGCGGCTTGATTTGTGGTTCTGAAGGGCAGCTCGGAATTATTACGGAAGCCTGTTTAAAACTGGAAACAAAGGCGGCGGGGTCTTTGCCTATGTTAATCGGTTTTGATGATCCCCATGAGGCTGGGGCTTGTGTTGCTGATATTATTAAAGCAGGGATTTTGCCGGTGGCGATTGAGTACATGGACAAAACGATGATTGAGCAAGTGGAGAAATTTGCGAACGCAGGCTATCCGGATGTCTCAGCGCTATTGATCGTTGAGTTTGAAGGGCGCGAAAGCTTTATCCAAAGGCAAACCAGCATTGTCGAGGAGATTGCACAGCGTCATCATGCTAAGGAAATTCGGAGTGCACGCGACGGCGAGCAAGCTGTTAAAATCTGGGCTGGACGTAAAGCGGCTTTTGGCGTAATGGGAAGGATTGCCGATTATATAACGCTTGATGGCTGTGTGCCGATATCTCAACTTGCGTATGCTTTGCAAGAAATTGAAGAAATTTCCAAATCACATTGCATGGGCGTTACTAATGTCTTTCACGCGGGAGATGGCAATCTACATCCTTTGATTATGTATGATGCGCAAAAAGAAGGTGACCTTGAAAGAGCAGAAGCCATGGGTGCTGAAATTTTAAAAAAATGCGTTGAGTTAGGTGGTTGTTTAACTGGCGAACACGGTGTTGGCGTTGAAAAGCGTGAACTTATGGGCGCGCAATGGAACACGATTGAACTTGAGCGCATGATGCAAATCAAAGATGCTTTTGATCCAAACTGGCAACTCAATCCTGAAAAAGTCTTTCCTCTGACAATTTCTGAATCTCGGAGGCAGAATTGTTGAATATTCGCGCTCAAATTTTGGAACTAGATAAAATCAGTATTTGTGGCAATGGTACGCGTGGTGGTCAGGGTGAACGATTTGCCCTTGACGAATCTGTAATCGAATATGCGCCAGATGAACTATATATTACCGTTGGGGCGGGTATGACGATGGAGGCTTTGGAAGATGTGCTTAGTGAAAATGCACAGATGCTCAGCTTTGATCCTATGGATCATCGAAGCATCTTAGGAACACAAGGGGTGCCCACGATTGGAGGCGCAGTTGGGGTCAATCTCGATGGCCCAAGAAGAATTCGATGTGGTTCAATCCGCGATTCAGTTTTGGGTTTGAAATTTATTGATGGGACAGCGCAAGAAATTCGGACTGGTGGCAAAGTTATGAAAAATGTCACCGGACTTGACTTGACGAAGTTTTTTGTCGGCTCTCGTGGGGGGCTTGGTGTTGCAAAGGAGTTCACGTTAAAAGTGTTACCTAAGCCTAAGGAATTCATTTATCTTTCGGCTCAACTTGATTGGATGCAGACTTTTGAGTTGGTCGGCAAAGCCATGCGCATGCCTCTTGATATTTCAGGGATGAGTTGGACTAATGATAAGGTTTTCGTGCGATTAGAAGGTGACCAAGTCAAGCAATCTCGGCTGGAAATGGAAAATATGATCGGCGCGTGTGAGATGGTGCAAGCCGATGAATGGGAGTCGTTAAGAGACTGGGCACATTTTTCAGATGCGGATGAGGTATGGCGGATATTTTTGAACCCTTCACAAGTTTCACTTTTGCTTCCAAATCTTAACCTTGACAATACACTCGTGCAAATGGGCGGGACGCAAATCGTAACCGCAGCTTCGGTTCAAAAAATCCAATCGCTATGTAAAAACGGAATATTTGCAGTTTGCGAGAAGGGGGCAAGGGGTCAGCGACTTCCGTCGTATCGTGCGCCTGAAAAAGAAATCCGAAGTTCACTATTGAAGGTATTTGATCCCAATAATCGATTTAGTGGACAGGAAATCTGGGGCCTCTTATGAAGACGGATTTCACAATTGATCAGCTCAAAGAACCCTATATTTCGCGCTCTGAAGCAATTTTACAAGACTGTGTGCATTGTGGCATGTGTACCGCGACTTGTCCAAGTTACAAAATTCTCGGCAATGAGCTTGATAGTCCGCGAGGACGAATTTATCTCATAAAATCTTTGTTAGAAAGCGGACGTCAACCTGATGCGCAGACAGTTAAACATATTGATCAATGCCTTTCGTGTTTAGCATGTACGACGACCTGCCCTTCCGGCGTAGACTATATGCATTTAATTGATGATACGCGTGCTTATATCGAGAAAAATTATAAGCGCCCAATTGGCGATCGGGTTCTTAGGTACGTGCTTTCAAAAATATTGCCATTTCCAAAAAGATTTAAGTTTGTGATGCGCCTCGCACAACTCGGCCGTCCATTCCGAAAACTATTTTGGGGTCGCTACCATGCAATGCTAACTCTTGCCCCATTCAAACTTCCAGCTACGAAACAATGTGACTATCCGCAAACGCATCCCTCCATAGGGCAAAGAAAAAAACGGGTTGCGATTTTGCCCGGTTGTGCGCAATCTGTTTTAGACCCGGGCATTCAGCGGGCAACCATTAGCGTTTTGACCCGGCTAGGTGTGGAAGTTGTCCATCCTGAGAATATAGGGTGTTGTGGCGCACTTGTTCATCATATGGGGAAAGAAGAAGCCGCTATTGAAGCTGCAAAAGCCAATATTAAGTCATGGCTTAATTGCGAAAAGGATGGAGCGCTTGACGCGATTATTATCACGACCTCAGGTTGCGGAACGACGGTTAAAGACTATGGCCACATGCTCGCGAATACAGATATGTCACAAGAGGCTGAAAAAGTGTCGCGGCTTGCAAAAGATGTGACCGAGTTTCTCATCGATATTTTTCCGACGGTTCAAACATCAAGTCAAGTCAAAGTGGGATACCATGCGGCTTGCTCCCTTCAGCACGGTCAAAGAATTGTTGATGCGCCAAAAGCTTTGTTGATCAAGGCTGGCTTTAAAGTTCAAACACCGGCGGAGAGTCATCTTTGTTGTGGTTCTGCTGGTACATATAATATTATGCAGCCAAAAATTGCCCAGCAGCTTGGAGAGCGCAAGGCCAATCACCTTCAAAAACTTGATGTTGATGTTGTTGCAGCGGGAAATATTGGCTGCATGACTCAAATTGGTCTATATGCGAATTTACCAATTGTGCATATAATTGAACTATTGAATTGGGCGTTGGGTGGCAAAAAACCATTTTAATTTGGACTTTTTAACGGTATGGATTCTCAGGATCATTTTTTGGTATTGCGAGCATGAACAGTGTGAATTTCGGTCACTATTTAAAAAATCACTTCACTCAGACTGTCGAGCTTTTTGAAACGACGTTTGCGGATTCAGAAGGCGGTTCTGAAGGCAAGATAATTGGCGCGCTTAGTAAAGAGTTGCTCGCAAATACACCACAAGGTGATATAAAGGCATATGTCGGGGTTGAAGGTGAAGCCGTCATTGCGGCGGTTATCTTTACGCGACTTTTTATGCCAAATGTTCAAAAAAAGGCTTGGTTACTTTCACCAATGGCCATCCAAACAGCCCGTCAAGGAAAAGGTTATGGGCAGGCTCTCATTCGGTTCGGACTAGACGATTTGCGCGCCCAAAAAAACGTCGAAATTGTAGTGACCTATGGCGATCCTTCCTTCTACGAAAAAGTTGGTTTTGAATGGGTTTCAACTGATATTGTCCCAGCGCCATTTGAGTTAAGTATGCCTCATGGTTGGCTTGTGAATTCCTTAACTGACGCAAATTTGAGTCCTTTAAAAGGGCCCAGTATTTCTGTAGATGCATTTAATAATCCAGAGCTTTGGTAGTTGAAACTCTTTTGATTATTGCCTTGCTTTAGGTTAGAATTTAATTTTCACTAGTGCTGTTATTTCGACTTTGGATTTGTGCGCGATTTGAGGAGGCATAAATGACGGATTTTGCTGTAATGTATGAGTGGCTTTCGTTGGGATTGCGTTGGCTTCATGTGATATGTGCAATTGCGTGGATAGGGTCGAGTTTCTACTTTATTGCCCTTGATCTTTCGCTTCAAAAGAGCCCACATTTACCCAAAGGCGCACACGGCGAAGAATGGCAAGTGCATGGCGGCGGCTTTTATCATATTAACAAATATTTAATTGCACCTGATCAGATGCCCGCACATCTGACTTGGTTCAAATGGGAAAGCTATGCAACTTGGCTTTCGGGCGCGGCGCTTCTTGCTGTCATTTATTGGGTGGGCGCCGACCTTTATATGATAGATAGCAGTAAATTTCCGCTCTCGAATTGGCAAGCCATAATGATTTCTGCGTCAACACTTGTGTTCGGGTGGATTATCTATAATGGATTATGTCAGTCCTTACTCGGTCGCCACCCGACTATTTTAATGGTTCTATTATTTGGGCTTCTTGTCGCGATGGCTTATGGATATAATCTGGTTTTTACGGGGCGCGCCACAATGATCCATCTTGGCGCTTTTACTGCGACGATTATGACAGCTAACGTGTTTTTTATAATTATGCCCAACCAGCGTATAGTTGTCGCAGATATGATCGCGGGACGGACACCTGATGCCAAGTTTGGCAAGATCGCGAAATTGCGTTCGACACATAATAATTATCTGACCTTGCCAGTTATATTCTTAATGTTAAGCAATCATTACCCTCTTGTCTTCGCTTCAAAGTATAATTGGTTAATTGCGGCGCTTGTATTTTTGATGGGAGTGACAATTCGTCATTTCTTTAATTCTAAACATGCCCGCAAATCTCCTCCATACTGGACTTGGTTTTTGACAGCCATGTTGTTCTTTACTGCGATTTGGCTTTCGATGAGCCCAAATTTTCAGACGATTAGTAAAGTTGAGCTAAGTGATGAAGAGTTGGTGTTGATGGAAAGTTCCGAATTTCAGGATATTGTCCAGATTGTGACTGGACGATGCTCAATGTGCCACGCAAGCACACCGGTTTGGCCAGGTATTCATATGCCTCCCAAAGGGGTTATTCTTGAAACTGACGTACAAATTGCGCGCTATGCAAAAGACATTTTCATCAATTCAGGTCTTACAAATGCAATGCCTCCAGCAAACATCACTGAGCTGCCCGACGAAGATCGAATAAGAATTGTGAAGTGGTATCGCGACAATCGTTAATTGCATATGCTAAAATAGTGAATCCGCTCGTGAAGTAAGTCGGAGATCAAGCGTGTTGCCATAACCCCCAGGCAATCACGAACATTAATAGGCTAATTCCAATATCGAGTAGCCGCCAGGCTCGTGAACTTGAAAAAAGTGGCGCGAGATAGGAGGCCCCATAACCCAGTGCGCCAAAAAATGTAAAACTTGCGAGAACTGCGCCTGTAGTGAAGAGAGTCTTTGCAGTCCCTTCAAATGGTAACGAAAGAGAACCGATTAGGGCAACTGTGTCGAGATAGACATGCGGATTTAGCCATGTGAATGCCGCGCAAATCGCGATACTTTGCCAAACGGACTGTGTTTGGGTTTGGCGAGTTTCGAATGAATAGTTTCCCTTTGCTGCCGCCCACAAGCGTGAAAGACCGTAGCCAATCAAAAATAAGATACCAATTATAATGAATATATTTCCGATATTCGAAAATTGTCTTTCGATTGCTGCGGCGAGTGTGACACCCAAGAATATCAAGATTGCATCTGAAAGCGCACAAAATAAAACAATCGCACCAATGTGCTCACGCTTGATGCCTTGGCGAAGCACAAATGCGTTTTGAGCGCCGATTGCGAATATTAGTGATAGTGATGAGAAAAAACCAACAAAAAAAGCGCTCATATTGCTCACTTTATAAGGTGCTCAGGTTCGACAAGGCCTGCAGAAATAATCAGCTTCGCTGCCTCTTCTGTGCTCATATCCAGAATTTGAACTTCGTCTTGAGGAAAGTAAAGTAAAAATCCAGATGTGGGATTAGGTGTCGTCGGAATAAACACTGCATATAGACTTTTTCCGGATTTATTGACAACTTCTCCATCTGCAGACTTAGATATAAATCCGACCGCGTATACACCTTTTCGTGGGTATTCGATTAAGCAGGCATGTTGAAAACTATTTTCACGATTAGCAAAAATCGTTTCTATAATTTGTTTCAGCGCTCCATAAATAGATCGAACGCCAGGAAATTGGTTGATTGCAGAAGAGATCCAGCCTGTTATCGTTCTACCAAATAGACCTTTTGTGAGTGAACCGACTATGGTCGTAAAAATAATGAAAAAGATAACACCGACGCCAGGAATTTGAAAACCAAGTTTTTCTTGAATGTTCCAAATGACATTTGGGTCGAAGCGCTCTGGAATGAAGGGCTGCGCCTTATTGTCAATAAAATTTATTGCCCACCAAACAAAATATATTGTGACGAATATAGGGACAACAAATATAATACCGGTTAAAAAATTGCTGCGAATGCGCGTAAAAAAGCCGCGTTTATTTGGTTCTTGGTTACTTTCCTGCTTTTTAACGCTCATGTATAAACCCTATCAAGTCCTAAATTATCTATGCAAGTTTTGGTGAAATGCAAGCGCTATTTCTGCAGCAAGTCTTACATTGTTTTGGACGAGTGCAATATTTGCTTCAAGTGATTTTCCTTTCGTGGAATGAAATAGTGCGTCAAGTAAAAATGGGGTGACCTCTTTGGACTTAATTCCCTGAGCTTCAGCTTGATCAATTGCGCCTTCAATTATGGGCATAATTTCATTATATGGGATTTCATGTTGAATGGGAATTGGATTGCAGATGAGCAAGCCGCCCTTCATGTTCATTTTCTTCTGCATTTGCATAGTGTTCGCGATTGTTTCCACTTGGTCGAATCGTAACGGGGATTTGAGTCCGGATTTTCGCGAGTAAAACGCAGGGAGTTCATCGGATTTATAAGTAATAACGGGGACACCAAGTGTCTCAAGCATTTCGAGTGTTTTAGGAATATCTAATATCGCTTTTGCGCCAGCGCAAACCACTGTTGTGTTTGTTTGTGCGAGTTCTTGTAAATCGGCAGAAACATCAAAGCTCTCTTGGGCGCCGCGATGAACGCCTCCAATTCCGCCAGTGGCGAAAACATCAATACCAACGTGATTTGCTAAAATCATGGTGGCGGCAACCGTTGTCGCTCCTGTCCCCTTGCTTGCGATGCAATACGCGAGATCTGGGCGAGAAAGCTTGTCCACATTTTCGCGTTGTGAAAAGTCCTCAAGTTGCTCTTGATCAAGGCCAATATGAACATTGCCATCAATGACTGCAATAGTCGCGGGCGTGACGCCTTTTTCACGTGATATACGCTCAACGCTTTTGACCATTTCAATGTTCTTTGGAAATGGCATTCCGTGGGTAATGATTGTACTTTCGAGCGCCAAAATGGGTTTATTTTGATGCTTGGCGTCTTTGACTTCTTTGCTAAAAATAATATTCATTACTTGGTTCTTGCATTAAAATTGCTCGCTAAATTTTAAGGCAGCATACGCCCATGAACTTGAACTTCGGTATGCGTTATTTTTGGAAATTTCAAGAGAACGACAAGCATAATCTTCAGACGTCCAAGTCTTCTTGTGAGATGAAAAGTGCAGTCTTTTCAAGTGCATACTCGAGAGCGATTTGTGGCTCCATATTTTTTGAGTTTGCATAGATATGATGAGCGCTTAAAGTATCGCCTGCGCCTGTAAATCTTCGAACTTCAATCTGTGGTGGTCTCGCTGTAAATATTTGTGATTGGTTGGCAAATGTTGATGTTTGAGCGCCGTTAGACACGAGCGCTGTCTTAAAACCATTTTCAATCAGTGATATTGCCGCATTTTCTGATTTCGTGTGATCTGTGTGACATAGTAAGTTAGCTTCTCTAAGGTTCACATAAAGCGCAGCATCTTTGCGCTTTGCGAAAGGGGCTAGGCGATCAATTTTGCCCGGACTTGCGGGAACAAGAACCAAATGATGAGCTTGAAAACTTGTATTTGCCAATGCACTCAGTGCGCTTTTTGAAATATTGCCGTCGACGATTAGGGTTTTGTTTTTAAGCGGATTCTTAATTATAGTCTGAATAATTTCATCACTGACATCTTCAAGAGATTTACAGTCGGCAATGGCCGCGATAAGTCCATTTTGAGCTTCGACGCCCATATATATATCGGTCGGGCGGTCACCGCGAACCATGAGGCTCGTATTAACATTATATTCTTTCAGCTTGGCAATTAGGGCATCTCCTAGCGCATCAAAACCCGCGTAGCCTAAGATTGAAACGTCTTCTCCTAGGTTGGACAGTTTCATCGCGATTGGGCCTGAGACGCCGCCAATCAAACGACGTATGCGGCCCGGCACATCGTCGTGAAGTTGCATATTTTGATCGGAGCGGCCTAAAATGTCCCAATGGGTGCTGCCCACGGCAATAAATTCGTGATTCTGCATTTGCTTATTTGGTTTCATTCGTAAGGAAATGGCAAGCGCAAAAAAACGTTGTGTAGATCACCGTATTTTTGTAGCGATTGGACGCTTTGTTGGCAAATTCAATAACATTTGAGCGGTTGGGGCAGAAACGGATGAGAATTGGGTTTGCATTTGAAGGCGAAGACATTAGCATTTATATAAGATGAGTGTTATATTGAGTGTTATATAATGAAGTATTACCTTTATATTGATGAAAGTGACGGTACATCGCCTGATCGCGGCGCGCAAGATTTTCTTACGATTGGTGGCGTGCTGGTCTCAGAGGAAGATTTGCCAAAAATCGACGCCGCACATCAGAAAATATTGAAAGAAATCAATGCGTCATCAAAAAACAGGCAATTGATAAATCTTCATTCGGTCAATTTGCGCCATGAACATAAGGTCTATCTTTCCAAGAGAATCAATGGGCTCCCCGTCACTGCTTTTTGTGTCGTTTCCAATCGCAAAACTTACAGCAAAAAGGAACTTGTTAAGATGAATGAGGCTTATGAATATGGCAATGGTGTAAAAACGCCGACACAACACTATCATATCAATTTGAGATTGTTGCTGGAAATGGTAGGCGCATTTGTCCGAGATGAAAAAATTAAGCCCGAACTTTTGGAAATTATTATTGAAAAAAGTGGTCACTCGGTCGCTGACCTCCAAAGCTATATTCATACCTGCAAACGCAAACCAAAAGATAAAAAAGTTGCGCGAGTGCGGCATATTTGGGTCGATAATATACGTGCAGAACCAAAGGGCAGTTCGGCCGGTTTGGATTTTGCCGATCATGTGGCACATTCGCTCTATCGAGCTTTCAACCGAGAGCCAAAGAATATGAACATGACAGAAACGCGGTATTTTAACGAGATGAAAAATATATTTGGCGCGAGAGGGAGACCTATACTAGACTAGGTGTATCCTGATGTAGATGGGGTGCTCAATTTATACAAAGAACGTCAAATACCGTTTGCAAAAGAAGATAGAGAATTTATTTTCGCGATCGAAAATGAGTGAAGTACAGAAGTCTATAAATGCTACCCCGTCTTGCAATCACCATCAGAATCGTCTATACGCGCGAGCGTGTTGGCATGAGTTAACATAAATTCACAGGACTTTGGTTTCCAGTTGATAAAACTCCCAAGGTCCGAGGCTATAAACTGGAGATAAATTATGGCATTACCTGACGTTTCTTTACGCCAGCTTTTAGAAGCAGGCGTTCACTTTGGGCACCAGACAAAGCGCTGGAATCCAAAAATGCAACCGTTCATATACGGCAGCCGCAATGGCATTCATATTTTTGATTTAACGCAAACGGTTGAACTTCTTGATCAAGCGTTAATTTCTGTTCACAACACAGTTAAATCTGGTGGTAAAGTTCTTTTCGTGGGTACGAAGCGCCAAGCGCAAAAGCCAATCGCAGAAGCTGCAGAAAAATGTGCGCAATATTACGTGAATGTGCGCTGGCTTGGTGGAATGTTGACGAACTGGAAGACGGTTTCAAATTCGATCTCGCGCTTGAAAGAAATTGACGAGGTTCTCGGTAACGGCGGCGCAGGATTGACCAAGAAAGAGCGTCTGAATCTTGAGCGCCAACAAGGCAAGCTGACAGCGGCACTTGGTGGTATTCGTGAAATGGGCGGCGCGCCAGATTTGATTGTTGTCATTGATACAAACAAAGAAAGCCTTGCGATCGCCGAAGCCAAAAAACTCGGTATTCCCGTTGTCGCCATTGTTGATAGTAATTCAAATCCTGATGGGATTGATTATCCGGTTCCGGGCAATGATGATGCTGGACGTGCGGTTCAATTGTATTGTGAATTATTTTCACGTGCTGCGATTGATGGCATGGCTGAGCAATTGTCTGCTGCGGGCATTGATGTTGGTGAAAATATCGACGGGCTTGAAGAAGATTTAAGCGAAGTTGAAGCTCCAGCCGAAGATGTAGCTTCAGAAGGTGCGGCTGAAGAAGCATAAAACAAGAATGCAAAAGGTCGCTTTTGCGGCCTTTTTTGATTGATTTAAATTAACTGTAAACTCAAGGAGAATGATATGAGTGTAACAGCAGCAATGGTTAAAGAATTGCGTGAAATTTCCGGCGCAGGAATGATGGATGCTAAGAAAGCATTGGTTGAAAACAATGGTGATATAGAAGCAGCTATGGATTGGCTTCGCACAAAAGGTTTGGCGAAAGCTGCAAAAAAATCTGGACGTGTTGCGGCCGAAGGTCTTGTGGGTATAGCTATTGATGGTGGTGTAGGGGTTGCTGTTGAAATCAACTCTGAAACGGATTTTGTGGCAAAAAATGCTGAATTCCAAACAATGGTTCGTGATATCACGAAAGCAGCTCTTGGTGCGAAAGATGTTGAAGAACTTAAGGCCGCAGATTGCGGTGGTCAGCCTGTTTCTGAGCTTGTAACGGATAAAGTTGCGACAATTGGTGAGAACATGAACGTACGTCGTATGGTTCGTGTGGAGGGCGACAGTGTTGCGAGCTATATTCATACTTCGGCTGCTGATGATATGGGTCGAATTGGCGTGCTTGTTGCTTTTAAGGGTGCTGACAATGGGATTGGCAAACAAATCGGCATGCATATTGCTGCGATGAATCCAGCTGCCCTTGACGAAGCCTCAATGGATCCTGCTTTAGTTGAACGTGAACGTGCGGTTCTTATTGAGCAAGCTCGTGAAAGTGGTAAGCCAGAGAATGTTATTGAGAAAATGATTGAAGGCCGCATCAAGAAGTTTTTTGCTGAATCAACTTTGATTAATCAGGCTTTTGCGATCAATCCAGATGTCACTGTTGGTCAAGCTGCTAAAGATGCAGGTGTGGAAATTCTTTCTTACACTCGTGTTGAAGTCGGAGATGGCATTGAAAAAGTTGAAGAAGATTTTGCTGCGGAAGTGGCAAAAACAATGAGCGGCGCTTAAGTCCGAACTTAACTTCAATAAAATAAAGCGATGCCGTTTTGCATCGCTTTTTTATTCGCGTTAAATCTGTTTAGATTGACTTTTGTGAGGCCTTATGAAGCAGTAAACCACCAATAATCATTGCAATGATAAGGATAGTCAGCAAAGCATAGGAAACGAGATTCCAACCGCCTTGAGAGCCGTCTCCGAAATAATTCATAAGCAGACCTGAGGACAAAGAGGCAATCGCTACAAAGCACCACATTGTTGTATCATTAAATTCTTGGAGTCTTTGGGCGAGTTTTGGGTCTTCGACATGTTTTGCTAATAAAGCGGTTCCACCAATGAAACTAAAGTTCCACCCGATACCAAGTAAAACAAGTGCAACATAAAAATTCGCAAGCTCTATGCCGATAAGTGCAGCAACTCCAGCGAATAATAAGATAACCAATCCAGAAAATGTAACCCGTTCAATCCCGAAGCGAGATATCAATTCCCCAGTGATAAAGCTCGGCGCAAACATTGCTACGACATGCATGCTGACGATCGCGGCGCTATCCTCGCGCGTAAAACCACATCCTTCAACCGCAAGGGGTGTCGAAGTCATCATTAGGTTCATCATCGCGTAAGACGTGATTGAAATGAGGATCGCAGCTTGAATTTTAGGATATCTCAGTAGAGGCCAGATATTTGGTCGTGTCACATCCACACTATCTTTAGGCAAGGGCAGTTTTAGCGCTAAGTATGAGGCGGTTAAAACGAGTGCGATCACAGCCATTATAAGATACGGCAGCTCCATATTGGGTACAGAGAATTGGCCAGCTAACCTTGGACCAATAACGCCAGCAGCGAGGCCGCCTAAGATCGAAAGGGAGATGGCGCGCGCGCGAAAATTTGATGTGGCCATGTCGATTGCCGCGAATCTAAAAAAACCTTGAGCCGACATAAAAAAGCCGATCAGAAGCGCCCCAATATTTAAACCGACGAAATTGCCTGTAGTGATACTGAAGGCGCAAAGTGCGCAGCCAATTACAGACATCAGAGTTGCGAAGATAAAGGCAATAGGTCTTCCGTACTTAATGAAATTACGTGCATGAATAGGGGTTGAGAGCATGCCCCCTATGATTGTCATCGAAATAGGTAGCGTCGCGAGCCAATCTACGGGAGCGATGTTCTTACCAGCTAAGCCGCCTAGTAAAAAGTGCACGGGTATCATACAGCCAATCGTCGCTTGAATAAAAATCAAAATTGCGACGTTGCGCTTAGCGATTGTGTCATTGGGAGATATATAATTTTCAGACATAGTGTTTACTTGAACCTTTCTCGCATCTTGTACAAGATGAATCCTTCTACTTTAGTTATTTATTTGTTTTGTTGCTTGAGTTTTACCTTTGGTAAATTTTACATTTTATGGGTAATCCAAGATGCAACGCCGTACAAAATACGAAGTCATTTCGAATTCACGTGCACAGCCATCAACGGTAATGATTTGCCCTAGAATATAGAAAACAGCCGCTTACCTTGGCATCAAACACGAGAAGCTTTGCGGTAAGTTGAACACAGGCCAAATTACCACCATGTGCGTTGATAATTGCGATAATTGCTGGTTTTTTGATATGGTCGATTTGGCTGGGTTTGAGAGTGGTTGATCTGTATTATTTTGGATCACGTAAGGATATAATACCCTTGGAAGAAAACTTATACCTGATCATCATTACCTTCAATGTCACTATCTACATTACCACGATTCTGTCGGAATTCGATTCGTTCAACGAACCGTTCGATCATGTGCGGCAGCTCCATAAGCATCATGTGCAAATGCTTGCTGTCATTCATCATCATTTCTGCAAAGTGACTTCTGGTCATGTACTTCAGTGTGCGCCTGAGATCACTGGCGACACTCTTCGCTTGTTGCGGCGATGCATTTTTTAGTTCTCTATGCGCTTCTACAAGAATTTCAGAGATCCAAGGCATTGTATCCCGAAAAAGACCTGCGACCATGAGTAGCCCATAGCCACCGTTTCGAGCTTCTTTGGACATCATAAGTATTTCGTCCATCATCACCGGATGTAATTTTCGAAACCTTGAGTTGGAAGGCATATCAAGCCCCCTATGTTTGGTCCAATATTAGGGCCGTAGTTTTTAGGGTCGTAGTTTCTGGTATTTGCGGCCGCATATTCAGCGCCTGATGCGCTCTTATGTGATTGTGTTCTTTGACCCAACAGTTGATCCTCGCTTGCGCTTGTTTTGTGATTTGGAACCAGTTCGCGTTTAAGATTTCATTGCGCAATGTTCCGTTGAACCTTTCATTATATCTCAATCGTCATATCCCAATCGTCGCGAAAACGGTCCCCCAGATCGTTTTCTGATCCTCTTCATATCCCAAGGCGGTCCTGGATAGATGTGAATTGGCTCGATGTCGGCCCGTTTGAGCCAGGTTTGGAATATTTCCGAGACGAACTCATGCCCATTATCGGAACGTATATATACTGGTATATACTGGCTTTCCATGTTGAATAATCAGCGGATAAAGCGCCTTCTGGGCTCCGCCCGTTTGTTCGCTCAAATCATCCACTGGATCATTCATCACTTCGTGATCCGCTCCAAACCCTCACCATATCTTTTCAGGGCCATAATCGTCCTCCAAATTTAACAGAGTTGTAAAAAATTAATGGATCAGTTCTAAGGGACAAGGACAGTTTTCAAAGTGACTTTAAGAAATGTCTGAGAATAGACTTAAGGGAAAACATTGGAACATTTAAAACGAATTTGTGACACCTTTGATAAAGGTTACTTGATACGTGCTTATATAATCGGGGCTGTTCTATCTGCGTTGCTTTTCTATCAGATTTCGAAACAAACATCCCCATCAATATTGTCGTACATTTACAATGTTGCATGCTTCCTATTTTTCCCATTTGCAAAATTGGTGTGGGACACCATAAAGTCAACAATATTGGGGACAACGGTTATCGTGTCATCTACATTTTTTATTTATGTAGCGAAGCTGCTTTTGAATTTAGTTCTTTTTGGACTTTCGCCCTTTATCGCACCCCTCGCGATAGTTTACTTGTGGTATCTTAGTCGCGACTAATTAGCGTGATAAAATCATATTCGCACATCGCTTAATGCAACACAGGGGCGCAACATTATTCATTTATACCCTTGCCCACCAAAATCTTGCGAATGTATTTTTCAATGCGCAGCGTGCGTGTTCCCGATTGTTTGGCACCCGCAAAATGAAGCGCATATCCGCGCCTCGCAAATATAAATCAATTTCGACAATCGCTTTGTCGTTAAATGTGAGTTTATTCACGGGGTCAATGCGGTCAAGTTTTTTCTAAAGACTGCTAGAAATCTTCCCAAAAACGGACTATCTAGTTGAAAACGAAATTGAGGAACTCATGCCAAAGATTACATATATTGAACATAGCGGAAAAAAACACGAAGTTGATGTCCCTGTTGGGCACACGGTAATGGAGGGTGCTCGAGATAATGGGATTCCAGGAATTGAAGCGGATTGTGGTGGCGCATGCGCATGCTCAACTTGTCATGTTTACGTAGACGCGGCGTGGGTTAGTAAATTGCCAACTATTGATGCGATGGAAGCGGATATGTTGGACTTTGCTTTTGAACCCGATGCCGAAAAATCTCGCCTTACCTGTCAGTTGCAAGTTACTGAAGAGCTTGATGGTCTGGTTGTTCAAATGCCTGAGCGCCAAATTTAATGGATTTGTTCGAAACCCCTGATCTTAACGATAATGCGCCGATTTATTCTGTCTCTGAAGTTTCCGGCGCACTGAAGAAAACGGTTGAGGGTGCTTTTTCGAATATTCGTATACGCGGCGAAATTGGGCGAGTTTCGCGCCCCGCTTCTGGGCATGTCTACTTAGACATCAAAGATGATAAAGCCGTTATCAACTGCAATTTATGGAAAGGTGTTGCAAACAGGATCGGCTTTTTACCCGAAGAGGGCATGGAGGTCATCGCACAAGGTAAACTTTCCACTTACGCGCCGCAGTCAAAATATAACTTTATCATTGAATCGCTTGAGATTGCGGGAGAAGGTGCTCTTATGGCGCTCCTTGAGAAGCGAAAGAAAGCTCTTGCAGCGGAAGGGCTCTTTGCAAATGAGCGCAAGCAAGAATTGCCGTTTTTGCCTAAGCGAATTGGTGTGATTACTTCCCGTAGTGGCGCTGTAATCAAAGACATATTACATAGAATTCAAGATCGTTTTCCGGCCGAGGTTATTTTATGGCCGGTCACGGTGCAAGGCGATAAGTGCGCCACCGAAGTCAGCAATGCAATCCGAGGTTTTAACAAACTAGATCGTGAGAGCGCTTTGTATCCGGATGTACTCATTGTGGCTCGCGGAGGTGGTTCGATCGAAGATCTTTGGGGGTTTAATGAGGAAGTCGTTGCCCGCGCGGTGTTTGAATCAAAAATACCCATCATTTCTGCGGTTGGGCATGAAACGGATACCACCTTGATTGATTATGTCGCGGATAAACGCGCGCCGACACCCTCGGCAGCGGCCGAAATTGTGGTGCCCGTTAAGAGTGAGCTGAATGCGTTGATTGCCGAGTTGGAGTTAAGGCGCCAAAGGTCAATGGTGCGTATAAAAGAATTTGCGGATAAGCGTGTCAGAGATTTGGGGCGTTCACTGATGCGCTCGGATCAGATGCTCGGCGTTCATAGGCAGAGACTTGATCATGCCAGTATTCGCTTGAGTGGGGGGCTTGACCGCAGAGCAAGTTTAGCACGAGAGAGTTACAGCAAGGTGGGCGCGCGCTTAAGTGCCCGTAATTTGGCTCGTCTCGCAAAAACGCAAAGGAGCCATCTTGATATGTTCTCCCAGCGCTTATTTTCTTTGAGACTGCGTGCACATCAAAAATCAACGGATCAATTGATTGGTCTTGCGCGACTTTTGCAATCCGTTTCACATAAGCGCGTGATTGCACGCGGCTTCGCGCTCATTAAAGATTCACAAGGTCGCATTTTAACATCGCATGAAATGGCACAAAACGCCGATAAAATTTTGATTGAACAAGTTGATGGTATCACAACTGCGCGCCCGATAAAGGAATAAGAAATGTCTTGGTTTAAGAAATTAACGAGCCGTTTAACGAGAAGCTCCAAAAAAATTGATGAAGACTTAGGCGAATTATTCGAATCTGCTGAAACTGACGTTGAAGAAAATTCAGCGATTTCAGAAGAAAATTTTTCGCATAGTGATCAAGAGACAAATGAAGGAGTGTTGGAATTTGATGATCAAAATATTTCTGATGTTCAGACTGATCGCTCAAAAACGGATGTTGAGTTGCTTGAAACGGGGGTTGATCAATCCGTAGATGTTCCGATTGAACGAGATGATGTTTTTGATCAAAGTGTAGAGTCTTTTGCTGATGAACTTAACGAAGGTGAACTTAAAGGTCAGATCGACACTAGTCCTGTAGTTACTGGGGCTTTGGATGCTGGGCGTGCTGATGGTAGACCTGATAGTGATGGACTTGCCGATGAAAGGCCTTCGGATGCGACGCTTGAGGATGCATTTCCAAAAGAGGCTTCGCCTGAGGAATTTGGTGAAAAAGAACTCGATGAAACCAAAATCGAAAGTGAGGTTCAAGAGACGGATGGGCTCGAAAAGAAAAAGTCGAAACGGAATTGGTTTGGACTGCGCAAACATGACACTGAGCAAACCGCTTCAGAAGAGCCAAAAGCGCCCTTGAAAGTAAAGGCCGCCAAAACGGATGCAAGACGTATATTACTTACGGACGAAGTTTTGGAAGAGTTGGAAGAGAAATTGATCATGGCGGATATCGGTGCAGATATGTCTTTGCGAATATCTGCAGCGCTGTCGGCTGAGAAATTTGGTAAGAAAATTTCGATGGATGATATGAAAAGCATTATGGCGCGCGAGATGTCTTCTGTATTGGAGACAGTCGCAAGTCCAATGCCGCTCGGTACAGCTAAGCCTCAAGTTGTCTTGGTTGTGGGTGTAAATGGCTCGGGGAAGACAACAACGATTGGTAAACTTGCATTACAGTTCAGAAATGCAGACAAGTCTGTTATGATTGCGGCGTGCGATACATTTCGTGCAGCAGCCGTCGAGCAACTTGCGGTTTGGGGTGAGCGGGCAGGCGTGCCTGTGATGAAAGCTGATTTGAATTCTGACCCGGCAAGTCTGGCTTATGAGGCCATGAAGAAGGCTACAGAAAATAACACTGATATATTGATGGTGGACACAGCGGGTCGTTTGCAAAATCGGGCAGACTTAATGGATGAGCTAGGCAAAATAAAGCGAGTTTTGTCTAAACAAGACTCAACGGCGCCTCATAATACGATTCTGGTTTTGGATGCGACCACTGGTCAAAACGCCATTCGTCAGGTCGACGAATTTACAAAAGTTGCCGATGTCACAGGTCTTGTCATGACGAAACTCGATGGTACTGCAAAGGGAGGGATCTTGGTCGCTTTGGCTCAGAAATTTGCAAAGCCTATTCATGCAATTGGTGTTGGAGAGAGTATTGATGATCTTCAGGCATTTGATCCGGATGAATTTGCGCGTGCTTTAGCGGGTCTTGAGTAAAGTCATGATCAAAATTTGTCGTTGTGCAAGCAACTTCCGAAAATCACAGCAGTGAAATAAATGTTCGATTGGGTTAATGTTCTGCAAACAGCCCCGAACGCGGGGCAAATAGCTTTTTGGTTGGCACTTTTTTCGGCGTTTTTTCACGCTGTATTTGGCGCGCTTCAAAAGGGAAGAAATGACCCCTTACTCATACGTGCAGCGAATGACTTTTGGTTTGTGGTTTTGTGGCTTCCGATTGCGATTATGTTTGTGCCGTGGCCAACTTCTTATGAATGGCTGTTGATATTGGGAGTTTTCCCAATACACACTGCTTATAAACTCGTGCTCGCTCAAGCCTATCGCGCCGGTGACTATTCATTTATTTATCCAGTTGCGCGCGGATCTGCGCCCTTCTTTACCGCAATATTCGCCTTGTTGGTTTTTAGTGAACAACTTTCCGTCATGCAGTGGTTTGGCGTTCTCTTGATCTCTTTATCAATAATATTACTTGGGTTGTTGGCGCTCAGAAACTCAAAGATGAATTCTTTGATGGTCAAAAAAGCCACAATTTTTGCGCTAATGACAGGCGCATTAATAACAGCCTATTCAATATACGATGCTTATGGCGTCCGGAACTCTCGGAATCCTTTTATTTTCTTGGCGTGGTTTTATGTGATGGATGGATGGCTTTTCCCTTTGCTCGTAATGTGGCGGCGTACGCATTATACTCCTATCGATGGGTATGCTCCCTTATTAAGCCACGGCTTAATCATGGCGCTTTTTGGTATTCTTTCGTTTAGTGCGATTTTTATTGCCGCCGACATTGGGAATGTGGGCGAAGTTTTTGCACTTAGAGAGACATCAGTCGTCTGGGCGGCAGTTATTGGTTTTATATTTTTGAAAGAGAAGATGACGCCATTGCGTTTCTTGGTTATTGTGCTTATTGCGATGGGCGCTATATTTATTAAACTTGGAAGCCAATTATGAACCAATCTGAACCTGATACGCATAAAATCAATCCTTTTATCAAGCTGCTTTTGGATATTGGACCTCTAATCGTGTATTTATTCGCCTTTAGACGGTTTTCTGAAACGCCGCTTATGATTGGCGATACAGCTTATGAAGGCCTTGTCGCCGCGATGGTGTTTTTTATTCCAGCTACTTTAATTGCGATGGTGATCAACTATGTACTCACTCGTGAAGTTTCGCGCATGCAGTTATTTATCATTATCGTCACTTTATTGATTGGTGGGATCACGTTTTATCTCAATGATGACCATTTTGTTAAGTTACGGCCAACGATATTTAATACTTTATTTGGCGCTATTTTGGCTTTTGGTGTGTGGGTGCAGGGGCGCTCATATTTGCAATTTTTGATGGGCGAAGTCATGCCGCTAGATGAAGAGGGTTGGATTAGGTTTACAAAAAACTTTGCGCTCTTCTTTTTTGCGAATGCAATTATCAATGAGTTTGTTCGCCGTTTTATGGACGATCAGGCTTTCGCATTTTGGGATACGTTAGGGCAAATGGGACTAACGTTTATATTTATTGCTATTCAAATTCCAATGTTGACAAAGTATTTAAAGGATAATTAAAGCGTTCCAAGTTATGGAGATTGAAAGTGACCTCACTTCGCGATTCAGGATTAAAATCAAAAGCATGGCCGTTTGAAGAAGCGAGAAGAATTCTCAAACGTTACGAAAAGAAGCCGCCAGAAAAGGGCTATGTTCTTTTTGAAACTGGTTATGGACCTTCAGGTTTACCACATATCGGAACCTTCGGCGAAGTCGCGCGCACGACTATGATTAGGCGGGCATTTGAAGTCATCTCTGACATTCCAACAAAGTTAATTTGTTTTTCAGATGATCTTGATGGAATGCGTAAGGTGCCTAGCAATGTCCCCAATCAGGCGCAAATGCAATCAGCTTTACAAATGCCGTTAACAAAGGTGCCCGATCCCTTTGGTGAATATAATAGTTTCGGCGACCATAATAATGCAATGTTGCGTCGTTTTTTGGATACTTTTGGTTTTGACTATGAATTTTATTCGGCCAGTGAATTCTATAGATCTGGTCAATTTGATGACACCTTGAGACTTGCTTGCGAAAGATATGACGACATCATGGCCGTAATGCTCAAGTCATTGCGCGGGGAGCGGAAGCAGACCTACTCGATTTTTTTGCCAATTTCGCCCCAAAGCGGAAGGGTACTCTATGTGCCTATCAAAAATGTTGACGCCAAAGAGGCGACGATCACTTTTGATGATGAAGACGGTCAGGAAGTCTGTACTCCTGTAACAGGCGGAAATGTGAAGTTCCAGTGGAAGCCAGATTTTGGCGCACGATGGGCTGCCCTTGACGTGGATTTTGAAATGTACGGGAAGGATCATTCCACCAATACGCCGATATATGACCGGATTTGCGAGTTATTAGGAGGCCGTAAACCTGAGCACTTTACCTACGAGTTGTTCCTTGATGACAAAGGTCAGAAAATTTCGAAGTCTTCTGGAAATGGTATTTCGATTGATGAATGGCTCACATACGCTTCGAGCGAAAGTCTTTCTTATTTTATGTATCAAAAACCAAAGACGGCTAAGCGACTATATTTTGATGTTATTCCCAAGGCGGTCGATGAATACCATCAACAATTGCGCGCTTTCGGTGGACAGGATGCTTTAGCCAAAGCCAATAATCCTGTTTTCCATATTCATAGTGGTAAAGTCCCGGACTCGGATATGGCGGTTGGATTTGCGATGTTATTGAATTTAGCATCTGCGGCTGGGACGCAAGACCCAGAAGTTTTGTGGGGTTTCATCAATAATTATGCACCAGAGGCTACGCCCGAAACTCATCCTTCACTTGACGCGGCCGTTGGTCATGCGATCGCGTATGTGAGAGATTTTGTTGAGCCAACAAAGCGCTTTCGTGAGCCAAATGAGCAAGAACGTAAAGCACTAATGGATTTATCTGAGCGCCTTCGCGACTGGAACGGCGCTCGTGATGCTGAAACTTTGCAGTCACTGGTTTTCTCGGTCGGAAAAGATCATGAATTCGACCCGCTTCGAGATTGGTTTAAGGCGATTTATGAGGTGCTTCTCGGCGCATCACAGGGGCCTCGGTTTGGTGGCTTCATAGCTATTTATGGTGTTGAGAGAACTATTGAGATGATTGAGCAGGCCTTGCATCGCTCATGAATAAAATAAGCGGAATTGTTTCGTAAAACTATGAATTTATTCGATTTTAATTGAATTATTGGCCGCGAAAACTCGATCATCCCCACGAGTAAAAGGACTGATCGAGTTTTTAGATTTTACTCCACCGTCATCAAATTGCCCCCACAGGGACAGATTATCCAATTTCTCATATTGATCGGATATCATCAAATTTAATGCCCTTACAGCCATTTTTAGCTGGCTGGAGGAGGTGTTCTGCTCCGTGATGCTCAAGTATGTTGAATTCCACTGCTAGCTGGTGGGTGTTTGAATGGCTTTGAAATCTTGTGTGGATTGATGTGGTGAAACGGGAGACGAAACTTGGAAGTGTTGAATGGTGATAGCTGTTTTTTGTTGAGGCTATTATCCCCAATATCTTCTCTTGGATCAACAGAATATCATTGCTGAAATTGACATCCATGCCCTCAAATTTGTTGCCGATATTTTCAACCTTTGAGGACTTGTGATCAAGCCATCTTCGGTGATTGTGCCGCTCGCTGCTTGAATAACATCATAAACGCAAAATTCGCGCCCATCATCCAAAACCAAAAGCGCGCGCAGACGCGTCTTCAATACATGCCGCAGATTCCATATTTGTTAACGTCTTGGAATGGAAAATAACTGCACCTTTTGTAACCGCCAAATCTTTTCTAAGAACATTAAGTTCGTGAGGCTCAAAAGGCGTGTATGCGCCGCAAGTCACGCGGTCACCATCAGATAATAATATGTACCAAGTTTCAGATGCGTCTTCGGCAACTTGCTCACTGAGCCAAGAATTCTCTGGATAGGTTTGCTGAAGTTCTGTAATCCAGTCTTCAATGTTTTGCTCTTCGAATGGCTCTCCAATTATTAAAAATAGATTTGAGTTTTCGTTTGGAGTTTCAGCAATCAAGCTATTCCCCTCTTCGGGCAAATCGAAGGCGACGCGGTGCGCTTGGGCGTAACCATAGATCAAAGATGTCGCAAATAAATCGAGGTGCTTATCGAAGGCATTATCTTCGTCGACGATGACCATTGAGACGCGCTTGGCGTTCCATATTGAAATTTTGTTAGGAATAATAAACGGGGAATTGAGTTTTTGATCTTCGCTTGAGGCCTCTTGTGCATTTGCACCATGGAAAGCCGAGCCTAAGAGTAGCAGCAAACTTGTCAATATTTTTTTATTCATCAAATTTTCTTACTACCCATTCCGTCACATACTTTCACATCATTTGCGAAAAATAAACAAATTTTTTCACTCTAAAAACGAATACAATGGGGGCTTGCTTGTAACCTAGATTAAGCATCTGATTTAGAGCTGAGAGATCCCTGGTAAGGTCTACTATATTTTAGGTTAATCCTTTGTCAAGCCCCCTTTGTTTGTGCCAATTTTATGGTCGTAGTTTCTGGTATTGGCGGGCCATATTGAGCGCTTGATGTGGGCGGATGTGATTGTATTCTTTGACCCAGCAATTGATCGTGACTTGCGCTTGGCTTGTGGTTTGAAACCAGTTCGCGCTTAAGATTTCATTGCGCAATGTTCCGTTGAACCTTTCATTGTATCCATTTTCCCAAGGCGACCCTGGATAAATATGAATAGGTTCGATGCCGACCCGTTTGAGCCATGTTTGGAAAGCTTCGGACACAAACTCTGATCCGTTGTCGGAACGTATATGCTCTGGCTTTCCGTGCTGGATGATGAGCGGATAAAGCGCCTCAAGAACTTCAGCTGATCCAAGCTTTGTGCCAACATGCACGGCCAATGCTTGGCGCGTGTATTCGTCTATTACGGTGAGCATTTTGTAAGATCTTCCATTGCTAAGCTTATCGTGAACGAAATCAATCGCCCAGATATGATTTTGGTATTTGGGGCGCAAGCGGATCACCGAAGCGTCTTTGTGGTATAGTCGTTTTCGCTTCTTATGACGCGCAGGCAACTGAAGCCCTCTTCACGCCATAATCGTTCCACTTTCTTGTGGTTCACCCGCCACCCTTCGGCGCGCAATAATTCGCCAATCATGTGGTAGCCATAGCCCCCGTATTGTTTGGCCAGTCGAATAAGTTCTAGCCTGAGTGTATCATCATCACGGGGAGCGCCCTGATAGCGCATGGTTGAGCGCGCAATCCCTGTCACAGAACAGGCGCGGCTTTCGGAAACACCGAGCTTTTGGCGGGCATGAATAATAGCGCCGCGTTGATCAGAGACACTCAGGCTATCATTGATATCGCTCAGCTTATCCGTGCTCGCTCCGCTCCGCGCGGGCTAAGCTTGACGGCTTTAAATAGTCGAGACTTTCCTTGAGGATAAGTTTGTCGAGCTCCAAATTGGCAACGATCTTTTTGAGCCGTTGGTTTTCCTTTTCTAAAGCCTTAAACTCCGAGAGCTTTGCTCGTCCCATACCGCCATACTTCTTGCGCCAAATATAATAGGTCTTGTCTGAAATGCCTGCGTGACGACAGGAACTCGAAACATCCATATCACTATTGCAATGCACCTCAATCTCGCGCAATATGCGCAAAATATCTTCTTCACTATGCCTTTTCCGAGCCATCAAATCCTCCATCAAATTATTAGAGTTTTACAAAATTAGTGGCTCAGTTTTAAGGGGCATGGACAATGTGGCGTAAGAGAATTGCTCAAACTCAAATGAACATAGACGATTTAGAGGCTTTGATGGATTTAGAAATCCGAGAGCAGATCATCCCCGCGCAATTCGCCAAAAAACAAAGCTTTGCCGATCCTGATTTTAAGAAACTGCAGTTTGAAACAGAGGAGCGTGGGGTTATAAAAAAACTTCTTTACTCGGAATATTTAGACAATATCTCATCGGAACAAACACCGATGTCATTGACCACATTCTATAGAAGATTTCGTGAAGAGCAAAACGTACAAAGTACGACGATGAGTTTTACATACGAAGCGGGTGAAATGATCCAATTTGACTTCATTGGCCGTAAAAAGCTCAAACAACCGAAATTGATAGATAATAAGGGCGTTGAACAGAATTATGAAATTGCCTGTGGTGCGAGTGCATTAAGCCGAAAGCTTTTCATTAAAGCGATCAGGGACCAGTCTAAATTACCAGTCCTTTCCGTGTTTGAGGATATGCTCGAGTTTTTTGGAGGCGTCCCAGTGTTGATTACGATCGACAATTTTAAGGCCGCGATTATTGAAGCGCGAAAGGGGGCAAAAGAAGCGAAGATCACGCCAGAGTTTCAAGAGTTGGCGGATTACTACGGATTTGGCTTGTTTCCTGCAAGATCTCGAAAACCTAGGGATAAAGCCATTGTTGAGAACGCCGTCGGGATTGCACAAAATGATATCCTTGCACCATTGAGGAATCGGCGTTTCTTCTCACTTGATGAGCTAAATGATGCCATATTTGAGCGCTTGCGAAAAGTGAATGACCGACCCATGCAGTCAGGCTCTCAAAAATCCCGTAATGCGCGCTTTGATGAATTTGATCGAGTTGGGTTCCAACCTTTACCAAAGAAACGCTTAGAATACGGAGTCTGGTTTGTGAAGCAACGTGTTGGCCAAGACTATCGGGCTTTTGTCGATGGTAGTCGCTATTCTGTACCATCACGGCTGCTCGGCTGCAAATCCTAGAGCTTTAGAGCACGCATTCTAGATAACGTGGAGCGCGTAATTTAAACTGGAATGAGCGCTCCATGGTAAGAATTCGACAAGCTCATTTCGCAGTTTCCAAAGTGACACTTTGTCTGCAACAGCGGAAAATTGTCTTACGCCAAATAATCGAAAGAACCTCATATTCGCATAGGTTTCCCACACGAACATGAACCGAAGGGTAATCTTACGATCGCTCTAATTATCGTTAGGTCTTCGTTGTCCGTTTGACTTTTAATCTGCGCAAGCTCTCAATTCAATTGCTACATTTGTCGAATTTGGAACGTCTTCTGCGTTGTCTGTCACATGGTCTAGTAAATCACGGAAGTTGTTTCCCGCGACATCCTCTAATTCGGTCCATGCCGTAATGAACACATCCTTGCTTGGCCAAACTTGTGTGGGCGTAAAATGCCAACTCATTTCGCTTGCGCCGATCTCAACTTCGCCTTGAATAGAGTAACCCTCTTCATTCGTTAACACGATAGTATATTTTAGCTGCTTGCGATCAAATGGCCGGTCAAAAGCAATCTCCAAAGTTTCACGAGTGCCTTGGCAAGGTGAGGTCATTTTCCACTTATCAACATTTGGCAAATCGCGGAGTGCCTCTCCAACGATGAAGGTTTTGGAAAATCTAGGTAAAACCGTTTTTCCATCGGCGCTTGGCCACCCTGCCTCCACTTCTAAGGTATAAGTTTGCCCTTCAAGAAGCGCCGGGCCGAGTTCGAGATTGGTTGCCACGTCACGTTTGATGCGACCAGGATCAATTAACACGGTTAGGCGTGTTCGATCTTCATTCCAAAGCTCTTGCTTGAACTGCATAAAAGCAGCTTCATCCGTATGGCCTTGTGCGTCCCGCAATTTTATATACTTGAAGGCAACACCTGGCTTCATGGGCGTCGAAAAATGGATGTAAAACCGCAATGTGTTCTCAGGAAGAAAGTCGCCGCTCGGATAGACTTCAGTGACAGCGGCAGGTATGATCCCGATTGCTGACCCAATTTGAAAAGGAATAAGCTCAAAGCCTTGGGCGTTTTGAACGCGTGCGACATATTGCTGATCTAAGGCGAACCCAAATGCAGGTGTAAAACTTAGGATATTGTTTTCATATTTATAATGACCAGCGACCGGTGTTTTATCATCGCAGCATTCGTCCGCGCTTCCCACAAAAACCTGTAAGATCTGGGCAAAATCACTAACGATACCGCTTGGCAGCGTAAGCGATATGGCTGCATCTTCTGTTTGTGGTAGATCAAGCGGATAAACCTGCGCGTGAGCAGCCGTATTTGTAATTGCAACTCCAACGCAGAGGCTCGCCAATAATATGGCGAGCCGATTTGTGATTAAACCAAACACGATTATTTTTCCATCCGCGCTTGACTTTCAGCAGGATCATACTGCGGGAAATCGAATTCTGCGAGCAGGTTGTGAACCCGGTTTGGGAACCATGCAGGATTCGTGTCAAGGTTCAAGTTGCCTGTATAAGCATCACGAACGACAGAGACAAAGGAGCCGCCGCCCACAAGATCCATGTGCAAAGGCACGCCCTCAAACATCACATGTTTACCAACAGGGCCAAATGGCATAAGCGGGTTATCATCAAGCTTGGGACCACGCTCAAAGTCTTCATGCGTCACAACTTGCGCGTCTTGCAGACCACTGATTGGAATAATCTGTGGTGAACGGGCATTGCTTGTGACAAAGAGTGAAGGTTGGGCTTCGCCTCCAAATGGGCTTTGGTGATTATAAGCGATCATGTCAAGCGGCTGGCCGTTACCATAATCCATGATTGTACGGGCGGAAATTTTGGCGCCGTCTTCGATCTCGTCGAGTGGAACAAGTACGATCGGGCTACAGGTGTATGCAGCGACCAATTGCGCCTTGCCATCAATCTCTTGAATTGACATCGCGCGGATCGGTGCGCGGCTCTCATATTGATCGTGGGCGATGTGATACATCTCAACATTGGCAATGCTTTGACCGCCATCAAATGGATAAGGCATGCGGCGCAATGTCGACATGAAATTCTCTGTTGCCACGCCAGCTACGAAAAGCTCACCCTCATAATACTCCATATCCATGATTGCGAGTGTGCTCAATGGCACTGCGGTTTTGGCAGTATCACGCGGCATTGCTGGCGTCATAGGGCCACCTGAGCGCCCATTAAAAGTGATCTCTCCATTCGGGAACTCGTTCAATTCTTGTTTTTGAAATTCAAGAGAAGTGAGATCCACAAGGCGAAGGCTCTGATCTTGCGAGACTTCGATAATCGCAGGCTGAGACACGAGATTCCCAATACGGGTAACTGAAATGTAAACTGCGTTAGAAACGGGGTGCGCTGCAATATCATTGACCTGAATAGCACTTGCGCCTACGCCGAGAAGCTCCGCAATTTTAGCATCAATATTCTGGATCGTGCTTGGCACAACTTGCGTATCCGATACGTCACCTGGCACTTTAAAAGCATAAATGGCGCCGTTGTGATTGTCACCTACAAATAGAGTTCCGTCATCAGCGAATTCAAGCGCTCCTGCGAATTTGATGTCAAGCTGGTCTTCATTAGCGATAGCGATTGAGCCAACGCTTGCGCTTATCATAAGCCCCACCGATAAAGTATAGGCAAGTTTGTTAAGTTTAGTCATAATTTTCTCCACTTTTAAATCAGTGTTAGTATAATTTTGCCATCTGGTTCACCATGTTCTCGAGCTGACTTTGCATATATTCTAGCAAATGAGCTGAGAAATAAGCGTGCTAATTGTGCTTTGCGTCTTGACCAAGTGGGCAAAATTAAATACTGATCAGTAACCAACTAATCGGCATCAATCTTGATGTCAACACATTTATTACTAATTAGTAGAAAAATAATGCCTGAGAAAAAAACAAGACAAGCTGGGAGACCCAAGACGTTTAATGAGCAAGAGGCTTTAGACAAAGTCATAGAGGTTTTTTGGGAACTTGGTTACGATGCCGCGGATACCGAAACATTGTCCAAGAGAACAGGGTTTTCCAAGCCAAGCCTTTATAAAGCCTTCGGTTCGAAGCAGGATTTATTCGTGGCTGCTATCAAGCGTTATCAAGAGATACAATCAAGAGCTTCCATTGATATCCTCAATAATTCGAGCTCACCTGCTGAAGGGCTTAGGGATTATTTCTTGAACTTCGCTGAGATTGTTGCCGCCTCAGATCAAATGCGTGGTTGTATAATTCTCTCGATCGCAATCCCTTACAAAGATAGATTGCCTAAAGTTGCGGAATTTCTGAAGACGGCGTCCAAGAGCACACATGTTGCATTAGTCGATTACTTCTCAACCCAAAAAGCGTCAGAAAACTTGTCGAGTGATTTCGATGAATTGGCCGCGATATCACTAATGCAAGACCTAAGTTCTGCGTTCGCCGTTGAAGCGCGAGCGGGTGCGCCGCTTGAGATGCTTCGAGCCAAGGCCATGCGCAATGCCCAGCTGGTGTTGCATGTGGGCGGATTGCCAAATTGAATTCTGTGACTGGTTGCTAGCGCGTACTCACTTGATCCATCTCTGCGCATCGGTTTTCACACATGTGCTTAAGAAAAAGCTCTCGGGTTAGCAACTCCTTTTCACTGAGGATGATTGCCGATTTGTCTTGCAAAATCTTAGACGTCCAAGAACCGACAATAACGAAAAGCAGCCCAAATATTACCCAATAGTTATTAGGGACTAACGAAAGAAGCCAGATGCCAAAGAGATTGAACGAATTGGTCAGATATACTGCCCCAAAAACCAAAACAAGCGGTACAAGTATCGAAAGCTGAGCAAATACCTCGTTCCTTCGAGCTAGCTGTTCCAAATACTCTTCACAACGCGCGCGCCAAAGACTTTCTTCAGATTCCAAGCAGCCTTCAAAGTAATACTCGCAGTTTTTATGGCGGCAGGTTTTCTCACTTACAAACTGCGGTTTCTGGCAATTTGGGCAGATTATGACGTTTTCTTGTCGAGGATCGGGGGTCAGCCCAGCTAGTTTTGGTTCGTTGGGCTTTGTGTGTGTTTTTTCCGCGGCAGGCTTTAGCCAAAGGTCCTGTAGCTCCTTAGCAAAAGGGTTAGCTTTGTATTCATTCTTTAATTTTTCAACGATATGAGGTTGAAGAGCTCTTTCTCCACGTTCATATTTTCCGTAGGCTCCCTCACTGATGCTAAAAATATCGGCCATCGCCTTTTGAGTGAGGTCATTTGCAACCCGAATCAGCTTTAGGTTCCGCTTTTTCAAACGTAACAATTGATCCTTTTCAGGGTTTTCCACGTTTTAGAATCGTCATCCATAGAATTAAGCATGCGATAAAGCCCAAAAAATAGACAAATTTTACAATCAATAAAAACAATGTATTACCGCTGAATTATTTACGTTTGTACGGCTCCCATATACGCGTATACAGAAAATATTTTTATATAATTCAATACTTTATGATGAAATTCCTCTTGATTTCCCAGAAAAGTTATCCGAGAATCAAACCATTCGATCTAAGTTATGGAATTCAATGAATAGCTTTCATCGGGCGCGGCATGAACGTGTAAAATACTTACTCCGATTAAACCAGTCTTCGTTAAGCGACGTGGCTGCCAGTCTTGGCATTTCAATTTCAACTGTATCAATTGTGAGCCAGGGACGCGGAAAGTCACAGCGTGTTCAGGCGAGCATTTCTCAGATCATAGGCATACCGATTGAGAAAATTTGGCCAGAACAATATCAAAAGGAGGAAGTTATTAATGAATTAAATTTCTAAAATACAAAACCGCCAAAGCTGTTGACGCAGCGATAGCGGTTCCCGAGACAAACTCGTAAGGCATGATGACCCTTTCAAGCAGTCTCTCCAAAATTTGCAAAAAAGTCAAGTCCCTGAGCGTTTGGGGCTTTAGGTGAATATTAGCTAAAGAGAGAAAATTATGGAAACTCAAAATCAAAAACTTGTCCGACTACTCCTCCAAGGGCGTATATGCAAAACTCGAATTGCAGAAACCTGCGGTGTATCGAGAAATAAAGTCATTCGCTGGAGCCAACGGCTCAGTGAGGTGGGTAAAGACTGGGAAACGCTAAGGACTCTATCTGATGTCCAAATAGATCAGATGATCAATCCAACCAAATATGCTCGCGAAATTCAATCCGATCAACCTGATTGGGAGTTGGTAGAAAAAGAACTGGCAAGTGGTCACGTAACCATGAAGCGGGCCTATGAAGAATATCGGGAATGTCTTCCTGAAAATGCAAAACCAATTTCACTGTCTCAGTTTTATGAAGTGCTGAAAGCGAGGCGGAAAGAAAACAACGTAGAGATGCACTTCGTTTATGCCCCAGAGGAAATAGTGCAGTTTGATTTTGTGGGTAAATTGCCAAACATATTATTCGATACTGTTGGAGTAAGTCTCAAATACGACGTAGCAGTAGCAGTTAGCTGAGCGAGCCGATACATATTTGTGAAAGCGATTGTTTCCCAAGGCTCCGAACACGTTATTTCGTGCATAAGCGATATGTGCGAATTTTTCGGCGGAGTACATAGCACCCTCATCGTGGATAATTTCAAAGCAGCCGTCGCAAAATCCAGAACAAAGAATTCAGCACCTGTCATCAATACGCGATTCCAAGCTTTGGCTGACCATTATGGTTTCGTTGTTTCTCCCGCGCGAGCCTTCCATGCACGAGATAAAGGCATGGTGGAAGGTAGTGTTCGGATCGTTGAAAACGACATTTTGAGCAAGTTAAGATACCGCCGGTTTCAAAGCTTGACGGAACTCAATTGGGCCATTTCTGAGCTGTTAACGGAGCTGAACCGGCGCGCAATGAAAGGGCACGGGGGACTGAGTAGGTCAGAACTCTTCGAGAACAACGATAAGTGCGGTCTTTTACCATTACCTACACGCCGCTATGAAGATGGGGAATGGCATCTAAATCGTACAGTTCGCTCAAATCTTACCTTTGAGGTAGAGGGCAACCATTACTCTGCACCAGAACGCTTCGTGGGAGAAAAAGTCAACGCTAAAATTACCTCTTCTTCTGTAGTTGTTTATCACGAAAACAAACAAATAGCAGTGCATCAAAGAGTGATTGGAAAAATCGGCGTTGTAACTATTCAGGACGTCCATAGACCTACAAATCATCAATACATGGTCGGAGCCCAGCTAAAACAATGCGTCAAAACTGTCTCGCATATCGGTCCACAATGCGTCGCCTTCATGGAAGCGCTACACGCAGCACACGGTAGGTCTCCTAAATCGCGGGATAGAGCATGGGAAATCGTTCAACTCGCCGATGATCTGGGCGTCGATATCGTTGAAAGAAGCGCTAAAATTGCGAACCGAATTAAAGTTACTTCTATAGGGCAATTGCGTTCAATCGCAAAATCTATTGCTAAGCGCCCTCTCATTATCGAACTTCCGCCAAAGGATAATCCATCTCCAACAGGAAACGTTCGTGGCGCCGAGTATTTTCGTAAAAAACGTTTGAAAGGTAATTGATATGTCTACAAAAGATGTTGTTGACGGATTGAGCGAGCTTAGGCTCTCTGGCATGAAGGACGAGTTTGAGCATCAAGTTCAATACCCCCAATTCAATGAACAACCGTTCTCTGATCGCATGCTTGCGATTGTTAATTCGGAGCGAGAACGCAGATATCGAAACAAGTTGGATCGTATGGTCAAAGCTGCGCAGTTAAAATATCCAGCGATGCCTGAAGAAATAGATTTCAACATTAAGCGTGGTCTCAAAAAGTCTGAACTGCTCGAGCTATTAAAATGCGACTGGATAAACAATAAGCGCCATTTACTCATCACGGGGCCAAGCGGCACAGGAAAAACTTGGTTGTCTTGCGCAATTGCGATGGCAGCTATCCGAAGAGGTAACTCTGTTCGTTATGCTCGCGTGTCTCGGTTGCTTGAAGAAATTCAGTATTCTCGCATTGATAGCAGCACACAAAAGCTGCGCAAAAAGTTCAGTTCCCATGCGCTTTTGATCATCGATGATTTTGCTCTTCATCCTTTGACTATGCAAGAGCGGACTGATTTATTTGAAATCATCGAAGATCGCAGCTCAGTTTCAAGTCTGATTATCGTAGGTCAACGCCCCGTCGAAGACTGGTATGGGTATATAAAAGACCCATTGCTTGCAGACGCTTTTATGGATCGGGTGCAGAGCGGCAGCTATCATTTGAAACTGGATGGTGAATCAAATCGCTAGGTTTACGCAAAGTTGGAGCGCTTATCCCAAGTCGCAATGAGCGCTCCATTGTTGCTAGAATACATGTGCAGTGCCAGTGGGATTTGCAATTGTGAACAAATCTCATCTAAAATACCTTCGAATCGTTCTTGCTTTATGTTCACTCTTCGTTCTGAAGAGCTTTATTTCAAAGTGTCCGTATTTTGTCAAACTGCCCCACAGCTACACAGAGGCTCAACTCTCCTACCTATGCCCACCCGAAGATCACAAACGGCAGATATTCTCAGGTCACCAAGAATGGGCATCAGAATTTGATTGGGATATATGAGCATGAAAAAAACTGAAGTTTTTTAACTGATTTGATATCGAGTGAATTTACTTCAGTTTTTTATTTGAACGGTGAAATCCATTAATAATATCATATGGTTACACCACGGGTCAGGATAATAGAATTGATTGGTTATAAGAATATACAATAAATGTAATCTATTATCCTGAATGGGTCTCGTTTGGGTCAATCAAAGCCCACTAGGCTCCCTATAACTTTCCCATAACAATCCCGATATCACTGACAGTTACCACTGGTTCAGCTTTGGCTTTCCTTTGCCTTCTCTTATCATTCAGCAACAAGCTCGATAAATGGCCCTGAGTTAACGTCTTACCTTGCACAGAACAATAACCGTTTTCGTTCAATTTCCTTGTAACGCCCTTTAGGGTAAATCCATAAACCAAATACCGATTGGTCATGCCTGATAGCTTCAAATGATATTCCGAGATTCTTGGTAAGTGGAAATGACCTTGGATTACACCTGTAAATCTCAAGGTCAAATCAGCCCCAAATCCTACTCCACCGTAACCGATTTTGCCAAATTCCTAGGTTGGTCAACGTCAGTTCCTTTTGCAATTGCTGTATAGTAGGCAATGAGCTGAGCAGGTATTGTATACACAATTGGAGCGATGGATTCCGGAACTTCCGGTAATATAATCGTTTCTTGCGCGGTGGAAGCGTGTGCAAGCCCTTTTTCGTCAGTGCAGAAAAATATTTGACCACTTCGTGCTGCGACCTCTTGCATATTGGACACCGATTTATCGATTAGTCTATCATGAGGGCCGAATACGATTACGGGCAAATTTTCGTCGATAAGTGCAATTGGGCCATGTTTCAACTCACCTGACGCGTATCCTTCTGCTTGAATATATGTGAGTTCCTTAAGTTTAAGAGCCCCTTCGAGCGCGATCGGAAAGAGTTTACCTCTGCCTAAAAATAGAATTCCACGGGCTTGGTATAATTTGTAAGCGAGTGTTTCGATTTGATTTTCACAAGTAATTGCCTCTGAAATGAGACGTGGGGTAGAAACCAATTCTTCGATTAGTTGAGATATCTTTTCTGAAGAAATCGTTTTTTGAGTTTTTGCTAAAGCAATCGCAAAAACCGCCAATACAATTAACTGTGACGTAAAGGCTTTGGTCGACGCAACAGAGACCTCTATGCCAGCTTTGAGTGGTAAAAGAATATCACATTCTCTACTGATTGTACTTTCCTCACTATTAACAAGGCCAAGAGTGGTGGCGCCACGGGATTTTGCATAGTGAAGCGCAGCAAGTGTATCGGCGGTTTCTCCCGATTGAGAAACAAGCACAACTAGCGTTTGATTATTGATTGGCGGCTCTCGATACCGAAATTCGGAGGCGATTTCGACATCACACGGCATTTGCGCCCATTCCTCGACCCAATATTTAGCAACAAAAGTAGCGTAATGAGCGGTTCCACAGGCGACCATAATAATTCGATCATATTTTTTAAAGTCGAGGCCTTGAAAGCGTTCTAAATTTATATGTTTTCGATCTACGCTTAGATAATGTGCTAATACGTTGGCAAGGACGGAAGGTTGGTCATGAATTTCTTTGGCCATAAAGTGCCGGTGACGACCCTTGTCAACTATGAGCTGGCTGGTATTAATTAACTTTACTTCGCGCTCGACTTTGTCTCCGAGAGCGTTGAATATTTCAACAGATTCACTTGTGATAATCGCCCAATCACCCTCGTCTAGGTAGGTAATGTGATCACAGAAATCGGCGAGCGCAATCGAATCTGAGCCTAAATAATTTTCGCCATCGCCGTGTCCTATTGCTAACGGTGCTCCTTGACGCGCCGCGTAAATTGTATGATCACCCTCAATCATTGCGCTTAGCGCAAATGCACCTTCAAGTCTTGCAATGGTTTGAGAAAAAGCCTCTTTTGGGCTGAGACCAGTTTGGAGAAGATGATTAATTTGTACTGCAATGGTTTCAGTGTCAGTTTCTGAGCAAAATTGAAAACCTTTTTCAAGAAGTTCATTTTTAAGTTCCGCGAAATTCTCAACAATTCCATTATGAACAACGGATACTGACCCCGAGATATGAGGGTGAGAATTTTCAAGCGTCGGCTCACCATGTGTGGCCCAGCGGGTATGGGCGATCCCAATATTACCCTCAAGCGGACTCTCTTTCAGTGTTTTTTCCAGTTCACGAAGTTTTCCAACGGCTTTGCGCACATCTCGTTTTCCGTCTTTCAGCGTAGCGATTCCTGCACTGTCATATCCTCTGTATTCAAGTTTTTTAAGGGCCTGAAGCAAGCGTTCCGAAACTTTTTTATTTCCAGATATACCGACAATTCCACACATTTTCTAAACCTTTGAATTGTATTGCGACATGAATTAGCAAACATATTCAGATCTCTTCAAGTCAAGTCAATTGATTATTTCGTTTTGAAACAAAATCGTTACTGTTCTCACCTTTATCTTGTCGTCCGGATTTTATAAATTTGCGTGGAGAATAGCAAAGTCCTCGGAATTAAAGTCATTTTTGGAGAAAATACTCATTTATGCGTTTAAGGCGTGCTCAATTTTTACAAATATTTCTTAAACTAAGTTTAAGTAGAGGAAAGACGCTTGAGATTGGTGCCAGATTTTATGGCTTTGAATTTATTTTGATTTGATTGGTTTTACATTCGCCCCCCTCCCTAAATCCAATGAAGTCATAAATTAAATAGGTGAGACGCATAATTGTGCTGATGGATAGGGGTTGGCTGGAATTTACTTTTGGATTTTGGCCTGCCAAATTAATTTGAATATTGCATTTACCATTTGCAAACCGACTATTGCGTGCCCATTGATGCGTTAATCCTCGGCTATTTTCAACCAATCGAACATGTAAACACATTTTACCGTTGACATTGCGTAATTAAATTACAATACATTCTTAAATATTGCAACTTTATAATGTGTTAGGAGTAAGATGAGTTTTTTAGTTCAGCCTGTCTCTATTGCCCGTCCGAATAGATGCCAGCTTTTTGGGCCCGCTTCCAAGCCACAGCTTTTTGAGAAGCAAGCAAAATCGAACGCGGATGTTATTAATATCGACCTTGAAGACAGCGTCGCGCCAAGTGATAAAGAGCAGGCGCGAAAAAATGCGATTGAAGCTATTGGCGACATTGATTGGGGAAACAAAACAATTTCGATACGCATTAATGGTCTTGATACGCCTTATTGGGTGCGTGACTTGGTTGATATTGTTGAAAAGGCAGGCGACCGTCTTGACCAAATTATGATTCCAAAAGTGGGAAATGCTAAAGACATTTATACGGTAGATGCGATTATTTCGGGAATAGAGCAGGCAAAAGGAAGAACTAAACCCTTGAAACTCGAAGCCATTATCGAAACAGCCGCAGGATTGGCAAACATTAACGAAATTGCTTCAAGCAGTCCAAGAATGGTTGCTCTATCATTGGGGGCTGCCGATTATGCTGCGAGCATGGGCATGGCAACGACCGGAATTGGGGGAACCCAAGAAAATTATTATATGCTTTCGAATGAAAGTGCTGGTCAGCAAAGAACGATGTTTTATGCGGATCCTTGGCATCATGTTACCGTGGCGATCGTAGCAGCTTGTCGGACACATGGATTGCTGCCTGTTGATGGCCCGTTTGGCGATTTCTCAGATGACGAGGGGTATCGCGCTCAAGCCAAACGCTCTGCGACTTTGGGAATGGTAGGGAAATGGGCTATCCATCCGAAACAAATTGCAATAGCCAACGAAGTTTTTACACCAAGTGAATCACAAGTTGCCGAAGCAAAAGCAATATTAGAAGCAATGGAAGTCGCTACAAAGCAAGGTTCAGGCGCAGCGACCCACAACGGAAAGCTTATTGATCTTGCGTCAATTCGGCAGGCAGAAGTTATTGTTAATCAAGCCAACCTAATCCATTCGCAAGATAGCTAATTGTAAAATTTGTTCTGTCCTCACTAAATTCGTGCCAAACTTAGCTTGTTGAATACGAGTTCTTTTTTAAGACTAATATTGTACAACTAATAAAGGAGCGTTTTTTGAAATTGGCTCGAAAAAAGTTTCGATTGAACAAGCGCATAATTTGTCAAAGGCGGATGGATGAGAAGCATTCGCGCTTTCCTATGTATTCTTAACTTGAAAGACGCTACACAAGTTACAAGGAAATTTGAAAATTTACGTCTAGTCTGCTATAAACCTATTCAAGAAGAACTAGGGATAGAGGCTATGCAAAAAGAAATTAATAAAAATTTTATAATCTTAATAATGATTTTTTAAATTCTAATTGCGTGATTACATTTCTTGTATATCAAAGATTCACTAAGCGCTGACCTAGACTTGTAACGTTTTTGTTCCGCTTTTTCATCTCCTTTATGCGGCTTTTTTGCTTTTTGCCAGATTTAATTTTAGCCTCGAAATTGATCGGTGACTGCTATCCGATTGCCGAATGCTTTCGAACGGTGTTGTAGAATCTATCAATGTAGTTTCCGATGGCGGTTTCATTTTGCGCCCGCGTCATTCACTGGCCGCGCCAAATCAGTTCGGCCTTAATGGTTTTGAAAAAGCTCACGCACGCGGGGTCCATCGCGACAAATCATTCACTGGATGATTTGTTTTTCGCTCGAACTCATAGCAATTTCCTTTGCCGCTCATTGAGGCGCGAAGGCCGTGTGCTTGAAACAATTTCTGGTATTCATTTGAATTGCGAGCTTTCGCGCTTCGCTGGCGCCCGCACGTCTCGCAGAGGCGCAGTCTTGACTGCCGCGATCCGAATGATGGATGCAACCCGCCAGTGGGCGGCGGCGTGTCAGAGCCATGCGAAGGGCTCTTAGCGCGAGATCACGTTTGAGCCGGTCACTGGTTGCCCAGCCAATGACTTTCCTCGAAAAGAGATCAATCACGACCGCTAAATATAGCCACCCCTCGCGCGTCCAAATATAGCTTATATCACTGATTCATTTGGTATTCGGTGAAGGGGAAGCTGTGATTGCTATCGGTCGTGCGCTTATATTTCTGCGTTCTAATGAACTTGATATCATTCGCGGCCATCAACCGCGCAACCCGCCGTTCACCGATAGAGAACCCCAAATCACGTAACTCCATCGTCATTCGAATACGACCATAGGAAAAGTTGCATAGCTTCGCCTGCGCTCGCAAATGCGCCGATAAAACCATATCTTCACGCGCCCGCACACTGAGCGGTCGCGCACGCCAAGCGCGCAGACCGCGTACGGTGACACCAAAAATCCGACACAATCGGGCCTGACTGAGATCCCCGCGATAGCCATCAATTTGATTTTCATTAGGATACCAACCTTCAACGATGCAGTAATCCCAGTCTGCTTCGGAGCCACCTAAAGCTTTGTAGGTAGTCTTAGCATACACAGCATTTGCAAAAAATAGAGCCATGAGGCTCGCAACCAATCGTTTAACAATAACATAAACTCTTTTCGTTAAACTTATCCTCATTTTAGTATGCTTGACTTATACAGACAAGTATAACGAATTGGTCGCGGAAAATTACAAAAAGGTGACAAATAACTGTAATTTCACAGTTTGCGCGCTTGTAGAAACCTAAACTTAGGTGAACAGTATCTTACAAGATCGATTAATTTTAAACTTCGTTCATTTAGGCAACGCACTAAATATACCAAAAACTACTTCCCCAAAATTTTCAGAAAAATGAACGTCTATTCAAGCTATTGGTTAGGAATTCGAGCCTTGGTTTTCGTCAGACTGGAAAATTTTATGTCAAAAAAACAGGATTTAGCGCTCTATAGCTAGTTAAAAATCAATGACGTAAGCTAAGTGTTATAGAGATAATCGAAATAACGCTCAAGTCGTTTCAGTTTTCAATAAATAAAATAAATTAAACTATACCAATAACCGGTTATTTGCGTTTAGTTTAAATACTATTTTTGGAAAATAAAACCGAGTGGCACTCCCTAGGGGAATCGAACCCCTCTTTCCAGAATGAAAATCTGGCGTCCTAACCGATAGACGAAGGGAGCGCATTCTCGGTGAGCGGTATTTACGCATTTAATTTATTGAGATCAAGAGCCAAAATCGTAAAATTGATGATTTTTATTTTGAGATTGCAATATCTTCGAGCAAATATTGAATTTTCTCACGACCTTGCCAGAAATTTTTGCTTATACGCACTGCCAAGTGGTAACTTTGTAAGGTGTTTTGGTAAGCACGAATGTCAAGAGGAGAGCCTGCCGCGCCAAAGGCCATGACTTCGAAAGTTTGACCATTTGAGCGAAAACGGTATTTTATGTGCACATCTTTTAGTATGGTTATATTTTCAAGAATTACGTCACTGATTGCAAAAATTGGGTGAGGGCTTGCGGTGCCAAACGGACCGGCTTTTTCGATTTCATTAATACGCTCTATTGATATCGCGTTTGGTATAATCAATGCGTCTATGTTGAGATGTTCATTTTGAGTGCTTGATTGACGATGGATTAATTCGTCCAGACGTTTCATCGCAGTGAGAAGGTTTTCAGGCATCAGAGAAAGGCCTGCAGCCATTTTGTGCCCGCCGCCCTTAACTAATAAGCCTTCCATAGTTAGTCGCGCGATTGCGCCGCCAAGATCAATACCTTGAAGAGAGCGCGCTGAACCAGTGATTTCTCCTTTTGACACACACATTATCAATGCGGGCTTTCCAAAAATAGACTTGATACGCGAAGCTACGATGCCCAATACACCAGGATGCCAATTTTCTCCAAAAGCATAAACGAAGTGAGAGTTTTGTTCTGTATTGGATTCAACTTGCGCCTTCGCCTCTTGAGTAATGGCCGCTTCGATTTCTCGTCTTTGCAAATTTTGTTCTTCGATTTCGGCGACGATTTTTTGGGCAAGGTCGGGGCTTTTAGTGGTAAGTAATTCTGTTGCGGCGATTGAGCGCCCAATTCGGCCGCCTGCATTTAGACGCGGGCCAATTATGAACCCAATATCGCTTGCAACGACAGATCGATATTTAAGATGGGAGTCGATCAAAAGTGCAAGTCCAATGCGTTTGCGCGCGTTCATGACTTTAAGGCCTGTTTGAACAAATGCGCGGTTTAATTCCTTGAGTGGGGCGACATCCGCAATTGTTGCAAGTGCGACGAGATCAAGGGCATTCATCAAATCTGGGGTGCGCTCATTTCTCTTTCGGTTAAGTGCAATTAATAATAAAAAAACAACGCCTGCCGCACACAGATAGCCATAGCCATTGTCGCAGTCTTGTCGATTGGGATTAACTGTTATGGCTTGAGGCAATTTTTCTGCGGCCATATGATGATCGAGAACGATGACCTCAGCGCCGTTGGCAACAGCTGCTTCAATAGGTTCAAATGATAAAGTGCCGCAATCAACGCATATGATAAGGCTATGAGATTTCGAAAGAGCTTCCATTGCGGGTAAATTAGGTCCGTATCCCTCGGTTAAACGATCCGGAATATAAATTGTTGGCGTGATCTCAAGTGCTTCAAAATACTCAAATAATAACGCTGAGGACGTCGCGCCGTCGACATCATAATCGCCGAAAATAGCCACGCTCTCATTCGTTTTGATCGCGCTTAAAATTCGATCTGTCGCAAGTTCCATGTCTTTCAAAATATTTGGATCTGGCAATAAATCACGCAATTTTGGATTCAAAAATTGTTCAAGAGTTTCAACCCGCGCACCCCTAGCGGCATAGATTTTTGCGGTCACCGAATCTATGCCGGCAACGCTTTCAAGCCTTTGCGCTTTATCAAGTGTTTCTTGGCTTAAATGTTGCCAAGTGCGCCCACTAAGCGATGCGTCGACGTTTAAGAAGCTCAAATTTTTTGCTGATACTTAATGCGGCGAACAGAGCCAGATTTAGAGCGCATGAGTATAGTTTCGGTTTCAATATAGCGACCGTTATCACGTGCGCCCGCTAAAATCGAGCCATCTGTCACGCCTGTTGCTGCAAATATCACGTCGGCTTGCACCATGTCATCACGCGAATAAATGCGATCAAAGTCTGTAATTCCCGCACGTGATGCGCGCGATTTTTCGTCGTCATTGCGAAACAGAAGCCGTCCTTGGATTTGTCCGCCCATGCATTTTAGCGCTGAAGCTGCCAGCACACCCTCAGGCGCACCACCTGAGCCCATGTACATATCGATACCTGTCAAGTCAGGCTCAGCACAATGAATGACACCAGCGACATCTCCGTCTGTTATTAAGCGAATGCGGGCACCTGTCTCACGAATTTCTTGAACAATGGCTTCGTGTCGGGGTCGCTCGAGAACACAAATCATAAGGTCATTGGGTTGACATTTTTTGGCTTCCGCCAGTGTATATACACGCTCGCTTGGCGACATATCTAGCGTTACAAGTCCCTCTTTATAGCCAGGGCCGATCGCCAATTTATCCATATAAACATCTGGCGCATGAAGCATCGTGCCGCGCGGCGCCATTGAGATAACGGTCAACGCATTGGGCATGTCCTTCGCAGTCAGCGTGGTGCCTTCAAGCGGATCAAGTGCGATATCAACCTCTGGACCGCTTCCAGACCCGACTTCTTCACCAATGTAAAGCATGGGTGCTTCATCTCGCTCGCCTTCGCCAATGACAACGGTTCCTTTGATGTCGAGAAGGTTTAATTGATCTCGCATAGCATTAACCGCTTCTTGGTCGGCTGCTTTTTCATCGCCACCGCCGATCAGTTTGGCAGAGGCGATGGCGGCGGCTTCAGATACACGGGCTAGACCGAGGGAGAGAAGACGATCTTGGAATTCGGGTTTGCTAGACATGGTTTGGGCCTTTCAATGAGATTTCTAAAAGAGTTTATGAATTACTAATTCTAAACGCAACTGGCGCTTGCAAAACTTCATCCATATCATTCACTTTCGCGAGCACTTGGTTCAGTGAGCTTTGTTCGGTTTGATGGGTGATCAGTATGAGCGGTGTTTCAGAACCTTCGTGATCAAGCTGACGCATCTCATCGATTGATATTCCAGCTTCTGCGAAACAAGCGGTCACTTTTGCCAGCACGCCCACGGTATCATTTAATTTCATACGCACATAAAAGGGGGATTCAAGTGAGCTTTTGACGGCGACTGTCGGTGCGAGCGTTTCAGCTTTTTGCCCAAATGTTGGCATATCAAGCCCGCGCACAATATCACAGATATCGCCCACAACAGCCGATGCCGTTGGACCTCGTCCGGCACCTGGGCCTTGAAGTACACATTTTCCGACGGCATCCCCTTCCACGACCACGATATTCGTGACACCCATGCATTGCCCGAGCGGAGACTCTAATGAAACCAACATCGGCGCTACCCGTGTAGATACACCGTTATCCGTTTTTTCCGCTTCCCCTACAAGCTTGATGCGGTATCCAAGTTCGCGCGCAAGTTCGATATCGCGGAGCGAAACGTTTTCAATACCCAAAATGTTGATTGCGTCGAGATTGACTTGCTGGCCAAAAGCTAGTGATGCGAGAATTGCTAACTTATGAGCTGCGTCGATACCTCCCACATCAAGCGATGGGTCAGCTTCAAGGTATCCAAGTTGATTAGCAGCATCAAAAACCTCTTCGTAAGAAATATTTTCAAGCTCCATGCGAGAAAGCATATAGTTACATGTGCCGTTCATGATACCAGAAACGCGCGTGATTTGGTTTCCTGCAAGTCCTTCGCCGAGTGCTTTGATAATCGGAATTCCACCTGCAACAGCAGCTTCGTAGCGCAGCATTCCATTTTGACTATCTGCAAGCATAGCAAGTTTTTGCCCGTGTTTTGCTAGGAGCGCCTTATTTGCAGTCACAACATGTTTCCCGCTCCCCAGAGCCTTCTCTATACTTTCTTTGACTTCGCCATCTTCGCCGCCGATCAGTTCGACAAAAATATCGATATCTTCACGTGAAGCTAAATCGAGTGTATGGTCTTCCCAGTCATATCTAGAAATATCGACGTCACGATTTTTGTGTTTTGAACGCGCATTCACGGCCTTTATCGTAAAATCCATACCTGTTTTATTTTTAAGCGTTTCACGATTTTGTTCGATAATTTGAATAACGCCTTGCCCCACTGTTCCAAGACCCGCAATGCCGATTTTGATTTCTGTTTTACTCATTTGCGAAATCCTTTTCCTCATATTTTTGCTTGAGTTCTGATGCATTTTTAAACAATTTTTTTATGTTACGTGCAGCCTGCCTTATGCGTTGTTCATTTTCAACTAAACCGACGCGCACGAATCCCTCGCCATATTCTCCAAAACCAAGGCCGGGTGCAACGGCAACACCGGCTTCCATCAAGAGACATTTTGCAAATCCCATTGATCCAAGGTTTTCAAATTCTTTGGGTATTTTCGCCCAAGCAAACATCGAAGCATCTGGTGGTGTAATTTGCCAGCCCGCGCGCCCCATTGAATCGATCAAAACATCGCGACGCGCGCGATAAGTGTCTCGGATTTCTTTGACCGGAGCTTCTGGGCCGTTTAAAGCGGCAGCCGCTGCGACTTGCACAGGTGTGAAGGCGCCGTAGTCGAGATAAGATTTGATTTTTGCAAGCGCTGCAACCAAATGATGATTCCCAACTGCAAAACCCATCCGCCAACCTGCCATTGCAAATGTTTTTGACATTGAAGTGAATTCAATCGCAACGTCTCTTGCTCCCTCAATTTGCAAGAGGGAAGGCGTCGGCTTGTCGTTAAAATAGATTTCTGAATAAGCCAGATCAGATAGGACCCAAATTTGGTGTTTTTTCGCAAATTTTATAATTTCGGAGTAAAATGCGAGATCACAAACATGCGCGGTTGGGTTCGAAGGGAAATTGACGATCATCGCGATTGGTTTCGGGACGCTATGCCTGACTGCGCGATCAAGATTGCTCAAATACTCTTCGGGGTCAAAATTGCCTTGCGAGTTGACCGCTTTGACATGACGAATGCTCCCACCGGCAATCATAAAACCATAGGGATGGATAGGATATGCGGGGTTTGGTACGACGACGGCGTCTCCTGGAGCCGTGATTGCCATTGCTAAATTCGCTAGCCCTTCCTTTGACCCGAGTGTGGCTATAATTTCTGTTTCAGGGTCAAGTTTTACACCCCATCTTCTTTTGTAATAACCGGCTTGAGCCTTCCGAAGGCCATGAATGCCTTTTGAAGCGGAATATCCATGAGTGTGGGATTTTGAGACGGTTTCGATGAGTTTGCTCACAATGTGAGGCGGTGTACTCATGTCGGGATTGCCCATGCCAAAATCAATAATATCTCTGCCTTCGCCTCGCAATTTGGCTTTCAGATTGTTGATTTCAGAAAAAACATATGGTGGCAGTCTTTGCACACGGTAGAAATTTGTATCCATAGATAGTTCCCTTTGCGCGCTTTATAGAGCTTTCTTTAAAGAGGGAAAAGAGCAAATAGATGTATATTTGTTTCTTATATTCTGGGATTATTGTGAAAATCGTATTCGGAAGTCGGTAAGAGCGGGGGATGCGTTGCCGTCTGACTTTCCAACTGCGGAAATCCACCTTCGGGCTCAATATCTCTAATCGCGCAATTTGAAAAGAAAGCAAACGTGATTGCAAGAAATATTAATCGTATTTGAATACGTTTAAGATCATGCATCTGTTTCTTCCCACTTAATTAATATTTTTAAAATCAACTATGATTACCAATCAAAATGGCGTAATAATTGCAATAGGCAAGGTGAATTTTAATCGGGAAATTTTATGTCAGCGACTACAGAAACAATTAAGTTAGAAGAAGTCACCGAGTTTAATGCGAACCTGCAGAAAGCAAGCATTCTGTGGCTCGAAGCCGTCGCTTCTATGAAATCTGAATTGCCTTCAGATGTCGCCATTGATCCTTTTGGAATTACGAATGCTTGGATCGATGCGTCTATAAATTTCTGGCGTGAGCCTGAAAAGGCGATTGCAATGCAAGCAGAATATTTTGATGGGATTAATAGTATTTGGAATAGTTACTTCATCGGAGGTGCGGATCGACCCAAGGTGGCCGATGAAGTCAGTCGTCGTTTTAAGCACGAGGCTTGGCAGGAAAATGCGATTTTTTCTTTTTTACGGGCGTCACATAATTATTTGCGGTGGTGGTCGGATAAAACCCTCGATCAAATTGAAGATCTTGATGATCACGAAAAAGTCGTGGCGCGTTTATCCGCACGGAATATGGTAGAAGCTTTTAATCCTGCAAATTTTGCAACAGCCAATCCAGAAGTCATTGAGGCGACTATAAAAGAAAAGGGCGCGAATTTGGTGCGCGGGATGGAAATGCTACGGGACGATATTCGGCGTGGCAATGGAGAATTACTGATCCGTCAGGTAGACTTTTCTGCATTTGAAGTCGGAAAAAACGTCGCCATAACGCCTGGGCAAGTGATATATGAAAACTCACATTATCAAATCATTCAGTACGCGCCTAAGACTGAAAAGGTGAAGAAAAAGCCGATTTTGATTGTGCCACCTTGGATCAACAAATACTATATTCTCGATCTGAACGAAAAGAAAAGCTATGCCAAATGGATCGTTGAGCAGGGCTATACCGTATTTATGATTTCATGGGTAAATGCGGATGAAAAATCAATTGATTTAACTTGGGATGCGCGTTTGCAGGCGGTTGAGGAAGCGATCGATATTGTCAATAAGGAATGTGCCAGTGATCAAGCGCATCTGATCTCATTTTGTATTGGTGGCACGATGACTGGCTCTTTATTGGCCGATCTAGGCAAGAGAGAGGATATGCGCGTTGCTTCATCAACATTTTTAACAGCGCAGTTTGATTTTGAACATGCGGGCGAATTGATGGCATATGTGTCCGAAAATTCGGTAGCGCTTATTGATCAGTATCGTGATGTGGGATATGTCCCCGCGCAAGCTATGTCCAACGGCTTTAATCTTTTGCGTTCAAATGATTTGATTTGGTCATATGTTGTAAATAATTACATGCTTGGCAAGTCGCCCATGGCCTTTGATCTGCTTTATTGGAATTCAGACTCAATGAGGATGCCAATAGAAATTCAAAAGTTCTATCTCGATCAGTTCTATTTAAAAAACGCGTTTATGAATGATTGTCTGCCGATCCAAGGTCATCATGTCGGTGTAACTGATATTCGTGTCCCTACTTATCATTTGGCGGCGATAGAAGATCACATTGCGCCTGCGGCTAGTGTATTTGTTGCAGCAAAGGCGATGGTGAATGCAAAGGTTCGATATGTGCTGGCAAGTTCTGGGCATATCGCGGGCGTCGTGAACCCTCCGGCTCAAAAGAAATACCAGTATTGGCGGAATGATCAGCTAAACTATACGAACCTAGACGAATGGCATGATCAGGCGAAGGCGGAAGAGGGAAGCTGGTGGTTAGATTGGGTAAAATGGCTAGATGAGTTTAAGGATGATGAAGTCCAAGCGCGCAGTCCAGGTCAAGTCTATAAAAGCATCGAACCTGCGCCCGGACGTTATGTTCGCGTAAGGTTTGATGTGTAATCAATAGTTTATATGAATTTGTTTGTAGCTTCCGAAAATCGCCAAATGAATTAGTTAATTAATTTAAATGTATATTTTTATTGAATAAAAAATTTTAATCTCAAAGGTTGCAATATAAAATTTGATGTGTTTCTATCAAGATAGAGTATTTTATACTAATAACGAATAGGAAAACATGAGCAATCCAACAGACTACGTGGTTTTTGAGCACGTACAAAAAAGCTATGACGGTAAGACGCTCGTTGTCAAAGATCTCAATTTAAACATTGGTAAAGGCGAGTTTCTTACGATGCTTGGTCCTTCTGGCTCTGGCAAAACAACATGCCTTATGATGCTTGCGGGATTTGAAACAGCGACACATGGCGAAATTTTACTTGATGGTCGCCCGATAAATAACATTCCTCCTCACAAGCGCGGTATTGGAATGGTTTTCCAAAATTATGCTCTTTTTCCCCACATGACCATTGCTGAAAATCTTCGTTTTCCGTTAGAGGTGCGCAAGCTTGGCAGTTCAGAGATGGATGAAAAAGTGCAGCGAGCTCTCGATATGGTCGAAATGGGAGATTTTGGGGGGCGTCGCCCAGCCCAGCTTTCTGGTGGTCAGCGTCAACGCATTGCGCTAGCGCGTGCGCTCGTCTTCGAGCCTGAGCTTGTATTAATGGACGAACCTTTGGGCGCACTTGATAAGCAACTACGTGAAAAGATGCAGTTTGAAATTAAACGCATTGCAGATAATCTTGGAATTACAGTTGTATACGTCACCCATGATCAAACTGAGGCATTGACGATGTCAGACCGTGTAGCGGTATTTGAAGCGGGGGTGATTCAACAACTTGCGACACCTGACGAACTTTATGAGAAACCGCAAAACGCCTTTGTTGCTCAGTTTATAGGTGAGAATAATACGCTTGATGGTCAAGTTGAAAACGTTGATGGAGAAGTTGCGGTTGTTGATGTCAATGGGGCAAAAATCAAGGCGCTTGCAGTGAATTGTGGTGAGGTGGGCAATCGTTCACAGCTTTCCATACGTCCTGAACGCGTTCATTTAGGCGGAAAAGACGATAATATGCTTGAGGCCACCGTTCTTGAACAGATTTATTTGGGCGACCATATTCGGTGCCGTTTGAATGTGCTCGAAAACGACGAATTTGTGGTCAAGGTGCCGAATTCTTCGAAATCAAAATTACCAGAAGTCGGCAGTGTCGCTAAAATTTCGTTTTCAATTCAAGATTGTCGTGCGCTCGACGGATAAACGATTTCTTTTCGGAGCCGCCCGACCGAAAAGATATTTAATGGGCAATAAATTTATGGGAGTAAAATATGAAAACAACTAAACTACTTTTGGTCACAACTTCACTGACATGTGCTGCGGCAACTTACGCAGAAGTCACAGAATTAACGGCAGTCTCTTGGGGGGGGGCTTATCAAGCCTCACAACAAAAAGCTTACACTGAGCCATATGCAGAAATGAAAGGTATTAACTTCATCTGGGACGAGAGTTCTGCTGAAGCAGTGAATAAGTTGCGTGCAATGGCTGAATCTGGAAATATCACGTGGGATATTGTCGATGTGGAAGCGCCAGACGCTATTCGCCTATGCGACGAAGGTTTAGCGCGCCCTATCGATGTCGATACCGAGCTTGCCGACGGCGATGACGGTTCGAAGGCATCTGAGGATTTTGGAGAAATGCTTGTTTCCGAGTGTTTTATTCCTCAAATCGTTTTCTCAACGACTTGGGCTGTACGTAATGATGTTGCCGAATGGAACGGCGCAATGCCAGAAGGCATCTGCGATGTGTTCGACACCGAAGCATTCCCAGGTAAGCGTGCGATCCTACCTGGTGCGAACAATAATATGGAATGGGCGTCTTATTGCGCTGGTAATGAAGATGTTTATGCAGCGCTTGAAACTGAAGAAGGGCAGCAAGCTGCGCTTGAAATGTGGAGTTCTATCAAAGATGACTTGATTTTTGCGGGCTCAGCAGCCGACGTGCCGCAAATGCTTGCCGACGGTGAGGTCGTAATGGGCTCTTCTTATAATGGCCGCTTATTCAGCTTGATCGTTGAAAATGGTCAAGAAAATGTTGAAATGCTTTGGGATGCGCAAATTTACCAGCTTGATGGCTGGATTATTCCTGCGAATCTTGATCCAGAAAGAGAAGCTGCAGTTCTTGAGTTTGTTAAGTTTGCGACAGATACGCAGCGCCTAGCCGATCAAGCGAAGTATATTTCGTATGGTCCAGCACGCGCTTCTTCTGCACCACTTGTGGGACAGCATGCAGATCTTGGCGTTGACATGGCGCCTCACATGCCAACCGACCCAGCGAACTCAGAAAACACTATCCTCGCGGATATTGGTTTCTGGGCAGACTATCGTGACGATATCGACACGAAGTGGGAAGCGTGGAAAGCGCAATAAGTCAATTAAATTGCTAGGGGTGCTGCCCCTAGCAAACATGATGTTTGAAAAAAACTGGTAATTTAAGGATTTAATTATGAGCGAAGAACTCGTCACCAAAGATGGAAGGCCGCTGAAGGCCTCATTGGAGCGAGCTTTATTCAGAAATAAGTTACGCGCTTTGCTCTTAATTGCACCCTTGCTGATTTTTATGATCATCACCTACATCGTTCCCATTCTCAATATGCTTCAGCGCTCTGTTGATAATGGGTTGGTTTATGAAATTATACCTCAGACAGCTTCGCAGCTTGTCGCGTGGGAAGGGGAGGATGGTGCGCTTCCACCTGAACTTCTCTTTGAAACATTCGCGCAAGAGATGCAAATCGCCGCAAATGAACGTCGTCACGGCGAACTTGGTGTGCATTATAATAAAGATATTCCCGGTTTGTCTTCAAAATTTAGAAAGCTGGGGCGAGAAATTAAGAAATGGAACCTCGAAGCTGACGCGCCTTTTCAAGAAAAATTTGCAGAGCTTGATGAATTTTGGGTTCAACCGGAAACTTGGCAGACCTTTAAAGTTTATTCTAAACGATGGACTTCTGGAAACTTTGCGCGTGCGATTGATGGGAATTTGACAGTTGGCGGGTTTGAGTTTCGCCCTGAAAATGAGCGCTTTCTCGTCAAGGTCTTTTTTAGAACAATGGGCTTGTCCATACTGATTACATTTATGACTTTCGCTCTCGGTTACCCCATAGCTTGGATTTTATCTAACATACGGGAGAAAAATGCCAACTTATTAATGATTTTAGTGTTGTTACCATTTTGGACTTCGCTTTTGGTTCGAACGGCCGCGTGGCGCGTTACTTTACAAGATTCTGGTGTGTTGAATTCTATCGCGCAGGCTTTGAATCTCCCGGGCGCGCCTTATTCCCTAATGTATAATCAAATTGCCGTTGTCATTGCGATGACCCATATTTTATTGCCCTTCATGATTTTGCCTATGTATTCTGTGATGAAGACAATTGATCCGACTTATTTGCGTGCGGCTAAGTCACTTGGCGCAACCAATTGGACTGCGTTTTGGCGCGTTTACTTCCCGCAATCTGTGCCCGGAATTGGTGCAGGCGCTATCCTCGTGTTTATTTTGGCCGTCGGTTATTACATTACGCCCGCCATTGTTGGCGGTACGGATGGTATCTTTATATCAAACTCGATTGCTGGCTATGTCAAAACCAATGTTGGCTTAGGCGCAGCGCTTGCGACTCTCCTTTTGATTATTGTGATGGGGCTTTATTATGTTTACGACCGCATTGTCGGCATTGATAATGTGAAGTTAGGATAAGATTATGTCGCTACCGATTTATGCTACAACTGGCGAACGTATTTGGTACTATAGTTTCCGTGTGTTTTGTGGCCTCATATTTGTTTTCTTAATCGCGCCCATTTTTATTATTATTCCTCTGTCTTTTTCGGATGGTAAATATTTTACATATACAAGCGACATGTCGTTTTCGTTCCACTATTATCAAGATTTCTTGGGCGAAGAGTTCTTGAATGGCGAAGGTAAGGCTTGGACGGGGACGATACTTGGGGTTATATTTGGGTTGATGATTGGGTTCGCCTATAACGGATTAAGCATGGCTAAACTTTCAAAATATATTTTACCCGTCGTAATATTTGGCCTTATCGGTGCTGCAATAGGGAGTGTGTGGGGCGTAAATGGTGAATGGATTTCCCCTTTAAAAAATTCCTTCAAGATTGCACTCCCCGCTACAGTATTATCTGTTTCTTTGGGAACATTGGCAGCGATTGGTCTTTCTCAAAGTCACGTGCCCTTTAAGCGAGCAATTATGGCAGTATTGATTTCACCGATGATTGTTCCTTTGATTGTTTCTGGATACGGGATGGCTCTATTTTATGCGCCTTTAGGGAATTTTCTATCGGACAGCTTAGGCTTTGGTTCGTCATTCGTTGAATATCTTAAGGTGATCTTGGCCCACACAGTCTTGGGTATTCCTTTCGTGATTATCACGGTAACGGCAACTCTTGTAAGCTTTGATGATAGCTTGACCCGAGCCGCTGCCAACATGGGAGCAGGTCCGGTGCGAACATTTTTTAAGGTTCAAATGCCTCTCATTTTGCCCGGTATGATTTCAGGTGGACTTTTTGCTTTTATCACAAGCTTTGATGAGGTCGTTGTGATTATTCTCGTGGGATCAACAAAGGTTCAAACACTTCCGTGGCAGATGTTTACGGGGCTGCGCGAACAGATTTCGTTGACGATTTTAGCGGTTGCTACCTTTTTAGTCTTAATTTCGATCATGCTTCTTGTCTGGCTTGAAATTATGCGCAGGCGGAACGAAAAATTACGCGGTATTGAAAACTACTAAAGACCAATCAAAAATATAAGCGCTCTCAAAGAGCGCTTATTTGTAGAAAATACATGTTTTTGAGCTGACTAGCTGAGCGCTTGAATCGCGCATGAAGCCACAATAGAGCTATAAGGCTCTCGGTCTAGGAGTGAGGAACTGTGGCTATTAATATGACTTATAAAGTCTTCAAGCTTAACGTTTTGTTCGATTCGGCTTGCCGTACATTCACAATATTGGTTTGCTTGAGTTACTCTTATTCCAGGCACCGGATCTTCTTGAAAACCCTGCTTGCAGCCTTGGATAAGGCTAGAAGTTGCCCAACTTGGATAAGTTTCACCTGCCGCAGGCTGCCCTGAATTAGTGAGTGGACCTTCATCTGTACAAGAAAAAAGTGCCAAGGCCACTGCTGCAAAAGTGGAGATTTTTTTCATAATGCTTCCTTCAAAAAATACTACTGACTTTTGCGTTATTTTAATCATAATTTAATCAAGATCAAATGATAAATTAACTGAATTTCTGACTTAGGTTTTAAGAATGACTTTCGGATAAAAGGAATATCTTAATTCAGTGGTGAGATGATCTTGCATTTTTTCTTGAATTATAGTCTTGAGAATATATGGAAATAGTCTCAACAACCGAGGGCTTGCGTAATTTCTGCAATCAAGCCGCAAATCGTAATTTTGTAACAGTCGACACCGAATTTTTGCGTGAAAATACGTATTATGCCAAACTTTGCTTGGTTCAGCTTGCCTATCAAGGTGATGGTGAAAGCGATGCCATTGTCGTTGATACATTGTCAAAGAAACTGGATCTTGCCCCCCTCAAGGCGTTGTTCGAGGATCAAAATATTGTCAAAGTTTTCCATGCTGCCAGACAAGATCTCGAGATATTTTTTAAAGAGCTAGGTATTCTTCCGAGACCTTTTTTTGATACGCAAATAGCGGCAATGGTCGCAGGCTATGGGGAACAGGTAGGCTATGAAACTTTGGTTCGTTCTCTATGTAATGGAAAGGTGGATAAAACGAACCGGTTTACGGATTGGTCACGTCGTCCATTAAGTGAAGCGCAACTCAACTATGCCCGCTCTGATGTAACCTTTTTACGCGATGTTTATGTTCGTCTAAAGGATGACCTCGAGCAAAATGGACGCTTGGCTTGGGTTCAAGAAGAGCTCGATTCCCTCGTTGAGCCGTCTCTTTATCAAATTGATCCAAGAGAAATGTGGCGACGTATCCGCACACGTACTAATCGTCCACAATTTTTGTCAATTGTGAGAGAACTTGCCGCTTTAAGGGAGCAAGTTGCGATGCGAAAAAATCAGCCGCGCGGACGAGTTCTTAAAGATGACAGCATTTTAGAAATTGCCGCACAAAAGCCAAAAACAGAAGCTGAACTTAACAAGCTCCGCATGTGGCAAAAAGAATCTCTAAAAAAAGAGCTTGCGTTGCCCGTAATCAAGGCGCTAAAGGAAGCCCTAAATAGTGATCCTGCGAGTTGGCCAGTTGTCGAAGATAGAGCAGCACGCGAACGTCCCGAAGAATCTGTAATCGATCTCTTACGTGTTTATCTGAAAGCGCAAGCCGAGAAACATCAGGTTGCAAGCAAGTTAATTTGCACGAGCGCTGAGCTGCTTGCATTTGCATTAGCTCCTGAAGATGATCAGCCACTTACGCGAGGATGGCGTTTTGAGCTTTTCGGCAAGAATGCAAAAAAAATTATGGCGGGAGAGCTGTATCTTCGAGTCGATGGTAAGTATGTCGAAACAGTGGCTTTAGATTAAGGAAAGAACTCATGAGTTTTGAAGATATCTCAGAAGACTTAGCTTTTCTAGAAACTTGGGAAAATCGGTTGGAGTATGTGATCGATCTAGGCAAAGCGATGCCTCGTCTTAATGCGAATGAAATGACCCAGGAATATAAGGTCGAAGGCTGTGCTTCTAATGTGTGGTTGGTTCCTGAACTTGAATCAGATAGCCTAAGTTTTAGAGGGGGTTCTGATGCTCTAATCGTATCGGGAATAATTGCTATTTTACTTGAACTCGTCAATAATCGGAAGGCGGCAGAAATTTTTAAACTTGATATTAAGTCAGAATTTGACAAAATTGGTTTAAGCGCACATCTTACTTCTCAGAGGTCAAATGGCTTAGCGGCAATGATCGATCGAATTCAACAAATTGCTTCAAAAGCCCAAGGATAGGAAAATGAATAAATTACTTGAACTTTTGAATGAACGGAAAACCTTATTGGCGGATGGCGCTACGGGTACGAATTTGTTCAATATGGGGCTTGAGTCTGGCGATGCGCCCGAGTTGTGGAACGTCGATAAGCCTGAAAATATTGAGAAGCTGTACCGCTTGGCTGTTGACGCAGGTAGTGATCTGTTTTTGACAAATAGTTTTGGAGGAAACGCGTCACGCCTTAAGCTTCATGATAGTCAAGACCGTGTTCGTGAACTTAACTTTGCCGCTGCGCAAATTGGCCGGAAAGTTGCAGGATCGGCGGAGAAGGAAATTATTGTAGCTGGTTCGATTGGTCCGACGGGTGAAATTATGGGCGCGGTGGGAACACTCACACATCAAGAGGCGGCGGATATGTTTTATGAACAGGCTGAAGCTTTGATGGAAGGCGGTTGTGATGTTTTGTGGCTGGAAACGATTTCCAGTCCAGAGGAATATCTGGCAGCAGCCGATGCTTTTGATCGCCTCGATGCTCCATGGGTCGGTACCATGAGTTTTGATAGCGCAGGGCGGACGATGATGGGTGTGAAGCCCTCAGACTTGGTTATGTTGATTGACGGATTAAATAATAAGCCTCTCGCTTTTGGCGCAAATTGCGGTGTCGGCGCCTCTGATTTGTTGCGGACAATTTCTGGCTTTGAAGACGCACGGGCAAAGTTGAATTTAGATATCCCGATCATTTCAAAGGGAAACGCAGGGATTCCAAAGTATGTAGACGGTGAGATTGTTTACAATGGAACGCCTGAGCTCATGGGAAATTATGCAGTGATGGCTCGTGACCTTGGCGCTTCGATCATAGGCGGATGTTGCGGAACAATGGCCGAACATATTTTTGCTATGCGAAATGCGTTAGACACGACACCCAGTGGTCCACGACCAGATTTTTTAGAGATACAAAACGTGCTTGGAGATTTTTCATCAGCCTCTGATGGGGAGGGCGAGGCAACGCCGCCGAAAAAAGAACGACGTCGCTCGCGCCGTAGCGGATAGTTTATCAGAAGCTCATTTGGTCGCCATTGTGCGACAATTTGTCGTAATTTCGCTTGTAAACGCTTTTTTTTGGCGTAATTAATATAGAGTTAAGTTTAATTTATGAGGCCGACATGTCTGAAGAAGATGATATCATCTTATCCGAATTAAATGACGAAGATCTCGTTGCTCAAATGCATGATGATTTATACGATGGCCTTAAAGAGGAAATCGAAGAGGGCGTCAATATTTTGCTAGAGCGTGGCTGGGAGCCTTATAAGGTTCTTACCGAAGCGCTTGTCGAAGGAATGCGGATTGTTGGAATTGACTTTCGTGACGGCATTCTTTTTGTTCCTGAGGTGCTACTTGCAGCTAACGCCATGAAGGCAGGAATGGCCATTTTGAAGCCGCTACTTGCCGAATCTGGTGCTCCGCGTCAAGGTAAGATGGTCATCGGTACGGTGAAAGGTGACATTCATGATATTGGTAAGAACCTTGTGTCGATGATGATGGAAGGTGCTGGTTTTGAGGTTGTTGATATTGGCATTAATAATGATGTTGATGCTTATTTCGCTGCGATGGAAAAAGAACAGCCAGATATTTTGGGCATGTCGGCACTTTTAACAACGACAATGCCTTATATGAAGGTTGTTATTGATGAAATGGTTTCACGCGGTGTACGCGATGACTATGTCGTTCTTGTGGGTGGTGCTCCTTTGAACGAGGAATTTGCCAAGTCTATTGGCGCGGATAGCTACTGTCGCGATGCGGCCGTTGCTGTGGAGACGGCAAAAGAATATATGTCGCGCAGACATAATCAACTTTAGTCGATTTACCTTATTCAAGAATAAAAGCTCAGAGGAAAACTCTGAGCTTTTTGTGTTCAACGGGTCTGTTTTTCATCTTTGATTTTGAATTCAGCTACGTAGACCGAAGCAATTAGTTTGAGCGCTCATTTTGCTTTGATTTTTGCCAAAGTCTTTCGAGTTCTTCAATCTGGGTTTTGCTAATTTCTTTGCCGCTTCGAATAAGTTCGGTTTCAATGAATTGAAATCGTCTCGTAAATTTCTGGTTTGTACGAGAAAGCGCTTCCTCAGGGTCTATTTTCAAGTGCCGTCCATAATTCACAATTGTGAACAAAATATCACCGAATTCGTCGATTTTTTGTTCAGAATTTGCTTCCTCAAATTCTTGAAATTCTTCATCTAGTTTTGCTTTTACATCCTCAATGTCGCTCCAATCAAAGCCAACGCGTGCGGCTCGTTTTTGCAACTTATAAGAACGCGTAAGTGCAGGAAGTGCGCCGGCAACGTCATCAAGCTCAGAGCGCGCACCTTTCGCTCTTCGTTCTTTTTCTTTTGTTTTTTCCCATTCTACGCTTTGCTGTTCGGTAGTACGCGCTTTACTTTTCTGAAATACATGAGGATGGCGATCTATCATTTTTGTCGAAATAGAACGAGCGATATCCGAAAAATTAAACGTGCCGTTTTCTTCGGCAATTTGCGCATGGAAAACAACTTGTAAAAGGAGGTCGCCGAGTTCCGCTTTCAACTCTTTTGAATCGCCTTGATCAATGGCCTCGGCGACTTCATAGGCCTCTTCAATAACGTATTTTCGGAGCGAATAATGATCTTGTTCGATGTCCCAAGGGCAGCCCTCTCGCTTGTCTCGGAGCTTCTTCATTATCGCAAGCAATTCTTTTAGCGCGTCTAAATCTTGACCCAAAGTGCCTCCAATCCGTGAAAATGATAGCGATTTGCGTATAATGGCTTACGCACTATTGTTATCTTTGGACAAAGTTCGAATAGTGAAGCAAACGCATGTTTAAGCTCAAGGCGTGCCAATTGCGCTCCCAGACAAAAGTGAATACCTGCACCCAGACTGGTATGGTCACTTGCATTTCGGTTCGGATCAAATTGTTCGGGATTTATATAATGTGCCGGGTCCCTATTGGCGGCACCAAGCATTAAGCCAACGGTTTCGCCTCGTTTGAATTGATGACCAAAGATTTCGACATCTTGTTGAGCGTATCGTGTAAATAAGTGTAAGGGTGCGTCAAATCGAAGGGTCTCTTCAACAATAGACGACATATCAAATCCAAGCGGGTCTATGTTCTCCTCGAGGAGAGTTTTTACCCCATTTCCAATCGCATGAACCGTAGCTTCGTGCCCAGCGTTAAGTAGCAATATTACGGTTGTGATAATTTCTTGAGTTGATAGTTTTGCCCCTTCAAGAGAAGCGAGATGAGATAAAAGATCATCTTTGGGGCTTTGTCGTTTTTCACTTAGTTTTAAATCGATATAACTTGTAAATTCTTGTACTGCCTTTGTGGCTTTTTGTTCAATTTCTGTATCCCGATTGGCTTGGTACATGGCTACCATCGCATGAGACCATTTTAATAGTTGATCGCAATCACTTTCTTCGACGCCGATTAAATTTGCGATGATGATTACAGGAATTTTCTCAGCATAAAATTTGATCAGGTCAAATTCATCATTTGGAAAATCTTCAATGAGTTCGTGTGTCAATTTGATAAGATCTGGCTCAATTGACTTTATTTTCCGAGAGGTAAATGCGCGCAAGACTTGGGCGCGAATACGCGTGTGTTCTGGCGGTTCTAGTTCTAATAATGAACGACTTTCAAAATCGAAAAATGGTTCAAGATGTTTAGCAATTTGAGGAATTAAGTCGCTCGGCAATTGACGCCCAAATCTACGATCCCGCAATAGGTTATTCACGACTTCGTAGCGCGCCGAGACTGCAAACTTATATTCTTGCCAATAAAGAAAGTTCTTTGCACGCCAGTTTTCGTAAAATGCGTAAGGGTTTTGAACAAAATTTGTGTCGGTCGGTGATTGTTCAATGAAGTCAGTCATCGCTTTTTTTTAGCGTAAATTTTGGTTCAGTTCCGTTGCGCAGGCGCTTGATATTTTCACGGTGTTGGTAAATGATGATAAATGACGCAAAAAGCGGGATAAGAAAATTGAGCGCGTATTCGTAGCTTGGAGGAAATAAAAGCACGCCGATTGCAAAGACATTAATAATGATCCCGACGATAATAACGACCATTGCGGCGAGCGAGGATATACGTGAAATCAAGAAAGTTGCTAACCATATTGCACACGCGCCGATTCCAAATAAATAGGAAGCACCAAACAATGTGCCGAGATAGGTCGCAACGCCCTTTCCACCTTTAAATTTGAGCCAGACGGGAAAACAATGCCCGATGATTGCAAATAGCATTGCCGTAAATGCATAAATCAAAGCCCTCTCAGGGTGTATATCCATAGTCCAAAGGACTGTGAAAACGGGGATAAATCCCTTCAAACCATCAAGGAGTAGTGTTGCGATTGCGGGGAATTTACCGCCGGCGCGCATTACATTGGTTGCACCAGTGTTGCCTGAACCAATGTTGCGAATATCTTTGATACCCATCATTTGTGTCACAATTAAGCCAAATGGAATGGATCCGATGACATATGATGCAAAGGCCACAATTATGAGATCTGACAATAAATTTGACGAAAAAACCGAAGGTTCGATTCGATCGCCGCACCCACATGCCTGAACGGTTGTGGCTAGGTATGTTAAGAAAATTATGTAACCAAGGCCCAGTCTATTGCGCATATTTTTTTTCTCCATTAACCCAAGTTGCTAATACTTGGCCTTGCATTTTTGCGCCATCGAACGGTGTGTTTTTGGCTTTTGATTTAAGCTGATGGCGATCGAGAATCCAAGGTTTATTAAGGTCAAATAAAACCAGATCCGCATTTGACCCCACTGCGAGCGAGCCAGCATTTAATCCGAGCAGCCGTGCAGGATTTAAGCTAATTGCGCGGAATAGTTCGCATAGAGTTAGATCCCCATTGTGTACAAGGCTAAGACTTGCGGGAAGTAGCGTTTCAAGAGCAACTGCGCCTGCTGCTGCCTCATCAAAAGGTAAGCGCTTGCTTTCTTCATCTTGAGGCGTGTGCATTGAAGAAATGATATCGACCAAACCATTTTTGACTGCTTTTATAATATCCTGACGATCTTCTTCAGAGCGCAGTGGAGGCTTGATTTTGTAAAACGTACGAAAATCACCGACATCGAGTGCGTTTAGAGTGAGATGATGAACGGACGTTCCGGCTGTAACATTAAAACCAGCATTTTTTGCGCGCTCTAACACCGGCAAACTGCAGGAAGTCGTAATTTGATCCACGTGATATCTAACACCGGTTAGTTCGACAAGAGCCATTTCCCGCTGAAGGCCTATCTTTTCGGCGAGGGCAGGGGTGCTCGGTAAGCCTAGCTTTGTCGTTAAAGTTCCACTCGTTGCCACTGCGCCTTCTGATAGGTAGGCTTCTTGTATATGGCCGATCACGAGACCATTTTTCATCGCAATATACGTATAGGCGCGCTGGGCAGTTTTTGTGTTCTGAATAATGGCGTCGCCGTCCGAAAATGCAACCGCGCCGGCGTCTTTCAAAAAGCCAATTTCAGTCATCTCATCGCCCGCGCGATTTTTTGTGATGGCGGCTTGAATATGGACGTTTACGAAGGCAGTTTGATTGGCCCGCGCTTTTGCGAATGATAAAATTTCGGGCGTGTCAATTGCGGGGTTAGTGTCTGGGCGTGTCACCATAGTTGTAACACCACCAGCAAGGGCCGCATTTGACGCTGAGCGAAAGCTCTCTTTATGACGTTCTCCAGGTTCGCCAACTTTTACGCCGATATCGATAATTCCGGGCGCGAGATAGTGCCCCTTGAGATCAATGCCCTCTCTTGTGCCTTCAAATACTTCTTCAATAATCCCATCTGAAATTACCAGCCCCCCCTTAAATTCGCGATTATTTTCAGGGTCAATTAAGATAACATTTGTAAGTGTTTGGGGTTTATTCATCTTGTAAAATGTCCAATATGTGAAATCACATCAATATCCATTCGGGAGGTTTTAGACCCGTCGCGTTTTATTTCTGGAAAGTCATAGCCTTCGAAGTAGAGGCAATATGTCAATTCAAGTTCAGTTTCTTCGATCAAAATGCGGTCGCGTTCAGAATATGTTCCCGGTTCAATAAATTCTTTGATAAGGGCGCGTCTTTGTACATTTGTAAAAAAGCTATCATCATGGTCTCCTCTATCTCTAATCTCATATTCATGGTAGTTTGCACGATCTTGCCGAATAATTTCTGAGACTGTGCCCAATGGGAAGCCGTGTGATGAAACGCGATCATGTGGCCCAATAACAGCACAATAGTGACCACGCCAATCTCCTCCATTCGCGTTCGAAAAACACACAAAAGCGAAAAGACAAATTGTAACATAGTGTCGAGATCGCCTAAGCATAACAACCTCTAAGCACGGCTTCGATGATTGCCATACGTACAGCGACCCCCATTTCGACTTGTTCTTGAATTGTTGAGCGGGTTAAGTCATCGGCAATTTCACTGTCAATTTCAACGCCTCGATTCATAGGTCCCGGGTGCATCACAATCGCATCGCCTTTTGCGTAATTGAGTTTCTCTTGATCCAAACCCCAATAGTGAAAATACTCACGCTCACTCGGCACGAACGCCCCTTGCATTCGCTCTTTTTGGAGTCTGAGCATCATGACAACATCGGCGTCTTTCAGACCAGTTTTCATATCAGATTCGATTTCACATCCAAGAGCCTTAAGGCCTTTTGGAACTAACGTGTCTGGACCCACCAAGCGCACACGATTTCCCATTTTTTGTAAAAGAACTAAATTCGATCTCGCAACGCGCGAATGAGCAATATCTCCGCAGATCGCAATCGTAAGTCCGCTAATTTTATTTTTGCGCCGTAAGATTGTAAGCGCGTCGAGCATGGCTTGAGTCGGATGTTCGTGGCGTCCATCACCCGCATTAATTACAGAGCAATCAACTTTAGAAGCCAACATGCCAACTGCGCCAGCGCCAGAATGCCTGACAACGATCACGTCAGGGTTCATCGCATTTAAGGTCAATGCGGTATCGACAAGCGTTTCGCCTTTTTTAATTGAACTGGTTTCCATTGACATATTCATTACATCTAGCCCAAGGCGCGTGCCCGCTAATTCAAAACTGGATTGAGTGCGGGTGGAGTTTTCAAAAAACATATTGACCTGAGTCATTTTGGGAAATGGAAGGTCCTTTGGTTTGGGGTTTTCTGCAAAATGTTGTGCACGTTTCAGAATCAGAGAAATTTCTTCGGGCCGAAGCTGTTCAATACCTAGGAAATGCAATTGTTCGCGTGGCATTTAGTTCCTTTGAAAAAGCGCTACTAAAGACTTAGGTCGATGCGTCGTCATATCGGTTGCACTTATAGCCTCACGAGGATAACTTGCCAAGATGGAATCAAGATCAGAGCAATATTTAGCAGTTGAGTGGCTAATGATGCAGTTGGCTGAAGGTGTTGATGAAGTTATTTTACCTGCACCAGTTGATCGATTTGTTCCGCGTGCTATTGAAGTGGAAGAAAGTGTTTCTATTCCAAAATCAGATATTTCAACAAATGCAGGTTCTGTTGAAAAGCGAAATATTGATCAAGCAATAAATATCGAAGAGCTTTGCGAAGTTATGCGCGAAAATATTTCGCCTGAACTAGTCAGCGGGGCTCATTATCAATTTGAGTTGGTCGGCGATGAGCATGCTGAGATTGCGGTGATTGTAGATCCACCTTCGCAACAATCTAATCGTGATGAAGATTTTTTTACGGATTTGAACATGTCATTATTGTTAAAATCTTTAGAGGCGATAAACATTGGATTAGATACACGTTCAGGCAAAGAGCCATTTTTAAAGGCGGCATTCTTGCCGATTTCACCTTGGCGCATTGCGCAAGATAGGAAACTTGTGGATCGCAATGGGCGCCTATTTGCGGAGTCATTAAAAAGACGGATTGAAATGCGTAACTTTCAGTATATTTTATTGGCTGGAACAAATTTAGCAGGCATTGATAAGCAAATTCAATCAAATTTATTATTTGATCTGCCAGTTACTTCCCTGATTTCGCCAAAGTTGATGCGTTCTGAGCCGATTTTAAAAGGAAGGCAATGGCAACTATTGTGCGATTTATGGGTAAAACTTCAAGAAGTGAGGCAACTATGAATCAGCGAGAATTTATTCCGGTCAGATTTGCCGTTCTGACTGTTTCGGATTCACGAAGTTTTGAAGATGACCGCTCCGGTGATGAACTCGAAGCCATGATTGGGGCGGATGGTCATGAATGCGTTGAGCGAAGGATCATAGCAGATGAATTTCATTTAATTAAGCAGCAGCTTAAGTTATGGTGCCAAGAAGATGGTATTGATGTGATCATATCAACAGGTGGCACAGGTCTTACGGGTCGGGATGTCACAGTCGAAGCTCATCATGAGATATACGAAAAAGAAATTTCTGCGTTTTCGATTTTGTTCACGCATGTCTCCATTCAAAAAATAGGAACCTCAGCAGTTCAATCGCGCGCAACTGCTGGAATATGTTTGAAAACATTTTTATTCGCGCTCCCTGGGTCTCCGTCGGCTTGCCGAGACGCTTGGAATGAAATTTTATCAAAGCAATTTGATTACCGTCATAAGCCGTGCAATTTCGTGGAAATCATGCCAAGATTGGACGAGCATCTTAGACGCAAGTAACGTACTTCTCTATATTGGAAACATGCACTTAAAGGGCCGAATTATTTCGGATGTTAGTTCATATGCGCGCAAATTTTCGATCTCAGTGGACCATTCTGATTTTTGACGCACTAAAGACACTTGGATTTCATCTTCAATTTGCGCTTCGAGCAAATAGAGTCCATCTTGCGCAGGAATAAATTTTGAATCACAAAATTCTCCGTCAGGAAAATTCTGAATGATATGAAGCTTAAGTTCAGAGCTTTCTAACCTATAGCCAGTATTTAACTTTTGGTGCAGATGTTTATAAATGGGTACGCATAAATTAGCACAAACACCAATATCGGCCTTAATGTCGAAAACAACCGCTTCATTAATGTTTTCGGGTTTAATTCTAAAGGTGATTGTTGTTTCGCCTTCATAACCTATTGCCTCCAAATTCTCATCACCAAATAACTTGGGTTCTTGCCAAAAAATTTCAAAATCGGCGATATTTAGGCTGTCTGAAAGGTTGAAAACAGGATCAAGCCCGTTGGGACCTGCGAGGCGCCAATAGGTTTTCCAGCCCTCATTGAGATCGATTTTTAGGCCAACCAATTGAAAGCCTTCTTCGTCACGTCCTCCATCAATGATTTCAATGTCGCCAAAGTCTACATTTGCAAATAGAGCCGATGGAATTAAGCAGTTCAAAACTATAAAAAATAAGAATGACTTCAAGAATTTGACTCGTTTTGGGTGGCTTGCGCGGCGCGTTGAAGACGATCATTGATCGCGGCGCCAATGCCTGTGTTAGGGATGGGCGCAATATGAATGCAGTCTTTAGAACGTTTTTGTGCGATTTGATCAAGCTCCTCTAGCATGAAAAACAGATTTTGCGCGGCTTCTTGCGTATTTTGGCTCGGAGAAAGATCTAAAGTCCCGCCAGTGCCAAATCCTAAACAAATTTCGCCAGCAGTCGAATTGAGAACAATTCGTGTTTTGGGCGCATAGTGTTTAAGCAGTTGACCGGGGCTGCGCGGCGACATACTTTTCGTTTCAGCAATTGGCGCGTAACCGATGACTTCTGCGATTTTTTCTGCAGGGATTGCGCCATGGCGCAATAAAATGACTTGTCTATTTTCTACGGTAATCACAGTGCTTTCAAGGCCGAGTCGCGTTGGCCCATCGTCTAAAATCATTGCAATTTCATCGTCAAAATCTCTTTTGACATGTTCTGCGCGGGTTGGTGACATTTTTCCCGATTTGTTTGCGGATGGTGCCGCTATTGGGCCATTAACGCCGTTAATAATATCAAGAAAGTGCCTATGGTTGGGCGATCGCAGAGCAATTGTTGGAAGTTCCGCTGTAACTGATGGAGCGATTTGACTCACTTTGCTTGGTAATACCATTGTGAGTGGACCGGGCCAAAATCTCTCTGCCAATTCGAGCGAAATGTCGTCGAATTCTGCGAAATTTTGCGCCATTTCAACCCCTGCAATGTGACAAATTAGTGGGTTAATTGCCGGCCGTCCTTTGGCTTCAAATATCTTCTTGACCGCGGTTTCATTATCTGCAGACGCGGCAAGACCGTAGACCGTTTCGGTTGGCAGCGCGACCAATTCACCGCCTTTCAAATATTCGATTGCGTTTTCGATGTGACGTGAGGTTATACTTTGTGGTTTCATTGAATTGGACTATAGTTTAGCGGCCTAATAATTGCTATACCTGCTCTCTTTATAAGAGAGAATAATCAAGAGAGAAATTGAAGGATAAAGAGATGACTTACCGTGCCGCCATTGATGATACACGTTTTCAGCTTGAAAATATATTTGAATATAGCCTTTTGAATCAGCAGTTTCCAGAAGCTGATTTGGATACGGTTATGGCGATGTGCGAAGCGGCAGCTAAAATTGCTGAAGATGTTTATTATCCTTTAAGAGATAAGATGGATCATAGTCCAGTTCAACTTGACGGCGACGATGTTATATTTCCCGACGGCGTTGCGCAGGGTTTTTCGGTGCTCGCAGAAAGTGGTTTAATTGCGGTATCCGCTGATGAAACGTATGGAGGCTTGGGCTTGCCGCTTATCGTGCAAATTGCCACTAATGAATATTTGAGTGGCGCAAATATCGCATTGCAACTTTGTTCATTGCTTTCTCAAGGCCAAATTGAGGCGCTCGAAGTCCATGCAAATGATGGTTTGAAATCACAAATATTACCCCAGTTGAATTCTGGCAATTGGACGGGCACGATGTTGCTGACGGAGCCCCATGCGGGAACAGATATTGGAGCTCTTAAGACAAAGGCTGAGAAAAATAATGACGGCAGTTACGGAATTTCTGGGCAGAAAATTTTTATTACTTGGGGTGAGCATTCTTTTACCGAAAATATTTCTCACCTAACGCTTGCGCGTCTTCCTGGTGCGCCGGAAGGTCCAAAGGGAATCTCACTATTTTTCGTGCCAAAGTTTTTAGAAGATGGAACTCGAAATGCAATTAAGTGTATTGGACTTGAAGAAAAGCTAGGTATTCATGGCTCACCGACTTGTGTCATGGAATTGAAGAATGCGAAGGGTTGGCTGGTTGGTGATGAAAATAAAGGGCTCGCCGCAATGTTCACAATGATGAATAATGCGCGATTAAACGTTGGTGTGCAAGGTTATGGGGTTGCCGAAGCTGCCTATCAGCATGCACTAAATTATGCAAAGGAGCGTGTGCAAGGTCGCACTAAAGGCGCTCTTGGTACAATCATTGAACATGCAGATGTAAGGCGTATGCTCTTATCAATGAAGACAAAAATTCACATTGCGCGAGCGCTTGCGTATGACTGCGCCATTTCGCTTGATCTTGGCCATGATGATAAAGCTTATGCGGCGCGAGCGGGGGTATTGACGCCTCTCGCGAAATCCTACGGTTCTGATATTGGGATGGAAGTCACGAGTGAGGCCGTGCAAGTCTTTGGGGGCATGGGTTTTGTTGAAGAAACCGGCGCCGCACAATTTATGCGAGATGTGCGCATTACGCCTATCTATGAAGGTACTAACGGAGTTCAGGCTATGGATTTGGTTGGGCGCAAGCTAATGGATAATGGTGAATCCGTATTCAGTTTAATTGAACAAATTGAACTGCCTGAAGAACTTCTGGGTGCTAAGCTGTCTTTGAAGAATGCGACGCATGGGCTGCTTTCTAGAGATGCACTCTCAGAGCGTGGCGCTGATGCCGTCGATTATCAGCGCTGTTTTGCAAATGTTTTGGGCGCGCATTATTTACATCGCGGCGCGCAAAAATCTCATATTTATCGGTCGATGCTGGACGATTTTGCCAGTCGGGAACTTCCGGCCACAATTGCGAAATTAGATGCCATTTCTAAAAACGTGAGAAATGTCTTTGATCTCTCTGTCGATGATTTATAAAGACAAATTTAAATGAAACCAAATTTCCCAATCCATGCACCAGAATACGGCGACGTAGTCGAAATTGCGCCGAATATTTTCTGGGGGCGTATCCCGTTGCCAATGGCGTTAGACCATCTCAATGTATATTGGTTTGTTGATGATGATGGCGTTACCGTTGTTGATACAGGCGTGCGTTGGCCTGATGCTATTGAGGCTTGGGAATCAATTATTTCAAAATGGATCGCACCAAGACTCATAAAGCGCGTGTTGCTTACGCACTACCATCCAGATCATTGTGGGTTGGTGGCTTGGTTTATGAAAAAATTTGATGCCGAACTTTTAACTTCACGTGGAACTTATACGCTTGCTCGAATGCTATTGTTGGATGTTCAGGACAAGTATTCGGAGCTTCACGCGCAGTATTGGAGGCGCGTTGGTTGTGATGCTGAATGGATAAAAAATAAAATGGCAACGCGCCCTTTCAACTTTATTGATGCCGTTGATATGATTCCTCTTGGATTTCGAGCGCTTTTGGAAGGAGAAAAATTGAGGTTAGGAGGGTATGATTGGACTGTTGCTTTTGGACATGGTCATGCACCTGATCATGTTACGCTTTGGAATGATCAATTCGCGATAATTGGTGATCAGTGTTTGCCGTCCATAACGCCTGTTATTTCGGTTTTTCCGACTGAACTCAACGCGGATCCGCTCCATGAATTTCAATTGAGTTGTCAAAAGTTAATGGGCTATGCCAATGATAAGCAGCTTTTTTTGTGTGGGCATAATCGACCTTTCTTTGGAGGGAAGTCGCGGCTTGAAGCTTTGCAAAATCACCATCAAGACGCCACTGATGCCCTTCTTTTAGCATTGCTAGAACCTAAAACAATGATTGACTGTTTTCCGTTGTTGTTTAAACGGAAAATCACACCAAATGTTGAGGGATTTGCCATTTCAGAAGCAACTGCTCATTTTAACTATTTAGCGCTTAGAGGAAAAATCAAAAGTTTCACAGATGGTGATGATATTGTCAGATGGCAGCGATGCGATACATAAACGCTCGCTTGATGTATTGACTTTTTTATGCGGTTGATTGAGAAAGTCCAAAAATGGAGTTTAAAATGGCTGAACATAAACATGGTTCTATGAATCGGGAGCAAAATGAAGATGCTTGGGTCTATTTTACCAATTTTTGGAAGTATTTTTTTGCAATTTGCATCGTTGGTTTGATTTTACTTGCGATGATTACGCTATAAATTATTATGAAACGAAGAAATTTTGTCTTAGTTTCTTTGGCAGCGGGAGTTGCTGGTTGTGGACGACCCAGTTATCGCCGTGCCACAGCCGAAGAAGTTAGCCGTTCATTTTATAGCCATGACGGTCCTATCGAATTGTCGCTGTTGTCGGCAGTTGCAACACTAGGGAATTCTTCTGAACATAGTGCGTTGCTAATAAATGGTTCACAGCGTGTAATTTATGATCCAGCTGGTACATATGATCCAGCGAAAGAGCCAAGCTGGTACGTTCACCCTAGAAAGTATGATATTCATTATGGAGTGAACGATTTAGCTTTGCGTCAGTATATTGTTTCGCATGCGAGAATTGGTTATTTTGTGGAACAGTTGTCACGCCGAATTACATTAGAGCAGGCAGATCGCGCTATAGAGCTTTGTGAAGAGCGTGGTGAAACTAACTTTTCACTTTGTGCTGTATCTTGCTCTTGGGTTTTGCAGAGACTAGACGGCTTTGAAACAGTTAAAACAAGTCTATTTCCACAGAAAATCCGGGAAGACTTTATGAATTTGTCAGATGTTTCTCGCACTAGATATTATCAGCAAGATTCTGAAAAGAATATCGCAAGCGGAGTGCGCTTGGAAATAATTCGCGGCTAAATTGCCTATTTTAGGTTTATCCATTTAATTTAGGGTTTGGGTTCAGTCTGAAGGTACTGGTTTGCCAGTCACGTTATTGAGTTGCTTGTAGATCGTGCAGTAAATTGTTGAAATGTTCAACGATGGGTATTGAGTTTGGCCTTTGATCTAAGATTTCGTTCAGGATTTGTGAGAAAGTTTTGGATGCTCCATGCCTAAATATATTTTCCTCTAGCCAAGAAGTGATCATTTGATTTCGTCCATGGGAAACGCGTTTGCGTAGCTCTGGAATCCCGATTTCCATAGCTTGGTAAATATTTATTGCGATTAGAAAACCAATGGTCTGGAGATAAGTATCTTCTATTTTTCCTATAGCTAGATTAGGGTCTTGAACATGTATATTTTCTACTTCTTCATCTGACAACTTTAGTTCAGAGTGTATGGTTTGCTTCCAAGCTAAGAGCGCTGACTGATAGTTTTTTTCGCCATTAAGTACAGATTTATGAAATTCATATCGCGCAAATCCATGAAATATTCGACTTAAATCATCGGATGCGTAAAAATCAGGCGAAGGTGCATATTGGTTCATTTCAAGAAATAAATCCTTTGCCTCGATTTTCTTCAAGTGCTCAAACCGAAATAAGAACTCGCTCATATTTTGAGACATTGCGAAACTTTTGCCCACACAATTAGCGATTAAGCCATTTACCGCCTCTTGCGCCAGATTTGATGGCGGCTTGCCAAGCGCAGAAATTCCATGGTGCTCACTTGCATTCGTTTGGAAAAGAGTTGTTGCAATCGCCCGCATGCCCTTTTCATACATTAATAATTCTTGATTGTGTAAGTGGTGAATAGATATATGCGCAGTTCTTCCGAAGGTGCTGATTGTATCTCGGCAATCACCAATCGAAAGTCTAAATATATCCTCTCGCATTCCAAAACTCGCAAAATTTTGGTTTAGGTAGGCGGTAATCGTTCGCTCACCATATGGATGTTTTTCGCGCGGATTTTCGATATTTGAAAATCCTGATAAAATAGCCTTTAAGTGAGTTTTGATACGTGTCAAAAATTGATCAGTTTCTTCAATTGAAAAGTATGGATTTTTTTTACGCAATAAGGCTTCTAGGGGCTTTTCATTTTCGTCGGCGACTGCCTGAGCAATTTCGGCATCTATATTGAATAATGCTTCTGCATGGATTTCATAATTGTTGAGATCGCCTGTTTCCTTGAATTCTTGATAACTCTTAAAGGCATTTGCTTTGATTTTGTCTTTTTCAGCAATAAGTTTTGGTGGCTCTCGGTCAAGGTATTTCATGCGATGTAAAATAGCTTGGTATTCAATTCGCTCGCTTCCTTTTAGATTTTTGGCGTTTAATTTATCAAGAGACTTTCTAAACTCACTGTTGTTTAGCTGAGAAGTAATTGAAGATTGCACATTTGCAATTATTTCCGCGTGCAATTTTGCTGATCGCGAAGACTGCATAATTCTAAATTCGTGTTTAAGGCTTTGAAGTGCTAAATCTAGACATAATACAGGTTTGTAAAAGTCCTTAATTTTTGACATTTTGTATTTTGAGATCATAATTCGTAAGCAATTCAGATTGTTGTGTCAGATAAGAGTGTCACGAGTGTATTAAATAATCTGGTTTTTTCTGAAACGAATGTTTCGAATTTTAATCTATTCAGATTAGCAACAAAAAAGGCTTCACAGATGTGAAGCCTTCGGTTGTTGAAGTGAGTGGAGTTTATAATCCACCCTCACGCTGTGCCTTTTTACGCGCGAGCTTGCGCGTACGACGAATCGCTTCCGCTTTTTCACGAGCTTTCTTTAGAGAAGGTTTTTCATAATGATCTTTTAATTTCATTTCACGAAAAACACCTTCGCGTTGAAGCTTTTTCTTCAACGCACGCATAGCTTGCTCCACGTTATTATCTCGTACTGTGACCTGCATCTAATTCACCACCTTCCTAATAAAATTTGCGTCTTGTTCCCGAAAAAATCGAGAAATGAAAAGAGCAGGAGAGCGCTTTATATACATTTGAATGAAAATTGTCCATAGTGGTTTTTAATTTTGAGAGCATTTGTACATGGTTATACAACGGTTTGTGAATGAGTAAACAGATATCATTATTTTGGTTCAGAAATGATTTGCGAATTTCGGATAATCCAGGCTTGCATGCTGCTGCGCTTTCTGGAAGTGTGCTGCCGATCTATATTCTAGATGATGTGAACATAGCAAATCCACGAGGAGCTGCGAGTAATGTTTGGTTGCATCATTCGCTTCGTCAGCTTAACCAAGATTTGGACAATCAACTGGCGCTATTTCGGGGAGATCCGTTTAAGTGCATCCTAAAATTGTGCGAGCGAAATAAAATAAACCAAGTCTTTTGGAACCGGAATTACGAACCTGAGGAAATATTGCGGGATAGGTCGATAAAGGCGCGTTTAAAAGATAAAAACATTTGTGTTCAGAGTTATAACGGACAGCTACTTTGGGAGCCATGGGAAATCAAAAAAGGTGACGGCGGTTATTATCGCGTTTTTACACCTTTTTATAAAAATGGCTGCCTAAATGCACCGCTTCCTCGGGCACCGCTTCCTCGGCCGGCAATGCTTAAAATATCTCGTCCGCCAAAAGAAACCTTGTCTGTCGAATCTTTGGAATTATTGCCTTCAAAAACATGGGCTCAGCGCGTGATTAAGGGTTGGGAATTCGGAGAAACAGCAGCAAAAGCCCGCGCTGAATATTTTTTTGAAAACAATTTGGCCAGTTATCAACAGGAGCGCGACTATCCCGAAAAAGCTTCAACTTCGATTCTGTCGCCATATTTGCGCTTTGGGCAAATTTCACCGAATCAACTTTGGTATCAGTCCAAAAAAAATGTTAACTCCTCAAGTGTGGAACATTTTAGAAGAGAGCTAGTTTGGCGTGAGTTTTCCTATCATTTGCTCTTTCATTTCCCTAGGCTGCCCCAAATAAATTTCAATAAAAGGTTTGATCACTATCCGTGGCGCAACAAGAACGCTGAGTATTCATCGTGGACGCGGGGTCAAACCGGTATTCCGATTGTTGATGCGGGAATGCGCGAGTTGTGGTTGACTGGCTACATGCATAATCGCGTTCGAATGATAGTGGCGTCATTTTTGGTTAAGAATCTTGGAATTGATTGGCGACTTGGCGCGAAGTGGTTCTGGGATACCTTATTTGATGCGGATTTAGCGAACAATTCTGCAAGTTGGCAGTGGGTTGCAGGCTGCGGGGTTGATGCGGCGCCTTTTTTTCGAATATTTAATCCAGTAACACAGGCCAAGAAGTTCGATCCTGATGGCACATATATTCGCCGATTTGTGCCTGAGCTTTCTGAATTGCCGTCTCGATATATTGGCGCGCCTTGGGAAATGCCGTCATCTGAACTGGCGCGCTGTGGCGTTGTATTGGGGCGCGACTATCCACTTCCAATTGTTAACTTAAAAAATTCAAGAGAAGCGGCGCTTCAATCCTTTAAAGAGTTGCCAAAATCTTAACAAAAAACTGGTGTGCGCTAACGATTTGACGTAAAGTGTCGCTATGCACGCAGAAGAAGAGCTCAGTTTTGAAGAAATGATCCAGCACACGCGCTCTGCTGTATTGGACGTAATCACTCCTGTTTTAATTTTTGATGGGTGGAGCCAGCAGGCAATTTCATCTGCGATTAAAAATGCGCGAATCAATTCCCAAAATGTTGAACTCGCCTTTCCAAGGGGAAGGTTGGATATGGCTTGCGAAATGCATCGTGCCGGTGATCGAGAATTTCAGCAAGAATTTGAAGAGCGCCATAAAGATATAAGCAAAATTGGAGAACGTGTTGAGGCGGCTGTGCTTTACCGTTTAGTGATCGCTGGTCGCAATAAGGAAGTTGCACGCGCGACGGCGGCATTTTTTGCGCTTCCCCAAAATAGTGCGGCTGGTGCTGGATTGATTTGGGATACAGTGGATAAAATTTGGAAAGCTGTAGGCGTCGAAGAAAGTGGTGCGTCGCGGTACACCAGACGTGCAATTCTTGCGACAATTTATAGCGCCACTTTTCTTTATTGGTTGCAAGATGAACAGGCCGATATGAAAGAAACACAAACCTTTTTGAAGCGGCGCCTTTTAGAACATGCGAAGTTCCATAAGCTTGTCTCTAAGTTGAAAATTCAGAAATTAAAGCAGAATTTTTCGCAAGCGAGGCACCAATGAAATCTGTGAATATCCGAGAATTTGGTGGCGCTCAAAATCTCGAAATCATCGAAACCTACATGCCCGAACCTGCGGAAAATGAGGTCCGTATTCGGGTGCATTATGCGGGCATTAACCGTCCCGATATTATGCAACGTGAGGGAACCTATCCCGCGCCTAAAGGGGCATCTCCAATTCTTGGTTTAGAATGTTCGGGGCGCATTGATGCGATCGGAAAAAATGTAAAAAAATGGTCGTTGGGTGAGGAGGTGCTCGCGCTTTTGGTGGGTGGAGGCTATGCAGAGTATGTATGTGTGTATGCTGATCATGTCCTACCGCTGCCGCAGGGCATTTCGCTTGAACAGGCAGGGGGAGTTGCTGAGACTTTTTTTACAGTTTGGAGCAATGTCTTTGATCGAGCGGGCTTGAAAACTGGCGAGAAATTTTTAGTTCATGGGGGCGCATCAGGCATAGGAGTTGCGGCGATTCAAATGGCGCGCTCGCTTGGTGCAAATGTATGGGCAACAGCGGGGACAGAGGCCAAGTGCAAAGCTTGTCAAGATTTGGGGGCGGCTGCTATCAATTATAATGAGGCCGATTTTGTCGAAATGCTGAAAGAGTCTGGTGTCCGTATGGATGTGATTTTGGATATGGTTGGCGGCGATTATATTGCGAAAAATATGTCTGTGATGAATACCGAAGGGCGGATTGTGAATATTGCCTATCAAAAAGGATCGAAGGCGGAGGTGAATTTCCTGCCTGTAATGTTGAAGCGCCTTTCGATTATGGGTTCTACGCTGCGCGTGCGTTCGAATGCAGATAAAGCCAAGATTGCAGCGCGACTTTATGAACACATTTGGCCTCAAATAGAATCGGGTGAAATAAGACCGATCATTGATCGAGTTTTTCCACTTGAGGACGTCGCAGCTGCACATGCATATCTTGAAAATGGTGATCATATTGGCAAAGTCTTGTTAAGAATTAGACCCTAAAGCCTAAATTTCTATGCGTTCTCTTATTTAAAGTTGGCCAGGGGCCGATAGAGTTTTTCAAGGTGCCAAACGCGCGCAGTTTATGATTTCGTTCAAATATATTGTGTTATTTGTAAAATCTTGCCGTGCAGTGGATTGCGTCCGAAAGTAGCGATATACGCAGATTTTATTAAGACTCTAGCGCAAAATGGTGAATTTAGGGTTCGTATTAATTAGGGTTCGCATTAAAAAGCGTCTTTTGCAGCTTTGCTGAAGTCGACTTTGAAGCGTGGTTTTCGGTCAAAACATGTTGTTATCGCTCGGATCAGCGCGGTTCTGTTGTATCATCAGCCAAGTTGCTTGCCTGAACAAGTTTGGTATACTTGGGCCATGCGTATTATTATTTTATTGATCGCCTTTTTTTCTTGTCAGCTCGCTCATGCCGATATTGATGAATTTATTCAAGCCTGTAGGTCTGATGAGGCTTTTGCGCGGATTATGAGCCAAAAGCCCGAGCGAGAACTTGAAAGCGCCGAATGTGCGGATTTTATGATGCCGCGTGTTTGTGTTAACTATCTTGACTGGCGCTCCTATTGGGAGGCAAGTTCAGACGAGGATATTCAAAAAATATGACAGCGGGTGGGTCAGATATTGACCAATATGTCAATGCAGAAGCCGAGCGTTGCGAGGCCTCATGTGATCGAGGCAATCCTAAGAGCTGCGCGATTCTTAGGCCGGCGATCCTTGGGCATCACGTACAAAATGATCATGAAACCCCTGATCGCGAGGTTTTGGAGCATCGTTTCTTTGGTTTGAATTATTTGATGCAATCTTGCGAAGGTGGTATCGGGATCGCCTGTGCCGATGCGGCGCATTATGGGCAGGAATTTTGGAAGCCGAAGCATGATGCGGATATGGTCGAGTGTTTGATTTACGAGCGTGGGGATTGTGGGGAGCGCAAGGCGGTTTACGTGGGGCTTGAGGCCGATGATATGCTGATTGAAACGCCGTTGCTTTATGCGAAAATGGGTTGTGAACTGAGCGACAACAATTCATGCAGAATTGGGCTTCAATTGCTGAAAGAATTTGCCCAGATAGAAGCGCATAAAGAGTATGAAATTGAGTTTTTTGAGGCGCGGATTTGCAAGTATGGGACAAAGCTCCAAAAGCGAGCATTGGGTTGTGAAAATAGCTGATGCGGCAATGATGACAGGCGAAGTCGCAAAATTGATTTCATTTGTCAATTTACCCTTTCCCTTCTAAGCGCAACCAGTTAAAAGGTGTCGTAACCAGTGGAGTTCTTAAGATGAACAATGTCGTCATTGCTGGCGCCCAATGGGGCGACGAAGGAAAAGGCAAGATAGTCGATTGGCTGAGCGAGCGTGCAGACGTTGTTGTGCGTTTTCAAGGAGGTCACAATGCGGGCCACACGCTCGTTATCGACGAAAAAGTTTATAAATTGCATTTAATGCCCTCAGGCATTGTCCGTAAAAATTGTTTATCAGTTATTGGTAATGGTGTGGTGATGGACCCATGGGCGCTTTTGAGCGAAATGGAAAATTTGCGCGCTCAGGGTTTAGAAATAAATCCAGAGCGGTTAATGATTGCTGAAAATGTTCCGTTAATATTGCCATTTCATGGCGAGCTTGATCGTGGGCGCGAGGCGGCTGCGAATCCATCGGCTAAGATTGGAACGACGGGTCGAGGAATTGGACCCGCTTATGAAGATAAAGTGGGAAGACGGGTTGTGCGCTTGGCAGATTTGGACGATGTTGAAACTCTATCGGCTCGTCTCGACAAAGCGATTGCTTATCATGATATCCAGCGTGCGGCCTACGGGCTTGAACCCATTGACCGCCAAAGTCTTGAAGTTCAGCTCCACGGAATTCGTGAAAAGCTTATGCCTTTTGCGAAACCTGTCTGGAAAATTTTAGCGAAAAAGCAAGCCGAAGGCGCGCATATTTTATTCGAGGGAGCTCAAGGAGCGCTATTGGATGTCGATTTTGGGACCTATCCATTTGTGACATCTTCAAATACGATTGCAAGCATGGCATCGACTGGGTCGGGGGCTGGGCTCAGGGGTAGTTATGTGCTTGCGATTGTTAAAGCATATACGACACGCGTTGGCGCAGGGCCAATGGCTACTGAGCTCGATGATGAGTTTGGGCAGCATATGAGCGAGAAGGGTCACGAATTCGGCACAACGACAGGACGCGCGCGGCGATGCGGCTGGTTTGACGCAGTGATCGTTAAACAGACCAGTTTAATTGCGGGCGCAAATGGAATCGCATTGATGAAGCTCGACGTTTTGGATGGACTTAAAGAAATAAAAATTTGTAAGTCTTATATGTTAGATGGGCAGGAAATCGACAGCTTGCCGACGGCGAGTGCTGCGCAAGCGCGGGTTGAGCCTGTATATGAGACTTTGCCAGGCTGGGATGGCACAACGGTGGGTTGCAAAAATTGGGAGGATCTTCCTGAAAATGCAAAAAAATATGTACGTCGAATTGAAGCGCTGACCGGTGTGAAAGTGGCAGTTGTATCGACAAGTCCGGAGCGAATGGATACGATATTGATAGAGGACCCTTTTGCCTAAGCTAAGTCACAAAAACCGGCGTAGATTATCAATTTTTCTCGTGCTTGTTTGGTTGCCCGTCTATATTTATGTTGTTTCAATTTTATTGGCGGCGATGCCGCGTATGCATATCTTAGTCGAATTAGTGATTTATATTTTCGTCGCTTTTGCATGGGCATTGCCTTTTCGGTTTGTATTTAGCGGTGTTGGGAGAGCTGACCCGAAAGCGCCTGAGAAAAAATTTCTTGATGATGATTTTTTGGCGGAAGAAAAGGCGAATCGTAATCGAAATAAATTCTGATTATTGATTTATGTTTTTAGTATGAGCGGATCTCATTTGATTGGTATTTGGCTTTAGGTGAAATTTCACTTGAATTCAAAATTGTGACGCTAAACTTGTCTGTATACCCAAGACCACATATATATCTTGAGATTTAAGAGGAATAGAAAATGAAACTGAAAACACTAATTGGCTCTTGTGGTTTGTTTTTATTGGGTATTGGTGCATCTGCAGAGCAAATCGGAGAGGTCGATACAGCTTTTCAACTGATTGGTCCTAATCATCGTATTGTAATCGAAGCCTTTGATGACCCGAAGGTCGAAGGGGTAACTTGCTATGTTTCTCGGGCAAAAACTGGCGGTATTTCTGGGGGGCTTGGATTGGCGGAAGATACATCTGATGCGTCAATCGCGTGCCGCCAAACTGGGGCGATTAAGTTCAAGGCCGAGCTTAACGAGGGCGAGGAGGTATTTTCTCAACGCGCGTCCATTTTATTTAAACGTGTTCAGGTTGTGCGTTTCTTTGATGAAACGCGGAGAACGCTTGTCTACTTGACTTACTCAGACAAATTGATCGATGGCAGCCCCAAAAACTCGATTTCCTCTGTTGTGATACGCGATTGGGAATAGCTGATTTGGCTCGGATCGAATATTCGGAACCCATTGTAATTGTGGGTGGTGGATCAATAAGTCCAGATCAGTTTCAACAATATAATTCATTGCCGAAAATTGCGGTTGATGGAGGTGCGAACTGGCTTCATGATCATGGCTTTGATTTTGATTACCTGCTTGGTGATTTTGATTCAGTGCGTAACGAAATTATTGAAAGCCTTGATCGAGATTCAGTTATATGTCTTGAAGATCAAAACTATACCGATTTGCATAAGGCTTTAATGCAAGTCAGTGCCCCGCACATCACTGGGTTTGGCTTTTTGGGGCCGCGACTTGATCATAGTTTGGAGGCACTAAGACTATTAGCGCTATTTTCGCGTCGCAGTTTGGATTTGGTTGGCACGTTCGACAGGGCATTTGTTTGGCAATCTGGTTTTCCGTACCATTTTTCGAGGGAGAGCCGCATATCATTTGTGAGCTTAGGAATGTGCGAAATTTCTGATAGTGAAGGGTTGCAATATTCACTGGCTGAAACGACCATTCATCAATCGCTATATAGTATCTCGAATGTAGTGTCACATGATCATGTGGTGATTAATTATGAAGGTGCTCCTTTAATTGCTTTGCTCGCAATTTAAACCATATGTGCGGCGTTGAATTTAGGTTGTAAACTTTGATCTTGATCATTTCTGCTCTATTTGCTCAGAATTAATAAAGGCGTAAAATTTTATGGACATATCCACTTGGGCTGCTTTTGTTTTTGCATCTTTCGTTGTTTTGATAGTGCCAGGCCCAACAATTCTTTTGGTAATGAGCTACGCGTTAAGTCACGGGCGTAAGGTTGCATTTTTAACCGCATCAGGTGTGGCACTTGGCGATCTCATTGCAATGACTTTGTCATTAATTGGATTTGGCGCCCTAATGATGGCTTCCGCATCACTGTTTGCGGTCGTTAAATGGGTTGGCGCGTTATATCTGATTTATTTGGGTATTTCTCTTATTATAAATGCAGCCCATTCATCTGAACAAATTTCTCAAAGCGCGTTGCAAGTTAAGCCGCAAAATGTATTTTTCCATGCGACAATTGTGACGGCACTGAACCCTAAGTCGATCGCTTTTTTTGTTGCTTTTGTTCCTCAATTTATCGATGCCAACCAAAATTTAACCTTACAATTTATAGTGTTGATTGCAACTTTTGTAGTGCTTGCGAGTCTAAATGCATTTACTTATGCGTTGTTTGCTGATCACTTAAGAAGTCGCATTCAAAACGCCAATGCGTTCAAATGGTTATCGCGTTTGGGAGGGACTGTACTCATTCTAATGGGTATACTCACCGCATTTCTTAAAAGAAATTCGGCTTAAACTCTAAATGCAAAAGAAATAACGTTCCCTTTTGGATTGGTTAGCTTCCGCTTTGATTTGAAAACGTATCCGCACCAAGGGCTTTCATTAACGGAAGGAAATTGGGAAAGCTTGTGAGAATTGGGCGACGATCGTCAATTGTTACGGCGTTTTGCGCGCCGAGCCCTAAGCAGAAAAAACTCATTGCAATGCGGTGATCCAAATGCGTTGAAATTGTGCCGCCGCCTTTAACGTCATCAATGCCAGCGCCATGGACAATCATGCCTTCGGCCTCTTCCTCCACTTTGACACCACAAGCTTGCAAGCCTTGAACCATGACCGAAATACGGTCGCTTTCTTTGACGCGCAGTTCTTTAACTTCACGCATGATGGTTGCACCTTCTGCAAAGCTCGCAACCACGCTTAAAATCGGATACTCGTCAATCATACTTGCTGCACGTTCAGGCGGTACTGTGATGCCCTTCATATTCGGAGAAAAACGCGCGATAATATCGGCAACTGGTTCACCACCTTCTTCGCGGGTATTCTCAAATGTGATATCTGCACCCATTTCTTGTAAGGTTGTATAGAGTCCGTTTCGAGTTGGGTTCATGCCGATGGTTGGAACGCGTATTTCAGAGCCTTCGGTTATCAATGCGGCGCAAACAGGGAAGGCCGCAGAGCTAGGGTCTCGTGGCACTTGAATATTTTGAGGGGATAAGCTTGGTAATCCCTTGAGATGTATTTCTCGACCCTGACTTGAAACATGCGTTTCAATGTCGGCGCCAAAGCCGCGTAACATGCGCTCCGTATGATCTCGCGTCGCTTCCTTTTCAATCAACACAGTTTCACCTTGAGCGCCTAGGCCAGCGAGAAGAACCGCAGACTTCACTTGTGCGGAAGGGACGGGGCTTTGATAAGAAATAGCAACCGGATTTTGAGCGCCCTTTAATGTCATCGGTAGGCGTCCGTTTGATCTACCGTAAAACTCTGCGCCCATTAATGAAAGTGGATCTGAAACGCGTTTCATCGGGCGTGACCTTAAAGAAGCGTCGCCGGTGAAGACTGCGTTAAATCCACAAGGAGCTACGGCACCCATGATCAATCTGACGCCGGTTCCAGAATTGCCGCAATCAATGATATCTTCAGGCTCTAAAAAACCTGCCGTTCCAACGCCATCGACCTTCCAAACACCGTCCTCATCGCACTCTATCTGAGCGCCAAATGAACGCATTGCATCTGCTGTCGCGATTACATCTTCGCCTTCAAGAAGACCATATATCTGGGTTTGTCCAATACACATCGACCCGAAAATCAAGGCGCGATGTGAGATAGATTTATCGCCCGGTATTTGTGCAGTGCCACTGAGTTGGATTGCTTGAGAAACACAAATTGGTTCGGAAGTTCCTGAATGGGACATAGTTGCTAGAAAGCTCCCCATCTTTTTTCATAACCATTTGATCCCCAGCCGCGAATGTCATTATACAAACTATTCGAATCTCTGAGTTTCACACCCGCATCTGTGTCTGATCCAATGCCAAATTCACTATAGCTAAAGCGAGAAGTGTTGCCTGGGCGCACTAAACCAAGAGGAATATAAACGGTCAATTTTGGACTTAGAAAATCGCTATCTTCTGTGTCAAAATAGTGTTCGGTTGCTGTGAGTTCGCCTTTAATTTCCCAGCCGTTTTGGAAGCGTTTTGCGGCTGTCAGTGTAGCGCCTGTATCGCCAGCGAGGTATTTGCCGTAGCTGGCTGAGAGCAACCAGCCAGGGTAAAAAGTATCATAATAAACAGTGATATGACCTGTTGTCGTTTCGTAATCAGAAAATCCGAATGTGTCCTCATGATCGCGTTTTGTGACGTGTGCGATTTGTGCACCGATGGCAAAAGGATAATCTTCAGGAGCGTATATCATTTCTGCATCAATACCGCCATATTGAGTTTCGAGAAGACCTGCACTGACACGACCAAATAGATTTGGCCCAGATCGGAATTGGTAGTCAACTTTAAGTTGATCGAGTGTAACGGCTTTATCGCGGTAAAGGCGAATATCGGAACGCACAGGAATACCGATGTCGGAAGGGTCTATTGGTTGGTCTTCGATATCATCATAAAACAAATTTAACGAACCGCGCGCAATAAAATCCAGTCCAAATCGATTTCCGTAGTTGACTTGAACGTAAGGAGAAATCCCTCCAGTTTGATCTTCATCAAATATGCCCAAAACACTTGCCCCAGAACGCTCAAGGCCAAAACTTGTGCGAAAGCGATTAGGTGCAGATTCGGCACTTAAGGAGAATTCAGGCAACTCATCGACTTGCAATTGGTTCGAATCGGATAAATTTTGTTCGGGGTTTTCTTGTGCAAAGAGCTGCCCAGCAATTGCGCAGCAAGTTAAAAGTGTTGATAAAGACTTCATTTCTTAAATGTCCTCGCAAATTCAAATCTATTATAAACGTTCTCTTGGTTGCCTAAAAGCACTAATTTTGATTTGGCAGTCACTGTTGTTTTTTTGTTTGGCTGCGTGCTTAGTCTTCGCACATCAGCTCGTTGAGTGCCCATACGGCAGCCTCTTTGATAATTGGAAAATTAGAATTTGAATATTGTCTTACAAGCGAAATTAGGTCGGGATCGTTTGAATTGCCAGCCGCAATTAAACAATTTGAGATGAATTTAGCATGACCAATGCGCTTTATGGGTGAGGCTTGAAAAAAAATTCGGAATTCATTTTCACTTAGCGCAAGAAGTTTTTTTAAGGAAGGGGCAATTCTGTGTTCGACAGGTGCAAGTTTTGGGTCAATTGTTTTGCTCGAAAATTTATTCCAAGGGCAGGCGTTTAAACAAATATCGCACCCATAAATACGGTTGCCGATTGCCTTACGAAATTCCAACGGAATCGAAGTTTTAAGTTCAATCGTTAGATAACTTATGCATTTGCGTGGGTCCAGATGGCCGTCGTTGTCAAATGCATTTGTTGGGCAAGCCACAATGCAAGCATTGCATGTACCACAATTTGGCTCCGCTGGTTGGTCAGCCTCTATATCAAGAGTGGTGAAAATTGAACCAAGAAAAAACCAATTCCCTAAAGTTCGACTAAGTAGATTGCCATGTTTACCTTGCCAGCCAAGCCCCGCGGCTTCAGCGATTGGCTTTTCCATGACAGGCGCCGTATCAACGAAAACTTTGATTTTGCAACCCGTTTGCGCGATGATTTCTCGCCCAAGTTGCTTAAGTTTTTTCTTAATTACGTCGTGATAGTCTCGCCCAAGCGCATAGCAAGAAATTTCACCTGTCGAATGATCGGGATTTTCTTTTGGGCCGCTATAGGGCATCGCGAGCATAATTATGGATTTGGCATCGGGCCATAATTTTTGTGGAGTCGATCTCCAATCAGAGCGCTCTTCAAGCCAGGTCATGGAGCCTGCGTAGTTTTTATCAATGAATTTTTGAAGATTATCTGAAAAGTTATGAGACTCAGCATCGGTAAAACCAATTTCTGAAAACCCTATTTCCTTAGACTTTTCTTTAATAAAATGCTTAATTTCCGTATTCAAAAATCCAAATCCGAATATTGACGAGAAGGGCGCACTCCGGGGACTAAGTCACGCAATAATTCCCTAAAGGCAGGTCGAGACTTAATTTTCGCATACCAGTCCTTGATGTTTGGAATAATGTTCCAATGTATATCGCCGAGATAATCTAGGCTCGAAAAATGCGCTGCGGCTGCAAAATCTGCAACCGTCATTTGATTGCCGGCGAGCCAACGGCGCTCCTCGAGTAGCCAATCCATGTATCCATAATGAAACTTAATCGATTTAATTGCCAATTTTATTTCAGAACTGTCGGGGTAACCGTCTTTGCTTATCTTACGATAAACTCTTTCATGAATGAGTTTTTTGGAAACTTCATTGTAAAATTTATCATCAAAATAATTGTGAAGGCGTCTTGCTTCTGCACGCTCAGCGGAGGTCTTAGGAAGCAGCGGTTGGTTTGGAAACACTTCTTCGAGATATTCAAATATAGCATGGCTTTCCGAAATGAAAGTTTCACCATCAGAGAGCACGGGGATTTTTCCTGCGGGGTTTAGCGCTAAAAAGTCGATGCGCCCCTTCCAAGGTAATTCTTCGATAAGCGTAAAATCAATTGCTTTTTCCGCCAAAACAAGCCGAATTTTTCGTGAAAATGGCGATAATGGCATGTGATATAGTTTAAGCATTACATTCGAGCCTGTAAGTTCACTTTATTTATATGGACCTGTTTGCCAAATTGCGCTGGGTTTGGCAATGTGTATTGACACTTACCTGCGAGACAATGTTAATTTAGGCTCGTTGTAGGAGATATTGATGCGGTTAGCGTGCTTTGTAAAAAATGAATTCCAAATGCTATCAACCTTTCTGGCGTTGCGCTCGTTGCAATCGTTGAAATTGGATATCCCAGAACCACTTGTTTTTGTACCCACTTCGATTTCAAAATTGGTGGACGAAAAATACGGTAAGTTCAATCTAAAGGGCTGTATCCGTAAGCTAGGTGGAGATTATCGAGAAGGTTTTGCGAAAGGATACAATGAACGAAATGCACTTCGTCCTGGGTTCGGGAATATTGCGCGTATAGTCGGAAATGAACCGATATTGTATTTCGCTCCGAGTACATTTTTTTATTCTGATCCGCGATTGGCCTTCGATGGGTCTCCTTTACAAATCGCGCGTGCTCCTGACGACTATTGGCCAAATCTTGAACTATATGGCCCTTCATTAGAAAAAATTTGGGGGCAATTGGCTAAATTTTCTGAGGTCGATCTTGAACCCTGGCTTGAACACTCGCATCCAAAAAGCTTTTGGCGCCGATATCCAAGAGTGACTTCTAGACTTTTTTTTGTGGATGATGCTACAAAATGGTCGGTCGAGTACAATTCTGCCTCTAAAGATATTATTGGCGCTAATATCCCTGAATTTGATGGCCAATCGAGAGATTTGGTCGAAGCAGCTATGGCGATTGTTTTAATGAGAAATAGTGGAAAAATAGCTGAGCTTGCGTGGGATACGGATATGCAATCTTTTGACAGTTTTCCTCAGCTCGTTTTGCGAATGCCAGAAGATAAAGCTGAATGGTTTCATAATGAAATATTGGAATTTCCAGTAATTCGAAAGATATTTAAACAAAATATTGAATTGAAATTTTATTTCTATAATTCGCCGATTTATAAACTTAAAGATCGGCTAGATGAAATTGAAAGAGATTTCGGTATGCAGCGCATGAATCAACTAATAGAAAGGCGAAATGTGGAGCGTGCAATTGCCCATAAAGTGCGCAAAGCAAAAGAGCGTTTGGAAGCACAAGATGCGCAAGCTCCAACTCAATAGATGCTTCATTTAGAGTTGTTGATAGATTTGTCCGTAATGGTTTGAAATAGCTCATTTTACTATTGCAACTTAAGGCTTGCACTATACCGTAAAATTCCATATATACCGCCCATTCGAACGCGCTGGCTTTTGGAGCTGCCTTGCGTGTTTTAGAAAAGGAGAATGAAATGCCCAAAATGAAAACAAAATCTGGCGCAAAGAAGCGCTTTAAGGTGACAGCTACAGGTCGCGTGAAGACTGCGCAAGCTGGTAAGCGACATGGTATGATTAAACGAACAAATAAGTTTCTTCGCAATGCCCGCGGGACGACGACATTGTCCGCTCAAGATGAGCGTATTGTTAAAACTTATATGCCATATTCACGCTAAGGAGGCTCATTATGTCACGTGTAAAATCAGGACCTATTACTTCTCGCCGTCACAAAAAGACTATTAAAGCCGCTAAAGGTCACTATGGAGCGCGCTCTCGTCTATTTAAGACAGCCACACAGTCAGTTGACAAGGCTCAGCAATATGCGACACGCGATCGCCATAATCGCAAGCGAAATTTCCGTGCGCTTTGGATCCAGCGCATTAACGCCGCTGTAAGAGCTGTTGATTCTGAATTGACTTATTCTAAATTTATCGATGGTTTGACGAAAGCCGGAATTGCGGTTGACCGTAAAGTGCTTGCAGATATTGCCGTGCATGAGCCACAAGCTTTTGAAGCCATTGTTGGTCAAGCAAAGGCTGCTCTCGTGTAGTGCGTAGTATAGATGAAGAATAATTGATTTATGCCCGCTTTTAGCGGGCATTTTTTTTGAACTGTTCTCAAATATCGATTCTTGCTTTATTGTGGGTTTCGCTATAGGGCAAAGTTATGGATATTTCATTATTATTAGCGTTCTTGGGTTTTGTTTGTGCCACACCTCTTGGCATCGCTGTAATTTCAGGTAATTTTCAAGTGATCAATGCGGTCGAAGACCTCTTGTATGGGGGGCAGTTTAATCATTTTTGGATGTGGCCGTTAGCGATAGGTTGGGCAATGGTATTCATTGCAGTTTCAATCGCTTTTGGTGTGGTCAATATTGAGCAAGCGGAGATCTTAAAAGTTTCACCAAACTGGTTCGGACACCTTTTTGGCGGGCTTTCAATAGGCATAGGTATTTCATTAACAAATATGTGCGCATTTGAAAGTCTTGCGCGTCTAGGGACTGGAAGTGTCCGTGCGCTTTTTATTATTTTAGTTATTGCAATTGTCACATACATAGCCACAAAAGGACCGCTGGCTATCCATGTGGAAACATTATTTCCTTCTCACGAAAATAGTTTAGGGCACTCAAGCTTTGCGTCCATGATCTCTAGCTCGGTCCCGATTTCTTTCGCGGGAGTGCTTTGTGTGTTTGGGTTTGTGTCAGTCTCTGTACCGATGATGAGCCGCACGCTTCGTTCGACCAGAGCACCCTTTTGGGCGATATTTGTTGGCGTTTCAATCGCAATGGGCTGGGTGTTTAATTTGTTAGTTGCACAGCGTTTTGATTATAGCGTTTTGATTGTGAGTCAAGACTATAGCAGCGTTTTGGGGGAAGGGCTTGGAATTATACTGGGTCAGATTGGCACAATCGGTTTTGGGATCGGCTCTGTTCTTGGTGTGATATTTGGCGGTTTTTTGGGCGCATTTGGATCAGGTATGTTTGAACTCAACGATGAAAATTCTTCACCTCTTTCAATCAAGGATTTAGTGGGTGCAATCTTGATCGGTATTGGAGGCGTCGTTGCCTTTGGTGGCTCGATTGGGCAGGGACTTTCAGCGATGTCACTACTTTATATGGGCGCGCCCATAACGTTGATTTCCATTTTTCTAGGAGTTTATATTAGTTGCTATATTTTAGAAAATTCCTAGCGGATGGTGAGAACTCGACCTAAAATTAAAACGTCCCGAGAAAATAATACCTTGCTAGGTGTATTTTTTATGCTTCTCGCAATGACAGTTATCCCAGTAATCGATGTGGCTGCGAAACAGCTTGTTGATCAAATGAATACGTTTCAAATTGCGTTTTGGAGATCAATTGTCCACGTTCTCATTTTTTTACCCTTTTTGTTGCGAATTCATGGCACAGTTTTTGTACGCCCGAAGTCAATGAAAATGCAAATTATGAGAGGTGTAACCCTTACATTGACGTACATATGTATGGTGCAGGCGATACGTGAAAATGATATTCCGGTTGTACTCGCAATTATATTTATTGACCCAATTGTAATTATGCTCTTGTCGCCATTTTTATTAGGTGAAAAATTTGGAAAACTCCGCATGTTGGCGGCTCTGGTTGGATTCTGCGGGGTTATTATTGTTACAAATCCTTTTGGGGGTGATTTTAATATTTGGCTATTATTTGCACCAATTGCAGGGGTTTGTTTTGCGCTTTATCAGATCATAACTAAGATGATGTCTGAGACAGATGATGCTGTTACAACGTCGTATTTTACAGGGTTTGTCGGAATTGTGATGCTATTGCCCTTTTGTGTTCTAGATTTGAGTTTTCCCACAGGCAAAGCGCTCGGGTTAGTTCTAATGATGGGCGGGGCATCGGCAGCAGGTCATTATCTGATAGTGCTTGCATTTAGGTATGCAGACGCATCGCTAGTCGGTACCTTTGGATATTTTGAGTTAGTGACCGCCACTATTTATAGTGCTGTGATTTTCAACTTTGTGCCCATGCCCAACGAAATACTGGGCATGTTTGTTATTGTGGGAGCGGGTTTGTTTATCGCGTGGCGGGAGCGCAGAGCTTAATGGCTGCAAATATAGTGAAGTCTGTAAGCATGGTGAATAGACCCGAGTCTATTTCAATAAATGCGGACTAAGTGATAAAGTCAGTTGGGCGAGTTATGAGTTTCACCTCTAAAAAGTCTTCTATTCCCATAACGCCCCCTTCACGCCCATTGCCAGACTGTTTATAACCCCCAAATGGTGAACCTGCTGCAAGTCCTGTGCCATTGATACGGAGCATGCCCGCGCGAATTTCTTGTGCCATTTTTTCCGCCGTTTCAGGTGAATTTGTTTGTACGTAAGCTGCAAGCCCATAAACAGTATCATTGGCCAGTGTAATTGCATGATCAATATCATCAAATGGCGTCATCACAAGCACAGGGCCGAAAACCTCTTCGCGCCATATCGTGTGATTTTGTTGAACATCTGCAAAAACTGTGGGGCGAACGAAGTAGCCTCGATTAAAATTTTCAGGACGACCAGTGCCGCCGGCAATAAGGTTGCAACCTTCATCAATTGCTGTCTGAATGAGACCTTGGACTTTGTTCCATTGCATTTCGCTCACAAGAGGGCCGACGCCGTACTCTGAATCTTGAGGATTCATGATACGGGTTTTGTTTGCTTCATCCGCTGCAATTTCGACCGCACGATCATAAACGCTTCTCTCAACGATCATGCGTGTTGGTGCGTTACAGCTTTGTCCGGTATTATCCATACAATGTGCGACGCCAGCCCGCACGCGTTTTTCAACGTCACAATCAGCAAAAATTACATTCGGAGATTTGCCTCCCAGCTCAAGTGACACGCGTTTCACAAATGGCGCGCTATCACTAGAAACCATCGCGCCAGCACGTGTTGATCCTGTGAAGCTCATCATGTCGATGTCCTTATGTTTGCTCATTGCAGCACCGACCTTAGGGCCGAGACCGTGCACTAAATTGAATACGCCCGCAGGAACACCAGCTTCCTGCAAGACTTCTGCAAAAATTATAGCATTGTAAGGGGTAAGCTCTGAAGGTTTTAGTACAACAGTGCAACCTGCAGCAATTGCGGCAAAAACTTTAAGAGCAATTTGATTAAGTGGCCAATTCCAAGGCGTGATTGCGCCAATCACACCAATAGGTTCACGTCGAACACGATCGCCCGTCCAAATTTGACCATCCCATTCAACATGATCCATCGCTTTAATAAATCCACCGAGATGCCAACTTGCTGCACTCGCTTGATCAGAACGTGCAAAATCAATCGGTGCGCCGAGCTCAGCACAGACAGCTTGAGCAATATCCTCTGCACGCGTGTTATAAACTTCCAGACATCTTTTAAGAAGCGACTTGCGCTCTTCGATCGATGTTTTCGAAAATGTCTCAAATGCTTTTCTAGCCGCCAATACCGCTTTATCAACGTCCTTTTCAGTCCCTAATGCGATTTGACCGATAGTCTCCTCGGTGGCGGGGTTAATAATGTCCAATTTCTCATTGCCTTCGGGTGCGATCCATTGACCGTCGATGTAGAATTCTCTTGCGCGCGCGTGCATCATTTTTCTCCATTGGCTTCTGATTTGCTTTCGGTATAGTTAACCGAATCGTTTTCGATATCAATACTAATTTAAATGCTTGGAGAACTCTTTGGTGACATTTTTAAAATATCTTGATATCCCGCCGATTTGGACAGTTATCTCGATTGGATTAGTGTTTTTTTTCAACGATTGGATGCCAATTTATAACTTGAGTGCTTGGATTTCACCGATCGCGATTGCCGTGCCCTTTGCGATTGCCTTCGCCTATATTGCCCTCTCAATTCGTGAATTTCGTAAATATAAAACGACGATTGAGCCAAAGAAAAAAGCAACCCATCTGATTACGACAAGCGTTTTTAAGATCTCTCGCAATCCTATTTATACTGCTTTTGCGCTCTTCGTGTTTGGTTTCGCGCTTTGGCAAGGTGCAATTTCGGGCCTTTTCGCTGTGCCCTTTTTGGTTTGGGTCTTGCAGAAGCGTTTTATCGACAAGGAAGAAGTTTTTCTTTTGAAAACGTTTGAAAACGCACGTGAATATTTTGATCAAACTCGTAGGTGGTAGGAGGGTAAGTAAAAAGAGTGTCTTTCGCTGCAGCAGACGAGATTAGGGCTCTATTTTCGAGAGCTCTTTCAAAAATGTTTCGTGAGGAAGTTCCAGCCTACGGCACACTTGTGGATCTCGTTTTCGATATTAATCAACGCAAGCTCAAGCAAGACGCAAAATTGCGTGCAATGCTTGAAGTGAACGAAGGTGTTAATCGTATTTCCGATGAGCGCCATGGTGCGATTCGCCTGGGGACAGCAAAAGAGCTATTTAATATGCGGCGTTTATTTCAGGTTATGGATATGCGGCCTGTGGGTTATTATGACTTGTCTGTTGCAGGCATTCCTGTGCACTCCACGGCTTTTCGGCCCATTAGCGCGGAGGCGCTTGCTGTTAATCCTTTTCGCGTTTTTACGTCCTTATTAAGGATTGACTTAATTAAAAATGAGGAGCTTGCAAAAAGTGCTAAGAATGCGCTTGCTAAGCGTCAAATTTTTTCGGCAACCTGCCTAGACTTGATTGACAAATGTGAACGTGAAGGTGGGTTGTCAGCAGAAGATGCTGATCGGTTCGTAAGGGAATCTATCGAAACCTTTCGATGGCACGAGAGCGCGTCAGTTGAATATAGCTTTTTTCAATCATTGCTGAAATCGCACCGCATAACAGCCGATATCGTTGGCTTTCGAGGTCCACATATTAATCACTTGACACCGCGTACGCTTGATATTGATCAAGCGCAAAGTTTAATGAGTGATCGCGGTATTGCTCCAAAGGCTGTAATCGAAGGGCCTCCGCAACGCAAATGTCCGATATTACTTCGTCAAACTGCGTTTAAAGCGCTCAGCGAGCCAGTTTGGTTTATTTCGGAAAGTGGGAAGAAGATTAACGATCATCATACTGCCCGTTTTGGAGAAATTGAGGAGCGAGGAGCAGCGCTCACGCCAAAGGGGCGTCGGTTTTATGATCAACTTCTGGATCAAGTTCGTGCCAAAGTGACGCCTTACTTAGATGGAAGCAATGCGCAAGCTTATGAAATAACTTTACGTGAAGTTTTTGCTGAATTTCCAGATAATTGGGACATTTTGCGGCGTGAGGAACTGGTTTATTTTAAATATTCGCGACATGCCCATCGCTCGAATTCAAGAGATCTCGAGGTTTTAATCGAAGTTGGGGATGTAGTGTATAGCCCGATTATATACGAAGATTTTCTTCCGGTATCTGCCGCGGGTATTTTTCGGAGCAATTTGGGGGACAAAGAGGAGGGTGCTTTCGAAAGCACGTCAAATTTTGACAAATTTTGTCAAGAATTAGGGGCGGTACCTGCAGATCCTTTTGAGATTTACGAGTCAATTCAAAGAAAGTCACTTGCGGAGTGTTTTTCAGAAAGCCATTAATTGAGGAGAAAGAAGTTGCAATTCAATCGTCAGAAAATTTATGCAGAGTTTTTGGGCACATTGCTTTTGGTCGCTACCGTCGTGGGTTCGGGAATTATGGCGCAGAATTTAACCCAAGATGTCGCGCTAGCCTTGCTTGGAAATACGATCCCGACAGGCGCAATCCTTGTGGTATTAATCACAATTTTAGGGCCAATATCAGGCGCACATTTTAATCCAGCCGTGAGTTTTGTGTTTTGGCTTCGAAAAGAGCTCTCAGGTTCTATGCTTATGGCCTATGTTATTGCTCAGGTCTTGGGAGGTGTTTTGGGCACAATTATCGCCCATTTAATGTTCGACTTGGCACCCTTGCAAGTTTCGATGAATGTGCGTGCGGGCCCTAGCCAATGGTTTTCGGAGATCGTGGCAACTGCTGGATTGGTCTTGGTCATATTGGGTGGATTAAGAAATGCGGTGAATGCAATCCCGATGATGGTTGGGCTTTATATTACCGCCGCATATTGGTTTACGGCATCGACTTCTTTCGCAAATCCTGCGGTTGCCATTTCGCGCGCGTTTACTGATACATTTTCGGGCATTCGTCCTCTAGATGTGCCGGGTTTTATTGGAGCTGAAATTGTCGGGGCACTGTTGGCTTTTTGGATTGCACGCAATTTGTTTTTCCAAGAAACAAAAATTGAAAAATAAAATCGATTGGACGTTTCTGAGCGCAATTCTAGGCCTGTTGGCTAGGTGGAGGAAATACTCCGAAATTTGGGGGCGGCGGACAATTGAGGTTGAGCCATTCGCCTCCGATTGGATGGCGAAGTTCAAGTTTTGTAGCATGTAACATAAGACGAGGTGCCGCTGGCGGTTTTGGGCCATAAAGTTCGTCGCCTAAAATCGGGTGACCGATTTCACGACAATGAATGCGCAATTGATGAGATCTACCTGTTTGAGGTTTTAGCTCTAGCTTCGCGAAGCCCTTTTTCTTGCTGACTTTGCGCCACAAGGTGACCGCATTGCGACCTTTCTCAAAGCATATTTTTTGTAAAGGTCGGTTTGGCCAATCGACAATGATGGGTAGATTAATTTCGCCTTTAGGTTCTTGTGGGATATCGTGGACCCATGCGGTATATGTTTTCTTAGGTATACGTTTTTCGAATTGAAGCCCAATATGGCGCTGCGCTTCACGGGTCTTAGCAAAAACGATCAATCCAGACGTATCACAATCAAGGCGATGAATAAGGAGTGTGTTCGGGTCTTTCCCTAAAAGTCGCGATTGTAGGCAATCGGCCAAATGAGCACCGCGACCCGGAACGCTGAGTAGGCCAGATGGTTTATTGAGAACGACTAATTGTTCATCTTGGTAAACAATATCGAGGGGCTCCTGAGGAGGATGGTAAGGTCGAGAATTCATAAATTTGCGGGTTTGGATAAGTTGAGTTTTAGAAATTCGAATAAGTTGGAAAAGTTTCGCTATCACACATATCGTCGGGCATTGCATTGTGCAATGGGGTCGGGATTTGACGGGTTGACGTAAAAGGTCAAGAATAAAATATTCGCTTTCGGTTTCTCAAATCGCTTGTAAGCGCACACCCATAGTTTTGATGCAGTTTATTGGTGTTTGGGTTGTCTTAGAAAACAAGTCTGAGATCAAGACGAAAGTGTAGTATTTTGAGTTTTGACAATTTCAGCTCGGAGTTCTAATAGTGCATTATGAAAATATTATTTCTTGGCGATATTATGGGACGTGCGGGGCGCACGGCGATCACCGAAAGACTTCCCAGTTTAATTGAAAAATTAGAGCCAGACGCGGTTATTTTGAACGGAGAAAATGCATCGGGTGGAATGGGGCTTACGCGCGCGCATGCAGATTCTATTTTTGAAGCGGGCGCTGATGTCATCACATTGGGTGATCATGCCTTTGATCAAAAGGATATTGTACCCGCGTTTGCAGAATTTCCCAATTTGATTAGACCTATTAATTATTCCAAGGTTGCCCCCGGAAATGGTTTCACAATATTTGAAACTCATAAAGGTAAGCGAATTTTGGTGGTTCAAGTTCTCGGACAAGTTTTTATGCGTTCTCCTTTTGCCAATCCTTTTGAGGCCGTAGATTTGCTATTAAAAAAATATCATCTAGGTAAAAATATAGATGCGATATTTGTCGATATGCATGCAGAGGCAACCTCTGAAAAAATGGCAATGGCGATTTGGTTGGATGGACGGGTGAGCGCTGTCATTGGTACGCATACGCATGTCCCAACAGCAGATTTAATGGTCATGCCCAAGGGAACGGCTTTTCAAAGCGATGCAGGCATGTGCGGTTGTTATCATTCAGTGATTGGAATGGATGCCGAAGAACCGTTGCGCAGATTCGTGACCGGAATGAGTAAGGGGCGGTTTCAACCTGCGATGGGTGATGTTACGTTAAGTGGCGTCTTCATTGAAATTGACACAGAAGGGCGAGCCGTTAAGGCCATGCCGATTCGTGATGGTGGGCACCTTTCGCAGTCCAGCTAGGACTTGAACCTGCGTGCCAATACGTTAGACTGAATTGGTAAGAGAGTTAATAACCAGTATGATTGATCTTGCGTTTATAGTTAATTATCAGGCCTTTATAGCAATTGCTATTCTCGCAATTATGTTCATTGGTTTCTTTTTTGAGATCTATCCTCCCGAAATTGTGGCTTTTTCAGGCGCCGTATTAATGCTTTTGCTTGATATCGTGCAGATTGAAGCTTTTGAAATTGCGCTTTCTAATCCCGCTCCATGGACGATTGCTGCGTTGTTTGTGCTTTCAAGCGCACTCAACCGGACGGGTGTCATTGCACTTTTTACGGTCAAGATTACACAAGCGCTGCAATATAGCCCTAAATTATCAATATTTTTAGGGAGTTTTGCGATTCTCGCTTTGTCTGGCTTTATGAATAATACACCGGTTGTGGTGATTATGATACCGATCGTCATTAAGGCCGCTAAGACACTTGGTATCGCTGCATCAAAATTTCTTATTCCACTTTCTTATTTGGCAATCATTGGTGGCACATTAACATTATTGGGGACATCGACGAACTTACTTGTGAATGGGTTGGCAGTTGAAGCCGGTTTGCGACCATTTACAATTTTTGAGGTGACGCCGCTTGCTCTTTGTTTGATGATTGTGGGTGCGCTCTATATTTTTCTCGTTGCACCTAGAGTCTTGCCGGTGCGCAGCTCCATGGCTGAGTTATTGGCTGAGCGTAAGTCGATGAGTTTTTTCACTGAAGTTGCGGTTCCTGAGGGAAGTCCTGTGATTGGCCGGAATGTTTTTGATGTCGACCTATTTAAGCGTGAGGGTATGCGTGTCATTGATGTGTTAAGAGGCGATGAGTCTTTGCGTCGACAGCTCTCTGGCGTTCTACTTGAAGAGGGCGACCGCGTTGTTTTGAAAACGGGCGTGAATGAACTCCTTTCAATAAAAGAAAGCCGGGCGCTCGCACTTGTGGACAAGCTAACTTCCAAAAAAACCGCGACAGTCGAGGCTTTAATTACACCAAACTGCGGTCTTGTGGGGCGACGGCTCGGAGAGCTACGGCTAAGGCGGCGTTACGGTGTCTACCCACTTGCGGTCCACAGGCGCGCGCAAAATTTGGGGCGTCAGCTTGATGATATTGTAATTCGGGTTGGCGATACGCTCTTACTTGAAGGGGCACCAGAAGATATTGGGCGTGCTTCGAATGACCTTAGGCTACTTGACTTGTCTGAGACGAGTGAACGCGCTTACCGGCGTAGCAAGAGTCCGATTGTGTTAGCGATTTGGTTGTTGATGTTATTTGCAGCAGGCTTAGGGGTGGTTCCCATATTTTTCGCAGCCCTTGTTTCATTGACTCTGGTGTTACTTGTGCACGCAATTGATCTCGATGAGGCAGTTGAGAGCGTTGAGGGCAAAATTTTGGTGTTAATTTTTTCGATGCTTGTAGTCGGACAAGGAATGCAAGCATCGGGCGCAGTGGACTTGGTGGTCGGAGCCGCTAGCCCTTTTTTAGCAACGCTTTCTCCTTTTATGCTGGTTTGGGCATTGTTCATTTTCACTTCAGTGATGACTGAGCTTTTGTCAAATAATGCTGTTGCCGTTATTATGGCGCCTGTGGCGATTGCAATTGCAAGCTCTCTGGGCCTCGATCCGCGTGGCCTTGTTGTCGCGGTCATGATTGCGGCAAGTTGTGCGTTTGCCACGCCAATTGGCTATCAAACAAATACGCTTGTTTATAGTCCCGGGGGTTATATGTTCAAAGATTTCGTAATTGTTGGATTGCCTCTAAATATATTAATCGGTCTGGTTTCCAGTTTTTTGATTCCGTATTTCTTTCCGCTTTAGCTTTGCGCTAATCTTGCCATTGTTAACCTTAGCCTTTATGAAAGTGGCTGAATAACAAATATGAGGTTATTATGGCTGGACATTCTAAATGGGCCAATATTCAACACCGGAAAGGGCGCCAAGATGCAGCGCGTTCGAAATTGTTTTCTAAGTTATCAAAGGAAATCACAGTCGCAGCGAAGATGGGCGACCCCGATCCAGATAAAAACCCACGGCTGCGTCTAGCGATAAAGGAAGCCAAGGGCCAATCGATGCCGAAGGATAATATTGAACGTGCAATTAAAAAATCTCAATCTGGCGAGGGCGAGAATTACGAAGAAATTCGCTATGAAGGCTATGGGCCAAATGGTGTGGCGGTGATTGTGGAAGCGATGACGGATAATCGCAATCGCACAGCATCAGTTGTACGCTCAACTTTTTCAAAGCATGGTGGGAATTTGGCCGAAACTGGAGCGGTAAGTTTTATGTTTGATCGTGTGGGTTCAGTAACTTATCCTGTGAGTGTCGGTGATGCTGATACGGTAATGATGGCTGCGATTGAAGCAGGGGCAGAGGATGTTGAAAGTGATGAAGACTTACATCTCATATATTGTGCGGATACGGATTTAAACGCAGTTTCGACTGCGCTTGAAGCAGAGTTGGGAGAAGCTGAGTCTACTAAATTGATTTGGAAGCCTCAAAATAGTTCGGAGCTTGATCTGGAAGCTGCGCAAAAGTTAATGCGACTTGTTGAGGTGCTTGAAGACGATGATGACGTGCAAAATGTCACGACAAATGCAGATTTTTCTGACGAAGTGGCCGCACAACTTTAGAGGTCGATATACCGGTTTAAGCTGTTACGGTTAGAATCTTATTGGCCTTCCCAATGTCAATTTTACCTTCATAAATTGCTCGCCCTGAGATGGCGCCATCAAATGGGGCGCCGTTGGCTTTGAGTGCGCGCAGGTCTTCATAGCTTGAAACGCCCCCCGATATGATGACCGGAATCGAGACCGCGTGTGCCAAATCTGCACTTTCTTCAATGTTGGGTCCGCCCATAGCGCCGTCGCGATCTATGTCTGTGTAAATAATTGCGGCAACGCCTGCGTCTTGAAATTTTTGAGCGAGCTCTGTTGCGCGAATGTCTGTCGTGGTCGCCCAGCCTTCAGTTGCAACAAAACCATTGCGTGCATCAATGCCTACGGCAATGTGATTTGGATATTTTTTGGCGGCGCGCTTAACAAACTCGGGGTCTTTAGCGGCAATCGTGCCCAAGATTACGCGTGAGAGTCCGAGATTTAGCCAAGTTTCAATCGTATTCATATCTCTAATGCCGCCACCGAGTTGAACGGGTACTTTGACTTCTTTGAGAATGTTGCGCACAGCATTTGCGTTAACAGGTGAACCCGCAAAGGCGCCGTTCAAATCCACAATATGAATATATTCTGCTCCCGCGTCCTCAAATGCTTTAGCTTGCGCAGCCGGATTGTCAGAAAACACAGTGGCTTCATTCATGTTGCCTCTTAAAAGGCGAACACATTGGTCATCTTTTAAATCAATTGCAGGATATAGCTTCAAATTAGCACCTTTTTGCTGAAACGGTCTGGAGAGTCACTTTTTGTTCAATTCGGTAAACTATATATTGTAAAGTTTGTTTTTTAAACGCATTAATTGGGCGTAAGGGATAAAAAGATGAAAAGGAATACGTCATGAAAAAACTATTTGCGATTTTGTTTGCATTTGTGATTCCCACAATAGCATTTGCTGGCGTGGAAGGTGTTTATCGAACCGAAGCAAATGAAAATGGACATACAGCAAACGTGAAAATTGCGCCTTGTGGAAACGCGCTTTGTGGTGTGATTGTGAGCTCGACATCTGGTAATGCAGAAGCGATTGGCTTGAAGATTGTTTGGGATATGGTGCCGACAGGCGACAATACCTGGGGAAATGGCAAGATTAAAGATCCCACAAATAACAAAGTTTATAACTCCAAAATGGAACTTCAAGGGAGCACTTTGAAAGTTTCAGGATGTGTTCTTGGCATTTGCCGCGCACAAAACTGGCAGCGTGTAAACTAGTTCAGTTTAAAGCAATATTAGATGTGCCTGCGATTTCGCGGGCGCTTTTTGTTTGAGTAAATTAAGTTCGCTTTTTTCGATTAAGCTTATGGGTTCCAGTCTAAAAAATTACTGAGAATTTTTAGACCGTTTTGCTGGCTTTTTTCGGGATGGAACTGTAATCCAATAATATTTTCGTTAGCAATCGCGGCCACAATGTTTCCATAATAGTCGGTTGTTGAGACGATGTTGTCGTCAAGCACGTTTTGTGCGCTATAGGAATGCACAAAATAAACGTCCTTTCCGTCAAGACTGTTTAAAATAGGGTGCTCAGATTCAATTTGGAGAGTGTTCCAGCCCATATGAGGTATTTTTGCATTTGTATTCTTAGGTTTAATTTGTTTGACTTGTCCTTGAATCCAGCCGAGACCTTTAGTCTTAATGCCTTGTTCTTCACCTTCATCAACAAGTAGTTGCATTCCCACACATATTCCTAAAAATGGTCGTCCGCTTTGCGCAAAATTGGTTAGCGCCTCAACCATGCCGTCGAGACGTTTCAATCCATTCATGCATTCATGATAAGTGCCAACGCCTGGTAAAATTATGCGATCTGCAGTCACAATTTGACGTGGATCTGAGCAAAGTTCAACGCTTGTAAAAGTGTCTGCTACGCTGCGCACAGAATTGAGCACAGAACGTAAATTGCCGGCACCATAATCAATGACGAGTATTGAAGTTGTCAAATCACACCTTTGGTTGACGGAATATTACCTAGATTGCGGGGGTCAAGCTCAATTGCGCGGCGCATCGCGCGCGCGACGGCTTTAAATGCGGCTTCTGCCAAGTGATGTGAATTTACGCCGCACACGGCATTAATGTGTAAAGTGAGCCCAGCATTTACAGCCAAAGCTTGGAAAAACTCGCGGACAAGTTCTGTGTCGAATGTGCCGATTTTCTCTGCGGGAAAATTGATGTCAAATACCAAAAAACCCCGCCCTGAAAAATCCATAGCGGATCTAACTTGAGCTTCGTCCATTACCAATGCGCATTCGCCGTATCTGTAGATTCCGCTTTTATTTCCGAGTGCTTCCTTAATAGCGCACCCAATCGCGATGCCGCAATCTTCGACAGAATGGTGATCATCTATGTGGAGGTCGCCCTTACATTCAACGTTCATATCGATAAGCGAGTGTTTTGAGAGTTGGTCGAGCATGTGATCGAAAAAGCCACTTCCAGTGCTGATTGCACTTCGTCCATTGCCGTCTAGATTAACTTCAATATTAATCTGAGTTTCATTTGTTTTGCGCGAAATTTTTGCCGTCCGCTTAGTCATCACTATCTCCATTTGATTTGCTGGTTATATAGCGATGGGTAGGCTTAGCCAAGTCCTTCTAAGTGTCAAAGTCGCTGTAATTTGTAAATTTAGTTTACAAAATTCTCAAATTTTGAAAATAAAATTACAATAGGTAGGTGCTTATTGCTATTTTTGTTTCAAATTGAATGTGGCTCGTTCAGAGTCGATAGAAATAAGCGAAAAATCGCCGAATAATATAAAAGTGCAACACCAATAGTGAGGCTTAGTCTTGCAGGAGGAAAAATGTCTGATCGTCCAATTGTAAATCCGATACCCAAAGCTTTTGGTGATAAGGCGCATATCGACGCTGATAAATACGAAAAAATGTATGCAGTCTCCGTGAATGATCCTGAGCAATTTTGGGGTGATGCGGCAAAGCGTTTAGAGTGGTCAAAATTTCCAACCAAGATTAAGAACACAACCTTTGAATATCCAAATGTTGATATAAAATGGTTTGAAGATGGTGAATTAAATGTGGCCGTGAATTGTATTGACCGCCATTTGCCCGAGCGCGCAGATCAAACTGCGATTATCTGGGAATCAGATGATCCGAATGTTGACACTCATATTACTTATAAGTCGCTTCATGAATCTGTTTGTAGAATGGCGAACCTTCTGGAGGGCTTGGGAGTTAAGAAGGGTGACCGCGTTATCATTTATTTACCGATGATTCCTGAAGCAGCTTACGCAATGCTTGCGTGCGCGCGGATTGGTGCCATCCATTCGATTGTATTTGCAGGATTTAGTCCAGATGCCTTGGCCGCAAGAGTTAATGGCGCCAATGCTAAGCTAATTATTACGGCCGATGAAGCACCGCGAGGTGGAAGAAATACCCCGTTAAAGAGCAATGCAGACGATGCACTTGAAGCATGCAATGCAGATGTTAAGCTGCTCGTCGTTAAGCGCACGGGCGGTGAGATTGCATGGAACGAGGCGCGTGATCTTGATTACAATGTAATGATTGAGAGTGCTGACATTAACCATGAAGCTGTTCCGATGAATGCAGAAGATCCGTTGTTTATTTTGTATACTTCAGGATCAACCGGCGCGCCAAAGGGCGTTGTGCATACGACGGGCGGATATCTTCTTTATGCGGCGATTACACATCAATATACTTTTGATTATCATGATGGTGATATTTACTGGTGTACGGCTGATGTGGGCTGGGTAACCGGTCATAGCTATATCGTTTATGGACCGCTTGCGAACGGTGCGACCACATTGATGTTTGAGGGTGTGCCCACCTATCCAGATGCGTCGCGTTTTTGGCAAGTCTGTGAAAAGCACAAGGTCAATCAATTTTATACGGCGCCAACCGCGATTCGAGCCTTAATGGGTCAAGGTGATGATTTTGTAAAAAAATGCGACCTGTCATCTCTGAAGCTTTTGGGTTCGGTTGGTGAGCCGATTAATCCTGAGGCTTGGAATTGGTATAGTGACGTGGTTGGTGGCAGCAATTGTCCCGTGGTTGATACCTATTGGCAAACGGAAACGGGTGGGCATATGATGACTCCTTTTCCAGGGGCCCATGCAACAAAACCTGGCGCGGCGATGAAATCATTTTTCGGCGTTCAGCCTGTTGTTCTTGATCCCCAAGCCGGAACCGTGATTGAAGGAAATGGTGTCGAAGGTGTTCTTTGCATCAAAGACAGTTGGCCCGGTCAGATGCGTACAGTTTACGGAGATCACGAACGCTTCGTGAAAACATATTTTTCCGATTATAAAGGATACTATTTTGCGGGTGATGGCTGTCGACGTGATGCTGACGGAGACTATTGGATCACAGGTCGCGTTGACGATGTGATTAACGTTTCGGGGCATCGTATGGGTACGGCTGAGGTTGAATCGGCGCTCGTCGCTCACGAAAAAGTTTCGGAGGCGGCCGTTGTTGGATATCCGCATGATATCAAAGGGCAAGGTATTTATTGTTACGTGACACTCATGGCGGGGGAAGAGCCAACAGATGAGTTGCGAGTTGAGTTGCGCAATTGGGTGCGCAAAGAAATAGGCCCGATTGCGAGTCCTGATTTGTTGCAGTGGGCGCCTGGTTTGCCGAAAACGCGTTCGGGAAAAATTATGCGCCGTATTTTGCGGAAAATTGCTGAAAATGATTACGGCGCTCTCGGCGATATTTCGACACTCGCAGATCCGAGCGTTGTCGACGATCTGATTGAGAATCGGATGAATAGAGGCTAGTTCGTAATGGTAAATATTATTTTACTCGGCCCCCCCGGCGCTGGCAAAGGTACGCAAGCCGAAAATCTCGTCAAAAAATTTAACCTTGTCCAGCTTTCTACAGGCGATATTTTGCGTGCAGCAAAATCGAGCGGGTCTGAGCTCGGACAGCACGTTGCGCAAGTAATGGAAAAAGGCGAGCTTGTGACCGATGAGATTGTTATTGGCCTGATTCACGAAAGAATCGAGAATGACACTTCAAATGGTTTTATTTTTGATGGTTTTCCGCGAACGCTAACGCAAGCCGATGCACTTCTTGGCTTGTTAAACAAATTGAATATGAAGCTTGACCTCGTGGTCGAAATGAAGGTTGATGATCGGGTTTTAGTTGAGCGCGTATTAAATCGCGCGCAAGAAGCACGGGCGGCTGGGCAGGCGGTTCGTGCTGATGACAATGAAGAAACAATGGCGCAGCGGCTTGAGACTTATCATGCTCAAACGGCTCCACTTATCGAATACTATAAAAAACAAGGCATACTTGAAAAACTTGATGCGATGAAATCCATCGGTGAAGTCACAGGTGATTTGTTAAAAATAGTAGAAAAGTCTGCGGCTAATGCCTCAGCGTAGTTGGCTTCGCTTGCGAAGCTTAATCCAACATGGGAGTTAAAAAATGGCAAAAGATGCTACTGGATATTGGGCGGCAAATAAGCGGCTGATCTATATCTGCCTCGCAATTTGGGCTTTTGTAAGTTTTGGACTTGGGATATTTTTCCGTCCGATGCTTATGGGCATTAAATTGGGTGGCGCTGACCTTAGTTTCTGGTTCGCTCAGCAAGGTTCAATCTACGTATTCTTGATTTTGATTTTTGTTTACGCAGCACGCATGAACAAAATTGATCGCGAATATGGTGTGGACGAATAGGAGCAAATTATGGACCAAAGTACGATTAACTATATTTTTGTTCTTGGGAGCTTCGCGCTCTATTTTGGAATCGCGATTTGGGCGCGCGCAGGCTCGACTTCAGAGTTCTATGCAGCAGGTCGTGGTGTAAACCCTGTTGTCAACGGTATGGCGACAGCGGCTGACTGGATGTCAGCGGCATCGTTTATCTCGATGGCAGGTTTGATTGCAGGTCTTGGTTACGGTGCATCTCCATTTTTGATGGGCTGGACGGGTGGCTACGTGCTTCTTGCGATGCTTTTGGCGCCTTACTTGCGTAAGTTTGGCAAGTATACAGTTCCAGAATTCATCGGAGATCGTTTTTATTCAAACACGGCGCGTACGGTGGCTGTGATTTGTCTGATCGTATGTTCTTTGACATATGTTTTGGGTCAGATGACAGGTGTGGGTGTTGCGTTCTCGCGTTTTCTAGAGGTTGATAAAGACATTGGCATTTGGATTGGTGCGGTTGTTGTGCTTTTTTATGCTGTTCTTGGCGGCATGAAAGGTGTGACTTATACGCAAGTTGCGCAATATGTGGTTCTGATTATCGCATATACAATCCCAGCGATCTTTATCTCAATGCAATTGACTGGCAACTTCTTCCCTCAGCTCGGCCTTATTGGCAATGTTGAGAGCGGACAGCCACTACTTGCTGAATTGGATGCTTTGATCACTGAGCTTGGATTTGAGTCATATACTGAGCCTGACACGTCCAAGTTTACGTTGGCGTTATACACTTTGTCGCTTATGATTGGTACTGCGGGTCTTCCGCACGTGATTATTCGTTTCTTCACAGTGCCAAAAGTATCAGATGCACGCTGGTCGGCGGGTTGGGCGCTTGTATTCATCGCTCTCCTTTACACACAGGCTTCAGCTGTGGGTGCAATGGCACGCTACAACATCACTGAGACGATTTATCCAGGCGGTGATACTTCTGCGCCAATTGCTTTTGAAGAGCGTCCAGAGTGGATGAAGAACTGGGAAGTTACGGGTCTTCTTTCTTTTGAAGATAAAAATGATGACGGCCTTATTGCTTATCGCGGTGACGAGGATAATGAGCTCACTGTGAACCGTGACATCATCACTTTGGCAAACCCAGAGATCGCAGGACTTCCGTCTTGGGTGATTGGTCTCATTGCAGCAGGCGGTATCGCGGCGGCACTTTCGACAGCGGCAGGACTTCTCCTTGCTATATCGTCGGCGGTTTCGCATGACTTAATCAAATCGCAAATCAATCCCGATATTTCGGAAACTGGTGAATTGACAGCGGCGCGGATATCCATGGTCGTAACGATTTTCGCGGCGACTTATGTCGCATCTCTCGGTCTTCCTCTTGCGGCACAAACCGTGGCACTGGCCTTTGGACTGGCGGCTTCGTCGATTTTCCCTGCATTGATGATGGGCATTTTCTCGAAGCGCATTAACAATAAAGGCGCAATTGCGGGTATGGCTGCGGGTATTTCAACAACGTTGCTTTACATCTTCTTACATAAAGGTTGGTTCTTTATTGGCTCAACTGCTGTTGTAACAGATGGTCCGTTGATCCCGCTCATTCCAGATACGGCTTTCGGCGCGATTGGTGCGTTGATTAACTTTACAGTTGCCTATTTGGTGTCGACCGCGACAGAAGAACCACCACAAGAAATTCAAGAGCTTGTTGAATCAGTGCGTATTCCTGCAGGTGCAGGTGCAGCCGTTGATCACTAAGATCAAAGTTTCTACAGAATTTAAGCACATCCTTTCGGGGGTGTGCTTTCTTTTTTTCAATTTGCTTAAATTGAAGCTATGAGAAGTATCGAGAATTTTTTAAGAAATCGGCATCCTTTTGACACACTCGAGGCAGAAACCTTTCAGCGTGTGTTTGCCAAGACGCGCGTTATTGAAGTCAAGCAAGATGACTTGATTTATCAATTTGATGAACAATTGAGTGGCCTGTATCTGATATTTTCTGGCGAAATTGAAGTTAAGGACGGTAAGGGCGATCTCCTCTCTCGACTTGGCGTCGGACAGTTTTTTGGTGAGCGGGGTCTGCTAAAGAAAGGGTGCGCGCTTTCGAGTGCGCGTGCGGAAGTTGATTCTACGCTCATTGAAATCGAGGCGGGAGCGTTCTTGCGTTTGGTTGATGAAACGCCACGCTTTAAGATATTTTTTAAGAGATCTACGGTCAGTAAGGACGCTTTGACGGCGCGAACAGCGCCTAATGAAACGGCGGTTCCGATTTCAGAGCTAATGAGTTCACCAGTGATTACAATATCAAGTGAGGTTTCGATTCATGAGGCTGCAAAAATTATGCGAGGTAATCATATTTCTTGCCTTTGTGTTGAAAATAGCGGTGGGGAGTTGATCGGTATTTTGACCTTGCGCGATCTAGTTTATAAGGGAGTTAGCGAAGCGATCTCATTTGAAGCCACGGTTGGGGATATAATGACAACTTCTCCGATGTCTATAGGTAAAGATTCACTTGTTGTTGATGCACTTTTATTAATGACTGAAAAGCGGATCGGACATTTGCCAGTGTTTGAAAACGAGCGTCTTGTTGGCATTCTTACAAAGTCAAATTTAGTTTCACGCAACGCACTCTCCCCAATTTCGCTTGTGATCCAAATTTCAAAGGCTGAAACAAGCAAGGAAATGAAAGAAATCGTAAGCGATTTGCCCCGTGTTTTGGCTCAGCTTGCGGGTGCGGGAACGGCTCCTCATATCATAATGCGCCTACTCACTGATGTATCTGATGCATGTACGCGGCGCCTTATCGCTCTTTTTGAACGAGAAAATGGGGCGGCGCCTGCACGTTTTGTTTGGGGCGCGTGTGGTTCGCAAGGACGCCAAGAGCAAACAGGTGTTTCTGATCAAGATAATTGTATTATTTTTGATGATCGTGTTGAGGATACGCTTTGGTTCGAAAACTTGGCGCGCTTTACCTGCGATGGCCTTGATCACATCGGTTATTTCAATTGCCCTGGGGATATGATGGCGACGAATTCTAAATGGTGCCAGCCAGTTCATATTTGGCGCGAATATTTTATGGACTGGATCGAGCGACCAACCGGAGAAGCGCAAATGCTTGCTTCAGTTATGTTTGATTTGCGTGCGATTTATGGTGACAAAGAACTATTGGAGGACATGCGAGTGGGCGTGCTGGAAGCAGCATCTGAAAATTCAATTTTTTTGAATTTCTTACTTTCTAACGCAGTTGGCCACCAACCACCTTTATCAATGTTTCGTGGTTTTTCAACAATCCGTTCTGGTGATCATAAAGATACAATTGATCTTAAGCATAATGGTGTTGTGCCGATTACGGATCTCGCGCGAGTCTTTGCGATAAAAGCTCAAGTTGCGCAGGTCAACACGCGCGAGCGCTTGGAGTTGGCCGGTGAGAAGGGGGGTGTTTCGCAAAAAGGAGCAGAGGATATGATTGCCGCCTATGATTTGATTTCCGAACTGAGGTTGCGGCATCAAATGCGTCAAATTCGTAGGGGAGAAAGGCCTGATAATTTTCTGGCGCCTGATCAATTGACAGAGCTTGAACGTTCTCATTTGCGAAATGCTTTTGTTATGGTTAAATCTCTACAAAATGCTGTATCACGTGGCATATTGAGTTAAGGAAAACATATGTTAATGAAATTTATTGCGATTATTGCGCTTGCGCTTGGTACGGCAGGTGTCGTGATATTAATCAACCGTTTGTTCGGACGACGTTTGCCCAAATGGGTGATGCCGGTTGCAATCGGTACTGCCGTTATCGGGTTTAACGTGTATGATGAATACTCGTGGCATTCGCGAATTATAGCAGGACTTGAAAATACAGATGTTAGCTATGAGATATTGGCAGAGCGTCAAGTACGCGCAGTTTGGCGGCCTTGGAGTTACATTTACGCCCCCACAGGCGAGGTTGATATTTTGTTGAATTCGAGCTTGGGCCCTTATGAAGAAAACCCTGAAATTCAGCAGGGGATTATTAAGCGCTATCGGCAAAACGGCATGGAGACTTTTTTGGAGTTCTTAGCCGATTGTCAACAAGAGACTTATTATCTGACCTCTGAAAGCTCTGAAGAAATTTACCAAGTCCAAATGGAAATGCGTATGAAAGAAGTTGTTTGTGCCTAAAATTGTTCGTCAGTCATTACGTTCGATTCGCAAAGCTTATTGGCGTAAGTTGATTTGGGTTGGCTTTTCGTTCTTGCTAATTATTGTTTTCGTGACTTTTATGTTTTGGCGGTCGATCCCTGATCATATTGCTTTTTTAGTCGCGATTATTGGCGGTTTTGCAATGGCTTTTGCGATCGCAGTTTGCGGATTTATATATTTTAACGAAAAGCTGATAAACCCGCTTATTGATCTTGGACGGGCAGCGCGTGCGCAAAAACTCTTAGGAATACCGCTAGATGCCGAACAGTATGAAGGAACAATGCTCGCTCCCCTTGCACAAATTTTAGCGCATCATGAAGAAGGAGAACTTGAGCGTGCCAATACGCCCGAAAGTACGCAATGGGCGCACGAAATTGGAGATCGGGCGCTTAACGATCTTAATTTTGTAATTTTTGATTGTGAGACAACTGGGCTAAATCCGCAAGGTAGCGATCAGATCCTACAGATCGGGGCTGTTCGCGTGCGAGATGGCAAAGTGTGTTCTGAGCAGTACTTCGCTCAGTATGTGAACCCTGGTTTTTCGATTCCGCGCAGTTCGACGCGCATTCATGGCATTGACGATCGGCGCGTGGCAGATGCGCCGACTGCCGTGGACGCCGTTAATGCTTTTCATGAATGGGTTGGTGAAGATGTTCTGGTCGCGCACAACGCAGCATTTGATATGGCCTTTCTTCGTAAAACGGGCATAAAGTTTCAAAATTATGTTTTGGATACCGTCTTCATGTCCGCCTATTTGTTTGACCATACGGGCACCCATACTCTTGATGTGCTTACAGAACGCCTAGGGGTCATAATCCCTGAACAAGTGCGTCATGATGCGCATGGAGATGCGTTAGGTACGGCAGAGGTTTTTGCGCATTTAATTGTTCTTTTAAACGAGCGTGGGATTGTCACTTTAAATGATGCTGTGGCACTTGGACAAAAAATGAGACGTATAAGGCGCGCGCAAGCGATTTACGGATAGCTCGCAATTTTCCGCCATTGTTTTTCTCGAGTGTTGCAAATTCTAGCAATGTCTAGAAGTGTGCAATTTTTAGAAAGATCATTTTATGGTTAGAATTTTTTTGAGATTATTGCTCATTTTGCTTTGTGCGAGCGCCTATGGACAAAGCTGGATCGAAACAAGCCCGGTAAATTGGAATGGAACACCTCCCGATGCCTACCCAGTGCAAGGTATTGATGTTTCACGTTATCAAGAGCGCCCCAATTGGGATTCTGTTCGAAGTTCGGGAGCGCAATTTGCTTTTATAAAGGCAACCGAAGGCAGCGATATAGTGGATTCAAGTTTTGCATATAATTGGCAAAACGCACGTGCTGCTGGTGTATTTCGAGGAGCCTACCATTTTTATTACTTTTGTTCGTCACCTGAATCTCAAGCGAATTGGTTTATTCAAAATGTTCCGAAAGAACCGGGGAGTTTGCCGCCGGTTTTAGATTTAGAATTAAATCCATATTCACCGACTTGTCCCGGCAAGCCCAGCAAAGATAGTGTTTACAGCGCAGTCGCTCGTTTCATGGAGCGAATAGAAGCCCACTATGGGCAACGCCCAATTATTTACACGACGCTGTCATTTTACCGCGAATATGGTCTTAACAGATTTGCTGATGAAGAATATTGGTTGCGTTCGACGGCTCAGGTGCCTGCGACCGCATATCCGGGACAAAATTGGGGTTTTTGGCAATATTCGATGACAACACGAATAAATGGAATCCGAGGAAATACAGATGCAAACGTATTTAATGGCTCACAGGCACTTTGGGATGAATGGTACAAGCGCCGATCAATTCGCTAGAAATTTCTTGGGTTGTAGTGTTTGGGGATTTCAATTCGTGCATTTTCTAAATTAGCACTTGCTGAGGAGAGGCTAGAATAGAATTGCTTTCGACCTTCGAATATGAAAACCGTTTTGTTGGCCATTCATACAGTGAACACCATCTGTTTTCACCAAACAAGAAAAATCATCGAGCACCCATGTTGATCCATATCCGAGGGTCGCGTTTGGATATGGCCACCAAGGATCGTTGTGGCAAGATCGCATGAATTCGGCTTCACCTTCTTTGGGAATGGTGACCCCATCATAACTTTCATCGAATTCGCAGTCATTGGCGGCGGGACGCTGCCACTCGTTTTCAAACACGAGACACGTAATTCCAGACGGTGAATACGGCGTGCTTGAATGAAATTGCGCAAAGCAGACAATATTGCCTGATGGTGTTTGAAAACTGGCGTTTGAATTTGCGGAAGTTATACTTGCCGCGAGCGTTAAAGGAGCGATTAAGAACACCTTGGTAAAAATGCGGCGACTTATGGAAATTTGTCGAACAATATGAAAGCTTTCCTTCTCCAAGTCCTTGATTTCATCAAAACAGGAGCAGAGTTTAGCGTGAAATATGAATTCATGCCAATTAAAAAATACGTGTGATTGAAATTCAAGAGGTTGAAAAATAGCGGAGAAGACCACCTTTTGAGGTGGCCTTTTTTAGTGTATCTATTTAAAACTAACCGTCTTTACGAATTGTTTCGTTTTTGGGATCATAGGGGCTATCTTCTACGATTTTCGCATCATAAAGCTTGCCGAACATTTTGAGTTTTAGTTTTTGTCCGATGTTTGCAAGTTCAGGTTTAACGTAGCCCATGCCGATTGATTTTTCAAATGCGACGGAATACCCACCGGAAGTTAATCTTCCGACTTTGGTGTCTCCATCATAAAGAGCTTCGCGTCCCCAAGGGTCGGCGTCATCTGGCCCATCAATCAAAAGTGTGACGCATTTTGACCGTACACCTGTGTTGAGCATAGCCTCTTTGCCGAAGAAATCTTTTTCTAAATCGATGAAGCGCGGCAGATCGGCCTCTTGTGGAGTTGCGTCGCGACCTAGCTCAGTGCCGAAAGCACGATAAGATTTTTCTTGACGCAACCAGTTTTGCGCGCGTGCGCCAACGAGTTTCATTCCATGGAGTTCACCGGCTTTTAGAAGGAGGTCCCAAAGGTAATTTTGCATCTCGATCGGGTGATGAAGCTCCCATCCCAATTCGCCCGTATAGGCAACACGGATTGCGTTCACGGGGCACATGCCAAGTTCGATTTGACGCGCAGATAGCCATGGGAAGCGTTTATTGGATAGGGCTGTTTCTGGGTCTGAATCTTTAATAATATCCTTAAGAACATCGCGCGATTTTGGGCCAGCAATAGCGAACACGCCGTATTTAGACGTTACATTTTCAATCGCGATCCAGCCTTTTTCTTGAGCGTTTTCAGCAGTCCAGTCCGCCATGGCCTTACGTAGATAATCTGCATCGTAATCTGTCCAAGCGCCTGCAGAAACGAGATAAAACTCGTAATGGGTCTCACGAACGATGGTATATTCTGTGCGTGTTGTTCCAGCGGAAGTCAACGCATAGGTGAGATTAATGCGCCCGACCTTTGGTAATTTGTTACAGGTAAACCAATCGAGAAATTCAACCGAACCTGGACCATAAAGACGGTGCTTTGTGAAGGCTGTGGCGTCTATCAATCCGACACCTTCGCGAATGGCTTTGGCTTCTTCTACCGCATATTTCCACCAAGCCCCACGGCGAAACGAGCGTGCGTCATGGTCAAAATTGTCGGGCGCACCGAGAGGGCCATAATAATTCGGACGTTCCCATCCATTTACACAGCCAAATTGCGCGCCAAGTGCTTTTTGGCGGTCATAAGCGGGCGCCGTGCGCAACGGGCGGCAGGCCTCGCGTTCTTCATCAGGATGGTGAAGAATATAAACATGCTCATAGCATTCCTCGTTTTTGCGAGCGGCGTATTCGGTGGTGATCCAAGAGCCGTATCGCTTGGGGTCAAGACTTGCCATGTCGATCTCGGCTTCGCCTTCAACCATCATTTGCGCGAGGTAATAGCCCGTACCACCAGCGGCAGTAATGCCGAAACTAAATCCTTCGGCAAGCCACATATTGCGCATTCCGGGCGCCGGGCCAACGAGTGGGTTGCCATCAGGTGTGTAGCAAATCGGGCCATTATAATCATCTTTTAATCCAGCGTTTTCTGACGACGGAATACGATGGATCATTGACATATATTCTTCCTCAATTCGTTCGAGATCTAAAGGAAAAAGATCTGCGCGGAAGCTATCGGGGACGCCGTATTCAAAACGTGCAGGCGCGTTGCGCTCATAAGGACCAAGGATCCAACCGCCGCGTTCTTCGCGCACATACCATTTTGCATCGGCGTCGCGCAATACTGGGTGCTCTGGATTGTTTTTTCGGTACTCGACAAGCGCTTGATCTTCGTCTGTAACGATGAATTGGTGCTCGACGGGTATAGCCGGCATTTTAATGCCAAGAAGTTTGGCTGTGCGCTGTGCGTGATTGCCTGTTGCTGTTACGACATGCTCTGCGCTCACTACGATTTGTTCTTCAGAAGGCACAAGATTTCCGCCTTGCTCGACCATTTTAGTGAGCGTGACTTTCCATTCAGAACCTGTCCACTCATAATGATCAGCTTGCCATTTTCTTTCAATCATTACACCGCGCTGCCTTGCGCCCTTTGCCATCGCTTGCGTGACATCTGCAGGGTTAATGTAACCGTCTGTCGGATGAAAAATCGCGCCCTCTAAGTCGTCTGTCTTTACCAAAGGCCACCGGTCTTTAATTTGCGCGGGCGTCATCCACTCATAAGGAACGCCAACTGTTTCAGCAGTGGACGCATAAAGCATGTATTCGTCCATGCGTGTCTTAGATTGCGCCATGCGCAGGTTCCCTACAACTGAAAACCCAGCGTTTAGTCCGGTTTCTTCTTCAAGGGTTTTGTAAAATTTTACAGAATAGTCATGAATGTGAGATGTTGCGTAACTCATATTGAACAGGGGAAGGAGGCCTGCTGCGTGCCAAGTAGATCCAGATGTAAGTTCATCACGTTCAATGAGCATGACATCTTTCCAACCTGCCTTCGAAAGATGGTAGGCGATTGATGCGCCAATCGCGCCACCTCCGACTATGAGAGCTTTTACATGAGTTTGCATGAGCAGTTTCCTTCATAATTTTTGAAATTTTAAAAGCTTTGACTATTGTTTCCCACGAGTAGCGCGACGCAAATCGTCCAAATTGCGACCAAATGAAATTTTACGATTGATCTTGTGAACAAAAAAAGACGCCGCAATGAAAAGGCGCCTTTTTTCACTTTTACGAATAAGCCTTATTCAAACACTTCTGCGGCTTTATGATCAGAACCTACATAATGGGCATAAAGAAGTGTTAAACCAGCCAATCCCACAAATGTCATCACCATGCTAACAAGGGTAATATAAAGGCTTGCAGCAATACTTAATGATGTTGGAAAGCCGAGAGCCACGTTTGTGATCATTGCTTGCATTGCGCCGATCAAAGGCAGCATTAATGCAATTGCGGTAAGCGCCATCAAAAGCATATATCCTAAAATCATTAGCGTGCGCCCTTTTGTCGACTGAAGGGCTTCGCTCATGCTGATGGGGCGCTCAACTGAACAGGCCGGAAGGATAAGAGAAAGGCGCATGACAAGTGCGTAAAGAAAAAGAATGCCGATGAAGAAAAGAACTCCTAGAAGTGACAAAAGTCCCATGTTCGCAGTTCCAGGTGCTGACGAAATTATACCCCCGAAAACCAAACCAGCAATAAGCATGAAGGCAAAGTAAATCGCGAGCACAACCAAGATGATCAAAATAAGACGGCCAAGATAGCCCCAAAATTGCGGGCGCCATAAAAGCGAAGCACCGATCTCAGCCTTTTCACCGAGAAGTTCAGCGCGGTGCCAGCCAATTGACATCATGACACTTACTACAAAGCTCAAAATGAAAAGAATCAATGAAAGCAAAAGGTTTGCAGTCGAAACCGCAGCAAGCGAGTCATTTGGTTGAATAAATAATGAAATGAGATTAATCACAATTACCGGAATTGCGAGAATGAAGGCTTGATTTCGGTGCTCCCATAATAGGCGAAAGCTCTGTGTAAAAAGTTGTATTGAGTTCATGCATAATCTCCTGTAGCGTCACTTCAAGTCAATCATAGACGTGAGATGCTTAAGGTCAAGTCACTTATTTTAATTTTGGAAAACAAATGCTGGTTTTAGAGAATTTATCAAAGATTTATAGTGGCGGTCATCGTGCATTATCCGGTGTGAACTTAAGTGTAGAAAAGGGAGAGATATTTGCGCTTCTTGGTCCAAATGGTGCGGGCAAGACAACTCTCATTTCTACAATTTGTGGTTTAGTTACGTCGACAGAAGGCTCTGTGAAGGTTGGCGGCTTTGATGTAATGGATGAATTCAGAGATGCCCGCCAACTCATTGGTCTTGTCCCACAAGAACTGACGGTTGATGGATTTGAATCTGTCATAAATACGTTAAGGTTTTCTCGCTCACTTTTTGGGTTGCCTAGAAATGACGCCTATTTAGACGAATTGCTCACGTCGCTTTCTCTTATCGAGAAGAAAAATGAGAGCTGTATGAAGCTGTCTGGTGGTATGAAGCGGCGGGTTTTAATTGCTAAGGCGCTTGCACATGAGCCTAAGCTATTGTTTTTAGATGAGCCGACGGCAGGTGTTGATGTCAGTTTGCGTAAAGATATGTGGCGTCTGGTTAGAGAGCTTCGCGAAAAAGGAACCACAATCATTTTGACCACACATTATATCGAAGAAGCCGAAGAAATGGCTGATCGTGTTGGTATAATATCAGATGGAAAAATCTTATTGGTTGAAGAAACCAAGCAATTAATGCAACGCATGGGAAAAAAAACGCTCACGATATTTTTAGAGCAAAAGCTTGATCAATTGACGGTTGGACTCAAAGATGCAAATTTGAGCTTAGCAGATGGTGGTTTTGCATTGAATTTTGTATATGATACACGGTCTGAACGGACGGGAATAAGAAGCGTATTTGCGTTGCTCGAAAAAGAGAAGATCGCGGTTGCGGATATTGAAACGCATCAATCAAGCCTTGAAGAAATATTTGTTGAGTTGGTAGGAGATAGCGCATGAACTGGCGCGGAGCAAAAGCAATTTTTGATTTTGAAATGGCTCGGTTTTACCGCACGATTTTCGAAAGTCTCGGGCAGCCTGTCATATCGACGTCTTTGTATTTTGTTGTTTTTGGAGCCGCAATTGGCTCACGCATTCAAGAAGTTGAGGGTGTGAGCTATGGAGCGTTTATTGTGCCCGGGTTAATTATGCTGACGGTTTTGCAACAATCAATTTCAAATGCAAGTTTTGGGATTTATTTCCCTAAGTTCTTAGGCACAATTTATGAAGTCTTGTCCGCACCAATTAGTTTTATAGAAATTGTTGCTGGATATGTGGGTGCTGCGGCGTTGAAGTCTGTGATTATTGGACTCGTAATTTTGGCAACGTCATTTCTTTTTGTAGATATTCAAATACTGCACCCAATTATTATGTTGTCATTCTTAATTTTAACAGCAATTAGTTTTTCACTATTTGGCTTTATTTTGGGTTTGATGGCAACGAATTGGCAACAACTTCAAATTGTCCCAATGCTCGTTATTACACCGCTCGTTTTTTTGGGTGGATCATTTTATTCGATTAATATGTTGCCTGAGCCTTGGAATAAAATTGCACTCCTGAATCCAGTTGTTTACTTAGTATCAGGTTTTAGGTGGAGTTTTTTTGAGCAAGCCGACGTACCAATTTTTTATTCGCTTTTGGCGATATTGTTTTTTTTAATGGCGTGTCTTTTACTGATTTGGTGGATGTTCAAGACTGGATATAAGGTCAAAACTTAACTGACGAGTGTTAAATCCTATTTTGATTATAAGCGATCTAAAACCACTGACCTGTTTCTATGAAGCCAAGTCTCAGAAGTTGTGGAGACGACCAATTAAAAGTCTCTGTACCCACCCAATTTAAATTACGTACGGCTGCGCGTGAGTTAGGGTTATGCAGTAAATCGATAACCGTTCTAAATGAAACAACAGCAGTTGTGGGGCTTTTGTGATGAGCGCAAGAATGTGAATAGTATTCTTTGTCTATCACCAATCCATTCTCGTCGATTGAAAAGTCATTGTGCAAATTAAAAAATATAGTTGAGCTAACCTTGGTGTTGTCATTAGAGGTGTGTTCGATAAAACGCCATTTTAAGCCACCGTGTATTTCAATAAAACGCTTGCGTTCTTCTTCTTCGAAGTCTTCTAGAAAATCGAATTCAGCGGGAAGAGAAAAATAGTTTTTCGTGTCAATGCCTGTATTGTCAAACGAAATTCCGTGTTGGTCTTGGTTTATATTTCGTGAATAGGCGTCAACAATAAAACCAAATGCACTATTCCGCCTTTCTTCGGTTAGAAAAATCGCTAGATCTTTGATTGATCGTGTTTCGCAATAAGGAAAATATAAATATTCGCCATTTAAACCCCAATAAATCCAGTTGCGGCGTAATTTCGAATAGTGCTCGCAAATGATTTTCCAAGCTTCATCTCTAGAAGAAATTTCAGCTTCAAATTGGATTACTTTTTCGTTTGCTATGAGTTTGTTGAATGTTGGGGTAAACAAAATGACGTGATCAAAGCCAATTTTTAAATGATGTTCAATGGTTTCTTGAACGACAAAATGATCAACGCAAAAAATTAAAGCCAAGGTTGAGCCAGGCTTTGGTGCTTCACTCGCAATGACTTTGGAGAAATTTCGTAATTGATAAAATTCTGACATTTAATCCCCTCTTGAAATTTGCCGGATTGCAAAGTGTGGTTAATTTATTTATGCCATGTAGAAATTTGGAGTTCAATATGAGTCAAACAAAACATGTTCATATCAAGACATTTGGTTGTCAGATGAATGTTTATGACAGCGAACGCATGATGGCGGCGCTTGAGGCTGACGGCTATAAGGCGACGGACGACGCAAAAGAAGCTGATTTGATTTTATTAAACACTTGTCACATCCGCGAAAAGGCAGCTGAAAAGGTCTATTCAGATCTCGGACGGCTGAAGTCATTGAAGGATAAAAATCCAAATTTAAAGGTGGGTGTAACAGGATGTGTTGCGCAAGCCGAAGGTGCTGAGATTGTGAACCGTCAGCCTATTGTCGATCTCGTCGTTGGGCCGCAAAGTTATCATCGTTTGCCGGATATGTTGAAAAATGTGAATGAAGGCACGGCGCTTGTTGATACAGAGTTTCCGGTTGAAGATAAATTTGACCACTTGAAAGATAATCGAAAAAAAATGCCACTTTCGGCTTTTTTGTCTGTCCAAGAAGGATGTGATAAGTTTTGTTCGTTTTGCGTGGTCCCCTATACGAGAGGTGGTGAGAGATCTAGGCCTGCTGCTAAAATTTTGGCAGAAGCGCGCGATATGGTTGCTGCGGGTGTGCGAGAGATCACGCTTCTTGGACAAAATGTAAACGGTTATCACGGTGAAGATGAGCATGGAAATGAGATTGGGCTTGCTGCTTTAATTGAACGCTTAGCTAAGATTGATGACCTTTGGCGCATTCGGTTTACCACCTCACACCCTAATGATATGGATGATGCGTTGATTGAGGCATTTCGTGATATTGAGAAACTGCAGCCGTTTTTACATCTTCCCATCCAATCGGGCTCCGACAAGATTTTAAAGGCTATGAATCGTCATCATACGCGTGCGGCATATTTGAAGATCATCGAACGCCTAAAGGTGGCGCGCCCTGATATTGCCTTGTCTGGTGACTTTATTGTGGCTTTTCCTGGCGAAACAGATTCAGACTTTGAGGATACGATGTCGATTGTTCGCGAAGCTGGCTATGCGCATGGTTATTCGTTTAAATATTCGCCAAGACCAGGAACGCCCGCAGCTTCCATGGAGTTGGTAAACTCCGATGTCGCAAGTGCCCGATTAACACGCCTTCAAGAGGAAATTAACCGAGTTCAATTTGAGTTTCTTGATGGTTTGATTGGAAAAGAAATTGAAGCTCTCGTCGAGAAGCCTGGGAAATTTAAAGGCCAGCTTTCTGGACGCACGCCATATCTTTTCCCACTCGCATTTGATGGCGATTCTGATCAAATTGGAACGATTGTTCGCAAGAAAATTCTGTCACGATCTCATGCAACGCTATTGGCATCGAAGATGGCTTGATTTTTAAAGCTGAAAATTTTTGTTATGAACTCACCGATTTTTGATGTCTTGGTAATTGGCGGGGGCGCATCGGGGCTGATGGCTGCAGAAATTGCGAGCGCTTCTGGAAAAAAAGTTGTGCTGTGTGATGCTAAACCGAGCTTTGGCCGAAAAATTTTGATGGCAGGAAAGTCGGGGCTAAATATTTCTAAATCGGAAGAAATTGACGAATTTCTCGGTCAATACGAAAATCTTTCTCCACAACTTCAAGCTGCGATTTTGAATTTTCAACCGCATCAAGTGCAAGCTTGGATGAAAGGGCTTGGTCAAGAAAGTTTTGTTGGGACGTCTCGTCGTATTTATCCAAATGCGATGAAAGCCTCACCTTTAATGCGGGCTTGGTTGCAACGTTTGCAACAGCAAAACGTGCAGTTTTGCCATCATTGGCGTTGGATTGATGGCTTAACGCATCCACAGTTTAACACGCCGAAAGGTCAGGAAACTATTTCCGCGCGGAATATTGTTTTTGCGCTTGGGGGCGCAAGTTGGCCGAGGTTAGGTTCTGATGGAGCATGGGTTGAAAAAATCAATTTGCAGCAAAAAGAACTCGGCCCTGCCAATATGGGATTTAATTGCGATTGGAGTGAAAAAATGCGTACCCACTCCGGTCAATATATAAAAAATATTCGGCTGATCGCAGGTCAAAAATCCGCAATTGGCGAATTAACAATCACCGATTACGGTGTTGAATCTGGCCTGATCTATACGCTTGGCACATCGATTGAGAAAAATGGCGCGTTTGTAGATTTGTTGCCTCATATGACGCAAGCAGAATTAGCGCAAAAAATCCAATCAAAAGGCAAGCAATCCATCGGCAATTTTCTACGAAAGCTTGGGCTTTCTGCAGTTGAGCGGGCACTATTTTTTGAGTGCAGCCATAACAGAAATTTTCAGGACCTTAAATATTTGAAGCTACCTATTCTAAGTCCACGTCCTATTGATGAGGCAGTTTCGACGCGGGGTGGTATTTTATTTGAAGCGCTCGATGCACATTTTCAGTCGCGTGCGCACAAGGGTGTGTATTTTATAGGTGAGATGTTAGATTGGTCAGCACCAACAGGGGGTTATTTGCTGAATGCCTGTTTGGCAATGGGGCACCATGTCGGGTTTCATCTGAGCAATTCTTGATATTTTTATGATTGGGAAAATCTATTGATTGAAGATCACGTACAAAGACAGTCGCTTTTTGATTTTTTTGAGAGCATCATTCCAATATGAGTAGCTTTTGGCTGCTATCTAACTTTTATAGCATCAATTTTTTTGCAAACTCGGTCTCATCGCACTCTGAAATGAAGTGCTTTTTTGTGCCGCACGCTTTCAAATCTCTTGAATCGTTAAGCATGTATAATTCTTGCGGTGAAAAATCAAAAAACATCGACGGAATATTTAACTTTAGTCGTTTCAATTAAAAAGACATTTAGGAAATACGTTTATGAATTGGAATTATCTTTTGTTTGTTGCTTTAGCATTGCCTTCTTTTGGGATGATGGCAGGTGCGTTTGGCGCCGGAAATTATGAGCAGATGCTGCATCCGACAGGTGAATTTTCGGCGCGCTTTTTAATCATTACGATGATCATAACACCTTTTCGCATGATGTTTCCGACAAGTAAGTTTTGGCGGTGGATGGGCGCTCGCAAACGCTATTTTGGGGTGGCGGCATTTGGCTATGCATTTCTTCACACGCTTTTTTACCTGATTGATATGGGGTCTTGGACGTCGATCTGGAAAGATGCGTTTGTCTTTGGGATTTGGACAGGTTGGCTCGCATTTATTATTTTTGTGCCGCTGGCGATGACATCGAATAATTGGTCGGTGCGCAAACTTGGTAAAAATTGGAAGTTTTTACAGCGCTTTGTTTATGTCGCCGCCGTTGCGACGCTATTGCACTGGATTTTTGTTCACAATGATCTTGGGCCTGCGCTTGTTCATTTCGTCCCCTTGGCGATTTTGGAGGGGTACCGAATTTACAAAAACATGCAAAAACAAAAAGGAGTATACGCATGAAAAATTTATTGATTACGGTTGCAATTGGCTTGACTTCATTTGGAATTGCCTCAACGGCAAGCGCAACAGGGGCGTTTCAATGTGAAGCGACAGATCGCGCAGATTGGCTAAGCGAGGCTGAACTTGAAAAAGTCGTGGCTGACTTGGACTGGACGTTGCGCCGCTTTAAGTCTGATGGTGGATGTTGGGAAGTTTATGCGACCATGAACGATGGGACGCGCATGGAAGCCTATCTTCACCCTGTTTCGGGTGAGGTTCAGTACATCTCGCAACGAGGTCGTGTTCTATTTAATATCCGTGATGGCGAAGCCTATGAAAGTCTTCAATAGAGGCTATCAAATATCAGTGTTTAAGTACGGGACTATATCGCTTTGTGCTTTAATATAGTTAAGAATGCGTGGATTTGAATATCACGCATTCTCTTAGCTTCAGCAGCTCAGGTTTTTCTGGCTGGACATTTTCTGAAACTATTTATTATAAAATATTGAGAGGCTTGGGCATTGTAAAGCCATGTAAAAATGCCTCCTTGCTCGCGCTGTCGCTCTTAACGGTTCTGAGACAATTTGTATTTTATGTTTGGTCAGAGTTGAAAGATTGAAAAACGTGCACGTTATGCTAAATATTTACACATTTTGTAGCTGGTCGAAAAATTAAATATGGACTTAAGTGGTCCCATATGCGTCGTTTCAATTGTGACGAAGCCCTCGCGCTCATAAAGAGATTTTGCGCGCTGATTGGAGTCGATCACATCTAGCAGAATTGCCGATTTGCCATTGGCTTGGGCGATCTGGGTCATTTGCTCAAGCATGGCTGTCCCAAGACCCTTTCCACGACAATCTTTATGGACTGCTATTCCGTCCATTTGCAGAGTATCCGGCGCGACTGTACGCGTTAAAAACCCAAGTAAAATCCCACGCCAAATACTGCCGAATAATCCATAATGCTTTCTAATTTCTTTCAAGCCGCCCTGCACAATGCCGCCAGATCCGAGGTCAAAACCGGCAAGTGCAAGAAGTTGCGATTTATCGTCCGATAAGATCCCAATGCTTTGTTCAAGATTCAGACTATCACAAAGGTAGGGAATGGCACGTTCGCGCGTGCCAAGAACGCGATGAAGCTTGTTCGAAAAAGCTTCCCAATAAAGTGTGGCAGCTTGTTCGATGTATTTTTCATCTAGGGGTTGAAATTGCATTCTTTAAAAACCTAAAGAGAAGCGTTAAGCGCCGCGATTACAGCATCACCCATTTGCGAGGTGCTCTTTGGTTTAACATCGTCCTTTTGAATGAGATCAGCGGTGCGAATTCCTTGATCGAGAACAGACTCAACCGCTTTTTCTAAACGTGCGGCCTCATCGCCTGAATTAAAGCTGTAACGAAGTGCCATTGCAAAACTCAAAATACACGCGCAGGGATTGGCTTTGCCTTGCCCAGCGATATCGGGCGCCGAACCATGCACGGGTTCGTAAAGCGCTTTGGGTCTGCCGCTTTCCATAGGCGCGCCAAGCGAAGCTGATGGCAACATGCCGAGCGAGCCTGTCAACATTGCTGCACAATCCGACAATATGTCCCCAAATAAGTTATCAGTAAGAATGACGTCAAATTGTTTGGGCGCGCGCACGAGCTGCATAGCGCCGTTATCAGCATACATGTGAGACAACTCTAAATCACTATATTCGTTTTGATGAACCCAAGTCACTTCTTCGCGCCATAAGATACCGGCTTCCATGACATTTGCTTTTTCCATAGAGCAGACCCGTCCGCCACGTTTGCGCGCGAGTTCAAATGCTGAGCGTGCGACACGGCGAATTTCGTCTGTTGTGTAGCGTTGTGTGTTAATGCCGACGCGATTATCTCCTTCGCCGCTGATGCCGCGCGGTTCGCCAAAATAAACACCTGATGTCAATTCACGAACAATGAGGATATCGAGGCCAGAAACGATGTCTTTTTTGAGCGTTGAAAAATCTGCGAGTGCGTCAAAGCACTGTGCGGGGCGCAAATTCGCAAATAAATCCATCTCTTTACGCAAGCGCAGAAGCCCACGCTCTGGCTTAAGCGAGAAATCGAGTTCATCATATTGAGGCCCGCCGACCGCACCAAGTAAAACGGCGTCCGCCTCTTGGGCGCGCGCCATCGTTTCATCGCTTAAAGGCGAACCATGTACGTCATATGCGCAACCACCAACAAGATCCTCTTCAATATTAAAGCGTAAGTCTCGTTTTTCACCAAACCAATTAATGATGCGCTTTACTTCGTTCATAACTTCTGGGCCGATACCGTCGCCCGCCAAGATTAGGATGTTGGCATTGCTCATTTCAAACTCCTGATTATTTGAGGGTTCTCTATGTCAAAGAAAGCGGTAATTCAAGGTGAGTGGGCAGGAAATTCGTGCAATACTCTGTTTTAAGAAATCATAAATTGAGTCATGAAAATTTGTTTTCATTGCAGTGAGACAATGGTATGAAGTCTGCAAATTACAGGAAAGACACGTTTTGATTAAGGATAAGACGAAAGCATTCAAAGCTTATGACGTTAGGGGTACGCTTGGAGAATCTCTTGATGCACAAATGTGTCTTGAAATAGGGCGTGCATTAATTGATGAATTTCAAGCCAAAAAAGTCGCAATTGGCGCCGATGCTCGTCCCTCAAGTCCAGAATTGAAAAATGCAATGATTGATGGAATGCGTATGCAAGGCGCAGATGTCATCGATCTAGGTGCGCGTGGAACAGAGGAAATATATTTTGCTGCACAACATTTAGATATTGATGTCGGCATTGAAGTTACGGCGAGCCATAACCCGATCGGTGACAACGGGTTGAAATTTATTTTGCGTGGTGGTGTGCCTGTTTCGACAGATCAGTTACTCAAAATTCGAGATCGGATCGTAGCTGAAAAATTTGAAGAGAATGCTGATCAGGGAGAGATAAGCGCGGGCGATATCACAGACGCGTACATTGATCATTTGCTAACATATGTTGATATAAGCGCTTTTAAAGATATGAAAATACTAACAAATGCCGGAAATGGAATGGCTGGGCATGTGGTTGACGCTTTAGAGGCGCGCATTACAGCTTACGGAATTTCCTCTCCCTTTGTCAAGATGCATCATGAACCCGATTCGACCTTCCCGAATGGAATTCCAAATCCTTTGCTTCCAGAAAATCGTGCGCCTACAAGCGCCAAAGTTAAAGAGGTTGGTGCAAATTTTGCTGTCGCTTGGGACGGGGATTTTGATCGTTGCTTCTTATATGACGAAAAGGGGGGCTTTATTGAGGGTTACTATGTTGTGGGTTTATTGGCGGATGCTTTTTTGAGAGAAAATTCCGATCAAGTTATTGTTTTTGATCCACGAATGACTTGGAACACGATTGAAATTGTCCAACGTCTCGGCGGGCGCTACAAATGTGCGAAAGTCGGGCATGTGTTTATGAAGCATAAAATGCGCTCGCTTGACGCTGTTTACGGCGGGGAAATGAGTGCGCATCATTATTTTCGTGATTTTGGGTATTGCGATAGCGGTATGATTCCCTGGTTGTTGATTACACAACTCTTAGCGAATTCTAATCAAACGCTCTCTGAAATTGTCGTCGCTGCGCAGGCGGCCTTTCCATGCTCAGGTGAAATCAATACCCGTGTGAATGATGTCAATGCGGCGATTGCGAAAGTGCGGACGAAATATGTACCATTAAACCCAGAAATTAGTGAAATTGATGGTCTCAGCATGGAATTTCCTGACTGGCGGTTTAATTTGCGCGCGTCTAATACAGAGCCTTTATTGCGTTTGAATATTGAGACACGCGGTGATCTCGAGCTACTCAAAGAAAAAACTGCAGAACTCAAAGCTCTTTTGAATAAAGACTAGAAATGACATGAAGGATTTACCTTAAGTGCGGGGCAAGAAGCAATGATTGAAGACTTAATCTCCAAGGCTAAGAAGGCACACCAAAGAAGTTACGCGCCGTATTCTAAATTTCACGTTGGCGCAGCAATTTTAGCGGATGATGGTCGATTATATGCGGGCTGTAATGTTGAAAATGCTGCATATCCACAAGGGCTATGTGCAGAGGCTGGGGCAATTTCTGCAATGATATGTGGTGGCGGCAAATCCATTGAAACGATCTTAATTTATAGTGAGGCTGAGCGCCCAATCTATCCATGTGGCGGCTGTCGACAAAAAATTTCAGAATTTGCGCATCATAAAACACAAGTATTTATCGCGTCAAAGAACGGTGTGCGTCACCAAATTCCATTTGCAGAAATTATGCCGTTTTCTTTTACGGATGAGGATCTGGGTTAAGTAAAACTTTTAATAAATATTTCATTAATAACCGCTACGGCTTCTGGTTCGTTAAGTAAGGGAACGTGTCCACGATTGGCACACGCTCCTAAACTTAAGTCTGGCCTTCGTTTGCGCATTTCATTGACCGTTTCTTCGGTGAGTAAGTCTGAGTTCATTCCCCAAATCAGCCCAAGCGGAACGCCATCAAGTTGATCGAATGCAGGCCAAAGGTCGATATCCTTAGGTGTTTGATCAAATACAATCTTGAGATTTGGATCATAGTTGAGCTGAAATTGTCCATTTTCAAAAGGATACCATCTTTCAATCAGTACTTTCCATTGAACCGAATCAAAGTTTGGAAAAGTGCTTGCGTTTATTTGCATGTGAACTTTGATGGCTTCTTCCAGTGACGACCATGTGGGTTTCGTGCCCAAATAGTCCGAAATTCTTTGGATAGCCTGTTCTTCAAGTTTTGGGCCCACATCATTAAGTACAACGCCGGTGAGGCGATCGTTGGCCAATTCTGCCAAGACCATGCTCACGATCCCGCCACGAGAGGTGCCAATAATCATTGCACGGTCTATGTCTAAGTGGTCTAAAAGTGCGATGGTGTCTTCGGCCTCTTGAAATACATTGTAATCAAGAGGATTTAGGGAAAATTCTGAAGGTTTTCTGCCGCGAAATGTAAGCGCAATTATGCGTGCTGAAGATGGAGCTTTTGCTAGAAAATCATCAAAGTCGGTATGATTGCGCGTTAATCCCGGTAGGCACAAAATCACATTCCCTTCGCCAGAATCTGTATAGGAAAGAGTAAGGCCATCTTTGGATTTAAAACGCTTAAGGCTCATCTAGGTTTTTCCCAGCTATTGGATTTTGCGCCTTATTTTAGCTGGAAAATCTCAAATTGTAAGTCAGTTATTAAAATGAAATTACGACTTCTGAGCGTATTTTGGTTTTAATAAATTATAATAAATAATTGATATTATTAATTTAATTATATTTTTTACATGAATTTTTGTTACAATATTAAAATTAATTCAAATAATTTTCAGCAACCCTCTAGAGATTTATTATGTTTCCACAGCGTAAATTAAAGCCATGGATAGCTTGGTGGTATCCATTCATAGAGCAATTTGTTCAGTAAAATAGAACTAGGAAACTTTAAGAAAGAAGTGCGGGTGCAATGAGTTCATTAATCTATTTATCTAAAAATCATCGAAAAGTTCGCATTTTTGATAAGCCATATAATTCCAGCCGTAAATTTTTATCACCTATAGAGTCCTGTAACATCGTCAAATTTCCGGTTGAAAAGCGTAGTCATCCTTGTGCTAAAAATCAAGAAAAAAAACGATTTCAGGACATGTCGAACACTGAAAAGGTGGTGCTTCTCGCTAAAAATTTGGATCAACTAATGGACTGTGTGAATACTTCTGATCAAGTTGATATTCCTTGTATTTGTGCACGCATAAGTCTTTGTGCTCAATCATTGGGCTTATCTCAAACCGCGCACATTTCGCGCTCAATCGGAGAAAATGCTATGGCAGGCCGAATCGATTTGGCGCAAGGTGATCTGGAAGTTTTGAAGGTCTTGGTTGGAAAGGTTGCGCGCATTCATTTTGAACTATGTTGGCAAAGCGAATCTGCAGATTTTATAGGCTCCGACTAGTTGTTTACCATGTACTAATAAATGTTTATTAGACTGTTTTCTTAAAATGGAAGGCAGTGATGTAATGGCGTGTATAAGTAAGCGGAAATTGAATAATTCATTAATGGCAGCGTTGTTTCTTGGGATATCTATGCTGTTCTCTGGCCAATTGCACGCTGACGACACGTCCATATCTCAAGTTAATCATGTTAATAAACGGAATGAAACCACACAGATCACATCGCAAGAATTCATTCAAATATTGCTAAATGATCAGAAGTTTCAGGAAGCTCGAATGCTCTTAAGACAACTAAATAGTTCGCAGGAAGATTTATTGTATCTCGAAGTGGAAATAGCCTTATTCCAAGGGAACTTAGGGAAAGCTGCGGAGTATCTTGAGTTTTTGTTAGAGCGCCAACCTGAAAATTATTTTCTTAGAGCGAAGTTGGCTGACATTTATAGATTTGACAGTGCTTATCTTTCTTCGAGCAGGCAATATGAAATTCTATCGACAAGCCTGCCGGATTCTGAAGAGAGGCAGATTGCTGGTGAGCGAGCTCATGTTTTTGGAAAAAGGTTTATAAGTGATTGGTGGTGGGGGGGGGATTTAACACCCTCTCAGAACATTAATAATGCCTCAGAGAAGACTGTCGCAAATTTAGGGATATTGCCAGAGAGACTGCAACCTCAATCTGGATGGTACGCGCGAGTAAAATTTGGTGGCTACCTTTCTTATCAGCTTAAAGATCACCACAGATTGGTTTTGAGTGCAAATTATGAACGAAATTTCTATACTTACGAAACATTGGATTCAGAAATTGCTGAATTAAATTTGAGTTGGAAATATCAAAACGCCCGTGATCAAGTATCGTTTACGATTGGACGTGGAAAGTTTTGGGGAGATGGAGAAATCTATGCAACTCGAATTCATTCGATTCCAGACAGAAGCGCGTCTGCAATTATTCTCAAAAGAAATGAAAATTATTCTTTTGATCGCGTTAGTCTTAGTCTTAAGAGACGAGTGACCCCAAAATTTACCTTGGGAGTAGCCGGTACGAGACGATGGAAAATTCATGCTGACCAAGATCAATATGGGTATGCGGACAGTGTGGCTTCTGAGATAATTACTCAGTTTGAATATGTTCCTAATTTGAAATCAAAGTTCAGCTTAGATGTCATATATCAAAGGACGAGAGAAAAGGGAATTGAAGATAGCTATGTCACTCAAAATGGATTTGTAGGGCGCGGGCTCGGGGTTGGATTTGAAAGGATATTAAATGAGAGTACGAAAATTGCGATTGATTTAAGCTATTTGAAAAGAAAATATGATGCGCCGCACAATCTTGTTTTTGGAGCTTATGAGCGCGATGATGAAGTCTATTCAATCGGCGGCCGCTACATAAATTCAAATTGGAAAATCGGAAAAGTTCAACCAACAATTTCCTGCAAGTATGCACTTGAAAAATCAAACATAGTGGACTTTGAACGATCTAACATCGGATGTGGGTTTGAATTTTCATGGTAACTGAATTTGAAAGTTAGCGAAATTATCGCCATAGTTATGTAAAATCTGCATATCGAGTATTCACTTATGTATCTTTATTTTTTTTGCAGGTGCGAATAAGTTGTGAGTACGAGCAAAAAGTGGATTAAATGATGACGACTGCAATTAAAAACAACAGCCTTTTAGGTAATTTATTTGGAACTTTTTTCATTTCAATTGAAAAGAAGCTCGCCCGTCGTTCTGCTTATAACAGAACACTACGTGAACTTAACGCATTGAGTGAACGTGAACTTTGGGATCTCGGCTTGGCGCGTGCAGATATTGACAGCGTTGCAAGAGAGGCCTCTCGCGCAATTTAAATTGTTCTGAAGTTTTAACGTTCAAGCCACCTTTTGAGGTGGCTTTTTGTTTTTGTATTGTGCATAATTTTGATCAAGGTTACACATTTTTGGAATTTATATGCGTAGAATAAACGATAAGATTGCTGTCTCAGAGCAAATCAGCGTCAGTCAAGTTGCTGATATTAAAGCGCAAGATTTTGATATAGTAGTTTCGAATCGTCCTGATGGTGAAGAAGTGGGTCAACCTCTAACGAAGGATCTACAAAAAGCTGTAGAAGATGCCGGAATGGAATTTCGCCATATCCCGATTTTTTCTGGGCAATTTACAGATGAGGCGGTCGCAGAATTTCGCAATCTGTTACAGCAACATGATCGCGTTTTCGCGTACTGCAGATCAGGCACGCGTTGCGCGGGGCTTTGGGCGCTTTCACAAAAAGCAATTCAGTCAGCAGATGAAATATTAGAGCAAACTGCCTCAGCAGGTTATGATTTGTCTCAGTTAAGAGCCTACTTGAATAAATAACTAGTTTGTTTTTTCAGAACTCACACAAAAATCGAAAGCCATTTGAAGCGCACCATCGAGAGCGTTTCCTTTCGGTTCCGTGTAAGCACTTTGATATTTTTCGTTGAGTTTAGGTAGAAATATAGGACCTAAACCGCCAAGAAGACAAAAACGACGATCTGACCGAAAGCCAATTGCATCGATTTGTTGCTCTATCCAATTGACTGCTTCATTAATAATTTTGATTGCGTTAGCGTCATTTTGATCGGCTGCATCAATGACGCGGGGTGCGTATTTCCCAAATTCATAAGGTGGCATTGCCTTTGCCGCTTCTACCAAATGACCCAATGAGCCGTGAAATTCGGCTAAAATCTCTCGCGTGAGTTTGGAATGTGCACATAGGCCATCCTCAGCATATATTGTGCGCACAAAAAGGTGGTATCCGAGTTTTGCGCCTGAACCTTCATCGCCCATTAGAAAACCCCATCCGCCACCCATTTTGAAGCCATTTTCATCTTGTCTTGCAAAAACGGAACCTGTGCCTAACGCAGCAATTACGCCAAAATCGTTGCCGAGAGCACCTGCAATTGAAATGCGAACGTCATTGTATACCCTTTGATGGCCAAAAGGGAGATCGTTTTGCAATCGTGCGCCGTAATCGCTAAGGTTACTGCCTGCAACGCCGATCACAGCATTTACCTGTTTGAAGTGGTCGGAACTCTTTCCAATTTTGTGTAAAGCTTCTGATGTTGTATTGACGATGTTGTTTATGGCCACTTGGTAATCATTGGCAATATTTGCCGGGCCACCACGCGCTTCGGAAATACGAAATTGATGATCATCACAGATCGCAACCCTACAATTAGTAGCGCCTGCATCAATTCCAACGATGATTTGGTCTTTTTTCACTATCTTGTAACTTTTCAATTGAGCTGTCTTCTTTCAGTAGCCCTACTAATCTGAATAGTGATCATTGGCAAGAAAAGAGTTAGAAACTTTCGATTCTAAATCTGTCATGGCAGGCCTTGCAGCCACTTGAAATTGTTCGTAATTTTTGGGTTAATTCGGTACTGTTTTGGGGCGGTATGTCGACTTTGGCATCATCAATAAACTGTTGCAAAAGCGCGTCGAATTCAGCGCGATTTTCCCAAATTTCTGGACTTGCCTCCGATTGAATGTCCAAAGAACCTTCCGGAAAGAGTTCAGGCAGCGCATTTACGGATGCTTCAACTTGCATCAACCCAGTTTTTGCGAGCTCTGCATTAAACTCAACAGAACCATCTGCCATAGCGCGCAGTGCCTGAGTGGTTTGTGCAATTGTTTTGAAATGAGACTGACGATCTAAAATAAAACTTTGTGCAAAAGCTGCACCCGCAATAAATGTCGAAATAATTCCAATTGATATATAAGTCCGCAAGTCATCCTCCACTTGAATTTAACCCTATCCGCGCTGATTTGCTAATTCAAGTCAATTTGAGTTCATACGCAAGGATTGGCCGAATTGTGAAAATGCGCAACATTTAACCACCTGTATGGCTCATGTTCCGAGACATTTTGCCTTTTACATTTCCGCGCGCATAATCGAAATTATGACCCTTTGGTTTGCGTGAAATTGCCTGGCGGATCGCATCATGGAGCGCTTGCGGGTCTTTTCCTGAGCGCATAACATCTCTCAGGTCGGCTTTATCTTCTTGGCCAAGGCACATGAATAATTCACCTGTGCAAGTCACACGGACGCGATTACAGCTCTCACAAAAATTATGAGAAAGCGGCGTTATAAATCCGATTTTTTGTCCATTATCAACACGTTCAACATAGCGAGCTGGCCCTCCAGTTCGAAGAGGAATATCACGCAATTGATGATGTTTTTCTATGTCGTCTCGCAGTTGCAGGAGCGAATAGTAATCGCCTATGCGCTCGGCGTCACCAATCCCTTCACCCATTGGCATAACCTCTATAAAAGTAATGTCCATATTTTCCGCAGCGCACCAGTCGATTAATCTGAGGAATTCAGAATCGTTAAATCCTTTGAGCGCAACGGCATTAATTTTTACACGAATTCCTGCCGCTTTGGCGGCTTCAATACCCATGAGAACATTAGACAAACGGCCACGACGTGTAATGCGCGCAAATTTGTCTTGATCGAGCGTATCCAGCGATACGTTAACGCGTTTGACACCAAATTCAGCGAGTTGCTTTGCATAACGTGCCAGCTGTGAGCCATTAGTTGTAAGCGTTAACTCATCCAGCGCCCCTGTGTCGAGGTGACGTGAAAGTCGCTTAAATAAGGATTGGATATCGCGTCGAACAAGCGGCTCACCACCCGTCACGCGTATTTTTTTAACGCCTAATTCAACAAACGCACTGCACATGCGATCCAATTCTTCAAGTGAAAGAACTTCACGTTTTGGCAGAAATTTAATGTCCTCATTCATACAATATGTGCATCTAAAATCACAACGATCTGTGACGGAAACCCGCAAATAAGTGATGGGGCGCAAGTATGGGTCGATTAGGGGAGAATTATTCATGCAACTAATTTAGTCCTTCTGGAGATAATCGACAAGAGATAAACTGATTTTCAAAAGATCGGCAATTGTATTGTGCATAAGCGATTCAATTTGTTAGTTTCCTTACGAATCGAGGCAATATTTATGGAAATTTTAATTGGAATCATAACAATAACCATCGCCGGCATAGGGGCTCAATGGTTGGCGTGGCGGATGCAACTTCCTGCAATTGTTCTTATGTTGGTTGCCGGCATTTTTGTAGGCCCTGTCACGAATATTGTTCAGCCCGATGCTATGTTTGGGGATATGCTAAAGCCATTAATCGGAATTGCGGTCGCGCTCATTTTATTTGAAGGGGGGCTAACGCTGGATTTTGCGCGTCTCTCGGATGCCGAAACGGCTGTGCGACGTCTCGTATTGTTTGGTGGGCCGCTGATTTGGCTCTTTGCAAGCGCTGCCGGCTATTTTATTGGTGGATTGGATATTGCGACTGCGACGGTATTTGGTGGTATATTGGTCGTAACAGGTCCAACCGTGGTCATTCCGCTTCTCAGGCAAGCGGGTCTAAAGCGTCGTCCTGCCGAAGTTTTAAAATGGGAAGCGATCGTGAATGATCCAGTGGGGGCGCTTGCAGGCGTTCTCGCCTATGAAGTTGCGACTGTTTTCTATCAAAATCATTCGATATCTGATGCATTTGGTCAACTTGTCATTGGTATATTTTTGGCAAGCGTGTCCGGCTATTTAGGCGCCAAGTTTCTGATTAGCGGCTTTAATCGGGGACTGATTCCCGAGTATCTAAAGGTTCCAATAATGATTTCGCTTGTCGTCGTTGTCTATGGAGCAACAGACCTTGTGCTCCATGAAAGCGGTCTTTTGGCGGTTACGATTATGGGCATTATCGTAGGCAATGCGCATTTGCCAAGCCTGAGTGAGTTGCGCCGTTTTAAAGAACATGTCACGGTTATGTTAGTGACCGGTGTCTTTATTATTCTTGCCGCCAAACTTGATTTTGCAACGCTTGCTGCACTCGATTGGCGTGCTTATGTTTTCATTTTTGTACTGGTATTTTTGGTTCGCCCGGTGGCAGTTATGCTTGCGCTGGTGGGTTCTAATTTAAACGTCAAGGAACAAATATTTGTTGGCTGGATCGGACCGCGGGGCGTTGTGGCAGTCGCGGTATCGGGTGTTTTTGGCGAAAATCTTCTTTCACTTGGCCTTGATGATGGCGCGTTACTTGCGCCCTTGTCTTTTGTAATCGTGACGGTCACAGTATTTTTGCACGGCTTTTCGATTGGACCCTTTGCAAGAGCGCTGGATCTTGTGTCGAGTCGTTCGCGCGGATTTTTACTGATAGGAACCAACCCATTTACATTTGAGCTGGCGAAAGCGCTCAAGAAGCTGGACCGTCCGGCTCTTATTGTGGATAAAAATTGGTTTCGTCTGAAAGAGTTTCGACAAAATGATATTGATGTCTACTACGGTGAAGTTTTATCGGAGGAGGCTGAGCATGACATTGATCACAATGTTTATGAAAATTTGTATGCGCTCACGGATAATGATCATTACAATGCGCTCGTCTGTGCGGATTTTGGCCCAGAATTTGGACGTAATCATGTGATGCAATTTGCACCTCATAAGGATACGCCCGCTGCACGGCAATTGCCGTCGACGCTTGGCGGTCGTTATTTGCCAAATTTAACCTCATATGAAGATGCAATGGGCATATTGGCTCAAGGTGGTCAGATTCGGGTAACACCAATTTCTGAAAACTTTACTTTTCAAGATTATCAAGAGCACAATCCAAAAGCGATTGCATTATTCGCAGCGCCTGAAAAAGGGGCATTGCGCGTGTTTAGAAATGGTGGAGAGATGAGCGTGCATGCGGGTGAGAAGATCGTCGCGCTTATACCTAAGCTGGACACTTAATGAGTAGTTGATTTTCAACTAAGTGAGAATTTTTGAAACAAAAAGGGCGCCCTTGAACGCGCCCTTTTTAAATTTGATTGTCGGATTTAGAGGTGAGGGTAAAGCGGAAAACGCTCGCACAAATTGTTCACTTTTTCACGAACTCTGGCTTCAACCTCGCCGTTGTCATCAGGTCCGTTTGCAGCAATTCCATCAACTACTTCAATAATCATACGTGCAATTTCGCGAAATTCTTCTTCTTTAAAGCCGCGCGTTGTCCCTGCAGGGGTGCCTAAGCGAATCCCCGAAGTTACTGTTGGCTTTTCAGGGTCGAACGGAATACCGTTTTTATTGCAGGTAATTTGCGCACGACCAAGGGCTGCGTCCGTAACGTTTCCTTTCACACCTTTGGGGCGCAGATCAACGAGCATCACATGGGTATCTGTTCCGCCTGTGACAATATCAAGACCGCCTTTTATGAGTTCGTCGGCAAGGGCATTTGCATTTGCGCGAACTTGTTTTTGATAAGACTTAAATTCCGGACGGAGTGCCTCTGCAAATGCAACCGCTTTCGCCGCAATGACGTGCATAAGCGGCCCACCTTGAATGCCTGGAAAAATGGCTGAGTTGATTTTTTTCGAAATTGTCTCATCATTTGTCAAAATCATTCCGCCTCTGGGGCCGCGTAGGGTTTTGTGTGTTGTGGTCGTCGCTACATGGGCATGGGGGAAAGGCGAGGGATGTTCGCCGGCCGCTACAAGACCTGCAAAATGCGCCATATCAACAAGGAGGAATGCGCCCACTTTATCCGCAATTTCACGCATTTTCGCAAAATCTATTTGACGCGGGATGGCCGAACCGCCTGCGATAATCAGTTTTGGTTGATGCTCATTTGCAAGCGTTTCAACTTCGTCATAATTTAGCAAGTGATCTTCCTCGCGTACGCCGTATTGAACAGCGTTGAACCATTTTCCGGATTGATTTGGCGCTGCGCCATGTGTGAGATGGCCGCCTGAGGCTAAATTCATGCCGAGGATTGTGTCGCCGGGTTGCAGTAAGGCGGTGAAAACACCTTGGTTGGCTTGAGATCCAGAATTGGGTTGCACGTTTGCAAAGGCACATCCAAAGAGTTCTTTGGCACGCGCAATCGCCAGATCTTCGGCAACATCGACGAACTGACAACCTCCATAATAACGGCGTCCAGGATAGCCTTCCGCGTATTTGTTTGTGAGCACCGATCCTTGCGCTTCCATGACCGCTCTTGAAACAATGTTTTCTGAGGCAATCAGCTCGATTTCGTGACGTTGGCGACCAAGTTCACCGGTAATCGCGGCTTGCAATTCAGGGTCGCGCTCCGCAAGTGTTTCATTAAAAAAGCCCTTATCAGTTGCGGTCATATTGGTTTCCTCTACATAATTTACGCACTTATAGAAAATTTGTAACGAGAAGTGTCAAGTCAAATTGCGTCGTTTTAATTGAGATTTGCGATATCTTTAGTGCTTGGCTGCGTTTATTGCGCAGTAAGGGAAAGAAGGCTTGCTAAATAACGGAACTTGCCGCAAATTGCCCTTGCCCATCGAACTTCAAAGTGACAATAATTGCAGTATGAAAATAGCAATCCTTTCCAATCACTCCAATGATCCCGCACGTGTCGCGCTTATTGATAAGTTTGGCAGTCATAAGCTCGAAGATGCCGACGTTGTGGTTTGCTTGGGTGGTGATGGATTTATGTTGGAAACCCTACACAAAACGCGTCGCTATCAAGTGCCTGTATATGGTATGAACCGGGGGACGGTTGGTTTTTTGATGAATGATTTTGATGGGGATCGTTTACTTAAACGAATTCAAGATGCTGAAAAGGCAGCCATTTCTCCGCTTATGATGAAAGCAGAAACGGTTGAGGGTGAAGTTATAGAGCATTTGGCAATTAATGAAGTCTCTTTATTGCGTACAGGTTCTCAAGCGGCGCGATTGCGTGTGCTTGTTAATGGAAAAGTTCGCATCGAAGAGCTGGTTTGCGACGGGGCGATGGTCGCAACGCCCGCTGGATCAACAGCCTATAATAATTCTGCACATGGCCCGATAATTCCGATTGACGGGAATATCCTAGCCGTGACTGCGGTTGCGGCTTATCGACCGAGGCGGTGGCGAGGAGCATTAATTCCGATGTCAGCCAAGGTGCGATTTGAGGTTCTGAATTCACAAAAACGTCCTGTTCACGCAAGCGCAGATAGCCGGCGAACTAAAGATGTTCTTGCAGTCGATATCTCGGTTGATCATTCGCAAAAAATGGAGTTGCTTTTTGACCCTGGTCATGGTTTAGAAGAGCGGATTTTACAGGAACAATTTCAGTAGGGTTTTCGAATAAGATGGCACTTTCAACTTCACAACAATTGACGCGATGGGGGCTGATTGCGCTTGTCTTTTTAGGGTTATTGTGGGTGCTGCGCGGTGTGTTAACGCCATATTTAGTTGCGATGGCGTTAGCGTATTTTTTAGACCCAATTGCAGATCGTCTTGAAAAAATGGGTCTTTCGAGACTTGTTTCAGTGATGATTATTACGCTCAGTGCGGTGATTTTGATTGTGATTTTTGTTGCTGCCGTTGCCCCTTTGATCGTGCGTGAACTTGCTCAACTCATTAGCGCAATTCCTGAACTATCGAGTACCATAGAGAGTATAATTCGGTCTCGTTTTCCAGAGTTTGCGTTGGATGCTTCTGAAATTTTTACACGTTTTCAAGAGGGCTTGCAGTCAATCGGCGCGTTTTTGAGTTCTACACTTTTAAATTCTGTAAGGACAATATTCGGTTTTCTAGCCCTTGTCGTGATCGTTCCTGTCGTAACATTTTTTATATTGCTTGATTGGGACAGCATGGTCGCGCAAATTGATAGTTGGTTGCCACGCGATCACCGCTCAGAAATTCGTAAAATCTTTCGCGATATTGATCAAAGCTTGGCCTCCTTTATCCGGGGTCAGGGCACGGTTTGTATGATCATGGCTTGCTATTATGCAATGATTTTAGGGCTTTTGGGCGTAAATTACGGAATTGCGATTGGTTTTGTTGCAGGCATGCTGACATTTATTCCTTACGTGGGAGCAGCTATTGGGGGATTGCTTGTTGTTGGCGTTTCGTTATTTCAAGCGTGGACTGGAATATCAGCGCCTGCCGAGTGTCTCGAGCTGGTCAATGAAGTTTGCAATCAAGTTGGGGAAAAGTCTTGGTTTGGCGCGAGTTGGGCTTGGTTTGGGCTCGTCTTGGCGCTTTATTTCGGGGGGCAAAGTGTTGAGGGAAATGTCATAACGCCCAATCTTGTTGGAAAATCGATAGGACTACATCCCGTTTGGCTTATGTTCTCTTTATCTGTGTTTGGTTCGTTAATGGGGCTAACCGGAATGCTAATTGCTGTGCCGCTCGCCGCTGTAATTGGTGTATTAGGGCGACATTTTTTCGCGCGCTATCAGTCCGGAAAACTCTATCTTGGGCAAGAATACCTGAGCCCTAAATCAGGTGAAGATGAGTAGTCAATTGCTAATGCCTCTCGGCACAAAACATCCAGATGGGTTTGTGCGTTCGGAAGCCAACGAGAACGCATGTAATTATATTGAAAAAACAGATGGATTAATTGTCAACGGACCGGCGGGCTCTGGAAAAACCCAAATAGCCCTCGAGTACGCAAAATTATGGGATGGAATTTATTTTTCATCGAAAACAGATGCAGAGATTTATCTTTCTCAGGGAAATCCCAGTGCAGTATTTGTTGATATGATTGATCAGTGGCCGGTGAAAGAAATTGCACAGCAAGAATTGTTCCATTTATTCAATTTTCAACGCCAACACAAAGCTAAGTTAATATTGTTTGCAAGGCTGCCCGTTTCGCATTGGAAAATTAATCTACCGGATCTTGCTACACGACTTGAGACTTTGCCAGTGGCCGAAATTCAGCCTCCCGATGATTCACTAATTGTGCAGCTGCTTTCAAAGCAATTAAGCGCGAGAGGAATATTAGTAAAGAACGATGTCATTACTTACATTTCTAAGCGTTTGGCGCGTGAATACTCTATAATTTTAGACTTCGTTGATGCGCTTGATACGCTGTCAGCTAGACGCAAGGTGAATGTAACACGAGGACTTGCGAAAGAAATTTTGGAAGGTTTTAAGTGAGTAAAATTGCGGTTGTCGACATTGGTTCAAATTCTGTAAGGCTTGTCGTTTTTGACGCTTTGTCACGGGCGCCGCACTATGTTTTTAACGAAAAGGTTCAATGCCGACTTGGTGAAGATATGAGTCAAACTGGCAGGCTTTCACCTAATGGCGTTTTGAACGCGAAAGAAGCTTTGAGGCGTTTTGTGTACCTTTCAAAAGCCATTGATGTTAGCGCGCTTGAAATTGTAGGAACTGCGGCTTTGCGAGAGGCTGAAGATGGATCAGATTTTGTTCGGTGGATCACGGAAGATTTGGGTGAAAAGGTGCGCATCGTTTCTGGTGAAGAAGAAGCTCAACTATCTGCGCAAGGCGTAATGCTAGGGTGGCCGGAAGCTGATGGGCTTGTCTGTGATATTGGCGGTTCGTCCTTAGAACTTATTCCTGTTAGCAACGGCAAAATTGGGCACGGAATTTCATTACCTTTGGGTCCTTTGAAAACGCAGATGTTGCCTGAAAATTCTAAACTGGACTGGATCGAAAACGAACTTTTGCGTGCGCAGAAATTTCTGAGTAAGCAATTTGATTCAATATATCTTGTCGGCGGTTCGTGGCGCGCAATTGCGAAGCTCGACATGTTGCGGCGAGAATATCCGTTTCCAATTTTACATGAATATGAAATAGATAAAACAGATTTGCTCACAACGATTCAAGCTTATGAAATAAACAATTCAAAGTTACTTGAGCGCTCTGACATTTCGCTTGGTCGGCAAGATTTACTGCCAGGTGCTATTGGTGTTTTGAAAATGTTAATGAAAGTGTTTGCGCCTCAGAAATTTCTGGTTTCCTCCTATGGCTTGAGAGAAGGCGTGCTATTTGAAAATATGCCCAACTATATGCGAAGATCCGACCCATTGATTGTTGCGTGTCAAGCACTGGAGCAGCAAAATGCCAGATTCCCAGGTTTTGGACGTGATCTATATAATTGGCTGTCTCCGCTTTATGGAAATGAACTTCCTGAATTCAAACGATTGGTTCAAGCCGCTTGCCTATTATTAGATACGAATTGGCGCTACCATCCCGATTTTCGGGCACAGATGAGTTTTGAAATTGTTGCGCAAGCCAATTTATGTGGCGTAAAGCATCAAGAGCGTTTGTTCTTAGCATTGGCGTTGGCGGTGCGTTATGAAAATGCGCCCGAGCACGCAATTTCACATCCCTCACTCGCGCTTTTGGGCGCTAAAGATAAAGAGAGAGCGATTGAACTTGGGCGCGCTTTGCGATTAGGTGCCATGATTTCAGGAGCTGTGGGGCAGTTGCTAAATCAAACTTGGCTCAAAGTTAATAAAAACGGACTGGTTTTGCAAATTAGAGATGATTTACAATTGATTTATGGGCCGAGTGTTGAAAAGCGACTTGCTTCACTGGGTCGTTTTTTAGGTCGCGAAGTTCAAGTTGAATTTATTAAAAAATAGAAGTGATTTTTGTTCGAAGGTCGTTTCTTCCATAATGTTAAATTGAGAAGATAGCTTTATTAAAAAAGTGGGAAAGCCAAAAAATAAAAGCCCACATCCAACGATGCGGGCTTTTCCCCTAGACTTGGACCGTGAAGCCCTAATTCTATGCGATCTAATGCCGCTTGAATATGAGTCGAGAATAGCCAACCTGAAATGATTTGCAAGCCCTTTTTTACATTCCTTCGATCTTAAGAGTGATTACTATATTATTTTCTCAAAAAAAGCGATTTGAAGATTGCCTGTGTTTGTGTGTTTCGGTATTAAAATTCTAAGTTTATTTGGAGACCGCTATGCGTCTATCGCAGTATTTTCTTCCTTTATTAAAAGAAAACCCAGCCGAAGCACAAATTGTTTCGCACCGGCTTATGTTGCGGGCCGGAATGATTAAGCAAGCATCGGCAGGCATTTATTCGTGGCTTCCTCTCGGATTTAAGGTATTGCGCAAGCTTGAAAATATTGTTCACGAAGAGCAAATGCGCGCGGGGCACATTCCAATGCTGATGCCGACATTACAATCAGCGGATTTGTGGCGAGAATCGGGTCGATATGATGCATATGGGCAGGAAATGCTTCGCATCAAAGATCGACATGGGCGTGATATGTTGTACGGACCAACGAATGAAGAAATGATAACGGATATATTTAGAAGTGCGGTTAATTCTTACAAAGACCTTCCTCTAACTCTTTATCATATTCAGTGGAAATTCCGTGATGAAATCCGCCCGCGTTTCGGTGTGATGCGGGGACGAGAATTTTTGATGAAAGATGGATATAACTTCGACTTAAGCAAAGAAGATGCTCTTCACGCTTATAATCGTCACATTGTGAGTTATCTGAGAACTTATGAGCGGATGGGTTTGCAAGCGCTCCCTATGCGTGCGGACACAGGGCCCATAGGCGGTGATTATAGTCATGAATTCCTTGTTCTTGCTGAAACAGGAGAAAGCGAAGTCTTTTATGATCGCAAAGTCACTGATCTTCGTTTGGGAGAACGTGATATAGATTATGCTGACGTGGCCGCTTGTCAGGCTGTCTATGACGAGTTTAATAATTTATATGCGCGTACAGATGAAACACATGATGAAACTTTATATGGGCAGATTCCGGAAGAACGAAGAATGACAGCGCGAGGAATTGAGGTTGGTCAAGTTTTTTACTTTGGTACGAAATACTCTGAATCCCTTAAAGCGGCGGTTCAGGCGCCTGATGGCAAGTTAACTGATGTTCATATGGGATCGCATGGTATTGGTGTTTCGCGCCTTTTAGGGGCATTAATTGAAGCGCATCATGATGAGCAGGGCATTATTTGGCCAGAAGGGGTGACGCCATTTGATGTTGCGATTGTGAATTTGAAGCAAGGTGGTGAAACCGATGCTGTTTGTGATGAGCTTTATGGCACACTTAAATCTAAGGGGCTAGATCCGCTTTATGATGATCGTAATGAACGCGCGGGCGCTAAATTTGCGGCAATGGATCTTATCGGAATTCCTTGGAAAATTACGGTTGGGCCGCGTGGTCTTGAAAAAGGTGTGGTTGAACTGGCAAGCCGACGCTCAGGCGAAAAAGAAGAGTTGTCACTTGACGCAGTCATAGATAAGATCGTCCAAATTTACGTGCGGTAAGGATAAACTAATGCGATTATGGAACTTTGTGCTCGTATTCGTCATGATTATGACAACCACGAGCGCTTATGCGCGACCAGGGACTGCGACTGAAATTGCAGAAATTCAAGAGCGAATGGTCGCGTTTGTTGATGCAATCGAAGTAGGTGATTACCCATCTCTAATTGGTTATTCGTTGCCCCCGAGATTGTTGGATCTTATGATAAAAAGTGCCGGCGCTGAGCAAATTGAATTTACACAACTTATGTCATCATCGATGGAAGCATCTATGGCGGATATTGAGTTTGAAAACTTCGAATATGATGTTACGGCTGTAAATTTGGAAAATTCTGGAGAAATTGTCTATGGATATTTTCCGTCAAGCTTTGAGATGACAATTGATGGAGCGACACAATCTATTTCTAACCCAATTTTGGCACTTTACGATGAAAAGTGGTATCTAGTGCGTGTTGATGAACGCCAACATCTTTTGCTTCAAATGGCCTATCCGGAGCTTGCGGCTCTTGAAATGCCATATACGGTGCAGAATTAAGCAATGTCCTTAGAGAATACATCAAGACAAACGGCATTTTCATCTATTGAGTGGATGATTGCCTTTCGGTATTTGCGTTCACGCAAAAGTGAGGGGGGAGCGTCATCAATCGTTATCATTGCGTTACTCGGCATTGCACTCGGAGTGGCAGCAATGATCGTGACATTTGCCGTGCGCGAAGGATTTAGAGTGGAATATGTGCGGACGATTCTGGGCAATCAGGCGCATGCAACTGTGCAGACATTCGACAACTTAGAGGTTGATGGACAACGCATTTTGGGACTTCCAAATTATGAGGTTTATGCACAAAGTCTCGGAGAAATTGAGGGTGTTAACAGCGCAGTTCCTGTGGTGAGGCGACAGGCTATGATCTCGGCTAATCAAGTTCCGGCCTTTACTGAAGTTTTTGGAGTTCGTGTTGAAGAATTTGAACAAAATGACCGTCTCGTCAATAATATGCGCAGTTTTGGGAATATAGAATCTTTCCAATCAGGCCAATATGTTATTGCGCTTGGGGAGGGAATCGCACGGCAACTCGGGGTCACCATTGGAGACAAAGTTTTGTTGACGACGGCATCCGCCGTCGAAACAGCCTTTGGATCATTTCCGCGAGAGGCTGCCTATGATGTTGTTTACATCATAGATTCTGGGGATCAATTTGTTGATGGCGCGCGTGTTTATGTTCCGATTGACATGGCACAGAGCTTTTTTAACCTTGAAGGTTATGCAACACAAATTGACCTTAGAGTTGAGGACGCTGAACAAATTGGAAATTACCGCGGCGCGGTAGAAGTGCGTTTGGACGGTATTGCTTTTATGAGAGACTGGAAACAGAATAATTTCCGAATACTTGAGGGACTTAAGACCGAAGACAATGTTGTCTATATTTTGACATCTGTTTTGGTAATTGTGTCATGTTTTTCGATCGCTGCTGGATTGATTATGCTTGTTAAAAATAAAACATCGGATATCGCGATTTTAAGAACGATGGGTTTTTCAAGAGGGCGCGTGATGCGAATTTTCTTATTGGCCGGTTTAACGCTCGCAGTTCTTGGAAATATACTTGGAGTGATACTCGCATCGATGTTATGTTATTTCTTCGATCAAATTTTTATATTTGTGTCAAAGCTTACGGGTGGATTTGATGCGATGTGGGCATTTCAAGTCATTGAGAATTTAAACCCGGTTTGGAGTTGGCCGACTGTAATGAGCACTTGTTTGCTTGCTCTCACAATTTCTGGATTGATTTCCATATGGCCTGCAAGTTCGGCGGCCCGTTTGGACCCGGTGGAGGCGCTTCGTCATGGGTAGTGAAATATTAGAATTGGAAGATGTAAGTCGTGTGTTTAATGCAGGGCTTCCCAATGAAGTCCGTGTACTTAATTCGCTTAACCTTAATATCCAAGAAGGTGAAGTTGTTGCACTCATTTCCCCGTCTGGTTCAGGTAAATCGACTTTGTTGAATATTGCTGGTTTATTGGATCAGCCGACAAGTGGAAAAGTGTTTATCGACGCGCGCGAAATTGATCGAGCAGATGATGGGTATCGAACGAAGTTGAGACGCGAAAAAGTTGGATTTGTTTTTCAATTTCATCACCTGCTGGCAGAGTTCAGTGCAATTGAAAATGTACAAATGCCGGCTCTAGGTGTTGGATGGGATAAATCGAGTGCTCATGCGCGCGCCAAAGAACTTCTAGAGGTCATGGGCTTAGGTGATCGGCTTCATCATCGACCTTCCAGTCTGTCGGGGGGAGAACAACAACGTGTCGCTGTTTGTCGCGCCATTATGAATCGTCCGAAGCTTTTGTTGGCTGATGAACCCACAGGCAATCTGGATCCAGGAAACTCAACTGCCGTTTTTGACACCTTTATTAAGCTTGCGCGCGAAGAGGGGCTTGCGGCGCTCGTGGCAACACATAATTTAGAAATTGCCTCAAAAATGGACAGAGTTATCGATCTTCGCGAAATTAATAAATACGTTTAAACTGATGTGTCTAGGGACAAGTATTTAACAAAGTTTGCCAATCACGATTTCCGAGTTCAAGCTGAGAGGGGATATAGGGTAAAGTTTCGCCGCTTGGTGCATAGATTTCAACGGTAGCTTTTAAAGCTCCAAAATTACCGACTGGTGCTTCAATCAATGAAAATTTATCAAAATCAATTTGTTGGGTGTGTTGATAAAGCTCAAAGGCCTCTTTTAGCTTTTCGTCTGGAAGCCTTGCCGTCCTCAGAAAATTGATCTGATCGCGGAGCCCCAGCCCTTTAAGGAGTGCCTCTGTAGGTTCGACCATTTCGTTTTCAATTCGTGCAAGGTTCAAGAGTGCAATGAGCTCTTCTTCATTTTTAAGATTCTGAGCCCATGCATTGTCAATCGCAAGCCGACCCGTAGGTAGCCGAACAAATGCAGCATCAAGTCCCTTTACAAAAACATAATCTTGACCTTGCGTGTTTGACAAAATGAGGTCACGCAAAAGTGGTTCAGTGTCGAAATCGCACGCGCGTAAAAATTGAATTTCATTTTGCTCGATTTGATTTTCAATTTGCCTGGCAATGTTGTCATCGATAAGATTAGAAAACGCATTTTTAAAAGTAAAATACCCAATAGTACTTAAAGCAATAAAGATCGCTGCCGTGATTAAAGTCCTATGCAAAACTTTAGGTTGAGTTGAAGTTTGACGCGGAGGGATGTTTTTATTTTCCAAAAATCTATTCAGAATATTTGCAAGTTCCTCATCTTTGGGAGCAAGCCACTCTTCTCCGGAAAAATAACATCTCACTGGTATTTCAAGTTCATTGCAGCGATAACTATATGGTGCCCAAATTGCGAGCACTTTTTCGTGTAGGTCGCAAATTTCGATCGTCTGTTCGGTTACATTAACGATAGCTTCGACGCCGTCTGCATTTTGGTGAAAACCAAAATAAGCGAGCGCTTCGTATCGTTCAAATCCCTCAATTATAGCCACGTTTTGGTAGGTCCATTTCTAGTTTGCGAGCAAACTTATTGCTGTTTGAAATCTATCTAAATTTTCGATGCGGTTGCACCAATGGTCGACAATTTTTGTACATTGTAAATTTGCTTTATTTGTTTTTGAGACATATCCATAAACGCATATATCTGCAATGGTGACATTATTGCCTAGCAAAAAATCGTGATCGATAAGCGCATCAGAAAATTATATCTATTTCATATCGCGCGCGCAACCATTCCTGTGCGCCCATGTTGACGGCTTCGGGTTCTGTCTGAGCTTGAATAAGTTGGGGAATGCACATGCCAATGCGATTAGCCTCCCAATTTATCCATTCCGCACATTTATCAATATTTTTACGTCCGCCGAGAACATCAAACTGGCGCGGGATCCAAAGCAATATCGCGCCTGATTGCACCATCACTTCTTGGTTTGTAATTAATAAACACGGAACCTCCGCCCATCGTGAAGCAGATAAGAAAGATTCACTTCTAGTTTGCCGCGGCGCTGTAATATCTACACGTTCATATTTGTGATTTATGTCTGCCAAACTCAAAGCAAGTGCAACTATGTAAGCGTGCCCACTATTTTCGTGACCGTATAGCTTCATGCTATCAGTCCTGCTTGCCTATTTCTTGCCAATTTTCCCACGATTGGATTGTCATGCAAAGATAGTCAACAAAAGTTTTTGCATAGAAATATTGACAATATTTAGGCCAACCCAATTGAATGAGACTGGTTGGTCTTAATGGATGTTAGTGGAAGCGGCGGGCAAGTTCTTGAGATTGAGATTAATAAGCTAAAAGGGGAAAAGAAATTTTAAACCACGCACTCAACGTTTTTTGATAAAGTGGGTGCAATAGAGTTTTTTTGTCTTGAGATAAAATGGTTACGACTGGCGGACGATGTATCGCGCTTGCGGATTGGGAGAGTGCTGAAAACTTTTAAAGCGCTTTAGCGGCAATGTCGCAAATGCTATAAACGAGTGCATTCTTTGAGAAAATTATCATAACGGCTTTTAAAGCTGGCCATTTCTCGAGAGATTAGCAACAAAAATGCCCCGTTTGACACGGGGCACGTTGTTCAATTGCATTGAAATCAGGCGCAGAACTTTTCGTCTAACTTCGCTTTTTCTAGCAGGTTTTTGGGGGGCGCGAAGCGCGCTCCAAACTCACTTTGAAGTTTCTTGCACGTTTCGGCGAATGTCTTGGCACCAACGATATCGATATAGTGGAAAGGTCCACCCGACCAAGGGGCAAATCCCCAGCCCATGATCGCGCCGACATCACCTTCGCGAATATCTAAAAGAACATCTTCTTCAAGTGCACGAAGCGCCTCAAGAACCTGAATAGCGATCAGTCGGTCTTGCACGGTTTTGAGGTCATATTTATCGTCTTCCACAGGCCAGTTTTCAGACAATCCAGCCCATAAACCCGTGCGCTTGCCTTTTTCATCATATTCATAAAAGCCTGCGTTAGATTTGCGTCCGAGGCGTTCGAGTTCAAATAATTTGAAAATGACTTCGTCTGCAATGGCCTCATATTCGCTACCAAGTGCCGCTTTAGTGGCCTTCGCAATTTTCACTCCGAGATCAATTGAAGTTTCATCGGTCAATTGTAGTGGGCCAACAGGGAAACCAAGTTGCTTTGCCGCGTTTTCAATGAGGGCAGGCGCCACGCCTTCCTGCACCATTGCAATCCCTTCGTTGATATATGGAATTATGCAGCGATTGGCATAGAAAAACCTTGCATCATTGACAACAATTGGCGTTTTGCGGGTTTGGCGTGCGAAATCAAGTGCCTTCGCAACCGCGATATCGCCGGTCTCTGCACCTTTGATGATCTCGAGTAGTGGCATTTTGTGAACAGGACTAAAGAAATGCATTCCGATAAAATTAGTTGCATCACGCGAGGCTTTTGCAAGTTCAGTAATCGGAAGCGTTGATGTGTTCGTTGCGAAGATCGCATCTTTCGGGATAACCGCCTCTGCTTTTTGTGTCGCTTCAGCTTTAACGCCCACATCTTCAAACACGGCCTCGATCACAAGGTCACAACCCTCAAGATCAGCATAGTCATCGGTTGGCTTAATCAGGGAAAGCATGGCTTCCTTAGTTTCGTTTGTGACTTTGCCGCGCTTCACGCCTTGATCAATTATGGATTCAACGGCTGCTTTTCCACCTTCAGCGCTGGCCTTATCCCGATCAAGTAAAATCACTTCTATTTTTGCTTTTGCAGAAATAAACGCGATCCCTTGACCCATCATTCCCGCGCCGAGAACCGCAACTTTTTTGACGGATTGATCGGGTACATTGGGACGGTTGGCACCTTTTTCGATTGCTTCTTTGTTGATAAATAATGTCTCGATCATTGCGCCTGAGCGAGGGTCTAGAAGAATTTGGGTAAAATAACGGGCTTCGATTTCAAGCGCGCGTTCAAATGGCACTTGTGCGCCTTCGTAAATTGCAGAAAGCATGGCCTTGGCGGCAGGATAGACACCTTGTGTATTGCCGTGAACCATTGCGTTTGCGCCAATAAAGTTCATGGCGCCTGCGGGGTGATAGGGGCCGCCACCGGGGAACTTAAATTTCTTATCATACCATGGCTTAACAATTTCTTGCGGCGTTGCGTTCAAAACCCAAGCGCGTGCTTTTTCTAAAAGCTCTTCATCGCTCGTCAATTCGTCTACGAGGCCGATTTGTTTTGCCTTTTTCGGATCAAATAATTTTCCTTCCAATAAGACGGGGGCGGCATTCATAAGGCCCATCATACGGGTGACTCGCGTCGTGCCTCCAGCGCCTGGGAAAATGCCGACTTTTATCTCAGGCAGACCTATTTTTCCGCGTTTGGTATCGGCCATGAATCGCTTGTGTGTTGCTAAAGCAATTTCTGTACCAATGCCGGCACAAGTGCCGCGTGCAGCCCATGCAATTGGCTTACCGCCTTTGTTAGTTTTGGGATCAGCTCCTGCGCGCTCGATTTTATTTAAAAACGCGTGAAATTGCATTATACCGTCATATAAGTTGTTCGCTGGATCATCGCCGGCATCCGACTTCATTTTCGCGATCACATTTAAGTCCATTCCACCTGCAAAGTCCTTTTTTGCGGATGTGATGACAGCGCCCTTTACGTTCTCGTCGCTAATGACTTTATCGATGGCTGAGTTTATCTCATCGATCCCTTGAAAAGTGAGAACATTCATAGATTTCTCAGGAAGGTCCCAAGTGATGATTGCGACGCCGTCCGCGCCGACTTCGTAGTGAAATATGGTCATTTGGTTTTCTCCTCATATGGTCGGCCATCTTCAAAAAAGAAGCCATAGTCTTGTCCGTTTTTTTCTACCTTTAATCCAGCATCCGGATAGTGCGCTGTTTCGGTTTCGCATCGGGTGCCGATTTCAAGAAGTTCGACATTTTCATCTGATTTGTTGATAAACTGGTGGGCATTGGCAACACCTGCTTTAAAAGCTGCGCAATCGCCAAAAGAAAGCTCGCTTTCGCCTCGATCTTCAATCAAGACAACACGCCCTTTTAAAACGAAAATGAACTCGTCTTCATTTTCGTGCCAATGTCGCATAGCTGAGGCCGCTCCGGGTGCAAGAGTTGTGAGATTTACGCCGAATTGATCAAGATTTCCTGCATTTCCAAGTGCTTGTTTCTTTCGCCCTGTGACGATTTGATCAAATGGTGGCGGATAAATTAAGCTTTCCTTGGTTACTACGTTGTTAACGTTGATGACTGGCATTTAAACGCGCTCCACAATGGTTGCGATGCCCATGCCAGCGGCGATACAAAGCGATGCCATGCCCACTTCTTTATCCGATCTTTCTAATTCATCAATTAGCGTTCCTAAAATCATAGCGCCCGTTGCCCCGAGAGGGTGACCAAGAGCGATTGCGCCTCCATTTACATTCACAATAGAAGGGTCGACATCAAAGGCCTGAATAAAACGCAAAACGACCGCGGCAAAGGCTTCGTTGATTTCAAATAAATCAATGTCTTTCAAATTCATACCTGAAGCCGCAAGTATTTTGTTTGTCACAGGAACTGGCCCTGTTAGGTTTATCGTCGGTTCTGTGCCAATACGTGCAGTTGCACGAATTCGTGCGCGCGGCTTCAATCCGTATTTTTCGCCAAATTCCTTAGAGCCAACTAGCAATGCAGCCGCGCCATCAACGATGCCTGAACTATTGCCGGCATGATGAATATGATTAATGCGTTCGATTTCGGGATATTTTAATAGCGCGACGGCATCAAAACCTGGCATCATTAAACCCATTTGTTCGAAGGCAGGGTTAAGCTTGCCTAAGGCTTCGACGTCGGTGCCAGGGCGCGGATATTCATCATGTGTTAAAATCGCGCGACCATTTGGATCCGTCACAGGCACAATCGATTTATCGAAGCGACCTTCTTGCATGGCGACGGCTGCACGCGCTTGGCTTTCTGCGGCAAATTTATCGGCTTCATCGCGGGTTATTCCATATTTTGTAGCAATCAAATCGGCCGAAATGCCTTGTGGAACAAAGTAATGATCAAAAGCTGGTTGAGGGTCTGCGGCCATTGCTGCGCCATCAGAGCCCATCGGCACACGGCTCATCATTTCAACGCCACCTGAAATGAAAGCTTCAGCAGCGCCCGCTTGGACTTGTCTGGCGGCCAAATTCACGGCTTCTAATCCCGAGCCACAAAAACGATTGATCGCAAGGCCGGCAACACTTTCATCGATTTTGGATTGTAAGGCTGCAACGCGTCCGACACAGGCGCCTTGTTCGCCAACTTGGGTAACATTTCCCCAAATCACATCATCAAGTTCGCGGGTATCAAATTCGTTTCGGTCGACGATCGCATCGAGCATTTGTGCTGAAATTTCAACCGAAGTTGTTGCGTGTAAAGAGCCGTCAGGGCGTCCTTTGCCCCTTGGTGATCTGACTGCATCGTAAATGTAGGCGTCTTTCATGAATTTATCTCCGTTCATTAGAATGTAAAAAATCAGTCCAATTCGGCCATTTGGAAATCACATTCGCAATTTGTTGATAGCCTTGATCATTGGGATGAATGTAATCTGAGTGAGCAAGCGCGTCTTGATAGGTTTTATCATTTTTGAGTTGGTCGTAAATAGGAAAATATGGTATACTAAACTTGCCACACACTTCTTCATAGTGATTTGAAATTTGGGAAATCCGCTCGTTTGAGAAAAACAGTTCTTGGTTCAAGTTTGCGTGAAAAGCCGGATTGACACGTTCATTAAACGGACAGGGACCAATCACAATCAATTTTGCGCATTCCTTAAGTTTGTGAATAAGCTCTACAACTTGTTTTTTTATTGTTTTGAGTGGAATTCGCAGGACGCCGTCCTTAAGACGACTAAGGTCGTTAAGACCGCCCATTAATACAATTCCCATTTCCAAATCAGTTCGCTTGCGTGCTTTAAGCTCGGCGACACAACGCGCTAATATTTCTGAAAGTGTCTGTGCTGGAACACCGAGATTTATAAATTGATGCTCAGGAGTGAATCGGTTCAAACGTTCAACCCATCCACCTCCTGAGTGATCGCCTAAACCTTGGCAAATTGAATCTCCAAAGAAACAAACGCGCATTATTTACACCTTTTTATGCCATGCTTTGGCGGCTGGCGTGCGGTTAATCATCTCTTGATCAACTGGCATCAAATCGTAGGGGTGCTTCCAATTGGGCATATTTTCAATTCTCGAAAGCCAAGCGTCAATCGCGGGCGTTTCATCGCGCGACCAGCCAAAGTCTTCAGGATAAAAGAGATAAGAAGATAGGCATAGATCAGCGGTCGTGAATTGATTGTCGTGAACAAAGTCGCGTGTGCTAAAATGTTTCTCTAGGAATGAAATTGAAGTTTTTGTACGCGCTTTCAAAAAATTATTGTGTTCTGGGTTCCGTTTGGCTTCTGGCATGAAGTTATGGAAAAATCTTGTCATACCAAAAACTGAAGAACCTTTATGTGTATCCCACAAAATCCATCTCAAATTTTCCCGCGGATATTGGGAAGCAAAAAAGCCCGATTTTTCAACGAGATAATCTAAAATAACGCCCGATTGCGATAGTTTTGTCTCTCCATCTTCAAAATATGGCACCTCACCCATTGGGTTTAAGCTTAAATAGGGCTCAGCGCGGGCCTCGCCATTGAAAAAGTCAACAAAAACAGGCTCCCACTCAATTCCAGCAAGATTAAGATAAGATGCAATTTTGTAGCTGTGCCCAGAATGACCAAAACAATGTAACTTCATTAGTTTCCTCCTAAAATTCGTCTACCCAACACTTTTTTAATGAAGTAGCTTTGTGTCGATTGTACCTCAAAATTATAAAAAGTGTAGCCCATGCCGCGAAGGTGTTTCTCCTTTGAAGTTGTCAGAATAGTTCTAACTGTTCAAATTGCGCAATGTTACCTAAAGTTAGGATTGAAAATGGGACTAAGTGTTTTGACATTAAAATTGGTTTACCTCAAGCGCCATTACATCGCTATCGCCTGCGTCGATACGCGCCGAAAGCGTATGAATTTCCGGTAGAATTCGTTTCATGTAAAATCGTCCCGTCTTCATCTTGGCCTCATAAAAGCTTTGGTCGCCTTCGCCTGAAGCTATTTTTCGTTTGGCAGCTGCCGCTAAGCGCACCCACATTAAACCTGTGATGGTGAGACCAAACAAATTCAAAAAGTCCATCGCTCCAGAAAGCGCATAATTTGGGTTTTTCATGCCATGTTGAACGAAGCCCATGACCGCATTCTGAAGCGCCTTAGAAGCCTCTTTAACGGGTTCACAATATGTCTCATAAAACTCTTGATCATCTTTGTGTGCACCGAGATCATTTTTGACGATATCAAAAAAGTCTCGCATGGCTTTTCCGCCGTTATGCGCCAATTTTCGTCCCACAAGGTCGAGAGCTTGAATGCCATTTGCACCTTCGTAAATCATCGCAATACGAGCGTCGCGCACGTGCTGTGCGACGCCCGTTTCTTCGATATATCCATGACCGCCGAAAATTTGCTGTGCGCTCACTGCACACTCAAAACCGCGATCTGTTAAGAAAGATTTTACAACTGGGATCAAAAGAGAAGCCATTTCGTCCGCGTCTTTATCGCCGGCACGGTGATAGCGGTCGATCAGATTTCCAGCCCAAAATAGCATGGCTCTCCCGCCTTCAATATAGGCTTTTTGCGTCATCAACATTCGACGTATATCTGGGTGAACAATTAATGGATCCGCAGCGCCATCTGGGTTTTTCGCTCCCGTAACATCACGACCTTGTAGGCGGTCTTTAGCGTATTCGAGCGCCTTAAAATAGGCGCCTTCCATTTGCGTAAGCCCCTGAAGGCCGACACCAAGGCGCGCTTCGTTCATCATTGTGAACATATATTTAAGACCTTTGTGTGGCTCTCCGATTAAAAATCCAGTTGCCCCATCGTAATTGAGAACACAAGTCGAGTTGCCGTGAATGCCCATTTTCTCTTCGATTTTTCCGACTTGAACCGCGTTACGTTCACCAAGTGAGCCATCATCATTGACCAAAAATTTAGGCACGATAAATAAAGAGATGCCCTTAACACCTTCAGGCCCGCCAGGAATTTTGGCGAGAACGAGATGAATGATATTTTCGGCCATGTCATGTTCGCCGGCGGAGATAAATATCTTTTGACCAGATATGCGATAGCTCCCGTCATCTTGCGGTTCAGCCTTTGTTCGAATGATGCCGAGATCCGTTCCAGCGTGAGGCTCTGTGAGATTCATGGTTCCGGTCCATTCGCATGAAACCATTTTAGGAAGATATTTTGCCTTCTGTTCTTCGGAGGCGTGAGCGTTAATTGAGGAGTAAGCCCCATGTGTTAGCCCGGGGTACATCATGAATGCCATGTTGGCTGTGGAGTGCATCTCACCAACAGCAGATGCAATAATGTAAGGAAGTCCTTGTCCGCCATATTCGGGATCGCAATCAAGTCCAGTCCATCCGCCTTCCTTGATCGCTTGGAATGCATCGCTAAATCCTTTTGGCGTGCGCACAATACCATTTTCAAGCGTGCAGCCTTCGCGATCGCCGACATAATTTAATGGCGCCAATTCATCGCGCGCAATCTTATAGGCTTCCTCAAGAATGGCAGAGGTAAAGTCGGGCGTAAGATCTTCGTAACCCGGGATTTCATGGGTCTCGATTTGCATGACGTCATGCAGTAAAAATGTGTAGTCGCGTTGATCAAGATAAAACTGGCTCATAAGAATTCCTTGTCGAAGTTGAACAAATTATTACAATTTAATTTACTGTTAAGATTATTGACTCAGTTATGAAAATCAAGAAATAGTTTTAATAACAGACGAGAACGTTGCGTCACAATTTCAGAGATTTAATAAATAGTGTATGCTAAACACGCAATAAAGGTAAAGGAATCTTAATATTTAGTTGATGAAACTTAAGTTTGTTTCTTTTCGATATGCTTTTTAGAGACTTTAATTAAATCTGTTAGCTCTTCGATTATTTTTTCCAGTTCCCCACGTCTCGATTCAAGTTCTTCGATCTGACCTTTAGCCATTTTGATCCATACTTGATTTTGCTCAATATTGTCATTTTCAGGCTTGTACATTTCTAGCCATTGGCGAATTTCTTCGAGTTTGAAGCCAAATCGACGTCCTCTTAAAATTAGCTGAAGGCGCGCCATCTCGCGTTTTGAGTAAAATCGTTTCCGGCCTTTTTTGATCGGAAAAATAAGCTCTAAGTATTCATAGTATCGAAGCGTACGAGGGGTAATATTAAAATGTGCGACAACTTCTTTGAACTCAAGTAATTTTTCTTCCGACAATTTACCCTCCACTCGTAAATCCGATATTTTTTTAAACTCATCAAATTTACACGGGAAAGGCTAACTTGAAAAAATTATGAACTCAAGAACAAAAAACCATAGCCAACAATCATTGCGGGTATAAAGGTTATAATTGATGCAATCACAGCTTTTTGTGGCGTGATTGCAATTGCTGGAAATAGAGCGTCACCGTCATTGGAGATCGCATTGGCCATTAACGCGCCAAAGGGAACCGCGCCAGATAGATAAGCGGTTGTGACTACAATATGCGGACCACATCCTGGAATAAAGCCAATTAATGCGCCGAGTAAAGGCGTGATCCAAATCGCTCTCTGAAAGACATTTGCGAGGTCATATTGGAAATAAGCTTGTGAGACATCAAACAATAAAAAGGCGAGAAGAACCCATACTATCACAAAAGCTGTTTCTTCGGTCGCGCGCGTGATCGGGTGATCTTCTTGACAGGTCATCCGCTGAATTGGAGAGAGAGCCCATACGGCCAAGGACAAAAACATGGCTACGACAGCAAAGTTATCGACCGACGAAGGTAACTCAAATTGCGCCAGACCCAATATTCCAAATACAAAACCTGGAATAAAAAAAGCAAAAGTGAGACCGTCGCGCACTCGTATTTTGCCAATCGCAGGTAAATCGATGTTGATGTTGCGCGCGGGGCGAGAGGTCTCGCTATAGAACAAATCGGTTGCAATTCCAGTTATTGTGCCCGCCACAAAGGCAATCGGCAACAACACAAGTGCATCACCTGGCGCCTTTGCCAAGAGCAAGAACGCAGCGTCGCCCATTGTCGCGGTCAAAGTTGCCACCATGGCCCCAAAACTCAATTTACCTTTAGCATAGCCTGTTATAACAACGATTGCACCACCACAACCAGGCATCATACCAAGCGCCGCGGATGTCACTATTTGTAAAACTGGGCGATCTGCAACGCGATCAATGAGGTCGGCGTTAAAAAAGCGTTCAAGACCATAAAGAACAGTCAAAGTAAAAAAAACAAAAACAGACACGCCCAAATAGGCATCTGCATAGGCCGAAAATGCGGCTTCGCCAACATCTCCTTGGATTAAGAGTGGAGACGCAAGAAAAAGCACCAATAACCACCTATAGGAGGCTATTTGTGGAATTCGTGTAAAGCCGAAGCGAGCAATTAATTCATTCATTTTAATACAATTACATTCAGGAAATAGAAAATTAATTTCAGTTGCAGTTAAGAACTATTCGCAACTAGAAATAATGCATTGCGCGGTGTTTTTCAAGAGGGTATACGAAGCAAGTTTCTCTTTTGAGTTTTCACATGTCCACAGCCAAGACTTCTTATGCTCGAATATTTAAAATAGCGCTGCCAATCTTGGCGTCAAATGCGATGTTGCCTTTGATCGGGTTGGTTGATGCGGGTGTGATCGGGCGGATGGGTGAAGTGGCGCCTTTAGCTGCGGTTGGGCTCGGGGCGGCCATATTGGCATCTGTATTTTGGTTATTTAATTTCCTTCAATTGACAACAACCGCTTCTGTTGGCCGGGCGATTGGCGAAGACCGCAAAGACAGTATCCAGCACTTCTTCACGCGCGCTTTAGCTCTCGCGACTATTCTAATGCCGTTAGCGGTTGTTTTATATTTTCTGCTAACTTGGGGTGTGCCCGTTTTGTTTAATACCAGTACGGAAGTGAGCGTTCATTTGGAGACTTATTTATCGATCAGGTTGCTTGCGTTTCCAACCGTTTTGCTTTTTCACGTATTCACGGGCTATTTGCTCGCGTTTGAGCGAACCAAAACAATTCTTATCATCGAATTGGTAATGCAGATAATTAATGTTACGCTAGACCTTATTTTCGTTCTGGGGTTAAATTGGGGCGTGGCCGGGGTGGCTTGGGCCAGTGTGATTGCTGAGGTTTCTGGAGCTATTCTTGTGATATGGGTGCTTCGCACCCAAGTTTTAAGCGCGGTGATGGTTTTGAGACAAAATATGCTTCAAATGCTAGTCAATGGGGTGAGCCCATCCGGAGAGACCCGTGCATATGGACTCAATTCTGGCGCTTTTTTTGTGCGAGCGCTCTGCCTCAATGCCACAATTCATATTTTCAACTATCACTCCACCTCATTGGGTGACGAAATTTTGGCAATCAATGCCGTTTTGATGGTATTTTTGAACTTTGTTGCACAAACGACCGATGGTTTTGCGGTGTCGGTGGAGATTTTGACGGCACGTGCGATCGGTCAGAAAAACTTGGGCGCCCTTCGGCAAAATTTCCGACGAGCAAGTTTCGTTAGCATTGCAATAACAGCTGTGCTCATGATTGTATTTTTTGTGTTTAGCGATCATTTATTTGCGATGATTTCGACTAATGAAGATCTACGGGTTCTTTCACAGCCGTATTGGAACTGGGTTTTGCTGGCAATTGCGATTGGGATTTTAGCTTGGTGTGTAGATGGTTTATTCTTTGGCGCGAGCCTAGGATTTGAAATGATGGTTGCCGGAATTTTCTCGCTCCTTTTATTTGTCGTTGCGGCTGAATTCCTGAGCAGAATTCATGACAATCATGGGCTATGGATCGCATTCGCATTTTCATATGCTTTTCGCTTGTTGGCTTTAATATATTACTATCCGCGTGTGGAACGTTTAATAAGTTCAGACTTAATATCCGCCAATAAGCCGAAACCTTGGTAAACAAGCCCAGTGTAAATCTGAATAGCTTGCGCGCCAGCATTTAACTTATCAATAGCGGCTTGTGGGCTATCAATGCCGCCAACGCCGATAATCGGAAGGCGGTTTCCAAGAGTTCCATGAGCGCGCTTGATCACCTTGGTGGATAAGTCTTGTAGGGGGCGACCGGATAGACCACCTTTTTCATGCTGATGCGCAGATATTAAATTGGGTCTCGAGAGCGTTGTGTTCGTTGCAATCAATGCATCAATCTTCAACTCCATTGCTAGTTCACATATTTGATCAATTTCTTGATCTGTCAGGTCAGGCGCAATTTTTAAAAATACATGGGTATTTGGGGCTTTCTTTTCGCGGGCGTTTAAGACGCCTGTGATGAGTTTTTTAAGAGCGTCAATACCTTGCAAATCTCTTAATTTTTCCGTGTTCGGGCTCGAAACATTTATGGTTGCAAAGTCAAAAAGCTCACCGAAATGAGACATAAGAATTGCGTAGTCGGCGGCGCGATCCTCGCTGTCTTTGTTGGCGCCTAAATTGACACCTAAAATTCCCTTTGGTCGCGATTTCGCAATGCGCTCACCGATGACGACCATACCTTCATTATTGAAGCCAAATCGATTGATAGCGGCTTGGTCTTCTTTGAGCCGAAATAATCTCGGTTTAGTATTGCCTGCTTGCGGTTTAGGTGTGACCGCACCGATCTCGACGAAACCAAAGCCTGCCTCGAAAAGTGATTGGGGAACTTCTCCGTTTTTATCGAAACCCGCTGCAACCCCAATCGGGTTGGGGAGCGTTAGGCCGGCAATTTGGGTTGCTAATAAATTATTTTCAGAGGCTGCCTTTGGCCCAAGACCAAGTTTTAATGCATGCAAGGCGGTTCTATGACTAAGCTCAGGATTGATCTGCCGTAAAAAATTGAGCGCAATTTTTTCACCCATTTTTTGGATCATTTTAAGCCCCTTGGAATGAATCTGTCTTCATCAATTTCCCAGGCCTCGACAAGATCAACCATCTTCAACTTGTCATACAGATGTGGAAATTTTTGGCCGTTTCGGCTCTCTTCCCACTTGAGGCTCTGGCCGAAACTGCGTTCTTCAAAGCCAAGGAGGTGGACGATTTGGTCATTTGCGAAGTGCTTGCTCAAAGTTCCTGAAATTTGCGTAGCACTTGATAAATGAATGAAGCCATCACGAAGATCATCTGGAGAGCCAGTGGTTTCGCCGTCAACGACGAAATTCATGTATTCGTCGTCTCGTAGAATTTTGTAGATCATTATTTGTGCCTTTCTTGGCGTGCGATTTGACCTTCTCGATATATGATGATGAGGCCACCGACAAGGATCAGTGTGATCCCAATGATACTATTTTTGTTCAGATTCTCATCAAATAGCCAAATCCCCATGGTGACCGTTATCGGAATTGAAAAATACTCAAATGGTGCAACCGTAGAAGCGTCGGCAAAGCGGTAAGCTATGGTAATTGCGAGTTGACCAAGGCCACCCGCACATCCTATCCCAAGCAACCATAACCAACCCTGAGCGGAAGGCATGATCCATTCAAAAGGAGAGAAGGGAAGTGAAACGAGGCAGCCCATAATAAAAAAGAAGAAAACGATCGCTGTGGGATGTTCGCGTCCAACCATTGAGCGAATTTGAATTTGCGCAAGTGCAATCGTGAGCGCTGCGAAAAATGCTGCGAGTGCGCCGTACGCGACTTGGGCGCCGAGCGTTTGGGCAAGCTCGCCGAGTACTGCATCATAAACGACAAAGCCAACTCCAAGTACGCCAAAAATAAGTCCCGTCGTGCGGATCCATCGAATCTTCTCTCCAAGAAAGAGTGCAGCAAGCAAAGTGATTAAGATTGGGGACAGTTCTTTTATTGCGTTGGCAATTGGAAGTGGCGCGAGCCTTACGGATGCAAAAATCAGAAACATTGAGATGAGACCGAAGGTGGCGCGACGAAGATGAAGCCAATAATTTATGGGTTTGAGAATGTTTATGGTCTGAGGAATGCTAAAGCGCTGGGTGAGTGCTGCATAAAGTATGACAAATGGGATCGCCAAAAAGCAACGAAAAAAAACCAATTGACTGATGGGCAGGGGGTCAGGAGTTGTTTTTACCAATGCCGCAATGATTGCCACCATTAAGACCGCAAAAATTTTAATGCATATACCAATCAAAGGTTGGGTCAAAACGCACTCAACAATTTCTTAGTTATATTCGTAGAGATGGGCACTAAAAATAGCCTTCTTTGCGACCCCAAGTGGCTGTCGCGTCGAGAGCTGGAAGCACAGCATCAAACATTTCGTCAAGCTCCGATTCGGTCGCAATCATGGGCGGGCAGAAGGCGAACGCGTCAACAATGGCGCGGGTGATTACACCGCGCGCGCGCAGTTCTTCAAACATTTTCCAGCCCATTTTCCCAGCAGGCTCGAACCCAGGCTTGCCGTTGGTCCCCATTTCGATAGCGCAAATCATCCCCTTTTGCCGTGTTTCAACAACTAACTCGTGTTCAGCTATACGCGCGAGGTGTTTTTCAAAAACAAGACTCATTTTTTGTACATGTGAGTTGATTTCTTCGCGTTCCAGTATTTCAATTGTTTTGAGCGCAACGGCGCAGGAAACAGGATGCCCGCCATAAGTGTAGCCATGCCCAAAGTTCCCGAGTTCTCCGGCCTTAGTTTCAAGAACTTGCGCCATTTCGTCATCAATTGCGACGGCGGAAAGGGGCAAATAAGAAGAAGTAAGCTGTTTGGCCATTGAATACGAATGCGGCTGCATTTCCATGGTTTGTGCGCCAAACCAATTACCTGTTCGACAAAACCCAGTGATGACTTCGTCGGCAATAAGGCGAATATCATATTGTGATAATACGCTCTCGATGGCTTGAAAATAACCTTGTGGTGGGATGATAACGCCGCCAGCGCCCATTATGGGTTCGGCGATCATGGCTGCGATTGTGTCAGGACCTTCGGCAATAATGTGTTTTTCAAGTTCATTCGCTAGCCTCGCGACAAATGCCGCTTCAGTTTCTCCCTCTTGCGCTTCTTTGGAAAAGTGGGGTGTGGTAAGGTGGTCAACCCATTTAAACGGAAGATCCCAATTCATGTGGTTAAACGGTAGACCCGTCATGGATGCAGAAGCTGCAGTGACGCCGTGGTAGGCTTTCTTGCGCGAGATGACTTTCTTTTTGTCATTTTTTCCACGTGCATTATTATAATACCATAGCAACTTTAATTGCGTGTCATTCGCTTCTGATCCAGAGCTTGCATAAATCACACGTGCCATTTGCGTGGGCAAATGTTCCTTTATTTTTTCTGCGAGCTCAAATGCGGGTTCGTGCGTGCGGCCGGTAAAAACGTGATAATAAGGTAGTTTTTTTAATTGTTCGTAGGCCGCATCGGCAAGCTCTGCATTTGAAAAACCAAGCCCAGCCGACCAAAGCCCCGACATGCCCTCTATATATCGCTTTCCTTGGTCGTCGTATATATAGATACCTTCACCATGATTTATATTTTGCGCGCCTGTTTGACGAAGTAAATTTTGGTTGGTGTAAGGGTGCAGTAGCCCCTCCAAATCGCGCGTTTGCACATTTGTAAGCTTTGTCATTTGAAAACCTCATATAAATGGAGTAAGCGCCGAAACGCTAATTTGACGACGCAAAAGTTTCAAGGGCACTCATGCTAATTTTTTATGATAATAGATTTTGTGAGTTGTTAAAAAGTTGTCATATATTAAGATTAACTACATTTTTTTTAAACTGGAGGAATCGATGAAAAAACTACTTTTGAGCACTGCTCTTGTTGCTGGCGCCTTAAGCGCTTCGGCTGAATATACTTTAAATGTAATTCATATCAATGATTTACATAGCCGTGTTGAGCCAATTAATAAATATGATTCCACTTGTAGCTCTGAAGATAACGATGCCGGAGAGTGTTTTGGGGGTTATGCACGAGTCGCGACGAAGATTGCTGAATTGCGCGAAGAGCTTGGTGACCAAAATCTTGTCGTGCTTGACGCTGGGGATCAATATCAGGGTTCACTAATGTACACCACGTACAAAGGCGATGTTGAAATCGAACTTATGGAGAAAATAGGTTTTGACGCGATGGCTGTTGGCAATCACGAATTTGATGATGGACCTGAAGGCCTAGCTAAATTGCTCGACGGCGTTTCGTTTCCAGTTATATCTGGAAACCTAGATGTTTCGCAGTCAAATGTCCTCAATGGTAAGCTTGAAAATCATACAGTTTTAGAAGTTGGTGGAAAGAAAATTGGGATTATTTCTGCGCTTGCAACGAATACGAACGAAACTTCAAGCCCAGGTGATGCTGTCATTTTCCAAGACGAAATTGATAGTCTTCAAGCCGATGTTGATGCGCTCACCGAAGAAGGTGTCGATATCATAATCGCGTTAAATCATGTTGGTTTAACTAAAGATATCGAGATTGCTGAAAAAGTCGAGGGCATAGATGCCGTCATTGGTGGGCATTCGCATACTGAGTTCTCAAATAGTGTAGAAGGTGCGCAAAGTTATCCAATGATGGTTGGCGATGTTCCGGTTGTACAGGCCTATGCATATTCTAAATATGTCGGTCATTTGGTGCTGAATTTTGATGACGAAGGAAATGTGTCCAGTGCCGCTGGCGACACAATCTTGCTTGATGCTTCAGTCGCAGAAGATGAGGAAATTAAAGCACGTGTGGCAGAGTTGGCGGGGCCGATTGAGGAAATGAAAACGCGCGTTGTGGGTTCAAGTGAGGCGACTATAGACGGTGAGCGTAGCTCATGCCGTATGATGGAATGCCAAATGGGTAACCTTGTCGCCGATGCGATGCTTGCGCGTGTCGCCGATCAAGGAATTCAAGTTGCCATCCAAAATGGTGGCGGTTTGCGTGCTTCGATTGATGAGGGTGAGATCACGATGGGCGAAGTTCTGACTGTGCTTCCTTTCCAAAATACGCTTTCAACTTTTCAGGTGACAGGTGATGTATTGCTTGCCGCTCTTGAAAATGGTGTTTCGGAAATGGATCCAGAAGACCCAGCGGGACGTTTCCCACAAGTTGCGGGTATTACCTTTACAGTTGATCCTGCGGCAGAGCCTGGCGCACGAATTTCGGACGTAATGATTGGTGCTGAAGCGCTTGATGGGCAGCAACCTATGGTGTGGTTTCGAATAATTATGTCAGAGGCGGTGGTGATGGATACGGAATGTTCAAAGATGCGATGAATGCTTATGATTACGGTCCGGATCTCGCTGATGTGACAGCAGAGTTCATTGCTGAAAACCAAAGCTATTCGCCGTACACGGACGGACGCATAACAGTCAAATAATCGAAACTTAGGTTATTCAAGGAGGCGGCAATTTTGCCGCCTTTATTTATTATTTATGCTGGTGATCTTGAAAGGTTTAGAAATTTTGTTTCGAATCCTCTGATATTTCTGGGCTCCAATTACGTGTTGAATTTTAGTTTTTTCCCTCCGCTCAGATATGTTGATCGCTGAAAGCTGGCTCACAGGGATTTGGAAAATTCACTGCAGGCTTCGTTTAAACATCTCTTTCCAAATTGTTCTGCTATTTGAATGCTTATGTACTTAAATTTTTTATATAAAAACAATAAATTAAATTAATTTGTTGAGAAAATAAGTTAAAAATCTATTGGTTCGAATTCTCTTGATATTGTGAAATGTTAAATTGCAGTTTATGTGAGATATTCAGGACTTGGAGAAAAAATTGAGCCACTTGCGAAAGTCATTTAGTAAATTTGCGACCGGGGTTTGTGTAGTCACGATCAACACACCCGATGGTCCAATGGGTATGACGGTTAATAGTTTTTCATCGATATCGCTTGAGCCTGCGATTGTTTCGTGGGCGATTGCAAATTCTTCGGAGCGCTATTCTCAATTTATCGAAGCGACGCATATGTCCATTCATGTGCTCAAAGCGGAACGGAGTGATTTGTGTATGGCCTTTTCAAAGCGTGCAGATGCATTTGAGGCGGGATGTTGGGGAATAAGCGATTTGGGAACACCGGTTATTGAAGATATGCTAGCGCGTTTTGACATAGAAGTAATGGATCGAATTGCAGCTGGCGATCACAAAATAATTTTAGGCGAAGTTCTTCATTTTGAACATAGCTCTGGGGATCCGCTCATATTTTTTGACGGTAAATTTGACCGTTGATGCATAGAAAACTCTGCGCCGAGGGCTTGTCAGTCTTTTGCATGTAATCAAGTCCACTATTTCCACAAAATCTGCATTAGAATTTTATGAAGTCGCTTAGGTTCTTTACTTTGATTGCTTTACTTTTAATTTCTGTAGTTTTTCCATGAGTAACTTACCCAAGTTAGTTTTATTGACTTGCCTAGCGCGTCCGATCGCAAGATCACCTGCCGGCACATTTGATGTAATTACAGAACCTGAGCCCGTCATAGCATCATCACCAATTTCGACAGGTGCGACCAAAGATGCGTTGGAGCCAATGAATGCGCGGGCGCCAATTTTTGTCTGATGTTTGAACACACCATCATAATTGCATGTGATTGTGCCAGCGCCAATATTCGCGTCTTCGCCAATTTCGGCGTCTCCAACATAACTAAGGTGATTGATTTTTGCGCCTTGAGAAATTATTGCGTTCTTTGTTTCAACGAAGTTTCCAACTTTAGCCCCATATCCGATTTCGGTCCCGGGGCGAATTCGCGCATAAGGTCCGATCGTTGCGTGGCTTGCAATATGCGCGCCCTCAAGATGGCTAAATGCCCGTATCTTTGCGTGGCTTTCTACAGTTACGCCTTGAGAAAATACGACGTTTGGTTCAATTTCCACATTATTCCCAATCACGGTGTCAAAGTAGAAATAGACGGTCTCGGGTGCAATCATTTTTCCTTGATTTGAAAGAACGTCATTGCGTCGGAATTCTTGAAAGCTTTGATTGACGAATCGAAGCTGCTCTGGTGTATTGACGCCTTGTGTTTCAGCCTCATCGCAAATGATATAGCTGCTCATGTGGCCCTGAGAAATTGCGATTTCAGGAACGTCCGTTAGATAGTATTCGCCCGCCGCATTATCATTTTTGAGCCCAGAGAGACATGTTGCCAAGAGTTCAGCAGGGCAAGCCATGACTCCAGAATTGCAGATATCTATTTTAAGTTCATCTTCGCTTGCATCTTTGGCTTCGCGAATGGCGACAAGCTTATCTTCACTGGTTATAAGGCGGCCATACTTACCAGGATCGCGCGCTTGGAAGCCCAATATAACTGGCCCATTAATCTCGGCAGCTTTTTCATTGAGTGCGCGGAGGCTTTCTTCACGAAAGAGAGGGCTATCGCCGTACAGAATGGTTACAATTCCAGAACAGTTATTAATCTCCTCTTCACAGAATCTAACTGCGTGACCGGTACCCAACTGTTCAGTTTGTGTTTGAAATTTTGTATCAGGATATTTTTCAGAAATGGCGTCTTGAATCAAGTTTCCCTTATGCCCGATCACGATGACTTGCGCGTCGGCGCCAAATCCAATGGCAGCGCGCAAAACATGCTCGACCATAGGCGCGCCCGCAACTTCGTGCAAACATTTGGGAAGTTCAGATTTCATCCGTGTGCCTTTGCCGGCTGCTAAAACAATCGCAAGATTACTCATTTAATTTCATGTGCCTCTATTTTTTACGACATTGCATAGATTTTTTTACGCCATAGCATGGAAAGCGCTTGACCGGAAGCGATTAAAACTATTCATGGAGAGAATGTACTGTGCAATTTTTGACCTTGATGGGACGTTAGCAGATACGTCAAACGATTTATTAACTGCGGCTAATAAACAATTTGAGCAGGCGGGTTTTTCAGCGCCACTTAATGCACATGATCGAAATGTGGCTTTGAGGGGCGGTCGTGCAATGCTGTCTTTGGGCGCGGATCGGCTCGGGCTTGATGAGGCGTTTGTCGATTCAGGTTATGAACCGTTACTTGACTTTTATCGGGATCATGTGTCGGACCACACAACTTTCTATCCGGAGGCGTTGAGCTGTATTGATACGTTGCGCGCACAAGGGTGGGCTACTGCAATTTGCACAAATAAACCCATTGATCTTGCGCAAAAGCTCATAGCTGAGCTCAACGCAAAATCATATTTTGATATGGTGATCGGCGTGAATTCCTTGCCAGAACGCAAGCCAGACCCGAAACCACTTTTTCATATTTTAGATCGACTAAATGCAACACCTGAAAAATCAATTCTCATCGGAGATACGAAAACGGACTACGATGCCGCGAAAAACGCGAATATTGATATCTTGCTTGTCGACTTTGAACAAACACATATTGGTGACGATTTTCCCGATGCGCCGGTTTCAAGAAGCTTTGTGGAAGTGAAATCATTTTTGTTGGATTGGGCGAAATAAAAACGAATTGTCAAATACCTGTAAAGTGGCTATTGAACTTCTTATATTTTTTGAATAGATAAGCCTCCATCGCGGGTATGGTGTAATGGTAGCGCCCTAGCCTTCCAAGCTAGTCGTGCGGGTTCGATTCCCGCTACCCGCTCCAAAATCATCATGAACGAATTTTGACACTCTTTTGGATAATTTGAGCGGATTTTTTAAAATAATCACGTTTGGGTTAAAAATTGTGGACGCAGTTCTTATATTTTTCTTCGGTCTAGTTAAAAAAATAATTTTTGAAAGTATTCACTTTTTAAAGTGTGACTTTAACTTTTGTTTTGAGGAGCTTGAATGAGACCCATAAGAGAGCCTGGAAATGCCCGAAATTTAGGGGGGCTAAAGGTCTTTGTGCCCTTTATTTTACGTTATAGATTTTGGGTGTTAATGACGCTTATTTCGCTTGCGGGGGTTGCCGCTAGTAATCTTGTGATTCCACTCTTTGCAGGGCGCATTTTTGATTTTATTTCGGTTGAAAACTCTCAGCTTGATCTTCAGCGCTATATTGGGCTTGCATTTTTGACCGTTAGTTTCATGGCGTTGAGTGGGTTTGGGCGAATTTATTTTTCTCAACGACTAGCTTTTCGTGTGATAACCGATTTGCGTTCACATATATTTGGTCATTTGATTGGGTTGAGCCGTTTTTTTTATGATCAAAATCGTTCAGGCGAAATTTTGTCTCGCTTGTCAGCAGATGTGCGCGAAACTGGATTTATACTATCCTCCACTGTTGCGATGGCAGCGCGTCAAATACTTGTGTTTATAGGCGCGCTTTTACTTATGTTTTATACCTCGACCACTTTGGCATGGATGGTGATGCTTGTGGTGCCCTTGGTCGTCTTACCAATGATATTCATTTCAAGGCGCCTCCAAAAATACGCGCGCGCCGCCACAGATAGTTATGCGGAAGCTACGAATGTTGCTTCCGAAGCCATACAAAATATCGCGGCGGTGCAAAGTTATAATCAGATTGGGTACATGTTTAACGCTTATGAGAAGGAAAATGAAAAACATTATGCATCTCATTTTAATCGAATACTGACATATGCAAGCTTAGTGGCGTATTTTATTTTTTGCGTATTTGGCGCGATCATTTTTGTGTTTTGGCAAGGCGCACAAATGGTTGCGAATGGCGAAATGACCCAAGGGGATTTAATTCAATTTTCATTTTATGCGCTCATGGTTGGCGGGGCCGCGCAGAGCTTTTCCGATATTTGGGGGGATTTATTGCGTGCCGCTGGGGCTGGCGAGCGCTTGTCTGAATTGATGCGCACAAAAGAAAATTTGGAAATTCAAGACAATCCCATTACGCCAAATTCTTCTGCACCAATGTTGCAGTTCAAAAATGTAGAGTTTGCTTATCCGAGTAAACCTGAGCAAATGGTACTTGCGGATCTCAACTTTGAACTTCGTGAAGGAGAGCAAGTTGCGATCGTCGGTCCATCGGGTGCAGGAAAATCAACGATTTTTCAACTGTTATTGCGGCATTATGATGCAAAGGGGGATATATTTCTTCGGGGACAAAAAATTAGGGAAGTCTCACTCGAAAATCTCCGTTCTAACTTTGCATATGTGAGTCAAGAACCTGCAATTTTCGCGACAACGATTGCTGAAAATATAGCATTTGCGCGCCCTGACGCTTCAATTGAAGATATTAAAACGGCAGCTAAATCCGCATTTGCTGACGAATTTATTGACAATCTTCCAGATGGTTATCAGTCTCTCGTTGGGGAGAGAGGTGTGTTGTTGTCGGGTGGGCAAAAGGCCCGATTGGCGCTAGCTCGTGCGTTTTTATCAGAGGCCCCAATTTTAATACTTGATGAAGCTACAGCTGCACTTGATGCGCAATCAGAGAGCTATGTCCAGCGTGCGGTTGCTAATCTTTCAAGTCGTAAAACGGTGATTGCTATAGCGCACAGGTTTTCCACAGTAAAAAGCTCAGATCGTATTTTGGTGCTAGACCAAGGCCGTTTGAAGGCCGAAGGTACGCATGATGAATTGATAAAATCTTCTGAATTATACGCGCGACTTTCGAAATTGCAGTTTATTAACGCTGACTAAAGAATTGATAACACTGCGAATTTTGATATCTCGGAATAAACTTCATAAAATATGTGTGTGTTAATTGCGAGCAACCCTTGAATAATTTAAAATTCCTGCGCATGTTAAAGTTAACATTAATATAGGAGGAAATGTTGGGACTTTTTAATTTTGCGAAGAATTTAGGAAAAAAAATATTTGGCGGAGATAGCCCTGAGGAGGCAGCGATCAAAAAAGAGGTCGAGGATCTAGGATTGGATACATCTGGCATTGATATTAAAGTTGATGGCGACAAAGTCGTGATAGACGGCGATGCGGTAAGCCAAGAAGTTAAGGAGAAAATCATTCTTGCGGCTGGTAATCTGGAAGGCGTTGCGAGCGTTGAAGATAATGCAGGTGCTCCTGATGCAGCTGATGCAGTCTTCCATGAGGTTCAAAAGGGTGAAAATCTTTGGAAAATTGCAGAAAAACACCTTGGAAATGGCGCAGATTATATGAAAATATTTGAGGCCAACAAGCCAATGCTTAAAGATCCAGATTTGATTTATCCAGGTCAAACACTTCGGATTCCTAAGTAATTAAATTTAATACATTTTAAATTAAAAGCAGTTGGAAAAATTCTGGCTGCTTTTGTTTTTGTAACTTGATTTCACAAACTCATATTGATTTTGAGTTTGAAATTAGTAAAGTTGTGTTTACTGGAAAAACAAAGAAAAAATTAATTAGAAACGAGGGAGAATATGACCAAATCCATGTTAACTGCTGGGGAGTGGGGACTAGAAGATAAATCTTATAGTGAACAAGATGTACCATCTAATTACTTAGATAGTTTGAATTTGTTGGCAGAATCTAAGCCAAATGATCCTGCCTTTAGCTTTCAGTTAATGTCAGGCGCAAAAGATCCAGCGGTAACACTTACTTGGCTGCAATCACGCGATCGCACTATTCAAGCAGCGAACGCGTTTCATAAACTTGGCGTCGACAATGATAATTCTGTTGCCTATCTTTTGCCAAATTGTCAGGAAGTCGTAGTCTGTGCGCTCGGTGGCGCAATCGCCGGTGTTGTTTCGGCTGTAAATCCTGTAATTTCAGCAGAGCATATTGCCGGCATTTTACGCGAAAGTAAGGCCAAAGTTGTTGTCACACTCGCGCCGTTTCCCAAAACTGAAGTTGCACAGACGGTCGCCGAGGCGCTCAAAGATGCGCCGGATGTGCAGACTGTTTTAACCGTCGATTTGCTTGGCTACTTAAGTGGGCTAAAGAAATTTATAGTTCCATTAATACGGCCTAAAGTTGACTGGCCAGACCGCGTAACGGTGCGAGACTTTAACAAGGAGCTCGACACACAATCAACCGAGCTCGCATTTGAAATGGACCGTGCGCCTGATCGCGTTTGTGGTTATATGCATACAGGTGGAACAACGGGACGACCAAAAGTCGCACAACACCTACAAAGTGGTACGGGCTACATTTCGTGGCTTGGAAAAACGCTAATCGGTGATTCAGATGATGTTTGGATTTGTCCCCTGCCGATGTTCCACGTGTTTGGCGCGCATGTAATTCTGGATTCTGTGTTGGGCACAGGGGCTCACATGGTAATGGTGACACCGCAAGGTTACCGCGGGGACGGCGTTTTTGACAATTTTTGGGCACTTGTCGAGCGATGGAAAGTATCCATCATGGTGATGGTGCCAACTGCTGCAACCCAGTTGATGCAGCGCCCCATTAAAAATGATGTCTCGAGCTTGCGCTTGGCTGTTTGTGGTTCGGCGCCTTTGCCAGTCGCATTGTTTAACCGTTTTCAAGACTCGACAGGTGTGAAAATTCTTGAAGGCTACGGTATGACCGAAACCACAGGACTTATTTCAGTGAATCCCGTTGAAGGCGAACGTCGAATTGGTTCGGTTGGGTTTCCTTTGCCTTATACAGAAATTGTGATCGTACATTGTGATACTGATGGTAAAATTACGAAAATGTGTGAGGCTGACGAGACAGGTGAAATTTGTGTTGCAAGTCCTGGGGTTGTTCATGGATCGACTTATACCGAAGACAGCGCCAATCAAGGTCTTTACGCAGATGATAAATACTTCAGAACGGGCGATCTCGGCTACATGGATAAAGATGGATATTTATGGATCACCGGCAGGGCAAAAGATCTTATCATCCGTGGGGGTCACAATATTGATCCTGCGATTATCGAAGAAGCTCTTGTTGAACATCCGGCAGTCGCCTTAGCTGGTGCGATTGGACAGCCCGATTCATATGCTGGAGAGCTTCCATGTGCTTATGTAGAGTTGGTGCAAGGAGCTGATGTCACGATCGAAGAGCTTTTATCTTTCCTTGAAGAAAATATTTCCGAAAGAGCCGCCATTCCAAAATATATTGAAATCATGGACGAGATACCTAAGACTCTGGTTGGAAAAATCTTTAAGCCAGATTTGCGGCGTAGTGCGATTAAGCGTGTCTTCGATGGTGAAATCGCGGAACACGGGGCACGTGTTGCAGAAATTACAGAAGATAAAAAACGTGGACTCGTTGCACATGTGCGCAAAACGGAAGCGTGTAATGAAGAAGCCGTTCGTGAATGTCTTGGAAAATTCTCGGTGAAATGGGAGTTTGAAAAGTAAAAGTCAACATTTGATTTCGTTTTTACTTTAAACGGTTTGTGTGATCGTGTGATAAAACGGATATTAAGCAAGGGTTGTCCATGAATAAAAAAACATTTCGAGATTTGCATAAAAAGGGTGATCCTTTTGTTTTGGCAAATGCGTGGGATCTGGGTTCTGCACGCGTTTTAATGGCGCTTGGTGCGCAAGCGATTGGAACAAGCTCTGCCGCTCACGCATTTACCTTAGGACGTCCCGATATGGGAAATGTCACTCGCCGAGAGGCTCTTGACCACGCAAAAGAAATAGTTGATTCCGTCGAATTACCAGTTTCGGCCGATCTCGAAAATGGTTTTGATTCAGAACCGGCAGGTGTTTCGGAAACCATAAAGCTCGCAGCCGAGTGTGGGCTTGCAGGCGCTTCGATCGAGGACACAAATTTACCATCATCAAAGCCCTATAAATTTGATGTGGCAGTTGCCCGAGTTGAGGCAGCAGTCCGTGCGGCGCGCACCTTGAAAAGTGATTTCGTTTTGTGTGCGCGTGCCGATGGTCTTATGAATGGTCATTATGATCTTGATGAAGCTATACGGCGTGTTCAGTCTTTCGAAAAGTTGGGGGCAGATTGTGTGTTTATTCCTTGCATTGGCGGTGGATTGGATCGAGTTGCTAAGGTGGTCGAATCTGTAAAAATTCCCGTAAATGTGTTGATTACGTCAGCCAATGCGGATCAAACCTGCGAAAAACTTGCAAGAGAAGGTGTCGCGCGCATTTCCTTAGGACCTACACTTGCGCGCAAAGCTCACCGTGCTCTCATTGAAAGTGCAAGGGAAATATTTGAACAGGGCACATTTTCACAACTCAATAGGGTTGCTTCGGGGGACGAAGTTGATGCGCTTTTAAGTAGTGATCCTTAAACATGCTCAAAGATTTAGGGTAAGCAATAAATCTTTGCTTAAATATTGATGAGATTTTGGCAGGTAGGCTAAACTAATTTTCCAGCGATCATGCGACTGGCAATCTCGTGGAAAATAGAGCTCTCATCGTTCAGTGCAATGGGAACACCTTGATCACCGCCTTCTCGTACAGGTCGAGACAACGGCAAAGAGCCTAGAAACGGAATATTGCGTTCGTTGGCTTCCTTTTGCGCACCGCCGTCGCCAAATATATGATCTTCATGCCCACAATTTGAACAAATATGAATTGCCATATTCTCAATAATACCGAGCGCGGGAACTTTTAGTTTTTCAAACATTGAAAGCGCGCGGCGGGCATCTAGAAGGGCAATGTCTTGGGGCGTGGTGACTACAAACGCACCCGACAGCTTAGCTTTTTGTGCTAGTGAGAGTTGAACATCACCAGTGCCTGGGGGTAAATCGATGAGGAGAGCGTCGAGTTCGCCCCAGACAACACCATTCAGAAGTTGCTCGAGCGCCTTCATCAACATCGGCCCACGCCAAATGATCGCTTCACCTTCCTCTATCATTTGTGCAAGTGACACCATCTTAACATTATGCGAACGCGTAGGGACAATGAGGTCGCCTTTACTTTGAGGTTTGGTTTTTGTGCCCATCATCATGACTTGGGAGGGACCATAAAAATCAGCATCTAGTAAGCCTATTTTTTTACCTTTAAGGGCAAGTGCGACGGCAAGATTTGCTGTGACAGTTGATTTTCCTACACCGCCTTTGCCAGATCCAATCGCATAAATGCGCTTAATCTTGTGAGCTTGAGAAGGGGCAGAATCGGGCTTGGGTTTAGGGGGTGATTGTGAAGGACTGGAATTTGAGCTTGGCTCTGAATTTGTGGTGACAGTTGAAACAATTTGTACATTCTCGATCTCGTCTATATTTCGCAGTTCTTCTTCGAGCTGTACCTTTAATCCAGCAAAATCTTCGACCTCACTTGATGTGTTAAATTCAAGAATAAATTTCAATATATTGCTTTCTAAGCGTAGCGCAATCACTCTGCCGGCGGCTTCGATTGGTTTCCCAGTCGAAGGATCTGGATATTTTTCAAGTATTGATCGTGCTTTTTGGATGACATCAGTCATATTAATCCTAACTCAAATTGATTAGCTGAAGCCGCGTTCGCGATGTGGTGTGATGTTGAATTGCGCACGGTAGCATTTCGAAAAGTGTGAAGGGCTTTCAAATCCACAAGCCAGTGCAACATTGATCACGCTTAACTCTGTTTGTAGGAGCAAATTGCGCGCTTTTTGAAGGCGAAGGTCCAAATAATAGCGTTTGGGTGAGCGATCTAAGTACCGTCGAAATAAGCGTTCAAGCTGTCGCGTCGACATGCCGACCTCTTTCGCGAGTTCATGCGGTGACAATGGGGCTTCCAAATTCTCTTCCATAATTTTTATGACCGCAGCCAGTTTATTGTGGCGCACGCCAATACGTGTAGGAATGGAAAGGCGCTGTTCATCATTCTCGGTTCTAAGTGAAGAATAGACGAGTTGATCAGCTGTATCATTTGCAAGCGTGCTTCCATATTTATTGGAAATTAATTTGAGCATGAGATCGGCGGAAGCTGAGCCGCCTGAGCATGTATAACGATTTCCATCAATCACAAATATTGATTTTGTTATATTGAGATCTGGAAATTGTTCAATCAGGCTCTCGCGATTTTCCCAATGGATGGTCACCTTGCGATCTTTCAATAGACCTGCTTTTGCCAGTGTGTAGGTGGCTGTACATAATCCAGCGATCGGTAGGCCGGTTCTTGCAACATGTCGCAACCAACTCAGTATTTTGTTGTTTGATACGCGTGCAATATGTAGTGAACCAGTGACAATAAGCGTTTGGTTGTGCGTTAGTTCACATAAGCCGTCATCAACAGTGATACGCACGCCGTTTGAAGCATCGACATAAGCGCCGTTCTCAGAAATAATTTTCCATACATAAAGTTCCTTTTCAGCCATTCGATTTGCAAGACGCAGAGGTTCGATTGCGGCTGCGAATGATCCCATCGAAAATCCGGGTAAAAGCAAAAATACAAATTCATCTTGTTCTGTTGGATCAACTTTTTTTAATTCGGGAGAAAATGCGCGTGCTGCCGTAAGTGTGTTCAAATTATCTACCTAGCTATCGATTTTTTGGCTGAAAACGCAATTTAATTGCTGCCAATTTTATTGATCTTTACTTTGCATTGATTTGGGGACTTTTCAAGAGCGAGCGAATTGTATACAGCACAGATATTGAAAAATTGGAGTTGAAAATGGGTCAAGACTGGCAAGCAAACGGATGGAGACAATTTGATCGTATACAAATGCCTGAGTATATGGATGCCGAGAAACTTGCTGAAGTCGAGAAGCGTTTGCGTGTATTCCCTCCTTTGGTTTTTGCGGGTGAGGCGCGGCGTCTAAAGCAGCGCCTTGGTGAGGTTGCCAACGGAGATGCCTTTATTTTGCAAGGGGGAGATTGCGCTGAAAGTTTTGAGGAATTTTCAGCCGATAATATCCGCGATACCTTTAAGGTACTACTCCAAATGGCAATTATTTTGACTTATGGCGCAAAAATGCCCGTTGTTAAAATTGGGCGAATGGCCGGTCAGTTTGCGAAGCCACGCTCTGCCGCTATGGAAACAATTGATGGCGTTGAACTTCCAAGCTATCGGGGTGATATCATTAATGATATTGCATTTAATAGTGAGGCACGTGTTCCAGATCCTGAACGCATGTTACGTGCGTATACTCAATCATCAGCTTCCTTAAACCTTTTACGTGCATTTTCAAAAGGTGGATATGCGGACATTCGAAAGGTTCATGACTGGACACTTGAATCTACCAAAAACGACGCCGGATATGAGCGCTATAAAGATTTAGCGGATCGAATTGATGATGCGCTGAAATTTATGGAAGCGGCGGGTATTAATCCAAATTCTGCGCGCGCACTGAGTGAAGTTAGTTTTTATACATCTCATGAAAGTTTGCTTCTCGAATATGAAGAAGCACTATGTCGTATTGATTCGACATCCGGTCTTCCTGTCGCCGGCTCTGGTCATATGCTTTGGATTGGTGATCGGACCCGTCAACCAGATGGGGCACATGTCGAGTTTTTGAGAGGTGTTCTTAACCCGATTGGATTAAAGTGCGGTCCGAGTTTAACGACTGATGATCTTTTGGCGCTTTGTGACAAGCTGAATCCAGAGAATGAAGCGGGCCGCCTGACATTGATTGCGCGTTTTGGGGCTGGCAGCGTGGGTGAGCATTTGCCAAAATTGATTCAAGCGATTGAAACAGAGGGTAAAAAAGTAGTGTGGACCTGTGATCCGATGCACGGAAACACAATTAAATCAAGCACTGGATATAAAACGCGCCCGTTTGAATCTGTGCTTCAAGAAGTGACAGAATTTTTTGATATTCATGCGGCTGAGGGTAGTTATGCAGGCGGCGTTCATTTCGAGATGACAGGTAAAAATGTGACAGAGTGCACGGGTGGGGGCGCTAACACTGTGGGTGATGAAGATTTATCGTCGCGTTATCATACAGTCTGTGACCCGAGATTGAACGCCAGTCAGTCTTTGGAGCTTGCATTCTTGATCGCGGAAATGCTTGAAAAGCGAAACAGATGACATAAACATGAATGTGAATATATATCTTTCAAATGAAAGTGGTGTTCCTAAGCATGCTCTTGATCAGGTGATTTTGCACTATGGTTTAAGCAATTTCGAGATCATAAAACAGCGTTTCAATTTTGTGCATTTGCAATCGATTATTGAGACAACAGAACAGACGGTGCCTTTTGTTGAGGGCGTAGATGTTAACGTCTTGCCGCAAAAAATGCCAATTCCAAAGCTATTTGTCGCAGACATGGATAGCACAATGATCGGTCAAGAGTGTATTGATGAACTTGCCGACTATGTGGGTGTTAAGGCTGAAGTATCGGATGTGACTGAGCGTGCGATGCGGGGTGAACTAGATTTTGAGGCGGCGTTGCGTAAGCGTGTGCAGTTGTTAGGTGGAGTCTCTGAATCTGTTTTACAAGTTTGTTTTGATGAGCGAATTACACCGAATGCTGGAGCAAAAGAGTTGCTCGTGAAGTTAAATGCAAATGGTGTGCGAACCGTTTTGGTTTCGGGTGGATTTACGTTTTTTGCCTCGCGCATCGCCAATTATTTAGGCTTTGATAAGTATGTTGCCAATCAGTTCGAAATTTCCGATGGGCGGCTCACGGGTGATCTTTGTGGTCAGATTGTGGATCGTTTATTCAAAAGAACAGAACTTCAAAATCATGCTCAAGAATTAGGAATTTTGAAGGAAGAAATTGTCGCTATTGGTGACGGTTCAAATGATCTCGACATGCTCGAAAGTGCCGGATATAAGGTCGCATATCGTGCAAAGCCGGTCTTGCGATCAGTTGCAAATATTCACCTAGATCATTCTGCTTTGGATATTCTTCCTGAGATATGCCAACTCACTTAAATTAGGGTTCTCGTTTGATGCTCTTTACGAGCGAAAGTTTATTTTGCGAGAGCATTTCGATATGATGTCTATCACCTTCGATAACACGCAAACTTTGGCGAACCTGTCGCTTAAACCCTGCTGGCTCTTCTGCAAAACCGCTCGCGTTTTTTAAGGGCGTATGTCGAATAGACTCAAAATTAAAATCTTCAGCTCCGAGTAGGGGAGATGAATGAAGAGGTTCTTTGTCGATTTCTATCACACCAACAGCGAATTCTATTGGACCACTATCGGCACGAAGTGGCATAAACATAATCGGATATTTTTTTTGTTCCGTTGTTATGGTCATAGAAAAAAGACCTGGCTCATCTATAGTTGATATGAGCCCACTTTTTACTGGATCGCTTACATGTTTAAAAAATAAGCTTGGAAAACCACGCCCCGCCAAACAAATTCCGATTAATTTTTCAACCAGAATTCCGGCTGAACGAATTTTGAAAGTGTTTTCAGCACGGCAATCTATAATAAACTGAGACTGTGTTTCACGCGGATCCCAGTCATAGCGAAAGGGAGGTGAAAGTCCTCGTTTATTTTTTTCCCAATAAGCAACAGCTTGTGGTATTTTTATATTTTTAGTTGGCGATTTCATAACTTTCGAGTCAAAATTACTGCAAATTGAATTAAATTTGCAATACTTAATATATTAAATAGGTTAACGGTTTCCAAAGAGTTTTTTGGAATTTGGGCTTGGACTTTAAATAAATGATATATAAGGAGTAGTGAGGAGTACCGCATGAAAAGACACGCGCCTTTGTTAATTATTCTATCTAGTCCTAGCGGCGCTGGAAAGTCGAGCTTGGCGCGCGAAATAATGACAAAAGATCCAAATATTAGATTTTCAATTTCGTCTACGACTCGCTCTCCACGTGAAGATGAGATCGATGGCGTTCACTATGATTTTGTTTCTCACGAAGAATTTATGGCGCGCGTCGCTCGCGGAGAAATGTTGGAATATGCGGAAGTATTTGGAAATTTATATGGTACGCCTTTGAAGCCGGTTCAAACTGCGCTTGATGAAGGGGTGGATATTATTTTTGATGTCGATTGGCAGGGCGGTGACCAAATTCGAGCGTCCGTTCTCAAGGAACACGTTGTCTCAATTTTTGTTTTGCCACCTACGATTTCTGAATTGCATCAACGTCTCCGTTTACGCGCTTCTGATAGCGTGGAGGTTATTGATCGGCGAATGCGTCAATCAAAGAAAGAAATTTCTCACTGGCAAAATTACGATTTCCTTATTGTTAATCGTGAAATTGGGCGTGCATCAGAAGAATTACAATCTGTAATCACTGCTGAAAGACTAAGAAGAAGCCGTTGGACAGGGGCGTTAAATTTCATTGCAGACCTAGATGAAGAATTTGATGAGATATGGGATGAGTAATATTTTGAGCCTTGAGGGAATTTCTCCAGAATTTCCAAGTGACAATTCTCATTGGGTTGCCCCGAATGCCACAATAATTGGCAAAGTTAGCTTGGGGCGAGAAGTCGGAATTTGGTACGGAGCTGTTTTGCGCGGCGACAACGAATTAATTGAAATTGGAGATACTACCAATGTTCAAGAGCAAGTCATTATGCATACCGACATCGGATTTCCGTTGAAAGTTGGACAAAATTGCACGATTGGACATCGTGCTCTTTTGCATGGTTGTCAAGTCGAAGACAATACTTTGATTGGGATGGGTGCTATGGTTATGAATGGTGCAAAAATTGGTAAGAATTGTATAATTGGAGCGGGATCAATTGTTACTGAAGGTAAAATAATTCCAGACAATTCACTTGTTATTGGCGTTCCTGGGCGTGTAATAAAGTCAGTTACAAAAGAGCAAGTTCAACTTAACACCGCCAGTTCCCTTCACTATGTCAAAGCGATGAATAGGCAGAAATTAAGCACAACAATAATCTAGTTTTTGTTCCAAATATTTAGAATTATACGCGAATCATCAAAGCGCTTTAATATTACGTCGTAATTCATTTCCTCTGCATGGTTGAATAGCAAACGGAAGTGAACCGAACTTGAACCAATTTCTCCAATTTGAAGCCAATGATCTTCGGAACGATATTTGCCGTCTTGTGTTTTAGTTCCTGATCCCTCTGCGATTATCTGCCAACCATTTTGATGAGGTTTTATTTCAAGTTTATTTATTTTGATGAAGCTTGAACGCAGGCAATAAATTCCTAAAAACCAAATTTTTGCTTCGGATTTTTTGGGAGGCTCTTTGACTTCATCAAAATGAATTGTGACATCTTCTTGAAAAAAAATATTCTCAATTCGCATTCTCGTGTCGTTAATCGAGAGAAACTCATCATCACTGTATGAGCCAAATGCGATGCGATTGAATTGAAGTTCACCTAATGCGCTATTTAAGGAGTCTTTAATTAACTCAAGTGCTGCATCTTGTTGTGAAGGATCCAATTCAAAAATTTCGAGTGCGTTTGAAATTGCTGTCAAAGGAGAGACATAGTCGTGGTTTAACCTGCCGGCAATGAGCATAGGTAATGTTAAGTGTTCAAAATTTGACATCTATCTTTCCTGTTAGTCTTTGGGTTGCATGATTAAATAATATATATTGGATAGAATTAAAATCATGTTAAGCTATTTTAACTAAATGGTAAATTGTTTGATAAGAAAACTTCGATCTTGAATAAATGACAGTATATTATATAGCAATGGCTCATTGCAAATTACTTCTGTTGGAAAAGATGTGAGGTTGAATTGTTAAGCTCTGATCCGAGATTGGAACTTAGGTTTGTTAAATCTGAACAAGACCTGCGAGCGGCTCAGCGTCTTAGATATCGTGTGTTTGTTGAGGAACTTGGCGCGCGTGCTGAATCATCTGATCATGCTCAGCGACTTGAAATTGACAAATTCGATACTCGAATTCAACATTTGTGCTTGTTTGATACGCACTTAATTGAATCTAATCCTGAAAATGCTGCGGTTGGTCTCTACCGTCTTATTTCGAGTGATGCCGCCGATCAAATTGGTGGATTTTATTCTGAACAAGAATTTGAATTGGAAAAATTGCTTTGCCTTCCAGGGCGAAAGCTCGAACTGGGACGATCATGTATTCATCCCAATTATCGAGGAGGGGCGGCAATGGCCATGCTTTGGCAAGGTCTTGCGCGCTATGTACGTGAAGAAAAGTTCGACATTCTATTTGGGACTGCTAGCTTCCAGGGCACAAATATTGAGCCCTATCAACATTCATTGTCGTTACTTTTCCATAAATACCTGATTAAGTCGGATCGCGAAGTCTTTGTTCGCAAAGAAGGTGCTGCAAATTTGCAATTGACACCCATGGTTGAAATTAATCAGCTGCAAGCGATGCGGGAAATTCCATCATTAATAAAGGCATATTTACGGCTTGGGGGGCGCATCGGTCAAGGCGCATTTGTTGACCACGATTTTAACACAATAGATGTGTTTGTTGCGATGGAAACCAGTCAGATGGTTGAAAAATATAAGGCAATATATGCATGAAAAATTTTAATGAAGATAATCCATACCGTTTTCACGATGAACAGTTGGCAAAGGTTAAGCCAACTGTCCCTTGGTATGGAAAATGGCTCATGATTGTCCGATTGATCGCGATCGTAGCACTTGCCCTTGTACTTTTGCTGCCGATGCTTGCTTTACAATTAGTCGGAAAAATATATGGACGACGTAGCCTGCATTTTTTAGTTACAAAATTCTGGGCCCATTGGGCGGCGCGACTTATAGGTTTACGTCTCTGTGTTCGCGGAAAGGTTATGCGCGAACATGGTGTGGTGGTCGCAAATCATTTAAGTCCCGCAGACACAATTGTACTTATGGCGGCTTGCGGTGGTTATATGATTGCAAAGTCAGAAGTGAGGCAAATGCCAATTATTGGCTTTTTTGCTATGCTCGCGGGCGCTCAGTTTATAGAGCGTACACCCAAAAAAGCCAAAGATTCTGTTGAAGAGCTTTGTCATAGAATTGATAGTGGCGATCTAATGATTTTCCATCCCGAGGCAACAACGACTGATGGGCTGCGAATCTTGAATTTCAAATCGACGCTATTTGCGGCTCTTTTTAAGAGTGAAAAAACGATATTTGTTCAACCTGTCACGCTGATTTATCATGCGCCAAAAGGCGCTTCGGATAATTTTTATGGTTGGTGGGGGCAAGCGACTTTAGAAACTTATATATATGATATTGCGACATTGCCTGGAACACGAGAAGTTGAGGTGCATTTCAGTGAACCGATCAAAGTCGAAGGAGATCGTAAGAACCTATCCAAAAAAGCTGAAGAAGTTATTCGTGGCATTCACACCGAGCGCTTACGTGCGCGAAATATTGAACCTTTGGCATAAATATTAAATGCGTGACGCAAACGACGTATGAGTGAGGACGCGAACTATAGACTTCCCAATATATCACGAAGAGATTTGTCAGGAGCTTCGGATAAAAAATATTCGTCTCCAATGGCAACAAAATCGGTATGATCTTTGATCGGCGTAATATTTTGTGCGGAAATGTGCCCTTCTGCAACGACAGGAATTTCGATCATTTCTGACCACCATTCAAAAAGTTCGGCATTTGCAGATTCGATATCAAGCCCTTGCGATTCAATCGGCCCAAAAGATACATAGTCGCAGCCGATTTCGCCGATTGTCATCCCGTCATGACGAGAGGCGCCAGCATAGACCCCAAAAATTGAGTCCGGCCCTAATAATTTACGCGCTTCGCGCATTTTTTTGGGATCAGCTGTGGAAAGGTGCACTCCGTCAAGACCAATTTCCCTGGCCAATGAATAGTGATCATCAATGATCACTGAAATTTCATTGGAATGGCCGATTTCTCTTAAGGTGTCGGCGCGCTTGATAAGTGATCCGCGTCCAATATCTCCCGATTTTAAGCGCAAGCAAGCCAGATGAAAATCTTGAGAGGCATGAATCGCGGCGTTTATTAAATTTTGATCCGCTTCAATATCGAATTGCGGCGGAATGATAAAAATAAGACCCGCTTTGTCCATCAAGAATTTCTCAAAATCTGGGTGCCCGCATAGACCGCTTGGAAACCGAGTTCTTCTTCGATCCGAATAAGCTGATTATATTTAGCCAATCGATCCGAGCGCGAGAGCGATCCGGTCTTGATTTGTCCGCAATTTGTTGCGACCGCAAGATCTGCAATCGTCGAGTCTTCCGTTTCACCTGAGCGATGACTCATGACAGCGGTCATGCGTGCGCGGTGTGCTATGTCAACCGCTTCCAGCGTCTCTGAGAGCGTACCGATTTGGTTGACTTTGATAAGAATTGAGTTACCAACACCTTGTTCTATACCACTTTCAAGACGTTCTGGGTTCGTTACAAAAAGATCATCCCCAACAAGCTGGCAGCGATTGCCAATCAAGTCTGTAAGCGCTTTCCAGCCTTCCCAATCATCTTCGGCCATGCCGTCTTCGATCGAGATAATGGGATAATTTTTAACAAGTTCAGCAAGATATGCTGCATTTTGTTCTGGTGTGAGCGATACGCCTTCACCTTTCATCTCATATTTACCGTTTGCAAAATACTCAGTTGATGCACAATCAAGTGCCAAATACATATCTTGACCAGCATTGTACCCAGCTGTTTCGATTGATTTCATAATAAAATCGAGCGCTTCTTTGGTCGATTTTAAATTGGGCGCAAATCCGCCTTCATCGCCGACGTTGGTGTTATGCCCTGATTTTTGAAGTTCTTTTTTGAGTGAGTGGAAGACCTCCGCACCCATTCTGATTGCATCACGAATGCTATCTGCTCCCACAGGCATAATCATAAATTCTTGAATATCAATGGGATTATCTGCGTGTTCACCGCCATTAATAATATTCATCATTGGGACAGGTAGCACATGAGCTCGCGCGCCACCGATATATCTATGAAGCGATTGTCCATAATATTGCGCTGCCGCCTTAGCGGTTGCGAGTGAGACACCTAAAATAGCGTTTGCACCAAGTCGGGATTTATTTTTTGTGCCGTCAAGGTCGATCATGACCTGATCAATTTCGAGCTGCTCAGATGCATCCATACCCGCAAGCGTGTCCCGAATTTCAGAATTGACGGCTTCAACCGCACCTTCAACACCTTTGCCAAGATAACGATCACCACCATCGCGGCGCTCATGTGCTTCATGTGCGCCGGTCGAAGCCCCTGAAGGAACTGCTGCGCGTCCGGTCGAGCCGTCCTCAAGCGTTACATCAACCTCGACTGTGGGATTTCCGCGACTATCAAGAATTTCACGAGCGAATACATCAATAATGGTTGTCATTGGGTGATCCTTTTTAATTTTGTGGGTTTTATAGCGAATTCTTTGAGCAACGTCTATGTGCGAAACTTACTTAATCTTGCGCCCGTAAAGCTCGAATTTATGGCCGATTAATTCATATCCAAATTTTTGAGCAATTTTTTCTTGAAGGCGTTCAACCTCCGCATCGACAAATTCAATCACTTCGCCTGTATCAATATCGAGTAAATGATCATGATGCGCGCGTTTTGCATCTTCAAATCTTGCGCGTCCATCACCAAAATCAAGGCTATCCAAGATTCCGTTTTCCTTAAATTGTTTGAGGGTTCGGTATACGGTGGCGATCGAAATTTTGGGATTCTGTTGACTAACGCGCGCGTAAATTTCATCAGCATTAGGGTGATCATCCGCCGCGTCGATAATCGCGGCAATTGCGATTCGCTGCGGTGTCATCCTTAATCCCTGTTTGCGCGCTCGGGCTTCAATTGATTGGCTCATAATCTGAATCCATAGTTGCGACTTGGCGCGAAATCAAATGCAATTTTCATTGCGCCGATTTATAATTATCACTCAAGCTGGTAAACTTTGCCTTTGAATTATATACCAATATACGCGCTTTTTAAACGCAAACCGTAATTTTAGTCGTCAATGCCTCTGTAGGGTTGTACATATTGCATCGCCATATCCCATGGAAAAAATATCCACGTATCTTGACTTACCGATGTAATAAATGTGTCGACCATTGGTTCACCGGCGGGCTTGGAATAAACGGTTGCATAATGAGCTTTGGGATATTTTTTGCGTAAAAAATCAAGCGTCTTGCCGCTATCGACCAAATCGTCAATCACAAGTATGCCTTCACCATCTCCAATCAATTCATCATTCGCTGCCTTTAGTTCAACGGCTTCAGATTGATTTTGATAATCATATGATTTTACCGAAACGCATTCAATAGTACGAATATTCAGCTCTCGCGCAATAATCATAGCAGGCGCCATGCCGCCACGGGTAACCGCTAATATGGCTTTCCATTCGCCTTTGTTGGGACCTTTGCCATCCAATCGCCAAGCAAGGGCTCGACTATCTCGGTGAATTTGATCCCAACTGATGTGAAATCCTTTTTCGTGGGGCAAGCGGTCGTTCATATCATTCCTCGACTTTAAGTTCTCTGTCCGCGTAATAAAGCACATCTCAATCGGCAGAATTGCGGGTTAAGACTCCAATATAACGGTTGGCTCTCATTTCTTATGCGCTCAATCACTTTCTTCCTGTCACAACATCGATGTCGGGCGCATCCTCAGCTTTCATGCCAACGACCTGATAGCCGGCATCAACGTGGAGATTTTCGCCAGTCACGCCTGAGCCAAGATCAGATAGCAAGAACATTGCTGATTTTCCAACATCATCAATTGTTACATTCCGTCTGAGCGGAGAGTTAAGCTCATTCCATTTCAATATATAACGAAAATCGCCGATTCCCGATGCGGCAAGCGTTTTAATGGGGCCTGCGGATATTGCATTGACTCGAATGTTCTTAGGTCCCAAATCCATTGCCATGTACTTAACACTCGCCTCGAGCGCGGCTTTGGCAACGCCCATGACATTATAGTGGGGCATAACTTTTTCGGCGCCGTAGTACGTAAGGGTTAGCATCGAACCGCCGTCATGCATTAACTTTTCGGCGCGCTGAGCGACAGCAGTAAATGAATAAACTGAAACGTCCATTGTCATATTGAAGTTATCGCGAGACGTGTCAACATAGCGTCCGCGCAATTCATTTTTATCTGAAAAACCAATGGCATGAACGATAAAATCGAGCTTGCCCCATTTCTTTTCGATTTGCTCAAATGCACGATCAATTGAGTCCATGTCCGAAACATCGCAATCAATGAAGGTATCAACGCCAAGGCTTTCTCCCAGTGGCACTACGCGTTTTTTGAAAGCTTCGCCCACATAGCTAATAGCCAATTCTGCACCTTGCTCATGGCAAGCCTTGGCGATTCCCCAGGCGATTGACTTATCATTCGCTAGCCCCATTATGAGGCCTTTTTTTCCTTTCATGATACTCGACATTTGTGCGCTCCTTTGCTCAAATAATTATTAAAAGAAATAGTGGCTTGCATCAAGTCAATATGCACGCTTAAGTGAAATTGGAGGTCTTATGAATTTTTTTGGTGCTGATAGTGAGGAATCAAATCCAATCCAAGTGGCTAAAGATTGGGTTGAGTTCGCACGCAGGGAAGGCGAGATTGAGGTCGAAGCCATGCACTTGGCGACCGTTGATGCGGATGGTTTGCCTAATGTACGTGTTGTTTACGCGCGCGAAATTGATGAAACTGGATTTATTTTTTTTACAAACTACGAAAGTCAAAAGGGGCGTGAGCTGGCTTCGGGTAAAGTTGCATTTAATATGTTTTATGTCCAACAAAGTCGACAATTGCGTGTGCGTGGGATTGCTGAGAAGTTGTCCAATGCAAAATCGGACCAATATTTCCATAATCGGCGAGAAGGTAGTCGAGTCGGTGCGTGGGTCTCAAAACAGTCGCACCCACTTGTTAGTCGTGAAATTCTATTAAATGAGTGGAAAAAATTTGATCGAAATAAAGCCGCGTCGCGTCCACCGTTTTGGGGAGGATATCGTATCCTGCCGCTCGAAATAGAGTTTTTTCAGATGGGAGAGTTCCGTTTGCATGATCGCTTTCAATGGCAGCGAGAGGACCTTGATAAGCCTTGGCTGATGAGTAGGTTATATCCTTGATGTGGGCAATCCGGATATTTATTGGATTTATGATATTTTTGATGTTTACGCACTCAAATGCGGCTTGTATGGCAGATGTCACCATTGGTTCTGACGTGCGGTGGATCTCGTATAACGCCGAAATTGTTGCGGATGAAGAATCCCGTGCCCGTGGATTGATGGAGCGTGCAGAACTTCCGAATAGTGATGCAATGCTATTTTTATATCCCGATTCAAAAATGCGCGCTTTTTGGATGAAAAATACGCTTATTCCCCTTGATATAATATTTTTTGATTCTGCTTTTAAGCTTATTAACATTGTTCGAAATGCAGAACCGCATTCACTTGACCATCGTCAAAGTGAAGCGCCTGCTCAAGCTGTTTTGGAGGTAAATGGCGGGCATATGGAAATTTTTGGAATAGAAAAACCGGCTCGTTTGCGTGTGAAACTTGATGATCCAAATCAATGCCGTGAATGGATTCAAGAACTGTTCGTTAACAAGTAGGATTTTAATCAGTGGTTTTGATCATAATCGCGGACATAAGGCGACCATAGTCGGCCTCTTTTTTGTGTGTTGAGCGGCGATAAGAATAATAGCGCATTTCATCTGCATAAGTACATTCGCCTATCCAAAATACATCGCCAATTTCACAAGCTCTCAATTGATCCAAGACAAAGCGAGGCAAATTAAAGTGCAGGGAACCCATTTCCGAAAAATATGCGGCGTATTTAGGCTCGTGCGAAAGAAATTCATTAAAAAAATCTTCGCCGACTTCATAATTATTTTGTGAAATACACGGCCCAACAACCGCCGTAATGTGCTGAGAATCTGCGCCCAATTTTAGCATTTCTTTGACTGTGTTTTCAATTATACCGCCGACAGCACCTCTCCACCCTGCGTGGGCTGCCGCTATGATTTTAGTGTGTTTGTCAGCAAGTAATATGGGCGCACAGTCTGCGGTTAATATGCCAATCGGAAGGTCAGGGACGTTGGTCACAATTGCATCAGCCTTGGGCGTGTCTACGAAAGGCTTATCAATAACGACGACATCGTTAGAATGATGCTGAAAGACGGTTTGCGGCGCGATATTTGTACCGAGAACTTCACCAATGCGCGCCCGGTTTTCGATCACGTTTTCGGCGGGCTCATCAGCGCCAAAACCACAATTGAGCTGTCCAATATCTCCGGTTGAAACTCCACCTTTGCGGGTGAAAAAACCATGAGCAAATTCTTGTAATTCGTTTACTTGACACCATTCGAGGCTATTCTTCGATTCAAAAAACGTCATTCATTTGCTCCATGATAAGGACTTTAAAGAGTTTGCCCATTTGATTGGGGTCCGTAAGCCGTTCATAATCTTGTGCTAGTTTTTGAGACATTTTCGGGTTTTGGTCAATCAGTTGTTTTAGGCGTCGTGATCCACCATAAGCTTCAAGGAACTCAGATTGTTCCATAAACTGTGCGTGTAAAGCGCAGGCCTCAGCAATGTCTTCAAAACGGACATGCGCTGTTATATCAGACTCTCCCGAGTTTAAAAATGGGTCGACAAATTTATGTGCTTTGATTGCCTGCAATGTGTCACCGTAACCTTGCCAAGATCCATAGTCAATTGCGATATGTGCGCCTGTGTTTTTAAATAAAAAATCACCAAGTTTTGAAGCAAAATGTATCGCTCCCTCGCAAATTTCGATCGTTTTGCCGCTTCGCATGTGAGATTGCATTTGTTTGGGCGGCTGGGCACATGGACGCCAAACTTTTTGAAGATCGCCATTAATATAGGTCTCTAACCAACCTCCATCCTCAAAACGAAATTGCCGAATGGGTAATGCGTCGTAAAATTCGTTCGCGATTATTATTGTAGGTGTTGAGGGAAGTTGGCTTAAACTGGAAACAAAATGAATATCTTTGTCAATGTTGTTCCTTTGGATGGCTTGAAGTCGCTCGGATTTCTCTAAAATATGTAAGGACAAAGCGGACATAAATTCGGGGACTTGATTACAAAATCTGAGAGCGTTTCGCATCAAAATACCGCGCCCAGCCCCCATTTCTAGTAGTGAAATTTTTTTCGGTGCGCCGAGACGTTGCCATGTTTGTATGATCCATGCCCCAATCATCTCGCCGAAAATCTGAGAAATTTCGGGTGCCGTGACAAAGTCGCCCTTGCGACCAAATACAGTTTTCGTGCTGTAATAGCCATGGGATTCATGCCATAGGCTGGCTTCGATAAATTTATCGAGACGCATTTCACCTGTTTTTAAAATCTCGGCACTGATGATTTTACTCAGGGGCGAAAGCGACATTAAGGATGACGCCGCGAAAGGTAGATAAGAACGAGGCCTGCAAAAACCATCGGCAATGACAGGACTTGTCCCATTGATAGTCCTAATTCACCTACGTGAAGAACACTTCCTGCGGTGTTCTCGACCGAACGGAATTGATGATCAGCCTCGCGAAAAAATTCGACAAAAATTCGAGCTGTACCGTAACCCACAAAAAATATGCCGGCAAGCAGGCCTCGGTTTTTAAGCGCTCCGCGTCTATATAAGTACCAAAGCAACAGGCCAAGAAACAAGCCTTCTAAGCCGGCCTCATAGAGCTGAGAGGGGTGTCGGGCAACCGTTTCGCCCGGGAAAATTACACCCCATGCTACGTCGGTTTGGTTTCCCCAAAGTTCCGCATTAATGAAATTGGCGATTCGACCAAAAAATAGCCCAATGGGCGCGACAAGCGCCAATAAATCGCCAAATGCGCGTACCGATATTTGGTGTTTTCGACATAGCAAGAAAGTGGCGACGATAATGCCCAAAAATCCGCCGTGGAAGCTCATGCCCGCATAGGGCGGCTTTACGACTTCAATGAGATTTTGTGAATAATACTCCCAATTATAGGCAAGCGTTCCAAATATGCGTCCGCCGACAATGATTCCTAACACAGCGTAAACTAAGAAATCATCGGCAATTTCTTCGGTGATTGATTTGTGAGGATAGTCATTTGCGCGCACGAGCCTCATTAGTATGCGCCAGCCCAAGAAGATGCCGATAATGTACGCGAGCGCATACCATCGAAGTGCAATTGGGAAACCAAATAAATCAATACTGAAAATCACTGGGTCGATGTTGGGAAAATTAATTGCAAGTGCGAACATTATTATTGTGATCCTCTTGGCATTATGTCGAAAAATATCATATGTTACTTAGGACATAGGAGATAGTTATGGCGAATGCAAATAAGATTTTTGATGATGTATCTCGCGTTTTTTCAGGCGCGATGGGCGTTGCTCAAGGAGCAAAGCAAGAAGCTGAAAATTCGATGAAAGGATTTTTTGCGAAAATGGTGGAGGATCAAAATTTTGTAACTCGTGAGGAATTTGAAGCTGTTCAGCAAATGGCCCAGAATGCACGAACCGAGGTTGAAGTCTTGCGCAAAGAAATTGAAGCAATGAAAAAGTCTAAAAAACCGTCAACGCGGACACGTGCAAATTCAAAGCCTAAAGCGAGTAAATAAAAGGGGCATGAAATGAGTATGAAGGGGCAAAGCCTCGCGCTCTATGGTGGCGGTAAGATGGGCATTGCGATGCTTCAAGGATGGCTTAAAAATGGATTAAATGCCGCAGATGTTGCCGTCTTTGACCCGCAGCCCTCTGCAGCTATTCAAGATCTCAACGTTCGCATAAACCCAGATAGTTTCACGCCTGATATCGTTGTTTTTGCGGTGAAGCCTCAAATTTTACCTGATTTGCTCGAACAACTATCAATCCCCAAAGAAGCTATCGTTATTTCGGTGGCTGCGGGCTGTAAAATCGAATTATTTGAGCGTTTTTTTGGAGAAAATCAACCCATTGTGCGTACAATGCCAAATACGCCCTCCGCAGTTGGTGCTGGCATTACGGCTTTGATTGGAAACCGTGCGGTTAATATAAAATCACTAGAGCTGGCGCAAACTTTGATGGGGGCGGTTGGGGAGACGGTTTTTTTAGAAGATGAAGGTCAAATGGATGCCGTCACGGGGCTTTCGGGTTCTGGGCCTGCCTATGTTTTTTATATGATTGAGTGTATGACAAAGGCGGGAATTGCAAATGGATTAAGTTTGGAAGTCTCAAAAAAGCTTGCCTTGGCAACGGTTGCAGGTGCTGGTAAACTTGCAAATGGATCTCAAGAAGAGCCAAGCCAGCTCCGCACCAATGTGACAAGCCCGGGGGGGACGACGGCAGCGGGTTTGGCCCGATTAATGGATTTAGAGAAGGGACTTGAGCCGTTAATCTTGCAGACAGTAAGCGCGGCGTGCGAGCGTTCAAAGATGCTAGGATCATAAGGAAGAAAGCAATGAGTAAAGATGACAGTAATCCGTTTAACAATTTCGATTTGAACACGATGATGGCGGCGTGGGGAGAAAACCCATTTATTAAGTCATTAAGCGAAAATGCATTTGTAAAGAATTTTTCAGAAGGCAAGATTGCGGATGAAGATATGCAGAGCCTAATGGATAGTCAGCGTAAAAACCTCGAAAATTTGCAAGCGATGAATCAAAGAGCTGCAGAAGGCTTAGGGGCGCTTGCGCAAAAGCAATCGGAAATGATGAAGGATGCTTTGAAGAATGTGAAAGATTTTTCTCAAAAATCCGAAGAGGTGAAGGATGAAGGATTTGACAACGTGCTTGAAGATGCGCAGGCGGTTTTTCAGCGGGCAGTTGCCAGTATGAGTTCGGTAGGTGAAGTCGTTAAAGAGTCAAGCGATGATATTATGGAGATGGCATCAGAGCGCCTCAAAGATAGCATGAAGGAACTGGAAGAGCTTATGCAAAAATTCAAAGGATAGTTTTGTCATGGAAGCTCGTTTTGATGATTTTTTGAAGCTCGATATTCGCGTTGGTAAAATTGTGCGCGCTGAAGATTTTCCAGAGGCGCGCAAGCCTGCCTATAAATTATGGATTGATTTTGGTGAAGAGATTGGTGAGAAAAAATCCTCCGCCCAGATTACAAAACACTATAAGCCTGAAAATTTGGTCGGCAAATCTGTGATGGCTGTGGTGAATTTTCCCCCGCGCCAAATCGGACCGGTTCGCTCAGAAATTTTAACACTGGGTGTGCCAGATGAAGACGGAGAAGTGGTTTTGATTGCGCCTGATCACGAGGTTCCACTTGGAGGAAGGCTATTTTGACGCAAAATTTGGATCCCGTCCAACTGACGGCTGAACTTATTCGTTGTCCGTCGGTTACGCCAGAAGAAGCTGGCGCGCTTGTTTTACTTGAAGACTTGTTGAAAAATGCTGGTTTTGAGACGCGTCGTGTAGATCGGAACGGGATTTGTAATCTCTATGCGCGTTTTGGTGATGCGACGCCAGTTTTTGCGTTTAATGGTCATACAGATGTCGTTCCAATTGGTGATAAGAACGCGTGGAACTATGACCCTTTTGGTGCTGAAATTGTTGATGGTTTGATGTTTGGTCGTGGAGCGTGCGATATGAAATCGGGCGTTGCAGCCTTTGTTTGTGCAGCGATTGATTTTGTGAAACACGCTTTTGACGGCTCGATTGTTTTGTTGATTACAGGTGATGAGGAGGGCGCCGGCGTGGATGGCACGCGCGCGCTTTTGGACGATTTGAAAGCGCGTTCAGAAAAAATTGATCATTGCATTGTGGGTGAGCCAACTTGCCCGAACGTGATGGGCGAAATGGTTAAAAATGGTCGGAGAGGTTCGCTGACTGCATATTTGACTGCCTTTGGTAAACAGGGGCACGTGGCCTATCCTGAGCGCGCAGTTAATCCCGTCGCGCCGACGTTAGAGCTTCTCAGTCATTTTCAAAATTTGAAACTTGATGATGGTTATACAGATTTCCAACCCAGTCATTTAGAAATTGTTTCGGTTGATGTTGGTAATGACGCTAATAATGTGATTCCGGCATCAATTCGTGCGACGATGAATATTCGCTATAATCCGAATCATACTGGGCAAAGCTTGCAAGAATTAATTCGTGATAAGGTAAAAAGGTACGATAGCCAGGATTTGAAATTTGACTTGCATTTTCAGGCTTCAGGGGATGCATTTTTGACCGAGCAGGGCGAATTCACGCACATGATTGCGGACGCCGTCGAAAAATTCACAAATAATCGCCCTAAGATGAGCACCACAGGCGGGACATCTGACGCGCGGTTTATTAAGGATGTCGCACAAGTATGTGAGGTGGGTCTTGTGGGAAGTTCGATGCATGCGATTGATGAGTATGTGGATATCAAGCACATCGAAATACTGCGCGATATATATAGAGAAGTTTTAACACGGTATTTCGACAATAATTTGCAATGAATTCAAAATCTAGGTTGTGGCTCGAATTCGGGCTTATGTATATTTTAGCGCCGCTGTCACTATATTTCTCAGAGGGACGTTTTGTAATCGCCGGCATTTGTGTTTGGTCAATTTTGGGTGCGTTTTTGTTATCACGCACTGAAGGCTTTTATTGGCGAAATCTTATGAATTGGCCAGTGCGCAAAGACTGGACGCGCGTATTTTTTATGGCATTTATGGTGCTATTGATTTCAGTCGTGGCGACCAATACTATTTTTCCTGAACGATTATTCGCCTTGCCTGCCCAATATTTTTCGTTTTGGGTTTTGCTGATGGTTCTCTATCCGATATTTTCAGCATTTCCTCAGGAAATTATATTTAGAGCATTGTATTTTGAGCGCTATGGGCAAATCTTGCCTCAAAGAGGAAAGATGCTTCTCAACGCAATCATCTTTATGTATGCGCATATTGCCTATGGATATCCCATCGTTTTGGTGATGACCTTTTTAGGGGGCTTGATATTTGCGCGCGCGTATTTGCGTGAAGAATTTCCACTCGCCGTAATTTTGCATTCTGTTGCGGGGAATATGATATTTACTTCGGGTCTTGGTTGGTTGTTTTGCGCAAGCTGCTCTTAGAAAACTTTTTATTAATTAAATAAAATCAATTATTTATAAGTTATTTTTGAATATTACATTTTTGTAAATTTTGAACAATGGCGGTGTAAGAAGCCGCTCCTATATTGCAATTGTCGCAGTTAGAACCTCGTGACAAAATTTAAAATTAGAAGGAAAATAAAATATGAAAAAACTACTATTAACAACATTGATCGCGCTTCCTTTGGCAGGCGGCTCTTATGCAATTCTTTCGGCAGCCGAACCCGCAATTGGCGAAGCGGAGGCAAGAGCGATTGCCTTAGCGGAAATTGCTGGTGAAGTTTATGAGTATGAACTTGAGAGAGAAAATGGAAAGGCTCTTTATGAATATGAAATTAAGACATCTGATGGAGAGATGGTCGAAATTGAAATTGACGGCGAGACAGGAGAAATTCTAGAGATTGACCGTGACGGAGATGACGACGAGGACGACGATTCTGATGATCATGACAACGATAAAAACTGATTGAAAAATTAAGTTAAGCGGCGTTACACGCCGCTTTTCTTTTTATGAATTTCCACTTAGAAGAAGACTATGCGTATATTACTCCTTGAAGATGACAAAAGTTTGTCCTTATGGATTAAAAATGGCCTTACAGAAGAGGGGCATGTCGTCGAGCATTTCGTCGATGGGAACGACGCGCTCGTTGCAGCCCTGACCCATGAATTTGATATCTATATATTTGACCGAATGGTTCCTGGCCTTGACGGGCTTTCGGTTCTAAAGTCAATTCGCGCCTCCAAAGATTCAAAGCCTGCTATTTTCTTAACAGCTTTAGGTGAGGTCGATGACCGAGTTGAAGGGTTGGAAATGGGAGCTGATGATTACTTGGTTAAACCATTTGCTTTCGCAGAGCTATCAGCGCGTATCAGCGCATTATCACGCCGTTCAACACCGAGCGCTCAACAGGAAGTGAAGGCGATCTTAGCGCATGGAGATCTTAAACTCGATTTGCTCAAGCGCGTTTGTACGCGTCGTGGTGAAGAGATTGAGCTAAAGGCGAAGGAATTTCAGTTGCTTGAGTATTTTATGCGTCGCCCGGGGCGCGTGGTGACGCGTACGATGCTTCTAGAGCAGGTATGGGAATTGAGTTTTGATCCAACGACGAGTGTTGTGGAAACCCACATCAGTAGATTGCGTGCAAAAGTGGAAAAACCATTTGGCGATGAGATTATTAAAACAATGCGTGGTCTAGGTTATGTTTTTGGCGATTAAAACACGTCTAAGTCGGCTACGAAAATCGACCATTTTTCGACTGTCTTTGATCTTGATAAGTGTATTTGCCTTAGCACTCATTATTACCGTTACTTATGCAAATTCAACCTTTGCCAACCAGCTTCGCGCTCAAGCGGTAAGCGAACTCGCCCAACGCGCAAATGGGTGGAGCGCTTCAGACCGACCCGTCAAAAATGAGCAGACAATAATACAGCTGTTAAGAAATCCGCAAAAACTACCCAAGAACTTTTTGAATGATCTTAAAAAACATGATTGGGCGAGTTTCATCGCTGAAGATGATCTGGTCCAAGAGATTTTCAACATTTACGCGCAACATATTGTGTTTTTGCATGAGTTTGAAAACGGGCAGATTTTGTGGGTTTCAAAGTCCTTTGAGGAGAGCGAAGATAGTATTGAATTGCTTGGCGGAATATTATGGAGTGCGGCTATTATTTCACTTTTGCTAACGTTTGCGATTGGCATATTTGCGACCTTAATTTTTCAACGACGGTTATTGCGGGTTAGCCAAACGTTAAATTCCATCGCGCTGGGTCAATTAAGTGCGCGAACAAATCTTAAAGACAGTAAAGATGATATCGGGCAGTTGGCGCAGCAGGTCGATATTACTGCACAAAAGCTAGAGCAATTGCTCTCACAAGCACGGAATCTGGGCGCCAATATAGCGCATGATTTACGCACGCCCCTCGCACGATTGCGTGCACGACTTGAGCGTTTGGAGGCAAAGGAAAATGATGCGGTTGATGATGCCATTCGCGAAGTTGATGACTTGTCACAAATTTTATCTACGATTCTCAGGGTCGCGCGTATAGAAGCCTCTCACAACAATGATCACTTTGAGTTTCTGAGCGCGAAAGATTTGATGCATTCAATCGCAGAAATTTATGAGCCAGTTGTTGAGGATGCGGGAAGAATTTTGAGCATTGATAGCAAGAGCGAACGCAGATTCAATTGCGACCGCAAAATGATGGTTCAAGCGCTTGCTAATCTTATTCAGAACGCGATTGCTTATGGCGGCGAACACATCGACCTTTTTTCGCGCGAAGTTGGGAGTGTCTTTGAAATTGGTGTTCGTGACGATGGTGAGGGGGTGCCCGAGGGTGCTCTTGAAGAAATTGTGAAGCCAATGGTTCGATTAGATAGCGCACGCTCGAGTGACGGCTACGGCCTAGGTCTTTCAATGGTGAAGGCAATTGCAGAACGCCACCAAGCGGCATTAGCTTTTGCACGTCCCCAAAAAGGAGGCTTTGAGGCCTTTTTTAAGTTTACAAATATGTAAAGTGGCTGCAAAGCCAAATTAAAGTGAAGTGTCTAAATATTGTGTATAAGCAAATTGGAGACTAAAAATGAAAAACCTTATGAATAAAACGAAAGAAATCGCGTTTTACGCTGTGAGTGCATTGGGACTTGTTGTTATGGCCGGAATGGGGCTCGTATTAATGTCCGTTTTCGCGGGGATTGGTGTGATCGCGATTGGCGTGGGTGCGCTCGTGTTAATGCTTCAAAAAAGAGAAGCTGATCCGCAAGCGTCTACGGTTCAAGCCTAACAAAATGGGGTGGAGATGTTGTCTTCACCCTTGCACTCTCCCTTAAAAAACGTGTATGCGTCGCTAGGAAAATAAGGACAAAATCATGCACGCATATCGCACACATAATTGTAATACACTAAATGCCTCAAACGTTGGTGAAAAAGTTCGCTTAGCCGGTTGGGTGCATCGTGTGCGTGATCACGGTGGCGTGTTGTTTATCGACCTTCGTGATCACTACGGAATTACACAAGTGATTGCAGATGGCGATAGTCCTGTTTTTTCGGAGCTTGAGAAAGTGCGCTCCGAATGGTGTATCCGTGTTGATGGTGAGGTTTTGGCGCGCGATGAAGCATTGATCAACCCTAAGCTTCCCACTGGCGAAGTCGAAATATTTGTGCGTGATCTTGAAGTTTTGGGAGCGGCAGATGAGCTTCCTTTGCAAGTCTTTGGCGATCAAGAATATCCCGAAGAAACCCGTTTGAAGTACCGCTTTTTGGATTTGCGTCGAGAGAAAATGCAAGACAACATGACATTGCGTTCAGAAGTCATTGCTTCGATGAGAAAGCGTATGTGGGCGCAAGAATTTAAAGAGTTCCAAACCCCGATTATAACGGCCTCAAGTCCTGAAGGTGCGCGCGATTTTCTTGTGCCATCGCGGCTTCATCCGGGTAAATTTTATGCTCTTCCTCAAGCGCCGCAGCAGTTTAAGCAACTTCTTATGGTTTCTGGGTTTGATAAATATTTTCAAATCGCGCCGTGTTTTCGCGACGAAGATCCTCGCGCGGATCGTTCGCCAACAGATTTTTATCAGCTTGATCTCGAAATGAGCTTTGTGACACAACAAGATGTTTTCGATACGATTCAACCTGTTTTGCAGGGTGTTTTTGAAGAATTCGGTAATGGCCGGAAGGTCGATAGTGAGTGGCCGCAAATTTCTTATCGTGAAGCGGCACTTTGGTATGGAACCGACAAGCCAGATTTACGCAACCCAATTAAAATGCAAGTTGTTTCAGAGCATTTTAAAGGTTCGGGGTTTGTAATCTTTGCGAATCTGCTTGAGCAAGAGGGAACTGAAATTCGCGCCATTCCTGCGCCTAAAGGGGGATCGCGTAAGTTCTGTGACCGTATGAATAAGTTTGCACAGGAGCAAGGTTTGCCAGGGATGGGCTATATTTTCTGGCGTGATCAGGGCGAAGGTATAGAGGCGGCGGGGCCTTTGGCAAAAAATATTGGTCCCGAACGCACAGAGGCGATCCGAAAGCAGCTTGATCTTGGTGTCGGTGATGCAGCCTTTTTTCTCGGGGGTAAGCCAAAGGCATTTGAAGCTGTTGCCGGTAAAGCGCGCGTTGTGATTGGTGAGGAGCTTGGTTTGACCGATCAAGATCGCTTCGCGTTTGCTTGGATTGTTGATTTTCCGATCTATGAAAAAGATGAAGAAAGCGGCAAGATTGATTTCGAACACAACCCGTTCTCGATGCCTCAAGGCGGAATGGACGCGCTCAACGGCGATCCGTTAGAGGTGTTGGGCTACCAATATGATTTGGCGTGTAATGGCTATGAGCTGGTTTCGGGCGCAATCCGAAACCATCGTCCTGAAATTATGTTTAAGGCATTTGAAATTGCGGGCTACGGCGAAGACGAGGTGCGTAAACGTTTTGGTGGGATGGTGAAAGCGTTCCAATATGGTGCACCTCCTCACGGTGGTTGTGCGGCAGGGATCGACCGCATTGTGATGCTTTTGGCTGATGAAAGCAATATTCGTGAAGTGATGTTGTTCCCTATGAACCAACGCGCGGAAGACTTGATGATGAATGCACCTTCTCAGCCAGAATCTGATCAAATGATGGAGCTTGGACTTCGGGTTATCCTACAGGAATAGCTGTTAAGTTTGCTGTTTAGCGTCGCGGCCGTGATTGCTTGATTGCAGCGGCTTTCGCTAAGCTATGCTCATCAAATGAAGTGATCCACCAAGTCCAATTTACAAAATCAGTTCTCCCGACCCTTAATTTTAACACATTGTTCTGTGCGGTCATTGCACGTTACTCAAGTCTACAATTTTTGGATTGGCGCCAAGGTGAAGCCAAGAGCTTTCAAAGCCGTGCTTGATCATGTAAGATTTGCTGATGAACCAACTCGCTTATTTTCATGCAAGCGCTGAACACGGATTGAACCGTGTTGAGCATCTTCTTAAACTTATTGAGAACGCCAAAGACGCTGATGATCTTTTGAAATCTCGCTTCGCCCCGGACATGTTTACCCTTGCCGAGCAATTATCCGTCGCGATCGGCATGACCTTACGCGGCGCTTATCCTTTGGCTGGGCGAGATGCGCCCGATTTAGGAATCATGGAAAGCGTAGAAAAGTGTCGCGATGGTATTGCGAAGGCACGCGCAGGATTAGAAGAAACAAAAAGGATGTCACCGATTTCTCAGCCCATCAAAGCCAAGGCGGGCGAGGCCAGCCCGAAGCTCTTGCCTGAGGCTTATGTTCATCAATTCGTGCTGCCGAATCTTTGGTTTCATGTCTCTATGGCATACGCAATTATGCGTGCCGAAGGACTTGAGGTCAGCAAGGGAGATTTCGATGGCGTACATTATTACCCTCGGGGTTTTGCATTTGAAAATTGAACCAAGCGTCCGCTTATGGTGAACTGCCCCAAAACGAGATTATAAAAATGAAAGCGGTGCTTTTCGAGAAATTTGCACAAGCCTCCAAAATTGTTCGCATTGACTACCCGAAACCTGATCGAAATGGCGTGGTGATTAAAGTGGAAGCCACAGGCGTTTGTCGTTCGGATTGGCACGGATGGATGGGGCATGACAGTGATATTGATCTGCCCCATGTGCCGAGTCATGAATTTGCAGGTGTCATTGCAGAAGTGGGCCAAAATGTGATCAAGTGGAAGCAAGGTGACCGTGTGACTATCCCATTCATTGCGTCTTGTGGTTCTTATGAACAATGCCACGCGGGGCACCAGCAGGTTTGCGACCGCCAAGGGCAGCCTGGCTTTACGCATTGGGGTTCGTTTGCGGAATATGTGGCGGTGTTCAAAACGCCGATTTGAATTTTGTCGCCTTACCCGAAAATATGGATTTTGCGACCGCGGCCGGTTTGGGCTGCCATTTCGCGAGGTCTTTTCGTGCGGTGGTGGACCAAGCGCGAGCAAGCGCAGGTCAATGGGTAGGGGGTTCATAGCTGCGGCGGAGTTGGGCTTTCGGCGATCATGATCGCCAACGCGCCAGGATGCAAAATGATCGCGGTTGATTTTGATGATGAGAAATTGAAGTTCGCGCGCCAACTTGTGGCAGAAAAAACTCTGAATGGGTGCAAAGTCGCGGATATTCCAGAAGCCATAATGGACATCAGCAAAGGTGGCGCGCAGGCTTCACTCGATGCGCTAGGTGCGCAAATTACTTGTCATAATTCGATCATGTGCTTACGACCTCGTGGTAAGCATATTCAAGTCGGATTGATGCTAGGTGACCATGCCGCACCTCAACTTTCAATGTCGAGGGTGATAGCGAAGAAACTAGAAATTCTTGGCTCTCACGGCATGCAAGCCCATCGTTACGGCGCCATGCTCGATATGATCGCATCGGGTAAAATAAATCCGCAGCTTCTTGTTGGTGAGAAAATGAGTTTAGACGACGCGCCTGCAGTGTTGATGAATATGAATAAGTTTCCGTCGGTCGTGATCACGAGATTTTAGTGCCGTAGGCCTTAACACAAAATCATGCGCCCTTTGACTGTCCAAGCCAATGCAAATGCCCAAATCATCAGCCATTCAAGCCACAAAACCGGCGCAGCGAAGACGTGTGTTGGGCATGATTTATCGCCGAGTAAGAACACAATCGCAGCTATACCCATCGCGCCAAAAATTATATAACCGCATAATCGGTAAATTGCGATGCGCTTTGTTGTTATTGGACTGTTGTCGTGATCTTTTTCTTGGGTGAAGTAAAACAAGCAAAAAAGACCTAGGCAAAAGAAGCTGATGATCGCTGAAATCACGTGAACCCATTCCATCAGTTTCGCCGCTGGTGTCGCGGCGTCCATTCCGCAAAGAAGTGTATCGCAGGTGGCGACCAAAATGAGCGACGTAGCCGCGATATTTGCGAGCTGATGATCGCTCAGGGGGATAGGCCCGTGATTTTCCGGGTAACCTTTATAGGTGAAAAAAAGCGCGCCGAGCGCAAAAATCATCCCAATAAAAACATTGCCAAAGCTTCCATGAACATATTGACTGATGGTCGGGTAAAAGCGTGGATTGCTTCCCAAAAAATACTCTCCGAACACCAGAAAAACTGGCAACGTAAAAGCTGTCATGGCAATGAGCTTTTGTACGGATTTAACATCAATGAGCTGTGCGTATTGTTTCATTTTTTTGTCTCTGTAAGCAAAGGATATCATAATTTTCTTATTCGCGCAAAAGTTGCAGTTAATCGTTACCTGCTTGTCGGCAGGCGTCGCTATGGTTATGTTGATTCAGAAATTATAGCCAAAAGGAATCTTCATGCGTGCGCTCGTTGTGATTGATGTTCAAAATGACTTTTGCCCAGGCGGCGCGTTGGCAGTTAAGGGCGGTGATGAAATCGTTGGGCAGATCAACGCCTCTATGCGAAATTATGATGCTGTGATATTAACGCAAGACTGGCATCCGCGCGATCACGTAAGCTTCGCAGACAACGCAAAGCAAGAGCCATTTTCTACGATTGAATTGGCTTACGGAACTCAGGTGCTTTGGCCGCGGCATTGTGTTGAAGGAAGTGAGGGGGCAAATTTTCACCCACTCCTTGATAGCCGTTCGGCGGACTCAATTATACGAAAAGGGTTTAGGAAAGATGTCGATAGTTATTCTGCTTTTTTTGAAAATGATAAAAAAACCGCTACCGGGCTAGAAGGTTATCTACGAAGCCGTGGGATTCGTGAATTGGATTTTGTAGGACTTGCAACCGATTTTTGTGTGGCTTGGTCAGCGATTGATGGCGTAAATTTGGGATTTGAATGCCGTATCTTACAAAATTTAACGCGGGCGATTGACTTAGATAATTCGCTAGAACAGGCGCTTTCAGAATGTCGGGTTGCGGGCGTGGGTATCTTACCGTAAGGAGATATTTAGATGGAACCAAAAGGTTTGCAAACACAAATTATGGGATCGATTTTATGATTGATATTGCCAAACGTGTCCATGATCATCAATGGAAGATTGATCCAATTGTAAGGTCTTTATTGGATACCGATTTTTATAAGCTTTTGATGGTGCAGCTCATTCATAAACGCCATGATCATGTTCAAGTAAAATTTGCCTTGCAAAATCGAACAACGTCAGAGCGTTTGGCCGACGCAATATCAGAAAAAGATTTGCGGGCGCAACTTGACCATGCACGCGAATTGCGCTTGTCTCGTGGTGAAATCACTTGGCTTCGGGGCAATACGTTTTATGGCAAGCAGCGTATGTTTTCGCCTCAATTTATTGATTGGTTTGAAAAATTCTCTCTTCCACAATACGACTTGTCGGTGAAAGACGGACAGTATGAGTTTGAAGTCGAAGGGCCCTGGCATGAAACGATGATGTGGGAGATGCATGTCTTGTCAATTGTTGCCGAACTTCGGTCGCGTTCGGTTTTGGATCAAATGCAAAAATTTGATCTACAGGTGCTTTATGCACGTGCAACTTCGCGCCTCTGGGAGAAAATTGAGCGGTTGAGAAAACTGGAGGGACTCTCAATAGCGGATTTTGGAACTCGCAGGCGCCACAGTTTTCTCTGGCAGGATTGGTGCGTGCAAGCCATGATTGAGGGCTTGGGCGAGAAATTTTTAGGAACCTCAAATTGCCTTTTGGCTTTACGTCACGAAGTTGAGGCAATTGGTACGAATGCTCATGAATTGCCAATGGTTTATGCAGCAATGGCAAAAGATGATGACGCGTTGGCTAATGCGCCATATGAAGTTCTTGATCATTGGATGCAAGACTATGACGGGAATTTACGCATAATCTTGCCCGATACTTATGGCACTGAAAGCTTTTTGAAGAGTGCGCCTAAATGGCTTGCGGATTGGACAGGTATGCGCATTGATAGCGGTGATCCGGTTAAGGGCGCCGAGCTGGCAATTGAGTGGTGGCGCGCCAATGGTCAGGATCCTCGCGAAAAACTCATTATTTTTTCAGATGGTTTGGATGTCGAGGAAATAGAGCGTTTGCATGGTTTATTTTCGTCAAGGGTTCGACTTGGATTTGGTTGGGGTACACTGCTTACCAGTGATTTTCGTGGTTTGCGCGGCTCAGCTTTCCAACCTGTTTCTTTGGTTTGCAAGGCGCGAAGCGTCAATGGACGCTCTACGGTCAAGTTATCTGATAATGTGAACAAAGCCATGGGTTCTGAGCGCGAAATTGAGAGGTATAAGCGCGTATTTGGCACTGGCACGCAATCCGATGCAGCTGTGCTTGTTTAAGAAAGATGGTCGATATGGAAATTTATACATTACTGGTTGAAGTCGGTCGAATAGAAGGTGATGATTTGCCAGATCAAGCCACTGGCGCGGCGTTTCTACTATTTGCGCCTAATAAAGAGGAGCGATTGGCTGTGAGTGACACGGTGCAGCTTCTTCGGGATGCCGGTTTAAATCCATTGGAAGTCACGAATTATGGCACAATTGATCAACGACAGTCTGACGGCCACGCCTTTTCGGAGGCAGAACAAAAGCTACTCGAAGAAGTTGCTGAAAGTGGCGCGACAATCATTATCGACAAAACCGTATTTTACGACGAAGATGATGATGGGAAACGCCACTAATTTATGAGATATGCCGTCGACACTCTTTTAGAGATGAAATCAATTCAATGGCGCGTTTTCTTTGCAAAATCAAATTTATTCAACGTGTAGCTGATATCGATCAGACACATGCTTTCATCGACAGCACAAATAGGTAGTCAGAAAAGCTAAGTTTCGCAACTGGAATTCGCTTATCAACAAACTATGTTCTTAGCTTTCAATTTTCGCCATGCGTTTGCGTTCGTGGGGATCAAGATAGCGTTTGCGCAATCGGATATGATTTGGCGTCACCTCAACAAGCTCGTCATCATTGATATATGCGATCGCCTGTTCAAGGGTTAAAAGCGTTGGCGGGGTCAATCTAACGGCTTCATCAGTTCCGGAGGCGCGTACGTTTGTGAGCTTTTTACCTTTAAGTGGGTTCACTTCAAGGTCATTATCGCGTGCATGTTCACCAATGATCATGCCTTGATAAACTTCTACTTGTGCGCTGACAAACATCTTTCCACGTTCTTCAAGATTCCAGAGCGCATAAGGAACAGTTTGCCCTTTTTCCATAGAAATCAGAACACCTTGGCGACGACCTTGAATGGCGCCCTTGTAAGGTGCCCAGCCATGAAAAACGCGGTTCAGAACGCCGGTTCCACGCGTGTCTGTTAAGAATTCGCCATGATACCCAATCAAGCCGCGCGAAGGGACGTGTGCGATAATTCGCGTTTTTCCAGCGCCGGTCTGATTCATTTCAGCAAGTTCGCCTTTTCGCGTCGCCAATTTTTCAATCACCGTGCCAGAAAACTCATCATCGACATCAATTGTGACTTCTTCAACCGGCTCGTTGCGTGCGCCATCAATGTCTTTATAAATAACGCGCGGGCGTGAAATCGAAAGTTCAAACCCCTCACGGCGCATGTTTTCAATTAAAACACCCATTTGTAGTTCGCCGCGTCCTGCAACTTCGAATGCCTCGCCGCCCGGTGTATCTGTGATGCGAATTGCAACATTGCTCTCGGCTTCCTTCATCAATCTATCACGGATGACGCGTGATTGAACTTTGCTGCCATCGCGTCCTGCAAGTGGGCTATCATTAATCCCAAAAGTCACCGTAATCGTCGGCGGGTCAATCGGTTGAGCTGGAATTGCAGTTTCGACGGCCGCGTTACAGATTGTATCCGCAACCGTAGCCTTGCTCATGCCCGCCAATGACACAATATCTCCCGCAATGCCCTCATCAATGGGTTGCTGCGATAGACCACGAAATGCGAGAACTTTTGAAACTCGGAAATTCTCAATCAAAGTCCCATCTCGAGAAAGTGCTTTCACACTTTCGCCGGCTTTAATTGTACCCGATTCAATGCGTCCGGTGAGCATGCGCCCTAAAAATGGGTCTGCGCTTAGTGTTGTCGCCAACATCTGAAAGGGTGCGGATTGGTTTTCGGTTTGCTTAGGCGCAGGCACATGCGCGACGATCAGCTCAAAAAGCGCATTAAGATTTTTTTGATCCCCGTCAAGCTCAGCGTCCGCCCAGCCTGCACGTCCTGATGCATAAAGGTGCGGGAAATCAAGTTGCTCGTCGCTGGCATCAAGAGATGCAAAAAGATCAAATACCTCGTTAAGGGCACGGTCCGGCTCTGCGTCTGGTTTGTCGACTTTATTGAGAACAACAATTGGGCGCAAGCCGAGTGCAAGCGCTTTTGAGGTCACAAATTTTGTTTGAGGCATAGGGCCTTCCGCAGCATCGACGAGTAAGACAACGCCGTCAACCATCGATAAAATGCGCTCAACTTCACCTCCGAAATCAGCGTGCCCGGGCGTGTCGACAATGTTAATACGCGTATCGTCCCATTCAACAGAAGTGGCTTTTGCTAAAATTGTAATTCCGCGCTCCCGTTCCAGATCGTTACTATCCATCGCACGCTCTGTGATCGCTTGATTATCGCGATAGACGCCTGATTGTTTAAGTAGTTCGTCGACAAGAGTTGTTTTGCCATGGTCAACGTGAGCGATGATGGCAATATTGCGCAAAGACATAGGGAAATCCTCATTTTGTTGACGCTGCACTACCGATGCGCTTGGTGAAGGTCAAGCGATAACACGCGAACTTCAACTGCATAATGTGAAAATTGAGTTTTGCGACTATTTTTCGCATCACATTTGATGAATTTCAGCCACTTCTACATTTCCGGAGCCATCTACAACCATTGGGCAGCCTTCGGCAATTTTTGTGGCTGCTTCAATGGAATCAGCTGAAACAATTGAGTATCCCGAAACAGGGTTCGCACCCCCATTATCTTCAACCCGGTCAGAGAACACTGTGTAAGATTGCGAAACCGGGTTCCCCGGCTCAACAAGGTTCTCGCCCATATTTTCAAACCAAGCCCCCCAATCAGCCATAGTCTTTTCGACGTCTTCTTCGGTCTCGGGTGTTTTGCCACCGTGGTAAACAAATAAATAGTTTGGCATTGGAAACTCCTAATAAAACAATAAATCAATACTAAGTTGCAGCTGGGTATTTGTACAGAAATTTTATGCGGTTCATTGTACAGTCGAAACACCCAAATTGGATTAACTCCGAAAATAAGTTGATTTCAACTGGGCGCGCTCCGGTTCCGTTAGGGGTCTTGCGTCTTCGATAGTCATAATTGGCACACCACGAATGATCGGAAAGGCGAGCTTTGCCGACGGTGAGATCAGTTCCTCACGATTATTGCTTAGAGTAAGGCGTGATTGCGTGAGCGGACAAACGAGAATTTCCAGCATTTTTGGATCAAATTCGTCGTTGCCCATCATATGTGCCTTGTATCACCACTAAAGAAAAATCATTGAAGTTAATTTTCGACGACCTTTGGCCAAAATAGGGTCTTTGGGGTCCATCGCTTCAAATATTTGAAGAAGCTGGGCTTTAGCAGCACCGTCATTCCACTCTCGATCACGTCGAAAACTCTCTAAAAGTTGTTCAATAGCTTCTTCGGAGTTGCCGTTCGCAAACAATGCGTTCGCAGCATCAATGCGTGCTTGATGATTCTCTGGGTCTTCTGAAATCTGAGCTAGCAATGTGTCGATTGGACCCGCATCTTGAGCCGCCTCAACAAGCTTAATTTTTGCAAAAATAGCTTCGGCCTTGGCTTTATCTGCATCCGCGAGACTATGAAGAACGCTTTTGGCTTGTTCTATATCTCCTAATTCGAGCGCAATATTTGCGAGACCGATTATTGCCTCGGCATGATCGGGTTGTTGTGCAAGAATAGCGCTATAATACTGTCCGGCCGCGTTCCACTCCCCGGCATCAGTCAGCGCCTTCGCTTGCTCAAGAGCTTCATCAATAGGTGAGCTTGGCGCATTTGCCGCCAATTTATCGAGAAATGAATCAATCTGGCTCGGCGTTTGGTTTCCTTGGAAGGCATCTACAGGTTGCCCTTGATCAAAGGCATAAACTGTCGGAATTGATTGAATGCGTAGCTGCGCAGCAATCCCTTGATTTTCATCTACATTCACCTTGACCATTTTCACTTTTCCTGCGCGTTTTTGCACGGCGGCTTCTAGCGCTGGGCCAAGTTGTTTGCACGGGCCACACCAAGGCGCCCAAAAGTCTACAATCACGGGTTGGGTCATGGAGGCTTCAATAACGTCATCCATGAAGGTGGCTTCTGTACTGTCTTTGATGAGGTCTGTTGTTGGGGTTGAGTTTAATTCCATCAGGTGTCTCGTATTATTTGATTGTAAACTAAGGTGACTGATCAGATGTTTCAACCAATTTGCGAAACTAATGAATTAAAACGTTCAATAAATTTTTGTTTGGCTTGGCGCGGAGCCTCGGGAATGGGTTTTATGTTGGCAATTTTTTGTTCAGTGGGCGCTACAAAATATGTGTTAAGTTCACGTGTCGAAAAATCTGCAAGATGTTTTGCTTCCAAATACGCACTCGCAAGATCTGCGGACTTTATTTGACTTTTAATTTGAGGGGGTATGAGTTCGGGAAGTGAAAAACGTATATGAATTGCACATTGTATGCGTGTCTCAAGGACTTCAAAGTCTGTGCTTAAGGCAGCTTTTGCAGGGCTAATCATATCGCCCAATACATATTCGGCGCCATCGTGAAGCAAGGCTGCAAGATGCCATTTTGCGCCAATATCGGGATTTCGCCATCTAAAAATTTCTTCGACGAGTAAGGAATGTGTAGCAACTGAAAAAGGATAGTCTCCATGAGTTTGGCCATTCCATCTCGCGACGAAAGCTAGGCCGTGCGCAATATCTTCAATTTCAACATCGAGGGGGCTAGGATCGAGTAAATTTAGCCTTCGACCCGATAGCATACGTTGCCAAGCGCGCGGAGTTGAATTCATATTGATCTCACATCTGCATCGTCGCTCTTACGAAAATGACAATCAACAAGGTGGTCGTTAACCATGCCCACAGCTTGCATAAAGGCATAAACGATCGTGGGACCAACGAATTTGAATCCACGGGATTTTAGATCCTTGGAAAGGGTTTTAGCAATGGGCGAACTTACGGAAATATCATCCATGGTTTTGGGCATATTGTGTATAGGCTTATTATCAACAAAGGACCAAATATAATTTGAAAATCCGGCTTCTTCGTCAATTTTTAAATAAGCTTGCGCGCCCTGAATCGTCGCCTCTATCTTTCCGCGATGTCTAATTATACCGGCGTTGTCGAGCAACTCAGAAATTTTCGGCTCACCATATTGTGAGACTTTCACAGGATCAAATTGATCGAACGCTACGCGAAAGTTTTCGCGCTTTCTCAAAACTGTAATCCAAGAAAGTCCTGCCTGAAAGGTTTCAAGACAAAGACATTCCCAAAGTTTGCGGCTATCAAATTGGGGTTTTCCCCATTCAGTGTCATGATAGCGCACATATAGTGGATCATCTCCGCACCAATCACATCTTTTTGTCATTACCCAGACTTTCTATAAGAACAAAATAGAAACATATAGTGCTTACGAAATAACGTTCGGCTTGACAAGTCATTAATTATTGTTGCTCGTTGTCTATATCTATATTTTTTACATTTAACACAGATTTTAACATCTAATTTTCTGTAAAAAAAAAGTTAAATTGACGAAGGCGAACGATTTGTGATGACAAAGGTTATTTGTCCAATTTCGAAAAGGTCTGCAATCGCTTGGCTATCACGAGAACAGTATTTTCATATTTTTCAGTAATTGCAAAATTTGGCGCATGCGGAGGTAAAGCCACTGTTTTGCAAGCTTAAACCTTGCTTGGTTGGCGCATGATTGGGCTGAAAATAGAATCAATTATGTTGCTAGGCATTTGCAGAATAATCTGGTTTAAATTTTAAAAAGTTATATTTAATGAGAAGATAGCTATTTTTATTAAATTTCTGGCGAATGGAAAGTCATGAAGCGTTTGAGTGCAATAATGAGTTGGGTTGCGATGACATTCGTCACGATTGGGTTGTTTTATCTAATCGTTGCGTCTCAATCGTCTTTGCTCCCGCAACACTGGAATCTTTTTGCACCTTTAGATTTGCGTGCGCCAGTGACGTTTATGAGCGAGATAAAATTGTCTCGGCCCGAGAAAAATAAGGGGCAATGCACGGCCTTGCTCGAACGATCAGCCGTAAAATTTGAGGTGCGGCAAGACTTTCAAGATTCTCAATTGCCCGGATGTGGAATTTCAAGAAATATTGTAATTCAAGGTTTTGAAGATGTGCGCATCAATCCGACAGTTGTCGATTGTGCGCTCGCGATAAAAATCGCGCAATGGGTGTATCATGACCTTAATGAGCTTGCGCAGAGTGAATTTGATCAGAACATCGCAGAAATTCTTCACGTGGGCACATATAATTGCCGGTATATGCGAACATCTTCGGGGCAGGGAACTCGCTTAAGTCAACATTCTTATGGGCGTGCTTTTGACGTTTCTGGGTTCGTTTTAACTGATGGACGACGCATTATTTTAGCGCGTGATTGGCAAAGCGAAGATTATGGAACTTTTTTGAGGGCTGCGAATTTGAGCGCTTGCCGGTGGTTTTCGACTGTTCTAGGGCCAAAATATAATGCACTTCACGCGGATCACTTTCATCTTGATCTTGGGGGGTGGGGCATCTGTCGGTAAACACTTACCACATTTTGAAAAACCTAGCGGCCAAATGACCACTAGGTGATACGCAACAAAAGGGTGATGGAGACAACTAGAATTTGTCGCGTATACCGATGAGGTTATCAATAGATAGGCGCCCAGCGCCAAGCGCAAAAATAATCAACAGGTTCATTATCCAATATAGGCGCATATCAGCGATTTTTCCATGTGGGTCTGCATCAATCAAACTACCAGTGGCCAAATTATGCCCAAAATGATCAACAATGCTCAATACTATGATAAAAATGATCATGGAAATACTTGCAATTCGCGTCAAAAAGCCAAGCACGATCATGAGCGGTAGAATAATTTCTCCGTAGCTTCCTGCCATGGCAATCAATTTATGAATTAGGGAAAGACCGTTCGGGTCATATCCGACGGCTTCGAAAGTTTTTGGGAATATTTGGGCATAGGCACCAATAGATAAAGTAAAGGGACCGTCAAATTTGGTAAGACCTGCCTTCCAAAAAAATAGGAACAGAGTGAGCGCAAACGTCAATCGCGCCATTGTTGGTAATAGTGACTGAACGCCACGAGCTGGTGTTTCTAGGTTGAGTAAATTTAGCATGTTTAGCCTATTCGTTTATGAAGTGAACGCACGCATGCGCGGTAGAAGTTGCCCTAATATATTTGGGATATCGGCATCGGGACGATCTTGAAGTGTAGCAGAAACTGCCCCTTCAATTGTATGATTTTGTTGCAAATAAATAATAAATTGGTGCATTCCACTTGGGGCTAGGCTGACGTTTACGATATCGGCAGGGCGCGATATTAAAATGCACTGAGATCTTGCTGCAATTGCTTTATTGAGATTTTCGACCGTCTTGAGCCAAATATCATGAATAGGAAATTGAGAATCCACGGTAAATAGGTCTGATGGAAGCTCTCCTCTAGTGTTAAGCAATTGCGTTTCGCTCAGGCTCTGAAACCATGTTGGGTTCGTTGAATTGGTGTCCGCCGCAAAATAAGCCTTGCGCTTAAACCACTCGACGCGCGCGATATCCGCCAAGTAAGGAACAGAATTTGCAGGTTTAAAATTGTGAATATAGTCCGCAAAATCTTCTCCATATTCGTACATTAATGGCGTTTGAGGGGGATTTGCAGTTACATATTCTTTGGCCATCGCGGCAAAAAATTCAGTTCCTACGATTTTCTCACATAAGGGGAATCCATCGCGCATCGCTTCAATCAACCCGGAAACAACATTGTTTCGGTAAATGTCAAAACGCTTTGTCGCCTGAGTGCCGTCCGGATTTATAACGCCGCGTGGTGTTTGAATTTTACTGTTGAATAATGCGGATGAAAATTCTTTTTGATCATGAGGTTGCATATGCCATTGCCTCGTGAGAATTCTCAGGTCTAGTGGGATTGCGCTTGGCTTGCAATTTTTGAATATATGATTGTGCAAACTCTGCTTCTTGTAACAATACCGAAAATTCCGGTAAATCCGCATCCCATTCAATCAACGTCGGGCAGAGGCCTCTTCTCGCGATCGTATGCGCATATAGCTTCCATACGGGATTTGTCACAGCGCGGTTGTGGCTATCGATCAAAACGATATGGCCCTGTTCGTCCATATCTTCATCGTGACCGCCGAGGTGGATTTCACCGACATGCTCAATTGGGTATGCATCAATATACTCATAGGGATCATATTTTTGATTGGTTGCTGATACAAAAACATTATTCACATCAAGCAATAAACCGCAGTTTGTCCGAGAGACGATTTCTTTAATGAATTCGATTTCGCTCATTTCGTTTTCTTCGAAAGTTACATATGTCGATGGATTTTCAAGCAACATTTGACGGCCGAGTGTGTCTTGAACTTGATTTATATGATTGCTCACGCGTATTAAGGTTTCTTTTGTGTAAGGCAATGGCAGTAAATCATTGAAATAACCAGCATTGTGTGAAGACCATGCGAGATGTTCTGAAAATAAAGTTGGCTGCAACCAGTCGGTGAGCACTTTAAGCCGCGTTAAGTGTTCGTGCGACAATCCTGTCTCCGCACCAATCGAAAGACCGACACCATGACAAGAAATTGGAAATTTTTCAGCGAGACTTTGCAACATTTTTTTGCGCGGTCCGCCGGCCATCATATAATTTTCGGCGTGGATTTCAAGCCAGCCAATTTTGACGAAATCGGTATGTAAGTCTTTATAATAGTTTGATTTATATCCAATGCCAGTAATGAGGTGCGTTTCGCTATCGAGATCAATATGTTTCATAATTAACCCTTATGTTGGTGGTGGATACAAATTTAATGACGTTTTTTGTATGGCGGGCAGCAAGTGCCCGCCAAAAAATATTAAGCTTCTGGTAGGTCGCGATCAAGAGCTTCAAGTGAGCCTTTGCGCTCAACACCGTCACCCATATCGTCGATCATTGTTGTTTCACATGTGCCAGCTGGAACAAGCGTCCAAGCGTTGCCTTGATAATCAACAGTCGAAGTTCCTGCGCAATGTGTGCCAGGTCCGGCTGCGCAATCATTTTCGCCCGCGAGCGAAATACCAAAACATTTTTCGTTTGCGCTATCACTAGCGGCAGTTGCCGTAGTAGCTGCTGTTGTACTTGCTGCAGCAATTCCTGCAACGATGAGTGAGTTGACCAAAGTTTTTGACATGTTTATACCTTTTTTATTTGTTGATTTGTGAGGGTCGTTTGCTGACCTTCACAAGACAATTCGGCTTCTAACAAAGTTTGTTACAAAAAAAATAAAAAAATCGTGGTTTGAGTAAAACGTGTATTTAATATAGCAAAAAAAAATATAAAAACGTAACAAATATTTTATTCGTCCGAATGGAAGTATGTGAAATGGATAATCGAGAAGACGTACTTGCGCAAAAAATGCGGGAAGCTTGTTCAGGAAATAGCGCCCAATATCGTTCGCTTCTTGCGTCGATTACGCCAATGATTAGAGGAATAGTTAATGCCAAGCTCAGTGGTATGAGTGAGGTTGATCGCGAGGATGTATTGCAAGAAGTTTTAATGGCCATTCATATGAAGCGGGACACTTGGCGCCAAGATCAGCCAATCCGCCCATGGATATTTGCCATCACGCGCTACAAAATAATCGATTTACTGCGAAAAAAAGGTCGGGCGCAAACTGTTGATATTGACGAGTTTAGTGATGTGCTTGCTGCTGATGAAGTTGATCCTTCTGCGCAGATGGATTTGGATTCGTTGGTTGATAAACTTAAGGGAAAACAAGCCGTTGTCGTGAAGGCGATTGCATTTGAGGGGCTCAGTCATAGCGATGTGGCGGAGCGCTTAGGGATTAAAGAAACAGCCGTTAGGGTCAATTTTCACAGAGGCCTCGAAAAATTAAGGGCTTTGGGAAAGATGATGAAGGATTAAACTGATGAAAACAAATGATCTCATCCATGTGCTTAGTAAAGACGCTTCGATTGGTGTGCAAAAACGTCCTTTCTTTACGTTGGTTTTGCTTGGTATTGTTGCTTCAACAATTTTAATGTTTATTTTCGCTTCGACACCAGTTTTTTCGGTTCGTCCTAATTATCTATCGGCGCTTACAGAGAATTTTGTCGCGTTTAAACAGATTTACCCTTTGCTTCTTGCAGGTTTGCTATTTTCGTTGGTTCAACGCGCGCGTTTTCCCGAAACAAATCTGTCAGTTTCAAATTTTGGACGGATTCTGCCAGCTATTGTGCTTGTGGGCGCATTATTTACAATTGCATTTTTCCAGACCCCTAAAGATGCACTATTTATGGCATTGCAAGGTAAATCTATGCAGTATTGTCTAACTCTTGTGCCTGTGTTTTCAATTCCGACTTTTATTGCGTTGTTGAACTATTTTCGAAATTCCGCTCCCAGTGCGCCGGTGAGCACTGGGTTTGGAGCAGGCCTTTTTGCAGGCGCACTCGGCTGTTTTGTTTATGCATTTTTATGTGTAGATGATAATCCACTTTTTTGGGTATGGGCGTATAGTCTTGGTGTTTTGATTTCGGGCATTTTGGGTGCTGTGGTTGGGAATTTCTTGCTTAAATGGTAATTTCAATACTCGGTGGTTTTTCTCGTGTCGAGAATTCTGGATAATTGCGCAAATTGAGGTTTGCCTAAGATTATCAACTTTACTGACGAATTAGTGAAGGTATCTTTAATATACCAACTAATTTTATATTATCACTTTTAATTAACTTTAATTAAATTGCCTAAGAACTCGAGCGTTTAAGGTAAAGGGTAGTGATAAGAGACCGAGTGTTGAGATCATATGCCGTTTTATTTTAATGAAATTGCGTTTCGGGGTGGGGCAACAAGAGACTTTGCCGAGGTTGCGATCCCTGTTGGTGCTGATCCTTCTACTGTCGTAATATATCATTACGATACCGATGGAAGTATTCAAGCCACCTATAATCTTGGTGATTTTACACCAATAGCCACTACGGGAGGGCATGATTTATATCACATCGATGTTTTTGCACTTAACATCCACGATGGTTTGGCAATTGTCGTTGATGGCGCGCCACAAGAATTTTTTGCATTTAGTGGCGCTATGGCGACTCCGACAGAGGGACCTTATGATGGCATAGATCCAGTGTTGTTGGGAACGGCTACTAATGGAAGTCAGAGTTTTCAGCGACAACCCGATGGATCATTCGCAGTGGGAACCCGGACTGAGGCGGCAGGTCCTTACACGGTTTTACCATGTTTTTTAAAAGGCACGCCCATATGCGCGCAAGGTGGAAAGCACAAGCGTATTGAAAATCTGAATAAGGGTGATTTGGTTAAGGCTAAAAATAATCACTTACAACCAATCGCCATGATCGCAAAATCGTCCATCCGTCATGATGACCCGGGTTATGTGAAAAATTTACCCATTTGCATTTTCGCTCACGCGCTTGGAAAAAACAACCCGTCAATTGATGTGTACGTTTCGCCAAATCACCGCATATTACTACGCAATGGGCAGTTTATCACAGACTTTAATTCAAGACATATATTGGTGCCTGCTCGATATTTGATTGGATATAATGGGGTCAAAAAGGTGCTTCCCGAAGATCAGAATATTCATTATTTTTATCTCATTTTAGAAAGTCACGAAGTTGTCGAAACTAAAGGCATGCTCTCAGAGACTTTTTACTTGGACGAATACTCAGTGCAGAGGTTGCGCGATTTAGACAAAAAACGGCTGGAAAAGCTCTTGTTTTAAGATAGAGGTGTGATCGATTATGACCTGCATGAGCCGGCTTGTATGTTTGTTGATGGCGAAAAAGCGAAGTCTGCAGCCAAGGTGTTTTTTGAAAAACGCGACCGTCACCTTAAGTTGAGTAAGTTTCACAAAGGCGCATAAATCATTAATATTGTTTTGATTAATTAGGTTTTCACAAGCAAGCTAAAATAGTCCGAGTATGGCGCCAGAAACCGCGAGACCAAGGCTTGCGTATCCTGTGTTGATGATCGAAAGCTGCACGGGTTTGCCTTCATAGCCATTGTTGAGGAAAATCCAACCACCGATCATAAAAAGGCCAATGCCAAAGCCTGTTAATGCTGACTTTCCGACGCCTTCAATGCCCGACATTGCCAGGATATGACGCAACATTCCGGTAGCAATCAATGCGACAATGGCGGCAATAATGTATGGTGTTTTATTCCCATTATTGACGTCTGTTTCGCTCAAACCCGCGGCTTTCATCCATTGTTTCGAAAGTGACATATAATAAACAGCACCGAACGCGTAGCAGGCTAAAGCGGCGATGATAACAGAAATAAATTGCATTTGCGTTCTCTTTTACGATTCTTACTTAAGTTAATTCTGATAACTCATTGATAATATTCCATTCAACCTGTGTTACGGGCTGAACAGAAAGTCGAGAATTCTTAACAAGCACCATTTCACTCAGAGTTTCATGGCTCTTAATTTCATCAAGTGTGACTTTATTTTTCAGTTCAAGAACCGCTTTTATGTCTACGCATTCCCAGCGTGAATCTTCGGTTGTTGGATCAGGATGCACATTTTGAATAACTTCCACAATACCCATTATGCGTTTTTCTTTTACCGAATGATAGAAGAAGCCAAGATCACCGATTTTCATCAAGCGCATGTTATTTCTCGCTTGGTAGTTTCGCACACCGTCCCAAGGTTCACCCTGATCGCCGCGTGCGACCTGATCATCCCAGCTCCATGTATTGGGCTCAGATTTAAATAACCAATAATTCATGGCTTCATAAAACGTGTGATGGTAGTTGTTTGGAAAAGGCCCGCTTGGCTATAGGGATCATTTGCGACGAAATTTTCGGCATCTTCTCTTGAAGCGGCTTCAATCACAACAAGTGAGCCGATCATTTTGCCATCGTCATCAGCAAGGGGGCCGCCAAATTCTAATTTCCCTGATCCGCGTACATATGCGAGATGGGCTTCACGTGTTGCTTTTCTGAGATCAAGTTTATTCGGGTGATCGATGCAATATAGCATAAAATGGGGCATGAATTTAGGTTTCCTTTTTTAAGGGGCGGTTGAGTAAATTGTTGATCAACATTTTGACACTAATTTCGTTCTGGATCAAGCGGTCAACACCTTGGCAAATCGGTAAGTCGAGCTTGTTAAGTGGGGCCTGTTCTGCAATGGCGCGCGCGGTAAAAGCGCCTTCAGTCGTTTTGCCGATATTGCCATTTTCGCCGCGCCCAAGTGAAATTCCCATTTGGTAATTTCGCGAGGTGCTTGAAGTGGCTGACAAAATCAGATCACCAAGTCCAGACAAGCCTGTGAGTGTTGCGGGTTCGATATGATATAGTGACGCGATTTTCAGCATTTCAGCTAGGCCGCGGGTAATGATAGAGGAGCGCGCGGATTGACCAAGCCCTGCGCCAATTGTAATGCCTGCGGCGATCGCGATTACATTTTTGAGAGCGCCGCCGATTTGAACCCCGCGAAGATCTGAGCTGGCGTAAAGTCTAAGCGAGCGCGTTGACAACTGAGATTGAAGATCATCGAGAATTTTTGGGTCGCTGCTCGCAATTGACAATGCGGTTGGCAGGCCGCTTGCGATTTCTACAGCGAATCCAGGGCCCGATATCGCGCCCGTTTTGATGTTGGGAATTGCGTCTTGAATAAGGTCAGTCTGAACTTTGTGATTTGTCATATCGACGCCTTTTGCACAGGCCAAAAGGGGACGATCGTTCAGATATTTACCATTTTCTACGAGCCATTCTCTTGTTTTTTGAGCGGGTAAGACCAGTAAATTAAGCTCGGTTTGGGAAATGTCAGAAATTCGGGTTGTTGCCAAAATGCCTTTGGGTAACGAAATCTCTGGTAAGTACTTGCTGTTTCGCCTTGATTGATTGATTTCGCGGCAACATTTTTCATCGCGCATCCATAAGACAACATCGCGCTCTGCATGTGCATAATTTGCGGCGAGTGCGGTGCCAAATGCACCGCCTCCGATTATGCCAATTTTCATGCTTTTGCTCCTTTTTTGCCAAATCCAAAGACAGGCTGCGCATTTTGATCTATCGGCCATCGTGGACGGGTTAATAGCTCGTCGGGATTGATGCCTTCGGCGTTATATTTAATGCCGCCGGCAAAAGCGATCATGGCGGCATTGTCAGTGCAAAGAGAAAGCGGTGGCGAGACCAAATTTATTTGATGGTGTGAAAGCATTTGATCGAGATGCGCTCGAATTGTCATGTTCGAAGCCACGCCACCCGCGATCGCAAATTGAGCTTGACGACCGGGAAAGCGTGACATGAAAATTTCAAGTGCACGTTCCGATTTTTTGGTAAGAATTTCCCCAACTGTTTTTTGAAAGCTCGCGCAGAGGTTTGCGCGCTCCTTTTTGGTGACGCCACCATTTTCGATAAATTGATCGACGACGCGGCGCGTCGCCGTTTTTAGACCAGAAAACGAAAAATCGCAGTTGTTTTGGTTGAGCAATGGGCGCGGAAGGCTATATGCATCAGGGTTGCCATGCTTGGCCTCTTCTTCAACAAGTGGGCCTCCAGGATACCCCAAGCCGAGAATTTTTGCAATTTTATCAAATGCTTCGCCGGGGCTGTCATCAATTGTCGACCCAATTCGAGAGAACGTGACATAGTCTTCGATGATAAGAAATTGGCAATGCCCTCCTGAAACGAGCAATAGCAAAAAAGGTGGTTTGAGATTGTGGCTTAGACAGGGTGTGAGCGCATGGCCCGCAAGGTGATTGACGCCGATAAGCGGCTTTTTGAGGGCAAGAGCTAATGCGCGTGCGAACGCGTTGGCAGCATTGAGGCCACCAATTAATCCCGGACCGCTTGTGACGGCGATGAGGTCAACATCTTTGAAATCCCGGGTTTGCTGTGTGACGATGTCGAGACGTTCAGCGTGCGCGCGCGCGGCGATTTCAGGGACAACACCTCCAAATTCTTGGTGGAGTGTGTTTTGCCCCTCAACAATATTGCTTAGGATTTTGCCATTCATCCCGTTCAGTTCGACAATGGCTGCGCTCGTATCGTCACATGAACTTTCGATGCCAAGTACTTTGAGATTACGATTCGGACTTGAGGTCATGGGTGCTTTTGTCTTAAAATTGCTCAATCTGTTGAATACGTAACGAAAGCAAGCTTTAAATGCAAATACCTAGTTCTCATAATCCTTTAAAGCTTGGAACTCGAACATCTCCACTCGCGATGGCGCAAGCTTTTGAAGTGCGTCAACGTTTGTGTGCACTTCATGATTGGCCTGAGAATTTTGTGCAAATTAAGTCGATGAAAACTTCGGGGGATCGTTTCACCGACCGTCCGTTATCGGCGATTGGTGGAAAAGGCTTGTTTACCAAAGAACTCGAACTTGGGCTCTATGAACAGCAAATTGATTTCGCAGTTCATTCGATGAAGGATGTTGCAACGGTTTTGCCGGATGGCCTTGCGCTATGTGCGATTTTGCCAAGAGAAAATGTGGCCGATGCGTTTGTTTCTCTAAAATATGACATGCTTGATGAGATGCCCGAAAACGCTAAGATTGGCACGTCGAGTTTAAGGCGCAAAGCGCAAGTTTTGCGAAGTCGACCTGATTTGAGTGTTGTGGAGTTTAGAGGTACGGTCGAAACGCGCTTGAAAAAATTAGAGGCCGGCGTTGCTGATGCGACCTTTCTGGCTATGGCGGGTTTAATTAGGCTGGGTCGTCACGACTTATTTGAATCAGGTGTGGCAAAGCGCATGTCAATTGACGATATGCTGCCTGCTGCTGCCCAAGGAGCCATCGGCATTGAGGTGCGTGAAGATGATCGTGTTTGCGAATACTTGGCACCACTAAATTGTGAGATAAGCGCAAAAGCGGTTCAAATTGAACGTGCTTTCTTGCGCGTGTTGGATGGGTCGTGCCGAACACCGATCGCGGCGCATTTTGATGGCTATCAGCTCAAAGGACAAGTTCTTTCGCTGGATGGGGCACGCGTATTGGACGGTAACTGGACGCAAAATCAATCTTCACAATTGGGAGAATGGGGTGCAAAAGAACTCATAGACCGTGGGGCTGCAGAAATTCTTGGGTGAACAAAATACAATAATATTGACACGTACTCGTGAGTCTTCGGCGCAGATGATGGCTGATTTGAAAAGAGACGTTATAGTCGCGCCCGTTCGCCGTATCGAGTATTTTGATGATGTGGAGATTGATTGGGATTGGCCGGATTTGATTGTGTTGGCCTCAAAAAATTCATTGCGCGCACTTGAAAAAGCACCGCGTTCGCTTGAGTTTTATGTCGTGGGTGCATCACTTAGTATCGCGATGAATGATCTTGGGTTTTCGAAGCTTACCAAGTTTGAAAATATGGCGAAGCTGATTGCCGCACTTCAGCATAAGAATAAGCGCATATTGCATCTCAGCGGCCGCCCTTTTACTTATGATCTAAGCAAATATGTGGAACTTAAGGAAGGGGAAATTCGCTCTGAGATCGTCTATCAAATGCACCATAGAGATTGGATTGAGGATGAAATTGATTCGATTAAGGAGGCTCAAAATTCTGTATTCCCTGTTTTTTCTGAAGAATCTGCGATATCGTTGAAGGTGAATATCAGTCGGTTAGAAAGTTTAGAAAACGTGCGCGTGGCCCCGTTTTCCCAGAAAATTTCCCATGTATTTGCCGATTTACCAAAACTATGTGTTTTATCACCTCCTGAAAGTTCTCAAATGGATCTTATGATCGAATTGCTCTCAAACTTGTGAAAAAACACATTAAGTTTGCTTGTTCTTCAGGCGGTCAATTGATAGGTTGTATTAGATATATGTATAACGGGAAGAAAATGGCGCAAGCGAAAAACAATTCATCAAAGAATGCTCAAGCTTCGAAAAAAACGGGAACTTCAAAGAGCGTTCCGGCGGTTAAAAAGTCAGAATCTCAAGCTACGCATTCTGAAAAGACGGCGACAGTTTCAAAAGACACGCCATCCAAAACGGCAAAAGATATGCAATCAACCCCAGCGAGTTCGCCACAAGCTCGCAAAGACTCAAAGAACTCTCCGGCAAGTGAATTCCAAAAAGATCGCGGTAAGCGCGGCCTTGGATTAGGGGGAGGCCTTGCCCTTTTGTTGGCAGGTGGCATTGGCGGCGTCGTTGCCGCGCCGCACGTTGCACCAATGACACCGGAGCCAATTGCAAAATATTTGCAAGCGCCTTCCATCGTCGATATAAGTGCATTTGAAGAACAGACCACTGCGCTCAATACTGGCCTTGCTGATGTCCTAGGGCGTGTTGAAGAACTGGAACAAGCTAAGTCAAATGGTTCTACGGATGACGCGGTGCTTGCCGAAGTTCAAGAACAACTTCAGAGTTTTCAAACAGAAATCGACGAAAAGCTGACTTCAGCCGCTATTGTTGATGGCGAAATTGATTTGAGTGGAATTCAAGCAGAGATCGAGTCGCTGCGCGCGCAAAATGAGGAAATGCGTGCACAAATTGACACAGGCATGCAAGAAGCGACAGCGGAAGTTACGGCAGCGGAAGATCGCGTTCAGCTTGCCGAAGCGCGCGCAGCACTCACCGACCTTAAGTTAGGTGTCGAAAGTGGCGGAGATGTTATCGGCGCGATAGGCGCACTTGAAGCAACAGGACTTGAAGTTCCTGAAGCGCTCGCGGGGGCAACAGATGGCGTGATGTCAGTCGGCAAGCTTCAGGAAAGTTTTGGCGGGTTTGCCATTGAGGCAATTCGGGCGTCAATGCGCGCGACCTCTTCTGAGGGCCAAGGTTTTTTGAGCAGTTTAACGTCTCGCGTAAGTGCGTCTTTCGCCGGTCGATCGACAACGCCACAAGAAGGGTTTACGCCTGATGCGATATTATCGCGGGCGGAAGGCCATCTTCGTAATGCCGATATTTTGACTGCGCTTGAAGAGATGGAAGGCCTTCCGAGTGAAGCTCTTGAAGTTGTGCAGCCCTGGATAACGGATGCGCAAAAACGCCTCGACTACGATAATGCACTTGCAACGCTCGAAGCAAGTTTGGGACAAGAATAGGAATTAAATCATGATTATGACACTCATTCGTTTGGTAACGTTGATGGCGATTGTGGGAGCAGTGGCTTTCGGATTTTATTGGTTGAGTGGGCTCGAAGGCGAAGTTTTGTTTCGTTTTGGCGAGCGTGAAATTCCAGTGTCGCTTTTAAATGCTGTGATTGCACTCATTGTGCTTATGGTAGCGTTCTGGATATTTATCGAGCTTGTGCGGTTTGGTTTGGCAGTTATCTCATTTATGATGGGTGATAAAAATGCCTTTAGTCGATATTTGCGTCGTCGTGCAAACCGTAAAGGTATGAATTCATTGAGTTTAGCTGTTGAATCGCTTGCGACTGGTAATGGTAGAGCGGCACTTTCAAATGCTTATAAAGCCGACCGGTATCTTGAGCAGCCAGTACTCACCGGGCTACTTGTGGCGCAATCGGCCAAAGCTGCGGACCGTCCTAAAGAAGCTGAGGCGGCATACCGAAAGGTTCTCGAGAGTGGAAAAGGGCGCTTTGCGGCTATTCGGGGTCTGATGCACGATAAACTTGTGGCAGGTGACAAACAAAAGGCGCTTAAACTTGCCGAAAAAGCGATTGCTTTGAAGCCAAATGACATCGAGACTGTGAACGCACTTTTTGAACTTCAAGTCGATGAAAAAGATTGGGAAGGCGCGCGTAAGACGCTTCGTTCTAAGACGAAGTTGGAAAAATTACCTTCAGATTTTGTGTCACGTCGTGAAGCTGTGATGGCACTTTGTGAAGCCAAAGCGGTTGACCAAGATGCGGAAAAAGAGCGCTATTCGGATCGTGTGATGCTGTCAAATCGGCTTGCGCCAAATCTTGTGCCAGCGGCCGTGCTTGCAGCAAAAACTAAGGCTGAAGCTGGTGATGTGCGAGGCGCGGACCGTGTACTGGTGAAAGCTTGGAATGCAGAACCGCATCCTGACATCTCGAAAGCCTATGCCGAACTTTCGCCCAACGAAACGCCCGAGGAGCGTTTGAAACGTTTTCGTGTGTTAACAAAGCGTCAATCTAAGCATCCTGAAACGCGGATGTTGTTGGCTGAATTACTATTGGCTGTTGAAGATTTCCCTGGAGCGCGTCGCGCCTTGGGCGATGTTGAGGAACTAAGCGAAACTTCGCGCTCGCTATCGATATTGGCAGCGATCGAACACGGCGAGGGAGCCGATAGCGCAATCGTTCGGGCATATTTGGCACGTGCGGCTAATGCTTCGCGCGGCCCGCAGTGGGTATGCAATCATTGTGGTCACGTTCATTCTGAGTGGGTTTCAGATTGTATAAATTGCGAGCGCTTTGATACGCTTGATTGGAAATTACCTCCCGAAGCTAAAGATGATCATCGTGGATTAGGTGTGCTGATGCCACTTCTTGATGTTGATAAAAGTGAGAGCAAAGATCAAGAAGCGAAAGATATTGAAAAGTCTGAAATTGTCGAAGCAACTGTGATCGAGGATGCGTGATAATTTAAATACTCAGTCACTGCCTCGGTAAAGGTTTGCCCCGCTTTTCAAAATGACCTTCATTACGAATAGAAATGTGAATTGGGTGATTTAAGAAAATACCTCGTATTCTAGAGCATATGAAAATAGGTAAGTTTAGCGCGAAAATTAAAAGCTATTAATTTGGATCGCGCCTGAACTTTCTGCAAAATACAAAAAACCAAATGCCAAAAGAGCCAGCATGATCGCGAATAAAACGATCTTGATGATTGAGTATGGGCGTTCGCCAGAAATTCTTCCTGTTTGACCGTTAATCAAGCAGCGATAGGTTTTGCCACGAAATTTATAGGCGATCGTATAGACGGGTAACAAAATATGTTTGAAGCTTAGCGTTCCCATTTGGGTGCGCATATCGTGAATTCGCTGACGGTCGCCGCCAATATCGAACTTAACATCTCGGGTGATCACTTGTTGCATTTTGAACTGGGCTTGTTGCCAACCTTCATCAAGAGAGACCGAATAGGCTTCTGCCCGAAAACCGGCTAAAAATTCAGGATTGTAGGGCTCTAGGTCACCGAGATCATAAGGTTTAATGTCATTGGTAAAGCGACTTGGCAAAGATTTCGAGGCAATCACAAGCACGTCATCAAAAAAACGACGCACCCGTCCTTTCGCGTTACGCCACCTTACTTTTGGCACACGCCGCCGATTTTTTCCACTGCCGACTGTGATGTAGTAAACGTTCCCGCGCTGTCCGCGATAATCGGTTTGAGTTTGGGCATCAAAAGTCCAAAAAGGCATATATACACCCTGCATGGCCTTGCCTTTTCGGGCGTATTGGGAAAGGCCTGAAGGGGCAAACCAACGACGTTTTAACCACTCTCCAAGAATATCTCGAGCCTGTTTTTGATTGATCTGAAATGGGACAACACCTTTGGGTTTAAATTGGCGATGTGACCCTGTATCAATAACCACTGGAGAAGCGCAGTAAGCACATTCCTTTGAATGGTCAAGGTCTCTGAACTCGATTTGTGCGCCGCAATTATTACAATTGGTAACCTTAATTGTTTCGTAAGCGTCTTCTTCGATTTGAGATTCAAGTGCCTTGCGCAAATCAAGTTCAGCGAGCTGCCAACTCTGCCTTGATTGCAATATTTCTTCGGTGTGCCCACAATGATCACAAACAAGTTGGCCCTGATTGGGATTATAGCGTAAATCTGCGCCGCAAACTTCACAAGGGAAACGGTGTTCAGACTGCGGGGCTTTCATTTCACTGGACATCGAAAAAACCGTATGCTTTCAGCTAGCTCTTTGGTAGTGGCGGGGGAGATACGGTAAAGAGCTTTGCCAATTCGTTGACGTTTCCTGCTTCTTTCCAGCCGTCTAATCCTTCTGTCCATGCTAGGGTTTCGCGCGTTATTTTCTTCTCGGTGACCATTCTTCCCAAATCAGCCTTTGAGTAAGGACCTTGTGCTTTGCCATTTAGCGCCACGTGCCAAGCGTGCTCAACAGGAGGAGGGGGGAGGTCTTGTGCAACTGCGTTTGATGTGACTTGTGGAATTGCACCCCAAGGACCTTGGAGCGTATTTTGTTGCATCATAGCAAGACCCAAACCTGCGCCGATACCTGCACTCATTCCACCCGATGCATTTGATCCCTCGATGGTCATGCCTTCTGCAGCCTGATAAGACATGTATTGGTTGAGATCGCCAACAATCCCCATTGAAGTGCGCTTGTCGAGCATTTCTTCAACTTTGGGAGGTAGGGAAATATTTTCAATGTAAAAACTGGGCAGAGAGAGCCCGTATTCTCCAATCGAAGGTGCAATTGCGTTCGACAAAATGTGAGCGAGCTCAGGAGTGTTCGCCGCCATGTCAAGCACGGGTATTCCAGAGCGTGCGATCGCCACCTGAATTTGCGAAACGATGACGTTGCGAATTTGATAACTGATTTCATCAGCCGTAAATTCGCCGTCAGTCCCGACCACTTCGACGAGAAAACGTGCAGGATCTGATATGCGAATTTCATAGGTTCCAAATGCGCGAATTCGTACAGGACCGAACTCGGGATCTCGGCACATTATTGGATTTTTAGTGCCCCATTTCAAATTGGAAATTCGCGTTGTGTTAATAAAATAAATTTCTGATTTGAAAGGCGATTTAAACCCATGATTCCAGTGCTGAAGCGTTGTCATGATGGGCATATTGTTGGTTTCGAGCATATAAAGCCCGGGCGTGAAGACATCGGCAATTTGACCTTCATGGACAAAAACAGCCGCTTGACCTTCGCGAACGGTGAGTTTAGCGCCGTACTTAATTTCATGTCCTTCGCGCTCAAACCGCCAAACCATTGTGTCTTGAGTGTCATCAGTCCACTCGATGACATCGATGAATTCACCCGATAGAAAATCAAAAATTGGCATTGGTTTCACTCCATATTTTGTGCGCAAAGGTAAATTTCGTTCAAATTATGCGCTTTTTCACGTTATTCATTAAGGATAATCAAAGCATTAAATCGCCAGTCCAACAGGAAACTTAGTTACATTACTGATGAACTGGCTGCACCTGATCACGAGGCGTTTTCTGCTTTTGTTGCTGTTTCGACCTCTTCTTGTTTCGCTTTAGCTGCCGCAAGCGTTTGCTTAAGCTCTTGTTCAAGTGTAACGAGCTCTGCTTCGGCGGCTGCGCGTTTAGCTTTGCCTTCGTCAGCAATTCGTAAGCTGTCTTCGATCGTGCCAATCAATTCGGCATGTGACTTTTTGATTGCCTCGATATCGAAGATACCGCGCTCCATTTCTTCGCGTATTTCGGCGTTAGCGGTCCGCAGATTTTCTGCATTCTTTGTCAAAAGATCGTTTGTGAGATCGTTTGCAGACTTAACAGTGCTTGCGGCTTCACGCGAACGGTGAATGGTTACGGCTTGTGCAAGCTGAGTTTCCCAAAGAGGGACCGTATTGACCAGTGTTGAGTTAATTTTTGTAACAAGCGATTTGTCATTTTCTTGCACCAAACGAATGGAGGGAAGTGACTGCATCGTAACTTGGCGTGTGAGTTTAAGGTCATGAACTCGGCGCTCAAGGTCATCTCGCGCGGCACGCAGATCTCGCAATTCTTGGGCGACGATTATGGCTTTGCCTTCGGCAGCCTTTTCAACTTTCGTAGCGAGTGCTGGGATGTCCTTTGTGTCCAGCTGAGACAATTTCACCTCGCCAGCAGCTATATAGAGTTCAAGCTCATGATAAAAATCAAGTGTCTTCTCATAGAGCACATCGAGTGATTTAATATCTTTGAGTAGGGTGTGCTCATGTTCAAGCAACTCATCTGAAATTTTGTCGATCTGGCCTTGAACAGTTTCGAAACGCGCCATGAAGTCATGAATGGGCTCTGCGCGCCCAAGTAGCTTTTGCCACCAAGATAGCTTGTAGTTTGGATCGAGTTCTTTGAATGAGAATCCGCGAAGCGTGCCAACCATTGAACGTAACGAACTTCCTGCTGGGCCAACATCTTTGTTGCGTACACCCGCAAGCATGGCCTGTGAAATTTCTTGCAATTCAGCCTGTGCGCTCGATCCAAAGGCGATGATGGATTGCGTTGAGCTCATATCAAGCTCCTTAACGCGACTATTAATCGCAGTTGTTTGCTTCTTATCGGCAGTCTCAATCGTAATCAGTTCGCCCTTTACTTCTGGTAAAGTTACATTGGTTACATCTGAAAGTTGATCAGTAAGTGTTTGAAGTCGTTCTGCTTTATTCATAGTGTTTCCTCCTTGGAAATTTTGATACCTTCAAGCTCGAGACGTTCGCGTAAAACATCAATTTCCACATCGAGTTCGCTGCGTTTGTCTTCAAGCAATAGTTGAGATTTTTGACGAAATCCCGCGTCCAATTCTCTCACCAGACTTTGATACTTTTCGAGGGGTTCGCCCATTTGCTGGGTTTGGGGTAGATTTAAAAATTGTGATGTCGCATCACGAGCACCTTTCAAGTAAACGCCCAAGTAACGCCGGGTTGCGCGATATTCGCCTGGGTTTTGCTCAATTTGCGCGAATACCTCTTCAGCACTTAAGGCAAAATTTTCAATATCGAGTGTCAGGCGGCGGTCTTTAATTCCAGTGGCCATCGCACGAATTTCATCAAGCATGTTCTGTGCGCGTTCAATCGCTTCTGCTGCACGCGAGGCTTCATGTTGATTAACTCCTGAAAGTCCTTTTGATCGCATTGGATCCAAACCAAAGCTCATAATCATACCCGCGGTTGCGATTATGCCCACGCCCAACCCTGCAAATGCAGTGTCAATTCCGCTCATTACGCCGGTGCATGCAACGCCCGCACCCATCATTATGGCGGCTATTAATTTGCGCGGCAAAGCTGGTGCGCGCGCGATGGCACGGCTATGATACTCACCTTCGGCGTAAAGACCTTCTTGAACGATATGGCTTGCCCCGTAAATGAGTCCAGCTGAAAGAAGTCCTAATATTGCGCTTAGAATACTTCCGTCCACAATTGACAAAAGACCCGCGATGGCGATCGGAATCGCAAAATATCGATAGATTCGGGCGCGCGAGATCAATTTCTTATTGATGTGTGCGCTGACACGATCCTGCCCTTTTTGGGGGCTATATTTTCCGCCATATCTTTGGTTCATGAAAAAAACCTTGCGATCGCGTAAACCAGTGACGCAAGAACCATATAGTGCCCAAATTTGGAAACTGTTGACGTTTTCATCCCCTTAAGTCCATTCTATCTTATAGCTATAATGTGGCCATTATATTACAAAATTGCAACATTTTTGCGAATTTTTGAGCTGATTTTGAGTATATAATCTAAATTATCGTCTTGATTAAAATGATTTGCCCGCACGATTTGGTAACATGCGGGCAGATTTTTGTTGTTAGTGAGAGCTTGTGGTTTTTCCCGCACGAATTTTGTCTAGCTTTCGTTGATAGCGAGACTGCACAACTTCAACCATAAACAACACGGCAATCGAGAAGTAGAAGGTTGTTTTTGCAAGGGGTTCGATGGGGTGCCCAAATAATTTGAGATGACCCAAATGACCACCTTCGCCGAGCAGTGAAACACCAACGATCAAGAGTACGAAAAGACCAAGGACTTCGTACATACGATTTTTTTCCAAGAAACGCGCAAAGCCATCTGCGATTAAGAACATCGCAAGACCCGATAAGATGATGCCGGCCGCCATAACTTCAAAGACTTTTGAAATTGCCATGGCTGTCAAAGTACTATCAAATGAGAACACAAGGTTCATAATCAATATGTTGATCATGACCCGCATTGCTGACGAGTGTTTATTTTCGTGGTCGGAGTGGAGATCATCAACAGAAAGCATATGTGATATTTCTTTAATCGCGGTATACATAAGGAATGCGCCACCAACGATAAAGACAAGAACTTGTAAATTAAAATCACCTTGGATCCAATCCACTGGCAAGTTTAAGTTGAAATGATCGCCACCTGAGCCGTTGATAGAAAAAAACGGCTTTTGAAAGCGAGCAAGCATAATGATGGTGAGCCACAATAGTATAATTCTGAGTATCACGGCCCAAATAATACCTTGTTTGCGCAAACGTTCTTGCTGTCCAATCGGACCGCGATTGGCCTCTATCGAAATATATAGAAGATTGTCAAATCCTAATATCATCTCAAGGATAAATATGACGAGTAGATGCCAGGCATTATCAAGTGTTAAGAGATCGGCCATTTATGTTCTCCGAATAAGTTAAAATTTATCAAGCCAAGCAATAGAGCAACACGATAATAAAAAAAACCCCTTTCACCTATGATTTATAATGAAGCATGCGTTGCCAAAAAAACGCTTCGCAAAATTACGAAGCGTTTTGAAATAAAATTTAAATATTCTTTATCCCCAAGGTGATGTGCGGGTATCTACGCCTTGAAGCTGACGGTAAGGGGTTGGGTCAAAACGACAGGCGAAACCATCACCATCTCTATCAAGGCCGAGCGGGTCAGCTTGTGGACCACCTTTTTCTAAGAATACACGTTGCGCCTCAAAAGAGCTGGAATAAGAATTGCAGCTTCCTGAGCCACCTCCGCTGCGCGGATAGGCGCGAACCCCAACTGGGTTTGTGCTCGAGCGCGCATAGCCAGCGACGTTGACATTTAAATTAACAGTTGGGACTGTCACGCTTGTAACCTCAACGCGTTGTTGCGCAATTTGATTTTGTAGTTCCGCATAGCGCGTGCGTGAAATTTCTTGCTGTTCTTGTGTTTCGTCTGAAAGCACAATGCTGTTCGGATTATCAGCAAGTTGTGTCGCATCACATTGAACTCCTGGAACACAGTAAGTTTCGTCAAAATTGTTCACCGATTGTGGTGCTTCTGGCTCTGGTTGTACACAAGCAGTTAGGGCGGTAAGTGCGACAGAAATAGTTAAAATATTTTTCATTTTATCCACCATTTATTTGGTTTTTGATTAAATTGTACTTGGCTTTCGAGTGCGTGAGCAAGAGAAAGCAAAGAAGTTTCTGCAAGCGGTCTTCCGATGAGCTGAAGTCCTAAAGGAAGCCCTTCTTGTGAAAGGCCGGCGGGAACAGAAATACCCGGAAGCCCAGCCATATTAAGAGTGATTGTGAATATATCGTTGAGATACATTTGAACAGGGTCGGTTGATTTAGCAGAATCAGTCGCGAATGCGGGACTTGGTGTTATTGGCGATAAAATTGCATCAAGCCCTTCGTTAAAGACCTTATCAAAATCGGCTTTGATCAGGCTTCTGATTTTTTGCGCGCGAATATAGTAGGCATCATAAAAACCCGCTGAAAGCACATATGTTCCCATCATGATGCGTCGCTTAACTTCCGAGCCAAAGCCTTCGGCTCTCGTTTTTGCGTACATGTCATGGATGCCTTCTTGAGCACTTACATCGGCACGCTTTCCATAGCGCACGCCATCATATCTCGCGAGGTTGGATGAAGATTCCGCGGGCGCAATGACATAGTAGGCCGCAAGCGCATATTTGGTCATAGGCAAGGATATATCAACGATTTCGGCGCCAAGATCGCGCAACATATCGGCGCCCTGCGACCAGAGAGAATCTATCTCAGAGGGGAGGCCGTCAATTCGGTACTCTTTCGGAATTCCAATTCGCTTTCCTTTAATCGAATTTCCGATTTCAGTAGTAAAATCAGGCGTTGGGACATTCAAAGAAGTCGAATCTTTTGCGTCATATCCGCACATGCTATTGAGCATAATTGCAGCATCTTCAACGGATTTAGTGATGGGTCCAGCTTGATCAAGTGAGCTTGCATAGGCAATAATTCCATAGCGAGAACAACGACCATAAGTTGGCTTAATGCCTACCGTTCCTGTGAAAGCGGCGGGTTGGCGAATGGAGCCGCCGGTGTCTGTTGCAATTGCAGCAATGGCTGTATCGGCTCCGACGGCAGCGGCTGATCCTCCCGAGGATCCACCTGGACTTAGGTCTTTATCGATGCGCCAAGGGTTAATTGCGGGACCGTAGCAGCTCGATGTGGTCGAAGATCCCATGCCAAATTCGTCCATATTGGTCGCACCGAGGTACACAGCACCTGAATTCCAGAGTTTTTCGGTTATTGTACTTTCATATGACGGCACAAAACCTTCGAGTATTTTTGACGCGGACTGCGCAGGCTGCCCTTTGACACAAAATAGGTCTTTCGTGGCGATGGGTATCCCGGTCAGATCAGTTGCATCACCAGAAGAAATCCGTGCGTCAGCGGCTTTGGCATCTGCAAGCGTTCGTTCTTCGTCCACGTGGATAGTTGCATTAAGCGGTGCGGCTAATTTTGTCGCATCCAGACACGCTTGTGCCAATTCAGTTGCACTAAATTTCTTTGTACGAAGGCCAGAACTTGCTTCGGAAATTGTAAGTTCGTTCAACGCCATTATTCGACCACCTTTGGAACTGCAAAAAAACCTTCTCTTTCAAGAGGCGCGTTTTTGAGAATCTCTTGTTGCCGGTTTCCGTCGGTAATGTCATCTTCGCGCATAGGCGCGTTTGTTGGTACGACGGATGTTAATGGTTCAATGCCGTCAACATCGACTTCTTGCAAAGAATCGAGCATATCAAGAACTGAACTTAACTCATTGCTCAATGGTGCGACCTCCGCGCTTTCAATTTGAATTCGCGATAGGTTGGCAACACGCCTCACAGTATTTTCGTCAATAGCCATATATTAACCTCTTTAAATGTGCTTTAGCGATTCATACGACCTCTTGCAAGCTTGATCACCATGATTTGCGAGCCTTTGCTGATGAACAAGTTATTCTGATGCAGTTTTATCGCGCTATCTTCTTTGTGCGAAGAATTCTTTGAGAAGGCTTTGCGCCTGCGCCTCACTGATTCCTTCGTAAACGTCGGGCTTGTGATGACATTGAGGATGGCTAAATACACGAGCCCCGTGTAAAATTCCGCCTGATTTTGGATCTTCTGCACCAAAATAAAGTCGAGCTATGCGTGCATGAGAAATGGCGCCCGCGCACATCGCACATGGCTCAAGGGTTACGTATAAGTCACAATCATTCAAACGCGAATTCTTAAGCAAACGCGACGCGTTTCTAAGGGCGACGATTTCAGCATGTGCACTCGGGTCATGATCACGAAGAGTACGATTTTGTCCGCGCGCAATGAGTTGCCGATCTTTAACAATCACTGCGCCTACGGGAACCTCGCCAGCTTTGGCAGCAAGCCTCGCCTCCTCAAGTGCGAATTCCATATGGGTTTCAAAGTTGTGAAGATTAGAGTTGGCCACCATAGGATGTTATTAAATGGAGACAAGAAAATGTACCAGAGATTTTTTGTTTTTGTCGATTAGGTCTCGTCAAATTACAAACTTTTTTGTAACTTGATTTTATGAACAAAAAAAACACAGGTACTAAAAGATCTTCTTCCGAAAGACTTGCAAAGAATTTAGCGCGTTCAGGGGTCGCATCTCGTAGAGAATCTGAGAAATTAATTTTGGCGGGACGCGTGGAGGTTAATGGCAAAGTGATTTTGACGCCTGCATTTAACGTCACGGCTAATGACCAAATCAAATTTGATGGAAAATTACTTACAAAGCCGCCATTGCGGGTCTGGCTTTATCATAAGCCTACTGGATTGGTGACGACAAAGCGAGATGAAAAAGGGCGCGCGACGATATATGATAAACTTCCAAGAGAATTGAGCGAGGTCAATACGGTTGGAAGGCTAGATTTAAATTCCGAGGGCCTGTTGGTTTTAACGAATGACGGCGAATTAAAGCGACGTCTTGAGCTGCCTGAAACGGGTTGGCGACGAAAGTACCGAGTGCGGGCGTTTGGTAAGATTGCAGAACAGCAAATACAAAACATGCGCGAAGGTGTTATAATTGACGGCGAAAAGTTTCGCCCTATGGAGGTCGAATTTGATCGCGCTCAAGGCGACAATGCTTGGTATACTGTCGCAATTCGGGAAGGGCGCAACCGTGAAATTCGACGTATATTCGAATATTTTGGGTTGGTCGTGAATCGCTTGATCCGTGTGAGTTATGGGCCTTTTCAGTTGGGATCGATGCAAAAGGGCGAGGTAAGCGAGTTGAGGCGTCGCGCGTTAACATCGCTTCTTGGCGGGCTCATCCCGGAGAATGTCGAAATCGCAGAAACGGCATTAGAATTGAATCGCGAGGAAAAGGTGGAGACTAATAAACTTTTAAAAACAAGCCGTATTCAAAATGACCGAGCGAAGCCATCGCGATATGAATCTAAAAACAAAACTAATCCGTCCAAACGTAATTCCAGATGAAGATAATTCAACGCCCAAGTCCGAATTTTAACGCCCGTAAAGATGGAAAGACCGCGCAGTATGTTTTGCTTCATTTTACGGCGATGGAAAATGCAGAGGTCGCGTGTGAAAGGCTTTGTAATTCTGAAATCGAAGTCTCGGCTCATTATGTACTTGCAGAGAATGGTGATGTTTTTGCATTGGTGGACGAACACATGCGAGCTTGGCACGCAGGCGCAAGTTTTTGGGCAGGTGAAGAAGATTTGAATTCGGCGTCCATTGGGATTGAGATTGACAATAATGGGGCGCAACCGTTTCGCGAAGCGCAATACCAAGCGCTTGTTGAATTGGTAAATGCGGTTAGATCGCGACATGACATTCCGGCTCATAACGTTTTAGGCCATCAAGATGTTGCGATTGGGCGTAAATTTGATCCGGGACCTTGGTTTGATTGGGCGCGCCTTGATGCGGAGGCGGTCGCAAGGGCACCGCATGCAGATATTAAAGTGCCAAAAAGCGAGGAGGGGTTTCGTGCGTTGGCAGCCTCCGCGGGATATAAAGGCGATGCTGAGTTGAGCGCTTTGTTGATGACGGTTCGTATGCGTCATGGCTCCACACCTTATTTTGGTCCTCTCCGCGCAAGTGATTTTAAGCTATTGAATAAATGAAAAAGTGGATTTTATTCGGTTTGATTATGTTGGCTTGCTTACGAATAGACTGGCGAGCTTGGCCTGAGGCGCAACCAGATGAGCAGTCGATTTACTTGATTGATAATGGAATGCACATCTCCTTTGTGTTTTTAGAATCTCAACGTGAATACGCACCCGAAAAGTTGAAATCTGTTTGGCCAAACCACGCTCGATTCGTTCAGATGGGGTGGGGAGATCGTGGTTTTTATTTTGAGGCAGGGGATTGGGGAAATCTGAATTTATCAATGACTGCGAAAGCCATTCTTTGGCCAAGTTCTGCGGTGATCAATGTACAAGAGACATTCGCGAACCCTGAAGACTATATTCAAGAGCCTTATGTTCAGAAAATACGTTTGAGTAAGAATAAATTAGAAGACTTGCTGAATGGCATTTCAAAAGACATTGCTTCGGTGAAATCTTTGGGCAGTGGGCCGTTTCCCGATGGAAATTTTTATGATGCGAATGGGACCTATCATTTGTTTCATACCTGTAATGGCTGGGTTTCAAAACATTTGAGGAATATTGGAATTCCTTCTTCGGCTCTGTTTTCGACGCATTCTTGGGCGGTCATGCGTGAATTAGAATGGCGCAGCGCGAACTTGAATTAAATTCCCTACGAATTGGTCATAAAATTTAAAAATTTGAGTAATTACTTTGATATTTCTTACCTCTTAATTATTGAAAAGATTATCAATCGGCGCTAAATGAAACGCGCGGATGGTAAGATGGTCGCGCTTTGTTTGCAACTGTGAGTGAAGTGAGGAAAGTCCGGACTCCAGGAAACAACGATGCCAGATAACGTCTGGCCAAGGTAACTTGAGGGAAAGCGCCACAGAAAATAAACCGCCAGCAATGGTAAGGGTGAAAAGGTGCGGTAAGAGCGCACCGCGGGCTTGGCAACAAGGCCGGCATGGCAAGCCCCATCGGGAGCAAGGCCGAATAGGAAAAGCGTGCGTATGCGAGGTTGTTTCGCCTCAGCTTTTCGGGTTGGCTGCTAGAGCGTTAAGGTGACTTAACGTCGAGATGAATGATCGTCGGGGCGCAAGCCTTACAGAATCCGGCTTATGCGCCATCCGCAATTTTATCTAAACTCGCGACTTTGAGTTGAGAATCGCCTTTTTTAAGACGAGCGCGTTGATCTTGATGCTATTATAGCTCTTCGGTAATTAATGCGCTCACTAGGTTAGCCGTTTGGGAAAGCCTTTTGCACGTAGATCGGTATTTAAACGGTCTTCAAGAAGTTTTGCAATTTTTGGTGATTGCGCATCACCGCCATAAGCGGCTTTGGCTTCGACGTAAGTTTGTTCGGTCGCGGCTGCAAGCTGTAAGGGAACGCCAAATTCGCGTCCAAACGTAAGGGCAAAGTCCAAATCCTTAAGCGCGAGATCCATATCAAATCCGACGTCATAAGAGCCATTCAATATAAGGGCGCCTTCGGTTTCATGAACAAAGCTATTTCCTGAGCTTGCTTTAATCGCGGCCCATGCTTGAGCGAGATCAAGACCGCCGCGTTTGGCGAGCATTAATGCTTCTGTGCTTGCCTTGAGATGAATAAAGGCGAGCATGTTGGTGATGACTTTAATAATGGACGCGCTGCCGACATCTCCCATATGAAATATTTGGTTTCCCATTGCGCGTATCGCTTTTTCATGTAACTCAAATACGTCTTTTTTTCCACCGACAAGCATTGTGATTTCACCTCTTTTTGCGAGATGAACACCTCCTGTTACAGGGAGCTCAAGAAACTGTATCTCGTGATCTTCAGCCTGTTTTGCGAATGACAAAATATCATCTCTTGAAACTGTGGACATTTCAATGAGTGTAGCACCCTTAGGCATAACCGGCAGAATTTGTTGAAGAACCTGTTCCGAAATCCGTGGGTTCGGCAAGCATGTGATGACCGCATCCATATTTGCGGCACAATTCACTTCGTCTGAGGCTATTTTTGCGCCCAATTTTTCTAAAGGAGCCATAGTTTCGGCGTTGATATCAAAGATCGTGACTTCAAATTCGGCGTTTAACAATGAGCCAATTAAACCCGCGCCAAGCTCACCACATCCAATGAAGCCGTACTTCATGACAAGCTCTCGAGGTGAATTTTAAAGGTCGACCTCAATTGGGAATCTAGTTCAGCCGATAAATGAGGTTGATGTTGGTCATAAAGAGTACGCATACGTTCTTGCGCGCTTTTTATGAGGTCGGGCTTTTGCATTTCCTCCCATAGCTTTGGGGAATTGCGATCTGCGATTGTTGGGTAAACATATTCGGTTTGCATTATAGAAAGAGTTTGTGCATGTCCAAGATAATGACCTGGTCCCTCGAGACAAACCGATCTCATGGTCTCAAGGCTTATACTATCTGCGGTTACGTCAATTCCGCGCACACACCTCATAACTTGCGCCAACATATCATCGCCTAAGACTACAGACTCCAAACAAAAGCCTAGCAGGCTAGCGTGCATGCCAACAGCTTCATAGACAACGTTCAAGCCTGAAAGCCCAGCCATCACATTGCTTATGCCTTGCTCCCAGCCAGCTTGCATGTCAGGGAGTTTACTATCCGCAATACCCGCTGCTGCGCCACCAGGAATGCCATAGAAATGGTGCATTTGCGCGCAGCCTGCAGATAGGAGAGCTTGTTCGCCAGATCCTCCAGACATAGCGCCTGTGCGCAAGTCACTTACAAAAGGCCAAGTTCCAAAAATCGCCGGGTGACCGGGCTTGATCGAATAAACATATACGACACCGGCTAAACACTCAGCCACGGCTTGAACAATCGCGGTGGCGATGGGTGTGGGCGCTGTGGCGCCCGCTTGCCCTGCGCTCAGAAGTAACACAGGCATGCCCGCATGAATCATGGCCTCCATGGCCTGACAGCTTTCGGTAGCAAATTTCATAGGCGGAACCACAAAGCAATTAGAATTGGAGATGAAAGGGCGCTCGCGCCATTGGTCTTCGCCACCCGCGATCATGTGAACCATCTTCACAATGTCTTCACAATGAGAGGGGTCGGAAATAGACGTGCCAATGTGTTTAGTGGTCCCCGCAGTGCAGGCATAAATTGTATTGAGATCCATCTCAAGATTATCGGTAATGTCGCGACAAACCATAGGCCTTTGGAGGAAATGAATATTGTCACAACCGTCAACAAGGCGCGCCGCGTCATAGAGATCTTTTAGTGTACTATCGCGGTAGTTCCGTCCGTCGACATCAACAACGCTCACTGCAGCGCCCGCTGTTCCAAAATAAACCCGCTTGTCACCAATGTTAAGATCGTGTTTGGCGTCGCGCCCATAAAGCGTAATTTCTTTTGGTGCCGCAGCTAAGGCATCTTCGACAAGGGACCGAGGATAGCGAAGTCGACCATCTTCGCCGAGGATCGCGCCGGCCTTGACCATGGCATCAATGCCAGACTGGGGTGCATCCGCCAATCCAATATTCTCAAGCGCGTCTAAAGCGGCATGATGAATTTTAAGAACATCATCATCTGAAAGAGGTCGATAAGTTCCTCCATTCATACCCCCATAAACCGGACGCAATTCCTCTGCTAAAGGAGCTGATCTGACTGCAATTCGGCTTGCGCGCCCGCCGGCGCGACGAGATTTTCTTTCGGCTCTCATGATTTCATCCTTTCAGAGGTCGGGTCATAAAATGGCTTTATTGAGGCTTTAGCTTTCACGCGACTACCCGCAATTTCGATTTCATACTGACTTGAAAGTAGTGCGGTTACATCTTCACCTTCGCAAGGAACGTAGCCCATGCCAAGGGCTGCCCCAAGATAATGTCCGTAGCTTCCAGAACTAAGATAGCCAACGAGTTCCCCATCTCGCAAAATCGGTTCATTATGATAAAGTAGGGGTTCTGGATCCGCAAGCATGAATTGAACCATTCGCGTTGACAGACCCTTTTCACGTTTGTCTAATACGGCCTCGCGTCCGATATATGCGTGCTTGTTTTTCCCCACCGCGAAGCCAAGTCCGGCTTCAAGAACATGATCTTCACTGGTGATGTCGTGTCCAAAATGTCTGAATGATTTTTCCAAACGGCAACTATCCATCATATGCATGCCACAAAGTTTTCCACCGAGCTCATTTAATTGTCTTTCTACGGTTTCAAATCCATGAAGTGCCATATCGCTGCTAAGATAAATTTCCCATCCAAGCTCACCGACGTACGAAACTCGGTGCGCGCGCGCCATTCCCATTCCCAACTCAATTTCACGTGCCGTGCCAAAAGGAAACGCATCATTGCTAAAATCGTTGGAGGATACTTTTTCCATGAGTTTTCGTGCATTAGGTCCCATGATCGCGAGAACGCCTTCGCTTGCGGTTACATCTGTCAAAACAACGTGTAAATCGCCGATGTGGCGGCGCATCCATGTTTCGTCCGCTAGGCGCGTAGCCGCTGGCGTAACGACAATATATGCGGTTTCCGACAAACGTGTTACCGTGACATCTGCTTCGATACCAGCGCTTGAATTGAGAAACTGCGTGTAGACAATTTTGCCAACGGGTACCGATATGTCCGCGCCGCAAACTAAATTTAAGAAATTTTCGCTATCTCTGCCTTCCACCCGAATTTTTCCAAAACTCGACATATCATAAACACCAACGTTCTCACGTATTGCCATATGCTCTGCGCGGGCATTCTCAAACCAATTTTGGCGTTGCCATGAGTACTGATAACTGCGTTTTTGATCAGGATTTGCAAACCAATTCGCACGCTCCCAACCAGCGATTTCACCCATTACGGCACCGTTTGCTAAAAGGCGATCGTGAAAGGGGGTGCGCCGAACGCCTCTTGCGGTCGCTTTTTGACGATAAGGAAAATGGTCTGCATAAAGAAGACCTAAAGTCTCTTTGGCGCGCTCAAAGAGGTAGGTTTTATTGCCTTGAAACGGTTGCATACGTGAAATATCCACATCGCCCAAATCGAATGGTTTTTCTCCGCTATCCATCCATTCTGCCAAGGCTTTTCCAGCACCGCCGGCACTTTGGATGCCAATCGAATTAAACCCAGCCGCGACCCAAACATTGTCCATTTCTGGCGCGAGCCCCAAATGATAGGCGTCATCAGGCGTAAAGCTCTCAGGCCCGTTAAAGAAGGTGTGAATTCCTGCGTCTGCCAGCATTGGCAAGCGATTCATTGCTTGCTCGAATATGGGTTCGAAATGGTTGATGTCTTCGGGCAATTGGTCAAACTCGAAACTTTCGGGAATCCCATCCATGCCCCAAGGTTTGGCATTGGGCTCGAAAGCGCCAAGTAAAATTTTGCCAGCATCTTCTTTGTAATAGGCACACTCATCAGGAACGCGTAAAACGGGGAGGCTGCTAAGCCCAGAAATCGCTTCGGTGACAACGTAAAAATGTTCACACGCGTGAAGCGGAACATTCGTCCCCATCGCGCGCCCGACTTGATGCCCCCACATGCCGGCACAATTGATGACGTTTTCTGTCTCGATTGTTCCAGCGTCATCACCAGATTGCCAATGAACGCGCGTGATACGCCGACTTTCGCGATCAAAATTTGTTGCCTTAACGTTTTCAAAAATCTGTGCGCCGTTTTGTCGAGCCCCTTTAGCCAGTGCAAGCGCGATATTAGCGGGGTCGCCTTGACCATCTTTCGGAAGGTAAACACCACCCAAAACATCGTCTGTATTGAGGTGTGAATAGCGATTTTTGACTTCTAATGCGCTAATGTCTTCAACTTCAACGCCGAACGCACGCGCCATAGATGCAGATCGTCGAAGCTCTTCAAGACGTTCGTCAGTTAGGGCGACCGTGATCGAGCCGACGCGTTTGAAACCTGTTTCTACACCTGTTTCTTCGGCAAGCTCGCCGTAAAGTTCTTGCGAATATTTGGCAAGTTTTGTCATGTTGGCTGTGGCACGCAGCTGAGCAATAAGGCCTGCGGCATGCCAAGTGGTTCCCGACGTAAGCTGCTTTCTTTCTAACAAAACAATATCGCGCCAACCTATCTTAGCAAGATGATAAGCAACAGAGCAGCCGATTACACCACCCCCAATTATGACTGCACGCGCTTTTTGTGGGGGACAGTTGGGCGAAGTTGTCATGCGCGTATTCGTTCGTTTTTCGGATCCCATATCGGACCATCTTCCAAAATCGTAGCGGCGTATTTTTCACCATAGATTTCCACCTGAACCTTCTGGCCGGCTTGAGCAAATTCTGAAGAAATCATGCCAAGTGCAATATTTGCATTAACGCGGTATCCCCAGGCGCTAGATGTGGTTTCTCCGACAATTTTGTCATCAATCCAAATTGTCGACATATAAGGTGCACAATAGTTATCGCAATCGAGCGTCATGCTGACGAATTGCTTGGTAACACCTTGCTGCTTTTCGTTTAAGATCGCTGCCTTGCCAACAAATTCTTGAGGCTTATCAAGTTTAACAAATCTCTCTAAACCACCTTCTAGAATAGAATAATCCGTCGAAAGATCGCCTTTCCACGTGCGATAAGCTTTTTCAATGCGCAGCGAATCAAGTGCAAACATGCCAAATGGCTTCGCGCCAGCATCAAGAACAGCTTCATAAATATTCGGCATATTCTCGTTGCGTGCGTGAATCTCCCAACCTAGCTCGCCCGCAAAACTGACACGTGCAAGGAAGCAGGGCTCGCCCGCGACATCAGCGTTCTGGTGGGAAAGCCAAGGCAAGGTTAAATCAGCATTTGAACTGATTTTCTCAAATAATTCGCGAGATTTTGGACCTGTAACAATAAGCGTACTAAAGTCTTTCGTCAGGTCACTTAAGGCTAAAGAGCTTGGAAGCGCATTTTTTAGAACTTCGAAATCATGCCATTGAGCGCTTGCTGCCGTAATCAGCGTGAATGTGTCTTCACCGTGATTTATAATTGACATTTCTGTCAAAATACGTCCGCGGGAATTGGAAAAATATCCCAGGCTCATGCGCCCTTCTTTAGGCAGTGCACCTGTGATTTGCGTAAGTAGCCATTCGCCTGCACCTTTCCCAGTCAGCTCGAAACGCGAGAAGCCAGGCAAATCTAAGACGCCGACATGATCGCGCACGGCTTCGCATTCTTCTGCAATGCGCTGTTCCCATGGCCCAAGACGTGACCAAGTTTGTGTTGCTTCCTCCGAAATGTCATCTCCATCTTTAGCGAACCAATTTGCGCGTTCCCAGCCGCTAAAAACGCCCATTTGTGCCCCTAATGATTTGACTTTTTGATGAACGGGAGAGACTTTTCGGTCGGGTGCGGCGGGCCAACGATGATGCGGGAAGTGCATTGCGTATTCATGCCCATAGACTTCCATGCCCTTTTCATTGCAATATTCTTGATCAGTGTAATCAGTATAGCGTCTAGGATCGAGCGCCCAACAATCCCACTCGGTCTGTCCTTCGATAATCCATTCGCTTAGAATTTTTCCAGCTCCACCGGCTTGAGCGATTCCGAATGTAAATACACATGCCTCAAACGCATTTTCAACACCGGGCATAGGTCCAATCAAAGGTAGGCCATCAGGTGCGTAAGGGATAGGCCCGTTTATGACGCGATTAATACCGCCAGTTCCAAGCAAGGGCACACGGGCCATTGCATCTTCGATATGCCATTCAATGCGATCAAGATCATCGGGATAAAGTTGAAATGAGAAATCCTCGGGCATGGGATCGTTTGGATCTAACCATGCCGCTTTGCAAGTATTTTCATAGGGGCCGAGATTGAACCCATGTTTCTCTTGACGCAAATAATAAGAGCTATCCACATCGCGGAGTAGGGGCAACTTGCCGTGTTCGGCGCTATATGCCTCAAGTTCGGGAATTTCTTCGGAAAGTAAATATTGGTGGCTCATGACCATCATCGGGACCGTGCGTCCCCCATAAGGTTTAAACCATTCTCCAACACGTTGAGCGTAATATCCGGCGGCATTGACAACATATTCTGCGCGTATTTCACCCTTTTCGGTCTCAATAATCCACTCTCCATTCTCACGACGAACACCGGTTGCGGGCGTGAAGCGTAAAATTTTTGCGCCCAAATCGCGCGCACCTTTGGCTAATGCTTGTGTGAGCTGTGCGGGATCAATGTCACCATCAGCAGGATCATAAAGCGCGCCTTCGAGATCATGAAGTTCGATAAAAGGATATCTTGATTTAATTTCGTCAACTTCAAGGAGCTCCAGCTCCATGCCTTGATACTTGCCCATATCTTTTGCGCGGGCGAATTCCTGCATGCGTTCTTTTGAATGCGCGAGCCGAATTGAGCCTGTCACATGATAATTCATGGGATAATCAACCTCTTCGCCGAGTCTGCGATAAAGTTCAGTTGAATAACGCTGCATATTCATAACTGCCCAGCTCGATGAGAATGTCGGAACATTTCCGGCTGCGTGCCATGTAGACCCAGCAGTTAATTCATTTTTTTCAAGCAAAACACAGTCATTCCATCCTGCTTTTGCTAAGTGATAAAGGCAGCTTGCGCCGATCGCGCCTCCGCCAATAATGACAATACGTGCTTGGGTTGGAAAATCACTCATAATTGCTCCCGTATTTTTTGCTAGATTGCGCATTTTGAATGAAAAATTCAATACATAAATGCACTTTTATTAATCGAAAAAATCGATTAAATATTTACTATGAATATTGAATGGATTGAAACGTTTTTAGATGTGCTAGAAACCCAAAATTTTAACGATAGCGCAGAGCGTCTGGGGATTACACAGTCGACCGTCTCGCACCGTATTCAAAAGCTCGAAAATGTGTTGAATGTAAGGTTGTTTCAGCGCGGACGCAGTGGCGCCAATTTAACAATAGAAGGCAAGAGATTTGAAGCATTTGCGCGGACAATTCGCCATGACTGGAGCCAAGCGCTGAATGTCGTTCCCAAAAGCAGTGATTTTCGCTCGCGTTTGCGAATTGGTATTCAATATGATGTTGCAAAAATTGGGGCAGGAAAAATTTTAGAACTCCTGCGCACCCTATATTTAGATACGATGATTTATGTCGAGGTCGATTATTCGCGGCAAATTATGCGGGATATCGAACGCGGGGATCTGGATTTTGCAATTGTTTACACGCCAAACGCGCGCGAAGATATTCATTGTGAAAGCTTAGGCTATATTGACTATGCGATGGTCTCGACAGCACCAGTTCATATTAATAGTATTGTTGCCGAAGACTATACGTTCCCAAATATCTCGCCCGCATTTTCTTATGCCCATCAGCAGGCTTTGCCTCATTTGGTTGATACGCCTCTCGAATGCGGTCAAAGCGATTCATTGTTTCAGTTTTTACGAGATTTGGGTGGCGCGAGCTATCTTGCCAAAAAATTTGCTCATGAAAAGGTTGCGGCGGGAGATGTGTATTGGGTAAAAGACGCGCCTCTACTGCGTGCCGAAGCGAATTTTGCCTGCCATGTCAAAAATCGTCAAAGGTTCAAAAATTCTAATTTATCCACAAAAATACGCCAAGCGAGTGACATTTTCCAGGCTTAGGCGTTTTCGTAGCACTGCCCTTTTCGCCTCTTCTTGGCTCACGCCTTTGTGTTTGCGCAGTTTAAAAAATGCCGACGCAAGCACGCCCGTTTTTTCATCACTTTGAGGATCCATGACTTTCACGATCCCCGCATTATCTCCTGCGGCCTTGAGTTCTGCATAGACATTTTCTGCGTTGCCCACGAGTATAATCTCTGCAAGGTCTGTTTGAGCCGCTTTCAGCGCGCCGGTTACGACGCGCTTATCTTCCCCTTCACACAAAATGATACGCGCGCGCTTTTTTGTGGGGGCTGTTAGTATGCGATTGAGCGCGCTCACGTTTTTCTCCTAAGGATTGGGTTATTGTTCAATCATATCCTTAGCATCGATCCCCGCAACCTCAACTGGTTTTTTCATGGCATCGCGTCTGAAAGGCTCGCCAAGCTCTTGGTTAATCATGGCTTCAATCAGTGTTGTGATGCCATTTTTCTGATCTTCCATAGCCTGCGTTATCGCATCTGTCAGCTCATCCATTGTCCGCGCAACCACGCCTTTGAGCCCACAAGCCTTCGCAATCCCCGCATAGCTCACTTGCGTATCAAGCTCTGTTCCCACAAAATTATCATCGAACCAAAGGGTTGAGTTGCGCTTTTCCGCACCCCATTGATAATTGCGGAAAACAATTTGAGTAATCGCTGGCCACTCGCCACGACCAATCGCCGTCAACTCATTCACAGCAATCCCAAACGCGCCGTCACCTGCAAAGCCCACCACAGGAACATCCGGACAGCCGATTTTCGCACCCACAATCGCAGGAAGCCCATATCCGCAAGGCCCAAATAACCCCGGCGCAAGATATTTTCGACCTTCTTCAAAACTAGGATAAGCGTTGCCAATAGCGCAGTTATTGCCGATATCTGAAGAGATAATGGCATTTTTAGGAAGTCCAGCTTGGATCGCACGCCACGCCATGCGCGGGCTCATCCAATCCGGTTTGTCAGCGCGGGCGCGTTCGTTCCAAGTTGTGCCGGGATCATCTTCCTCGTGATCCATAGACGAGAGTTGTTGCGCCCATTTTGACTTGGCATCAGCAATTTTTTCCTTGCGGGCTTGGCGATTATGATCACCTGCGCTCGACGATAACTGTGCCAAAATACCCTTTGCAACTTTCTTAGCATCGCCAACAATGCCGACCGATACCTTCTTCGTTAATCCGATTCGGTCAGGATTAATGTCAACTTGGATAATTTTCGCATCCGAAGGCCAGTATTCCATCCCATAACCCGGCAATGTCGAGAACGGATTAAGGCGCGTACCAAGACAAAGAACAACATCCGCATCCTTGATCAATTCCATCGCAGCCTTCGAACCATTATAACCAAGAGGCCCGGCAAAAAGCGGATGAGACCCAGGGAAAGCATCATTGTGCTGATAACCAACGCAAACGGGGGCATCAAGACGCTCAGCAAGCGCCGCGCTATCGCCAATCGCATCGGCTAAAACAACGCCAGCTCCATTGAGAATCACAGGATTTTTCGCAGTTGAGAGCATCTCAGCCGCCGCCGCAATCGAGTTTTCGCCGCCCGGTGAGACTTCAAACTCAATGGGATCTGGAATTTCAATATCAACAACTTGTGTCCAAAAATCGCGTGGAATATTAAGTTGCGCAGGGCCAGAAAGACGCTTGGCTTGAGAAATAACACGCGTCAAAACTTCAGCAACCCGCGTCGGATCGCGGACCTCTTCTTGATAAGCAACCATGTCCTCAAAGAGTTTCATTTGCTCGACTTCTTGGAAGCCACCTTGACCAATGGTTTTGTTCGCGGCTTGAGGCGTAACAAGAAGTAAGGGCGTATGATTCCAATAAGCCGTTTTAACAGCCGTCACAAAATTTGTGATGCCAGGTCCATTTTGCGCAATCATCATCGACATCTTGCCCGTGGCGCGCGTGTAGCCATCAGACATCATCCCAGCCGAACCTTCATGTGCACAATCCCAAAAGGTAATCCCCGCTTTGGGAAAAATATCGCTGATCGGCATCATCGCAGAGCCGATTATGCCAAAAGCATGCTGGATACCATGGCGTTGTAAAACTTTTACAAAAGCTTCTTCAGTCGTCATCTTCATTGCAAAATCTCCAAAATTAAGGGGTCGGAATTATCGCTATTTGAATTAGGTTCTGGTGTGAATGCAATAAAAAACATAGGGCCAAATTTATTATTGTATATGTCCAGATTTGTGCGCATTTATGGAATGACTTAAGATAGAAATCCCTTCGTCAATTTTAGACGCATCGACGGAAGAAAATCCTAATCTGTAAAAGTTCTTTGGCGCATTAATTGGATCGAAGAACGGTTCTCCCGCTTCAATAAATACACCGCGTTCTAGGAGATTTTCTGCAAGAGTGGTTGTGTTGATTTTAGGATCAGTTTTCATCCAAAAACTTGATCCTCCTTGCACGCTTTCATTCGCAAATGAAAGGTTGTGTCTTTGAATGGCCTTACGCATAATTTTATTTCTGTCATTATTCACTCTCGCAATGTGTTTAAGTTGGCGATCAAAATATCCCATCGATATGAAATATCCGGCAGTTCGTTGTGCATGCGGCGATGGGCTGCGTAAAACTTGATAGCGAAGTGCGCGCGCTTGAGAGATAATTTTTGGACTGGCGATCATAAACCCGAGACGAAGCCCGGGAAAGAGTGATTTTGAAAACGAGCCTACATAAATGACATGCCCCTTTGGATCGATCGATTTTAGTGCTGGAAATTGGCTCGGATTGGCTTGGCTTTCGAATTCGTAGTCATCCTCGATGATCATAAACTTTTCTTTTTGGGCGAGCGCGATTAAACTTTGGCGCCTATCGAGAGCAAGCTTAACATTGGTAGGGCTTTGGAAGCTTGGAGTGGTAAAGACGACATTTGTGTCTTTTGGAATTTCATCAACTCTCATGCCAGCACTATCAACGGGAATAGGTTTAATTTTGCATTCATTGAAAGTGAGCATTTCCCTGAGCAAGGGATAACAGGGGTTCTCTATTGCCGCGGTCTTTTGTTTATTGAGCAATAGTTCTGCACAAATCCAAAGTGCATTTTGAGCGCCCAAGGTGATCAAAATTTCGTCTGGTTTTGCGAAGATGCCTTGGCGAGGTAATAAAATATCGGTGAGACATTCAATCAATAAAGGGTCGTCTTCTTTGTAAGTGTCGAGAATAAGGTGATCGAAATCTTTTCTTCCGAGCGCTTCTAAGGAACATTGTCGCCAACGATAGTGATCGATTAAGCTCGTATCAGCTTGCCCATAAATAAAACAATAGGGTAAGTCTCGCCAGTTTTGGGGGCGTTTAATTTTGGCGGAGAAATGAGCATAATCTCGATTGATCTCGGGTAAAAATTGCTGAGCTTTTGGCCGATCTAGTTCTTTTGGAATTTGTAAATGTGCAATACTTGCATCAGAGATATAAAATCCGGATCGTGCTTTAGAAAATATCGCACCGACTGCTGCGAGCTCTGAATAGGCATGAGAAACAGTGATCCGACTAATGCCAAGATGCTGCGCAAGAGCGCGGCTTGAAGGAAGCTTTGAAAGTGGTTTGATGCGCCCTTTTTCAACGCCCGAAATAACGCAGATCTGGATCTGTTTTTGTAGGTTCAAACGCGACGTCTTGTCGATTGAAAATGCCGCATAAGATACACGTTTCACGTTCGCTCCTGTATAAGTTCACTTCTATAGTTTTACCAGGTTTAGATAGCTAACGAGAAGCTATTGCTTTTATTCGTCGTAGTAAAGTGCCATCATGTGCCGGGTTTTTCAAATCAGCACCCGAGCGAAACATGTGCGCCAGTCATGGCAAAATAAAACGCCATGATCAAAGGGCCTTAGGTCATTATAATTGGTGCATATAATCAGCGACAGATTCTCGCTTAACTTTAGAATTGACAATCCGTGGTTATATTTGTCTTTTAATTATGGACCTCGCTCAATGCAACATCAACAGCTTCTGTAATTTGATCAATTTGATCGCTGTTTGCAATTAGTGCAGGCGAAAAACACAATGTGTTATTATATTGACCGAGCGAACGATTTGTCGCTCCAATGATAACACCTTGTGCGTTACAAGACCCTATGATTTGTTGCACGACTTTTTCGTGTACAGGTTCTTTTGTTTCCCGATCTACGACAAGTTCTAAGCCGTTAAAAAGGCCTTTACCACGTACGTCACCAATCATCTTGTGCTTGTCTTTCAGAGCGTTAAGCCCGTCCATAAAATAGTCGCCCATCTTGATGGTGTTTTCAATGAGTCCTTCTTCTTCAATAATGTTCATATTTTCGATCGCTGCCACGGGGCCAGATGTGCATCCCCCAAAGGTCGAAATATCTCGGAAATATGAAAGTGGATCCGAAGGGTTTTCTTTGAACATATCAAAAACTTTATCTGTGGTAACCATGCACGAAATGGCAGCATATCCTGAGGCAACTCCTTTCGCCATGGTCACAAAATCAGGTTCTATGCCAAAGTGTTGGTAGCCAAACCACTTACCCGTTCGACCAAGGCCGCATACGACTTCATCGATATGAATAAGAATGTCATATTTGCGGCATATCTCTTGAACGCGTGGCCAATAGGAGTCAGGCGGCACAATCACGCCGCCACCAGCTGTGATCGGCTCCAAGCAAATCGCCCCAATCGTGTCAGGACCTTCGCGCAAAATAACGTCTTCGATGGCGTTCGCTGCCGCGATTCCATAGTCAGTTTCGTTCGGAAATTGGTTTCGATATTCAAGACAATGGGGGACTTGCACAAAACCATCAACGAAAGGCCCATATTGTGCATTGCGTTCCGGATGCCCTCCCGCCGATAAGCACGCAATCGTGGTGCCGTGATAATCGCGTTCGCGGTATAATATCTTTCCCTTTTTTCCGCCGTGAACTTGGTGTGAAAGTTGACGGATGATTTTAAAGACCTTCTCATTAGCTTCTGAACCTGAATTAGAATAATAAACACGACTCATGCCGGGCATTTTTTCTAGCAATCTTTGCGCAAATTCCGCGCCCGGAATGGAACCGACAGCGCCCGCAAAATAGTTCAGCTTGACGAGCTGATCGCGAACAGCGTCCGCGATGCGTTTTCTGCCATATCCAACATTAACCGTCCAAACACCGCCCGAAACAGCATCAAGGTGCTCTTTGCCGTTGATGTCCCAAACATTCATGCCCTTACCTTCAACGATAATGCGTGGATCTGCACCGCTAAAAAACGGTGCGTGTTGGGTCAAGTGATGCCAGACATGCGCACGGTCGAGCTCGGTGATGTGTGTCATGTCGTTCACGGGGTTTGGATGGTTCATGCAAGGTTCCTTAACTTAGTGAGGTCGAATTCTCGTTCTAAAATTTATAGCTTTGCGCGCTAATATTTATAGGGCCAGTTTTTTGATAAGTATATATCCAAAATGGTAAGTTATGTAACATATTTTCGAGCGTACGGATAATGTTTTATTTGCGGTTGAAGAAGTCTTTTAGCGAAATTGTTTGACATATGTTTTTTTATACTCTCATTATAGTCAACAAGGCTTGTTGTATTATCAGCAACAGCTGTTCTTTTATTCGATAAGCGTAACTTTGAAGAATAATATAAGAAGTATAATTAACGGAGTGAAAACATGAAATTAATCACAAAATTATCGATCGGTGCGGCGGCGCTTGCTGGTGTGATGTCGGCTCATTCTGCAAATGCAGAAGAGTTGAATGTTGCCTATTTCTTGGAGTGGCCGATGCCGTTTCAGTATGCGAAAGTTATGAAAACATATGACGAAGCGCTCGGCATGGATGTCAACTGGGTTGCCTTTGATACGGGAACGGCAATGTCAGCGGCGATGGCTTCGGGTGATGTGCACATTTCGGTTTCTCAAGGTGTTCCGCCTTTTGTTGTTGCGGCTTCTGGCGGACAGGATCTTCAGATTATGGACGTTGCGGTGAGTTATTCTGAAAATGACAACTGCGTGGTCGCAAGCGCACTTGAAATCGACAAAGACAATGCGGGTGAACTCGCCGGTAAAAAAGTAGGTGTTCCGCTTGGTACGGCTGCGCATTATGGATTTTTGTCTCAGATGGCGCATTTTGGTGTTGATGTAGGTTCAATGGAAGTTGTGGATATGGCGCCGGCAGAAGGCGCGGCGGCATTTGAACAAGGTAGCCTGGACATGGTATGTGGTTGGGGCGGTGCGCTTGTTCGTATGAAAGAAAACGGCAATGTCTTATTGACGGGCGCTGAAAAAGAAGAACTGGGCATTCTTGTGTTTGATGTGACGTCTGCGCCAGCAGCCTGGGCTGCAGAAAATGCCGAGACGATTTCTAAATTCCTTAAAGTGACTGCTGATGCGAATGCGATGTGGGCAGCTGGCGATAAACGCGACGAAATGTTGTCAGTCATTGCAGAAGACGCAGGAATGGAACTAGATGCTGCGGCTGGTTCAATTGATACTTTCGTATTCCCAACCATTGAAGAGCAGCTTTCTGAAAAATGGCTCGGTGGTGGCGCACAAAGCTTCATGCTGGGCGTTGCTGAGGTATTTGCGGAAGCCGGATCAATCGAGGGCGCGCTTGAATCTTACGAAGGAAATGTGGATGCAAGCTATCTTGAAGCAGCGGGCAGCATGTAAGCCTAAGCTCAAACTCTGGGCGGCTTTGGCCGCCCTTACTTTTATATGTTAATCGAAAGAAAATATGCCGCGACTTGAAATTGATAATTTGTCTATGCGCTTTGATTTGCCTGATGGAGGTAGTGTGCAAGCGCTCCAAGATGTTTCCCTGTCAATCAATAAAGGGGAGATATTATCTGTTCTTGGCCCTTCGGGTTGTGGAAAAACGACCCTACTTAATATCATAGCAGGTTTTCTTGCTCCCACATCGGGTGAAATTCGTCTTAATGAGCAAAAAGTGACAGGGCCGAGCGCAGAGCGCGGAATGGTGTTTCAGCAAGGCGCATTATTTGAATGGATGAGCGTGCGCGAAAATGTAGGATTTGGGCCGAAAATGAAAGGCACAAATTTGCGAGATCGCAGCATCGTTGTCGATAATTTGCTTGATACAGTTGGTTTGCAAGACTTTAAGGAAAAGGCTGTTTATGAACTTTCCGGTGGCATGCAGCAGCGGGTCGCCTTAGCACGCTGTCTCGCCAATGATCCCGATGTGATTTTGATGGATGAGCCACTGGGTGCGCTCGATGCGTTAACGCGACAAAAAATGCAAGGTCTGGTTCTTAAGCTATGGAAAGAAACAGGTAAGACCGTAATATTGATTACACATTCTGTCGAGGAGGCATTGTTATTGGGCGAACGCTTGATCGTCATGGCACCGCGCCCAGGTCGTATTCATAAAGAATATCAATTACCTTTTGCAGAATTGGGCGTGGATGCGGACTTGCGCGAAGTTAAAAATAGCAATGGTTTTGGCGAAACACGTGATGAAATTCTTAACATGATTTGGGATATGGAAGAAGAAATAATGGGCGGGGAGGCGAGCACATGACCGGCATTTCGATTCTTATTGGTTACGCTCTTCTCTTTACAATTTGTTTTTTGATTGTTCGTGTGCTTCGCAACCGCATGACACGCACGCGACACTATAGCTCGCTAAAAACGGTTACTTTTGGAGATGAAAGTGCAGTGAAGCCAGATCGCTGGGCGTCTATTCTGTCTGTTCTCGTCATATTTTTAATCTGGGGTGTTTTTACAAATTCGAAGTTGGTTCCTTTTCACGTTCCGGGGCCTTTTGTCGGGGATGAGAGTTTTACTTATACTGCAGAAAATGCGCAGGGCGACCGCGATCAGGCCACAGTTTTTGTTCGTGTTCATGAAAAAAATACGGAGGCAGATCTGCCTGAAATGGGGTCTAGTGATGGTTTTGCGAAAGATGATGCTTTGCTCGTTCAAGTTTGGCGTTCGCAGCTACTGAAGGCACAAGATAATGATCAGGGTGGCGACATCGACGGATATAAGATTGTCGAAGTGAATGGCGAAAGCATTGCGCCTGAGCAAAGCGTAAGTACTCCATTTGGACGTGTGTTTTTGACTGCCAAGGGCACAATAAATTTTACACCCAAAGCCGGCTTGCAAATGCAGCCCCTTTACCTACCATCGCCGGAAGCCGTCGGAGCGCGTTTTGTTGATCTTGTTCAAAACGGATATAAAAATATCTCTCTTGGACGTCACGTTTGGATATCACTTGAACGTGTCTTGAAGGGCTTTTTCTTCGGGGCATTGTTGGGGATTCCGCTGGGATATGCGATGGGTCTTGCAAATTGGCCGCGAGGTTGGTTCGACCCGATTGTGGAATTCATGCGACCTGTACCACCACTTGCTTTGATTCCACTTGTAATTATTTGGTTTGGAATTGGTGAAAATGGCAAAGTTGTATTGCTATTTCTTGCTGCACTTTGGATTATGGCGATTGCCGCGCGCGCAGGTGTTGCGGGGGTGAATATAAGTAAAATTCGTGCCGCGTATTCCTTGGGCGCTTCTAAGCCGCAGATTATGCGACATATTATCGTCCCGAACTCGCTGCCTGAAATTTTTACTGGTGCGCGCGTTGCAATGGGTGTTTGTTGGGGGACGGTGGTTGCCGCGGAACTGGTGGCAGCCTCCGAAGGTGTTGGTATGATGATCATGAGTGCAGCAAAATTCTCTCAAACAGATATCGTAATTGTGGGCATTGTGTTAATTGGTATCATCGGTTTTAGCATTGATGTGTTGATGCGAATTGTTGAAAATCGATTGGTTCCTTGGAAGGGCCGTAGCTAATTTGAAACGTTTTGAAGGGCAATTTACGCAGCAAGAGCCCATTGATGAATCGGCGATTGAGGCGGCTCTTCGGGTTTTACGTTCAGGGCGCTTGCATCGATATAATCTTTTAGGAAACGAGATTGGCGAGGTTACGCTCCTCGAAGAAGAATATGCCAAATGGCAACGGGTAAAATATTGTCTCGCCGTTACTTCGGGTGGGCAAGCAATGCAAATTGCTTTGCGTGCGGCGGGCGTACTAAACGGTGATCAAGTGCTCACCAATGCTTTTACACTCGCTCCTGTGCCAGGTGCAATTCATGCCGTGGGTGCGAAGCCCCTCTTTGTTGAGATTGACGAAAATTTGCGCTTTGATATTGACGATTTTCAACAAAAGGCTGAACGCACCGGCGCGCGTTTTTTATTGCTTTCTCATATGCGCGGTCACTTATGCGATCTAGAGCGTCTGGTTGATGTGTGTTCGCAATTTGGTATTTTGATGATTGAAGATTGTGCGCATACAATGGGCGCGACGTGGAATGGCGCTCGATCGGGTAATTTTGGATTGGCCGGTTGTTTTTCAACCCAGACCTATAAGCATATGAACTCAGGAGAGGGTGGTTTTTTAACCTCAAATAATCCTGAATTTATGGCGCGTGCCATTATTATGAGCGGGAGCTATATGCTCTTTGAACGACATGGAGCGCGGCCCGATGATCTTTATTTTGAACGCGCTAAACTTGAAATGCCAAATTGTTCTGCGCGTATGGATTCACTCCGAGCATCAATTTTAAGGCCGCAGCTTGCGAATATTGAGAAAGTGATTGTAGATTGGAATGTGCGATATGATCTCATCTCTCAAACACTTAGTCTTGTGAATGGAGTGCAATTACCACAACGACCAAATCATGAAAAATATGTCGGTTCCTCAATTCAATTTCGAATTCCCGAATTTTCTGATTCGAAATGTAAAGCGTTTTTAGCAGCTTGTGACAAGAGAGGTGTTGAATTGAAGTGGTTTGGTCGGAAAGCGCCGCACGGTTTCACGTCAAACCATAAGACATGGCAGTATGTTGCAAAGCAAGATCTACCACAAACCGATCAAACCTTACGCACACTTTTTGATATGCGAATTTCAACAGTATTTTCGCTTGAGGATTGTGAGTTCATTGCGAGCCTAATTATTGAGGCTTACCGCGAAATTTCGAAAACTTAAAATTTACCCGACTTTTTACTCTCCGCATTGCTGATCTTAGATAAATTTTCCATGAACGCTTGACACGTTCTCTTTTTGTTCTTAAAAGAACATAAGAAGAACAAATTTACGCTTGTCTATGGAAATGGGCTATGAAATAAGGAGGCAGAAATGGCAACAGTGTTGGATTTAATGGATAAAAAAGACTCAGATAAACATAAGGCACTTGAGGCTGCGATGTCTCAGATTGACCGTCAATTTGGCAAGGGTTCGATTATGAAGTTGTCAGATCGTCCTGTTATGGAGATTTCGGCGATTTCGACGGGTTCCCTTGGTCTTGATATTGCGCTTGGGATTGGCGGTCTTCCCAAGGGTCGGATTATCGAAGTTTATGGTCCTGAGAGTTCGGGCAAGACGACTTTAGCGCTTCATGTTTTGGCGGAGGCTCAAAAGTCGGGTGATATTTGTGCGTTTGTGGATGCGGAGCATGCGCTTGATCCGAGCTATGCGCGCAAGCTTGGTGTGAATACGGATGATCTTTTGATTTCGCAGCCTGATGCGGGCGAGCAAGCGCTTGAGATTACAGAAACCTTGGTGCGTTCTGGCGCGGTTTCTGTTGTGGTTGTTGATTCGGTTGCCGCCTTGACTCCGCGCGCTGAACTTGAAGGCGATATGGGAGATGCGACGGTGGGCGCACAGGCTCGGCTTATGTCTCAAGCCATGCGCAAGCTGACCGCCGCCATTAGCCGTTCGAATTGCATGGTCATCTTTATTAATCAAATTCGCATGAAGATTGGGGTTATGTTTGGCAGCCCCGAAACGACATCTGGTGGGAACGCGCTTAAGTTTTATGCGTCTGTGCGTATTGATATTCGCCGGATTGGTGCGATTAAAGAACGTGATGATGTTGTTGGGAACCAAACGCGCGTTAAGGTTGTGAAGAACAAAGTTTCGCCGCCCTTTAAGCAAGTCGAATTTGACATTATGTACGGCGAGGGCATTTCGAAGCGCGGTGAGATTATTGATCTTGGTGTGAAGGCTGGGATCGTTGAGAAATCTGGTTCTTGGTATTCTTATGGTGATGAGCGTATTGGTCAAGGCCGTGAGAATGCGAAGAATTATTTGAAAGACCATCCCCAAATCGCTTACGAAATTGAGGATAAAATCAGAGCTGCCAATGGGCTTGACTTTGATGGGGCCGCTCCCAATCAAAATCAAGAAAATGACAAGCTTATTGAAGAATAGTTTGAGCCGCTAATCTTATCTTAATCATTACCTCCTAAGTTTAAATAAACGAAGTGAGGAGGTTGTTTTGTCTTTATTAGTTGTTTTTGCTATGAGTTGTCGAATTTTATCAACACCGCTTGACATGGCCTTTGTTGACTCACCTCATGCCGCGATTGGAACATGTGGCAATGATCAGATTAAAATTGAATCACATCAAAGAAACCTGAACGCACTTGATGGCAATGATGAAATAATTGATGCGAACGAAAAAGATAATATCTTAGTTGGCGGTCATGGGAATGATACTTTTTATTCAGGCGCTGGGAATGATATCTATTACGGAGCTTCTGGGCGCGATCTTTTTGTGTTTGAGGGCTCTTTTGGAGAAGACACGATTGCTGATTTTAATTATGCGCGGGGCGATCGAATTATGCTTATGCTTAATTTTCCAGAAGAAATGTCATTTGATAGTATAGTTGAAAACTATGTTGAAGAGTTCAATGGCTATTTAAAATTTGACTTTAGAAATTCAAGAAATTTTCAGCACTCTGTTTTGTGGATTAAAAATATGCCAAAATCTAGTCTAACGGAAAATCGAATTTTAATAAGACACGTCGATACTAACTAATTCGACCTAAGGATTTGCGCTAGACAGTTTTTCACGCAATCGTTAGAACATAGCCAAGTAAATTTGGGAAGTTTTAATGGCGTCGCTAAACGATATCCGCAGTACATTTATTGACTATTTTGAAAAGCAAGGACATCGGCACGTTGAGAGTTCACCTCTTGTGCCTCAAAATGACCCGACCTTGATGTTTACCAATGCGGGAATGGTGCAGTTTAAGAATACATTTATTGGCCAAGAAGAGCGTGATTACAATCGGGCGGTTACCTCTCAAAAATGTGTGCGAGCGGGCGGAAAACACAATGATTTGGATAATGTAGGATACACCGCGCGTCATCATACCTTTTTTGAGATGCTCGGAAATTTCTCTTTTGGCGATTATTTTAAAGAAGATGCAATTCCGTATGCGTGGGAATTGGTGACAAAAGAATATGGTCTGTCGGCTGATAAACTACTTGTAACAGTTTATCATACAGATGATGAAGCCGCGGTTCTTTGGGAAAAAGTAGCTGGGCTTCCTGATGAACGCATTATTCGTATCAAAACAGATGATAATTTTTGGTCGATGGGGGCAACAGGCCCATGCGGCCCTTGCACTGAAATATTCTATGATCACGGCGAACATATTTGGGGAGGGCCTCCTGGATCGCCAGAAGAAGATGGTGACCGTTTTATTGAGATTTGGAATCTGGTTTTTATGCAGTTTGAGAAATTTGAAAATGGCGATCAAATTGACTTGCCAAACCCCTCCATTGATACCGGCATGGGGCTTGAGCGCATTGGTGCAATTCTGCAAGGAAAACACGATAATTATGACACCGATGTTTTTCGTGCGCTTATCGAAGCTTCAAGTGATGTTACGAATGTTGATCCTTATGGCGCGCAAAATGTTCATCACCGTGTGATTGCTGATCATCTTCGTTCGACGGCCTTTTTGATTGCAGATGGTGTTATGCCTTCGAATGAGGGGCGTGGATATGTATTGCGTCGGATTATGCGTCGTGCGATGCGTCATGCGCATCTTTTGGGTGCAAAAGACCCTGTTATGTATAAATTGACAAAGACGCTTGTTGGAAAAATGGGCGGGTTCTTTCCAGAACTTGGCCGGGCTCAAGCTTTGATTGAAGAAACGCTACGCCTTGAAGAAACACGGTTCCAAGCGACTCTTGATCGCGGCTTGAAGATGCTTGAAGATGAAGTGCAAAAAATTTCCTCGGGCGCGCCGCTTTCAGGTGAAGTGGCTTTCAAATTATATGATACCTACGGGTTCCCATTGGATTTGACGCAAGACGCACTTCGCGAGAAAAATATTGAGGTCGATATTACGGGCTTTGAAGCCGCAATGTCTGAGCAAAAAGCTAAGGCGCGCGCGGCTTGGACGGGTTCAGGGGGATCTGCTGATGCGCCGGTATGGTTTGAACTGCGAGAGGCTCATGGATCCACTGAATTTTTGGGCTATGAAAGTGAAAATGTTGAGGCACAAGTCCTCGCGATTATCGAAGATGCTCAGCAAGTGGATGAAGTTAGTATGAAAGCATCTGTTGTCGTCAACCAAACTCCATTTTATGCAGAATCGGGCGGGCAAATTGGTGATCAAGGAATGCTATATTGGGAGGATGGTTCCGCAAAAATTATCGATACTCAAAAACATCACGGCGTGTTTGCACATGAAGTTGAAGTCATTGAGGGGACACTAAAAAACGGCATTTCGGTGCGCTTAGTTGTTGATCATGATCGGCGCCGTAAAATTCGCGCCAATCATTCGGCGACTCACCTTTTACATGAAGCGTTGCGCCATCATCTTGGTGATCGTGTAGCACAGCGCGGTTCATTAAATGCTGATGATCGATTGCGCTTCGATTTCAGTCACAACAAGGCGCTAAATTTTGATGAAATCGCTTCGGTTGAGCGTGAAGTGAATACGTATATACGGCAGAATTCGACTGTGCGGACCCATATCATGTCTCCAGATGATGCGCGTGCATTGGGGGCGCAAGCTCTATTTGGTGAAAAATATGGCGAAGAGGTGCGAGTTGTTTCAATGGGTATTCAAGAAGCTTCCGGTAAGGGGCAAGATCAGCAAACCTATTCGATTGAACTTTGTGGGGGTACGCATGTTAAGCAGACGGGTGAAATCGGTTGTTTTGTGATTTTGGGCGACAGTGCCTCATCTGCAGGTGTTCGTCGAATTGAAGCCCTCACGGGCGCAGAAGCTTCGGCTTTTATGCGCGAGCGTATTCAAATTTTGGGGCAACTTGCTACCGATCTTAAGGTGAAACCTGGTGAAATTAGCGCGCGCGTGCATCAACTGCAAGATCAAATCAAATCCCAAACGGTTGAACTATCGGATCTCAAGCGGAAATTGGCAACTGGTGGCACGGATCAAGTCCATGATGTTGAGAATATAAATGGAATCAAATTCTTGAGTATGCGGGTAGATGACTTGTCAGGTAAAGAAATCCCTCCGTTAATGGATTCACTCAAAGAGAGTATTCAGGATGGTGTCGTTGCAATTTTTGCGGTTAACGACGGACGTGTGGCGGCTGCGATCGGCGTTTGCGGCGATGCTCAACATTCAGCAAAAGAGCTGATTGCGCTGGTTACTCCGGAGATTGGTGGAAAAGGCGGAGGCGGACGCCCTGATATGGCGCAAGGCGGGGGCAGTGATCCAAGTGGGATCGATTCGGCTATCGAAGTTTTGCGCAACAGACTCTCTTCTTGAGAAGAGGCTTGTTTTTCCTCGGCTTGTTGCATAACTTAGACATAGACGGAGGGAAAAATGTCCGAAATTGATGATTTGTTAGCTAGATTTCGTTCAGCTTTCGAAAAGATCGAAAAACGCATCGAGCTTGCTGAGGCCGCTCCTTTGCGAGCAGATTATGATGAATTGTTAAATGCGCGCAAAGCTGATTTGGAACGCTTTGAACAATTAAAAAAGAAATTAGTCGCGTTGAAGGGGGAGGCAGAGGAGTGAAAGAAACAATGATCACGCTCGGAAAGCGAAAATATCGAGTGGCTTATGAGGAAGGGCAGGAGCAAGATTTGGAGCGCGCTGTAAATATTTTTGATGAAGAGATGTCAAAAATTGGACTAGGCGCAGATGCGGTTCGCGAAAATCAACATTTAATGCTAGGTGGACTCATGCTCGCCTACAGACAAAATGAAATTGTCGATGAAATTGAAGCGCTTAAAGTGCAAAATAGAGATCTTGAAAATGAGATGGTGCGTGTGCGCGCGCTTTCAAAATCTAGTTTACAGCAAGATCAAGAACAAGTCGCCTTAGTTCAGAGTTTGAAAGATGAAAACCGCAAATTAAGCGATGAAATTTCACAATTCCGTAGTGACGAAACTAGCAGTGCTGATGCAAAGGAATTGAAAAGTGAGCTTGAGAAATTACGGTCTGAACTGGATCGAATGAAAGCGCGCGAGAGCGTGTTTAATGAAAAATTGCGCGAGCGAGATTCAAAAATTCAAGAAGCCGAGATGGCAGCGCGACAAGACGCACCTTCTCAAACCAGCAGACAAGATGAACAGCAAGTCGCTAAAACCGATGAGCTTACAAATGCGCTCAAGCAGATTGTTGAAGATTTCGAAGCGCTTGCCGACAAAACGAACCTCTAGATTCAATTTGAAAAATAGATAGTTTTTCAATTAATAATTTGAGTTCGTGAAGGAGGCTACAATTTATCCTGTAATTAGCTTGAGGTTCCACTGAAGGAAAGCTCTAGCTAAGATCTAGAAATAAGCCCAAATTCAAAGAAAAGGTAGCTTAGTATTCTGTTTTATGAATTAGCTTCTCGGATTTTATCCGCGGCGTCTTTATCAAAGCCGACGCCGTTTTCCTCAAGCAAACTATCAAGTTCACCTGCAAGGGTCATCTCAATGACAATATCACAGCCTCCGATGAACTCACCTTTTACATAAAGTTGTGGAATTGTCGGCCAATCTGAGTAGGCTTTAATACCTTCACGAATATCCATATCCTCGAGTACATTTACATCTTGGTAGTCCACGCCCATGTAGTTTAGAATACCTGCAACTCGTGATGAGAATCCACATTGAGGCATTTCCTTCGTGCCTTTCATAAACAAAACAACATCTTGTTTCTTTACGATTTCGTCTACTTTTGAATTAATTTCACTCATTCTTTTACCTTATTCTGGAACTTTTGTTGTGAGCCCTAGCGCGTGAAGTTTCCCATTGGGGCCGTTCATGAGCCCATCAAGCGCATCGAAAACCATACGTTGCTGTGCGACCCGAGTTTTGCCTCGAAAGCTTTCATCAATCACTGTTGCTGCGTAGTGATTGCCGTCACCAGCAAGATCACGAATTTCGATTTGAGCATCTGGAAATTTATTTCTGATTAAGCTTTCAATTTGACTAGCTTCTACTGGCATAATATGTCCTTCTCTTCTCCTCAAAGATATGAATCATTTGAGAATTATACAAGTGCCAAATCTTATTTATACTAACCTGGATTGCGAGATAGCCGCAAGAATAAAGCTTGAGAATAAGGGGTGGGGCGCAAATGGCTTTGATTTAAGTTCGGGATGGTATTGGACACCAACGAACCATGGGTGATCGCTGTATTCCACCGTTTCTGGAAGTTTGCCGTCTGGCGAGAGTCCTGAGAATTTCAGGCCCGCATCTTCAAGTTGCTTTTTGAACTGAATATCCACTTCATAACGATGCCTATGACGTTCAGATACCGTGTTTGTCTTGTAAATTTCTGCGATTTTTGAACCTTCAATAAGCGATGCAGTATAAGCGCCGAGGCGCATTGTTCCGCCCTTTTCATCATTCTGTGAGCGTGTCTGCTTTTCATTGCCTTCGACCCATTCTTTCAAATAATAGACGACAGGGGTTATATTTGGTTCTCCATTTGGGTTTTCAAATTCTTCAGAGCCAGCATTTTTAATGCTAGCGAGGTTGCGCGCCGCTTCAATGACAGCCATTTGCATTCCTAAGCAAATCCCCAAATAGGGAATTTTATTTTCGCGTGCATATTGTGCCGCCCTGATTTTTCCCTCTGTTCCTCGTTCACCAAAGCCGCCGGGAACCAAAATCGCCGAAAATCCGGTTAGATGGGCGTGAATGTCATCGCCTTCTTGCTCGAAAAGTTCAGCATCAATCCAAGAAGTTTTGACCTTAACGCGGTGATCAAGGCCTGCATGCGTCAGCGCTTCATTGATTGATTTATACGCATCCTCAAGCTGTGTGTATTTGCCGACGATAGCGACGCTAACTTCACCATCAGTATTATAAAGGCGATGTTCGATATCTGCCCATCTTGATAAATCAGGTTTTGGGGCAGGTGCGATGCTAAAGGCGTCAAGAACTGCACGATCCAAGCCTTCACGATGATAGGCGATGGGCGCTTCATAAATACTTGCAAGGTCAGGGGCCGCGATTACACTATCGTGACGCACATTGCAAAAGAGAGCAAGTTTTTCACGCTCTTTTTGAGGAATTTCACGTTCAGAGCGGCAGACAAGTACATCAGGGGCGATGCCGATCGCACGCAATTCTTTAACCGAGTGCTGCGTGGGCTTAGTCTTAAGTTCTCCCGAAGCGGTTACAAATGGAAGTAATGTAAGATGCATGAATATACATTGTCCGCGGGGGCGCTCTTGCGAGAACTGCCGAATGGCTTCAAAGAATGGCAAGCCTTCGATATCACCAACCGTTCCGCCGATTTCGCATAGCATAAAATCAACTTCGTCATCACCAGTTTCAATAAAGTCCTTTATTTCGTTGGTTACGTGGGGGATAACCTGAATAGTTTTGCCGAGATAAGTCCCTTCGCGCTCTTTTTCGAGCACAGATGAATAAATGCGTCCTGATGATATTGAATCTGTCTTGCGCGCTGATACGCCTGTGAATCGTTCGTAATGTCCAAGGTCTAAGTCTGTCTCTGCACCATCATCTGTTACAAATACTTCACCATGCTCAAAGGGAGACATTGTACCTGGATCGACATTTAAATATGGGTCAAGTTTTCGAAGTCTGACGCTATATCCGCGCGCCTGTAGGAGTGCACCTAAAGCCGCTGAGGCAAGGCCTTTTCCGAGAGATGAAACCACTCCACCAGTTATGAAAATATAGCGTGCCATTGAGACTCCCGTTGGTCAATTATTGATTCCCCACGGGAGTTCATTTTAACGAAGACCGCTATCGTTATGCAAGTTGAAAAGGGTCATTTAAACAAATTATTGAGATGAATTTGTAGGTTCTTCAGACGGCAGCGCGGGCACGCTGACTGAGTCATCAGAATTTACGGGCGCGGGCGCAGATTGATTTTCATTATAAGTGTTAAGAAGGTCAGTTGAGCCAGTTTGCTGAGCTGTTAAAATTGTTAAGCAAAGGCTAAGCGCAATAAAGGCTGCTGCCAATATCCATGTAAACCTTCCAATTCCGTCAATGCCACTTCGCGATGCAGCTTTTGCATTTCCGCCGCCACCAATTCCAAGGCCACCCCCTTCAGACCGTTGCATTAGAACAACGATAATCAACATGATGGTCACAATGATATGAATGGCTAAAATAATATTATACATAGCGAAACTGCCTTCGGATTTGACCTTTCATCTATTATGCTATGCACTGAAATTCAAGTGTGGATTTTGAATTCTATATTTTCGATTATTGTAATACATTTTGAATTGTTCGAATAAATAATTTTGAAATGTAAATTTGAACTAAGCCATCTCAGTATGTGAATGGTTTAACGATGTATTTGAGCAAAATAAATTGTCTCCGGATGAGGTGACGTTATATTTTTGTCAAGTTTTGCAAATTTAGCCGCTCCGGAAAGCACAAATAAGAAGTGAATTATTGAATATGACAGAATGGGAGGGTGGAAAACCTGTGAGAGTTTTTTAGCCATTTGTCACTTGCTGAATAGTAATTAGCAAAGAATTCGATGATCTCTAGATCAAAGGCAAAGGTTGTAGATTAAATCGCATATCAGAATGGGCTACTCGTTTTCTTTATAAACTTCCGCATATTGTTGAGCAGAAAGGACGATCTTGTCATCGGGATCTCCAACAACTTCATGATCCTTGCCGTCATAATCAATCATGCTTAAAAAATATGTCATTGCATTGAGGCGTGCGCGCTTCTTATCGTTGGATTTGATAACAGTCCAAGGCGCATCGACGGTGTCCGTATAGAAAAACATAGCTTCCTTTGCCTTGGTATATTCCTTCCATTTATCAAGTGAAGCGAGATCGATGGGAGATAATTTCCATTGTTTGAGCGGATCAGTTTCGCGCGCTTTGAAGCGACGAAGTTGTTCTTCTTGAGTCACTGAGAACCAAAATTTAAAAAATATTGTTCCTTCTCGAACGAGCATCCTTTCAAATTCAGGTGTTTGTCGCATAAATTCATCATATTGACTGTCATTACAAAACCCCATGACGCGTTCAACACCAGCACGGTTGTACCATGAGCGGTCAAAGAGAACAATTTCGCCAGCAGTTGGAAGGTGATCAATATAGCGTTGATAATACCATTGGCCTTGTTCAGTCTTGGTCGGTTTTTCAAGAGCTACAACGCGAGAGGAACGCGGGTTGAGGTGCTCGGTGAAGCGTTTGATTGTGCCGCCTTTGCCTGCGGCATCTCTACCTTCAAAAAGAACTACAATTTTTTTTCCATGCGCTTTCGCCCATTTTTGAACTTTGAGAAGTTCAATTTGAAGTTCGCGTTTACGGGCTTCATAAGCTTTTTGTTTCACTTTTTCAAAATAGGGAAATAGGCCAGCGTCATAAGCGGCCTTAAGGAATTGATCGGGCTTCGTCGCTAGTTTCGTCATGAATTGAGCCTAAAAATTTGAGAGTTGTCAAAGTTTGTCTACAGTAAAGTAATAAAAAAGGGCTGGATTGACAACCCAGCCGCATGTTTTGGTGCTTAAATTTTATGTCTTAAAATGGAATTTCGTCGTCGAAGTCTGCAGGAGCTGGCATTGAATCATTTTGCCCACCGCCTAATTGCTCGGAGGAGGCATTATTGAAACTGCCGCCATTATCGCCACGACCATCAAGCATCGTCAGCGTTGAGTTGAAACCTTGAAGTACAATCTCGGTTTGATAACGGTCTTGACCATTTTGATCCTGCCATTTGCGTGTTTGAAGTTGGCCTTCGATATAGACTTTTGAGCCTTTACGCAGATATTGCTCGGCTAAGCGTACTAGACCATCAGAAAAAATAGCAACACGGTGCCATTCGGTCTTTTCGCGCCGTTCGCCCGAATTTTTATCCCGCCAATTTTCAGATGTCGCAATTCGCAAATTGCAAACTTTACCACCGTTATTAAACGTACGCACCTCAGGGTCCGCGCCTAAATTACCAACCAATATAACTTTGTTTACGCTACCGGCCATTCGAATCTCCTCATCATAATCTACATTTTTTTGCCACTTTAAACAGGTCGCTCTAGAATCGCTAGTCAATTTCTATTAAAAGGTATGGCTATCAAGGAAAGGTTTTTGTCGCGTGAATAATTCGAAACAATTTGTAAGCCCATTTTTTATATCTTTTATGTGTGTGATTGTGTTTGTTTTGAGTGCGTTCTCTGCAAAGGCAGAGGTGCGCGGTGTGCTGAATCGAAATTTACAGGAACGTCTTGGGCAGATCCATGTTGGCCAAGATTATTATATTGACCAAACACATGCGTTGAATCGTCCAAGATCTTCTTACGAGCCTTATGCGATCAGCGTAGCTCAAAAATACGGAATCCCGCGCGAGATATTCTTAAACTTGATCACCGCGGAAAGCGGGTGGCATGATGGCGCACGTTCTTATGCAGGCGCAATGGGTTTGACGCAGTTGATGCCCGGAACAGCGCGATATTTGGGCGTAGACCCGTGGGACCCATATCAAAATATTGAAGGGGGTGCGCGCTATCTCGCCGAGCAATACCGCACTTTCGGATCTTGGCGGCTTGCACTCGCGGCTTACAATGCTGGACCGGGAGCGGTACAAAAATATGGCGGTGTCCCTCCCTTTCGCGAAACCCGAAACTACGTCGTAAAAATTCTTGGTTCTTAGTTGGTTCGATGCGCAGATTTTGCTCACAAATCGAGTATACCATCAATAAATTCACCTTTTGTTCTTATTGTCCATTGCAATTTGAGATGGCTCGGTTATTGATATGGTAACTTTATATATCGTGAGAAAATGGCTGATCTAAAAAATATTGAAGTACGGGGCGCGCGCGAGCACAACCTTAAAAATGTGAGTTTAGACTTGCCGCGTGATAAGCTCGTGGTCGTGACGGGGCCGTCGGGTTCTGGAAAATCTTCCTTGGCTTTCGATACAATTTATGCGGAAGGCCAGCGCCGTTATGTTGAGAGCTTATCGGCATATGCGCGGCAATTTTTAAACATGATGCAAAAGCCCGATATTGACCATATATCAGGCCTTTCGCCCGCGATTTCAATTGAGCAAAAAACAACCTCTAAAAATCCGCGTTCGACCGTTGGAACGGTTACCGAGATTTATGACTATCTCAGATTGCTTTTTGCGCGTGTCGGCGTCCCGATCTCGCCTGCAACCGGTCTTCCGATTGAAGCGCAACAAGTGTCAGATATGGTAGACCGGATTATGCAAATGGAGACGGGTACCCGTTTTTACTTGCTTGCACCGATCGTGCGTGACCGTAAAGGGGAATATAAAAAAGAGCTTCAGGATCTTCAAAAGCAAGGATTTGAGCGGGTTAAAATTAACGGTGCGTTTTACGATATTGGCGATGCGCCTGTTTTGGATAAGAAATTTCGGCATAATATTGATGTCGTTGTGGATCGCTTGGTTTCAAAAGAAGGAATTGAAACGCGCCTTGCAGACAGCTTGCGCACCGCGCTTGATCTTACAGACGGAATTGCGGTTGTGGAAACTGCACCTCAAGAAGGCGATGCTGAGCGCATTATCTATTCGGAAAAATTTGCGTGTCCAGTTTCAGGGTTTACAATTCCTGAAATTGAGCCGCGGCTTTTTTCTTTTAATGCGCCTTTTGGTGCTTGTCCTAGCTGTGATGGTTTGGGTGTTGAACTCTATTTCGATCCGGACTTGGTCGTTCCTGATACAAGTTTAAGTTTAATGGAAGGGGCCCTTGCTCCGTGGTCGCGCGCCTCTACACCGAGCCCATATTACCGGCAAACGCTCGAGGCCATTGCGCGTCATTATGGTTTTGATGTGCATAAGCCTTGGAAAAATTTAAGTAAGAAAAATCAAGACATTATGCTATTTGGCTCCGGCCAAAAGGAAATTCCTTTTCGCTTTGATGAAAACGGACGTGTCTATGAAGTTACACGTAAGTTTGAGGGTGTTATTCCCAATCTCGAGCGTCGCTACCGCGAAACCGATAGCAATATGATGCGTGAACAATTTGAACGATATCAAAATAATCGACCCTGTGGTGACTGTGGCGGCTATCGCTTACGCCCTGAAGCATTGGCGGTGAAGATTGACGGGCTGCATATCGGTGAATTTGTGCGCTTTTCAATCAAAGAATCGTTAGCGTGGATCGAAAGCGTTCCTAAAAAATTGACCGCACAGCAAAATGAGATCGGGCAGGCGATATTTAAAGAAATCCGTGAACGTTTGGGCTTTCTTGCCAATGTGGGTCTTGATTATTTGGCTTTGAGCCGCGCCTCGGGAACTCTATCGGGTGGGGAAAGTCAGCGCATTCGTCTGGCCTCCCAAATCGGATCCGGACTTCAAGGCGTTTTGTATGTACTTGATGAGCCGTCAATTGGCCTTCATCAGCGCGACAATGGACGCTTGCTAACGACACTTAAAAATTTACGCGATCAAGGCAATACGGTCATTGTGGTTGAACATGATGAGGAAGCCATTCGAGCCGCTGATCATGTGGTTGATATTGGCCCTGGTGCAGGTGTTCACGGTGGCAATATTGTGGCAAGTGGATCACCAGAAGAAATCGCCGGTAATGTGGGGTCGATTACGGGGGACTATCTTGCTGGGCGCAAGGAAATTGCGGTTCCGACTGAGAGGCGAAAGGGGACTGGGAAAACCGTCTCGGTTAAAAACGCAACTGGCAATAATTTGCAGAATGTGTCGGTTGATTTTCCCCTTGGTAAGTTTGTATGCGTCACGGGCGTTTCGGGGGGTGGAAAATCAACGCTTACAATTGAAACACTTTTTAAGACCGCCTCAATGCGTTTGAACGGTGCGAAGCAAACACCCGCGCCTTGTGACGGGGTCGAGGGTTTGCATTATCTTGATAAAGTCATTGATATTGATCAAAGCCCGATTGGGCGCACGCCACGTTCAAACCCTGCGACATACACGGGTGCCTTTGGTCCGATTAGAGATTGGTTCGCGGGCTTGCCCGAATCTAAGGCGCGCGGATATAAGCCAGGGCGTTTTTCATTTAACGTGAAAGGTGGGCGTTGTGAGGCTTGTCAAGGCGATGGTGTTATTAAAATCGAAATGCATTTCTTGCCAGATGTTTATGTGACTTGTGAGAGTTGTAAGGGCAAGCGATATAATCGTGAGACGCTCGAAGTGAAGTTTAAGGGTAAATCGATTAGTGATATTTTACATATGACGGTTGAAGAGGCTGAGGGCTTTTTTGCGGCGATGCCTGCGATTCGTGATAAGTTGACCGCTTTACGCCGCGTGGGGCTTGATTATATTACTGTCGGTCAACAAGCCACAACTCTATCAGGTGGGGAAGCGCAGCGTGTTAAGCTTTCAAAGGAACTCTCGAAGCGTGCGACCGGACGAACATTATATATTCTTGATGAACCCACCACAGGACTTCACTTTGAAGATGTGCGAAAACTTTTAGAGGTTTTACATGAGCTTGTTGAACAGGGAAATTCTGTCGTGGTGATTGAACACAATCTTGATGTGATTAAAACTGCTGATTGGATTATTGATATTGGCCCCGAGGGCGGCGATGGCGGTGGACAGATCGTGGCAGAGGGCACACCTGAAGATGTTGCCAAAGTCAGCGAAAGCCACACGGGGCGCTATCTTAAAGGAATGCTTTGAGTTGGAGGCAGGCGCGCAACTCATAATTTGGTTCATCGTTGCGTTGACTGCTAAGTTTTTGTCCGCGCCTTTGCATTTGATTATATGGGGCGTCAGCCTCACATTTATCTGGCACCTAGGTTTTGCATCAAGTGAGGATGAGAATGGAGAGCCAATCAGAAGGTTGTGGCTACGAAAGCTTTATGTAATTTGCCTTTACTTTCAGCTTTCAATATTTGGCGTTACAGAGAGTTATTGGGTATCAAAACACATCCTTCGCTTTGATTATACATCAATTGCAAAAGATAGACGAAAAGACCTCGGCAATTTTCTGATCGATGAATGAACTAACTTGGCGCGCGCCATTCAATGCGCGTGCGGCGAATGGCCTTGCAATTTGGGCATTTGATACGCGGCTTCTTCCCATAGCCTTGCGCGCGGTAACGCAGGCCACCAATCGCGCGGATATTGGTCTCAAGCGACATTCGCGGCAAATCACAATCGAGTGCTGCGATTCTTCGTTAGCTTAAATGGCTTTGCCATCGGGCCAGTATTTGAGCAGGAATAACCAGTTCAACATGTTTTCACTAAAGCACATTTTAAACAAAAATCAAAATTTCCTCTTGGCTAGTCTTTCATTGTGATCTAGGTTCTTGAAAGAATAGGGATCAAAAAATGAAAACAAAAACATGGCTACAAATTGAAGGGTTGTTGGTTTTTATTTGCGCAATCTGTTACGGGTTTGCGCCTTTCTGGGACTTAAGCTGGTTTTATATCGGGCTTTTCGTGTTTATCTTCTTTGCCTTTGATCTCTCTATGCTGGGCTACCTGATCAACCCGCGCGTCGGCGCGCATTTTTATAACCTTATCCACAGCTATACTTTGCCTATCATCATAATCGCGGCGCAGTTCGTGCTATTTGATTTCGTGACACTAACCTCGCCTTTGGATTTTTTCTTTCCGTACATACTGCCCCTATGGTTAGCGCATATCGGGTTTGATCGCATGATCGGATATGGCTTGAAAGAAACAACTTCATTTCATGACACGCATCTCGGTCGCATTGTGAGTAGATCTGATCAAAACAAACGTCTCGATTAACGACGGCATTTTCTCGCACGGTTCGTTCGTGTCTGTAACAAATCAACTTAATCGGAGTATTTTTTGTGAATTTTGACTTGCAATTTCATGTGAGCGGAAGCAAGCTGTGAAGAAAAGGAGATCGTTTTGCGCATATCAGATATTCTCAAGTCAAAATCTAGTCAGGATATCATCAGTATTTCACCAAAAAGTAGTATTGCAACGGCGGCTGAGATGTTGTCTGAGCGAAGGATTGGTTCACTCATTGTGTCTAATGACGGCGGCAAAACACTCACAGGAATTTTGTCTGAGCGCGATATTGTTCGTCGTTTGGGAACATCGGGTCCAGAATGCATGGAGCTTGAGGTTGCTGAGCTGATGACTGCCAATGTTAAGACGATTGAAGTCGATGCAGCTTCACAAAAGGCGCTTGAAATTATGACTGAGGGTAAGTTTCGCCATATGCCTGTTGTTGAGGGGGGGGAAATTATCGGGATGATTTCGATCGGCGATGTTGTCGCCGCAAGGTTGAAGCAAATTGAAAATGAAAATGCGGCTCTCAATGACATGATTTCTGGAGCTGCTTATTAGTTTGGCATTGAACTCGTGATCTCCTCCCTTTAGGGTGCGATTTGTTTTTAGGCTTAAGAATTGGGAGTCTGATTTGCCGAAAAGAATAGGATTATATCCGGGCACATTTGATCCCGTTACGCTCGGACATCGTGATATCATTCATCGCGCGGCTGCGATCGTTGATGAATTGGTGATCGCAGTTGCGATTAATCGTGATAAAAAACCATTATTTTCACTAGAAGAGCGACATGAAATGATGTCGCGGGTTGCTGAAGAAGTGCAATCTGAAACAGAATGTGTTGTCCGTGTCGTTCCGTTCGAAAATTTACTTGTCGATTTTGCGAAAGCGCATAATGCAAATTTGCTCATTCGCGGGCTAAGGGCGGTTTCTGATTTTGAATATGAATATCAGATGGTTGGAATGAATAGAGCGCTTGATCCTGAGCTCGAAACAGTTTTTTTGATGTCTGACGGAAAATATCAAGCCATTGCATCAAGACTCGTGAAAGAAATAGCGCGCCTCGGAGGACAAGTCACAAATTTTGTGTCTCCGCATGTTGAAAAAGCGCTCAAAGCCAAATTTGTTAAATAGTTTTTATAAATAGAGGAAAAAATGTCAGAGAATTTACGTATTCAACTCAAAGATGGGGATGTAGTGATTTCACTACTTGAAAAATCAGCGCCAGAACATGTTGCGCGCATTAAGACGCTTGCGCAAGAAGGGTCTTATGACAATGTCGCTTTTCACCGTGTCATTGATGGCTTTATGGCGCAAACAGGCGATGTAGAGCACGGGAATATGGAAAACGATTATAATGCGGCGCGGGCGGGGACTGGAGGCTCAAAGCTTCCTAATGTTAGAGCCGAGTTCTCGAATTTACCTTTTGAAAGAGGGACGTGCGGTATGGCACGCGCGATGGATCCCAATAGCGCTAATTCTCAATTTTTTATCATGTTTCAGGAAGGACATTTCCTAAATGGTCAATATACCGTCTGGGGACAAGTAACCAAAGGGATGGAATTTGTTGACAAGATCACGCGTGGGGAGCCGCCTGCCAGCCCTGACCGGATGATAAAAGTGACAGTGGAGCCTTCGGATGCGTAAATTAATTTCCGCTTTGCTGTGTTGTGTCAGTTTTGGAATCAGTGCTGAGCCTTATCTTGTACTGACCATTGAAGGTGAGGCTTCGGGTGAGGTCGTGATTAATTTGAGACCTGATCTTGCCCCTAAACATGTTGAACGCGTGATTGAGCTATCTCAAACCGGTGCTTACGACAATGTTGTTTTTCACCGTGTGATCGAAGGTTTTATGGCGCAAACAGGCGATGTTGAGCACGGTGTCGTTGGTGGTAACATTAATTTAGCGGGAACGGGAGGATCTGATCTTCCCGATTTGCCAGCAGAGTTCTCAAATCAAGCTTTCGATAAGGGTGTTGTGGGCATGGCGCGTTCAAGTGCACCGAATAGCGCAAATTCGCAGTTTTTTATTATGTTTGAAGATGGGCATTTTTTGAACAACCAGTATACTGTTTTTGGCGAAGTTGTCGAAGGGCAGGCGGTCGTTGATGCGATTAAAAAAGGGGATTCTGGGCAAAATGGTGCGATCCAAGGTGATCCCGATTTTATCGCAAAGGCGGTCATTGTAGATTCGCTTTAATCCTCAAAATAGTGAAGGTTAATTTAGAAAAAGATTGGAGATTGTGATGATCGTTGCCCCTTTTGTAAGTTTGCTGATCCTGCTCGGGGTCGTCTTGTCTTTTCGTGTCATTTTTGTGCGAAGAGATGAAAAAATATTGCTTGGAGAGGGCGATAGCGATAAGTTGATAAAGCGTTCCCGTGCGTTTGGAAATTATAGTGAATATACACCGCTCATAATCGCGGTTTGGATCATAGCGGAGCTTCAAGAAACGTCGGGTATTTTGCTGTATCTGTTAGCAGTCACAGGTCTGGTAGGGCGCGCGTTACACGCCTATTCGTTTTATGAAGGCCTTGAAGTGTCAGGGCATTACCGGTTCCGTCGTTTAGGAATGATGCTGACTTTCTTCACGCTTGCTTTCGGGGCGATCGTCGTATTTATTGGATCTCTGGGTATCTTCTAAGACATCAGGAGCGTTCAACTTTACTGAATTCTCGCGATCAAAATATTCTTCTTTAAGGCCCTCGATGAGCGCTTTGGGGCCAAGTCCTGTGTGCAACAGTAGTCCGAAAAAGCTTAAAGCAACAAAGAGCCAGCCCCATATCCCCATCGCTTCTGACAAATTTTGAACATTCAAAATCACGCCGATAAACAATAAAAACCAAGCAAAATTTGCGACGCCGCGCATGCCAACCCATGCCAATACGATTGCCCCAATGACAAGAGCGACCTTTATCGTTGTAAAAAGCCCGTCTCCGATCACGATCTGAATGAGACTCGAGAAAATGAAAAACATTACAAAGGCGGAAACGAGATTATATATTGAAAATTGAAACTTTAATATGCCTCTTAAGTAAAGGGGCACAAGAAGTCCGATTCCTAAAAAACCAGAAAGTAGTCCGGGCGTGATTCGCATTTCTTTGGTGAAGAAAAACAGATAACTGCCTTCAAAACGTCCAAATAATGCGATCGCCGCCGCGCCGAAGAGGGCACATAAAGCAAGGAGGCGCTTCGAGGTTTGAGGGATAGGCTCATCACTTAAAAACTTAGAAAACAATTTAGTCTCCGATTTTCACGATCGCATGACGCTTTTTTCCAGCCGAGATTTTCATGCCTTGACCAATTTGATCTGCAGATAATTTTAATAGAGGGTCAGAAATTTTTTTATCGTCAATTTTGGCGGCTCCATCTTGTATGAGACGCCGTGCTTTAGAATTACTTTCAGCCAGACCAGCTTCAACAAATAACGCTGTGATCGCAAATTCAGCGCCGCTCACAACTACTGTGGGCAAGTCATCACCTACGCCCCCTTTCTCAAAAACCTCACGGGCAGTCAATTCAGCAGCGGCCGCTGCGGCTTCGCCGTGACATAATTTAGTTACTTCATTCGCTAAAATGACTTTCGCAGCATTGATTTCACTGCCTTCAAGCTTTCCTAAGCGTTTACATTCTTCGACGGGAAGTTCCGTGAATAATTTTAAGAATTTGCCCGTGTCAGCGTCGGTTGTGTTGCGCCAAAATTGCCAAAATTCGTAGGGTGAGAGCATTTCTGCATTTAACCAGACCGCGCCGCCTTGAGATTTGCCCATTTTTTTACCGTCTGATGTTGTCAATAGCGGCGTGGTTAATCCAAATACGCTTGCGTCCATTTTGCGACGAGACAATTCAATTCCATTGACGATATTTCCCCATTGATCCGAACCGCCCATCTGAAGCAAGCAGCCGTATCTGTTATAGAGTTCCATGAAGTCATAGGCTTGAAGGATCATATAATTGAATTCTAAAAATGAGAGTGACTGCTCGCGATCAATGCGTGACTTGACGCTTTCAAAACTCAACATTCGATTAACCGAGAAATGGCGACCGATATCGCGCAAAAATTCAAGATAATTGAGATCATCAAGCCATTCTGCGTTATTGAGCATCAAAGCACGATTTTCGCCGCTATCATAGTTTAAGTACTTCGCAAAAACAGACTTCATTGAATTAATATTTGACTTGATATGTGTGTCGTCGAGTAGGGGACGCTCATCGGAACGGAAGGAAGGATCGCCAACTTTGGTTGTACCTCCCCCCATGAGTGTGATTGGCTGATGCCCGCATTTTTGAAGCCATCTAAGGATCATAATGTTCATCAAATGCCCGACATGGAGTGATTTTGCCGTTGCGTCATAGCCGATATAAGCGGACAGAATCCCTTTGTTTAGGGCTTGATCCAGCGCTTCAAGATGTGTGCAGTCATTATAAAAGCCACGCTCAATCATCACATTTAGAAAGTCTGACTTGGGGATATAGTTTTGCGTGGTCATTTGATTCTCTTCATTTTTTAGATATTTTCTTCTAAGGGCGCAGGCGTAAAATGTGAAGCCCGACTTGCACTTAGATAGAGCAAGGTTATAGTTGCGGCATGATAAAAGAAATACGTATTTTGGGTTTGATGTCTGGTACTTCTCTTGATGGGGTGGATGCAGCGATTTTACATTTTCGAGATGGGCAAGTCACCAAGCGTGGGGCAAGCAGTTTTGAGCCATATACTGAGCGAGAGCGCGAAATTTTGCGCGCCAATCTTGGGGAGTGGAAGGTTAGCCAGGCTGCCTTGGATGCGATTCACAACGCGCATAGGCGTGCGATCAGCGCCTTGGAGGGTGAATTTGATTGTGTTGGTTTTCATGGTCAGACGCTCGCGCATGATCCCACGCGCGCACGGACGTTTCAAGCGGGTGATCCTTCTCAATTGGAGGTCGATTGTCCGGTTTACTATGATTTTCGGTCTCGCGATATGTGCGAAGGCGGTGAGGGCGCGCCGCTTCTCCCAGTTTATCATTACGCACTCGCAAAGGAACTCAATTTTAAATCGAGTGTCATTTTTTTGAATATTGGCGGCGTATCAAATTTGACCTTGGTCCGCGGTGATTTGCCACCTGAGGAAGGACTTATATCGCTTGATTGTGGTCCGGGAAATGCAATTATCGATGATCTGGTGTGGACATCAACAGATGAGCGCTTTGACCGTGATGGCGCTCTGGCAAGGACTGGTGTGGTCAATGAAGAACTCGTTTTAGAGGCGATGAAACACCCATTTTTTGCACTCGAGGCGCCGAAATCTTTGGATCGCAATAGTTTTGATGATTTTGCCGCAAAGCTTGTTAAGCTAGATTTGAATGATGCGGTCGCGACAGCAAGTGCATTCACGATTGCCTGCATTCAAAAAGCCATAAATGATATTGGATTAAATGATGTACCTGTCATAGCGTGCGGAGGGGGGCGAAAAAATCTATTCCTTTTAGAAGGAATTGGCGCTAAAGATATAGATGAGTTCGGACTTGATGGAGATATGATCGAAGCCGAAGGTTTTGCCTATTTGGCAAATTGCTACATGCTTCACTTACCAATTAGTTTTCCAATGACGACCGGTGTTAAAAAGCCGATGCGGGGTGGAAAAAAATGGGAGCCAAATCGTTCAAATATTTGATTATTTTATATTTAGCGTATTTTTTTAAGTTTAGAGGCGCAACATAGCGCTAAGTATGAGAGAAAAGTGAATCGAAACGATATTGCAAATACGAAACTTTAGCGAAAGCTCTCTGTTAGGCGCCTTTGAACGTAAGTTTTAACCTCATTTATCATTTCATCAAATCCAGGTTCAAAAAAATGATTGGCCCCTTCAATTTGCTTATGCGTGATTTCAATTCCTTTGTGCTCATGAAGCGTTTCGACTAGGGTATGCACATCTGACGGCGGCACAACGCGATCCGCGCCCCCATTTATGATCAAACCGGAGGTAGGACATGGTGCAAGGAAATTAAAATCGTATTGATTGACGGGCGGCGCAATTGAAATAAAGCCGGTGACTTCGGGGCGACGCATAAGTAATTGCATTCCAATCCAAGCGCCAAAACCGAATCCAGCAATCCAACAGCCTCTAAAATTAGGTTTTAGACTTTGCAAATAGTCTAATGCGCCGGCTGCATCTGAAAGTTCGCCGACGCCTTCATCAAATTCTGCTTGTGAGCGACCAACGCCGCGAAAATTAAAGCGCAAAACTGAAAAACCAAGCTCATGAAAAGCGTAATGTAGATTATACACGACTTTTTGATTCATCGTTCCGCCGAATCGCGGATCGGGCTGTAGTACGATCGCAATGGGGGCTTGATCATTTTTTTGAGGATGATAGCGGCCTTCTAAACGACCATCTGGACCTTGAAATATAATCTCTGGCATTGCCTATCCTAATTTATCTACTTTTCTTGACAAAAAAATACGAGCTCTCTAGTTTTGGTTTTTGATTATGTTCTGTTATCAACACATCGTTCGAGCGTCAATCAATATCAAATAAAGTAAATGGAGATCCTAAGATGAAGCTTTCAACTAAAGGACGATATGCAATGATTGCTTTGGCTGATTTGGTAAAGTCTTCAAGTGAAAATTTGACAAATTTAAATGACCTATCTGAACGTCAAAAAATATCACTATCCTATTTAGAGCAACTATTTATTAGGTTACGCCGTGCAAAAATTGTTGAATCTGTTCGCGGTCCTGGCGGCGGTTATAAGCTTGCAAAACCAGCGAACGAAATTCGTGTTTCCGAAATCCTTGCGGCAGTCGATGAGAATATGGACGCACTTCAACGTGGCCAAGGCGCTTCAGGTGGGGATAGTGGGACAGATGCTCAAATACTAACTGAAAAACTCTGGGAGCAATTATCAGCTCATGTTTATGTTTTTCTTCATTCCGTTCGCCTTTCAGATGTCATTAACAATGAAATGACACCTTGCCCGGCTGTTCCTCAAATTGTTGAGCTAATTGATGACTAGAGATCGTTAATTAATTAAAGCTTAGTTAAGAGTTTTGAAAAAGATGAAGCGTACCTATCTTGATTATAATGCGACGACGCCTCTTCGTCAGGAGGCGCGACAAGCCATGATCGAAGCAATGGATGTATTTGGCAATCCAAGCTCGGTTCACAGCGAAGGCCGCGCTGGCAAAAAGCTATTGGAAAATGCGCGTGCAGAACTGGCGGAAGCGGCCGGTGTTTCGGGCGCAGATATAGTCTTCACGTCCAGTGCAACTGAGGCGGCGGCACTTGCACTTAAAGGTAAAGAAAAAAAATGTGCGGGTGTGGAGCACCCGAGTGTGTTGGCGCATTGTCGGATCGATTTGGAATTGATCGACGGAAAAATAAATGATCAAGGCGATGATGTGGTGCGCCAGCTTGCGAATTCAGAAACAGGTGTTTTGCAAAAAAAAGCACGTCCCGTTTGGTTTGAAGACGCGGTTCAAGCCTTTGGAAAAATTCCCTATGCCTTTTCATGGCGGCGCGCGCGCATGGGTGCGATTTCGGCGCATAAATTTGGAGGACCAAAGGGCGTAGGAGCACTTCTGATTGATTCAAGTCTTGATATAGAGCCTATTATAAGTGGGGGTGGGCAAGAAGGCTCTCGGCGTGCCGGGACAGAAAATTTAATTGGTATTGTTGGCATGGGCGCTGCGGCAAAAGCCGCAGAGAAGGACTTGAGTTCAGGGCGTTGGGAAGAGGTTGAAGAGATGCGCAATATGTTTGAGGCGCGCATCCTTAACGAATGTCCCGATGCGGTGATTGCAGGTCAAAATTGTGACCGCTTGCCGAATACCTCATTGGTAATTGTACCTGGTTGGAAGGGTGAAACCCAAATTATGCAAATGGATTTGGAGGGTTTTGCAGTTTCAGCGGGCACTGCTTGTAGTTCTGGGAAGGTGAATGAAAGTCTGACACTTAGATCCATGGGTTATGATACATTATCTGCAGGCTCAGGAATACGCGTATCCTTTGGATTGGAAAGTCGAATCGACGAGGCAATGCAATTTGCTGAAGCTTGGATCTCAAAATACAAAAAATGGAAAAAAAGATAAGTTTTCAGTTGCTTATCGAGTTAAATTAAGAGTTTTAAAGAGCTAAAACTTGAAGTCATGTAAACTATTTAGTGAGAATAAATGCATGGTTTCTGATTTTTAATATGTCTGCGTATCAGTGCTTTTTGATCTTTGTGATTAGGTATTAAGCGCGCGGATTCGTAGTCTAGCTTATGGTTTGCCAGTTCAGGAAATAAAGACAAAATTTCTTCTCGGGATTCTTCGTTCAATTTGTGAACGGTATGAGGTGCTGCAAAGAAACTTTCTGTGGGAGTGTTCTCCGCAAATATTAATTCATGTTTGTCGAATAGCAAATGATAATAAGTGACAGAAGTTATTTTTCGATCAACGACAATTCCTTTAAGGGCAGTGAGTTTGATTGCCGGAACCAATACTTCTTTTTTTGAGAACATGCGCTCTGAAATTTTAGATCTGATTAGCATGCGGTGCTGTCGAGAGACGACCAAGTCGCGTTCTGGCAGGCCGTTGCCCATCGCGCCCTTGCGGATGCGGATGGGTCGCAATTTTGGCGTGTTGGTGAGCTTTGAATGTGTCACGGTGAATTTGCCGATCCAACGAATGGGGCGAAGTCCGCTATCTTCGGTAATGACAAGATCACCAACGCTTAGGTCTTCAATCTTTTTTTGACCCTCCGGAATTGATATTCTACATCCTTTAGTGAAGCATGGAATCAGCCCGTCTTGAAAAGCAACAATTCCGACACTCTCTGTCGTATGGGCTTGTTCACTGTCTCCGGCTTGCTCTTCATTAATGTGGAGTTTTACATGCTTATCGCTTTGACTACTAATGGAAACGATCGCCGTATCTTTGCCATTAAGTGTTTGTGTTTCCGCTAAAATGACAGCGTCATTAACCGTTGTTCCCAGTATTATGTTTCTTGCGGTATGTGTAATCGAATTGGCTGTTGAAAAAGCGGTATTTTCGCCTGATTCGCTTCCTTTTTGAATGGCAATCCAGCCCACGGTCTCAGGTGCGTGAGCTCCGCGCCCTTGCTGCTCTTGCATTGTGAGGCGAAATCCTTCTGAAGAAATTTGAGAAGGATCAGAGTCGACAGCGTCATTTTCATTTTGAGACATGACGGAGGTGAGTACAACGGGAGCCGTATCAAAATTTGCATTAAAATTAAGATCAACACCGTCGTTTTGATTCGACGTGCCAAAATTCTCTGTTCGCGCTTCAATAACGCGTCCATCGGGAAGTGTATGTATGCCTTCTTCTATGGCAAGCCAATTTACAGTTTCCATGGCTTGGTGGCTGCCGTCCATATAATCCCATTCGTCAAGTGCAATAGTGAATGAAACCGTATCCCCATTTGCATCTAAGGTTTGGTCAACAACACGTATTATGAAGTCTTCGCCATTCGCGGTAGACGTGAAGGCAAATACGGGATCAGTGAGCGGTTCTTTAAGTGAGATTGTAAAGGTCGGACTTGTGTCGCCTGGATCTCCTGCGACATCAACCTTTCCAGCTTCACCGATTGCCATAATATCAATTTCCTATTTTCAAATGCCTAAATAGTAAAATGAGTTAATCAAGAACTTCGATTGCACGATAAAAATTCCTGCGAAAAATATAGTAAATATTGCGGTAGAGTTATTTAAAATCGTTTGTATTATTCTTACATTATGCGGGGACAAGTTTTGTATGTTTGAGTGACAGCAGTGTCCAATGTCGGATATGATTCAGTTGCGTTTGTCGCTTGATGAAGTCTAGAAATCATGCTTTATACGGGCAAGATTGTGAAAAATATTTAATTTAATCTGGGTGTATTGATATGAACGAAACTTATGTACGTGAAGGTGTGGATCAGGAGACCGTAACCCAAGTCAATGAAATGGCGGGTAAGTACAAATATGGTTTTGAAACAGAGATTGAGACCGAATATGCACCACTTGGGCTTTCTGAAGATATCGTACGTCTAATTTCCGAGAAGAATGAAGAGCCGGAATGGATGCTTGAGTGGCGTTTGCAGGCTTATCGGCGTTGGTTGGATATGGACGAGCCCGAATGGGCGATGGTTGATTATCCGAAAATAGACTTTCAAGACCAATATTATTATGCGCGACCCAAATCCATGGATATTCGACCTAAAACGCTTGATGATGTCGATCCTAAATTGCTTGAAACATATGCGAAATTGGGAATTCCGCTGAAAGAGCAAGAGCTTTTGGCGGGCGTACAAGAACGAAAGGTAGCTGTTGATGCGGTGTTTGACTCGGTTTCGGTTGGGACGACTTTTAAGGAGGAGTTAGCGGCTGCGGGCGTAATTTTTTGTTCAATTTCAGAGGCGATCAGGGATTACCCTGAGCTTGTTAAAAAATACCTCGGTACTGTTGTGCCTCAAAATGACAATTTTTACGCCGCGCTTAATTCGGCTGTATTTTCAGATGGCTCTTTTGTATATATTCCCAAGGGAACGCGCTGTCCGATGGAGTTGTCAACGTATTTTCGGATTAATGCGGAAAATACCGGCCAGTTTGAGCGCACTTTGATCGTTGCGGATGAAGGTTCATATGTAAGTTATCTTGAAGGGTGTACGGCGCCTAAACGCGATAGCGCGCAACTTCATGCGGCGGTGGTTGAACTGGTTGCGCTTGATGACGCGGAGATTAAATATTCGACCGTTCAAAATTGGTTCCCTGGTGATGAAGACGGTAAGGGTGGTATCTATAATTTTGTGACCAAGCGTGCAGATTGTCGCGGGAAAAACGCACATGTGATGTGGACGCAAGTGGAAACAGGCTCGAGTGTGACTTGGAAATATCCAAGCTGTATTTTGCGCGGTGATAATTCGCAAGGCGAGTTTTATTCGGTGGCGATTACAAATAATATGCAACAAGCCGATACGGGCACTAAGATGGTGCATTTGGGCAAAAATACAAAGTCAAGGATTGTTTCTAAGGGGATTTCGGCGGGACGTGCACAAAATACCTATCGTGGCCTTGTTTCAGTTCATCCGAAAGCTTCGAATGCACGCAACTTTACCCAATGTGACAGTTTGTTGATCGGAGATAAGTGTGGTGCGCACACAGTGCCTTATATTGAAGCGAAAAATGCGAGTGCTAAGGTTGAGCACGAGGCGACAACGTCTAAAGTTGATGATGATCAACTATTTTATTGTCAGCAGCGTGGAATTGGCGAAGAAGAGGCGGTCGCACTCATTGTAAACGGCTTTGCCAAGGAGGTTTTACAAGAGCTTCCCATGGAGTTTGCTGTTGAGGCTCAGGCGCTAGTTAAAATTTCGCTTGAAGGAAGTGTCGGATAAGAGAGTGGTTCTTAACGATAGGCTTTTGAATAAATAACTTTATTGATGATTTTGTCGATTATACGGCAGTTTCGCATCACTATTTTGTAATTTACGCTTTATTTTTTTGGTTTGAATCACTAAATCAGCATTGAAGATAATTTGGAAGGTGACGCGATGAAATTTTTAGAGTCTTACAAAAGATATATATGGGCTGGTATTCTTGGCATTATTATTGGAAATGTCCTCGATTTTGTAGTGTCGGGTTACGTTGATTGGGTTGTTTATGGAATAATCGCGGCAGGTGCACTCGTCCTCACCGATTTGACTTTGCCTTATTTTGATAAATTAGTTGCCATGATCACTTCGATTTTTGCTAAGGGCGAAGAGCAAGCTGAAGATGCTAAAGAAGCGGCGGAAGAAGTCGTGGAAAGTAAGCCAAAAAGTGCAAAAGCTAAAAAAGCAGACTAATATTGCTATCAGATGGGGGCGGTTGCTCCCATTTTTACTTAACTAGTGTCCTAAATTTTTTGAGAAGTCGGTATATTGAAGACAAAATTAATGATTGCGACAATCGTCGCTACCTTGGTATTTGCAGGTCTAAATTTTTTATCTGGAGTGCTGCTAGAGCAACAGGGAATCATTCGTGCGCTTTTGAGCGCACTTTGGAAGGCAGCGGTCTATGCTGCCGTTTTCTATATATTGTTCGGGCTGACGGCTCGCTTATTTGGCCTCTTTGATGATCGCTAAACTCTCTAAGTTTTAGTTTAATTGGTAATTTGAATTTTTCGCATAATTGAAACTCTATTTTGAGGGTTTTGCCTTGCGAATTTGCGTTAAGAAGCTTATCTGCATTCGGACGAGTTTTTTATGTTTTTTTGAAACGAGGTGCGCCCATGGAATTATCGACCACATCTGAAATTGCCGGTAAAACTGTTTACGAAAACCTTGGCCTTGTTTTTGGTGAGGCTATTATGGGCGCCAATGTCGTTCGTGATTTTGTGGCAGGAATTACGGATTTTATTGGGGGACGCTCCGGCGTTTATGAAAGCAAAATTCAAGATGCGCGGGATACAGCCGTTGCCGAGATCCAGTCTCGGGCAGCGAGCTTAGGTGCAAATGCGGTTATTGGATTGAAATTTGATTATGGAACAGTTGGCGATAGTATGATGATGGTATCGGTCGTCGGCACAGCGGTAAAGGTGAAGTAATGTTAAAAATAAGTGACTTGCACGTCGATCTTGAGGATGAAGAGAAGACAATTCTTAAGGGCGTTAACCTTGAAGTAAAAGCTGGTGAAGTTGCCGCAATTATGGGCCCCAATGGTTCGGGAAAATCAACGCTCTCTTATGTGCTTTCTGGTCGTGATGGGTATGAAGTGACAAAGGGCGAAGTCGATTTTGACGGAGAAGAACTTCTTGAAATGGAGGCCGATGAGCGTGCGGCGGCGGGATTGTTTCTTGCTTTTCAATATCCGGTTGAAATTCCGGGCGTAGGCAATATGACTTTTTTGCGGACTGCCTATAATGCCCAACGAAAAGCGAATGGCGAAGACCAGGTGTCGGCGGCTGACTTTTTGAAAATTGTGCGTGAGAAGGCCAAATTATTGCAAATGAAGCCGGATATGCTTCAACGCGCGGTCAATGTAGGATTCTCAGGTGGCGAAAAGAAGCGTAATGAGATTTTGCAAATGGCCGTGCTTGAGCCGAAGTTATGCGTTCTCGATGAAACTGACTCAGGGCTTGACGTCGATGCGATGCGTTTGGTTTCTGAGGGTGTGAATGCCTTAAGAAACCCAGATCGCGGTTTTTTGGTGATCACGCATTATCAACGTCTGCTTGATCATATTAAACCAGATGTCGTGCATATTATGGCGGATGGGCGGATTGTAAAAACAGGCGGTCCAGAGCTTGCGCTTGAAGTTGAAAATAATGGCTATGCGCAAATTTTGAAAGAGGCGGGTTTATGAGCGTTAAATCGGCAATATTAGCGCAAAAGCAGAACCTTGCAAAAGAGTGGGTTGAGGGCGTTGAATTTGCTGCTGACTATATTGGCAAGCGGGGCGCGCGGGCTAAGGAGTGGCTGCTTGAAAATGGCGCTCCCAATGAGCGCGATCACTATTGGAGTTACACAAAACCATCTTTGTTGAATTCGGAGGTGGGTCAAGATCAGTTCACGAACTATGATTTTGATGGTCTCAAGATAAGCCCAACCACCCACCATAACGGCAATGATCTCGAAATTAAACCGCTTGCGGATGCATCCCATTCTTTTTACGGGGATCTTGTGGCAAATGCGCATGGGCGCGGTGCTCGCCCTACTGCTGAGCGTATTTTACTCGGATCTGAGGGGTTATATATTCATGTGAAGGGCGACGCCGGCACTTTGGTGCTTGATCAAGATGAATGGCCAAATCGATATTATCTCGGGATTAAAATAAACGAGGGTGCAAAGCTCACAATCATTGAAAAAGGATCACAATCCGAACGCATTGAGAGCCTTTTGGAAGTCATTGTCGATGCGGGTGCACAGTTTCATCATTTGCGTCTGGCGCCTCCGAATAATAGCGTTCGACATGGTCATTTGTTTGCCGAATTGGGAGAAGGCTCTGAGCTGCGATCTTTTACGCTTTCAGGCGAGAATAAACTCAATCGCTTTGAGAGTATTGTCGATTTAAAGGGTGATAATGCCCATGTTTCAATTTCTGGCGCCGATCTTTTGCTTGGCAAGGGCCATCAAGATGATACAGTATATATAACGCATGATGCTTTGAATTGCACATCTCGTCAGGTGTATAAGCGGGTTGTGGATGCGGGCGCGACCAGTGTTTTCCAAGGAAAAATTTTGGTGAAAGAAGGCGCGCAGAAAACGGACGGCTATCAAATTTCGCAAGGTCTAATTCTTGATGATGGCGCAGAAGTTTTGTCGAAGCCTGAGCTTGAAATTTATGCTGATGACGTTGCTTGTTCTCATGGGTCGACGACTTCAGGATTGGATGCAAATAGTTTGTTTTATTTGCGCTCACGTGGCATCGGTATGGGCATGGCCCGTCAATTATTGGTGCGCGCTTTTGTTGAAGAAGCATTGGAAGAAATTCAAGATGAAGATCTCGCTGATCGTATCGGGAAAATTGCAGAAGAGTGGATTTTTAGCGAGGCCTTATGATCCATAATAATCCGCGAAACTCAGGATTATTTTTGGTCAAACCCGTTGCGGCCGGACAAATGGCGCGACAAATTCCGCTTTCGCTGCATGCGGTTATTTTGTTGATTGCATTGGCGGCCGTTCTCTCACAGATATCCAATGCGCTGCTTTGGAGTGTAAACGGCGCTCAGATGTTGGAAGATTTTTATCCAAAAGTGGACGCAACATCTTCAGAATTTCAAACTTACCGTGCGATCGGTGATCTTTATGTGTTTTTCTATGAAAGCCCTTTGTTGTTTGCGGTAATTGCGTTTATTATTGGTGGTCTTCAGTGTTTGTTTCTCGTCAAAATCGGCTTGCGCTTCGCACCCCACCTCAGGCAAGACGATCTTTTTTCAGCCGTTGCGCGTTGGGAAATTGTGAAAGCTGCCTTAAACTTATTAGCAGTCATTTTTTCGGCTCTTTTTTTCGTGATTTCGCAAAATGCCGGTACAACTGCGATTGCGTTAGTTCAGATGGTGACATTGACTCTGTTTGTTTTGAATATATTTGTTTTGAAAGGTATTTTCGATTGCGATAGTGTTTGGAAAGCTTTTGGAATATATGTAGGCATGCTGGTTTGCATGTTTATTGCGGGGATTGGAATTTCTATGATTTTATTGGTGTTTTTATAATGGTTTTTGATGTTGATAAGGTGCGCGCAGATTTCCCTATTTTGACAAAGGAAATTAATGGAAATCAACTGGTCTATTTGGATAATGGTGCCTCAGCGCAAAAGCCTAAGGTTGTGATTGATGCGATCGAGCTTGCCTATCGCGGTGAATACGCGAACGTGCATCGAGGGCTTCATACCTTGTCCAACTTGGCGACCGAAAAATATGAAAAAACGCGGGGCATTATTGCAAAGTTTTTGAATGTGCGTGAGCAAAATATAATTTTCACGACTGGCTCAACAGAAGGCATAAATTTGGTTTCCTACGCTTGGGGTATGCCAAACCTAAAGGCGGGTGATCAAATCATTCTAAGTGTGAGTGAGCATCATGCGAATATTGTGCCATGGCATTTTTTAAGAGAGCGTCAAGGTGTCGAGCTGATTTGGGTCGATTGCGATGATCACGGTCAGGTGCATGCTCAAGATATAATCGCTGCGATCACAGATAAAACCAAATTGATCGCAATTGGTCATATGTCGAATGTGACGGGGCTCTATATCGATATAGAGGCGATTACTTCGGCAGCACACGATCGTGACATAAGAGTTTTAGTTGATGGCTCGCAAGCCGCCGTTCATGGCCCAATCGATCTCTCACAATTGGGTGTGGATTTTTATGCGATCACAGGACATAAATTATATGGGCCTTCTGGATCTGGCGCGCTTTATGTTTCGGAACAAGCATTTGCTGAAATGCAGCCGTTCTTAGGCGGCGGAGATATGATTGATCGCGTGACGAAGGAGAACGTGACATATGCCAAAAATCCATTGCGATTTGAGGCTGGAACACCAGGAATTGTCGAGACGATTGGTTTGGGTGCAGCTCTCGAATACTTGATGCTGTTAGGCATGGATAATATCGCTCAACACGAGCGCGAGCTTGCGGCATATGCGAATGAAACGCTTAGCGCGCTTGATTTTATTGAGATACAAGGTCAAGGGATTTCCAAAGGAGCCATTTTTTCATTAATCATGAAAGGTGCGCATGCGCACGACATTTCAACTTTATTGGATTCTAAAGGTATTGCCGTGCGAGCGGGTACGCATTGCGCACAACCTTTAATGGAACGGTTTGGCTTGACAGCGACTTGTCGCGCAAGCTTTGGCCTCTATAACACCAAGGCCGAAGTTGACCAACTCGTAGACGCGCTCAAATTTGCACACCGTTTGTTGACCTAGGCTTTATCGGTTTATCGTTCTGTTTCAGACGGGGCGGACGCACTTGAAACGCGCATGCTTCCGATTTTATTGCCTTCGATAATTTGCGTATCTGTCGATAGATTAATATATTCGCCTGCCGCCCAAAGTGTGGATTGATCGTCATAAAATTTAGAAAGCAAGTGCCCACTTTGGCCTGTTGAAATTATGATACGCGTTGAATTTGGTTCTGCAAAATTAACGATCATGCGCAAAGCGCCGCCATGAATGGCGGTGAAGTCGAAGGGGTCTTTTTTTGAAGTTGCGGCGCGCATAAGTGTTTGGTTGCCACCATTAAGTTCCTGCGTAATATGCGCAAATGAACCTAATAACGGAACATTGCCCAGCGTCATATTTTCGTGAAATGCACGGTGCGCATTCCCCCAGCGCCAAGACTCGATGTTGTCGCCGTATTTTATGGAGAGGCGTTCAAGGGCTTTATCGAGGGCAATGCTGGCCATTTGTTTGCAGGTTTCTGTTTCGGTTGTTTGTTTAATATCGCACCACTGCTCTGCGCCGTCGATATTGCGGAAAGCTTTTTCTAACCGATAAGGCTTGAGGGGGTTGGTTTTATGAAATAGCGGGCCGAGCTCATCTTCAAAAATGATTTGATTGAGTTCAGCTATCCATACGGAATAAATTAAGGCTTCTGCGCCGAGCGCCCGAAATTCTCCGTTCCAATCCGCCAATAAGTCAATCACTTCCTTTCTCAGCCCTTGTTCACGTGGATTGTACCAAAGATCTTGGGCAATTAATGCGAGTAAAATCCGAGCATCAAGAGAAATGACATCATTTTGGGCTTCAATAAGGCTTTCTGTGGAGTGAATGTTTGAACCTTTCATCAATTCTTCAGCGCGTCGAATTCGATAGTTATCGCCCCAATGATTGCTAAAATGACGTGGGTAAGGTCTGTCGATAAATTTGTTATTTGTATGGATTAATACGTTTTCGGACGGATTTAAAACCCGTGGATTTTCACTAAAGTCAAAAAAGCCCTCAAAGCCCGCTGGTGATAACCAGCTCGGAGCGGGCAATATGCCTTTGGAAATGTTATTTTCTGAACGACGCGGCATCTTTCCGGCCGCAATTTGTGCAATTGAGCCTGAGCTATCTGCCAATGTGAACATTTGAGCGGGCGATCCGTGGAGTTCCAGAGATTTTATTGCGTCTTCAACGGTTTGCGACTCGGAGAGATCAAAAGCCGCCTTCGCGCTTTGATCATTCTTTGCAAAGGCTGTCCAAGAAAGCGCGATAAGGTGATTTTCTGGAAGGATAGACTGGATGTCCCAAGGGCCAACTGCCGGAATCACCGGACCGAATTTGCTTTCAAAGAGTGTAAATGATCTGGGTTCAATTTCGCCTTTGACTTTTATGTAAGTTTTCCGAGATTTCAGTTTTTCGGAACCATTTGGAGTTAGATACGCGCTCGTATCATTTGGGTCCAATTTAAGTACAACCAAATCCTGATCATCAAGATTGGATGTTGTAAGCGCCCAAGATAAATTGTTGCTACGTCCGATTGCCGGAGTTGGAAAACCAGGAATGGTTCCGCCTATGATAGCGGTATCGTTGTATTCTTGATGTGTGATATGCCAAATTGAAGGGGCGTTTAGCGGTAAGTGTGGATCAGATGCAAGAAGGGCTTTGCCACTAACCGAACGCTCTGGCGCCACTGCAAAGGCATTAGAAGCGCCTGCTTCTCGACCATATCCTGTCGGTGAATATGAACGCAGTAAGGGAGTGATTTCACGGTTACCTGAGGGAGAAGTTTTGGTAAGTTGAATTTCAGAAATAATTTCATCAGAGTAAAATTGTTCAATTTGTTCTTGTGTAAGAACTTGTGAAATTTGTGCGCGTAAAATCTCAGATTCAGCAGCTGAAGATAGTTGGAGAGCCAAGATTTTGAGGACTGCAAGAGAGTCGACTGGTGTCCACGGCGCAAACTCGCGATCCACCAATAAAAATTCAGGCCCACCCGCGCCGCGTTTTGTTTCGTTGATATGAAATACATAGCTATTTACACCATCAGCATAGGCTTGAAGTAAGTCTTGAGTCTTCGAATCCAGCTGCTTTAAGTCGTATTGTGCGCGTTCCCATAAATTAAGTGCACGCAAAAATAGATCCAGTTCAACAGTTTCAGCGCCCGCAATTTCAGAAATGCGCCCTTGAGCTGTACGCCTAATCATTGCCATTTGCCATAATCTATCTTGGGCATGCGCAATTCCTTGACCGAAAAAAGCTTGTCTTTGATCATCGGCATAAATGTGGGGAATCGCATTTCGGTCACGAATAATTTCGACGTCGTAACCTTGATAATCTGTTGTATAACTTTCGTTATAGTCTGGTTTTGAACGGCCGAGAATCCAGTACGCTAACAAAGCGAGAACAAAAACTGCAATTACGAAAATTGTAAGAGCACGAAAGCCTAATCTGACAAATTTCTCCAAATTATCCTCATTATTTGCGATTGCGATACATTACGATATGCGTCACATTGGTTCAAGCGAAGACTAAACTTAAAAGAGGACGATATGTCAAAAATTGCGTTTATTGGGCTTGGGGTTATGGGCGCGCCTATGGCGAGACACTTAGCTGAATCTGGACATGAAGTATGTGTGTATAATCGAACAGAGCAAAAGGCGATAGAATGGGTAAAGAAAAACGGCGGACGACATGAAAACTCACTTCAAAAGGCCGTAAAAGGAGCTGATTTCGTTATGACTTGTGTAGGCAATGATGATGATTTGAGAGAAGTCACGCTTGGAGCTGCCGGCATATTTCAATCAATGAAGCCAGATTCTGTTTTTATTGATCATTCGACTGTGAGTGCTAAATTGGCGCAGCACCTGTCTTTACAAGCTCAGGGCTTTGAGGTCATTGATGCCCCGATTTCGGGAGGGCAAGCAGGAGCTGAAAACGGTATTTTGTCGATAATGTGCGGGGGTAACCAAACTGCCTTTGAACAGGCCGAACCTATCATGCGCGCGTATGGAAAAACAGTGAAGCGTATTGGAGGGCATGGTGCCGGGCAACAATGTAAAATGGTTAACCAAATTGCGATTGCTGGGCTTGTGCAGGCTTTGTCGGAGGCGTTAGATTTTTGTGAAAGAGCAGGGCTTGATGGAAAAAAAGTTTTGGAAGTGATTACTCAAGGAGCTGCGGGGTCATGGCAGATGGCTAATCGTGGTCATACAATGCTTGAGGGCGCATTTGACTTTGGATTTGCAGTTGATTGGATGCGCAAAGATCTTGCAATTGTATTGGAAGAAGGCGAACGCATTGGTGCCACTTTGGAAGTTACGGAGCTAGTTGATCGATATTACCAAGATGTTCAAGAAATGGGCGGGGGTCGTTGGGATACGTCAAGTTTGATTGCGCGATTATCCTCGAAACAGGATGCGGACTGACTGCGATTTTACCGCAAATTTTATTTATATTGGGTTCAACTCCGCTGATTTTTAGATGCGAAAGCCTAAGCAACTCATAACCAACTCAATTCCATTTATGGAACAAATCATGGAACAAAATTGCGTTTTATAGTCAGAGAATGGCTCATAGAGGTTTATAAAAAAATGTAAAATGTCGTTTTCATCGCTCAGGAGCCGAAATTCGTCCAAACGTCTTGAGTATAGTTTGTATTATCGAATACAATATTAATGGCATGTTAAAAACGAATTTGGAGATGAAAATGTCAGAGCGTAGATCACGAAGAAGTGGAGGCGGCGGCGCTGCACGGCGGGCTCAAAGAACGGCTATAAATTTCGAAACTGCTAAATTCATTGAGAGAAAAATTCCGAACTTTGAAATTTTGAATAGTGAGGCTATTGAAATTATTGAAGAAAATGCAGAAAAACTGCTTGAAGAGATCGGTGTTAAGTTTGTTGATAATGAACCAGCTTTGCGGAGATGGCGTGAGGCGGGTGCAGAAGTTGATGGGGAAACGGTTCGATTTCCAAGAGGTATGTTAAAACCACTGATCGATAAAGCGCCAAAGCAATACACGCAATATGCACGTAATCCGGAGCGTTCTGTTGAGATAGGTGGAAAAAATCTTGTTCTCGCACCGGTATATGGCCCGCCTTTCGTTCGTGATATGGATGGCGGTCGACGTTACGGCACAATTGACGACTTTCAGAAGTTCGTGAAGCTTGGGTATATGTCCAAATGGCTCCATCACTCCGGGGGAACGGTTTGTGAGCCTACCGATGTCGCTGTTAACAAGCGGCACTTAGACATGCTTTTGGCGCATATGACATTATCGGATAAGCCCTATATGGGTTCTGTTACGGCTCCTGAACGTGCCGTAGATAGCGTTGAGATGAGTAAGTTGCTTTTTGGGGCTGACTTTGTTGATCAGCATGCGGTTATGACGAATTTGATCAATTTGAATTCGCCGCTCGTTTTTGATCCGATTATGATGGATGCCTTGGAAGTCTATGCCGAGGCGGGGCAAGGCTGCATAATCTCTCCCTTTATCGTTGGCGGTGCGATGGCGCCTGTGACGGTGGCTGGAACCTTGACACAAGTGCTCGCCGAAGTTTGCGTTGGGGTTGCGTATTCTCAACTAATCCGACCTGGTGCGCCCGTAATTTTTGGTACCTTTGTGAGTTCGATTGACATGAATTCTGGGGCGCCGACATTTGGAACGCCCGAAGCGAGTAAAATTCTTTATGGTGCCGGTCAATTGGCACGTCGACTTGGTTTGCCTTATCGATCGGGTGGTTCACTTTGTGGTTCTAAATTGCCAGATGCGCAAGCCGCCTACGAAACGGCTAACACACTCAATGCGGCTTTGCTTGGTGGGGTTAATTTTATGCTGCATTCCTGTGGCTGGTTAGAAGGTGGCTTGGTGTCGAGCTTTGAAAAGTTTGTACTTGATGTTGATCAGCTTGGCATTTTGCATTCGATTGCGAATGGCGTTGATATTGACGAGAATGCACAGGCCTTTGGGGCGTTCGAAGAGGTTGGACCTGGCGGACATTTTTTGGGATGTGCGCACACGCAAAGCAATTTCCAAAGCGCTTTCTGGAGAAGTGAGGTGCTGGATTATAAGCCCTTTGAACAGTGGAGCGAAGAGGGTGAACGCAATAGCATGGAGCTTGCAAATCAGCGCGTTAAAATGCTTCTCGATAATTATGTGAAACCCGAAATTGATCCAGGCATTGAAGAAAGTCTAGTTGACTATGTGGCCCGCAAGAAGGCGTCGATGCCAGATAGTTTTGCCTCCTAGTTTCAATTTGCCTGGAGATGTTTGTGAACGGTGTTTCAACCCGAGATTAAACTTCTGAATTTCAAGAATGTGCGAAAGAAAATTTCGCATTAAACTCAATAAGTTCAGCAAGGATTTTAATGTGATCTTCGGCTTGATACTGAACGGATTTACTGTTTCTAAGTTTTTCTAATTCTTGTTCCTTTGAAACCATTTGTAAAATTCGTTTCGTTGAAAAATTTCGATCAGTAATGCCCATTCTTCGCTGTCTGGCTACAAGTTCTTTGGCGGCGTTCATAAGAAGTCTTGGGCGTGCAATATTATTTATAGATTCTTTGAGTGTATTCATAGCGATTCTCCATTCCGTTTGCCTTTGTATTTAGATTTCTAGAATGCATAGTGATTAATGAGTGTTGCAGTTTTTTTTACTTAGCGAACGGAAAGTTAATACTCAGTTCATATAAATTTTTAGTTAATTTACCAATTTTTTAGCAATCAAATCAAAACTCCATGATCCAACCTAGGAGCAATTTAGTGTGTGGAGAAGAGCATGACGATAATATAGAGGCACAGCTTTTAAGGCTATCAGAGAACGTGTATAGGTATATTTTTCATACTACTTTTAGTTGGAGCACACGCGAAATTGCGAAACTGGCCGAGGTAGCTCCTTCGACTGTGTCCCGACAGGTGCGCAAAATTGAATCAAAGCGTGATGTGCCGCTGTTTGATTCACTATTGTCCGAACTGGAGCATAGTTTTGTTAACCAAAAATTTGCGAGTTCTCGCAGTAACGAAAGGAAAATTCGACTTATGATCGATGAACGTCAAAAAACAAAAATTTCAGAAGCTAAGCTAATAATCGAAGCGAAGCGAGTATTGAGGCGAATGAGTGAGAAGGGTGCGTTTATGCTCTTGTCGCCGGATCTCCCTAATGCTGCTGTATTTCGAGATCAAGGTAAGGGTGAATTACAGCGATTAACTGTAACAAGTACGAGGGTTGCGGAAGAGTTTATCCTGCGCGATTGGCTTGAAGGTGTACGTGATGCCAAGGTTGTCCGATATAAAATTACATCTCGGGGAAAGTATGCACTTAAACGTTTGATCCAAAGAGACAGAGCGCTAAAAGAAGAGCAAGGTTTTGCAGATGGCGCAACACCATTTTTGGCACAGCATAGTGAATATGTGGATAAGAAAATATCCGAGAACGGGAGGGCAAAAAAATACCGCGTAAATATTGCAGAAAGTCCGTTGTCGATTTTGGCGCGTAAAAAAGACCGAGAAGGGCGTCCTTATCTTAGTCAGCGACAAGTGGCGGCGGGTGAGCGTCTGCGTGAGGATTTTGAAATCGCGCAAATCGGACCGAGGGTGACACAAAATTGGGATCGCTTTTTGACAACTGCAACGCGTGGTCAATTTCATCATAACGGGAAGGATAGTATCGGTGCAGAGACATCTCGGCAACGGTTGCATGATGCCCTTAAGTCATTAGGCGACGGCTTATCCGACATTGCATTTCGGTGCTGCTGTCATCTTGAAGGACTTGAAAAAATAGAGGCAAAATTGGGATGGTCTGCACGATCTGGAAAAGTTGTTTTAAAAATCGCGCTCGAAAGACTTGCGGATTTCTACCAGATTCCAGATCGCAGTAAAATTTACGACTAATCTAAGACATCGAGTAAATGTGAAGCGGAGCTAACTGAGCATTGACCAGGCTCTGCTTCAATTTCAAAATGCTTAATGATCCCATTTTCAACAATCATAGCATAACGTTTTGAACGTCCATAAAGACCAGCAGGCGGCGCATCAAATGCTACACCTAATGCTTTGGTGAAGGCGCTATTTGCGTCGCTGATAACTTGTACACCTGCGTCGCTCGCTCCGATCATTTCGCCCCAAGCTGAGCTTACAAACACATCATTCACCGTCACACAGTAAATATCCGTTATCCCTTTTTCGCGAAGCTTGTCGGCATTTTCAACAAAACCGGGCAAGTGGGTTTGTGTGCAGGTGGGTGTAAAAGCGCCAGGCACTGCGAAAATAATAATTTTCTTATCTTCAGTCATGGCCTTAGTATGAAGTGCATCTGGTCCTGATGCGCCCATAAAAAGAAATTCATTTTCGGGGAGGCGGGTGCCGACAAGTTCGTTCATTGTTTAATCCTTATAGTTCTAGAGGTTAAGAAAATTTCTCGTTTGCTTCAATAATGGGGATAAAGTCATCGGCTTTCAAGCTCGCGCCGCCGACGAGTCCGCCATCAACATTATCGATTGCAAAAATCTCACTTGCATTTCCACCTTTTACAGATCCTCCATAGAGAACGCGCATTTCCGCGGCGTCTGGAATGATACTGCGAATATGGGCGTGCATTTCTGCGATGTCTTCGTTTGAGGGAACTTTGCCCGTACCGATCGCCCAAACAGGCTCATAGGCAATTATGGTGTTCTGTGCAGACGCGTTTAGCGGAAGTGAACCACGAATCTGTTGCGCTACGACTTCTCTTGCCCTTCCAGATTCGCGCTCTTCGAGAGTTTCCCCAACACAAATAATTGCAACTAATTTTGCGCGATAAGCAGCATTCGCTTTTTCGGAGACAATTTTATTTGTTTCTCCAAAATATTCGCGCCGTTCAGAATGCCCGATAATTACGTGGCTTGCACCTGCGTTTTTGATCATCGGCATTGAAATTTCTCCGGTATAAGCGCCCGAGTCATGCGCATGCGCATTTTGAGCGCCAAATGAAATTGGCCTGCTTTTATCAACAAGAGGTAAAAGAAGGGCGGGGGGGCAAATGATCACTTCGCTATTTTGAATTTGGGCTTTAGATATTTTTTCAATCTCGCTTAAGTCTTGTGTCAAACCGTTCATTTTCCAGTTGCCGGCAGCAATTTTTTTTCGCATCGTCTCACTCTCATCCAGTCATTTTGTCTTGGTGATAGCGAAATTTGAGTAAATTTCAATGAATTAATGCAGAATTCACAAATAGAATAGATTGATTGGTTCAAATTTAGAGGCAAATAGAAAGCACACCACAAGACAAATACGCTGATTGGAAATGAAACGGAAATTTGGCTCGCTGTTTGCCAGTTTGAGTAAAGTCTAAATCGTTCAGAGGTTTTGAATACATATTTTGTAAACATTTTTGAGAGATGCTTGACATATGCATATAGAGATCCCAATTTTGTTATAAGAATGAGGCGAATAAATTTGCTGAGCGGTTTGGGAATTGTTCGCTGTCAGTTACAAGGAAAATAAAATGCTTACACTCCCTATGCTTCCCTTACGTGATATTGTTGTCTTTCCAGGAATGGTTGTGCCAATTTTTGTCGGTCGTGAAAAATCAGTCAAGGCACTCAATCTATTGCCAAAAGAAAATCCGCAAATATTTTTGACTTGTCAAATTAATGCTGCGGATGATGACCCTGCGAAAGAAGATATTTATAATGTCGGCGTAATTGCAAATGTAATGCAAATGCTAAAACTTCCGGATGGTACGGTTAAGCTTGTTGTTGAAGGTGAATCGCGCGCGTTGATCGAAGACTACGTTGAAGGCGAAGAGTATTTCCAGGTAAATTGTAAACTTGTTGAAATTGAAGAAAACGAACATAGCGCAGAGCAAGAAGCTTTGATGCGCGCAATTGAAAAAGAGTTCGAGTCTTATGTTAAGCTTTCTGGTGCCGTGAGTGAAGAAAGTGTGCAACAAATCGAAAGTGTGCAGGGTGCACAGAGTTTTGTTGAGTCTGTAACGGGCAATTTGCAAATCGATGTAGAAAAAAAATACCAAATTCTGGCTGAAACCAATGTCATGAATATGTTAAATTTGGTGTATGAATTCCTGCGCGTTGAATTGGCCGTTTTAAAGGCTGAGAAAAAAATCAAATCCCGTGTGAAAACTCAAATGGAGCGCACGCAGCGCGAATACTACCTCAATGAACAAATGAAAGCGATTCAGGAAGAATTGGGTGACGGAGAAGGTAGCGTCTCTGAACTCGATGAATTGCGCAATCGTGTTGAAGCAACAGCCCTTTCAAAAGAAGCCCGAGAAAAGGCAGAGGCCGAGCTTAAAAAGCTGAAACAAATGCCACCAATGTCGGCAGAAGGGACCGTGGTTCGTAACTATTTAGATTGGTTGGTTGGCTTGCCTTGGGGTAAGGTTTCACGGGTGAAGAAAGATTTGGTGCGTGCTGAAGAAATTTTGGATGCCGATCACTATGGACTTGAAAAAGTTAAAGAGCGTATTGTTGAGTTTTTAGCAGTTCAGGCGCGATCAAAGAAACTAAAGGGACCAATCTTGTGTTTGGTTGGGCCGCCAGGTGTCGGTAAAACTTCACTTGGAAGATCTGTTGCGAAAGCAACTGGTCGTGAATTTATTCGTATCGCCCTTGGTGGTGTACGTGATGAGGCTGAAATTCGAGGACATCGCCGCACCTATATCGGCTCGATGCCTGGCAAGATCATCCAATCACTCAAGAAGGCTAAGTCATCTAATCCTTTGATATTATTAGATGAAATAGATAAAATGAGTAATGACTTTCGGGGTGATCCGGCGAGCGCTATGTTAGAAGTGCTTGATCCAGAGCAAAATCATAGCTTTATGGATCACTATTTGGAAGTTGAGTATGACTTATCAAAAGTGCTTTTTTTGACGACCTCTAATAGCTATAATATCCCAGGGCCACTTCTCGACCGTATGGAAATTATTCCACTTTCTGGTTACACTGAGGAAGAAAAGCTCGAGATTGCGAAACGACATTTACTTGGTAAGCAAATTAAGTCTCATGGTCTCAAAAAAGGTGAATTTGAAGTCACGGAACAAGCTTTAATTGACGTCATTCGCTATTATACTCGAGAAGCTGGTGTACGTAGTCTAGAGCGAGAGCTTGCAAAGCTTGCACGTAAATCTGTCACGAAAATCGTCAAGTCGCAAGAAAAGTCTGTAAAGGTTGATTCTGAAAATCTCGAGGAGTTTCTCGGAGTTAAAAAACATGATTTTGGATTGGCTGAGGAAGAGGATCAGGTGGGTACTGTTACGGGTCTTGCGTATACATCCGTCGGGGGTGATTTACTTCATATTGAAGCCTTGCGCTTGCCTGGAAAAGGGCGGATGCAGACGACGGGTACGCTCGGCGATGTGATGAAGGAGAGTATTTCCGCTGCGAACAGTTTTGTGCGCGCAGAGGCGACGAAGCTTGGTGTTGAACCACCCATGTTCGACAAATTTGATTTTCATGTGCATGTTCCTGAGGGCGCGACTCCTAAAGACGGACCATCGGCAGGCATCGCGATGGTGACTTCGATCGTTTCGGTTTTGACCAAAATTCCTGTCCGCAAAGATGTAGCGATGACAGGTGAAGTGACCTTGCGCGGACATGTTCTTCCGATTGGCGGTTTAAAAGAAAAGCTTCTCGCAGCGCTGCGTGGGGGAATTAATAAAGTCTTGATTCCGAAAGGGAATCTTAAAGATCTTCGCGATATGCCGCAATCGGTATTAGATGGGTTAGAAATCGTTCCCGTATCACGTGTGCATGAAGTTTTAGAGCATGCTTTAACTGAAAAGCCTGTGCCAATTGATTGGGATGAGGCCGCATATTTGGCAAAAAAGGAAAGCGAAAATGCAAATAGCCCAACCGCGCATTAAGCGAAGGTTGGGCGAATTGATACTGGTATAATTTATGCGGTTTGTGGAACTGAGCTTGGCATCACGGCGCCACCCATTACGCAGTAGCGATCGACTCCATCTCTAATAATGGGGCCAAGCCGCGACACAGTGTAACCATTTTTGCTAAACCAGCGCAAAAAGAATGGGCTTGTGAGTGCAATAACGTATTGCCCGCCCATATTGGAAACTTCTTGATACGCCGCTTCAGATACCAATTCCAAAATCGAATTGCGTTGTTCGGAGGGTAGCTCTGGATCAACGGTAAGGCGCGTAATTTCGCATGTTTCGAAATTGCTGGGTGTTTCTTCTACAATTTGGCTTGGAATATTTTTGAGCAAGCCTTTGGCCGCGTCTCGAATCATATAACTCCAACCTTTATGACGGTGACTCGTTCGCAAAATTCGAGCGCCCCCTAACACATTTCCATTCTCATCAATTGCAATTACATAGCGAGCATGCGGTGTATCATATTGGTCGCGCTCTATTTTGCCGTCATGTGGTATATTCCACCCCATGGTATCGACAAACAATTTTTTCCGAAGCTCAAAAAATTTATAGAGAGAGCTATTTTGATCGTGAATTGAATTTATTTTGCTAGTTACGTAGCGCATTTTTCTTCCTATTAATGTCTCAGGAGTAATAAACATTAATATGTCTAAGCCTACGTTAATATTTGATTAACAATAGGTAAATCTACAGAAAATTACAAATGAACTTAAATTTTTAGTGTTGCCTCAAGTTTTTAATTTCTCGCTTTTTTTGATTTTTTGAAAAATATACCTTGACGAAGTTGAACGCCTTGAATAAACGACCAACACTGAAGACTTTGCGCGGTTGTAGCTCAGTTGGTTAGAGTGCCGGCCTGTCACGCCGGAGGTCGCGGGTTCGAGCCCCGTCAACCGCGCCACTTCAGAAATCAAACTATAAAATAGCTTATTTTTAACAAGCTACTCGTTTTCGTTTTTCGCGGTTAGAAAATGGGTTGTTTTGAAAACCTATTCGCCACAACAGTTTATTCTTTGATACTTTTGACTCCTTTGAGAAAAATTGATTCCTTTTAGCTGCCCGTGTATTCGAAAACTTTGTAAAGCGATAACCTTGATTGAATTCTGATTAACGCGTTGACCCAACGACATGATTTGGGTAAATCAAAGAAGAAACTAGAAAGGTCATAAAATTGGACTTGCTTGTAAATGACTATTTGCCAATTTTAATTTTCATTGGGTTGTCTTTGGGAATTGGTTTGGTATTGCTTTTTGCGGGGTTTGTCGTTGCAATTTCAAATCCTGACCCTGAAAAAAATTCGACCTATGAGTGCGGGTTTAACGCTTTTGATGATGCGCGCATGAAGTTTGATGTGCGGTTTTATCTCGTTGCAATATTGTTCATTATTTTTGATCTTGAAATCGCCTTTTTGTTTCCGTGGGCCGTGGCATTTCGTGATCTAGGGGACGTCGGATTTTATTCGATGATCGTATTTTTGGGAATTTTGACGATAGGTTTCATATATGAGTGGAAGCGGGGTGCGCTCGAATGGCATTAACATCTCAAAATTCTGCGGGCCCCGATAAAGAAACCTCGATGCGTTCTGTGAATAAGTCCCTTGAAGACAATGGTTTCTTAGTGACGTCAACAGCTGACGTGATTAATTGGGCGCGCACTGGCTCTTTACATTGGATGACTTTTGGACTTGCGTGCTGTGCCGTTGAAATGATGCATACATCAATGCCAAGATATGATCTTGAGAGATTTGGTGCCGCGCCTCGCGCCTCTCCGCGCCAGTCCGATTTAATGATTGTAGCGGGTACATTGACGAATAAAATGGCGCCTGCACTTCGCAAGGTTTACGATCAAATGCCTGAACCTCGCTATGTGATTTCGATGGGGTCGTGCGCGAATGGCGGTGGATATTATCACTATTCATATAGTGTCGTTCGTGGTTGTGACCGTGTGGTTCCTGTGGATGTATATGTGCCAGGATGTCCGCCAACAGCTGAGGCGTTTTTGTATGGAATTATGCAATTGCAACGCAAAATTCGAAGAACGGGAACGATTGTGAGGTAGGTTATGCAGGAATTTCAAGACTCTCACGTTTTAATTGAAACGTTGAAAATGACTGCGCTTGGGTCATTTATAAAAGATCATCAAGTCGCATTTGGTGAAGCGACCGTCTACGTTCATTCATCTGATATTGCACAATTTATTGAAAACCTTTCGCGCGATCGTATGTGCGAATTCAAAACTCTTGTCGATATCACCGCTATCGATAATCTTGGCGCGGTAACTGCTGAAAATTCGCGATTTACGCTCGTTTATCATTTGCTTTCAATGACACAAAATCAAAGGCTTCGTGTTTGTGTCATGTTAGAGGAAGATCAAAGTGTTGAGTCTGTGTGTTCTACGCACCCTTCTGCTAACTGGTTTGAGAGAGAAGTGTTTGATATGTTTGGGATCGTGTTTAAAGGGCACCCAGACTTGCGTAGAATTCTAACGGATTATGGATTTGACGGTCATCCGCTGCGCAAAGATTTTCCGACCACAGGATATCTGGAATTGCGATATGATGATGTGATTAAGAAGTGTGTTTATGAACCTGTTGAACTTGTTCAAGATTATCGCCAATTTGATTTTCTTTCACCTTGGGAATCTGCTGAATATATTTTGCCGGGTGACGAAAAAAAGGCATAATAAATGGTTCTTCCCGCGGGTTCTGGGTTCGCTGAAAATGAAACCCTCGTTATTGGCCTCGGTGGCCATAAGTGTGGATCTTCTTGGCTGGCTGAGTATTTTAGAGAACATTCACAGTGTTTTGTCTCTTATCAAAAAGAACTAGATGTGTTTGGATCACGTCATGCGCGCCACAACAATTATCGCATGCGGGTCAGAGCTCAAAAAATCAAAGATCTCATAACCGATTCAAATCGATATTGCGTTGATTCCGAAGGAAATTTGGATCCGGCTCAGTACTTAAAAATCGAAAAGATACATGAGAATATTTTTGATCTAACGCAAAATATAGCGGCAATTTCTGGAATTGGAAGTTATGCAGATATATTTCGGAGACGACAGCCAAAGCAAACGCATATATTTGACATAAGCCCGTATTACTCTGTTGTGCATGAAGACATTTTGGCAGAAATTTACGCGCAACATTCAAATGTGAAAATCATAATGTCGATGCGCGATCCTGTGGAGCGGTTCTATTCTGCTTACCGATATGCAAAACAATTGCGTGGAGAGCCGTTACCAAAATTATATTGGCAAAGACTTAAAGAGCAAAAGAAACTTCACGATGACTTTTTGAACGGTCGAGCAGGGGATTATGAACGAATTTTGACGACACTGGATAAGGTTGTGCCGCGTGAAAATGTGTTCCTTTGTTTTTACGAGGAGCTTTTTAGTGCCGAAACTATTCATAAGATATGTGATTTCTTGGGTGTGAACTTTGTGCCTGCGGCTTACGATAAACGTGTTCATGAAACAGTGAGTGAAGGAGAGCAAATTGAGATGTATGCGCGAGAACGTACGAGCCTAATAAAACGTTTCGAACACATTTACGCGTTCATTGAAGACAGATTTGGAGATAAAGCCCCAGATCTATGGAATTGGCCCAAGAATATTCGTGCAAAACGGGCTGCACGTCGCTCAGGGTAAGATCGCAAAGTTATCTGCATTTCCCTCAAATGTAATCAGTTTATTGAGTTGAGTTTATTGAGTTTACGGAGTAAATCAGAACTAACAGAAAATGCACACACGCCTTTAGGAAGGTTCAATGAACGAAATTCGAGATAAAGTACGAAAATTTAATATTAATTTTGGTCCGCAGCATCCAGCCGCTCACGGAGTGTTGCGCATGGTGCTTGAACTCGATGGTGAGATTGTAGAGCGCGCCGACCCTCATATCGGTCTTTTGCATCGCGGTACTGAAAAGCTCATGGAAAGCCGCACGTATCTACAGAACTTACCTTACCTTGATCGGCTAGATTATGTGGCGCCAATGAATCAGGAACATGCTTGGTGCTTGGCAATTGAACGACTTGCCGGTGTTGAAATTACAAGACGCGCTTCGCTTATTCGCGTATTGTTTTCGGAAATTGGCCGCATTTTAAATCATCTTCTCAATGTGACAACGCAGGCGATGGATGTGGGGGCCATGACGCCGTTAGCTTGGGGCTTTGAGGAGCGTGAAAAACTTATGGTGTTTTATGAGCGTGCTTGTGGAGCCCGCCTTCATGCAGCTTATTTTCGGCCCGGTGGCGTGCACCAAGATTTAACACCGGATACGCTCAACGATCTTGAAGAATGGTGTGCTGATTTTCCCAAAGTCCTCGACAATATTGAAAATATGCTTACGGAAAATCGAATATTTAAGCAGCGTAATGTTGATATTGGTGTGGTCAGTCGAGAGGATGCCATTCGCTATGGTTTTTCGGGCGTAATGGTGCGCGGTTCGGATATGGCTTGGGATTTACGGCGTTCTCAGCCCTACGAGTGCTATGATGAATTTGAATTTAAAATTCCGGTCGGTAAAAATGGGGACTGCTATGACCGTTATTTGTGCCGAATGGCGGAAATGCGAGAAAGCACAAAAATTATGCAACAAGCCTTACAAAAGTTGAAAGAGCCCGAAGCACAGGGTGATGTTTTAGTTCGTGGCAAAATCGCGCCTCCAAAGCGGGCGGATATGAAGGCCGATATGGAATCTTTGATTCATCATTTTAAACTATACACTGAAGGCTTCAAATTGCCTGAAGGAGAAGTTTACGCGGCGATAGAAGCGCCGAAAGGAGAGTTTGGTGTCTTTTTGGTTTCAGACGGAAGCAATAAGCCTTACCGTGTTAAACTTCGTGCGCCAGGGTTCCCTCACTTGGCCGCGATGGATTATTTGTTAACGGGACATCAGCTCGCAGACGCGTCGGCAATATTGGGGTCAATGGATGTTGTATTTGGAGAGATTGATAGATGAATAAATTTATTTTAGCGACGATTGTTTTGGGCAGTGCCTCTATAATACAGGCGGAAAGCTCCTTTCGAGATTTGATTGATGATAGTATTGGCTACGTCGCCGTTGGAGAGGGAGTGATCTTGATCGAAGGCTCAGAAGAGTCACATCTGTGTAAAATTTCTTTAACCAGTGAAGATTTTGAAAACTATGCACAAGAAGGGGCGTTGTCTGAAGAATCAAACCGTTTCATTTGTATTCCATTGGGAGAAATTGAATAATGCTTAGGCGTCTTCATCATGAACAACCTGAACATTTTGAATTTACGGGTGAGAATTACGTTTGGGTTCAAGAGCAGATAAAAAAATATCCGGAAAATAGAAAAAGTTCCGCGATTATACCTGTGCTTTGGCGTGCTCAAGAGCAGGAAGGCTGGTTATCACGCGCTGCAATTGAAACAGTCGCAGACATTCTTGATATGCCCTATATGCGCGCGCTTGAAGTTGCCTCGTTTTACTTTATGTTTCACTTGCAACCCGTTGGTAAAATAGCGCATTTTCAAATTTGCGGCACGACGAGTTGTATGATCATGGGTGCAGAAGATCTCGTTGAGGTTTGCAAAAGGAGGATTGCGTCTATGCCACATGAAATTTCTGAAGACGGACAATTTTCCTGGGAAGAGGTGGAGTGTTTAGGGGCTTGCACCAATGCACCAATGGCGCAAATTGGAAAAGACTATTATGAAGATTTAACGCCCGAGCGTTTTGAAGAGTTAATAGACCTGATGTCCGAAGGAAAAGTTCCAGTGCCTGGCCCACAAAATGGACGGTTTTCATCTGAGCCTTTGGGAGGCGCAACGACGCTCGACGGCGAGCAGGCTGAATCGCATTCGTCTTCGGTTGAGCTGGCGCTCGAAAATGGTGATACAATCGCGCCTATATTAAACCCTGGGAAAGTTAAAAATTTTCCAGAAATTGTAGACTTGGTGAGCGAAAGTTCTAGAGTAGACGGCGTTGCTGCAGGCAAAAAGAAAATTAAAAAGGCGATCGCAAAAGTGAAGTCCTCCGCTCGTAAAGCGTCTAAAATTGTGAGAAGTGATTAATTGATTTAGCGGTTTTGCTTGTATTAAGAAATAGCTAGCATAAAGTTTATTTGCAATTCGGCAGAATAGCATTTATTCAGTTTATATAAAACTTTTAACTATTAATTTATTTAAAGCTCTGGAGGGCTACTCATGGCAAAAGCAACTAGAGGCGAGTTTGGAACCTGTCGTCTAATTTTAACAATATTATCTGCGTTACTCGCAGCGTTTATCGCACATAGCGTCACTCCAAAGCACGGAGGATTTACATCCTTACTAATTGCATTGATTGTGTTTTTAGGATTGCTCTTTTTGTTTATGTGGATTTCTAAATTTATTTGTGGAATGTTTGCTTCTCATCACGATGAAGACGATGCGAATGCAACATCTGAGTCTTCTGGCTCAAACGTTGCGGCGGGAGTTGCAGGTGCAGCTGCCGTTGGTGCGGGTCTTGCGTCTGGTGCTAAGGCGGCTGCTTCTAAAGCTGGTGATGTTGCGGGCAATGCAGCTAGTTCAGTTGGAACAGCGGCGTCTTCTGCAGTAGAAGGTGTAGCTTCTGTGTCTTCGGCTGCGGCGGCAGGGACTGCGAATGTAGCTTCGAGTGCTGCGTCAACAGCAAAAAATACTGTAAAGGGTGCAGCTTCGGCAGGTAAAAAGACGACTAAGGCAGCTGTAAAGGGTGCGAAGTCTGCGACTAACACCACTAAAAAAGCTGCTGGAGCAACTGCGAATAGCGCAAAATCGGTTGCAAACGCCACAAAAGGTGCTGGAAATTCAGCGAAATCCGCTGCTAACAAGGCAGGTGCGACAGCGAAATCCGCTGCGAATAAAACGTCAGTTACAGCTAAGGGCGCGACACAAAAAGCGGCCTCTACCGCTAAAAAAGCAACAGCTACAACGGCGAAAACTGCCAAGGGCGTTGCAAAAACGGCAACAGCCACAGCCAAGAGTGCTCCTAAAAAGGCAGCTACGACGGCTAAAAGCACGACAACAAAACCTGCAATGGCAAGCGGAGCGAAAACTAACGCAGCCGCAACAACGCCTAAAAAAATGAACGCAAGCGAGAAAAAATCCGCCGCGCAATCAGCTGGGTTAATTAAAAAACCACGCGGCGGTAAAGGCGATGATCTTAAGATGATTAAAGGTGTTGGGCCAAAGATTGAAAAAACTTGCAATGAAATTGGCGTCTGGCATTTCGATCAGATTGCGGCATGGAAGAAAAAGGACATTCAATTTGTTGATGATCAGCTTTCTTTTAAAGGTCGCATTGAGCGCGATGGTTGGGTTAAGCAAGCCAAACAACTTGCGCAAGGGAAAGAAACTGAATTCTCTAAGCGCGTGAAAAAAGGCAAAGTCTATTAAAATTCAAGAATTCGTACTGAATTAGGGCGCGATTTCAGCGCCCTTTTTTGTGAAGAAGACTTTGAATGGATAATAAAATTAGCGATCTTCAGAATTATTATCCCATTTTACTCTTATTGTAAAAACAGCGTTAGTCTCTCTCTTTGGAATTGAAATGTCCCGTTATCGTATTTGTGATGCCATTGTCATTAAGACTACCAATTTTGAGAAATGGGGTTCTGATTGCTGTCAGTCGCAATGGATAGATTAAATTAATTTTTCTTTTCGCATCCGACACAACCTCAAACCTAAGGTGCAAATTTTCATTCCGACAGACTTAAAAAAACCTAGTCAGTATAAGCTCGGTTCGAGGTGCGCGGACAAGGTGTACGTTGTTTTCATTGATTTTTCCCGCTGCGGCAGGAGAGCATCATTCGTTTTAACCCTAAATTTTTTAAGGGTTGGAATTGTTTGACACTTTTTGATTTGGGAAAATCGCTGTTTCGGACTGCTGTGTGCAGGACGACCAATGCTTTTTGAGTTTCAGTCGGCTCGAATTGAATGAATTTGAAGATTAATATTGTAATTACTTTAAAAAGTCATGATAAATGCACTGAAATGACTAAAAAGACACCAGCACTCATAATTGTTTTAACGGCAGTGATTTGGCTTGCGGCTCAATGGCTCGCCCCAATTTTAGGGATTCCGTCAATTTTTGCGATCATGCTTGATTTTTTGGCCTTGATAGCGTTTATGTCGGCGATGTATTGGCTGTGGCAAATGATGTCACAAAATAGGTAGACGAAATTAAATGCTTCAAGATCAAGACCGCATTTTCACTAATCTTTATGGTATGTTTGACCGCTCGCTCGCGGGCGCGAAAACGCGCGGGCATTGGGATCAAACGGCGAGCATCATCAAGAAGGGGAAAGACTGGATAATCGATGAGGTGAAAGCTTCTGGTTTGCGAGGTCGTGGCGGCGCCGGTTTTCCGACCGGTTTGAAGTGGAGCTTTATGCCGAAAGAGAGTGATGGACGCCCACATTATTTGGTTGTGAATGCCGACGAGTCGGAGCCTGGAACATGTAAAGATCGTGAGATCATGCGCAATGAGCCTCATACTTTGATTGAGGGTTGTTTGATTGCAGGTTTTGCGATGGGGGCGAATAACGGTTATATTTATATCCGCGGTGAATTTATTCGCGAGCGTGAGGCTTTGCAACGCGCAATTGATGAATGCTACGATGAAGGCCTACTCGGTAAAAACGCGGCGGGTTCTGGATGGGATTTTGATCTCTATCTTCACCACGGTGCCGGCGCGTATATTTGTGGAGAGGAAACTGCGCTACTTGAAAGTCTCGAAGGCAAAAAAGGCATGCCGAGAATGAAACCGCCTTTTCCGGCTGGGGCTGGCTTGTATGGTTGTCCGACGACTGTGAATAATGTTGAATCGATTGCCGTTACGCCGACAATTATTCGCAGGGGCGCAAGTTGGTTTTCAAGTTTCGGACGTGAAAATAATGCAGGTACAAAATTATTCGGCATATCAGGCCATGTGAATAGACCCTGTGTGGTGGAAGAATCGATGTCGATCCCGCTTCAAGAATTGATTGAGAAGCATTGCGGCGGTGTACGTGGTGGTTGGAAGAATTTGAAAGCCGTCATTCCTGGAGGCTCTTCAGTTCCGCTTTTGCCGCAAGAAATTTGTGACGATGCAATAATGGATTTCGATTGGCTGCGTGAACAAGGTTCGGGTCTTGGGACAGCAGCAGTAATCGTGATGGATCAATCAACAGATATTGTGAAGGCGATTTGGCGATTGTCCAAATTTTATAAACATGAAAGTTGTGGGCAATGTACACCTTGTCGTGAAGGCACTGGATGGATGATGCGTGTGATGGAACGTCTGGTGACGGGAGATGCCGAGATTGAAGAGATTGATATGTTACTTGACGTCACCAAGCAGGTTGAGGGGCACACAATTTGCGCACTTGGCGATGCTTCTGCTTGGCCGATACAAGGTTTGATGAGACATTTTCGTGACGAGATTGAGGCGCGCATTAAGGCCCATAAAAAAGGTCGAATTGAGGCGGCCGAGTAATAATTTATGCAATAAATTGCCGAAACCATTCACGGGTAGGTGATCATTATAGCATTTTCAAAAACATAGGTTTAAGTTTAATCTAACTTAAATATGTGAGAAAGTTATGACAAAAAAAATTAAATCTTTGTGGATTGGAGCTGCGCTCACGATAATGGCTGGCGCAAGTTTTTCGCTTGATCTATCTGGAGATGCGCGCATTACGCGGGAATTGACTGCCGCGGCTGTCGCTGACGAAATTCGCAATCAATGTTCAAGTCTTCGTGGCAATATGATTGTCGGCATGTCGAAAGCAATGTCGCTTAAAAGCTATGCACATGGCTTAGGAGCTACAGATGAGCAAATTGACGCGTTTTTGAATGATAGTGCGGAGCGAAACCGTATTAAGCAAATGCGAAATCGATATTTAGCAGATAATGGCGTCGTTTCTGGAGATGAAGACAGCTATTGCGCCCTTGGTAAAAGTGAAATAGCACGCGATACACTTATCGGCTCGCTTCTTTACTAGTCCATTGATTTTGCTTTACATTGCTTGCTCAATGAATGTTGATAAAGTGATTGCAAAGAAACGAACCAGACTTTCGGTCGCATCATTGGCGCTATTGATGTTCGTGATGGCCTGCGAAATTTCTCAACCTTATGAGAGTTTTCCGATGCCTGAGCCCTTATTTCGTCAAATGATGGATGGACAAATGGCTCAAGATATCGCGCAAAGTTGTGAGAGTATTACGCTTGTTCATCAACCTGAAATCATGAAAGCTAAATTATTGGATGACATGCTTGCGTCGGGTTTTGCGCGAGAAGATTCGCTCAATAGAATGCAAGAAGCTCGGGATTTACGTGGAGCAGATTACATGCGCGTATATCAAAATGTACTGCCCATCGAAAAAGACAATAATTACTACTGTTTGTTTGGCTCCTATGAGATAGCAAATGACACAAATATTGGGCATTTTTTGCGCCGTTTTTAATAGGGGGGATATTGATGGCGATCGTAGAACTAAATATCGCAAGGCTGCTCGCGCCCATTGGGGATCCCATGGTCGCGGGCTTTGTGGATGCAATAGATGAAATAAATGCGCTAGCGGAATCACATGATGGTTTTATATGGCGGTTAAAAGACGAATCTGGGCATGCGCTTGACTTAAATTTTAACGATGATCCGTTAGTGATCACCAATATGAGTGTTTGGCGCGATGTTGCGTCTTTGAAAGTATTTACATTTGACACTGTTCATCGAAATTTTTTTGCGCGACGGGCTGAATGGATGGAAAAAATGCAGTTGGCGCATTTTGTAATGTGGCCAGTTTTCGATGAGCATGTGCCCAGTCTTGAAGAAGCGCGAGAAAAGCTTGAGAAATACCGAAAAAATGGCGATAGTTTTGAGGCTTTTGGGTGCAATGGACGCAAAAAAATCTCTTGAATGAAGATTAATCTATAAACAGCCTAATTTTGTAATTCCAATTTGAATTTTTCGAGTATTTATATTTAAAAACGATACAAATAAATTGGGAAAGCTCTTTTATTGCCCGAACGCTTCGTGCTAAATAGCCCTTGTTTGCGCTGGTTATTTGGCGGAGGAGTTTCATGGAGAATCTACGCAAGGTCATCATTGATGGGAATGAAATCGAAGTCGATCCTGCGATGACGATTTTGCAAGCCTGTGAAACGATTGAGACGCAAATTCCTAGATTTTGCTATCACGAGCGTTTGTCGATTGCCGGAAATTGTCGAATGTGTCTTGTTGAAGTTGTGGGTGGGCCACCAAAACCCACGGCAAGTTGTGCAATGCAAGTGCGAGATTTGCGCCCGGGACCAAATGGAGAGCTACCCGTTATCAAAACAAATTCGGCAATGGTCAAAAAGGCACGTGAGGGTGTCATGGAATTTTTATTGATCAACCATCCGCTGGATTGTCCAATTTGTGATCAGGGCGGCGAGTGTGATTTGCAAGATCAGGCTGTCGCTTATGGTGTTGATTTTTCGCGCTACCGCGAACCTAAGCGTGCTGCGCTTGAATTAAATTTAGGACCATTGGTAGGCACAGCGATGACGCGTTGTATCTCATGCACGCGGTGTGTGCGCTTTACGACTGAAATTGCAGGCATTTCCCAGATGGGGCAAACCGGGCGCGGCGAAGATAGCGAAATTACGAGCTATCTCAATGAGACACTTAAATCAAACCTACAGGGCAACATAATCGATCTTTGTCCGGTTGGGGCGCTGACGTCTAAGCCCTATTCATTTACCGCGCGCCCTTGGGAATTAACCAAGACCGAGAGTATTGATGTCATGGACGCGCTAGGTTCCAATATACGCATTGATACAAAGGGCGCCGAAGTGATGCGTATTTTGCCGCTTAACCATGATTGCGTGAACGAAGAGTGGATATCTGATAAAACGCGTTTTATTTGGGATGGCTTGCGCACGCAGCGACTTGATCAACCTTATGTTCGCAAAAATGGTAAGCTGACTCCGGTGTCTTGGGAGGAAGCTTTTCGCAAAATCAAGTCTGCTGTTAAGGATAAAAAAATTGCAGGTCTCGCCGGTGATCTTGCGCCTGTGGAATCTGTTTTTGCACTTGGAGCGTTGCTCGATAAATTGGAGGGCACGAAAGAGTGCCGTGTTGATGGAGCGCAATTGCCGATTGGCAATCGGGGCGCCTATGCGGGTACGGCTGCGATCGAAGATTTTGATGATGCGGAATTTATTCAGCTGATTGGCTGTAATCCGCGCTTGGAGGCGCCGGTTTTAAATGCACGTATTCGTCAAGCTTGGGCGCGTGGCGCAAATATTGGCTTAGTTGGCGAGCCCGTTGATTTAACTTATGATTATGCGCATGTCGGGACTGATCCAGGCGCTCTACGTGATTTGCTCACTCATGAATTTGGTCAAGTTTTGGAAAGTAAATCAATTATTTGTATTGGGCAGGGGGCGCTTGCCCGAGAAGATGGCGCGGCGATACTTGCGGATGCAGTTGCACTTTGTGAGGCGACGAAGAGCCAGCTTTTTGTTTTACATACCGCCGCCAGTCGTGTTGGCGCGATGGATTTGGGTTTCGCGACGCAGGGTGGTATGAAGGCCGCGCTTAAGGACGCTGACGTCGTGTATAACTTGGGCGCTGACGAAATTGAAATGCCAGATGATTGTTTTGTCATATACCAAGGGTCTCATGGAGATCGAGGCGCACACCGCGCTGATGTAATTTTACCCGGCGCATGTTATACGGAAGAAAATGCGATTTTTGTGAATATGGAAGGACGGCCTCAGATCGCCAATCGCGCGGCTATGCCGCCAGGAAACGCGAAAGAAAATTGGGCGATCATTCGCGCTTTGTCTGCAGTTTTAAATAAAAAACTAAGTTTCGACAATATTGATCAGCTTCGCGCGCAAATGTATGAAGTCGCACCACATTTTGCGCAACTTGATGAAGTGCCACGGAATAAAATCAAAAAACTGCGCGCCGGTGGAAAGATTTCTTCCGAAGCCTTACGTTCGCCGATTCAAGATTATTATATGACCAATCCGATCGCTCGTGCATCACAGGTAATGGCGGAACTATCGCGTATGAATTTTAAACCATCTCAAGAGGCGGCCCAGTTATGGTAAAAATGAGCCTTTTTAATATGTTATATGCGTTTGTGCGTGTTGTTTTTAGCCGCGGCAAGGGAGGCCATCCTCATGAATGATTGGTTTCAATCCACATTTTTGGGGCCGAATTTGGGTCTGGTTGTGTCCATTTTAGTTCAGTCCTTGCTTCTGCTCGTACCGCTTCTCGTGGCGCTCGCCTTTTTGATGTATATGGATCGTAAAGTCTGGGCGGCTGTTCAGATGCGAAAAGGGCCCAATGTTGTCGGCGCTTTTGGGCTTTTGCAGTCTTTTGCAGATTTTCTCAAATATATTGCGAAGGAAGTCGTAATCCCCGCTGGCGCGGACAAAGCGGTGTTTTTGCTCGCGCCGATGGTAACGTTGCTGATGAGTTTTATTGCTTGGGCCGTTGTCCCTTTTAATGAAGGCTGGGTTATTTCAGATGCGAATATCGGAATTCTGTTTATTTTTGCGGTGAGTTCTCTTGAAGTTTACGGCGTCATTATGGGTGGATGGGCGTCAAACTCGAAATACCCTTTCCTCGGTGCGCTCAGGTCGGCTGCGCAAATGATTTCCTATGAAGTCTCGATCGGCTTAATATTGATTGGGGTTTTAATTTCGACTGGTTCATTGAATTTAAGTGCCATTGTCAATGCGCAATCGGGCGGGGTGTTAAATTGGTATTGGTTGGCGCATTTACCGATGGTGCCGTTGTTCTTTATTTCTGCCCTGGCCGAAACGAACCGACCACCATTTGATCTCCCAGAGGCAGAGGCGGAATTGGTTGCGGGATATCAAGTTGAATACTCATCGACGCCCTTTTTGTTGTTTATGATTGGTGAACTCACTGCGGTCGTTTTGATGTGTGCTCTCATGACGTTGATTTTCTTTGGGGGTTGGTTAAGCCCATTGCCAGCTCTACTGCCGGACGGCCTATTTTGGATGGTCGTGAAAATGCTGCTGTTCTTCTTTCTCTTTGCTTTGGTCAAAGCCGTTGTTCCGCGCTACCGCTATGATCAACTGATGCGCATTGGTTGGAAAGTCTTTTTGCCGCTCTCACTTGCCTGGGTTGTGATCGTTGCGTTTTTTGCGCATTGGGATTGGGCATTTTATGCGCGCTGGGAATTACTTTGAGATAAATGAAATTTATTAATTGAAAGGAATATAGAATGACAACAGCTAAGGAAAATGCGATTGCACTTTACATGGAAGGTATTCGCGATGGTCATTCGGTCGAGGCCGTAAATAAGTACACAGGCGCACGTTATACACAACACTCAACAGGCGTGAAAGATGGTAAAGAAGGGTTTATCGAATTCTTTGAGCCATTTATCGCCCGAAATCCAGATCGTGATATTCGGATTTTGCGAGCTTTCCAAGATGGAAACAAAGTGTTTTTGCAGGCCTATCAAAACATAAACAAAGGTGAAGCCGAGTGGGTGACGACTGATTTTTTTGACAGTGATGAAGATGGTAAAATTATCGAACACTGGGATGTGATTGCACCGTTTAAGGGCGAAAATCCATCGGGGCGCACACAAGTTGATGGACCTACTGAGGCTCAAGATCTGGATAAAACAGAGGCGAACCGTGCGCTTGTTGAGGAATTTATTGAAGTTTGCTTGATTGGGCGCAATGCAGAGAAGCTTAAGGACTATATTTCGGAAGATCAATACCTTCAGCATAATCCGGATGTTGCGGATGGATTGGAGAATTTTTACAATTTATGGTCACAACCCAATGATCCATTGAGCTACCAAGAGAATTTTATGACCGTTGCCGAAGGTAATTTTGTCGCGACCCTTAACCGTGCGCGTTTTGAAGATCAAGATTTGTGTCAGGTTGATATTTTCCGAGTGGAGAATGGAAAAATTGTCGAGCACTGGGATAATTCAGAACCAGTTCCCCCTCAAGAAGAGTGGGCCAATTCAGGAAAGTTCTAATGACAAAAATCGACTGGACGCGTGCAACTAAGTATTTCTTTTTGCTGGACTTTATCGGCGGATTTAAGGCCGCGATGCAGGAATATTTTCGCGCGCCAGCGACTTTAAATTATCCAAACGAGAAAGGGCCTTTGTCGCCGCGGTTTCGTGGCGAGCATGCGTTGAGACGATACCCATCGGGTGAGGAACGGTGCATTGCTTGTAAGCTTTGTGAGGCCATTTGTCCTGCGCAGGCCATCGTCATTGATGCGGAGCCGCGCGAAGATGGTTCGCGGCGAACGACCCGATATGATATTGATATGACCAAGTGCATTTATTGTGGGTTTTGCCAAGAGGCATGCCCCGTTGATGCGATCGTCGAGGGCCCGAATTTTGAATTTGCGACAGAAACGCGTGAAGAGCTTTTTTATAACAAGGAAAAGCTGCTTGAAAACGGCGCAAGATGGGAGACGCAAATTGCGCATAATCTCGAGCTTGATGCACCTTATCGTTAGGAGAATAAATTGATTTTTGCACTTGCCTTTTATTTTTGCGCTGCGGTCATTTTGATCTCAGGCTTTTTGGTGGTGATTTCGCGTAATCCAGTTCACTCTGTCCTCTGGCTTATTCTCACTTTTTTGTCTGCCGTAGGCTTATTTGTTTTGCTGAACGCTGAATTTCTCGCAATGCTCTTGATGATTGTTTATGTTGGAGCGGTCGCGGTTTTGTTCCTCTTCGTTGTCATGATGTTGGATGTTGATTTTGCAAGTCTTCGTGAAGGTACCATGAAAAATTTAGGCTTTGGAATCTTGCTCGCGATTGTATTTGCGGTCGAGTTATTATTGGTTGCAAGGGCGGCTGGAACAAGTCAGATTGAGGCGCAAATTCCCATTACTGATGCTGAAAATACATATCAACTCGGCATCGCACTCTATACGCAATATCCGTTCGTTTTTTTAGGCTCAGGTTTGGTTCTACTTGTTGCAATGATCGGTGCGATCGTACTGACCATGTCACATCGTAGCGATATTAAACGTCAAGATGTACTGGCGCAGATGTACAGGGATCCTAAAAAGGCAATGGAGCTTAAAGATGTCAAACCAGGGAAAGGTATTTAAGATGGATAAGATTAAGTTAGCAATATTGGTGGGTGCTTCTGTTGTGCTCAGCGGTTGCAGTGTTTCAAATACTAGCGGTCCATTAAACGTTCAAGGATCGACAAATCATGACGCCGTTAAAGCCTGTGTTCTCGAAGACGACGCACGAGTTGAAAACTCTCAATTGCCAGATTTCTTTGCTTACACAGATGTAACTCACTACCAAAATGGAAAAATGTCGATGGTGACCGAATTCGGAAATAAGAATCGCCGCGAAGAAGGTACGTTATATGGTCAAGCCTTTTTGATGAATTGTGCAGATCGAAGTTTTGCTGATATTTCATATGATCTTTATAATCCTGAAGACCGTTTACGTTTTCAGACATTCCGTCGTCAGTTGCGCGTGAGCGCGGGCACGGATCAGAACAATTTTGATGACATGGTCAGTTCTGTAAAAAGCGATGGCGCAATCGTGGACGAGGGTGTTCCCTTTTCTGAGGGGAATACGTCTTTTCTCAATTGTCTATGTGCGACCGGAAATTAAAAATTTGAGAGCTAAAAATCAGCATTGCGAATTGATGAGTGCTTGAAAGGAATAAAATGATTGGTATTGGACATTATATCGGATTGTCAGCGATTTTATTTGTGATTGCGGTGTTTGGTATATTTGTGAATCGAAAAAATATCATTGTAATTTTAATGTCGATTGAGCTGATGTTATTGGCGTGTAATATATCATTCGTAGCATTTTCATATCAATTGGGTGATTTGCAGGGGCAGATTTTCACTATGTTTATCTTGACAGTCGCCGCCGCGGAGGCTGCGATTGGACTTGCGATTTTGGTGGTCTTTTTCCGAAATCGTGGCTCTGTTGCCGTCGATGACGTGAATATGATGAAGGGGTGAGTTTATGGAGACATTACTCAAAATTATTGTTCTCGCTCCGCTTTTCTCAGCGATTGTGGCTGGCTTTTTCCATCGGCAAATCGGAGACTATGCTGCGCGAATTTTAACAACATCTGTTTTGTTTTTGATCGCGTTCTTATCTTGGATTGTGTTTTTTCAAAACGTCGAGCCACAAAGTTATGTGATTATGAAATGGCTTCATTCGGGCAGTTTGCAAGCTGACTGGGTCGTCAGAATTGATCGTTTAACGCAGGTGATGCTGGTTGTAGTGACAAGTGTTTCCGCGCTCGTACACCTTTATTCTAACGGTTATATGGCACATGATGATCAGTTCAAAGAGGGCGAGAGCTATCGACCACGTTTCTTTTCGTATCTGTCATTTTTTACTTTTGCGATGTTGATGTTGGTAACCTCTGATAACCTCCTTCAAATGTTTTTCGGATGGGAAGGTGTTGGTGTTGCGTCTTATCTTTTGATTGGTTTTTATTACCGCAAGCAGTCGGCAGGCGCGGCGGCTATGAAAGCTTTTATTGTCAACCGCATAGGCGATTTTGGATTCGCACTCGGCATATTTGGAATTTACTGGGTAACCGGTTCAATCGAGTTCGACGTTGTTTTTGAATCTGGTAAACTTCTTGCGGCGATATCGATGCCATTTTTGGGCATGCAAATTAATGCGGCTGAAGCCTTGTGCTTTTTGCTATTTGTTGGTGCGATGGGCAAATCGGCTCAGTTTATTTTACACACATGGCTTCCCGATGCGATGGAGGGCCCCACGCCGGTTTCAGCACTTATTCATGCGGCCACAATGGTTACGGCGGGCGTATTTTTGGTTTGCCGAATGTCACCGATTTTTGAATACGCGCCACATGTGCTTATATTTGTGACATTTATTGGGGCGTTTACCGCGTTTTTTGCGGCAAGCGTTGGTTTGGTTCAAAATGATATCAAGCGCGTGATTGCATATTCAACCTGTTCACAATTGGGTTATATGTTTGTGGCCGCGGGCGTTGGCGCTTATGAATCTGCGATGTATCATCTATTTACGCATGCTTTTTTTAAGGCGATGTTATTTTTGGGTGCCGGTTCTGTAATTCATGCAATGCATCATGAGCAAGATATGCGCAATTATGGGGGGTTGCGTCAGAAAATTCCTTACACATTTTATGCCATGCTTCTTGGCACGCTTGCGATTACGGGCGTTGGACTGCCTTTGATTTCAGTTTGGGATGTGCCGATCGGTTTTTCTGGATTTTTGTCGAAAGATACCATTATTGAAAGCGCATTTGCCGCTGGTGGAACTTTGGGACAGTTCGCATTCTGGACGTTAGTGTTAGCAGCCGCTATGACGAGTTTTTACAGCTGGCGTTTAATGTTTTTGACATTCTCTGGAGCGCCGCGTGGCGATCAAGATACGCATGATCATGCGCACGAAAGCCCGCGCGTAATGCTCATTCCGCTTGCGATTTTGGCACTTGGTGCTGTCTTTGCGGGTATGATTTGGTATTTGCCCTTTTTTGGTGGACACGGCGAACCTGAAGCGTGGTTCAATGGTGCCATCTATAGCGCTAACCATCATCATATTATCCATGCCGCACATGATGTGCCCAAATGGGTTAAAGTGGCGCCGTTTATCGCAATGTCTGTTGGCTTGGGGATTTCGCTATATTTTTATATTGCGTCACCAAGAACGCCAGCCAAATTTAAGGCTCACTTTGAAGGGATTTATATGTTCTTATTGAATAAGTGGCGTGTCGATGAACTTTATGACTTCTTATTTGTGGAGCCAGTAAAACGGATCGGGAATTTTTTATGGAAAAGAGGCGATGAAGCCATTGTTGACGGAGCAATTAATGGCATCGCACTTAAAATTATTCCAAATTTAACCCAGCGTTTAGCGCGTTTGCAAAATGGTTTGATTTACACTTATGCACTGGCCATGATTTTAGGAATTGGCGGTGTCTTGCTGTGGTTAACTATTCGCTTCGGAGGATTTTAACCGATGCCGTTTTTACTGACATTTATTACATTTGCACCGTTTGCGCTCGCGATATTGCTGTTTGTTTTCGGTGGAAAGCCTGAAACAGAAGAGACAATATTGCGGATCAAGCGCGCAAGTTTTTGGACGACGTTATTTATCTCCGTGATCGGAATTCTTGCCATTCTCGGTGAGTTTGATCCCCAAGTCAAAGGGTTTCAGTTGGTTGATCAAGCGAATTGGCTGGCCGGGTTTCAATATAAAATTGGCGTCGACGGCATTTCGGTTCTGTTTGTGTTGCTGACATTATTTTTAATGCCAATTGTGATTGGCGCGAGCTGGAATGTCGGAGAGCGCATAAAGGAATATCTCATCGCATTTTTGGTGCTTGAGACGTTAATGATGGGTGTTTTTGTCGCGCTTGATATTGTTTTATTCTACGTCTTCTTTGAAGCGAGTTTAATTCCGATGTTCTTAATTATCGGGATATGGGGCGGAAAAAACCGTATTTATGCGAGTTTCAAATTTTTCCTCTATACGCTCGTTGGCTCATTTTTGATGCTTGTTGCGATGGTTTACATGATCCGCGTCACAGGCACGTCCGATGTTGAGACGCTCTTTCAGATGCGCGACAAGTTTTCTTCAGAGAATTTTAAATTTCTTGGCATTACGATTTTGGGCGGGGCGCAAACCCTTTTGTTTTTTGCATTTTTCGCAAGTTTTGCCGTTAAAATGCCAATGTGGCCGTTTCATACATGGTTGCCAGATGCCCACGTTCAAGCGCCCACAGCGGGTTCCGTTGTTCTTGCAGCCATATTGTTGAAAATGGGTGGCTATGGCTTTGTTCGGTATTCATTGCCAATGTTCCCTGACGCGAGTTTGATTTGGCAGGATTTTATTTTTTGGTTATCAGCGATTGCGATTGTTTACACGTCTTTGGTGGCGCTTGTGCAAGAAGACATGAAAAAGCTAATTGCGTATTCATCGGTCGCTCATATGGGCTACGTGACGATGGGTATTTTTACATTTAATCAGCAAGGTCTTGATGGTGCGATTTTTCAGATGATTTCTCATGGTTTCATTTCGGCTGCGCTTTTTCTTTGTGTGGGTGTGATCTATGATCGGATGCATACGCGCGATATCAGCGCATTTGGAGGCCTCGTGATGCGGATGCCGTTTTACGCGCTTGTCTTTATGTTTTTCACGATGGCAAATGTCGGCCTTCCGGGCACTTCTGGATTTATTGGCGAATTTTTAACATTGGCGGGCACATTTAAGGTAAGCACTTGGACCGCGTTTTTTGCAGCAACCGGCGTGATTTTATCAGCCGCTTATGCGCTTTGGCTATATCGCCGCGTTGTGTTTGGGGATTTGATCAAGGAAAGTTTGAAGCAAATTCAAGACTTGGAGCGCCGAGAAATATTGCTTTTCGCGCCCCTTGTTGCGGCAACTTTGATATTAGGTGTTTATCCAAGTTTTATTCTTGATATTATTTCTCCTGCTGTTGCTACCTTGGTTGAGACACTTCCTGACGCCACGCAAGAATTGGGAGCTTCGGTTTCTAATTTAGCTGAGCAGGGCACGGAAGCCACCCAAGAAACCGTAGATCATCATTAATGAGGCTGAGATGACCACGACAGATATAAATTTATTTCTTCCCGAACTCCTCCTCGCAGTCTTTGCTATGTTTGGCCTGATATACGGTGTTTTCGCCAAGAGTGAGAACGTTGTGTCGAGAGTTCATAATATGGCCATTATCGCCTTGGCGATTAGTGCTTTTTTTGTGTATTCGCAGTCGAGTGAAATTAGTGCCTTTAACGAGATGTTCATAGTCGATCAGTTTTCGCGCTACCTTAAGCTGCTGATTTTGCTGTCAACGGTGGGTGTGTTGCTCAGCTCGGTGATCTATCTGAAGCGGATAAATATTTATAATATTGAATTTCCGATCTTGGTCGCGCTCGCCGCGATGGGTATGATGATCATGGTTTCAGCGACCAATTTAATGTCGCTTTACATCGGACTAGAGTTACAGTCACTTGCTTTATATGTGTTGGCGGCATTTCGTCGTGATAACACGCGTTCTTCAGAGGCCGGAATGAAGTATTTTGTTCTCGGCGCACTTTCATCGGGTCTATTTTTGTTTGGAGCGTCACTTGTCTACGGATTTACGGGCGCGACAAACTATGAAGATATTGCGAACGCAACAGTTTCTGAGTTGAATATTGGAGTCGTATTTGGCCTTGCGTTTTTGATGGCTGCAATTGCGTTTAAAATTTCTGCCGCGCCTTTTCATATGTGGACACCTGATGTGTATCAAGGTGCGCCGACAGCGGTCACGGCATTTTTTGCGACGGCGCCAAAAGTCGCTGCCTTTGGAATGCTGGCGCGATTATGTTTTGAGCCCTTTGTTCACGCGGGTGAGGCTGTTCAGCAAATATTAGTTTTATTGGCGCTTGTGTCGGTATTTGTGGGCGCGATTGCGGCAATTGGTCAGACAAATATCAAGCGTCTCTTGGCATTTTCTTCCGTATTAAATATGGGTTTTGTTTTGCTTTCACTCGCTTCCGGCAAAATTGAAGGGGTTTCATCTGCGCTGATCTTTCTTACCATTTACGTGTTTATGACGCTTGCGATATTTGCTTTTGTGATGTCTATGGAGCGAGATGGAAAAGAGGTTGTCGAACTTCGTGATCTTGGAATGTTGTCGTTGCGAGCGCCTCTTGTGGCCATTGGGGTGGCAACCATAATGTGGTCTATGGCGGGCATCCCGCCACTTGCGGGTTTTGTCGGAAAGCTATTGATATTACAAGTTGCCGTGAATAACGGTCTTGTTTGGCTGGCTGTCGCCACGGTGATTGCCTCTGCGATTGGCGCATTTTATTATTTGCGCATGGTATATTTGATGTATTTCGGAGATGAGCCATTACATGATCATGAGCGCAAATGGACATTTAGCCAAGGGCTCGTATTCGCAGTCGGGACGATATTAATGTATGTTTGGATTTTACGTTTATTTGTGATTGAAAACGCAAGTATTATAGCGGCAGATGCGCTTATTGGATAATTCGTGAGTTCCACTATGAACCTTTATCAGTTTGATGCGCTTGATAGTACGCAAACGCGTGCGAAAACTCTCATTGGCAAGAGCGCTTCTCCATTTTGTGTGCGGGCGACAACACAATCCGCGGGGAGAGGGCAAGGCGCAAAAAAATGGTTTTCAGAAAAGGGAAATTATTTCGCGAGTTTTGTATGGCCTTGGGTAGCTGATTTTCAAAAGGCTTCGTTGCTCAGTATTGTTTCAGCATGTGCGCTTTTTGACGTGTTTGAATCACTCAAAATTTCGGGACTAGCTTTTAAATGGCCAAATGATGTGCTTAGTGATTCAAAAAAGCTAGCAGGTATTCTTCTTGAAGTGGAGCGTCAGCATGTCATTATCGGCATTGGCGTAAATATTGTCTCCAACCCAAATCGTGACGAGTTACCTGAACGCGCCTTTGACACGACAAAGCTAAGCGATTTGTGTGATGGGATAGACATTGATGATTTTCATTCGCGCTTTGAGGCTGCATTAATTGCAAATATTGACGAATTTGAGAAATTTGGTTTCGATAATTTTCGGCAGCGAATTCGACAGTGCTTGTGGGCAAGGGCGGATTTGGTCTATGAAGGTCAGAATATGAAAAAACTTGTGCGCATATTAGACGTTGATATCGAAGGGGGTCTTGAAATTGATGGCCCAGATGGGCGTCAAAAAATTTATTCAGGCGATTTTTATGAATCATAGGGGCGCATACTAGTGTTACTCGCGATCGATATTGGGAATACGAATTCTTTATTTGCTCTGATTGAGGGTGAGCAAATACTTCACGAATTTCGTATGCGAACGGATGCCAACCGTACGGCAGACGAATATTTTGTTTGGCTTTCGGCTTTATGCCATGCCAATGGTCTGGCCTGTGAATTTGAGAATGTCATTTTGAGTTCAACAGTGCCCGCGGCAATTTATAACATTCGCGTTTTAAGTCACAAATACTTTTCTGGAGAGCCATTGATTGTCGGGAGTAAAAATTGCCCCATCGATATTGAAGTTCGGCTTGATCAGGGAACACGCGCGGGTCCCGACCGTTTGGTCAATGCTATGGCGGGTTTTAAAGAATACGGTCCGAACCTAATTATTGTAGATATTGGCACGGCAACAACTTTTGATATCGTAGCGAATGACGGCGCTTATGAAGGTGGAATTATTGCGCCCGGTGTAAATTTATCTGTCAAGGCGCTTTCAGATGCAGCCGCCGCCTTACCACATGTTGATGTGGCGCGCCCCAATCATGTGGTTGGCAAGAATACCAAAGATGCCATGCAATCGGGCATTTTCTGGGGCTATAGCGCGATGGTTGAGGGTTTGTGCGCACGGATTGCCGAGGAGCGTAGCGTTGACATGAATATTATATTAACGGGTGGTTTGAGCCATCTATTTGCTCATGGCATTAAAAAATATCACGCCCTAGATGGCGACATTACGATCAAAGGACTCATTTTAATTGCGAATAAAATCAAGGAAAATTGAAAGATAAAAGATGACAAATAGACTGATTTATTTACCCCTTGGGGGCGCCGGTGAAATCGGCATGAATTTTTATGTTTATGGCTTTGGGCAAAAGAACCAAGAGCGATATATTATTGCGGATGTTGGGGTCACTTTCCCCAATATGGACACAAGTCCAGGCGTGGACTTAATTATGGCGGATCCAAGTTTTATTTTGGAGCGCAAAGACCGTGTTGAGGCGGTGTTTATTACGCATGCTCATGAAGATCATGTGGGTGCTTTGGGGATGTTGACTCGTGATTTAGGTGACGTGCCCGTTTATACACGTGCATTTACGGGAATTCACGCGCGCGAAAAAATGGAGCGCTTTGGTCAAGATCCTAAACAAGTCGTGACAGTTGGAAAATATCCAGAGAGAGTATCGGCGGGTGAATTCCAGGTTTCATTTGTGCCAATCTCACATTCAATTCCTGAGGCGTCAGCGCTATTGATTGAAGTTGATGGTCGGCGCATTTTGCATACGGGCGATTTTAAGCTCGACCGCACCCCGCTCGTTGGCGAGGCGTTTGATGATAAACTCTATGCGGAAATCGGAAAAATGGGCGTAGATACTTTAGTCTGCGATAGTACAAATGTGTTTTCGACGCATGACGGCCGCTCAGAAGAGTCACTCCAAGATCCCATACATGGATTGATTGCTTCGGCGAAAGGCTTGGTTGTGGCAACGACATTTGCTTCAAATGTGGCGCGTGTTCGGACATTGGCGCAAGCGGGTGCACGTGCTGGACGACAAGTCATACTGGTGGGGCGCTCGATGGACCGAATGGTGTCGGCGGGCCATAAATCAAAGGTGTTGACAGATATGCCGCCGGTCCTTGATGCGGATGATTTTGATTCTTCGAAGCGTGATAAGACACTCATTATTTGCACCGGTTCGCAAGGGGAGTATCGGGCCGCGTCAGGGTGGCTGTCGCGTGGCGGCTATAAAGGCATTACGCTCAAGGAAGGTGATCTCTTTTTGTTTAGTTCTAAGGTAATTCCAGGGAACGAGCGTGCTGTTGCTGTTGTGTTGAATGATTTGGCTATGCAAGGCGTGGATGTTGTTTATAATGATGATCAATATCATGTGTCTGGACATGCAAATCAGCCTGACATCTTGAAGCTAAGTGAAATTGTAAATCCAAAATGTGTTATTCCAATGCACGGAGAGTATCGCCATTTGCGCAAACTCAGGAATTTGATTTCGGAAAAAGGTGGTACGTCAATTATTGCGCCAAACGGAACGATGGTGGAAATTTCGCCAAATGGTCTCGAAGCGGTGGATGAAATTGAAACAGGGCGCAAATATCTTGATGGGAAAATAATGGTTGGCGCTGCAGACGGCATTGTGCGCACGCGTCTCCATATGGCGCGTTCGGGACATATTTCTGTTTTAGTTAACATATCAGCGGACGGGCACGAAGTGGAAGATAGCTGGGTTATGCTTGCGGGCTTAAGTGAGTTTGACCGGGACGGGACAGAAATTGCGACAGCGATTGAGGCCGATTTAGACGCCGAGCTTTCCAAAATGGGCGCGAAGGGGTTGCGAAATGATGAGCAGGTGGAAGGATTGATCGTGAAGGTTTCTAAGCGCGCAGCGAAAAGTTTCTATGAGAAAGCGCCACAAATCACAGTCTTTATTTCTCGTTTCGAATAAAGAAGGGTAAGAAATGAGTAAGGCCAAATTATTGGAGTGGAGTGGAGTTGTGACCGCAATTCTGTACACTTTTTTTGTAGCATCAAACGCTGGGCTGGAATTTCTAGGTTTCGCGCTTCTTTTTGTGTCCTCAGGTCTCATTGGGCTCTGGGCATGGTTGCAAAAGCACTGGGGAATTTTATTCTTACAGTTTTTCTACGCGGCTGGAGGAATTGTGGGCATGATAAGGTGGTATATTTGACGCACTTATTCACATACTTATTATCTGGTGCATTTTATAATTTCTAGTGAGTAAAAACACTATAAGTTGAAATTTAATTTTATAAAAATTTTTTATTACTTATTTTGCCCCTCGCGATTGTGGGGGGCATTTTGTTTTGTTGAAAATAACCCCCTCAAACTAATTTGAGGGGTTTTTTTTTAACCCTTTAAAGCCTTATTCAGATTTTTATCAACGGCTTCCAAAAAGCCCATTGTTGTCAACCAACCTTGATCTGGACCGATTAGGATCGCCAGGTCTTTTGTCATTTGGCCACCTTCGACTGTGTCGACAACAACTTTTTCGAGTGTGCTTGCAAAATTGCTCAACGGCTCGTTTTGATCAAGTTTCGCACGATGTTTCAAACCACCCGTCCAAGCAAAAATGGATGCGATTGAGTTTGTTGAAGTTTCTTCGCCTCTTTGATGCTGACGATAGTGACGCGTTACCGTTCCGTGTGCGGCTTCTGATTCGACGATTTTGCCATCGGGCGTCATCAATTGCGAAGACATGAGGCCAAGCGAGCCAAATCCTTGCGCAACCGTATCGGATTGCACATCTCCATCATAGTTTTTACAAGCCCAAACAAATCCGCCATTCCATTTCATGGCCGATGCAACCATGTCATCGATGAGACGGTGCTGATATTCAATACCTGCTTCGTTGAATTTATCTGCAAATTCTGCGTCAAATATCTCTTGGAATAAATCTTTGAAACGTCCATCATAAGCTTTCAAGATCGTGTTTTTTGTTGATAAGTACACGGGCCAGCCCATATCTAAGCCGTAGTTGAAGGAAGCGCGTGCAAAGTCTTTGATGGAGCTGTCCAAGTTATACATGCCCATAGCAACACCAGCGTCAGGGGCTTTGTAGACTTCTTTTTCAATGACAGTCCCGTCTTCGCCGACAAACTTCATTGAAAGCGTTCCTGCGCCTGGCATTAAGAAATCAGTCGCTTTGTATTGATCGCCGAAAGCGTGACGTCCAATAACGATTGGCTTAGTCCAGCCGGGAACAAGGCGTGGAACGTTTTGACAAATAATGGGTTTGCGGAAAACAACACCGCCTAAGATGTTGCGAATAGTGCCATTGGGCGAACGCCACATTTGCTTCAGGCCAAACTCTTCGACGCGATCCTCATCGGGCGTAATTGTTGCACATTTCACGCCAACGCCATATTTTTTTATGGCCTCAGCAGAATCAATCGTAATTTGATCATTCGTGCGATCACGCTCTTCAATGCCCAAATCGTAATATTTCAAATCAATATCAAGATAGGGAAGTATCAGTTTTTGCTTGATAAAATCCCAAATAATGCGTGTCATTTCGTCGCCATCAAGCTCGACAACGGGGTTTTCGACTTTAATTTTACTCATCATGTCCTCCTAAATTTGAGCTTGTTATAGCGAATGAAGTTCCAAAAGAAAAGGTGTGTATACGAATGTATGCATAAATATTTTGAATTCTACTTGTTGTTATGACTTACGGTTGGAATTGAAATGCTGAAAATGTGCCCGAATTTTTGCTAGGAAAAATGAAACCAACGCGATAAAGCAATTTATACGAAGAAAGGTATGAATTTGTCTGGAACGGATCATAGTGTAAAAATTGAGTACAGCCAGCAGCCGCGTATCGTTTTGGTGCGTCCGCAAATGGGTGAAAATATTGGAAGTGCCGCGCGCGCGATGTGGAATTTTGAGCTTAATCAAATGAATTTGGTAGATCCGCGCGACGGTTGGCCGAATCCAGCCGCAATCGCGATGGCCTCTGGGGCGGCGCCAGTGCTCGATAATGTGCAAGTTTCGCCGAATGTTGAAGGCGCTGTTTCAGATTTACATTACGTTTTTGCGACAACGGCAAGACAGCGCAACTTAACAAAAGAGATTCTTTCACCGAAAGCCGCGATGGAGCGTGCGCGGGCACTTATTAATCAAGGGCAGAGGGTCGGTGTGCTTTTTGGAGCGGAGCGTTCGGGGCTCGAGAATTCAGAAATTATGTCTGCAAATGCGCTCGTGAGTGTTCCGGTGAATCCTGCCTTTGGTTCACTAAATTTGGCGCAGTGTGTGTTGTTGTTAAGTTATGAATGGCGCTTGGCCAACGCGCATGTCACAAATGCTGAAATGGATTGGGCGTCAAGCGCGCCTGCCACGCGAGCAGACGTTGACTATTTAATTGAAAACATTACCGAAAAATTGGATAGTCTTGGTTTCTTTTGGCCGGATAAAAAGGCGGAAAGTATGCGCTCTAGCTTGCGTAATATGCTGTCGCGCTTGCCGCTTTCTGATATTGATGTCCGAACATTTCACGGTATTTTTCGCGCGCTTTGGAAAGGTGAGAAGTTTAAAAATAAGCGGAATACTCAAGAATGAATCTCGCGATGGTGAGCTATTTGGTTCAAGAATATGACGAAGCGATTAACTATTTTGTTGAAACCCTTGGATTTGAGCTACTTGAAGATACGTTGATTTCCTCTGAGAAACGCTGGGTTCGCGTCGGTTGCTCAAAGGGAATTGAGTTACTGCTTGCGCGTGCCCAAGGAGCGCGACAAATCGCATCCATCGGGAACCAATTTGGCGGTCGTGTTGGGTTGTTCTTGAAATCGTCAAATTTTGACGCTGACTACAAAAAGTTTTGTAAGGCGGGTGTGAATTTTACTGAGACGGTTCGTAAAATGCCATATGGACGTGTCGTTGTCTTCGAAGATCTATATGGTCAAAGATGGGATCTGTTAGAAGATATTGGCGCAAACAAATAGGCGTTAGAAGTGAGCTATTTGGGGTTTTCATTTTGTGAGTTGAAGCCTAAATTACGAGCGCACAACTCAAAATTAAATCAATTCTGTTAAGAGGTATAAAATGAGTTCAAAGAGATCAATTTTTGAAGAGGTAAAGAATGATGCAACTGCACCTAAGGCGCAACTTGTGCGCCAAGAGTCTTCGAAATTCGTTGTGCTTTGGGCGTGGATTTTGTTCTTTCTGATTGTGGTTATGATCGCGGTAGGCGGCTTAACGCGTCTAACTGATAGTGGTTTGTCAATCACAGAGTGGGATTTGGTAATGGGCTCATTGCCGCCTTTGAGCGCCGAGGCTTGGCAAGAAGTCTTTATAAAATATCAACAAACAGAAGAGTTTCGTCAGATCAATTCGACCATGACCCTCGAAACTTTCAAGCCTATTTTTTGGTGGGAATGGGGACATCGTTTCTTAGGTCGGATTATCTGGCTCTTTTGGCTTGTTGGCTTTCTCGTATTTGTTTTGCGCAAACAACTCAGACGCGATCGTTTTGCTTCGCTCCTATGGGTCGGTGTTTTGATTGCGCTTCAGGGTATCGTTGGAATTTTAATGGTGAAAACGGGCTATGTTGGCGACCGAGTTGATGTAGCCAGCTATGCGCTTGGGTTTCACTTGACCATGGCGTTTGTGATCATTGGGTTAATATTTTGGAATATAAAAATGCTTAAAATTGAGCCTTCAGCCATGGTCGAAGCTAGGCGTCGCGGTGATGAGGGGCGTGTGGTTCTTGCAAAAATACTACTTGTAGTTGCGGGAATTCAGATTTTTCTTGGGGCACTCGTTGCAGGGATTGATGGCGGCATGAGCTATAATGATTGGCCATTAATGGGCGGAGAGTTTTTTAGCTCCGATAGTTTTGTGCTCGACCCGATTTGGCGAAATTTCTTCGAGAATTCGGCGCTTGTTCAGTTCTTTCATCGAATGAATGGTTATTTGCTTTTGGTAATCGCGGCATATGTTTTTTATCAAACGCGGCGCGCTCCTTATAAGCAATGGCGTGCGCTCGGTCTTCATATCATGATCGCAATTTTTCTTCAAATCATATTGGGCATTGCGACATTGGTGATGTTTGTGCCAATTGCGCTCGCATTACTACATCAAGTTTTCGCAGTCGCAATTTGGATCGCTGTGATTTCGGCGGTTTTTGCCTTCCGCTATCCACGCGAGCAAACCATTCGGAGCTAGTCGAATTGGAATAAAAACAAGCGAATGCATATGGGGTTCTATAATACCTATTTTTTAAATATATGATTTTATTGTATATATTCTGGTAATTGTGCGTTGCACTTTTGATAAAATTCCCTATAACTGCACCATCAAAGTGAGCGCTGGCTCAAAATCAACAAAAATGGATTGGAATAAATGAAAACTTATTCGGCAAAACCATCTGAGATAGAGAAAAAATGGGTCTTGATTGACGCAGAAGGCGTTGTCCTTGGCCGTTTGGCTTCTCATATCGCGATGCGCCTTCGTGGCAAAAATAAAGCAACATTCACACCGCACATGGATATGGGCGACAATGTGATTGTTATCAATGCGGACAAAGTTCAATTGACGGGAAAAAAACGCACTGATGAGCGTTTTTATTGGCACACTGGGCATCCTGGTGGAATCAAGTCGCGGACCATGGGACAAATTCTCGAAGGTAAATATCCTGAGCGGGTTGTGACTAAGGCTGTTGAGCGTATGCTTCCTGGTGGCCCTTTGTCGCGTAAGCAAATGACAAACTTGCGTGTATATGCGGGCGCTGAACATCCTCATGAAGCGCAAAATCCAGAAGTCGTGGATATTAAAGCGATGAACCCTAAAAATACCCGTAGCGGCAAATAAGGATCCAGAAAATGAGTGAAGAAATCAAGTCACTTGATGAGCTAAAAGATGTAGTTGCTGGTGAAGCTTCAGCAGAAGCCTCAGTAGAAGAGACGCCCTCTTACGAACCTGTTCGTGATGAGCATGGCCGTTCTTATGCAACTGGTAAGCGTAAAGATGCGGTTGCGCGTGTTTGGGTTAAGCCTGGAAAAGGGCAAATCGTCATTAATGGCAAGCCAATGCCTGAGTATTTTGCACGTCCTGTGCTCCAAATGGTTATTGGTCAACCTTTTACGGTTGCGGGTGTTGAAGGCGAATTTGACGTCATGGCGACGGTTTCTGGTGGTGGTCTTTCTGGACAAGCCGGCGCTGTTAAGCACGGAATTTCAAAAGCACTTTGTCAATATGAGCCAGGAAACCGTCCTGCACTTAAGGCAGCTGGCTTCTTGACGCGCGATAGCCGCGTTGTGGAGCGTAAGAAATACGGTCGTCGCAAAGCACGTCGTAGCTTCCAGTTCTCGAAGCGTTAAAACGTTTCAAAGCAAATTCAAAAATGGCCGTGTGTTTGCGTGGCCATTTTTTTGTGCAAGCTACGCATGCCTATATTTTAATATATATTATGAATAGCACTTATAGGTTGGTGGGTGCCAACTCACTCGGTTGGGATTGCCGCCGTTCGAGAGTGTACTTCCTAGCGATTCTTTTAGCGAACGTTTTTTGGGGTGAACAGCTAATGTGTGGCAATGCTGTTTCAGCCGCGTATGATTATATAGATGACGCCTTTTAGGGTGTTGAAAAAGCGAAAGTTGGTCGATTCGAAAGATACAGATCAATTCTTAAGTAATCTTCTTAACTTTTATTCAAAAGACCACGGTAAATTGTTTTAAAAGTTATAATAGGAAAAACCGTAATGATGGTTTTATTTAGCTGGCTGCAGCTTAGTTATAAGTTTGGGATTCTATAAGGGCTTTATACCTTCCAGACTATGGATGGAATGCGTCAGACCCATTAACTAGCTTGGACTAATCTAATTTGGGTAAGCTTTCGCTCCAATTTTTAAGTTGCTTTAAAGTTTCTAGCGCGGCGCTCCCTGAATTGGTGAGAGAATATTGTACAGTCAGGGGCGAGGTCGCCAATTCTTCTCGTAGAATTAATCCCCGTTTTTATAAATGTTTTAGCCTATCAGAAATTATCTTTTTACTTGCGCCATTAATCATTCTCGCTAAATCATTAAATCTGACCAGTTCGCTCTGAAGGTGCCAAAGAATTGCCCCCGTCCATTTTCCACTGATAATGCGCATTCCGTTTTCAATTGCGCAAGGAATCACGCAAGGTTCGACAGCTAATTTTCGCCCGTCTTCATTTTTAATGACCTTGGCTTTCAATGCGAAATCTCACTTCGTTCAAGGATGCACTTTTTTTACGGGCGTCGAATTGTTTATATTTCTGATAATTTATCCAAAAAATGATTTTGGATTCTGGAAGAAATCGTAGTCTATCAAGGGCATCGTCCGCGTATCAAATTCGATATTAGATATTTGAAGTGAAGACCGTGTCGAGTGCCATAGTGTTGTTCATTTTTTAAACTTTGTGATTGATCAAGTTTGCTTGTTTAGCTTTCGCATTGACGCGAATTGCAAGAGAGTAAGAAACAGCGGCACATGCGTACCATTGGGTGCGTCGCGGTTTTCTTAACAGATCTAGGCAACTAGTTTTCGGGTGTGAGGACTTTTTCTGCGTAAAAATTAAGAGCAAATTCAAGGCCGTCTTGAGCAATTGAGTGGGGAGTATTTGGGCTAAAGTGTAAGGATACATCAATTCCTAAATTTTTAAGACGATCGTGAGCGCTTTGGCTATCTTGTGCCGGCACCACGTCATCATCTGCACCGTGAATAAGGGCGATGGGTGGTTTGTTAATTTCGTGTGGATCGAGATGATCAGACAGCAAAAGGCGACCGGAAAAACAAATAACTGCAGATACTTGCGCGCTTGCATTAAGGCTATGTTCAAGCGCCATCATTGTACCTTGAGAAAATCCGACTAGTACAAGGTCTTGATAAGAAAGGTCACGTTTTGACAATTCATCTTGCACAAAAATTGCTAATTCTTGTTGAGCATTTACCAGTCCTTTGGCCATTTCTTCTTGAGATGAACCATCAATAAAAGGAATAGGAAACCACTGGAAGCCAACCGGATTAAACGCATTTCGTTCGGAGGCATTAGGAGAGACAAAATCACAATGGGGGTCGATTTGTGCAAAGAAGGGTGCGAGGCCGATGAGATCTTCTCCATTTGACCCATAGCCGTGTAAAAATACGACAAGTCTTTTCGCGTTTCCAGAAGTTGCTTTTTGTGTTGGTCCTGACAGCATGTGATTACCTATTTGTTTTTTATGAATTATACGCCTGCACGGTCTTTGACAACATGATAAAAAGCCCACAAAAGCTGAGCAGCCGCATTACGGTAAGGTGACCATTCATTGGCAAGCTTTCTGAGTTCTCGTTCGTTTGGGCGTTCATCTAATTTAAATAAAATCCGGACAGCTTCCTGCAAAGCAAGGTCGCCGGCAGCAAAAACATCTTGACGCTTGAGCGCAAACATCAAATAAATTTCGGCACTCCAAAGCCCGATTCCTTTTACGGCGGTTAGTTGTTTAATGACTTCATCATTCGCAAGGTTCTGGATCTCGTTAAAATCTATACCAGAGGCAGCTAAGTGTTTGAGATAAGTTGTTTTTTGTCGAGACAAACCACAAGCCTTTAGAGCGGCTTCATCGCAAGTATGGATCGAGTGAAGCGATGTTAGGTTAGCGCTGTTAAGCTTGCTCCATAGGGCTTGAGCGGAGGCAACTGAAACTTGCTGCCCAATAATTGTTCTCACAAGAGAAGCATACCCGCCTTCACTTGTGCGCAATTCAATTGCGCCGGTTCTTTGGTAGGCGAACGAAAATTGAGGTTCAATTTTGATCAAAGCTTCGATATGTTGGTTGAGAACTTCACTATTTTTGATGGGTTCCATGGAATATTTCTGATTTTGTTGCCACTTTATATACGCTTTGATATGTTGAACCTAGCAAGATTAGTATAATTTTCAGATTATAGAAATAAAAGTTTTATAAAGATGAACGAAGAGCATGGTGTGATTTCAGTTTCCCATTTCTTACCTTCGATAGGTGGAATTGCCAAAGGCACACAACTCCTAACTAATCGAGGCGAAAGGCGTGTTGAACTTTTGCGTCAAGGTATGATGGTAAGAACAATTGAAAGTGGCTTCCAACCGATTCTGGGTGTAATTTCTTGGCAGCTTTTGCCGGAAATTGTTCAAGATAATAAAAAAATGTTACCGCTTCGAGTGCCACCTCATTTTATGGGCATGAAAGTCCCGTACAAAAAGCTGATTTTGTCACCAGAACAGCTGATTGTAGCCGATCATGATGGGTTAAAGGCACCTCATTATTTGAGTGCCAAGCTTTTAAAGAAAATTGATAAAATATCAGATGTAAACCGGGCGTTAAGTAAGCCTATGACTTTTTATCATGTAATTTTAGCTAACCAAGAGGGTGTTTTGGCAAACGGTATGTGGATCAAGTGCCTTGATCTGAGAGATTTTGACATCGACAAAATCGATCCCGAGATTTTAAAGTTAATTTATCTTATAGTTGAAGAGGGTATAGCAAAGTTTGATCTAGAGTTTGAAAAGGATCCTGCCAAGTATAAACGTCTCAACGGAGCCGATGTTTTGAAGCTGGAGGGAAAGAAAAACAAAAATTGGAAACGCTTAGAATTGACTTAATTTTCATGGTGAACTTCAAAGCTTATGCTTTCGCCACAACCACAAGCCTCGGTCACATTGGGATTGCGAAAAGTGAACCCACTTTCAAGTAGGCTCGTTTCAAAGTCGACTTCCATTCCAAACAAAAACATTTGAGCTTTAGCGTCAACGACCAGTCGCGCATTTTTTCCATCGATCACAATATCATGGGCGTCAGCTTTTTCTACGATTTCCATGCTGTATTCCATGCCGGCACAGCCGCCTTTTTTTAGGCCAAGCTTAAGGGCATAGTGACCGCGCGTAAGCATTTCTATTTGAGCCCAGGCTTGAGGGGTGACAGCGACAGGAGGTTGTGATGGATCGAACATGTAAATAATTTAGGATGAAGTCAAATTAATTTCAAGTGTTTAAAAATGAATGTGACGCTTTGGATTTTAAAAATCAAATTGGTTTCGCTAGTAATTGAGAGGAGCGAAATTTTGAAAAGGGCTCTCTTTACCAAAGAGAGTCAAAAATTTTACATAAAGCCCAATTCAAGCCTTGCTTCGTCTGACATCATATCCATACCCCAAGGCGGATCCCAAACGATTTCGACCTCGACAAAGCGAACGCCAGGCAATGGCTCGATTGCAGAGGCCACCCAGCCAGGCATTTCTCCGGCAACAGGACAGCCCGGCGCAGTCAGGCTCATTTTTACGAAGACATCATTATCGTCTGTAATCTTAATTGTGTAAATTAATCCCAGATCGTAGATATTAACCGGAATTTCTGGATCATGTACTGAGCGACAAGCTTCCACACAAGATTCATAAAGGGCATGATCCGTAGTGCTAGGCTCAACAACGGGCTTCATTTCTTCGGGCGGTAAGTTTTCATGGCTCATTTTGTCTACTTTTCTTTTTATGTTTGGAATATAGTCGATCAAGGCGCTCATCTCAATAGTTGGTAAAGACGAGCGGTATAAAATTTTGTGTGCACTTAGCCGTTGGTGTTTTTAAACCCTGTCGCAACGACAAAGCGTTCAGAACTATCTTTGCGTGAAGACGAAGGTTTGAAGTGTTGCGTTTTGGCGAAGTATTTTTTTAAGAGTTTCATTATTTCGGATGTGGCACCGCCATCAAAGACCTTTGCAACAAAGACCCCATCTTCTTCAAGCACATCTACCGCGAACAAAGCGGCAGCTTCGACAAGAGCCATGATGCGCAAATGATCGGTGGATTTATGTCCAGTTGTAAAGGGCGCCATATCCGAAATAACGGCATTGGCTTTGCCGTTAAGTTCTCTTTTGACGGCTTCTTCCGCGCCTTCATCTAAAAAATCCATTTCAATAAATGCGCACCCCTCGAGTGGATCAATTGGCTGAAGATCTAAACCAATGACGGTACCGATCCGCTTTTTAGGGTTTCGTCCGTGCGAATTGACCCGATCGGCGGCTATTTGAGACCAGCCGCCCGGGGCTGCGCCCAAGTCAATAATTTTAGCGCCTTGGGTTAGAAAATTGAACTTGTCATCAATATCACGAATTTTATAGGCGGCGCGCCCTCGAAAACCATCAGCTTTAGCCATCTTAACATAAGGGTCATTCAGTTGTCGCTGTAACCACCGCGTTGACGAGAGGCGGCGGCCTTTGGCTGTTTTAACGCGTACAGAAAGACCGCGTTCACCGCGGCCTGAGCTTTGACGGCGCGTGTTTTTTCTGTCTGAGCGTTTATTTACCAATTTGTTCCTCAGCTTTTTTGCGTCTCATTAATTGAAACAATATCCCTTCACGCAGCCCACGATCCGCGACACGGATCGCCTCACTTGGCCAAATGCGTAAAATGGACTGAATAATTGCAGACCCCGACATAATGAGTTCAGAGCGGTCACGACCGATTTCAGGGCTATTCACGCGACCAGCTGGGCCAATTTTTAAGAAGTGACGAATAACTGCGTCAATATCTGTGCGGCCGAGCCACATACCATCGACTTTTGATCGCTCATATCGCGGCAGCTTAAGATGTAATGCGCCGAGAGTTGTGACCGTCCCCGAAGTGCCGATGATCATCAGTCCTTCCTGATCGCCAATTTCAAGATCGTCATAAGGTAAAAACCCTTCCAGCTCATCTTCAAAAGCGCACGACATAAGCGCATATCGTGCTTCATCATCTTGAACATCGGAGTATTTTTGTAACAAGGTTGCGACACCGAGCGGGATTGAGATCCAATCGACTATTCGGGCACCGTTCGGAGCGACAACTTGTTTATGTTGATGAGAAGGTCGGAGTTCAAGTAATGCATCGTCGCGTTCATCTGGGTTTACGTTTTCAAGGGAAATCCAAATGAGCTCGGTGGAGCCGCCACCAATATCAACCACCATAATTTTTCGTGCTTCTTTTTTGACAAGAGGCGCACAAGACAAGAGGGCGAGTCGTGCCTCCTCCTCGGGGCGTATGATTTCTAGATTTAAGCCCGTTTCATCTTTAATGCGGCGCATAAATTCTTGGCCATTTTTTGCACGCCGACAAGCCTCTGTAGCAACAAGCCGCATGTTTTTTACATTATGGCGCGATAGCTTTTTTGCACAAATGCTCAAGGCTTGAATTGTGCGCGCCATACCGCGCGCGGAAATGCGCCCAGTTCTCTCGAGCTCTCGCCCCAAGTGAACAGATCGCGAAAAGGCGTCTACAATCGCAAGTCCCTCATTTGCCGGTTTTGCAATAAGCATACGGCAAGAATTTGTTCCCAGATCAAGTGCGGCATATAAATTTTCATTCGTCTTACTGCCATTTGTTTTGCGATTTCGACGCCCTTTGAACCGTGTAGGCTCATTTTGGCGTTGAATATTCATTGTTTAATCCTAATTTCGTAACCTTGGTAACCTTTTGTTACGTCGTTAGAATGAATATATGACGGCAACTCGCTTTCCGCAAGAGTTTGTTGATCGGATTTTGTTAGGCGATCGCCAAATGTGTGAGCGCTTTTCTTTGCAGCCCAAGAGCAATGCAGATATCTGATACGAGTTCAGGATTGTTCATTGTATAAATATGAAACTGCTTTACACCCTCACTCTGTAAATTCTGGATGAGATCAAAAGCAACAGAAACGGCCAAAATATGTTGTTCAGTTTTATCGTCGCAATTTGTAAACGCGTTCCCAAGCCAATTCAGGAGGCTTGCGCCACATTTATTTGCAAAGTTTCGCACTTTTTCAAAATTCTCAATTGGTAAAATTCCAGGGATGATTGGCTTTGATATGCCATGTTTGAGGGTCTCATCACGGAATCTAAGAAATTTATCCTTTTCAAAGAAAAATTGGGTGATGGCGCGATTTGCATCCGCATCAAATTTTTGCTTGAGGTATTCAAAATCTGCCTTTTTCCCTCGACTATCAGGATGTGGTTCTGGATAAGCGGCGGCCGTGACATCAAAGCCTTTCTTCGCCAACGCGCAGATTAACTCCACGCTCGTTTCAAATCAATTTTCGATAGGCTGTGATTTTGCGGAAGGAGATAGATTGCCTCTGAGCGCAATGATTTTGTTAACATTGTTCTCACGGTATTGATCCGCAACCTCCATGACCTCATCGCGTGTGGCACTGATCGATGTGAGATGACCAGCGATTGGAAAGTCGATTTGTGCTTTGAGATTTTTGATAAGTTCAAGCGTCCGTTTGCGAGCGCCTCCACTGGCTCCGTAAGTTATTGATGCAAACTCAGGTGTAAACTGAGAATGCTGAATGAGTGCGCGCTGAAGTCGTTGGGAACCTTGGTTATTTAATGGAGGAAAATATTCGAAAGAGAGGCCTAAAGCCTCTTTATTGGTTTTTGTATTCATGCGTCGGTCCGTACCGTCAATGAGTTTTGCATTTTTATGAAAGCGATTAATATCGCACTTGCTGATTAGCATTTAAGCGACATAAATTAAAAATAAAACGACAAAAAATAGTTTAGGCCAGATTTTATTTGTGAAAATTTGAGCGAAAAATGATTGACGGTTTTCGACTAAGAGCCTGTTAAATTAGGAGTCTTTTTCAAAAGTCAAAAGGCCGTTTTGGTTGTGAATGACGATTTTATTTCCACTAATTTGTGGTTCAAGCGTTCCATTGAATATTTCAATAAAATTCGATTCTGGTTCCATGTTTTGGCATGCCATTCGCGTCGATATAATGGGACCGATTATCAATTGCGAACCTTCTACATCATAGGATCCGTTGAGGGTGTTGCACCCCATATTTGCACTAAAACGCTGATCTTCATGAAAGGAAACCGAACCTTGGCTACTGGTCCATGTGTCTCCTGGCAGAACAGAAAGGGATTGTTCTGACGCGTTGCTTGCAGATATTGTTTGTATGCTTAAAGCGGCACAAGCCGTAAGTGTAAATAAAGGTATGATGGCGCTAGGTGTTTTCATAGTTTGAAAATAAGAGCGATCCTATTTTTGTGCAAACAATAAAGTTGTGATTGGTTAAAAATTGCTTATCAAAGAGCGGCAGATTGATTTAGTTTTTTATTTTTTTGCTTGAATTTGCTTTATAGCTGTTATTAGTCTTGCTGAATATTGGGAGAGCGAAATGAGTTCATTAGTGATTGTTTATTGGCGAGATATTCCTGCACAGGTTTTAGTTGGGCGTGGAAGAAAGGCGATTAAGAAGCCATTATCTGAACGTTTTGAGCAAGCAATTGACCGAGCAGCAATGAAGTCAGGAGCCGACCAAACGGACGATTATTTGGCAGAGTGGCGAAAATCAGATCCTTTGGAAATTGAAGGAGATGCTGAAAAGGCAGCGAATGAATGGGTCCAAAAGCTTGAAACAGAATATGACAAAAACAAGCTGATCGCTCTCATTGAAAACGGTGGTTATGAAGGCGAAACTCTATGAGTGATTCCTTGCCAGATGTTACGATTGTGCTGACGTCTTGTGATCGCGCCGATTTACTTAAAATAACGTTAAAATCTATAGAGCCGCATCTTGATCAGAGTGTGATTGCTGAGGTGATTATCATCGAAGACTCTCAATTTGATAGGGTTACACGGGTCATCCCACCAACATTGGGCGGTGTACCGGTAAAATTTATTCATAATCGGAAAAATATTGGTCTTATCCCTTCAATTGATAGAGCCTATTCAGAAGTAAAGACTCCGTATATATATCACTGTGAAGATGACTGGCAATTTCATGGTCCCTTACTTATTGAAGAACAAAAGGCAATTTTGGAAAGCGAATCTGATGTTGTCGCGTGCATGGTTCGCGATCCAAAGACGGTTAACCCAGCGCGCCTAGATGGGAAATTGTTCGAATTGAACAATATGCCAGTTAAGTTTTGGAAAGCAAATCAGGGGAAAAAATGGGGCGGGATGAGCTTTAATCCTGGACTAAGGCGTTTGGAAGACTACCTCGAACTTTCTCCCTATTTTCCAAATTTTAAAACTGAATATAGTCTGTCGGTTTTCTACTTGTCACAAGGCGTTTCGATTGCCTATTTACAAGACGGTCATGTCCGCCATATTGGCGAAAAAAATTCAGCAATAAACAAGTATTTATTAACCAATCCAACTTGGCTCAATCTTCAATTACTTAAAAAGCTACAAAAGCGACAAAAACAATAGCGGTGATCTCTTTGAAAAGTCGATCGAGCTTGAAAAAATGTCGCTATTGAAGGTGTTAATTATGTAAAATCACCATACGGAATGGAAAAGCACATAATTTGAGTGTTGAATAAGAAAACACCCAGAATTTTGAAAGGATGACCGATGTCAATACAAGCGATCAAGACCAACGAAGAGAGCAATTCGCTTCATAAATTTCTTGAAGGTTTTTCGATTGAGGTCATGCCGCGAACGGCTGCAAAAGTTGATGATTTTAAAGCCATCTTGCCGACTGAAACGCGTGTATACATTGCGCATATTGACGGCACGCCGATTGAAGAAATGCGAACCACCGCAAAGCGTTTGGTTGCCGATGGATTTGAAGTCATGCCGCATTTTCCCGCGCGCATCATCGAAAATCAGTCTGTTTTAGAAGATTGGATCGTGCAATATGCTGATCTCGGCGTTTCTTCAGCGCTTTTACTGGCCGGCGGTGTTGATAAGCCAAAAGGCGAATTCAAGGATTCAATGCAAATGCTCTCTACGGGGCTTTTTGAAAAGCATGGATATAACCGTCTCCATGTTGCGGGTCATCCTGAGCCGAATAAAGATATTGATCCCGATGGCGGGATCACAAATACACTCGCTGCGTTGAAATGGAAGAACGACTATGCCAAGAACACGGACGCAGAAATGGCGATCGCCACACAATTTGCTTTCGAAAGTGCGCCGGTGATTGAATGGGCTGATATGCTGAAGGCCGAAGGGATTACACTACCAATTCACATTGGAATTGCGGGACCAGCAAAACTGCAAACAATGATTAAATTTGCAATGGCATGCGGTGTTGGACCTTCTCTGCGCGTATTAAAGCGGCGCGCGAAAGATTTAACTAAGCTGATGTTGCCATTTAAGCCTGACGAAATTTTAGGTGAGTTGGCAGCGCATAAAGCGCAAAATCCCGATTTTAATATCGAAGCAGTTCACGTTTTTCCGCTGGGGGGAATTGTGAAATCAACTGAATATATAAACGAAGCGCTTGAAGCTTAAAACAGGAAGAATGTGATGACAAAAACAATAATAGAGAGCACAAGCCAGACAGTTGTTATGGGCTTTGATCAACCCTTTTGTGTGATCGGTGAGCGCATTAACCCAACGGGGCGAAAAAAATTAGCGGCTGAACTTGAGGCCGGAGACTTTTCAACAGTTGAAAAAGACGCGCTTGCGCAAGTTGCCGCGGGCGCCAATGTGCTCGATATTAATGCGGGCGTGGTTTATAATTCGAACCCCAATCCCAACGAAACTGAACCACCACTTATGCGCAAGATTATTGAGCTTGTTCAAGAACTTACTGATGTTCCTTTATGCATTGATAGTTCGGTTCCAGCTGCGCTTGAAGCAGGACTTGAAGTTGCAAATGGTCGGCCTTTATTGAATTCTGTCACAGGTGAAGAAGAACGTCTTGAGCACGTTTTACCTCTTGTTAAAAAATATAATGTGCCTGTTGTCGCGATTTCGAATGACGATACAGGTATTTCCGAAGATCCAGACGTGCGGTTTGCAGTTGCGAAAAAAATTGTGGAACGCGCGGCTGATTTCAGCATTCCCGCACATGACATTGTTGTGGATCCACTTGTGATGCCCATTGGTGCGATGGCAACGGCAGGTAAGCAGGTTTTCACATTGGTGCGCCGATTGCGCGAAGAATTAGGTGTGAATACAACTTGCGGGGCGTCAAATATTTCATTTGGCTTACCAAATCGCCATGGAATTAATAACGCGTTTTTACCGATGGCGATGGGCGCGGGCATGACCTCTGCGATTATGAATCCGGTCGCGTTGCCTGTGACTAAAACGAAGATTGCTGAAAAGCGTGAGGCTGTCGCAGCTGCTGGAATTGTGATCCCAGAAAATATGGATGATGAGGCATTCGTGCAAATGTTTGGAATGGGCTCGATTTTGCCGCGTGCGGGTAAGGAGATGGAAGCGATACGGGCGGCCAATCTTCTCACAGATAATGATGCGCATGGCGCGGAGTGGATAGCCTTTAATAAGCCAGCGGGTTCAGGTGGAGCGAATTCTGGTCGCGGTGGAAGGCGCGGCGGGCGGCGCGGACGATCTTAGGCTGCGGATACCACGCGTTTTAAGGAGTTTGATGTTATTCTCTATCTGGTTGTGTCTTCAGTAGAAGTAGGGTTTCGTAAGCCTGAAGTATATGGGTATAAAAAATACTTAATGATTTTGAAGTTTCTTCGAATAACGCGGTATTTGTTGGTAATGCAAAGAAAGACATAGAAGGCGCAGTTGTCGCGGGTTATTATAGTATTGTAATCAATCCGAACAAAAATGATTTTCAATTTGGTCAAGACAAGCAATTTTCTCATTTTAATCAACGAGAATATCTATTGAAGGGTTTAGTCAATGCAAAATAGTAGCCTTATCGTTTATGCCAAACTTGGCGTTTTGGCTTTACTTTGGGCTTCAGCATTTCCTGCGATGGCGATTTTGGCGGAAAATGGCTTTGGTGCAGATGTGGTCGTTTTTCTAAGAATATTTTTGGCGGCGATTGCATTGGTGATCATAATGAAGATGCGAAAAATTGATTTTCCCATGTCCGCAAGGTTTTGGTTCGTGAGCGCCCTTCTCGGACTGCTTGGTGATTTTGTCGCAAATTATTTACTTGCATTTAGTACATCAGTAATCGACGTCTCGCTTGTATCAATAATTTTAGGGGCCTCGCCAATCCTTACACTCTTAATATTATGGGGTTACCCTAAACGCTCAAATACGAGCCGTGATAAGATTACCAAATTAAAAGTCTTTGGATTAGTGCTGGGATTCATAGGGATCACAATAGGTTCTTATCCAGAATTAAATACATCACAAATAGGAACTCTTGGCGTCGTTGCAACCTTGCTTGCGGCCGTGTGTTATTCAGGTGTTAATTTACTCTCAAAATTTGGAGATGTATATGATGGCTTCGCACTAAGCGCGGCTTCAATGTTAATCTTTTCAATTCCAATGGCGCCTTTTGTTTGGGACGACATGCTTCAGATAAGAGAATTAATCTGGTCGCTAGAAGTTATAGCTGCCATTTTCTTTCTTTCAATATTTGCAACGGCGATTGCATTTGTTTTGATGATTAACATTGCGACAAATCATGGCGCGATTGTGCTTTCTTATTCAAATTATTTAGTTCCTCTTTTTGGCGCAATTCTAGGTGTTAGTATTCTCGGTGAAACGATCACTTTAGAAAAAAGCTTAGGATTTGTGCTTATTATTATAGGGGTTTTCCTTATTTTTAACGAGCCGAAGGAATAAAAAAGATGATATGTGAGTTGAAAAATACCAGTCAAAGGGGGCTTTATTCAACTTTAATCGCACTAATTTTGGTTATTCTGTTTCGAACGCGTTCAATAATTTCAAAGCGATAACCGAAGAAGCTAAACTTTTGCCCTTTCGTGGGAATGGACATGCTTTCGTGCATAATGAGCCCGGCGATTGTGTTGGCTTCTTCATCCGGAAGGTTCCAGTCAAATTCTCGGTTTATGTCGCGTATCGTCATCGAGCCATCCAGTATCATTGAACCGTCTTCGTTCTTTTCGAACTCCACTTCTTCGTGGTCATGCTCATCGGAAATTTCTCCAACGATTTCCTCAAGTATATCTTCGAGAGTGATCAATCCCTGAAGGGCTCCATATTCGTCGACTACGAGCGCGAAATGCGAGTTTCGATCTAAAAAAGCACGCATTTGATCATCAAGTGTCGTTGTTTCTGGCACGAAATAAGGTTTCATAGCGATACTCAAAATATCGATTTTATCAATTAACTGCGCGTCGCCATCGGGTCGGTCGCGAACAATTTTATTAACAGCGCGAAGGAGATCCTTCGCATGCAAAACACCTACAATGTTTTCAGGTTCATTTTCATAAATTGGCATTCTCGTGTAGCGAGAACCAAGGCATATACTCAAAATCTCACTCGGAGATTGTGCTTTGTCGATCAGCTCGATATGCGAGCGATGTTTCATGATTTCCTCTACGCGTCGATTTTTAAGGTCTAAAGCGCCAAGCAAACGGTCTCGATCTGTCTTTTGAACGCCACCATCATGGTGATGTTGAACAATTGCGCCTGCAATTTCTTGATGGGCTCTCGCTTGCATGTTAATTTCTGATTTGGATCCAAAGATGCGCAATATCAGACGAACGATTAAGCGCACTAGCGAGACAATTGGATTGAGAAGCCATACAATCCAACGAAATATCGGTGCAATGCGTGCAGCAACTGTTTCACTGTCAGCAATTGCGTAGGTTTTTGGTAATACCTCAGCAAATATAAGAACCAACACCGTCATGATGATCGTCGCAAGCCAAACGCCAGAGCTTGAGAAAAGGGAAGTAAGGAGTGCGGTTGCAAGGGATGTGGCGAGAATGTTGACGAAGTTATTGCCAAGTAAAATCGCGCCGATTAGTTTTTCGCGGTCTTCGGTGAGGTCGAGCGCGGCGCGTGCGCCGTCATCACCTTTATCGGATCTAGCCCGGAGCGCTCCTCTTGAAGCGGCGGTGAGTGCGGTTTCCGATCCTGAAAAAATCGCGGAAGCACACAAAAGAAGCAATATTGCTAAAAATCGAAGCCAAAAATCGGCGTTGCTTAGGAATTCCACGTCAATCACTTTCTTTTTCTAGTAGCTCATTTTCGCTGAGGGGGTGTTTATCGAAAACGAGTTTTTTGAGTTGTTCGTCGAGTATATGTGTATAAATTTCGGTTGTGGCAATATCGGCGTGCCCTAAAAGTGATTGAATTGCACGCAAATCCGCGCCGCCCGCCAGAAGATGCGTCGCAAACGCGTGGCGCAAAGCGTGAGGCGAAATATGTTTAGGGTCAAGTCCCGCTTTTACGGCCATTGATTTGAGTATCAAAAAGAAATTGACGCGCGAAAGATGTCCCGACTTGGCGCGCGAAACGAATAGAAAATTTGATTTGGTTTTTCGTTTTTTAAGCCAATCTGCACGCTGAGGAAAATAAGCGGCGATAGCGCGTTTGGCGCTATCATTAATGACAACAAGCCTTTCTACATTTCCTTTACCACGCACAAGGATTGTATCGGGAAGGGCTTGCATTGGCCCGTAAGCTAAAGAGACGAGTTCACTTACTCGTAATCCGGTTGCATATAAAAGTTGAACTAACGCAAAATTCCGTGTTTTTTCAAATTCGTTGCGTCCAAAGCTTTGAGCGACTTCTAAGAGCTTCTCCACTTCTTCTATACTCATCGTATAAGGTAGTTTTTTTTGCGGTAGCGGTGTCAGAATGTCGCGTGAAACATTTGTTTTGATCCGGTTTTCTTCGAAGCAAAACTTCAAAAACTGCTTTATTGATGAAAGCTTCCGCGCACGCGTTTTGTCTGCAAATCCTTGGGATTTAAGCAATTCTAGGTAGTTAAGAATGTCTACCTTTTTGAGCGATTCTAAACTCGTGTCAACAGCCTCAAAAAAATCGCGAAGATCGCGGGCATATGCCATTTGTGTATTTGGGGAGGCGTCTCGCTCTGCACTTAAGCTTTCGATAAATTCATCTATAAGGCGCGATATTTGTTTCATGCACTAATCCGTCCGAATAATAAACTTATAGCTATATTTTTAGCAGCCTCTCGTTGTCCGGCTTTGATGAGAGCTTGAAATGCCTCCACAACAACGTCTGTATCGGCCGTAAAGTAATTTTCGATGACATCTAGCGCGTATATTAAGTCGAGACCACTTGGTATCGGATCAGCAGGTGACCGTTGAAATTCGAAATCGACTTGTGAGAGTATCTCCCGAGATTTTGAATTTAAATTAGTAACTGTTTCAGCTGAATTTTCGTGCCGAATATTGAAGGCCAGCATTAGATCAGCATCATTTCTAGGCAAAAATTCGCGCCATTCTTCTTGGCTCCATCCGCCGAGCAAGGCAATACGTAAAATTGTATTCCGTGTAGATGCGTTATTGAGGGATTGAAAATTTGTTTTGTTAAAATAGGGGGCGAGCTGAGGTGCTACAGAATCCAGTAGGGCTGCTGAAGAAAAACTATAGTAAATTTCAGAGATAACTTCATGACCTTTTGGTGTATTTAAATCAAAATCGGATTCTAAATTTTGAATCAGTTGAGCGCGTTGGGAAGCTTCACGTTCAATCTGCCCAGTGTAGTGACGATAAGCTGAGAAAGCGACATTTGCTGGCAATGATGAAGAGCGTGTAAGATCTTCTGTGAGCTCGAGTGCACTTTGATTATTAGTGCCTAATTCACGTACGAAGTATGCATAAGCGGGAGGTAATATTGCTTCACCACGTGGTCTTCCAAAACTTTCATCAATTACAAAATCGATCGGTCTTGGAAGCTCTTTCCAAGGTTCGTCGACACTTTGAATATTTTCGTCACTAAATAAGAATCTTTCAAGTGTATTGCGCCGTACTTCGTCAAATTGGTATTCATTTTCGTCAAATAAACGTTGGGCTGCAGGCCAATTATTGTCACGCACAAAACAATAGATTTTCATGCCAGGCTGAATTTCAGCAAATTGATTAGCCAGGAGTTTTGTGCAATAATTTTCTGGACGTGAGCTTAGCAGAGAAATTGGCTCAACCATGCGGCGCACTTCAACATTGAACCAATCAACTTGTTGAGCGAGCGCTTCTGCGCCGTCAATCATTCCAAAATTATAGAGTAAGTTGAGCCTCCCTGCGAAAACCATATTGTGAGCATCTTTGGAAAGCCTAGGTGTCGAAGAAGACAATGCGAGTGCGATACGCAGTTTATTGATTTCTGAAAAAATTCCCGGCCTTGCATTCACGAGCCGTTCGGTGATCAATTCGCTATCATCATCATTCCAAAGTGCTACAGGCAGTTTTGAGCTAAAAGTGTTTATGATACCAGGTTCACTTACGTCGTCTTGAGCAAGCATGGACTGCGTTTGAAAGAAACAGCTAAATACGACACAAGCACCCGATAAAATTTGAGCCCATTTGAAATTATTCTTGCGGAATTTCAATTTCGACACTTGTGATAACGGGTTGTGGGTCAAATAAAGTGACATACAGGGAAGCGGCAACTAAAACAAAGAATACTAAAATTAAAATAAGCATCAAGAGGTAGCCAATAAGTCTTCGGATCATATCAATTCAGTTTCATAAAAAATAACACGCATATCTTCTCATATTCGGAGGCTATGGACAAGAGGCCTAAAGACTTGCGATAGCTATATTTATGGAATCAGTTCTTAAAAAATCAGTTGTGCTCATCGGGATGATGGGTTCTGGAAAAAGCTCGGTAGGAAGACTGCTTGCAAATGATCTCGCTGTTCCCTTTTGGGATGTTGACACCGAAATCGAGGTCAGTGCCAATCGCAAAATATCCGAAATTTTTGAAGAATATGGCGAGGCTGAGTTTAGATCATTAGAATCAAGAGTTTTAAAAAGGCTTTTAGGTGAAAAGCCCAGTGTTATTGCGACTGGCGGAGGTGCATTCGTTAACTCCCAAAATCGCGAGGCCATATTAAATAATTGCATTTCTGTTTGGCTTGATGCTGAGCTTGATACACTTTGGGATCGGGTTCGCACGAAAACGCATCGTCCTTTGTTGCAAGCCGAAAATCCGAAACAGGTTTTGGCGAATTTAATGAAGAATCGAAACCCCACCTATGGGCTTGCAGATTTCCGAGTTAAATCCTATCCGGAGCAAGCTCATCAAGAAATGGTGGATCGAATTCGCCAGACTATTGGCTTTTGAGGTTATTTTTTCTATATGCGTATCCAAGCAATGGAACCCATGTGTAATGAAACGCCTAAAAGTTGAACTGCCACATCATGAATATGAAATTCTCATCGATAGTGGGGTATTGAAAGATTTGTCGGATCTAATTGAGCCTTTTGCGAAAACGCGAAAATTTGTAGCGATCGTAACCGACGAGAACCTGCTTGATTTGTATGCAAGAGACATTCAGGCGCAACTGCAAAAACAAGGTTGGGAAGTGGCGTTGATCTCGGTAAAAGCTGGAGAGTCTTCGAAATCTTGGCCCGTGTTGTCTCAGGTGGCCGATGATTTACTCGCCGCGCGGGTTGAAAGAGACGATCTTGTGATTGCACTTGGTGGCGGGGTCGTCGGGGATTTAGTTGGATTTGCCGCCAGTATTTTGCGAAGGGGTGTACGTTTTATTCAAGTGCCGACGTCCTTGCTTGCGCAGGTTGATAGTTCAGTTGGTGGCAAAACTGGGATTAATTCTGCGCATGGTAAAAATCTGATCGGAGCTTTTTATCAGCCTGAGTTGGTCGTGATTGATACCGATGTTTTAACGACTTTGCCTGAACGCGAATTTTTAGCAGGCTACGGCGAAGTTGCGAAATATGGCTTACTGGGTGATTCAGAATTTTTTGATTGGCTTGATGAAAAGCATAATCAAATAAAGGGATTAGAGCCTGAAACGATCGCGCAAATGATTGCGCATTGTTGTCAGATTAAGGCTGATATTGTTGCACGTGATGAGAAAGAGCGGGGAGACCGTGCTTTGTTAAACTTAGGGCATACCTTTGGTCATGCACTTGAAAAAGTGACAGGTTATAGTGATCGGCTATTACACGGTGAGGGCGTTGCTATTGGTTGTGGTCTCGCTTTCGACCTTTCGCATAATATGGGGTTTTGTGACGCAAATGCGGGGAAAAAACTGCGCGCACATTTTGAAAAAATGGGAATGAAAGCCTATATTCATGAAATTGAGGGTGCGGGTATTGAAGCTAAGGATATACTTGAGGCCATGTATCAAGATAAAAAAGTAAAGTCCGGCCAGCTGACATTTATTCTGGCAAATGAGATTGGCAGCGCGTTCATCGAGAATAGTGTGGATGAGAATGCGGTTTTGAGCGTTTTGAAGGCAAGTTGCTGATGCCGGTTTCTATCGCGCGTGATATCACTTATGCATTTGAAGCTAAGTCTTGGCTTGGCCGGAATTTCATTCGCTATCTTGAGAACATTTCGGGGCGTCCCAAATTGCTCAAACGCGTGGAAGGTTATGCTGAAGAAGTGTCCGCTGGCGCTAATTTTTGGGAAGTCATGGTCGAGCGATATGGGATTTCGCTTAATGTGACTGAGGGCGCTATTGAGAATATTCCTTTCGAAGGCCCTGTGATTGTGGTTGGGAATCATCCCTTTGGCATACTTGATGGCTTAGCTTTTGGATATTTGCTTTCAAGGCGTCGTTCGGAGTTTAAAATTATTGCTAATAATGTGTTTAGGCGCGCGCGTGATCTTGATGATGTGATTTTACCTGTTGACTTTAGCGGTTCAAAAGAAGCTCTGCGTAAGAATTTGCATATGCGCAGTGAAAGTCTTTCGTGGTTAAATAATGGCGGATTAGTTGGAATTTTTCCGGCAGGCACGGTTGCGACTTCATTAAAACCTTTCGGGCAACCCTTTGATTGCGGGTGGGGGCGGATGCCTACAAAACTGATAACGCGAACACAAGCGCGGGTGGTTCCCGTTTACTTTGAAGGCCAAAACTCCCGCCTTTTTCACGTCGCTTCGCATATTCATCCGAACTTTCGATTGGGGTTGTTAATCAATGAGTTTCGCAAGCGTGTTGATCAACCTGTTGAACTCAAAATTGGGACGCCGATTGAGCGCGAAGAGTTAGCGCCATATTTAAAAGACGCATACGCCTTAAAAAAATTCTTGAGGCAAACAGTTTATGATCTGGCAGGTGTAGAAAATCCGGGCTTAGGGTTTGAATTTGAAGAGCGCTACCGGCAGGATTCGTAATGATTGGGGTATTGGTATGATAGGCGTATTTGATAGTGGAATTGGGGGTTTGACGGTTTTGCGTTCGTTGCAAAAAGCTCTTCCTGAGACTGGTTTTATGTATGTAGGGGATCACGCAAATGCGCCCTATGGCACGAAAAGTGATGAAGAAATTCATAAATTGACTCGTGCAAGCGTCCAAAAAATGTTTGATGCTGGATGTGATTTAGTTATTCTCGCTTGTAATACCGCATCAGCCGTTGCCCTCCATGATTTGCAAGTGGAATGGCTTCCTCAAATAGATCCTTCTGGAAAGAAACGTGTTTTGGGCGTTTTTGTCCCGATCATTGAGGCGATGACCGATCGAGACTGGGGAGATAATTCGCCACCCTCTCACACTGGTTTGCGCAACGTGCTTTTGTTTGCAACTGAGGCCTCTGTGCGTTCGGGCGCATTTGCGCGCGAGTTGAAATTCCGAGCGCGCGATGTCAAAGTGGAGGCGGTGGCTTGTCCTGATCTTGTTCCTGCGATCGAGTGTGGGGATGCGGGCGCTGCTGAAGCAGCCGTGATTAAATATGTAAAACAAGGTCTTGAGAGAATTCCAAGTCCGCAGACTGCAGCGCTTGGTTGTACACATTATCCGCTCGCCAATAAATATTTCGCTGCCCATCTTCCGCAAGACTGCATGGTGTTTTCTCAGCCATTTATCGTTGCCAAATCATTGGTTAATTATGTTGACCGACATCCCGATTTTATGAATAAAATTGGTCAAACGGTTTATTTTACAAGCGGGAACGCAAGTGAGGTCAGTGAAGAGGCGAGTAAGCTCTTTGGCGTCGATATCCAGTTTGAACAGTTTTAAAGGTGAATTGAAGGAATTATTTGCGCATGAACGCATCTCAAAAACTTAAGACGGTGATTATCGGTGCGAGCGGGTACACAGGCGCGGAGCTTGTCCGGTTGCTTGCGCGCCACCCAAATTTTGAGCTAAGTGCGCTTGTTGCAAATGCAAAAGCGGGTCGGAAAATGGAAGATGTATTTCCCAGTTTTCGTCATTTGAGTTTGCCGCCCTTGGTGAAGCTTGCTGAAGTTGATTTTTCGCAAATAGATTTTGCATTTTGCGCGCTTCCTCACGCCACTTCTCAAAAAGTTATTGCGAATTTACCCGCTCATGTTCAGATTGTGGATTTATCGGCAGATTTTCGGCTGCGCGATGTCGAAGCTTATGCGCATTGGTATGGTCAAGTGCATAGTGCTCCAGAATTGCAAAAAGAGGCTGTTTATGGTCTTCCGGAGATTTACCGCGATGAAATCAAATCGGCGCGGCTTGTCGCAGCGACGGGATGCAATGCGGCGACCGCAAATTTGCCGCTCATTCCGCTTCTCAAAGCGGGCGTCATTGATCCCGATCAAATTGTGATTGATTTGGCAACAGGCGTCTCCGGTGCAGGCCGCAGCGCAAAGGAAGCTATGTTGCACGCTGAAGTCTCAGAAGGATATCACGCCTACGGAATTGCCTCACATCGCCACCTAAGTGAGTTTGATCAAGAGCTTTCGCGCGCTTCTGGTCGCGAGGTTAAAGTTCGTTTTACGCCCCATTTGTTGCCTCAAAATCGTGGAATTTTAGCGACAATTTACCTAGATGGTGACGCGCAAACAGTTCATAAAGCACTTGAAGTCGCTTATAATGATGAGCCGTTTATTCAGATATTACCGATTGAAAATGCGCCGCACACACGTCATGTCCGAGGGTCGAATTTTTGTCATATTGGCGTTTGCTCTGATCGAGAGCCTGGCAAGTGCATTGTGTTTTCAGCTCTTGATAATCTTGTGAAAGGCTCAGCAGGCATGGCAATTCAATGTGCCAATATTATGATTGATGTTCCTGAAACCACAGCGCTTATGCAAGCGCCCTTGTTCCCATAGGTAGACTATGTCGTTACGCAAAAAACGCCGAATTCGACTCATTATAATAGGTTGTGTATTTATGGTGGTTTCATTTGCCGCCGTTGGTATTGGATTTCGTAACTCGATTGAGTTTTTTCGAACACCTACACAACTTGTGGAAGAGGGCGTGCCGTCAGGAACTTTTCGTATCGGAGGGCTTGTAAAAGTGGACACCGTAAAGAGTGAGAACGAAACGATTGAGTTTGTTGTGACGGATCATTCGCACGAGTATGTGATCCAATTTGATGGCATTCTTCCTAACCTTTTTGAAGAAGGTCAGGGCGTAATTGGGAGGGGAGAAATGGTAGATGGTGTATTTATTGCTGATGAAATACTTGCAAAGCATGATGAAGAGTATATGCCGCGTGAGCTGGTGAATGCACTTGAAGAGCAGGGCGTGTATCAACCTAATTAATCATTACTTTATTAATTATTACTTTGCGCCCTTAAAAGGTTAACGCATGCTGAACATCCAGAATCTATTTTCTGAATTTTTTTTAACTTTTTAAAACCAAAACCCAGTAATTTCTGTTTTGTAGGGAAAAGAAAGGAACTGGTTATGGAAATAAATACCCTCTTAGATGAGTTAATAAAAAGAGAAGGCGGATTCGTCAATGATCCTGATGATCCGGGCGGCGCAACCAAATACGGTATCACGATCGGAACACTATCTAATTATCGGGGATACCGCGTAAAGGTTAGTGATGTGCGTAATCTTACACAACGCGAGGCTCGGCAAATTTATGTATCGCGCTATTTGGAGCGACCACGCATTGATGAGCTACCTGCTTCAATTATACCGAATGTGTTTGACATGTATGTAAATGCGGGCCGAAATGCGATCAAGTTATTGCAAGGAATTTTGCGTGAATTTGGTGAAGACATTAGCATTGACGGAATCATTGGGGATCAAACAATTGCAGCGGCATGCCGCGTTGATGGTCAAGCGGGCACATATTTAAATGACGCCTATGCGATTGCGCGACGCAATTACTATTATGATCTTGCCGAGCGTCGACCAAAAAGCCGAAAATATGCGCGCACGCGCTCCGGTGGCAAAGGGGGATGGATACGGCGTGCAGAGGAATTTATGTCAAAAAAATACCATTATTCAAATGCTGAGCATCAATCGCGCGTTTTAAAGTGGGGCTAATAGGGAGATAAAATGAGTATTTTAGGTAGTATAAACGGAATTGGAAAAGTCGTGGAAGGCATTGGTGGTGTTGTGAAGTCAACGAGTGAAGTCTTTCATGCGAATGAAACACAAAAAATGCAAAATGATGCTGATCGTTTTCAGGCCTCTCTTAAGCAATATAGCGCTGAATATACGCATGAATCGAAAGGAAATTTTGCAAGTTTTGTGAATGGTCTCAATCGGTTGCCGCGCCCATTTATGGCTTTGGGAACTGTTGCGCTATTTATTTATGCGATGTCCGACCCTGAAGGGTTTAAAGAACGAATGGTTGGGTTGCAGTTTGTTCCTGAGCCACTTTGGTGGTTGCTTGGCGCAGTTGTGAGTTTCTATTTTGGGGCGCGTGAACTGCATCATTTTCGGGCACGGTCAACACTTAAGCACTCGTCGGGGCCACTTCCAACACTTCAATCGAAACCTCTGAAACCGAAACCAAAAAATCGAGGTGTGGAAAATTCCGCTATCTTAGAATTTATGCAAAAAGAATAAATAGAAAAATGTATGAATTTAATTATCAAATTCATGCCAAGGTTTTCAGGTAAATTTATCTGAAAAAAAGAAACGACGCTATTATTGGGGGATCGGAAATAGCGTCGTTTCAAACCATAGATTACATCTACTGTTTTTCAAACTACCGTTAAATGTTAAATATAAGCTTAATTATTTATTGCTATTTGGTTAAATTGTTTGAATTTTTGACGTTGGATCTTGCACCTTTTCTCAATATATTTAGATAATGGTACATGCAAAATTTGCTTACCCATGAACATGGTCACTATTTATTGGTTCTCGCCGCATTTTTGGCTCTTCAACAAGGGATTTTTGGTCTTTTAGGGGCGCAAAAATCATGGCGGAGTTGGCAAGCCTTATCGGTTAATCTCGCGCATCTTCAATTTTTAAGTGTTTCCACTAGTTTTTTACTCTTGGTAAGTGCATTTGTCACCTCTGACTTCTCGGTCGCATTGGTTTCGCAACATTCGCACTCCACAATGCCATTACTCTATAAAATATCGGCGACATGGGGAAATCATGAGGGCTCGATGCATTTGTGGGTTGTGATTTTGAGCCTATTTGGTTCAATGGTCGCATGGGGATCGCGGCAGATGCCTCTTTCGACCCGTGCGCGTGTACTCGGTGTTCAGGCACTCATTGGTGTGGCATTTTATGCATTTTTAATTTTGACTTCGAATCCTTTTGTGCGTTTGGTGCAGCCGACCGATGACGGGTTTGGTTTAAACCCAATTTTGCAAGACCCTGGAATCGCCTTACATCCTCCCGCTCTCTATCTCGGCTATGTCGGACTTTCGGTCACATTTTCTTTTGCGATTGCGGCCTTAATTGAAGGTAAAGTTGATGCGGCATGGGCAAGATTCGTGCGGCCTTGGACGCTCTTGTCATGGGTATTTTTAACGATTGGTATCGCGTTGGGATCTTGGTGGGCCTATTACGAGTTAGGCTGGGGAGGATATTGGTTTTGGGATCCGGTCGAAAACGCGAGCTTTATGCCATGGCTGGTTTCGATTGCACTTTTGCACTCTGCGGTTGTGGTTGAAAAGAGAGATACGCTGAAGTCGTGGACAATTTTACTCGCGATTGTCGGATTTTCATTTTCGCTTGTGGGCACATTCATTGTCCGCTCAGGGCTTTTGACATCTGTCCATAGTTTTGCGGCCGATCCGACGCGTGGCGTTTTCATATTGGCGATTATTTTGGCTGCAATTGTGATCGGATTTGGGCTTTATGCTTGGCGGGCGCCGCAGCTTGTTCCTTCTGGTGCTTTTGCGCCAATATCAAGAGAAAGTGGGATTGTCATTAACAATTTACTTTTATGCGTCGCGACAGCTGTAGTTTTCGTAGGCACGATGTGGCCGCTAGTTGCTGAAGTTGCTGTAGGGGAAACGCTTGCGGTTGGCCCCCCATTTTTTGACGCTAGTTTTACACCTTTTATGATTTTGCTTGCTTTTCTTCTGCCTTTGGGCGCTACCATTCCTTGGAAGCGAGCACAATTTAGACATGTGCGGCCGATTATGATTTGGGTTGGGGCGATCGCATTGGCTTGCGCTTTAATAACACTCTGGCGTCAGGGCACAATTGGCCTCATGGCGCCGTTGACAGTTTTACTTTCGGCTTGGGTGATTTTCGGCAGTCTGGCGGATCTGCACAAGATTGCCAAACAAAGTTCTGGTTTTTCAGCCTATATTAAACGGCTTTTTAAAATTCCACGATCTGAATGGGGTAAAGTTTGTGCGCATATCGGTTTCGGGATTGTGATGCTTGCCGTCGGGATATTGCGGGCGTACGAGTTTGAAGATTTGCGTGCCATTCGCGCACCCGTCACATATCCCGCGGCCTCATATGAAGTCACTTTTGAAAAAACTGAGCGAGGGCGGGGGCCAAATTACATTTATGAGCGTGGACACTTTGTGTTAACGCGAGGAGATCGACAGTTTAGATTGCAACCTGAAATTCGAAATTATCCGGTTGAAGGGACGCAAACGGCGGAGGCCGCCATTGTCCCCTATTTGTTTGGCGATCTCTATTTGGTAATGCGTCGTGGACAAGATTCTGGAGTGTGGTCGGTTTATTTTTATATTAAACCCCTTTCGAATTTACTATGGATTGGCTCAGCGTTTATGGCTTTGGGTGGACTTTTATCACTCACGGATCGACGAATGCGCCTCGGCATCGTGGCACGGGGGCGAAAAATATGATCAGAGGTGTAGTTCTATTTTTGTGCGTAATTATTGCCGGTGCGGCAATTTCCGTGTTGCCTGATGAAGTCTTGGATGATCCAGAGTTAGAGGCGCGCGCGCGCGCGCTTTCGGCGGAATTACGCTGCGTGATTTGCCAAGGAGAAAGCATTGATGGCTCTGGGGCAGCTATCGCAAGAGATGTTCGTGTGTTACTTAGAGAGATGTTAGTCGAAGGGAAAAGCGAAGACGAAATCAAAGATTTCTTGTCAGCAAGATATGGCGATACGATTTTACTTCGCCCACGTTTTTCAGGAAGTGGTGTTTTGCTTTGGCTTATTGGTCCGATTTTGTTCGTGTTTGGCGGATTAATTTCTGTCATTTTTATCCGCAGATCGGGGCGAATTGAGTTTGATGAGGATGGTGAAAATGATTGAAGAAGTCATAATTGAAGATCAGTTGCGGGTGCGAAAGATAACAATTAATCGCTCCGAGGCGCGGAATGCGCTCAATTCGAATGTGCGGTTAAAACTCGGGGCGGCGATCACGGATAGCCCTGAAGATACGCGCGCGATCATATTGCGCGGCGCGGGCGGACATTTTTGTTCTGGGCAAGACCTTAAAGAGTTTGCATCTTCGAGTGTTAGTGATTTTTCGGTTTCGCGTGTTTTGGAAGATGAGTATTTACCAATTCTTGAGGCGATTGATCGTGCAAAATCTCCCGTAATTGCCGCTGTTGAGGGCGCTTGCGTTGGCGCGGGGATGAGTCTGGCGCTTGCTTGTGATTTTGTGATTGCAAAGCAGACAGCGTATTTTCAGCTGTCATTTTCATCAATTGGTCTTTCTCCAGATGTGGGAATTGCCTATGTCCTGCCGAGATTGATTGGGCGGCAAAATGCGACAGCCATGGGATTGACCGCCCAGAAGGTTTTCGCGCCACAAGCCAAGCAAATGGGCATGGTTTGGGACGCGGTTGAGGATGGGCAATTTGAGGAATCGCTCGATCAAATCGTGCAGCATTTTGCGCAATCAGCACCGATCGCCCAGTCACATACGCGCCAACTTATGCGAAATTCATTTGAAAGAGACCGCCAATCCAATTTTGCACTTGAAACAGATTTTCAATCGAAATGTGCGGCTACCGAAGATTTTCAGGAAGCCGTGATGGCCTTTATTCAAAAGCGTCCGCCAAGCTTCAAAGGAAAATAAGTGATGCCGCGGCTCGTTGATTTTGAAGATAATTTGGCTTCATCATTTTCGAGCTTGGACGATTTAATTGAACACGCACGCAAGTATTCTCCTTATTTTGAACGGCTTTTAAAACGTCACGAAGATTGGATTAGAGAAAACGCGAATAAAGAGTTTGAAGACGTGCTCACTGAGCTGACACGCGAGTTTGATGCTGTGAGTTTTGAGCAAATCGGGCGGGAGCTTCGCCTTCGAAAGGCGAAAATTGCGCTATATCTTGGCCTATTTGCGATCGCTAAAACTTTACCAGTTTTAACACAAACATATGCGCTCACTGTTTTTGCAGATTTCGCGATCGAAGCGGGATTGCGGTATTTAATCAGTATGCAAGTGTCTCAAAATAAGCTCCCAGAAATTGCGATGGACAAGGATTGTGGTTTGTTTGTACTTGCGATGGGAAAGCAGGGTGCATTTGAACTTAACTATTCGTCGGATATTGATTTAATCGTGCTTCTTGATGAAGATAAATATACCGAGTTTGAGATTTTTGAAATTCGTAAGCAATTTATTCGTGTCGTGCAGCGGTTGATTAAGCTTTTGTCTGAACAAACAGTTGATGGCTATGTTTTTCGCACCGATCTCAGATTGCGTCCAGATCCATCTGTCACGCCGGTCGTGATCACGGTGGATCAAGCGGAGAGTTATTACGAGGCGCTGGGGCGCACTTGGGAGCGCGCTGCCTTTATTAAGGCGCGGCCTTGCGCTGGTGACATTCGGGCGGGAATGTCGTTTCTTTCGCGTTTGGGTCCGTTTATTTGGCGAAAACACCTGGATTTCGCGGCTATAGAAGACGCCCATAATATGCGCTTAAATATTCGGACGCATAAGGGTATAAGTGGTGAAATAACCTTTGAGGGGCATCATTTGAAACTCGGGCGCGGAGGAATTCGCGAAATTGAGTTTTTTACACAAACGCGGCAACTTATTTTCGGAGGGCGCCAAAGCGGACTGCGCGCACCATCGACGCTTGAAGCTTTGAAGTTGTTAGCAGAAGCTAAAATAATTGATGAGAATACCGCTCATTTTTTGTCGGAATCGTATCTATGGCTTCGCGAACTTGAGCACGCCACTCAAATGATTGAAGATCAACAAACACATCTCATTCCAAGTACAGAAACAGGCATAAATTCCTTTTTGGGACTTCTCAATATGGATTCAGATTTCGAAGCTCAGTTTGTGAAGAGAATTTTCGAAATTGACGCGGTTATTGATGAATTTTTTGAATCCGCACGTGACGAAAGTGATATTGACACACATGAATTTAGTGAACAAGAGCAAGAGATGATTGATGCGTGGGCTCAGTTCCCTGCAACACGCTCTACACGTGCGCAATCTATTTATAACCGGTTAAAGTCTCGAATTTTAAGTGCCTTGACGCAATCCGCTGAACCGGAGCAGGCGGTTCGAAATTTTGATCGTTTCCTTCGTCTGCAGCCTGCAGGCGTCCAATTATTTTCAATGTTTGAAGCCAATATGAGCTTGCTTGATTTGCTCACAGAAATCTGCGCGCTCGCACCCCGGGAAGCCGTCTTGCTTGGGAGCAATCCGCGAATTTTTGAAGCTGTTTTGTCATCGGAATTCTTTATGCCTTTGTCCGTCGATGAATCTTATCATCAACTTTTGACAAAAACACTTGAAGGCGAATGCGATGAGGCGCAAGACTATGAAGATATCCTAAACTCTGTGCGTCGTTTTGTGCGTGAGGCACAGTTTCGCGTATCTGTTCATCTGTTGCGGGGACTAACAGAGGCAAGAATTGCGGGAGCGTGCTATTCCTTGATTGCAGAGCTGGCGGTTCAAAAAATAATGGAAGCTGTCAATGGCGAAATGGCGCGTCGATATGGGCCACCTCCCGGTCGTGGCGCAGCCATCTTGGCGATGGGAAAACTTGGTTCTCGGGAAATGACACGCAGTTCTGATCTTGACCTTGTTGTGATCTATGATGCTTGCGGGGCGGAGAAAAATGAAGGTCCCAAACCACTCGAAGTTTCAAATTATTTTGCGCGTTTGACACAAAATCTAATTCAAGCGCTTACGGTCGCGACCTCTGAAGGCATGTTATTTGAAGTTGATATGCGACTGAGACCCTCTGGGCGCCAAGGGCCGGTTGCGGTTTCTTTGGCAAGTTTTTCAAATTACCAGCTGAATGAAGCTTGGACTTGGGAGCACTTGGCTTTGTTACGATCCCGCGTTGTCGCAGGTGATCATATGCTTGCCAATGATATTAAAACAGCGATTCAAACGGCGCTCGCGTGTCCTCGGGATCGGGACGAACAGCGCAAAGATGTCATTGAAATGCTTATGAAAATTCGAGAAAATTTTAAGCCGGAAGGTGCCTTATCTATAAAGCATGGTCCTGGGCGGATGATGGAACTCGAGCTTCTTGTTCAAGCCTTCGCGCTTATGAACAATATTACCGAAAGCGGTCAGTCAATATTTGATTTACTGGAAAAATGCGAAGTTTTTTTGAATGATGCTGACATCGCAACCCTTAATGAATGTTATCATTTTTATTACTCACTTTCTCATTATGCGAAGCTTTCATTTGGCGAAAAATTACCAGAAAACGTCCCTCAAGGATGGATAAAATTAATTAATTATTTATCAAATTGTGAAAATTTTGATTTGTTAAGTAAAAAGTTTACTTTTATGTCAGAATCTGTGCTTAAGATTGCGCGCAACTATTCATTTCATGTTTAACAATAGTTTATGAGTTCGTTCTAGTGAGGGGGTAAATAATGATTGAAGAATATTCCAAGTCGATTGACCCAAGAGGGGTAATTTTTCAAAGCTATCAAATCGAGAACTTAACCATTGAAGAGGCGCGTTCTATTTTTTTAGAGTGGGTGTTAACTGATTTAAAAATGGATCAAAATGAGGGCTGCACGCAACTCTGGGATCTGTATGGCAAAATGCACCCTCAACATCCAATGAGTACCTTAATTTCTGAAGGAATGGAATTTGATAGTAATTTAAAAGCTAGGCGAAAAGGTGGGCGGACAAGAAATAGAAAATGATGAATTTAGTGAAGCATGCGTATTTTATAGAATATGTTAGATAAAATAAAATTTGTTGTGCGGGCTTTGGGGAAAGGCTTGTATAACAGCGATCTTGAAATATTCGCACATCGATTTGTGATTTCCGATCGTGCGGATAGTGAACTTGCGCGTACAACCTATGATTTTTTCAGATATCGACGTGCAAACTTTGGGGCTAACCAAGCTCTCATAATTATATCACATCTGATCGGTTTGAATCTTGTTTCGTTTACCAACGTTGCCATTTCATTTATTATTTTTCAAACCTTTGAATTTATTATGCTATATTCTGTTGGAGCTCAATTGTTCCAACTTAAGGAATTTAAATACGAAGTTAGATATTGGTCTCGGTTTCGATATATTCTGAACCTTACACAATTTACTCTCCAAATATTGGCCCTCACCTACGTGGCTTTTATTATTCCGCTAAAATATCTTGCTGTTTCAGGAACTGCATTTCTACTGCTTATGGTATTGTCGTCGACACTTAATTTCTTCTCAGCAAGGTTTAACTTATTTTGTCTCATTTACCAATTGGGTTTGTTTTTTATAGTTTCAGCGCTTACGATCTCTATAAGAGAAATTACTGTCGATGTGACTAGAGATTTTTATTATTTGATTCCCGTTTTGATGGCATTTTTGGCGGCACATACGGGTGTTTCCGCATATAGTGAATACTACTCACACTCGATCCAACAAGAGCGCATTTCCTTTCTGGTGCAACAAAAATTGGTTTTGAATGCACAAGAAGCTTCAAAGGAGCGGCATTTGATGGAAAGCATTTTGACAGCTGTCACTGAGGCAATCGTTGTCGTTGATGATAATGGATATGTCTTAAGGGCGAACCCAGCTTTTGGACGTTTTTTTGACGTAAGTGTTAATCAGTTGGACGGTCTAAAGATTAGCAATATCATTAATTCAAAATATCTTATGACCGACAGTCGTCAGCGTAGCTTTGAAATGAGTGATGACCGTCATTATCTGATTCAAGGGACAACGTTACATCTCACAGGGGAGAGTGATCTTTGTCTCTATATCATTGTTGATGTGAGCGAAAAGACCAAAGATGATCAAATTGCAATGCACTCTCAAAAGTTGAAGGCGCTCGGGACGCTTTCCGGTGGAATTGCACATGATTTTCATAATGCGCTTGCCGTAATTCGTGCAAATGCAGACTTAATAAATGAATCAGATGACCTTGATACAATCAAAAATGAGTACTTGAATGACATCACGTTGTCAGTTGATACCGCGACCGGTTTAACGCGCCAAATTCTCGCATTTGCGAGAAATGCTCCAATGCAAGCGAATAGAGTTGATCCTCAGAATATTCTCTTTGAAACCGGACGATTGGTTCAAAATCTTATTTCGCCAACTCATAGCTTGGAGACTGTTTGTGAAACGAAAGGCGCTGCGATTTGTGACCGTGTTCTGCTTAAAAACTCGCTACTCAATTTGATAATCAATGCGCGTGATGCGATGAAGAGTGGAGGGACAATTGTGTTGAAGGCAATGGATGACGCGGAGAAAAAGCGCATTGTATTTTGTGTCGAAGATTCTGGGGAAGGGATTTCAAAAAAACTTTTAGACAAAGTAATTGAACCCTTTATTAGTCTTAAACCAAATGAAAAGGGTACAGGGATTGGTCTTGCGATGGTTAAGCAATTCGCAGAGCGCTCAAACGGTAAGTTTGAGTTATCAAGCCGATTGGGTGTTGGAACGGAAGCACGTCTGATTCTCCCGCGCACTGACAAAGAGAAAAACCAGCGAGAACTGAAACCCGTTAAGCCGAACAAAGAGATTAATGTTCCTTTGAAAATTTTGGTGGTGGACGATAATGCGATTTTGGCCAAGAGCATTAAATCACAACTAATTATTAGTGGTCATCACGCTGAAACCGCAATTTCACTTGACACCGTCAGTGCGATCGAAGATTTGGACAGCTTTGACCTTGTGGTTTGTGATGTCGTATTAGTGGCTGAAACTGGGTTGGATATATATCGGTATTTCCAATCAAACGGACTGAAAACAAAGTTTTTGTTCATTAGCGGAAACATATCTCCGAATCTCCGCGAGGAGGTTGCGCAGGTCGACTGCTGTCGGTTGCTTGAAAAGCCATTTGGCAAGGAACAGCTGCTCAATGAAATTGAGAATATTATGAGCTCAGCGCTTGAAGAATCCTAAGCCACGCAAGTGCACCTTTTTGAAAACTTTGCAGGTCGTATTTTTCATTAGGTGCATGGATCTGATCTGAGGCTTGAGCAAAGCCAAGGAGTATGCTCTCCATGTTTAATTTTTCTTTGAAACTGCCAACAATTGGGATTGATCCGCCCATCCCAATATATATGCAGTTATTTTCCCAAATCCCGTCGAGGGCTGTTTTAGCCTTTTGAAATTCCGCTCGCTCTGTATCCATAAAGACGGCTGGTGAACCGCCGTGCGCATTGAACTCTATTGAACAATCAGGCGGAATTTTTGATCGAAGCGTATCGCGAAATTTTTGACGTATTTTTTCGGGGTCTTGAGAGTCAACCAAGCGAAAGCTGATTTTTGCATCGGCGCGCGCAGGGAGCACAGTTTTAAAACCTTCACCGGTATATCCTGACCAAATTCCATTGATTTCCATTGTCGGCCGCGCCCAAATCTGTTCCCAAATATCAAATTCAGCTTCACCAGCGGGTTGGTGTAAGCCGACATTCTCTAGGTGCGCTTTTCCTTGAGCATGGAGATTCTGCCATTCTGCGCGAAGGGTGGCTTTAATTTCGGCAACCCCGTCATAGAATCCATCAAGTGCAATCGAGCCATCAGGGTTACGAAGTGAGGCGAGGGCGCTGGTTAAAATATGCGCTGGATTTTGAGCGGCACCTCCATAAAGTCCTGAGTGCAGATCAGTGCGCGCACCATAAATGGTCACTATTTCTCCCATCAATCCGCGGAGCTGGCTTGAGATTGCAGGCGTGTTTTCGTCGAACATTCCTGTATCGCAAACAAGTGCAAAATCGGCTTTGATTTCTGAGCTGTAGTCTTCAAAAAATTGCGGAAGTGAGGGCGAGCCTGTTTCTTCTTCGCCTTCAAATAAGATCGTGATGTTTAGAGGAATGCCGCCGGTTTGTGAGAGCGCTCGGCACGCTTCGACAAACGTCATGATTTGCCCCTTATCATCAGAAGCGCCGCGCCCGTGGATTACTTTTTTCCCATCTCGTTCAATGATGCTTGGATTAAATGGATCTTGCGTCCATAATTCGATCGGGTCGATCGGCTGCACATCATAATGTCCGTAAAATAAAACATGAGGCGCGTTTGCAACTTTAGGGGAGTGCGCCAATACAAACGGATGACCATCTGACGCTACGACGCGTGCATCAAAACCGATAGATTGGAGGTCGCTCTTTAAAAATTCCGCAGCGCGTGCACAGTCACTAGCCCATTTTGGATCTGTAGAAATTGAAGGAATTCTAAGCAGTTCAAAAAGCCGCTCAAGTGCTTCAGGTCGGTTTTTGACAAGTTGATTTTCTGCGTGCATTTTGGGAGCCTACATTTGATTATTTTCACCAAAAACAAATTACAACGCGCAAGTCAATATGGAGCGTTTATATCATTTACTTTGTGAATTGAACGGTCGAGAGCTTTGCAAAGCGATCTGTTTGCTTATGTCGACACACGCTTAGCGCCGGTGATCCAGCCGCCGCCAAGAACGCGTGTACTCGAAGGGTCCTGCTCATAAAACACACAGGCTTGTCCCGGACTTACCCCATCTTCGGGGGCTTCAAGGCGCACGCGTATTTTTCCGTTTTCGACATTAATTGTGGCGGGTTCGGGCGGGCGCGTTGAGCGTATTTTGACGCGTACATTAGTTTTGTCTTCAAGCGCTTGATCCCCAAGCCAATTGACATCGCTTAAAGTCATCTCATCGCGTGCAAGTTCGGAACGTGGTCCCACGATTACACGATGATTCACCACGTCCAGTTTCACAACATAGAGAGGCTCATTTCCTTCGGTATGGCCGCCCCCAATTTTGAGGCCGCGCCTTTGTCCAATCGTATAATTAATCACGCCATCATGCTGTCCCAAGATCTCGCCATCAAGATTAACGATATTGCCAGCTTTGACGGTGCCGGGGCGCAATTTGGCAATTGTTGCTGCGTAATTGCCGTCGGGCACAAAGCAAATATCTTGACTATCAGGTTTGTCGGCAACCGTAAGGCCGTGTTTTTTGGCGAGGGCTCGTGTTTCATCTTTGGTTGGCAAATGACCCAGTGGGAAGCGAAGGAAATCAAGTTGCTTTTGAGTTGTGGTAAATAAGAAGTAACTTTGATCGCGTCTTGGGTCTTCAGCAATGTGAAGTTCGGCTTTTTTTGTTCCTTGTTTGCGCTGAATATAGTGACCTGTGGCCATGCAATCCGCTTCAAGATCTTTTGCGGTTTCAAGGAGGTCTTTAAATTTAACATCTTGATTGCAACGAATGCAGGGCACGGGCGTGGCGCCGTTTAAGTAACTATCGGCAAATTGGGAAATCACACGGTCATGAAAACGGTTTTCATAGTCCAGCACATAGTGTGGAAAATCCATCCTTTCCGCAACACGCCTTGCGTCATGAATATCGCGTCCAGCGCAGCAAGCATTTGATTTTTGGATAGCCGCGCCATGATCATATAATTGTAAAGTCACGCCCACCACATCATAGCCCTCTGACTTTAATTCCGCGGCCACGACCGATGAATCAACACCACCCGACATTGCAACCACAACGCGCGTATCTTGGGGCGACTTATCAAAACCTAGCGAATTCAATGACATATGTTGATTTTTTTCCACTTTGATTTGTTTTTTCTAAAATTGAAACAAAAACACGAATTTACTCAACGGGCAAATAACTTATTTGCGTCAGTTTGTCGAGATCGAAGCTCTTGGAATGAGCCGCAACTTAATCGGTCTTAGTCACCCCTTGGAACCGCCAAACCGGAAGACCGGCGGAATTGCACTTTTCCTAAGAATTTCGGTTCGTTCACGGTTGAGAGGCGCATTATGGAAATTAAAAAAATCAAATTTGGAAATCAAAAATCAACAACAGGGAAATCATCAACTCCTGTTGCGGTCAAACTTAAAGATGGAACTGTGATTTCGTTGTCCGATTTGCCACCCACCGACACAAAGCGATGGGTTGTACGCAAAAAGGCGTCAGTCGTTCGTGTCTTTATGGCAGGGCTAGTCTCTAAAGAGGTGCTTTATGAACGCTATAATCTCACTGAGGAAGAATTTTCAAGTTGGTTAGATAAATATATCTTGGAGAATAAGCATGTCTTAAATGAAAAAGACATCGTGAAAAAATTTGAATAAATCGACAATTCAGTAGTCTCGGTCGACTACCCTTAAGCTGATATTTTGACTTTAAATAGATATTTTCATTAAGAGTTATGCTGTGATGTGAATAGCCTAAATTGGCATTGCAAAAACGATATCCTTCGCCTCTTTAGCCGCGTCAAATGGAGGGCGGACGACATAGCAATTTGCTTCATCTAAACGTGAAAGAGAAGCGCTGTCCTGATTTTGATAAACTTGAATTTGATATCTTCCCTGCGACAGACATCGTCGTGCGCGCATGAAATGTGTTCGGTCGCCATTAGCGGCAATACCACTGAGCAGTTCTCCCGGTTCAGTTTGAGGGAGGCCGACATCTAAGCCTTGCATTTTTTTGATTATAGATCTCAAGAATATGTGCGCCGTCACCATCGCGGAAACTGGATTTCCGGGTAGGCCTAAAAAAATTTGTCTGTCACGCTTCCCAAAAATAATTGGTTTGCCGGGACGGAGTGCGATTTTATGGATTTGAATTGAAAAACCCGCTGCCACGGCGGCATCATGTACATAATCATATTTTCCAATGGAAGCACCGCCCGAGGTCACAATGATATCATGGTTTAGCTTTTGAAGTGTTGTTGAGATGTTGGTCAAATTATCGCTTTGGATGGGAAGGAGTTCTGGAATTCCAGATTCAGAGTCAATGAGAGCGCTCAGACCGTAAGGATTGGAGGATATAACGTCGAATTTATCAAATTTTTCGCCTGGCTCAACCAATTCGCTTCCCGTAGGTAAAATGGCCACGTGGGGTGCGGACGAAACGCTAACTTGATTATGGCCCATCGCCGCGATCAGCGCGATTTTTTCAGGCGTTAGCTTTTGAAAATGTTGCACTTGGTGTAATTTGTCAAAATCACTTGCTTTTCGACGGATATGCGCCCCAATTTCGGGAATTTTGCCAGTTAACTGAGGGGGGGAGGGCACGGCGTTTTCTTGAATCATCACACGATCTGCGCCAACCGGAATAGGCGCGCCTGTGAATATTCTAACGGCTTCTCCATCGGAAATTCTTTGCAATGTCTTAACGCCCGCTCGAATTTCCCCTTTGAGTACGTAGGTTTTGTGCGCGCCCGAAAGCGCATAGCCATCCATCGCAGAAATATCGACGCTTGGATGATCTCTTCGTGATTTGATTTGACTTCGTAGTACACGATTATGAGCTTGAAGAAGCGGTACAATGTCTTTTGAAATCAGCGGAATTGCTGCCAAAATGCTGTGAAAACCATCTTCAAAGGACTGCATCACTCTGCCTCAAAATCCCCAGATTTTCCACCTGTTTTTCGAATGAGACGTGTGGATTGAATGTCAATGCTTTTATCAACTGCCTTAAGCATGTCATAAATTGTTAAGGCTGCAATCGATGCTGCGGTTAAGGCTTCCATCTCGACCCCAGTTGCCCCCTTTGTTTTTACGGTTGCTTCGATTATCACTGTATTATCCGTCTCCGTATTAAATTCGATGCTGATTTTTTGAATCGGGAGCGGGTGACAAAGCGGAATGAGATTTGAGGTTGCTTTCGCGCCCATAATCCCTGCAATTCGAGCGACGCCTAGAACGTCACCTTTTTGCGCAGTCCCTTCTAAGAGGGCAGCGTAAGCAAGATTATTCATTGTAACTTGGCTGCGCGCTGTTGCGCTCCGTTTTGTTTCGGCCTTCTGCGAAACATCAACCATATGTGCGTTTCCGTCACTATCAAAATGAGTTAATCTGCTCATGACAATCCAAGTATGTTTTGCGTGGCTTTGCGCACATCGGCTTGGCGCATGAGGCTTTCGCCGATTAGGAAACGTGTGACCCCGATGTCTGCAATTGATTTGAGATCTTCGTGGGTAAATAGACCACTTTCACATACGATATCTCGGTCGGCTTCAATAAGGGGCGCAAGGCGGCGTGTGACATCAAGGCTAATATCAAAACTTCTCAGATCACGGTTATTGATCCCGATGAGTTTTGAATTGAGTTTGAGTGCGCGCTCAATTTCGACTTCTGTGTGTGTTTCGATAAGGACATCCATACCCAAATCCAATGCGACAGTTTCGAGTTCTTTGGCTTGGGTATCGCTTAAGCACGCCATGATCAGCAAAATACAATCGGCACCGATGGCGCGCGATTCATAGATTTGGTAGGGATCGAACATAAAATCTTTACGCAATGCGGGAAGATCACAGGCCGCGCGCGCAGCTTCAAGAAATGCGTCTTGACCTTGAAAGCTTGGCGTATCTGTCAGGACAGATAGGCACGCGGCCCCCCCTTCAGCATAGGCTTTCGCCAGGCGAGGAGGATCAAAATCTTCTCTTATTAAGCCTTTAGAGGGTGATGCCTTTTTAATTTCGGCGATAAGTGCAAATTTATCTTGAAGAGCGAGTGCATTTCGAAATCCACGCGGCGCGGATGCTGATTTTGCGCGGCCGATAATTTCATTTATCGAGACTTCTTGCTTACGTGCCGCTATTTCTTCAAGTTTGTACGTTTTTATCTTTTCTAAAATATCAATCATTTAGATTGACCTGTTAATTTTATAAGCGCATCGAGCTTTTTGAAAGCCGCACCTTCGTCGATTGAGCGTCTTGCCAATTCTGCACCGTCTTCTAAATTATCGGCATGACCCGCGATTAATAATGCAGCTGCCGCGTTAAGTAAAACAGCGTCGCGGTAAGCATCCTTTTTGCCAGCAAAAAGAGCTTGAAAACGTTTTGCGTTATAATCCGGCGTCCCGCCCATAATATCTTCGAGTTTGTGTGAGGGCAGACCTGCATCTTGGGGCGCGATGGTAAAGGAGCGCAAATTTCCATTATGGGTTTCAACGACTTGACTGGGCGCGACAATGGAGAGCTCATCTGATCCATCTCCACCATGAACGAGCCAAGCACGCTGAGTGCCAAGCGCTGTTAGCACTTCTGCCATGGGTTGAAGGAGTTCCGGCGAATAGGCGCCGGTCAATTGAAGTTTCACGTCGGCTGGGTTTGTCAATGGACCCAAAATGTTGAAAATAGTGCGGGTTGCAAGCTCGGTGCGCGCGGGCATCACATGTTTTATGGCGGGGTGATGCATCGGCGCCATCATGAAAGCAATGCCAGCTTCATCAAGAACTTTCTGAACGCTTGATGCCTCGATCATTGTGGTCACGCCGGTTTTTGAGAGCACGTCAGCAGCGCCTGATTGTGATGACAGATTTTTATTCCCATGCTTCGCAACCGTTACGCCTGCGCCGGCAACAACAATGGCGGTTGCTGTTGAAATATTCAATGTGCCCACGCCATCTCCGCCTGTGCCAACGATATCTATCGCGCCGTCCGGAGCGCTGACTTTTGTGGCGTGAGCGCGCATAACTTGGGCGGCGGCGGTAATTTCTTCACTCGATTCGCCGCGCGTTCGCAATACCATCAAAAATCCAGCTATTTGTGCGTCGGTGGCTTCGCCTTTCATGATGGTTTCAAATGCCAATTGAGCGGATTCTCTTGAAAGGGGCGCGTCTATGGCCTGATTGATAAGGGGAAGCAGTTTATTTGACATTAAAATTTTCCATAATTGAGACAAAGTTGCGAACTAATTCATGGCCGTATTCGGAGGCAATCGACTCTGGGTGAAATTGAACTCCGTGAATTGGCAGAGTTTTGTGAGAAATTCCCATAATGGTTGAATCATTTTCGATGCGCGCAGTTACATCTAGGCAATGCGGCATAGTTTCGGGATCAATGGTTAATGAATGGTAGCGTGTCGCCTCATAGGGCGTGGGGATGTCTTTAAAAACGCCTGTGCCATCATGTTCGATACGACCCATTTTTCCATGCATGACTTCACGCGCACGTACGATTTTTGCGCCAAAATATTGACCAATTGTTTGATGACCTAGGCAAATTCCAAATAGTGGGATTTGCGCATTCGCAGCGGCACCGACCAGATCAAGGCAAATTCCGGCTTCATTGGGGCTGCAAGGCCCGGGGCTTAATACGATTCCATTAGGCTGAAATGCTAAAATTTCATCCACGCTGGCTTTGTCATTACGGATCACTTTCATCTCATCTACAACTTCGCCAAAATAATGTACTAAATTATAGGTAAAGCTGTCATAGTTATCGATAAATAATAACATTTTGGAATGTCCGCTTGATAAATTCTCTCAGGGAGATGTAATAGGGACTAGAGAGGTGTTTGTAAATAAGTATAGGTTGATTTGCGAACAAAGCAGAATTGAAAAATGGTAAGAATTCGAGTTCGGTCAGTTTGCGCGGTTTTCATTTCATTTTTGCTATTTGGGCAAAATACTGTCTATGCTGAAAACGAAATTCGTTCCGAGGAAAATGGCCACACACCTTCGCAACAAGTCCATTCAGCTCAATTCGAGCTTGCACAAGCGAACTCAAATGCCGAAATTGTGGCGGGAACGCAGTCACAATTTGAAGTGGAACCGCTTCCAGAGCCCGTAGAATTTGACGAGGGTGAAGATGATCAAACACCTGATGGCCGCTATTTTCCTGAAAATGTAAGGTTAATTTTATCAGAATCTGCAGAATCGCGACTTGTACTAAACGATATTGAGAGCTTACCTGCGTGGGTTGAGCTCGCCGTTTGGCCCGATAGCGCGCTCGTAAATTCAGGACGCCCGTATTATTTACTGACGCCCCCAGTTGATATTATGGAAAGTTATCGCTTAAAGCATATCGTGAAAGATGAAGAGGGCTACTATGTCAAAGCCTTTGACAAAAGTTTGGGGCTTTTTGCACGAAATTTCGAGGCGCTTGCGGTTGCTGATGATTTCACGCGTCTTATATATAGCCGCTTAGCTGCCAAGCAAAAGTCAATTATGTTATTGAGTTCTTATGTGGATCCCAAACTTAATCGCGCGCTTGATGAAACGCAAATCGACTTTAATCGGGTTGATTATCGATTGGATCCAAATCATGCGAGTGCTTCGGTGAAGCGTCAATGGCAAGTCATTGAAAATCAATCCTTAAGAGGGGCAGAACTCATCGTTTATTATGAGCTGGACGCTTCAGGAATTGCGCCTTTGGAGAGTGCGCTTGCCGATTATCAATAAGGCGCGTTTTAAGTCAGTTTGTAGAATCCGCAAAATAAACGGCTTCTTTTGCCGCGACAAGCAAGGCGCGCGATTTATGCTCACATTCTTGATATTCGGATTCGGGGTCACTGTCATAAACGATGCCCGCTCCGGCTTGAATATAGAGTTTTTTATTGGCTAAAATGGCGGTGCGCAGTGCAATACAAATGTCCATATCACCATTCGCTGAAAAATAGCCAACGCCGCCGCCGTATACCCCACGTTTTTCAGGTTCTAATTCATCAATGATCTGCATCGCCCGAACTTTTGGTGCGCCGCTTAGTGTGCCCGCAGGAAGACCTGATAAAAGCGCGTCAATCGCGGACTTGTCCCGCGCGAGCTTTCCGATCACGTTTGAAACAATATGCATCACATGAGAATATCGCTCAACGATGAATTGCTCAGTCGGTTTAACCGTTTTGGGTTGTGAGACACGTCCCACGTCGTTTCGACCAAGATCAATCAACATTAAATGTTCGGCGCATTCTTTAGGATCGGCAAGCAGTTCCTTTTCGAGGCGCATATCTTCTTGTGGATTTTCGCCTCGTGGGCGCGTGCCCGCGATGGGGCGGATCGTGACGGTTTCCCCCGTGAGATTTACAAGAATTTCTGGGCTCGCGCCGATCACTTGAAAATCACCAAATTCGAAAAAGAACATATAAGGCGAGGGATTTGTACGCCGCAAGGCGCGATAAAGCGCGAAAGGCGGGAGTGAAAAGGGAAGCGTCCATCTTTGCGATAAGACAACTTGAAAAATATCCCCGGCAAGAATGTACTCTTTGGCACGCCGCACCATTTCCAAAAATTCAGGCTTACTCATGTTCGCGCTTAAATCATCGACATCCGCCTCCGCACGAAGCGGAATTGCCGCGGGCATTGAACCTTGAATTTTATCCAGCGCGTTTCTTAGCCGCTCAGACGCGATTTCATAAGCTGCTGAAAACGCCATATCATCGCGAGGATGAAGAGGTGTCACAATGATTACTTCATGCTTGACGTTATCAACAATGACAATGATGGTTGGCCTGAAGAAAAGCATGTCAGGGGTTTGAATGGGGTCAAAGTTCGGAGCGCCAAGAGGTTCGATCTGGCGAATGACATCATAGGACATATATCCAAAAAGGCCACTTGCAGGCGCGGGCAAGTTCGTGTCGAAATTTTCGATACGGTTATTATCGATCAATTTCTTGAGTTCATCAATTGGTTTCCCTTTTAATGGGAGGAAACGATCATCAAATAAGGCTTTCGTATTTATTTCACACTTATCATCTTTGGCGCGAAAGACTAAATCTGGATTCAGGCCCAAAATCGAAAAACGTGCGCGTGCTTCCCCGCCCGTGACCGATTCGAGAATGAACGAGTTTTTTTGGCCTTGAGCGACCTTTGAAAATAGAGACACTGGCGTGTCTAGGTCCGCAATAATACGTGTCGAAAGTAGCTGTGGACTCCCTTCTTCATATAATTTTTGGGCATTCTCAAAGGTTGGGGAGACGATCATTGTGTTGTAGCTCCGGTAATTTGATCGATCAGTGCAGGATTTAGGGTTGCCTCAACCTCAATCGCATGAGTGTTGGTCAACGCGAATAGAATTTGATTGGAAATTGACGCACGAAGCTGCTCTTCATTTCGCTCCGAGAGTTTTTGTCCATTGGGTGTCTCTGCATTAAACGGTACCACCCTCGTGATTTCAGCGAGATAAGCGGTGTTGCCATCAATATAATCCCAAACGGTACGATCGTCACTTTCACGTCCAAACATTCCGAAAGCAAGAGGAAGTGGCATCGCTTGCATCGCATCGCGCACATCTAAAGGTGCAATCGTGATCAGTTCAAAATCTTGGGCAGTTGCAATTTCTTCTAAACTTTTGCCGCTTTCAACCTCTAGCAATAAGGCTTGGTGTAACGCATTAAGCTCAATAGACTTTTTCTCCATCATAATGGATTCTTCTATCTCGGCTTTGACTTCTTCGTAGGGCAATGTGAGCGGTTCTTCTTCTTTTAAAACTTTTATGATGACTTGAGCACCATTAGGAAGATTGATCGGAGCGAGTGTCACACCGAGTTCGGCTGTGCTTATGGCCTCTTTAACAGCAGGGGAGTCTGTAAGTCCTAAAATTTCATCACTTGTTGAAAGGTTTGCAAAATCAAAATCTGTTTGTTCAGCAATCGTCTTGGGATCACTCCCACCAGCAACAAGATCAAGAAGCTTATCCTCGTTTTCTGAGTATAGAGATTGCATCTCATCATAAGCAATGAGTGCAGCAATTTCATCTCTTGCGTCTTCAAAGCTACCCACCTCAGAAGCCTGAATACCTTGAAAAATATAAACTGAATATCCAAATGGCGTTTCCGAACTGAATACGAGTTCGTCACTATCTTCTTGAATTTGTGCGCGAATTTCTTCAGGAAGTTCATCAGAATTTGTGCCTAAAAATAGGTACTGTTCTTCTTCTAACCCTAAATTTTGCGCATGCGAGACCAAGTCTTCGCTAGATGTTATTGTTTCTGCAGTTGCTTGATCTTCCACGTTGACAACATAAAGTTTTTCAATTTGCGCTGGCGCATCCGGGTTTTGCGCTTGTGAATCGTAAACTGAGCGGATACGGGTTTGGTCAATTTTTGCGGGATCAACGAAAAGGTAAGCCATATCAAAAACACGCTCAGGTTCAGCAACATAGTTTCCTTTTTGAGCTTCGTAATATTCTCGCATTTCGCTTTCATCAGGTGAGCGGACGTCTGAAGCCAAGAGATCAAGATCATAGCCAATATACCTAATGCCACGTGTTTCACCGCTTTGTGCGTTCATTGCATTTAGCAATTCATCATGTTTAGGGGCAAGTTTAGAAATAGCGGCAATCATCAAATTCTGTTCGAGTTCTTCACTAATACGAGATTTAAGCTGATTTTCAGTCAAATTCCGCGCTTCAAGAAAACCTTTGTAGGTTGATGAATCAATTTCTCCATCTGCGCCCACGAGCCCTGGTATGAGAGCAATTTGATCTGCGAGCGCACGATCGCTAAATTTAAAATCCGATTTTATTGCGAGGTCTCGAAGCGCTGCGCGTTGAATTTGTTCGCGCTCCACAATTTCAGGAAGTCCCGATAAACGGGCATCAGACAGTGAAAGCGGTCTACCCATTTGTTCGCTCTCTTGTGCAATTCTGTTGCGATAAGCTTGATCAAACTGTTGGGCGTTAATTTTGACATCATCCACTTGAATCGCAACATCGCTGTTTGTGCCGGTAAAAACGCTTTCAAGGCCAAAGCCTCCCATGGCTAAAATCATTATTCCAAGCATGATGTACATGCCCATGCCAACTCTTTTGCGCTTCGCCATTTCGATTTCCTTAGTGCTTTTTTGTCTTTTATGTTCCGCACACGATTCATGCAAGGGTAGCCATTGCAAGAAATCAAAAAAAACAATAGAGGAGGAGCATGTCGAGCGCACCCATTCTCACCCTCAAAAATATTTCTCTTGGACTTGGCGATCAGGTTTTGTTTGATGACATTTCGTTGACGATAAACGAAGGGGATCGGCTTTGTCTTGTTGGTCGAAATGGCGCTGGGAAATCCACCTTTATGAAAGTCATGGCAGGTTTGATTGAAACCGACGAGGGAGAGATTGTTCCGCGTCTGGGTTTGGAAGTCTCGATGCTTGATCAAAACCCCAGTTTTCAAGGATTTGCGAGATTGTTTGATTTTGCGGCGCAAGGTTTTGAAGAGCACGAAACCTATTTGCTTGAATCCGCTTTTGAAGGACTGGGGTTGCCAGTTGAACTCAGGACTGAAAATGCTTCAGGTGGCGAAAAGCGTAAGGCCGCACTCGCGCGATTAATCAGCAAAGAGGCCGATTTGTGGTTACTTGATGAGCCGACAAATCACTTAGACATTGCGTCGATTGAATGGCTTGAACGGACACTGAATGCAAAGCGCACGGGTGCATTTATTCTGATTTCTCATGATCGTCAGTTTCTCAAACGCCTTTCGCGCGGGACATTGTGGCTCGACCGAACAAAATTGCGTCGAAAAAATGAGGGCTATGCCGCATTTGAGGAGTGGCGAGATCAGACTTATTCTGAAGAAAAGGCAAAGTGGCGCAAAGAAGATAAGTTCATTGAGGAGGAACAACATTGGGCTGTCGAAGGAATCTCAGCGCGCCGGAAGCGTAATCAAGGGAGACTGCGCCGTTTAGAGGGCATGAAAGACGATGCGAGCACGCGCATTAAACAAGAGCGCCGTGCGGAACTTGTGCTTGCTGATAGTGATCCTTCTGGAAAGCTCATTGTCGAATTGAAAAATACGTCTAAGTCTTATGGGAAGCCAATTTTTAAAGATCTAAGTTTAAAAATCACACGCGGACAGCGAATAGCGATTGTAGGTCCCAATGGGGCGGGAAAATCAACATTGGTCAGGGTGTTACTCGGTATAGAAGAGGTTGATAGTGGGCGGTTTCGACAAGGTTTGAATCAAGAAGTTGCCTATTTTGATCAAGCCCGCGAGAAATTTAAGCCAAATGCGACTTTGGCATCGGCCTTAACCGATAGTGAGAAGTTATCGGTCAAAGGGCGCGATGATCAAGTCATGGTCAGAGGGCAGCCCCGTCATATTTATGCCTATTTAAAAGCGTTTCTCTTTAAGCCTTCACAAGTTAAATCGCCGGTTTCGACACTTTCTGGCGGAGAGCGCGCACGATTGATTTTAGCGAAAATCATGGCTGAAGAGAGCAATGTTCTGGTTCTTGATGAGCCTACAAATGATCTTGATGTTGAAACGCTCGATTTGTTGCAGGAGGTGATTGATGATTATGCAGGCACAGTCATTTTGGTTAGTCATGATCGTGATTTTGTTGACCGTATCGCGGAGCGCACGATTTTTATGGACGGAAAGGGACACGCAGAGATTTATGCGGGCGGTTGGTCTGATCTCGTTGATCAAGGAGGGGGGTTTGAACAGTTAAGCACCGGAAAGGTGAAACCGAAAAAGAAAAAGATCACGGAAAAGGAAGTCTATAAATCTGAGCTAGGCCGTTTAACCTTTGTCGACCAGCATCGCTTAGACGAACTTCCTCAAATTATTGAAAAAATTGAAAAAGAAATCGAAACGCTTGAAGAATTGCTGTCAGATAGTTCGCTTTACGCGGACAATCCTGTGAAATTCCAAAAGGCGACAGCGATGTTGGAAGAACGGCAGGCTCAGTTGCTAGAATCTGAGGAAGAATGGCTGATGCTTGAAGAAAAACGTGCGTCACTTGAAAATAAGTCCGAATAAACCCAACTGCAAAAAACCAGCTGATCAATAGGCGCTTACTTCAGCGTTGGGTTAACACGTTTTATGAGCTCTTCACCTGTTTCTACGCGCTCTGAATAGCGATCAACCAAATAGTTTGCACATTCGCGCGTGAGGAGTGTAAACTTCACGAGCTCCTCCATAACATCGACAATACGATTATAATAAGGCGAAGGCTTCATGCGGCCATTTGCTTCAAATTCGAGGTAGGCTTTGGCAACAGAGCTTTGATTGGGAATTGTGATCATGCGCATCCATCGACCCAATACGCGCATTTGGTTCACGGCATTAAAGCTTTGAGATCCGCCGCTAACTTGCATGACGGCGAGTGTCTTGCCTTGCGTAGGGCGCATAGCCCCGAGTGATAAAGGGATCCAGTCTATTTGTGTTTTCATAACACCCGTCATGGCGCCATGACGTTCAGGACTACACCAAACCATCCCCTCGCACCATTCCGTGAGTTTGTGAAGTTCATCAACCTTGGCGTGGTTTTGGTTAGTGGGATCGTCAACAAGCGGAAGGCCTTGTGGGTCAAATATTTTTGTTTCCGCACCCAGTGCATCTAAAATTAAGGCGCTTTCTCGCACACATTTTTTCGAATAGCTCTCTGCGCGCAACGAACCATATAGAAGTAATATTCGTGGTTTATGCGATGACTGCACGCCTAATTTATTTAAATCAGGTTGATGAAAAGATGACGGATCAAGATTGTCGGTCAAACAATCTCTCCATCTTCTTTCGTGAACGCTCCGATATCTTTTGGCAATAGGTCTTTGACAACTTCAGAGGGTCGGCAAAGTCGCGTTCCTTTATCCGAGATCACAACAGGACGGTTTAGCAAAATGGGATTTGCTTCATAGGCGTCGAGTAGTTCCGCATCAGAAGAATTTTCTGAAAGTCCGAGTTCTTCATATGGCGTACCTTTTTGACGAATGAAATCGTGAACTGTCGCGCCCGCGTCTTTTACAAAACTCAGAAATTCTTGTCGCGATGGGGGAGATTTTAAATATTCAATCACTTCAGGTTCGATACCCGATTCTCTGATCATCGCTAAGACATTGCGTGATGTTCCACATTTTGGATTGTGATATATTTTCATTGTTTTCCCATATAAATTTTTTTTCGCTTAATAAAAGAAATTTTTGCTCGCGTAATAAAATTTTGTGTCAATTTCATGACAATCATATGTGGTGTAAGATAATGTCAATCAAGAGGTTACACGCGCAGATTTAGATTTATGTTTGAGACTGTGAATATCCCAGTAATTTGTGACGTAGAAAGCCACGTTCCGCGTCAACCTCGTCGAAATTGGTGTGAACAAAATTTATCGCATTAATTTGTGAAGTCCGGAAGGACCGATCTCGGTTTTGAGGCATTATGCATGTTTTGAACTAAGTCCGCTCAATAATTTTTTGAATACGCGCTTTAAGATCAGGCTCCCATAAATTATTGATTTCTTTAATTTTATCTATGTAGGCTTGATTGCGATGGGGGGGGATTTCTGGATCATGAAGATGGGCAACCTCAGAGAGCCAGCTGCGGTCAGCTTGATCAAATTCCTCGGCGATTTCAAAAGTTTTCTCTTCGTCAATGCCGAGTGCCACGAGTGCCGAGCGCCCCATGCGTACGGAACCGTCATAAGTATCACGAATGATGTCTCGGCAACCAAGTGAGTAAAGTTCGTAAACATGATGCCGATCAACTGCGCGTGCGATGACATGGACATGCGGATGATTGTGGATGACGTGCTCAACGATTGTATTAATGCGGTCTCGATTGCTGATGGTTACAACAATGATTTTTGCGCGCTCAATGCCAGCGGCATGTAAAAGCTCAGGGCGAGAAGCGTCGCCAAAAAATCCTTTGAAGCCAAAAGTGCGTAAAATTGCGAGCTGCTCTTCGGAGTGATCAATTACGGTCGCCCGATATCCACACGCCCGTAAGATTCGCATCACGACTCCACCAACGCGCCCTTGGCCCGCGATAATGATTTCATTTTCTTCATCAATTACATCAGCCTCTCTTTGGTTGTCGTTCCAATATCTTGGCTCAATCAGGCGCTCATAAATAATAAACAATATTGGTGTTAAAAGCATAGAAATTGCGACGATAAGAAGGAGCCAATCATTTATTGCTTTGGGAAGGACATTTGCTGTGTCTGCGACACTAATGAGTACGAACCCGAATTCGCCGGCTTGGGCGAGTGCGAGGGTAAATAGCCATTTATCCGCGAGTTTAATTTTGAATATAAACGTAAGCGAAAATAGTATGAGGGCCTTGAGAAGCATTAAGCCTAATGCAAGGGCAATCACGGCAAAGAAATTTGCAAATAGGAGTTGGAACTGGATGCTGGCGCCAACTGTCATAAAAAATAAGCCAAGCAATAGTCCTTTAAAGGGCGCAACATCGCTTTCGAGTTGATGTCGATATTCAGAATTGGCAAGTAAAACGCCCGCTAAAAAAGTACCAAGCGCGGGCGACAAGCCAACAGATGTCATCAGGAGCGCGATGCCAATCACGATGAGAAGGGCAGTAGCGGTAAAAAGTTCGCTTAATTTTGCAGCGGCGACAAAGCGAAAAAGAGGGCGTGTTGCGACAAGTCCGAAGAATATGACGAATAAAATTGCGGAGACAGTAACGAGTGTTGCCATCATCGGCGCGAGACCTTCTACTAAGCTAAGTGACGCGCCGTGGCCTCCATCAGGGTGATTTGTAGAACTTGTGGAAGTCGGAAGGGTGGCAAGCAGCGGAAAAAGCGCGAGCATGGGGATGACCGCGATGTCTTGAAATAACAGTACTGAAAAGCTTGATTGACCGCCATTGGATCTCATAAGTGATTTTTCTTGAAGAGTTTGCAAAACGATTGCTGTAGAGGAGAGAGCGAGCACACAGCCAATTGCAACAGACATTTGCCAGTTGATATTTAAAAAGAACATAGTAATAAAAGCAACCAAAGATATTGTTAAGCCGACTTGTAATCCACCTAAGCCCAATAGTTTTGAGCGCAATTCCCACATTCGCTTTGGCTCTAATTCAAGGCCGACAAGAAAAAGCATCATAACCACGCCGAATTCCGCAAAATGCTGAATGGCGATGATGTCAATATGAAGCGAAATCAATATGGGCGACATGCTTATGCCGGCAACGAGATATCCTAAAACAGACCCCAAGCCTAACCGCGTAGCGATCGGGACGGCCACTACGCCGGCGACCAGGAAGATAAAGGAAAGAAGTAAAAAATCGGACATTTCTGTAACCTGCTTAAATTATTTTATTATGGTTAATTAAATTAATAAGTTTAAAAAAGAGTCGCTGCAAACTGAAATTAAGTAAACTTTTATAGAATGTAGAAGTATTGAGACTTCTCAATCAAGGTTTTTTATAAAAAGCACGGGAATAAGAGCACTGCGGGTCAAGCATTGGCGGCGGTTTCGCTTTTTAGTATCCACTTTTTGGTCTAAACCCTCCGACTTCTAGTCGGAATCGCTTCAGCGCGAAATTAAAAGCTGAATAGGAAATTACCCATGCATTATGATTCTGGCAAGCACTGCGTTTTTTATCATCGCTATCATTTGGTTTGGTCGACCAAGTATTGTTACAAGGTTTTGCAAGGCGACATCCGCGTTCGGGTTTGATCGACTATCAGGCAGGTTTGCGCGGAAAATGGCGTTGAAATTCTGCGAGGTGTTCTCTCACAAGATCATGTGCATATGTTTGTATCGGTTCCGCCAAAACTGGCGATAAGCGACCTGGTGAGCAAAATGAAAGGGCGATCATCGCAAAAAAATCAACGCGAATTTCCGATCTTGAAAAAGCGGTACTGGGGTCAACGCTTTTGGGGCGGGGGATACTTTTCAACAACCAACGGTGCAATCGCAGAGGACGTCGTACTTCAGTACTTGGAAAATCACATCAAAAATCCTACCGACGCCAGTCGGAAGTGGTTTAGTTGGCAGCGATATTGATAATAAATGCAACGAGAATGACTTGAGGGACGGTTATGAGGGGAAGGAAAAGTGCTATGCGCCATGATTTTGTAGTGTCTTTTAAGATCATGACTTCTGTGTAGTCCGTTGCGACTCCTGCCATCAGAAAGGCAAAGCTGTTTCCTGGCGCATTCGCGCGCGTTAACACATCGGCGGCGATAGGGGCTGAACCTTCAGAGCAGACTTCTAAAATTGTTGCAAAGAATATAGTTGCCATTAGGCCGAGGATTGTTGGGCCAAAATATTGAGAAAACACTTCTTGGCTCAAAATTCCACGTAAAAGGGCAGCCAGTAAAATGCCGAACGCCAGCCACCGGACAACCATTTGGCTATCTCGAATACCGCTTTTGATTATATCGGAAAAAAATGCGGTGTTGAATTTTACGTTTTTAAGATGTGATTTGGCTTCAGGCCAAAAGAGAAATTGATCTACTTTTTGAGGTGTATTGGGGTTGGCAGGCAGTCGTTTTCGTGCAACCAGATTGTCAAATATAAGCCCTGTGGAAAGTGCAATTGCCGCGGAAAGCACTATAAATAAAAATGTAAATTTAAATCCAATTAATCCTATTAAAACAAATGTTAAGGAGAAAGAATTCCAAGGGCTTGCGAGTAAAAATGCAATAACTTGTCCAGCACTTGCACCTTTTTCATAGAGTTTCGTGCCCACCATCAAAATTCCATGAGAGCACAGGTCGAGTAATACGCCAGCACCGACAGCACGCAGTAAGCCTGAAATTGTTCCGCCTTGACCAAGAATGCTCATAATAAACGCGCGTGGAATTTTGGATAAAAGGCCAATGGCGATGATTCCAATTAAAACTCCCCACCACATTGCATTAATATTTGCATGGATCGAGTGCGCCATTGCTGAAAGCCGTGGGTAAGGCGCGATCCATTCGGGAGCAATGATCGCAATCAACCACAAAGGAAGAATAATGCTCAGTGAACCCCAGAGTAAGGCATCAAATTTTTTCGTTTGATCGCTCGAGGCGCAGCAAGGCGTCGACGACTGTGGACAGCAAGAAATATTAGCATCCGCATTTAGCTTTTGATTTTTATTATCATTTGAAAGATCTACAGACATATATTGAACCTATACCCATATGGATGTGCTAAAAATAACCGCATATATTTTTCAGTATAAATGGGCTCGAATAAATGGGAATGGGCAAAGAAACTGAAGCCGCGTTGATTATTCATATTTTTTCAACATTGTTATAATTTCAGCTAATTGCTTTTCCTTTTCAATATTGGCATCGCTTTCGATACCTTTGCTCGTCGATTTATCGTCGGTGATTTTTATCAGACAGGATTTCATGTGCGTTTCTAATATGGAGAGCTCCACTGATTTGAGGGCTGATCTTGCGGCGCGAATTTGGGTAATAATGTCGATGCAATAAACTTGTTCATCGATCATCCGTTTGATGCCTTCGATTTGTCCAGCAGCACGATTTAATTTAGACGTTTCTTTTTGATGGTTTGGATGCATGATGATCAGTCCCTTTTAAGCTCTTTATACCCTATGGGGGTATAATGCAAGCAAGTAAGTGCGACTTTTTTACGTTGTAGGCAATCAACCCCTTGCAATATGGCGCGTGCGTCAATATTAGAAGTCAAATTTTCGAATAATTTGCCAGATATTATTGGCGTGGAAAGGATAAAAATGGAAGTCAAAGAGACACTCAATGAAGGCCTTAAGCGAGGCTATAAAATTCTTTTGACAGCGACTGAGCTTGCGGCGAAGGTTGATGAAAAGCTTGTTGAAGCGGCTCCAAGCGTTCAGCTGAAAGGCTTTCGTAAAGGCAAAGTCCCGATGACGCATTTGAAGAAGATGTTTGGCAAATCCGTTTTGGGTGAAGCGATGCAAGAGGCAATTGACGGCGCGGTGAATGAGCACTTAGAAAAATCGGGAGATCGTCCGGCGGCGCGTCCAGAAGTTAAAATGGTCAATGAAGATTGGGAAGAAGGTCAAGATCTTGATGTTGAGTTCAGCTATGAACGTTTACCGGATATTCCAGAAGTAGATTTTTCTAAATTAAAACTTGAAACTGTGACGGTCGCTGTTGATGATGCACAAATTCAAGAGAGCCTTGACGAGCTTGCTAAAAATGCCACGAATTTTAAGGATCGCAAAAAAGGGGCTAAAGCTAAAGACGGTGATCAAGTTGTCATTGATTTTGTGGGTTCAATTGATGGTGAAGAATTTGAAGGCGGGAAGGGTGAGCAATATCCGTTAACCCTTGGTTCAAATAGCTTTATTCCGGGCTTTGAAGAGCAGCTTGTCGGCAAAAAAGCTGGCGAAGATGTTGACGTTAACGTTGAGTTTCCTGCTGAGTATGGGGCTGAAAATCTTGCGGGTAAAGCGGCGTTGTTTAAGTGTAAAGTTCATGAAGTTAAAGAGCCTGTGGCCGCTGAAATTGATGATGAGCTTGCGAAACGTTTCGGGGCTGATGATTTGAATGCGCTTAAAGAACAGATTAAAACGCGCCTTGGTGATGAATACAAAGACGCGGCACGTGCGATTATGAAGCGTCGCCTGATGGATGCGCTTGAAGATGAAGCGACATTTGATGTGCCGGCGAGCATGTTGGAAGCCGAAGCAAAGCAAATCGCGCATCAATTATGGCATGAAGAAAACCCTGATGTCGAAGGTCATGATCACGGCGAAATTGAGGCAACTGATGAGCATAATAAACTCGCGGCGCGCCGTGTGCGCTTAGGTCTTTTGCTTGCGGAAGTTGGCAGCAAAGAAGAGATTAAGGTTAATGAGAATGAAATGCGCGATGCGATTATGCGTCAAGCGCAACAATATGGGCCACAAGCGCAACAGTTCTTACAGTTCCTACAGCAAAATCCTCAAATGCAAGAGCAAATTCGTGCGCCACTTTTCGAAGACAAAGTTGTTGATCACATCGTCGGTTTGGCGGATGTGAAAGAAAAAGAAATCACAAAAAAGCAGCTTGATAAAGAAATTGAGAAACTCGATCAACTTTAAGTCGACGGCAGAATTTCAAGTGAGTGAACCCCTTGCGAAAGCGAGGGGTTTATTATTGGCGCAAGGTCACGCTCTTTGGTTTTCGTGTTTTGTGTTAAAAAGCACGTGGTTATTTATCCTATAAAATCGAAGTCTTTTAAAACGGCAAGCCAGTTCAATTTCAATCGCATTCAAAGTGTAAAAACCGAATTCGAAAAATTGCGATTGAATTCTAGAGTTGCGTGCTGCGAAAAAAATAGAACCCTATTAAATTTTGTAAATTTCTTAACTTTTATGCGGCAAGGTGAATAAAAATAATTTTAATTTCAACGGTTGCCCTTGAAAGCATTGGGTGGTTGTGCTCATCTACAAAAACCGTCTCGTGTTTTTCGAACACTTGCGGTCACTGATTATAAAGAGGAAAGAGAGTATATAATGAAAGATCCAATTGACGTTTATATGAATACATTGGTTCCGATGGTGGTTGAGCAGACTTCTCGCGGCGAGCGCAGTTTTGATATTTATTCGCGACTTTTGAAAGAGCGGATTATTTTCGTTTCTGGACAGGTTCACGACCAAATGGCGACATTAATTGTTGCGCAGCTTTTGTTTTTAGAAGCGGAGAATCCGAAAAAGGAAATCAATATGTATATAAATAGCCCTGGCGGCGTTGTGACGTCAGGATTGTCTATTTATGATACAATGCAGTATATTCGCCCGGCCGTTTCAACGCTCGTGATGGGGCAGGCGGCGAGCATGGGATCTTTGTTGCTTGCATCGGGTGAAAAAGGAATGCGTTTTTCACTTCCCAATTCGCGGATTATGGTGCATCAACCTTCAGGTGGATTTCAAGGGCAAGCATCAGATATCGCGATCCATGCGAAAGAGGTTTTGGATCTCAAGGAGCGTTTGAACAATATTTACGTCAAGCATTGTAGCCAAGATTACGAAACCGTGGAGCGCGCGCTTGATCGCGACAACTTTATGACACCCGAGCAGGCGAAGGAATGGGGTCATATTGATCAGATTGTAGAAAAAAAAGAGCAAGCAGACTAGGGGCTTGAATTCGGTTTAATTTTGTGGCGAAATACCACATATTCATGGAAGTGAGACATGGCGGATAAAAAAGATCAAAAAAGTACTCTTTACTGCTCGTTTTGTGGGAAGTCGCAACACGAAGTTCGAAAGTTAATTGCGGGGCCGACCGTATTTATTTGTGATGACTGTGTCGAGCTTTGCATGGATATCATCCGCGAAGAAAGCAAAGATGAAATTAAAACAGCCGTTGGACAAGTTCCTTCGCCTTCTGAAATTTTTAAAGTTTTAGATGATTTCGTGATTGGTCAGCAATATGCGAAACGGGTTTTGTCAGTTGCCGTTCATAACCATTATAAGCGTCTCGAACACACCAGTGGACATTCCGATGTTGAGCTATCTAAGTCTAATATTCTTTTGGTTGGGCCGACCGGTTGTGGTAAGACTTTACTCGCTCAGACCTTGGCACGTGTGATTGATGTGCCGTTTACAATAGCTGATGCCACAACACTCACGGAAGCGGGTTACGTCGGTGAAGATGTTGAAAATATTATTGTCAAGCTGCTTCAAGCGGCGGATTTCGATGCCAAACGCGCCGAACGCGGTATTATATATATTGATGAAATCGATAAGATTACGCGTAAGTCTGATAATCCTTCGATCACGCGTGATGTCTCGGGCGAAGGTGTGCAGCAAGCCCTATTGAAGATTATGGAAGGCACAGTTGCTTCTGTTCCGCCTCAAGGTGGGCGCAAGCATCCGCAGCAGGAATTTGTTCAAGTTGATACCACGAATATTCTGTTCATTTGCGGCGGTGCTTTTGCAGGTCTCGATAAAGTCATCGCACAACGCAATGAGGGCAGTGGCATGGGCTTTGGTGCAGATGTCAAAGATAAAGATAGTCGTGATACCGGCGAATTGTTTAAAGAACTTGAGCCGGAAGATCTATTGAAGTACGGCTTGATTCCGGAATTTGTCGGTCGATTGCCTTTGATTGCGACGCTTGAAGACTTAGACGCCGATGCGCTCGTCCGTATCCTGACTGAACCTCGCAATGCAATTATCAGACAATATCAAAAATTGTTTGATATGGAAGATGTTAAGCTTACCTTTAAAGAAGAAGCGCTTTATGAAATTGCTAAGAAAGCGATTGCGCGCAAGACGGGTGCACGTGGATTACGCTCAATTCTTGAGAGTATTTTACTCGATACAATGTTTGAAATTCCGGGTAAGTCAGATATCGAAGAAGTTATCGTGACTGTTGAAGCCGTGAGTGGTCAAAACAAGCCAATGATTTCTTATAAAAAGAAGAGCAAGAATAAGGCGCAAGCGAGTTAAGTACGCGTAATTTGAAATTGGTGCCTTTGTCGGCCCCGGTATGCTTTTTTGCAAAAAAGTCAAACTTTTCGATATAAAACAGCCCATATTGCATGGGCTTTCCATCATCAAGCTCTGCAAGCCATGCTTTGACATAGCCTACGGGTCAGCCGTGCTCATCGATTTCATAGGGGCGCAGAGAAAGGGCGAGCGGTATCATGTCTCGGTCATCGTCAGGGGGTCTTTGTTGGCGCTTCGCAGTTCCAGATGCTCCCAGCCAGAGGACAAAAATTCACGTCGCCATGAGGTTTCAATATCAACGCCTTTCCATGTAATTTGGTGAATTTGGACGGACGTCTCGGTATGGCCTTCAGGTGAAGCAATTGAATTGCTCATAGTTCAAATATTTGATTATAAAATTGAGAGGGCAGCTTGAGGCGTGGTTTTGGCAAAAGGCGTGGCGTGTGAATTGGTCGAATTTTTGATCTGTTCCCCAGGGCTATAAATTGCTTCCAAGACCGAGTTTCATCAGCGTATGTCGGAGCGGAGTTTCTTTATCTAGTGCCCATAAACCCAAACGCCGGAGTTGATTTGCGCGTGTAAAATTTGCGATCGAAACATGATTGAGCGTTGAAATACCCGCCGATCGCAAATCAATATCTCTTTTACGGGCTGCAGCCCAAGATGAAATATGCTTCGGTTCTTTAAGCGCGCCCGCTTCACAAGTTTTCACAAGACTTTCAATATCCCTCAAAGACATGTTGAGTCCTTGTGCGCCGATTGGGGGTACGACATGTGCAGCTTCTCCAATGATGACACAACGATGATCGTGCATTTTGTCGCTTTTTTGTCCGATGATGGAAAAAGCTCCTATTTCGCTGACAAGCTTCATTTTGCCCAAAATGCCAGCTGACCTTTTGAATATATTCTCCTCAAATTCGACTGAATTCATGCTTTTTCGAATTTCTTGAAGTTCAGGCGCATCGAGCCAAACGATAGCGGAGGTGGGGTTGCCGTCTATATTTCGGTTTGGGACAGTTGTAAAAGGCCCCCCCGTTGAGTGAATTTCTGTCGAAATATTGTTGTGAGGTTTTTCGTGGGTAACCGTAAAAGCTAACGCAGTTTGAGAAAAATCATACCGCTTAACAGAAAATTTCAGACGGTCTCTAAATTTCGAGTTCCTTCCATCTGCTCCGATAAGTAAGCGCGTGCGAATAAGATCGCCGTTCGTTAGTTTCACTTCAACAAATTTTTCAAAATTATTGAAATTATTTATTTCATCTTGATAGCGTATTTCAATATTTGGATTTTGGCGCACCAACGAATTTAAGGCTTTTACAAGGTCAATGTTAGAGATATTACGGGCGAATTCTTTTTGACGAATTTCGGTGGCATCAAAAATGAGAGCCTTTCGTTGGCTTTGTGCAATATCGATTATTTGCATCTTCTTGAGTGCCACGGTTTTCTGAGAGATCGCTGGCCAAATATGTGCGTGCTTCAAGGTTTTGACTGCGGGAAGTAAAAAAGCTGTTGAGCGTTGATCATTCGTTGCAGACTTTGATTTTGGATTGCGTTCGATGCCAAGAACACGAAAGCCTGCGCTTGCAAAGCGTAGCATTGCGATTAATCCCGCAGGTCCCGCGCCGAGAACACAAATGTCATAATCCATGGGCTACCTCTATGGCTTCGGTGAGGGAGGAGACATGAATGTCAACATAATCCGGTTTTTTCAAGCGCAAAAAATGTCGCTCGCCGATTAGGACGGTTTTCATGCCGAGTGATTTTGCGTAAATGAGATTAGCAGGTGTGTCTTCAAAAAAAATTGTTGAACGCGGATCTATTTGTGCATCTTGAACAACAAAGTCTAGGCTCTCCTTGGCGGGTTTTGCAATAAACGCGAGTGTCTCGAGCGTATAAATTTTTTCAAAACTATCAAATAAATCGAGATGTTTGAGGACATGATGAGCATGCTTGGTAGACGCGTTGGTAAAAGCAATTTTCTTTGAATTTATTTGTTTGATTTTATTCAATGCAGGTAATTCCGAATTTAAGTGCTCGATTGGCGCCAACTTTTCGGCGTTCAGAAAATCCTGTGCGTCAATGTCGTGATGTTTCATCAAGCCAGGCAAGGTTGCGCCATATTGGATGTAATATCTTTCTGTAATTGCTTTTGCTTCGGTGACGCTTATTTTCAGTCTGTTTGAAATGAAATTGCCCGCAAAAGAAACAAACCACTCTTCGATAGCGGGTGAATAGGTGTAAAGCGTGAAATCAATATCGAATAGGTAAGTGCCATAACTCATCAACCCAGTTTATGAGATTGTTGGGTTGCCTTCAAGATGAACTGTTCTCGCTTGCGCTGTTTTTTATGAGGTGATATCTCGATAGCCATGAATACGCACAAAGACGCTTATCAACTAATATTAAATGCTATAGATCAAGGGGACTTGCGCCCGGGAGCTACTTTGGTTGAAAATGAATTAGCCGATCGTTTTGGAGTGTCGCGTACGCCTGTTAGGGAGGCGCTACAAAGGCTTGAATCTCAAGATGTATTGACGCGCAATGGACGCTCAATGGTGGTGGCGTCATTAGATTACGAACAACTTGGCGAACTTTACCGTGTTCGAACTGAGCTTGAAGCACTCGCTGCCTCGCTTGCAGCTAAGCACGCAGATCGAGCCGAAATTGATATGCTTTTCGAATACATTGAGCGTGATAAGAAGTTTTTGGAACGTCCCCAAAAACTCGCATTGAACAATAAAGTTTTTCATCGACAAATTCATTTGGCTGCTCATAATCGCTATCTTTTGCAGCACCTGAAGATTGTTTCTCGCAATATGTCTCTAATCGCTCGAACTTCTCTGGAGGCTGAAGGGCGTCCAAAAGAAGCGCTTAGTGAGCACTTGGCGATCGCAGAGGCAATCGCGAGTGGAGATGAGATCAAAGCCGCCGATGCGCTCCGTAGTCATTTGCGTGAGGCATTTAAGACCCGGTTGCGATATTTGGAAGTTGAATCTGAATCGGCGCCTTAGGATTTGATTTCTCATTGTCGCTATCGTCTTCACAAAAGCCATGTTCAGTTTTGTCCCAGTAAAATGGTTTAAAAGCCGCCTCATAGAGCCCTTTATACACAGCAATTGTTGAAAGTGGCCAATAGAATGGCATTGTAAAATACCACTTAAAAAGTGTTCGTCTTTGTTTGTCCGGAAGTAGAGTAACGGCTGCTAACGAAATGGATACGATTTGCGAAAAAAGGAGCACTGAGATAATTAGGAGCTTCCCGTTTTCATTAAATTGTGAATAACCGATAAAATCAAATCCAAAAACGCTCAACCAAGATAGCCAAAACAAAGGTAAACTCATCGAATTGACGAGAGCGCCTAAAAACATGACCTGCACGCCAGTATATCCCCGAATCCCAAGATCAAGCATGAGTTTGTGTGGAGATCGCATATGAGATGCCCAAGTTACCATATATCCTTTCATCCAGCGCGAACGCTGCCGTATCCAAGAAATTGGACGGCCATTTGCTTCTTCGAGAGTGGCCGTTTTTATCACTTTGGTTTCATAGCCTAAACGTTTTAACTTTATTCCTAAATCCGCGTCTTCTGTCACATTATAAGCATCCCATGCCCCCACTTCTTCGAGAATGTGCTTGCGAACGAAAAGAGAAGTCCCACCAAGGGGAACGGCAAATCCTAGCCTTTGAATCGCGGGCAATAATACGTGAAACCAAATGCGATATTCGATTGTGAAACAACGCGTGAACCAGTTTTGGTTTTGATTGAAGAAGTCTAACTCACATTGAACGCAGGCTGTATCTTCGGGTTCAAGATGGAAACACCTGACCACGTCTTTCAATTGAGATGGGTTTGGGACGTCCTCGGCATCATAAATGCCAACAAACTCACCCTCACAGAAGGGAAGGGCAAAATTTAAGGCTTTCGGCTTCGTTTGTAAATGGTCCTTAGGGACAACAAAAGCTGAGATTTCTGAGGGCAGTTCGCGAGCGCTAATATAGTCGATTGTCGGTTGATCTACCTCTTCAAGCAGTAGCTTTATGTCTAACTTATCTTTTGGGTAGTCTAGCTCAGATAATGCATTTACGAGTTTTTCGACGACTCCGGTTTCCTTGAAGAGCGGAACGAGAATAGAAATTTTTGGCCAGTTGTTTATCAGAGCTATTGGGGTGTTTTCAGAAGACTTTTCAAACAGCTTTAGAATAATTGCAAAAAGTCGTACGGCGCTGTTAACAAAAATAAAAAAGGTCGCAACGAGCAGCAATATTGCCGTCAAGTTCATGGAGCCCATTTGGGAGACAGATAGAATCACTGCACAAAACATCGCCATAAGTGCGATGATCCGACTACGCTTTAATGTGTTGAGGCGAAACTGGGGAGGGGAGCGTTTGTGTGCATATTGGGTGAGTTCATTGGAGCGAAGTCGTAATAGCTCTCGTTGAATTTCCGGCTTTTCGCAGAAGGCAAATATGATTTTGGTATTCATATGCGCAAGCGCATGCCGAATTTTAGTTTTTGAAGCTTGATCGGATACGAGAACAACAGTGAAATTTGCTATTTTTTGCCAAGGAATAATTCCAAATTGTGCGCAGATTTCGATGGGAATGACGTTACTGATTTTTGGGTCACACGGAATTTTATTTAAGTCGATTTTTTCAAATGCGTTATAGTGCTCAATCCATTTTTTGAGATCAAGGTCGACTTCTTTCGGTAAGTCATTACTTTTTTCCGTATCAGCAGGAATGCTGATTGCATGGGAATTGATGTCTCGCATTTATGATTCCGTGTCTAATAGACAAAAAATACACGGAGAATACTAAGTTTGCGTGAAAAAAGAACTTACAAGCTGTTAACTCAATAAATTTTTACAGATTTAACAGTTTGCTAAGAAACGTTCGAATAAATAATAGCTGTCAGTTGGGCCAGGGCTTGCTTCTGGGTGTTGCTGTACTGAAAAAACAGGACGGTTTTTGAGTGCAATCCCGCAATTTGTGTGATCAAATAACGAAATATGTGTTTCTTCTACGTTATCAGGAAGCGTTTTGTTGTCGACACAAAAGCCATGATTCATGGACGTAATCTCTACTTTTCCAGTCTCAATTTCTTTAACGGGATGATTTGCACCGTGATGTCCGTGCGCCATTTTGATCGTTTTCGCCCCTAAAGCAAGTGCGAGCATCTGATGGCCAAGGCAAATCCCAAATATTGGTAATTCTTTTGCGAGCAACTCTTTAATCATAGGGACCGCATATGTTCCAGTTGCCGCAGGGTCGCCCGGGCCATTTGATAAAAATACGCCATCAGGATTATACGCGAGAATTTCTTCGGCCGTTGTTTGAGCGGGAACAATAGTCACATCTGCACCTGCGGACGCAAGGCACCTTAGAATATTACTTTTGGCCCCATAATCAACCGCAACGACCTTTTTTTGATTTTTGGCCTTTCCGTAGCCAGCGCCATATTCCCAACGGGTTTCATTCCACTTGTAAGGGGCTTCGCAAGTCGCTTTAATAGCCAAATCGAGACCCTCAAGCCCCGAAAAGGAGCGAGCCGCTTCAATGGCCTGATGTGTATTGATTTTACGATCCTTAGCATATGTGATTGACACGTGCGGAGCGCCTGCATCACGAATTGCAAGAGTGAGCGCACGGGTGTCAATTCCACCAATGCCAATTCTTCCTATATGATTTAACCAGCCATCTAATGTCGATTCAGAGCGCCAGTTCGATGGCATTGTTGGCATTTCTCTTGTAATCATCCCGAGAGCGTGAGGTGTTTGTGCCTCGAGGTCGTTTTCGTTTGTGCCAACATTGCCGATATGCGGAAAAGTGAAGGTAATGATTTGCCCTGCATAGGAGGCATCGGTCATGATTTCTTGGTAGCCGGTCATGGCCGTGTTAAAAACAAGTTCGCCGACTTGTTGGCCTTCTTTTCCAAAACCATGTCCCCAAAATAAACGGCCATCTGCAAAGGCAATGAGCGCATTAGCATACTCGGGAGCTTCTATTAAATTTGTTTGTGCATCTGACATAATGGGTTTCTACCTTAAAATTTGATAAAAGACGAGTCGCTAACATGAACTTAAACCGCTGCAAATTATGAGCAAAGCTAAACCTAGTCAACCCTGATTATTAAAAAGAATTAACATAATAAAATCAATATTTTAAAATGATATATATGACTTGAGGCGGAGGGGGTTATGAGATATATTGGTATTCTTCAAATGAGGTTTTTATGAGAGATAAAATCACGAATGCGATGAAGAGTGCAATGAAGTCGAAAGAGGAAGTTGAGCTTTCTACGTTGCGCCTTATGAATGCAGCTATCAAGGCCAAAGACATTGACCATCGAGGTGAAACCGGAAATGAAGATGGAATATCTGATGAGCAAATCATTGAAATTTTATCAAAGATGGTAAAGCAACGCCGCGAAAGTGCAGAATCTTATGCAAAAGCCAAGCGAAAAGACCTTGCAGAACGCGAGCTTTTAGAAATTGAAATTGTTCAACGCTTTTTGCCAAAGCAACTGAGTGATCAAGAAGTTGATGAGGCGATTGCTGCTGAAATTGAAGCCGCCGAAGCAACCTCGCTCAAGGATATTGGGAAGGTCATGTCCGGCCTTAAATCAAAATATGCGGGACGACTTGATTTTAGTGCGGTATCTTCAATCGTAAAGCAAAAACTTGGTGGTTAATTTCTTGAGAACTTGGTTCGTTTCGATACTTGTTTTTTGGGCTGTTGCTTCATTTGCGATTTTTGTAACATTTGAGAAGAAAATTTATTCGGATGGCTCTGTGTATGAGGGGCAATTTCTCGATGGTATACAATCCGGTCTTGGGGTCTATCAAACTCTAGATGGCTATCGTTTTGAGGGTCAATGGTTGGAAGGGGTGATCCAAGGGTTCGGGCATGCTTATTTCCCAGATGGTGCTGAGTATCGTGGTGAGTTTCAAGATGGTTTGCCGCACGGAAAAGGTGTTATGATTTTAGCGAATGGGACAGAGCTTGCTGGCAATTGGGTTGAGGGTAGTATTCATGGGGTAGGACGCGCCAAATATTTGAGTGGTTCCGTTTATGAAGGTCAATTTAGTCAAGGCGTTGTGAAAGGTTTAGGGCAACTTAAGCAAGAGGATGGAGCCAAAATTATTGGTCAATTTGACAACGGGGTCGCAAAAGGAAGAGGAAAAATATTTTATCCCAATCGCGCAGTATACGCTGGAGAGTTACACGACGGCAAGGCAAATGGGTTTGGAATATTTGAAGATCCGACTTCTGGTATATATTCAGGTAAATTCGCTGATAATACCCCTAACGGTTTTGGCTGTTATCGATTTGGAGAAGAACAATTGCTTTGTGGTCAGTGGGAAAATGGTGAGCTTAAATCTGTATCAAATCCTTAAGAAACGCTCAGATTTTAAAACTAATCTTTTAAAGTTGTTAGCGTTTCAGATTGCGGCACTAGGAATAGCAAATAGCGCATTTGCTGAACATGAAAGCGGTGTTTTTGATTACTATATTTTGGCACTTACTTGGAATTCGGGATGGTGCGAAATTGAGGGAAATCGTAAAAACGCGCCGCAATGTGATCAAAGTCGAGATTTCACACTTCACGGACTTTGGCCGCAGTATAAAGAGGGCTGGCCCGAATACTGCCAAAGTGCTCGGGCCAATCCTTCACGTGCAGAAACGCGGCGACAGTCAGGTTTGTATGGGACCTCGGGTTCTGCGTGGCATCAATGGAATAAGCATGGGCGATGCACGGACATGAATTATCAAGAATATTATGCGCGCTCAAAAACACTCATTGACGAATTTCAAACGCCGCGCATATTTTTTGAAGTTAATCAGGCGCTCGATGTGACGCCTGAAGTTATTGAAAGCGCAATAATTGAAGCAAATCCAGATTTAACAGCAGACGGCATATCTGTCATTTGCAAGAATGGTTTTTTTACAGAAGCACGCATTTGTTTGGATCGCAATTTTGAACCAACATCTTGTCTTGGTCGAGCTGCAAATGATTGCAGCTATAGCCCAACACTCCTCCCAATTGAGTAAATGCCATTTGAAAATTGATTGTTATTGGTAAAGGATTTCCTGTTGAATGCCAATTTTGAGCATGCTCAGTCTCATTATATGAACAGGCCAAGCAATGATTTCTCTTAGATATATGTAAGCGCCATTGAGATAATAAGGGCGATAGGTTGCATCAGCGGATAAAAGCTGTGTTTCTTTTGCACCAAAGAATTTGGCAGTCAGCCAACATCGAGGCAAGTGAAATCCGTGAGAGATCAAAATGATTTTATCCGGAAAGTTTCCGATTGTTTCTTTGGAATAAAATAGGTTTTGAATGGTCGAATAGGATTTTTCTTCCATCTCTATTGCGGATTCTGGAACGCCGCTTTGGATCGCAATTTTTGCCATTTCATTCGCCGCACTCATATTTGTGTTCTTTGCTATCCCGCCGGTAAAAAATAATTTTGGAGCAAGTCCAGCGTGATAAGCTTGCGCCGCTTTTTGGGCGCGTTTGATGCTTGGCTCTATTAAGCCATCTTCATCAATTCCAGCGCCAAAAATAATAACCATATCCGAAGGAGACAATTTTTTGGGATTTTGCGTGACAAAAATTGCGAAGGTCAGAAGTAACAAAGCGAATGCAAGCCCCAGACGCAGGATCTGTTTCAATCCAAATGCAATAACTTTCATTTGGCTCCTCTTATATTTATAAAATTTGCGATGATCAGAACGGCGCAACCCAATAAAAGGTAGTTTCCGATTAAATCGCCAAATATCAACCAACCAAAATAAATTGATAAAGGAAGACGCACGAGGTCAATTGGCGCCAAGAGTGAAGCATCGGCAAGGCTGAGCGCTTTTGTCATTGCGTAATGAGACGTGACGCCAAAAATGCCGATAAGAATAAACCAGTGTAAAAGATCAAGCCGAGGAAGGGCAAAATCGGAGGTGAATAATATGATCAGTGCTGAGAATAGAAATTGTGAACCGGTCATAAATAGTAAAATTTCGTTCACAATTTGCTTTTTTGTGAGAGCCTTTGTCATAGCAATGCTAATGGCAAAACCGACTGAACTTAAGAGGGCGGTCATTAAATTGAAATCCAAAGTGAAGATCCGCGTTCCAAAAATCAATAAAATGCCTGTGAAGGAGAGTAAAATAACCAAGAGCTTTGTGAGCCCGAATTTCTCCGATAAAAAAAGGGCCGAAATCAAAATTACCCAAGCTGGGGTCGTGAATTCAAGTGCAATCACCGCACTGAGTGGCAAAATTCCGAGCGCATAAAACCATAGATTCTGTGCAGTGAAGTGTACGATGTTTCTCAGTGTATGAAGTCTCAAATCTGTAAATTTAAGTTTACTGTGTAAGTTGTTGAAACGCAAAAATAAGTAAAACAATATGAAGCTTATAAATGAACGATAGAACATAATCTGGAAACTCGAATAATCATCTCGCAGTTCTTTGCCAATAAGTGACATGCAAAGGAGAGATCCCATGGCGCCGAGCATCCAAATAATCGCTTTTGCGTTTTGATTGCCGAAACTCATTAATTCGAAAACTATAGCCCTTCCTGGGTGAACATTTTATCAAGTTCTTCAAATAAATCCTGAATTATATCAGACGAATAGATGTCCTTGCGATGGTTTAATTTGTGGACAGGAGAATTTCTAAGCGCTTGCAGTTTTTTGTCATCAAGTGTGCCCTCATGAAGATGATGCCTCAAATATAGAGGCAATTGAGCGCCGAATTTGGGCATTTGGTCGAATTCTGTTTTTGCGTCTAAGTCATGCCGAATGAGATATTCAAAGCTCGACATGTGCCAAAAGTAAGGGAGGTCTGCATTGGGGCGCTGATCCCAAATCATCACGCAAATATCTCGCCAAGCGTTAAAAATTTGACTTTGAGGAGAAGCGGCCAAAAACCAGTTGGAAATTACTCGTTCGCGTCCATCAGGTGAAAAGGTAAAAAGGGGCGCGTGAGAAAGAAAATTAAGAAGCCACTGATCAAGGGGCTGACGGCATAATAAGTCTGCATCGACCCAAACCCCGCCATGCTCGGCTAAAATATGAGTCCTCAAAATATCGGCATAGTGACTTTCGGCGATATTTGTGGGTAAAGTCACTTTGGGCATGAGCTCTGGCGCCGCATTTTTATCAAGAGCGACGATTTCCCAATCTGGGTTGTGTGTTTTCCATGAAGTTAGGCAGTAGCGACAAATTTCGGGGGCGTTTTCAAAGCCCTGATCCCAATATGCGTAAATTTTGCGTGGGAAAATTGAGGTATCCAGTATACGCGCCTTTTGAAAAGGGGGGAAGTTTTTGCGCGCGCGGGCATCTATAAAATTTTCGATTTCACGTTTCATTGATGTGATGCTTTGAAGTTGTGTGTCTCAATTTTTATTCCCTATTAAAACCTTTAATCCCTGAGTTGCTCGCATATTAGCTAACAAAGGGGGTCAATTGCCTTTTGAGCGCGTTTGCTTACCGATTTTCGTTTGTCGTGAGTGACTTTGGTGAAGTGGCTGAGTAGCCATTTTTTAAGTATTTCATCAGTTTTTGCAACCTTTTCGAAAAACTCAATACAGTGAATTATCACTATCCAATCATTGCTATTCTTAAGTTGATTTTTGATAATTGTAACCGCATTTTCTTTTTGTTGAGGGCTTAATAAGCCGATATTCTCAGAATGTAATTGAGCAAATGTCCAAGAAGCGGAATCCTGATTGAGTTTTGGGATAAGGTCTTGAAATTTATCAATATAAGACAAAAATGCGTCGGGAAATTTGCGAAAATGGCGCTTGAAAGCACTTGATGTCCGCAAACGAACGACGGCGTCGTCACTCTTGTAACACTCAAAGAGTTCCGAAAGGCGCTCACTGTTGCTTCTGATCGCATCAACGATTTCAAGTGTCCTGCCCAAGGAATTTGGATGGCCGCCTTGGAGCATAGATTCGTTTTTTTCACTCAATGACTTTCTCCCAATATGTAGACGCATAAGTCAAAATCAGACATCGCACAAATCGAAAAGCTTATCAACAAATCTGTCTCTAGCCGTATAATGCGAGGTTTTTGCATACGCTTATGCGCGAAATGAGGGGGCGCGGTAAGCTTGTCGAGGCCACATGTTTTACCGTGAAATTCGCGCGGGCCTATATGAAAAGACGAAATGGAACCGAAGCCACTGAGTTTGGAATCCGGTGATGCGGAAATTTATGATTTAGGGGGCTATTTCTTGAATTTGCATCGATACTCAATCGTCGCATCGCGTGTTTTTTAGGCATTGAGATAGCCCACAAGGAGTGAAAAAAATGCGCCGACATGGACAACCACTATGGCCTTGTCTTTCCACATAAATCCAACGGCGAACCACAGAAAAATCCCTCCAAAGAAAAAGAAAACACTATAGGGAACAAGGTTCAAACCTGTTAGGCCGTAGCCGATTAATTGTATGGCAGTTGCAATCCATTTTATGACATCAACATACTGGATCTCTTTTCGCATAGCGGTTCTCAAATTATTTTACGCAGAATTACATGATGGCATAAATTGTGAAAGACTGCGCGATAAAACACAAAGGGTCGATAATTTTTTTAAGTTCGCAAGTTAGCGGCTCTTGCCTCCACCCATAGAGGGCAAAGACAATCCAAAACACTAATCATTGTTGATAAACCACAAATTGTACTCGTGAAAAAGTGCAACAAGTTAAACTCAAAATACGTATCCAAGATTTGTGACAAATCTTGGAAATTCAGACTTGAGTTTATCCAACTTGTGTTAAATCTTCCGCAAGCATGAGTGCATTCCCGTCCAAATCGAAGAATGTCGCGGTTTTAACCATCCCTTCAACCACATCCGTTTCGCCATCAAATTTGATATTTGCATCTTCCATTTTCTGGCGAGCGCTGTCGAGATTTTGCGTGCCAAAGACAGGAACGCAATTGCCAGGAGATGGTTTTGTATATTCGCCGAGACCAATTGTTACGCCCTTTGTGTTAGTTTGAATTTCAGACCAGCCCGCTTCATCCGCATGATAGAGGGTTTCAAAGCCGAGAATGTCTTTATACCAGTTCGCGCTTAGATGACGGTCTTTGACGGTGAGTGCGATTGTGATGGTGTTGTTTAATGAAATGAGTGACATAGTCTTTCCTTTTTATTAAAATTATAGTAACTATATTTTATGTACATTAATTCATTTGTCAATATCACTTCTCGTGCTTGGGCAATTCCAATTTTGGCAAGCTTGCACAATGGAATTTCCGGAAGGCAAGCGCCATTGTTAACAGCGACAGGCGCAAGTCGCACGGCTTTTTCTCAAAGCATGGATCACTTGATTCAATCGGGATTAATCGCGCGCAATCCCGGATTCGGGCATCCGCTACGCCCTGAATTTATTCTTACAAAACAAGGGGCCGAAGCTGCGGAGATTGCGGATAAGATTCAAAGTGTTACGCCCCTTGAGGAGCACGCATTAATTCGCCGCGCTTGGACTTTGCCTGTCCTTGCCACTTTGCGGAATTCAAGACGCTTCGGCGAAATTAAACAAGAACTTTCATTGATAACTGATCGCGCCCTTTCGCAGTCATTAGCATTAATGGAGCAAAAAAAATGGCTTGCTCGAGAGGTGGACTTGAAGGCTCGTCCGCCGACGCCAATTTATTTGGCGGCCAATACTGGTATGAAAATTAGTCAAGCCATTGGGATTCAGTTACCGGCTTGAAGTAAATTCAGCGAGTGAATTTTTAAAGATTTTGCGGTTTTCAATTTTGATCATAACGCGCGCAATTATATTATATTTTTAAGTACGAGACTGCTGACGACAGAGATCAATGAACACTGTGCACCATCTATAGTTTTATTCTACTCCCACTCAATCGTGCCCGGGGGTTTTGAAGTAATATCATAAGTGACGCGGTTAATGCCTTGAACTTCGTTAATAATGCGTGTCGCCGTTTCGCCTAAAAAGTCATGATTAAAAGGATAGTAGTCAGCCGTCATTCCGTCAATTGAGGTCACCGCGCGCAATGCACATGCGTAGTCATAAGTGCGCCCATCGCCCATAACTCCGACTGTCTTTACGGGCAAAATGGCAACGAAAGCTTGCCAAATTTCGTCATAAAGACCGTGTTTACGAATTTGATCAATATAGATTGCATCGGCTTTGCGTAAAATATCCAATTTATCACGCGTAATTTCGCCGGGGCAGCGGATGGCAAGCCCAGGGCCCGGGAAGGGGTGCCGCCCAATAAAATGTTCAGGAATCCCAAGTTCTTTACCAAGTGCTCTCACTTCATCCTTAAATAGTTCGCGCAAAGGCTCTACGAGCTTTAATCCCATTTTTTCGGGTAAGCCGCCGACATTGTGATGCGATTTTATCGTGACAGATGGGCCGCCCGAAAATGAGACACTTTCAATGACATCCGGATAGAGGGTGCCTTGGGCTAAAAACTCAGCGCCGTCGATATTGTGGGCATGTTTTTGGAAGACATCTATAAATAGCTTGCCAATTATTTTGCGTTTTGTTTCGGGATCGCTTTCACCTTCGAGTGCTCCGAGAAATAATTCTTGTTCTTCTGCGTGAATGAGCTGCATATTATAGTGATCGCGGAACATTGTGACGACTTCTTGAGCCTCGTTCTGCCGTAAAAGCCCGTGATCAACAAAAACACAGGTCAGTTGGTCACCAATGGCTTCATGAATAAGCACCGCAGCGACCGAGCTATCAACACCGCCCGACAGGCCGCAAATCACCTTTTTATTACCGACTTGTGCCCGAATATTTGCGATGGCTTGTTCGCGGTAGGCACTCATTGTCCAGTCTCCTGTAAAACCTGCAAGCTTTACAAAATTCTCGAGTAAACGTGCGCCTTTTGGTGTGTGATGAACTTCAGGGTGAAATTGCACCGCATAAAAATTGCGTTTTGGGTCTGCGGTGATCGCAAAGGGGGCATTGGGTGATTTTCCGAAAACTTCAAATCCATCGGCAATTTGAGCCACATGATCGCCGTGAGACATCCAAACTTGTTCACTATCTTCCCAGCCGTCAAGCAGTGATAGATCACCTGCGCGCTTGACATAGGCCCGACCGAATTCGGCCGTGCCATTGCCTCGCTCAACTTTTCCGCCAAGCATTTGCATCATCACTTGTTGGCCATAGCAAATCCCTAAAATTGGAAGCCCAAGATCAAAAACAAACTCAGGCGGGCGCGGAGAATTTTCGTCGATTACACTCGCAGGGCCTCCCGAAAATATAATTGCCTTGGCGTTAAAGTTCTTGAGAAAAGACTCACTAACGTTTTGGTAGGGGTGAATTTCGCAATAAATGTTTTGTTCACGGAGTCTTCGCGCAATCAGCTGCGTCACTTGAGAGCCAAAATCAATGATGAGAAGTTTTTGATATTCAGTTGAGATCATATTCGTCTCTTGCCGTATTTTAGGCGGTTAATCAACTGCAATTTAATCGTTCATTAGTGGCTCATGTGCTGAAGTGGTCCAAGCGCTGATCGCGAGCGAGATAGTAATGAATCTATTCAAAGACTTCCGAAATGTTGATTTCTCGGCGTTTAATATTCGTGAGAGTCGCATAGCGCATCAGGTAAATAGAAAAAACACCAGGTAATAATAGAAAAAACATAATCTCAGAAGTAAAATCTAAAATGGCCGCGAGCAGACAGAGATAAATGGAGATTGAGATGAGATAATGGGTAAGTGGTCTCACTTTATATTTAAACAACATGGCGTTGACGGCGCATCCGAGGAGATATGCGGGGACATAAACGATAATTCCGAACAAAAAGACAAATAATACAAATTCTGAGGCCAAAACATCTGTATCCGTGAAATTGATAGCGAGCAAGATGTATATGCAGCTCACGATATAGCCGACCAAAAAACATAGTAAGTGGGTGACTAGGTTCCCGAATTTATTTTTTTGATGAGTGGACTGTTGAGAAGAATTCATTTTAGCCTGCAAATTAATCCAGCGTTTTCAAATATATAAAGATCATGGGCTAATTAACTTTCTCAGGTCTAAGTTAGGTTTCAATGATAAACATGAAATCGGGTGATTGTGAAGGAATTGCCGAAAACCAGGATAGAAATTAACCATGACCGAAGCGATTTTTTATGTGCGTCATGATTTGGTCTCTTGTGGCGCGGTAGGCTTCCAATTTTGCATTGCGTGTTTCGCCAGTTGAAGTGGGGTCATTTATTTCCCAAAATTCGACTTCAGCAGCAAATCCCTTGGTGAGTTCTTTGGCTTGCGCATAGGATACAGTGCTCAGCGCCACCACCAAGTCAAATCCGTGAATGGAATCGCCAAATTCTTGGACTTCTTCGAAACTGCGCGCTTTATGAGCTTCAATTTTAACATCGACTTCTTCACAAACCGCGATGGCAAATCCGTCAATCTCTAAGTCATGTTTAACGCCCGCAGATTGCACGTAAATATCAGTCCCAAATAATTTTTTCATTATGCCTTCCGCCATCGGCGAGCGCACAGCATTATGATCGCATGAAAAGAGAACTGATGATATGCCTTCGGTTCGCATCTATGAGGTCCTAAACATTGCTGATATAAGCGTAAAGAGGCGGCGCGACGTATCTGCATCAATTTCAATCTTGCCTTCAAGACGTTCCTCTAAGACACGCGCTCCTTCGTTATGAATTCCGCGTCTGCCCATATCAATCGCTTCGATTTGAGAGGGGGGTAAATCTTTCACAGCCTGATAATAGGCGTTGCAAATTTCGAAATAATCTTTGAGCACTTGTCGAAAAGGACTGATCGATAAAATATGCTGAGCTTGGCCGTTCGTCTTTGTGTCCGTTATGTCAAATACAAGTCGATTTTCGTCAGCAAGAAGTTTGAGCGCGTAGGGGCCTTCGGTTTTGTATCCTTCAGGTGGGGTTGGTTTAAAGTGGTTGTCCTCAAGCAAGTCAAAAATCGCAACTTTGCGCTCATTGGCAACTTCTTCACTTGAGGGCGGAAGGCTGGCTTCATCAAGTTTAACTTCAATCAATTTAAATTCGCTCATGAGTTTACCTCATTTAGGTGTTTGAGACGCATGGAAACGGAAAGTCCGTGAGCTTCTAAGCTTTCCGCTTTTGCTAGGGTTACAGCTGACGGACCAATCGCGCTAAGGGCGGCCGGAGTGAGTTCTGAAACGGTCGTTCGCTTCATATAGTCTAACAAATTGAGCCCACTTGAGAAACGCGCCGATCTAGAGGTAGGCAATACGTGATTAGGGCCGCCGATATAGTCTCCGATGGCCTCTGGCGTGAAACTGCCAATAAAAATTGCGCCGGCGTGGTGGGTGAGATGAGAAAGTGCGCGCGCTTCTTGTGCGCAGATTTGTAGGTGCTCTGGCGCAATCTGATTGGAAATATGGGCAGCAGATTGTAGCGTTTTTGCGATGATCACGGCGCCATTATTTTTCCATGATTCGCGCGCAATTTCACGTCTCTCTAGTGTTTTTAAGAATTTGGTTATTGAGTTTTCAACAGCTTTTGCAAATTCTTCATTATCAGTGATCAAAACCGATTGCGCGTCTTGATCGTGCTCGGCTTGGGAGAGAAGATCCATGGCAATCCAATCTGGGTTATTTTGCGCATCCGCGATAATCACAACTTCAGAAGGGCCTGCGATCATATCAATGCCGACATGGCCGAATACTTGACGTTTTGCTTCGGCAACATAGGCATTCCCCGGGCCCATAATTTTGTCAACATGAGGGACGGTTTCAGTCCCATAAGCCATCGCCGCAATGGCTTGCGCGCCGCCGACTTTAAAAATTTGATCAACCCCTGCGAGATCCGCAGCGAGAAGGACCAGTGGGTTTACTTCACCTTGAGGGCAGGGCACACACATCACGAGTTTTGATACGCCCGCGACCTTTGCTGGAACTGCATTCATCAAGACCGAACTCGGATAACTTGCTTGCCCACCGGGGACATAAATGCCGACGGTCGTGATGGGACGAAAACGCCACCCTAATCGTGCGTTGACATCATCAACATATTCAACGTCTCTTTCAGGCATTTGGCGTTCATGATAGGCACGGATACGCTTGGCCGCGTGTTTGAGGGCCGCGCGTTCTTCCGCATTCACCTCAGATTTCGCTGTTTCAATTTCGTCTTGGGAAAAAAGAATAGATTCGGGACAAAAACCGTCGAATTTTTCAGTGAATTGAACCAAAGCGGAATCACCATCTTCGCGAGTGGTTTTAATAATGTTCTTGACTGCGTCGCTTACATCAAATTCTTGCGTGCGTTTGTGATTTAAGAAGAAGTTGAACTCTTCATGAAAATTCGCGCTGGATTCAAAAATTTTAAACATAGACTAGTCTTTTTGATGTTCAGGTTTGGATTTCGATTTTGCCGTATAGGGGCGAGAAACATCACTCAATACGACATCGATACACTCCACATCAATTTTGATCTCACCATTGCCTGCAAAATAAAGAATTAGGTGACTGTCATGAGCCTCAATGGACAATAATTCAAAGCTCATGGCGCTATCGTCCATATTGATTCCAAGTGTTTTTACAGCCAATGCCGAGCGGATCATCAATACAGTCTGGACACGTTCATAGGGGCGCTGCAGATTTTCAGCATCATAGGCATCTTCCCATCGAAATCTTTTCAGAAGAAGTGAAAAAGTTTGACGATTTTTCTCGAAAAGCATTTCCTTTCGATCGGCTATTGCGTCTTGAATCATTGTTGAAATAATTTGTAAGTCATCTTTATCGCGCGCAAGAAGGCGCAATGGCGTTTCTTTGCCGTCTTTAAAACTCGCGTCAGCCATCATTTTCCCTCACGATATTTGCACCAATAGCGCTTAACTTTCTTACAACGCGTTCATAGCCGCGATCAAGATGATAAACACGCCTGATGGTGGTTTCACCTTCGGCCGCAAGAGCCGCGAGAATTAATGAGAAAGAGGCGCGTAAGTCTGTCGCCATGACTGGTGCGCCTTTAAGTTTTTCGACACCGTTGATTGTGGCTGCGTTTCCGTCAATTGAGATATCCGCACCCATTCGAACAAGCTCTGGCGCATGCATGAAACGATTTTCAAAGATTGTTTCAGTGCATGTTGATTGACCTGCCGATAGACAAAGGAGGGTCATAATTTGAGCTTGGAGATCGGTTGGAAAGCCTGGAAAAACTTCCGTTGTGACATTGATCGGTTTGATGCGTGATTGGTCGTGCTTAACTCTCAATCCGCCTTCTCCTTCGATTACTTCAATCCCAGTCTCGCGGAGTTTTTCAACAAAAGATTCGACCAGCGAAGCGCGTGCGCCTGGAAAAAATACATCGCCGCCGGTCATGGCGGGCGCTACCATATACGAGCCCAGTTCAATTCGATCCATAACGACCGCGTGAGTTGCCCCATTCAAGCTTTCCACACCTTCGATAGTGATTGTCTCGCTACCTTGGCCGCTAATTTTGGCGCCCATTTTTGTCAAAAGCGCGCAAAGATCAACAATTTCAGGTTCGCGCGCCGCATTTTTGAGCGTGGTCACACCTTTGGCGAGTGTTGATGCCATCACAATATTTTCGGTCGCGCCAACGGATGCGAAGTTCAGTTCAATTTCAGCGCCTTTAAGCCCTTCGGGTGCTTCGGCGTAGAGATAGCCGTCCACAAGTTCAATTTTCGCGCCTAATTTTTCGAGACCAAAAATGTGCAAATCCATTGGTCGCGCCCCAATCGCACATCCACCAGGCAATGAAACCTCAGCTTTGCCAAAACGCGCGAGAAGGGGGCCTAAAACGAGATTAGACGCGCGCATTTTACGCACAATTTCGTAGTCGGCTCGGAGATTGTGAATATGATTTGACGATAAAACGATTACGGTATCATCTGCCATCGACGCGACTTCAGTTCCGAGTGATCCCAGCAATTCGTTGGTTGTTTTGATATCAGATAGCCTTGGCACGTTGGTTAAGGTAATCGGTTGCTCAGTTAAAAGGGAAGCTGGCATTAACGTCAATGCCGCATTTTTTGCGCCTGCAATGTGAACTTCTCCGTTAAGAGGTTTGCCGCCTGTAATACGTATACGGTCCATTAAATTTCCTTGATTTTTTTGATAGGAGCACGCCCTTGAGCACGAGCTTGAGCTTTCCGTTTTTTGAGATTTTCTTTCATATTTTCGGCAACCCGTGATGCGTGCGCCCCGCTTTGAACGTGCTCATTATTATTTGAAGTTGAGATGATTTTCTTTTTCATAGGCATTCCTTAACGAAATTCAACAAAGACGTCTAGATAATGATGATGCTATCTCTCAAAGTCAGCGTGCGAATTATTAAAATTTCAAAGATGTATCCTTGGGTTGATAAAATCTATTTTGACTTGAAGTTTTCAGCGAACATAGCTAGAAACCGCCCAGCGCTGCAGTAGCTCAGTGGTAGAGCACTCCCTTGGTAAGGGAGAGGTCGGAAGTTCAATCCTTCTCTGCAGCACCATTTTTTAATAATAAAAACAGTTATTTAGATAATTTGAGCGTAAAATGAATTGCTTTACGCCCATGAAACCGCCCATGAAACGCATTTTAACTACCCTGTCCCAAGTTCAGCAAGGGTGGCAGTTTGAAGCCGTTTTTGATGGCTTTATCGGTTGTTCGGCGATAGGCGTAGACGCCGCCTGCGGTTAAAAGGGCTGTCAGCGGCATTGAGATTGCGCCGACAAGTTGGACATAGTCTGAAAGGCTTTCGGGGCGCGTCCACGCGATCAAAACGCCGAAACACACAATCCCGAAGCAGGATAGCCCGCCCAGATAGATCATAGTTGGCCTTGCGTTTCTTACAAACGCACTTTCAGATTGAAGCGCAACGCGCTCGCTATTTCCTTGTTCTTGAAAAGCAATTTGATGCGTTCGCTCTTGTTCGATCCGATAATCATTCACGGCTTCAATAATTTCCGCGTAGACTTCGGGGTTATTCGTAAGCGCAAGATCAATATCCGCTTCGGGCGTATCAGGCGGTAAGTTGAGCCTCTCGCGCGCAATCGACGTTGCCTTTTTAACAGCAATATCTTTGAGCTTATCACCAAGAAGTGACGATCCAACGGTTTTTAAAATTCCTGCTAATGCTAATCCCATTTTAACCTCCAAACCAACGTTGAAAGAATGCGCGAAGATCGCTCTGTGATGCGGGCTTGCCGTCAATCAAGACAGCGGGCATATCCTCCGCTTCGCATTGCTCTGCCAGATCAAGGCTCGATGCGCGAACTTCATCGACGCGGCGTTGCCACCCTCGACCGAATGTTTTCCAAAGCGAACCGCCGCGAATGCGTTTCATGAAAGCAAGTCGTTGATCGCATATTTGGTTGATCACGTCGGGAGCTTCACAACGTGCGCAGTGTTCGATTGTTTGCGGTCCGATACGACCGTCCACCGATGCACCCACCACACTTTGCAAATGGCGTGCAGCGCGTGACGGCCCTGAGTTGATCGCGAAATCGTAAACGGCGAGATCAACACCGCTCGGCAAATCATCGCCACGAATCACGTTCCAATATCGGCGCTTGTAGATGTGGATCGCTTGTTCGTCGGTTAGGCGCTTGAGGTCGGCGATCGTTCCCTTTGGGTTCAAATAGCGCCTAAAAGTGGTGAGAGTGATCCCTTTGTTTGTCGCGCCGCCTGGGTCTTCGGGATGGTTCACAAAACCGCCCTCATGTTTAAGACCTTCACGAATTGCACGTTCTGCGTTTTGTCGCATGATGTCCTCCATAAGAAAAAGCCCACCAAAAGGCGGGCGGATTTAAATAAGTTTTGGAATTGCTAGCGTTGCAAATCTTTGCGTCGCTGTTTGGCTTCGAGCCATTTGTTATAAATAGTTAACACAAGCACTATCGCACCAAGAATTGCGATCAGAACTTGCCAAGCTATAGGCAAATACTCAAGCCATATCGAATTGGTTACGCCTGCGCTCCCAAGAACAAGTGGGGCGATTGTTTTCATTTGATTGACCCTAATTTGAATATTTGTCTTCGAGATACGCGCGAATTGAACTTGTTTCGCTCGCGCGTAAATCTTTATTGGTTGCAATGACTTCGTATATGCGCCCACGCCATGATCGCGAAAAATCAGCACCACGATTATTTGCGCCGAACGCACCAATCTTGAAAGGTGCGTTTACACCCGAACGACCGATTTTAATCACCTTCTTGTTCATTGGGAGCAATTCAACTGGGTCCGAATACATATTAGCCGCAATCGCACTTCCCGTATATAATTGCCCCGTCCCGATAGCTCCCATAGATCGCCATTCCGAGTCAGTGTTAATACCTGCAATGTCCGTTGTGATCGTGACGTGATCATCAAATGAGGTGACTTGACCATCCATATAGGTCGCGACAACAAACAGATTCTTCACGAAAGCATCGCCTCCAAAGAAAAGTCCAAACTTATTCGAGGTTTGAGGCCAAACAATAGCGCCATCTTGGTCGTCGTAGCTCGGCGCGCCGTCGGGCGTAGGGTAGAGGCTTAAACCGCCTGAAAATAGGCTTTTCAATTCAGCAATATTACCGTTTGGATCAAGCGTAACTTTTGACGGATCACTACCCGAATACCAACCGATAACCCCGTCTACGCCTGCAACGGTCGGAACGGTATGTCGTACAATTCGAATATTTCGAATGCCCCAAATGTAGCTCGCGTTGATATTTCGAATTTCACATCGAACCCAACCTTGTTCGGCGACTTTGATGTTTCGAATATTGTAATCATTCAGCCAATCACTAGGAACTTTGTCCATCCCCATCGAATAATCAGAATAACCGCTTTGTTGATGAACCCGCAAATAGCTTTCGCCGACGTCAAAGTCATTGTCATAAAAGTCGAGCGTTATTGTTCCCGAGAACGGGGCTTTGATGTAAAAATCTATAGAAATGCCAGGCTTATTGGTTAAGGAATCTAAGCTGTTGTGGCGCGGGGTTTCATCGACAAGGCCGAGCTTGCTACCCTCGGGCATTTCTCCATATTCGAAATTATTAGCAACATTTCGAATATGAAACCCTAAATTTCTATGATCGCGAAACACTAAACCGCCTCCGTGACGATAATTGTTGCGGTACTATTGGCTCGCGCGAAGCACTTTAGCGTGCCACTATACGAAAATGACGCGGGGCCAAACATTCTATGACGTGCTGTCGTTTCGAGAGTGGGCGCGCTATCACCAAAATGTATAAATGCGTCTTCTCCCCGATTAGTTTCGACGAGGAGAGGGCCTTCTCCGATTTCGGTCCATTCTGTCGCCGTAAGTTCGATTGCCTGTGTTGCCATGATTTATCCTTTCTTGAATGTCCAACGTCTATGCCACCAATAGCCGCCACCAATGCGGACGGCGTAGTACATGACGCTTGCGTGAAACCAATGAATGTTGAGCGCGATCAACCCGTCATAAAAGATTTGATCCGCCTCTTTTCGGGTAAGTTTGTTTCCTAGTTTTTCGTAGATATAATCATGGACGGCGGCGGCTTGTTGGTACTTGCTACTCGCGCGCGGATAAATCCATGAAAAAGGAACAGGAACGCTTGCGCCGTCAAATTCATACCCCTTTGGGACCGTGATGTTCCCTTTGGGATTTTCGAGTGAGCCAAGAACCCAAGTTAAATCACGGCCTGTTTTTTGACGCTCTTTGCGCCAACCTGCAGGCCATAAGCTTGGCTTTTTGTCAGGAATAGGGACGACCCAAAAATCGGATGTAAAATTGGAGGCCATGATTTTTCTTTCAATAGAGGTTGACGAGAAGCGCGACGTTTTCAGGAACGTCAGGCCAATGTTGTTTTTCCGCGAAGCTTTCATCTTGGTTTAGGATAAGCATAGTTGCGGCGGTTTTCATGCTATCGATCCATGCCAAACCGTCACGATAAGTTGCTGCTTCGCTTGTGCTCAATATACCAAGTTGAAGTTTTGCTGATAATTGCAAAATGGTGTTTTGCGGTATCGCGCCGTAAATGCGCCTTTCACTTTCAGAACGAACGTTTTTTGCAAATTCTGCTTGTTTTTGTGTGATAATTTCGTCGGGTATTGGCGCAATACTGACTTGTGAGAGTGCCAATCGAATTTCTACTTGCTCTGGATCCCCACCTATGACGGTTGTTTCTAACCATTCACCCAAATCATCATGATAAAACTCACAGTTTACGTCAGTAGCGTTTATATAGTATGCGTTCCGAATATCCATTATGCGATCCTCATAAACAAAGTTGAATCTGAGCCGTATTTTTGATCGTCACCACCGTATTCGATCCGCCCCAAACAACGCCACGTACCTGGCACCGTCGCATTTGATATGTCGGAATCTCCAGACGAGGGCTTTAATTTAGAGCCTGCGATTGTTTGATTGATGTATAAATGCCCTTCGGTGATCATTCGCGCAAAAATCAGTGAGCCGATTGCATTCCACGCAAGACCTGAATGGGTAATTCGCCCCCCATTAATCCTTGCATCTCCAGCACCATACAAATCGAGAACCGCACCTCCGTCACGAAAAAAAACGCATCCGATCACTTAACGCCTGTACATACCCACGGCGCGTTGTTTGCCCGTCATAAAAGGAGACATGAGTATTGCGTGTTGCGCCCGTATTATACCCAAATGAGAATTGGTGATCGGCGGCGCGGCTCGTAATGTTTAGGCCTTTATGTGTATAATTTCCTGTCAGTGTATCATTGGCATCGGAACGGACAAACGATGCTGCATGAATGCCGTCAAGTTTCTCGGCATCAGCGGCTTTCGCTGTCTTGCCGAGAAACCGATTATCGAGATTAACACTCGCAAGCGATGTCAAATGCCCGTAAGTATCAAGTGAAATATCTTGAATGACCGTTCCGCCCGTATTGTTTACAGATTCTTGATTCGAAGTATTTGCGTGATTGATCGTAATTGACTTCGCGCCTGTCTGGTTGACACTAAAACCGCCCCCACCATCAAGAGCGTTGCCCGCAGAAATTGTGATCGATCCGTCTCCAATTGTTGGTTTATTGGTGAGATTGTTGAAGTTACGGTAATAAGAACCGTGTTGCCCGTCTAATTTATCTGCATTAGTAGCCGTTGTTGCATTACCCGATATTGATATATCATAGGCACCTGTTAGCCGAGCAACTGGGATTACTCCTGCATTCAGATTACTAGCGTTTCGATAATAAGAACCGTGTTGCCCGTCCAGTTGGACAGCGTTATTAACGCTGCCGCTTGCGGTTTGGGTTTCAAGCGCGGCGATCTTCGCACGAATTGTTGCGTCGTCAAACGCGCCGAGAACATGGAACTGCGCCCCATTGTATACAATGTGCACAATCTCATTAGTACGAAGCGCATTTACTTCGACATTCTTCGTTCCGTCGGGACCGCGCATTCGAAGGGTTTTCGCGCCCCGTCCGTTGACATTGATCGTAGCGTTTGCGGCGCAATTTGAGTGTAGCTTCACCACAAGCGACATTCCGACGAAATAATTATCGAAAGACGAGTTCGCGAGAACGGTATAGGCTGACCCCGAACCCGACGTTGTGAGAGCGCCGTGGTCCTTATAATTCTTCGCGATATCCGAGGCGATAACCCGCATTGCGTCATTGACGTTTTGGCGAGGCATACCCTCTTGTAAGCCGACCGCGTCCGAACCATCGCCTACAACGGTATTGCTTTCGGGGGTCACTGAATATTTGTGAACGCTCATAGGCGCAATCCTCCGCTATTTTGGAACGCGGGCAATCCGCGCGCTTTTGTTAATATATCTTGCAGGTTCACTTGACCTTGCATTTGAAATGTAGGGGTTCGCCCTTGGTCGAGTTGTGTGAGCGCCGCGCCAATACCACCGAGCTTTTGAGATGTGGATAGCGGGGCTCGTTGACCGCCTTGCATGGGGAATTGATCGATGAAAGTTGTTTGAGGCGTTTGTTGCGACCCTTGAATACGTTGCAGGGCGGCGAAAAAAACGTCATTTGAAATCGCGCCGCTATTCGCAGGTGATTGCCCTCCCATACTTGGAGCGCCCGATCCGCCAACGAGTGTATCAGCTTTGTTTGTCCAAAGTTGGGCGAATTCCCCTGCGCTCATATTGGCGTTACCGCCATTCAACCGCACGGCGTCCGCACCAACAATATCGACGGCGCGTGCGTTCGGGTCGCGCAAGAGCTTGGTCGCCCCGCCTGCGCCTTGTTGGTGCGCGAGATAGAGTTCGCCCGCAGTGGGTTCGCGACCTAAAACTCGGCGAAGGTGAGCCGTGTTGTCGCGCGCTAAACGCGCACCTGCATCGGCGGCTTGGTTTGGATCGTAGCGATCTTGCAAGCCGTATTGTTTGGCGGTGCCGTCGATAAATTGGTACAATCCGCCCGCACTGGAATTAGGGTTCTTGGCGTTTGGATTGCCTCGGCTTTCAATATAGGCGATCGCACGCATCGCGTTCGGGTCTAGCCCGTAGCGATTGGCGGCTGCTGTAATCGTTTGGTCGATGTCGGGGTTAAGAGAAAATCCTGTCATAATTCACCTTATTCAGATACGCGAGGTGCGAGTTTGGTCAAATATTCTTGTAGAAGCATTTCGAGCGCTGCGTTCATTTGTGGTCGCTCGGGAACACCTCCGCTTGCAATAAATGATCGAAGCTTTTCGGCGTTTCGAATAGCTGATCTATCGGCATAAGTGCGCGCTCCTTGAGACGCAGCCGCGTTGACTAGGCCTTGAACGGGGCCGCCCGTCGCAACACCCATTCCGATTGCGCCTAATCGCCCTAGGCCACCTCCAACCGAGTTTGCGGTGCGACTTACAAAAGAACCTTTCAATATCCGCTCCATGAGGTCTTTTTCAAAATCAGAATAGCCACGCATTCGATTTGGATTTTTGAGCATTGATGAAATTTGGTTGCGAATGCCGCTAGCGTTGCCCGCCAAATACCCCTCGGACTTCCCAATTATCTCGTCGATAGTTTGCGATTTCGAAGCGCGCCCCCAAAGTTCACGGGCTTTTGGTAAAGTCTGCATGACGGCAGGCAAATCACCCATAACGTCATTTTCAGATAATCCCTCAACAAAATCGTCAATTTGACCTTTGAGCATTGTTCCGAAGCGTGCATCGGCTTTATTGGTAAAGTCGGACGCAGGGGTGTTCGCCAATTTACGGAAACGCTCGATATCTGTGAGCCGCAAAGGGGAGTTTGTATTCGCGCCATCGGAAATAATTTCGAGCACGCGAGCAGATTTTGGGTGGAGGCTTACGCCACCTTGTTTAGTCGCGTCCAATCCTTCGTTTACCAGTTTGCCTTGCAAGCCTTCAGTAAATTCTCGAAAAACACTAGGATTGATCGATAGTCCTGCCTCGTCAACTTTTTGGTAGAGGGCTTGTGCGTGTGCTTTTAGTGAGTCCGTGGAGGGTGCATTTTTTGCGAGCTGGCGCATTTGTCGACTGATACTCGCGTTCGAAAGGGCGTTACCAACGCTATTAATCACTTTGGGGGCGGCAGCACCAAAGGCCGCTGACATGAGACCCGTTGAAGCCGCTTTGCTTAAGCGATCTTCGACACCACCTTCACCTTCCATAAATCCATACAAAGCCCCCGAACCGCCCGCAACACTCGCGCCGCGAGCCGCTTTGGACAAGCCGTTTGCCCCCATTGACGCCCACTTCGCGCCCGCTCCAAAAGGGGTGAAAGCGGATAAAATTTCGGCGGTCCCATTTGCGATTTTGTGGTCTCGTTCAAAGACTTCTTGTCGTCCTCGGCGCAAATCTAATCGTTCGTCGTAGCGACCTTCGTCACGTCCCAAACCATCGAACAACCCACCTTCACTGATACCGAGCATATCGTCCGTCCAAGCATTTGCCTCTTCGCCTCCTAAACCGAGTGTGGCGCTTTCGGCGAATTTATTGACAAATTCGGCAGCGTTTTCACCAAACGAAGTAACACCATCCTCAACGCCCCAAACATTATCTTTCAAACGCCCTAGGAATGACATATCGGCGGTACTTTGGTTAGGAATTAATCCGCGCGTTTTGGCTTCCTCAAAGGCGGCGCGGTATTGCTCAGGGAGTTTGCCACGTCGCTCAAGTTCGGCAAGGAGTTCAAGATTTTGTGCCATATTGAAATTTCACCTCAAATATATTATGTAGTGAGCATGGTTAGAAGACTATTTATCGTATTGTATGTTTTGGCGGGTTTTTTAGGTTTGTTGTTCCTGTTTTCCGCCTTTACTCCACATAACCGCGCCCTAACTGACGGAGTTGAGTGGGTAACGGTGTTTTTTGTTGCCGCTATACCGATGTTAGTTGTCTTTGCTTTGCACTTTGTTGTTGGTTTAGATCGCTAATTACTTAAAAGCCGCAAAAGTTCTTCATCACTCATTTTCGAAAAATCTTGTGAACTAGAGTTCGAGCCTTGATTTTCTTGGACCCAACCCAACGGGTTCTCTAATGAATTGTAAGCTTGAAAAGCTTGTTCGGGAGAAATCTGCCCCAGTTGAAGTTGGCGAGCGATTTCGCCTCTCTGGATATCGTATTCAGCGATCCCACGCATTGTTTGGATTATTTTTGCATTACCTTCGGGTGTGTTTATAATCCGAGGTAAAGACTGTTTGAAAAGTTCTAAATCTGCGTCGGACATAGGACCAGAACCCGCAGGTCTTTGTTCGGGAACCATAGAATTGATCAAAGCTTGAGCAGCTTGGAGATCGTCCAAATTGTCCCCCATCGGGATGCCAAAATTGCCTGCTAATTTCTGAAGGCCCCCCGAAAGACCCGTTGGACTATCCGCTAGCAAGCCTTCCAGTCGGTCAATCCTCGCAAGGTTACGTCGGGCGTCGTCGCCCGCAATCGCTAACTCGTTGGTATTTTTCGCGAGCTCGGTGCCTGTGGTTTTGGCAAAGGCGCTTTCGCCTGCGGTGTCGATATTTATGTTTTGGGCGCCCGCCGACTTCATTTGCGTCATAAAGTCTTGGAAAGTTCCTTGATAGCCTTGTTTCACGGCGTATTCATATTCGCGGATATCGTCCGTAGGATCGATTGCTCCACCTCCGTCATAGATAACACTTCCATCGTACGGATTAACAAGCTGTCCGTTCACTTCGACGCCCTTGACTTCTCGGGGTTGGGCGAACGCTGTTTCAGCGATAAGCTTTTGTGCCATTGCGGGATCAAGAGTACGAAGAACGGCTTGTTGTTCGGGAGTGAAACGATCTAGTAGGCCTTGCTGCGCTAATGCCTCCAATGGGTTAGGGGTGTTGCGCATTCGATCAAATTCGTATTGGGAGCGTTCAAGCCCAAGCTGTGCTTGCTGAATTTGCAAATCTCGAAGCGGATCGGGCTTTGCAAAGACAGTTTCCGCAATAAGTTGTTGCGCCGCTTGAGGGGGGAGTGATGCGAGCATTTGACGTTGTTCGGGGGTGAATTTAGTTAATAAATCCTCGTTGCCCATAATTTTATCATGCTCGAGCCGTGATTGGATACCTTGGCGAAAACCACTTAGATCAGCGACTTGACCCTTATCGAGCGCACCAAGAGCCGTTCCGATACCCGCTAGGCGGTCGGACATATTCGCGGGATCATCAAAGAATTTACTGAATAGATTTTTTGACATTACAACGCCCCGTAATTTACACGCTTAAAGCCGCTTGGATCACCTTCGATCACTGCGTCTTTGTTTTTCACTTTTTGCGCCATGACGCCCATGATCGTTTGCCCCTCTAGTTCGGGAACAACGCCGTCTTTGTATTTGTAGGTATAAATCGGTGTTCCATCATCGAGCTTGCCCACGCGCTTTTTGTCCTTTTTTAATCGTTCATCAGAGAACGGGAACATAGAAGCGATTTGCAACCCAGTTCCCAAAATACCCATTAGTCCAGGGCTTTGCGACTGTGTTTGTGTTTGGGACGCACCGCCCGTAGCGGTTCCCATGAGACCTTGAACCGCGCCTTGATATGCCCCTTGGTATTGCTGCCCAAGCCCCGCTTGTTGCGAAGATAACCCCATCAAATTGCCAAAGCGTTGTTGTTGCATTTGGTTAAGCGCATTCGCGGCATTGAAGCGACGGTCTTGCGCAGTGTTATACGCATCTTGGCGCATACCCGCCGCTTGAAGGTTTTGATTATATTGGTTGGATAAAACATCTTGCGCCATTTGCCCCGCTTGGAGCCCTTGTTGGCGGATCGCGTTTTGTGCGTCTTGCAACTGCCCCGCACCTTGGAGGCCGAGTTGTCGCGTTTGATTAAGCGCGTTTTGTTGCGTGTTCGCCGCGTTTAGCTGCTGATCCCGCAAGGCGTTTTGCGCACCTTGGCGAACATTTGCGGCTTGGACGGCTTGATTGTTAATAGCATTTCGCGCATCTTGAACCATGCCCGCACCTTGGAGTTGACGGTTCGCAATCTGGTTGCGTGCATCTTGGCGAGACTGCGCGGCACCCAGTCCAAATTGCCGTTGCTGTTGTAAATCTTGCTGTCCGATTTGCGCGGCCTGTAGAGCTCGATCACGAGATTGTTGGAACGCGTCGTTTTCGACATTCGCCATTCCCGCCGATAGACCCTTCGCCAAATTTTGTTGATGTAAGGAAGAACCCGTCATACCCGAAGCCGCAAATGTTGAATTAACATTTTGCAATACATCGTCGGCGACATTCTTTTTGACTTGCGCGAAAGCCTCGGAGCGGGCGTTTGGGTCTTGCATTTCATGCAAAGTGCCTCGGAAGCCTTGTGCGTATTGTGGATTTTGTGCTTGCTCGGTTGTTTTATTGAATTGGGCGTCAAAAGCTCCATTAGTTGCCTGCATAACGCCCTTGTTGAAGCGCGGATCAAGTGAAGCGTTTATGGATCGGTCGACAGCCTTGTCCAAGCCTTTGTCGACCGAAGCATCCATAGTTTGATTAACTGCTTGCCCAATCGAGCGAGCAGGGCCGCTTTGTGCAGTCTGCGCCGCTCGTTGCATCATCGGATTGACTTGTGCGTTCATAGCTTGCGAGACTTCTTGGGCGAAGCCCTTTGTCATGCTTGGAGCGTTCCGAGCAGTGAGTGCGTTGAAGCGTCCGTCCATTTGAGACCCGCGCATTTGTTGCGTCAACGCGTTTTGTGCCTGTGCGTTTGGCCCTGCGAAATTTCGTGCCGAATTAAGCGTGGATTGGGCTTGATCCAAACCTTGCGTAAACCGATCCGACATTAACGCGCCGCCAAAATCCTTGAATTTGTCAAATTCGGCTTGGCTCGGTATCCACGGATCGACCTTATTCGACGTTGTGGTTTTCGATTTTCCCATTGTCTTGTAGCTCCAAAATTACATGAGTTTTGACCATTCCTAGGGGACGCAATACGCGCTCCCAACCTGGTCGTGTTATGGCTTCGAGTTTTGTCGATCCCAGAGAAAACGACCAAACTCGGATCGTTACCAGTAGTTGTTCGAACCAGTTTTCAAAATCTTCACCTGCGCAATGCGAAATGACACAAGTTTTTGTTGCGTCGTCTTGAATAAAGGTGAGCGCGCAGGCCTTGACGTTCGCTTCCTCAAGAACGACCCAAACTTGGTATTCTTGATCGAGAATGTCCTCGAGCAAGCGATCTTTGGTCAACGATCCACCCGAGCGTTCAACAAAGCTCGATAAGTGCCAGTCGAGTTTGTCCTGCCAAATTGCAAACTCGCTCGCAGGAACCGCTAAAATTACAGGTGCGCGAGTATCCATCCCGACACCCGAATTGCGCTAGCACTGTCGGCAAAGGCGTAAAGCCTCCACCCTTGAAACAGCAGGATAGCCGATTTAAAAACGTCGGCCGAGTTTGCTTTGATCTGTAGCGCACCCAACACTAAATGTTCGTCCGATAGTGTCTCGCCTTCGGGAACGACATATATCGACACTCGTTGATCGTCCGACGTAACATTCGACAAATTTACGTTCGCAAATTCTGCAATTTCTCCGCGTGGGCACTCGAACAAAAGTTGCGCTTGTACTTCCGAAGTCGCCGTGATCTTGGTCGGACGGAAAGGGTAGCGGCGGTTCTCGGCACGTCCTCGCGCGTCTTTGGTAACGACGATCGGTCTTGTGTTTAGATCACTCATGCCTCGCCCGATACCTCCCAATCAATTTGGAACCCACTCGCTTTCGACCACGGGATACCCGAAGGGATTTCTATACGAACCGAGTGAAACCATGCGTCCGACAGAACAGGACAAAATCCGAGCGAACCTTGTTCGGTCATTTCCCCAAAGAGCTTATCTTCGCCAACGGTGTCGCGTCCTGCGATAGCCGCGCGCGCGTTCCGTGAAGGTAATCGCACAATCGGAAACACCGAGCGAACAAACGATCTCGACCCGACTTGGGGTTGGTAATCGCCTGTCTCAAAAGTCGCGAGTAAATTTTCCCCGCGAAATTCTTGCAATTCTCCGTCCACAAAAGCCGCAAGCGTTCGTCCACGTGCTTCATATTGAGCACTGTCAAATGAGGGGCCGTCACTATCCAATATTGCGTCGTTTTCGACCGAAGGATCGTCTTCGTCAATCGAAACGGGAAGCGTTGTGCTTTCAACGATCCAATCCACATCAACGCTCGCGGTTGTCCAACGATCAAGCCCCCAGTTGTAAATGATTTGACGGTGATAGCCGTCGAAGCCTTTCGGAATAAACGACCAAACGATCGATCGGTTCGCCCAATCGACGGCACCTTGCGTAAACTTGATGTATCCTTGGCTTAGGGTGTCCTTGAACCAACCCCAAACCTTATCGCTCGAAATAATTTCGACGCCCGATCCATCGGTGCGACAAAAGCCATCATGCGCGACAAAATAGATATCCCCACCCACACGAACGAGAGAGTTAGGTGCGGGAGAACCGCGTTCGTCCTCGATCACCTCTTTTGCAAATACGGTCGGGCCGCCTGTGTACCAAATTCGTGATATCGCGTGTTTTTGGAATATGAGATCAAATCGACCTCCGAAAATTCCAGTTATCTCGCCGTAGCGCGAGGGCATATCGACATAGCCGCTTTGCGTTCCTGGATCGGTCCCCCAAGTTGCTATAGGATTATTGAACGCCGACCATCGGACGCGGTAAGGTTGGTTGCTGCCGTCAATGTCTATCAAGTCGCCCAAGAATAAGAAATCGCCGACCACATCAAGCGCGCTTGCTTTGGGTGGTGATCCTGCATTCTCGACAAAAGTATTGTCCGAGAACAAAGACGCCAATCGATAGAGGCCGTGGGTCTTGCATACTGCGTAAATTGAGTTGTGAAGCTGGTCAAACGACCAGTAGTCATCCCCACCTAAATTCAAATTGAGATTACTGGAAAAAACAGAATTGCCCCGTAAAAGGAAAATATCGGTTGTGGTGCCAACTACCAATAGCGGCGTTCCGTCAGGAAGCTCAAAACGTGCCACGCCTCGGACTTCCCCCGTGACATTGCGACCTGTGCCGACAAGCCCATGGATTGGGTTATAACCCGAGGCCATTGCGTAGACGTTATCACATTTAACAAGCCCAGGGTTTTTATAGGACGGCGCATCGGGTAGAAATTCGCCGAAATCTATGTCAATTTTCATGCGACCATCGTTCCAATATGTTCGGATTGAATTGTGCCGCCGTTAAAACGCGCATCGATTGCGGCGCGGTTTGCCAAGGCGATTGCACTTTTCGCTTCGGGTTCCCATTCTGCTTTTGCCACCGCATCGCGGATTAAGCGCGCATGATGAGTGAGAACGGCGTAGACGTAGGCTTCCAAACCTCCGCCGCTTAATGCCGTATTGGTGTCGTTTTCGTCGACGAGCGGGGTTAAATCTGCGAAGTAAACCAACTCGATCTCGTGCCCGTCTTCGGGGGTGGGGTTCAACCACATTTCGCCATTGCCAAGCGCGAAGTATTGGGGCGCGCCCACAAAATTCGTAGACGCCGATAGGCGCTCAAAAGAAATCGGCGTAATTGGCTTGCCGCCCAAGTTGCGGACGAGTTGAGGCTCGCGAAAATCTTTGGGGAGAGTTAGTTTTCCGTCTTGCGCGGTAAGCGTTACGGCTTTTTCCATCGCAATTATACGGAGGTCACGGTTCAATTCTGCAGTTGCCATGTCGAAAGCAATGGAAACCACTTCACGCCCGAGCAATTCGCGCGTTTTTTGTTTGAGTGTTCCGAAATCCATTAATAACCGCCTTCGTGAACCATAAATTTAGCCCATTCGCCCGACGTGATCTTGTTGTATATCAATTCACGGACGGCGGGTCGATCTTCGAGGCTAACTCCCGCTTCCTCGGCTGCTTGCTCGACAAGAACGGTCGGGATACGCGCGACATGGCGCATATCTTTCGACCCAACTAGCCCTTGATCACGACGCGCTTTCACATCTTCAAGGATTGGTTGCGTGTCCTGGGTGCGTTGGATTAAAACGCCTTCGTCAATCGCGAGTAACCGAGTTGTAGGGCGGGATTTAGCCATAGCTTAAAGAATTTTAACCAAGTTTGCGTCCGACAAGGCCAAAGCTTCGACTTCGGGCAGTGATTTTTCTTGATCTTTGACCAACTTACCGCGCGAGGTATGTACGTTTGCAGCAAGACACCGCACATTCACGGGATCGGGACTGTTTGGCACGTTATCAGGCGAATGCTTAGTCAAGGGTTTTTTGATTTTACTCATTTTTCAAACTCCTATGGAGAAAACAGCCCCGAAAGGGCTGTTTATTGAAGTGTTGTTTGCGCGGATTAGGCCGCTTGGCGGTCGAATACGCCGCCGAGTGCTTTCTCGTTGCCAACGATCAAAGTAACGTCGGTCATGATCGCCACCGCGTCCGAAGCGCCCGTTTTGCCGAGTGGCTTTTGTCGGGTCGGAATGTAAGTGCCAACGCGGATCGTATCGTCGTCGGAGACAATCACATCCGAATTGCGCATTTGGCGGTGCGGTACGAACTCGACGCCCTTCTTGTCCGTGAAATCGGTGATATACACGTCGATATAGGACGAGACACGACCTTGATCTTTCATTTCACGGCGAGGCGAGTTGCCCGTGAAGCCGCTAGCTGTCGCTTTGAGATCGGCAGGGAGATAAACCTTGGTCGCTGTCGAGCCTTCTTGCCACATTTTTTGAAAGACAGTTTTGAGATCGTCTTCGACAAATGTTGCAAGTGTGCCATCGGTGCGCGCGTTCGAGCCGTCACCCGTCGGATCAACACCGCCCGAACCTGCGACCGTGTTGGTCTTGATCCAAGCAGGGAGACCCGCGAGCTTGTTCGCCACGGTCGCACCATCGCCAACCACTTTTTCTTGGTTCGCGAAAAAGGCTTTTTCGATATCGAGCTTGTGAGCTTTAAGCTCCTTCGCCATTTCGATAGCCATTTGCTTGCGGCCTTCGGCAGTTGCGCCCGCTTGTGCTTGCTCGGACAAACGAACAACGTCACCGAAGAATTGAACCATATTGCGGTGACGAGGGCGAGGAGTGCGCGGCCCTGCGGTAAGGTCTGCGCCCTCAACATGGGCGTTTTCTTTCGCCGCGCGCAAGCCATCGGTTAGCCAATCATGCTCGTGCTTTTTGGCTTTCACCTTCTTGGCAGTTGAAAAGATCGGGGTTTCATCAGGTTCGAGCTTATAAACAATTTTGCTCAAATCCTCACGCAGATTGTCCGTGATGGACACCGCGGTTTGGGTATTTGCTGGTACAGCCATTTGTTAAGTCCTTATTGAAAAAACAAAGCGCCGAGATCGTCTTCGGTCGCAGTGCCTTTGGTTAGGTTGTTAAGCGCCTTGTCATGGCGCTCGTTGTTGGGGTCGGTTTTCGCCTTTGCGCCCGCACTCAACTTTGGCTTGATCTCGGTCTTGCGCTTCAAAACAACGGGTTGCGAATTTACTTCCGCGAACCGTGATGCGTCACGCAACAAGAGCAAGAGACGGTGGTCGGTTACGCCCGCGATTTCCTCCTGGGTAAAGCCGTAGCGATCCGAGGCGGCTTGCATCATTTTGCCATAGTCCGCTTGTCGTACCGTTTCGTCTGCCCATTCGGGGATCGCTTGTTGCAATAGACCCGCTTCACGTTCCAATGTGCGGCGCTGTTCTTCGGCGGTAATCGCTTCAAGAAGTTGCGCGGCTTCGCTTTGGCGTGACGACAGTTGTTGCCATTCGCCGTAGGCTTGCACAAAGGCCGCGTTCGGGTCGGGGTGATTGGCGAAATCCTCGGGGCGAGGTTCTTTCGCACTCGGCAAGGCGTAGTAAGCAAGCGCATTGCGAAGTTGCTCAACTTCTCCTTGACGTTCGTGTTCCCAAGTACGCTTTTCTTCGGAAAGTGCTTGCGCTTTTTGGGTGTTGTAACGATCCGTTTGATAACCTTTGATCAACTCGGTCTCGGTTACTTCAAATTCTTCTCCGTCGACCTTGACGGTGTAAACGTTCTCGACTTCACCTTCGGGTTGCTCATCTCCTTCGGCGGAATCCTTCTCCGAAGGTTCGTCTTCGTTTTCGGGTTCGTCCGTTGCTTCGGGGGCTTCTACCTCCTCGATCTTAGTTTCCTCGCCTTCGGTCGTTTCAAACAACTCGGCGGCAAGGTTGTCGGGATTTTCAAAATCTGTATCTGTGGACGGCTCATTCATCGGCTTGGTCTCCTTGTTCGATATGGGATTGGATTTTCACCATGAGCGCGTCGAGCGCCCAAAGCATATGACAATATTCGTCGCGTTCTTCCGCGCTCGAATTTTTTGAAACTGCGCTGCGTGTGAGGTCTCGCTTCACTTCCTCGACAGCTTCTTGCACGCCGTCCTCGGCGAGAAGGCGGCGCAAATTTTCTTGTGCAATCTTGTGCATTACATACCGACCGCACTATCTCGATCTTCGGCATCATTTTCGATATCGTTGACGGCCTTAGCTTCTTTGATCGCGACATCCGCGCGCTTGATATCAAGTTCGGCGCGCTTTATTGCGAGTTGTGCTTCGGCTTCACGGGCTTTCGCGGTCGCGATTTCGCGTTGCAAGCGAAGTTCTTCAGCCTTGAAAGCCATTCGCTCTTGTGCTTCTTGTTGGTCGGTTTGCGCCTTAATCATAGCCGCTTGCGCTTTCATTTGCTCGGCTTGTGCCAAAGCCATTTGCGCTTCGATAGCGGGGTCGGGTTGTGGCGGTTGCTCGGGCGGCGCTTCAACCGTTGATGGATCGACCATAAACGGTTCGCTTGACTGCAATCCCATCGTGCGGATAATCCGCTTGAAGGTCTCGTATAGATTTTGTTGCGAGACGTTGCCCGCACCCGAGGCCATTGCTTCTTTCAATTCAGCATAGACCCAGTTTAAAGCCGTTAGGCGTTTTTCTCGATCACCGCGCCCCGTTCCAACACGAACCGTCATATCCGTTCGATCACGCCATTCGAGGGGATTGGCTTCGATCCACTCGCCTTGGATTTTCAACGCGAGATCGCGCGCGGGGCCGCGACGCATATCGGCGTGCATTTTCAAGAACACTTCCCGCAGTCCCGTTTCTGCAAACGTGCGGATAATCACCTGCATACGGCGCATTGCCGCGTCCATTATCCGCCCGACGCCTTCCGAGCCGATTTGCGACTTGGAAAGAGCGTTCGGGTCAAGCCCTTGCGCGTAGCGCGACGCGCCCGCGTGCTTTTCTAAGTCTTGGTCCGCGCGTTCCATAAGTGGTAGGGTTTCGCCTAGGATCGACGGAGGTTTGTTCCAGTTGATCGCACCCACAGATTGAACGCGGATCGGCTTACCTGGCTCGGGCGACGCCAAATCCTTGTAGGTGTTAGCCGTCGCCATATCCTCCGCCACTTCGGGGCGTGGATAGTTGGTTTGGTACATATTGTCGAGCGTTTGCCGCCAAAGCACCGTCTTCAAAAGCTGAATAGACGCGCCCAATTCCGCAACCGAGCGTCCGACATGGCGATGCGGCACAAGGTAGGGTGTCCACGCCACGAAAGGCACGCTTTCGACTTCTTCGACGGCTTGTTCGCCGCCTTTCCACCGCATTACCTCTTTGCCGTCGCCATTCGTCCAAATCTTTAGCAACCGCTCGTTCTTTTCGGGCGGCATAAGAACCCGTGTATAGGCTTCGCAAATTTCCAAGCGTTCGTCGTCGAGGCTTAGATCGTCGTCGTTGTCGACGGTCGCATGGCGATTATACTCGGCGCTTGTATCTGCATTTTCGCTAAGTTTTTCAACCGACGCAGGGTCGAAACCCATTGCGAGGATTTCACCTTTACTTTTCTTGGCTTTGTGCACACAAACGGGGCAGCCTTCCAAGCTAATTTTCGACCAACGCGGCGAGATATGAAACTCGTTTTGCGGGATTGGCTCGATCTCGTAGATTTTCTCAATTTTGACACAACGCACGCGCACGTCGATAGGTTTTGGTTCGCCCGTTTTTTCGTCAAGTTCGGGTGTTGGCTGTCCTGCTTCGTCAATCGAAACACCTTCAAGGCGCTCGACTTCGAAGTCGCCGTCCCATGAGGCGATCTGGTTGTAAACCACCATAAATTCGTTAATCGTGAGATCGTCGTATTCTTCGATTAGCACGCGCTCTTTTTCGACCCAACCACAACGAACATAGGCGTTTTGCTCGATAAGCCCTTCCTTGAACCATGTCGCAAGTGTTATGAACGAATTGTTCTTCTCGCGGAACAAGTGGTGCACAATCGCCGTTTCTTGACGCGCTGCGGCTTCGTCTTCTTGACCCGTCGGTGCAAACTCGACGAGGTGATCGTCGCTCGTGAAAACTTCCATGCTTTCGGCAAACACGGCCTCGACAACGTCCGCAACATCCGTCGATAGATATTTGGATTGTGTCGGCTTTAGGTTCTTGTCGTTTTCGTAGGGCTCCGTCATATACCGATCAAACAGGTCTTGCCTGCTTTGGCGGTCGGTCTTGCTTAGAGCCTCGGAAACCGAGTGCAAAGCCTTATCGATGGTTTTGTCTTTGATTTTCACAATTATGCTACGCTAAAGCTTGGGGCGCTAATGTCGCTATCGGTCGCCCGATTGCGGCTCGCGGTTAAGGTTGGAAATATATCGGTTATGCCCCAAACAAGTGCGTCAACCCTGTCGGGCGACCAACCTTGATCGGCGCGGTTAAAGTCTATTGTCACGGCACACATTTGATCGACGAGTTGGCTAAAGTCGTCGCAATGCGAAACCTTGCCGAGTTCGTATAGCGCTGCCACGGGTTCGGCTCTCGTCACCTTACCGCGCGATGCGTGCACCGCTTTATACGGTACAGTGTTATCCTGCGCGCGGATCATGGCTTCCACCATTTCACCGCCATTGTTCACCTCGGCGACAATCCGATCCGCATCAAGTGCACGGTAAAGTGCAACCGCCTTATGCGCCCATTCCTCAGGCTTGAAGCGTCCGCTTTCGTCGGCGAGAACATAGCCTCGCCCGTCAACCCCGAGGCCAACGGCAATGATACCCGCTTCGTCACTCCCAGGTTTTGAACTTGCGGGCGGGTCAATCGCGAGCACAATTCGCCGCATTTCGACAGGCCATTCGCCGTTCGCATTCGGGCTTTTGATCTTGATCCAATCACGACGCCACAATGCGTTCTCGTCGTCCGCCCCATAGTTGCCCTCAAAAAAGCGCTTACGGGCTCGGCTGCTTAGGTTCGACAGGTCTTGGATATAGCCTTCGGACAAGTTTGATTGATTGTCTTTGGGGTTGATTTGCGTAAAGCCGTAATTGTCGGGATCAGCAATCTTTTCGCCTGTTTCGGGATCAGCCTTCGACACAAACAACTTGTAGGTCCAATGTTGAATCGTGGTCGGGTTCAAATCCAAATAGAATTTCTGTTTGAGCGTCTTGCCATTGATCTTTTCGACCACTTGGGCAAGACGAGTTTTCAGTGTCTCAAAAGCCGTGAATGGTAGTTCCGAGGCTTCGTTCAAGTAGATCGTGGCGTACTCGTTACCGAGAATGCGCTCGATATTGTCTTCGTCCTTTAAGCCTCCGATCCAAATCTCCGAACCATTCGGCAAAGTTATACACCCGACTTGCGAGTTGTATTTCGGAACGGGCACCTCGGGGTATTTGAGCTTCCAAATCTTGGGGAACGTATCCTTCACAATAGAACGTACCGCCGCACCCGCCGTTCTACGTGCGATTAGGTGCCGCGAGTTGGGGGCTATCAAAGCTCGGTCGATCACATTCGAAACAGCTTGCGCTGTCTTGCCAGAACGCGATCCGCCATAGACAAGGCAAAAACGCTTTTCGGTCGCAAATAACTCGGAATGCGCCTTCGCTTGTCCTGGGTTGAATTGAAAGCTCATTAGCCGCCAGATTGGGAGAGGAGACGGTGCTCTTGGATCGCGTGCACCATCGCTTGCTTGTAAGCATCGTTCGAACGCAAGAGGTTTTGTACAAGACCCGACAATCTCTCGATCTCGCGCTTGTCTTTAGCGATCTCTGCAAGAAGCTTTTCGTTTTGCTCTTGGGCTTCCCTCAACTCGGCGTTGCCTTTTTTAACATCGGACATTAGACTTCCTTTTTGTAAATTAGGGAGATTGCTATGAAAATTAGTTTATTAGTGTTACCGATATTGATCACGGGTTGCGCGGGTTCAACTGCTTGGTTGGCGACCGCGACACCCGAAGAACTCGTCGCGCATTATAGCCCAAAGTGTGAAGCCTTTGGCTTTACATTCGGCACGGAAGGTTTTGCGAATTGTATCCAACAACAAATCGCAAACGATCAAAATAAAAACGCGCAACTCGCAAACGTCGGTCAAAATCTGAATACCATAAACCAAGGTTCTCAAACCACGACAACCGACTGTCATCGTGTCGGCAACTCGGTGCAATGCACAAGCTATTAAAGTTCGTCGGCTTGGGTTTTTAAGTTGATATTCAATTCACCCGAATGCTCGATCTTATCTCGCCATTGTTTCGGACGGCGGTTTTTTAACCAAAAGATCGCCGCAGTCGTATCGGGTGGGTATTGCTTCGTTGTTGGTACAATTAACGGACTTCCGTTATCGTTAAAAATCTTATCTTCGTCGTGCGAATAACCTGTCGCACGCTCGAATAGGCGTCTCTCGACTATTGCGTCCGAGACTTCACGTCCTTCGAGAATGGCTTCACGGAATAGCGGGTGCTCTTGCTCCCATGTCGTAATCGTCCGACGGCTTACGCCAAAAGCTTTCCCCAATTCTTCTTCGGTTGCACCGAGTAGGGTTAGTTGCTTCGCGATTGCGGGGACTTTTTCGTCGCCTCCTGCTTTATGATATTCGGAAGGGCGACCCTTATCATTGGGATCTGACATAATCACGCCTTTCGGTTGGTGATAAAAGAAAGCCGACACCGATGCATTTCTACAAGGCAGTGTCGGGCGTATTAATTTTGGTTGCCATTAAACTCCGTCCGCCATTTTTGGCGCGGTTGCGTTCGGCTTACCTTCTACGGTGTGACGGTGTCCATCACGGACATTGTCGCCGTGATCACCCCAATAAAGGTGGCTTGGGTTCACACACCCTAAATGGCCGTTTCCACACTTGTGTAACGCATCAGGTTTATCTTCGGGGTGCATTCGGTGCACTAAAAAACACATAGCTCGATGCGCCCCCATTGACTTCCTGTTGTAGTTCACCGTTCCACGTGGGTTCGCAGTGGTGCGATACGGGTAGAGAAGACAATCGTTGCCTTTGAAATCGGCGAAAGCTTTCAACCACTCCAAACCCGATCCGCTGTTAGCTCTTGCTGCAGAGTGTTTTGTTCGGCGGCGTGAAGGGTGGTTTGGCTTCTCATGACTTGGACGTTTTGCGTATGAATTACGAATAAAGGCATTCACGCACCGATGATGTTCCTTGGTTGGGGTATCAGCCCCCATCAATCTCGACTTTGGAAAGTCCTTGCTCAAGACATTTTTCTCCTTGGGGTGAAATCGGATTTTCGCCTATTGGGTCCGCCGATTTCGGGTCTGTTTTCAACCGATAACACCACGGTTTTTATTATCGCGCCCTCGGAATTAATAACGCGGTTCCGCCCCGCAACACTAGATATAGTGTTTGTCTTTATCCGTAGCACAAAACACGATTTTAGGCAACGTCTTCGAGACCCCATGTGTCAAACTCCAATAAACGTTGCGATCCGAAAAACTCCATAAGTACGCGCGCTTTCGGGCCTTCAAGTTCCGTTACCTGCACAACCTGCCCGTCGAATGGACCCCCAATAACGCGCACGTCGTCACCGACCTTAAATTCGTGATGGGTGCGCATGAACCGCTCTTGATCGGGCGCACGGTATCCGAAGCGCTTGAATAGGTCGTTCATAACCGATTGTGGAATTTGGAAGGGGCGACCTTGAACGCCTGCAACCGACGACACCATGCGCAATTTGAAAAGCTCGTGCCACTTGTCTTGATCCGCAGGCCAACCGACAAACATCCACCCAACCATCAAAGGGAATTTGACGAGGTGCTTTTCTCGTGAATACTTGTTTTTGCGACGATAAACCTTTTTGGTGGGAAGGAATACGTTAAAGCCTCGGCGCTCCAAGATCATCTTACCGACGAACTCGGGCGGTTGTGTGTTGTTGAATTTTCGCTTGCGCTGCGCTTCTTGCGTAACGCGAACCGCGTACCATTGGATTGCCTGTTTGCTCATAATTTACCTTTGTGTTTGAAACCTCGTCTGGTCATTTTGTAAGCCCACTTCTTTTTGCGAACCATTTCTTTGGTTAGGATTGTTCGGGGCCAACCATCCTTGCCGCAAGGTGCGTAGAAAATCCCTTCCACGATCCGAAACCGATAGATCGTACAATCCTCGTGGTTATAGCTCGGCACGACCCGCTCCACGAAATCAATCGACGGGGTAACCGCGCCAAGAGATCGAACAGCATCTCGCAATTCCGATTGCAAAACATAAGGATCGGTCTTGGTGATCCCGCTTTCATAACAACGTTCAACGAAATGCGGGATTTTGTGCGCTAAGTTGGATTTTACCATGTTTCAGCCATCCTCGAACAATTCTCGAATTGTGTCATCAACCCAATCGTAGGTTTGCGGATCGTATTGTTGAAGAAGTTCAACGTTTCGGTGACGCGCGAACCTAACCCCATTATGGCCAAACCACCACGTACGCTTGGCGCTTCGCTTTCTCGGTAGCTCGTGCAATCGGAGATAGAAGTTGCGCCAACCTTTTGCGGCCTTTTCCGGAAATTCCCAAAGTTGGTGCGTTTCTGTCTCGCCGACCAAAACGGCATCTCGTTGTTCCAAGTTTTTTACGCTAAGTGTTTTCACCATTGCGACCTCCAAATTTTCCAAACACTAAGCGCGGATTTGGGGTATCCCTTAGGGGGGATACCCCAAAGCGATCCGCGCCCAGTCTGTGTTCGTATCCGCGCCGCGTATTTCGTAAATCCGCGCCTTAAAATCAATAAAATCATAGACTTACTGCGCTTTCACCCTCAAGGCGCGGATTTTGGTTTTCCGCGCCTATGTCACCCGAAAATCCGCGCCCATCCGCGCCCCCGAAAAATGGGTCTAAAATATTGATAATATTGCCTATTTCTTCAATTAGCTCCTTTTCTTTAAGAGGTGCGAGGGTGTCGCGGAATTGACGACTATTTTCGAAAATTCCTTCCGAAATCGCCACTTCACGCAAGCGATCCCGTTCGATTGGCGCTTCGTGTTCGATTAAATCAAACAGCGCCTTTTGCTTCCCTTTCAAGGTAGTTTTGACTTCGAAAACGGAGGGTGTCGAAGTCTCAAAAACGAGGCTTGTCATGTCCTCGCTAAAGTCACCAACGATGATTTCACGACCTTCGAACCACTGCTCCTCGGGTTCTCGGGCGTCCTTCATTTTGGTGCAGGTTAAGCGCGCCTTTAGGCCGTCCGCTTTCTCTACGCGATATTCGAAGTCCATGCCGCCTTTCAAGGCTGTCGCACCTCTCGCACGCTCTTTATGGGAGTGCCCGCTATGGTGGACAATCGCCACCGTAGCGCCGAAACGGGCGCGTAGAAGCCCGTCAACATGGGCGAGAAAAACGCCCATATCTGTATTCGAATTTTCGTCCCCACCGCCGAAGTTGCGCGCTAAGGTGTCAATCACAATCAAAGCAGGGGCTTCGGTGTTTCGGCTGATTGCCTCTACTGCTCGTACAACGTCGTTTGCTGAATTTTCATCGTAGAATTGTGCCGCTTGTTGGGACACATAGAAGGGGAGTTCGGATAGGTCGATTTCATGATGATTTTGCCAAGCTGCAAAACGTCTTGCGAGCCCGCCGTGGCCTTCTCCTGCAATATAGATCACGGAGCCTTGTTTGACTTTGTGTCCGTGCCAGTCTTTACCTGCCGCAACGTGGAAAGCCATGTCGAGAGCAATAAAGGACTTAAAAGAACCAGGGTCGCCGAAAATCAATCCCGTCGTATCTTGTTCGAGAAAGCCCTCAATTTGCCACTTGATAGGCCCGAGTTTCGCGAGGATATCTTGCGCGTGGATAAGCTTAAACTTCGCCTTATCCGCGACGGCTTCTTTTCGAGACTTAGCGTAGTCGGTGCGTGCTTTCTGAATGATCGTTGCGAAGGTGACGGGCTTGCGCGATAAATCGGCCTCAAAGGAAAGCCACTTTTGAGAAATGATCTTAGGATCGTAATTGTGAGCCGTTGAACTCCATTCGTCCCATAAATCTAAACCGTTTTGTGATCCGCCAAATTCATGGTAAAGCGCCATGCCCATTTCAACCCACGAGTGGTAGTCCGCCGCCGTGCTTTCAAGTTGATTAAGGCATTTTCGGATATTCGCGGGGGTTGTACCCGTCGAAGGTGTTGCGGTTTCAAGAGGGGAGTTGGGTTGAACTTTGCTCGAAAGAGACGGCGCAACAATCTCCCAGTCACTCGGAACAATATTTCCGAAATACTCTAAGAGGGCCTGCGCCTTAGTTGCTGTCAAATATGGTAGGTCTTCGTACGGGGTCTCCGCGAGTGTTTTCTCGGATACCCATTCATAGGGGCGTTCGGTTGTCGGGTGATCTGCGAACGCGACAAATTGTTGACCCTTGCCTAGAATTTCGATGCGATGTTCATAACCAAACATATCGGTATAGGTCGGGCTCGTAATCTTTGTGAACGGGGTGTCGGTGCGGAAAACAAGTAGTGTTTTGGGCGCTTCACCAACGCGTTGCACGGTCCCACCAATATTTCGACGACACCAATCAACCAATAGTTCCACGATTTCTTTGTCTCGAATATCAAGATCAATTGCAGGAACCCGCTCGGTTAACACTCCCACACCGCCATCGGCGAAGCCATTTGAAAGCCATTTATCGAGTAGGGCGTCACTAGCTTGGGTCTGTTGCCAGTTCTTGAGACCGCGGGGCCATTTATAGCCCCGACGGATCGGAATAATCGGGTAGCCGTGATCGAGAAGCGGCTTCCCGTATTGCTTTAGAAAAGATGTTTTCATACAATACCCCTATGAGTGTATTTATTTTTTGGACTAAGATCGCGACAGCGGTCGTGGTTTTTTTGGGTATTTTGGTGAATATCTGGTTCGACTTCTTGATGTGGAGGAAATTTCCCGAGGAATTCGAACGTGAGCATGGCAGCGACCAACAAAGCGAGAATAAACAGGGTTTTTTGACAAAAATCACATTTGGCTACTCGGAGCGCTTCAATATTGCGCTGTTCTGCTTCAAAATCCGTATTTTTAGATTTATTGATCGAATTTTGCGACGCTTTCGACAGTAGATTTTCCATGCTGTCCCCCCTAAATATCTGATAGTAAATCGTGACGGATTGAACGTCCGAATGCTTCAAGCATCTTGCCCGCGTCAAGTTCGAAACGGTTAAAGCAGAGGTGGAATAAATAGCCCGCACGCTCTATGTTTTTTGCTTCGCCCTTACGCCATTTTCGGACACATTCCGAAGAAACCCCCGCCAGTTCCGCTAAACGGTCATTTTGCGAAGTCCATGAACGGTATTCAGGGTAGGGCGCGAGCACATCCGCATAAAAATCAATTCTTTTCGTGATTGGTGTGTCGACGTGGAGTTTCCAAGCGAGCTTGTCCAATTTATCCAAGGACAGTTGGTTAAGTTCCGTGTTAACTGATTTTGTGGACATGCGGTTCCTCTCTACATTTAGGACAACGTGGCAATGACAAAGGAAGGAGGTCACAAGAACAAACATCCAAATCCATTCGCCGAGCAGCGTCAAAGACCTTTGTTTTTTGAGCGTCGGGAATTGTGCCGCGAATGCGCCACCCCGACACGTTGCTTGGGGGAAGATTAACGGCTCGTGCCATCGCACGAAGGCCGCCGAACTGGTCTATCAAATTATCTACATAGGACATGAGAAGGAGTGTACGCTGTGAGCGCACATACTGTCAAGCGCAAATTGCGCACATACACGCCGTACGCAAAGCGGTATAATGTGCGCATGACTGATTCTTTTCCGATTGCTGAAAAATTAAAACAAATACGAATAGGCGCAGGTGTAAGTCTGCGTGAAATGGCGCGTCGGATGAATATGCCGCCCTCATCTTACAACCATTATGAGACGCCAAGCCGCTTTAAGGACGCGTTTTTACCTGCGGATTTCGCTGAAAATTTCGCGATGGTGATTGGCGATAAGGACGCTGCGCGCAAAATATTTGAGCTAACTTACCAGCCAAGTATGGATGAAATTCTGGAAGGATTTAAGGCTATAGAGGATGAACCAGTTACCCCGTCAAGAGTTCAAGTCGGGGAAGATAGTCAGGGATTGGGGGATTTAGTGCCAGTATATAGCGTCCAGGCGAGTGCAGGTCATGGATCGGACATTTCGGAAGAATACCAAGAATATACGCTCGCTTTCCCAGCAAATTATTTACAAACACTTACAACAAGCAATCCCAAAAACTTGTCGATTATCAGCGTCAAGGGCGACAGTATGGAACCCACGATTTTAGATAACGACATTGTTTTACTAGATAGAAGTAAAACGGATTTGAATTTTGACGGGTTGTTTGTTTTGCGGTTTGGAGACGCACTTCATATTAAGCGCATCGGGCGCGCGTCTGCGAAAAATTACGTTACAATATTGTCTGACAATCGTGAACTGTACCCACCGATCCAATCCGCGATCACCGAGATCGAGGCTGTAGGTAAAGTTTTGTGGTACGGGCGCAAGGTTTAATTAAATTTTTAATTCAATAAATCCAAACATATAGACGCTTAATGCGCACATATTTTCTATTTGCGCACATTTATACTTGCAATGTGCGCAACAAGCGTATATATTTCCAGTATCAACACGAAACAGGATACTCGAAAAAATGTACGCCGTAACCCGACAAACCGATCCCTTTAATTCCGATCAAGGCGAATTTGTTATTCGCTGTACGACATTCTCCGAAGCGAATTTGATAGCGACCTATCTCGAAGATCATTTCTATGGTCACGAATTTTGCGCTCGTAAATATAACGAAGTCGAAAAGTTCCCACTAGCGGACGACGCCTTCACTTCCCAAGCCCTACAAATTACCGAACGGTTTACCGATCCCGATGCAATACGTGAAGCGATTTTCATGATCGACATGATTGATTGTTGGTCGAACATGGATCGCGCCAAATCATCGGCACTTTACTCGCGCCTCCGTGAACCCGTTCCCGAACTTCAAGAAATCGCAGCCTAGAAATCTAACCCGAAAGGACAAAACCATGATTGAAGAACAATTATCCAAAATCGAAAAACGCATGGCGGAGCTTGAAGCCAAGCAAGAAACCACGAACGGTTTGCTTGCCGATATTCTTTCCGCGATCCGTGACGGCGGTTTACCGCCTGCGCCAAAAATGGCTGCCGAGGAGGGGGACGAAAAGCCGAAGAAAGTTGCAAATGCGTCTAAATCACCGAAGAAGGTCGAAAATGCAGTTCCGTCTATTGACGATGTGCGTGCCGCACTTACGACCTTCAAAGATGCGAATGACCGCGACGCAACAATTGAGCTTATGCAACGCTATTTGCCCGAAGGTGCGAAGCCCGTCGTTAGTGAAATTCCTACTGACAAATACGGAGATATTCTTGCGGAGATAGCAGCATGAAACCCATGCCCAACATTGAGTGCTTGGTGAGCTTTCGCCAACCAATGCGTGCAGTTGATTGTCGAAGCGTACTGCTTCCAGGCGAAACGCCGATGGTCGATCTAATCGGAGCGGCTCGTGTCGCCCTCTACAAACAGCACGAAATCTACGGGTGCCCGATCACGAGCATTCGCGTGCGTTCCAACCATAACCGTTCGCTTGATTATGTGGTTCGCCCCGATCTTCGCGATCAAAAAAGAAAGGTGGCTTAAAATGGCTAAAACTAGATTACTCGTATCAACAAAAGATAGGCTTCGTCGATTCGCCGAGAAAACTATCGCGAGCCCGCAAGAAGAAAAAGCGCTAGAACGCGCCTATCAAAAAGCCCGCAAACTTTTGACGCCGTTTATTCTCACAAAATACCCCGAAGCAGATATGGCGATTTTGACCAAATACGGAAAATCCGTTGAGGACAAATGCGTTAGATGTTCTTGCGAAGGTGGGTATGTTGTCCAGTTTGATTTCAAATCGGAGGACGCGCCAACAGTTCCTCAAGGGTATTGTAGTAGCCGCAATTATGTTATCAGTAAGGTATGTCTCAACGCTATCGAAGATTGGTTGCAGAAACGCGACGATCTGGAGCGTGTGAAGACGGAGGCATTCAAAAAATATCGAGCGGTTATCGAGGCATCGCGATACGCCGAAGACCTGATGGTTTTGTGGCCCGCTTCTAGCGAAATTTTAGACGTGTTCATAAAATCGCGCAAGCAAAACCTCCCCGCCGCAGTTTCCCCAGAAACACTTGATTTTGTTCGCAAAGACAATGCGGGTGCCCAGTTGGAGGCCGCGTAATGTCCGATAAACTTCACGCAAAACTATCTGCCTCGGGCGCCCACCGTTGGCTCGTATGCGGCGGCTCGGTTCAAATGGAAGCAGATATGCCTGACGAGTCAAGCGCTTATGCTCTTGAAGGCACTGTTGCACACGATCTTGCCGAGCGTTGTTTAAACGCCGACGATCCGAAGGACGCAGAAAGTTATCGTGGGCAGTCGCTACGCGGAATTGAAATTGACGATGAAATGGTCGAGAGCGTGCAATTTTATCTCGATTATGTTCGAGATTTGAAAGGTCAACGCTTTATCGAACGTCGTGTTGATTTCTCGCCTTGGGTTCCCGAAGGCTTCGGAACTGCCGACGCTATTGTCTTGCAAGACGGTGTCGCAACAATCTGCGATCTTAAATATGGTCGCGGGGTCAAGGTTGACGCCGAAAACAATCCGCAAGCTATGCTCTATGCCCTTGGTGCATTGCACGAATACGACTTTCTCTACGAAGTCCACACCTTCCGTTTGTCAATTATTCAACCCCGTTTGGATCATGTAAGTGAATGGGATATTAGCCGCGACGACCTTCTTGAATGGGCAGAAAACACGGTTAAACCGGCAGCGCTCAAAGCTATGAGCGGGGATGCTACTTTGCAACCCGACGAGAAGGCTTGTCGCTTCTGTAAAGCGAAGGCGACTTGTCGCGCTCTTGCGGAGTTCAATATCCAAACAGCAACCGAGGGCTTCAAAGCGATAGGCGATCCTATTGAGACCGTCGACCCGAACAAGCTCACGAACGAAGAAATTGCCGAACTCTTGCCACAACTCGATATGCTCGCGAATTGGGTGAAGGCGGTCGAAGCATACGCGCTCGGTGAGCTTGAAATGGGTCGCGATGTGCCAGGCTATAAACTGGTCGAAGGTCGTTCTATCCGCAAATGGCTCGACGAAAACGATGTTGAAGCCGCGATGCGCAAGGCCAAACTCAAGGTCGCGGATATGTTCACCAAGAAGCTTATAAGCCCCGCGCAAGCTGAGAAGAAGCTCGGCAAGAGCCACCCCATTATTGCGGAGTTTGTCGTCAAACCCGAAGGCAAACCCACAATCGCCGAAATCTCCGATAAGCGACCCGCTATCGAGATCAATCCCCTAGACGGCTTCAAAGCCGTCGCTTGAACCTAACGTAAGAAAGGAAACTTCAAATGGCTAAAGACCATATCATCATCGAAAATGTGCGTGTATCGTTCCCGCATTTGTTTACCCGACCGATCATTAACGGCGAGGAAGGGAAGTGCGGTTGCGTGCTTATGCTCGACCCCAAAAAACACGCCGCCGAAATCGACCAACTCGAAGCGAGTATCGAAGAGTTGACCAAAGAGCGCTTCAAAGGTCGCAAAATTCCAAGCGACAAGGTCGCGCTTCGTGACGGCGAGGATAAAGGCCGCCCCGAGTACGAAGGCTATATGGTGCTTTCTGCGAATGCGAAAGACAGGCCCGCCGTTGTCGGCAAAAACGGCAAAGAGATCGATAGTGAAGATCAAAACGAGATTTACGCGGGTTGTTATGTCAACGCCAAGGTGCAGCTTTGGGCGCAGGACAACAACTTCGGCAAGCGCATCAACGGACAGCTTATTGCTATCCAATTCGCCGCCGACGGCGAACCGCTCGACGGAACTTATGTTTCGAAAGAGGAAGCCATGTCGGGGTTCAAAGCCGTCGAGGAAGACGACGACGATTTCCTCGCCGCGTAAACTTAACCGCCGCCCGCTACGGCGGGCGGCGATCTAACTCCAATCCAAAGGAATTATTATGCAAAAATACTACGGTACAAAAGCTTTACAAGCCAAACCAATGACGCGCGGTGACTATAACAAATATCGCGGTTGGGGGTTACCAAGCAACGAAGACGCGAACGAACGCGGATATTTGGTTGAATACCTTGATGGGGGTGCGGCTAACGATGATCGCCACGAAGGTTATATCTCTTGGTCGCCTGCCGATTTGTTCGAAAAATCTTACCAGCCCACCGATAGTATGAATTTCGGGCACGCACTGCAAGCCGTTAAGGACGGCAAACGCGTCGCCCGTTCTGGTTGGAACGGCAAAGGAATGTTTATATTTTTGGTCAAGGGCTCAAAATTTATTGTCAATCGCGAACCGCTATTGTCAATTATGGGCGAAGGCGCAGAAGTCGATTATCACGCGCATATCGATATGAAAACTGCAGATGGGCAGGTGGTGCCGTGGCTCGCTTCGCAAACGGACGTTTTAGCCTCCGATTGGCAGATTGTGGATTAGATTTCCAAAATCGGTCGCCCTAACATGGGCGACCTTTCAAGCAAAGAACCAAAATTTATGCTTTATCTCGATACCGAAACCTATAACGCTGAAAAAGACGTATCGGCAGGGACTTATGAATACGCCCGCACCGCCGAAGTGCTTTTGATAAGTTATGCTTTCGACGATGAACCTGTGCAGTTGTGGGATATAACTTCGGGCTGCATAACAGGGCATTTTAGGTTAATTCGAGCGCTCAAAGATCAACAAATTAATATCACGGCGCACAATGCCATGTTTGATCGAAATGTCTTGCGTGCATTTGCTAATAAACACCCAAATCTATCAATTAGAAATTTGGGAACAAGATTTCGTTGGCGGTGCACAATGGCGAAAGCGCTTGCGCACGGCTTCCCAGGCTCGCTTGACCAACTCGGTAAAATCCTTGGGCTCCCGCATGACCAAACCAAAATCAAAGACGGCAAACGATTAATCAACAAGTTTTGCAAACCCGCTCCGAGCAACCACAAAGCCGAGCGCTACGATCGTAATTCGCACCCCGAAGACTGGGAGCGTTTTTGTGAGTATGCGATCCGCGATATCGAAGCCATGCGCGAGATCGACAAGCGCTTACCTGACTGGAACTATCGCGACGGTGAACTTGATATTTACCACCTCGACCAACGGATTAACGACCGAGGTTTCCTCGTCGATACCGAACTTGTCGAAGCGGGAAGTCGTGCAGCTACCGAAGAAAAAGAAAATCTCGCTGCGCGCTTTATTGAGTTGACAGGTGGGGTAGTCGAGCGCCCAACATTGCGTGCTAAGTTCCAAGAATATCTAAACGATACATTCGACCTTGAACTCGACAACACCCGCTCACAAACATTCAAAGATTTGCTTGCCGATCCAAATCACGATCTCCCCGACGAGGCGGTCGAGTTAATGCAAATTAGTATCATGTCCAACAAGACGTCGACCGCAAAATACACGGCGCTAACCCCCGCAATTTCTCCCGATCACCGCTTTCGAGGTGGATTGCAATACGCAGGGGCTGCGCGCACTCGCCGTTGGGCGGGGCGAACTTTCCAACCGCACAATCTACCTTCGCGTGGATTGCCCGCGCAAAAATCTATCGAGCAATATATTCGGGCTTTGAAAGCAGGCGTTCACGATCTGCTATTCGAAGACTTGATGTTATATGGGTCTGCCGCTTTGCGCGGGGTTCTTGTTGCACCTCCCGACAAACGGTTGGTGGTGGCAGACCTATCTAATATTGAAGGCCGTGCGAATGCGTGGCTAGCGGGCGAAGATTGGAAGATTAAAGCCTTTGAGGATTTCGACCGAGGCGAGGGCCCCGACCTCTACAACGTGACGGCAGGCAGTCTTTTGGGGCAAGACCCTTACGAGATTAGCAAAACCGACCGCAACGTCATGGGTAAGGTCCCCGAACTGGCTCTTGGGTATCAAGGGGGCGTCGGTGCGTTCCAAACATTCGCGCAGGCCTACGGCGTTTATATGGCGGATCACTGGGAAACGATCCAAGCCAATATGCCAAATTTCGCCATGCAAGCAAACGAGAATTATCAAATTTGGGGTAAGGAACGCGACCCCGAGCTACCCGCAAAAGAGTGGATCGCTTCGGAAACCGTGAAGCTCGCTTGGCGCGCACGCCACCCCGCAATCGCGAAGCTATGGCACGCTTGTGAAGCCGCAGCGCGCAATGCCTTAAAAAACCCAGGCAAGACTTTCCAAGCGGGGCCGCACCTTCGATTTAAGAAAGTGTCGCACGCGGGGCACGGCTATCTGCTCTTGCGCTTACCGTCGGGCAATTTCTTGTGCTATTTTTCGCCAAGGATCGCGACCGACGGCACGATAACACATATGGGCTTGAATGGCTTGACACGCCAATGGGAACGACAAAGCACCTATGGCGGCAAACTGGTCGAGAATGCGTGCCAAAGCCTTAGCCGTGACATTCTTGCGTCGTCCATGCCTCGCGCCGAGGAAGCGGGTTTTGAGGTGGTGCTTACCGTTCATGACGAAACCGTCACCGAAGCCCCAATTTCAGATCAACACACCGCTAAAGAATTATCGGCGATTATGGCAACCCCGCCCGAATGGGCGACGGGGTTTCCGCTCGCCGCCGCAGGTTTCGAAGCGGACAGGTATCGAAAGGACTAATTATGCGCGACGAGCACCTAAATTGCACCAAATGCCCCGAGTGCGGCGCAAAGCTTCAAACCAAGGATAGCCGCCCGCATGAAAGTTATGGATTTTCCACGATGCGCCGTCGGAAGGTCTGCCCAAGTTGCGACTATCGCGTCAACACGGTCGAAATTTTGGAAAGCGTATCGAACGAAGTTTTTGGGGAGGCCGTATGACTAGCGAAGCTCAAATCGAACGCAAGGTTTGTTCATTTGCGAAAGTTAGCGGTTGGCTCGTTTTCAAATGGGTTAGCCCCAATAATCGGGGCGTGCCCGACCGTATTTTTATAAAGGACGGACGGCTCGTAATGGTGGAGTTCAAAGCTCTAGGCAAAAAGCCGACACCGCTACAAAAGCGCGTATTAGATAAATTGATTAATGAAAAAATGGAGGTTCACGTCATAAACGACATAGAACAGGGTAAGGAGTTGTTCTCGTGAAACGCTGTTGGAAAGAAATTCCCGATTTTGGAGGGCGCTTCCAAGTTAGTAGTGACGGCCTAGTACGCTCACTCCCCGATATCGCAGAAAACGGGCGCATCTATGGTGGAAAGGTTTTAAAATCGAATATTTGCGTAAAGGGGTACGAACAAATTGCACTGCATTGGAACGGCGCCGTACGATATACTAGCGCCCACCGTCTTGTTGCAGAAGCCTTTATTCTGAATTCAGAGGGTAAGCCCGAAGTCAACCACATCAACGGCATTAAGTTAGACAATCGTGTTGAAAACTTGGAATGGGTAACGTCTTCGGAAAATCAAAAGCACCGCTATCGGGTTTTGAAAAAGACGAACAAACAAAAAGGGCGTACTGGGTATCTTTGCAAAAATTCCAAAACTGTCCGTGGCGTTAGTATCGCGACTGGCAACACGGTTGAGTTTGGGTCTGCGTCCGAAGCCGCCCGAGAAATGGGTTTTGATCAAAGCGGTATATCAGCCGCCGCCCGTGGCGTGTTACGCCAGTATAAAGGCTATCGTTGGTTTTACATAGGGGGTGTTGAATGACTGAATACACTCCACATGGTTATCAATCGCGAGCTATCGATTTTCTAATAGCGACGCAGTCAGGCGCTCTTTTCTTGGACCCTGGTCTTGGAAAGACGAGTATAACTCTGTCCGCGCTAGATCGACTGTTTAACAGTTTCGATATAGCTAGAGTTTTGGTGGTGGCACCATTGCGGGTCGTCAAAAGTGTTTGGAAGCAAGAAGGCTCAAAATGGGATCATCTAAGGGAAATTAGCTTTTCCATGATTGTCGGGAATGCCGACCAACGCATGGTGGCGCTTTCTCAAAAGGCAGATGTGTATTTAATTAATTACGAGAATTTGCCGTGGCTACTAGATAATGGTTGTTTTGACTTCGACGTGGTTGTTTTTGACGAAGCTACAAAAATGAAAAGCCCAAAGTCTAAGAGATTTAAGAAATTTCGTAGGGTATTGCCCGACGTGGATCGGGTGTGGTTGTTGACAGGCTCCCCCGCGAGCAACGGGCTTCTCGACATTTGGGGGTTGGCGTTCCTATTGGATCGCGGGGAGCGTCTAGGCAAGACTTTCTCGGGCTTTCGTGATCGATATTTTATGAGCGATTATCACGGCTATAATTGGACACTACGCGAAGGTGCGGACGAGAAAATTTACGATAAGCTTTCCGATCTGTGTTTGACGCTATCCGCCAAGGATTATCTCGACTTACCCGAGCGGGTCGACAATGTGATCAAAGTCGAACTTTCGCCATGGAACCGTCGAACCTACGAGGCGTTAGAGCGCGATTTTCTAGCCGAGATCGAGGAGGAGACAATCGAAGTCCTTCACGCGGCGGCTTTGACCAACAAACTCTTACAATTTGCGAACGGTGCGGTCTACACCGACGATCAAGGCGCGTGGTCGGAAGTCCACGACGCCAAGCTCGAAGCACTTTCCGAGATCGTAGATGGGGCGTCGGGCGCACCGATCCTTGTCGCCTATAATTACAAGACGGATTTGGAGCGGTTGTTAAAGCGCTTTCCGAAAGCCCAAACTTTAGGCAAAGACACAAAACAAATAGAAGCGTGGAACCGTGGCGAGATACCGATTTTGCTCGCACATCCCGCAAGTGCAGGACACGGCCTTAATCTCCAAGCGGGCGGCAACGTGATCGTTTGGTTCGGGCTAAACTGGTCGCTTGAGCTTTACCAACAATTCAATGCGCGCTTGCACCGCCAAGGACAGGATCGCCCCGTAATCGTACACCATTTGGTCACAAGCGATACCGTGGACGAAACCGTTATGGCGGCGCTTGATCGCAAAGACACCACGCAAAGAGCGCTCTTGAATGCGCTTAAATCAGATATCGAAGGGAGAATATAGTGGGTGAACCTGCGCAAAAATATATCACCTTGCGGGAAGCCGCCGAGACTTACCCCGTCAAATCGGTAAGCACCTTGCGCCATGAGCGCGACAAGGGCAATCTTGTGGTGTTTCGCGTAGGTGGTACAGATTACACGACACACGAAGAAATCGAAAGGATGTTTGAAAAATGCCGCGTCCAACCAAACCGCCGCGCCTCCTTCTCCGCAAGCGGCGGGGGCGCGAACCTGTCTACGTTATCCTCGACGGCGGACAGGAAATCAGCACCAGTTGCGGCCTTGAGCGCCGCGAAGAAGCTGAAAAGCGTTTAGCTGATTATATAAGCGAAAAATGGGAGAACCCGAACCCTGGATCAAGAGAAACGACAATCGCGGACGTTTTAACTGTCTATGCACGCGAACACGCGCCGACCGTCGCAGCACCCGCAACTATAGGATATGCTATCGACGCATTGATCTCGTTTTGGGGAGAGCGTCGTCTCGACGAAATCAATGGTAAAGCGTGCCGCCAATATGCCGACGGTCGAGGCGTTGCCGACGGCACTGTAAGAAGGGAGTTGGGGGTGATGCGCGCCGCGCTTCGATACTGTTTTCGTGAAGGCTATATTTCTCACGCGCCCGAAGTGGTTTTGCCCGCATCACCACCCCCAACGGATCGTTGGTTGACGCGGGACGAAGTCGCAAAATTACTTCGTGAGGCGCGTCGATCACCAAAGAGCCGCCATGTCGCGCGGTTCATTTTGGTTGCCGTTTACACGGGGACACGCAAAAGCGCGATATTAAACCTAGAATGGAGACCAAGCGTCACGGCGGGGCATATCGATGTTGATAGGGGGGTTATGTATCGATCTGGTTCGGGAGAGCGCCAAACCAAGAAACGCCGAACGCCCATGCGTTTGCCGCGTCAACTCGCGCTCCATGCGCGACTATGGCGCAAGAATAGCGCCAATTATGTGATCGAATATAAAGGGGGGAAGGTTCGGGATATCAAAACCGCTTGGGCTCAAATCTGTGATCGAGCGGGTTTAGAGGGCGTCACGCGCCATACGCTAAAACACACCGCGATCACTTGGGCCATGCAAAATGGAGCGGACCCGACGCAAGCGGCAGGCTATTTCGCCACAAGCCTAGAGACGATCCAAAGGGTTTATCTCCACCACCACCCTGACTTCCAAAAATCTGCCGTTGATGCTATGGAAAGGAAATCGCGCTAATTTTTTACAATATAGGCTTTGATTGTGGTAGACTGATTCTCTAGGAAAGGAGAATCAAATGGCAAAAAGCGATCAATATAAGTGCACTAAGTGTGGCGCGATCCACGGTGGTGTACATAGCCCCCGCCTGTGTCAAGATTGTTATAAAAAACAAAAATGAAAACTGAGCGCGGCGATACCGCGCCCACGAAACGCCCATGAAACCCCCTAAATCATATTAGATTCCGTGGGCTTAGATTGAACTAAAATGCAATAAAAACAACGTATTCAGCCCTAAGTCTCTGTCTTGGTAAGGGAGAGGTCGGAAGTTCAATCCTTCTCTGCAGCACCATTTTTTCCTTTATATTTATATGGCTCAAGCGGAAATTGGCGCATTGTCAGAGAATGTCCATTGCACACCAATATGCAAGGTTTTGCACAGGATAGTGGCAAAAATTTGGCAAAATCTGCGTGGGAATTTCCTGGGATTAGAAAAAGAAAAACCGCCGAGCGGGCTGCAACCCAATTCGACGGCATTCAAAAAGTTTGTGTAGGCACTGATTATCACAAAATCACTTCGAGATCAACTCGGCTTGGCGGTGTGTCATGAGCGAATTGAATCCTTACGGCCATATCAAGCCCACGAGTGACAGATTTGAAGAGTATTTGGCGGAGAAAACGCGTGAATGGCGTGAAGCCGAAATTGCACCACAAACTATTCAACGTGCGATTTTGGCAATGAGATTGCTTGAAAAGATCAGACTATGTTTTTCAAAGCCAAATGACGCGGCATTCAAAACAAAGCACATTAAAAACGAAGCGCTCGCAAAACTCATGGGCTACGGCGGAAAGAGCCCTTCAAGATGTTTTCAAAGAATTCGCAAATGGCTCGAGGAGATGGGGGTTTTGGCTGTACGCCGATCAAAGCTAAATGGTTTCTATAACAAATGGAACCAGTATGAGCTAGCGGACTTCAAGAACTGGTTTGTAAAACGTTATCAACAAAGGCCGCGTCAAACTAGACACCCTATAAAAGAGAATAATCAAAGATTATTTTTCCAGAAAGCCGCTTAACAAGCTGGGATGATCAATCCAAGTTTTGGAGGATATTGGCATTTGAGGTCACAAGCCATCCGCCATGCCTTGCCTTCCTTTCAGACAAATTTCGGGTGAACTTACGAAAACATCAAATTTTCCGTGATGACACCAGCATCATCGCACGTTGGAAGGCGTTTGTGGTTCGATCAATAGAGTTTCAGAATATGAGAAAGGTTAAAGTATGACTGTCAGGTGCTATCTACAATTCAGTATTTTCCAAGGGTTTCGAAAGGGAGCGGAGCGTCTCTTTGCCTGCGACATAAACTTGTTTATGGCTAGTGAGTTATCTGTCGGGGGCCATTATGGCAGGTAATCCAAAAGCGATATCGGTGCGGATTAATGCTGCGAACTATCATCAAGCGCGTGGCCAACGAAAGCATGATTTGAGGCTTGGGCGCGTCCCAAAATACGTTAATAGAGAACGAATATCTCAGAACTCTATTCTTATTCAGAACTGCCAGGAGGGCGAATTGAAAAGGCTCTGTGAAACGCGCCGAAAAGTTAAGCAACGCGCCATGAAACGAACTGCAGCTGTGGCTTCGCGCGGCATCATTACGTTTGGCAAGAAGGCTCGGCATGAATTTGATAAAGTGTCTGTCGAGAAGCAAAACATGGTTTTCGAATCTGTCGCTAGGGCGATAGCAGATCACTTAAAATCCGATCTAGTGGGGCTTTCCGTTCATCGTGATGAAGATTGCATTGCACGCACATTTTTTGCTGCCAGCTTGGCGTAAAGATGGTCAGGCGATATCAAAGGTTCTTACCTGGAAATCCACTAGCGCGATTCATGATGTTGCTCTTAGCGCAATTCAAACCTTTGCCCCGAAAATTGAACGCGGTAAGCGCAGGTCGCAGAGATTGAAAGAGGGCGACAAGCCAAGCGATGTGATCAATAAATATGTCAAGAAACTTCATCAAGAACTGCCTGACGATATTGCCAAAAAACAAGCCGAACTGGACGCGCTATTAGAAAAATTTGCCACGAATGAAGCACGGGTTGCCAAGCTGAGGGAATGGGAAGAGCTGACAGCAAAAGAACAAAAGCGGTTAGAAGCCCATGAGAGGCGCGCGGCGAATGCTAAGTGGCAAATCAAAGCCATCGAACATGAAATGGATTTATCTATGAAATTATTAGATTGGGGCAGCCAAACGATCGATGAGCAAAAGCTGAAATGGATGAACTCGAAACTTCGAAAAAACGAATGCAAGATGAGATGTCATTTACAAATAATGGACTGGAGAACTTCGAACGGGCACTATCAGTTCAATCTGACGCAATGGATGCGGCATTAGCGCTCAATCCTGAGTCGATCGCGATAAGCGAGCAAAAGATTCACGAAGCAATGGTGAAGAATGATAAGGCTATCCGTTTTTGCACCTCCGAAAATCAGAATAATTTTGTGAAGCGTTTCATAAGCTACAGCTTTAATCTTGTCAGCGAGTTCGTTCATAAAATCAAGCGCTTGATTGCCATCAAAGAGCAACTGCATGGCTATCCCGAACCGCTCAAGCAAATGGAGAATAATCTTAATGCTTTGCAAGACGCGGTGCGCGACACATTGGTTCAGCTCGGCGTGGCTGATCAACGAACTGATGTTGGTGTGTGTGATGAAAATGGTGACCCTCCGCCTGTTTTGGAACTGATCTTCACTCGCGCTGCAAGAAAAGCCAAGCGTCTCAATCAGGAGCTAGCAAATGCCTTGCGAATGAACGGGTCGAGTATATAGAAAAATTTGCTAGCTCATAAAGGTTGCGCTTACCGTTTACCTTGTGGCGTAACATGGTTTCGTAAAATGGATTATTCAGCACGGACCGCAGAGCAAATTGGGGAGGCCATAAGGCGCGCACGAAAAGCGCAGGGTTTAACTCAGCGCGATATTAGTGAGCGCACAAATTTGCGCGTAGAAACGATTTCACCGCTGGAAAACGGTGAAGCAGGTACAAAGCTTTCAACCGTATTATCTGTAATGGCTGCACTTGGTATGGAGTTTAAATTGCTCGCGCGAGATAATTCAGTTGAAAATGAGGATATCTTCTGATGGCTAAATCTGGAAAAAGCGGTAGCATGCATGTATTGCTCAATGGGCGCCTTGTTGGAATGTTACATTTAGCACGCTCAGGCGCGATTAGTTTCAAATATGATCTGTCATAGCTGAATTGGCAGCATACCATGCCCATGTCTATCTCATTGCCGCTTCGCGAGGATACTCATCAAGGCGCAGCTGCTATTGCATATCTTGAGAACTTTCTGCCAGATAATCAACTGATCCGTGAGTGGGTTGCGACGCGCGTGCAGGGGGGGGTATAGATGCTTGGCATATGCTTGAAAAATTAGGCCGTGATTGTGTAGGGCTTTGCAATTTCTGACCAGTGAAGTCACAAGTTCGCAAGAGATCGAGGGCGAGCTGATAAATGATGCACAAATTGCTAACATGCTTCGAAATCTCACGTTGTCACCGCTGGGTATCGACGATGAAGATGATTTCCGTATTTCGATTGCAGGTGCTCAGGAAAAAAGCGATTTGTTGTGCCATGATGGCGTATGGAAGCGATCAGTTGGTATGACGCCGACGACACATATTTTAAAAACACAGCTAGGCATTTTGCCGAGCGGTATCAATCTATCCGGTAGCGTTGAGAATGAATTTTTTTGTATGAACTTTTGTCGGGCAATGGGGTTAAATGTCGCTGATGTTGAAATTGTTGATTTTGAAGATGTGTGTAGTTTAGTGGTAACACGTTTTGATCGCCGTTGGATGAATGACGGCAGATTAATAAGATTGCCGCAAGAAGATTTCTGTCAAGCGCTTGGCGTTCCTCCAAGTCAGAAATATCAAATGGATGGCGGACCAAGTATTGCCGATAGTATAGCTTTACTCTCAGCAAGTAATGATCCAGCCGAAGATCAGCGCGCATTTATGAAAGCTCAAGTACTATTTTGGTTGCTTGGGGCAACCGATGGGCACGCAAAAAACTTTAGCATTGCGTTATTGCCACGTGGATTAAAAATGACACCATTTTACGATGTGTTAAGTGTGCAAAGCGCTGTCGATAGCGGAGCAGTTCTCCATAATCGAATGCGACTTGCCATGGCTGTTGATGGGCATTATCGCATCAATGAAATTGTGCCTAGACATTATTTGCAAGCCTCAAAAAATGGAGGTTATGGTGTTAGGCTCATTGAGAACATTATTGACGAAGTCCCACGCAGTGTTGATTCCGCAATTAAAGAGGCGGTGGAAAATTTATCAATTGGATTTCCACAAGAACTGGCTGAAACAATTTCTACTGGAATAAATAGTCGGTTGAAAATATTAAAGATTGGCTAGCGTGCAAAAGGTAAGCGTCCGTTGAAACCGCTCTGACAATTTTTGTTGGATTGTTTTAGTGTCCACCAAAATAAGTGGGCATTATGGAGCTCAATATGCATGGAGCTAAATATGCGCAAGAGGCGAAGTTGGAGTGACGCTGAGAAGCGGTCGATTTGTTTGGAGACTTTGGAAGATGGGGTTTCGGTTGCGGCTGTAGCGCAGCGGTATGGGATGAACTCGAATTTGATTTTCAAGTGGCTGCGTGATCCGCGCTATGCTCCGACTGTGCCAAGCGAATATGATGGCACCTTCGTTGATGACTGGGAATATGTGGCTGGTTCTGGTGACATTGGATCAATGTAACGGCATGGTTCAATGTGGCGTCTATTGCTACGTTGTGAACGACAGCTACCTACATGTGATGGGCTGTTTCATGGGCACGGTGGATCCGAACTCCAGAAGCGCGGGCGTTAACAGTAAAAGTGCATGAAATGCATAACCTACTAGCCAGAAACAAGTTTACGCCCTCGGCGAAGGGATGCTGCGCTCCCTTTCGAAATCCTAGATTTAAAAAATGCTGAATATAGTTGAAGCCTCGATATTGGCATAAATGCTAGTTTAGATTGGAGTTAAAATATAAAGTCCTCGTTCATCTTATGGGATATGATTTCGTGCGCGTTTTTCACATCATTGGAACGAGCGCGCTTTTGAGCATCGTCATAGCTGAATCCATGATCTATCCAGCGCTGAATGCATCTTTCCTCGACGGTTTCAAGTGAAATGTCTAACCAAACTGAAATGTCCCAAAGCGCTGCAAGGTTTTGCCATGGAGGTTGATTGAACAACAGATAATTGCCTTCAAAAATAATCAACCTTTGATCTTTAATCTCAATCGCATTGGCCCGCGACAGGTCAAGCTCTCGGTCAAATTCTGGCGCGAAGACATGCTCTTTATTGGCGATTTGATGAGCGATTTGCAAAAAGCCACGTGCGTCAAATGTTTCCGCTGCGCCTTTGCGATCACGCAAATTTTTCGCGTCGAGAATTTGATTATCAAGATGAAACCCATCCAATGGAACAACGACAGTCGAATGAAAATGGCTTGAGAGCTGTTTTGATATCGTCGACTTACCTGCGGCTGGAGGTCCTGCGATCGCTAAGAGAACGCGCTCTTTTGACCGCAGGCTGTCTTCGATTTTCTTGACCAGTTCTTTCACTAGGCTGCCTTTGGGGGTTCCATCGCACCTGTCATAAGCGCCACGGCATCAGACATTGAAATTTCCTTTGGATCAACCACACATAGGCGTTTGCCCAATCTATGGATGTGAATACGGTCAGCAACCTCAAAGACATGTGGCATGTTGTGTGAGATGAGCACGATAGGAAGGCCACGCGATTTGACGTCTTGAATTAGCTCCAAAACCTTGCGACTTTCTTTGACGCCAAGTGCGGCTGTCGGCTCGTCCATGATCACGACTTTTGAGCCAAATGCGGCGGCGCGCGCAACGGCGACGCCTTGCCTTTGGCCACCCGAAAGTGTTTCCACGGCTTGGTTGATGTTTTGAATAGTCATTAATCCAAGCTCGGTGAGTTTTTCGCGCGCTACATCTTGCATTTGCTTATGATCGAGCATTTTGAACAATGAGCCCATGATGCCCGTTTTGCGAATTTCTCGTCCCATGAACATATTATCGGCAATCGAAAGCGCAGGAGAAAGCGCAAGGTTTTGATAAACGGTTTCAATCCCTGCGTCGCGTGCGTCCATTGGGGTATTAAAATGAACTGGTTGCCCCTCTAATAAAATCTCGCCTTCGTCGATTTGCACGGCGCCAGAAACCGCCTTGATGAGGCTAGATTTTCCTGCGCCATTATCTCCAATAACGGCGAGCACTTCGCCAGGGTAGAGTTCGAAATCCGCGTGATCAAGAGCGGTAACTTTGCCGTAGCGCTTGACGAGGCCAGTGCCTTTTAAAATCGGTTCCATTATGCAGATACCTTTCTAATCCATTGGTCCATTGCGACAGCGATAATGATAAGCAGTCCAAGCGCGAGGTATTTGGCTTGGCTATCGAGGTCAGTGAAATTCAGACCTGAGTCAAAAACTTGCACGATCAGCGCGCCAAAAATGACGCCAATGATCGAGCCGCGCCCACCAAAGAGTGAGATGCCGCCGATCACCACTGCGGTGATGCTTTCGAGATTGGCTTCGACATAGGTCACAGGCGAGGCGGAGCCGAGGCGGCCTATGACCATCCAGCCCGTGAAGCCTGCAAGCGCGCCTGCAAGCGTGTAGACCGATGATAGCGTGCGTTTGGTGCGGATGCCTGAAAGCTCAGCTGCGTCTACATCGTCACCCACTGCGTAAACATGACGTCCCCATGCGGTGTGGTTAAGCATATACCAAATCACAAAGGCCAAGATGATGAACATGATGGAGCCGAGGCTAATCGTGACGGGGCCAAGTGCAACTGGTGTGCCCCAGAATTTGAGCAGCGGTGCAGTTGCGTCAATATCGGAGCTGCGAATGGCTTGCGATCCAAAAATAATGAAAATTAGGGCGTAAAAAATCCGCCAAGTGCCGAGCGTGGCGATAAATGGTGGAAGCTTAATGCGCGTGACTAAGGCGCCATTTACCCATCCTGCCAGCGCACCAACACCAACGCCAACCACAATGGCGATAGGAGCAGGAATGCCGATATTGACGCCAAGATGTCCCATAACCATAGAAACGAAGATCATGATCGCGCCGATGGACAGATCAATGCCTGCTGTGAGAATGATCAAGGTTTGCGCCATGGCCAAGAGGCCAATAATCGAAACGCGTTGTAAGATCACATTTGCATTGTAAAGCGAAAGGAATTTACCATCAGATATGACGGCGAAAACAATGATGCTTGTGATCAAAATGAAAAGGGGCACCAGTGTGGGATTGGCGTGCAATCGGCTCTGGAGCTTGTCGATGAAATTTTTGTCTTGGTGCTCAAACGCTGCGACGGATGTGTCACTTTCGTCCAAGACATTTTCGAAGTCTTGTTTAGCCATATTAGCCATATAAGTAACCCTGTGTGGAAGTATGTTGCAAAGGGTTGAGGCCAATTTGCCTCAACCAAGTTTCATAAGGGCGAACCCTTAGGAGAGAATTATCCCCAGCATTTTTCAAGGCCTTCAGCGGCCGTTAAGCTCTCGATGCCGTCAATGGGCTCATTCGTGATGAGTTCAACGCCTGTGTTGAAAAAGTCCAAGCCTTCAGTGTTCTCAGGCTTTGACCCATCTTCAGCAAACGCCTTAATGGCTTCGATGCCTTTTGACGCCATGAGAAGTGGGAATTGCATTGATGTTGCGCCGATCACACCGTCTTCGATGTTTTGAACACCTGGGCAACCGCCATCAACAGATACGATCAACACATCATCTTGGCGACCAACGGCTTTAAGTGCTTCATAAGCACCAGCCGCAGCAGGCTCGTTGATGGTGTAAACAAGGTTAATCTCTGGGTCTTTTTGAAGGAGGTTTTCCATCGCCGTGCGACCACCTTCTTCGTTGCCATTTGTGACGTCGTTTCCAACAATGCGTGGATCATCTTCATCGCCGATATCTGTTGGGTCTTTGATGTCGATGCCAAAGCCATCAAGGAATCCGTTATCACGAAGATAATCAACCGAGATTTCGCTTTCATTGAGATCAAGAAGTGCGATTTTGGCATTAGCCGCGTCATCACCCATTTTGGCCGCAGCCCATTGACCGATCAATTGACCAGCTTTGAAATTATCAGTTGCAAAAGTCGCATCAGCGGCATCTGCAGGCTCTAGAGGCGTATCGAGTGCGATGACGAGCATGCCTGCTTCACGAGCTTGTGTAATGACAGGAACGAGAGCTTCTGAATCAGTTGGTGTGATCAAAATGCCTTTTGCGCCTGATGCGATGCAGCTTTCAACTGCGGCAATTTGTGTTTCAACGTCGCCGTCGACCTTGCCCGCAAAAGATTGAAGCGCAATGCCATTGGCTTCTGCGCCTTGCTCAGCGCCTTCTTTCATTTTGACGAAGAAGGGGTTGGTGTCTGTTTTTGTAATCAGACAAGCGCCAATCTCATCGGCTTGCGCCACGCCCGCGCTCAATGCGCCAATAGCAGTCGCCATCAAAAGTGATGTTTTTAGATTTTTCATAATATTCTCCCAAATGTTGTAAAAATTACTGAGAATCCTCAGCGATGCTTTTATGATTCCACGAATAATTAACTCTGTCAATAAATAAATCACTCTTATTTATTAATTGACTTGAGGTGAATTTATGTGCAAACTGCCTACAAAGAATTGGAAAACCATATGCAAATATTAAATGATAAGGCGGATCATATGTCTACGGTCACGCCGCTGGGCACCAATCAATCAGGCATGCGCGCCTATAATGAAAAGCTGGTATTGTCGATCTTGCGAAAAGATGGTGCGCTTGCTAAAGCCGAAATCGCCAAGCGCACAGGACTTTCCGCGCAGACGGTTTCTGTGATCATGCGCGAATTAGAAAAAGGGGCCTTATTGACAAAAGGCGATCCCGTGCGCGGGAAGGTCGGGCAACCCTCCGTGCCGATGTCCCTCAATCCCGAGGGTGCGTTTTTCTTTGGTTTGAAAATCGGGCGGCGCTCTTGTGAGGTTGCATTGGTAGATTTTGTTGGCGAGGTTCGTGAGACCCGCAGACTTCGTCATGATTATCCCGTTGCCGATGATATATTTGAATTTGCCATGAATGCAATTGTTGAAATTGAAGCCGTGCTGGGTGAGGGCGAGCGTTCGCGCATTTCGGGACTTGGCATTGCGATGCCTTTTGAGCTGTGGAATTGGGCAAAGCTCATCGGAAAAGAGCAATCCGAATTGGCGCATTGGAAAGAGCGGGATTTGGCTCATGAATTTCAAAATACGCTAGCTTATCCCGTTTATCTTCAAAATGACGCCAGTGCAGCATGCGGTGCAGAACTTACTTTTAGCTCAAATCCACTTCCGTCCAATTTTCTCTATATCTATATTGGATATTTCGTAGGCGGCGGGATTGTCCTAGGCGATAGACTATTTACGGGGCCTTCTGGCAATGCAGGTGCGTTAGGACCGATTCCCGTTCAAAATTCCTCAGGTAAAATGGTTCAGTTGATCGAAACCAGTTCAATTGCGAATTTGGAGTGGGCGCTGATCGAACGCGGCATTGATACCCGCTTTATGTGGGAGGTTGGTGCGGATTGGGATATTCCTCAAGAGATCCTTGAGCCGTGGCTAAATGAATGCGCAAGTGGATTACTTCAAGCCACTTTGGCTTCGATCTCGGTGATTGATTTTGAAGCCGTTCTTGTGGATGGATGGATGCATCCCAGTTTGAAAAAAGCATTAGTTGTCAAGCTTGAAAATATGTTCAAGGACACGGTCGTTTCGGGATCAAAATTGCCTGAACTTATTGAAGGAAGCATGGGGAGCAAAGCGCGGGTTATGGGCGCTGCGAGCTTGCCGCTCTTTGACCAATTTATGGTAGACTATTAAAGCGCAGCATTGATGAGGCCCTGAATGCGATTGCGCGCATCAAAACCGGATTAAAGATGAATCACTTTGACCATTCTGCCAAGCAAACCTCGCGTACTCTAATTCGGATGGCTCTAGACCATCATCCCTACAATGATATGTTCTAACGATGAAAGAATATAGTCGGTTATCACGTTATCGCCAAGAAAAAATTATGGATTGCTTTTGTGCGGACTTGGCAGCGACACAAGCTGCGAAAATTTTGGGACTGAACCGCAAGACGATCAACCGCTATTCCGGTAATTTTCGCGCGGCGATTGCCACCAAGCAGGAAGCTGATAAGGCGGCTTTTGCAGGCATTGTTGAACTGGATGAGAGCTATTTTGGTGCAGATCATCTTCGCGGTCACAATGCGCAGCGCTCTTTGTTTTACGCGTTTTTTCGCAAGAAATTCGGCGTGGTTATTTTCTAAGAGCTGAACAGCGAAGGTTTCCAAAAAATCATTGAGCGAAACTTTCCGATCCGACATAGCTTCCTTTCAGAATGTGCAAGATGTTTCATACAAGTACGATTTTTATTTAATTGGCGTCAACAGCGCGCCTAATTGAGCAAGTGTTGGCGGCAAACGCGCCGATGATCAAATATTAAGGACAAGTACTTTGTATCATGAAATGCCAAAATGGGTCGAAAATATGAAGTCACTGAAGATGAAACAAGCGGCGAGTGTGCTTGATATATGTCGCAGAACACTGACCGACGCCATTCGAAAATATCCATATTATGAAACTCGTGGTAGAAAAAAAGGTCTTTTACCCTGAATACATCGAGGAGCTTAGAAAATTATCGGAAGCAAGGCGATTTAGCAAAACGGAAAACGGTTTCATTTGATGTTGCTGCATTAAAATATGTTGAAGATGGTGGTGAGCTTAGGTTTGTAAAATCGGTCGCAAAGAAATTTGAGGGCAGGGCGGTTGGGTCGTTGACCAGCGCCGAAATTAGGGAGGTCGCTAGGAAGCAATATCCAATGGCATCAAGTGCAACGCGTAATCGGCAAGCAATCACACCAGCACAATCGATTATCAACTTTGCTGCTGATGAAGGTTGGTGCAATTATATTAGGTTTAAGCTCTTCTCAGAGATCAAGAAAAAGGCCAATCCAATAGATCGTGAAGAATTGGATCACTTGCGTTCCTACTGTAACCTACACTTGAGCGCACTTTTGCCTTACAATTTTCAAACTGCTAGCTGTAGTGAGAACTCGATTGCTGTTACCAAGGTCAATTTTGATAACGGTACAATTGAATATCCAACCACCAAAAACGGTGATCCATTTGTCGTTCATCTATCCGAATAAATGTTAGAGATATTGAGCGAACTGCCTGCGCGCAATGGTCGTGTATTTGGATATAAAAGTAAAAGTTCAGTGCGAAAGGCGATGAAGCGAGCGACTGAAAAAGCAGGTTTGCCTTACCGAACCTTTCACGAACCCGGGCGGCACTCTTTTGCGACGCAGCTCGCAAAATTAAATTGGAACCCAAAGAAAATCGCAGAAGCGGGTGGTTGGAAAACGAATGCGATTGTAAATGAAATCTATACAAATCTTGAAGATGCTGGGGAGGAAAATCGCGATCATTTCAATAAAATTGGCAAAAAAATGGCAAAGAAAAAACTGAAAAGAAAATAACACTATGAACACATTGAATAAATATAAGAATACTATCCCCTTGGTATGAGAGAGGTCGGAAGTTGAATTCTTCTCTGCAGCACCATTCAAGTATTTGTTATTTTTAAATTTTGCGTATATTTAATCGATGCAAAAGAAGCGTTTAAAACTTTATTGAGCTAATCTCGATTCCATTTAGTACATAAAGCCCCAAATTTCATCTAATTTGCGCTCTCCAAATTCTCGTGCTTCATCTAAATCAAGAAAATAATCAACGCTCGGTCTTGACCGCCATTCGCCATCTTCAAAGGATTGTTTGTCGCGATCCCAATAATATGTTTGAATTTCAACACCGAGACTAGGGTCATCATCAAATCCGATTATAACCGCTCGATATTTCATTCCTCTTGGACCAGTTCTCTCACCAATAATTTCAGCAATTTTCATTTCAAACTCTTAACTTTCTGATTTGGGTGTAAACCCTAAATTCAAAACCATTATCGCATTCGCCAAAAACCTACAAACGAAACCAAAAAGAAACAGGAAGAAAGTCACAAGCTATTGAAAACATTGGAGGCGAGTACCGGAATCGAACCGGTGTACACGGATTTGCAATCCGCTGCGTCACCACTCCGCCAACTCGCCTAAATAGTTGATTTCATTAGTGATTGAAAGACTTTATAACGTAGTGGCAGATAACATTCAAGCTGATTTTCGAGTTCGTCACAACTTTTATCTATAATTTTCTTGAAACGCAGAATTTTATCTATAATTTTCTTGAAACGCAGAATTTTATCTATAATTTTCTTGAAACGCAGAATTAAAAAATAATTTCATACTCCTTTTGTTTCACATTGCATAATGCTGACTTAACGATTATCTAAAAATACAATAAAATGAAGAGACCGAACCGATATGACACCGCGAAAAGCCAGAACACAAATGGTTGATACTCAGATTAGACCAGCTGATGTGACTGATTATGCGGTTTTAAATGCGTTTTCGAGCATTCCGAAAGAATTTTATGTCCCCAAAGATCAGGCCCAAATCGCTTATGCAGAAGTTGAAATTGATATGGGTTATCACCGGAAAATGATGACACCGCGTGCGTTTGCTAAGCTTGTTCAACTTGCCGACATTCAGAATGAAGATGACGTGTTAGTTGTTGGTGCAGGCCTCGGATATGAGACTGCGATCCTCGCTGAGGTCGCTAGACTGGTGATTGCAATTGAAGAAAATAAGAATTTCGTAAAATTAGCAACCCAGAATTTGGCTGAACAATCTGTTGTGAACGCGGTTGTAAAATATGAAAAATTCAAAGCCGGGTTTGCGGGGTCAGCGCCCTATGATGTTGTGATCTTTTTAGGTGCAATTGACAAATTGCCAAAGGCTTACTTTGATCAAATTAAAGAAGGGGGACGGGGAGTTGCTTATTTAAATGAGAATGGCGTTTTCAATGCAACGACCTTTGAAAGACAGCAAAATTCGATTGTAAGCACTTTTGAATTTACTGAAAGTGTGCCTCATTTGATTAAAGTTGAAGCTAAGGATTGTTTTAATTTTTATTAATTTATTCTTTGTGAATGTGAGTTAGGGTTACGAAATGAGTGCTTTACTGAAATGTAAATTGAGCCATGTGTTCTTTTTGATTATATTTTTCTTGATCACTTTTAGTGCAAATGCGGAAAATTTATCGCAAGCTCTAAGGTGGGCATATGATTTTAATCCACAACTGGCCGCTCAACGTGCATCTGTCAAACAAAGTGTTGAAAACATTGAGTTGGCCAAATCGGGAAAACGTCCATCTGTTTCATTCAATTCAAGTTTGTCACATAGCAATGCGACAGATAGTTTTAATCCAATTACCTCTCAAACCAGCGATAATGTCAGCAATACATTAACTGCATCACTAGTTGCATCGCTACTAATATATGACGGCGGGCGTTCAAATTATGCGATTGAGGCCGCGAAATCGGCCGTACAGGCCGCTGAGTATGATTTGCTCACACTTGAACAACAAGTGTTTTTACAAACCATTAACGCTTATATTGATGTCTTAGCGGCGCAAGAGGCCTTGACCCTTCAAAATGGGTTTCTAACTTTAAGTCAAAATCAACGCACTTCTGCCCAAATCTCTTTTGATGAAGGGGCTCTTTCACAAATTGATCTTTCAACGGCACAAGCGCAAGTCGCCAGCGCCGACGCACAGGTTGCGTTTGCACAGGCAAATTTAGACAGCGCGAAAGAAAATTTTCGTGCGTTAACAGGGCGTTTGCCCGGTTCGCTTACGCCACTTTCAGCGCCAAGAATTCCAAATTCTGAACAGGCTGCTGTTGAATTGGGTTTGCAAAATACGCCAACTCTAAAGGCGGCAATTGAACTAGAACGTTCCGCACAATTTGATCTTCGTCGTGCGCAAAATGCACGACTACCAGAAATCACAGCCAGCGCTTCCGCTTCTGCATCGCGCGATTTGGATCGCAATCAAAATTCGCAACAAGGAACTGTGGGACTAGATCTGAGTTTACCAATATATCAAGGTGGCCAAATTAGTGCACTCCAGCGTCAAGCGGAGGCTTTGCTTGAATTGCGCGCAGCAAATACGACTCAAGCTCGCGTATCTGTTGAACAAAACATTCGAATTGCGTGGGCCAATTTCGTAGCGTCGCAATCAGCTTATAAAGCCAACACAGAGGCGGTTTCCGCTCAAGAGCGCGCAAATGAAGCTTCTCGAATTGAGTTTGAGCTTGGGGGATCAAGTCTTATTGATCGTTTGAGCATTGAGCAAGATTACTTGGCCGCACGAAATAGCGCTGCGACAGCTCGCTTTAATGTGTTGAGAGCACAATATAATATTCTTGCTTTAATGGGACAAATTCAATCTTCTCGCCAAGAACCCCAGTTAAATACATCTTATGAAAGCATCATTGTTGAATCTGAAGTGCCTCCGAGCGAAGAAGCTCAAGCCGTTGAGAACATTAAAGACAGATGGAGTCGCGACTAGGCATTAGAGTTTAAGTGCATTATAGATAAAAAATACTCACTGTTTTAAAGTGAACACTCTACTCATCTAAAATATTGATATTATTTTGTTGGATCGTTTGGGAGCACATTTTGCTATATTTGTGAACTTTGTTTTCTTAGGTATAAAAGTCATTAAAATAGATTTTGGTGGGCCATACTAAATAGAAGATATAAATGGAGAAATAACCAAATTGGACTGCCGTTTTGAGCGGTTTAAGTCAACCGCGCCCCAAAAAAATCAATTTTAATCAAATTCACTTTAATTAAGGAAAGTTGGTTTCAAAAGTCAACAAGTTCAAGAATGTACTTCCTTTGTGAATTGGAGTTTTTAGAATCTGAATTCTAAGAAAATGCGACAAGCTATCTGAGGCAAGATGTGCTTGAATCGGTGTGCAATTTAATGGTTGACGTTTTTTTTGTGTTTTATTTGGAATTGGCAACAACGCGCATTTTTGAGTGAGTAAATTAATTTGCAAAAAATAGGGTGCTTTTAAGCGGAATTGTAGTTGACGTGATTTCCCAAATAAAACGCCTCAACGTTCTCACTGGCCTCGTGAATAGTTTCCAACTCAAATTCAAAAAGTGCGAATGGCGCTGGTATTACCATTTTAATAACTTATAGAGGGAAATTAGTGAGATGATAGAATCGCCCTCAACCTACTTGCAATTTCGACACAGCATCGAAACTTTGGCTTTGTTCATTTTTAGAGCTTGCACAGGATCTCATTGATTGATTTAATTCTTGAGCGATAGAGGCGGATTCAAATGAGAGAAGTAACTCAGCGTTTTCAAAAGTTTATAAATTTTCAACCGGAATTGTCGAAAATTGCTAATAGGTATTTTAGATCCGATCAAATTGATATTGTAAATAAGGCGGGTCTCAATGGATTTGATCCTGTAACCAAAGCCGATAAAGAAATAGAGTCTATTTTCCGAAACTGGGTTTCAACAGAATTTCCTGATGATTCTGTGATCGGAGAAGAAATGCAAAATGATGTGCGTGATTCAGAGTTTCAATGGATTATTGACCCCATTGATGGAACACGGGCTTTTGTTATAGGGGCGCCCAGTTTTACCACGTTGCTTGCACTTAAACAAAACGGGAAAAGTCAATTTGGAATTATTTCACAACCCTATTTGGAAGAAGTCTTTATAGGTTTAAATGATCAAGCGTTTTTGCAAAGAGGCTCTATTAAGAAAGCCATTAGGGTATCGACTTGTACTCAATTGAACCAAGCGCGCCTTGCCACAACATTTCCGGAAATTGGAACACTTGATGAACGGCGAAGGTTCCTTAATCTTGAGAGACATGTACAGTTAACTCGATACGGTCTTGATGGCTATGGTTATGCGATGCTTGCCGCAGGACATATTGATTTAATCGTGGAATCTGGATTAAAACCCTTTGATTATGAAGCTCCCAAGACAGTTATTGAAGCGGCAGGCGGATATTTTGGTGGCTGGGAAGGCAATGAAGTTAGTGAAAAAGGGCAGGTTGTGGCAGCAGCAAGCCTTGAACTTTTTGAACAAGCGATTGAAAAACTCAATCAAACTGACTAAGAAACATGTCGATATGTTTCCAGAAATACGCTTGTATTTCCGGCGTTTCACAAAAAATTTCATGTTTTGCGCCTTCAATTTCAACAAGTCTAAAATTTTCTTGCAATTTGCAAATTTTTCGAATGGATGCGGGAGCAACTACCTTTTCTTCGCTGCCTAAGCCAACAAGTGCTGGAATTTTAATTGTTTTATAACTCGGAAATCTTGACATCTGCTCGAACGCAAAATTAAGCCAAGCATAAGTGGGGCCTCCGAGTTCAAGCTCTGGGTAATTTTGAAGACGCTCTCTATTGAGATTCCATTGCGTTTCATCGCTGGTTAGTAAATTTCCTTTAAATTCTTCGTAAAGTTCATAGGCGATTTCTTTAGTGCCAATCGCAACATTCATTTCTTTGCCTAATGCATACATGGTTTTTAGAATTGGCGAAGAAAGCAATTGCATAAATCTTCCCAGTTCTATCCCCCACATTGGCGCAGAAAATATAACTGCACGAATATTTTTATTTTCCTTGATATAACGCAGAGCGATTGCACCGCCCATGGAATGGGCAAGAATAAAATGCGGTCCAGGTAAATGTGCATAATGCGATATCACTGCGCTACTATCACTTTGATAATCCGCAAAGTCCTCAATATAACCTCGCTTGGGGAATTCTGTGTTGCGCGTTGATAGGCCTTGTCCTCGCCAATCATGAACAGTCACATTAAACTTTCTGGTAACGAGGTTTTGAATAGTGGCTGCATATTTTTCAATATACTCGGTTCTTCCGGTAAAAATGTGAACCGTTCCTCGGGTTCCTTTTTCCCAGCTTGCGGCACGGATTTGAACAAGGGGAGTTACCTTGATCATTTCAACCTTGGCTTGGTTGAATATTGGGTCAGAACCGAGCAGCCGCAACAAAGCCATTTTTTAACCTAAAATGGATCCGAGCTGCATGGCAAGACCCATGTCACCTTCAATTTTAAGGCGCCCACCCATAAATGCGCTTGCACCACTCGTTTCACCACTCAGAATTTCTTCGAATACTTCGGCTGTGCCAATTAACGTCACATCGGCTTCCGCGTCTTCGATCGCGACTTGACCATCATTTATCGTCAGCGCGCCTTCGTCTTCGATCACGAATTTTACACTATTTGACAAGCTCGCTGAATCAACTTTTTCTTGAAGAATTCCGCACACTTTTTCTAAGAAATCAGACATTTTTATCTCCTATATATTTAGTCTCTTCTAAATATCTTAATAATATCAGAACAAAGCAATGAAAATAATTCAAAAATTAGCTTACGTGACGTAATATTCAAAAAAATCTGAACTACCCGCCAGGATTTTCAGAAAAATATTTCTCGAGTTTTCCTGTTTCCCCATCACGCTCTTCTGCCTTTGGTAGCGGGTCTTTGCGTTCTAAAATGACGGGCCAAATCTCTGAATATTTTCGATTAAACGCAACCCATTCTTCCGTATCTGGCTCCGTATCGGGACGAATAGCATCTGCAGGGCATTCAGGCTCACAAACACCACAATCAATACACTCATCTGGGTGAATCACTAGCATGTTTTCACCTTCATAAAAGCAATCAACAGGGCAGACTTCAACACAGTCTGTGTATTTGCAAGCAATGCAGTTGTCGTTAACTATATAAGTCATATTTTTGTCCTCAGCTTAGAGTGCATTTAAGCGCCAAATAGTTGTTGATCAAGTCTAAATTCATCTAAAATTTCATATAACGCTTGCGCGATTTGCGCGGAAGGGCGTTTTGAAGTTAGCCCAAGAATGCGTATGGTAACAATGCGAACCCCAAATTTAAATACGATCACATCTCCAAGGTGAATCTTTTTAGAAGCTTTCATGACTTTGATACCATTCACTTTTATGCGACCTTTTTGAACTTGAGCGGCGGCGAGGGCGCGGGTTTTGAAAAAACGCAACGTATAAAGCGTAAGGTCGATTCTTTGCTCAGTTATTTCTGACAATAAAAAAGACTCTATTTTTTTAATGCCATGAGAGCTGCGAAAGGATTGTCAGGGTCAATCGGCTTAACTTTTTTATGGTTATGTTTAGGCTTGCTATGTGATTTTCTGTTATTTTTTGTGATATCTTTTGGCTTAGATGTGTGTTTCTTTCGAGGCGCAGATTTAAATACATAGAAAGTTTCGCTGGTCGGTTCTTCAGATGTTGGGGCGTCTTCTTGTGACGACTCTTCTGTTTGTGTATTTACTTTTGTTTTTTCGCGTTCACCTTTTTCGACCGCAAAACCAATATTTTCCATAAGGTTGGCAAACTGATCATTGCTTAAGCCCGTGATGGAGAGCATATCTAGCTGTGTTTCAAAGCCATTTTTTGTATCTTGAAGGCGGATTAAATCGGCAAGTCGCTCAAGCATATCGACGCGAATGGCGCGCTCACCAACCAGTTTATATCCTGTCCGCGCATAATGCTGTGGCGTGTAGTTTTCTTGTTTAGGAACAGTCACAAGGCCCGCAGGAGGCGGCGTAATCGATTCACTTTCTCCATTCCAAATTTCAAGCAATCTTATGCGAAATTGGGTAGGCGCAGGTTTCAAAAGGACAGGAATGAAAATCGTGTATTGACCGAACCGAACGCCATATTTTCGTAAAAGCGCGCGCTCGTCTTGTGTTAAAGATTTGATATCTGAGGCAATGGTTTCTCGCGGAATAACACCAAGGGCTTCGACAATCTGAAATCCAACACCTTTAACGAGCCCCGTTAAGTTTTCATTATCGGAGATTTTTTGCAGCGGCTCAAAAAGCTCTGCGATCCGTCTTTCAACCCAATGATCGAGCCTGCGTTTGATTTTCTCTCTGATTTCAGGGGCAATATTTTCATCGGCAAAAATTTTGACATCAGGTTTGAATACGCTCGCACCTTTCGCAAGGGCACCGATTAAATTTCCTTGCCATAAAATTCCGTTTTGCTCTGATAGTACGATGTCTTTGTCGCTTGATAAATAGAATTTTTCGGAGCGCAAATGATATATCGGGGCGAGGGCAGCCTGTGCGGCATTGCGAATGGTCTTGGCTTCTTCACCTTCTGCTTTAGGGTCAATTTCAAACTGGAACCCAATGAGGCGGCCAATAAAATTTCCATCAATTGACACTTCACCATTTTCGGTCACTTCAGCCATCAATTTTTCCTTCTCTCTCAGTCTCTTTCTCAGTTTAGAAGTGCGCGCATCCACAAAACTCTGCATCAGTGATTCATGCAGCGCATCACTTATCTGGTCTTCTACAATACGTGTGCGCTTGCGCCAAGCCTCTGCGTCATTTAGCCAATTTTTTCTTTGAGCGATATAGGTCCAAGTGCGGATTTGCGATAATTTTCGCGCTAAAATCTCAATATTGTGATGTGGCCGCGCCAATTGCTCCACTTGGCTACGTACATATTCGACGTTGATTCGCTTTGAGATGGAGCGAAGATCACGAAAAATGCGCTCAACAAGGGCGAGATGCTCACCTGATGCAAATTTCGGAAAATCAGGCAGGCCACAAACACTCCACAATAATTCGACCTCTTTAGACGATAGCTCATTATCTCCGTTAAGTTGATTAGCCATGTGACGCAATGCGCGGAGGTCATGACTTTCGCGTGCGCGGTTGAAAAGGTCACTGGATGTGCGCTTTTCAAGACTTGAAATGAGTGTGCTAAGTGACCGAAAATCAAGCTGGCTATTGCGCCATTCAATCTTTTTGATTGCGGCAAATTGATGGGCCTCAACCGCGTCAATCGTTGCCTGTTCAAAGCGATCACAATTCGCAGTTGTGCCGAAATGACCATCCGTTTGAAAACGGCCAGCGCGGCCCGCGATTTGTGCAATTTCGTGGGGAAAGAGACTGCGCACTTTACGGCCATCGAATTTGTCAACACCCGCAAAAAAGACATTTTTGATATCGAGATTCAGCCCAAGGCCGATCGCATCAGTTGCGACAATATAGTCGACTTGACCTGATTGATATAACTCGACTTGCGCATTCCGGGTCCGTGGGCTGAGCATTCCCATCACCACGGCCGCGCCCCCATGTTGGCGGCGCAAAAACTCGGCTGTGGCATAAACATGTTCGGCCGAAAAGGCGACGACTGCCGATCTTGGGGGAAGGTTACTCAGTTTTTTATGCCCAATCCAAGATAACTTTGATAATCGGTCGCTCGTTTCGATCTCGATATCCGAAAAGAGCTTTCTTAACATTGGTCGCATGGCGTGCGAGCCCAAGAAAACGGTCTCTTTTGTTCCGCGTGCATTTAATAGGCGATCAGTGAAAGTATGACCGCGCTCAAGGTCTGCACAAAGCTGAATTTCATCAATGATTACAACTTCTGCAACTTTTTCGATCGGCATGGCTTCAACCGTACAAATCCAATATTTGGCTTTGGGGCTTTCGATGCGCTCTTCACCGGTTATCAATGCGACATGTTCTGGCGAGATTTGTGCGCAAACACGGTCGTAGACTTCGCGCGCAAGCAACCTGAGCGGGAGCCCCATAATGCCACTGTTAAAGTGAAGCATACGCATAATCGCACGATGCGTTTTGCCTGTGTTCGTTGGCCCTAAGTCCGCGCGCAAACTTGCTTGACGCATTTTTTATCTCCTTGCTGTATTTACTTATCGCGTTGTTTCGGCGATGAACAGATGGAATAGGTTAAAAGTATAATTCAAATGTCGCGTGTCATCTTTTACTACGCTTATAAGTGCCTAAAATATCTCGTTTTGCTTCTTGTCATTTCACTGATTTGGGCGCGTTTTTTGCCCATTCCGACGACCTTTTACATGATGAGTGAACGCGCAAAGCTCGGCGAAATAAAACGGGACTGGATTGACACTAGCGATTTAAGGCCTGAAGTTTACGCCACAATTATCGCAAGCGAAGACTCTGGATTTTGCAATCACAGCGGCGTTGAGTGGGGTGTATTATTTGAGGTCATTAGACAAGGCGGCGAGAGAGGGGGGTCAACGATTTCTCAGCAAACCGTCAAAAATCTGTACCTTTGGCATGGAAAATCAAGAGTGAGCAAAACTATTCGAAAAGCGATCGAAATTCCGTTAACTTTGATTGTTGATCTGGCACTTCCTAAGGAGAGAATTCTCGAAATTTATCTCAATATTGTTGAATTTGATGCAGGCGTATTTGGGATTGAGGCGGCCGCTTTGCATCATTTTGGCGTGAGTGCGGACGCACTTTCATCACGTCAAATCGCATTGCTCACGGCCGTGCTGCCAAACCCAAAAGGTTATTCGGCTGTGCCACCTGGGAACTATGTGAATCAACGCGCCAAAGAGATTGAAAAGGGGGCGCAAGATATTATTTCCACGCATCTTAACCATTGTTTGAACTAAATCAACTATTTATATTTACGATTTAATAATGAAATCATGATATTTTCTAAGCACCAATCGTTAAGCTTAGGAGTTTGCGTGATAAATGCACTAAAAATGCTGTTACTATTCCCCTTTGCCTCAATATTGAGCGCAATTGATATGGTGAATGTTCAAACCGCAATTGAAAATGAAATCAATACGCGGCAAGAATGTATGCCTGTGCCCATGCGTTATTTTTTAGAATATCAACCGCAAAGCCTAAATTTCGTACAAGATCGCGGCGTTATGAGTGCGATTGATGTGAAGTCGAGCCGCGTCATTCAACCCGAAACCGCGGTTCAAATTCAAAGCTATGTGAATAAAGGTATCTATGAAGTTTTGTCTATGGAGCCTGGTCGCGACGAAAAACAATTGGTTCAAATTGAGATTGATCAACAATGGTTGGATGAAAACTCTGAAAGCATACAGCAAATTGATGTTGCAACCATTTGTGTGGACATTGGGCGACTACGGTCAGTCGTGCATTTAGAATTTATGCCAATTGTTGAAATTCATGACAGCTTACTAAAAGCCGAGTTTGAAAATTTATACCTTATCAAATCACAATATAATTTTGACTTTACGAATGCCTATGTCACCTTGTCCCAAGGAAACCCGCTACTGAGCGAAGGTGAATTTCATTCGAGACGGAAAAGTTATTTTCTTATTGAGATGAACGGCGATAATCTTGAAGAATTGCACCACATCATCAGCGCTGCAAGTTTTGAAGATGTGAATTTAATGAGTGCGCTCAATCGTATTTTGAGGGAAAAATATTTATAAATATTGATGAATGAATCCATATAGGCTACCGGTCATAGAAATGACATGAACATAATATTCGTGATGGATATGAACGCGGAGCCATTCTATGAACCTAGACTTTCTTCTCATAAACGATCAAAAAATAGCTTTTTCATTTGGCAACTATGATCAAAACGCGAGTAATCCAATTCTCGTTTATCTCGGTGGTCTTGCTTCATCATTGGATGGCACGAAAGCCAGCTTGATAGATGACTGGGCAAAAAAACGCGGCTACGACTGCTTGCGATTTGATTACCGGGGGCATGGTTCAAGTGATGGAAAATTCACTGATTTTGGTGTCGCTGATTGGGTTGAGGACGCCCAGCAGGTCGTCGAGCGCATTGCAAAGCGAAATGTTATATTGATCGGCTCCTCGATGGGCGGATGGGTTGGCACATGCCTTTTAAAGCGAATTCCTCAAAAAATTTCGGGCTTCATCGGAATTGCAGTCGCGCCTGATTTTGTTGACCGTGAATTTTTACCGCAAATAACTGATCAACAGATTGAAGAGGCGAAAGCGGGAAAAATAATTGAAATACCCTCAGAAGGTTATCCTGAGCCTTATTATATCAGTCATGCAATGATTTCGCGCAGTCGCGAGGTAAATGTTCTCTCAAGTCAAATTTCGGCGAATTGCCCAGTTAGATTGCTTCATGGCCTCTCTGACCATATTGTCAAACCGGAAATTGGCCTTGCACTTGCACAGCACATTGAAACAAATAATCTTAAAATTGAATACCTTAAAGGTGCTGACCACGGATTTTCATGCGCGCAAGGAATGCAGCTGATTTTTGATAAGATTGATGAAATTGTTAAGTTTTAAACAGTGTGAAGTTCAAAATAACCATCACAAGCCCGAGTGTCGAAATCCCAATTCCTGCAAAATTGAGTATAATTAATCGGGATATTTTCGCGCGCTTTTCGTCTTCATCATGAAGTTTCGAGATCGCTTTCGCCTTGATTGCCATATAAAAAAGTACAGCGACGCCTGCGAGCGTAATCAAAATCCCCAAAACCAACAACGTACTCATTGACAAAATTTCCTAAATTAAATTACGATTTCAAAATCATGACTTTGCGGCGTTCATATCGTGATTCAATTGATTTATGAAGTGCTTTTTTATTGGCTGTTAAATGCACGTCTTCCTGATAGCTTTGCGATTAGTCTGCAATGCGAACAATTTCATCTGCAGTTGCGTTCTTTGTGCAGATAAAATAATTCTCTCAACTGGAATAAATGGATTAGTTTTTGGCACAGTTTTATTTTGGGTTTTTTGGTACATTGCAAGAAAAAAGACAATTTTGATAGGTATGGATGCCGACAAAATTTACAGCGCTATATTTCCTAATAATAATTCATAAAAAGAGCGGATCGCGATGAAATTTAGAGAATGGATAAATACTTCTAGTTACACTTAGCGTTAGGGTTAATTTTGTTTATCATTGGGGGATATTTGGCGAACGTTCTCACGCTTCAAGGGGCAACTATTAGCTGGATAGGATCAATTTTAATTGCTCTCGGAAGCATAATATTCGGTAATTCACTTTCTTAACTGAAACCAGAAACGAAAAGTCCTTGGCTAAATTTAGCTATTAGTTCCAGTAGAAATATTTATACCGTGATTGATGACCTAGATCGATACAAAAATGAAAATCTACCAAACTGTGATGAAACCACAAGTAGTGCTGTTACTGAATTTTGCAAACAAACTAAGAGTTCAATTCAAAGTCACATAAGCCATTTTCAAAACATCGCCGAAGACTGGTATGATTTTATTGAGAATAATTGCGTTGATTGTACCGTCGCATTTGAACGTATTGATCTTGGTAGAGATGAGTAAAGAAAAAGAGTTAAATATGGGAGATAAGATTGTGTATGAAAATGTAAATCAAGCAAAGAAAAAAGCAGAAACGGCGTATTCTGAATTTCGTAAGTGTCTTGAAGATAACGGATTGCCTAAAAGTAAGGAAGACCCGAGATGGCATAGGCTCATTGAATTATCTGATCGCGCCAATGAACTTATGGATGATTATGATTATGCGAAGATGATAGAGTAATTGAAAATCGGAGCTAGACTATCCAAAGAAACATTTAAAAAACGACTTCAAGGATTAATGGAAGATTGGAAAATTCAAATGAACGCAAAAGCAATTGCAAAAATATTTGGATTTGGGAGTGGTCGCCAAGACTTGATGAGCAGAATGGGGTTCGGTTTGTTTTTTAGAGGAAAGTAGATCAGAAAAGGCGCGGCTGAGTGAATTTTAGGCGCAAGATATTTCTAAAAAATCTGTGCCAAAATAAAAAACCGCCCGTGGGGGCGGCTTTCCGATTTTTATGCGTACAATTTTACGAGCAACCTGTCGTCGAGCCGCATGTGTTACACTTTAGGCAAGTTCCATTGCGCACGAGTGTAAAGTTTTGACACTCAGAACAAGGATCACCCTCATACCCTTGCATTTTTGCGACAGAGCGCGCGTCCATTTTTTCGGTCTTTTCCTTTGGCTTAACCGCGGCGGGCTCGGCACTCTTCACAACAGTCGCTGTCTGCGGTTCAATATTCACAGAAGCACTCTGAATGTTGAGCGTATTGATATCTTCTGGCATGCGATTGCGCAAATATCCAGTTGAAGATATTTTTCTAAGCATTTGAATAGATTGATCTTCTTCAGACGTGTACTTGATGTTGGAAACACCTTCTTCAACCCCGCGCCCCATTTCGCCCAATGTCTGCCCTTGAGGCTTAACATGGGCCAGATCATCGCGTTCAAGATAGCTGACCGCGAGTTCACGGAATATATAATCCAAAATTGAGGTTGCGTTCTTGATGCTATCATTTCCTTGAACGAGGCCAGCAGGCTCAAAACGCGTAAATGTGAAAGCATCGACAAACTCATCCAGCGGAACACCATATTGAAGGCCTACCGAAACGGCGATCGCAAAATTATTCATCATCGCGCGGAAGGCTGCCCCTTCTTTATGCATATCAATAAAAATTTCGCCGAGTTTGCCGTCTTCATATTCGCCTGTGCGCAAGTAAACTTTATGACCGCCCACAATTGCTTTTTGCGTATAGCCACGCCGACGCTCAGGAAGTTTTGAACGTTGACGGGCAACTTCCTTCACGATGATTTTTTCGACAATTTTCTCTGCTAAAACTTGAGCGCGCTCGCCTTGAGGCGCGTCTGCGAGTGTTTCTTCTAAATCCTCATCGTCTTCAATCAGTGCAGACGAGAGGGGTTGGCTCAGTTTGGAACCATCGCGGTAAAGCGCATTCGCTTTGACACCAAGTGACCAAGAGAGTTCATAAGCTTCTTTACAATCCTCAATTGTTGCAGAGTTCGGCATATTAATCGTTTTGGAAATCGCACCCGAAATAAAGCTTTGTGCTGCCGCCATCATATGAATATGGCTTTCAACTGAGAGGTAGCGCTTACCGATTTTGCCGCAAGGGTTGGCGCAATCAAACACAGGCAAATGCTCGTCTTTGAGTTTCGGTGCGCCTTCAAGCGTCATTGTGCCGCAAACATAGTTGTTACAATCTTGGATTTGCGCTTTGCTAAATCCGAGATGAGCGAGGAGATCAAAGCTTGGGTCGTTCAATTTTTCTTCAGGGATACCGAGCGTATTAACACAAAAGTCCTTCCCTAACGTCCACTGATTAAATACGAATTTGATATCAAAAGCTGTCGGGAGCGATTCTTCGATTTTTTCGATTTCAGCTTTGGAAAACCCGTGCCCAATCAATGAAGTATGGTTGATGAACGGCGCTGTTGCCATTGTCCCATGTCCGACTGCATATTTGATAATGTTCTCGATATCTGCATCTGCATAACCAAGATTGGAGAGCGCCTCGGGAACCGAGCGGTTAATAATTTTAAAATATCCACCGCCAGCTAGCTTTTTGAATTTTACGAGCGCGAAATCTGGCTCAATTCCGGTTGTATCGCAGTCCATGACAAGACCAATCGTACCCGTTGGTGCGATCACCGAGACTTGAGCATTGCGGAACCCTTTTTCTTCGCCCCATTCAAGCGCATTATCCCAGGCTTTGTGCGCCGCATTCAACATCGCACCGTCTGGGCAATTATCATGATCAAGCGCGACGGGCAAAACGGCTAGTCCTTCATAACCTGTGGTTTCGCCGTAAGCCGCGCGGCGATGATTGCGAATAACACGCAACATATCATCGGCATTTTTGGCATATCCCGGGAAAGGCGTTTGCTCACCCGCAATTTCCGCCGATGTCGCATAAGCCGTTCCTGTCAAAACCGCCGTCAGCGCGCCACAAATTGCACGACCTTCCGCACTATCGTAGCTATAGCCCATGTTCATCAACAAGCCGCCGATATTGGCATATCCTAATCCCAAAGTGCGGAATTTATAAGAAAGCTCTGCAATTTCTTTCGAAGGGAATTGCGCCATCAAGACTGAGATTTCAAGGGTAAGCGTCCAAAGCCTTGTTGCATATTCATAGCCTTCAATATCGAATTTGCGATCTTTGTAGAAAGTCAGCAAATTGATTGACGCGAGATTACAGGCTGTGTCGTCAAGAAACATATATTCAGAGCAGGGGTTCGAACCACGAATTTGACCATCTTGCGGGCAAGTATGCCATGAATTGATTGTATCATGGAATTGGATACCAGGGTCCGCACAAGCCCAAGCCGCGTGCGCGATTTGATCCCAAAGATCGCGAGCTTTAATGGTCTTTGCGACCTCACCATCTGTACGGCGAATAAGTGCCCAATCTGCGTCATTTTTAACGGCTTCTAGGAACTGATCGGAAACGCGTACAGAGTTATTTGAGTTTTGTCCTGAAACTGTAAGGTAAGCTTCACTATCCCAATCTGTGTCGTAAACGGGAAATTCAATTGAGCCATATCCTTGCTCTGCGTATTGAAGGACTCGTTTGACATAAGTTTCTGGTATTAAATCTTTTTTAGACTTTTTAATTGCGGACTTAAGTGATGGGTTTTTCTGAGGATCATAGGCATCTTGCTCCAATCCATCCCAATTGCGAATAGCGTCGAAAATCGAGTTTAACGCGCGCTCATGAATTTTAGACCCGGCGACAAGTGCCGCCACTTTTTGCTCTTCAATCACCTTCCAATTGATAAATTCTTCAATATCCGGATGATCGGTGTCGATAATGACCATTTTGGCCGCGCGGCGCGTTGTGCCGCCAGATTTGATCGCGCCCGCAGCCCGATCACCAATCTTCAAAAAGCTCATAAGGCCAGATGATTTTCCGCCGCCCGAAAGGCTCTCGCCCGAACCACGAAGCGCTGAAAAATTCGTGCCCGTACCAGAGCCGTATTTAAACAAACGAGCCTCACGTGTCCAAAGATCCATAATTCCGCGATCTCCGACAAGATCATCATCAATTGACTGAATAAAACAAGCATGGGGCTGAGGGTGCTCATATGCGGATGTTGATTTGGTAAGTTGACCGCTTTCGTAATCGACGTAGTAATGACCTTGCCCCGGACCATCGATTCCATAAGCCCAATGGAGCCCTGTGTTAAACCATTGGGGAGAGTTGGGCGCACAAATTTGCATGGCCAACATATAGCGCATTTCATCAAAATAGGTTTTGGCGTCTTTCTCAGTCGAAAAATATCCGCCTTTCCATCCCCAATAGGCCCAAGCGCCGGCGAGACGGTCAAAAACCTGCTTAGAGGACGTTTCGTCAATATAGCGCTCGTTTTCGGGGAGTTTATTGAGTGCAGATTCGTCAGGAATTGAACGCCAAAGGAACTCTGGGATCCCTTTTTCTTTCACGCGTTTTATTTTGGCGGCAATGCCGGCTTTACGAAAATATTTTTGCGCAATAACGTCGGAAGCAACTTGCGACCAATGCACGGGCACTTCTACGTTCGGATTGGAAAAAACAAGCGTGCCGTCGGGATTTTTTATTTCAGAGGAAACCGTTCTGAATTCAATGTTTCCATAAGCTTCAGAAGCCTGAGTTGTAAATCGACGTTCTATTTTCATTTTTTTCTCCAATCACCGAGCTAATCACTCATTTTAACTAAATCAAAATCGCAAGATGAATTCTGCAATTTCATATCTCAGCGGACTCAAAACGCTCACAGGCACAACAATCCACCAACGTGAATAAATTCACGTTCTAAAATACACCACGAATGCCATTAAAGGCCTTATCTATTAAAGCTATTACTGCTCAAGTAATCACTATATGTTGTGTTTTAACGATAATGTCGGCACAAATTGCGGTATTTTTCGAAATTTGACAAGGTTTTTTTAGTTTATTTTTTAACTTTTTTTTCTTGACGCGGTTTTCATCAATTTGGAGCGATTCTTGTGTAAAAATAAATTGTTTATTTTGGCACCTTTAGAAAAATTAGCTTGAAATTGACCGCCGAACTATTTTTTTTAGTCAGCCTAAAAAAATTTAAATTCAATCCAGGATTAATCACCAAAACGAGATTTATTTCGTAAAAAAAATAAGTTAAAAATTTAAACAAGTGATCCTAAAGATGTAATTGCATTTAAGGATACGAATCGAAATCACAATATTTTTCAAACTCAATTCACTCACAATTTTATGGGGATTGAGCGAAAAATCGTACGAGAATACTTAGTTTAATGCAAATTTAGGGTAAAAACTTGAAATTTACTATTAAATTCGTATTTTACTATTAAATTAATACCTGTAAGTTGTTTTTTTTACAATTTTTAACTATTTATAAATAAAATCGTTTAATATTTGTTGATACACTATAACTAAATAAGTTGATAATTTGAATTTAATTGAAAATAATTATTCATTTTAATTTTATAAGTTTCACTTTAACTAACCTTTGAAAGCAAAAGTAGATTTTAAAAAAAGACCTAAATATTACCTAATATTTACCCATGGTTGTATCTAAACGAAACAAAATTAAATTAGTACGGTGACTGGAGAAATAAATGAGACTGCTATTAATTGAAGATGATCTAACGACCTTGCGCTCTTTAGAACTCATGTTAAAAGCCGAAAGCTACAACATTTTTTCGACTACACAAGGAGAAGAGGGCCTCGAGTTGGTTAAGGTTTATGACTATGATTTGGTAATCCTTGATTTGTCCTTACCAGATATCAGCGGAAGCGAAGTCTTGAAGCATATGCGTCAAGCAAAAGTCGAAACTCCTGTACTAATTCTGACCGGAAATGATGAAACAACCGAAAAACTCAAAAATTTTGGATTAGGTGCTGACGATTACTTGATAAAACCATTTCAAAGAGAAGAGCTTGTGGCACGAGTTTCGGCAATTATCCGTCGTTCGCGCGGGCATGCACGATCAATAATCGAAATTGGTGAATTAAGTTTGGATCTCGACTCTAAAATGGTTTACGCGAACGGAAGCCCCGTCAAATTAACTGGCAAAGAATATCAAATTTTTGAAATTCTTGCGCTTCGCAAAGGCTTGACGATGACAAAAGAAATGTTTTTAAATCATCTATATGGCGGCCTTGACGAACCAGAACTTAAAATTATTGATGTGTTTGTGTGTAAGTTGCGCAAAAAACTATCGGAAGCTACAAACGGTAAAAATTATATCGAAACCGTATGGGGGCGTGGATATGTTTTATCTGAACCTGCCAGTAAAGATGTAGAAATTACAGCTGTCTCGGCGTAGTTGTTTAAGCTTTACGGGCCGGCATAATAGATTCAGTTGATATTTGCGTTTCAGAGTGCTTTCGCATTGAAATCAAATTGATTTTGACCATAATTGGTTTAAATTAACTTGGTCTAAGATATGAAAGCGCGGCTTGAAAAATACTTCGATAATGACGTTAATATTAAAAATATTCCGAATCCTAAAGAATGGCTCGCGCAAATTGATGGAGATCTAAAGCGTGCGGCTGCGGCCTATCATGATTTAGATGAGCCTCTCATTACTGACGCGCAATATGATCGGTTGTTTAAACTTGCCAAAGAGTTGAGCGCTTTTTATGGTATTGAATCGAGCGCTTTAGAAATGGTGGGCGCTGCATCGACCAAAGGTTTTGCAAAAATCAAGCATGCCCGGCCCATGCTGTCGCTTGCGAATGCATTTGAGGCATCTGATATTGAAGAATTCGATTTATATATCCGCAATTTTTTGATGTTGGACACACAGGAAATTGTTTATTTTGCGGAACCCAAGATTGACGGTCTCTCGCTTTCATTGCGCTACGAAAATGGCAAATTGGTATCTGCCGCAACGCGCGGAGACGGGGAAACGGGTGAAAATGTCACGAAAAATGCGCTGACCATCGAAGATATTCCTAAAAATATTCCCGTCCGAGATGATGTGATTGAAGTTCGGGGTGAAGTCTATATGACGCGTGCGCATTTTATTGAATTTAATGAGCGCGAGGCGCAAGCTGGCCGAAAAACGGTCGCGAATCCTCGGAATGCGGCGGCGGGCGCGCTGCGACAAATAAACCCAGAAATGACCGCAAAGCGCCCACTTCGATTTATGGCCTATGCCTGGGGTGAACTCAGCGCGCCTTTATTCTCCTCGCAACAAGAGGCGCATCAAAAGTTTAAATCTTGGGGTTTTCAAACGGACCCGCTTGCGAAAGCGGTCAGCAACATTGAGGCACTCCTCGAACATTATGAATATATTGCCACGAACCGTGCGTCGATTCCTTATGATATTGATGGCGTAGTCTACAAGATTGACGATTTGTCGTTTCAGTCTCGTCTCGGCATGCGCGCAACCACACCACGCTGGGCAATTGCGCATAAACTTCCCTCAGAGCGGGCGTTCACGCGCTTAAATAGTATTGATATTCAAATCGGACGCACCGGCGCGCTTTCACCGGTTGCACGTCTTGAGCCGGTAAATGTTGGCGGCGTTTTAGTGTCAAATGCGACCTTACATAATGCTGATTATATCGAGGGCATTGATGGCAATGGTAATCAAATTCGAGAGGGTCGCGATATTCGCGAAGGCGATTTGGTGGAAATTTACCGTGCAGGCGACGTGATTCCCAAAATTAAAGATGTGGTTATAAAAGAGCGTCCTGAAAATTCGGTCAGGTATCAATTTCCCGAACGCTGCCCAAGATGTCATTCGGTTGTGGTGCGCGAAATAAATGAAGCGGTGCATCGCTGTACGGGCGGCGTCATATGCCCCGCACAAGCAGTTGAAAAGATTAAACATTTTGTGTCAAAGGGTGCTTTTAATATTGAAGGGCTTGGCAGCAAACAGGTTGAATTGATGTTTGAGAAGGGATGGATCAGAAGACCCGCAGATGTTTTTCGACTATTCGAACGTAAAAGTGAATTGCTTGAGTTAGAGGGTTATGGCGAAGTATCGGTCGATAATTTATTGACGTCGATTGAGCGGGCGCGTACTCAACCGCTTGATCGTGTTATCTTTGGGCTTGGGATCCGCCATGTTGGCGAAACGGCATCGAAATTATTTGCACGCCATTTTCAAAATTGGCTGAATTTTCTGCGCGCGATTGATGATTCACCTGAAGAATTAGAGAATATCGACGGTGTTGGCGCAGTTATGGTGCGTTCAATTTATGAGCAGTTTCAAAACCAACAGCAGCGAGCTGCGATTAATGAGTTAATTGCATTCTTACGAATCAAAGATGTAATTGCCCTTGAAAATGTGGCAAGCTCTCTGACAGGAAAAACGGTTGTTTTTACAGGAAATTTAAGTCAAATGTCACGGGCAGAAGCCAAAGCGCGCGCAGAAGAGCTGGGTGCAAAAGTTTCAAGCTCGGTCTCCTCAAAGACGGATTATGTTGTGGCAGGGCCTGGTGCAGGATCAAAAGCCAAAAAGGCTGAGGAACTTGGCATTCGCGTACTTGATGAAGATCATTTTCGAACCATTTTAGAAGGGGGAAAGCTTGACGCGACCTGAAACCCTTTTTCCCTTATTTGCACCTGTTGAGCAACTCAAGGGAATTGGCCCTAAGATGGTTGAATCACTTGAGCGTATTCACATAACCCGCATTAAAGACTTAATTTTTCATTTGCCATTTCATTCGATTGAGCGCGTGCGACCCCAGCAAGAACTGCAAACTTATCTTGAGAAATATGTGACTTTAGAGGTTCTGATTGGAGGCCATAAAGCGGGCCGTATGCGTCAAGCGCCTTATCGTGTGCGCACATTTTGGAATGATATCCCTCTCGATTTGACTTATTTTCATGCGCATGCCCAATATCTTGCTCAATTGCTGCCAATGGGCGATACGCGCATTATTTCGGGAAAACTTGAAAAATTTGGCGATGGTTATCAGGTGATTCACCCAGATTATGTTGAAAAAGATGTCAACGCCATTCCTACAATCGAAGCGCGATATGGCCTCACTGAAGGTATCTCGCAAAAAAAAATGCGCAATGCGGTACGTTCGGCACTTGCCACCCACATTCAACTGCCAGAATGGCATCGCGATGATATCGTGAGCGCCCAGAATTTTCCGTCTTTTGAGGATGCGCTCAATCGCGCTCATTATCCACAAACGCGCGATGATATCTTGTTAGACTGTTCAGCAATCCGGAGGCTTGCATTTGATGAGCTGCTTTCCCATCAATTAGCGCTTGCGTTTGTGAAAGCTAAGCGAAAAACACCGCGCGGCAAGTCTATTCAAGCCAATGAATCTCTAATTGGAGAAGTTGAAAAAACGCTCGGGTTTTCTCTGACTGAGGCTCAAAAACGCGCGGCGCGTGAGGTGTTTTCGGATTTTAGTGCGTCAAAGCGCATGTTTCGTATGCTTCAAGGGGATGTCGGCGCGGGCAAAACCGCTGTTGCATTGATTGCGATGGTGGCAATGAAGCGCTCTGGATTTCAATCTAGCTTACTGGCGCCAACTGAAATTCTCGCGCGACAGCACTATGAGGGGCTGCGCGCGCACTTTGAGGCTTTGGATGTATCCGTTGTGTTTCTTCACGGCGGTCAATCGAGCCGTGAAAGGCGCGAGATTTTAGCACAAATTCAAAACGGGACGGCTGACGCGATCATCGGCACACATGCCTTGTTTCAAGAAGAAGTTGTTTATGCCCAATTGGGCTTAGCCGTTATTGACGAACAACATCGCTTTGGCGTTCGCGAACGGATGCGTTTGGCTGAGAAAGGGCAGCAGGTTGATTTACTTTCAATGAGTGCAACTCCCATTCCACGCTCTTTGTCGATGGTCATTCACGGTGAAATGGATATTTCAATCCTTGATGAAAAACCAAAGGGGCGCAAACCAATCGAGACATCTATCCTTTCGAGCAATAAACTTGATGCTCTCGTCGCGCGCATTCAAGATGCTGTTGCGCACGGGCGCCAAGTCTATTGGGTTTGTCCCTTGGTGTCGGAAAGTGAAGTTCTTGATTTCACGGCCGCCGAGGAAAGATTTCGCCACTTATCCCATAATTTCGAAGGTCAATCTGTTGCAATCGTGCATGGACAAATGCGCGCTGATGAAAAACAAGAGGCGATGGAAAAGTTCCGTCGCGGCGAGGCCAAGGTATTGGTCGCAACAACAGTGATTGAAGTTGGAGTTGATGTGCCGAGTGCCTCGATTATGGTGATTGAGGGGGCTGAACGATTTGGTTTGGCGCAGCTTCATCAATTGCGTGGGCGTGTCGGTCGCGGTGATGAAAAATCGCACTGTATTTTATTATACTCAAATCAGCTTTCAAAAATGGCACTCGAACGATTGGAGCTCATGCGTTCGACAAATGATGGCTTTGAACTTGCCGAAGCCGATTTAAAGATGCGCGGGGCGGGTGATTTGATCGGGACTGTGCAATCGGGCCTTCCTCGATTTTTGATTGCTGATCTTGAAGTTCATAGTGATCTTATCAATTTGGCGCGTGATGATGCCAAGCTCATTATTGAAACAGATCCTTTATTGCAAAGCGCGCGCGGACAAGCTCTGAGAACGCTGTTGTATTTAATGGAACGCGATTCGCAAATCGCGGTTTTAAACAGTTAGGTTTACGTTTTTTTGTGTATAAAATCCAAAATTTTCGATCTTATTCAATAAAGCATTGAATAAGAAAATTGATAAATATTTGAATTTATTTATAATTTTAATATAATTTAAATGTTCTTACTTTGTTCTTGACATAATGAGAACAAAATGAGAACTTACTGCCAAGACAAGAGGAGATACAAGTTATGAAAAAAGTGATTTATAAAATTGAAGACCATATTTTGAATGATAAATCGCCGAGTCTTGCTTCTGATTTATTGGCCGGACTTTCATTCTTAGTTTGTATTTTTGCTTGTTTTTCTTTGCTCAGTTTCTGACGCCTCATTATAGTTTAGTAATAAACTGCTCTTAACTGCCTCCCGTTTGGGAGGCATTTTTTATGGCTTCGATCGTCGTGTCCACTGCGAGCATAATAGAGGCGTGTCGGTTATGATAATCTTGAGCCGGGGTTAGCGTAATATATTCACCAAAGGGGTCTTTGGGCACATCTCCCTTTTTGGCTAAAAAGGCTGAGAGTTGGGCGCTTAAAATTTCGAGGTTTTTGAGATTTTGACCCACAACGTGCTGACCAAAAATGCTAGCCGATGCTTGACCAAGCGCACAGGTGCGCACGATTTGCTGAAATTCAAACACATGCCCGTCTTTCATTACAACAAAAACTTCCAGTTCGGATCCGCAAACCGGCGAACGCTTTTTCGCACGTCCATCAAAGTTCTCAATCGGCGTCTGATGTGGAATATCCATTGCCAAATCGAGAATTCTTTGAGAATAAAGGTCAAACAGGTTTTCGGTGTTCATAGAGAACATTTAGGTGAGCGAGAAAGGACAATCAATGCGTTTCGATGTGAATATGCTTAAATTTAACGATCAGGGCTTAATCCCCTGCATCGCGCAAGATAACGAAACGCGGCAAGTCTTGATGATGGCATGGATGAATGCTGAGAGTATTGAGCGCACCCTTGAAACAGGGCGCCTCACGTACTGGTCGCGCTCACGGCAATCCTTTTGGATTAAGGGCGAGACTTCTGGGCATACGCAAGAGCTTGTATCTTTTCGTTTTGATTGTGACGAAGATTGTATTTTAGCGCTGGTCAAGCAAACAGGGGCGGCATGCCATACGGGGCGGCGTTCTTGTTTTTACCGCGAAGTGAAAGATCAAAAAATTATTGAGCTCGAAAAACCGATTACACATGATCATTAGCTTGATCTACGAATGACGGTTTTTGTAAACGGGTCTTTACGCGTATCACTCACTTAAGAAGCTAAATTTATCGCGGCTTATGCGCATTAAATAATTAATAAAATCATATACTTAGTGAAATTTCTTCGTGAATTTTCCAAGCAAATTACTCATGTTATTGGTTTAGTAATTTGCACTTAAGTTTGTGCTTACATGAAGAGAATTGGATTGTTAAATTTTTTCAAAGCGTTGATTGTTATTAATAAATTTGTCCAGATTTAGAAAAAAGGCATGATTAAATAATACAAGCATTGTCATTGCTGCTAATTTAATATCTAGTAAAGAGAGATATTAATTTTGCGCAATTCTTAAGTTTTGCTTTATAATTTGGAGTTTTTTGCTGTACTGTCACGAAGACATGACATCCCAAAAACGATCTTAATCTGGGGTTAACTAGCACATGAATTATCAATTCGCATCACAACAAAAAAAGACCGTCAGCAAATATTCCGTTGCCTCTGTTTCGCTCTTAATCGCGGTATGTGCGGGTGCGCAAGATTCTGGGCCTTTTGGGGCTTCAACGGACAAAAACTTTGATAATTTTTTCAATTCGCCAGCCGAAGACAGTATTTTGATCTCATACGTCGTCAGTGATGGAGCAGGGTACGGACAAGTTGCACGCTTTGAAGTTAAACCAAACAATGAAATCGCGTGCGCATCTAATACTATAATTCCAAACAGCCATAACGGCGGCTTCGAGACAGATGCCAATAATGGTGGGTATGCGAGTTATTCTAATATTGAAGAAGGCTATTCATATAGAGGCATAAGCGCCAAAGATGTCATAAGAGTTTTCGGCAATTTATATGATGACTTAAATGAAGATTTTGAGAACTATGACCGTGAAGGCATGCTTTGGCATGGTGAATTTGGTGAGCTTAAACATAGTTGGGTAATATATCCCGGTGATATCCACTATGTGGGTGTTGATAATTTTGATGATAATGAATATTTTGTTGTTCCGGTGGATCACGAAAAAGTTCAAAATAAAAACTATTTTATTTATCATTCGAAAGCCGGCCGTAGAGTGAATGAAATTAATCAAAAATTATACGACTCAGGCTTAGGGTGGTGCTTTCTGTTCGGATAGGTCTGGCAATCGCTGGATCCCGAATATTCAGGTCGACCATTTCCTGAATCAAGAAAAATAGACATGGATTTGATCGTGGTTTAAGTTGATCTGTGAAGACAGGCAGGGGGTTTCATAAACACACTTAGTTTTAACGCGTGATTTAACGCGTCAACGAGTTCACATGCCGAGTTGCGTTCATCGTGCGCCCAATATGTCCTTTGCCCAAACGTGGGTGTGGTGTAACGGTAATGCGCAAGATTTCGGTTCCTGAATTGGGCGCCACACAAATATTGCGGATTCGAATTCTGTCGCCTCAACGCAATCAAGAAGTTTTAGCCACGATCTGCAAGCGACTTGATAATTTTTTCTTCAATTTTTAACTCCAGAAAAGAAAATTAAAGATCCTTTTTATGATTTGATTGAGAGCTTACTCAAAGAGCGTAAGAACGGTATTGAATTGAAGAATTGGTGCGGCTCTTAAATTTGAATGTGAGAATATTAAGCAGGCGTCAGACAAAGGAGGGTGTATCTTACAACGAAATTCTTATTAAAGTTCGCAAAAACACCTGCGGGCTCTCACAAAACTGTTGGACTTCTTAAATAAGGCAGGCCAGCATTGCAATACCAAGCGCCCATATTTGGCTCTCGGATATCGCCCGCCAGCGCCAGAAAATACCATCCCGATAGACAAGACGCTCGTCATGCACTGAAATTGAAGATGGATCAATCAAGCGGGGCTGGTCAGGTAAGTAAAATCGAAACATCATCCAGACATTTATTTTTCTTTTGATGAGATCACAGTTAAATTGCAAACTCATGATATTAGTGCAATATCAATTCTTGATATTAATTTAGCTTTTGAAATCGATAGTAATTCTTAAGTGTAAAATAAAATGTGTTGTTTTTTTTAATTTAAACATAAAATGTTAATCGTCTAATTCTTAACACAAGGACCATCTATGGCACACACAATTGAAAACTCGGACATACGCCTAGCGGTAATTGTAGATCCTGATATGCCTATCGGTTTGCTAGCGAATACGGTTGCAACTATATCAATAGGTATCGGCGCTATCAACAATTCTCTTGGAAATGTCGATCTAACGGATAACGACGGTGTTACGGTTAAAAATAGCGCATCTTTACCAGTACCAATCTTACAAGCGGATCAGTCCTCTCAAAATAAACTAGTTCAAAAAGCCTTAGCGATAAAAAATAACGGCTCTTCAATCGAAGTCGTGGTTTTTCCAGATTTTGCTAGAAAGCTTCATAACTTTGAGGAATATCTAGACGAGTTTCCCAAAAGAAGCATTTCAAACGAAGCAATTGTGGGCATAGGATTAATTGGATCATCCAAAGAAGTGAAGTCCCTTACGGGCTCTCTTAAACTGCTTCGATAGTGCGTATTACTTCCACATACAAATCTGGAGTCTCGAATTTTTAAGTTGAGAGAAGCGTGAGCTTTTTAAAGCGATTTATTACACCAATGACTTGTCGTTTTTGTGGTGACGTTCAATAAAAGTCTTGATTGTAGAGTCTTTGAAAACAAGGCTACGAGCCGGTTCAATCGCTTCTTCATCTCAGTCTGAAAAAATTGCGGCGACTTCTTCGCGGAACAAAACTCATTCAATCATGCCATTTCAGGCAGGTTCGGAGAGATGCCATAAAACCCACGAGATAAACTGATTTTAAAGTCTCACAATCAGAGCTAAATCACAGACTTGAGCGAAAGCAAATCGCGCGGGCGGGCGCCTTCATTTCTTAAAGTTTGAATTGATAATGAATCATGACGCTTGGCAAGTCTCTTACCATTTTCATCGCGAATAAGCTTGTGATGCCTATAAATCGGCGTTTTAAATCCGAGCAAGGCTTGAAGCAGGCAATGAATCGGCGTTTCTGCCTCCATATCCGCGCCCCGTGTCACATGTGTGATCCCCTGAAATGCGTCGTCTACTGTCACGGCGAGATGATAGCTTGTTCCGATATCCTTGCGCGCCAATACCAAGTCTCCAATTTTTCTGAGATGATCTGGATTAATTTGAATACGTTCGTCGCGTCCTTGCCCAATTTCATGGTAGGTAAGGCCAGAGACTTGCGTGAGCGCTTTTTCTATATTTAATCGCCATGCCAAGTCTTGACCTTGTAAGTCTTTATGACGACATGTGCCGGGATAGGCGCTTTGAAACTTGTCTCCTTCTTGGCGGGCAGAAAGCGCGAACTGAATATCGCCACGTGTGCATTTGCAACCATAGATTAAGCCCCGTTTATTCAAGTCGTGAAGGGCGAGACGGTAGGCGTTCATGCGGTCACTTTGATAAAGGACTGGTTCTTCCCAAGTCATTCCGAGCCATTTTAGATCTTCATAAATTTTATGCACATACTTGGATTGTGACCGCGCGGTATCAATGTCCTCAATTCTAAGCAAAAAACGACCATTATTAGCGATTGCTGACTGAAAAGCAAGTTGCGCCGAATATGCATGACCAAGATGCAAAAGGCCTGTGGGTGAGGGCGCAAAACGCTCAATGACCGACATCTTTTAACCAGTTTGAAAAGTCGGCCTTGGCGCGCGCACAATAGGCAGGATAACGTTCCTTTCGACCACGTCGTCCGCCCCGTGCTTCAATGGGCGGAAAAAGACCAAAATTAACATTCATTGGTTGAAAAGTTTTAGCGGCCGCACCGCCGGTAATGTGGTGAACGAGCGCGCCCATCGCACTTGTCCTTGGCGGCATTATATAAGTCCCATTGGTAATTTTTTGATGGAGAAGCGAGGCAAGCAAAAGCCCCATTGAAGCGGATTCAACATAGCCTTCCACCCCTGTAATTTGACCTGCAAAGAAAATATTTGGTTTTGTTTTCAAAGACATATTTTCATTGAGTAGGCTTGGGCTATGAATAAAGCAATTGCGATGTATGCCGCCAAGACGGGCAAATTCTGCACCCTCTAGACCCGGGATCATGCGTAGCACTTCTTTTTGCGCGCTATATTTCATCTTGGTTTGAAAACCCACGATATTATAGAGCGTTTTGAGCGCGTTATCTTGGCGCAATTGAACAACTGCATACGGTTTCTCATCAGAATGGGGGTTGGTAAGTCCGACAGGCTTCATGGGGCCGAAACGAAGCGTTTCGCGCCCGCGCGCCGCCATGACCTCGATCGGCAAACACCCATCAAAATAGGGCGTATTTTTTTCCCATTTGTGAAATTCAGCGGTTTCAGCGCTTAGGAGCGCGTCAATAAAGCGATTATATTCCGGCTCATTCATTGGGCAGTTTATATATGCTGTTTGCTCTTCGAAGGTTTCCCCTTTGTCATATCGCGATTGGGCCCAAGCCTTCGACATATCGATGCTATCTGTGTAGATTATGGGGGCGATTGCGTCAAAAAAAGCGAGATGTTCTTGATGGGTAAGCGCAGCAATATTTTCTGCAAGCGCGCCTTCGGTTTGGGGGCCGCTCGCAATAATCCATATATCGCGGCTTTCACTGGGAATAGATTTTACATCTTGGTTATGGATATGAATGCGCGGATGCGATTTTATTTTCTCTGTGACTTCTTGACTATAAGCTTCCCGATCAACGGCAAGCGCACCGCCTGCGGGTACAGCATGAAGGTCTGCGGCATTCATTACGACTGAGCCAAGCGCACGCATTTCCCAATGAAGGAGACCAACAGCATTATTTTCACTATCATCAGAGCGAAAAGAATTCGAACAAACGAGTTCTGCAAAATCGCCCGAAACGTGTGCAAAAGTCGGGTGCGAAGGACGCTTTTCATAGAGATTTACGATATGGCCTGCTTCCGCCAAATAGAATGCACATTCTGATCCTGCAAGACCGCCGCCAATTATATGAATGTTCTTTTCCATAGCAGCGGATATAGGTTATATTTATTGAATTGAGAAGGTGGCAAACATAATAAATTCGGCAGGTGGACCAAACTTATCTAATGGTTTGCGCTTAATTCGATTGAGGTGATTGGTAAACGCACTGGCCGAAAAGGTGTCCGTCCAAACTCAGAACTTAAGCGAAAAAATGCACCTGTTTGCGTGCCGCTTATTAAATCAGATTCCTTTTTTGCGTTATTTATTGTTAATCCCCCACTTAAAAGGACATTTTTAGAAATTTCGAAACCTGCTGAGAGCGCATATTCATCAAACAAAACCGTGTTGTCCAGTAACGAATGATGCCCCCAATCAAACTCAATCAATGTTTTTTGACCAATGGGGTGCATGATGTTGAGATCAATACTATGAGAATTAATACCACGTTCATGAAGCCAATAAGTCATTCTCAAGCCGCCTTGAAATTGACCCCAAACACCCTGCGTTTCGAGACCCAAAAAAGGAGTATCAAATTCACCATAACTATTTCCTGTAACAACACCATATGAAAATTGTTCCGTATAGGTGCCGTAGTGAAATGCCAAAGCCGAATTGTGACGATCACGGTCCCCTCTCGAAGTCAAATCAAAGCCGAAATATTGCTCATTTATCGAAAGGCTTTGTCCTAAGCTAATCTCAATTTCCGGCTGTTCATAACCAAGATAACGAGATTGTAGCCAATAAGAATCCTGTGCAAAAAGCAGCATGGGACTCAATAGCAAAATACATGCTACACAATAAATTTTCATTTTAATTCGCTTAGTAGTCGTAGAAATTTACGATATCAATATCATCAATACGAGACTTGCCGCCCAGAGGAATTGAGAGCGAAAAGGCATATTGTGTCCAAACATCGCTTTCGCCGGTCAATGTATTTTGTGGGTGGACATTGCCGATACCAAAACGTGCATTCACGCCGTTGCCGAGCGTATATTCAAGACCCGTTAAGAACTCATCACCCTTAAATCCGCCTTTTGATGCAAATTGATGTGTGTAATCGTAAAATACCCCAAAGTTGTTCCAGAAATTATAGGCGACATTGACATCATAGCGCATATTCCCACGATCTAGCGCCTCAAGATCCCAATAGGACGCGCGCAGTTTTACGTCAATTTTGGAACCCGTATATCCCCATTCAATACCGCCAAAGATCGCCTGGGTTTCCCCATCTGCGATGCCTGCCACGCCCCCAAAATGAGCATTAGATCCTGCCCAACCGTAATGGAGTGCGAGGAGTAAATTTCCTTCATCAAGCCGTGAATTATAGTGGAGATCAATCGCATAATACCGATTAGATACATTTTCATAGTGCACACCGATTGACAACTCGTTAAATGAATCGACGCTCCCCGTATCGGGTTCGGCACTTCCATAGGTCACGTTAAATTCTGTGACCGAAGCCTGCGTTTGAAACGCAAAAATCGTCAACGCGGTTGTGATTAAGAACTTTCTCATTCTTCGGTTTCTCCATCTTCCTCATTTGATTGATCAGCAATCCAAGCCACAGAAATAACTTCTTCACTATCTTTGGTCTTGAATACAGAGACGCCAGAAGCGGAGCGGCCTTGTTTAGAAATATCTTTGACAGCGCAACGAATAGATTGCCCAGACGTGGTTGCCAACATGATTTGATCACTATCATCAACCGGGAAACTTGCCACAATGCGGTCTCCGCGTCGGCCAAGATTTGCCGCCGTAATCCCCATGCCACCCCGACCTGATACGCGGTATTCATGTGCGCTTGAACGCTTGCCAGCGCCAGAACTCGTGATTGTCAAAATCCATTCTTCGGCGGCGGAAAGTTCGATATAGCGCTCTTGGCTAATGACGACATTGGTATCAATCGTGTCATCTGTTGCGTCGGCTTCCGTATCTCCCTCAATCGCTTTTCTCATTTTTATATAGGCAGCGCGCTCTTCGGTTGTGGCATCAATATGATTAAGAATACACATCGAAACAACGTGATCACCCTTAGAGAGTTTCATTCCCCGCACACCCATTGAATCGCGTCCCTTAAAGACACGTATACTCGACACAGGGAAACGAATGGCGCGTCCATTTGCAGAAGTCAGCATGACATCTTGGGCTTCATTGCAAAGTCGCACGCGTACTAAGGAAACACCCTCAGTGAGCTTCATTGCAATTTTACCATTAGATTTCACATTGATAAAATCAGAAAGCGCATTGCGTCGCACACCACCTTCGGACGTACAGAACATGATATGCAAGTCAGCCCATTCTTCTTCAGGCTTGTCGACAGGCATAATCGCTGCAATGGAGACGCCGCTTTGGATCGGAAGTATATTGACCAAAGCTTTGCCGCGCGCATTGCGCCCGCCTTGTGGAAGCTGCCAAGTCTTTAACTTATAGGCCATGCCATCAGTGGTGAAAACGAGGAGGGGCGTATGCGTGTTTGCAACAAAAAGATTGCTGACGACATCTTCGTCTTTGGTCGACATGCCTTGCAAGCCTTTTCCGCCTCGTTTTTGCGCACGGAATTCTTCCAAGCTTGTCCGTTTAATATACCCACCTTCTGTGATGGATACAACCATATCTTCGGACTCAATTAAATCTTCATCAACCATATCGCCCGTAAAGGGCACAATTTCAGAACGACGAGGAACTGCGTGCGCCTCCTTAACAGCGTCAAGTTCTGCGTGAATAATTGACAAAATACGTGCGCGCGAACGAAGAATATCCAAATAGTCTTTGATTTTACCCGCAAGCTCTTCAAGCTCGTCCGTGATTTCGCGAACACCCATCGCAGTTAAGCGCTGGAGACGAAGCTCTAAAATGGCGCGCGCTTGACGTTCAGAAAGATAATAAGTTCCATCTTCGTTGACCCGATGCTCAGGATCATCAATTAGACGAAGATACTCAACAATATCATGCGCAGGCCACGCCCTTTGCATGAGTTTTTCCCGCGCTTCGGCCGCATCATTAGAGCCACGAATCGTCGCAACAACTTCATCAACATTCTCAACTGCAACCGCGAGCCCGCAGAGCAAATGTGAGCGATCGCGCGCTTTATTCAGTTCAAAAGCAGTTCGCCGCGCGACAACTTCCTCACGAAAGACAATAAAATTAGATAAAAAACCATGAAGACTGAGCGTCTCAGGGCGACCATTATTGAGCGCCAGCATATTACAAGGGAAACTGGTTTGCAGTGGCGTGAAGCGGTACAATTGATTAAGAACAACTTCAGCCGTCGCATCGCGCTTCAATTCGATCACAACGCGCACACCAAAGCGATCTGACTCATCTTGCACATGCGCAATGCCTTCAATTTTCTTGTCCCGCGCTAATTCGGCGATTTTCTCAATCATCGTCGATTTATTAACTTGATAAGGCACTTCTTTAACGACAATGGCGTAGCGATCTTTCCTGATTTCTTCAATTTCTGTGCGCGCGCGCATGAGAACGGAGCCGCGGCCCTCCGTATAGGCTTTCCGCGCGCCCGATTGTCCTAAAATCAAAGCACCCGTGGGAAAATCAGGAGCAGGGACGTATTCCATTAAATCAAGATCAGTGAGATCAGGATTGTCAATGAGCGCTTTGGTTGCATCGATTATTTCACCAAGGTTGTGCGGCGGAATATTTGTCGCCATGCCCACAGCAATACCACCTGCGCCATTGACCAAAATATTGGGGTAACGCGCCGGCAAAACCACAGGCTCCATGTCTTTACCGTCATAGTTCGGACGATAATCAACAGTGTCTTTTTCGATATCAGATAAAAGTTGCGTGGCGACTTTTTCCATTCGCACTTCTGTATAACGAAATGCAGCCGGCTTATCACCATCCATAGAACCAAAGTTACCTTGCCCATCGAGCAGGGGTACAGACATCGAAAAATCTTGGGTCATGCGCGCAAGCGCATCGTAAATGGCCCCGTCACCATGAGGGTGATACTTACCCATCGCATCCGCAACCGGACGAGAGGATTTACGGTAAGGCTTATCATGCGTATTATTGACCTCGTGCATTGCATAAAGAATGCGCCGATGCACGGGCTTTAAGCCGTCGCGAAGGTCTGGAATGGCTCGCGAAACAATTACGCTCATCGCATAATCGAGATAGGCTGTTTTCATCTCACCTTCGATGTTTACCTTAGGCCCATCATGAACCATTACATCTATGGGCTGTTCGTTATTTTCTTCGTTATTATTGGTATCGTTATCGCTCACGGATACACCTCAATTTTTTGTAGTTTTTTATAACAAGTCACACCAGAATTGACAAGCAAAACGAATGCATAAAGAATAAGAAAACAGCTTGAATTCAGGCCATTAATTTTGCACAATTGAATGAATTTAGAGAGAAAAGTCAGCGATCATCACGACTTGGGTTAAAGTGTTTAATTTTTCTTGAATTTGAACTGAATATTTAACGGTCTGGGTCGCTATTAAGGGCTTGAAGCCAAAGCCTATGCTACGGTAAACAAAACGAGAACTAAAGATAGATGCAAATGAAACCAATCTGGATTCCTACACAAGAACAAGTCGTCAACGCAAATATTACGAAATTTATAGACAAATTAGCCATCAAAACCGAGGACGCGATCACCGACTATTGGGGCTTACATAAGTACTCGGTCGAAAATTCCGCACAATTTTGGAGAGATATTGCAACATTTTGCGGGGCGCTCGGCGACTTTTCTGGGCGAGGGTTGACTGGCGATAAAATTATTGACGCCAACTGGTTCCCCGACGCGCAGTTAAATTATGCAGAAACAATGTTAAAGCGGCGAGATGATCAAGATGCGATTGTGTTTCGTGGTGAAGACAAGGTTCAAGAAAAGCTAAGTTTTGCTGAGCTATATGAACAAGTATCACAAATGATTTTATTTTTAAAATCGAAAGGCGTACGGCGCGGGGACCGCGTTGCTGGGTTCGTACCCAATCATCCGTCGGCTGTGATCGCTATGCTCGCAACCGCCTCCCTCGGCGCGATTTGGTCAAGTTGCTCTCCTGATTTTGGCGGACAAGGTGTAATTGATCGCTTTGGACAGATTGAGCCAAAATTAATTTTTGTGGTTGATGGTTATTTTTACAACGGCAAACAACATGATTGTACACAAAAAATTAAGTCATTTTTGACGGAATTACCCAGCGTAAGCAATGTCGTTATGATCGAGTATATTCAATCATATCAAAAAGATATAAAAAACTGTGTAACTTTTTCAGAAGCGCTGAGTGGGTTTGAGCCAAATAAAATAGAGTTTGAACAAGTCTCCTTTGATCAGCCGTTATTTATTTTGTATTCTTCGGGAACTACGGGCGCGCCCAAGTGTATCGTGCACGGGCATGGGGGCACTTTGCTTCAACATCTTAAAGAGCACCAGTTGCATACCAATTTAAATAAGAATGATCGTTTATTTTACTTTTCAACATGCTCTTGGATGATGTGGAATTGGTTGGTGTCTGGGCTCGCCTCAGGCGTCACAATTATGCTTTATGATGGTTCTCCGTTTTATCCAGGACCCGAAGTGCTTTGGGATTATGCCCAAGACGAGAAATTCACAGTATTCGGCACCTCGGCAAAATATTTAGAGGCATTACAAAAAGCAGATTATATACCGAAAAAACATGATTTATCATCTCTAAAATCTATCGCTTCAACTGGATCGCCCCTGTCTGCTGAAGGATACGACTTTGTTTATGAATCAATCAAATCAGATATTCATCTCGCCAGCATTTCTGGCGGAACGGACATTGTATCTTGCTTTGTTTTAGGCGTGCCAACTTTGCCGGTGTATCGTGGTGAAATTCAAGCACCAGGTCTTGGAATGAATGTCGATGTATGGGATGCTGATGGCAATTCACTTAAGAATGAACGTGGTGAATTGGTTTGCAAAACACCTTTTCCTTCGCGTCCTGTTTCTTTTTGGAGAGACGAGGGTCGAAAGAAATATTACGATGCCTATTTTGATAGTTTTGAAAATGTGTGGGCACATGGTGATTTTGCCGAAATCAATGATCGAGGCGGTGTTGTGATCCATGGACGTTCTGATGCAACTTTAAATCCTGGTGGCGTGCGGATTGGGACTGCCGAAATTTATCGGCAAGTTGATAAAGTATCTTCAGTTCTCGAAAGCGTTGTCATCGGACAGGATTGGCAAAATGACGTTCGCGTGGTCTTATTCGTTAAGATGAAAGAGGGCGTGTCCCTTAACGATGAAATTCGCCAAGAAATCAAAACCATTATCAAAACAGAGTGCACCCCACGGCACGTTCCGGCTGTTATTCTTGAAGTGCCTGATATTCCGCGAACCAAATCGGGCAAAATCGTCGAAATCCCGGTGCGAGATGTTGTTCATGGTCGCGAAATTAAGAATATCGAAGCGCTCGCCAATGCAGAAGCACTTGACTATTTTAAAGACAGAGATGAACTCTCATAATTTGAAAAAATTGCTCCTCATAAATACCGGTGGCACCATTGCCAGCCGGAAAGGCAACCATGGCTTAGCGCCAAGCAAAGGTGTGGTTGAAGCAGCGGTAAAAAGCGCTATGTCAAAGGATATCGAACTGATCACCCACAGTTTTGACCCATTGATCGATAGCTCTGATGTATCCGCACAGATTTGGAATGAAATTCTTGATATAATTGACGCGCACGAAAATATGCCGGTTCTGATCACGCATGGTACGGATACGTTGCCCTATACAAGCACAGCGCTTGCGCAGGCGACATATGGCTTGGGACGGCGCATTGTGCTTTGTGCATCAATGAAGCCTCTAGGATTTGGCGGTGATGCAGAGTTTGCCTTACAAAATGCGGTAGAGTTTGCTTGCGCTCATAATACGGAAGCCGCCAAGGTCGCTGTCGGTGCGCATATTTTGAATGCGCATGCGATCGTCAAACATAATAGTCAAGCCAAAGAGGCATTTCGAGAAGTGGCGCAATCGTCTTTAAATCAACCTCAAAAACGCAGGTTTGAACCCAAAAGACTTGCAATTATTACGATGTCCCCGGACATGCCAGCATCTGCGTTAAATGCCATGCTGGGTGAATTGGATGGGGCTGTATTAAGAGTATATGGGGCCGGAACTTTCCCCAATCATGCTAACCTGATTGCCATACTCAGAAATTTTATAACTTCGGGAAAAAAGATGGTGATGGTAAGCCAATGCGAGGAGGGCGGCACACATCTCGATCAATACGCCGCAAGCCAAGAACTTAAAAACATTGGAATAATTGATGGCCAAAACTTTACGGCAGAATCTGCGCTGATTTGGTTATGGCTCAACACCTAAGTGTTGACCAAATGCTTGTCGCGAAATCTAGCCTTGACGTGCTTTAAAACGGCGCTGAGTCTTATTGATGACATATACGCGCCCACGACGCTTAACAATGCGACAATCTGCGTGGCGGTTTTTTAGCGAACGCAAAGAATTACGAACTTTCATATCAATCTCCTAAAGCGCATGAGCGCGATTCATAAATTTGGCGTTAAATAACGCTACAATTCCTAAAGGTCAAGCAAGTGAATAGAAATCTCGCAAATCCTTAAAAAATGGTGGGCGTAACAAGGTTCGAACTTGTGACCCCTACGATGTCAACGTAGTGCTCTACCACTGAGCTATACGCCCGCTCATAACTGGTGTTCTGCAGGCTTCTATAGAGTGGGTTTACACTGTGTTCAAGTTGAAATTAAACTTAAGTCGCGCTTTTTATCATTTAAACTTAGACTTAGGGCAATGAATGCATCACGAGACATTTAAACTTTTTGAACCGGAGCGTTCAAAATATCCGTTGATTTTAAGCGCGCCCCATTCGGGAACAAAATTTCCATCCGAGTTTTTGTCAAATTCAAATTTGTCGGAAATAGAGTTGTTAATGACTGCCGATCTCGGGACAGATATATTGCTGAGTTATCTCAGCAATATAACAACAATATCAGCTACTTATGCGCGAAGCTTCATAGATTTAAATCGCTCGAGAACACAACTTGACCCCGCGCTAATTTCGGGTGTTCCGAAGTCAAAAGATGTGCAAGTGAATGCAGGTTACGGGGTTTTACCGCGCTATGCGGATCAAAAGAAGCTCACTCAAAACGGAAAAATTCCTATAAATTATGCGCAAGAATTGATCAAACGCTACTACGAACCCTATCATGGGGCTCTCAAATTGCTCATTGAGAAACAGATCGAAAGTTACGGTTCTCATTTATTATTGGATATTCATTCAGCGCCTGCACATCTTATGAATGGTGCCGATGTCGTATTAGGATCACGCTTTGGTGCAAGTTGCCATCCCCTTACGCTTCAAAATTTAATGAACTCAATCGAAAATCAGAACCTAATCGTGAATGTGGATATTCCATTTTCGGGGGGGTATATTACGCAACACTACGCTAAATTACCTCAAATTGAAGTGATACAAATCGAATTTAGCCGCGCTTTTTTTGAAAAAGAAGATGATGGACTTGCGGCTCAACCGAGCGAAACATTTTTAACAAAATGGCAAAACCTCATCACTGAATTTGTAAAATTTCTACCAACCAAATTAACGCACCAAGATGGTTGAATTTTAAGTCAATAAAAAGCCCGCTCATGTCGACCCAACTAACGTCAACACCGATTGAGACTTGTGGAGACAACGTCAATTCGTTTTGATCGCAATTTCAAAATTGCGAGCGTAAGGGGCTGAAAATAAATTGAGCCGCCGCGCAATGAAGATCACAATTACGCTTGATCGGTGAGCTGTTGCGGATTGCCCCTTCGATCATCAATGAATGCAAATAAATGAAAACATATCGCGAAAATACGGGTTGCGGCACGAAACGCTTACCAGTTTTTTTGGCGAATTTAAATAAATTCGTTTCCTACTGACAATTCCTGACATTTCGCAATGTTATTTGTCTTTTATTGACTGTAATATGAAAGGATAAAACATGTCGAAAGTTATGGAAATTGTAGAGTACAAATTGAAGTCGAATGTAGAGACTGCTTCATTTTTGGAATCATCGAAAGTCATTCAGAAATGGGCGGAAAAACAAAGGGGGTGCTCCTCAAGGAAGATGGCTCTTGGAGACGACGGCGTTTGGGTGGAAATTATGTTTTGGGACAATATGGAAAACGCGATGAATGCTCATAATCGTTTTATGGCCGATAATGGAAAGAGCGAATTTATGCAAATGTTGGATCCAAGCACATTGAAAATGGCGCATCGCGTTATTCAAAATATTGAGTCTTATGAATGAGTAAAACTGCGCGCTTACTGGAAATTTTAACCATTTTGGGCGCGCGGCGCTATCCTGTGACCGCGAAAGTTATCGCTGATAAACTGGGCGTATCCATTCGTACAATTTACCGCGATATTGAAACGCTGAAGGCGTCGGGAGCAGGGATATCGGGTGAAGCGGGGCTTGGTTATGTGCTTGATTCAGACGCGCATATCCCCCCGCTGAATTTTACAGAAAACGAAATTTATGCGGTTCTCACCGGTCTTGAGATGGTGGCAGCATTTACCGACGACGATTTGACAGAATCGAGTGAAGCGGCGCGCGAAAAAATCATGGCTGTGATTGGCCATTTGCGGCAACAAAAGGCTGAAAATTCACCTTACCGAGCGCCACGTGTTTTTGAAGACAAAATGATGCGCGAACAACATAAATTACTTCGCAAAGCGGTGGTGAATAAGCAAAAAATCAAAATGAGTTATATTTCGGTTGATCATAAAAAATCTGAGCGGATTGTGTGGCCGCTTGGTCTGATTGCGTGGTTTGGGAAATGGACGCTCACAGCATGGGACGAGGCGAAGGGGGATTACCGAAATTTTCGTATTGATTTGATTGAACATTTAGAACCGTGCCACGCGCATTTTGAAACTACCGACACTTGTTCGTTAAAGCACTTTCTCGCAAATGCCAAAGCGCCAAATGGATAAAAACTTATCCCTCGATAATTGGCGTCTTTGCGTAAGTATTTTAGAGCTGTAATTTTTAAATCGCCACTTCATCGGCAGTTAAACCGTCGGGTATGTATTCCAATTTGAGTGCATATTCGGGTGTTATACGTCAGTGTGGCCCGCGTGTAATCCAATCAAAACAAAAAAAGGTTGGTATCTCTGGCGCGTCAATACCTCATATTCGAATTTGTGTTTCTGATCCGTGAGCTTCGAAGCCGTCACCGTCGATCACTTTTGAGACTAAAAAATCAGATTTGGCGTCTTCTGAGTAACCAATAATAGAAGCACAAACAAATAAACTCACTGTTTTAATCATAATTCTAATTAACCTATGGAGGTTGCATTAAAAATCACAAAATCGAGCAGAATTTGCAAAAAGCGTTCGCTCTGAAAGTGAAAGGCGCATTTACAGCGCCGCCCTAAATAACGACCTCAACTGCACAAACAATTTAATCAATTTCGCCCGCCTTTCAGTGGGCTTTTTGATGGAGACTACTATGAACTTTTAAGGGACGCTCAAAGCGCATTGACGATATCGATCTACCATTGATCGGGCAAGAGATTGGCGTAGGAGAAGACGAACTCCACGCCTTTATAGGTGTTGAAACCACAGGAAGCGGCTTTGATGAGCAAGGTCGACCTCGTATTTTGTTCGAACGCCATAAATTCTACAAATTCCTTTCGGGTGCAGAGTGTGCGCGCGCTGTTAAAGCTGGGTTAGCAAACGAACGCGCTTGGGGGCTATGGGAAGCTTTCCGAGCAATACCTAAAGCTAGAACGCGCGATGAAGATCAATAAAGAGGCAGCGCTAAAGTCGTGCTCTTGGGGTCTTGGTCAAGTCATGAGCTTTAATCACAAGCTCGCGGGCTATGATAGCGTAGTCGATATGGTCGAAGCCTTCAAGGATGATGAGGAGCATCATTTGCGTGCCTCCGTGAATTTCATCAAGAACACTGGGTTGGCTGACGAATTGCGACGCCATGATTGGGCTGGTTTTGCCAGAGGCTACAACGGTTCTGGTTATCGCCGCAATCGTTACGATGAAAAACTTGCAGATGCATTCGCTAAATGGAAGCGCATCAAAGACACACCAATACCCCCAGCGCGTCCTACACAATCCCGTATTGCATAAATTATGTACATCATAACAATTCACAGCGAAAAACTATCTGGTGCAAATGTTGCATAAAAATACTTAAAGACCATAAATAAAATCCAGATTGCAGCTATAAAGCGTTGCATTTCAATTCTTTCGCACTCTATGGATTTGTTGCGTGAGATTGCGCACGCATGGAATAAAAGTTTTAGGCGATCTTCAATTAAGCTTCGCACAGAAATTCTCGCGCAAGCCGATAAGCTGATCTCACGCGATCGTGCTGAAACTTATGGTGACGCTTTGGAAAGCTTTGGGCGTGTGGCTCAAATATGGACAGCGCTAAAGAGCGTTGAATTTACATCGTATGATGTCGCGCTTTTTATGGCGAGCTTAAAGCCCATCCGGGCCACGGACAATCCCGCGCATACGGACAGTCTGACCGATTTAATTGGTTACGCCGCGCTGGCCGTGGAAGAGATGGATTAGATGGATTAATTGAGAAAATCTAGATTTTTGGGTTCGCTAATAACTTTTCTATTAAGCGAGCGTGATGACGGCGGGTTCTATCCCGTTTATTAAATATATTGTTTTGGACGCGATGGGTTCCAAATGGCGAATGAACATAAATTCTTGTATATTGTGCCTCAAAATTTATTCGATTCAAGATCAAGCCAGTTTCTTCAATGAATTTTTTCATGAGGGATATATTTTCACGATCTTCTTGGTCGAGTTTTGAAATGCTCCATCCGATTTCATTGTGTGATATTAACTTATCTCGCACCTTCTTAAAGCTTCTTTCGAAATCTGAGATTTTTTTAACAATTCTTCTATTTCATTAGCTGTCTCGGGCTCTAAACCATTATCTGAAATTGATAATATCTTTCGAATCGATACCGATTTTTTATTGCGATCAAGGAGTTTGTTAAACGAAACGTATACTGAAGTTCGAGCAAAGTCAGTGATTGAATTTATACTTAATCCTATTGAATCTTGAAGATCAGTATCTTTGCGAATTTGATCTAGTCTTGAAAATAATGTTTCTAAAAAATCGTAACCAGAAGCTGCCAATAGCCAATCAGTGTTTATTTTCTCAATTTCACTAATGAAGTTTTCCATATGATTCTCAATTATTGATTGCCTTAGCGGGCAGTCGCACGATGCCAAATGTCTCACCAATGGCATCACACAACACGGAGCCAAAATTCTCACAATCAACCCCGCCGACCTGAATAAAGAATAAGGCCGCGCCCAACTCTGAGCCCAGAGCACCTGCAAAATGTCAGGATTCGCAAATGACTTCAAGTAGATCACCTATTTCTCCAACAAAACCAATTGCACCCTATGTGGGTGGCAAGCTTCATTTGGCAGAGCGCATTTGTTCTCTGATTGACGAAGATCCAGATCACGTCACATACGCAGAACCTTTCGTAGGCATGGGTGGTATATTTTTGCGCCGTCGTTGTGCGCAGGCTGAGTACATGAATGATAAATCGGGCGATGTTTATAACTTATTTCGTATGGTTCAGGAGCATTATGGTTATTTCTTGGATCTGATGCGCTTTCAATTGAGTACTCAAAGGAATTTTGAGCGTCTTTGTGATGTTGATCCTGACACTTTAACAGACCTTCAGCGCGCAGCGCGGTTTTTGTACCTGCAGAGAACAGCGATCGAATGAAAGATGAAGAATTGTTGATGAGAGCTGTTCGAAGACCTCGTGATCCGCGCACAACGGGGATGCATCCACGTTGGGTTGTAATTAAATGGTGCTTTGCTCTCGGCAGTACATCCGCACGCGAACTTTGCAGTAGGTTTGATTAAGACCCAGATGAATTAGTAAAGCAATGATGCAACAAGTCGTGGGCAAGAATATACCGCGAAAATCCAAGTAAAGAGAAAAGAATGGCACAAAAGTTTATTGATTATGGAGATACATATTTGCTGCATATCGAGTGCTCAAATTATGCTGTTTGTGGTTATGAAGAAAAGCTTGATGGTGAAGAAGCGGTAGATCGTTATGGAGAAAACTGCACAACATTTGAATTGACAAATGAACGGTGTGATATTTGCAATGCTCTTCTTAATTTTAGTACTCAATTTAGATCATACTAATTAGCCATCAATGCCCCAAAATACTATAAATTATAAATCTGAATTTGAGAAACGAGATCTCGATTATTTAATTGTGGATGACCTCGCACGCAAAGATATTGGCGATGATGTTTACAAAATGACAGCTTGGTTTCATTTATCATTATATGCTGGGTATATATAAGGGACTTTTCAAATGCTTATTTTAATTGTCGGAGGAACACTCATACTAAGCAATGTTCAATATGTAATCATTCTTGCGATAGTGGTGATCGTGTTTTACATTCGAGAGCGATACTTGTTCTATGAATATTTTAAAAAATGCAAAGAACTTACGGAAGAATATGCTCATCAAATTATCATGAAATATGATGCTGGAGAAGATTGTTCGCAATTTAAGGAAAAGTAACAATCTCTAATTTTCGTTAAATTCCATCCACCAAACCACCGCAGCAAGAGCAATTAATCTCTCATGTTTTGGGAGTATCAACCGATCAGAAGGGTGTCCAAATTCAATGCGTCTTTTTGTCTCCGGTATCGTTTCTTCTAAGTCGTCTTTTGTAAAGGGCTTGTCTGATTGCGAAATACGAGAGTGCGTCAATTTTTGAATCCAAATAGGTAGGATTCTCAATCCAGCTTATCGGCGATACTGTCAGCGCTTTCATTTTAATAAATCATAAGCTTTTTCAGATCGCGATGACCTTTCATTCGTGCTAGATTGAGAACGCTCAATTTTTTTGCTAATCGCGTGATAGCTTCGTGCCTGGTATCGTGAAAAGTAATATTTGGAATATTCGCTTTTTTGCACTTGGCGAATAGGGCGCTAATTTGATCGCCTTTGAAGTCAAATAATCTCTCTTGATCGCGCCAATACGCGAAGTCTTCCGTTGTGATGTCCTTGATAGGCTTGTGCACGAACTCATAGCCCTCAAACTTCTTGAGACGTATTTGCTCCCATCTCTTGCCCTTCTTATGCACTGAAACAGTGCTGCTGTACTTGCGCAATAGATCGACAAGCGGGATGTGTTCGGCCTCATTTTCGGGAGTTTGCGAGATTAAATATTCTTCACGCGCAGCCCATTGCTCGGCCTCCCTCTTTGAATGAAATAGCTTTGACTTGCGAATTTTTTACCACTCGGCGCAGTCTTGGCAGTCTGCGCCTGCCATCTCCCGTCATCCCTTTTAATTATCGAAGCCATGATTCGTATTTATTCGTACTAGGACTTCATATTTGTTCTGTAAAGCGTGAACGAAAGCGGAACTATGAGCTTTGTTAAATTGACTAGTTTCCTTTATTTTCCGTAATTTATGGAATTTTTCGGAATATTTATGGTGCGGGTGGAGGGACTTGAACCCCCACGCCTCGCGGCGCCAGAACCTAAATCTGGTGCGTCTACCAATTTCGCCACACCCGCATTATCGGCGCTTCTAGCAGACAATTTTTGCTTTGACGAGAGAAAAATGACATAAATTTAATTTTTTAGGCGCGTTTTATGTGACCTAAAATTGGAAAGTGTTGGGATTGCGCGAATGAGCAAAATGAGTAGCTGTTAACCGCAAAATTCTCTTTCAAACTGCATTTAAAACCGGAGGTGATAAATAAATGAATCAGACCAAGAGGAGTCAATTTTGTGCGAGCCAATCGCTGGGATGAGCACTAAATGAGGCGAGAGCAAATGCGAGGCTATAGGGTCAATTTTGAGAAACGAGCCCTTATGCGAGATGTGTTTCTAGGCATTTTCGGAGTCTAATGATATTTAAGGCGTATCTCATAATATTTGATATAAAATTATTTAAGACAATAGCTTATGATATTTTGTTTATTATGTATTTATACGCGAAACTCAATCCTAGTTTACAAATTTGTAAGGTTCGCAATTGTTCATTGAAATGGTCAATTAAGCGCTTTATTTGCGGAGCAAAAATGTAAAAAGGTCAAATTGATGAAAATAAAAAACATGCGTTTGAAATTCTTAATTTATTGGTTGCGCGACATTGGGATTCTTGGGTTCTTAACCTTTTTCTTTTTCATTCATTTCGCTTTAATGCCCGACCTTGATTTTGAAAAAAGTTTAGCTGCGGGTTTTGCAGCAATTTCAATGTCAGCGATGGCAGTTTGTTTTGTGCTTTCTACGCGGTGGCGTTGGCTCGAATATGTGACAGGTGGTCTAGATAAGTCTTACTTAGCGCATCGTTTTTTTGGAGTTATCGCGTTTTTGGGCATGATTGGTCATTGGATGTTTGTCTCTGATTCAACGAGCGGTGCAATTATTCCTGCGCTTTCAGGGGCGGGAGAGGGCGCAGGCGAGCTATCCTTCAATTTGTTTCTCGGATTGATTGTCATATCTTTCCTTAAAGTTATACCTTACCGATTATGGCGTTACGCACACTATTTGATGGGGCCGAGTTTTGCGCTTGCCGTTTTTCATACATTTTTTTCGAATTCACCATTTAGTTTTGGCTCGTCGATGTGGTTATTTATGCTTTTTGTTTCGGTTGTGGGGCTTTATGCGTGGCTTTGGAAGCTAATGTCAGATTTATATGCGAAATCAACTTACCAAGTTGAAAGCATAACCGATTTGGGAGGGGCGGCGCGTGTTGATTTCAAAACCCTTGAAAATCCGATTCATCATAAAAGCGGACAATTTGCATTTGTGAGCTTTGGTCAAAAGGGCTTGCGCGAAATGCACCCATTTACGATCGCGAGTGCGCCCAAGGACAACGGTGATTTCTCGATGATCATCAAAAATTTGGGTGATTTCACAAATCGACTTAACCGCGAGCTGACTGAAGGTACAAAGGTGCGGGTCGATGGAGGCCACGGACGATTTCTTCCGGAACTTGGGCGGAAGCGACAAATTTGGATTGCGGGTGGAGTTGGGATCACGCCGTTTCTTGCGGCCTTGGATGATCGTAAATTAATGCATAATCGTGAAATTGATTTGATTATATGTGTGAAGTCGAGAGACGAGATATTCTATCAAGAAAATCTGGATGCCGCCCGCAAATCGTATCCGTTGCTCAATATCATTGCCTGTATTGATAATGAAGATGATTATCTTGATTCAAATATTATTCAAAAGATTTTGCAGCGTTCTCAGGGAAGAGATGCGAGTATATATTTTTGTGGTCCAGAAGGCTTGCGGCGCCATGTGGAACAGCTATTCGCGCAGGAAAATATACCGAGCGGTCAAATTCATTTCGAACACTTTGATATGCGAGGTGCCGTTGATGTGAAGCTTTCGGCCATTGAAAAAATTGCCCACTCACTACAAAAGCGTTCGACATGGCTGAAGCGCTTTTGGGGATCGTTCAAGAATTTCAATTCAAAAGCGAGATAATGGAATAAATTTTCAAATTGCACAATATTTAGTCATATAAGAATAATATTGTTCAAATTATGTGCGACAATCCATGCTTTGGTGAAAATCATTTAGATTTTGTTGAAATTAAAGCTGTTTATTGTTCAAGGTTTCCCAACGCGCTGAAAGGTGCGTGAATTGGAGACTATAATGAAAAAAATCGAAGCCATTATTAAGCCTTTTAAGCTCGACGAAGTGAAGGAAGCCCTTCAAGAAGTCGGAATACAAGGCCTTTCGGTAATAGAAGCTAAGGGTTTTGGACGCCAAAAAGGGCACACAGAACTCTATCGAGGTGCGGAGTATGTGGTTGATTTTTTGCCAAAAGTGAAAATCGAAACTGTTGTGTCGGATGAACAAGTTGACCCTGCAATTGAAGCAATCGTTAATGCCGCACGCACTGGAAAAATTGGTGATGGAAAAATATTTGTATCACCTGTTGAGCAAGCCATCCGTATCCGTACGGGTGAAGACAATGAAGACGCACTTTAAGGAGGAATAACCGTGAACGCATCAAATGTACTAAAAATGATTAAAGAAAACGAAATCGCCTATGTCGATATTCGTTTTACGGACCCGCGTGGCAAATTGCAGCACGTGACCGTGATGGAAAATCAAGTTGATGAGGATTTTCTTGAAGAAGGTTTCATGTTTGACGGCTCGTCTATTGAAGGCTGGAAGTCCATTGAAGCTTCTGACATGAAATTGATCCCGGATACTGAAAGCGCCTATATTGATCCCTTTTATGCAGAGCGTACGCTATGCTTACATTGTTCGGTTGTTGAGCCTGATACGGGTGAGGCTTATGATCGCTGCCCACGTCAAACGGCGGTCAAAGCGGAAGCATACTTGAAATCATCAGGGATTGGTGATGACGCTTTTTTTGGCCCTGAGGCAGAGTTTTTCTTGTTCGATGACGTGAAATATTCGACGTCTATGAATAAAGTTTCGTATGAGATCGATGCGGAAGACGCGAGCTGGAATACGGACGCAGAATTTGAGATGGGCAATTCGGGCCACCGCCCGGGTGTTAAGGGAGGATACTTCCCTGTAAATCCAATCGACGCTGGTCAAGATATTCGCGGCGAAATGTTGTCAACGATGAAACGAATTGGCATGAATGTCGATAAGCATCATCACGAAGTGGCTTCAAACCAGCACGAGCTTGGTTTGATTTTTAGCTCACTCGTTAAGCAAGCAGATGAATTGCAAAAATACAAATATGTCATTCACAATGTTGCCCACGCTTACGGAAAATCGGCAACCTTTATGCCGAAACCATATGCAGGTGATAACGGGACAGGCATGCACGTTAACATGTCGATCTGGAAAGATGGTAAGCCTTTGTTTGCTGGTGATAAATATGCCGACCTAAGCCAAGAAGCGCTATATTTCATTGGGGGTATCTTAAAGCACGCGAAAGCACTTAACGCGATCACGAACCCATCGACAAACTCTTACAAGCGTTTGATCCCTGGCTTTGAAGCCCCTGTTTTGCGTGCTTATTCGGCAAGAAATCGTTCGGGTTGTGTGCGTATTCCTTGGACGGAAAGCCCGAAGGCAAAACGTGTTGAAGCTCGTTTCCCAGACCCATCTTCAAACCCATATTTGTGCTTCGCAGCGCTACTTATGGCTGGACTTGATGGAATCGAAAATAAAATCGATCCGGGCGAGGCATCAGACAAAAACCTATACGATCTTCCACCAGAAGAGCTTGCGGGCATTCCAACAGTTTGTGGTTCGCTTCGCGAAGCGCTTGATAGCTTAGCTGCAAATCACGACTTCCTCCTCAAAGGCGGCGTATTTAGCAAAGAGCAAATCGAAGCTTATATCGAGTTGAAAATGGAAGAAGTCTATGCGGTTGAGCACACCGTTCACCCAATGGAATACAAACTTTACTATAGCTGCTAATTTCAGTAGCTTGGTCATAATTATAAAGGGTTCCCGCGTCTTTTCGCGGGAATTTTTTTGTTTAAGCTTTTTCAAATTGAATTGAATGAAAAACGTTTGTGGAAGACAAACTTATTCGCGCGTCTCTAAGAATTCTCAAACTATTGGCACTAAATCTACTTTTAAACAGATGAGCATGATTTACGCCTAAAGGGGGTCAACTCTTATAACTAATCCGAGAGCGGCATCTGATTGTTCAAAATTTTGGGTCAAATTAAGAGAGTGAGGCTTTTATTCTTTTTAAGAAATTGTTAGGTGATGGTGGTTATTGAAAAATATATAGATTTGTTACGATTTTGCTTGTTTTAATTAACCTATAAATGGGATCGTAGAGACTATGAACGGGCGCATATCAAAAGGAATTTCTATGCAAATTGAACCATATATTTTCACTTCAGAATCCGTTTCAGAAGGGCATCCTGATAAGATTTGTGACCGTATTTCAGACGCGGTTTTAGATGCGTTCTTGACAGAGGATCCTTACTCTCGTGTCGCGTGCGAGACTTTGGCAACAACAGATCGCGTTTTCATTGCGGGCGAGGTGCGAGGCCCGGGCTCTGTGATGCGCAAAATAGATGAAATTACACGAAATGTTGTCCGCGAGATTGGATATGAGCAACAAGGGTTTCACTGGGCAAATTTAAAAGTCGAGAGTTATCTTCATGCGCAATCCGCTGATATCGCCATGGGTGTAGACTCGGGAGTTTCCAAAGACGAGGGGGCGGGTGATCAGGGAATTATGTTTGGTTACGCGACCCGCGAGACTGAAGCGCTTATGCCGGCTCCGATTTATTATGCGCACCGAATTTTAAGGCGTCTTGCGCACGAGCGCCATCAAGGGAGTGCGAAAATGCTGGGACCTGATGCAAAAACCCAGCTTTCGGTTCGCTATGAAGCGGGCGTGCCGATGGGGATTTCATCAATTGTATTGTCGACTCAACATTTGGATCCAGCACTGAATTCACAAGATATTCGAGAAATTGTCGAGCCTTATGTGCGTGAAGAATTGCCAGAAGGTTGGTTAGATGCGCAGACCATTTGGCACATCAATCCGACGGGCAAATTTGTGATTGGCGGACCTGACGGCGATGCAGGTTTGACGGGACGCAAAATTATTGTTGACACATATGGGGGGGCTGCGCCGCACGGGGGCGGCGCTTTTTCTGGCAAAGACCCCACAAAAGTTGACCGATCAGCTGCCTATGCGGCGCGTTATTTGGCAAAGAATATTGTGGCGGCAGGATTAGCAAAAAAATGCGTGATCCAATTGTCCTATGCTATCGGCGTGGATAAGCCCCAGTCTATATTTGTCGATACATTTGGAACAGAGACTACGAGTGTGCGCAAAATTGAGGCGGCGCTTCCTGAAATTATGAATTTAACGCCGCGAGGCATTCGCGAGCACTTAAAATTAAATGCGCCGATTTACGAACGCACGGCTGCCTATGGTCATTTCGGGCGCAAACCCGATGCTGATGGCGGATTTTCATGGGAAAAACTCGATCTCGTCGAAGCGCTTAAAACAATTGCTTAGGAAAGGCATAAAATGACGGATTATATAGTCAAAGACATTAGCTTGGCCGATTTTGGCCGTAAAGAGATGGAAATTGCTGAAAATGAGATGCCGGGGTTGATGGCGCTACGCACCGAATATGCCAATTCTCAACCTCTCAAAGGGGCGCGAATTGTGGGGTCTTTGCATATGACAATCCAAACAGCTGTTTTGATTGAGACATTGGTTGCACTGGGTGCGGACGTTCGATGGGCCTCGTGCAATATTTTTTCAACTCAAGATCATGCGGCCGCTGCAATAGCTAAGGCGAACATTCCTGTTTTCGCGATCAAGGGACAGTCTCTAGAGGAGCACTGGGACTATTTAGATCGGTCATTTCTTTTTGAAGAAGGTGCAAATCTAATTTTGGATGATGGCGGTGATGCGACGCTTTATGTTTTGCTGGGCGCGCGTGCGGAGGCCGGAGAAGATTTGGGCGTTCCGCAATCTGAGGAAGAAGAGGTTATTCATAAGCAAATCAAAAAGCGCATGTCTGAGACACCGGGCTTTTTTACCAAACTAAAAGATCAAATTAAGGGCGTTTCGGAGGAAACTACGACGGGTGTTCATCGCCTTTATGAACTGCAGAAAAAAGGTGAGTTGCCCTTCCCAGCGATCAATGTGAACGATAGCGTCACCAAATCAAAATTTGATAACAAATATGGCTGTAAAGAATCGCTTGTCGATGGCATTCGCCGCGCGACTGATACAATGATGGCGGGCAAAGTGGCTGTCGTGTGTGGATATGGTGATGTCGGGAAGGGCTCAGCGGCTTCTCTTGCGGGTGCAGGTGCTCGGGTGAAGGTTACAGAAGCCGATCCAATTTGTGCGCTTCAAGCCGCTATGGATGGTTTTGAAGTTGTTCTGCTTGAAGATGTGATTTCAGATGTGGATATCGTGATCACAACAACGGGCAACCGCGATATCGTACGGATTGAACATATGCGCCAAATGAAAGACATGGCGATTTTGGGAAATATCGGCCATTTTGATAATGAGATTCAAGTTTCAGCGCTTCGAAATCATAAATGGACACATATCAAAGATCAGGTCGATATGATCGAGATGCCAAATGGCAACCGCATTATTCTTCTATCCGAAGGGCGTTTATTGAACCTAGGTAACGCAACCGGGCATCCAAGTTTTGTGATGTCGGCGAGCTTCACTAATCAAGTTTTGGCGCAAATTGAGCTTTGGACGAAGGGGGATGCTTACGAAAATGACGTATATATTCTGCCCAAACACCTCGATGAAAAAGTCGCCGCGCTTCATTTGGAAAAAGTAGGCGCAAAACTCACTCGGCTTTCTAAAGAACAGGCCGACTATATCGGTGTTCAAGTTGATGGGCCATTTAAGCCGGAGCATTATCGGTATTGATCGTCATCTTACAAAACAAAGGCGCCAATTGAGATCAATGTGATTTGATATCGACCTTTAGCTTTGGGCGTTGTAAGAATAGCTGAGACGGAGGAAAAAATGGCAATTAGTCAAGATCAACACGATGAAATCAATGAATTGAGAAAGCAAAGTGCAACAACTTTGCGCCCGACAGTCGAAGAGATTGAGGAGCGACTTTATAAGGCTCACGAAGTGCTAGATCATGGGTTTGTGCGCATCATTGATTACATGGGCGATGATCATGCGATTGTTCAGGCGGCGCGCGTCTCTTATGGGGCAGGGACTAAGCATGTGCAAAACGACCGTGGACTTATTCGCTATCTTATGCGCCATTGGCATTCCACTCCTTTTGAGATGTGTGAAATGAAATTTCACGTCAAACTGCCGGTTTTTGTCGCGCGTCAGTGGATTCGGCACCGGACTGCCAATGTGAATGAATATTCAGCGAGATATTCGATTTTGGACCGCGAATTTTATATTCCAGAACCTGAACAATTGGCGGCTCAGTCGACGACAAATAATCAAGGACGCGGCAATATTTTGCAAGGCGAGGAGGCTGCGCGGGTCTTGGAGATTTTAAAAGCGGACGCGGCGCGCTCATACGACCATTATGAAGGGATGCTTTCTCAAGATGGTCAAGATGGACTTGCGCGAGAGCTTGCGCGGATGAATTTGCCGATGAATATTTATACGCAATGGTATTGGAAAGTTGATTTGCACAATCTTTTCCATTTTTTGAGATTGCGCGCGGATCATCACGCACAATATGAAATTCGGGTTTTTGCCGAATTAATGTGTGAAATGGTCAAAGATTGGGTCCCATTTGCTTATGAGGCTTTCGAGGACTATCGTTTAGGGGCTGCACAATTGTCTCGACAAGGAGTTGAGGCGATGCGTCGCATGATCGCAGGCGAGAATATCTCTGGAGAAGATGTCGGCATGTCGGCGGGCGAATGGCGTGAATTTGAGGCACTTATTAAAGGCTAATCAACGCGGCTGTATCTGAGCACAAATTGTTGATCGCTCTTTGAATAAAAGGAATTTACTGAGATAAGCGCGCAAGCAAATGTTCGAAAACGCAAATGAATCAGTCCTTTAGCTCAATTTGTTAGCGATTAAAAGAAACTTAAAAAAGCAATGGCAGGTTTTTGATTAAGGATTGGGATCATTGATTCATGACACCCATCGCAAAATTGCGTTAAAAGATTGAGATGAAATGGGTGCGCGCTTTAACGATTCCAAGGCGAGAGTTTTATAGAAAGCGTTCTTTGAAGAGATCGAAGCAGGGGCCTTAGTCAAAACTCTTGTGTTTGAAACTGTGCGCCTTACAGGATTTTGCAAAATGAACCACTGCAAAACGTCAGTAATTAGCGCTATCAGACAAAAGGCGCGTGCTTAGAATTTAGTCGTCACAATATTCATCATCACTTGAATCGTGATTTTCATCATTGCTGCTGTCGTCTAAATCATCGTCGCTGTCGTCGTCTGAGTCGTCATCGTCATCATTTGATTCATACTCACACTGCTCATAATCATCATCGTCTTCATAATCTGAATCAATATTTGAGGTTTCGCACTGAAATAATGCGAGAAAACCAAACAATAATAGCGCAGAAAGTTTCATAATCATTCCTATTTTAATGAACTAACTCTTATATCATTTGTCGAGAATTTATAGAAAAAAATCATGGTGTCAATTTAATTCTATAAAAAGCAATAGGAATAGGCGTGCTAGGGACTTGATCACGCGACGTTCCGCCTTCGCGACTAAACTGAGAAATCTCGAAAAGCGGTCGTTTAAAGGCGAAGTCAAAATTGAGCGAGTGCTGAACGGTCTCGTCTATGAACAGTTGAGGATTTTACGCCCCTGTTCAGTCTAACACTGACCTTTATTTTATGTTCATAGGTTAATTTTGTCACCTTCGTCCCAATTTTTTATAGCCATTGCTAGAAGTAGATTTTTCTATTTTACCGCTATATAAATTTCGACTTCTGAATTCTCTCCGTTTTGATAGTTTTCTCCGTAAACCTCATAATCATAAGTGTATTTTGTATTCAATTCTTTATCTTTTTTCCAAATTTCAATCCAACAAGCGTTCACAGTAGCATTTGGCATTTCACCTTTAGCAATAAATTTTTAAAAATTTTCGGCTGAAAATTCACGTCCAATTCGTCCGTTTGGAATTTCATTAAGTGTTGAAACAGGAATTCCGATTATTGTTGTGTAGTCTTCTGAATGGTCATTTTAGTAATCGGTGTAAATTGAAATTACTTGATTTGAAATTTTATTCGGTATTTTAGCTATTATGTTCTTTGCAAAAAATTGACCCCAAAGTTGTTCTAAATTTCTTTGTGATTTATTTTCTTTATTAGTGGTTAAAGTTTCAATTCCAATGATTTTAAATCCGTTTGCCATTTTTTAATTTTCCCTACTGTTATTACTCTAAATGTGTCAGAATTTACTCTGATTTTAATGTTCTTTTCAAATTTGAAAAGTAACAAGTTTTTCCGATTTTTTTAAGGTGTCGCTTTCGACGTTTGGTTTACATGACCGGTTGAAGCACATCGTCGATAGGCACTTAAGAAAGCGCAATCAGAAAGAAGCCAGGATGATCAGCACCTTAGGCTTGTTTTTATTAAAGTGATTAAAGAATGAAACTAGTGCCCTGCGAGTTCACAAGCGCTCAGGTAGGTGTCTCTTGCCGCCGCATCATCTTCATTAAGGTCAATATTAGTGCTGCCCCGTGCAATCGAGCAATTTTCTTCATTGACGGCTTCATTTGCATAGTCAAAGGCTTGCTCAATATCGCTTAACGTATCGTTTTCGCAACTAAATAGGCCTGCAATTATGGCAGCTGCAATCGTAAGTAATTTCATTGTTCAATCCTTTTTGTTTGTCCGCTTAAAACTCGTAAGTTAAGCGCGCACCAATTCCCCACTCACTCTCGGCATTATAATCGTGATTAGGATCATCAATATAGGCGAGATTAAGTGACACACCGAAATTTTCTGTAAAATCATATCCGTAGGCCACTTCGTAAGTGAGCTCTTGCCCCGTTTCTTTTAAATCAACATCGTCGCTGACAATAACATCAGGGTTAAATTCAGCGACCCCTTTGGTTATCCGAAGCGATTGCGCAACTGAGAAATCAATTCGATCTTTTTCACTAAACAAGTTTTCTTTACCAAAACCAATTGCCCAAGCCGTACTTTCAAGATCATTGATCGCTTGATATACGCCGCTATCATCTGCAAACTTGACATCCGTTTGCGCGATTGTTCCGCGCACAAAAGCTGAATAATCGCCTGAAACCCATTTAGCCCCAAGTTGGATGGCCTCAGTTGTCGCGCCATCGATTGCGCCAAGCACATCCCCAAGTTGTACAGATAGGAACTGATCATTTTCTTGAAGCTGAGAATAGGCTAATGACAGGCGTAGATTTGACCCGATTTCTTGGGAGATTCCAATTTGATTCACATTGTTATCGCCCAAGTTTTCACTATCAAGCGCGTGTCTCAATATATAGCTTGTATTATCATAAGAACCTTTGACACCAAATTCGAGATCGAGGTTCGCAAGGTCAACAAATGAATTGGCGAATAAATCTGAATTCACAAAAAGCAAATGATCTTGTGCCCAACGATTGCGGTTCAAATTGCCAAGCGCCACCCAAACTTCATCAAAACCAGCGAATCCAAGTTCAAGCCCAAGATCAACCTCATAATTTTCCCAAGCGTCGTAAAAATCAAAACTATTTTCACTGACCGCAAACCGACCTGTTAAATCCGTTGAATATTCGCGATTATAATCGTCAAAAATGGCCACTTCTCTCAAGGCTTCGGCGTTCGACAAGGCTTGTGCAGTGTTGCTTTTCTTGCCGATAACATAGGTTTGATCAGCGGTTACAGCTTGTCCTGTGGACATTGTTGTTGTGCCGATGGGTTGAAGAGCCGCTTCAAGATTTATTAAACCACTTCCATAAATATCGTCGACACCCACGGCACCGAGATCTGTCGCAGTTGTGAGCAGAATTTCGACCGCATCTTGAGGTGTTAAATTTGGAAAATACTGCAGAAGTGTCGCCATTGACCCAGACGCGATTGCGGTCGCTTGCGAGGTTCCGCTGGTGTTTAATTCAAGGCCGCCTCCGACAGAGGTTGTAATCACATCAACTCCGGGTGCGGCAATACAATAATATGGATTTTCGATCACACATGGTTGGGCAAAACTTGCGATTTGATTATTTTCATCAACTGCTGTCACGGCCACAAATAGTCCGTTAAACTGGTCTAAACCTGCATAATAGGCAGGATCTGAAGCAAAATTGTATGTGGCACCCAGGTTGCCCGTTGCCGCAAATACAATTACGTCGTTTTCAGTCGCGCGTGTAATGGCAACAACATCTGGCGAGGTTAAATCGTAATTCGTTGTCGCTAAGCCTAAACTGAGATTAATAATTTGGGCATTATTATCAGTAAGATAATTAATTGCGTTCCCAAGATCATCAAATTCAAACACGTCAGTGTCGCTTGCATCAACCGCGATTAACGTGGCGTCTGGCGCAATTCCAAGCGTCCCTAATCCTTGATCATTTCCGACAATCAGGCCTGCCATTGCCGTTCCGTGATAGGAGGCATCCGACAAATCATTTCCACTTAAATCTATGGAGAGATCAGAAATTGCGTGCTGTAGGTAGGGATGATCAACATCAATTCCGTCATCAACAAGCCCAACAACGACTCCGGTACCTGTGATGTTGGCATTAAGCGCAAAATCAGCTCGAATTGAATCTCGAAAATAGGTGCCTTGATTGAAATCAGCTTGACTCACCGAGCCGGGATCTGGATCGACAGGCGTCGTGCCGCCGCCACCGCCGCCACCACCACAGGCTGTGAGCGTGAAAGAGAGCAATGCGCTACTTACATAGAGCTTTTTTTTCAATGAAAAATTTGAAACCAACTTCATAAGTAATATCCCAATCTACGATTTTTATTATGCTGCGAAAGCAATTGCTGATTATATAATCCTAAAAATGTGCTTAAAGTAAATAAACTTTACGATTTTTTTATAGAAATTCTTAAATAATCGAATCGAGGACAAATCAATTCAAACCGTCAAGCCAAATCCGGAGGAGTAGATTCTGCAATAAGCAAATTTTTAATTTCCTCGAATGGCATGACCTTGGATTGTGTTGATCCTAGTCTTCTTACGGACGCGGTGTTATTTTCAATTTCCTTTGCACCAATCGCTAATATTACGGGAACTTTCGCAAGCGAGTGTTCGCGGACCTTGTAGTTTATTTTCTCATTACGCGTGTCGGGTTCAGCCAAAATTCCGACCTTTTTCAATTCATTGGTCAATTTCAACACATGTTCATTATGTTCGCTGGTAATCGAAGCGACCACGACTTGTCGCGGCGCGAGCCAAAGGGGAAATTTTCCTGCATGCTCTTCGATCAAGATTCCAATAAAACGCTCAAAAGAGCCTAAAGTGGCACGGTGCAACATAACAGGACGATGCTTCACACCATCTTCGCCAACATAATTGGCGTCAAGGCGTTCAGGTAAAACAAAATCTACCTGATGCGTACCGCATTGCCAATCTCGTCCAATAGCATCCGTCAATACAAATTCAAGTTTAGGGCCGTAAAACGCACCTTCGCCTGGGTTAAGTTCAGGTTCATAGCCTGCCGCACGCGTTGCATTGAGGAGGGCAGCCTCCGCTTTATCCCAAATCTCATCGCTTCCGGCGCGTTTTTCAGGTCGATCCGAAAATTTAACGCGAAAACTGTCAAATCCGAGATCTCTGTAAACTTTTGATAAAAAACGAATAAATTCGGCAGTTTCGCTTTCAATTTGATCTTCGCGACAGAAGATATGTCCATCATCTTGCGTAAAACCGCGCACGCGCATGATGCCGTGAAGCGCCCCTGATGGTTCATAGCGATTGCAAGAGCCAAATTCCGCCATTCGCAAAGGTAAGTCACGGTAAGATTTAAGACCTTGATTGAAAATTTGGACATGGCAAGGACAGTTCATGGGCTTAAGTGCGTTTACAGCTTTTTCTCGTGCGTGCTCTTCGTCAACTTCAACAATAAACATATGCTCTTGGTATTTTTCCCAATGTCCCGAGGCTTCCCAAAGTTTTCGATCAACAACTTGGGGAGTATTGACTTCGACATAGCCACCCGCTCTTTGTTGCCTGCGCATATAATCTTGCAACTTGGTATAAAGTGTCCATCCATTTGGATGCCAAAAAATTTGCCCGGGGGCTTCTTCTTGCATGTGAAACAAATCCATTTCACGACCAAGTTTGCGATGATCACGTTTCGCAGCTTCTTCGAGGCGGTGTAAATAGGTCTTCAGGTCATTTTTATTCAAAAATGCCACCCCATAAATGCGCTGAAGCTGTTTATTTTGGCTGTCACCGCGCCAATAGGCGCCTGCCACATTCATAAGTTTAAAACCGTCTGCCGGAACTTGTCCAGTATGCACAAGATGAGGGCCTCGGCATAAATCTTGCCAATCGCCGTGCCAATACATGCGAATATTTTGGTCTGCTGGAATTGCCTCAACAAGCTCAACTTTAAAGGGCTCACCAAGGTTTTGATAATGTTGGATAGCGCGATCACGAGCCCAGACTTCTGTGCGAACCGCATCGCGTTTTTCAATAATGGCCCGCATCCGTTTTTCGATTTTTCCAAGGTCTTCTGGGCTAAATGGTGCATCGCGATCAAAATCATAATACCAGCCATTTTCAATAACCGGACCAATAGTGACTTTTGTTTCTGGCCAGAGCTCTTGAACAGCACGCGCCATAATATGTGCACAGTCGTGACGCACCAATTCAAGTGCAATTTCTGTATCTTTATTTGTATAAATTTCAAACTTCAAATCGGAACTGATCGGTTGAGATAAATCCGTCAGAATGCCGTCATGCGCGCAGGCAATTGCGGCCTTTTTAAGTGATTTCGAGATATCTTCAGCAATTTCGAGACCTGTGATGCCACTTCCATAAGATCTCGTCGAATTATCGGGCAAAGTGATTGTCACGTTTGACATTGAGATTCCTTTCTGTTTGACGCCTACAAAACGTCCGCTTGAAGGGCTCTCGCCCATTTTTTTGTCTTAGCTTGGGAAGCTCAATAATTCATGAAAGTTCAATTTTCAACCTCAAATTATGAAGGCATTGCGGCTGGAAGTTTTACTGGCGGGCTTGAAGCAATTCAGATCGTTCTTGATCATATTCTGCATAAATGATGGAAGCGCGCCCGCCGTTTATACCTGTTGCCAGCACTTCTTGCCCATCATCACCGAAGAAATACCCCGAAACATCCATATATCCGTGAGGGCCGTACAGCCTTGCGGTGAGAGTGTTTTCATCGATATTGCCTTCAAGAGAGATGATGTCATAACGTTGAGTATCAAAACCAATCAATGTCCCGCTTTGAAAATCCACCTCGAGCGTGATCTCAATTTGTCGATAGGGACCTTGTGTGCCTGCAGCGGCCGTATAACCTAAATAATAACCGCCATATGAACTGATGAGTGAAGGTAGTGTCGTTGAGGTTTGACCTTGGTACTCTATGTAAACACCGTTGTTGGACGCCCTGCGGTAATGTGTCCATCCTACTAAGTCGATATTGTCGGTAGAAATTGCGTAGGCACGATATCGTATATTGCTAGGCCGAATGGATTCGGCATAAATGAAAGGCCCATTTTGATCAAGCTCAGTTAGGTTATAAGTTTCTCCTTTGTAAATAAGGGTAAAACTTCCACTGCTGTAGCTTCCTTGAAAATTTTTATCTACATTTGAGGTGTAGGATATGACGTTGCTATCCGTAATTTGGGTTGTGCTCGTATCATTGTTTTGGGGGTTATTTATTTCAGGTTCGTCGACAGCAATCGTTACAATTTCGTCCGCATTATCAGCCGCAAAATCTGAACTACCCAGCCAAATCGAATCGGAAAAATTATCGCTAGCGGTTTTTGAATCGCCTTCAGTTGTTTCATTTTGAGCGCAAAAAGAAAGACAAAAAAGAGCACAAAAAATAGATACGTATTTTAATAGAATAAGGGTGCGAAATTTATTGCTCAAGATATAAAAGCCCCGCTTGATATTCATTGGCCCATCCTGCGGCAATTTCCTCGCCATTGGGGCCAAAAATAAGCCCTTCCGCTGCATGTGTGCCTAATTCGTCAGTGATTGACAGCTCAACAGTATTTCCATTGATTGTTCCTGAAAAATATACTTCGTCCACTTCAGAAGCTGGGTTGGTTGTCTCGCCCGTAATTTCTCCGCTATCAAAATTAACATTTGCGTTGATTTCATTGATATTAAAAGGAATAAATTCTGCGCTTGCGTCTCCATAGGTGTAAGCGCCTGTATAAACAAATATACCTGATTGAGCGGACATCGTGGGATTTCCTGAGATTCCGTAAAATGCGATAGGATCAGCGTCAACGTCTTCAGGAATGTGTGAAACGCCATATCCCGTTACATATTCGCCCTGAATTGCTAAATGTGTTGTGCGGTAGGGTGTGGTCGTGGCTTGCCTGAGAATAGGCTGCCCGTGCAGAACATATTCTCTTTCCGAAAGAAAAAGTTTGCCATCATGATTTCGATAAAAAGCGACTTGGTCAGCTGTAAATTCATCACCAATTTCGCCAGTCTCATTAAAAGTAGGCTCTGCTTGCGGCACTTCATCGTCATTATCATCATTTGGAGCGGACTGAGGTGAGCTTCCTCCGCTTCCGCCGCATGAAATCAAAAATCCGAGACAAATCCCGAACAAAACGATTTGAGCATTCATTTTGACACTTCCTTCCTGCATTCAATCAACGTGAAGGTCTCACAGAATGATAAAATTAGAGTTAAATGAACCTGAACAATATCTTAACGAATTTTGCTATTAACCTAGAATTTTACTTAAATTTTACTAATTAGGCACATCAAATATACGAGTTGACTGGCTATATGAGAATTGAGTGGTTTGGTGTAAATCTTGTCGGCGCTTTTAAGCCCTTTATTCAGGACGTTAGTGCTTTGCGGATGCTCAAACAAATTAATTGAACTTCATGGATCACGTTACGAATATGTGAAGTTTATTTCATTTAATTCGGCAAAAATTACCAAATGCTTGCTTAATTTGGGCAATTACGTACCGAGTGAGGGGCTGCAAATGTAAAAAGCTAAATTTTCATTTGCCTTTTTAAGAAATCATGCTATAGGCGCCTCAAGCTTTTTGGTGGAAAAACGGGATGGAATCGCTTTGAGCTCGCCTCAAACTTGAAAATCTTGCCAACGTCACCATTTGTTGTTTTAAGGCACTCGTGCTTTAATATTTGAAATGGGTTTTGCCCACTAAACTCTGGGCTTGGCCCGCGTAAAAAAAGGAAATTACGATGAGCGATATAGCTGACCGCATTAAAAAAATTGTTGTAGAGCATTTAGACACAGACGAATCAAAGATCACTGAGACAGCGAATTTCATTGATGATCTTGGTGCCGATAGTCTTGATGTTGTTGAGCTGGTTATGGCTTTTGAAGAAGAGTTCGACATCGAAATCGCTGACGATGCTGCTGAAAAAATCAATACGTTCGGCGATGCTGTAAACTTTATCGCTGAGCAAACAGCGTAAGCTGAGCATATATTGGTTTGAAGAAGCGTCCGAAGGGGCGCTTTTTTTGTGCTGAAATGAGCCAATGATTTTGAGACATTAGATTGGCTTTATTGTTTTAGTCTTGAGGTTTTGGAATTGAATGATTAATTTACTCACAAAAATAATTTATGGACGGAGGAAAAATGCGTCGCGTTGTTGTAACAGGTTTGGGCATGGTTTCACCGCTTGCGTGCGGTGTTGAAGAGACTTGGAAAAGACTCGTCAAGGGCGTGTCCGCCGCAAAGACCATCGAAGGTTTTGAGATTGATGATCTAACGACCAAATACGCCTGTCAAATTCCACGCGGAGATGGAACAAATGGTTCGTTCAATCCCGATCAATGGCTTGAACCTAAAGAACAGCGAAAAGTTGACGAGTTTATTATCTATGGCTTGGCTGCGGCGCAAGAGGCCGTCGAAGACGCGAACTGGATGCCCGAAGATAACGAGACTCGCGAACGCACAGGCGTCATGATTGGTTCGGGCATTGGAGGGCTGCAATCAATCGCGAATACCGCCGTCATGATGTCAGAACGCGGCCCGAGACGCGTGAGTCCATTTTTTATTCCCGGTGCCCTTATCAACCTGGTGAGCGGCCAAGTTTCAATTAAATATGGGTTTAAAGGCCCAAACCATGCTGTTGTGACAGCTTGTTCAACGGGTGCTCATGCGATTGGCGATGCAGCGCGACTCATTGCGCTTGATGATGCCGATGTAATGATCGCTGGCGGGGCTGAAAGTCCGATTTCACGTATTGGGATTGCAGGATTTAATGCGTGTAAAGCGCTTTCGACAAAATTTGCCGATGACCCAACAAAAGCCTCGCGTCCCTATGACCAAGACAGGGATGGTTTTGTGATGGGCGAGGGTGCTGGCGTTGTTGTATTGGAAGAATATGAACACGCGCGCGCGCGCGGCGCGAAGATTTACGCAGAAGTTGTGGGTTATGGTCTTTCTGGCGATGCTTATCACATTACAGCACCCTCAGAAGATGGGGATGGCGCTTATCGTGCGATGAAAGCTGCCGTAAAGCGTGCAAATATTGATGTGGAAGCGATTGATTATGTGAATGCGCACGGCACATCAACTATGGCCGATACGATTGAGCTTGCAGCCGTTGAGCGCTTGCTGGGAGATCATGCAAAAAATGCAACAATGTCGTCCACCAAGTCTTCGATAGGTCATTTATTAGGCGCGGCAGGGGCGGTCGAAGCAATTTTCTCTATTTTGGCAATTCGCGATCAAATTGCACCGCCTACAATTAACCTTGAAAATCCTGCGGTAGATCCGAAACTGGACCTAGCTGCCAATACAGCGAAAAAGCGCGAAATTAAAGTTGTCATGTCGAATTCATTTGGATTTGGCGGCACAAACGCGTCCTTGCTCATGTCGCGAGTGAATGACGCATGAAAATCCTAGCCCGTCTTCGCCTCTTTTTTGGCATGATCATGATTATCGCATTTATTGGGTTGATTCTTGTCATATTTGCGATTAATTCGACGCGCTCATCGAGTGATTTTTCTGAAAATATTGTTGTTAAGGTTCCTGAAGGCGCAGGTCTAAATCAAGTTGCGAGCGTCCTTTCTGATTCAGGTGTAATTGATAACGAGCTTCTCTTTAAGGTGAACGCATATCGTTTGGGCATTGAAAGCCAATGGAAAGCCGGTGAATTTGAAATCCCTGCGGGGGCATCGATCGAGGAAATGCAAGAGCTGCTTACGGATGCAGGGCAAGCAGTCAGATACAAAATTACCTTCCCCGAAGGGTTAAGTAGCTTTGAGATTGTTCAACGCTTAAATGCTGCAGAAGGTTTGGAAGGGGAAATCACGGATATTCCCCCCGAAGGTTCGATCGCCACGAGCACATTTGATTTCGAGAGCGGGCAGAGCCGCCAGAGCATTATTGAGCTTGCGCAAGCTTATCAAAGTGATTTTTTACAAAATGCTTGGGAAAACCGCGCCGATGATTTGCCGCTTTCTTCGCCTGAAGAAATGCTCATTTTGGCGAGCATTGTTGAGAAAGAAGCTGGCAATGCAGAGGAGCTCCCAGTTGTTGCCTCTGTATTTATCAACCGATTGCGCATAGGTATGAAACTGCAAACAGATGCTTCGGTGCTTTATGGGATTACGCTTGGCCGCGAAAAATTAGGCCGTGGAATTCGCCGTTCAGAACTGCGCGCGGAGACACCTTATAATACGTATGTGATTGAAGGCCTTCCACCGACACCGATTGCAAATCCAGGACGCGCTGCGATCGAGGCAGTTGCGAATCCCGCGGAAACGGACTTCATTTACTTTGTCGCAAAAACACTTAGTCCTTCTGATGGGCATGCTTTTGCAGTCACACTTGATGAACATAACGCAAATGTAGCCAAATACCGCGCCTTAGAAGCCTCACAGTAGGTGCTCCTTATCATTTTCGGAAAGTTTTTTTGCCCAATATATGATGAATCGCCGCGAAAAATGCTAAATTTCTAAGATTGAAATCCGAATTTTGGGGCATCGAATCTATTTTTTTCTCAAAAATTAAACCTTACTTTATGAAGATTTTATTGAGAAAGTGTGAGCACTTTATTAAGCGCGATTCACCGTACGCTGCTAACAAGCTGAAATTACTTGCTTAATTGAGTTAACCCTTTGTAAATATTTGTTTTCATTGACTTTACGAACGGTCCAAGTTATAACATTCATACGCTGGACGAGGTGTATAGAGACGACAAGCAATCAAAATTGCTGGGTCGTCTTTTTCATTTCTGCTCGGGTTCATTTTAAAAGGGGATCGGTAAAATGACACACGAGAATTGTAAGATTAATATTGAAAAAGTTGACATCATAAATGAGGGCGTTGACGAACTGATTTGGCACCTAAGGGGCGCCATTAAATACGTTCAATCAGTCGCGCCCGAAGATATGAATACGGAAGACTTTCGAGAGGTCCGTAAAATCGCGAGTAATTATCGCCATTTAATAAACGGGCTTCAAGAAGCACTTATTAAGCAACAAGGGGCAACTAGAAACGATGAACACACCATCGATTTTGACGACGCAAGACGCGAAATTCTTGAAAGAATATCTCGCTTGCGCAACGCAAAGTGACATCGAGTCTTTTTTAGATTCATTTGACCCTAAAACACTTGCGGCATTGCCTTATTTATTTGAGGTTTGGGCGATGCCGCATCAACTACCACCGGAGGGTGATTGGCGCAATTGGCTCTTACTCGGCGGTCGAGGTGCAGGCAAAACACGCGCTGGATCGGAATGGGTGCGCAGTCTTGTCGAAGGGGCAACCCCGCTTGCGAAAGGTCAGTATAAAGACATTGCTCTGATTGCTGATACGATTGATCAGGCGCGCGAAGTTATGATCAACGGTGACAGTGGAATTTTAGCTTGTTCACCTGCAGATCGACGTCCAAAGTGGATTGCGAGCCGTAAAATTTTGGAGTGGCCCAATGGCGCAATTGCCCGCATTTTTTCAGGCTCTGACCCCGAAAGTCTAAGGGGGCCGCAGTTTGATGCAGCTTGGCTGGATGAATTCGGAAAGTGGAAGAAGGGGCATGAAACATGGGAAATGCTCCAGTTTGGGATGCGTCTTGGAAAAGATCCGCGCCTTTTAGTGACGACAACGCCGCGTTCTGTGCCGATGTTGAAAGTCTTAATGGACGATAAAAACACGGTCGTGACCCACGCGAGCACACATGAAAACCGTCATAATCTCGCGCCTGGATTCATTGAATCGCTTGAAACCCAATACGCGGGAACGCGTCTTGGTCAACAGGAAATGGATGGTGAATTTATTACCGATATTGAAGGTGCACTTTTTACTTATGATATGATTGAAAAGTCACGGGCACCAAAGCCAGATACATTTGATCGCGTAATTGTTGCGGTCGATCCGCCCGCAAGTCATCATAATGCATCTGATCAATGCGGAATTATCGTGGCAGGTGCAACTTATGCATCGGATACGCCACTAAGCTGGAAAGCATATATTCTTGAAGACTTGTCAATCGCGCAAGCGCGTCCTGAAGAATGGGCGAACCGCGCGGTTGCCGCTTATCATCAATACGGTGCGGACCGAATTGTTGCTGAAGTCAATCAGGGCGGAAGCATGGTTGAAAGTCTTTTAAGACAAGTTGATCCGAACGTAGCCTATCAAGGCGTTCACGCGAAAGTTGGTAAATCACTGCGCGCAGAGCCAGTGGCGGCAATCTATATGCAGGAGCGTGTTAAGCATTGCGGTATTTTTAAAGCACTGGAAGAACAAATGCTTTTGATGTCGACAACGGGTTTTAAGGGGCGTGGATCACCTGACCGTGTCGATGCGCTCGTTTGGGCACTTACAGAACTCATCGTGAGCAAAACACGCTCACAACTCAAGCCTCAAATGCGTAGGCTTTAAACAAACAATAAAAATTAGGAGAATGACATGGCGATCAGGCTATTTGCAAAGAGCAAAAACGTGCCAGAGAAGAAATCGGCGATTCCGCTTGGCGTGGTAGGCTTCACAGGGCCAAGTCATGCGAACTGGAGTGGTCGCTCGGCTTTCGCACTGACACGAAGCGGGTATTTAAACAATCCCATTGCGTTTCGTTGCGTTAAATTGGTGGCAGAGGCCTGCGCTAATATTGACCTTATTGTACAAGATGAAACGGCACGCTATGACGCGCATCCGCTTTTGGAATTACTGAAAATGCCAAATGCTGATCAAACTTGCGCCAGTTTTTTTGAAGCCCTTTATAGTCAGTTGGTTTTGACAGGCGATGGTTTTGTGGAGGCGGTCATTGATGATGAAGGGGTGCCACGCTCACTTCATGTTCTCCGGTCAGATCGAATGCGTGTCCGAATTGGCAAGGATGGTTGGCCAACAGGTTATGAATATAGGGTTGGGAAGCAAGCCATCAAATATAAAATTGAAGATGATTTTTCTTCAATATTACATTTGAAGAGTTTTCATCCACATGATGATCATTACGGCCTTTCGACAATGCTGGCAGCAGGGAATGCGATCGACGTTCATAACTCCGCGAGTCAGTGGTCAAAAGCTCTATTAGACAACGCAGCACGCCCATCAGGCGCAATAATTTATAAAGGCGTAGATGGCGATGGTACGATGAGTGATGAACAATTTTCACGTTTAGCGGAAGAAATTGAAAGCAATCATCAAGGCGCACGAAATGCAGGGCGTCCTATGTTACTAGAGGGCGGGTTGGACTGGAAGCAAATGGGCTTTAGTCCTTCGGATATGGAGTTTCATAGGACAAAGGAAGCGGCGGCACGCGAAATCGCACTTGCGCTTGGCGTGCCGCCCATGTTGCTCGGCTTGCCTGGTGACAACACTTACGCAAATTATCAAGAAGCAAACCGTGCTTTTTTCAGGCTTACAGTTCTACCGCTTGTTCAAAATACGTCTGCACATGTTTCAAATTGGTTACGCAAAACTGCAATTGGCGAGGGGGGCGCGCAAATCAAAGTCAACATGGATTCGATTCCCGCTTTATCAAGTGAGCGCGAAGCCGAATGGCGTCGCATAAGTAGCGCAGATTTTTTGACACAATCAGAAAAGCGTAAATTGTTGGGTTTCCCGGCACAACAAGAGGGGGACTAAATGTCAGGACGTAGCGGGGGATCGCGGTTTTTATATGATCCGTTTGATATGGCGGCGGCCAAAATTGAATCAAATGAAAAAGTACAAGCCGAGCGCTGGCGAGCGCTCGAACGGAGACTTGTTGAAATAGAACGCATGCTTGAACGGCAAGAACGCCGAATTTGGCTTGCGGTTTATGGTGCGGCGGCACTTTTTGCAGGTGACCGCATATATGAACTTCTCAGTTCGGTTTCAACTTAAAATAGGAACAGGAGATGAATGAAAAACTGGAACATAAGTTTAACAAGCTTGAGGCGAGTGAGTCCTTAGTGGATCCTTGCCAAATCGCTGGTTATGCATCTATTTTCGGCGCCGAGGATCAAGGTCGCGACATAATTGCAAAAGGCGCGTTCACAAAGGGTTTGCAACGTCAACGTGAGCGCGGTGTGAGTATTAAGATGCTTTGGCAGCATGATCCTCTACAACCAATTGGTGTCTGGGAGCAAATTGAGGAAGACGAGAAAGGCCTTTATGTCAAAGGTCGAATATTGCCAGATCTCGCCATCGGGTGTGAAGCGCTTGCTTTATTGAGGGAGGGCGCGATTAACGGCCTATCGATTGGCTATAAGGTTCTCAAATCACATAATGACAAATTGGGGCGCCGTGTCATTACGGCGCTCGAATTATGGGAAGTGTCACTTGTGACATTTCCGATGCTTTTAGAGGCGAGAGCTGACATTGCTCACCAAAATCTTGAAGCAAAACAAATCGCAACGCTCATTTCAGAAATCAAATCGTTGCGGCAGGAACTCAGTAAATTTTAATTTAACTATGGAGACAAAGAAAATGACGACTGAAAATTCAGGCGACAACCTCGGTGTGCTTTACGCAGACCTCAAAAATGAAATGAGTGCATTTCGTTCAGATATTCAACAGCAAAAGGAAAATAAGTCAATGAAACAAGCGGCACAAGCTTATCGACGCCCTCCGTTAAGTGAAAAGACTCAAGAAGATGATCTACACCGAAAAGCGATTGATGCCTATGTTCGTCGTGGAGACGAGGCTGAACTTCGTGACGCCGGTTTTGAGGGAAAAGGGATGTCTTCATCAGTAAACGCTGAAGGTGGTTTTTTAGTTGATCCTCAGACCGCTCAAACAATCGACAATACGTTAACAACCGCCTCAAGCCTCCGTTCTGTAGCCAATGTTGTGCAGGTTGAAGCCGGTGCTTACGATGTTCTTGTTGATGATGATGGCTTTGATGCCGGCTGGGCAAGCGAATCTGCACCTTCATCGGAAACAAGCACACCTTATTTTGCGAGGATATCCATTCCTCTCAATGAGCTTTCAGCGCTTCCAAAATGTAGTCAGCGCCTGCTTGATGACGCCGCATTTGATATTGAAACATGGTTGGCTCAGAAAATTGCGAGCCGTTTTTCACGCTCAGAAAGTGCAGCTTTTATCTCTGGCGATGGCTTTGATAAGCCCAAAGGAATTTTAGCGCATAGTATGGTTGAAAATGAATCTTGGATGTGGGGTTCACTTGGTTATGTGAAAACGGGAGCGGCCGGCGATTTTGCATCAAGCAGCCCAGCAGATGCAATTGTTGACTTGGTATATGCCTTGCCTGCCGAATACCGACATAATGCGACTTTTGTAATGAACTCAAAAACTGCAGGCGCTGTTCGTAAAATGAAAGACGCTGATGGTCGGTTCTTGTGGACCGATAGTCTTGCTTCTGGAGAGCCTGCAAAATTAATGGGCTATAGCGTTCTGATTTGTGAGGCAATGCCAGATATTGGAGAAGGTGAAAAAGCAATCGCTTTCGGCGATTTTCACAATGGTTACACGATCGCGGAGCGCCCCGATATGCGCATATTACGCGATCCATTTTCAGCAAAGCCACATGTCTTGTTCTATGCAACGAAGCGTGTAGGCGGCGATGTGACCGATTTCGCAGCCATAAAGTTTTTGAGCTTCGAGGCGTAATCAAAGCTCAAAAAGCACTCTCCATTTGTCCAGCGTTGTTCGAGCAAATGGGGAGTGCATTTATAGGAAAGGCAAATTATGCAGATTTATGAACTTGCTCCGATAGCCGCGAGCGCATTGCCATTAGCTGAACTTGGGAATTACTTGCGATTGCAAACAGGGCCGACGGGAACTGTTCGTCAAGATAACCAACTCGAGGTTTGTTTGCGTGCATCCATGAAGTCGATTGAGAGCGTGATTGGGCGTCAATTATTGAATCAACGCTATCGTGGAGTTAGCCAGTCTTCTCGAGGTACCCTTGCAAAGGGTTCGGCAGATCAAATTGTTTTTGAGGGCGTCTTTATTGACGGTGCTCCACTTGCTGTTGAAGAATATACGCTAGAGATCTCAGAGTCATATACCAAAGTGAGTTGTAGGAGCGCTTTTGAAGTCAAGTTTTCAGTTGGGAGTGAACACTGGAGCGACATTGAAGGTGATTTGCAATTAGCAGTTCTCAGTTATGCAGCCGAGTTGTATGAGCGCGATCCAAAACAGCGGAATATAGGTATGCCCTCAGCTGTGCGCAGCTTAGTTGAAAAATATCGCAAAATTCGAGTCTTTAGGGGCACACAATGAATTATCCAATAAAATTTTCTATTCAGTCTCCACTCGACACCAAAGACGACGTAGGCGGTTACACAAGGGAATGGGAAATTCAAGGCTACGCCTGGGGTAATTTTTTGGGCACGACTGGTCGCGGAGGAGATTTTAGCGGTGAAAAAAGGCAATATCTTTACCAAAAGATTGTTTTTAAAGACATAGGAGATCTCAATATCCAAGTGGGATGGCTATGCGAAGCCGCCGAACAAAAATTTGAAATTGTTTCGATGAAAAATCAGATCGGACTTACGATCGAGATACTCGCACGCATGGAGGTCGACCATGTCGCTTAATTATCAAGACAACTTACAAAAGTGGATATATCAACGCCTGCAAAACGATGAGGAGCTAACAGCATTGGGAGCAGAACTCATTGCAGATAGCGTTCCAAGTGATCAGAGCTTACCTGATATATATATCTTGATTGGGAATGAGACTACAAGAGATCAGTCTTCAACGACACATGAAGGCATTGAAGTTATGAGCGAGATTCGGATTTACTCGCGCTTGCCGAGTTATGCCAATTCAAAGAAGATCGCCTCAAGAATTTGTCAACTTTTGAAAGCTAAGCACGAGAACTTACCTGAAGCTCGGATCGTGTATGCGCGCTTTTTGAAGTCACAAAACTATCAAATTGATGGGGGCAGGCTAAAGCTAACCAAGCTTTGGTTTACCATTTTCTTAGACACAACAACAAATTAAAGGAAGTCACAATGGTTGCACAAGCTGGACAAGATGTCTTGGCTCAAATCGATATGAACGGAAGCCAAGAATTTAAAACGATCGCGGGTATTAGAGCGACAAAAATATCTCTAAACGCTCAAACAATAAACGCGACGCACCTAGGTTCTGCGGGTCGTTGGCGAGAGCTTGTTGAAAACGCGGGCGTAAGATCAGCGACAATAAATGGCTCGGGAGTTTTTGTTGATGACGAAACTGACGCGCGCATTCAAAGTTTATTTTTCGAAGGTCAATTTCCAATGATGCGGATGCGTATTCCTGATTTCGGAGATCTAATTGGCAGATTTCAAATCGTTTCCATTGATTTTAGCGGAAATTATGATGGTGAGGCCAGCTATGAATTTTCATTTGCTTCATCGGGTGAAATCTCTTTTGTTAGCCATGTGAGTGAGTGATGTGCGCAAATCCATATCGTGGAGAAGTTGCACTTAAGGTTGATGGAAAAACACGTAAATTTAAGATGACTTTGGGAGCAATTGCGATGCTTGAGGATCGCTTAAAAACGAAGAGCTCTCGAGAGATTTTTGAGCGATTTGCGCAAGCAAAATACACAGCTGACGATCTGATTAATGTATTAGAATGCGCCTACTATGGTGCGAATAATGACTATTTAGATATTGCCGATTGTGTGATTGAGGGCGGTGCAAAGGCCGCAGCTGAAACCGCCATGGAACTGATCAAAAAGGGATTAATTGGAGATGATCGAAGAAATTAGACTTCGTAACTACTTGGACTGTTGGCAGTATTTTGCGCTTGGAGATGAGAGTGCCTTTTGGTCACTTACACCCGCTCAGTTTCGAAAAATTATAGAGCCATATCTCAATAATTGGCGTCCGATGACTCGAAACAGAATAAGTGACCTTGAAGCAAAAATGCGAGATTTGGAGAAGCAAGATGAACGGAAATGATGCTACAAAAAGCGTAGAAGAGCTGAATCGAGAAATATCAGATCTTTCCAGTGGTGCTCAGATACTTGCTCAGGATATGAAAACTCTTTTTGATGGAATGTCGGGCGTATCGATTTCAACAGAAAAACTATCGAAATCATTTTCAAATGATATTTCAAATGCAATTTCGGATGTCATAATTAAAGGTGATGATTTATCCGATAGCCTAAGAAGTCTTGCATTGACCATGGCGGATCGAGCCCTAAGCGCCGCAATTCAACCTATCGCCGGCCTGATCTCTGGCGGGATCAGCAATCTAGTGACCGGTGTTTTACCCTTTGAAAATGGTGGCATTATTCAAAATGGGAACGTCCAAGCATTCTCGAGTGGAGGCATTGTGAATGGCCCTACGAATTTTCCATTACGCGGAGGAGTTGGTTTAATGGGGGAAGCCGGACCAGAAGCAATCATGCCGCTTAAGCGAGGATCTGATGGAAAACTTGGAGTGGTCTCGGAGTCAAACACTGCTTCTCCAACAAATGTGACCATTAATATTTCAACTCCCGATATCCAATCCTTTCAAAGAACGCAGTCGCAAATTGCTTCAAAACTTGTTCATGCGATTCAAAAAGCAAATAAAAACAGATGAGGAAAAAAGATGGCTTTTCATAATAAACGCTTTCCAAGTGAAATTTCATTTGGTGCAATCTCTTTGATAGAACGTCGTTCAGAGAGTGTGGAAATGCGCAATGGCCGAACACAGCTAAATTTTCCCTGGCGACATTCCCGGCGCAGATTCGAAATTTCAACAGGAGTGAAAGAGATCAATTTGATTAGAGATGTTGTTTCTTTTTTTGAAGCTAGAGAAGGTCGAAAGCATAGCTTTTTGTTCAAAGATTGGAGCGATTTCAGTTCTCAGCACATAGTTGACGGTGTCGAGAAGGATCAAATATTTATTGGGTATGGAGATGGAGAAACTTCAAATTTTCAAATTGTAAAACACTATGGAGATTCCGAGCATAGCTATACCAGAGCGATTACAAAACCTGTTGAAAACACCGTTGCTGTTTACTGTGACAACGAAGTTATTAGTCAAAAAAATCAAGATGTTACAGTTGACTATTTAACTGGAAAGCTATTGTTTTCGACACCACCAGAAACAGGCATTCCGATTACGGCATCCTATCAATTTGATAACCACGTTCGTTTCGACATGGATGAAATCGCTATCCAATTACATCACCATGATGCTGGTGAGATCGCGGGCATTTTTTTGATGGAGATATTTAACCAAGATGACTAATTTATCAATTGTAAACTTATGGGAAATCGAAAACCGAGAAAATGGCGGTTTTTGGGCCTTTAGCAATAGCGACATCGATATCACTATCGGGAAGAAAAAATATATTGCCACGCCATCAATAGACGTGCAAGTCACTGAAAATAAATTAGGGTTGGGAGAAGATAATACAGTTATAAATACTTTAATTGACTCTGAAATTATTAAAAAAGACGATATTGATCGTGGTGTGTTCGTCGGCGCTGTAGTGAGAGGCTATTCATATGATCTAAACGAACCGAGCAAATCACCAAAAATCATTTTTAACGGGCTTATATCTGAAGTTCAGACCGATGAAATTGCTTCGAGATTTGAATTAAATTTTGCTTTTGATAAATTAAATCATGTTATGGGGCGCGCTTACCATCGGACTTGTGACGCAAGACTTGGCGATAAAAGATGCGGTGTCGACATAAACTCAAGCAAATACCAATTTGAAACTAAGGTACTTGAAATTAATTCAAGCGATATTTTGGTGAGAAATCCAAATGAGGTTCCATCCGATATTTTTCAAAATGGTTTTCTTATCTTAGGAGATGCTGTCCTTCCAATAAGGCAAGACGATTCAAATTCGCACTCACGACGTCTATCATTTTGGAACCCAGTTTCTCATGAGATTGAAATTGGTCAGGAAGTCACTTTACAGATGGGTTGTGACTATTCTTTAAATTGCTGCAAGACGCGTTTCAGTAATGTGAAGAATTTCTGTGGATTTCCTCACATTCCAAATGATGATTGGCTAAAGGTTAAAACCTCTTGAGCGATTCATACAGAGTCATTGAAATTGCTAAATCATGGTCAGGAACACCTTTTCTACACGGAGGTCGCAAGCGTGGAATTGGTGTTGATTGTATTGGGCTTATTTCAGAAACTATGAAGGAAGCATTTAGTGAATTTTATTACAAAATTCCGGATTATCGAGATTCCAAAAAAATCTCACCACATCGGAATTTCCGTTTAGATAGCTTGGGCCCTTTTTTTAAAAGATGCAAAATATACGAAGAAAATTATGGGCTCATCGTTTTTAAGCTTGCACAGATGCATTATCACGCGGCGTTCTTTTTTCGCGAAAACTCTATTCTAAAGATAATTCACGCTCATCAACATCTTGGTGTTACATGTCAGAATTTAAGTAAATTTGCACGACATAAACAGAACTTTACCTATAAAATACAAGAGGGTCAAAATGGCAACAATAGCATTTGCAGCAGTCGGTAGCGCCGTCGGGTCGTCGTTACTTGGAGGAATTTTTGGCACTGCAGCAGGTGCAGCGGTTGGGAGATTTGCAGGAAGTTTATTAGGGCGAGCGGTCGATCAACGAATTTTTGGAACAGCTGCGGAGGGAGAATCTTTTGCGCGGGTTGCGGCCACTAGACCCGCAGACAAAATGCGCGTAACGGGTTCATATGTTGGTGAATCTATCCCGAGTGTTTACGGGCGTGCAAGAATCTCAGGGCAAATTATCTGGGCGAAACAAGTCCAAGCTGAGCAATTTTCAAACGGTAGTTACAAATATACTGCGAGTTTTGCAGTTGCGATTTGCGAAGGAGAGGTCTCAAATATTGGTCGAGTATGGGCAAACAGGCGGCAGGTCTACTTAGATAGTTCTAACTTTCGCTTTTACAGAGGCGAAAATCAACAAGAGCCAGATCCATTAATTACGCAAAGCGTGGGCGCAGATAATGCGCCCGGCTATAATGGGACTTGTTATGTTGTGTTCGAGAATCTTGATCTTGCCCCTTACAATAATTCAATCCCAAATTTCGAATTTGAGGTCTTTAGGAAGTCTGCGGCTCTTGCCGTCCCCGAAGCATCGGATCTCATTCGTGGAGTTTGTCTAATACCGGGCACTGGTGAATATGCTCTTTCAGCTGACAAAGTGAGCTTTGATTTGGGATTTGGCCGTACTCAGCTTGCAAATGTTGCACGTGGAAACCGAAAAACAAATATCGAAAATTCAATTGAGCAGTTGAGTTCAGAGTTGCCAAATCTCGATTCAGTCTCTTTAATTGTAAGCTGGTTTGGAGATGACTTGAGGTGCGATCAATGTACGGTTAGGCCAAAGGTTGAACAATCGACATTTGAAGCCGCCGCCGCTTGGAACGTCGCGAATGCACAACGCGGTGAAGCGTTTGTTGTTTCCTCTACTGATGGGAGTCCAAATTATGGCGGTACTCCCACGGATAGAAGTGTCGTCAGTGCGATTCAACTCATCAAACAACATCAAAAATCGATCATGTTCTACCCATTTATTTTAATGGATATACCCCAGCAAAACGGTCTCTCAAACCCTTGGAGCAATGAAGCAAATCAACCGGCTTTTCCGTGGCGAGGGCGCATCACACTTCCGGTTGCACCGGGAAAGGAAGGAAGCATAGATCGCACAGCCGGTGCACGCACAGCTGTTGAAAAATTTCTAGGTCGAGCTTCTATTGATGATTTCCAAATTGAGGACGGTGATTTAATATATTCAGGACCGGATGAATGGAGCTATCGCCGCTTTATTTTGCATTACGCCAATTTATGTAAACTTGCCGGAGGTGTTGACGAATTCTTAATTGGCACAGAATTGCGCGGCTTGACATCAATTAGAGATGAGGCTGAAAAATTCCCGTTTGTTGAAGGGCTTATCGCGCTTGCCAAAGATGTAAAAGAAATTTTGGGGGCGACTACTAAAATCAGTTATGCGGCGGATTGGAGCGAGTATTTCGGATATCAGCCCCAACATGAACCAGGCGCAATTTATTTTAATTTGGATCCGCTTTGGTCACTTGATGAAATCGATTTTATCGGTATTGATAACTACATGCCCTTAAGTGATTGGCGCGATCATGAAGGACATTTGGATGAACCTTTTGGGACTCCATATTCAATAGACTACTTACAAAAAAACATTGAAGCTGGGGAGGGATTTGAGTGGTACTATTCAAACGATTCAGATCGCGCATCTCAGCGACGAACGCCCATTACCGACGGGGAGCATGAGGAATGGGTTTGGCGCTTTAAAGATCTAAGAAGTTGGTGGAACCGACCTCATTATGATCGCCCGAATGGAGTGCGCAATTTGGAACCGACGGCTTGGGTGCCTCAATCAAAACCCATTTACTTCACTGAGTACGGCGCTGCAGCAATTGACAAATCAACCAATCAACCAAACAAATTTTTGGATCGATTGTCGTCAGAGTCACAACTTCCCTATTTTTCCAATGGTTCTCAAGACGATTTTATTCAACACCAGTATATTTGCGCACTGAATCAATATTGGCAAGAGGATAGCTCGAATATTGTTGATGTGAATAAGTGTTATGCGTGGGCATGGGATGCGCGCCCGTGGCCTGAGTTCCCTAGTAGGAGCGATTTGTGGTCCGATGCGCCGAATTTTCAATATGGGCACTGGCTGAATGGACGTGTGTTTCTACCAACTCTGGCAAATGTCGTTGCCGAAATTTGTGCTGAGGTTGGGATTGAAAATGTCGAGGTTTCCGCGCTTCGCGGACAGGTCACAAGCTTAGTGTTTTTGGGTGATGAGAGTGTGCGTGAGAAACTCGAAACTTTAATGCGCGCCTATTTGTTTGATGCCTCCGTCTGTAATGGCGTACTATGTTTCAAGCACATCGATGACTTTGAAACACATCAACTTGATGATTCAGTCCTTGTTGAAGGTCTTAAGGGAATTCAGACGACTGTCGAAAGTGCTACAAATCGGTTTGGAAGTATTGAAATTAATTACGTTGATAGTGAAAAAGACTATTTGCCTGAGACAGCTGTAGTCTCTTATCCGCTACATGGATCTCGAGACCGTGCTAGTATCAATATGCCTTTGGGGTTATCTGAAAAGTTTGCGAAAAAACTTTCTGTATATTACTTAACTCAGTCGCGCAAGGGAGAAGAACGCATCACTTTTCATTGTTGGCTCGATGAAGACGTATTATCAGTTGGGGACTGCGTTACTTTTGAAAACATAAAAGGATCAAAACTCTACAAAATTGATAAAATTTCGAGAGGTGCGTATTTAGAGGTTGAGGCGTTTTTGTTTGAACCTGAAATTGCGCGCGAATTGGGCGGCACAGTAAAAAAGACGGATAATGTGCCTGATGTGGCCACTGAAATTTGGGCTGAATTTCTCGATATTCCCTACGGGAATGAAGCAGGATTCTATGTAAGTTTGAGCGCACAAAATTGGGGCGGAGAAGTAAAGATTTTTGAAGAAGATGAAGAAATTCAAAATGAGCTATTGACGCGCGCGATTCCCTCAACAGCCGGCTCGACTTCAAATAAATTAACAATGGGCTCCCAATTCGTTCGTCAACCCACCTACCTTGATATAGAACTAACCAATGGGAACCTTCAGCTTGGTGGAAAATTTGCAACTCACCCAATAATTGCGATTTCACATGAGAATCATCCGTGGGAGCTCATTGGCTTTGAAAGCGTGGAGAGTTTGGGTAACCAAAATTATAGGATTGAAGGCTTATATAGGGGCCTTCATGGGACTGAATCACATATTAGAACTTGGCCCGAAAAATCAAAGGTCGTGGTTTTAGACAGTCAGATTACATTTATACCAAATCGCGATTTGCTGGTGAAAAATGATCACAATTTTTTGGTTGTGCCCAATGCGGATATGAGTCTGGCTGGTCATTATGTAAAAAACACACCAATTCGTTTTAATCAACCTTATGCGCCTTGTATGCTAAAAATTGATAGGGAAGATACCGAGACGATCTTAACTTTTGTACCGAGATCAACTTTAGATAGAGACTATTGGGTAAATTTGCCTGAAAGTTACTCTTGGCCTGTGTCTTATGAAGTCTCTGCTGAAGCGAATGGCCAAGAAATCTTCACACAAATAACTGACAGTACTCGCGTCTTGCTTGGAGATATTACTGGCGATCTCTTAATTAAGATTCGTGCTGTGAGTGAGCAAGGAATTAAGTCTAATTTAATAGAGGAAGAATTTTATGTCTAAAACTGAGAAATTTGAAATTGATTATTTATCCGCGGGCCAAGCTAACAAGCATCTAACGGTTAATGATGGGTTTCTAAAATTTGATGCGCTTATGGCGCTAAATTTAGGAACTCCGCCGGCTTTGCCTGAAGTTTCGGAAGAGGGCGTGTGCTATGTCGTGTCAAATTCAGACCCAATTTATAGTGATCATGCAGGTCAAATCGCAATATACACAAATGGAGGCTATACTTTTTTATCACCCTCAAACGGATTGATGGCGCAAAGTGAGCAAAAACGTAAAATATATAATGGGAGCTATTTTGAGAGCTTTGGCACGCAAACTAAAACTTTTGATGTGGTGTTGAATGAAAATTTCACTCATACAGAAGAAGTGATGAGTGCAAACACGGTTGTTCTTGGCATCACAGGACGCGTCATTGAAGAAATTGTAGGTGTTGATGTGGCTTCTTGGTCGATTGGAGTTGATGATGATCCAAATCGTTACGGAAGTGGTCTCTGGTTGGGTAAAAATGGCTGGGTAAGAGGATTAACTGGATCGCCGCTTACATACTGGAGCGATACTCCGCTAACCATTTCACCTGATAATGGCAACTTTACAAGTGGAAAAATTCGGCTACAGATCCACTATTTGGAACTTTCTGTACCTCCAGAAGTGTAATTTGCTCTTGAAGAATTATTATAGGGCATTAAAGTCTCAGAAAATTTTTAACAAGTGACTTAAAGTATCAAATGGCTAAATTTTCTTTTTGGGACCATGTTCGACAAGAAGCCGAACAAGCAATACAAACAGACCCATTTTTGAGAGCTAGTTTTGAAAATGCGATCGTAAAATTTGAAAACTTTGGCGCGGCATTGGCGCATCGTCTCGCAAATAAGCTTGCTTTTGATGATCTGGGCTGTTCGCAAATAGAAAGTATCGCGCGAGAAGCCTTCCATAGCGATTCTGAAATTTTGAATAATGCACAAGCAGACATTTTAGCGATTTTAGATCGAGATCCCGCAACCCATCGTATGATGGTGCCATTTATGTATTTTAAAGGCTTTCAAGCCCTGCAGGTACATCGGATAACTCACTATTATTGGAAGCAAGGTCGTCGAGACTTGGCACGCCTAATGCAAATGAGAAATTCGGAAGTTTTTACTTTTGATTGTCATCCTGGCGCGAGAATTGGGGAGGGGATAATGTTTGATCATGCTCATTCCATCGTTATCGGAGAGACGGCAGTCGTCGGGAACAATGTTTCCATTCTACATTCCGTTACATTAGGCGGCACAGGCAAAGAGCAGGGTGATCGTCACCCAAAAATTGGCGATTCCGTGATGATTGGTGCCGGTGCAAAAATCCTTGGCAACATTACAGTTGGTAGGTGCTCGAGAGTTGCCGCAGGATCAGTCGTGCTAGATGATGTTCCAGATGAAAAAACCGTTGCAGGAGTGCCTGCCAAAATAGTCGGCAATGCAGGCTGCGCACAACCTGCAAAGAGTATGAATCAGTTTGTTACAAACAATTAAGACGCGGTTTGCCGCGCCTTAAAGTTAATAAGTCGGTTTGAAAGTTTACTCGGAAACTACCACTGAAGATTCACCAACTACGCCAGTCGGGTGAAAAATCACTGTAGGCTCAGGGATAACGTTAGTTGGGTGATCGTAAGTTCCTGTACCTTTTCTTAAGCAAAATATACGAGCAGTTGAATTAGACATAGAATCAGGCTTGCTCACGGCATGATCAAATATCGCAACATTAGCAAGGTAGTGAACGCACTCAACATTGCCTTGTGGAGTAACAACTGTTGACGTAAAGCCGCCAGAATCAGTCGTACAGCCAGAAATAACTGAAGCGATTGAAGCACTCATAACTAAATATTTTATCAAAATAGCCTCCAAAAATTAATTTCAAATTAAACATAATATAGCTGATCATTTTAACAATTCTTTCCAAAAATCAACTAAATTAATCGAATCGTAATCTAATTGTGATTCACTGATGTATTTCAGTAACTATGTAATAAAAAGAAAACCGATACACTAAGCAAGCATAGCCAGTGGATTCTCGAGTGCATTTTTAAATGATGCGATCCACTGTGCACCGAGCGCGCCGTCAATCACACGGTGATCAACGCTCAATGTCACGCTCATGACAGTCGCGACGCCGACTTCGCCTTCATCAGAAACAACTGGCTTTTTCACACCGGCGCCTACGGCTAAAATTGAGCCGTGAGGTGGGTTTATCACGGCATCAAAGTTTTCAATGCCGAACATGCCCAGATTGGATATTGCAAATGATCCACCTTGATACTCGTGCGGAGCCAGTTTTCGGTCGCGAGCGCGTCCTGCTAAATCTTTCATTTCATTAGAAAGTGCGGACAGAGACTTCAAATGTGAATCGCGGATAACCGGTGTAAATAAGCCACCTTCAACAGCAACGGCGACAGCAACATCCGATGGTTCAAGTTTTAAAATTCGATCACCAGCCCAAACCGCATTGCAATCAGGCACTTCTTGAAGGGCAATTGCTGAGGCTTTGATAATAAAATCATTAACCGAAAGCTTGATCCCTTTTTCTTCGAGTTGCTTATTAAGCTGGCTTCTAAATTTTAGCAAAGCATCAAGTTGAATATCGCGACGTAGATAAAAGTGCGGTATGGTTTGCTTCGCTTCGGTTAATCGCGAAGCGATTGTGGAGCGCATTCCATCCAATGAAACCTCTTCAAAATTCCGATCTGCATAGATTTTTTTAATTTGTTCCGCGTCTGGTGATTGAGATTTGACACTTGACTGAGGAACAGATGTTTCCGCTAAACTCGGTGCGCTTTTCGGCACAGATGCACCTTCGACATCAGCCTTCACAATACGCCCGCGTGGGCCCGAACCTTGAATCTGAGAAAGATCAATGCCTTTGTCTTTAGCGATTTTTCGTGCGAGGGGGGTCGCAAAAACACGCCCAGTTGAATCATCTGATGAATTTAACGGCGCAGGGATTGCAGTTGGCTTTGTTTCCTTACTGATAGTTGCGTTAACGGGCGCACTCGGTGCCGATTGAGCAAGACCTGTAGACTTTAGGTCTTCCATTGTTTCATCTTCTTCGAGTAAAATCGCAATTGTAGTGTTTACCTTAACGTTTGCAGAGCCCTCAGCGATTAAGATTTTTCCTATTTTACCCTCGTCAACGGCTTCAAATTCCATTGTGGCTTTGTCTGTTTCGATTTCAGCCATTATGTCGCCAGAGGAAACTGTGTCGCCTTCTTTAACAAGCCATTTTGCAAGCGTACCTTCTTCCATGGTCGGGCTTAATGCGGGCATTAATATTTCAATAGGCATTTAAACTCTCCTAACGATAGGTAACGGCTTTCGCCGCTTCTACAATTTCTTCTGGTGTCATAAGTGCGTGCTTCTCAAGATTTGCAGCATAGGGCATTGGCACATCTTTACCAGTTATATTAATAACAGGCGCATCCAAATAGTCGAAGGCACGCTCCATAATGGTTGCTGACAAATGATTGCCAATTGATGCAACTGGCCACCCTTCTTCGATTGTGACGCAGCGATTGGTCTTCATAACAGATTGTAAGATGGTATCGTAGTCAATTGGGCGCAGCGAGCGCAGGTCAATGACTTCAGCAGAAATGCCGATTTCGGCGAGCTTTTCAGCAGCCGCGAGTGTGTTAACCATGCCGATACCAAAAGAAACAAGTGTGACATCGCTTCCCGACCGCCAAATTCGCGCTTTCCCGATTGGGACCGTATAATCGTTAATTTCAGGAACCTCAAAACTGCGACCATATAAAATTTCGTTTTCTAAAAAGATCACAGGATTTGGGTCTCGGATAGCGGACTTCAATAAGCCTTTCGAGTCATCGGCTGAATAGGGCTGCACAACTTTTAGCCCTGGGACTTGCGCATACCAAGCTGCGTAGTCTTGGGAGTGTTGAGCTCCCACGCGCGCGGCCGCACCATTTGGGCCACGATACACAATCGGGACATGCATCTGACCACCAGACATGTAAAGCTGTTTAGCGGCAGAATTTATAATATGATCAATAGCTTGCATCGCGAAGTTAAACGTCATGAATTCAACGATCGGGCGCAGGCCTGTATAAGCGGCCCCCGTTGCCAGACCGGTAAATCCAATCTCTGTGATCGGGGTATCAATAACGCGCTTCGATCCAAATTCATCAAGGAGACCCTGCGAAATTTTATAGGCGCCTTGATATTCTCCAACTTCTTCACCCATCAAAAAAACATCACCGTCACGGCGCATTTCTTCGGCCATAGCGTCACGCAATGCTTCTCTAACGGTTTGCTGTTTAAAAGTTGTCCCTTCAGGAAGGTCAATTTCAACAGGCTTTGTTTCGACAGGTTTTGCACTCGCGGGCGCCTTGCTTTCCTCGCTTGCGGAATAGGTTGCTTGTGTAGGGGCATCAGCCGTCGAGTTGCCAATATCTGCCGAAGACTCTCCATCCTCCAGTAAGACGGCGATGGCTGTATTGACCTTAACATTCGCAGCGCCTTCTTCAATCAATATCTTTCCAATTTTTCCCTCGTCAACAGCTTCGAATTCCATCGTCGCTTTGTCCGTTTCGATTTCGGCAATGATTTGTCCAGATTCGACTTGATCGCCCTCTTTGACGAGCCATTTTGCAAGCGTACCTTCTTCCATTGTTGGGCTGAGTGCCGGCATTAAGATTTCGATTGCCATTAGTTTGCCTCCACTGGTGCGTAAATATCAGTCCAAAGTTCCTCAAGCGCTGGTTCAGGACTTTCTTGAGCAAACTTTGCGCTTTCATTGACGATTGATTTGATGTCTTTATCCACAGCTTTAAGTTCTTCGTCTTTTACCGAGCCTGAGGCAGTTAACAATTCACGCACATGCTCGATGGGATCGCGTGTTTCTTTCACGTTTTGAACTTCTTCTCGGGTTCTATATTTTGCGGGATCAGACATTGAGTGACCGCGGTAGCGGTAAGTGTTCATTTCGAGAATATAGGGGCCTTTCCCATCTCGGCAATGAGCCGCGGCTTTTTCACCGGCAGCTTTGACAGCCAATACATCCATTCCATCAACCGCTTCACCAGGAATTCCAAAAGCTTCGCCGCGCGTATAAAGAGAAGGGGTCGACGATGCGCGCTGGAGGCTTGTTCCCATAGCGTATTGATTATTTTCAATGACGTAAATCACCGGTAACTTCCAAAGCGATGCCATATTAAAGCTCTCGTAGACTTGCCCCTGATTTGCGGCCCCGTCACCAAAATAAACATAAGAGACATTGTTGTTGCCTCGATACCAATTGGAAAAGGCGAGCCCCGTACCCAGAGGAACTTGGGCCGCCACAATACCGTGCCCGCCATAAAATTTCTTTTCTTCAGAAAACATATGCATCGAGCCGCCTTTACCGCGCGAATAGCCTCCTTCGCGACCGGTCAACTCAGCCATCACACCTTTGGGATCCATGCCGCACGCAAGCATATGGCCATGATCTCGATAAGAAGTAATGCGTTGATCGCCTTCAATTGAGCTTGCCTCCAAGCCAACCACAACAGCCTCTTGACCAATATATAAGTGACAAAAGCCGCCGATGGCACCCATTCCGTATAATTGCCCTGCCTTTTCCTCAAAGCGGCGGATTAGCAACATCTCGCGATAAAACTCCATGAGTTCATCGGTTGATACGTTGGTTTTTGAGCTTGTTTTTCTTGCGGCCATCTGTGTCCCTTTACGTTTAGTTTAACGTTAAACTAAATTATAAATTATTTTAGACAAAGATGCGAGCAAAAAATGTGGAAAATTGCGAAAGAAATCGGAAAGAAATCCAAGAATTAAATAAAATCAAAAAGAAAGCCACAAAAAAATGACTCAAAAAATGAGGTTAAATTCTAAAATATATAAAAATATAACTTAATTTACGATTATTTCATCTTGTCTGATAAGGCCAAGACGTTTACGTGCTTGCTCATCAAGAAGATCCAGATCTAAATAATCATCCGATAAACGCGTAACCAGATTTTCAAGATGGATGCGTTCTGTTTGCAAATTCGCATGAAGTTCTTGTGCCGCATCAACTTGAACGCTTAATTGATAAAATCGAAACAAACCAGCGCCACCTTGAATTGCGGATAATAAAAAATATCCGCATATAAAAAGAAGTAAAATTGTAATCCAATAGTGCCGAACGTGGCCAATAATATGCTTCATTTGAACTGCTCTTTTTATATTTTCTAATTACGTAACACAAAAAAAGGGGGATGTGAATCCCCCAAATACATAGCGTGAATAAACACTTATTTTTTAGTAGTTTTTTTGCTAGTCGCTGTCGCGCTTGATCCTTTGTAGATCGCGATAACGTCATCAAGCAACTTGAGGGCGTCTTCACGCGGACGCTGGAATGTATTTCGACCGATTATTGATCCATTACCACCACCAAGTGCAATTGCACGCGCATCATCAAGCACTGAATTTTCACCTTTTTTCGCGCCACCAGAGAAGACGACCAAGCGACGACCGTTAAATGCGCCTTTCATAATTTGCTCAACGCGCTTAGCGCTTGTGCTAATATCAATTTTTTGGTCCGTATAAACCTTCTTAGCTTCACTTTGATAGAGGGTGTCAGAAGGTAATTTCACTTTAATAATATGTGCGCCGAGGAGGGCTGCAACTTGAGCAGCATAGGCCGTCACATCCATAGCTGTTTCGCCAGCAGCTTCTAGAGCTTCGCCGCGTGGATATGACCAAACAACGCTTGCAATCCCTTTTGCAGCGGCTTCTTCACGCATTGCCGCTATTTCTTCAAACATGTCAATGCTCGCAGAAGAGCCCGGATAAATTGTGAACCCAATTGCTGCACAACCAAGACGCAACGCATCATCAATATTGCCTGTTATTGCCTGATCTTTAGGCGCTTCTGAAGGGAGCAAAGAATTGGCGGAGTTAACTTTTAGTATCGTAGGAATTTGACCAGCAAATGTGTCTGCACCTGCTTCAAGCATTCCCAGTGGTGCTGCATAAGCGGAAAGCCCCGCGTCAATCGCAAGTTTGTAGTGATAATGTGGATCATATGCTTCCGGGTTTGGTGCAAAGCTTCTGTCCGGTCCATGTTCAAATCCTTGATCGACAGGCAATATGACCATTTTACCGGTTCCACCGATACGTCCATTACCAAGAATATGCGCGAGCTTACCTTTAACGCCCGCATTTTCTGTTTCATAATTTGCGAGTATCTTTTTGATAACACCATTAATTTTCATCTTAAATTCCTTAGGCCTATGGTTAAAAACTACAAGAGTGCAGCGACACCAGGAAGCGTTTTACCTTCCATCCATTCTAAAAATGCGCCGCCGGCGGTTGATATATAGGTAAAATCCTGAGCACTATAGGATGCATTTAACGCAGAAACCGTATCTCCGCCACCCGCAATTGATAAAATTTGACCTTTCTGTGTAATTTGTGCTGCATATTGGGCACATTTATTGGTCGCGTTATCAAAAGGAGGGATTTCAAATGCGCCTAGTGGACCGTTCCACACTAAAGTATTTGCTGATTCCATCATGTTTTGAATATCGATGATTGACTTCGGACCCGCATCCAAAATCATTGCATCGCTCGGACAATTTTGCCCTTCGACAACATGAGAATCTGCGTTTGCCTTAAACTCCCGCGCCACAACATAATCTTGAGGAATATAAAGCTTGCAGGACTGACTTTCGGCTTGTGTCATGATTTTGCGCGCGAGATCTAAGAGATCATGTTCGCAAAGTGACTTCCCAATTTCAACGCCTTTGGCGGCAAGAAATGTGTTCGCCATTCCCCCACCGATCACCAAATAATCTGTTTTTTCGATGAGATTAGAAATGAGGTCGATTTTAGTTGATATTTTTGCGCCGCCAACAATCGCCATAACCGGTTTCTTAGGGGTGCCGAGAGCCGATTCAAGTGCTGTAAGTTCAGCTTCCATTAGCTTCCCGACACAAGATGGCAAAAGGCGTGCAATTGCTTCCGTTGAGGCGTGCGCGCGGTGAGCTGCTGAAAATGCATCATTGCAATATATATCAGCTAAATCCGCCCATTTTTGAGCAAGTTGGATATCATTTTTTTCTTCGCCCTTTTGAAAGCGCGTATTTTCAAGAACGAGTATCTCTTGGGATTGGAGTGTCGAAATCGCGGCTTTTGCAGTATCTCCAAAGGACTCGTTGCAAAATTTAACATTTGCATTCAGATAGTTTGACATCTCACTTGCAACTTTTGAGAGACTTAAGCTTTCGACAACCTGTCCCTTTGGGCGACCAAAATGCGCCAGTATCACAGGCTTTGCCTCTTGTTGTAAGAGATATTCAAAAGTCGGGCGGAGCCTTTCAATACGCGTTGCATCTGTAATTTTTTCATTTTTATCCATTGGGACATTTATGTCGGCACGGACCAAAACAACCTTATTTTGCAATTGAAAATCTTCTAAACGTTTCCAGCTCAATTTAAACTCCATAAAACAAATTTGAAATCCAATCTGTGATGGCGAGCATTATTGAAAACAAAACTTGAGAAACCATTTTATCCAAAAAGATAAAGTCAACGCCAAAAAAAATAACAAGAAATAGGAATAGTTTTGTTGAATCGCTCATAGATGCTTTGAATTTCGATTAAGTTCTATTGCCATGTTCACACAAAAAATTCTAGCCGTATAATTAAATTTGTGATTAATGCTCGGCGAGGAGAACCCCAGAACCAATTTCACTACCATAACCTCCTGCAAGCGTTCTATTTTCGGGGCCATAAAAGCCGAAGATTGCCGAATTATAGTCGTGATTAGGATCTGAAATTGTGCCTATTATTGTGCCTTCGTTTAAGGCATTAAAATATATACGAATTTCAGTTTGAGAATCTAAGCTAACTGCATACGAATTCCTGAGTACATTTCCATCAAATCGTATTTCCATTTTCCAAGTTCCAATTGTGTTCCCATTTTCGTCAATAGCCGTATAATAACCAGTATAGTAGCTCACATCGACGGGTGTTTGCGTGTTCGGCAGTTGATTTATCCCAAATAACACCTCTGGTTCGCTATTTGCCTGATTGAATTGGCCACCATATAGCGTCACGTCCGCGTTTGACGCTCCGACTATGTTCAAAACACCGCTATTCGCATTCAGCGCGTCAAAAAAATATAAATTGTTTTCATTTGAACTCGGAGTGAGCGTAAATTCCCCTTCATCTGTCTGAATTGTCCATTGAGAATTACTGATTTGGACCTCATCACCCAAGAATGGATCTTGATCAGGTGTTTCGGCTGCGATTGTCAAACTTTCTTCATCAGTAGGAGGGGTCCATTCTTCGTCATTTGGGGGTGATTCAGAAGGAGTACTACCTCCATCGCCGCCGCTGCCGCCGCCGCTTCCACCACAGGAGAGTAGTAAATGGAAAAAACAAACAATAACAAAAAAACGAAATGAAATTTGCATAAAAGCAGAATATCAACTATCGATTTTTGAGATACTTAGGTTTGTGAGAACTAGCTTCGGTTTTTATTCAACTAATTTTCAAATGATCTTAAAATTTTAAATTAAAAAAATTGGGGATATGGGTGCCTAATCCCAAATTATTTTTGCCATTCTCCTGATCACTAGGAGCTTCATCATTTTTTAGGTTCGTATTTCTTTTGTTTTCACGATTTGACGACTTTTTCGGGCACGGCTCTTCAAGTTGAACTTGAATATGTTTTGGCTCATTATTGATGAGATCTAGAACATTTTTTAGATATTTGGCGTCGCTTTTCAAATTATTGAGTGTGAATGATTTTCCTTTGCGTCCCGCGCGCCCCGTGCGACCTATGCGGTGAACATAATCTTCCGAATTCACAGGTATATCGAAATTAAATACGTGGCTCACGCTTGAAATATCCAATCCGCGTGCGGCCACATCTGAAGCTACAAGAAATGTAATTTGATTATCTTTGAATTTCTCCAAAGTTTCCATGCGCGAACGTTGATCCATGTCTCCATGAAGTGCACCCGCATTAATGCCATGTTTTGATAACGATTTATAAACAATATCCACATCGCGCTTCCGGTTGCAAAATACAATCGCATTTTGAAGATCCGTTTCTTGCACAATTAATTGTCTGAGTGTATCTCGTTTCACTTTGTCACTGCGCTGGTTTTTCTTCAGTTCGATATCAACGATAAATTGTTCAATCGTATCGGAAGTTGTGGATTGTCTCGCAATTTCGACCCGGTGGGGAGAATGTAAGAACTCACGCGTAATGCGTTCAATTTCGGGTGCCATCGTGGCAGAAAAGAATAGAGTTTGCCGGGTAAATGGGGTCAGTTTGAAAATGCGTTCAATATCGGGAATAAATCCCATATCAAGCATGCGGTCCGCCTCATCAACTACTAGAATTTGCACATCTCTTAACAAAAGCATCCCGCGTTCAAAATGATCGAGCAAGCGCCCGGGTGTTGCGATTAACACATCAACACCGCGGTCTATGAGTTTTTCTTGTTCTTTAAATGACACACCGCCAATTAATAGCGCGAATTTGAGTTTGAGATGTTTTGAATAGATCTCAAAATTCTCTGCAACCTGTGCGGCCAATTCACGCGTCGGGCATAAAACGAGAGAGCGCGGCATTCTGGCTTTGGCGCGACCTTTGGATAGAATCGAAATCATCGGTAAAGTAAAACTTGCAGTTTTGCCTGTACCAGTTTGTGCGATTCCCAAAACATCTTGCCCCATCAAAGCAGCAGGGATTGAGTCCGACTGAATGGGTGTTGGTTCCGTATAGCCTGCGTCTTTGATGGCTTTTTGCACTTCGGGTACGAGGCTGAGGTCGCTAAATTTCATGCTGATTTTTAATTTATCCAAATTTGTGAGCCATGAAACTTCTATTAAGTTTCAACAGTAATGGGGCTATACGAATAAACGCAATCATTGTCAAATTTACTTCAACCACCCGCAGCAATGAGTGCTGTACCTGCAACACATATGATTGCACCGACCCACGCCCCAATTGCTGGAAATTCTTTCGTAACCCACCATAAGGCTGGTAAAATCATAACGGGGGTCGTTGCACTTAACGTTGCGATAACGCCTGTATTTACATTTGGCCCAGACAAAGCAAACATCAGCAAAGTCATGCCTAACAACATTCCCGTAAAAGCTTGAATGCACAAATATAATGTCAATTTTGGGGTGAGGGGGTTATGAGCATTTGTGAGGTTTGGTCGAATTGGTTTCATAATGAGATGAAAGAAAAGAAAAGCGGCGGCCGCGATTGCAACACGTAAAAACGCGCTCGTTAAAGGGTCGGCTCCCGCACTCATAACGGGGCGCATGATGATTGAACCGACCGCTTGACCAAGCGCGCCCAGCAGACCAAGTAAAACGCCAACCCATAATATGCCACGAACTTCTTCCCATTGGTTTATTTGTGTCCGCCGTTTTCCATAGACAATGGCTAAAATAACACCAAGGATTGTAATGAGAATGCCCAAAATTTCGATAAATGTGAGCTGTTCATTTAAGAATAAAAAACCTAAAATTACCGTCATTGGTGCATTTGTTGCATATAAAACTGATCCGCGCCTTGCGCCTAGACGGGCAAAACATGCAAATAAAATCGCATCTCCTAAAAATATGCCCACAAATCCTGAGATCAATACATAGGGAACAGCGTCAAATGGATAACTTTCCCAATCACCAAAAAAGAACACACACACAAACAACATCGCGGTCGCAATCAGCAATCGGAAGCGGTTAAAGGCAAATGTCCCGAGCTCTCTGACGGTGACTTGCGCAACTAATGAGCCAACCGCCCAAGAAAACGCCGTCATGAGTGCGGCGAGCTGATAAATCGAAAACGACAAAAAATTATCCCCAATTTGTAATATAGAATCTTGAGGGAGCTCAGAAAGTTATGATCCCGTTTTTGATTATTATTGTTGAGATAAAAATGCAAGGAGGGCTTTAACTCTGGAGGCAAATTTGTAAAAAGAAAGTAAGCTATTAATTACAGGATCTAACATGAATGATGAGTTATCGAGCCACAGAATTGCTGCGGGCGAATTGAGAAGTTTTATTGAACGCGTTGAAACTCTTGAAGCCGAGAAAAAGGCGATTGCAGATGCGCAAAAAGAAGTTTGGGCGGAAGCCAAATCACGCGGTTATGATACAAAAGCTATGCGCAAACTTATCACTTTACGCAAAAAAGACCCGCAAGATCTAGCTGAAGAAGAGGCCGTATTAGAAATTTACCGCGACGCGCTCGGCATGTAGTTTTTTGAGTTAGAAAAACTTCTGGTTTTGATCATAGGTCTCAGGCGCGGCGTCGATCCCCTGATTTTAACGTAACATACATATCTCAACCACCAATCGTTAATTATAAAATATTTGGGGCTCATTCATTTGATTTATGACAACTAAAATGTTGTTGCGAAATCAATATTTTTTGGCTTGATTGTTTTTTAAGTGCTGACGCACAGAAGGGGCTCCAATTATAATTTTGTCCTTAATTTAGCTGCGTCCAGAATTGCGATATTCTAGACGTATCTTTTGAGGTCAATCGAAGTTTTTTTGACTAATGGAAGTTCGAATTACTAAAATTATGATAGAATTTAAAATTTTATCGATTTTGCAACTTTATCTTAACCAAAATCACATAATCACGAAAAAAGACCCCATTTTCTGAGAACCCGTTTGTGTTCTTCCATCAGTTAATTGTGCTCCATTTGACTGACAGAAAAATTGTGTCTTTTTGATCGTTGTTCACAATGTGTGGAGTTGCAGGATATGGCAAACTATATAATTCATGACAATAATTATTCAACGAGTGACGGCGATATCGTCACAATCGACGGCGTCAACTATACAGTCATTGATATTGATACGCCGGGTGCCTTTGGAATCGTAAATCGTGAGCAAGTTACTGGTATCCTTCAAGGTGATAACGTTATTATTGGCGGAGATGTGACGGGCGATATCGAGTTTCGTGAGCCATCCAACATCGGCGCGGTTGTGAATATCACGCTTCAAAATACTTCTGGCACTCAGAACATCGTATTTCTCGATGCTGGTTTTGGCGGCAATTTTGATTGGGAACCGACGATTACTGTGCCTGATGGCGTGGATGCAAGTGGAGCTAATATTGATGCGAGCCGCACAGAAACTCCAACCTTAATTATTGGCGAAGGATCGGCATTTGGAAATTACTTGGGTGGAGATCAAAGTGATGGGGCGGATCAAATAACGATCGGAAATAACGCAACCATTGGAGAGTTCATAACAGGCGCGCAAGATGACCAAATATCGATCGGCACGGGGGTAAGCGCAAGCGCGTCGATTCTAACTGGGGAGGGGTCAGATCAGGTAGACATAGATCTCACCTCTGGTTCGAGCGCTTTGACGATTGATATGGGCACAAGCGGGAGTAACAACGATACACTTAATGTCCAACATACGCCTCAGCAATTAAGCAACCTTCAAGCCGCGCTCTTATCTGACGGCTATACCTCGACGGCCAATGCAAATGAATATGATAACGCCTCGAGTTCGAATACAGATTTTACCTTTAGCGGTCTCACCGTCACCAATAACGACCTAATCACAGTCGAATCGGCGGGCAGCGCTCCGTGCTTTACGCGCGGCGTTGAGATCGAGACCATCGGTGGGCCTATGCGCGTGGAGCATTTGCAAAAAGGAGATTTAGTTCGTACGCTCGATAATGGTTTTCAACCCATACGCTGGATTGGCTCTAAGACAATAAATTCAAAAAATCTCGATATTCACGTGAAATTAAGACCTATTCGAATTCGAAAAGGTGCCTTGGGTGACCAATTGCCTACTCAAGATCTTTTAGTTTCTCCTCAGCACCGCTTAATGATACGCTCCAAAATTGCCAAACGAATGTTTGGAAGTGAAGAGATGCTCGTGCCCGCCAAACATTTGTTGGGTGTTAAGGGAATTGAGATTTGCGAAGTGACAACTGAAGTTGAGTATTTTCATATACTATTTGATCAGCATGATATAGTATTTTCAAATGGTGCACGCACTGAGTCTTTGTATCCGGGGCCTAACGCATTGAAAGCCCTTTCGATTGAAGCCTTAGAAGAACTTATGATCTTGTTTCCAGACATTTCAGATGAATGGAAGCGCCTGCCAACTGCTCGAAAAGTTCTAAATGGACGCCATGGACGTAAGCTCGTCTTTCGAAGTTCAAAAAATGGACACAATCTATTTGCAAAAAAAGCCATTTAATAACTCCTGCAATCGACTATTTGATTAACCTTTCAACACATCTAAGAATCTCTCGTCAGTAAAAATTTTCATGACGAGGATATTTTGATTAAGTTATGCAAATATTTATGTTTTCAATTCGTTTAGCTTATTGCTCATATAAATGATTTTATGAGCTAAGTTTGATCATTTAGCGCTTGTTTATGATTTTTGTGATTTTAATGAGCGCGACCTGTCTCGTGCGCCCATTCAAAATCATTTATAAATTTTGATACTCTCGAGAACGCGCTCATTGTCCCACTATGATGAGCAAGGGAAATAGAGCTCACCTTTGCCGACCAGTATGCGATTTCCCAAAAAGTTAGTCGGTTCATATAAACCCGAACTTTCTATTTTCGGGTAGCACGCATAATTTCTGATCTTTGTCTTTGTTTGAAAATATGCGTCTCAAACGGCATTATTTGAGCGCAAAAACCATGCAAGAATACTATAGATACAAAACTCTGCAAAAACACCATGGATTACGGCCTTAAGATTTTCATCAAATACCGATCAAAAATATTGTCTCGAATATAAAATCTCTCAAATTTGAAAGTTTGCACCTCTTGAATGCAATTATGAATTCCGTAACATAGTGACATTGTGAGGATTAAGATGAAATTTATTGTACTTGGGCGCGTTGGTATGGATATTTATCCCGAAGAACGCGCAAAGATAGCTTCAGCCAATTTGCTTAAGCCCGCGCTCGGTGGTTCGTCAGGCAATATTGCTGCGGGGCTTGGGAGGTTAGGTGAGGAGGTTGAAATGCTCTCACTGGTCTCTGATGATCCTGTTGGGCATTACGTGCGACGTGAATGCGCAGAATACGGTATCGGAACGCACTACCTTTTTGGGGCGCCCGTGGGCACAAATACCAATCTCGCTCTTGCTGAAAATAGGCGGGAGGATTTTGAGGTGGTGATTTATCGTAATAATGCCGCCGACCTTGCACTTAATAGGGAGCATATTGATAAAGTTGATTTTTCAAATTTTGATGCGCTGATTGTGACGGGGACTGCACTCTCTAAAGAGCCTTCGCGCTCGGCGACTTTGGAGGCGATGAGGCGCGCAAAATTTTCGGTGATTGATCTTGATTACCGCGCGGCGGCTTGGGTTGACGAAGATCCGGAGACGACTTTCAATTCCGCGCTCGAAATCGCTGACGTTGCCATTGGCAATGATGAAGAATTTGCACTTGTCGGCGGGCGAGATGCCGCTCGTGAATTTGGTGCAAAAAAACTGGCTGTTTACAAAATGGGCGGCGAGGGTGCGATCACCATTGATCAAGGTCATGAATTTGAGACACAGATCTTTCCAGTCGATGCGCTGAAGCCCGTCGGTGCGGGTGATGCCTTCATGGCCGCATTTATGAGTGCATATATGCAAGACAAAGACAGCGTCCGCGCGACGAAAGAGGGCGCCGCAAATGCAGCTATTGTTGTTTCTCGTCCGGCCTGTTCTTCGGCCATGCCCACCCGAAACGAATTAAATAAATTTCTAAAATCACGAGGTCACTAATGCACATCGCTCCCTATGATAATAAAAACAAACCTGTGGTCGATATTGACGACCCAAAGGTTCCGTTGAACTATTTTAACATCGTCAAACTTGAAGCTGGACAAGTGTTTGAATATCAAGTCCCAGGCTATGAGACATGTATTGTTCCCGCCACAGGCACTGTTGATGTAGAAGTTGAAGGCGTGAATTTTACCAAGCTTGGCAATCGAGGCGTTGATGTTTGGGACGGTGAGCCAGAAGGTGTTTATGTGCCCGTGGGTGCGAAGGCTCAAATCAGTGCATTACGCACATCAGAGGTATTTGTGGCGGGTGCAAAATTTGATGAAGTTCTCGAGCCTTTTGACGTACGCACACCTGATCTTGTTCAATATGGCTCTGACGACACCAAAACACATCGTAAAATTAAACATATTTTGGGTCAAAAGCAGCACGGAAAAGTGGGGCGCTTATTGGTGTCTGAACTCTTTACAGTTGGCGCTGGTGGCTGGTCTGGATTTCCTTCACATAAGCATGACACGGACCGCTTGCCAGATGAAACGCGCCATGATGAAACCTATAATTTTCGCTTTCGTCCGAACCATGGCTCAGGTCTCCAGATGCTTCAAAAAGAAGACGGAGAAGTGGGGGAAGCCTTTCACGTCGTTGATGGTTCAACTTTTTGCATTGATAAGGGCTATCATCCGTGCTGTGCATTGCCGGGTTATGAAATGTACTATTTCACCATTCTCGGTGGGTTGTCGCAACGTTCTTTAAAGCAATATTTTCAGCCTACACATGCCTATCAAGTCGAAACGATTCCTGGCATCAAAGACATGGTCGCAAAGTTCAAATGACGGTTATAACCCTCACAGAAGCCCTCGCGAAAACACAAGGCGCACTTGCTGGACTGGTCTGTCTTGGTTGGGAGGAGGTGCGTGCATATATTGAAGCCGCGGAAGCCGTTAAACACCCTGTGATTTTGATGGTTGGTCCAGGTGCACGCGCCAATATGCCGCTTGAAATTTGGGGGAAGATGTTGCGCTTTGCTGCCGAAGCGTCATCTGCAGATTTGGTGCTGCACCTTGATCATGGTCGCCAAATTGATGATGTGAAGCGCGCGATTGATGTCGGGTTTTCATCAGTTATGTTTGATGGGTCTGCCTTACCACTTTCTGAAAATATCGCCAAAACAAAAGAAATGGTTGAGCTGGCAAAAGGCTTGTCCACCGAGGGCGAAATTGGATATGTCGGCTATCAAAACGGCGAAAATTCAATGGGTACTGATGTCAAAGAGGCCGAGATATTTGCGCGTGAAACAGGTGTGGATATGATGGCGGTTAGTGTCGGAAACACACATTTGCAAACCAAAGCGGGCGCGCAGATTGATTGGGCGCGTCTTGAGAAGCTCGCAAGCATTGGAGCACCTTTGGTTATTCATGGAGGTTCTGGCGTTCATCCAGACGACCGCGCGCGAATGACCAGAGAGTTTAATACCAGAAAGTTCAATATTGGCACTGAAGTGCGGCAAGAATTTGGGCGGGCGATCCGCAATCATTTGGATCAAAACCCTGATGATTTTGATCATCTCAATATCTTGCGATCTGTTCATGAGCCGATTGTAAAAGCAACCAAACACATCATTAAAAATTTGGGAAATTAAAGTGCCAAAATTCGCGACATACCCAAGCTTAGAAGGAAAAACAGCAATCATCACAGGTGGCGCAAGCGGTATTGGCCGGGAAATGGTCGAAGCCTTTGCCGCGCAAGGCACAAAGGTTGGTTTTATAGACTTTGATCAAAAAGGGGGAGAGGCGCTTTCTGTAACCCACAAAAATATCACATTTGCCTATGCGGATATTCGAAATATTGATGCGCTGAAGTCGGCTTTGGCAGAGCTCACAGCAAAGCTCGGTGGGGCCGATATTTTGGTCAATAATGCGGCTCATGATGATCGGCATGACTGGCAAGGCGTCACGCCAGAATATTGGGATGAGCGACAAGCTACGAATATCCGCCATATGTTTTTTGCGATCCAATCGGTAGCGCCTGATATGATCACTAAGGGGGGTGGTTCGATCATCAATATGGGATCAAATTCTTGGTGGGAAGCTTGCGGGGGCATGCCTGCATATACGACTGCGAAATCGGCAGTTCATGGCCTTACACGCGGCATGGCGCGCGATTTGGGGGTGCACCGCATTCGGGTGAATACGGTCGTGCCAGGTTGGATTATGACTGAGCGTCAAAAAGAACTATGGGCAACGCCTGACGCGCTCGAAGCCCATCGCAAAAATCAGTGTTTGCCCGATTTGATCGACCCTGTTTACGTGGTGCGCATGGTCTTATTTTTGGCAAGCGATGATAGCAAAATGTGCACTGCTTCCAATTACAACGTTGAAGCTGGGTCTATGTGAGCTTCGGTTGAGAGCGTCCAACTCAATTTGCAATCACTTTACGGATATTTTGACGATTTTGTTTTAGATTATTTCATGTGAATATGCCTTCGCAAGTTTTTGAAATTAAATCGTTTATGGCGGCGATTGATGAATAATTTGGATTGAGTGAAAATCACTGATGACATCTTCTATCAAAAATTGGTAGAATTCTATCAAATTCTATCATAAGCTCGTTTCTCATAACTGGTAATGTGAGAAAAAATGGCAAAGCGCACGACGATCGCGGATGTATCAAGAGAATCAGGTGTATCAGTTGCAACGGTTGATCGAGTCTTAAACGGGCGGGCAAAAGTTCGTGAAGAAACAGCGCGAAAGGTGTATGATGCTGCTGTTAAGCTTGGCTATCACGCAGCTGGTCTCATTGCACAGCGTATTGATGAAGTTAAGCCAGAATACCGAATAGCCTTTGTTCTTCATAAAGAGAGGCAAGATTTTTCGATCAATTTGCGAGATGCGCTTGAGCGCGCTGCACAAGATTTTCCTCATGCGCGTTTCTCAATTTCAACCTTTTATGCCGAAAACTCAATGCCTACCGAATTTGCAAAGGCTTTTCGAATGGCAGGTAAGAGAGCGCAAGCGGTTGCCGGGCTCTCAGTGGATCATCATGAGGTTACTGGGGTCATACGCTTGCTGCGCAATGAAGGAATTGCAACTTTTTCACTCCTGAATGATTTTGCGCAAGGTGTCCGCGAAAGCTATATTGGAACCAATAATGTTAAACTCGGGCGCGGAACAGCGTGGCTTCTTTCCAAGGTTGCAAAACAGGGCAAAGTCGCATTATTTGTTGGTGGTTATCGCTGGCATGGACACGAACTGCGCGAGACGGGATTTAGGTCTTATTTTCGCGAAAGCGAAGCAAATTTCGAATTGCTTGATACTTTAGTGAATTTGGAAACTCGACAGCTCGCTTATGAAGCCACATTGGAATTGCTCAATCGTCATCATGATTTGACGGCACTTTATTGTGCAGGAGGCGGAATGGAGGGGGTCATAAAAGCCATTCGCGAAGAGCGGAGCCCAGGCGAGATCACAGTTGCAGTTAACGAAGACACGCCGACAACAAGAAGCGCTTTGCAAGACGGTTATTTGACATTCGCCAATGTGACTCCAATTGACGCCATTGCGCGCGCCACAGTGCAAGATATGGTTCGTTCAATTGAGCAGGGACTAACCGAATTACCGCGCCAACAATTTTTTACACAAAGCTATCTATTTCCAGAATTGCTATGATGTAAATCTATCATTTTGTGATAAAAAAATATCAAAAATGATAGTATTCATTTATAATTTTCCTTGACTCTAGGATTGATCTCTTCCCTAATAGCTGTAGGAAAGCGCGCTGATTTGCAGGCTGCCTTTTCATATAATAACGAAATTTCAACGGAGGAATTTATGAATTTTGCAAAAAAAATGATGTTAACAGGGGTTGCGACTCTCATGTCGACAAGCGTTTTGGCGGAAACGATTGGCGTTTCAGTTGCGCGCTTTGACGATAATGGCTTGACGATTATGCGCAATGGCATGACAGATCACGCGGACTCAATTGACGGCGTAGATTTGATCATGGAAGATGCGCAAGATGATGTCGCGAGACAGCTCGACCAGATCAACAATTTTGTTGCCAATGGTGTGGATGCGATCATCGTGAATGCTGTTGATACAAATGCAACCGAAGCAATGTCTGCTGCGGCTGCGGCTGCGGGTATTCCGCTTGTATATGTTAACCGTCAGCCTGTGAACATGGATTCGCTACCTGAAGGTCAGGCATTTGTGGCTTCAAATGAGATCGAATCTGGAACTTTGGCCGCATTCCGCATGTGCCAAGATTTGCGCGCAATGGGCAAATCTGGCGGCGCGAAAGCTTACATGCTTATGGGCCAGCTTTCGAATCAAGCGGCTGTTCAGCGTTCAAAAGATTTCCACGATGTCATCGGCATGGATATGTGTAACTTTATCACGCTAATCGATGAGCAAACTGCAAACTGGTCGCGCGACGAAGCCCAGGATTTGATGACAAACTGGATTGCATCTGGCGAAGAATTTGATGCTGTATTTGGTAACAACGACGAGATGGCGATTGGGGCAATCCAAGCGATGAAAGCAGCCGGGATCTCTATGGATGATGTGGTTGTTGGTGGCGTTGATGCGACACCTGATGCACTTGTTGCAATGCAAGCCGGTGAGATGGATGTGACTGTTTTCCAAGACCTCGCAGGTCAAGGAGCGGGCTCAATTGACACTGCGCTTAAACTTGCTGCTGGTGAAGCGGTCGACAAGACAGTCTTCATTCCATTCAAGCTCGTCACGCCTGAAAATGTTGACGATTATTTGAACTAAATTTCATTTAGTCAAATGCGTGAGCCGCTATTGAGGTGGCTCTCGCACACACAAAAAAAATTATTGGGATAGCGTCTAGGGAGGCAAATCATGTCTGATTCAGCACATGGTGTAGGTGGATTAACTTTTGATGATAAAAAGAGAAAATGGCCGAATGAGCTTAACATTTTCATTGCACTAATATTGATTGTAGCAGCTTTTGAAGCGTTGGGGCAACTACTGCCCTACATGAACAACCAAAGCATGCTCTTTGACTTCAATGAAGCTCGCGATGGGACGATTTTAAACATCGCCCGGCTTAAAATCATTATCTTACAAGTTTCGATTATCGGAATTATTGCCCTTGGGGTTACACAAGTGATCATTTCTGGCGGCATTGATCTTTCTTCAGGGCCTCTCGTGGGGGCAACAGCCATGATCGTGATGTCATTTGCTCAAACGGCTATCGTTAATGGGGGCGAAAATCCAAAGGCTGTGTTTGGTGATTGGGCTTTTGATTTGCCAGTCATATTGCCTATTATTGTCGGGCTTTGTTTCGGCGCAATGATTGGCGCAATAAATGGAAGCCTTATCGCCTATACAAAGATACCGCCATTTATCGCGACCTTGGGCATGTTCTTGATTTGTCGAGGGATTGCTCAAGCATGGACACGCGGCAAGCCGGTTTCTTTTCCAACTGAATCATATGCGGCGATCGGTAAGGGCATGATGCCAGTTTTCTGGTTCGTCGGATTGGCAGTCTTATTCCATATCATCCTAAAATATACGATTTATGGAAAGCATACATACGCAATCGGTTCCAATGAGGACGCTGCGCGTATGTCAGGGATTAATGTGCAGCGTCACAAGGTGCTTGTGTATATGATTGCTTCAATGCTGGCTGCATTTGCAGCGATTGTGTTGAGTTCAAAAAATCTGACAGCACAGTCCGGCATGGGAATTTTCTACGAGCTATACGCGATTGCCATGGCTGTTATTGGTGGGATCAGTTTGCAAGGGGGGCGCGGATCAATAATTGGAACGGTTCTTGGTGCAATGGTATTTGGTGTGCTTCAGTCTGGTTTCACATTTATCAAACTTGATGCTTTTTATCAGCTCATCGCCATGGGCGTAATTATCATCAGCGCCGTTGTATTAGATAAAATGCGCCAAACGCGCGGTAGTCGGTAAGGGAGATCAAAATGTCAGAGATAATTTTAGAAACCAAGGGTCTCACTAAGCATTATGGCGGCGTTCACGCCCTAAATGACGCAAACTTTGTTCTCGAAAAAGGCGAACATGTCGCGATTATGGGTGACAATGGCGCAGGGAAATCAACCTTTGTGAGGCAGATCACGGGGGTGGAGCAACCCACAAGTGGTCAGATCATTTTTGATGGCGAAGAAAGGAATTTTTCTGGCCCTCTTGATGCACGTCATTCTGGGATTGAAGCCGTTTTTCAAACGCTCGCATTGGCCGATGATCTTGATGTTCCTGATAATCTGTTTCTTGGGCGTGAAAAAACCAAGTGGGATTGGCTGGGGCCGTTTCGTTTCCTTGACTATAAATCAATGCGCGAAGACACAATGAATGCGCTGGTTAAGACGGGCGTAAAAATTCCTAACATCAACAATTCGATTCAAAATATGTCGGGCGGTCAGCGCCAATGCGTCGCGATTGCGCGTACGGCAACTTTTTCGTCAAAACTCACGATCATGGACGAGCCGACGGCCGCACTTGGTGTTCAAGAAACTGCGCAAGTTGAGAATATTGTGAGGACGTTAAAAGAGGCGGGCGAGCCGCTAATTTTGATTAGTCACAATATGCGCCAAGTCATGGATTTGGTTGATCGGATTGTTGTATTTCGTCGCGGGCGCATCGTCGCTAATCTCAACAAAAATGAGACCGATGGTGAAGATGTTGTCGCATATATCACCGGCGCAAAAACACAAGCTGAATATGCTGAAGCCGAGGCTTAAAGGAAAAATTTGAGGTAAAAATGACCGTTAAATTTGCTCTTCTCGGTGCGGGGCGCATTGGTAAAACTCATGCACGCGCGATCGATTATAACCCTGATGCCAAACTCGTTGCCGTTTATGATCCAGTAGATGATGAGGCCGTCTCCGTGTCCGCGCAATATGGATGCGATATTCGTAGTCTAGATGCCATTGCGAACTCAGATGATATTGATGTTGTCGCGATTTGTACGCCTACAAATACTCATGCAGATTTCATCGAAAAATATGCCCGTGCTGGTAAAGTTATATTTTGCGAAAAACCCATTGATCTTGATCTAGAGCGAGTGCGAGCTTGTTTAAAAGTTGTTGACGAAACCGATGCGCGTTTAATGCTTGGCTTCAATCGTCGTTTTGACCCGCACTTTTGTGCACTCAAGAGTGCGATCGAAATGGGAAAAATTGGTAAGGTGGAGCAGGTGGTTATCACCTCCCGAGATCCAGCTTTGCCGCCGATGGAGTATATTTCCGTTTCAGGTGGGATTTTTCGCGATATGATGATCCACGACTTTGATATGGCGCGGTTCATGCTGGGTGAAGAAATTCAAACGGTTTATGCGACTGGCTCGGTGCTTGTTGACCCTGAAGTGAAAGAGCGCGGAGATTTTGATACCGCGATGGTTGTTTTAACGACCAAGAGTGGGAAGCAAGCTCATATCAACAATTCGCGCCGAGCAAGCTATGGTTATGATCAGCGCATTGAAGTTCACGGTTCTGAAGGAATGGTTCGCGCAGATAATCCAAAGCCACTCATGGTCGAGAGTGCAACACAAATCGGCTATACAAGCCAACCTTTGCATGATTTTTTCATGACCCGCTACGAAGATGCTTATGCGGCGGAAATTGCGATGTTAATTGAAGCCATTATTTCAAATCAGCCTCTCAATCCAACGGGCAAGGACGGTTTGATTGCGCTCGCACTCGCAGAGGCCGCGAATATTTCCATTAAGGAAGGGCGCGCAATCGACTTGTCTGAGGTCTTAAGAAATGACACTTGATCTCATTACCATTGGCCGCTCATCGGTTGATCTTTACGGTGCTCAGGTTGGCGGCCGGCTTGAGGATATGGGGAGCTTTGATAAATATATCGGCGGCTCTCCCACCAATATTGCGGCGGGGACCGCGCGCCTTGGCTTGAAATCTGCCCTGGTTACGCGCGTTGGTGATGAGCATATGGGTCGTTTTATTCGTGAGCAATTGATGGCGGAAGGCGTTGATGTGCGCGGTGTTCGTACAGACCATGAGCGCCTGACGGCATTGGTGCTTTTGGGTATTCGTGATGAGGATCAGTTCCCTTTGATATTCTACCGCGAGAACTGCGCGGATATGGCGCTTAGTGAAGATGATATTGATCCTGAATTGATCGGTGAAGCGCGCGCGGTTGTCGCGACGGGCACGCATTTATCAAATCCGGCTGTTGAGGCGGCGACATTAAAAGCGCTGAAAATTGCGCGTGAAAAGGGGAAGCAAACTGCGCTAGATATTGACTACCGACCTAATCTTTGGGGATTGGCTGGACATGGTGATGGTGAAAGCCGATTTATTGAAAGTGTGGCCGTGAGCCAAAAATTGCAATCAACGCTCGAACTATTTGATTTGATCGTTGGCACGGAAGAAGAGTTCCATATTGCGGGCGGCTCTACGGATACGATTGAGGCGCTACAAACGGTGCGCACCCTCACCAATTCGACTTTGGTTTGCAAACGCGGCGCGCTTGGTGCGGTTGCTTTTGAAGGTGAGATAACCTCGTGGGATGACGGGGTTGCAGGCGAAGGCTTTGCCATTGAAGTTTTTAATGTATTGGGCGCGGGCGATGGGTTTATGTCGGGTCTTTTAAAGGGTTGGCTTGATGGCGAGGATTGGTCACGGGGCTTAACATATGCCAATGCTTGCGGGGCTTTGGCTGTAAGCCGCCATGGGTGCACGCCTGCCTATCCAAGCTGGGAAGAATTGCAGTTCTTTTTAGATCGCGGGATCAAGCGGCCTGATCTTCGGAATGATTCAGAGCTTGAACAAATTCACTGGTCGACCAACCGCAAGGGAGATTGGCCTGATATGCGTGTATTTGCTTTTGACCATCGGCTACAATTCGAGGAAATGGAAGGCGCGACGGATGAGAAGATTGGTGAGTTTAAACGGCTTTGCCTTGAGGCTGCCAAGGGCGTCGCGAATGGACAGAAGGGCTATGGTATTCTTTGTGATCATCGCCTTGGAAAAAGCGCGCTTCACGCGGCATCAGGCTCAGGGCTTTGGATTGGGCGACCTGTGGAGTGGCCCGGCTCACGACCTTTGACGCTCGAGCCTGACCTTGGCTTGGATTATGGCGGGCTTGGCGAATGGGCGCTTGAAAATGTTGTGAAGGTTCTTTGTTTTTACCATCCTGATGATGATGCAAAAATGAAGGCAGAGCAGGAAGCAACAGTGAAGCGTCTTTTTGAAACGGCGCGGCGCAATCGTCTTGAGTTGCTTTTGGAGGTGATACCTTCAAAGGTTGCCGATGTTGATGATCAAACGACCGCGAAAATCATTGAGCGTTTTTATGAGATCGGCGTTTATCCCGATTGGTGGAAGCTTGAGCCGATGAAAACAGATGCGGGCTGGAATGCAGCGGTTGAGACGATCTCTCAATATGATCCTTATTGCCGTGGGGTTGTTGTGCTGGGCTTGGATGCGCCTGAGGCGGAGCTTGCCCCGAGTTTTGAGGTGGCAGCTAAGCAGCCGCTCGTTAAGGGATTTGCGGTTGGCCGTACGATTTTTGGGGATACGGCGCGCAAGTGGATGCGCGGCGAAATCAATGATGCCACAGCAATAAAAACGATGTCAAAAAACTATCAAAAACTTTGTCAAATTTGGGACAATGCGAGAGGTAAAGTGAAATGAAAACCATTCGATTAACGGCCGCGCAGGCTATGGTCAAATATCTATCTGTGCAACAAAATGAAAATGGAGAAGCGCTGATCCCTAGCGCATGGGCGATTTTTGGTCATGGAAATGTTGCAGGTCTTGGCGAAGCGCTTTATCAAGTGCGCGATCAACTCCCCACTTACCGTGGACATAATGAGCAAACCATGGCGCATGCGGCCATTGCTTATGCCAAGGCTAAAAAGCGTCGTCAGGCGATGATGGTGACAAGTTCGATTGGGCCGGGTGCGACAAATATGGTCACGGCTTGTGCGTTGGCGCATGCGAACCGTTTGCCTGTGCTTTTTGTGCCGGGAGATGTTTTTGCGAACCGTGCGCCTGATCCTGTTTTACAACAGATTGAGGATTTTAGTGATGGGACGGTAAGTGCAAATGATTGCTTCCGTCCTGTCTCGCGTTATTATGATCGTATCTCGCGTCCTGAACATTTGCTTACTGCACTTCCGCGCGCGATGCGTGTCTTAACTGACCCTGCGGATTGCGGCCCTGTGACTTTGGCTTTTTGTCAAGATACGCAAGGAGAAGCTTTTGATTATCCTGAGAGTTTTTTTGAGGCGCGCGTTTGGAATGTTCGTCAAACTCAGCCAGATACACGTGAACTTGAGGCTGCAATTGCGCTTATTAGTCAATCAAAAAATCCTGTGATCGTTGCAGGCGGGGGTGTGCATTATGCCAATGCTTGTGATGATCTTGCGGCATTTGCTGATCGTTTCGGTATTCCTGTTGTCGAAACGCAAGGCGGCAAGTCGGCAATGCCTGCGGATCATCAAATGAACTTTGGCCCTGTGGGTGTGACGGGCGCAAATTCTGCCAATAGTGTATGTGAAAACGCAGATCTTGTACTTGGCATTGGGACGCGCTTCCAAGACTTCACTACGGGTTCTTGGTCTTTATTTAAAAACCCTGATCGTCAAATCTTGGCGGTGAATGTTGCGCCATATGATACCAATAAACACCGCTCCTACGGTCTTGTTGCAGATGCGAAAATAGCCATCGCACGTTTTAATGAGGCACTTGATGGGTTTAACCCAAACAAGCCCGATCCAAAACTCCGCGAGGACTGGTCGGAAGAAGTTAAAAAAGTCACCGCGGCCCCAACATCCAATACACTCCCAACCGATATGCAAGTTGTGGGTGCTGTACAAAGAAGCGCGGATGCGCAAACCTTGATTATGGGAGCTGCGGGTACAATGCCAGGCGAGCTACATAAGCTTTGGAATAGCACACATGTTGGTGGTTATCATATGGAATATGATTTTAGTTGCATGGGCTATGAGATTGCGGGCGCGATGGGTATTAAGCTGGCTCAGCCTGAAAAGGATGTAATCGCGATGGTCGGCGATGGTTCGTATATGATGGCCAATTCTGAACTGGCGATTGCGGTGATGATGGGTATCAAGATTACGATTGTGATTACGGATAATCGTGGCTTCGGCTGCATTAATCGCTTGCAAATGGGCACGGGCGGAGAAGAGTTTAATAATCTTCTTGATCATAGCCATCACGTTAATCCTTCGGCGATTGATTTTGTCAAACATACCGAAAGCATGGGTGCGGAGGCCGTGAAGGTCGCGAATATTGATGAGCTAGAAGATGCGCTTGTCCGCGCGAAGGCGAGCGACAAAACTCAAGTGATTGTGATTGATACCGATCCTTACCCCTCCACCGAGGCTGGTGGGACTTGGTGGGAAGTGGGCGTGCCGGAAGTCTCCGTACGTAAAGAGGTTAATGATGCCCGCGCGAAATTTGAATTAAGTAAGAAGGAGCAAAGCCGATGAGCGTTCAAATTGGGATATCACCCATCGCTTGGCAAAATGATGATCTTCCCGACATTACAGCCGATTATACGATGGAACAGGCTTTGCGCGAGGCGCGCGAAATTGGCTACACAGGCGTGGAGCGGGGGCAACGCATGCCCCAAGACACTGATGGCCTACGCGCATATCTTGAAGCCGCAGAAATTGCGCTATGCGGAGGTTGGTGTTCGGGCAATTTGCTCAAGAACTCGGCTAAAGAAGAGATGGCCGCGATTGCTCAACAGGTTGAGCAGTTTGTGGCGCTTGGCTCACCTTGTTTGGTTTATTCGGAATGCTCCAACACGGTTCAAGGTGAGATCAATACACCCGTAAATGATCGCCCGAAACTCTCGCGCGATGAAGCTAAAGATTATGGGCACAAATTGAGCGAGGTGGCCAAATGGTGCGCGGATCAAGGCATGCCGATGGCTTATCATCATCACATGGGTTCTATTATTGAAGCTGAGGCGGATATTGATGCACTTATGGAAGGCTCAAGTGATGATCTGAGGCTTTGCTTTGATACGGGGCATTGTCTTTTCGGTGGTGGCGATGTGATGGCAACGCTTGATCGCTGGTCGCACCGTGTTCATCATGTTCACTACAAAGATATCCGCCCTGAGATTGTACGCGATGTACGGGAAAATAACCGAAGCTTCCTCGATGCCGTGATTGCGGGCGCTTTTACAGTTCCCGGCGATGGTTGCATTGATTTTGGCGCGGTCACCGACAAATTAAAGGCCATGAATTACGCGGGTTGGATTGTGGTTGAAGCCGAGCAAGACCCGAAAAAGGCCCCGCCATACGAATACTCGAAACTGGGATATGAAAACATCATTGCAGCGTGCAAAAAAGCAGAGTTAGAGGTCTCGGATGGCCAATAGATTTTATCAAATCGGGCAATATAACATTGATCATTTGAAGTCGCTGACGACGTCATCCCTTGATCGCGGGCAAGTCCCTTTGGCATCAGAAGTCAAAAAGAATATTCCCATTTATGATGTGGCTCGATTGGGAGATCGGTTGCGAGATCAAGATTTGCATAGCGAATGGATTTGGGTATTGCGCGAAGGTCCTGGCGTTTTAGCGCTTGCGAATGCTTATGGTGATCGGGAAGTGATCGACCGTGCAAGTTCGGTCTTTCAATCTATAATCGATGCGGAAAAAGGCGAGAGCAAAGGAGATCATTTTGCCGCCTCTGGTGCGAATGATCGCGTTTGGAATGCTTTACAAAAAATGGCGTTGCACTCACCAGATGTTTTTGCAAAATATTATGGCAATGCGGTCATTGCGGCTGTAAGTGCGGCTTGGCTTGGACCTCATTACCAAATGACGTCGCAAGTCAACCAAGTGCGGCCAGGTGGTAAAGCTCAAAGCGCACATAGAGACTATCATCTTGGCTTCCAGACCGCGCAAAGCGCTTCGCAATATCCCGCGCATGTTCATGAGCTTACGGCGGCCTTGACCCTACAAGGGGCGGTCGCGCATTGTGATATGCCGATAGAAAGTGGACCAACAAAGCTATTGCCATTTAGTCAGCTTTATCCTGAAGGATATCTCGCCTTCCATGATGAAGCGCACCGCGATTTTTTTGAGCAAAATTATGTCCAACTTGAGCTTAGCAAAGGCGACGCGGTATTTTTTAATCCAGCGCTTTTGCATTCTGCGGGCGCAAATGTGAGCAAAGACATTCACCGCATGGCCAATTTGCTTCAAGTTTCGTCCGCTTTTGGTCGCGCAATGGAGGCGGTTGATGGACATTCAATGTGCCTTGCCGTTTATCCGCACTTAAGTGAATTAAACGCGGATGAAGTGCAAAACGCGATCTCGGCATGTGCAGAAGGATATCCTTTCCCAACAAATCTGGATACTGATCCGCCAGTGGGCGGAAACGCCCCAATGTCACAGGCTGATTTAATGCGCCAAGCTTTCGCGGAAAAATGGACAATAGACGCGCTTAAGAAACAACTGGATGCGCTTCGCGCAAGGCAGGGTGCATAAATTGAGCGAATTATTAATCAAACCCAATGGTGATACTGGAAAAACCCATGATATCACAGTTGAAAACGCCAAAGGCAGGCTGACGCCCAATTGGAATTATGTTGGCTTTGGGCTTTATAGGTTGAAGGCCGGCGAAAGCGCCTCTGAGTTTACAAGAGATCAAGAGGTGATTTTGGTTCTTGTTGAGGGCAAGGCGCGCATTCAAGCGGGTGATCACGACCTTGGTGAGTTGGGCGTGCGCATGAATGTTTTTGAGAAAACACCACCGGCTTGTGTTTACGTGCCCGGGGAAACAGAATGGAAGGCAAGCGCTTCAACGGATTGCACATTGGCGGTTTGTTCCGCGCCAGCCGCAGGTGATTATCCCGTTTGCGTACTTGGCCCTGAAGGCATCGAAACCGTTTCGCGCGGCAAAGGCGCGAACACAAGATATATCCACAATATCGCGATGGAAGATCACGACGTTGCGGGTTCACTTCTCGTAACAGAAGTCTTCACACCAGATGGCAATTGGTCAAGTTATCCGCCCCATCGCCATGATGAAGATGACTTCCCCAACATGACTTATCTTGAAGAAACCTACTATCATCGCATCAACCCAAGCCAAGGTTACGGCATTCAGCGCGTATTTACCGAGGACGGATCACTAGATGAAACCATCGCGGTATCGAGTGAGGATGTCGTTCTTGTTCCCAAAGGACATCATCCGTGCGGCGTGCCTTACGGATATGAAATGTATTATCTCAATGTCATGGCCGGCCCGCGCCGTCGGTGGCGCTTCAAGAACCACCCAGACCACAACTGGATTTATGAGAGAGACCAATGAAAAATATAGGCATAGGAATAATTGGCGGCGGATACATGGGCAAAGCTCATGCCGTGGCGATGTCAGCGGTTGGCGCCGCATTTGGAACAACATTGAGACCTAAGCTTGAAATGGTGGCGGCGACAAGTGAGGAAAGCGCGGCGCGTTACCGTGATCAATTTGGATTTGCCCGCTCAACTGGAGATTGGCGCAAGCTGGTCACTGACCCTAAAGTTGAAGCCATTGTGATCGCGACACCACCGGATACGCATTTAGCAATGGTGCAAATGGCTTTTGAAAATGGCAAGCATGTGATGTGTGAAAAACCTCTTGGAGGTTCATTTGAGGATGGCCAAAAAATGGTTGAACTGGCAAAGGCCGCGCGACCCTTGGCGAACATGGTGGGCTTTAACTATATTCGGACGCCCGCCGCGCAATATGCGCATCAACTGCTTGCTGCGGGTGAAATTGGAGATATTACCTATTTCCGCGCCGAACATGTTGAGGATTATTATGCCGATCCGAAAGCGCCCGCGAGTTGGCGAACGCGTGGCATTAATAATGGCGCCTTGGGTGATTTGGCGCATGTTTTTAATATGGCACTGCGCTTAATGGGGCCCGTCAACAAACTCAACGCGGAATTTGAAACTATTCACAAAACGCGCACTGGCGACCAAGGGCCAGAATCGGTTGAGAACGATGATCAAGGCCAACTTCTTTGCCGCTTTGAAAACGGCACCATGGGCTATATTCACTTTAGTCGTGTCGCCACAGGGCGTAAAATGGGCTATGGGTTTGAAGTGTTTGGAACGCGCGGCTCGATACGTTTTGATCAGGAAGACCAAAACGCACTTTGGCTATACAAAACAGGCGAAGATGAAGCGCAATCTGGCTATAAAAAGATATTGACGGGACCAGCGCATCCCGACTATGTCAATTTTAATTTAGGCCCGGGTCATGGCACAGGCTATCAAGATCAAATCATCATTGAGGCACGCGATTTCCTCAAGGCGATCGAGACAGGAGACGAAATTTGGCCGAGTTTTAAGGACGGTCAAGATGTGAACGCAATCATAAAAGCCATTCATGAATCTAATCAAAGTGGAGCTTGGGTGAGCGTATAAAATTAAAGGATTAAAAGATGAGCAAGTTAAATTGGGGAATGATTGGTGGAGGCGAAGGTTCGCAAATTGGCCCTGCACACCGTTTGGGTGCACAAGCTGATGGGCGCTTTGCTTTTGTGGCCGGCGCGCTCGATCACCGAGAAGAAGAAGGGCGCGCTTATGCGCAATCACTGGGCATTGTTAAAGAACGTGCCTACGGGAATTGGGAAGAGATGCTTGATGGCGAAAAAGGGAGAGAGGATCGTGTTGATCTTGTTACGATCGCGACACCCAATTCTACCCATTTCGAAATCACCAAGTCGTTCTTAGAAGCGGGCTTTAATGTGCTTTGCGAAAAGCCGATGACGATGAATGTTGAAGAGGGCGAAGAGATCGTGCGCGTTGCTGAAAAATCGGGTAAAATTTGCGCAGTGAATTATTGCTATTCTGCCTATCCAATGGTGCGCCAAGCGCGCGCGATGGTGGGCGCGGGCGAGCTTGGTAAAATACGTCTTGTTGTCACGAACTTTAGCCACGGACACCACGGTGACGCGGGTGATGCCGACAATCCTCGTGTTCGTTGGCGCTATGATCCAAATATGGCGGGTGTTTCTGGTCAGTTTGCAGATTGTGGAATTCATGCGCTTCATATGGCGAGTTTTATTTGTAATGATGAGGTCAAAAATCTATCTGCAGATTTTGCGTCTACGATTTCAAGCCGTGAGCTTGAAGATGATGCCATGGTCAATTTCCGCATGGAAAATGGCACGGTAGGGCGGCTTTGGACTTCTTCTGTTGCCATTGGTCGCCAGCATGGTTTTGATATTCAAGTTTTTGGCGAAACAGGCGGCTTACGTTGGGCTTCTGAACAGCCAAACCAGCTTGTCTATACACCTGTTAGCGGACGCACTCAGATCATCGAAAAAGGTGAGTGCGGGCTTCATGAAGATGCGATGCGTCTCTCGCGCGTGGCGATCGCTCATCCCGAAGGTTTTCCGCTTGCCGTTGCAAATATTTATTGCGATTTGGCTGATGCGATCTCAGGTCAAAAGAGAGATGGGCTGCCCCTTGCTCATGATGGATTGAGGTCAATGGCCGCTGTTTATTCAGCTGTTAATTCGGCCAAAAACAACGGTCAATGGCAAGATGCGCGCCCACCAATGTTTCAAAAATAAATGGATGGGTTACTCGCGGTATTTATTTTACTGATCGGGTCGTGGTTTGCATTTCGACGTGAATGGATAGAAAGTAAATTCTTACCCGCATTTCGCTACTTTGTTCTCTATATTTCGCTTCCTGCCTACGTATTTTCATCGCTTGTGAATAGGGATATATCGTCGCTTTTTAATGCAAAGATATTTGTAACTTTCGCGCTGGCTACATTGATACTTTACCCAATTTTTATCCGAGTTGGGCGGTCTATGGGTTGGCGCTTAGAACATGCGATGCTCTTAGGGCATGGAGCCACGGCCTCTAATAGTTTGCTGATGGGGGTTCCTATTCTGGCATTAACATTTGGAGATGCGATCACGCCAATCGTTGTGCAAATTATTCTTTTTGAAAATATTATATTATTGCCGGCCTTTATGGTGATCACCAATATATCCATGAGCGGAGATTGGGGTTCACGCGCATTTTTTAGATCATTGGTGCGAAATCAATTTCTCTGGGCGGTCATTGCGGCGGTTCCCATTTCAGTCCTAAATATTAATTTACACGCAGGATTTGAAAATATGGCTGAATTACTAGGGCAAGCGGCGGCGCCCGTTGCGATTGTAACGATCGGCGGAATTTTAGCCAGCACGGGGTTTGTTTGGCCGAGTGCGCCTGCATATGCTGCCAGTTTAGGGAAGCTGGTGGCGCTCCCCCTAATTGCACTTGTGATTGGTCATTTTCTGAGTCTAACGGAGCAAGAATTGGTCATTACTGTCCTATTTATGGCCATGCCCAATGCCGCAATTTTTCCACTATTTGGAGAGGAAGTTAAATTTGCAAAGCTTTCCAATTCTATATTTATCATATCATATAGTTTCGCCTTTTTCTCTCTTGCGGGTTGGATGTGGTGGCTAGGTAGCAGTTAACTTCAAAAACGAAATTTCATTAGAGTTTCGCTATCAAAAAATACTGAAACCTGTTGATAGTATAAGCGCCTCTTATAGTGATTTCTATGTAAAATAGTCAGCATATAAGATTGGCCTCAATGGCAATGAAATTATTATAGGCCTTAACGAGACCATTGAAAAAATGAGTGAAATATATTGCCATTTCCGATTATGAATACAATTTTGGATTGCAAAATGATTGGGACAACTTCAAAGAATAGACTCTACTTACAATTGTAGGTAGAAGAAATTTCAGACTAAATTTTCGAATAAACAGACTTTAGGTTCGAGTTCGGGCTTGCCCTTGAATGCAAAAATGGTAGAGACAACAGTGTTGGAATTGAATTGGAAGTTTTTGCATGAATGACATTCGATCTTTTTTTCGCCAATGTTACGAGACCGCAATTCAAGCAGCGCATCCTCATGAGACATTGCGTAAACTTTTGCCGAATCCTCCCAAGGGTCGCTTGATTGTGGTTGGTGCAGGGAAAGGCGCTGCACATCTAGCGCAGAGTTTTGAGCGGCTATATCCGTATCCTTTAGAGGGAATTGTGGTCACGAGATATGGTTTTGGCGCTGAGTGCGCGCGAATTAAAATCATAGAAGCTTCTCACCCTGTTCCAGACAAAAATTCAGCGATCGCAGCAAAGGAAATTTTAAATTCAGTACGTGATTTAACTCAAGATGATCTTGTCGTCGCGCTGATTACAGGAGGGGGATCTGCGTTGTTAGCGGCGCCGCTCGCGCCGATGACACTTGAGGACGAGATTTTAGTGAATGACGCGCTCTTAAGTTCGGGTGCGCCAATTGGAAAAATGAACACGCTTCGGCGTCACTTGTCTCAAATTAAAGGTGGGCGCCTAGCAGACGCGGCCGCTCCCGCAAAGGTTTTGACTTATTTGGTTTCAGATGTGCCCGGTGATGATCCTGCGGAAGTTGCTTCTGGCCCAACGGTTGCGGGTACGACGACGCCTGAAGATGCGTTAAACGTTATCCAAGAATTTAATCTCAAACTCCCAAAGCCTGTTTCGCAAGTCTTGGATAGTGAATTAGCGAACTGCTCAAAAGTGAACAGTGAAGTTCAAATACTTGCTTCTGCAGGAAAGTCACTTGCCGCAGTTGAAGATTGGGCCAATAAACTCGGTTTGGCTGTGATTAATTTAGGGGGCACGATCGAAGGTGAGGCGCGCGTGATCGCAAGTGAACACGCAGAATTTGTCCGCACCAAAATTTCAGAGGGCTGGCGCGGCCTAATTATTTCTGGGGGTGAAACAACTGTGACCTTAAGGGGAAAAGGCAAGGGCGGCCGTAATACAGAATATCTCCTTTCGCTTGCCATTGAGCTTGATGGTGTGGAAAATGTTCATATGTTTGCTGCGGATACAGACGGCATTGATGGAAGCGAAGATAATGCCGGCGCATTTGCCGATAGCGCGACGGTTGGTCGGCTATCTGGCGTCGGTTTGAATGCTCAGAAATCTCTTGAGCAAAATGACGCATATTCTGCATTTTGGGCGATTGGAGACATTTTTGCGCCTGGACCTTCTGGTACCAATGTAAACGATTTGCGCCTCATCTTAATTAAATAGGTCACTTTGGTCGATTTAATGCCGTCTCGCGATTAGCTAAACGTGCGCTCAGCTTAAAGTCTAATTATACTCGGTGGATTCCTCGCTCACCTTCCAAAGCTTTTCCATGGTGGACTTATCATAGGCGTACGATTCAATGTTCCTTTTTCAACCGGGCCCACCATTTCCATACGTCCTGTCGGGCCATAAAGCGCGCGCGCTTCGAGACCATCTTCGGTTGCACACATGAACTGAGGAAAAGCACCTTGCTCGGCGGTTTGCACGCGCGGAGTTTTCGTCATGAGCCAGAAGACAAAACGCATGAAACGACTACCGCTTGTTTTGATGAGTGATGTCGCGGAGGACCGAGGATGACAAACATAAACTTTGATTTTTTTGGCGCTCTTTTCAAGTCGATCTTGCAACTCATAAGCAAACATCATTTGCGCGAGCTTGCTTTGGCTATAAACAGGATTAGGGCTATAGTTTTTGTTCCAGTTCATATCCTCAAATTGAATGCTCTTGATGCCCATATTATATCCAAGACTGGCTACAACAACGATACGGCCTACGCTCGCTTGAATTCGATCAAATAGCATCCCACACAAAACAAAGTGACCATAGTGATTTGTGCCAAGCTGGCTTTCAAATCCATCAACGGTTAGCTTTTGTGTAGGGACTTGAGCAATGGCTGCATTGCAAATCACCGCGTGGATTTGCGGTGCGGTCTTGAGCACTTCATCAGCTGCAGCGCGCACGCTTGAAAGGTCCGAAAGATCCATTCGTACAAAGCTCACATCGGCGTCACTGCCATACTCATTTTTGAGTGCCGCGACGGCTTCGGTTGACCTTTCTACGCTGCGATTGAGCATCACAACCTTTGCACCCTTAGAGAGGAAAATGCGTGCAACTTGAAAACCTGTTCTGGCATTGGCGCCAGTAATGATATAAGTTTTCCCCTTGAGTTAGCCGAGGCGCGATGGTGTCCAGCCTTTGGATCCAAAAGTTTTGTCTGTCATTTGATTTCTCCTTAATCAATTTAATTTTTTCAGTTTAAAATGACGCATTCTCTCTTCGATTAATTTGATATTTATGAGCTTTATTTGCAAAATAAATAGGCATATTAATCGACAATACTTGCCTAAATTATGTCATTAATGTCAAAATCAGGCATACTATCTGTCTATAAGCGTATTATGAGCAAATTGAATATAAAAAAGCACATCGAATACCGGCTTGATCTAGACGAAATTTTTGATACGAACATAGCGGCAGTAAACTTATTTTCGCGCAACGCAATCGATACCTTGTGCGCCCGTGCAATATGACCCTTGTGTGATTGCAATTATAAACGGCAGCAAAGAGGCGATTATTAACGGCGAAGTCTACAATTATAACAGCCAGCAGTATTTATGCTGCCCGATGTCAATGCTTTTGAGCGCTGGCACTCCGAAAGCCTCTAGAGATGAGCCTTTATTGGGGGCATATATTTCACTTGATCATCATGTGATGCAAAATTTGTGTTTAGAAATTGAAAGTACGAATTTGCTAGCTCCCTTGTTCCGCACATCGCAACCGCAAGGCATTGCACTTGCGCCCCTTGGGCGGCCGAATTTACGGAAGCACTATGGCGCCTTTTACAGCTTGAAGAAAACCTCGATGATATGGCCATCTTGGGCGAGGCGCGATTGCGAGAACTATATTACGCAATACTGAAAGGTAAGGCGGGGGCGAGCGCGCGAAATGCTTTTGGATTTCGCAATGCAATTGCGAAATCCATCTCACATCTGTCGTCAAATCTTGATGCGCCAACAGCCATTGAAGAGATAGCCGAACGGGCGCGCATGAGCCGTGCTGTTTTTCACAGGAAGTTCAAACAAGCGACAACCATGTCTCCAATACAGTATATAAAGCCTATGGCCTAAACCGAGCCGCACGGAAAATCGCAAACGGCACAACCATTAGTGAAGCCGCCATGAAGGTTGGCTACTATATAAGCATATCACAGTTTAGCCGCGAGTTTAAACGCCATTATGGCGATTCACCGCGAGAATGGAGCCACAAACAACATCGGATCGCATCACTCATCCATGCTTAGGAAATTCTCGAACGATACTTCGCGTATTGGTGTCATCAACTACTTTATCACATGGGCATACAAATACGCAGATTTTGGACGCAGATATGGCTTAATTTTGAGCGGCGCCCACACCTGCACGACGTCCAAATACGGTGCCTGATGTCAGTCCAGAACCACCCGGATAGCCACCAAAAAACACACCGCCAACCATTTCTCCCGCGGCATATAGCCCTTCAATCTCACTGCCGTCCTCACGCATGACCGCTCCACGTTCATTTATCTTTAAGCCGCCGTAAGTAAACGTGATTCCTCCCGTGACGGGATAAGCGCGAAATGGAGGTGTATCCAGTTTTTGTGCCCAGTTTGTTTTATTAAGCTCGAGACCATGTGTGGATTTTCCGTCTAGAATGGTGGGATCAAAATCCGTCGAGCTATCAACTGCTAAATTATAGTCATCCAGTGTTTTCTTAGCACCGCTTTTATCAACACCTTCTAGCATACCAATTAGTTCCTCAAGAGTATCGGCTTCTACAAAACTTGCGTCTTCAAAATGGTATTCATCATAAAATAAGTCTTTGACTTTATTGTCAAAAATTTGCCACGCGAAGTGATTAGGTTGCTCCAGTACTGCTTTTCCAAATTGTGCGTAAGTATAGTTGCGGAAGTTAATTCCTTCATCGACAAATCTCTTGCTTTTAGCGTTGAGCATCACCCCTAGAAAATAGCATATTTTTCTGTAATTTTTACGCTCTTTTGGGGGGATATCTAAATTGCCAAAATCCTTCATATGTAGATCCATGGGTGTGGCATGACAGCCATCAAAGCGTCCGTAATGCATCGCACCAAGCTCAGTTGCCATTCTCAAGCCGTCACCAAGATTATGAGGGGTTCCGCGCACCTTAGCTACCGACCATTCTGGCCCTATGAGCTCTGCGCGCATTTCTTCACTTGCCTCAAAACCTCCGCAGGCCAAAACCACTGAATCAGATAAAATTTCTTCACCATTGGCTAGTTTTACGCCTGTCACCTTGGTACCATCAGTTAAGAGACTGCTGACCGCAGATTCATAGCGAATTTCTCCACCCAAATTCTCAAATGCTTTCAGCTCCATCTCAAATAGTCCAACACCTTCATTATCAGCCGCAAGGGTCAATCCGCCCCAAAATATAAAACGCCCGTTCTTTTCGAAACTTTGGCGGGAATAAATGGGCTCATAAGTGACACCATGACTGGAAAGCCATTTGACAGCGTCATAAGATTCGTCGATTAAAATTTCCTGCTCAGGACTTAAATCTGCACCTTCATTGAAACTTAATAGATCGCTTGCAAACTTGTCCTTTGAGTAGCTCCCAAAATCCGTTTTCGCGATGCGCGGCGCAGAAGGATCCGATAAAAATGGCAGTAAATCTTGAGATTCATCATATGCAAATCGCATTGCGCCTGCCGTGTATTTGGTATTGCCGCCTGCTAGATCAAAGCTTGCCTTTTCCAACATTAATACGGATGCGCCTTTTTCAAGAGCGGCTATGGCAGCGGACATCGCCGCATTTCCTGATCCAACAATTATCACTTTTTTCATGTTCTTTATTCCATATATTTATGTTTGGATCCATAATCCGCAGCTAGTGATTTCAGAGCTCCAAGGTTTGAGTTAAAAAGATTGCTTTACTGCACATAATTGTATACAATTGAATACATTAATCAAGAGAGGAATGCCAAAATGTTGCGTTTTCGAACTATTATTTTGGCTTTATTCGGCGTTCTGATTTTCTGGATATTAAATCTTCCATTGCCGTTTTTGTTTGGCCCGTTGTTCATGTGCCTTGCTCTTGCAATCATCGGGGTTCAATTAAAAGGGATCGGGAGAATATCAATAGCCGCACGGACGATTTTGGGCGTGGCAATTGGGGCCTCAATTACGCCCGCGCTTGTTCAAACGCTTCCAAGCTTGATTACGTCGATACTTCTGGTTCCATTATTTCTTGCAATCGCAGGTTTGATCGGCTTGCCATGGTTTCAACGTGTATGGGGAATGAATTTTGCGACCGCTTATTACAGCGCCATGCCAGGGGGATTACAGGATATGGTAATTTTTGGGGAAGAGGCGGGCGGTGATGTCCGTGCGCTTACTCTCATACACTCTACTAGAGTATTGTTCATCGTGACGATGACGCCCTTTGTGCTCACTTATTTTTACGGCGCAACTCTTGATAATCCACTGGGACAAGACTTAACCGATACCCCATTCATAGAACTAATGATCATGTTTGCCGCCGCGATAGGTGGATGGCTTGGCGGCGCTCGAATTGGACTTTTTGGTGCCTCAATTTTGGGGCCAATGATCGTCGCGACAGCCCTTTCGCTCGCAGGGATTATACACTTTCGCCCGCCAAAAGAGGCCATACTCATCGCGCAATTTTTGATCGGAACAGGTCTGGGCGTTCAATTTGTGGGAATTACAATAAGAGAGCTTCGCAATTTTGTATTCGCGGGAATTGGGTACGTCGCGTTGTTGTGGCTTGTGGCAGCCGCTTTCATATTTTGGCTCGTGCCAGTGGGCCCACATAGTGCTACAGATGCCATGCTTGCATTTTCTCCTGGTGGACAGGCGGAAATGACCGTTTTGGCAATCATTGTCGGTGCGGACTTAGGTTTCGTAATCGCACACCACATAACACGCATTGTGTGCGTGATTATCGGGGCGCCTCTTTTCGTGCAAATATTTAAGAAGCTGTCCAAGCCTGAGGATTAATCATATGAATAGGCTCACCATTTGCATAGGCATTGATCTGATCAAAAATGTCTGAAAACTGCAAATCGAATTCATCTTCAGTGACATATCCAATATGAGGTGTGGCGATTAGTTGCGGATGTGAAAGGAGCGGATCGTGAGGATTTGTTAATGGTTCTTTGTCAAACACATCAATTGCGGCCATATGTGGGCGGCCAAGATTAAGGGCGCTCAGTAGGGCGCCTTTTTCCAAAAGGCCAGCACGAGATGTGTTCACAAACAACGCATCGCCACGCATTTGAGCGAAATCCTTGGCTGTGATAATTTCATTCGTTTCGGGTTTCAATCGAACATGAATTGAAATCACATCGGGTTTTGCAAAAAACTCTTGCCGATTTTTAGCGAGTGTCGCGCTGTCTGCTTCGGCACGTTTTTGACCTTCATCAGAAGCCCACCAAATTACGTTCATGCCAAAAGCCTGCGCGTATTTTTCAACGGCTTTTGCGATTCGCCCGTAACCATAAAGCCCAAGTGTTCGACCGCGAAGTGTTTTGCCAACACCCATCATCCAATTGCCAGATTTGAGGCTCGCCATCTGCTGAGGAATTTGGCGCATGCCTGCTAAAATCAATCCCCATGTTAATTCAGCAGCTGCGAAACTCGGCGTACCTGCATGCATGTTTGAACAAAGCAAAATGCCTTGAGCATTGCAGGCTTCAACATCGATATGCGGATATACGGACCTTTGAGAAATGAGTTTAAGTTTGGGCAATTTTTCAATAAGTTCGCGTGTAATTTTGGTGCGCTCACGGAAAAGAACAAGAACTTCTGCTTCGGCTAGTCTTTCCGCGAGTATATGTATGTCATCAATATGATCGTTCCAAACCTTCACGTCATGATCATCAAGCTTTGCAAAGCAGGGTAGTCCTCGCAAAGTATCAAACCAATCGTCAAGAATATGGACTTTCATTAATGCGAAATCATCATTGGAATTTCGACATTTTTAAGTAGCTCAGATGAAAGCCCGCCCAAAAAATCTTCGCGAAATTTAGAGTGCTCATATGCGCCCATAATTAATAGTGAGGGAGAATTGGCCTTACAATATTCAGTTAAGGCACGAACTCCTTGGAATTGTGCGTTAAGCTCAGTGTGGCTCACTTTAATGTTGTGACGTTCAAGCTGTGTAATAGCGGGTTCGACGCCATGTGGAAGCGGCTTATTCGATAAAGTAATGAGATCAACGCTTGCGCCTTTTTCAAGAAGCGCAATCCCATCGGCGAGGGCGCGCGTTGCGGCTCGTGTTCCGTCCCAGAGAATAGCAACATTTTGTGCGGGACTATTTTCTGCGCCCGACTTTGGAATAATTAAAACGGGGCGGCCACTCATAAGTGCTATTCGGTCCGGATGGAGTGAAATGTGACCGTCATCTGTATCAAGATGAACACCTGAAATCATGATATCAAAATGGCGGGCGGTTTCAGCAAGCGCACTATCGACACGGCCGTGAATGTTTTTAAAATGAAGGCGATCGTCTAGGTTGAGAGTGCCTTTTATTTCGCCAAAACGCGCTTCGATTTTCTCAATAATTTCGTTATTTGCTTCCTCAATAATTTTTTGCGCAGAAGCAGGCACCCATGCGGCACGAGAATTGACTACTTCATAATTTGCATGAGCCAGTACAGCGGTAACATGTGCAGATTCACCAGCGAGAGATGCCGCAAATTTGAGCGCCGCAACAGAAGAGTCGGTTCCATTGAACGCCACCATGATATTTTTATAGGCCATTTGTTTTTCCTATTTCCAACTAAGTTTATTGGGCACATAGACATGCCCGTCTGCAAGCTTACGGGCGGTGCGCACGAGGCCTGCGGAATTGATTTTGAATTCTGGCTGAGATTGATATTCAACGACCACATCGATCACTCCTGATGCGTGTTCGATTGTAAGCTTTTTAGGGCTTGAACCTGATCGATCAAGTAAATCATCAGCAACAGACCCTGGGTGAAGCGCACAAGCTGCCAAACATTGTGCACCCGTTACCGCCATCGATGGATGCGTTTTCCAAGGCATAAAATAGCGCGCGGCAATATCACTATTTTCCGATTTTGCAAGCAAGCCAAACTTTGGCGTCACAGATTGTGAAACGTCACCCATTCCCATGGCTTTTCCGGCTTGTATTCGAATAGCCTCCATTCGTTCAAAAAAACGCTTATTCTCATCAAGCTCGGAAACGCTTTCATGTCCGGCTAAGCCAAAATCAGAAGCCTTTGCAATGACCATTGGCATCGCGACGTCCATGCAGGTCACTTCGATATCGTCAAAACGGTCACGAATATTTCCGGAAGGAAGCATTGCGCCTGTCGAAGAGCCAACGGTCTCCATAAAGCTCAAATTAATCGCGGCGCCTGTGCCGGGGACTCCTGCAATGGCTTGATTTCCGTCATAAAGGGCATATCTGCCTTTGCAAGGCACTTGCGCAATGACTTTAGCACCTGTGTTCACAGCGTGAATTTTAATTTCGGCCATGTTTCCTTGCGCCTCAAAAAGCCCTAGTTCAATTGCCGCAGATCCAACGCCCGAGAGAATATTTCCGCAAGTCGGTTTGAAATCAACCGATTTATCCTCCACAGATACTTGGGCGAAAAAGTAATCAATATCCGCCCATTCATCTTCAGATTTTGAAAGCATAGCAACCTTGGTTGTGACGGCAGCACCCCCGCCAATCCCGTCAATATTAAGTGCATGACCTGATCCAATAGCAGCGATCAAAACTTCTGTAAGGTGGTCCAAGTCTTGAGGCAAGTCCGCGCGGTTAAAATAGGGGCCGCGCGAAGTGCCGCCACGCATAAACACATAAGGAATTGCGAGCTGGGTCATGTGAACGGCCATGGTAGATCAAACATGCCTTGGAGTAGGCCGGGTGGAAAATCACGGTTCAGTGCACCTGCCATGAGGCACATAAATGCGATACCTGCGGCTGTTAAGATGATTGTTTTCTGCCATGAAACACCCGCACGAACACGGAAGAAAGCGACTAAGAAACCAACAAGTGCCAAGATAAATCCAACAAAGAAAGTGCCAACGATTAGCCCAGCAAACCAAGCGAGCGTAGCCCAAAGCCCATGAGGAGCCTCGGCATCTTCTCCAGAAACTTCTTTGTCGGCAAAAATGGGATCGCTCTCATCGCGGCGCATCATTTGAATAAGCATGATAATGCAGCAAATAAGTGCAATGCCACCAATGACAAGCGGGATGATTTTATCCGTCATGTTGTAGTCAGGTATGGCATTCGCATTCATAAGTGCGATGACAAAATAAGCCCCAACGACAAGTAAAAAGACAAGAGGAGCACGTTTTGATCCGGACGCAACATCGCCTTCAGCCATAATCGACTTAGCTTGGCGAATTCCAAAAATGACTGACAGCGCTGTGACGATAATCAAGATGATCACAATCGGACTGAAAATATACAACATGCCGGCTTCAAAGCTATCGCGGAATCTAAAATTCGCGATTTGAAGCGCTTGGTTTGTAAAACGCTCAATCGGGGCCGATAAAACAAATCCTATGAGAAATGCCGGACGTGACCAATCAAAACGGCGAAGGAAAATGCCAATGAGACCAATAACAAATAGGGCAAGTAAATCTTCAAAATTTTGACCGGATTGGAAAGCTGCAAAACTGATCAACATAAATAAGAAGGGCGCAATATAAGTGAAACGGATCGTGGTTAGTTTCGCGATTCCGCCTGATGCCGCAATACACAAAATCGTTCCAAATACATTGGCGAGAGCAAGCAACCAAACGATTGAATAAGTTATATCAAGATTGTTTTTGAGCATTGCGGGGCCAACTTCAATGTCGCCTGATCCAAGGAGCGCAATCGCACCAATGAAAATTGCCATTGAGCCAGATCCTGGAATACCAAATAAAAGCGTTGGCACAAGCCCGCCGCCTTCTTTGGCATTGTTTGAACTTTCAGGTCCGATAATACCGCGAACTTCGCCTTTACCGAAATTAGACTTGTCCTTTGTGGTTTGAACCGAATGTCCGTAGGCAATCCAATCAACAACTGAGCCGCCAAGACCCGGGATTACACCCACGATCACACCGATAATCGAGCACCGAACCGAAAGCCAAATATTAGCGAACCAATCACGGACACCTTGTCCCCAGCCGGCGCCAAGTTGCGCATCTTTCGCGATTGATTGATCTTTACGTAAGAGAGAAACGATCTCAGGAAGGGCAAAAATTCCTAAGCCAACGATAACGAGTTTTAGACCATCAGTGAGATAGGGTATATCATAGCTAGCCATACGAAGACTTCCGCCCGCGTCAGCTTCGCCGATTGTACCGATCATGATGCCAAGGCCTGCGGCCGCTAGTCCCTTTAGCGGAATGCGACCTGCGAGAACGGCCACCATAGATAGGCCGAAAACGGTGATCATCAACATCTCTGGGAGACCAAACATCAAAACAATCGGTCTTGCGATCAGAATAAATACGGTTAGGAACGTAGCGCCGACAAGCCCACCAAATAAAGACGAGGTAAAGGCCGCCGCTAATGCACGGGCAGCTTCACCCTTTTTCGCCATTGGGAAGCCATCAAGGACGGTCGCTTGAGAGGCTGAAGAACCGGGTATGCCCATGAGAACGGAAGCAAATGTGTCAGATGTGGGTACAACCGCGACCATCCCGACCATAAGCGCAAGCCCGAGGACAGGGTCCATACCAAACATAAATGGCAATAAAAGAGAAAGACCAGCAATCCCGCCGAGACCAGGGAAAACACCGACTGTTAACCCCATAACAACGCCCAACATAAGGTAACCGATGACTTGAGGCTGTAATATTAATGACCAAGCCTCTCCCAAAGCTGGGAGTGCAGATAAAAATGCTTCCATGATACGTTCCCGTTAACACATATAAATGAGCCGCCCCGAAAGGCGGCCATATTTTTTTGTTTTACTCAGCTGTTAGTTCAATACCGTAGTCGTCTTTGAGCCATTCGATTACGAATTGCTTTGCACTATCAGGGACTTGTGTAGCTTGGCCAAGGGCTTCTTGCGCACCCGCACCCACAAACATTGGGTACTTACCGACACGTTTAGTCGAGATTTCTGCGAAATCTGGGCGTGCTTTCACGTCCTCAAAGGCTTTTGTATAAACATCAATAACTTCTTGTGGTGTGCCTGCTGGCAAGAACGCAAGTTTTTGGCTTGGGAAGCCCGCAATGAAAAAAGCCTTCCAAGCTTCCCATCCATCACCCGAAGTTTCGCAACCATCTGTGGCTTCACAAACTTCTTTGAAAGTTGGAATATCAGGGAAGGTCGGATCACGAACAATATCGCCGTTTTCATCAAGCGCGCCCCAAGTCATCATTGGAACCGCAGAACCTGCTTCGACAAGCTCAGCAGAGCCGCCGAGGTAACCTGAAGTCGTTTGATAATCAATGTTAGCTTCGCCACGTTCGAACATCAATCGACCATCACCACGACCTTCGATGCCAAATACAGGCTCAACATTCATGCCCAACAGCTTCCATGCCAAAAGTGGCACAAGATCAAGACGCGTTGCGCCTTGGCTACCATAGATGAAGTTAGTGTCTTTTAATGCATTTGCTGAACCATCAAAATTTGCGCCATCTTCTGCATTGAGATAGGCAACGCCACCCGTACCAGTTGCCATCACAGCGTGCCAATCGTTGTATTCATAGCGAACACGTGGGTCATTGAGTAGGTAAGGGAACTGTGTTGAACCAGATGAACCGAATAGCAAAGTTCCGTCATCATGCTCTTGCTCTTGGAACCAGTTTGCGCCCTTAGTTGACCCAGCACCCGGCATAAATTTAACCACCACGGTCGGCTCACCTGGAAGGGCTTCCGACAAAAGCGGTGCGAAGAAATTCGCCCATTTTGCTGATCCGCCAGTCTCAGAAAAAGGAATAACCCACTCGATAGTTTTTCCTTCAAAATTAACATCTTCAGCATTTGCACCTGCAAAGAGCGCCGCTGATGCCATGATGCCTATTGCAACACGTCTAGTGATATTTGAAATCTTCATGTTTCACTCCCATTTTAAGACTTCAGGCTCTTAAGGCCCATTTTAATAAAGAGAATCTCTTCCCTTTCGATCTCTGATTATATAATCTGAACCTTGCACCAAGCTTGTGGAGTACAAAATTCGGATTGTTCTTGTCGAAGATAACGAGGGGCTGGCGAATGCCATTGGATTCCGCTTGCGAGATCGTGGCCATGCCGTAGATATTTTGAACGACGGCGAGGAAGGGCATGAATTTTTGAAGTCGGAAAGCGCGGATCTCGTGATTTTGGATGTCAATTTACCCAGAAAAAATGGCTTTGAAATTTTACGAGGCTTGCGCGCGCGCTCTGATAGTGTGCCTGTGCTTATTTTGACGGCGAGGGGGGAAACCAATGATCGCGTTGAGGGTCTGGATTTAGGTGCAGATGACTATCTGGTAAAGCCATTTGAAATGGATGAGTTAGAAGCGCGCATTCGGGCGCTCTCTCGTCGGCGCAATTTGTCATATGAGCCGTTTGAAAAAGTAGGGGCGCTCGAATTTGATAGGGCGAATAGAACCGCAAGCGCGAATAAGCGCACCTTAGATATTCCACGCCGCGAATTAGCGATACTAGAATGTCTGTTAGATAACAAAGGTCGCATTGTCGCGAAAGAAAGGCTGTTCGATCATGTTTATGGAACAGGAGCAGATGTTGAATCGTCGGCAATTGAGCCACATATTTCAAGATTAAGATCGCGCATCGGCGAGTTTGGTGTCGTGATCAAAGTTGCGCGTGGTCTTGGGTACATGATTGAAGAAGCCTGATGAAATTCGTACCAAATTCGCTCCGATTGCGGCTCCTCATTTTGATTTTATTGCCAATTATTATTGTGGCTATATTGCTCGGGTTCTGGCGATATGAAGTAGCGAAAGACACGGCTCAAGATGTTTTTGATCGAACGCTTTTATCAACAGCACTCGCGATTGCGCGCGATGTTGCAATCACCGAAGGCGATGCTTTACAACCTTCGACCCGCGATTTGATCGCAAATGCGACTGGTGGAGAAGTTTTTTATCATGTGATGGGACCAAATGGCGCTTATGTCACAGGCTATGCATATCCGCCTGTGCGGGAGCGAGATATTCTTACGGATCAGTATGGAATTCGCTTTTCTCATGCAGATTATCGGGGAGAGCCTGTGCGCATGGTTGCAATTGAAAGTGAAACCAGTACCTCAAATATCCATGGCTTGGCGATTGTTCGCGTTTGGCAACGTGTGAGTGAACGTCAGATATTTGCGCATAAAATTGGATGGCGTGCAATTTCAGTACTCAGTATTATGCTATGTGCACTTGCTGGAAGTGTTTGGATTGGTGTTCAGATTGGATTGAGGCCTCTCGATGATTTGCAAGATGCAATAAATAAAAGAAGCAGCGATGATTTGAGTCCAATTCAGCGCCGGGTTCCGCGTGAAGTTCAAGGCGTTGTTGGGACTTTGAATGGGCTGTTTGAGCAGGTAAGAACAAGTTTAACAGCTCATCAAAACTTCATTTCAGATGCCGCTCATCAGCTTAAGAATCCGGTAGCGGCTACGCTTGCGCTTGCCGAAGCTTTAAGCAACTCAAAAAACATAAGTGATCAAAATCAAGCCATGGCCGAACTTCTTAAGGCTGCAAGACATTCATCTCGGACAACAACACAGTTACTTTCTTTGGAACGTATCTCAAATCCCGCATTTAGTCCAAGCATTGAACAGGTCGAACTTTCTGAAATTTTGAAAAAAGAAGCGCAAGAATTTGGCGATAAGATACTAAAAGCTGGCAAAAATTTTGACGTTAATATTCCAAACCATGAAGTCATGGTTATGGCGGATCCTGTGTTGCTTGGTGAAGCGGTTAAGAACTTACTAACCAACGCGCTCGTTCATGGAGGATCCGATTCAACGATCATATCACTTGCACTTCAAGATCAAAGAGATGTGGGTGAAATCAGTGTCGAAAATGATGGGAATGAATTTGCACCTGAAGATCGGAACAGAGCGTTCGAGCGTTTTAGCCAACTTTCTCCCGGGCAAGGTTCTGGTTTGGGGTTGTCAATTGTTCAAGCAGCTATGGAAAAAATGAATGGGAGCGTAAATACATGTGAACGCCCACTCGGTGCGAAAATCCAGCTTATAATTCCTAAAAATTAGACTGCTTTATTTTAATGTTACGCTTCATAACTAGTTGGTCTTCCAGCAACAAATTATATGTATAACCAATTCAAAAAGCAATTGATTGTGCGGCAAAATTAGCTAGTGAAATTCTAGAGATCAACAAGGCTACCGAGGCTAAGTGCGGCTTCTTGGATCGGTTCTAGGAATGTGAGAATTTTGTCAATATCAATGCGCAATAACGGTGCATGGCATGACAATGTCGCGAGGAGGCGGCCGTTTGAATCTGTAACAGGGACAGCGATCGCGATCATGCCAGTAATAAATTCTTGATTATCAATTGCATATCCATTTGCGCGAATTTTCGTTAAATCGGCTTTAAGTGCTTTGCCGTTTGAATGAGTATTCACCGCGCGTTTTTCCATGTCAGTTGACGAAATATATTGATCCAGTGAATTTTTACGCAAAGTGCTGAGATATAATTTGCCGCTCGCCGCGCAATAAAGTGGGACTCGCGTGCCGACGGGCAATTGGATCCGCAAAGGCCATTCCGTTTCAACGCGCTCGATATAAACCATCTCATATCGATCTGGTAAAGCGACGTTACATGTTTCACCTATTTCAAGCGCAAGCTTTTTTAAAATGGATTGCCGCGCAGTCCGAATTCGATGGGATGACAAAATTCCGCCGGCAAGCGCCCGCAGACGCGGAGCGGGTGCGTATTTTCGGCTGTCTAGGTCTTTTTGGATAAAACCCTCGCTCTCCAAGTTTGCAAAGAGGCGATGGATAGTGGGCTTGGGGAGGCCGATTTGCTCGTTAACATCAGTAGGCGAAAGCGGCACACCCGCTTTCGCCAATTCTTCCAAAATGATGAGCAATCTTAAATTAGTTGGTATAACATTTTCAGAATCGCTCACAAATAATCTCCCTTATTTTTGGTTCGGCAATAACAACGTTGAAAGTTCTGGAACAAGTGCAATCAAGAACCAAACTGCCAGAAGCGCTAAAAGATATGGAATGATATAGCGAAGTAACCGGAAATATGGAACCCCCGTTACTCCCGATGCAACATAGAGGTTTAACCCGTAAGGTGGGGTTATAAAGCCGATGGAAGCACCTACCAAAAAGACAACCGCAAACTGAACGGGCTCGATGTCGACGGAATGAGCGATTGGAGCAAGGATTGGGGCAAGAATGATCGTCACTGGAAGACTTTCAAGCACCATGCCAGCGACAAATATAATCGCCATAGAGACAAATAAGATGCCATAATAATCGCCAAATGAGCGAACGAAATTACCGATGATTTCTTGCGCGCCCATAATTGATAAAATCTGTTGCATGACCACGGAAATGGCGATGAGGGGCGCAAGGATTCCAGTGATTTGCGCTGAGCGCATTGTGATGGTTGGAAGCTCTAGCGGCGTAAATCCTTCCACAACTAGCATTTCTCCGTATTTGCGATCTTCAATTGGACGATCTTCAGCACCGCCAAAATATTTATGGGCGATTGCGCTCAATACGCCAACGATGACACAAAACCCGACAGTTACGCCTGCAGCCTCTGTGGCAGAAAATCTGCCTGTATAAATACCCCAAAGCACGAGGCCGATTGCGAAGAAGCCTAGCCATGCGCCGATTGCGGTTTTGATAATGCGTGTTGGACTTATTTTAATGAGATAACCCCAACCATTGATGGTGCAAACGACGAAGGCAACCGTCATCATTGCAAGAACCATAAGGGCACCGGGGATTATGCCCGCAACGAAAAGATCTGAAATTGTTAGGTTCATCAAAAAACCATAAACAATAAAAATAATGGAGGGGGGAATGATGATGCCAACCGTGCCGCCCGCTGCCGCTGTTGCCGCAGAAAAGCGTTCGTCATAACCACCTTTGACCATTTCTGGATGCAACATCGAGCCGATTGTGGCTGTGGTTGCGGAATTTGACCCTGAGATTGCAGCGAATAATCCGCAAGCTCCGAGCGAAGCCATTGCAAGGCCGCCTCGCAACCATCCTAGACATGCATAGGCAAAATCACTTAGCCTTCGTGCGATCCCCGACCGGTTGATCAAATCACCTGTGAGGATAAAAAGCGGCATTGCAAGGAGTGCAAACCCGTCGGTAAACACATCAGAAAGCGCAGCACCAATATTATCAAGTGGCATTCCAAGAACGAAGGACATGCCCAGCACCCAAAAACCAATAACCAAAAAAACAGGGACACCAAGCATAAACAAAACAGTTACGCCAATTGATATCATCCAAACGAGATTGCTGTCCATTATGCTTCCTCCCCGATCACCGCTTGTTTGAGGAGCGGTTCACCTGATTTATAATTGCGATAGTCTGTTATGAGGTTTTCAAAAACGCGCGTAACAAGAAACGTAAAGGCAAGAGGCAATGTGATTAAAAACCACCACTGCATAATATTGTCTGTGCCCGGCAAGATTTGAAAGTTTGAGATTGAATTTACGACAACACGCATAGATGTCACAGCGACAATCCATGAGAACACGAACCATAAAATAGCATCAAGACATAATAAACCAAATTGAATAGTTCGCGGCGCTTTCCCTCGAAACTCGGCGAAGGCGAGGTGAGTTCTTAGCTTCACGTTATAGCTACAACCAAACCATGTCATAACTAAGAATAAGTAGGAGGGAATTGTTGTTGACCAAGGGACTTGTTGACCAAGCAAAAAACGACGGAAGACTTCAACAAATATGATCAATCCGATGGTCAGATATGTTGAAACCATTATCGTGCTTTCAAGGTGACGTTCGATCCAAGGAAATTTTTTATAGATGAATTGCAATAGTAACGCTGCAAGAATTAACGCAATAACTGCCACAGGCCAAATGCCCGGGCCTTGCATTTGAGACTTAATCGTCCAAATATCACCGGAAAATAAAGATTTGATTAGTTCAATCGCGCTGCCAAGCATGCGAAACTCCCCATTTATTATTATACTTGAAGGTAATCGCGCCCCGATAAGGGCGCGATGTCTGCTTTATGCTGAACGCCACCAACGACGTGGCTCAACATTTTCTGCAAGAGTGTCTTTCGGAATTTCGCGCGCAACATTGTAGATATCTTGGTAGGTATCAATACCACCGGCCCATCCATTAATGCGCTCACGCCATTCAGCCCATGGTTCAGGATTGAATTCAGGTGAACACATTTCTTCTGCCATTTTAATTTGCTCATCATCAAGGAATGCACAACGCACGCCTTCTTGGGCAAAGATCGTGTTTGGAAGTTGTGGATCACTAAATCCAACCGTGTTCAAAAGCGAAGCTTCGTTCGCAGATTGAACATGAACTTGCGCGAGATATGATGATTCCATAACGGCGTCTTGCAAATTTCCATCTAAGCTATCGAAAACTTTTGCAGACATCGAGGTATGCTCCGTTCCACAGAAGAATTTCAAGTCAACTGATTGCGAGACAACTGGAGACATATTCGCATAAGCCACAGCCGATGCCCAAGTTTCAGCGCCATCAATCAAGCCTTGCTTCAGACCATCAAGAGTTTCTTCCCAAGCCACAGGCACAGGGTTCAGATTGAGCAACTGCATGGCAATACGACCCAATTGAGTACCTGTCACACGGTTTTTTGTGCCGAATAGCTCTTCAAGCTTTGTGACAACCGGCTTATCCGCAAAGCTTGAACCGAGTTGAATACCACGAAGCTCACAATGTGAGAACAAGAACTTAAGCCCGTGCATTTTCTCTAAAGGATCGCGAAGAATGCGCTGAGATTCAGGGCTGTAAAGGAAGTGGTACTGCGCGGCACGGCTTGGGAACATATAAGCATAGTCCAAAACATTAAGATAGGGGGCGCCGCCTGCAGAGTTTTGCGTCGATGCCGCATATGCATCCACAACGCCAAGCTGAGTTTTTTCGACACAGCTAAGCTGACCGCAAATTTGGTTATCACCGATAAATTCAACGCGAATTTCACCATCCGTTCGCTCCTCAAGATCGCGCGCAAATTCTAATGTGCCAGCACGCTCAATCAAAAGACTGCGGGCGTTAAGGCCTGAAGCGCCAAGCTTGATTGTGTGTTTGGGCTCTTTACCAAATCTTTTCTCATAAGATGTTTCAGCAGCTTGAGCGAGGCCAGCAACGCTCACAGCACCCGTCATTGCACCCGCACCCATGAGCACAGACGAAATGCCGTATTGGCCTGTAAGCTTAAGCAGATCGCGTCGGCCTATTTTTCCAAGTTTATCGGTTAGTCGCATTATATTTCTCCCGTTGTTTTTATTAAAATTGAGACTTGTAGTATCATTAATAGTATATTATGACATTAAACACAAACTTTTTTTACATAGTACAACCTTTTTTTAAAATTTGGAGAAAAATGTCAGAGTTACAGGCAGATTTTGTGATTATTGGAGCCGGTTCAGCCGGTTGCGTTTTGGCGAATCGCCTATCTGAAGACGGTAAAAATCATGTTGCACTCCTCGAAGCCGGCGGTAGAGATTGGAATCCGTGGATTCATATTCCCGTTGGTTACTTTAAAACGATGCACAATCCATCGGTTGATTGGTGTTTTAAAACGGAACCTGATGAAGGGCTGAATGGTCGCAGCATTGACTGGCCACGTGGGAAAGTGCTTGGCGGATCGTCGTCTCTAAATGGTCTTCTTTATGTACGTGGGCAACCTGAGGACTATGATCGCTGGCAACAGATGGGCAATTCTGGTTGGGGCTGGGATGATGTTTTGCCTTTATTTAAGAAGTCAGAGAATCAGGAGCGGGGCGCGGATGATTTTCACGGCGTAGAAGGTGAGCTTTCAGTTTCTAATATGCGCATACAGCGGCCGATTGTTGATGCTTGGGTCGCGGCAGCGCAAACGGCAGGCTATGCGTTTAATCCAGATTATAACGGCGCAGCACAAGAAGGTGTGAGCTATTTTCAGCTGACGACCCGCAATGGGCGGCGTTGTTCGAGTGCGGTTGCGTTTTTGAATCCTGCGCGCAAACGGTCAAATTTGAATATTATCACGCACGCGCAAACGCAGCGCATTTTGTTTGAAGGCAAACGGGCGATTGGTGTTGAATACCTTGATCGTGCGGGGCGTAAACAAATTGTAAAAACAAATCGTGAAGTCATCTTAAGTGCAGGCGCACTTGGCTCACCTCATATTTTAATGCATTCGGGTATTGGCGATGCTCAGGCACTAAAAAATGTTGGGGTCGATGCCTGGCATGAGCTTAAGGGGGTAGGGCAAAACTTGCAGGACCATTTGCAAGCGCGTCTTGTATTTAAATGCAATGAACCGACCTTGAATGACGAAGTTCGATCCATTTTCAATCAAGCACGAATAGCCGCCAAATACGCATTATTTCGCGCCGGGCCCATGACGATGGCTGCAAGCCTTGGTGTTGGTTTTTTCAAAACACAAGAATATCTCGAAACACCCGATATCCAGTTCCATGTCCAGCCATGGTCAGCGGATAGTCCGGGTGAGGGGGTGCATCCGTTTTCGGCATTTACAACTTCTGTTTGTCAATTGCGTCCAGAAAGTCGAGGACATCTTGAGCTTGTTTCAAATGATCCGCGTGACTATCCAAAAATTCATCCAAACTATCTCGCTACAGAAACCGACTGTCAAACAATTGTTGATGGTGTAAATATAGCCCGGAAGATAGCACGGAGCGCACCACTTTCAGGAAAAATTTCTGAAGAATTTCGGCCGAATTCTGAGTTAGCAATGGACGATTACGAGGGCACGCTCGATTGGGCGCGCAACAATTCGACTTCAATTTATCATCCGACGGGAACCTGTAAAATGGGCCAAGATAAACTTGCGGTTGTGGATGAAAAACTTCGTGTCCGCGGTATCGAAGGATTGCGGGTTGCTGATTGTTCAATCATGCCGGAAATTGTATCGGGAAATACGAACGCGCCGGCAATTATGATCGGTGAAAAGCTTTCACAAATGATACGAAAAGAAATAACTTAATTTTGGAGATTTTGCAATGAAGATGACGACTGAAGAAGCTTTTGTAAAAGTTTTACAACGCCATGGTATCCAGCATGCTTTTGGCATAATCGGCTCTGCGATGATGCCGATCAGCGATATTTTTCCCAAAGCGGGGATTACCTTTTGGGATTGTGCACATGAAGGTTCGGCTGGGATGATGTCTGATGGCTACACGCGCGCCACGGGCAAGATGTCGATGATGATTGCGCAAAATGGACCTGGCATCACAAATTTTGTGACGGCTGTTAAAACGGCTTATTGGAATCATACGCCCTTACTTCTTGTTACGCCTCAAGCCGCGAACAAAACCATTGGTCAAGGTGGCTTCCAAGAAGTCGAGCAAATGAAACTCTTTGAGGACATGGTTGCTTATCAAGAAGAGGTCCGCGATCCGACGCGGGTTGCTGAAGTTTTGACGCGTGTTATTTCTCAAGCCAAGCGTCTTTCTGGCCCTGCGCAACTTAATATTCCACGCGATTTTTGGACACAAGTTGTTGATATTGAAATTCCAGATCCCATTGAGTTTGAAGTCTCACCGGGCGGCGAAAACTCGATTGCGGCGGCGGCTGAGATGCTCTCAACTGCGAAAAATCCTGTGATTCTCAATGGAGCTGGCGTTGTTTTAGCCGATGCGATTGGCGATAGCGCGGCGCTTGCTGAGCGTCTTGATGCCCCCGTTTGCGTTGGTTATCAGCACAATGATGCTTTCCCTGGGTCTCATCCGCTTTTTGCCGGGCCTCTTGGTTATAATGGTTCGAAGGCTGCGATGGAATTGATCAAGGATGCGGATGTTGTTCTTTGTCTTGGTACGCGCCTTAATCCGTTCTCGACATTGCCGGGTTATGGGATGGAATACTGGCCTTCGGATGCGAAAATTATCCAAGTTGACATTAATCCTGACCGAATCGGATTAACGAAGAAGGTATCGGTCGGCATTGTTGGCGATGCTAAGAAAGTTGCAAAGGGTATTTTGGCACAGTTATCGTCGAGCGCAGGTGATCATAATCGCCAAGCCCGCAAGGAAAAAATTGCTGATGCCAAGTCAAAATGGGCGCAACAACTCTCGTCTATGGATCACGAGGAAGATGATCCCGGCACAACTTGGAACGAACGCGCCCGCGCTGACAAACCGGATTGGATGAGCCCGCGCATGGCGTGGCGTGCGATCCAAGCTGGACTTCCTAAAAATGCCATTATCTCTTCAGATATCGGCAATAACTGCGCTATTGGCAACGCTTATCCTAGTTTTGAAGAAGGTCGAAAATATCTTGCGCCGGGGTTATTTGGGCCTTGCGGATATGGGCTTCCTGCGATTGTGGGTGCGAAAATCGGCTGTCCGGATGTTCCTGTGGTGGGCTTTGCAGGTGACGGCGCGTTTGGGATTGCTGTGAATGAGTTGACGGCGATTGGTCGTGGCGAGTGGCCAGCGATTACTCAAATTGTTTTCCGCAATTATCAATGGGGTGCGGAAAAGCGCAACTCAACCCTTTGGTTCGATGATAATTTTGTGGGAACAGAGCTTGATACGCAAGTGAGCTATGCGGGGATTGCGAAGGCTTGTGGGCTCAAAGGCGTGGTTGCGCGGACAATGGATGAGCTGACAGATGCGATAACGCAGGCTATGGAAGATCAGAAAAATGGCATCACAACACTGATTGAAGCCATGATTAACCAAGAGCTTGGCGAGCCTTTCAGACGCGATGCCATGAAAAAACCAGTTGAGGTTGCGGGGATCGATGCTAAGGATATGATTGAACAATAACCCAATCCTTAGGAGAAAAACGTGAGCGCGCTCAATCGCATACTAACAGCCCCCACAAAAAAGCGCGCGCGTATCATTTTGTGTGAAGGGGAAGATAAGCGCGTCGTAACCGGCGCGCTGAAAGCGGCTCAAACAGACCTTGCAGAGATTATACTCGTGGGCAACGCAGAAAATGTCTATGCAGAACTCAAGGCCGCAGGAGATAATGCGGGGATCGTGAAAGTCATGGATCCTCAAAGTGATGAAAAAACGGGCGTGCTTGCGTCGGCATTTTTTAAACTGCGCAAACACAAAGGCGTGAGCCAAGAAGAGGCGAAAAGGGCAGTGCTTGACCCGCTTACCTATAGTGCCTTGATGGTTCACACGGGCGCTGCGGATGGAACGGTTGGCGGCGCGGTCTATTCGACGCGCGATACAGTAAAGACGGCTTTCCAGATCATTGGTAAAGCGGAAAATGTAAATAGTGTATCGTCTTACTTTCTGATGGCACGCGAAGATACAGACGACGTTTATGCATTTGCTGATTGTGCGCTCACTATCGAACCAAGCCCTGAAGAACTTGCGCAAATTGCGATTGAGACCGCGAAAAATTTTCAAAATCTAACCAAAAAAGCAGCGAAGGTCGCTATGTTGTCTTTTTCGACTTTGGGAAGTGGGAAGCATGCGCGCGTTGATATTGTGAACGCGGCCACCAAGCGTGCTCAAGAATCTGCACCTGAGCTTTGTATAAGCGGCGAGTTGCAATTTGATGCAGCGATCGATTTGGGTGTAGCCAAGAAAAAGGCGCCTGATGACCCGGTTGCGGGTTCTGCAAATGTCTTTGTGTTTCCAAACCTCGAAGCTGGAAATATCGGCTACAAAATCGCGCAACGTCTTGGCGGTTTGCGTGCGATTGGCCCCATTTTGCAAGGGCTTGCAAAACCCGCAAATGATCTGTCGCGTGGATGCAGTGCAGATGATGTTTTTGATATGATTTGCCTAACGGCGCAACAGGCAGCAGGCGGTTCAAAAAATACCTAGTGTATAAAATTCGGACTGGGTTATGCAGGATTTCTTGACCGATAAGTGTTCTCAATCTCTGCTCGTAAATCGTCAATTTTAGAACTCCGCACCTCGACAGAAATTAAACCGAATTACAAACGGAATTGATCAAAATTGTTAGAGTTTCTATATTAGCATTTTGATCACGCGCGATGTGATTTAATTTTGGTTGAAGATCTCTGCAGCGTAAATGTCGAGAAGGTCTTTGCAATTTATGTCGACAAGATATGTACCATATCCAGAACTCTCACGAGGTTGGTGTAGGGCTTTTTTCTCAGCCGGTATTAACCTAGTCCTCGTTGTTACAAGCCTTTCAAAAATACGCATACGTTGAAATTCAGATAGGCCAAGCGTTGTCGCAAAGATCCTTTTAGGTTTACTATTTGGTAATCCGAGATATTCGAGATTTTGCTCGTGAAAGCCAAAACCTAGGAAAACGGCACGTTTGGCATTTGAGAACCAGTTTTGCGCCTTGTCTTTTTCTTGTCCCGCTTCGGTAAAGATTTGGAGGTTATCAGCGATCTTCTCCCAGTCGGAAATGTTCCCAAGCTTGGTTGCAAATTCCAACTCATCAAGCGCGCCAAAACTGCCATAGGGATGAATGATTTGGCCTTCGAATAGCGCGATCAATTCGCGTTTTTGAGCATCACCTAAATTTCCTTCATAGGCCTCGACGGCGCAGCGAAAAAGATATTCGAGTGAGCGCTCATAATTGAAAGTGATGAAGCCAATATTGCGAATGCGCGCCTTAAAACCTTCAATCCCTGTGGCGCTGTCTTCGCGGCCATTATCAGCGCGCAGTTCGCGGAAGAACGTGACGAACCATGTCTTGCGCAGCTCAAAAAAATCGGGGGGCAGGGTTTCTTCGTCGCCATGGACTTCGTGGCTTCGAAAAATGGGAATGAAGTCACGCCGCGCTTTGCCAGCCACTTCACAAAGGCCGTGGCGCTCGGCCTTTAATAGGGCGGCAGCGATAATTATTTTGCCGAGTTTAATTAGATCAGCATTGTCTTTGTTATCATGAAGAAAATTATCAATGGATTTCGCGAGGGGGATTCCGCTTTTGAACTGTTCGCTTACTGTTTCATAAATTTCGTAAGGAATTTGTATGTTCGCGCCACTTACTAAAACAAGAATTCCAAGATACTTGTAAAAAAGGGAATATTGAGGGACATAATTTGTTATCCCGTAAGGGGGTGACACTAATTGGTCGATTAGCACCGGATATTTATGTAACAGTTCGAAGCCTAATTCAATTTCTTTTATAGTTTCATAAATATCCCGCAGTAACTCCTCGCCCGTTGGGAAGCCGAAATCATAGCTCGCGCCTGCGCCGAGGATGAAGAGCGTTTCGGGGTTTTGTTGATCTTCTATCATATCGATATATCACCAGTTTTGACGATTATGGTCAATGGTTTTGGGCGCTTAAATTGGATTGAGCCTAACGGTCATAGTAGTGGCTCACGACGTGTTGCGCCTCAGCGAAGAAAAGCCAGCGCGAAGCGAACACGCCAATTAGGTGCACACCGAGCGCCAATAAAGCAAGTTTGGCACTCATGAGCAGCATAAGCGCGGGCAGTAAAAAAGCACAGACAAGCGTAATTACCCGCAATTTGAGCGCATGCTTGCGACCGATGCGATAGGCCATTTCTTTGAGTAAATAATTTTCGCCTTCATGAGGTGGTTCGAGCATTCGCACTCTACCGATAATCCCGAGGCCTGTAGCTTCTTCAATACTTCCGCCGCGTGTCGTGAACGCTTGATCGCCCTTAATCCAGTGAAAAATTTGAATAATTGTGAGTATCCCTAGGCCAAGTATGACAACAAATTTTGGTGCAAATAAAGTAGCCCCACCGATGACGCAAAAACCTAAAAAGAGAGCAGGTGTTAAGGATGTATTCCAGCGCGGGACGGTTTTGAGTTGGGCATAAATCATCGAGGTTGTGAAAACGGTGAAAATACAAAGCAAGCTGCCGAGCCATGCGATCGGCCCAAGTGAGGTGGCAAGAAATATACGGGCGATAGCTTCTAGGCCCACGAGGAGAAGAGCCGCGATTGAGGCAATTCCTTCGCGCGAAAGCCAGCTGGATCGCCATTCGCGAAATGCTTTGATTGCGTTTTTCTTATTCCCGAGGTGAAAAACTGAAAAGAGAAGGCCACCAACGGCAAGCGCATAGCCTAAAAAATAGTAACCAAACGCTGCGCCACCAATAATATCAACAAAGCCAAGCCAAGCCAATATTCCAAACCCAAGTCCAGAGAGAGAAGAAAATAAAATGACGGAGGGTGCGGGGTGCATTACATTCCCTCCAAGGCTTTATCTAGCCATTTCATGAAACCCTTGGGCTCTTCGGCAATTTGCGCGCGCTCGGGTTGCGTTGCTGCTCGATCTTTAGGGCGCGGCGGCAAATAGCGGTTAACAGGCTTGGTGCCTTGAGTGGCAAATAATGGCACAGCGCCGCGCTCGGCACTCAGTTTAGAAACGTTTGAATTGGGATCAGCAAAATCGCCAAAGTGCCGCGCGCCGGCAGGACAGGTGCGCACACATGCGGGGACGCGGTCTTCTTCGGGTAAGTTCTCATTATAAATACGGTCAACGCAAAGCGTACATTTTTTCATAACACCAGCCATCGCATCAAGTTCGCGAGCGCCGTAAGGGCAAGCCCATGCACAAAGTCCACAACCCATGCAATCATCCTCATTCACTAACACGATTCCATCTTCAGAGCGCTTGAAACTTGCGCCAGTTGGACAAACAGTGACACAAGGGGCGTCCTCACAATGCAAACATGACTTTGGCATATAGGTAGTTTGTGAACAGCCACTTTCGGGAGTGACTTCATAACTATGAACACGGTTGAGGAACGTGCCAGCTGGCTTTTCGCCGTAAGCATCTTGATCGCTCAAAGGCGTCCCATAATTTGACGTATTCCACTCTTTGCAATTTATAACGCAAGCATGGCAGCCAACGCAGGTATCAAGATCGATAGCGAGGCCGAGCTTTTTCTCTGTGGTTTGGGGTAGCGTTGTCATTTGAATTCCTTACCATAGGCCACATCTTTTGATGCTGAATCGACAGGGGATTTGATAGGGGGATGGCTTGGTTCGCTCCTCACACCGCTCGGAGCTTTTTCGATTTGTACACGAAGATCAAACCAAGCGGCTTGCCCTGTGATAGGGTCGGAATTGGCATAGCGATACCCGTCGCCCTTATCCGGAAGAAGTTCGTGAATGAGGTGATTGAGTAGAAATCCTTTTTCTGCTTCTGGCGCTTTCTCATCAAGCGCCCAAGCCCCTTTGCGCTTGCCAATGGCATTCCACGTCCAGATTGTATTGGCGTTAAGACCCTCCATAAGGGCGACTGGCGCTTTAATTTCGCCATGCGTTGAGCGTACAAATGCCCAATCACCATCCTCAAATCCGTGTTTTTCCCATAGATTTTTCGGCAGGTATAGACGGTTGGAATTAGTGATTTGGCGGAGCCAAGCATTTTGAGAACCCCAAGAATGATACATGTGCATGGGGCGCTGTGTGAGGGCGTGGATTGGGTATTTCTCAAGATCAATACGCGCGTCTTCAAGCGGTGCGTACCAATGGGGAAGGGGTGTCATGAACTTGCGCAATTGTCCACGGAGATGTTCAGGCGGCTGTTTATCGCCTTTGCCTTCGGCGGCCATTTGGAATTTGCGCATTGTTTCTGAGTAAAGATTGAAAACATAAGGCGAAGGCGCATCGAAAAGCCCGATTTTGACCGCCCAATCTTGATATGCGGTATTCCAAGGCTTGTAGTATTGTGCAGATTCGGGAATATGCGCGATACTAAAGCCACCGTTTTCAATATAGCGATCAAGCTGCTCCGCGTTGGGTGCACCGCGGCCAAATTCGTCGCCATTGCCGCGAAACCCTGCTAAAGGCCCAACCCCTGGCCTGCGCTCATGGGATACGATATAGTCGGCGTAATCTTTGTATTTTTGCGTCCCATCATCATTCGTAAATGCCGGCAAGCCAAGTCGGGAGCCAAGATCACAAAGCACGGATTGGAACCCTTTTACATCGCGGTCAGGTTCAACAACTGGCCAGCGAATAGCATCCGCGGCTGCATCCGCTTCGCAAATGGGGCGATCAAGAAGTGAGATACAATCATGGCGTTCAAGATAAGTCGTGTCTGGGAAAACAAGGTCGGAATAGGCAACCATCTCCGAAGAATATGCATCGGAATAAATAATATGCGGAATGACATATTCTCCATTCTCGTCTTTATCGGTGAGCATTTTCATGGTCTCACTGGTATTCATACTGGAATTCCAAGACATATTGGCCATATATAAAAAGAGCGTGTCGATTTTATAAGGATCACCCGCATATGCGTTTGAGATGACCATATGCATCAAGCCGTGTGAGGACATTGGGTTTTCCCATGTGAAGGCTTTGTCAATACGCTTGGCCTTGCCTTCATCATCAACCAAGAGATCATCTGGGCCGTGAACAAAGCCAAGATGCGGACCGTCAAGTGGTTGATTTGGCGCACATTGAGAATGTGGCTTGGGATGAGATTCGGCGGATTTGGGGTAGGGTGGCTTAAAGCGAAATCCTCCCGGCACTTCAACAGAGCCAAGAATGATTTGCAAAATATGAAGTGCGCGGCAAGTTTGGAAGCCATTCGAGTGTGCGGAGATACCACGCATTGCATGGAAACTCACTGGACGCCCAATCATCTTATCGTGCTTTTCGCCCTTCCAATCCGTCCATGAAATATTAAGCTCGATCTCTTCATCAAAAGCCGTTTTTGCGAGTTCACGGGCGAGGGCGCGGATGCGATTGGCTGGAATACCGCAACGCTCTTCAACCGCTTCGGGCGCATAAGCGCTATCCATATACGCATCTGCCATATGGGCCAAAACGGTTTTCGCGCCTTCATATGTCGCCGAGAGATCAGCGGAGCTGCCTTTTTTATCATAGGCAACAAGCTCGCCAGTTTTGCGATCCATGATAAGGGGCTTACCATCTTTATCGCGAAGGAAAAGTCCGTCATCATCAAGAAAAAACCCCGCGTTCGTATAGCGCGCAAGGTAGTTGAGATCAATCGCACCCATTTTGAAAAGTTCGTGGACGAGTGCAAGAATAAAGAGACCGTCAGTTCCGGGTGTGATGCCGACCCATTCGTCAGCGACGGCGTTATAACCTGAACGAATTGGGTTCACGCCAATGACCTTTGCGCCGCGCTCTTTTAATTTGCCAAGTCCGATTTTAATCGGATTACTATCGTGATCCTCAGCAACACCAAAAATCATAAAGAGCTTCGTACGGTCCCAGTCTGGCTGACCAAATTCCCAGAATGCGCCGCCAATTGTGTAAATTCCAGCGGCAGCCATATTCACTGAACAAAATCCGCCATGTGCGGCATAGTTTGGCGTGCCAAAACTTTGAGCCCAAAGTGACGTAAAACTTTGCGATTGGTCGCGACCCGTAAAGAATGCGAGCTTTTCAGGCGCTTCCGCGCGAATGGGTTTGAGCCAACTTTCAGCAATCTCGTAGGCCTTATCCCAACTGATTTCCTCGAACTCACCTTTGCCGCGTTCTCCCACCCGTTTGAGCGGCTTCCGTAAACGCGCAGGCGAATAGTGCTGCATTATACCTGCAGATCCTTTCGCACAGAGCACACCCCGGTTAACTGGATGATCGCGGTTGCCCTCGATGTATTTGACTTTGCCTTTTTCCAAATGAACATTGATACCGCAACGGCAAGCGCACATGTAACAAGTGGTGTGGCGAATTTCATCAGAAACTACGGGAGAGGGGCGGCTATCAATTTTCATATTACATCAATTCCATTGTCGCAAATAATGGCACTAATTGAAATTCGTTGAAAGCTATTATTGCGCATTGTAACTCCTCTCATAAAATCAATTTTTTAAAATGTTGGTTGGCGCCAACATCTTTCAAAATTTATAACAAATGAGATTAAGAGTCTCATTTTTAAATAACTACGCTATATTCCATCTCATTTCAAGAAAAATTATACTTTAGAAAAATGCGTTTTGTAAAAATAATAGCTATAAGGAATTTTAAGCAATTGGCGTGGTCAAGCTTGCGCGCGGTCCGCGTGTTGAACTCGAACATGACAGCTGAGGTCGCGTCTTTCGCCGCCGCGATCACCTAGGACGGCTTCCGCGTTTGAAGAAGGTGGGCTTGGAGCTAGTTTGAGACCAATTCTATTATGGTAAGTAGGTTATATTTGCACTACATGCACTATCTTACTGGTCGGGTCAGAGTGGGATCTGGCCCTGAGCAGGGCAGGAAGCCTAGATCTCAAACTGCTCCGCTGTTGTGACAATCAAGAAACCTGCACCATTCATGACTTGAGAACTGTGAACCCTAGTCCGAGTGGATCATGATGCGTTCCTTTGGCTTTCTGCGCCAGACGGCTGCGAGCAAAGCTTGCAGCGCTAAGTCGGTTGTCATTCGTGAGCTCATTGACCAACCGACAACGCGTCGTGAAAACAAATCAACGGCGACGCACAAATATCCCCAACCTTCGTATGTTTTGATATAGGTAATATCCGTGACCCAAGCCTAATCAGGTTGCCCAGGTTCAAATTGGCGGTCGAGCGTGTTATCCGCCACAATGGCAGGCTTGCCGCCATATTTACCTGGGCGGCGTTTATAGCCAATCTGCGCTTTGATACCAGCTAATCAGGCAAGGCGTTCCGTGCGGTTAAGACACAGCATCTCGCCAGCTTCTCGAAGATCGGCATGAAGCTTTATATAGCCATAGACTTTGCTGCTCTCCTGCCATGCCACTTTGAGTAAAGCGGATTGCCGCCGATCTTCGTAGGCGCGATGGCTTTACGGCTGCCTCAGCCAAGCATAGAAGCCACTGAAATGTACGCCCAACACGCGGCACATCGCACGCACCGAAAACTCGTCGCGATGTGCCTTGATAAAACCGTACTTCACTTGACTTCCTTTGCGAAGTACGTGGCGCGGCCTTTTTTAGAATGTCGCGCTCCTCAGTGACACGCGCAAGCTCTGCTTTCAATCTCCGAAGCTCTGCGTCCTTGTCTTTCTCCGCTTTTGGCCGCCTAAATTGCGCACGCCAACCATAAAGCGATTTCGTTGTGATCCCGAGATGATCCGCAACCTCTTGAGCACTGTAGCCGCGATCAACAACCTGCGAAACTGAATCGCGTTTGAAATCATGTGAATATCTCTTTCCTTTGGCATTTGTGTATATGCCTTTACTTCCAATTTTACCAAGTAAAGTGTCTACAATTCTAGGGGCATCTCACACAGCAGGAATTTCTATCGCCGCAAACGGTGTACGGGGGACTACGGATCAGGCCGAGAGAGCTTTACAAATGCTTTATGAGGTATGCTCAGATCCTAATCTATATTTAAGTTCGCACCTCAAGGATCTGTAATGAAATCACGTTATGAGCACGAGTTGCCCGTCACATTATTTATTTTTATTTATTTTTTGGTGCGATTCGGGTTGCCTGATGGCGCGAAACGACGGCAATAAGAATAGAAAATAGGAGTATACAATGATCGAAACTGCAATGGCCCTCATTATCTTTCTTTTCCCTCTGGCCTATAGTCCTGGGCCAGGAAACATGTTTTTTGCAGCAAATGGAGCGCGCTTTGGTTTCGCCGCGACTATACCATCAAACATCGGCTATCACATTGCGACCTGGCTTGTGACAGTTGTGATTGGGTTCGGGATAATCACAGTTCTGAACGATTATCCGAATGTGTTTTTCGCACTAAAAGTATCTGGTGCCGCGTATGTTTTCTGGCTTGCCTGGAAACTTATCCGTGCAGGTAGATATGATGGTCAGGAGGAGGCAAAGCCAGCGACTTTCTGGGATGGCGTTATCTTGTTGATCCTCAACCCGAAAGCATATATAATCATAGCATTGATGTTCAGCCAGTTTCTCTCAGCGGACGGGGGTCTGCAAATTGCGGCTGTTCTGACTATCTCGTCCATATTCACGCTCAACAATTTGGTTGCGTTCTCAATTTGGGCCGCTGTAGGAGATAAGATTGCTGATCAATTTCGTACTAATGAGGGTGCAAGGCGGCTCAACGTATTGTTTGGAATCACCCTGACCGCTGTTGCTGTTTGGATGTTGTTCTCTTAGGGGAACAATTTCTAAGACAGTCAACGCAACGGGATTGGGTGCTTTTTTACTTCCAGGAGTCGATTATCTGCAGGCATTTTTGGAGGGTCTTCGCTTAAATCCTTGCTAAGGAAGCCTATTAATTGTTCTCCGCTAACGAGAGCAATGCATGTTTGTGGAGGCTGGGGTGCTCTCCAATTCTCAGCAATATATCGAGACGACAAGCACAGCTAGTCCATCTCGCTATTCATCATAATTAACATAATATAAATTATAAGAAAATTATAATATTTTGGAGATCAAGCTGTAAACATCCCTAATTATTGAGACTCTATTTATGAAACTCAAGGTCGTAAGTAAAACAATCTCATATGTCATTGAATTGTAATGTTTTATAAGGATTCAATTCGTGTTAAACGTGTGATTTTCATTAGTACATTAGAGCGATCACGAAATTGAGTGATCTGCTGTTTTATCGTATTAAATGAATTTAAGACTAAGGCTTGCTTGCTAGTTTCGTCAAGCAGCTGATGTCTAAGCTCCTTTGCAAACAAACATGCGCATTTGCAAATTGGTAAGACGATATGTTAAGCGTTCTCATGAAAGTCCATAGTGAAACGATTTTGATTTGCGCGGTCTCTTTTTTAGAAAATTCATGCGCGTGATTAAGTGATCATTCAAAAAAACTCAATCAAACAGTTAGTGTTTTGCTTCTCATTATGTAAAGACGCTTACAGCTCCTAGGATTAAAGCCCTGCTCGACGAATTCTTCATTAATTATCTAAGCTAACGCCCTCATCTACCACGTTTTTATTAATTTTTAGCCATTGCAAAATCTTGGTATTCAGCTGCCAAATCTTTAGCTTAAATTTACAAGTTGTTTACTAAAATTTAGTATTAATCTTCCGTAATAACAAAATTGGAGGAACTTATGAGAAAGTTTATACTTGCCTGCATTTGCGGCTTTTTTTTAGGCGCTAATGCTTATGCAGATGAGGTTAAATTACATTACGGATTGACAATGAACATGCCCGAATCTGGTGTTACAGATGATGGGGAGTACATTGGCTTTGAATTGGATATGATAAATGCACTTATGCAAGGGTATTCGACCGACTTCGAAATTACATTTAGGGAATCCGTGGCTTGGAAGCGAATGCTTGAAGAAATGGAAAAAGGTGAAATGGATTTTATGTCAACGGTTTCTTATCGAGAAGACCGTCTCTCTTTTATGGACTATATCGGCGTATTCAACACAGAGGCTACATATCTCATCGTTCGGGAAAGCGTTAATATAGGTGCTCTCGACACGTTGGACGATATTTTATTACCTGACGGCAAACAAATTGTGCACTCTAAATCCGTTCAACTAAATCCTGAATTTGATCAAAGAATTGTAAATGATGAGGAATATGCGCAAAGATTCGATTTTGAAAATCATACGCGCGCGCAAACAGCTGCAAAAATCGATTTTGAACGAATTGAGACAGATGACGAGTATAGAGAAACGGTCGAAAGTAAATATGGTCCAGGCGTATTTGATGCTGCACAACTCGCCGTGGTTGCCGATGCAGAACTGATCTCTCTCGGGCGCATTGGTGGTATATTTGCCACAAACCCCTACGCTCAAGCATATATTGACACCCAAGCGAGACGCCTACAATATGAAGATCTTGGTGAACCACTGAAAGCAATTCGTGTCGACGCTTTTGGCGTTCCTGTGACTTACTTAGCCGCTTCATTGCATACCCCAGAGAGTGTTCGTGATCACATCAAGGCACGCTACAAAGAAATGCGTGAAAACGGTGAATTCGATACGATATGGAAAACTTGGTTTGGCGAACTAAGCACCCCGCCCTATGTAGAGCCAGGAGTATAAAATTAAAAACGAAAACGTGGTCATACCCGTTAGCACATTTTTTGCGCGCCTCCTTCCATCGCGACTGAAGGAGGCGTACTTACGTATTCAAAATCGCAATTCAGGTTCTCCAAAGCAATTACCAAAACTTAGCGACTATCTTGTTGTCTTTTATTATATTCTTGCCGCGGAACTGATTGCCTTATTGATTCTTGAAGCTTTTATGATCAAGGTCGACCTCGACAACCTCAATTCAAATGTCGTTAGACCGATAGTTGGCGCCACCTATAATTCAGCAAAATTTAGCGTTGAAAACCTAAATAGCAATCTCTCAGACGAAGTCGCTAAAGGGCTGATTAAAACGGGTTTTTTTGAAAGCGTAGCGATTATGGACGACTTTGCACGCTTTCAAAGCCTTGAAACTACTAAACTCGAAGAATCTTATTTCGCAGAATTGGTGGCCTATTTACTAAGGGAGGAATCACGTTTTGTAATTGAAGAACCTCTTCCAGTGAGCTCCGGTAAATATGGTTCGCTGGTTCTCGGTGTGAATTTAATTCCCTATATTAAAGGTACAGTCTTAGCCTCGTTTCAACGCACAATCGCCTTGATCGTTATTTCTGCAATTATCTCGGGCGCGTATGCAATTTATGCAAAACGCAAGATTCACTTAGGCTTAGGAAAATTAGTCGACTGGAGACGGCAGCGAAAACTCAATACCTCAGACTACTCCAAGCTCCATTTTGATGAATTTGAAAAAATCGCACGCTTATCTGACCGTGAAGACCGTGAATTAAAGAATTCGGTTTTATTGATATCAGAAATCGAAATGCAGCAAGCCTATTTGAACCGCTTTATGGAACAAGCTTTTGATGAAGCCGGTCTAATTTCAGGTCTATTCTTAGGTAAAGATGACTGCCTATACTTGAGTTCATCCTCTCTTGAATTTAACTGGCCAAATATTGTAAGCGCGCATTGCCCAAAATCTAGCAAAGAATTCGAAAAAATATGCACCAATCAAGATGAAGTTTTTCTTGAAACACTGGAATTTTCGCATAACGACAAAAATCGAAAAATTAAAAAATATCACCTCTATTCAGAGGGTCGAACTTGGGTTGTTGACTGGGTTGAAATGGATAACGATCTACGTTTCTTTATCGCAAATGAAGTCACAACAACCACTGCCAAACTTAACACGCAAGCTCACGCTGAAAAAATGCAAGCGCTGGGTCGTATATCGAGTGGTGTTGCACACGAATTTAACAACATGCTTGCGATCGCGGTTTTGGAAATTGAAATGGTCCTGAATTCATTCAAAGTTGGATCAGATATCAAGCGTCATTTAAATTCTGCCATTCGAGCTGCCGATCGCGCCTCGATGGTTGTTAAATCTTTGAAAAAAATGTCGAAGCTTCAAGAAAATAATGCCAAAGTCATCCGCTTAACGGACTGGGCAAAAGGTGTGCAGCCTATGCTTGATGTGATTTCCGGACCAGGTATTCAAATTGAAATAAACGAGATTACGGATGTTTCGATTCAAGTTGACGAAGGGCTGATGGATACTGCGTTTGTAAACTTAGTCAAAAATGCAAGCGAAGCCATTCAAGGCAACGGGGTCATTCAAGTCGCGACACATCTTGCAAACGCAAGTGAACTCGCAACATATTCTGATCTTCGAGATCAAGAAGTGGTTGCAATAACCGTTTCTGACAACGGAAAGGGAATGACAAAGGAAGTCATGCAAAAAATCTTCGAACCTTTTTATAGTACGAATAGTGCGCACGAAGGCACAGGACTTGGCTTATCAGAAGTCTATACCTTTGTTCGAAATTTCGGCGGAGAAATTTTGTGCAATTCAAGGCTAAACGAAGGAACCACGTTTACGATTTACTTCCCGATTTGTGAGATGGAACAGCCTCAATCAACCAAAGAACCTGAACTTGTAACCCATTCTTTAAGCTCAAAGCGCAATATATTTATACTCGAAGACGAAGAAAATTTGCTTAAATCATATAAAATGATTTTAGGACGGACGGGTGCAAAAATATATTCGGCGAGGTCAATTGAATCTGCACTGGAAGCGGTTGGCTCTATTCCAAACATTGACGTCGCAATCATTGACGGCACATTGCCAGATGGAAACGGCTTCACTTTGATAGAACCTATTATTTCGCACCATCCCGATGCTCAAATTATTTTTTGCTCTGGTCTGGTCACCTCGCAACATCGACAGCATAATTCGGTAGCTGCATTTCTGGAAAAACCCGTCAGTCTTAAAATTCTGACTTCAACGGTCGACGAAGTCCTCGCGCGCAAGTCCGAAAACTTCATCAATTGCGAAAAACAAACAATGCCCGCTGAGGTAATTTCAGAAAATATTTAATTTTGTTGGCAGTGGTCTTTTTTCTAAACTAGATAATCTCTTTCAAAAGGAATTTTGCGAGTTGCAAATCTCAACCCTTGCTCACATTCATTTTATAAACCAGTTTTTTCATCCGCCCACATTACTTTTTAAAGCCCAATTAAGCCCCCTCTTCAATCAAAATTCTTGAAAAGATTTCATGCATTTTTCTTTTAACAACATTCCATCGACGATTGTCCTTTGACAGTTTTGTTTTTCCCTGCCACACATTTTTGTTAAATCCGATATTTCATTTCTTGCACTTTAGTTCTCTGGGATCAATCCAATGCGCCTTTTCCTAAAGAATTAGATACCAATTTATTAGAGGGTATACAAAAACTGGAAACTACCATTAGTGACACACCCGTGCCCCCGTTTTCTTCACGTATACACAATTCTCAATATTCTCGAATTCACGAAAAGTGTTAATAGAATGGCCATTGATACCCCCTTAAATTTTAAAGCTCCACCTCAATTGCGTTAACCCGTGCCCCCCTTTTTTTGCACAAAACGTAAGAAAAAAGGTGTCCTCTTTTATTAAAGTGAGCGCTCATAGCATTAACTCGCACGCCGCTTTCTTAATACGAAACGTAGCGAAAAACTTTATTGATACCCTGAATTTTGTTGCTCGTTAGGAATGCTATTTCGGAATTAACTTCAGATGTGCCTCGCGACGACAACTTGAAAAAGCCGCCCAGATGTCAATAAAATCTCGAACCTTTGACTTACCTCAGAAAATCCCACATAGATCCAAGTCGCGAGCTTAATAATTTCGGTGTTAGTTTTGAAATACTTGAAAGAGTTTTTGCTGATCATCCAACAAATCTATTAATATGTTTCAAAATCGTCAATCTCGCGTGACAGAACCCCATTACTCAAATCGAACTTAGTTCGACTGATTTACATTCCTAAAGGAAGTCAAGCAACTCCAAATCGGCTTCAAGTTCATCGCTTGGATCAATAGGAATATCTTCAACAGGCGGACCTGATAAAAGCATAGCGCTCGTCTCCGCAACAGGTGAATCGGCTGTATCAGACATATCGGCCACAAATTCAGGCGTGTATATGTATCCATGATCTACTAAGTCATATGCATAGGTCCCATATTCCGCGACTTCGCCGTTTCCGCTTACTATAGAATATGTGTATACTTGCTCCTCGCTAGAAGCGTCATATCTACCACCATCTCTGAATATCGTCGAACTATCCTTCTGGATACCAAGGTCAAGAGGGAACACATAAGCGGAAGATAGACCTGAAGAGTCTATCGGTGTTTTGAGAAAAACCTCGTTCCAGATCAGCGATGTGGGCTCTCCGACCAGCGCTTCGTCTGTATCATAGCGCGCGATATCAAAGACAACCTCAGGCTGCCGCTCACCAGTTACATCATCCTCCAAAACATAAGGCGCAACCGACGCAACCGTAAAACCACCATCCTCATGGACATATAAGGCATCATGGTCAATTGCTCGAGAATTACCTAGGTCCCAAAACTGATACACATATCCCTGAGCGATCATATTATCATGGCTCAGATCAGGCTTAATAGAGTTCAACAATGTCCCTTCAGTGTCATAAACATCATAGCGAGATTGATAATCATATGCTCCACCCTCATATGCTTGCTCTTGATATTGAACCACGAAATTTCCTTCCGAAAGTTCATGCACTTCCACGCCCCATTCATTCGCCCCCCAGATGTCCCAAGCTAATACATCATAGCTATTCATATTAACGCTTGCACCATCTGCCGTCACAAGTGAAACATTCACCACGTCTACAGTCATGCTTTCAATATGCACCTGATCTCCCGAAGAGAGTGTCACAACTCAACGTTCAACATCCTCATACTGTACGGTGCTTTCATCATCGTCAATATCGACATCTACGTCAACGGGCTCTTGTGGCTCGTCCGATGATTCGCCTGCTTCATCCGAGCGCTCAATTCCAAAAACACCCAACGCCGCCCAAATTATGCTCTCAAACAGCTCAATAACTGCAGTCATTCTACCTCCTCCTGATTACATGAGATAGAACGTAACGAAGTATAAAAAAATCAACCTATTGATATGAAAAGTTTGCTTCGGTGAGCTTGACCGCAAAGAGCGGTGTTAGTACGTCCAGACTTGGCTTGCTGGCGTAAAGCGGAACTAGAACGTATGGCGCATTTGCTCTGCCTACCCGCAAACTCACAATAAGAACTTCAATTCAATCCGCCTTTTCCCTGGATGTTTTCACCTGCGATTTGATCGCTAAATATTGAAAAAGTCAGCACCGACTTGCGCGATAAATTTGAGCGCCTAAGCTACGCTAACTTAAAGAGATTAAATCTGTTTTGCTACTCTTTAAGAAACGCGGTTTCGGATTTAACCTCAGATACGCCACTCTCTTTCAACTATTTTCCCTAGCCAAAGCGCAAAGCGCGCCTTTCATATCATTTTGTTTGATCTTTTGTTTTTTATCTCGTTTCGTCTCGTCTCATATGTCGACACCATGAGGCCACGGTGTCGACACTGTGCCTAGCTTGCCATTGGATTAAGCATCGGAAAAATTGCCATCAGCAATTTTCTTGCGGCCTTTTTCCCTACAAGCTCTTTTTCAAAAGCATCAAGCAATTCGGCGCTATCTTCGTAGAAATGAGCCAAAATAAACTCCTTCAAAAGCCTTCGCGCATCTTCCCCCTGCTCTTTCCATCGTTCTGCTTTCAAGATAGAGGCCGTTGCAAGTTCTGCCGTGGCGCCAATAAAAAGCAGAGAATCCGCGCTCGACTTGCTTTCAAGGCCTCGAATTTGAGCAATTAATTGCGATTTGTTGCTTGGCGCATTTGCCTTGTGATACCAACCCAAAATGCGCGCTTTTTCTTCATCAAAATCATAATCAATCAATCCTATTTTAATAAGTGCTATGATAGCGTTTTGCGCCTCGTCCGTGTCACATTGCAAATCCAAAGCCATTTCGGCAACTCGAGAAGAAAATACACACGAATATTCTGCCCGCAAATGGGTAAAAATATAGGCAAGGCGGTGGAGATTGGTTTCAAGCGCATTGAATTTCTTTGAGTGCAGCAGGCTTTGACTAATCATAGCAAATTCTTTCATTCCTCACCCCGCTTGAAAAATTCGGGAAGTTCCAATCGCTCAAGTGGTGTTGGTGCACCAAAATAGGCGCGGCTCGCACGAATCAAGCTATCGCGCTCCACAAAGTAGCCAAGAGCGCGCCAACGCGCCCCTGCCCGTTTTTTTCCGCTTCTCACTTGCAAAATCCATTGAATGCTATCCTTACAAGTTATTATGCGGTAGCGCCCTTTTTTATAATGTTCAAAAACATAATTTTCATCGCATTCGCGGTAGCTTTCCTCGCGTGTCTGCACGTATTGGTTAGAAAAACTGCTACTCACGAATGCCTCCATTAAGCTCTGCATAAAGTCTCGCCGTTGAAAGCGTTAATCCGTGGCGTTGCGCATAGCGCTTTACTTTAATTGACTGTGCTGGTGTGTAGTGATGGCGCTTGACCACCACTTCTAACTGCTCAAAAAAATCCAACTGCCTAGGCGTTCTCATTTTGCACCTCCACAATCTCCACATCATCGCGAAGAACGTAGCGTGCGTGCGTGCCCGCAAATTGCCCGCCGTGGCTCTCTGTGATGGTCTCGATGTTGATCCCGTACTCATGGCGAAGGTCGTGAACATAGGCGCTCCAACGGGGTGCTGGATTGTCTATCGGAGTGCAACCGCGTGAACCTGCTTTAACAAGCTCGTCAAGCGCCCATGCATCTCTGCCTTTAATTTGGACAAATCGGGGCTGTTCGCCCAAAGGCGTTATTTCGAATTTAATTTTCATTTGATAACCTTTCTATTTGAAAGGCGGTGGTTTTATGATAGGGAAAAAGAACAAGTGTCAAATTGTCTAAAGCCCTATCGCCACCGCGTTAGGGTTTTAGTTTATGCGCTTTCATCAACACGATACGCTTCGATATAGGCAATCACGTCTTTACCCAAATAGCGAACCGAGCTACCGAATTTGTGCATGGGTATGCCAGTGCCATTTACGACATCGGCGGCTAGTCGGTCATATGAGCGAAAGCCCATATTTGCGAAAGGAATATGCTTCCGTTCCATGCGCCAGCGCGCCAATGTATCAGTCGATATGCCAATCAGGCCTGAAGCCTCTTTAGCGTTTTTTAAATTTTCAGTCATTAGCACCTTACTCCTATTTTAGTTTGAAGGTGCTTTCTAATATGAACATATTTATTAGTTTTGCAAAAGCTTATTGTCAGAAATTTGCCATAAGCTCATTTTTCGGACAAACTAGTATTTAGCGGTTATTCCAGATTTTCTCGAAAGATTCATAACTCATTGTGTTTAAACCTTGGGCATATTTCGAAAAATCGTTCCAAATACTAGACATAATTCCACAAGCGCACGGAATAGGATTGTCTTTATTTCGGGTAGCTAGAATCTCATGTCTTTTAGTGGTTGATTCTATGGCTCTTACAATAAATGTATCGCGCTCCCTAAAACTCGGCAATTTCTTACGCTTTGGTTTCTTTGATAGACCAAAAAGAACGGAAGCTCCAAAATCCGCCAGAGTAATGTGATTTTGACTTGATACACTATTCATTAATTCCCAAATTGCTTGAGAGGACAAAATTTCACAGGCACGAAATTTTATATGATCAGTTTCCGAATCATTTAGAATAGAAGCAAGCAAATCAGAATCAAGATTTTCAATAGGATTATCTGTATGAGACGCAAATCTACCTGCATATAAATTAGGAACTAGATTATCTAATAGTTCTCTAGCGACCGCATCCAATCTTTGTTCTGTTGGTTTCGGATCTATATGCCATTCAATTGCCCTGATAATATTTCCATCCAATAACGCCGTACGCACAATCTCATTATCATAAAATTGTAATGCAACCAACTCTGCTACTTCAGTTAGCGTTACTTCAGATTTTTTGGACATTGTTTCTCTTAGAGCCTTAAGTTTTTGGTCGCGCTCAGCAACTGACATGCCTATAGGATTAATAAAGTGAATTCGAGTCAACGCATCTGATGCCGCATTCATCCTCTCAATTTCTTCCTGCGAGCGCTCGGGAGTTCTAAATTCTATTTTAATTTTTCCAAGCTCAATTGATCCGTATTTGCGTTCCATTACCGTAACCTCACTACTTTGGCTTCATCGCCCGTTACAAATTGCGCCCAGCGCTCCATGAGCGCGCGGCGTTTTTCAATTAGGCTTGAGCGTGCATAGGCCGCTTCTGTCTTTGACATAGTCGTATGCGCTAGAGCCGCTTCTGCCACCTCTCTCGGCGCACCAGCGACCTCGCTCGCCCAATCCCTAAATGTCGATCTAAACCCGTGAACCGTAACACCGTGCTTTTTCATGTCCATGCGGCGCAAAACATTTTCCATCGCCATATTGGAAAGTGGGCGGTGGCGTCTCTGTCCTTCAAAGACAATTTTATCTGACAATCCCTTGAGCTTGTCCAAGATTATCAGTGCCTCTTGCGACAATGGCACTTGATGCCCTTTACCATTTTTCATGCGCTCGGGCGCAATCGTCCACACGTTCCCGTCAAATTCTTCCCATGTTGCGCCCAAAACCTCACTGGTTCGGCACGCGGTTAAAATCGTGAAGCGAAGCGCAAGGGAAGCCATCGCATCTTGCGCTTGGAGTGCTTCATAAAATGCGGGTAAGTCCTGCCGCCGCATTGCACCATGATGCTTATCGCTAGCCTTCACTTTCGTAAGCACGTTAAGCGCCTTGATTTCTTGAATGGGATTTTCACCTGCTCGAAGCTTTCGCGCCTTGGCATAATCCAGCACAACACCTATTCTTTGCATCACTCGGCGCGCCGTTTCGTGTTTTTCTGTCCATATAGGAGATAGCACTTTGAGCACATCGGCGCTGTCAATCACATCAACGCCCATATTGCCGATTTCGGGATAGGCATATTCGTGAAGGGTGTTAATCCATTGCGCGGCGTGTTTCGGATTTTTCCACGTTGGCAAGCGCTCTTGATGCACTTTTTCGGCAAGTTCGGCAAAGCTGGGAATGACTTTCTTATTCTCTATTCGTGGATCACCACCATTTCGCGCAACGGCTCGAAGTTCTTGCGCCTTGCGCCGTGCCTCTTGCAAGGGGGTATAATCCACCCCGCCTAAACCCAAATCAGTGCGCCTTCCTTTGATAACCACGCGCAATATCCATGATTTTGCCCCGCTAGGCTTGACGACAAGGTAAAGGCCGCCACCATCCGAATAGCGCCCTGCCTTCTGATTTGCTTCAATTTGCTTAACTGTGAGCTTGCCCGATAAATGCAAATCAGCCTTCTTTCTTATTTGAATAATGGTTTGGACTTCTTTCTGTGGGCGCTTGGAAATAGACGGGCACTGAAAATGATATTTTGTGAGCGCCCTCGTTTTTGTGGTTAGCTTTTGCGTCCCCGATACTCCAGACTTTAATACCTCCACCCGCTTCACTTGAAACAACAGTGGAAATTTCAAAATTGACCAACTGTGCGCCAGTCTGTTTTTCATGTTCAACATATCCCGGCGCAATATAGAGAGGGGTTTCCTGCTGTGCTTTATGAACCCCATTAGTGATTTGCGTTAGCGTTTTGTGAATATAATCTTCTAAGTCCATTTTGTTTTATACCTTCCAAACTAATTGTCAAAACTTATGTTACCTCATTTGATACCACACATGGCGATACAAAACAATACATTTTGACGAACCGTCAAACAAGGAAATTTCGCCTAAACCCTTATTTTATAAGGCTTTAATACATTATCACGCATATCGAAAAATAGGGAGGTGGCAGAGAGGAAGGGATTCGAACCCTCGAGACGGTTCCCCGCCTACACGCGTTCCAGGCGTGCGCCTTCGACCACTCGGCCACCTCTCTATACGCCAAGGCTATATAGCAACTTCTCGTCTGAACACAAGGCTATTGACGCAAGCAATCTTCACAAATAGGTTTGTACGGAATGTTCGAAAAATCATAGGAATATAATGAGCCTTTCCAATCTCTATCCAACCGAGAAATACCGCGAGCTTGATGCTGCGCACCACATGCATCCCTTTACACATCAAAGCGAGCTGAATGCCAAAGGCGCGCGCATTATTACACAGGCGCAAGGCGTCCACCTGACTGACAGTGAAGGTGAAATTCTTCTTGATGGCATGTCAGGACTTTGGTGTGTTATGGTTGGTTATGGGCGCACATCTCTATCGGAAGTTGCGCAAGCACAAATGAACACCCTTCCCTTTTATAATACCTTTTTTCAGACCTCACATCCGCCCGTTATCAAACTTTCTGAAAAACTTGCGCAAATTGCGCCGAATATGTCGCGTGTGTTTTATGGTTCATCGGGTTCAGAGGCAAATGACACAAATATTCGTGCTGTGAGGCAATATTGGGCTAATCTTGGCAAACCTGAGTGCACCCATATTATTTCGCGCTGGAATGCATATCATGGCTCGACCATGGGTGGTGGCTCGTTGGGCGGCATGAAGGGGATACACGCGCAAGGTGGGCTTCCGATTCCCGAAATTCATCATATTGAGCAACCCGATTGGTGGGGCGAAGGCGGTGAAATGTCGCCTGAAGACTTTGGAAAAGCGCGCGCTCAGCTTTTAGAACAGAAGATACTCGAGATTGGTCCCGAAAAAGTTGCAGCATTTATTGGTGAACCGATTCAAGGCGCCGGCGGTGTTATTATTCCACCCAAAACGTATTGGCCCGAAATTCAACGCATTTGCAAAGAATATGATATTCTTCTTATCGCGGATGAAGTGATCACAGGATTTGGGCGCACGGGAAATTGGTTTGGGTGTGAGACTTTTGAGATTACCCCTGATATCATAACGACCGCAAAAGGTTTAACCTCGGGATATATTCCAATGTCCGCAAGTTTGTTTAGTGAAAAGGTTGCAAGCAATTTAGCCGAAACCCCTGGAGAATTTACGCATGGTTACACCTATTCAGGCCATCCGGTTGCGGCGGCAGTGGCGTTCGAAAATATTAAGATCATAGAAGAAGACAATCTTGTTGAAAACGCGCGCTATGGTGCTGGTGCATATCTCCGCGAAAAATGGCGCGCCCTCTCCGATCATCCTTTAGTTGGCGAGGCCGTCATTAGCGGTATGATGGGCGCAATTCAACTTACACCTGACAAAATCGCACGTGCAAAATTTGCAGCCGATAGCGGAACTGTTGGCTATATTTGCCGCGAATTTTGCTTTGAAAACGGGCTTGTGATGCGACATGTCGGCGACCGAATGATCATCGCCCCCTCTCTTTCCATGACAAATGATAACGTTGATGAACTAATCGAAAAAGCTTGGAAATGTTTAGATTTAACGCATGCTAAAATCAAATCTGAAGGCATTACCTAGTCAAATTAGAGCAGCTGGCGGCAGCGGATTCCGCGGCTGATTATAGCTTGATGGGTCAAGTTCAACTATGTTTACCGAAAAAAGTGTGTGTGTTCATAGAGCTCATTTTGATTTTGACAAATTTGCGCCAATAGCTTTTTTTGCTGTTTTCCGTTCGGTACTTTGCGAGCGAATTTCTCTTGAAATTGATCACTCAAAACTTCCGGAAAAATCGACTGAATTTCATCAAACTGTTCTTGTGTTAAATTCGCAAGCGCATCCTTTCCCTTTGCAAGCGTTTCACAAGGCGCGCCTTCGGCATAAATAATTTCATGGTTTTCAAGTAAGATATGAAAATACTCAACGCCCTTAACGCTGCGGTCGCGGGCTATACTAGGCATTTCGCATAAGTGCTTGGCATCAAAAAATATTGAACATTCGTTGTGCGACGGTCGATCTGATTTTGACACGGTGATGAGGCGACAGCATTAAATTTTGCTTCGGAATATTTTTGCCAAGTTTACCTTTTCGAATGCGCACCGGATATAATTTGGGATTGGCCTCAAGCGCAACTTTATCAAACTTCTTATGACCAATCCAAAGAATTTCCTGCAAACCACGATCTGATGTCATCACCATATCACCAACTTGAAGCTCTTCAATTAGAGCCTCGCCAAAATCGGTCAAAATGCAAGTTCCCCGCACAAAACATACATATGTCGGTGCCCCGGGGAAGACGTCTCATTCGAAATATTACCTTGGCTATCAATTTGAATTGCGTTTGTGCTTGAAAACGGAAGCACAACGGGCGTCTCTCCGGCCGCAATGGTCCCGGCTTGCGGGACGAGAGTCGAGCCTCCTGCGATGTCATAAAAGTCCAACACAGTACTATTTTCAGCAAGCGCAACACCGGTGTAATTCCCAGAATTGTTGCCGGTTAGTGCCATATTCTCTTCGATCAAAAATACATATAACCCATCGCTAAGCGTGACTTCTACGTTCCCATAACTTCCGCCAACAACATAATTTCCAAGGTTGTAACCTTCACCTTCAGATCCGTTTGCATTATAAAAAACAACATCATAATCTGAGGCATTTGCGTATTCTGCGGCTGTGAGCACAACCTCTACATATTCATCAATTCCCGTCGCATTGGCGTGATTATTTCGGTAGTGAATTTCTGAAATAAATGCCATTTGAAAATTCTTTGAATTAAAGTTTGTTCACTCAAAAATAAAATTGTGTTTCAAATAAATATCGTTGCAAAAATAGAAATTGACCCGTGTTTATTGATCGTACAATTCATCATTAATGTAAAATTAAAATAAAATTCGACGAAAACCGTAACGAAAATTTTATATGTAAGCGACTTATGGCGCTTTTTCGGCACTTAAGCGCACATTGCTTTCCACTTGTCCAATCCCCGGAAGCACCATGATGCGTCGTCTTAATACGCGCTCAAAATCAGCAAAGTCTTTTGCCACAACGCGCAATCGATAATCATAAACACCGAGTACATGTTGAACAAGAACAACTTCAGGAATGGCCGTAATCGCCGTTTCAAAATCTTCGAGCGCATGACGCCCTTTCAAAGCAAGCTTTACGCCCAAATAAACAACGACCTCGTAGCCAAGAGCTTGCGCGTCCAAGTCATACACATATCCCTTAATTGCGCCGGCATTTTCAAGTGCTTTTATGCGTCGCCAAACGGCCGACTGAGACAAGCCAAGCTTCTCCCCTAGTCGCTGACCAGAAATGGTGGCATCTTTTTCAAGCATTAAGGCAATTTGTATATCTATATGATCAAACATCGTTTTTTATATTGGCAGCGCGCGCGAGTCTTTGACTTGGCTCACGAGCATTAAACTCTCAATATCGGAAATATGCGGCAGCGCTAAAATTTTATCGACATAGATTTCTTGATAATGTGCTAAATCGCGCGCGCGCGCATCCATACGCACATCCACTCGGCCAATTAGCGTTTCGATGATTGAAATTTCATCAATTTTTTGGGCGGATTCTAGAAATTCGCTCCATGCGCGTGGGTCCGTTTTGTCCAGTGTGACGCGCAAAAACACTTCCACACCAAAACCAAGTTTACTCCAATCAATCAAAGCCTGCTTACGCTTAATAATTTTATTGCGTTCAAGTTTTTCAAGTCGCCGTTGTAAGCTACTTAGTGTCAAACCCATCAGCTCCGCATTCTTTTTTTGCGAAGCGCTCGGATTTGATTGGAGCTTGCGTATTATTTGTCGATCCAATTCGTCTAGCATAAATTATTCATATATCATTATTATATAGAATGAAATAATATAATTTAGTCTATTTTTACCAATTATTCATGCGAAATTTCAATTTTTTAATGCTATTAATGCGCAGTCATTAAAGAGGAATTCAAAATGAAAGTTTATTATGATCGCGATTGCGACGTAAATTTGATTAAAGATATGAATGTTGCGATTTTGGGATATGGTTCACAAGGCCATGCCCATGCGCTCAATCTGCGCGATTCAGGGGCAAAAAATGTTGTGATTGCGCTTCGTGAAGGCTCTCCTTCTACGCAAAAAGCCGAAGGCGAAGGACTCAAGGTTATGGGCATCTCTGAAGCTGCGGCTTGGTGCGATGTAATTATGTTCACAATGCCAGATGAATTACAGGCCGAAACTTATAAAAAATATGTTCACGATCATCTTAAAGATGGCGCCGCTATCGCTTTTGCGCATGGCCTCAATGTCCATTTTGGTTTAATTGAGCCCAAAGCCGGTGTTGATGTGATTATGATGGCACCTAAAGGGCCTGGCCATACGGTTCGCGGCGAATATCAAAAAGGTGGCGGCGTACCCTGCTTGGTTGCGATCAATCAAGATGCTTCTGGAAAAGCTAAAGATATTGCACTTTCTTATTGCTCAGCGATCGGTGGTGGACGTTCGGGTATTATTGAAACCAATTTCCGTGAAGAGTGCGAGACCGATCTCTTTGGCGAACAGGCTGTGCTTTGCGGCGGCATTGTTGAACTCATTCGTTGCGGCTTTGAAACACTTGTTGAGGCTGGTTATGAGCCTGAGATGGCTTATTTTGAATGTTTGCACGAAACTAAACTTATCGTTGACCTCATTTACGAAGGCGGGATCGCCAACATGAATTATTCGATTTCAAATACGGCTGAATATGGTGAATATGTGTCAGGGCCACGCATTTTACCTTATGAAGAGACTAAGAAACGTATGAAAGAAGTTCTCACTGATATTCAAAACGGCAAATTCGTGCGTGACTTTATGCAAGAAAATGCGGTTGGTCAGCCATTCTTCAAAGCTACACGCCGCATTAATGATGCGCATCAAGTGGAACAAGTTGGTGAAAAACTGCGTGCGATGATGCCTTGGATTTCTAAGGGCAAAATGGTCGACAAAGCGCGCAACTAATTTTATTGATATGAAATCGAAAACGCCCCTCCTGAGCGCGGGGCGTTTTGACTCTAAAATAACCCTTTTCATTTTTGATGTCGATAATATCAAGTCCTGAGTTGATGTGAAGACAAGGAGACTTTCGTAGACTGCTGATCGCGTGTCTAAGTTTTCGACTTAAGAAGTTCAATGCCGCGATTGCAAAACACTACACTTCACAATGGGGTTATGATTGCCCTTGCCTGGCTGGTTTTTTTAAAAGCGGCGTCTTACAATCAAGAACCGAATAGAGTTGCGGCGATAATGAGAAGAAAATTTCTAAATCATTCTATCGCAATAGAAGGTGTTGGTACAAGCGACAGGGCTTACAAGAAATCCTTTGCATTCAAACGATATGAATAAATGCAAAGGAAAATTTACGAATTATTTTTTTGATTAGCGATCAATCCGTTTACAGGCTAAGCCCAGTATTGATCGCTAGACGTCGTTTTAATTGTTAAGCGGGTACGTTGTTCTTCATATGCCGTTGGAGTAGTTTCTTTCGGTGTTTCGCTGATGGTATATAACTTGCGGGTTCAGGCACATAATCGGGATCTTTGAATTAAGGGAAGAGTGTATAAATTTCTTCGCGCCTCTCTTACCCGATGGATTTGAGTGCTTGCGGAACTGCAAATAAACTTTCTTTCGGCGCATCTTCCGCGAAAATGATCTCATGCTGATCAAATAGGCAGAAAATTTTCAACAATGGGTCGCGTAAATTGATTCAAAATTGTACCCTTAGCCATTGAAGTCCTTCGACAATTGAATTGATGCAATCTTTAGTGCTGGATTTCAAATTTTAATGGTTTCGCATTTAATCGTGATTTTAAAAAGCGCCGGCTAATTTATTGATGGAATAAAATTTAGGGCATGCCCGACCAACTTTAAATTACGCAAAATATGCTAAGGCATTTTTGTCAAAGAAGATATCTTCGCCTTTATCATTCTCGAACATTTACATATTTAAAAAATACCTGAAAAATTAAACCACCCAAGTCGCAATTCTGAGCTGAATTTAATCCCTCGACAAAAACAGTGTTGAATCTACCGATTACCTGTGGCAGCATTCATTTCAACGAACAAATTTTCTCACGTAAGGTGAACAAGACCATATGACTTACATTTCAAAAATGACAAGAGGTTTGCACTGGATCATTGCGGTGCTCATGATTATGTTATTCATTGCCGGACAACGACTTGAAGCCTTAGAAGGCGCAGACAGACTTTGGTTGGCTCGGCTTCACGGTTCTGTTGGTATGAGTGTCTTTTTTCTAGGAATTTGGCGCTTAATCCATAGGCTTCGCGAAGGTTTTCCAGAACCACTTAATCGCCAACATTTCGTGCTCGAGACAATGGCACGCGTGGTTCATTGGCTTCTGCTTCTCCTCCCGATCCTTCTCCCAATTTCGGGCATCATGATTTTTCTAGCAGGAGGCGGCCCGATTTACTTCTTTGGAATAGAGATCTTTGGCGGCTTTGGTGAACGCAGTCAATGGCTCCGTCAAATCGGTGGACAAGGCCACGATATTGGCACAAAACTATTATTCGTTGCGGTTATATTGCACGTCCTTGGTGCCTTAAAACACCATATCATTGACAAGGACAGAACAATTATGCGGATGTTTGTTGGGCGTTAATACGTCTTGATTTTGTGACTTTCGGGGCTTCATTGAGACACTAAGTGCCAGTTCTTGTGAGTGACGGTGCATCACACATAGCGGAACAAAAAAAGCGTCAGCCTTTGCCAAATATTCATCGGCACGAGCATAGCAACAACAGGCCTCTCCGCGCGCGACCAACGGCGCGGCCTATATGTTTTTTCGGCCACTTCACTGATTAGTGTCACAAATTTTTCGGGATCAATTTGCAAATGTTCAGATATGGCGCGAACAAATATCGGGAGGCTTTCGCGCTTGCCTTGGTAAGCATTCACCATCGCTAAAGGCAAATCCACGGGCACGCGTGCTTCTCGCAAGGCCATAAGTGTCGGATGTTCAGCGCTTCCCGAACTTGGCTTCGCAAGCGCCTCTTTCCACCATGCAAGTTTGATCGCATTTACCATATCTTCTTGCGAAGAATTTGCGGCTGTCCATAATTCAATATCAAGCCCGATCAGTGCAATCATTAACGGTCGTTTATCAACAGGCGCCATCATGATAGCGCGAAAAAACGCAGGTGATTTGTGATAAATTTTATGCGCCGTCAGATCGAGGCTCATTTCATCATACCTTGGCGCGAATAAGACGCCAAGAAATCGCGTCCATCAAGGCCTCAAAGCTCGCATCCACAATATTGGGCGAAACGCCAACTGTCGACCATGACAGCCCCTCTTCGTCACGAAAATCAATCAATACCCGCGTCACAGCCTCAGTTCCTTGACCATAAATGCGCACACGAAAATCAGAAAGGTAAATTTGGTCAATCACTTCTTGAAATGGGGGTAAATCTTTAACCAATGCCCGCCAAAGCGCGTTCACGGGCCCCAAGTCGCCACCATTTTGATCTCGGCTCTCAGATACGGATAAATACCGCGCATCTCCAATCTTAAGCGAAACAACCGCCTCCGAGCTTGAAACCATTTCATTGCGCTTGTTCTTTCGGCGTTCAACATTCACACGGTAACGTTTGACCTCAAAGAAACGAGGCAAAACGCCAAGAATTCGCCGAGCAACAATCTCAAAGCTCGCGGACGCACTGTCATAAGCATAACCCTGATCTTCCTTTTGCTTAATCTCTTCAAGAATTTGTAGCAAACGCGGATCATCTCTTTCGACCTCAATTCCCGCGCTTTTTAGACGCTCTCGCAAATTTGATTGACCGGCTTGATTGGACATGGGGATCACACGCTCATTTCCAACAACATGCGGGTCAATATGTTCATAAGTCGCGGGATTCTTTAGAATTGCGCTCGCGTGCAAGCCCGATTTATGTGCGAAAGCCGAGCTTCCTACAAACGCAGCCGTTCGCTGCGGAACGCGGTTAAGACGCTCATCAAAGCCGCGCGATAAGGTCGTTAAACCACGAAGTCCTTCTTCGGATATTCCAGTTTCGAAATTATCCTGATAGGGAGACTTCAAATTTAAAATCGCGATCAAAGCTGTCAGATTTGCATTTCCGCAGCGCTCACCAATCCCATTCAAAGTCCCTTGAACTTGTCGAACGCCTGCATCAATTGCCGCAAGTGAAACAGCAACAGCTTGCTCTGTGTCATTATGCGCATGGATCCCCAAGCGGGCGCCGTCCAAGCCCAAAGTTTGAACCGTTTCAATAACTTCGTAGGCTTGCGCGGGCATAACACCGCCATTCGTATCGCATAACACAACCCAACGCGCGCCGGCCTCATAGGCGGTTAAAACTGATTGAAGCGCGTATTGTGGATCATATTCATAACCATCAAAAAAATGCTCTGCATCAAAAATGGCCTCTCGTCCAAGCGAGGTAATATGCGAAATTGAGGCCCGAATATTTTCCAAATTCTCATCAAGTGAAATGCCCAAAGCGTCTTGAACTTGAAAAGCGCTTGCTTTTCCAACCAAACACACGGAAGGCGTGCCTGCGTTGATGACCCCCGCCAAAACCTCATCATTTTCTGCGGAACGTCCCGCGCGCTTAGTCATTCCAAAAGCCGTCATTTTCGCGCGCGTTGACGGAACACGTTCAAAAAACTCACTATCTGTTGGATTAGCACCCGGCCAACCCCCTTCTATATAATCGACGCCTAACGCATCAAGCGTCTCACAAATGCGCAATTTATCATCTAATGAAAAATCAAGGCCTTGGGTTTGCTGTCCATCACGCAACGTCGTGTCGTAGATATATAGTCTTTCCATCAAAGGTTGTTCCAATTCAAGTTGCCAAAATTCATATTTTTCTAGTCGCTGACTTTTATACTTTGAGCAAGTTTCTCAAGATCATTTGGGTCGTAGTTAAGACTAGGCACAGGCTGACACTTAGCAACTTGTTCGGTTCCTAATTTCACGACGACCAGTTCAAGACCAATCTGCTCCACATCTTCTCGAAGCCTATCCGCTTTTCCAAACGCACGTTCTGCCCTAAGTCTCGAATATTCACTTGCAATGGTCGACATGTGCATTTCATCACCTTCGCGTTCGACCCAACCCCCACCAGAGGCGCCCAAACGCGTTTCCAATTCCAATCCCAACAACGCCGCGGACGCCTTGAATACGCCCACATCCCCAGTCTTTGCCAAAGCGTGCAATCTAGCAATCGCGCCGGCTGTGTTGAGATCATTGGAAAGCGCGTCGATAACTTCCTGTGCAGGTTCAGTTGGCTCGGCATCTTTCACCAGCTCGCGCCATTTATACAGTGTTTTTTGGGCTTCCAAGCGCTTTTGCTCCGTCCAATCCATCGGACTGCCGTAATGCGTGGATAATAAAACAAAGCGGATCACTTCGCCTGGCACTTTTTGATTTAGTAAATCACGCACAGTGAAGAAATTCCCGAGCGATTTCGACATTTTTTTGCCTTCAACTTGGAGCATTTCATTGTGAATCCAGTAGTTCGCCATATGCTGCGTTTCATTGCAAGCACAGCTTTGAGCAATTTCGTTTTCATGGTGAGGAAATTGCAAATCAATACCGCCGGCATGAATATCAAAAACATCACCCAAAAGTGCGCGCGACATAGCCGAACACTCAATATGCCAACCCGGGCGCCCCTTTCCCCATGGGCTCTCCCAACCCACGCCGTCGGCTTCTGGCTTCCAAAGTACAAAATCCAGTGGGTCTTTTTTGAAGGGCGCAACTTCGACACGCGCACCCGCAATCATGGAATCCAGTGAACGCCCTGAAAGCGCACCGTATTTATTAAAGGCACGCACTTCAAAAAGGACATGCCCTTCTGCCGCGTAAGCGAAGCCTTTTTTTATCAATTCTTCGATCATTTCGATCATTTCATTGATGTAAGCCGTCGCCCTCGGTTCATGATTGGGACGCTGGACTTGCAAAGCATCCATGTCTTCATGATACCATTGAATGGTCTCATTTGTAATTTCGCTAATTTCCCGCCCAGTCTCTCTCGCGCGCGCATTAATTTTATCGTCAACATCAGTCAGGTTTCGGACATAAGTTACGTGTTTTGCGCCGTATACATGACGCAACAAGCGCACCAAAACATCAAATACGACCGCAGGCCGCGCATTTCCCAAATGCGCGCGATCATAAACAGTCGGACCACAGGCGTAAACGCGAACGTTTTTTGAGTCAATTGGTTGAAATACTTCAACCTTACGCGTTAAGTTATTCTTGAGTTTTATCATTTCAATTCATTGGTAATTTGCGTATGCACTATCAAAGAGAAATCCTTTTGAAAAGTGATCAGGATTAAATTTATGCAATTCATTAAATACACTTTTTTATTGATCTTTATAATTTATTGATCTTTATAATTTACCTACTGATTAGCTTCGCGCTCTTTTTCTTCCAAAAGTCTTTAATTTACCCGGCCCCCAAAACTCCGCTCACTGATTGCCAATTGCCCTCTGGGCTCACTTTTTTCGATGAACAAATCGGCGAGACAAAAATTACAGGGCTTTATAGCCAAAACAATCATCGAAAACTTTTCGTTTTCTTTCATGGAAACGCAGAAAGCGCATGTAACTGGAAACATCTCGCAAACCAGCATGTCTCAAAACATGGTTATGACACGCTAATCTTAGAATATCCCGGCTATGCGGGAGCGCCCGGAGACCCCTCTTACAAAAATAATTTAAAAATGCTCGAAGCGCTCGCCGAGTGGATAGATAATCAAAAATATGACACATATGCGGTCATGGGGGTCTCACTCGGCACAGGCATGGCCTCTACTCTTGCCAGCAAAATAAACAGCGACCTACTCATTCTTGCAGCGCCATTTGATACAATGCCAAGCCTCGCGCAGTCAAAATTTCCGATATATCCTAAAATTATCTTAACTGAAAAGTATAATAATATTAAAGCATTAGAGAATTTTGATAATCTAGTTATCGTTTTGCACGGCACGCGTGATTTGGTTGTTCCCCGTCGACATACGCTTAATCTCACTCAAACTTTGAAAAATCACGAGCGCATTGAACTTCCTGACAAAGGGCACAATCAAATTTTAGAGAATGCGATAATTGATGAATTGCTATCACAATATTTGCCGTAAAATTTTCCTATTTTGCCTTCGCGCACTCCCTGCTTTTTGCGCGCATTCATTGTGATTACTTGATTTGAAATACCTTAATTTTTGGCACCTGAAGGTCGTCCCATTTTGTCATAGCAGTCCTTGAAATTGACACTCGACTTATTTATCTCGTTAATGCAGGTATTCATACGTAAATTTGAGATTGAGGATTAATATGACAACAGAAATTCCAAGCTTTGAACCCGAAGATGCTTTAATCGCGATCATGGTTGCCATTGCGGCTTCTGATGAAAGTATTGAAACTGCAGAGCTTGTTTCAATAGTCCGCATGGTCAATCATCTCCCCATTTTTGCTAATTATGATGTCGACCGCATCGAAGTGATCTCAAAAACGGTTTACGATCTTTTTGAAGAAGATGAAGGCCTCGATGCTTTATTTGCGCTTGTAAAGGATGCGTTGCCCGCAAAATTATTCGAGACAGCCTATGCGCTTGCTTGTGATGTGGCGGCTGCAGATGGACGTTTGATGCAAGCTGAATTGTTGTTACTTGAGCAAATTCGCCACGAGTTTGATATCCCACGATTACATAGTGCAGCAATCGAAATTGGGGCAAAGGCGCGGCACGCCCGCCTTTAAGTCTAAACGTTCAATCGCGAACTTAATTTGACGGTTTTTTATTGAGTTTTTGAATAGTTAGAATTCAAGCAAATGGTGGCAAAGGCGGCGATACACATGTTGTGGTTAATCAGAGTGTTGGGAAATCCGAATCAGAATAATCGATCACTCGCTTTTCGTTGTCCGTGCTGCATAAGTCTCAACTAAGAAAGTTGCAGTTGCACCCGCAATATTTACGACAAAGTTTGCGTGACGCTCGGATGGGAGAATAGGCGCTCCGCCTCTCCCATGTGCGTCAGATAGCTTATTTCTCAAAGAGCCTATGCCGTTTACAATATTTGCGGCGCTTCCAAGAATAGATTTGAATACTTCTTCTGAATGTTGATCAGGGGCGAGATTAAGCGTTTTGGATGCTTTCCGATATAATGTCGGTAAATCATCCTTTTCCGAATAACTTCCGTTGTCGTTTTTATCCAAAACACTTTTGCACACAGTTTCCAATAGTGTGCGAGCAACAGTTATTGCCCCTTCGGGGTCGGACTTGCGCCGATCAAGAGCTTTTTGCCAAACCCTATGCACATCGGTGGAATCAAAACTCTGAAGTGTGTCAGAATTCACGCTGTCACTTGGCTTTAGATTAGCGCCTTCGAGGTGTTCGATCAAAGGATTAAAAGCCAATCCTATTATTTGTCGGCGCTCGGCATATGTGCCCGCCTCATTTTTGATATAAGGCCAAAAGGCATCAAGATTTCGATATAATCTCACAAACTCTGGCAAAAGAGGTTTCAATACTGAATTGCTCATAAAATCTGCTCGAATGGTGCCATACGCCGTGTCTTGATGCTCACCCCCTGTTGCTGCGGAGATAAGTATGCCTTCTAGCATCTTAGCGCGTTCAAGAAGTGGATCGGGAATATCAGTCATTTCTGAGTAACCAGTTGATTTTATTTAAAAATGGTGCCCCCACACGGACTCGAACCGCGGACCTACTGATTACAAATCAGTTGCTCTACCAGCTGAGCTATAGGGGCACTTAAGCAAATAAGTTACTCAACATGTATGCTGGATGTGCAATCGGATGCACTTTGGGGTTCATAAAAAAATATACTTACTTTTGCAAGCCACAAATTAAAAAATATCGAAATAAAATTTATCGTTATTCGGTAACCCACAATGCGCTAACGATTTACTGAATACATCTTCTTCCTCGTAAGGTTTCAGAGCCATTACACCCTTCCTATCTTTATTAGAGTTTTAGAAAACGAGAACATCAATGCGAAGGCAAGGAGAACCGCAAACCAAAGTGCATGCGCGACAAAAGCTCAAACAGGTAGAGATGCAAGCCGCTTTGCAATTCAAATCTGCAGAACGCCTAATGAGTCAAAAAACGCTGAATTGAAGATCGCGATAAACTTGCTGTAGCACCCACAATACCTCAAACTCAAACTCAAATTCACCAATTCAGGGTTGGCTTCGCCAATAAAACCCAAAATGATGATGCTGAAATTTTCCAATAGCGAATAAAATCATACGAAGCACACTACAAGTCGGTAACTTTTAAAATAGTCCAATGCTCAGCGTATGCGACAACCACGGCTCCTTCATTTTTTCGAACAGCAATTGCGCCTGTTTCATGTTTTGGGCACGCAATAAGAAAATATCCTTCCTCAGCATAGGGCGCTATATCCGTGATCTCCTGACACACATCCGCGGGTGATGGGTAAGGTCTTATCGCTATTAAGCCCGAAACGCTTGATTCGGTATAATCGTGTCGAGTTGGTACTGCGTTAGGATCATTGTCCCCGTTTGCGGGGGTAATCTCAGGTGCACACGAGGCCAACATTGCAATTGAGGCTACACAGATAAACGAAAATTTCAGAACCGCTCTCCTTTTAGATGATTCAGCGTAACATAAGTTTAAACAAAAAACAAAAAACAAATTTAATGTATTTTTCCTGACGCCAACTCTCATTTAGCATTTCCGAATTTTCAATTGGCCTGATGGTGAATCAATTTATTATTCACTCATCACTAACTCGTTTTTGAATAGCGGATATAAAACTACGCGCATGGTTTCGAATTTCATTATTTTGTTTATTTCTCCTGTCAAAGTCACCTTCGATTGGCGGGTCAAATATTTGTCCATCTAGGCATGCATTTATTTTTTCGAGAGCAATAATTGCAGGCTCTGTCTTTTCTTTGGTATTTTTTCAAAGAACAATGCCCCTCTTCTTGAAGGGCTAAAAGTTCTGCCTTTAAATTGCGTCGAGTATCTCGGAATTGAGCTTCTGAAATTTGTTTATCACCAGCTAGGATGAAATTTGCGATAAACAATTGAGACACCGCTGCCCCACTCAAAAATGTGCTTATCGGCTTCTACGCGTACTAACCGATTTGCAATAATGTTAGCTTGGGATGCAATTTTTAAGGCCCCATAAGCTAAAACAATAGTCGCAATAATATTAAAAAAATCCCGCAACATGAGAAACTCCCCTATTTTTAAAATTGCCGATTATAGATTCATGTGAATCCCAAATCAAAAGGCAAACCCTTTTTCATAAAAAATAGAAAAGTGGATGTCATTTATTTTCATGCTTCAAAGCGTTCTGATCTTGCGCAAATGCTAAGGCATCTCTAAACAACAGGCATGCAAAGTGAAATTGAAAAACGCCGAACGTTCGCCATCATTTCCCACCCCGATGCGGGCAAAACAACCCTCACCGAGAAGTTTTTGCTGTTTGGGGGTGCCATTCAGATGGCGGGTCAAGTGCGCGCAAAAGGTGAATCTCGACGTACACGTTCTGACTTTATGCAAATGGAAAAGGATCGCGGCATCTCAGTTTCGGCATCTGCAATGAGTTTTCCTTTTGATGAATATTGGTTTAATCTGGTCGATACGCCCGGACATTCTGACTTTTCAGAAGATACTTACCGCACCCTGACAGCGGTTGATGCGGCGATTATGGTGATTGACGGCGCAAAAGGTGTGGAAAGCCAAACACGCAAACTTTTTGAAGTCTGCAGATTACGGGATATGTCCATAGTGACCTTTTGTAATAAAATGGACCGTGAAAGTCGCGACCCGTTCGAAATAATTGATGAAATTCAAGAAAATCTTGCGATTGATGTAACTCCTGCGAGCTGGCCGATCGGCATGGGAAAAGATTTCTTAGGCGTCTATGATCTTCTCAATGATCGCCTTGAGCTTATGGAACGCGCCGATCGCAATGTCGTGGGCGAAAGTATCAATATTTCAGGGATTGATGATCCTAAGTTAATGGATCACCTGCCTCCATCTGCCCTAGAAAAGCTCAAAGAAGAGCTCGAAATGGCCCGAGAATTATTGCCTGCATTCAATCATCAGGCATTTCTAGAGGGGACGATGACGCCGATTTGGTTCGGCTCGGCGATTAATAGCTTTGGCGTCAAGGAATTGATGAAGGGCATTGGTGAATTTGCGCCCCAGCCCTTGAACCGCGAAACTCAAGAGCGCATGATTGAGGCCAAAGAGACAAAGGTGACAGGGTTTGTCTTTAAAGTTCAGGCCAATATGGACGCCAAACACAGGGACCGCGTCGCTTTTTTACGTTTGGTTTCCGGTCATTTTAAGCGCGGTGCAAAACTCCATCATGTACGCTCTGGAAAACCAATGGCGGTGTCAAACCCAGTGATGTTTCTTGCAAGTGACCGCGAAATCACTGAAGAAGCATTTGCAGGTGACATTATCGGCATTCCCAATCATGGACAGTTAAGAATCGGCGACGCACTTACCGAGGGTGAAAAACTTCATTTTTCAGGGATCCCAAGTTTTGCCCCCGAACTTTTGCAATCCGTGCGCTCTGGAGACCCGATGAAAGCGAAGCACCTCGATAAAGCCCTTTTGCAATTTGCCGAAGAAGGCGCCGCAAAACTATTTAAACCTTATATTGGCTCCGGTTGGATCGTCGGAGTGGTGGGGCCGCTTCAGTTTGAAGTCTTGGCCTCTCGCATTGAACTTGAATATGGTCTGCCCGTTAGATTTGAAGCGACACAATTTACATCCGCGCGTTGGGTCTCAGGACCTCAGGACAAAGTCGACGCTTTTGTGGCCGCCAATAAAGGGCAGATATCCGAAGATCATGACGGGGATCCAGTGTATATGACGCGTCTACAATGGGATATTGACCGCGTCGCGCGCGATTATCCTGAGATTAACCTTTCCGCAACAAAAGCGATCCTCGTCTAAGCCATGTCATCGACGCAAAATGACATTACATTGATCGCGGGTCCGACGGCCTCTGGCAAATCCGCGCGCGCTCTCGAAATTGCGCACAAAGAAAATGCAATCATCGTTAACGCAGACGCTTTGCAAGTTTATGATTGTTATGAAGTTCTAACAGCGCGCCCCTCTCAAGAAGAGATGGAGGGCATTCCCCATTTTCTTTATGGTCATATATCCTGCACGACGCCTTATTCGGTGGGAGATTGGCTCGAAGAAGTCCGCGCCATTATTGAGAATTCGACACGCCCTATCATTATAATCGGAGGAACAGGTCTTTATTTCAAAGCACTCACCGAAGGATTGGTCGACCTGCCCCCAATCGAGAGTGATATACGCGCGCGTGCGCGGCTGCTTTTCGAAGATGGTGGGCTTGAGGCATTGCATTCAAACCTAAAAGACGTCGACCCATTGATAATGGAGAAAATTGATATTCAGAATCCGCGCCGTCTTATGCGGGCTTTGGAGGTTTTTTATCAAACGGGGACGCCGTTATCTGTTTGGCAAACTCAGACTCCCGCGCCGCTTATTCGGCTTCAAAACACACGCGCCTTTGTTGTAATGCCCGACGTTTCCACAACAAATGCACGAATTGCCAAGAGATTTCACCAAATGATGGACGCAGGTGCCATCGACGAAGTACGCGCACAACTTCCCTTTGACGCAAGCCTTCAAGCCAACAAAGCATTGGGTGCGCTTGAAATCGCTAAAATGTTAACCGGTAAACTATCACAAGACGAAGCCATTGAGCAGTCCATTATTGCCACGCGCCAATACGCCAAACGCCAAAGATCATGGCTAAGATCAAACATGAAAGACTGGGAATGGGTGACACCTAATCCGGCGCATTAGGTTTCGTTCGTTTCGATATCTGCACAGCCGACGTCATTAAGCGCGCGCATTTGAGAACCCTCAATAACCAACGCGCTTAAATGCTTGCCATAGCCTGCGCCCGTATCCACATTGACACGATTTCCATAAAAAGTCACTTTCTCGACAGGGGTGTGACCATGAATTATTAAGGGGCCGAAACTTTCTTTGTGATCAAAAAATGGTTTGCGAATCCACATTAAATCAAAAGGATCTTGATCATTAAGTGGACGCGCGGGATCAACGCCTGCGTGAACAAAAAAATAATTTTCGATCTCAATAGAATATGGCAATTCTTCCATCCAATCGAGAATTTCTGCGGAAACCTTTGTGCGCGCGGAATCCAAAATATGCTTATTAATACCAAAACTTTTCACGGTGCGGCTCCCGCCCATCCGCGGATTAAACCAACTCAAACCGCTTTGTGTTTTAAGGGTGCTCAGCTCTTCCCCTCGTCCATAGCGCAAAAGATAATCATCATGGTTGCCCTTCACAACTTGCCAATCTTCTCCCGCATTTTGCCTATCAATTATATATTCAATTACCCCTCGTGAATTCGGGCCGCGATCCACAAGATCGCCAAGAAATATAATTTTATAAGGTTGACGACCGGCATCATTTTTAATGCGCCTAATTAGTGATTTTAATTTTTGAAGATAGCCGTGCACATCTCCAATCGCATATATTCGCATTTATGACCTTTTGATCACTTTCGTCGAATTGATAGACTATTATGGTCGATCACGTTTGAGTTTTAGGTGTTCGTTTTTCTTAAAAATCGGACACGACCTTGAGTTTGAAGTGTCCAAATTTGCAAATGGTTCTCTAACCCAAAAAAGGGCGATCTAAACCGCCCCATTTAACATTCTTTTTATCGTTTCTCACCAATAAGTTGCCATATCGCGGGGAATGCAATGACGGCAATCATGGCTTTTCCAAGGTCATAAAGCAAAAAGCCTACAAACCAGTTATAGGCATCATCCATGCGCGCCAGCACCATTAACCAACCCGAACCAAATGCATGCACAATCAGAAGGCCGACAAACATCATTATAAACATGGTGAGAGGGTTACGGTCAAATCCGCGCTCTGCCAAGAGACCAACGACGATTGCGGCGACGAGAAAACCGATGAGGTAGCCGCCAGTTGGTCCCATAAAATAAGCAAGGCCGCCAACAGGGCCCAAGAACACAGGCAATCCAGCTGCGCCAACAAGTAAATAGCTGAGCAATGTAATGCCGCCCATTTTCGCACCATATGCCGAGCCAATTACAAGAACGACCAAAAGCTGCATTGTGCCAGGAATGAGAAACCCAACCGGAAATTGAAGCTTTGCAGAAATCGCCAATGCACAAACACCCGCGACCATCATAAGCGCGCGTTTCATAAAGTCTGCATCAGAATTGAGCCAAAGGCGCTCAGAAAGTGTCATATTCATCAAATATCCTCCATATACTTTGCGCGCACTTTGCCATAGGCTTAGCAATTGCGCAAGTTAAAGCCCAAAAAACCGAACGAAAAACTAGCCGCTGATTGACTGGAAACTCTCAATGGGGACGCGAACCTTACCCATTACTAAAAATCAATTGTCATCTCCGAATATAGGGCCAAATTGTCGGTAAAAACGGCTTTTAAACTCTTGATTCCATTCAATTTTAAGCCAATAGCCTTGCTCACTGGCTTCTTCACTAAGAATGAGAGCATGATCATAGAGCCACGCGCGCGCCTGACCTTGCTGAAATTCAAGCAATCTTGTCACAATTTCCGTCTTGGGTTTGAGTGTCTTTTCAAGTTCGGCAAGCAGCTCCCCAACACCCGCCCCCGTCGCCGCAGAAACTTGATGACCTTCATGGAGGCCCGCGAGTATTAGCGGGTCATTGATCAGATCAATTTTATTATAAACTTCAACAATTTGTCGCGATTTGTTATCACATTCTCCATCGATTAAATCCAAAACTTCATAAACGTCCTTAGCTTGTTCAACATGGTCAGGATTTGAGATATCACGAACATGCAGAATTATATCTGCGTAAACGACTTCCTCTAAAGTCGCGCGAAAAGCAGCCACTAATTCTGTCGGCAGATCAGAAATAAATCCGACCGTATCTGATAATACAATTTCCATACCCTTTGGCAAAACAACTTTTCGCATCGTCGGGTCAAGTGTTGCAAAAAGCATATCCTTAGATAGGACATTGGCACCACTTAAGAGATTGAAAAGTGTTGATTTGCCTGCGTTCGTATATCCCAACAGTGCGACGACTGGAATTTTAGATTTAGTGCGCCCCTGCCTTTGTAGCTTGCGTGTTTTTCGCACCTTTTCGATGCGTTCTTCAATTGTAGAAATCTGCTCATCGATCGCTCTACGGTCAGATTCGATCTGCGTTTCTCCCGGCCCTCCTAGAAAACCTCGGCCGCCGCGTTGGCGCTCTAGATGTGTCCAAGAGCGAACGAGGCGAGATTTTTGATATTTGAGATGCGCGTGTTGAACTTGCAAAACGCCTTCACGCGTCTGCGCGCGCGCCCCAAAAATTTCTAAAATTAGTCCTGTCCGGTCAATCACCTTAATTTTAAAAAAACGCTCTAAATTTCGCTGTTGGACAGGTGAAAGGGGATGATTAAAAATGGCAAGTTCGACTTCGAGCTCATCAAAGTGAACTTTCAATTCTTCCAAATGACCTTCGGACAAAAACGTCCCAGAATAGATTTTTCTTAAATTAAAGGTCTTTGAATGTACAACATCAAGATCAATCGCGCGTGCGAGATCTTTAGCCTCATCCAATTCGACACTCACTTTACGATCGCGCTCTTTCTTAAGATGCGTGTCAAAATGTAAAACGGCAGCACGAAGCGCTTCGCTAGAAATTATTCTGCCTCTTCTTCTTCGTAGAGATTAATTGGCTGAGACGGCATAATTGTTGAAATCGCGCTCTTGTAAACCAATTGCACCGCACCATCTCTGCGCAGCAGCACACTAAAGTTATCAAACCAAGTCACAACACCTTGAAGCTTAACCCCATTCACAAGAAAAATTGTTACGGGATTTTTTGTTTTACGAAGCTCGTTAAGAAATTTTTCTTGAAGATTTGGTTGAGACGGAGCCATTTTAATTTTTTCCTTATTTGGTCCAATAATTTTAATTGCAAACATTGCGTGATAACACATCGCAAATTAAGTTTTAAAATTCAAGGGCAAATAGAAAATTATAATTCTTGCCAAAAATTTTGGCTAAACACGACCATAAACACAAGCACTTCTAATCGACCAATTATCATGCCCAAACTCGACACAATATAGAAACCAAAATTCATTTCTTTGAGAACAATATCATGCTCAGGGAATAAGCCTACCAAAGGGATACAGTTGGCCACAGAGGACACCGATAAAATGAGTCCTTCCTCAAACCCAGAACCAAAGAAGGTGACTCCTAAAAACACGGTCGATAATGTCGCCATAAAGAGCATCATAAAAACGAAAGCATTCACCGCGCCATTGCGCCGCAAAGCGCGCCCGCCTCGCCCTGAAGCGGCAATCGAGCTTGGATCAGCCATACGTCCCATTTCGCGTTGAAATAGTTTGTAAAGCGCATAGACGCGAAGGAGCTTAATCCCTGAAGCTGTCGTTGCGACCCCGCCTCCTATAAATGTAAATATGAGAAAGGCCATAACAACGGCCTCCTCCGCGTACCAAAGTTCACTCTCAACCCAATACGCTGATTGAGTTCCATGGCTCAAAAGAAAGCTTAAGCCTGTAAACAGCGCGCCCCACGCGGATGAGAAAATCACCGATAAATCTGGAAAATAACCTCTTACGACCATATGGTTTACAATCATAACGACGATGAACGTACATAGAAATACCGATACGATGGTAAATCCAGCTCGAATTTCAGGATCACCAATAATTCGTTTTAGAGCCCCATTGCGGCGATGAAGTTGCCATGTCGCCCTCGATAGGGCAAGGAAAAATACTAAAAAAATCAAGGCCTCTTTGATGAAAGGAGACCCTTGGGTCATCTCACCCATATACGGATCAATACCGCCAGTTGAAATCGTTGACAACGCATCGATGAGCGCAAATAGTGACCGCTCTCCATTTGCAAATAAAGCCACAAAAAGTACCGATGTCACGCACATATATATCGGAAATACCCGTTCAAAACTGTGCAAAAGCCGATTGGATTCGCCGAGCGCTCCGCCAATGTCTCGGCTGCGGGTTTCGCCCGAAATTTCTGACACCAATTCAAATCCTCCCACTTGAAGTGGCTCAAAGATTGCAAAGGCAATCACAACGATCAAAAGTCCACCGATCCATGACAACAAAGCCGAGTAAAGCAAAAACGGTAAGAAAAAACTGGTGTTCAAATCAATGATTGGATTCCCTGAAGTAGTGACATTTGCCAGGACTTGATAATAAGCTTGGATTGGCGTGGCAAACGGATAGGCTTGCAAAAATGGAGATGCAAAAATTAACGGCAAAATCAAATAAATGAGCGCGATCGAGATAAAGTGATCACTCGCCAAGCCCCGAGTCTTACGGTCAATCAATAAAGTACCAATCAATAGTGAAGCCACACCAATAATTGCAGATGAACGCAAAAAAGCTTGCTTAACAAAGTGTAATTCAAGTTGCGCGGCATAAAAAGCAGGCAGCAACATCGCGACCGCTCCTATGAGCGATATATGTATAAAAAATGGTAATTTGCGAAAACTATCGCTCATTAGAAAAAGTCTATAGTCACTTGGAAGAGTTGTTCAACCGCTGAAATTTCTCCACGCAGTGCAAAAACAACAACCCAATCCCCATCGTCTAGGCGCGTATCTGGCGTCGGAAAAACGATATCTTCACCTTTCCTTATCGCCCCGACGATCGCACCATCAGGCCATTCTATTTCACTCAAACGCTTACCATTAAGCTGGCTCGTCGCGAGCACTTGTGCTTCCATAACTTCGGCGTCATTTTCGCCCACAATATAAACGGCATGGATTCGCCCATGACGAATATGTTGAAGGATATTCGAAATTGTAATTGTACGTGGATTAATTATGGAATCAATCGCGAGCGGATGGGCAAGATCATCTAGCGCAGTGTCATTCACCAAAGAAATCGCGTGTCTAACTCCTAAAGATTTGACGCGCGCACCCGACAGAAGGTTAATCTTGTCATCATTGGTCACACACAAAACCGTATCTGCCCGCTTAACATTAACCTCTGTTAAAAGGCGCGTATCAAGTCCGTCGCCGTGAAACACTGTCGCCTTGTCCAATGTGTCTGCAAGATACTCAGCGCGCGCACGATCATTCTCGATAACCTTTATGCGAGAATGTCCTTCCTTTTCAAGAATTTGCGCAATTCCCAGTCCGACTTCTCCGCCGCCAATGATTACCAAATTTCGAGAGTTTTGATTGACCTTTCCGAAAATTTCATAGGCGCGCGGCTCATCATCTTGATGAACACATAAATACACTTCATCATGTTCAAACAGTTGTTCTTCTGCTTCTGGCACAAATAACTTTCCTTCGCGGCGCACACCTACAACTTTGCCTCGAAATGTCGAAAATAGTTCGGTTATTTGTTTAAGGGGCGTATGCACAAGCGGGCAATTTTCATCGATCCGAATGCCCATAAACACCGCTTCGCCTTCTAAGAAAGTTTCGTGATCGAAAGAGGCCGAACGTTTAAATCTTCGCGCCACTGCCTTCGCAACTGCTTTTTCAGGCGAGATGACAACATCAACGGGGAGATGATCGCGTCTATACATATCGGCATAAATTGCATTTGTATAACTTTCTGAACGCAAACGAGCGATTTTATCCGTTATGTTAAATACCGAATGCGAAATCTGGCAAACTACCATATTCACCTCATCCGAATAAGTCGCCGCAATAATCATATCCGCGTCTTTGGCACCCGCGGCCTCTAATACATCCGGGTAAGAGGCGAAGCCGACAACCCCTTTCATATCATATTGATCCGTGAACTGCTTAACTAGAGCTCCGTCAATATCGATGATGGTAACGTCATTTCCTTCATCAGCTAAATAGCGCGCAATATTCTTGCCCACCATACCAGCTCCACAAACGATTATTTTCATCAATCTATCCTTATGGCCGCGCGAAATACGGGGTCAATTTAGCCAAATAATTAAGATTGTCCACCAATATCAAGCGATTTCATTTTCCGGTGCAAAGCCGAACGCTCCATTTTAATGAAATTTGCCGTTCGTGAAACATTCCCAGAGAACCGATTAATTTGCGCATTTATGTAATGCGTTTCAAAAAGTTCACGCGCTTCGCGAAGTGGCAATAGTAAGTAAGCTGGATCGAGTTCACTTTCATCAGCGGACTTCATGCGATTTCCAATTTCATCAGCACCAATCATATCAACCTCTGGGTTTAAAATCATAATACGCTCGATGTAATTTTTCAGTTCCCGCACATTTCCATTCCATGGCATTGATTGGAGAATTTGAATTGCTTCCTCCGAAAATTCAATCTGCGGAAGATTTTCTCGCTTCGCGTATTCAGCAGATAGATGTGTCACAAGTTCGGCCATATCCTCCACACGCTTTTTCAAAGGGGGAACTTCAAGCGGAGCCACAGCAAGTCGGTGAAAAAGTTCTTCTCTAAAATTACCTTCTTCAATTTCTTGAGTCAGATCGAGCTTAGTTGCACTTACAAACCGTACATCTACTGAAATCGTTTGCGAACCGCCAACGCGCACAAAACTTTGATCATTGACCAATCGCAACATCTTTCCTTGCGTTTCAATCGGCAAATCTGCGATTTCATCAAAATATAATGTGCCTCCGTTCGCACGCTCAAGTAGCCCTTGATAAATGCGTCCGCCCTCCTCATAACCAAAAACTTGGCGCTCCATATCTTCAGCATTCAAAGTTGCAGAATTTACCGAAATAAAGGGCTGATCTGCGCGCACAGAACATTCATGTAAATGCCGTGCACAGACTTCTTTTCCAACACCCGAAGGGCCAGAAAATAAAACACGCGTTTGAGACTGCGCAAGTTTTTTAATTTGAGACTTCAATGTCCGCATAACGTTCGAACTGCCAACAAGTTGAACATTTTCTTGCGATTGCATTTTGCCTTGCCGCTTAGCACGGCGCAAATGCGATAACTCTAACGCCCTGTTCACGACCACCAAGAGCTGATCAATATTGAACGGCTTTTCGATGAAGTCAAAAGCACCCTGCTTGATCGCGGCAACTGCTATTTCAACATTGCCGTGACCCGATATAATCACGACGGGCAAATCTGGGTGGCGGTTTTTAATATATTTAAGGATGTCGATTCCATCCATATGACTCTCTTTGAGCCAAATATCCAAAACCACGAGATCGAAACTCAATTGATCCGCTTTATCGAGCGCATCTTGAGCGTGCCCGACCTTGGTAAGATCATGTCCTTCGTCTTCCAAAATATCACCGAGTAATTCACGGATGTCTTTTTCATCATCGACAACTAAAATATTTGCCATTTTAACCTCTTAACTAATTATTGGGACGTGAATAATTACACACGCCCCCTGCTCATTATTATCTCGATCACTCAATGTTATTTTTCCGTTGTGATCTTCTATAATTTTTTTAACAATTGGCAACCCAAGCCCCGTTCCCGTATCTTTTAACGTAATATAAGGCTCGAATAGCTTTGTTTTATCCGCCGGCAGTCCAATGCCGTTGTCAATAATTTTGATCTCCAGTGTTTCGGTCTGTTTTTCTGCGGATATTTTAATTTCCCCCTTCATTTTCGGATCAATTTTGGTCTGACTTTCAACGGATTCAATTGCGTTTTTAACCAAGTTCGTAAATGCTTGGCGGATTAAAGTCGCGTCTAACAAGCCTTCTGCGGATTTTATCCCTTGATATTTGATCTTTATGCCGCTCTCGTTTGAATCTTGAAGTGCGATGACTTCTTTCATCAAATTAATCCAATCTTGACGATCTTTGCTCGCTTCAGGCATGCGCGAAAACTTAGCAAATTCATCGACAATCCGTTGAATATCTTCGGTTTGACGAACGATGACATCTGTAAGTTCTTCGAACTTTTGCTCGTCTTCGACAATTTGCTTGCCAAAGCGACGGTGTATACGTTGTGCGGAAAGTTTGATCGGCGTCAACGGGTTCTTGATCTCATGCGCAATGCGGCGCGCGACATCTCCCCAAGCGGCCATACGCTGCGCTTGCACCAAATCACTTACAACATCAAAACTAATGATCGCACCGCCTTGCCTGCGTCGATCCGCATGCGTTGCGCGCACAAAAATCGTTTCCTGATTGCCGCCGCGAATTAGGTATAACTGCTCGCTCACTGAATCCGCTTTTTCAACTTTTAATTTTGATAAAATATTCAAAAACTCAGGAGCGATTTTAGCAATTTCAAGATTTTTCTTTCTCGAATTTATGTCGAGAATTTTCTGCGCAGCGGTATTGATAAACGTGATTTTGCCATCATCGTCAACACCGATAACACCTGCGCTTACGCCTTCAAGAACACGGTTAAAACGCCGGCGCTCTTTTTCTGATTTTTGTGCTTCAACTTCAACTTCTAATTGTTTTTTTTCAACATCTTGAGCCATTTTATTAAAGCTTTTTGACAAAATGGAAAACTCGTCACCTTCCTCTTGATAGTGCACACGCGTCGACATATCACCTGCCGAAATGCGCTCGGCCGCACGCACCAATTGCGATATGGGTTGTGTTAATCGCCGCGAAAAAACAAGGGCGGCCCAAACCGCAATTAATAAAACAAAAAGAGACGCAAAGAGGTAAATCCATCCATAATAAAATAACAAATTTTGACGCTGCTGCTCAGATTCGCGGTAAAAATTCGTTGTATCCTCGGCGCGCGCCAAAAGTTCCAATATTTCCCCATCAACTTCCCGAGTTATATATAAAAAGAATGTTTGGTTTTCGTATTCAAACGCCTTTAACATTCTAAACTCGTTCTGACTTGGGGCACTAATAATATGCATATCCACAGAAGCCGCATCAAAAAGCTGGCCTTGTGTGGGCTTATAAAAATCAAAAAGATATGAGTTTGGCCCTCTAAATATTAAATCTCCCTTATCGTCAACAATAAAGGAATGCGCGATGGCATCGTTTAAAGGCGCGACCGCGCGCCCCAATGCTGGTCGTAAATTTTGAGACTCACTTGCGGGAAGAAACCTTATTTCAAGCATGAGATTTTGATAAATTGCCAAGCCGTCAGTTTGAATCGTGTCTTGATGTTCTTGCGCGTATGTTGTTGCCGCCTCATACGAACTATCCACAACATTTCGAACCCGTCCCGAAAACCAATTTTCCAAACCTATATTCAAAGAAATCGTCGAAAAAATAGCGACAAAAATGGTCGGAACAAGCGCCATTAAAACAAATAACGTAATTAAGCGTCTTTGCGTTGCACTGCCGGTATTTTCTCGCCTTTGAATTAACGGAATAAGCTCAAGCGCGGCTAAACTCATAAAAGCAATTGCCGTCCCAAAAATCAATAAAACTATGACCGCAAGCCATACGTTCACGCGCCCTGGATCAAAATTGTTGGCGATAAATGACGTGATTGCGATCAAACAGATGAATGCAAATCCTAAAATCCACAATAAAGTTCGTCGCCTTGAGCGCGATGCGATCTGAGCCAGAGAATCCAAAAAACGCCAACGATTCATCCAACGCGGCTTTTTTGATATAGTCGACTGTGAATTCTGTGTGTTTTTTGTCAATAAACGGCTCGAAGTTGCAAATCTACATCAGTTTTTTGCTCTTTGTAACCAAAATGTCAAGGTTTGCAATCTTTTTGCGCAAGGTGTTGCGATTTATATTTAAGATTTCTGCAGCTTTTATTTGATTTCCATTTGTTATTTTTAAAACGGTCGAAATTAAGGGTTTTTCCACCTGTGAAATGATATTTTGATAAAGCTCACCCCCATATTCGCCACCATTAAGCTTGATAAAGCGATGAATTCTGCGCTCGACCAATTGCGCCAAATCATCGTTATCACGTGACAACTCCTTATTTACGGAGGCATGCGCCATCGATTCACTTATAAATATATCAGTTGTAATTAAGTCATCAGTGCTCAAAGCAAGGGCTCGAGAAACCGCAAGCTCAAGTTCACCCACATTGCCTGGCCAAGCATATTCTTGAATGAATTTTAGGACTTCGGCATCAAATCTTTTGGAGCTATGCTTAGGCTCTCGCGTCAAAAAACGATGCGCCAACTCGATGCTATCTTGATCTCTATCCACCAAATCGGGAAGTTCCAAGTTGAGCACGTTCATTCGAAAGTAAAGCGTTTCACGAAACTTCCCCTCATCCACGCACTGGCGCAAATTTCGACTAGTCGTCGATATTAAACGGAAATCATAGCGCGGATCTTCCAAAATGGTTTGAATCTGGCGCTGTTCATTCATAAAAAATTCATCGATCGATTCTAAGACAAGTGATCCGCCATTGGCCTTTTCAAAAGCCGTAACAATTGCATCATAACTTGTTTCATTCCCGTGAAATCTTACAAACGGTTTATCTTTGCGTGCCCCATATTTATGTACAACTTCAGCAATTAGACTTTTACCAGTTCCCGCCGCACCATGGATAACGATGGGAAGATCGCTCTGAATTATCCGCGCAATCTGCTTGTAGACTTCTTGCATTATTTCAGATGTCCCAACGAGCGGTAAATCAGAGTCCACCTCTATCACAAATTGTTCAGGAGTGCTGGAAACCGCATCATTCCCTTGTGCTTTCCGGAGCGTCGTTAACATTTCACGCAAATCAAACGGCTTCGCTAAATAATCATACGCCCCCAACTCACTCGCGCGCATAGCTGTTACGACTGTATTTTGTGCGCTCATCACAACAAAGTTAAGATCCGGCCGCTTGGCTTTCATTCGTGGCAAAATTTCAAGCGCATCACCATCGAGTAAATTCACATCTGTTAAGACAACATCCCCTTCGCCCTCTTCAAGCCATCTCCATAAGGTTGACAGCGTGGCCGTTGCCCTGACCTTTGCTCCTGCACGCGTGAGCGCTTGCGCTAAAATTGTGCGCAAATTCTTGTCGTCATCGGCTATTAGAACCATCCCCTCCATTATTCACTCCCTTCTGAAAATACAGGTGTGTAAATACGCATCGACGTCGTATCTTTTTGTGAGGTGACTTCAATCGCAGCGCCAATATCATCAATCGTTCGTGCAACAATTGAAAGCCCAAGTCCCGTTCCTTTTGCCTTTGAGGTAAAAAAAGGCTTGAACAAATCGTCTAGAATTTCGGGTGGCACCCCTCCGCCATTATCTTGAATTAAAATCTCAACTGGCAAAGCCCCATGATTGCGCCTTATTCCGGTTCGATATCGGGTTTGAAGCAAAATGCGCCCATTTTTCATTTGAGTCCCAAAATGCGTAGTGATCGCTTCACAAGCATTTTTTATAATATTATGGAGCGCACGCAACATTCGGTCAGAATCACAAGCTACGTCTGGTAAGCTGGGATCATAATTTTCTTCAAAGGTAATCCCGCGCCCGTACCCCGCTAACGCCGCGCGCTTAACCTGATCCAAAATAAGGTGAATATTGACCGGCTGAATATGCACAGGTGCGGAACCCGCCATTTCTTCAAACTCGCTCACAAGTCGGTCAATACGTCGCGACTCTTCTGAAATCACTTCAAGCAGGGATTGATCATCTGCATTCACGCTATCCCACAAGAGTTGGCTCGCACCTTGGATCGAAGAAAGCGGATTTCGAATTTCATGTGCAAACATCGCAGCCATTCCTGAAGCAAGCTTTGCAACTGAACGCGTCGCATCGCTTCTTTCCAATTGAATATTGCGCCCAAGATGATAAATCCAAACGAGCTTTTGATCACCTTTGATTTGCGTGTGGATATCGCCCCTGATGACACCGTGAAATATACTTCGAATTTCATGATCAAAAATTGTTGTATTATGTGGGCGTGTCAACGCCCCCTCAAGGGCCTGATCTTTTTCAATAAATTGCCAAATTGAGTTGCCTTGAACATGGACTTTGGAACGCCCAAGCGCCTCTTCGGCCGCAATTGAAACATCTAAAATTTCAAAGGAACCACCAACCAAAATCGCGATTAAGCGTGGATGCGATAAAATAAGATCAGACATCATGCCGCAAATTCCTCAAAAGCGTCAAGTACGCGCCTTAAGCGCGAAACAACTTGTCGAGGCTGTTCCATTTTCAAAATTTCCGTGCGCGCGTTTGGAGCAAAGTGGTTCAAAAGAGCGCTCAAATGCTTCCGCGCCACACGAACACCCAGTGTTTCGCCGTAATGCGATAGAATATTTTCATAATGCTCTGTAACGACATCGCTCAAATTTATGTGCGTATTCTGAGTGCTTTTCCCGCTTAGTGAATTTCGAATTTGAGAGATAAGCCAAGGGCGTCCCGCGGAGGCTCTCCCGACCATGACGCCCGACGCGCGAGACAGGTTCAGTGCTTTTTGTGAATCATCAAAGTTTTGAATATCTCCATTCACAATGACGGGAACATTTACGTTTTCGACAATGCGGCGAACCGCGAGCCAATCAGCTTGCCCCGAATATTTTTGGGCCCGCGTCCGCCCATGGATCGTCAATAACTGAGCGCCCGCCTCAACCATCTTGGGTGCAACTTCAAAAGTCGAATGCTGATCCCAGCCTAACCGCGTTTTGACGGTGACAGGCACGCTCACCGCATTCGCAACTGTTTCGATGATATTAAGCGCAAGGTCAGGTTCACGGAGTAATGACGCGCCCGCAGTTTGCCCATTTGTCACCTTTTTGGCAGGGCAGCCCATGTTTATGTCGACATGATCAGCGCCCACATCACATGCAAATAATGCAGCATCACGCATCAATTGAGGATCACGGCCCGCAATCTGTACAACAAATGTCGTATTCAGTGGCAATTCGCCCCGAATTGCACGTGTTTTGACATCGACACGCTGAGCCTTCAACTCTTGTGAAGCTAACATTTCACTGACAACTGCATCAACACCAAACCGCGCGACCATGGCGCGCGTTGGGGCATCAGTGAGCCCCGCCATTGGCGCTAAGATCACAACAGGATTTTCAAAATTTAATTTTAGCATTTGTCTATTTATTAGGCAATTGCCTACATGTATGGCAATTTAAACTTAGTGTCAAAATAAATCTAAACTTGTCTTCAGCCCCAAAACCGCCTACCTAAATCAAATGAAAAATGCCGTTATCATACTTGCCGCAGGTCGCGGCACACGCGCTGGAATTGGGCTTCCAAAAACCTATCGCATGATAGACAATCAAAGCATATTACGAACGACCCTTAATTGTTTCTTGGAACTTCCGATTATCGACGCAATTCAAGTCGTTATCCATCCTGATGACAGCGACCTCTATCATGACGCCATCAAAGGTGCCGATATTTTATCACCTGTTTATGGCGGCGATACCCGCGCTAAAAGTGTCTATGCGGGTTTGAAAGCCCTCGTCCCGCATACTCCTCAAAATATACTCATACATGACGGTGCGCGTCCTTTTGTTTCCAGCGCACTCATAAATCGATGTATTGATTCATTAACTCATTACGACGGCGTCATTCCGGCTCTCAAAAATACCGATGCTCTGTGGCGCGAAGAAAATGGTCAGCTCATTGAGAGCTTACCAAAGTCCTCAATTTTGCGCGCGCAAACACCGCAAGCCTTTCATTTTGAAAAATACTATAAAATCGCAAACTCTAACCCTCTCGCAAGCGATGATGCTGAAATCGCTATTGAGGGCGGTTTAAAAATTGGATGGGTTGAAGGTGACGTTTCCAATATCAAACTCACTTTTCCAGAGGATTTCAAATGATTGATGTGCGGACGGGTCTCGGTTATGACGTTCACCGTTTTCAAGATGGCGATCATATTTGGCTCGGCGGTGTCAAATTAGCGCACACACGCGGAATGGATGCCCATTCTGATGGGGATGTCGCGCTGCATGCGTTAACTGACGCAATTCTCGGCGCAATTGGGGAAGGAGATATCGGCGATCATTTTCCGCCAAGTGATCCCAAATGGAAAAATGCGCGCTCTGATCAGTTTGTCATTTTTGCGCGCGAATTTGCGGAAAAGAAAAACTACACCCTCAGCAATGTCGACATTACGATTATTGCTGAAAACCCAAAAATTGGCCCTCACCGCAGCGCCATATTAAATGAAATTGCAAAAATGCTTCAAATCTCACCAGATCGATGCTCCATCAAAGCAACCACAAACGAAAAAATGGGCTTTGTGGGACGAGATGAAGGAATTGCAGCCATGGCCGTTGCAACTGTTATAGGAAAAGAAAAATGATTCAAATTGCTAGCTTTTTTGGCGTCGGTTTTTTACCTAAAGCGCCGGGGACATGGGGCTCTCTGATTGCACTCCCGCTCGCCTATATTCTGACCGCAATTAGCTTTCCCATATTTGCAATTGCAACTGTGTTTCTATTTTTACTGGGCTGGCAAGCGGCCCACAAAATCCAAACAGAACAAAATATCGAAGACCCTTCGTGGATCGTTGTGGATGAAGTTGTCGGCCAATGGATTGCGCTTTTACCGACGGCGTACATTACATTTTACAAAGGTATGCCCTTTCTTTGGTCGGCTTATATTGTCGCATTTGTTGCCTTTCGATTTTTTGATATCAAAAAACCTTGGATTGTAGGCTGGGCCGATCAACGCGGCGATGCCCTTGGTGTTATGCTCGATGATGTATTTGCTGGAATTTTAGCCGCGATTGTTGTTCTTGTCTTGGCAGGTGTTTATCATGGGATCATGTAATGGAAGTTGAAAATCTCGTAAGAGAATTATGTGAAAAAGGTTTGACACTCGCCACAGCTGAAAGTTGTACGGGAGGCGGAATTGGACAAGCCATTACAGCGATCCCCGGCTCAAGTTCGGTTTTTTTGGGTGGCATTATCTCTTATTCCAATCAAATGAAAAAAGATCTACTCGGCGTTCAAGAAAAGACACTCATTGAATTTGGTGCGGTCTCCGAAGAATGCGCACAAGAAATGGCGCAAGGGATTAGATCAAGCACAGGTTGCGATATTGGTATTTCAGTTACGGGTATAGCTGGCCCAGGAAGTGATGGCGTAAAGCCCGAGGGTCGCGTCTGCTTTGCACTCAACTCATCAAACTTTAGCAGCTCAAATACAATAGAGTTCGGCGCCATTGGTCGCGAGAATGTGAGAGAATCTTCCATTTCATATGCGCTCAAAACGGTCTCAAGACATTTGCAGAATCTTTAGCCTTTCCCTTTTTGCACGCAATTGTGTTTTAATTAATTTGCAAAATTACACTTGATTAGCCGTGATTTCGTAAAATATTTAACCCTTTAATAACTATATAATAATTAAGTGTAATGCGTGTAATATGTTTGTATTTGAGTATTTTAGTATGTATTTCGCGATTTTTTTGTATTGACCTGAAAATTTGTATTGACCTGAAAAGGAGTCTTATATATATTAATAAATAGTTAACGCAAATTATTTAATTTTACTTTAGTTTTAATTGTCGTTATTAAATCATTCCCAGATTACATTTTTAGTGTATAACGGGAATTGCGAGCTGGGTAGCGCCCTGTAACCGATCCCTACCCTAACCTAGCTACCCGGTTCGCACCTTCTTTTAAAGATTCCCCATATTTTAAATATTTCCTTACATATCTGAGGCATTTCAAATACTTCCTCTCGATATTTTTCTAAATGAACTCGCTGCCTTAAATGAACTTTCTGGTTCGGCTAAGCACTTATTATCCCAAAAAAATTTTCAACGATATTTTCTAGCGACGTTTTCAATTTAAAATTTTGATTCTTAAAAACGTTGCAAATTAAATGTAAATTTATCAGCCCTGTGCTGGAATTAAGGCATTAAAATTCAACATGACCCGCAATTATACGCAATGTTGCCTACACTGCTTAACTTGATCATTGGTTGGTGCTTGCTATTTTGCCGACAATCACCAAAATCATTTACTGTAATACGCAACCTCAGCAACCGTAAACCACACGGCCAGCAAGAATTCTAAGCTAATCAGCAAATGAAATCAGATCGATCAGCTACTCCCAACAAACAGGAAATTCGTGAAGACTTCATTTATCGAATCAAAATATGGGTAATGGCCGCTAATTTAGATCACTTCAAATTTACTCACTATTGATAAAACGATAGCAATTCGCCATTTAATGTGCAACGAAACGCATGTCACTACTTTTTCCAAACTTTCTCAAGTATAACAAAAGTCGAGCCAATCATTATTAGCTCAAATCGGAAAGAATTAAGAATATGATTGAGCGGAATTGGTAGGCCTGGAGGGATTTGAACCCCCAACCAAAGCGTTATGAGCACTCTGCTCTAACCGTTGAGCTACAGGCCCGCCAAGATGTTCTCTAGACTATCACAAATAGGGTGACAAGGTCTCAAATTAAATTTAACTTGAAATAATGAGTGATTTAAAAACAATTCGAAATATTGGCGATAAAATGTCGGCAATGTTAAAGGAAGTTAATATTAAGAACGCAGAAGAACTTATTTCGTTAGGCGCATACGAAGCTCAACTTCGATTGCTCAAAATTGGGCGCGCCAATCACGTTATGTATTATTTTGCAATTTCGCTCGGGCTTCAAGGGCGCGCATGGAATGATACAACAAAGGATGAAAAACAAAAGATTAAATCTGAATTCAAAGAGTTACAGAAAAAAGCTAAAGAAGACTTTGTGAGCGACGCCAATTCCGACATTCCTGCACTTTTGGCACGAGAAATTAAATTTTACGGCGTCATCAAATAAAACGGGCGCAAAAGCGCCCGCTCAAGTATAGAGATGAATGTTTAGCCTACGAGCTCAAGACCCGAAAAGAAAAACGCGATTTCTTCAGCTGCGGTTTCTGGAGCATCTGAGCCGTGTACCGAGTTTTCGCCAATTGAAAGGGCAAATTCTTTACGAATAGTTCCCTCATCTGCTTCGGAAGGATTCGTCGCGCCCATGACTTCACGATTTTTAGCAATCGCGTTTTCTCCCTCAAGAACTTGTGCAACAATAGGCCCAGAACTCATGAATTCGCAAAGCTCATCATAAAATGGACGTTCCGCATGAACCGCATAGAATTTTTCCGCTTGTGCGCGCGATAACCAAAGACGTTTTTGCGCAACAATACGCAATCCGGCCGCTTCAAATTTCGCATTGATCGCACCTGTAAGGTTCCGCGCAGTGGCATCAGGTTTGATCATTGAATAAGTACGTTGGGTAGCCATGTTTATCCTCATAAATTTACTTGCGCGCCGAGTAACAGCTTATTTTAAAACTTGCAAGAAAAAGCTTGTCACTCCCATCGTCAAATGCCATAAATTTTTCATGGATTGGATCAGACTAAAATTTATTGCTTGGGTCGTCATATTCACAGGATTCTTATCGACGAGAAGTATCTCAAGTGAATTACCGTGGCACGATCTTTCGGAAGAATACGCTTTAAAGCACGTATATTATGTAGAAGACCCAAAAGCACAGAATCTGTTCGGCAAGTTAGTGATCCCTTTTGGGGAAGCGCATATGACTGGCGATGAAGGCATCGCCCATTACCTAGAGCATTTAGTCGCCTCCAATGCATTTCCCTCTGACGGCGAAAAATTTGAGCATGATTACAACGCGACAACATCAAATTTTTTGACAAACTATTTTATGGACAGCGATGAAAGCGATCGCGTACTGAGCTATCTCTCTTCCGTTTTTGCACCAATTGACCTCGATCAAAGTTTTATGGAAGAAGAGCGTGATATTGTGATGAACGAGTATCAATTTCGTTTTGCAGAAAATTCTTTTCTTCCGATTTATCAAGCGGCACAAGACATCCTATTTGTTGAAGGCCCTTTGACACGAATCACAATTGGAACTCCGCAAGACATTGAATCGCTTACACCAGAACGCGCTATTGAAATTCATGAAAAATATTATTTGCCTCAATTCGCGTCTTTAATTCTGAAGGGTCCAGAACCGATTGATGAGGTCGAGCCGCTTATTTCTCAATATTTTGGTGACATCAAAGCAAAAGGCAATGCACCTCTTATTCAAAAACAAGAAATAGTGAGCGGACAAATCCAGAAAGTCATTTCTCACCCTAAAAACCCTGAAGACCATCAAGTCGTAACTTACATTGATGAAAACAAATTTGAAAAAAGCGCCGCGCAATTTGCCGTCGACGAAGCGGCCCTGCAAATACTTGAAAGTTCTAAAGAAGGATCTCTCAATCATAAATTGAAGTTTCAAGATGAAACTGTTTACAGCGTATCTGGGTATTTAGAGTTATTCCCGAACGACTTTGGACAAAGGTTTTCGTTAAGCGTAAGACCAAAAACACTTGGTGACATTAACCTTCGTCTCAATTTTGAAGATTGGGTCGCACATATCGCGAACAATTCAGACAAAGTCGAACCAATTCTCAAAAATTATATTGAGCGCGAAACTGAAGATATGGCAGATTACACTGCCAAACAAATGTTCAACTTTTTGGATTGGCAGATTAGTTCGGGCTTTTCGGAGATTATAACCCCACAGTCATATATAGAAAATCTAAATGCTGTGACTTTTGATGATGTGATTAACTATTATCACAATATCATGGACAGCAAACGAATAGTTGAAATTACAATTGAGGGGATCAAAGATGATGCGTCATGACCAGAAGTTATTACCAATCGGATCACTCCTTGTTGCGAGTTTATTGGGCTCGGAAAGTCTTGCGGAACCTATCATTCAGGAATTGCAAACTGATAATGGATGGAAATATCAATATATTCACGTTGATGATGCAAAAGGGTATAAGATTAACATCGCGATCCCCACAAATTTTGTTTTTGAATGGGAAAACCCTTGGGCGGTTAACTATGCCGGAACTGTCATTGCGGTATCAGGCTATGGAGATGTGAGCCGTGCCGAAAAAGCCGCTATTTTCGAAGACCTGAGGTCAAATGGAAATATATACTTCAGAGATAATGCATTTTGGGCCGATATTTTTATAGACGAACGCGAAATCGAAGAGGCCAGTGCGCTTTTTGCCGCTACTTTTAGCGATAGTCATTATGATCAAAGTATTATTGATGATATTATAGCGCAAGACCAACCCCGTATGCAGTTTTATAGAGAAACGCCGTCAGGCAAATTGTCTCAAATGGTCTCAAAGCTTTTATATGATGACGTTGAGATTCAAATGGTCGAACATAAATTCAATATAGACGAGCTCACCGAATTAAAGTCAAATGATATTAATAACTTAATGGACGAGCTATTTAATTATGGTGGGGTCAAAATTTCAGTTGCAGGTAATGAAGAGCCTGAAAAAATTCATGAATTTATTGATGAAAGTCTATCAAATTTTTCGCCCGAATCGCAAGCCGTCACTTTGTCAAATATCGAAATTAATACCAAAGGCGAAACTAATGTTTTAACAGATGATGCCACTGAAAAAGCGATTATCAGTATTGCGGCCAATTCATTCACACCTCAAAATTTGAAGGAACGGGCGGCTTACAGCATTTTAAAACACGTTATGACTGGCTCACAATCTCGGTTGCAAAAATTCATCCGTGAAGAACTGCGCGCAAGTTATGGATTCCATTTCTATACACCCGCCCTGGACAATGATGACACTCTATTGATAACCGCTGGCCAAACAAATCCCGAAGACCAAGGTGACGTCGTCAATGCCGTGATCGAAATTTATGACGATATCCGTGAAAATGGGGTCACTGAAGAGGAATTCGAAATTGCGAAACAAGCCAATATCACGCGCTGGAACGAGGCAATTCTCAATGAAAATAGCATTGCTTTTTTGATGACGACCACACAATTGAGAGCCGATAATGAACCCAATTATCTCGAAAATCTCGCACGGTACAAAGAAATCACCTATGAGGAGATTAATCCGATCATCAAAAAGCTCATCCCGAATCGCGATGCGCTTATGACTAGCGTCGTGTCTTCAAGTGCGGAAGGTCTCGACGCGCATTGTGTGATTGAAGATTTAATAGAACTTGATGAATGTGATTGAACATCTTATTAGTCAAAGATGATTGAGATATTTCTACTCGCGTTTGCGGCGCTATTTGTGATTATTGATCCCATTGGGATCGCGCCGATTTCGGTCAGTTTACTCAGTGGATTTGATAAACATCAAAAGCGCAAAATACTCCTAAGAGCGGTCTTAACGTCCTTTGCGATCTTGGCTGTTTTTGGTCTGGTCGGCGAGTATATTCTTGAATTCACCGGAATCGGAATGCCTGCCTTCCGAATTTCAGGAGGTTTCTTATTATTTCTGACGGCGCTTGAAATACTCTTTCAAAAAAGGAATGCACGGCGCCAATCGCAAAACCAAGCATCTGATGATGCACAATTTGATTCATCCAACGACCCGAGCATATTTCCACTTGCAATTCCGCTCATCGCGGGCCCCGGATCCATGACATCAATTATTCTTTTAATGGATCGATTTGAAGGAGATGTGAGCGCTCAATTTATTGTTTTTGCGGCATTGATTGTGGTCTTATTGCTCACCATATCTTTTGCGATGGCTGCAAATAAATTCGCGACCGTCATCGGAGATACCGGCATGCAAATCATCAACCGATTGCTGGGCGTACTTTTAGCAGCACTGTCAGTTCAATTTATTGCAGATGGTATATTTGAATATATCAAATTATCGGGAGCCATTTAATGTATGTTTTTGCCTTGCTCGTTTTACTTGCCGTTTTTGGTTTTGCCCTATTTTCGCGGTATTCGCTGAATGACCTGGGAAAACCGATCCTCTTTTTTGTGGGCGCATTTTTGCTATTAATGATCATTGGCGGTCAACTGCAGAAATTTCAGTTCACCTCTCACGCAGATAATGGCGATTATGTGATGACGGTTCCAAAGGTGAATGCGAGTTATAGTTTGCCCGTAGAAATCAACGGCGCAAGCTATACCGGCTTGATCGATACTGGGGCGACAAGTATCGCCATCCCCTTTGAAATTGCCGAAAATGCCGGCCTTAATCCGAGCGACCTTAACTTCAACATTCCAATTTCAACGGCAAATGGCAACACGACCGCGGCCATCGCGACCCTCCCCGAATTGCGCCTTACCGATGATTTACTATTTCAAGATATAGTTATCAGCGTCGCACGCGAAGGTGATCTCGGTGTGATCCTTCTTGGGACAGATTTTTTAAAGCTAACTTCTCAGTATACGGTCAGTAGCGGTGTGATGGAACTTCGCTTCCCGCGCTAACTCGGAACAACTTCAGCTTTTTTCTCCCATCCCCCCTGCTCGGTTTCTGCCCAGTAACTCAAAGTTTGATTGGACTCTCTGAGACGCTTCCAATCCTTGCGTCGCGATTCCACAACATCGAGATCAGCTGCATGGAAAAGATAACAAATCAAGCCATGATCGACCTGCTCAGGCAACTTGGAATCATCAATCACAAACAAAACATCCGCTTCTCCAATTTCGGCCGCAACGGTGATCCCTGAAATCGGATCAGACGCATGAAGCGAGTGAGGCAAAAATTCGTTATGAACCCAAAGCGCCTCCGAGACGGTTTGGGCATGCTCCTCATCGCGACACAAAATATGAATAGATAAATCACGCCCTCGAACTTGCGCGGTTAAGCGCGCAACGCCAACCAAGCTCTCCGTGCGTGAAAATCTATAAAATCGCGTTTCCATTAATTCGAATAGTGATCATCAATCAAACGTACAAGTGAACGCACGCCCCAACCCGACGCGCCGTTCGGCGCATAAGCATCGTCAGTTTTACGCAGAGCAACCCCCGCGATATCGAGATGAATCCAAGGCATACCCTCTTTTACGAAACGCTCCAAAAAGGCGGCCGCCGTCGATGCCCCGCCCCAGCGCCCTCCAATATTGCCAACATCTGCGAGCTTGGATTTTAACAGATCCGAATAATATGTCCCAATAGGCATATGCCAAGCGCCCTCCCCTTCATTCGCCGCGGCTGCAAGAAATTGGCTCACAAAAGCATCATCATTTCCAAATACACCCGCATTTTCATGACCGAGAGCTACAATAATTGCACCAGTCAAAGTCGCCAAATCAATAACAGCTTTCGGCTTAAATTCTTCTTGCCCATACCAAAGAATATCTGCGAGCACTAAGCGCCCTTCGGCGTCGGTGTTTAAAACTTCAACTGTATCTCCCTTGAGTGATTTCACAATATCACCTGGGCGCTGGGCATTGCCATCAGGCATGTTCTCGACAATCCCAATAATGCCGACAACATTTGCGCGCGTTTTACGCTTGGCGATTGCGTGCATTGTTCCGACAACCGTGGCCGCACCGCCCATATCCATTGTCATTTCTTCCATGCCCGCGGAAGGCTTGAGTGATATGCCGCCCGTATCAAAAACAACCCCTTTCCCAACAAGAAGAAGCGGATCTCCCTCTCCGTTTTTCCATTTCATGATCGCAACGCGGCTTGGTGAGCGCGAGCCTTGTCCAACGGCGAGAAGCGTGCGCATTCCAATTTTGCTTAGATCGTCTTCATCGAGCACCTCAACCTCAACACCGATTTTGCTTAACTCTTGAGCGCGTTTTGCAAACTCCGTTGTTGTCAAAATATTGGCGGGTTCATGCACCAAATCACGCGTGAGATGCACGCCCTCCGCAAGCCCCATCAAAGATTGGATATCCGCCTCATCAGGGCAATTGACCATTGTTAAATTTGGCAATGTCGTTTGCTCGCTTTTATAGGGATCAAAGGTATAATTTCTAAGCGCAAACCCAAAGGAAAATTGCGCGCTTTGCGCCCAAACGGCCACATCTTCTTTTGCGCGTGCGGCCAGCTTCGCACCAGCTTCTTTTGCGTCCTCAGCCGCCGCGCCAATATGTAATCGTTTCGCCGCTATTCCGACTGGAAACTCAATCGTGACCCATTGTTTGTTTTCTGCAAAAGCGTCACTTTTTTTCAATTTTGAAATCACACCATTTGTGGCGTGATCAAGCTGATCATCATGATCACCACCCAAAACATAAGCGACCTCGGTCGTGCGTTTCAAAAATGTGTCGAATTCTTCGTTTGCCGTCATCTCATTTTTCCTTTTGATAGCAAGAATTTGTTACTCCAAAAAAGGGCTATTGACCATAGTCTCTCTTATGCTAATCCTTTCCGGAGGATACCAAATGCTGCACAGTATTAATCAATATATATACAAACAACTTTTCGGCGCGCTGTTTTTTGCTTTTTTGGCGCTCGGAGGTATGTTTTGGCTTGGTCAAATGGTTCCTTTTATTGACCAAATTATTTTACGCGGCGAATCGACCTTTACGTTTTTCTCTATCGTTATTTTGTTAATCCCTAAAGTAATCAAATTACTGCTTCCCATCGCAGCGCTCATTGGCACGATTTTTACCATGAACCGTCTGGCGATTGAGGGGGAGCTAATGGCAATACACAACTCTGGACGCAACCCTCTCCAAATTCTAATTCCCGTTGGACTTTTTGGCCTGACTGTATTTGCTGTCCATTTCATCATAGCCGTCTGGGGCTCACCGGCTTCAAGCTTTCTCATGAACCAACGGCTTTTTGAAATTCGGGATAATTATGCGCGAAATATCATTTCAGCAAAGCAATTTGTAAATCCCACGGACAATCTCTTTATTTTTGCTGAAGAAAGCACACTTGAGGGCGAAATGTTAAGTGTTTTTATTGATGATCGCCGCGAAGAAGGATTTTCTCGAAATTACTATGCACAAAAGGCGGTGCTCATCCGTGATGGGAGCGTCTCCAAACTTGGGCTCATTGATGGACAATATTTTGAACAAGCCAAAGAAGACAACCGACTATCGAGTGGACGTTTTGAACGACTTGAAATCGAAATTGATATCGCTGGCTTGAAAAAAACCACACATACACCCTTTCTCGATGAAGCCCCCTTTCGTTTTCTTTTGAAAGACCAAGCGACTTGGAATGAGGCGGGATATAAGTACTACGAAGAAAATCGACAATTGGGTGAGTGGATTGACCGCGTGAGCTACCCCCTCCTCTCTATTTTATTACCCTTAATCGGAACAATTGGCTTTTTGGGCGCCCCTCTCTCGCGCTATGGCTACACACACATCATTTGGCCAAGCGCCACAATTGGGCTCGCATTTACGGCCTTTTACTTTGCACTGAATGGAATCATCTCGGGCAATCCATCACTGGTTTTTTTACCAATCCTACCAATTATCGTTTTAACGTTAGGTATAGTTTTTGTTGGGATTAGATTTCATGGTGAACAGTCGTGACTGCGTTTTGGTATTTGTTTCGCAATTATGCGCGTAGTTTCATTTCTGTTGCTCTTGTCATCGCAGCAATCGTAATCATTGTTGACGGCATTGATCAATACACAAGTATATCAGGTTATGAAGCGACCTTGACGCAGAAGATATTATTTGTCGTGATGCGTGTTCCTCAGATCATATATACTTTTTTCCCGCTTATTTTTTTGGTTGCATCATTGAGCTTTTTTTTAAATCTCTCACGAAATTCCGAACTCGTAGCTTTACGCGCTGCTGGCGTTTCCGCCGTTAAAATTGTCCTTGTACCTGTGATTGCAACCTTAGTTTTATCGGCAATCATCTTAGGCCCCTACCATTTTGGAATGGTAAAATCTCGAATTGTCTCTAACAACCTCGAAGAGACGATTAAGGGCGTGCCTACACAAAAAATTAGGACCGTGCGCGATGGAATGTGGGTCAAAGAAAATATAGATACCGAAACTCGCTTTATCCATGTTCCAAGGGTCAATTGGCGTACGAATGACATGTTTAATGTCGAGATTTATCGTTTCCGCGAAAATAATAAACTTGAACGCTTGTTGGCAAATAAAGCGATTTTGAAAGATAGCCAATGGCAACTCACCAATGTTCAAGTCGATCAAGTTGATTTGGATCAGGGACGGCAAGATTTGACAGAGATGACACTTGAATCCAATCTCAATTTCGAACAAATATTTGATGCTTATACCAATCCTCGCTACGTGACTTTATTTCAAATGCCGAAATTTATCAGCGGGCTTGCCAAAGACGGGTACGACGTCGCTAGTGTAAAAACATTATATTATTCGACGCTGGCTTTGCCAATTTCATACGGATTGCTTTGTATCATTGGGGCGATTTTCGCACTTGCTCCGATGCGCGGCGGCGGCACAAGTTTAAGAGTGATCTTGGCGATTGCGTCTGGGCTGATTTACTATTTTTTAGGCAACCTAACCGATAGCCTTGCAAAAGCAGGTGAAATTCCAATTGTAATCGGAGTATTAGCTCTCCCATTGGCAGGATGCTTCTTTGCGATTAGCTTGCTTTTGCATCAAGAAGACGGTTAAAGGGCAAAACATGAATATTGCTTTCAAACCGCTATACATATTTACCACGTTGCTCACTATGTCGGCTTTAGTGAGTGGATATGCGCAAAATACCGATTTTGTTGCTGATGAACTCATTTATGACACCAATCAAGAAACAGTCGTTGTTTTAGGAAATGTCGAAATTTCCAATTCGCAAGGCTATTTTTATGTTGAAAAATTAACTTATGATATAGAAACTGGTCGCATCAAGATTGACGGCGGTGTTAAGGGCGTTCTGGCGACTGGCGAGCCTATAATTGGTGACTTCGCTATCCTTAATCAAGAAGATAGATTGCTTATCATCGAGGGTGCACGGATTTTGCTTGAAAACGAAATGCAAATTGCTGCTCAACGCGTTCGATTGCAAGACGATATCACAATCGGAGAACATGTTGTGGCTTCAACTTGTCACATTTGTAGGCAAGATGAAGAGCCTCTTTGGAAAGTGAGCGCAAGTCAAGTTTACCGGGACGAGACAGCACAAAAAATCTATTTTAAAGACGCACGTTTTTCACTTTTAGGCTTGAACTTAGGTTTTTTACCGAACTTCCGCATTCCCGACATTGGCGTAGACCGGATGTCTGGATTTTTATCACCTCAATTTGAATTTTCAAATCTTTCCATTACAGGGATAAGAATTCCTTACTATCAAACTCTCGGTGATCACTCAGATATCACCATTACACCCTATTGGACCGCCGCGGGTGCCTTTAACCTCGAAAATGAATTCAGGTGGAAAATACCTGGCGGAGAACTGGATGTTGAAGCCGTCTATTCGATTTCCGATGGGATTGGCGAATATGGACGATTCATGATTACGCCGACGTTAGAAATGGAGCTTTGGGAAAATTGGGATTTTGAGACTCAGTTTCAATTTTCATCAGATTATGATTTCTCTCCTTATTTTGGATATACAAATCCAGATAAGAATTATGCATCACTATCATATACATCTAACAACTCTCACTTTTTAGCCGAGCTAATTGATTATCGTCCAAAAACAGAAGCTGGGGTCCTTGATGACCGAATAAAAGTTCTTCCCCATATTCGTTGGGAATATCTCCGCACCGCCTTCGAAAACTCTCAACACAAGACCCTCCTTGATGTATTGGTTCTCGATAAAAACGGCGATGAAGTTACAGCCCGGTTAACGGCGCAAACCCAATACACATTTTCAGATATTTATTTTGACTCTCTCCTTACGAAACTAGGTGTTGGCGCAATTGGGCAATATTATCACCTTAGAGACAACGTGAATGATAGCACCGATGAGGCGCGTAGATTTGCGCCCTATGTATTCGCAGATTTTTCGCTTCCTCTTAGCCGATCGATTAATAGCGACTACGAACTGATTACGCCAAGGGTTCAATTTGTTTGGAGCGAAAATTCTGAATCTGGTGCGGAAATTCCGAATAACGACTCACCATTTTTTGAAAATGACTATGCCTCTCTCTTTAGTATTAACCGATTTTCGGGATTAGATCGAATTGAACAAGGGCGCCGTATTAATCTTGGTGTATCCTATTCCCGACAGTTAGAAAGTGGGTCAAAATTTGAGTTTGGGTTTGGTCGCGTGATTCGATTTGATGAGGACGACAATTCCAGCAATTTACAGGATATTTCAACATATTCAGACGATTGGGTTGGCTATGTTGACTGGCAAAGCAATAATGAATGGTCACTTTATGGACGTGGAACTTGGAATGATAATTATGAACTCACACGTGCAGATGCTGGAATCGAATACTCAAGCGAAAACCTAAGCTACACGCTGAGTGGGGTTCATCTTTCGGCGGAGCCGCTTTTGGGCTTTAACACACCACGTTCAGAAATTAACTTTGAAGGTGAATATCGAATTTCAGACCATTGGCTGACAGAAGTAAGTTGGAAACATGATCTTGAAAACCAAACTCTGTTTGAAACAGAAATTGGACTGACTTATGGCAACGAGTGTATCGAAGTCGCGGGTTTATTTTCACGAGACTTTAACCGTGGCGAAGGAATTGAGTCTGAAACCAAGCTAAATGTGACCGTGACACTCATCGGGCTTGGTGGTACAGCTAAAAAAGATTGGCCAAGGCGCCAGTGCAGTAATTTTGGAGGAATTTAATATGTTCGAACGAAAAACAACTCTCTTCATTTCGTTTATCATTTCTTTTGCTTGGAGTACAGTTTTTGCACAAAACTTCAATCCTGCGTACCGTGTGAATTCCCAGGTCATTACGTATTACGAAATTGAACAAATGACACGCCTCCAGCGTTTCTTTGGTACGCCTGAGGGAAGTGCTCATTCTAAGGCTGAAACTTTTCTAATTAATGACCGGGTTTTGCGCTCAACACTCGGTGATTTTTTAGATCAAATTGATGCGAATATGGTCAAAAATGCTGTCAACAGGCTTGCGGGCGACCAAGGCGCAGACGCGTTGTATTCGGCTGCTGCAGAAGCCAATATTGATCGTTCTACAATTGATAACTATGCAACAGCTCAAATTCTACGTCGCACCTATGCACAATCTTCGGGTATTGATCCAAGCGTACAATCCGAACGAACAGCCCAAAGAATTTACGCAATTCCCGATCAAGTCACGCAAACTGTTTCAATTTCGGAAATGGTCATTCCCTTCGCAGAGTATGGCGGCGTCACTCCGACGCGATTTGAAGTCAATAAAATTTTGGATCGCTTACGCCAAGGGGAAAGCTTTGCGAGCATTGCCCGCGAAAAATCACGAGCGCCGACGGCTTCCAATGGCGGTCAGTTGCGTCAAATTCCTGCAGAAGGATTAAACCCTCAATTGCAAGGTCTCATTAGCGGTCTGGCTCCAGGGCAAGTTTCAGACAAAATTGAAACTTCAGGCGCAATTGTTCTTATTCGTTTCAATGGCTATGGTGAAATTCGCACTTCATTGCCACGCACTGATATTGTTTCTTATGTTGAACTCAACGCAGGCAGCCAAGCCCAAGCTCAGCAATTAAAAAACCAGATCCGAAATTGTGCACAGGCAGAGGACTATATTGGATCATTAGCCGGCTCTAAGAAAGTTGAAGATGTATCGACCAGCTCCCTTTCAAATGATCTTTTACTTCAAATAAATCGCATGGAATCGGGTACAAGCCAAATCAATGGCAATCGAATTTTATTCTTGTGTACGCGCGGTGTCGAAGTCCCAGAACAATTCCAAGAAGCCGTGAACGCGCGCGCCACCAATGAAGTTCTTGATTCGAAGGTCGATGGTCTGCTTGCACAACTTCGGGCATCGGCTTCAATCATTAAATATTAATGAGAAAACCTATCGCAATCACTTTGGGCGATCCTGCTGGAATCGGACCTGAAATTTGTCAAAAGCTCTCAATTGAGCGTGCGTCAGATGACATTTTGTTTGTTGGTGATGCGCGCATCTTGGACTTGCCGCGAATCCACTCTATCGACGATTTTAGTGGAGGGGCTGCCATTCTTCATCGCCCCTGCACATCGGCACCTCAACCGGGCAAGGCCAATCCTGAAAATGCGAAAAACGTGATTGCTTGGATTGAAGAAGCGGCGCAATTGGCAAAATCCCAAAAGATCGCCGCAATAGTTACTGCGCCCATCAATAAGAATGTTCTGATTTCTGGCGCAGCATTTCCCTTTCCTGGGCACACGGAGTTTCTCGAAAACATCGACAATTGCAAGCAAGCGATTATGATGTTGACTTGCGATGAGCTGAGCGTGATTCCGACAACCATTCATTGCGCACTCCAAGATGTCCCAAAGCTTCTGACCCCGCAATTACTTGAAAGAACCATTAGAACCGCGCATGATTCATTGCAAAAAATTAACGGAATTCCACCTCGAATAGCAGTCGCTGGCCTCAATCCTCACGCGGGTGAAAATGGAAAAATCGGACAAGAGGAACGCGAATGGATTAATGATCTTATTTTAAAACTTAAAGAGGACGCGATTCAACTCGAAGGCCCCTTGCCCGCGGACACGATGTTTCATCCCCCGGCGCGCGCAAAATATGATGTCGCGGTTTGCATGTACCACGATCAAGCCCTTATCCCAATTAAAACCATCGCATTTGACAAGGGCGTGAACGTGACTTTGGGTATGAGCTTTTTGCGCACTTCACCTGATCATGGGACGGCTTTTGATATTGCAGGCAAAGGTCTTGTCAATCCAAGCTCGATGATCGCAGCCTATGACTATGCCAAGAAATACGCGGTTAAATTCAATGATTGATAACCTTTCCCCTCTGCGTGATGTCATCAATAAACACCGGCTTTCTGCGAAAAAAAATTTAGGTCAGAATTTTCTACTCGATCTTAACATCACTGGAAAAATTGCGCGTCTGGCAGGCACTCTCGACGATCACACGATCGTCGAAATTGGGCCAGGCCCTGGAGGACTTACCCGCGCACTCCTCGCAAATAATGCAAAAAAGGTCATCGCATTTGAAAAGGATGAAAGAACACGTCCCGCCCTTAATGAAATTTCAGAGGCTTATGAAGGGCGTCTTGACGTCCAATTTCAAGACGCATTGAATTCCGACATCTTTGATGGGATCGAACAGCCTATTCGCATTGTAGCTAATCTTCCTTATAATATCGGAACTGAGCTGCTTGTACGGTGGCTTACACAAGCTTGGCGACCGCGCTGGGCTTCATTGACATTGATGTTTCAACACGAGGTTGCGGAACGAATAACTGCAAAGCAAGGCGATAAACATTGGGGTCGATTGGCAATACTCGCAAATTGGCGTTCTCGATCTGAAATCGTTTATAAACTACCACCAACAGCTTTTTTTCCGCCCCCTAAAGTGAACTCAGCCGTTGTCAATATTGTTCCCACCAACCCTAAAATTGATGTGGAACTCAATGAACTTGAAACCCTCACCAAACACGCATTTGGCCAACGAAGAAAAATGTTGCGCGCATCTCTTAAATCGCTCGCACCTGATGCAGAGAAACGAATAAAGTCCGCAGGAATTGACCCAACCCGACGCGCTGAAACAGTTAGCATTGAAGAATTTGGGGAACTCGTCAAAGCCTTTAGATGAGGTTTTAAACCCATTAAAACTTGAGAACAAATTAATCGCCGATAACTTTTAGAAAATCAGGTACATCAGCTTCGTCCGCAAAACCGGCTGCCTGCTCTGATTGAGATTCGTTTGTCTCAGAGTCAGACAATGCGCCGTCAAAGAATGCACCGTTTGAAGAAGCATTAGAGGTCTTTTTTCTCGGTGATTTCCGCGATTTAGGCTTTTCTTCAACCTCATTCGACAATTCACCAGCAGCCTCATTTTCTTGACTGTTTTGAGATTCTGCAACCACTTCTCTCTCGCGGCGCTTGGCCTCTTGCTCAGCCTGTCGAGCTTCTTGCTCAGCCTGACGTGCCGCTTGCTCCTTAGCGAGCGCCGCCTGTGCTTCCGCAAGCAATCGAATATAGTGTTCAGCATGCTGCGCATAATTCTCGGCCTGAACACGGTCGCCAGAAAGTTGTGCATCGCGCGCCAGCGCCTGATATTTATCAACGATTTGATTGGGCGTACCGCGAACGCGGCTATCTGGACCGTTTGAATCAAAAACTCGATTCACAATATTGCCAACATTATTCGAATTATTTCTGCGATTTTTATTACGCGAACGCGATTTGTTCGGTGATCTCATTAGGTTAACTTTTCCTATGCTAAGTATTTGTTCCTATATGAAAGTAATCTTCATACAAAAAAGCGGGACATCTAAAAAACCCGTAGGATAACAACGACAATATTATAACAAAATTTAAAATAGACTTTCAAGCAAAATATTCATTTTTATGCACTTAAATTGACTTCCGTGATGCGCGGTTTTTCGTTCCAATCCAAATGAACTTTTGTCGAAAAACCATAGTGCTGAAAAATAGCGGCAACCTGTTCTGCCTGCCTATGACCGTGCTCAAACAAAGCCCGACCGTTTACCGCAAGATGTTTTTCCAAATTGATTGCAATGAGCCGATATGAACCTAATCCATCCCCCCCGGGGCTCAGTGCAATCTTAGGTTCATATTGAAGCTCAACATCAAGAAATTTCATTTCCTCTTCTGTAATATACGGCGGATTAGATAGAATTAAATCAAATTTATATTGTACACCCTCAAACCAATTCCCCAAGATAAATTGAGCGCTGATATTCATCTCTTGAGCATTTTTTTTTGCAACCGAGAGCGCTTCTGAGGATATATCGGCCAAAGTTAATTCTGCCTTTGGGAACATTTTCTTCGCAGAAATTCCGAGCGCACCAGAACCACAACCGAGGTCTAATATTTGCGCGGGATCGGGCCCCTTTTCAATAATTTCCAAAAACAATTCACTATCTGGGCGCGGATCCAGAACATTTGCGTTGACGAAAAAGCGATCATTCCAAAAATCTCGATACCCCAAAATATGCGACATAGGTTCACGCGCAATGCGCCGATTGAGCGCATCTTCACGCGCGCTGCCTTCAAAATGTTCACAAATCATCATCCATTCACGTGCCGCATTTTTAATACCTGCCGCGTGCAATTTTTGAACAGCAACTTTATTTTCAAGATTAAGCAAGTCCGATCTCAAGTAGCTTCTGCGCTTGATTTTCTGCAATTAAAGCATCAATGAATTCGTCAAGCTCACCAGAAAGAACCTGATCGAGCTTATAGAGTGTAAGATTTATTCGATGATCAGAAACACGCCCTTGTGGAAAATTATAGGTACGAATGCGCTCAGAACGGTCACCAGAACCCACCTGAGACTGCCTTTCGCTCGCACGCTCAGCGTCAGCTTCTTGACGAAATTTATCATACAAACGCGTTTTCAAAACCCGCATCGCAATTTCACGGTTTTGATGCTGAGATTTTTCCGAGCTCGTTACGACAATGCCTGTAGGGATATGTGTTATCCGTACAGCAGAATCCGTTGTGTTCACGTGCTGACCGCCCGCACCCGACGCACGCATTGTGTCGATCCGGATATCACTCGCATTAATTTCAATTTCAACTTCTTCAGCTTCGGGTAAAACAGCAACGGTTGCCGCTGACGTATGAATTCGCCCTCCCGATTCTGTTTCGGGAACGCGCTGAACGCGGTGAACTCCACTTTCAAATTTTAGACGCGCGAAAACACCGTCACCTGACACATTCACAACCGCTTGCTTAATTCCGCCGATATCATTTTCAGAACGCTCAATGATAGATAGTCGCCATCCACGCGCAGAGGCATAGCGTTCATACATTTCAAGCAGATCACCGGCAAAAAGGGCGGCCTCATCTCCGCCTGTGCCCGCTCGAATTTCCAAAATTGCCGAACGATTATCTGCCGCGTCTTTAGGGACAAGCGCCAATTTAACCTGATGCTCCAAATTTGGTAGCGAAGACTCAATTTCTGCAATCTCCATTTCAGCGATTTCTTTAAACTCAGGGTCCATGATCATTTCGCGCGCGTCTTCAAGCGACTTTAACGCATCTTGATAAGATCTAATCATATCAACAACTTCGCGTAAATCGCTGTATTCCTTAGAAATTTCAACTAAATTTTCACCGTCAACACCTTCATTCATCTTGGCTTCTAAGAACTCAAATCGCTCCGTAATTTTTTGCATATGCTCATTCGGAATCATTTGGTCGCTCCACTTTCTTCCATTTCAGCAGCGCGCTTTTCAACGAGTTCGACGATATGATCGATCATTTGCTCATTATCAATTTTGTGATCCGCTTTGCCCGCCATATACACCATCCCAGAGCCTGCACCCCCGCCCGTAAATCCCAGATCCGTCATCAGTGCCTCACCAGGGCCATTCACGACACATCCAATAATTGAAAGTGAAATCGGTGCCTTTATGTGAGAGAGACGCCCTTCAAGTTCTTCAACCGTCTTGATCACATCAAATCCTTGGCGCGCGCAACTCGGACAAGATATGATATTCACACCATGATGGCGAAGCCCGAGAGATTTCAGCAGCTCAAATCCGACCTTAATTTCTTCAACAGGATCAGCGGACAAAGAAACACGCAAAGTATCGCCTATTCCCGCCCAAAGCAATGAGCCGATGCCAATCGCCGATTTAACGGTACCGCCGCGCAACGCTCCCGCTTCCGTAATGCCTAAATGCAGCGGCGCATCTGTTGCATCTGCAAGAGCCTGGTAAGCTGCAACCGACATGAAAACATCTGAAGCTTTGACACTTATCTTATAATTTTGAAAATCGTGCTCTTCCAACAAGCGGATATGCTCAAGTGCACTTTCTACGAGCGCATCTGGGCAAGGCTCAGCATATTTTTCGAGTAAATGCTTTTCAAGAGATCCTGCATTCACGCCAACACGAATCGAACAGTTATTTGCCTTCGCAGCCCTGACAACCTCCCTTACGCGATCATTCGAGCCAATGTTGCCCGGATTAATTCTCAGACAAGCCGCACCGGCATCCGCAGCCTCAATGCCGCGCTTATAGTGAAAATGAATATCCGCCACCAAAGGTACGGGGCTATCCTTGCAAATATCCTTAAATGCAACACTTGAGTCTTGATCTGGAACGGACACTCTCATGATATCTGCGCCCGCATCAGCACAGGCTGTGATCTGAGCAAGCGTTGCATCGATATCAGTTGTCGGTGTATTCGTCATCGACTGCACCGCAATGGGTGCATCGCCGCCAATCGCAACATTTCCCACTTGTATTTTGCGTGACTTTCGCCTTGCGATCTGCCTCCAGGGTCTAACCTGATTATGGTGATCCATTATAAGCTTCCTTACTGAAATCAAAATTCAGCTTAGATTTATCATTCTAATATAAAAGTTAAAAGAACGACTATTGATCAAGTTGCGCTAAAAATGCACTTTCAACTTCTTGAAGTTCTTGCAACTGCTCTTCTGAGACAGCCGTCATGCTTGCTTCAACTTCAGTTGGCAACATCGGAACACCGCGCACAACTGACGCGCCGTCTTGCCCAACCGGGCCATAAATTTGTCCATTGACCCTGATAAATAGCTGAGTTGCATTACCAGCCTTTAGGAATTTAATTTCACCTTCCAACGGAACTTCCGCCGATTCTCCAGGTTTCAACAGCGACTCGAACAAGCGATCGCCAGTTTCTGTGGTAATTTGCACCCAAGCTTCTTGGAAAGGCACAAGTTCTAATGTTGGAGCGATAGGACCCACAGCGACCAAAGGCTCTTCCAACTCAGAAATTTCAGAATTAGGCAAAACAACTTCAACTTGATTTGGGTTTTCTTCCGATACATTAACTGCGATTTGCGAAATTGGGCCAGCCCGGGGTTCGACAATCGGCACAGTCAATTGCTGAGCTTCATAGATTTCTTCGTAATTAATCAATGGAGCTGTCACAACTTGCAAACTTTCGTTGACTTGCCCCTCTGTCGCAATCTCGAATTCTGAATCTAACCGCGGTAAACTCTCGCTTGCGGAAACTTGCAAAACTTGAACTGAATTTAATACACTCATTCCAAAAGTTGCAACGCCCACAAAAACGCCCAATGCTAAAACGAGTGGAAACGCCAAAGAAACCGATTGAAAAGAACGAGATAATAATGATGGGGGCGTTTTGTGTTTGGCCCCATAACCGCCAAAACCCTCTTTAAATCTAGAATTTTTATCGCTAGTCGCCGAGATCTTTGCATTTTTGTCATTTTGTTTTTTCACAGTGGTCTCAATCTCAGCACCGTAGGTGTCTCGATAAATTGAAACAACCTCTTTGCTATCAAGATTCAAATAACGCGCATAAGACCCTAAATAACCAACAATCATATCTTTACGATCAATGTCATGATAAGAATTTGCTTCGATTGCTGCAATATAGGATTCTTTTATGCGCAGTTGAGAACTCGCCTCGGAAAGCGATTTACCAAGAGTCATACGCTCTCCACAAAGAATCGATCCAAGGCTTACCTCTTCGTCTAGCAAGGGTTCAATTTGACTTGTGCTCATGTGATTCTCTGTTTGTTTTTTGCGAATAATTTTCGCTATGGTTAACACGTATTTCGCGCCAAATTCAATATGCTAAAACATATTAATAATTAACTAATATTAAGTTAAGCTATAAAAAATAGTATAACAAATTGTTGATGAACGCGCTTAAGTGCTCCCTCCAATGATATAGGCCTTCAAATGGCCACTTGAGCGCGCGAAAGTGCGCATCTCCCCCATAGATTATCGAGTGCCTTAACTAAATGCTCAAGATCGATATCACTATGCACAGGACTTGGGGTAAATCTCAAACGTTCAGTGCCTCGAGGAACTGTTGGAAAATTAATGGGTTGGACATAAATATTGAACTCTTCAAGCAATATGTCCGAAATTTTCTTACAGATAATAGGGTCACCCACGTGAACCGGAACCACATGCGAATCATTCTCAATAACGGGAAGACCAATATTTTTTAATCGGCGCTTCAAGAGTTGCGCCTTTTGTCTAATCTGAGACCTCAATTGAGGGTTCGCCTTTGCATATTTTACATTCTCAGTTGCGGCTGCAGCAACCGCGGGTGGCAAAGACGTCGTAAAAATGAATCCGGGTGCATAAGATCTAATCGCATCGCAAATTTCAGTTTTTGCTGCAATATATCCGCCACAAACCCCAAAAGCCTTGCCCAAAGTGCCATTGAAAATATCAATTTGATTAAGAACTCCCCGCAATTCACAAACACCCCCGCCCTTTTCACCGTAAAGGCCAACGGCATGAACTTCGTCAATATAAGTCATAGCATTGTATTTTTTGGCAAGCGCAATGATGTCCTCTATCGGACCAAAGTCCCCATCCATCGAATATACACTTTCAAAAGCAATCAACTTCGGGCGATCAATTTCAACCGAAGCGAGTAACTCTTCAAGGTGCTGAACATCATTATGGCGCCAAATATGTTTTTCGCAAAGTCCGTGCTTTATGCCCTCAATCATAGACGCATGATTGAGCTCATCTGAAAAGATGACCAAATTAGGAATGATTTTAGGTAAAGTGGCGAGTGTACTTTCATTAGCGATATAAGCCGAAGAAAACAGAAGTGCGGATTCTTGTTGATGGAGATCCGCCAATTCACTTTCAAGTTCGCGATGAAAAATAGTCGTTCCAGAAATATTTCGCGTTCCACCTGAACCAATTCCAGTCGAGGCAACAACATCTCTAAACTTTGCACTGGCTTGACTGTTTTGGCCAAGACCTAAGTAATCATTTCCGCACCAAACTGTAATTTCGCGCATTTCACCATTCGCAAGATACCACTCTGCCCGCGGAAACTCACCGGCTTTACGTCGAATATCAAGAAAGACGCGGTAACGTCCTTCATCTCGCACCTTGGAAAGCGCTTCGTCAAAATAATTACTATAGTTCATTTCGCAACATCGCACAAATTCTTTGTGCAAACTAACGAATTGAAATTGAATACTCAACTCTTTTTAGTAATTTCAAATTCAGCGCGACAATATGTAGCTATTTTGCGATAGTTCTGAACTTTTATCCTTTATTTCTAAGCCTATTTTAGGCACTACGTCTTCGAATGCAAATTGTGTTCAGGCACCTGACTTTTTTTTAATAGATAAACCTAATTTGATCCGACCAAAATCTCTCCAGCAACACAAGATTATCGCGTGTTAACTTGCAATCAGAAAGCGTCCAGAACTCTCGGTCTATGATATCTTCATAGTTTTTCCTAAATAATTCCTGCAAAATGTCATGCACGCCTCGTCCTTTTGCAGTTAAACGAATACGGACTGCGCGTCGATCACTCGTATTGCGCTCATAGTGAATATACTCGCCTTCCACCAATTTTTTCAAATTGTATGAAACATTGCTTCCCTGATAGTAACCTTTACTTCTCAGTTCACCGGCAGATAATTCTGAAAGACTGATATTATATAGCAACAAACCTTGCACTGGATTGATTTCAAATATTTTTGCGCGCGTAAACTCATCTTTTATGACATCTAATAAAAGTCGGTGCATACGTTCTATTTGTGAAATCACTTCTATATATGTTGATAGACCCGGAGTTTCAGGTGACGCTATCGTATTTTGGCTTTGAGAATTTGAAACTGGACCTTGGGCAGAAGCTATTCCGTGAGAAACTGCTCCTCCCACCTTTTCACTTGGCATTATTAAACTCCTAATTTTTAATAGAAGTTACGCTAAAATCAAAAACAAACTCTTAAAAATCAAACAATTTATCAAGAAATTTGATAAATTTTGAACCTTTACAGTCCGATAAATCGTTGAATCTTAAGAATGCGGTCTGCAAACTCTTCGTGCGCATCCCTATTGCCGACCAAAATGGCATACAATGTCTGATCATCAATATTGAGTAATTCTTCCAACTCAACGACATCAACTGCACTCAATTGCGAAAGCTGAGCGCGAACATAACCCCCAATGATTATGTCCATTTCCTTCATACCTCTGTGTTCGGCGCGCATTAACAAGCGTTTTTTCGCATTTTCAAGTTCGTTTTCTTGCATCTCGTACCTTTATATCATGACTGGCATATGAATTTATGCTCTTCTATTTTAAAATAAACCTATGGACAACAAGCAGGGATTTTTTTATTCCACAACAAATCGCAATTATTTTTCGATCACTTTCTTTTAGGCTTAACAGGAGGCCAAATTGCACGACATCCAGTTTATTCGACAAAATCCAGATGAATTTGACAAATTGTTGAGTTTGCGTGGTGTCTCTCCGCTTGCAGGCGAACTTATTTCTTTAGATGAAGAGCGTCGCGGCCTCATTCACAAAGCGGAAACCATAAAATCAGAACAAAATGCTGCGAGTAAAAAAGTGGGCGCCGCAAAGGCACAAGGTGATGAGATCGAATTTGAACGATTAAGAAATCTTGTATCAACTAAAAAAGAAGAAGTTGCTGCGCTCGAAAATGCTGCAAAAGATGCAGATGATAAATTACGCTTAAGATTAATGGAAATTCCCAATTTGCCCTTTGAGGATGTCCCCAAAGGGGTTGATGAAAACGACAATGTCGAAATTCGGAAATGGGGACAGCCGCCTCAAATAAAATTTGCGGCGAAGGAACATTTCGAAATTTCGGCGACAAAGTCACTTTTCGATTTTGAAAAAGCCGCGCAAATATCGGGTTCAAGATTTGCGATATTGCGCGGAGCTGTGGCACGCCTTCATCGTGCACTTGGACAATTTATGATTGACTATCATATCTATAACCATGATCTTCTTGAAATATTGACCCCCGTTCTGGTTCGCGAAGACGCCCTACTCGGAACAGGTCAGTTCCCAAAATTCAAAGACGATGTTTATAAAACAGATGCAAATCAATGGCTAATCCCGACGGCGGAAGTCCCGCTCACCAATCTTGCATCTGATGAGATTATTCCTGAAAAATCGCTTCCACAACGCTTTGTTGCGCAAACTCAGTGTTTTCGATCAGAAGCGGGCTCAGCGGGCCGTGATGTCACAGGCATATTGAGGCAACATCAGTTTGAGAAAGTTGAGATGGTTACAATATGTCTTCCTGAAGAAAGTGAAAATGAACTTGAGCGCATGACAAAATGCGCTGAAGCCATTTTACAAAAACTCGAATTACCTTATCGAACAGTCATGCTATGCTCTGGTGACATGGGATTTGGTGCAAGACGCACTTATGATATTGAGGTATGGCTGCCAGGTCAAAATACTTATCGTGAGATTTCAAGCTGTTCGAATTGTGGTGATTTTCAAGCAAGACGAATGAATGGGCGTTTAAGGCGCGGAGAAAATAAACCAGAATTCGTACATACGCTCAATGGATCTGGTCTTGCTGTCGGCCGTACTTTGATTGCAATTCTTGAAAATGGTCAACAAGCAGATGGGAGCATTCGACTTCCAGAAGCCATTGTGAGCTATTTAAACGGTTATAACGCAATCAACTCTGACGGCAATTTAGTCAAAATTTGAGTTTAAGCGTCAGCCCGATATTGTAATCAAACTCAGAAGTTTCATTTGCAATACTATCATACGACATGGTCGTCATCAAAGGTGTGCCCTCAGTAGCTGATTGATTTAATTGAGGCAGAAAATCTGAAGCACTAAAGTCAAAACTTAATGCAAAAATATCTTTGGCGGATTGCATTTCAACGCTCAACCCATCAGGACAGCTGAGTGTATTGCAAGCCATTGCTGAGCCAAACGAAACTTCACGATTTTCTTCTCCTTGATTGGTTTCAATATATCTTAACCATTGAAATCCAAAGTCTTTCAAACGTAATTTTAATTGGCTGTCTTGAAGTTGACCTGGATAGAATTGCTGCCCGATAGCAAAAAAGTCTAAATTTTCACCCATTTCCACATTGCCAGCATCTTCACCGGCGCTCTCTATTAGGTTAAAGTCAAGGCCCAATTTGTCATTCGCAAAGAGAGCTCCACAAAACAACGTCAACGGGAGCAAAATAAAAATTAAGGGTTGAATTAGTTTCTTCATTATACTTCTAATACACTTTTCAATAGTTCGTATCTCTTTCAGAAATCCATTTAAAAATTAATTTTCAGATTCTCAGATAAAAAAACGGGCGCAAATTCCTGAATTCATCTGCTAAGTATGTGATAGAATTACATATATTTATTAAGTTCGCGTAAATTCTGAGGTTTGATTTGCTTCAAATTGAAACTTGTTATCGAATGCACGTCGAGATAAAAGAAACTAGCAAGGAGAAATTATGCATATTCTAGTAACTAATGATGATGGCTATAACGCCCCTGGTATCAGATATGCGTATGATTTAGCCCATAAAATCGCTGGGAAAAGTGGGCGTGTGACGGTAATCGCACCCCATACGGAGCGCTCTGGGGTTTCGCATGCGATCACCCTCTCCTCTCCTATTGCTTTTCAAAAGCTTCGTGAGGATCATTATAGTGTCGAGGGCTATCCAGCTGATTGTGTACTTTTAGCACTTGATCTTTTGGGAAGGAAACCTGACTTGGTGATATCAGGGGTCAATCGAGGGCATAATCTGGGTCCAGATCTTTTATATTCGGGGACTGTTGGCGCATGTATTGAAGCAACTGCACATGGTGTTCCAGCGATTGCTCTATCTCAACAATATGGCCTCGACATGAGTGACGAAGAGCTATTTGAGCCTGCGCGAAGTTATGCCTTAAAAGCCATTTCACCCGTACTTGAAAACTATATGCAATCATGGCCACAAGGACGTTTTTTAAACGTTAACTTTCCAAATGTCCGCGCCAAAGACGTCAAAGGAATCAAAATTTGCAACGCAGACCCTTTGCAATCAACAAAGTTGCGTGCGCTTCCTAAAGAATCGCCGCACGGACATCCCTATTATTGGCTCGGATACACAGGTAAAATTGAAGCTCAAACTTCCAATGGAGATGTCCAAGCGATCCATGACGGATATGTTGCGGTTAGTTTCTGCAAATTAGATCTTTCTGATCGAGATGAAAATGAATCATTAAAAGAGCTATTTGGTCAATAAAATGAATCTTCAAGAGGCACGCGCAAAACTTGTTTTTAGTTTACGGCACAGCGGAATAAAAGATCAAAAAATACTTCAACTTATTGAACAAACAGATCGCACAATGTTCATTAGCGGAATCTTTAAGGATCGTGCCTATGAAGATGTCGCGCTTCCGATTGAAGCCGGCCAAACCATATCTGCGCCCTCCGTTGTCGCTCGCATGACACAGGCGCTTGACCTACACCCCAAATGTACGGTGCTCGAAGTGGGAACGGGTTCGGGATATCAAACCACCATTCTCGCGAGCCTCTCAAGACGCGTGTACACAACTGAACGCGTCAAAGATCTCTCGATATTGGCAAAAGATCGCCTGGCCAGACTCGGAATCACAAACGCAACTTGCATCGCGACCGACGGATCGCTAGGATTAGAAGCGCAAGCCCCTTTTGATCGCATCATGATCACAGCTGCCGCAGATGACATCCCTGTCACATTACTTGCACAACTCAAATTGGGTGGTATTATGGTCTTGCCTGTCGGCCCAAGTGGTTCGAATCAGATTCTGCTTCGTGTCCAAAAGACCGATGAAGGCAATGAATATACAGAACTCGGTGAAGTTAGGTTTGTTCCGCTTTTGCCAGGGAAAGTTTAGTTAATTTGCAATTTGAACAAGTTTAAACAGGTCAAAATTATGGAAAACAGAAAATTGAAATCAACCACACAAAAAATAGCGCTTACCGCTGTCGGAATTTCGTTTTTGACTTCATGCAATGGCTTTTCATTTTCAAATAGCGGACTTCAAGTTCCTAGCATTGCGCCTGTAACTATTGACCTCTCTCCAGAAGATCGCCCAAGTAATGTTGCAAATGGTGTGGTCAATAACGGGCTTTACTCGTCAATTACGGCAATTGAAGGTGACACGATGGCTTCACTCGCCGCACGTTCTGGTATTTCAGTAGAAGAGCTTGCAAGATTAAATGGCGTTGACGCGAACTTCACACCACGTGCAGGCCAAGAATTTATTGTCTCTAATGCAAGCTCAGCGCCCCAGACTGAAGAGCAGCCCGAAACAAATGAAAATGTTGTCACGCATGTCGTGCGTCCAGGCGAGACAATTTACACAATTGCACGCTTTTACAACGTATCGGTTTCGCAAATCATTGTTGCTAATGATCTCAACTCCGATCAAGTCAGCGAAGGTCAATCCATCGTTATCCCTGATGCGAATGCAAATAGCACAAATACCGCCGATAGTACTCAGACAACAAATACAGAAACTGCCTTTGCGGCACCCGTGGCTGGTACGATTAGCCAAGACGAAGACGGTTACATTTATTCGACTGAAATCAGCGCACCCGTTCGCGCGACTTCAGATGGAAAGGTCGTCCTTGTTTCTGAAAGCACGGGCGCAAACGGCACCATCGTAATGGTGAAACACTCAAATGGCCTTATCTCAGTTTATGGACGCTTAGGTTCAGTGAATGTTGCTAAAGATCAAAATGTTACAAAAGGTCAAATTATTGGCTCAACAGCTGGCGGACAACTCCTCTTCCAATTGAGAGATGGCACGACAGCCGTAAATCCGAGCGACTACATCGCCTAACCCAATCCTGATTCAAAGCGCCCAATGATATCATTTGGGTGCCTCTTTTGTTTGCAAAAATAATTTGAGCGGGACATTTACATAGAAAAACGCGGCCTCACCTCAAGGTTGAGCATTTTTAGGGTATGAGGCCGATTATTTTTCGCGTTTCGCTAAATAGTCAATTACGAACTGCCAAGCCACTCGTCCCGAACGGTTCCCTCTCGTGATAGCCCATTCAAGTGCCGCCGCTTGCCACTCCTCATCATGAATGTTAGGATCCACTTCTGTAAGATAACCACGAACCATCATCAAATATTCGTATTGGCTGGCAGGATAAAAACCCAACCATATTCCAAAGCGATCTGAAAGAGATATTTTTTCTTCGACAGATTCACCGTCGTGAATTTCTGTCTGTCTTTCATTTTCAATCATATCGCGCGCCATCAAGTGACGTCGATTGGAACTGGCATAAAACAAAACCTGATGAGGCGTTCCCGATATGCCGCCATCAAGCACAGCCTTAAGCGATTTATAGGCCAGCTCGTCAAATTCAAACGAAAGATCATCGCAAAACAAAATGATCCGCGTTTGGGCACCGCGCAATAAGCGCATCAAGGCCGACAAGTCCTTTAAATCCTCACGCGCGATTTCAATGAGATTCAGCTGATGTTTACTGCGAACTTCTTCAAATACAGCTTTGATAAGGCTCGATTTTCCCATGCCGCGCGCACCCCATAAGAGGGCATTATTTGCCCGATGTCCGCGCGCAAATGACAACGTGTTCGCAAGTAATTGCTCTTTAGCTGAATCAATGCCGACGAGTTGATGTAGCGGGACATGAAAAACCGCATTCACAGCTTCAAGCTCATTAAATTCACTGCGCCATATATATGCGGGCGCCGAAAAATCAGGAAGTTGCATCTCTTTTGGTGCCATACGTTCAAGCGCATCCGCAATCCTCTTGAGTTCAACACGTTTGCGGCTGGTCACAGCGCTAACTCATCGTCATCGAATTTTGGTTCAAGCCATTTCACAAGCAAAATCGAGACTTCATATAAACCATAGATAACCCCAAATAATATAATTTGGGTCACGGGATCTGGCGGCGTCACAATCGCAGCAATGAACATCATTGCAACGATCGCATATTTCCGCGCGCCTTTAAGTCCCTCAGACGAAACCAGCCCCACTTTTCCAAGCAAAGCCAGCGCCACGGGTAATTGAAAGCAAATTCCAAATGCGAAAATCAGCTGAATTGAAAAACCCAAATTTTCATTGACTTTTCCTTGGTATTCAATCGTCAAGGCCTTGCTGTCTGCGACGGCCTCAGGATCAAAATTCGCCAAGCCAATCAAAAAATCCATCGCCAAATCATTGATGAAAAGTTGCGCAAAAGCGCCACCAATCAAAAACATAAACGGGCTTGCAATCATAAACGGCGTGACAGCTCCCTTCTCATTTTTGTAAAGTCCAGGCGCCACAAATGCCCAGATTTGATAGAGAATGATGGGCATCGTCACCAAAAAACCACCCAGCATAGCGACCCGAATCTTCGCAAATAGCAACTCAAGCGGGCTCGTGAAGATAAGATTTTGCTTCAAACCATATTTTTCAAGTGCACTGCGAACCGGTTCGAAGAAAAACTGCAGCATTTGATCCGAAAAAAAGAAAAGTGCAAAGAAACCAATGAGAAACGCGACCGCACAATAAATTAAACGTGTGCGCAGTTCACCTAAATGCTCAACGAGCGTCATGGACGCATCTTGGGAATCCGTTTCGTTCATTTGTCTATCACCTATCTAGGCTTTTTTGGAATTTGTTTTCTGACTTGTGGGTTTTACCGCCGTTTTTTAGCGACTGTAGTTGGCTTTTTTGCTGTTTTGACAGATGAATTCTTCTGATCTCCCGTAGTCTTAGTAATCATCGAGGTTTTTTGAGCAGCCTCACGGTTAAGACCGGCAGCGGCTTCTTTGATGTCGGAATTAAAACCTTGAGCATCTGTAGAAAGACTATCTAAATCCTTCTTTACATCGTCCATGCCAGCGTCTTTGGCAGCATCTTCCATAGAGCGCCGAAAATCATCGGCCATTCCGCGCATTCTGCCGACAAAACGACCAGCTTGTAAAAATAGCTTCGGGAGATCTTTAGGCCCAACCACTATCAATGCTGTTGCGCCGATCACAACCATTTCCCAGCCGCCCAAACTAAACATTAATGAAACCTATTTTTCTTTTTCTTCTTCAGGCGTCACGTCTTTTGCCGCTTCAGCATTTTCTTCCTCAAGGGATTCTTTGCCTTCTTGCACGCCGCGTCTGAATGAGCTTAATCCTTTACCCATTTCACTCATTAAGCCCGATATTCGACCACGGCCGAACAAAAAGACAACGATGAGAAGAATAATAATCATGCCCCAAGGGCCGATGTTACCTAACATTTTGAGTTCCTTATTTCCACTTCTTAACCTAACACTAATTACTCACACGCAGAAATTCAAAGGGAAAAACGCATTTATCTACATATATTGCTTATTTTGTAGTTTTAAACTAGCCGCAATGAGCGCGAATGATCTTTTTATTATCGTCGATATACACAGTTAACCGCTCAGCTAGGTAATCAGCTGTCACGGCCGTATTCGGCGGCACAATTCTGTAAGGAACTGATGAGGTTTTAACGACATGAATCAAACTATCAATATCTGCACCCACGGTAAACTGAGTTTGCAGATTTTCGCACTTATTTTCAGGCGTCATTAGCAATTCTTCTAAATGCGCACAGGCAGAAGTCGCCCCACAACACAATATCAATAAAAATTTCTTCATGTCACTATATCTACATTCCGTTCTTTCAGAAATAAAGTGGTTTGAAACTATTAGCAATTTCTGGCAACCTAGGCTTGATTAGCTGCCCATAGATGAGAAAGTCACTAATAATGAAAATCATTCAACGCACCCGCCGACTTCGCAGTTCAGCATGGATACGCAACCTTGTGCGAGAACAAGCTCTATCGCCAAGTGATCTCATTTGGCCCTTATTCGTTCGTGGCGGTGATAACGAACGCGAACCAATAAAGATGATGCCCGGCGTTCACAGATTTTCAATTGATCTGATCGTTAAAGAGGCTAAAAAAGCGCGTGATTTAGGCATACCGATGATTGCCCTTTTCCCGTACACAAACCCCGAACTGCGCAGCGATGACGCCAAAGAAGCGCTCAATCCGGATAATCTCGTCAACCTTGCCACCAAAGCGATCAAAGACGCCGTTCCCGAGATTGGCGTCATGCTCGATGTCGCACTTGATCCTTATTCATCTCACGGACATGACGGTATTATGCGCGATGACGCGATCGATAATGATCTCACCATCGCAATGCTTGTCAAACAATCTCTTGTCCAAGCCGCTTCCGGTGCGGATGTTCTCGGTCCATCCGACATGATGGACGGCCGTATTGGTGCTATTCGCGAAGCCCTCGAAGAAGAAGGTCATAAAAACACCGCAATCATGGCCTATTCGGCAAAATTCGCAAGTGCCTATTATGGTCCCTTCCGTGAAGCTGTGGGTGCTTCTGGGGTTTTAAAGGGTGACAAAAAGACCTACCAGCTTGATCCTGCAAATGGTGATATGGCACTTGAGTTAATCGCGCGCGATATAAACGAAGGTGCGGATATGGTGATGGTCAAACCTGGGCTTGCATATCTTGATGTGTGCGCGCGCGCATCCGACACCTTCAACACGCCTCTTTTTGCCTATCAAGTTTCCGGTGAATACACGATGCTTAAAAACGCCGTTGACCAAGGCATATTTGAAGAATCAGCAATATCAGAAAGCTTACTTGCATTTAAACGCGCGGGCTGTACGGGTGTACTTACCTATTTTGCGCCGCTGATCGCAGAAGCGTTTCAGTCATAAAAATAGAACTTAAAATTCTATCGGGAGCGGACCATTTAATTGGGTCAGTAAACGACGATATATATTTGATAATATTTATAAAACTATCGCTCATACCATGTTTTCATAACATAGTCCTTTCGAGGACCTTGAACTCTCCATTCACAATCCCATCGCTCATTGTCAAAATGATAGTGAACTTCATAATGATCAGGTCGGCAAAAATGCGTGGCTTGCGGATTAGAAAAGTGAAATTCATGAAACGGGCTTCCATCCTCAAAAGAGACCGCATATCCGCCTGCAATTTCGCGCCAGATATAGCGGCGTTCTGCCCGAAATTCCCTTTCCTGAATGCGCAAAACACCCACTTCGTCATAAATTAATCCGTCTGCGCTTTTTTGAAAACTTGCCGCCCCGTCGACAAGATTTACCTCACCTTGCGCATGATGAATTGTGCGCGTAAAAATCCACCTACCCCTTAAATCAATATGCATAATCACGTTCATTTTGAAATTTCACTGGGCAGAGAATAGTCAAATCCGCGCCTCAATAAAAGGCGATTATGGCCCGCACACCGATAATCACACATTCTTTCGCATGAAGACCATTTGCAACCGCAAAAAAGCTCGTTTAAAGAGGCAGCAAATGAACTATGGAGCCTAAATATGATCCCTCGCTATGCCCGCAAAGAAATGACCGATATTTGGGAGCCTGCCACAAAATTTCGCATATGGTTTGAAATCGAGGCGCACGCATGTGATGCGCAAGCTAATCTAGGCGTCATCCCAAAAGAAAACGCCGAAGCCGTTTGGAAAGCCAAAGATATTGAATTTGACGTTGCGCGCATAGACGAAATCGAGGCTGAAACCAAGCATGATGTGATTGCTTTTCTCACACATCTCGCCGAACACGTTGGCAGTGATGAGGCGCGTTTTGTTCATCAAGGCATGACCTCTTCAGATGTTTTAGACACTTGTTTCAATGTTCAATTAGTGCGCGCCTCTGATATCCTTATCAAAGATCTCGAAAACTTACTCGCTGCATTAAAAACGCGTGCCTTAGAGCACAAAAATACAATCCGCGTGGGGCGCTCACACGGCATTCACGCCGAACCCACAACAATGGGGCTCACTTTTGCTCGCTTTTATGCCGAAATGGAGCGTAATTTAGCGCGCATGAAAGCCGCGCGAAGCGAAGTCGCTACAGGTGCAATTTCAGGCGCTGTGGGTACATTTGCAAATATTGATCCAGCCGTTGAGGAACATGTATGTGCGGAGCTTGATCTCAAGCCTGAACCGATTTCAACACAAGTCATTCCCCGTGACAGGCACGCGATGTTCTTCGCAACACTCGGTGTCATCGCGTCATCTATCGAGAACATAGCTGTCGAAATCCGCCATATGCAGCGCACCGAGGTTCTCGAAGGCGCAGAATTCTTCTCGATGGGACAAAAAGGCTCCTCAGCCATGCCGCATAAGAAAAATCCTGTTCTTACCGAAAATTTAACCGGGCTTGCGCGCTTAATTCGCGCCACTGTGATCCCAGCTATGGAAAACGTCGCACTTTGGCATGAACGCGATATCTCCCACTCGTCGGTTGAACGCGGCATTGCCCCTGATGCCACGATCACGCTTAATTTTGCGCTTAATCGCCTGACAGGGGTTATTGAAAAAATGCTCGTTTTTCCTGACAATATGCGTGAAAATATGGATAAATTCCCAGGGCTTGTCATGAGCCAACGTGTTCTCCTCGCCCTCACTCAAGCCGGTGTGTCACGCGAAGACGCATATGTTATGGTTCAGCGCAACGCCCTCAAAGTTTGGGAAGAGCGCCTAGATTTTGAGCAACTCTTACTCGCCGATCAAGACGTCGTTGACGCGCTCGGCTCGGATGGAATTAAAGCGAAATTTGATATGGATTATCACACAAAGCACGTCGATACGATTTTTAAGCGCGTCTTTAAATAATGACGCGCTAAAGAAATTCAACTTTAATATCGTCGAGCAAATTCAGCTCGCACAAAGTGAACTCAAAACATTTTGCAAAAACTGCAGTCAAACGATAAGGCTGCAGAATCCGCGACGATTGATCTTACGACGATTGATCTTACTCAGATTCGTTGAGAATTTCGTCTTTGGCTTCAAGGTCTAATTCTGCAACCTTAGCGCGCACATCTTCTTCGCTAGCTTTATCACCAATATCCGCAAGAAGTTTACGAATAACATCCTCAAATCCAGCCTCTTCCATATCGGCTTTAATCAGTGCGCGTGTATAATCTGCTGGATCAACGCCTAAAAGACCCGCGGCCCAATTCGCAATTTTCTTGTTGCGACGGGCTTCTGCCTTAAAACGCATCTCTGCGTCATGGGCAAATTTATTTTCAAACGCATTTTGGCGATCTTCGAATGTGCTCATTTCATAAATTCCTCAATTTTTCCAGAAATTATCTTGCCAAGAAATCAACAAAAGATCAAGAAAACACTTTAATTGTTTATAGCACAATCTTAAGTTAAGATGAGAATCGACTGGTAGGCAAAGGAGCGTGGAATGGCTAAGCGGCGATTGCTTTTTAAATCTGGCAAACGCAATTACTATGAAGCTCCCGAAGCGGGATATTTAATTGTGAATCATGGAGAATCGGGTGATCATCTCGAAATTCTCAATCAGCGGATTACCGAACACATGCTCGGCGGTCTTTCATCAATTGGAGTTTTGAATCAATTTGTCAAACGTCTGAATATGCATGAGAGCATGATTTTTGACTATGAACTCATTCCAATTCGCATTCGTGTTCGATTGCGAGCCGATGAAGAACAAGCGAAAACCTTTGGCGGCAAGACAGGCTTTATTTATGCAAAGCCCATCTATGAAATTCAATTTCGAAACGGTGAACAAAAGTTAAATATCACTTTTGATGATCTGATCACACTTGGTCTCGTTAACGAATTTGAACTCACTGAAATCAAAGAGTTAGTTCAAAGAGCCAGCGATTATCTCACCGGATTTTACTGGCAGGCGAGCGCCCTACTGGTCGAGTTCAACGCTCAATTTGGCCGTCAGTATTTTGATGAATTTTCGACTGCGATCATTCTCACCGATGAACTTTCGCCCAAAGATTCTGTAATTTGGGACGTAAGAGCGGCAGAAAGCGGCGACTTCACACCCCTTGATCTTGATATTTTATCTGAGCGTATTAAGCTACCAATGTTTGCTGCGACATCTGCGAATTAGGATGGTTCTTTGAAAAATCAATGGCGCTTTATCGAGCTTGTTGGCTCAGTGATCGTTTTACTACTGCTCGTTATTGTTGGCTATTTTTTCTACACCTACATGAGCAATCAGTTGACCGAGACACTTAAGGATCAAGCGCAAAGGCGTGGCGCGATTTTTGCGGGGAGTATTAAAGCCGACATCGAAAGTCATCTCATTGTCCCCGGCATTTTGCAGCAAGATGAGCGCGTTGCCTATAGTTTTTTTGTAAGCGACAAAAACCTCAATCGTAACTTTCAAAATATCTCAAGTGAAATCGATAACTCGCGCATTTATACGGTCAATGATCGATTACAAGTTGTGAATTCCTCGGACGCAGAACTTTTAGGAAAAACATTTGCATATCCGATTATCGTTGAGCACGCTCTCGTGACGGGACTCTCCAATTATTTTAACACGGACACTAAAATATATTATTCGGCCCGCCAAGTTATGGACCCCATCACGTCGATTCCCATCGGCGTTGCAATCGTTGAAATTGACTTCTCAAAATATCAAAAATTTTGGAATGCAAACCGCTTTAATTTGGCGCTCATTCAAGATGATGGCAATGTAATTTTGGCCTCTGATTCTGATATTGAGAATGAAAACATTTACGGATTGCTTGGCATTGAAAACCTAGCCAACGTCTCCATTGAAGACTTTGGCAAGATTTATGAAGTCAATGATCAACCCCAATATTTGACCATGATTGAACTGGGCTTGAATAATTGGAAATTAATTTTCTTTAATTCAGCTGCCGAAACCGATCAATTGCTCAGAGGTTACATGGCACTTTATGCGCTTGCGGCTGCATCAATCATTTTATTTCGCCTATATCTAATTTCGCGCCGTGCCGCTCAAGCAAGCTTCAGATTGCGGCGCGAAAGTGAAGAACTTCGGGCACTCAACAAAAAACTTGTTTCCGAAATTGAGCAGCGTCAAAAAGCCGAAAAATCATTGCAAACCGCAGAACAAAGCCTCGAACAAAGTTCTAAGCTAGCGGTCATTGGGCAAATGTCGGCAGCGATTGGTCACGAGCTTAATCAACCGCTCGCTGCAATGAAAACCTATCTAGCCGGCGTCAGAATGCTCTTTCGGCGCGGGCGTTTTCATGAAGCTGGGCAAAGTCTCAACCGTATTGAGAAGCTAATGGACAGAATGGGCTCGATCACGCGCCAAATGCGCTCATTTGCGCGCACGCAAGAAAGCGATCAAACGCATTTTGATTTTAAAGAAGCGCTCATAAATGCGTTTGAATTGATGACACCGCAACTCGGCGCCTCCAAAGTTGATATTGTGCGCGATTTACCTGAAGATTCTATAATTGTAGAGGGAGATCAACTGCGCACTGAGCAAATCTTAATCAACCTTATGCGCAACGCCGTCGAAGCAGTTAGCCATCAAGACGACGCAAAAATAAATATCGATCTCCTCGTTGTTGGTGAAGAAGCTCAAGTTCAAATACGGGACAATGGGATCGGCTTTGAAGATGTTGATAAGCTATTTGAGCCATTTTACACGACCAAAGCGCCCGGCGAAGGCCTCGGCTTGGGGCTTGCTATTTCTGCACAATATGCCCGTGATATGGGCGGTAATTTGCTTGCGCGTGAAAATACGCCAAAAGGCGCAACTTTTTTGTTGAATTTGCCGCTCAAGAGCGCCAATTAAATATCAACACGAGGAAAAATCTATGCCACAAATTAAAGTATATGTTGTTGATGATGAGGTTGAAATTCGAAACTCGATTTGTCAGTTTTTGGATTTAGAGAATATAAAAAACGCGGCGTGCGAAGAAGGAAGCGTGCTTCTCAATCAAATTCACCGCGATAGTTCTGCAATTGTGATCAGCGATATTCGTATGCCCAACATGGACGGAATTGAACTGCTAAAAAATGTCATGGCGATTGATCCCAATATGCCCGTAATCTTAATAACAGGTCACGGTGACGTTCAAATGGCGGTCGATGCAATGCGCAAAGGTGCTTATGATTTTCTCGAAAAACCATTCGACCCAGAACAACTACTCGCGCAAGTCAAGCGGGCGATTGATGCGCGCATTTTGACCCTCTCCAATCGAGAGCTCAGAAACGCGCTTGCCAACCCAGAGAGATTGCAAAATATATTCTTAGGTCAAAGTGCAAATATTCAAGAGCTCAGAGAGCGTGTTTTAGATTATGCAAGTTCAGATGATCATATTCTTATTCGAGGAGAAATCGGCACCGGAAAATCGATCGCGTCGCGTGCAATCCACTCCGCGAGTCAGGCGGCGAATTCTCCGATACATATCGTCAATTGCGCTGCCCTCAGTGAAGAAGAGCTTAATGATCGGCTATTTGAAGGGCGGACAAATGAGGCGATTTTCAAATCCCCGAACCCAATGAGCTTAGTGCTTGATAATATTAATTCTTTGCCTCAAAAAATGCAGGCGAGACTGGCAAGCGTCATTGAAGAAACCGAAAACGACGACCGGCCACATATCCGCGTAATCGGCATCGAAACCACACCAAATGATGACGAATTGACCAGCGAATTATATCACAAAATCTCTGGAAAATTGATCGAAATCGCTCCGCTAAGGGAACGCGGCGGCGATATCATGTTGCTTTTTAATAGCTATCTTGAACGCTACTGCAATGATTACGGTGTAGAAACCCAAGAATTGACCGCCAATTCAGCCACAACACTTATGGGCGCGGAGTGGCCCGGAAATGTCCGTCAAATGATGAAATTTTCTGAAAAATGTGCCATGAAACTCTGTAATGAAGAAGATCTTGAGCAAATTATAAATTCCGAGTTTGGTGAAGAAAATCAATCCCAAATGGCCAAAGGCAGCCCCCTAAAAACGCAAGTCGAAGCTTTTGAAGAAATGCTTATTCGAAATGCCTTACGCCGCCATAAAGGCTCAATCGCCAATGTGCTTGATGAACTAGCGCTCCCCCGAAGAACGCTTAACGAAAAGATGGCACGCTATGGGTTGTCTCGCGCTGATTTCACTTAAATTCATCACCTTATAAGCCGCCGATAAAAATCCCAGCCGCGAGCACAAGCATACCGCCCAAAACGATCTGCAAGCTCGCGCGCAACCAAGGCGTTTCCATATATTTGTGCTGTATCCACGTAATCACAGCAAGCTCAATCACAACTACAAAAATCGCGACAGCCGTCGCGACACCCACATCGGCAATTAAATAGGGCAGCGCGTGTCCGAGCCCACCAATTGTCGTCATGATCCCCGTAATTGCGCCCCGCACAGCCGGTGACCCTCTCCCTGATATCACTCCGTCGTCGGAAATTGCCTCTGTAAAGCCCATCGAAATTCCGGCGCCAACGCTTGCCGATAAACCAACTAATAGCGTCTGAAAACTTGAACCAGTTGCAAAGGCGGCCGCAAAAATAGGCGCCAAAGTTGAAATGGATCCATCAATTAACCCGGCAAGCCCTGGCTGAACATAGGTTAATATGAAATTGCGACGCGCTGTTTGATCTTCGGCCTCGGTCTTCACATTGGATTGCATAACACCATCAGCAATCGCCGAATGTTGCGCCTCTTGAGCCGCAAGATCGCCAAGTAGTTCACGCGTTTTCGGATCACTTGTTCTTTTCGCAGCCATTAAATAGAAGCGCTCAGCGGTTTGCTCCATTTCGCGGGCGCTTTGACGCGCTTTCTCAAGGTCAGCTTCCGCATTCAACCAGCCAAAGTTCGGGATTGGAAAACCTTTAATATGCTCCCTCCTGACCAAAGGAATTTCATCTCCAAAACGCATTTGAAACAGGGTAATCAATGCCTTGCGGTGCCCGTCTTCTTCGCGCGCCATCTCCTCAAACTGTGCAGCCGTTTCTGGAAATTGATCCCGCAAACGATCCGCATAACTCCGGTAAATCCGCGCATCATCTTCTTCAGCAGAAATCGCAAGCGCAATCAGTTCGCTTTCATTAAGGTCTTGAATTAATCTTTTCGCTACAAAACGGGTGAACCACTTTTTCATGAGATAAAGGTATCAAACGCAACACAAAATTCAACTCGAATTTAAAATGAATGTTAAAAGGAGATAAACCAATATTGAGTGCGAAGGCTTACACCCCCTACATACGCACTTAATTCCTATAGTTTTCTAAAAAATTCTGAACTGAATCTACAACATCAATGTCTGGTATCAGTCGTCCACGCATTTTTTTGAATGCGATCTTCTGAGCAACCCGTTCATTTTCGCTCGAAGAAAGAACCGTCATCGCATTCGCCAAATTGGCAGCGTTAAATTTCTCAAACAAAAATTCTGGGATCACTTCACTATTTAAAATGATGTTCGCAAGTGAAGCATATTTAATTTTGGCCATGGCCTTATAAATTTGCTTCGTAAGCCAACCTGAACGATAGCCGACAATCGTCGCCGTGCCACTCCAAGCAAGCTCAAAACTCACGGTTCCCGATGTTGCAACCGCAAATTCAGCCCCATGCATGATTAAATTCTTGGTAGCTTCAAAATTATCATCTGCACCCATTACGGTTACATTTTTGTTTTTCGCGAAGGCTGTCCGCACCTCATCTTCGAGATGCGCATGAACAGGAACCAATACGCGTTCCTGCCCGCAATAGAGTGAAAGGGTGTTGGCATAAGTCTCACAATGCCTCTTAATTTCCGAACGTCGAGAGCCTGGGAAAAGCGCAATAAATTCACCATACTCATCGCGAAAGGCTTTTAATTCTTTGCGTTTCGGTGCTTCACGTTTTGCCACCGGATGACCAACAAAATCCGCACTCATCCCCACTTCCCTCATCAATGGAGGCTCAAATGGCAACAAACATAAGACATGATCAACATATTTTGCCATTTTCTTTGCTCGGCCTGCGCGCCACGCCCAAACGCTTGGCGCCACATAATGAATACATGGAATATTAGGCTTTTTAACCTTAACTTTTTTGAGGACTCGCATGCAAAAATCAGGGCTGTCCACCGTAATCACGGCATCGAATTCGCCTTCAATGATATAATCAGCGGTTTGCTTCACTCTTCTCAGCAAAGGTAAGGCACGCGGCAAGACATCCGAGATCCCCATCACAGACAGCTCTTGCATTGGAAAAAGACTGGAAAGCCCAAGTTTTTCCATCTCGGTGCCGCCAATCCCTTCAAAGTCATAGCGCTTTAGCCCACGCATTAAACCCGACGCTAAAATGTCCCCGGACGCTTCCCCAGCTATGATTGCGATCTTCACCACTCGATACCCTGAATGAAAATTCCGGCCTTATTGGCGCGATTAATAACCTCTGCACGATTAAGGATTTGAGTATTGGAGGCACCAAGATAAATACCCTCCAATCCAGCGCGCACCACTTGATCGACTGTATTTGGACCGATTGTGGCCATATCAATCGTCAAATCTTGATCTTTTTTACTTGCTTTCAAAATGAACCCACCAATTTGAGTATCTCTGTGCTCTTCGACAAACTTAAGCATGGCCTCAGTCCCCGGCAAGGTCTCAACCGCCAAGCAAAGATCACCATTCATCACGATTGACTGCCCCACATCACCCAACGAGAGCGCATCATGCAGCTTAATTGCACTGGATAAGCCAACTGGCTCCTTTGGTGAGGCTTGCGTCAAAACACCATTTCCAGCAAGTAGCGATGGGATAATCTCATGAGCGCCGATCACTTCTAAATCTTCGGATTCCATCAATTTTCGAACAATCGTCAGCGCACTGCCATCTGTTGAGTGAATGGCTTTGTTTAATTTCGGCAGCATAAACGCTGTTCGCATATCCATTTTGTACCATTTCAATTGCGGACGGGTAATTTTTCCTGCAAAACACACACGTTTTATGCTCGCCCGTTTTAACTTTCGAAAAAATGCGCCCGCCTTTTCAAATTCGGCCACAAAATGATTGCGGGGTGAATAATCTATGCCCACATCTTTAAATGAAACGACCAAAGCCTCTGGCCATTCATCACTAATAATTTTAGGCAGCTCGCCTCTCCCCGCAATGATCGCAAAATCTTCGCGCACAAATTACTCCTTTGGCGTCAAAAAAGAACGGTCGCTTTTAGATAAAATAAAATTAAGCATCTCTTTGGCATGCGCATTATCTTGATAATCTTGAAGTAGCTGTTCGGCACGACCACGCAAACTCTCAGAACCATCAAAGAGACGCTCATAGAGCTTTTTCAGCTCGTTCAACTCAGAGCGCGTTGCCCCCTTACGCTTCATCCCGATATAATTTAGCCCTTTTATGAACGGACGCTCCCCAACTGTTAATCCGTATGGAATTACGTCCGCCTCAACGAGTGAACCCGCACCAATCATTGCCCCGCGCCCAATCCTTGCAAACTGAATAACACCCGCTTGCCCCCCAATAATCACATGATCGTCAATATGGACATGGCCCGCAATTGCGGCGTTATTTGCAAAAACAATGCTGTTTCCAATCATGCAATCATGGCCAATATGGCTGCCGATCATGAAAAGATTATCATCACCAATTTTCGTAATGCCGCCGCCATGAGCAGTCCCCAAATTAATCGAGGTGCTTTCTCGGATCATATTGCGCGCACCAATCACGAGCTCTGTTTCTTCTCCTTGATATTTAAGATCTTGAGGGCGCGAACCAACACTTGCGAAAGGCCAAATCTGTGTATCTTCACCGATTTGGGTGCGCCCTGAGATCGCAACATGGCTATGACATTTCACCCTTTGTCCCAAAACGACATTCGGCCCGATCACACAAAATGGTCCAATTTCGCAATTCGCGCCGATGACCGCGCCATCTTCGACGACACTAGAGGGATGTATTTTTGCAGTTTTATCAATCATAGCCTAGTCCTGCGGCGGTTGCATCATTGCGGTAAATTCCGCCTCAGCGGCTTTTTTTTCCTCAACAAAAGCCTCGCCTTTAAATTTCCAAACTTTCCCACCGGGTCTCACAACACTGACCCGCAGCTCCAGCTGATCACCCGGAACAACCATTTGACGGAACTTTACACCATCAATTCCCATAAAATATACGCTCATATTTTTATCAACAAGATCAAGCGTTTTGCCAACGAGAATTGCGGCTGTTTGCGCGAGCGCCTCAATAATTAAAACGCCGGGAAATACGGGCTCTGAAGGGAAATGGCCGGTAAACTGCGGCTCATTAAATGTCACATTTTTAATTCCAACCGCGCTTTCATTGGGGATAATATCGCGCACGCGATCGACCAAAAGAAACGGATAACGATGGGGAATAATACGTTGAATTTCGTTAATATCGACGATTTCACTGTTCATTTGCGTTTTCACCTGCCTCATTCGTTTTGGTTTCAAGTTCATTTTCTAATGGGCGCTCTTGCGCTTCATTTTCAATCGCTTCTTCATCAGCAGATATCGGAGCGAAAACTAGCTCTGTGAGTTGCTCAGGGTCTGACTCAAAATCTGCGTCCAAAATTTCGATAAAAAACTCAGTCGCATCAATAGCGCTGTCATAATAATACGCGATTTCGCGCGGTAAGACCACCAATACGCCACGTTGTTGATAAATCGGATTCAACGCTGATAATAGTCTATTTTGATATATGCGGATACGCTGTTCAACTTCTCCACCCAATAAATCCGTTTCGGCACGAATTTCTTCCGTGCGCAAATTAAACTCTGTTACACGTTGATTAAATTCTTCTGGTGTTAACTGCTCACGCGCTGCCGCAATTTCCTGCTCCTCTTCTTCGAGTCGAGCTTGCAAATTTTCTATTGTTGCGGCGGCCTGCTGAAGTTCTGTTTCGCGTCTTTTATCAATTTCTCGGCCAATCTGCGATCTTTGCAAAATATCATTAAATCCCACGACAATCACAGGTGGAACGGTGATTGGCGTCGCTTCTTGTGAACGAACCGCAAAGGAATACGTCATAATGAGTGACGTAACAACAAAGAGTCTCGCAAATCTATTGAAGCTAGTCATGATTAAAAACTAGCTTGAGCGGATACCGAAAATTCTTGCGTTTTATCATATGATTCAGCCTGATATGGATCAGCCCAGTTAAAGGAAATTGTTTGTTGACCTAAATCCCAAAGAACTGAAACACCTCGTGAAGCACGCCAGTAAAGATCATCGTCAATTGTACCGCTCGCGCCACTCGTATTATCAAGACCCCAAACCGAACCGGTTTCATAAAATAGAGCACCGCTTAAGCCGAGATCTTCAAGAAAACTGCCCAGCGGAACTTGAAGTTGAGCGCGCACCGCTGCGAGATTTTTGCCACCGAGTGAAGAATCCACATCGCCCAAGACATCTCTTGGTCCAAGTCCGCCCGACTCAAATCCCTTTAAGGTTTGCGCACCGCCTAAGAAATATCGATCCGTAACCCGAACATCATCGCCATTCAATCCAGCAACGTGGCCGACTTCACCCTCGATAGAAAAAATGAAAAGATCACTAAATACGGGCGTATAATATTTAGCTTTTGCAGAATAACGCGACCACTGTCGATCGCCCCCCAATCCCGCGTATTCCGCACCCAATCGCAACAACCAGCCGCGCTTTGGTTTCGAGAAATTATCTGTTTTATTAATCGTCCATTCCGCTTTTGCGCCGATCACCCATTCTGGATCGACTTCTGCTTGAATAATTGGAGATACATTGTCAAAGGTTTCGTCGATTTCTTCGTTATAAGCAAAAACCCCAAGATTTAAATAACTATCATCTGAAGTGCGGAAACCAAGCCGTGGCTCTACGCCATATTGAATAGTGCTATATCCTGCAGCACTATTGCCGCCATTGGAATAAAACAAATCAATTCCGCCGAGCACATTTCTATCAAACAAACGTGGCTCAACATAGCTAATTTTACCAGATTTTGTGTTTGCGCCGTAAACAAGATCAAAGACAACGGTTTGACCAAGGCCCAGAAAGTTGCGTTCCGAATAGTTGAAGTTAAAGCCCCATGAATCGTCTGTTGAATAGCTTGCACCAAGCGATAAAGCACCCGTATTGGCTTCTTCTAAATCAACATCAACAATTTTTTGATCAGGCGCCGAACCTTCCCGAATAGCTAAATTTACGCTGCCAAAGTAGCCCAAGCGTTCAATCGCTTCACGCGCCTCATTGATTTTGCGCTGATTGAGAGGATCACCTTCAACGACATCAAATTCGCGGCGGATTACGCGATCAATCGTAGTGTCATTGCCGCGAATATCAATCCGCTCTACATATTCACGCTCGCCGTTTTGAAGCAAAAGTCTTACATCGAGCGTCGCAGTGACTTCATTCGTCGTCACATCAGGCACAACACGCAAAAACGGCAAGCCTCTTCTTTCGGCAAGTTCTTCAATTTTATCAAAAGATTCTGTAAATTTTGAACGATCAAACCACTGTCCTGACTTAAAAGTTAGCTCTGATCTAAAATCCTCACCATTCACACCCGGAATTTCGGAATCTATGACAATATTACCGACTCTAAAACGTTGCCCCTCAAAAATCTGATAATCAACATAAAAGTTGCCAGCGGCATCATAATCAGCTTGAACAGCTTTGACTTCGGCCGTGTAATAACCCGAATTTTGATAATATTCTAACAAACGCGAACTGTCTTCTTGAAGGCGCTCGTTTGCGAAATCATCGGATCTAAATATAGACGACAAAAAACCGCTTTCACGCGTGGTCACAATCCGTCTCAATCTCCAATCACTGACTTCACGATTGCCTGTAAATGAAATTTGTTCAACTTCTGAAGTCGATCCTTCATCAATTTCGTAAATAAGCTTATACCGACCATTACCCTCACTAATTACGACGGGCTCGACTTCAACGTTGAAACGCGAATTTGCGGCATAAAAGCGGCGGATCGACTGAACATCTTCGTCAATTTTCGCACGATCCAAGCCATCGCGCGGTTCGAGAGAAACAACTGCATCCAATCGTTCATCTTCGAATTTTGTATTCCCTTCAAAATAAATACCTGAGATAATTGCATTTTCTACAACGGTAAATACAACTGTTCCATCATTTACGCTTACGCTGACTTCGCCAAAGAGGCCTGAATCGTAAAGTCGCTGCACGGCTTGGTTGACCTGCGCATCACCAACAGTCACACCAGGCGTGAGGCCCGCAACTCCAAGAACGACCGTATCAGATATGCGTTCGTTCCCTTCCACTATGAATCGCGAATATGGAGCTGCATAAATTTGTCCTGCCACAAGAAGTGCGAAAACACTTGTCAATATTTTTCGGGTTTGCATGTTAATCCAAGCTTTAAGTTAAATCGTTTATCGTTGAAACAATCATTAACCCAAAAAGAAGTCCAATTCCAAGCGAAAAAATTAAATTCAGAAAGCGTTGTGGTGGCAGTTTGCCGGTTATCTTTTCATAAGTAACCATTACGACATGCCCGCCATCTAATATTGGAATTGGCAAAAGATTTAAAAAACCAATCGCACTCGAAACTAATGCGACAAATTGAACAAAAAGCCAGAACCCATTTTGCGCCGCATCTTCGGCAGCACTCGCGATGCCCACCGGCCCCGAAAGGGCCTCCACGCCCACATCTCCAACGATCAAGTCTTTTATACCTTGCGCACTCATCGTCAAAATCCATGTTGTTGCTCGAAATGCAAATGAAACCGATTCTGAAAAACTAGCAGGTTCAGAATCGAAGGCAAATATTCGGCTATCAATTCCGATAACCCAGCGCTCTCCACCATTTTCAAGTGGGAAAGCTTCGGGCTGCACGATCGCCATCACCTCTTCATCGCCCCGAAGCACATTGACCCTTAAAGGCGCACCCTCTCCCTTTTGAATGATTTCAGAAAGCTGTGGCAATGTTGATATCTCGATATCATTTGCTCGCACGATTTGATCGTTAATTTCTAAACCGGCTTTAAAAGCCGGGAGTTTAGGATCAAGCCATGAAATCACAGCAAGAAAGGGATGGGGAATCGTGACTTCTTTAGTCTCGCCGTCCCTTTCAATGAGTGCCGTTAACTCAGAACGATCTTTGATCGCGCCTGCGATTTGATAGAATTCGGTGCGACTGCTCAGATTTTCTCCATTTAAGGATTTGATTATGTCACCCTTTTGAAGGTCACTTTCGATAAAGCTCCTTTCAAAAATTGGCGCATCACTTTCAAAACCGTTCCAAAACGCAAAGCAAAAGAACAAAAATATCGACAAAAGAAAATTGGCGAAAGGCCCTGCAAGCAATGTCATCAGCTTTGCAATATATTTCGCCTCATATGGTGGATTACTTGAATCTAAATTGGGAAAACCCGTGCCGTTTTGGTCATCGTGAAACTTAACATACCCCCCTAAAGGAAGCGCCGCGATGCGCCAGATCGTCCCATCTTTCGCCTTTTTATTCCACAATTCTGGCCCAAACCCGACAGAAAAGACTTGCGGCTTTATTCCCATCCATTTTCCAATATAAAAATGCCCAAGCTCATGAATGACAACAACTGGAATAATTGCAATTAAGAAGTATAAAATGATCATTTCAAATGTTTAACCAATTTTGTTAACAATATTATTACTCAAGTTTCTCGCCTCTTTATCGGCGTCGTATACGTCATCTAAGCTTTCAACGGACTGTTTCCAAGACTTAGAAAGCAGCACGCCTTCAACGACATCAGCCATTTGCAAAAAACCAATTCGCTCGCCGATAAAAGCGTCAAGAGCCGTTTCCTTTGCGGCATTTAAGACGGCACCCGCAACACCGTCCATCTTCATCGCATGTTTGGCAAGATGCAAAGGTTTAAAGCGATCGAAATCCGCGGCCTCAAAAGTTAGATTTTGAATCTGCGCGAGATCTAGCCCTTGAACACCTGTTGGCTTGCGCGCTGGATAATGAATAGCAAATCCGATTGCATGACGCATATCAGGCACCCCCATCTGAGCAATCGAACCTCCATCAACAAACTCGATAATGGAATGCACAATGCTTTGCGGATGCACAAGGACATCAATCTGCTGAGGATTAACGCGAAAAAGCTCATAGGCTTCGATCATTTCGAGTGCTTTATTAAACATTGACGCGCTATCAATTGTAATCCGCTCACCCATCTCCCAACTCGGGTGCTGCAATGCATCGGCAACGCGCACTTTTTCAAGCTCTGCGCGTGACCAAGTGCGAAAGGGCCCACCAGAAGCCGTTAAAATCAAGCGATTCACTTCTGATAATCGCCCGGCCCGCAAACACTGAAAAATTGCGGAGTGTTCACTATCTACCGGAACAATTTCTGTATTTTTTTCTCGCGCGCGTTTCATCAAGATTTTACCTGCGCACACTAAGCTCTCCTTGTTGGCGAGCGCCAAAATCTTTGCATTCCCCATCGCCCCGACCGACACTGGCAGTCCTGCGGCGCCAATAATTGCGTTTAAACACACATCAACTGGCCTATGAGCCGCCTCCTCAATCGCTGCCTCACCAACTGCAACTTCCGCATCTGGCAACTGAATTTTAAGCTCTTCGTAGCAGGTTTCGTCATTCAAAATCACATGGCGGGCACGCGTACGCCGTGCAATTTCGACTAATTTCTCTAAATTGCTTCCGGCGCATATCGTATCCACTTCAAAGGCAGATGGGTCACTCTCAATGATCTTAAGAACAGACGCCCCTATCGAACCCGAAACGCCAAATATGGAAAGCGATTTAGCCATTTAAAAAAACCAATACATGATCGAAAGCGCCATGATTATCGGCGCCAAGCTATCAAAACGATCTAAGATACCGCCATGAGAGCGTAAAATAAGACCCGAGTCTTTGACTTTGTACTTGCGTTTGAACCCACTCTCAAAGAGGTCGCCAATCTGCCCTAAAAATGCCAAAAATCCAAAAAATAGAACTTTAACTAATAGTGACCAAGAGGCTATTTCAGGTAAAAAGAGGCTTGTAAAAATTAAACCGCCAAGAATTGCAAAGACCCACCCCCCAATAGTGCCTTCCCAAGTTTTATTCGGAGACAAAACGGGCGCCATTTTGTGCCGTCCAAACATTTTTCCACAAAAATACGCAGCACTATCAGAAAACACTGTAATCACAAGCGCGAGTGAGATGATTTTAAGTCCGTCTTCGGGAATTGAACGCAAGAAAAAGGTCAAAAGCGCAAAAAAGCTAATAAACAAATACCCAGCATGCAAATCACGTGCGTGCCAATGATGCTCAAATTTGCGCATTCCTAAAAAAAAGGCGAGCAATATCGCGACCGCAAGCCAAAATGAAAATAAACTGACTACCATTGCCAGTACAAAACCAAGTAAAGAAACGCGGGTAACACGAGAAAGCAATTTTTCGCGTTTTTTAAGAATAATTTTTCGAAGCTCCCAATGTCCAATCAATCCGACCAAAACAATTATGAGCCAAGCCGACCAAATATGGGCAAGTAGCATTATGAAAGGGATCGGCGCTAGAAAAAGCGCATCACTTATTCTCGGCATAAACCTATTCATTCATTCCCCCCAAAACGGCGCGTCCGGTTTGAGAAACTCAACACCGCTTTTTTTAAGTCCTCTCGGCTAAAATCAGGCCAAAGTACATCGGTAAAATAGAGCTCAGCATAAGCCGATTGCCAAAGAAGAAAATTTGAAAGCCGATGTTCGCCTGAGGTTCTGACAAGTAAATCAATCGCAGGTTGACCATGTGTATCCAAGCAATTTTCAAAGAGATCAGCGTTCACTTCATCGACTGAAACGCCCTTATCAAGAAGGGACCTGATCGCGCGAAGAATTTCATCTTGACCGCCGTAGTTCATCGCGACATTGAGATTCAGTCCGATATTTGATGATGTTGCGCCTTCTAAATCCGTCATTGACTTTATCAAATCGCGCGAAAGCACTGTGCGATCTCCGATAAAGCGGACTTTAACATCTTCTGCGGCAAGTCTTTTCGCTTCGCGCGTAATATATTCGCGAAACAACATCATCAGCCCATTGACTTCGGCTTTTGAACGTTTCCAATTTTCAGACGAAAACGCAAACAAAGTTAGATATTTAATACCAAGCTCATTTGCCGCCTCAAATAAGCTCTCGATGCTCAACATGCCCGCGCGATGCCCCTCAATACGGCTTTTGCCACGCCGTTCTCCCCAACGACCATTACCATCCATAATAATGGCGACATGAAAATTCGGCGGCAGTAATGATTTTAGAGCGTCAGCTTGCACTAGACCTTCATCATTTCTTCAGTTTTTGTCTCAAGCGCGGCATCGACTTGCGCGATAAATTGATCTGTTAGTGTTTGAACTTCACCTTCGTACAATTTTTGATCATCTTCAGACATTCCATCGGCTTTGGCTTTTTTAATCTGATCCATTCCATCACGTCTCACATTGCGTACTGAAATGCGTGCATTTTCCGCATATTGACCGGCCACTTTTGTCATCTCGCGTCTGCGCTCTTCATTCAACTCCGGTATGGGCAACCTGATGAGTGTTCCGTCTGTTTGCGGATTGAGACCAAGTCCTGAATTCATTATCGCTTTTTCAACGGCGGAAACCATTGTTTTATCCCAAACTGAAATCGTCAACATGCGTGGCTCAGGCACATTAACAGTCCCGACTTGATTTAGTGGCGTTAACGAACCATAGGCCTCGACATTAACTGCATCAAGCATCGTCGTGGATGCGCGCCCTGTTCGCAAAGATGCGAAATCATTGGACAAGGCATTAAGCGCGCCTTCCATTCGCTTTTGCAAATCATCTAAGTCAATTTCTATATCACTCATACTTTTTCCTCACGTTCACAATTTCGCTGAACAAAACCTATGGCTCAACAACCGTGTGCTTGCCTGCGCCGCAGATAATATCCGCAATTCCACCTTCATCTTTGAGGGCAAAAACCACTATTGGCAAGGCATTGTCACGCGCTAATGCAATCGCGCTCGCATCCATGACCTTAAGTCGTTTTTGTAAAACTTCATCATAACTTACGCGTTCATAGCGCTGAGCGTCCGGATTGATCTGCGGATCAGAATCATAAATGCCATCAACCTGCGTTGCTTTAAACAAAGCATCACACGCCATTTCACTTGCGCGTAAAGTGGCGGCCGTATCGGTCGTAAAATACGGATTTCCAGTTCCAGCGGCGAAAATACAGATCCGACCCTTCTCAAGATGGCGGACTGCTCTGCGGCGAATATATGGCTCACAAACCTCATCCATTCGGATCGCTGAAATCACGCGCGTATGCACATCAAGCTCTTCAAGAGCCGCTTGCATCGCTAATGCATTCATAACCGTTGCAAGCATGCCCATATAATCAGCTGTTGTTCGCTCTATGCCCTTAGCGCTCGCTTGAAGCCCTCGGAAAATATTGCCCCCACCAATCACAACACAGACTTCAACGCCCAAATCATGAACGGCTTTCAATTGCTGTGCAACGCTTTCCACGGTGGTCGGATCCAAGCCATATCCTTGGCTCCCCATCAATGCCTCGCCTGAAACCTTGATCATAATTCGCTTATAGGTCAAGTCTTCACTCATCGGCATCACTCCCAAATCAATAATAATTGTTATAGAGCTTTTTGACGAAATTCGAGAGATTTGGCAAGTGGCAAATTCAAAGTTTATTGCCGATCACGCGCCTTTAAATCCTAAATTTTTCAAGTTCTTCAACCAATAGGTTTGCCCGTTCCGCGTGTTGAGCCATGGATATAAAACCCCGCCCATCATTATCGAAATAATCGCCATTATGCGCCAAGAAACTCTCGCCGAGCGCAGCCTCAATCAAAATATCACGTCCAATATTAATATCATTGCCACTTGCTCCAAAGCCTTCACGTACCATTTTTGTCGCCAATAACGAACCGGGATTCAAGGAAACAACAAAGGGCTCGATTTCCGTATTCTGCGCCATCTGGTAACTCCACAAAGAAATTGCAAACTTACTTTGCGCATAGGCTTCAAAATCAGCCAAAGCCTTTTTGCCATGGAGCGCGTCAATTTCCACATCAGCTTGCGCAGCTGAAGATAAATTTACAATCCGGCTTTCGCTGGAGAGTGCGGGAAGCAAATCAAGCGTCAACACATAGGGGGCGATTATATTCACAACGAATCGAACGTCTTGGCCATTTTCTAATTGAGAGTGTGGGGTTTTATAAACGCCCGCATTATTGATCAATACATCGATATGATCATGCGCAGATTTGATCTCTTCCGCAAGTTTTTTCACAGATTCGAGGTTGCTCAAATCAGCCTGATATGAGCCCGCCACTTTCCCGATCAAGCGTGATGCCTCTTCGATTTTTGCGGGGCTACGCCCATGAATAAGCACTTCGTGTCCATCTGTGCTTAATTTTTTAGCAGTCTCAAGTCCAATCCCATCTGTCGCCCCTGTAATTAATATTTTCGCCATGTTTTCTCCTTAAAATTGTGTGATCACTTCGTCTGCTATTTTTTCGAGTGTATACTCAATATCGGCTTGATTAAAACGCAAATTCAAAGCGACATGATTAATGCCTGCAGCCTCGATTTGTCTCAAATAATGCAAAAGCGCCGTGGTTCCCGACCTAAAGCCAAGATGAATGGGCGTTGCCGGTTCATCCGTTGCGGTGACATCAACGTAAAGTGACTGCGCAACCGGAAACTCTCCGCGCCCAAGCGCGCGCGACCCTTCACGATAATTTTCAACAAAACGTTTTTGCGCTTCAATGCCACGCGGATATGTCAAGCAGCCATCACTATTAGCAAATATCCAATCGGGTCGCTGACGAGACGAACCGGTCACAAGCATCGGAATGCGATCACCAAAGGGTTTCGGCACCATATCCATATACTGAACCTGCCCGCGTTCATTTTGAAAGTTTGGAAAACTCTCTTTCATTTTTCTGATATATTCATAGTCGGCGCGAAAACGCTCACCCCGATCCTCGTAGGTCATATTCATCGCCGGATACTCTTCCGGGCGATCCCCAGAGGCAATTCCCATAATCAACCGACCCTCAGAAAGCTGATCAACAGATGCCGCCGATTTTGCCACATGCGCCGGATGACGCAAAGGCAAAACGATCGACGCCGTCCCAAGGGCGATCGACCGCGTATGCGCCGCCAAAAAACCCAGATATACAAATGGATCGTAAAGATGCCCAGCATCACCAAAACTAGGGACATTAAACGGCACATCTCGCAACCAAAGCGATGAAAAACCCAAAGCCTCCGCCTTTTGAGCTCGTTCGACATGTCTTTTCATGCTGGGCAATTCTCCAACCGAACTTCGCTCAATGGGAACCACGAGGCCGAGCGACAATTTTCCAAACTGAAACACTTGATCATAAGCTGGGTTTATTTTTTCAAATGCCATCGTAAAACTTAACACTCGCTAAAGACTTTTTTAAATTAAAGAACCAAAGTTAACTTGGATACTTTTTGAAACTTAATTGCAACCCTATACTCTTACGCCGTCATTAACAAGCCGTTTTCCAAACATTTTTAAAAAAATATAACACAAAGCGCTGCGCGAAACTGCAGCCTAAACCGGTGCCCAACTGCCTAACTTTTACAACAAAAAATTGATACTTCGAAATCACGTCGTGTTCATAAACATCTTCACGGCAAAAGGCTCGGGCGTCGCCCCACGATTTCTTTAAAACTTCAATCCGGAAAGCGCAATTCAAGTCAACCCGAATAAGGCCTAAACAACCTCAAATCGCGGCGCAAATCATTAATTTCATCTTCAATTCGATCAAGCCTTCGCAGATAACGGCGCAACAAACGCGTTTCATTATCGCTCAATTCGCGTGTTCGCATTTCAGCGATGACACGGCGAATATCATCGCGCTCATCTTTTAACTCTTCGATTTCTTCCGTAATTTCAAAGTAATCTTGTCCGTGCTGATATGCACTCAAAATATCTCGATCATTTCCGCAAACGTTATTCATGCGCGCTCCACGGCGCCCTCGATCTTCGGCATTTTCAACTGTGCAATAAGAGCGCAAACCTTGCTCACGCCCCTCCCGCCATTCATTAATATTCACGCGAACGCCGTATTGGGCGCATTCATCAATATACCTATTCACATAATTTATGAAAACGCCGCGCGTGCCGTCGCGCACCCCCAACCCACGCCAATCACCCAAGCGACACTGATCTTCTTTAATAGGTGCACAACTTACAACCCACAAAATGGGGAAAAATATCCAAGAATGTTTCAAGCTTAACCTTCTCATCGCGGCCTCGTCGTTTATTGCGCGAATACTAACCCAAAAATCGATTATATACGCCTTCCAACTTGTCGTGTTTGGGAATTCGGCGAAAGATCGCGCACACTCAGCTGTGGCGCCTTTGTATTAAACCCGTGACCGAAGTGACCACAAAAGTCGCGATTATCCACCCCATGATCTGTGCAGGCCACCTCAACCACCACAAATGAAAACCCCACCAACCTCGCGTCGAGGGCGCCCATGCGCTCTCTTGACCAAAGTCAATCAGAGGTGTGATAACATCAGCCGCCCAAACAACCGCGTTAAAATCTTCCCAATCTGCCGCAAATGGCGAATTCGCCCACGCGTAAGGATCATCAATTTCAATATAATTTTGAGAAACAAGCACCGGCGCGGCATTGGGCGCAACCTGCCCGTTTCGATAGGCTCCTAACGCTACAAGCGCGAGAATGCCAACCAAACCCAAATACCAAAAAAGTGCGCGATGCAACTTATAGCCATAGCCAATAAGACTATGAAATGAAAAATCAACAATCCGCCAGCCCCAATATTGCCACTTCATATCCAACGCATTTAAAATGCGCGGGCGTCCCTGAAACCTTTCGTCAATATAGCGTTTGCCCTCGCCCTCTTTGACTTGTACATATTTAATTCGCTGCTTTAGACGTGATTTTTCTTCACACGCAAACAAATATTCCATCTCATAGAGCACAATGCGCGCATCACGCTCGCGCCCTGCTTCGCGAAGCACCCGCGCGACTTCCTTATAGGGCTGCGGGTGAAACGGTGACCGCGAAAGCCATTCAAGACGTCGTCGCGCCGATTGCGGCGCATCGCCTTGAAAATCCTTGAAAGTCATTCCTTGCAAGCGAAGCTTGCCTTCTTTTGGCCATGACTTCGCGTTATCAACAATCGACGAAAGTTGGGCTCCTTCAAGAGTTAGAATCCCTTCAAAATGAGAATGAGTTAAAAATACACCCCCTTCAATCTGAACCGATTGCAGGTTTAATGATTCTGGCACCCCTAAAAACTTCGAATTTTCACAGCTAAGCTGGCTATGAATTTTAGCACTCATGAAATTAACCTGATCGTGAGCTTCACAATTTTCTATGCACAAGCTGCCACTCACTTCAATTCCTTGCGCTTTGAGTGCCAAAAACTGCGATTTTTCAAATCTCAAGTAAGGAATTCTCGCGCAATTCAAATCGAGATCTCCTGCAAAAACACATGAATATGCGAAAAATGGACGCACGATTTCGCAAAACTGAAGTTCCAGTGCGCCCTCGATAAAGACGCCACTCAAAACAATCGTAGCTTTTGAAAGGTTTATGCCTTCAATCTCTCCAAGCAAAAGCGCGCGCAAAAAACTTGCGCGCATGCGGTTAAAATTGTTCGCCTCTAAAGGGCGCTCATCGCTGACTTTTATGCTTCCCTCAAATCTCGCATCAAAAACCGCTGCCTCTGCCTGCGACAAAGGTTCAAAATCTTCCCGTGAATAAGTCTTTGCCAAATCTCTACCTCGCCACGCTTCTATCACTCCACATCTCAATCGCACATTGTTTTCGCCTTGTGCTGATCAATGCTTGCAAACCGCTTGGGACACAGCCTACTCAAACTTGCAAAGAGATTCAAATGCTGGCTGTTTTGGATTTTGGTTTCAATCAAACAACCCGTCTGCGAATTCAAATCAACAAAAAACACACAAACAAACAAATGCGAGACAATTCAGTAAAAACCGAGTCTTTGGCCATTAGAATCCAATAATAACTCACTAAAATAATAACTCACTAAAAAAGGTGGGTGAGCTGGACGTATTAGTGAAAAAGTGGGGCGGAAAATGCCATTTAGTGATTATTCGCCTGTGGCTTCCGCACGTGACTTGCCCGCGACTTGCTGAGCAAGCACCGCGCTCATAAAGCCATTTAAATCACCGTCTAAAACGCCAGATGTGTCGCTCGTTTCATGCCCAGTGCGCAGGTCCTTCACCATTTGATAGGGCTGGAGGACATATGAGCGGATTTGATTGCCCCAACCGGCATCACCCTTGTTGTCATGAGCCTGTTGAATGCCTTCCATGCGTTTGCGCATTTCCATTTCATACAGACGTGATTTGAGCGCAGCCATACAATTCGCGCGATTTTGATGCTGTGATTTTTCGCTCGAAGTTACAACAATATTGGTCGGAATATGCGTAATACGCACTGCCGAATCTGTCGTATTCACATGCTGGCCACCAGCACCCGAAGAACGGAATGTATCAACGCGAATATCCGCGGGATTAATTTCAATATCAATATTATCGTCAATCACAGGATAGACCCAAACCGAACTAAAACTCGTGTGCCGCTTTGCATTACTATCAAATGGTGAAATGCGAACGAGACGATGGACACCACTTTCTGATTTAAGCCAGCCAAATGCGTTATGTCCTTGAATTTTATATGAAACGGACTTCAAACCCGCCTCATCTCCTGCTTGATAGGCAATTGTTTCGACCTTATAGCCCTGCGCTTCGGCCCAACGAGTGTACATCCGCGCCAACATCGACGCCCAATCACAACTTTCCGTACCGCCCGCGCCAGCATTGATTTCCAAAAAGGTATCATTGCCATCAACTTCACCATCAAGTAGAGCCTCGATTTCTTTTTGAGCCGCTGTTTCAGCCAAGGATTCGATCGCGGCTTCCGCGTCCTTGACTACGTCCTGATCACCCTCTTCCTCACCAAGTTCAATCATACCAATGGCGTCATCAAGTTCGCCGCGTAGCCCTTCATATGTCTTGATCGAATCTGTCAGATTTTGACGATTTCGCATGAGTTTTTGTGCTTTTTCTTGATCATTCCAAAGGTTCGGATCTTCAATCATCGCATTAAACTCTTCAAGCCGATGATGCGCCGTCTCATAATCCATTCGCTCGGCAAGGAGTTCAAGTGAACCTCTCACGTCTTCCGCAATTTTTTGAATTTCTGCACGCATTGTGACCAATATCCTCGAAAATCTGACAGCGTTGGCTAGTATAGACCGCCGCCAGTAATTGCGCCTGCAGTCGGTTTCTTAGGGATTACTTTCTTCTGACCACCAACATTGACTTCAACATCACCCCCACCACTCGTGCCGCCGCCAATTAATGGCACATCATTGCCGAGCTTATGACCACCATCAATAACAACAGGTTCAGCAGGCGGAACACCATCACGGAAGAACATCAAGACCGCATTTTCACCCGAAGCATTTGGACCTAAAACCACACCAGACTGACGGTCAATTTTTGTAAAAAATCCGTTCGAAGGGATCACAAAATCAAATCCACCATATTTTTTTAGCGCTTGGACAATAAATTTAGAAAACACAGGGCCACAAAGTGCGCCACCCGAGGCACGACCATTCCAAAGTGGTTCCGGATTGTCATAGCCAAGATAGCAACCCGCCACGATATTGGGCGTGAAGCCAACAAACCAAACATCCTTCGCATCATTAGTCGTTCCCGTTTTACCCGCAATCGGCAAGCCCAAACGACCCACAGTATTTTTACCGGTTCCGCGCGCCACTGCTGATTGAAGCATAAGACGAATTTGTGTTGCTGTCACAGGATCCATGACTTGCTTAAAGTTTGACATCACACGAGGCGGTTCTTGGTGATTTGCGTCAAAACCCGAACAAGGAAGACAATCTCTCTGATCATGACGATAAATTGTGTTTCCGTCACGATCTTGCACACGGTCAACCACTGTTGGCTCCACATGCAGTCCGCCGTTCGCAAAGGTCGAAAATGCGGATAATAAACGGTAAAGCGTGGTTTCTTGCGAGCCCAATGCATTGGCGGGATATGGATTCATTTTGTCATAAACGCCGTATCGCTCACCATAATCCGCCATAATTTCAAGGCCTGTATCAAGCGCGAGACGGATTGTCATAAGGTTACGAGACTGCTCAAGCCCAGTCATCATAGGCGTCTCTCCATAATAACCGCCGCCCGCGTTTTGCGGCACCCAAATACCCGATATATTTTCGTCTTTAATGGGCGCGTCAACGATGAGTGCATTTGGCTGAAGTCCGCTATCAAGAGCGGCCGCATAAACAAACGGCTTAAAGACCGAGCCAGGTTGACGTTGAGCTTGAGTTGCCCGGTTAAAATTGGAACTCTCAAAAGAGAAACCGCCCGTCAGCGCAAGTACGCGCCCGTTATTGGGGTCCATTGCAGCAAATGCACCGGAAATCGTTGGGATTTGCTTAAATATCGTGCCCCCTGATTCTGTGCGCGCGACCATGATCACATCACCCTTTTTGAGCATGTCTTGAATGCGCCCAGCAGTGCCGCGAGACCCGTCTTCACGTCGGTAACGCGCCCACTGAATTTCGCCAAGCGTTAAAACGCCCTCTCCGCCGTCATTCAGACCGATCCGCACATTATCATCACCAGTTTCGAGCAATACTGCCGGCATCCATCCATGAATGTCGCGCGGCGCGCGTGAACGAAAGAGTGCTTTTTTCCAATCCTCATCAACGGACGCGACTTCAAGCTGATCAACGGGTCCATGAAAAAAACCTAAGTCACGATCATAAGCCTCAAGCGCATCTTGCAAAACTTTTTCAGCTACAGTTTGAAGCTCTTGATCGACCGTCGCCCGAACCGTCAAACCTTCTGCTTTCACAGTGTCTTCGCCAAGTTCTCTCGATAATTGTCGGCGTATTTCATCGGTAAAATAATCACGGCGTTTGCGCTCTTGTGCGTAGCTTGTATAATCGCCCGCCTGCACGGTTAAAAACGGGGCATTGATCGCGTGCTCAAATTCGGCTTCGTTTATATAGCCGTTCTCAAACATCTCTTCGATTACGAAATTTCGCCATTCGATCGCTGTTTCACGCTCTGTCACAGGATGACGTTCAGAAGGTGCTTTGGGCAATGACGCTAAATATGCGACCTCTTCTATCGATAATTCTTCAAGTTTTTTATTGAAATAAGTTCGCGCCGCCGCCGTAACACCATTCGAGTTTTGACCCAAGAAAATCTCATTCAAATATAGACCTAAAATTTCTTCACGTTCAAGCGTGTTCACCAAGCGATTAGCGGTCAAAACCTCTGGGATCTTTCGTTCAACCGTATTGTCATCGCCAAGCACAAAAATCTTAGCCACCTGCTGAGGGATAGTAGAAGCACCACGCAAACGCCCACCAGTCGCTGCATCTAGAAGAGCGGCGGCAATTTGACGAACGTCATAGCCGGCATGGTTATAAAACTCTTTGTCCTCCGCAGAAACAAACGCGTGCTTAATAAGATCGGGGATTTCGTTAACCGGCGTAAAAAGTCTCTTTTCCTCGGAGATAAACTCATCAAGAATTTCGCCTTCATTTGAGTAAACGCGGCTAATTGTTGGGGGAGAATAGTCGTTTAAAAACGACACATCCGGCACGCTTTTCAAGAAAAAGCCGATGACCGCGACAAATAAAAACAACCCAACAATCGCGCCTAACGATATCAATGAAAAAAGGTAACCAAAAAAGCGTAGAATGACCTTGAACAAGTCCAGCCTCAATATTTTTTACGAACGTAAGCGTGTATATCTACGATCACGGCAAGAAAATCTAGCCTAAACTTCAATTTTAGTGAGAATGATCAAATTTTTGCGCGTATTGCTTAACGAGCGCGTAATTTGATCTTAATAGGAAAGTGATACCTATTCACTCAATGTTGGGTAAAACCAGTTGTCAATAACCTTAGTAAGTCCAGACGCCATTTGACCTAGCCATTCATCATCTCGAATTTTTTTGAGATCATCGGCATTCGACATAAATCCAATTTCGAGAAGCATGCTCGGATAATCAGGAGCTTTCAAAACGCCAAACTCTGCGTCTTGATGGCGTGATTCTTTCTCAGAAACATTTATAGAAACCCATTCATCTTGGATCTGATCAGCCAACTGTTTCGATTCTGAGAGGCTTATATTTTGCGCAAGTTGTGTCAGCAAAAAGGTTAAGTCTGAGTTTTGATTTTTGATATATTTGCCGTTGAATAAATCTACACGATTTTCAAAAAGTGCAAATTTGGCCGCAATCTCACTCGTTGCATCCTCCGCCAAAGTATAAACGGCGGTTCCACGTGCGTCTCCCACAAGAACTGTGTCGGCATGAACCGAAATGAACAAATCCGCTTCCAGTCGCTGCCCCATTTGGCGACGCTCTAAAAGCGTTAAAAAAACATCATCGGTGCGCGTTAAGGCGACTCGGTATCGATCTTTTGCGAGCAAGGCATTTGCGATTACTTTGGAAGCGCGCAAAACAATGTCTTTTTCAAAATACCCGCCCCTTACGGCACCAGAATCCTTTCCTCCGTGACCAGGATCAATCAATATGAGGGGCAGCTCTTTAGCTTTTGTTTCATCATTCACAACAAGATATTCGACATCTCGCCCCTCATATATCAAACCCTGTATTTTTTCTTGATAAGCATCCTTACTCACGCTCGCTAATCCAAAATCGAAAAGCACCAATTCTTCTTCTTGAATTTGCTCAACACTCTCCACGAGGAAAGGCGTATTCATTTGCAAAACAAGCCTTGAAGAATACTCATCTTGAATGACTTCGAGAGATTCGAAGTCTCCCACCCCTTGCGCAATTTCTTGAGGAGGAGATGGAATTTTCGTTTCCAAAAATTCGATGACGACGCGCGGCGGATCATTTAAATATCTCACCTTCGTGGGGGTTGGCTGAGAGAGCGCAAACTTAAGCTCCCTACGGCCCCACCAAGAATCACTGATTACGCTCGAATCCCAATTTAATTCACTAACCTGTCCTTCCGCCAATTCTGCAAAACTGGCAGGCGCAAAAAAACACAAAAAAATACTAAAAAACCTTAGAATTGCTGCTTTTATCAATTTACCGCTCTTTTTTTTGTATATCTTGCCTTTTCAAACTTTATCACATCAGCTAAATAAAACAAATGGGATATCTGTTATTCCTCAATAATTGAATATTTGCTCGTATATTTTACGGCTTTCTTAAAATGGCAAAAAATATACGGCTTGCTCGTTTCTAAATAAATTTAGAAATTTTGAGCAACTGAGACAACCGGCTAACGCCCAATTTCCCGCCGTCAAACGGCTAATAAATAAAAGAGTAGAACCGACCTTTGAAAAAACAAATCTTAAAAATAAAAGATTTAATTGCTAAAATGAAAATGCGTACGCGTTTTGATCATTTTTGTGCTCAGGTGGTTTACTCATTTTCTTCTCGATCCGCTATGTCTCAAGCGCTGATTTTGAGAAGTCAGGAATTAAACAATGGCACGCAAATTATTAATCGATGCAACTCACTCCGAAGAAACGAGAGTAGTTCTTGTCAACGGTAATAAAGTTGAAGAATTTGACTTTGATACAAGTTCAAGCGGACTGATAACTGGAAATATTTATCTCGCAAAAATTTCACGAATAGAGCCCTCGCTACAGGCTGCATTTGTGGATTATGGCGGCAATCGTCATGGATTTTTGGCCTTTTCCGAAATTCATCCCGACTATTTTCAGATTCCACAAGCCGATCGCGAAGCGCTCCTTCAAGAAGAAATGGAAATTCACGAAGCTGAAGCCATTGAGGATGAAGCCTTTGACGACGAAGAAACTCAAATACAAGAGACGCGCTCAAAGTCCCGAACACGTAAACGCGGCCGTACCAAGAGCATTGCCGCTTCTCAGGACACAGATGCAATTATTGTCCAAGAAGCAATGGAAAACCCAATTGTGGACAGAGATACAACAGAAAGCGCGCCTTCCGAGAACGAAATTTCAACTTCCGACAATCAAGAGTCGCATAAAAACCAAGATTCGCAAAATGCAGATACACAGAGCGCTTCTAATTCGGAGGCTAATATTGAAGGATCAGATTCCGATTCTGCCGAAGAAATCCTGTCCGAAACGTATTCGGAATCTGCGAATAGTGAAGCTGAACCCGAGGATCGACTTACTCAAGAACCTACCGCTGATTATGGCAAAACACAAGCTGAACATGTCGAAAACGAAAATCATGATGATGAGACTGAAGCTGACGGAGATCTAGATGATGAAGCCGCCGTTCAGGTCATTGAAAATGACGACGAGGATGCAAATTCAGTTCGGCGCCCCTCGCATAAAAAACGCACTTACCGCATTCGTCCGCATAATCGCTATAAAATTCAAGAAGTTGTTAAAGTGCGTCAAGTTCTTCTCGTACAGGTGGTTCGTGAAGAACGTGGAAATAAAGGCGCAGCACTCACGACCTATTTAAGCCTCCCAGGGCGATATTGTGTACTCATGCCAAATACCGCACGTGGTGGTGGCATTTCACGAAAAATTGCTAATAATCAAGATCGCAAACGCTTAAAATCCGTCGCAAAGGAACTTATGGTTCCTAAAGGTGCCGGATTAATTGTGCGTACGGCTGGGGCAAAACAAAGTGGCGACGAAATCAAACGCGATTATGACTTTTTAACCCGCCAATGGAACAAAATTCGCGAACTCACGCTTGCCTCAACTGCGCCGGAACAAATTTATGCTGAAAGTGGTCCAATTCGGCGCGCGATTAGAGATCTTTTGACAAGTGATTGCAATGAGGTGCTGATTGAAGGCAAAGAGGCTTTCAAGGAAGCTTCTGATTACATGAACATTTTGATGCCCGAGCGGATTAATTCCGTTAAGCTTTATAATGACACAATGCCCCTATTCAGTCGCTATCAAGTTGAGAGCTATTTAAATTCAATGTTCAATCCCATTGTTCAACTCAAATCTGGCGGCTATTTGGTTATTGGCATTACAGAGGCACTGATTGCAATTGACGTGAATTCTGGTCGCTCTACTAAGCAAGCTTCAATTGAAGAAACCGCTCTCTGTACGAATTTAGAAGCCGCTGAAGAAGTCGCGAGACAACTCAAATTACGCGACCTTGCGGGCTTAATCGTCATTGATTTCATCGACATGGAACAACGCCGCCACCAACAACAAGTTGAAAATCGATTAAAAGATGCGCTGAGTAAAGATAGAGCGCGCATTCAAGTCGGACGAATTTCAACCTTTGGCCTTCTCGAAATGTCCAGGCAACGCCTAAGAACTGGTTTGGTCGAGGCGATAACAACGCCATGCCCGCATTGTGCTGGCACAGGTATTCAACGCTCAGATGATAATTTAGCGCTTTCTGTTATCCGCGCAATCGAAGAAGAAATTTCAAGAGGACGCTCCAATCAAATCATTGCAAAAGTTCCTGTTAACATTGCCAATTACCTCTTTAATGAAAAGCGTGACTATATGTTAAGCTTTGCGTCAACACACGGCGTCGAAGTTAAAATAGAAGCGAATGCAACATTGATTTCACCAGATTTCACATTGGAAAAGAACCACATTAAAGGTCTCCCTCTTCCGAAAAAACAGACACCCATTGATGCCAAAGCCACCAATGATGACGATAAATCGAAGAAAAAAAGACGTTCTCGTGGCGGTCGTAGCAAAAACCGAAATCGAGATGCAAACGCTCAAGTAAACGCGTCTCAAAATAGTGCGGATAGTTTAAAAATTGTCAATGCTGATGATTCCGGCAGCGAATCTGAAACTCTTAGCTCTTCTGATTTTTCTAAACCGATTGAAGCGGGTTCACCAAATAGAACTCAATCTCAAGAAAAGCCTGAAGAAACCAAAAGGCCAACACGCAAGCCTCGCACGAGAAAAACTGGTGCTAAGCCCGAGGACGCTGTCGAAACAAAAACAAGTGACGAGACTCAAGAAAAGCCTAAGCGTAAACCGCGTCGCACAAAACAAAATGCGGAAACGGAAACCGCATCAACTGAGGTCAATGTTGAACCCAGCGCCTCATCAGAGCTCGCATCAGACACAGAGTCAAAACCAGAAAAACCTAAGCGCAAGCCGCGCACGAGAAAAACTGGTGCTAAGCCCGAGGACGCTGTCGAAACAAAAACAAGTGACGAGACTCAAGAAAAGCCTAAGCGTAAACCGCGTCGCACAAAACAAAATGCGGAAACGGAAACCGCATCAACTGAGGTCAATGTTGAACCCAGCGCCTCATCAGAGCTCGCATCAGACACAGAGTCAAAACCAGAAAAACCTAAGCGCAAGCCGCGCACGAGAAAAGAGAGTGAAAATAGCGATGTCGTCACTTCTGAAAAAGTAGAGGAAAAGCCTAAGCGTAAACCACGAGCTAAAAAGTCAGAAACTTCAGCGGTCACTCAAACAGCTCAGAAAGCCGAAACCGCAAAGTCTTCGGAAGAAGACGTTTCAAACTACACAGAAGCTAAGACTGAGTCTAAACCCAAAGAAGATACAAAAAAGTCCGCTAAGAAAAAAGGATGGTGGTCACTTTAACGTTGGGTTTCGTTTGGGAGAAGAGTCGTTGATTCAACGAAAAGGCAAGCCTTTTTTATTGAGATTTGACTGCTTTTTGCTTGAACCAATTGTTGAGGCGATGAATCGCCTCTTTCACATCATCACTCGAACACGCATAGGAAAGCCTAACGTAACCTCCGCCGCGCTTCGGATCAAAATCCCATCCGGGTGTCGCGGCGACACCATAATCGAGCCATTCTCCAACGACATCTCGACTATCGTTTTGAATTGCGCTCGTATCGATATAAAAGTAGAAACCTCCATCAGCGGGTGCAAATTTATCGAGACCAATTTTTGGGAGTGCTTTTTTTAGAATTTCGCGGTTTCGCGCGTAAACCTGCCGATTTGCATCACACTCTTCAGTCGATTCCAATGCACCAAGAGCGGCAATTTGAGAGATATGTGGGGGACAAATGAACAAATTTTGAGCGAGAGCTTCAAAAGTGCGCACTAATTTTTCAGGAACCACCATCCAACCCAAGCGCCAACCTGTCATTGAGTAGTATTTTGAAAAACTGTTAATAATCAATACATTATCTGTAATTTCTAAAGCGGAAACTGCGGGTTTATCATAAGTCAAACCATGATATATTTCGTCACTGATAAAGGGAATCTTTTCTGTTTCGCATTTTTCAATCAGCGCAGCCAGCTCTTGATAAGATAGTATTGTCCCTGTTGGATTTGCGGGGGATGCAACTAATAGTCCATCCATTTTTTGTTGAGAAATATGCTCAGGAACAGGCTGGAATCCAGCCTTTATGGTCGTTTCAATCCCAACCGGTTCTAAAGACAGCGCTTTGAGTATATTGCGGTAACTCGGATAGCCCGGTTCGGCAATTCCAACACGCTGTCCGTCATCAAACAAACCAATAAATGCGAGTTGAAAGGCCGCTGATGACCCCGTCGTCAAAATAATTCGGTTCGGCGAAATTTCGCGCCCAATTTCAACTTTATATTTATCGGCAATTGCTTGACGCAAATCATCACGCCCGAGCGCCAAAGAGTAGCCGAGTTGTTCATCAATATTAGCTTGAACGCGTGCGCGCGCACCTTTTGGTGCTGCTGTACCTGGTTGCCCAACTTCCATATGAATAATCGACTGCCCTGAGCCCTCTCGCCGATTGGCTTCACTCATAATCTCCATAACTTCGAAAGGAGCAACTCTGGAACGTTTAGATTTCTGCACTTATTATCCTCTTATTACTTCACAGTTCGTTAATTGCACAAAACACATAGGTGTTGAAACGAATTTGCTTCCATTTATGGTAAAATCATTGTGCTTTCAGTTTGACGATCTCGTTGGCATTTATTACACATGTATAAATGATTTAGGAGTGCATTTTGCGAAAAATATTTTGGCTTCCGCTTACGCTAATTTTGGCCTCTCAAGCAAATTCAGAAACCCTCGTGGATATTCAAAGCCCAGAGTTTGATGAAGCCGTCCGAAATTACATTATGGAGAACCCTGAAGTTCTATTTGAAGCAGCCGATCAATACCGCATTGAGCAAGAGCAACTCGCGCAATTAGAGGCACAAAAAGCGGTCTCTGATTTTTTGCCAACGCTAACTGACGAATCTGGTGCTGTTATTTTAGGCGATCCTGATGCACCGATCGAGATCGTTGAATTTTCAGATTACAATTGCGGTTTTTGTCGCAAAGCTCACGAAGAGATCAAAACAATTCTTGCCAATAATTCAGATGTTAAGGTGATCATTCGTCAGTTTCCAATCGTGTCACAAGGTTCTTTCGAAGGCGCCCAACACGTTTTGGCAATCAAAAATTTATTCGGGCATGAAAAGGCTCAAGAATTTCATAATGCGGCTTTTGAATTTGGCGCACAAATGAGCACTGCAAATGCGATGGAGATTGCGAATTCAATGGGCTTAGATATGGCTCAAATCGAAAGTGAAATCAATTCTGAAAATGTACTAGCGGAAATCGACGCAATGCGAGCCATTGCAAGTCGACTACAAATCAATGGCACACCGGCATTTGTGATTGGTGATCAAATCGTCGGCGGTTTAATTCTTGAAGATATCGAAGCTGCAATCGAACAACAGCGCGTGGAGCTTTCTTCTTAACTCATAACAAGTAATCCTGCATTACAAAGAGGTGAAAAATGACAAAGAACAACAAGGAAGACATTAAATTCGTAGAGGCGCTCGCTCATTTGCTGAACAAAAAGGAACTCGGCGAGATCGAAGTTGCGAGACATTACGGTGAAAATGATGCGCTTGAAGTTCGTCTCGTCAAACATAGTCCGCAACCGATTGCGCCAGTCGTTGCAGCACCGGCTCAGGTCGCGAGCATTGCGCAGGCTGAACAACCCAGCGGCAGGCAGACAATCGATTCAACACCTGACGCTGGCAGTGCTTCAAATACAACCCTTGAAAATGCGGAGACATCACCAATGGTTGGAACCGTCTATCTTGCCCCTGAGCCTGGCGCAGATCCCTTTGTTTCGGTCGGCGACAGCGTTGAAGTTGGACAAACACTATTGATTATCGAAGCTATGAAAACGATGAACCAAATCCCTGCAACAAAAGCGGGTAAAATCACGCGCATTGTTGTCGAAGATGCATCCCCCGTTGAGTTCGGCGCACCGCTAGTGGTCATTGAATAGGTCATACATGTTTGAAAAAATTCTCATTGCAAATCGTGGAGAAATTGCGCTTCGGGTCATTCGGGCTTGCCGAGAACTCGGAATAAAATCTGTTGCCGTACATTCAACCGCCGATTCAAACGCAATGCACGTTCGTATGGCTGATGAAAGTGTTTGCATCGGCCCGCCCTCTAGCGCGGAAAGTTATCTCAACATACCTGCTGTCATTGCCGCCTGTGAAATTACGGGCGCACAGGCTGTGCATCCGGGCTATGGTTTTTTGTCAGAGAATGCTGATTTTTCGCAAATTCTCTCTGATCACGGCATTACGTTCATCGGGCCATCAGCAGATCACATTAATATCATGGGCGACAAAATTACTGCGATTGAGACCATGAAAAAACTCGGTGTTCCATGTGTTCCGGGATCTGGCGGTGCGGTTGCAAATGCTCAAGACGCTCAGAAAATTGCACGCGAAATCGGTTATCCGGTGATCGTTAAAGCAACCGCAGGTGGTGGCGGGCGCGGCATGAAAGTGGCTTTAAATGATGATGAAATCATTAGTGCATTTCAAACAGCTGGTTCGGAAGCGAAAGCCGCATTTGGCAATGATGAATGTTATATCGAAAAATACTTACAAAAACCGCGCCATATTGAAATTCAAGTCTTTGGCGATGGGAAAGGTAAGGCTGTTCACTTAGGCGAACGCGATTGTTCATTGCAGCGCAGACACCAAAAAGTTTTTGAGGAAAGCCCCTCTCCGGCAATTTCTGATAAAGTTCGTCAAGAAATCGGAGAGACATGCGCAAAAGCCATTGCGGATATTGGGTATTCTGGTGCCGGTACGATCGAATTTCTTTATGAAGATGGTGAATTCTATTTCATTGAAATGAACACGCGCCTTCAAGTCGAGCATCCCGTTACGGAAGCCGTTTACGGCGTTGATCTTGTTGCCCAACAAATTCGTATCGCAGCTGGCCTTGAAATGACCTTTGAACAAAAAAAGCTGAAGCCATTTGGCCACGCAATCGAATGCCGTATTAATGCCGAGAAATTACCTGATTTTCGCCCTTCTCCCGGCACAATCAACGCCTATCATGTACCTGGCGGCCTTGGTGTCCGAATGGATAGCGCAATTTACTCAGGCTATTCGATTCCACCTTATTATGACAGTTTAATTGGCAAGCTGATTGTTCATGGTCGTGACCGCGCATCTTGCATTCGACGACTGAAACGCTCGCTCACTGAATTAATTGTGGATGGTATTGATACAACCACACCTTTGTTTCATGCGCTTTTGGAGGAGCCTGATGTGTTAGAAGGCAATTATTCAATTCATTGGCTTGAGAAATGGCTCGAGGCCAACGAAGCGAGTTAGAAATCAAGTCTGAACGATTAGCAGCTGAAATTTTGGCTGCCTATCCGCAAGGCCTTTTCCCGATGTCGCAAAGTCGTGACGACCAAGATTATGCGTGGTTTCAGCCAGAATTACGCGGCGTTATCCCAATTAATGGCTTTCACGTTTCGCGCTCAATGCTTCGCTATTGCAAGCGTCACAAGGACGAAATTAAAGTTCACCATAATACTGACTTCGAACAAACCATGATATCTTGCGCTGCACGCGAAGAAACATGGATAAGCCCAATAATCATTGCAGCATTTTCGCGCCTTGCCAAATTGGGCTACGCGCACGCACTTACAGTCACCTTACGGAATAAAACAATCGGCGGGATATATGGCCTTGCGATCGGGCAAGTCTTTTTTGGCGAAAGCATGTATTCTGCGGAGACAAACGGATCCAAAATGGCGCTATGGGCGCTCACAACAGCATTGAACGAGGCGAATTTTAGGCTTTTTGACACCCAATATTTAACCGAACATCTCGCAAGCCTTGGCGCCATCGAAATCACCAATCAAGAATATCAAATTCAGCTTCAAAATGCGATTTCAAATGACCAAGCTCATCTAGAGCTTGCCCATAAACTACTCAGCGGGACGCACGGGGGGAGCGACAATTCCGTCCGCGATCGCCGCAGTGCCATCATCAGTGCAATTAGCGACCCAAACATCATAACGTGGATGATCAAGCGCGGAGAGCGCCGGCGATGAACCAATCATCCAGCCGTCAAATGAAGGCAATTCTTCACGTACATCTTGAATAACCAGATAGGCGACATCATCATTCACATCAGAGGCTTTCGGGACGTAGCAAGCTTTCAATGTTATATTAATAAATTGCTCATCTACATTATCCCCTACGCGCAAGTTAATTTTTTTGACTTCTCCATTCAGCTTGTCCAGAAATAGAAGTTGTGCATACTGGCGCGGGATCATTTCTCCGAGCTGGTTCGTCTGCTCAATAGGCTCATCTAAAAGTTCGAGGTCTTGCAAAATACTGAGTGCCGTCGCCTCATCCTCTTGAAGCTCTCCACTATTTTCTTGAGCGTTAGCCCCGACGCTTACTGCCAATATGCAGTAAGTCACAAAGACAAAATATCCAAATATATTTAATTTCATTCCGAAGAATCTCCCGCCGCAAAACTTGCAAAAAGATCGATTATCGACACCGAGTCTTGCGCATAAATAAACTGGTCTCCATCATTCATCATTTGAGAATCAGCCCCAGCCTGCACCTTAACAAACGAACCCCCAAGCAACCCTGAAGTCGCAATCGCAATTTCACTATCTGCCGGAATTTTATATGCCTGATCTATCGCTACCGTTAATGCCACTTGATAAGTTTCATCTACCAAAGCAATATCCTTCACGGAGCCGATTTTAACGCCCCCCATCCGCACATCACCACCAACTTCTACGCCATCAACCGTAAAAAAGAGTCCCGTCAAATCATACGAGTCACTAGAAAACCCTTCGTTTCGGTTTAATACGAAAAAGAAAAACGCCATCGCGATACATAATACAATCGCACCGACAATTGTTTCTACCCAAGACGACTTCATGAGTTTGGATTCCAAGCCGTATATGTCCCCTGAGTTTGACCGTCAGAATATTGTGATCCGGCCGGTGCATAGGCATGCTCAGTACCCGTCATATTTTCTTGATGTTCTAATTCCCAATCTTGACGCTCAAGCGCATCTTGACCTGGGCGATTATCATAAGTGTGATGGAGCCAACCATGCCATTCTGTGGGCACACGGCTCGCCTCGCTATACCCAGCGTAAACCACCCATCTGCGTCCATTTTTTGATTCGAAATAAGAGTTTCCGAACTGATCTTCACCCACTTTAGCGCCCTTGAGCCAAGTAAATAAACGCGTGCCGATGGTTTGACCATTCCACCAAGTTAAAAGCTGAAGAACAAAGCGCATTATTAAACTCCAATTGCACTGGCTAATCACATTCTTAATAAGCGAAATCACTTGTGTCGTCTAGTCGATTGATGGGCGAGATCATTAAACGCACAAAACCGCTGCTCAATTTCCAAAATTTTCCCAAGACCAGACTTGCTTGACCAGACTTAAAATCCAAACACTCAGGACTCTAAGCTTCTACGGAATCATCGCCAGCCGAACGGCGTTTGCGCCCAGTTTTCGGGATAACCTGAACGCTTTGTTTTGGCATCGCAGGCGGGTTGCCATCTTCGTCGCGATCCAGTGGTTTTCCGGCCATGACCGTGTCGATTTCTTCTCCCGTCAGCGTCTCATATTCAAGCAAGCCTTGGGCGATACGTTCAAACTTAGCTTTGTGTTTTTTGAGCAGCTTAACGGCCGTATCATAGCCATCATCGATTAGCTTTTTCACTTCGTCTTCAATAATCTGCTTGGTATTTGCGGATACCGAAAAACCACCGGTCTGTCCAGCATAACCCGATTGCGCTTCGCTATAATCAATCGATCCAACCGCATCTGACATGCCCCACTGCATAACCATCGCTCGAGCAAGTGCAGAAGCCTGTTGAATATCACCCGCAGGGCCGTTTGACACATGGTCTTCGCCGTATTTAATGATTTCAGCAGCTTTCCCTGCCATTGTCATCGCAATTTTCTGCTGACATTCATCTTTATGCCAGTTCAAACGGTCAATTTCAGGCAAGCTCATCACAAGGCCAAGCGCACCGCCGCGCGGGATAATTGTTGCCTTATAAACGGGATCGCATAAAGGAAGCAATTTACCAACAAGCGCGTGTCCAGCCTCATGATAAGCTGTTTTTTCCTTTTGATCTTCTGTCAACACCATTGATTTGCGTTCAGGACCCATCATGATTTTGTCTTTCGCGGTCTCAAAATCATTCATGCGGACTTGTTTATGGCCATTTCGCGCAGCCATCAGAGAAGCCTCATTCACAAGATTGGCTAAATCCGCGCCTGAGAATCCTGGTGTTCCGCGCGCAATAATCCGTAAATCTACATTAGGACCAAGTGGCACCTTACGCGCATGGACATTCAAAATGGCTTCCCGACCTTTAATATCCGGATTTGGTACTGTAACTTGGCGATCAAATCGACCTGGACGTAAAAGAGCAGGATCCAAAACGTCACGCCGGTTGGTCGCCGCCATGATGATCACGCCCTCGTTCGCATCAAATCCGTCCATTTCCACAAGCAACTGATTCAAAGTCTGTTCACGCTCGTCATTTCCGCCGCCATAGCCCGCGCCACGATGACGTCCAACCGCATCAATCTCGTCAATGAAAACAATACACGGCGCATTTTTCTTGGCTTGCTCGAACATATCACGTACGCGCGACGCACCTACACCCACAAACATTTCGACAAAATCTGACCCCGAGATCGTAAAGAAAGGCACCTCCGCCTCGCCCGCAACTGCGCGCGCAAGTAGTGTTTTCCCCGTTCCCGGAGGGCCGACCAAAAGAGCACCTTTTGGAATTTTGCCACCCAAGCGCGAATATTTTGAAGGCTCCTTTAGAAAATCAACAATCTCGTAAAGCTCGGTCTTCGCCTCATCAATGCCCGCCACATCGTCAAAAGTGACACGTCCATTGGCTTCATTAAGCATTTTGGCACGTGACTTCCCAAAGCCCATGGCGCCACCTTTGCCTCCACCTTGCATTCGGTTCATCATGAACATCAAAAAACCGATAAGCAATATAAATGGCAGCAGGTACATAAACACCTCAACCAAGATTGAACGCTGCTGTGAAATCGCCTCAAACTCAACTTCATTGTCAATTAAAAACTGAGTAATTTCGAAATCACCCGTTCTCACTGCCGCATATTTTTTTCCATCAACGTAAAAAGTGACGCTTTCACCATTGATTTCAATATCGCTCGCTTGATTATTCTCAACATATTCGACGAATTCGCTTAAGGTCTTAGCATCTCCAGCCGCCGACATATTCGAGTTTCCAAAAAACACAACAGCAAGCATCACCAATACAGCGATGATGACGTAAGGGCCAAAGTTTCGTTGATTTTCCAAAAGTCACTCCTGACACAAAATATAATCTAGATTTTTAAATAGGTATATCCACTAAAAACTTCAACGCGAAATTAACAAAAAATTACTGGTTGAAAAACCAAGCCTACTCAACAACACCCTATTATTCAGAATCCCGCAATTCAAAGCCAAATTTTTCTCTTAAGTTAAAGTCCTTTAAGCCAGAAAAACTTGCGCAACCTCCGCTAATAGAAGTCGCATTTCTTTCAAGCGCAAAATTGCGGGTGGGCAACGTCTTCGCCGCTTCAAACGAAATCCCAAGCGTGCGCCACTCGTAAATTTCGCCGACATTATCACCGGCCGCCTTTATTTCAAAATGCGTTTCTCGATTAGGTGCAATTTCCCAAAGATGCCACCGATCAAATGATTTCCACTCTATATTTGCAAATTCAGCACAGACCGTAATTTCGCTTGAATTCCACCGGAAAAAAGAACGCATAAATGTGTCGCCCCCCTCTCGCGTAAATTTTAATTTGTTTAAAAAACCCTCTATATTTTCTTGACGCGCGCGGTATTGGGAACGTCCAAAATATTTCGCAATTTCTGCGATCATATAAAATTGGGTGGCATTAGGCAACGCCTCAAAAAGCGCGCGCGATATTCCCAATTCAACGCCCTCCATTTTCCAGAAAGCCACTTCCTTAAATGCGCTTCGAACCGATAATTCAACAACTTCACGTTCATTTTGAAGGTTGGCAATCGTTTTTCCAATTCGTTTCAACGAAAACGTATTGTCTTCAAATTCATGAAGCAATTTTCGAATTTTTACACGGTCATATTTCGGATCGACATTGCTTGGATCAGAGCACCACTCGATGTGTTTAGACAAAAGATATTCTTGAAGTGATTTTCGTCTAATTCCAAGCATGGGTCGAATTAATTTCAGCCCAGAGACCTTCTTTTCGACAGGCATCGCCGTAAGCCCTGACAGGCCCGAGCCCCGAAATGCATTCAAAAAAAAGGTCTCAACTTGATCATCTAAGGTGTGGCCAACCGCCAAATATTCAGCCTCAAACTCAACGGCTAATTTCTCAAGAGCCTCGTAACGCACACTGCGCGCATTGGCAGATATGTTGCCCTTTGGCGAGACCTCAACTTGAATTGCACGATGTTCAACACCGCGCAACTCACAAAAATTTCTTACAAGTTGAATTTCTTGAGCCGAATTTTCACGAAGACCATGATCAACGCTCGCGACACACAAATTATTGAATTCACTTTCACAAAATAGTTCTAAAAGCGCGAGACTATCTGAACCGCCTGAAACCGCAACACAAATCCGACTGCTGGCGCCAACGCGGCTGTCATCACATTGATCATTCCCAAAAATATGATCAATGGACTGCTGAAAAGCGTTTTTGATTTCCTGTTGCACCTTTTCGTCGTAAGCTGTGTCGACTTATAATTCAAGAAATTTTGTTATAACGTCAGTCGACTTGGCGGCGCGATCGCAGATCGAGGAGCGAAGGCGCTACCTTCATCCGAAGAATTGTTGGATTGCGACGATTCTGGCGACGAAACGACTTCGCTTTCTTGATTAACCACACCTTCTTGATCATTAGAACTCTCTTGAAGAAGAGAATTCAAAATTGCGGCCGCTTCACCGTCTTCGTTCACAACCTCTTCGACCAAATCATCAATGGTTTGCTCAACCACTTCTTGCACTTGGTTCAAAGCTGATGCGACTTCGGTACGAAGTGCCCCACGGGCCGGCGGAACTTGGGCAGATATAGAGGGTGCAATTGCTTCGCTTTGTTCAGTTGATGTTTGCACCTCAGCTTCTAATTGCGCTCCCGTATTTGAAATTGCTTCCTCTTGCGCACCTTGAACATCTTCTGAATTTTCCAGCGAATTGTTCGGAGCATCAGCCAATTGCACGCCCAAATCCTGCGGACGTGATGGTGGCAAAGCTGCTAATTGCACACCCGCATCTTGTAGAGAACCCACGAAATTATTGCCAATTTGATCCCCCACAGTTTCAACTTCATCAACAAGTTCGCTTAAGATCGCATCTATTTCGGCCTGCTCATTTTCACTTTCAGTTTCAGTTTGAGGCGCGTTTTCTGTAACCGCAACTTGAGTGTCGCCCAAATCACTTGGCCTTGCAATGGGTGCGATCGCCGCTCTTGGGGCACCGTCACCAATAGGTGGCGGTCCAGAAGGCACTTCAACGGGAGCCGCAGGCGTTTCAACTGGGTCAGTAAAACTTCTAATTACTTCAACTTCAATAGGCGTTTCATCAATCACAGGGGCTTGTGATTCCTCAGCTGTCGCTGCTTCATTCTCAAGCACTTCGGTTTGCTCAATTTCATCTGCAGGCTCCGCAGGCACTTGCTCTTCTTCAAAAGGCTCATCAATAAGGGCATCCTCTTCATCAATGACTTGAGTATTCTCGATGACCACTTCTCTCGACGTAAATTGTTGCGCCCCGAAATAAAGAACCGCTCCGATTATCATCGTATGCATTAAAATAGAAAGTATCGTTGCCCGTGAATTCAATTTGTGACCCCATCTGAATTTGTGGAAACTTCTCCAACCAAACCAATATCGGAAAATCCAGCCCGATTCAAAACGCCCATCACTTCAAAAACACGCGCATAGCTCGCATTTGAGTCCGCTCTCAAGAATAACTTCGGATCAGGCGCCCCAGCCGACACTTCTTCAATATAGGCGGAAATATCTTCGAGCGTGACCGCTTGAGAACCAACTTGAATTTCACCGCTATTTGAAATTGTCACCTCTATGGAAGACGGTCCCAAAGAGACAACTTCGCTCGACTGCGCATCAGGCAAAGATACGTCCAAACTTGATTGCTCAATTGGTGGCAACATGGGCGCGGTCACCATAAAAATGACAAGTACAACAAGCATTACATCAACCATTGGCGTCACATTGATTTCAGAAATTGGCTTTTGTTGCCGCGCAAGACGCATATCTCGCATGGGCATTAGAAATCCCCTCGTTTTTTAATTTGCCTTGAAACAAGCAATCCAAATTCATCTATGAAATTTAAATATGAACTCGAAATATTCTCGAAGTCTCGCGAAAATTTATTATAAAAAATAACCGCAGGAATTGCAGCAACCAAGCCTATTGCTGTGGCGACCAAGGCTTCGGCAATACCGGGCGCGACAACGGCCAAATCAGTTGAACGCATTACCGCAATATCTTGAAAAGATGTTTTAATTCCCCAAACTGTTCCAAATAAACCAATGAAAGGTGCGGTTGACCCGATCGTCGCCAAAATCCCCGTACCCTCTTCCCAGTCTTGACGCGCATCTGACAGGCTAATCAACATTGATTTTTCAATTCTCTCTTCGGCACCGTCGATAAAGGCGCCTTGATCCGAATAGCTCTTGCGCCATTGACGCATGCCCGCTCTAAATACGGACTCCATATCATGAGAACTTTGAGTATTTGTGTGCTTATACAATTCGTCCATAGTAATGCCAGACCGAAATGCTTCCAAAAAATCACTCATGTTATTTCGCAAACTGCGCACCAAAAGCCATTTCGAAATGGCAACCGACCATGCCCAAATTGACGCAATCACGAGAATAATCATTACGATTTTCACTGCAAGGCTGGCCCTAAAAAATAGGGCAATTAAACCGAAATCTGCCTGCGTAAGCGCGCCTACAACTTCATTTTCCATTAATTCTGCTCGTTTTATACTGGCTTTTGCCAAATTTTTATATGTCTAACACCTAGCACAGGCGCGTTCAAATTCAAGTCCTGAATTATTGGACTCAATTTTTGGTTATTTCTTGCCTAAATCAAAATCGAAACGGACGCTTCATCCACAATTTTCGCCAAAACCTCTCAAATTCAGACTTATGCCCCCAAGTTTGATACTTTCGCTGCCGCTTTAGCCGCGCCAGAATCTCATGCAGAAAAGCTCGGTTTTCGGAGTCTGTAATTTGGACAGATGCAAAATAGAGTTTAGCTTCTCGAATATCTTGGTGTTGAATTGAGAAATTCCGCCAAGTCGCAAGATCGAGAAATTTTGCAGCGCTCGCCGCCAGCAACCAATTCACTTCCTCTTGGTTGAGTTCTGTTTGATAAGGCCGACACAACGCTTCAAATGAATGCGCGCTTGCGATCACTTCTTGCAATTCACCTTGATATTCAATCTCTCCTCTTTGTGCCATTCGGCGCTGAGAATTAAGAGCCGCTAATTGACCATAAAAAGCCTGCACACGCCCGCGCCTCACATCACCCGAGCTTACCGAATTTGTATGTATTCGGTATTTCCCAAGCACGTCCGCAAGCACATGCGATTTAAACCCATCATGAATACGCCAACACATATCGGCATCTTCAGAGAGATGCGCCTGATGAATGCCACCAATTTTATGAATTAAATCAGCACGCATTGTCATAAACGAGTGTTGCAAATAAGGTTCGACTGCTGGGTACCAATAGCGATTTTGTTTAAAAAAATCATCTCTCGACAAACCCAAATTCATCACCAAACCCTGCCCGTCAATATTCAAGACACGCGCCCCGACAGCGTCCGCATCTGTATACTCAAGATATTCAATCGGCTTTGAAATTCGGTTTGGGAAATAGACGTCATCGGCATCAACGCGCGCAACATATTCACTATCGATCAACTCGAAACCAGCGTTGAGCGTCTTAACAAGTCCCATGTTTTTCTGATGAATAACGCGCAAATTCGGAAACCGAAACTTGGATAATACGTCTTGCCAATCATCGGTGGAACCGTCATTCATAATCAGCAATTCGTAATCTTCGAAGTCTTGAGCCAAAATTGAAGCCAATGTTTCCGAAAAATACGCGCCGGGATTATAGACAGGCATCAAAAGCGTAACTTTGGGCATTAGCGAAACTCCTTGACATCAAAAAGACTGAGGCGAAACCAATGCCAATCTGGGAAAAAAATATTCGCCCGTAACTCCTTCGACTTAAAATTAATCTTTGAAACCGCCTCACCCAAAGGAATTTCAAGCTCAAAAACTTCATCTGGAATATTCATATCCAAAAGCGGAATGGATTGTTCCTGCTTAAAATTTTTTGCGTATACATTGGGAAAGACGCGAAGCGCAGGCGCATAGCGCATTTTAAGTTGAACGGCCTTGGCTTGCTCTGAAATATCGATCTCTAGAGACAAATATTCGCCCAAAACTCTTTGATCGCTATAGATTTCAATCGAAGGCGACACGCAATGATCAGTTGCGCGCGCGAAAACCTTCATTTGACTATCTCGCGGAAAGCCGAGCGCAATGCCGTTTCCTAAAATTTGATAAGGATCGATCCTCTGAAAATCACGCGTAAAAGAGCCAATATTCAATTCTCTATACAATTCGCGCTCACTCATAAATTTAGCTTTACACCCAAAATTAACGACAAGAGATTGTTAGGCGTTGAGATTGCAAAAGTCAAATTGAGCGCTTCATGAATATCGAGTTCGGATCGTCTTGATAATATGTAAAAGGTTCACATTTTACAAATCCGGATTTTTCGTAAAAACGAACGGCGGCATCGAAATTGGGGGTATTCCCTGTCTCCAAATAAATATTCGTCATCGCTATTGAACGAGCTCTTGCGAAAACAAAATCAAGCAATGATTGCGCGCCGCCATGCCCTCTTTTTTCTGAGAGAACATGCATAGACTTTAACTCGCCAGAAGTCTTACCAAGCCGCTTTAGTGCTGCCATGCCGACCACTTCACCATCCTCGCGCGCGACGTAAAACTCAACATCATGCGCACGCAGTTCTGACACATCCAATCTGTGGCAGCTTTCAGGCGGCGTTTGAGATTCACAATGAATGTGATGACGCTCAATAAGGGCAAGCAGATTCGGATCATCAATTTTTTTATCAATTTCGATAATCATTTATAGTCAATCTTTAAGAAATAACTCCGAAACCGATTGGGGAATCGATTGCGCGCGCCGGCTTGTCCAATTCACGCAAACAATGACAACCTCACCCACAAATATCACTTCATCATCGCGCTTAACCAATTGTTCCAACGTAAAACTGGCACGCCTGATCTCTTTCACTTTCGTTTCGACCGTCAGAAGATCATCCAAATAGGCAGATGATAGATATTCACCAACGACCTTACGCACGACAAATATGATGTTTTGCTCTTCTTTAAGTACAGTCTGCTCGATCCCTAAATGACGCAGCATTTCGGTGCGCGCTCGCTCCATATATTTAAAATAATTCGCATAATAGACAATCGCACCGGCATCTGTATCTTCAAAGTAAATACGTACATCAAACTTATGCATTGTCGCCTTCATCCTCGAATAGGTCATCCATTGAAGTCGGTTTGGGCACCTTGAGCCCTAAATGCGACCAAGCCTTCGGCGCCAAACAGCGACCTCGCGGCGTACGTTGCAACAATCCCTGCTGTAATAAAAACGGCTCCACAACCTCTTCGAGTGCATCACGCGACTCTGATAGTGCCGCCGCGATCGTTTCAATGCCAACAGGGCCCCCTTTATAGTTTTCAGCCAACAAATTCAGATACCTTAAGTCGGCGCGATCCAAACCAAGATCATCAACGCCCAAACGATTTAACCCCAAATCTGCAATTTTCTTATCGACATTTCCGTCGCCTTCAACAATTGCGAAGTCAATCACTCTCCGCAGGAGGCGGATCGCAATCCGCGGTGTGCCGCGCGCGCGGCGCGCAATTTCGTCGGCGCCGTTTTTATCAATTGCCACATTCAACATTTCAGCGGCGCGCGTTACAATACTAGCAAGTTCGGATTGCGTATAGAATTCAAGCCGAAGCGGAATGCCAAATCGATCACGCAAAGGCGTCGTCAAAAGCCCAAGACGCGTCGTCGCGCCGACCAAGGTAAATTCAGGCAAATTAATCCGAACCGTACGCGCAGCCGGTCCCTCACCAATCACAAGATCAAGCGCAAAATCTTCCATCGCGGGATACAAAACTTCCTCAACACTCGGGTTTAATCGGTGAATTTCATCTATGAATAGCACATCACCTTCTTCCAAATTCGTGAGAATCGCTGCCAAATCACCCGCCTTACCCAGCACAGGACCCGAGGTCATTTTAAAATTGACTTCCAATTCATTTGAAATAATTTGTGCAAGCGTTGTCTTGCCAAGCCCGGGCGGCCCATAGAATAATACATGATCCATGGCCTTTTGACGCTGCTTGGCACTCTCAATAAAAACCTTGAGATTTGACCGCGTCTCTGCCTGACCGGTAAAATCACCCAGTAATTTAGGTCTTAATGCTTTATCAACATCATTTTCAATCGGTTGAGAAGTTAATTCTGGCGCACTATTCATGCTCGATGTCTATCCTTTAGGAGCGAGTGAACGCAAGGCATTGGTAATTAAATCATTGAGATCTTTCGAGTCATCATATAACCGCGTCACGGTCTGCGCCGCAAGGACATGATCATAGCCCAAATTCGTAAGTGCAGAAATGGCTTCTGAAGAATAATTAATGGGCGCAGTTTGGGAGGGTTCGCGTTTTTTTAGCGACGCTTGCGTTGTTTGAGGATTAGGGCTTTGAACCTCTTGCGCTCTCAAATCTTGCGCATCGTTTTCATCAATGACAACCTCTTCATCATTTGGCATTGTGGCCATTAACTTTGCGGACTTTTCTTTGAGTTCATTGCAAATGCGCTGTGCTAATTTTGGCCCAATGCCAGGCGCTGCACGCACTGAATTAATATCCTCCAAAGTCAAAGCGCGCCCCAAGGCGTCTGTTCCCAAGGTTCCCAAAATTGCCAACGCAGCCTTTGAACCCACTCCTTGCACAGAAACCAACAATTGATACCAAGCACGTTCTTGAACCGATTCAAAGCCGAAAAGTTGCATCAAGTCTTCTCTTACAACCAAATCCGTATAAATAATCGCTTGCTGACCAATGGGTGAAATGGCGCTTAAGGTTCGATCCGAACAATGCACATAATAACCAACACCACCCACATCAATGAGTAGCTCGCCTTGAGATTTCGAAATTACGATTCCGCGCAAACGCCCAATCATGCCACACTCTCCAAAAACTGCTTGCGCAAATGCGCATGTGTAAGCGCGATTGCGAATGCATCCGCAACGTCAGCGCTTTGGGGGTCGGCATTTTGAATTTGCAAACGCACCATATACCCGACCTGCGCTTTATCAGCATGTCCAGAACCAACAACCGTTTTCTTGATCTGATTGGCAGCATATTCAGCAACACGAATTCCCAATTCAGCAGGCGCCAATAGTGCAACCGCCCGCGCCTGCCCGAGCTTCAATGCACTCCTTGGGTCGGAATTCACAAATGTCTCTTCAACTGCAGCCTCGTTCGGATTAAATCGTTTCACAACGTCTTTTAACTGCGCGTACAAATCAGTCAGTCTTTCGGGCAATGCTTGTTTTGAAGAACTTTTGGCGACGCCCGAACCGAGCGCATAAAAACTCTGCCCATTTTTTTCAATCACTGCCCAACCCATATGCCTCAGACCAGGGTCGATACCGAGAATTTTCATTACGGCTACCTCTTTTGACTTCATTTAGCACAAATCGTGAACAAATGTCTACGTCTAATCATTATTCTGTATTCACCAGTTTATTTACCTATATTTCCAGAAAATTCTGTGCGTGAATTTTAAAATTCATGACAAATGATAGTACACCCATGCAAAATTTGCATACCGGATTGAAGATAATGGCATTTGTGATTTGAGTTAAAAGCGAATAATTAAGCTGCAAGCAAGGTCTTCCCCTAGCACCTTGCTTAAAACTCTTGCTAATTTTATATTTGGAGCCCCGTGATGTCAGAAATGATTTCAATCGCAGCTTTTCGTCTGCAAACGCCATTCGACCAATTTTTCAGCGCGATCCGCTCTTGGCGCAAACGCGCAAAGACACTTCAAGCCCTCAACTCTCTTAACGGAGATCAGCTAGAAGATATTGGTGTTTCACGCGAAGAAATTAAAAACCTTACGCGTAAAATATGTAAGTAGTGTTTCAATACGCTTTTTTTAGAAATAGAAATGACAACGTCGCGAACCATTTGCGGCGTTTTTTATTTGTTTGAATTAAATTAGCGAATCAATTTCGAGGATCGTAAAGTTCAAAGGTAATATTCTTAGCCACGCGGCGCGCCTCTTTTTCTTCATCTTTGCTCCGAACTGTCCAACACAATATATCCCCCTCAAAATCGGCAACACGGTCTAAATCATCTCGCGCATGAGAAATAAAATCAGGCGAAAACTCTGAAATTTCTTTCATTTCACTCAAAGCGTTTCGACGTGCGCTGGGAACATGATCCCAATTTGGGCACGCAAAATCAGTTGTCACAAGCCCAAGCGGAATATCGTTTGAGACTTCCTGCAAATAGTCCATCGCATAAGGATTGAACGACATCAGCGCCGCTTGTCCCTCATAATCGCGAAGGCGCTTAAGGATATCATCGATAAAATCAGTGCGCATCACACCCAATTGATTACTTTGATCTTTGATCTCAATCAACATTGGTAAGGATTTAATTGCTTTGCAAATTTCTTCCAATGATAAAATCGGATCGCCATTCTTAAGTTTTATTTTGGCAAGTTCGACAGCCGTCAAATTATCAACACGACCTGACATATTGGTCATACGATCTAAATGGGCATCATGAAATACAATTGCCTTGCCATCTCTCGACGCTTGAATATCTATTTCAATCGGAAACCCTCGTTCGGACGCACGCAAGAACGAAGTCACACTATTTTCATCAACCGTTCGATTGCCGTCATGCAGACCCCGATGCGCGATAGGAACATTTAAAAAAATTTCATCCAGCTTTGGCATATATAGCCTCCTTAGAAAAACAAAAATGTGCGGAGCAACTTAACCATTAAGCTCTTGAATTCGTAATTTTGCTTGCTCGAGTGCGCCAAGTTCTAATTCAATTTCGTTAAGGCGTGCGCGCGCGCTTTCGACAACTTCTTCAGGCGCTGAGGCGACAAATTTGGCATTATTTAAGCGCCCTGTAAGGCCGCCCTTTTCTTTTGACAATTTTTCGATTGTCTTCGTCAAACGCGCGATCTCTTCATTGGGATCAATCACACCCGCAAGCGGCAGCGCAAATTGCCCCCCTTCAACGGGAATGGTCACAGCCCCCTTCACAACCTCATCTTGCAAGGTGATTTTTTCAATCCGTGCCAAACGCTCAATCATCACTTGATTGCGTTTCAAATAGCCTTGGCGAAGCGCGCCGAGCTCTAGTTGATGCAGCTCTAATTTCACCCCTGCAGGCACATGCAATTCAGCACGGGTCGAACGGATGCGCTCGATCAAACCAATCGCCCAATTCATCTCCGCATCCGCATCATGTGAAATCAAATCAGCGCCATATTCAGGCCAATCTTGATGCACCAACATATTTGTGCGATTTGAAAGTTGAGCCCAAAGTTCTTCGGTCACAAATGGCATTATGGGATGCAAAAGCGTAATCGCCTGATCAATTGCCCATGCCAAGGTTGCACGCGTTTCGCGCTTGAATGCTTCATCATCACCGAAGAAAATTGGCTTGGTGAACTCGATATACCAATCGCAAAGTTTGTTCCACGTAAACGCATAAAGCGCATTCGCCGCATCATTAAAACGAAATGCTGTCAGCGCCTCATCATGTGCTATGCGCACTTTTGCAACTTCGCCTATGATCCATTTGTTAAGTGTACCTTGCACCGCGCTTGGGTCAAAATCTGGAGTTGAAACCGCATCATTCATCTCTGCAAATTTAGCCGCATTCCAAATTTTGGTTGCAAAATTACGATAGCCCTCAATGCGTGACACAGACAAACGCACATTGCGGCCCATAGTGGCAAGCGATGCCAACGTAAAGCGAACCGCATCCGCACCAAATTGATCGATCAGCTCAAGCGGATCCAAGACATTGCCAACCGATTTGGACATTTTCTTTCCCTTTTCATCGCGAACCATGGGATGAAGGTAGATATGCTTAAACGGAATTTGTTTCGTCTGCTCCATTGTCATCATCATCATGCGCGCAACCCAGAAGAAAATAATATCCAGACCCGTGATCAAAACATCGGTTGGGTGATATTTTTTCAAGGCTTCGGTTTCTTCAGGCCAGCCCAAAGTTCCAAAAGTCCAAAGGCCAGAAGAGAACCATGTGTCGAGAACATCCTCATCACGCGTCAGAATTTTGCCACCTGATTGCTTGATCGCCTCTTCTTCACTTGCTGCGCAATATTGATTGCCTTCATCATCGTACCAAACAGGGACTTGATGCCCCCACCAAAGTTGGCGAGAAATGCACCATGGTTCAATATTATCAAGCCAATTGAAATAAACTTTACGCTGTTCATCGGGATAGATTTTGACTTCCCCGGACTTCACCGCATCAATCGCAGGCTGAACAATCTTCGCCGTGTCTACGAACCACTGATCGGTCAACATCGGCTCTATTACAACTTTTGAACGATCACCAAATGGCTGCATAATTTTCTTACTTTCGACGAAAGGAACTTGAACGCGAACTTCATTCCCGTCTTCGTCCTTACGCGTCTCGGTGGTCATGACCGCCAAACCCTCAGCATTGATGTCCGCCACCACTTTTTTACGCGCATCAAACCGATCAAGCCCGCGGTAGCTTTCAGGTACAAGGTTCATGCCCGCAATCTTGACCTCGTCATAGTCCATCTCACGCTTGGAAATCGCCAATGCATCCGCTGCTTCTTCCGCATAAGACCTGCCGTCTGCACGCATTGCGCCTTTAGTATCCATAAGCGAATACATCGGGATCCCTCCGCGCTTCGCTACTTGATAGTCATTAAAATCATGCGCGCCCGTAATCTTCACTGCACCTGAACCAAAATCTTTGTCTGGATACTCATCCGTAATAATCGGAATCAAACGACGATGCTCTTTAGGGCCAACAGGAATTTCACAAAGCTTCCCAACAATCGGTGCATAACGCTCGTCGCTTGGGTGAACCGCAACAGCCCCATCTCCAAGCATGGTCTCAGGACGTGTTGTTGCAATTGAAATGTAATCACGCTCTTCTTCAAGCGTTATATTTCCGTCTTCGTCTTTTTCAATATATGTATAGGTTTCGCCACCTGCGAGTGGATATTTGAAATGCCACATATGCCCGTCGACTTCGATATTTTCCACTTCCAAATCCGAAATCGCCGTCTCAAAATGCGGATCCCAATTTACGAGGCGCTTCCCTCGATAAATCAATCCTTTATTATAAAGATCAACAAAGACCTTGAGCACCGCATCATGAAAATTCCCCTCTTCGCCTTCAGGCGCACCCGGCGCGCCCGACATTGTGAAGGCATTGCGTGACCAATCACAGCTATCACCCAAACGCTTCATTTGCTCAATAATGGCACCGCCAAATTTTTGTTTCCAATCCCAAACTTTGCCCAAAAATTCTTCACGCGAAAAATCGGTGCGGCGCAGGCCTTCTTTCCCAAGCTCGCGCTCCACAACCATCTGAGTGGCAATTCCCGCGTGGTCTTGACCCGGCTGCCAAAGCGTATCAAATCCACGCATACGGTGCCAGCGCACAAGGATATCCATGAGTGTATGGTTGAAAGCATGGCCCAAATGGAGAACGCCGGTCACATTAGGCGGCGGCAGCATGATCGTGAAGCTCTCTGCCCCCTCTTTTGCATTCGCGCCCGCTTTGAAGGCATCAGACTCCAGCCATTGTTTTGAAATGCGAGCTTCCGCTTCCGTTGCGTTGAATTTTTTATCAAGCGCCATAATTATCACCAATTTTAGTTTTGCCGTGTTTCTATCGAAGTTCTCGAGCTGTGAAAAGCCCTGATTTGATCAATGCTGACCTGAAATTGAAACGCGAATTTATAAAATTTATAACAGGATTATTAATCAGAATAGGATTAGCCTAGGCCTTTTGTTGTTAGGTTTAACCCGACAGCACCTACGAGAATAAATGAAATAAATACCAATTGATAAGCGCTCAGTTTTTCTGCAAAGGCGAAAAATCCAATGGCTGAAGCCGCTAAAATGCCGACGCCCGCCCAAATCGCATAAACAACGCCGACCGGAACCAGTTTCATAGCCGGCGCAAGCGCCAAAAGGCATAACCCATAGCAAACAAAAGCCATCCCACCCCAAAGCCATTTTTCAAATCCATTTGAGAGTTTTAGAAAATACGTCCCCGCAACCTCAAAAAAAATCGCCAAGCCCAGGTAAAACCAAGCCATTTTAACCGCAAGCCCCGTGAGGCTGTGCGTGTCCCCTTAACAACTTGCGACTATTTTGCATCTCTCATGCCCTTTCGCGTCAACGACGGGCTTGGATTTTGATCATGGAAATCCTCGATCGCATCTAAAACTTCTTCGCTCAAAACGATATCTTCAGCTGACAAAACTTCTTCGAGTTGCGCGTCTGCCGTCGCCCCAATAATATTAGAACCCAAATGCGCGCGTTGGTTAACCCAAGCGATCGCAAGTTGAGTGGGTGTCATATTGTGATCTTTAGCAAGTTGTGCGTAAAAACGCACCCAGTCTGTATCTTTGTTAAGCGAATGTTGCTCCATCACAGTCTCGCCCCAAGCTCCACCAAAACGTCCCGTCGGGTTTTGAGCACCATCCAAGTACTTTCCGGACAAAATGCCACCAGCAAGCGGCGAATAAGCAAGCAAATCAACACGTTCTCTCATGGCAAATTCACCCATATGCACATCCCATGATCTTTGCATCAAACTATAGGGATTTTGGCTTGAAACAATCCGTGGCAAACCGTCATTTACCGCGAAATTAAGGTACTGCATGACCCCCCAAGGTGTTTCATTTGAGACCCCAATATAGCGAATTTTACCCTTCTCAATTTCCTTCGCCAGCGCCTCAAGCATTCCCTTGATGTCCTCACCCACAAAACTTGTGTGCTTGTCGGGTTGGAAATCTCTTTGCGCAAAATAATTGACTTGTCGCTGCGGCCAATGGAGTTGATAAAGATCAATTGTTTCAATTCCAAGGCGCTTAAGTGAACCATCAACAGCCTCGGTCACATCCTCAGGTTTTAAACCTCGACCATCTCTCAAAAATCCGGGACCCGCCATTTTCGTGGCAATTAAATATTGATCACGCTTACCTGAATCTTTCACCCAACGCCCGATAATTGCCTCTGTATTTCCGCAAAGTTCAGGCTTAACGGGCACAGGATACACCTCAGCGGTATCCATAAAATTAACACCATGCTCAAGAGCCATATCAAGTTGGCGCGCGGCATCTTCATAGGTATTTTGCACACCCCATGTCATTGTTCCCAAACAAATTCGAGAGACTTTGAGATCAGTCCCTCCTAAATTTTTATATATCATTTGAATTTCCTCTTAATTCTAAAACCAATTCCCTATGAAAGCCCGCACAAAACATAACTTTCACAACGCACTTAAATCTCCAAAACTATTTATTAATTGGGTTGGTCAATTCCAAAATATCATCTTCTAAAAGCGCTGTATTTTTTGAAGAAGTCGACGTATTTGAAGCTAATTTTTGGGGAGCTGAAACCGCACTCTGAAATTTACCCTTTGGAGCATTTTTTCTTCTGGGATTGTTCGGTTTTTCGCGCGCCTTACTTAACGATATAACATTATTTTCTGGTTCCGCAACTTCTGTTTTTGCCTTAGATGCAGGCATAAATTGTGGATCGTCAGCCTTCATAAAAGTATCATTTTGATTGCGCTTCTTTTGAATTCCCAATTCAGTTTCAGATGAAGTCATTCGTGCAACTTTCGTTGTCGCCCGCTTTTGAACACGCTGTAGCCTTTGTGTTTTCGCACCATTAAAATGTCTTTTCTTACGCGGAACGACCCGATGAACGCTGCCTACATTTTCATAAAGATCGTCCTCTTGTGCAGCTTTTTCTTGAGTTCCATTCGATGAAAGTGCTTCGTAATTTTCTTCCATCTTTAACATCATCTTCTCGAGCCGCTTCAGCGCCTCATCTGTAGGATTGACTTCCTTGGCACTTTCAAGCCCCACGTTTTCGCCAAGCTCATACCGAACACCATCAATCTCATCAAATCTGTGCTTCAATTCGTCAACAACTCGCCCCAAACGCAAAACCAATTTCTGTAAATTGTCTTGATCCATTATTTTCTCCAACTTTTATATGCGCTCGCGCTCTCAACGAATCTTTTTAATTTTTATTTAGAATTCAACAAACTTCGCTGAAAAGCAACAACCTCTTGAAAAAGGTGCTTCCTTTCCTCAGGTGACAAGAAACGTCCAAGCTCAACTGTGCGGTTTTGACTACTTAACGTCACATAGTTGGGAACCGGTCCCTTATCGCTCATTTTGACCTGAACCCAATGCGGCACTGTCTTAAATTCATGTTTGCGCCCATTCGGCTCCACATGCGTCAAATAAAGCTGTTGATCATTAATTTTTAGAATTTCATGCCGCTTCATCTGATAATTCACCGCCCAAAACGCCGCAAACATGAATAATGCCGGCAGCAAAAAAAAGATAAACAGAAATCGTTCTGCGCTCGCAATTAGCGCTGAATTATAGTTTTCAATCAATATGAGGGCGATAAATACAGCAATGAATTTTGCCATAACCAGTAATAAAATACTCCAAACAACACGCGCTTGGCCTTTTTTGCCGAGCGACGAATGAGGTTTTAAGACGCGATAATATTCCATAAATGATTGAGTGAAAATGGCGCTCGTGTAGAGCGCCATTGTGATTAGTGATGATCATGATCCCACATATCAGGCGTAGGAAGCTGCTCGAACGTATGCTCAGGGGGTGGGTTTGGCAAAGTCCACTCCAAAGTTTCCGCATATTTGCCCCAATAAGAAGGCTCGCTGACCTTGCGTCCGTAAAATATCGTATAAAACACGATGCCAATAAAGAACACAAAGCTTAAGAACGAAAGGAAAGCCCCGTAACTTGCGATTTTATTCCAGTAGGCAAAAAGCTCGTTCACCTCAATGTAGCGACGCGGCATTCCTTGATTGCCCAAGAAGTGCATAGGGAAAAAGGTTATGTTCGTGCTAATAAAGAATGTCCAGAACTGAAGTTTTCCTGCCCACTCCGGATATTGACGGCCCGACATTTTGCCAATCCAATAGTAAGTCCCCGCAAAAATACAGAAGACAGCACCGATCGACATCACATAGTGGAAGTGCGCAATCACAAAATAAGTGTCGTGGAAAATCCGATCAACAGGCGCTTGTGATAACACAATCCCCGTCACACCGCCGACTGTGAACAAGAAAATAAATCCAACTGCGTATAGCATCGGTGTTTTCAATTCGATCTGACCGCCCCACATCGTCGCAATCCAAGAGAAAATCTTAATACCTGTCGGCACCGCGATGACCATTGTGGCCAACATGAAATAGAATTGCTCAGTTGACGAAATACCGGCTGTAAACATGTGGTGCGCCCAAACGACAAAGCCGAGTGCACCAATGCCAACCATTGCATAAACCATTGGCAGATAGCCAAAAATCGGCTTCTTAGAGAAAGTTGAGATCACGTGAGAAATGATACCAAAGCCCGGCAAAATGATCATGTAAACTTCAGGATGACCGAAGAACCACAGTAAGTGCTGGTAAAGCAATGGATCACCACCGGCGCTCGCGTCAAAAAATGCTGTGCCGAAATTGCGATCGGTGATCAACATAGTGATTGCGCCCGCTAAAACGGGAAGCGAAAGTAAGATCAAAAAGGCCGTAATAATAATCGACCACGCGAAAAGCGGGGCTTTATGGATCGTCATTCCAGGCGCACGCATATTCAAGAATGTCGTGATCATATTGATCCCGCCCAAAATTGAAGAGGCCCCTGATAAGTGAACGGCAAAGAGAGCCAAATCAGTTGAAAAGCCTGGCTCAAGCACCGAAAGCGGCGCATATAAAACCCAACCGATCCCTGACCCTGCCTGTCCATCACCGCCTGGCACAAAAAGCGAAAGAACGGCAAGTGAAGACCCGGCGACATAGAGCCAATAAGAAAGATTGTTAAGACGTGGGAACGCCATATCAGGCGCGCCAATCATGAGGGGCATAAAATAGTTACCAAAACCACCAAATAGAGCGGGAATCACAACGAAGAACATCATCAAAATGCCGTGCGCTGTGATCATCACATTCCACAAATGTCCGTTCGGGGTACAATTCCCGTCCATATTCGTGAGGTTAATTGATCCCAAAATACCTAGCCCGTCGGGATTAACAGCCTCCATACACATATATTGAACGCCCGGATCCATAAGCTCCAAACGCATATACATTGTCATCAAGACGGAAACGAAACCTAAAAATCCGGCTGTGAAAAGATATAAAATACCAATGTCTTTGTGATTAGTGGACATGAACCAGCGTTCAAAAAAACCACGTTCATAATGATGTGGATGTGAAGCATCAACCATATAAAACTCTCCCGAGAATGACCGTATTTAACTTGAGTAAACTCAACTCTATCACCCAATCTTTTAAACCGAGCTTACAGTTTTCTCAATCCCGAATTACACCCTATCTTAAGAGAAATTGCTTTTTTTTAGGAAATTTTACCTAAAATCAAATGAGATCAGCTAATTAAACACATAAATTCCGTCATAAGGGGCGCACGAGGCAAATTGTCGCATCTTTACAAAAGGAGAAAAAACATTCCAGTATCCGATATTAATCGGCAAAGTTAAGCTATCCCTCAAATCCTAACGCGCGCATGATTGAAATCACTTCGTCTGGCCCTTTTTGAGGCCAAAAAACGGCCATTTGCGAAAAATACCAAGCCAAATACGCGTCAAAGTTCTTGGGCTCAGATTCGAACGCCGCTAGTCTTTGGGCGAAGTTAAAACCGTCATCAAAACGTAAACCGATATGCGAAAAATCAATATCGCCAAAGAATAAAGCCGGCCTATGCCAAAAATATCCGCGCAATGCGACCGTTGAATTTAAACTCGCGACCAAAGTGGCATGGTTCAAGGCTATATCAAGATCTTCCGTCGACCTGACAAGCGCACATTCATAGGCAGTTTCTTGAAGTGCGTCCAACTCTTCTTTTTCATAGTCATAGTTGGGGTGCAATCGGTACTTGATTTCACGCTCAGGACAAATATGCCGCAAATAAAGCAACATTTCAATCGCACTCATATCATCCTCTGACCGCCTTGAAAGAAGTTGCCCCTGCAACGGAACGAGAATTGCCCCTTGTGGGCTCCGATCCGACGGCCTAATCTCGGATTTAAACACACGCTTTGATATCGGTAGGCAGCGTTTTTGAAGCCGCTGAAGCTCTTCTTCGTCGGGCTGAAATTTCGCGCGCGCCATTCTAAATTCCGAGCGCAAGCCGGCTTTTTCAACCGTTAGATAAGGACGGCACCCCAGTAGGCGAATCGAGTAAACATTTTCCTTTAGTGTTAGCGCCTTTTGAACAATCGCATAGTCTTCGTGTTCGCCCGCCGCTTGCAAGCTTTCTGAATTTTGTAATTTAAGCGCAACTTGGTGGCCCCGTTCGTCAAGTTGTCCAAGTAAATCGATCCAAAACTGCGCCTTGCCGGATTTAATTCGCTGGATCGTTTCCAAGTCATGGTAAAGAGACACGTAAGCCATGGGTGTCTAATCAAAACTCAACTCAAAGCGCGCCCTTAGCGCCATATCAAATTCTTCCATCGTGATCATTTGCCCCAAATCCATAAAACTCGTCACACCGTGCGCACGAATTCCGCAAGGAACTATGCCCGAAAAATGCTCTAAATCTGGGTTAATATTAATTGAAATCCCGTGATAACTCACCCATTTCTTTAACCGAATTCCAACCGCAGCAATCTTCTCTTCGAGGATCTCCCCGTTCATATCGCGACCTTTTTCGGGGCGCGGCACCCAAACGCCCACACGCCCGTCTCGTACCTCACCGTGAATATTAAACTCCGCCAAAGTCGAAATCACCCAATTCTCAAGCTGGCTCACAAATTTGCGGATGTCACGCCCGCGCCGATTGAGATCAAGCATCACATAAACAACACGCTGACCGGGGCCATGATAGGTATATTGCCCGCCTCGACCCGCCTTATAGACGGGAAAGCGGTCTGGGGATACAAGATCTTCTTTTTGCGCAGAGGTTCCAGCGGTGTAAAGAGGTGGATGTTCTAAAGACCAAATAACTTCCTTAGCGCCTTCCGCGATCAAGGCAACTTCTCTTTCCATTGTTGCAATCGCGTCCTCGTAATCAACGAGCGTTTCCGAATATCGCCACTTCACCATAGATGACAATTATTATTAAGTGTAAATGCCGTCAAGCACTGATCTCAATAGCATCTTAAAGAAGTGCCCCCCAAACGCGAATTGCCAAGTTTGGAGATTTGGAATATAGAGAGGAAAAGGGCTGAAAATGACCAAAATCGCCAAACATGTTTTTGAAACTGCGACACAAGCACTCAACGAATTTAAAAATTTTGATAAATGCGGGGAAGCCGCCCAGATGATCGCAGAAAATAACAAGACGCTTATCATTTAACAAGACGCTTATCATTTCAGGGATCGGAAAATCCGATCACGTCGCGCGCAAACTCGCAAGCACATTTAGATCACTTGGACGCGAGGCGCATTTCATTCACCCTTCTGAGGCAAGTCACGGCGACCTCGGTTCTTTTGCAAATGGTGCGCTTGCGCTGCTCTTCTCAAATTCGGGTGAAACGTCTGAGCTCTCTGATATTATCCATTTTTGTCAATATGAAAACAACCCGATCATTTCCGTTACTGCCGACGATCACAGCACGCTAGCGCAAGCTTCTACAATTTGTATTGCTTACGGCCAAATTGACGAAGCAGATCAAAATGGACTCGCCCCAACCACGTCCACGACGCTTGCGAGCACAATTGGCGACGCGCTTGCGCTTGAATATGCAGGGTTGAAGAATTTTAAAACCTCAGATTTTGCCCACTTGCATCCGCGTGGTCGTTTAGGGGCAAAGCTTCGGAAAGTTTCAGACGTCATGAAAACAGGAAATGATCTCCCCATTCTTTCTGCCCAAGAGGACATGAAGAAGGTCTTATATGTTTTAAGTGAGAAGCAAATGGGCATCGCAATTTTACTCGATGACACGCAAATTTTGGGAGTGATTACGGATGGCGATATTCGGCGAAATTCTCAAGATTTGTGGGAAAGGAACCCCTTGGATATTGCCACAAAAACGCCGCACAGCGTTGATCCCGATCTATTTATTGAAGATGCCGTTAAAAGAATGAGCGAAACAGCGATCACGCAGCTTCTTGTCACAAAAAATGATAAATTAGTGGGTGTTTTGCATCTTCATGACTGTATGAATTTGTCATGAAATCAAGGCTTTCTTAAAAAAGTATGCTTTTCTTCAAATAACCTCTTCACAATGCTCTTAACCGTTGATATAGACACGCCACCATTTAGGCGGTCGTGGCGGAATTGGTAGACGCGCAGCGTTGAGGTCGCTGTTCCTTAACCGGAGTGGAAGTTCGAGTCTTCTCGACCGCACCAAATGAGTGAAAATGTCGGGGCGTGGCGCAGCCTGGTAGCGCACCTGTTTTGGGTACAGGGGGTCGTGAGTTCGAATCTCGCCGCCCCGACCACTTTCACTGGACTTACATCACCAAATTAATCTGATTGAAATTAAATCATTCGCGTTCGACACCTTCAAAACCGTATGTTTGCGAAAAATAGAATGAAATGGGACGCTATAAGTGAGACATCAAAAGAATGAGCCCTGCTCAACTACAGGTGAGAAACCGATGCCGTTGTGACCTCTTCAAATTCAAATTTACATTTTCCTTAAATGCAAAACACAATTTTAGGAGCCCCCTCGACACTCCGACAAAATATACTTATCTTTACAAAAAAATATTTGTTACAATTCTGATAATATAATTAAGCTTTAATGAGCAACATGCTGCCCTATCAAGACTATTCTCGGACAGTCTTCACAACAATGAAGAATGAAGCGCCTTATATGCTCGAGTGGATAGCGTATCATTTGTCGATCGGCTTTACACATTTTGCAATCCTTACAAATAACTGCTCAGACGAAACAGAAAAGATTGCACGGAATTTAGCACGAGCCGGCCTTGTCAGCCATAGAAACAATCCCGAACCTTATCCGCTCGGCCCTCAGAAAACTGGCTATAACCGCATGAGACGCCTAGCCGCATTTTCAGAGTGCGAATGGATGATGACACTCGATTGTGATGAATTTTTGCGCATTGATGTCGGAAATGGTCACCTCGATGATTTATTCTCAGCCATTGGGGATAATGCAAAAGCAATATCATTTAATTGGCAGCTATTTGGAAATTCAGGCCATGTGAAACTTCAAGAAAGAACGCTTCCCAATTTTACAAAAGCGATTCACCCACTCCAAGCTCGCCCCTATGAGGCGCGCCCTTTTAAAACGCTTTATAAAAACGGATATTTTGAAAAGCTAGGAACCCATCGTCCCATTAATTTTTTAATAAGTAAGTCGAACGAGTTTGATTGGATCGATGCAGACGGCGTTTCGATTAAGAACTTGACACGAATGCGTCATTGGCACGCGCAACCCAACGGTTTCGGTTTTGGAACTGCGCTCGGACGCATCAATCATTATGCGCTAAGATCACTTGAGAGCTTTATTTTAAAATGGTCACGAGGCTTTGTTCATCCTAATGCACCGACTGTGCGTGGCAAAGGTCGACCGATAGATTATTGGCAACTCTTTAACTGGAATGATGTTAAGGAAGATAAGATATTGGAACATTCAGATCGTACCATTCAATATTATGATGCGCTTATTGACATCGATAAAAAATTTGAACGTTTTCAAACTCAAAGCTATGAAATGCACCGCAAGCAAGCTCAAGAAATTCGCAAGATAGACCCGGACCTCATTCAAGAACTCAAAGATCACAAAACTTCCGAACGCACTCAACCGCTTCCAGATTTCTCAAAATTTGGTTGCCCACCTGTTGGAAACGAACTTTTTATTAATATAAATAACCTCCGAAAAAAACTGGAGCATAGTTGCCTGCCACAAAGTCTCATTGAAAATTTATATACAGAGGACCTTCCCTCCCGATAATGACTTCTCTTCCAAGCGCTTATAATTACGAATACGTGATTCTGACAACAATGAAGGACGAAGGTCCCTACTTGCTGGATTGGGTTGCCCACCATCTTTCGATCGGTTTTACACATATTGTGGTGCTTACTAACGACTGTTCTGACGGTACGGAAAAGATTTGTCGCAACTTAGAAAAAATAGGAATTTTAACTCACGCAGCCAATCCAGCCCCCTATCCGCGCGGCATACAAAAAACCGCTTATCAAAGGATGAGGCGCCTAGACGCTGTTCAAAACGCGAAATGGCTTATGCCCCTAGATGTTGACGAATATCTCCGCATTGATGTGGGGGATGGGCAGCTAGAAGATCTATTTCGTGAAATCGGCGGAGATTTTGCAGCTATTTCATTTATGTGGCAGATATTTGGAAACGCGGACATTCGGGAACTCGAAGATAAGCCCACACCGCAGCAATTCACCAAATGCGCTGCCGAATTACAACTTCATCCCTATCACATTCGGGGACTAAAAACGCTATATCAACAAAAATACTTCGCACAAATTGGCACTCATCGCCCCCTAAAACCGATCAAGGCCGCTCAAAATTGGCCTTGGCTTGACGCAAATGGTGTAGATATGCCCCATATGTACGATAAAGGAACATGGATGGCGCTTCCAAATGGTATTGGTTTCGGAAACATCTTAGGGCGTGTTAACCACTATGCGCTTCGTTCGCGTGATGCGTTTTATCTCAAGTGGAAGCGAGGTTTTGTAAACCGAAAAAGTGCAGGAATTCGGGGCGAAGAAAACCCAAAGTCCTACTGGCAGTGTTTTAATTGGAATATCGCAGAAAATTCTGACATTCTCAAAAAGACTACCCACAGCCGTATATTCAAAAACAAACTACTCGAAATCCCGAAGATCCAACGCCTTCATGACAAAGCATTTGAATTTCATAAAGACAGCGTTACTAAACTCAAAGAAGACAAAAGCTGGATCGATGAAATTGACCAAATTCTTGATAATTGCGGTGATGGAACCAGCTACAAAGATTTTTCAATGGAAAATATTGAGCACCCGTGGAAAAATTGGCAATTTCGCCCACAGCAGTTTAGCCAAGTGACAACAAATTCTATTTTAGATACAAGGCTCATTGAACGTCACCATCAAAGGTTATCATGGACTTAATATCTCAATCCTTTTTCATTGCTGCTGCAATTTCATTCGCCTTTGGTCTCCTCAGTTTTTTGTCGCCTTGTGTGCTCCCTATTGTTCCAGCTTATCTCGCATTTATGTCTGGAAACTCAATTGAACAGCTCAAAAATGGAGATGAAAAACAAAAACTTGTGATGACATCAATATTTTTTGTGTTAGGGCTTTCCGTTGCTTTTTTGATTATGGCGCTTACCTTTAATAGACTTGCCACAAGCGTTTTGATTTACAAGGATATTTTTACTCAAATCGCTGGAATCGTGATTATTATATTTGGATTTCATTTTTTGGGCCTATTTCGGTTCACTTTTTTGACGCGCGAACTGCGCGTGGATTTTAAGCGTGATGATAAGTCAGCCCTGAGTGCCTTTTTACTTGGCCTTGCATTTGCAATCGGCTGGTCACCTTGCCTCGGGCCTGCGATTTCTACAATTTTAAGCATGACAGCTAGCCAAGATACACTCGCTCGCGCTGCAGGGCTCGCCGTGTTTTATGTTCTTGGTCTGGGCTTACCATTTATTTTTGTCGCAATGTATATCGAGAAATTTATGCCAAAAAGTGCACGTCTCAATCGATTTTTACCATTTATCGAGAAAAGCATGGGATTGTTGCTCGTATTTGTTGGCGCCTTTATGGCGATCGGTTGGTTTAACCAATTCGCACTATGGCTTAACGAGAGTTTCCCAATTTTGCAGATGTTTGGTTAACTATGGCAAATCCTCAACAATCTGTTAGAAAACGTCTCGTCCTCTATATTCCGGGTTTTGATCCCATGCCGCCCAATCGGTACCGCGAAGGCTACAAAAGCGAAGGTGAAAAACAGGCGGAAATTTCTGATTATCATATTGATGTTGAACGCATGCCTTCGCTTGAAGGCGTCCCGCGCTTTCACGCCAAATCAATCATAAATGATCACACCACGCACACCGAATTTCGCTTTTTAACTTGGAATGATCTTGTGCGTAAAAACATGGATATTCCAATTTGGAAAAGCTGGGCGCTTATGATAAATATTGGCCGCGTAATCGCAGGCTCGGGCGCTTTGCGAAGGCTCATGAAACTCCATTTCCCAGCCAATCTAACTGGTTTATATCCCTTTTTAATCATCCCGCTGCAAATACTTATCGCCTTTTTCATTGGACGCTTATGTGGCGCCCTCGTCTCGAATTTTGCGCCCGACATTTTAGGTTGGATTGTAAATTTCGCCGTCATGGTCGGCCTTATTTGGCTATTTCGCAAATGGGATCATCATATTTTACCCTATTACGTTGTTCATGATCTCAGTTATTTCATCGAAAATGACGGTTATACACCGCCAAGTTTGCGGGCACGAATTGATAAACTCAAAAAGCAAATCAAAATCGCAATCGATGAAAAATCATTTGATGAGATTTTAATCGTTGGACATTCATCGGGGGCGCATATTGGCGTGATGATGGTTGCGGAGCTACTCCGTGACAACGAATTGCAGCGCAAAGACAATGTCTCATTGCTCACATTGGGTCAAGCGATTCCGCTCGTCAGCTATCTTCCGAAAGCGCACGATCTGCGCCTTTGTCTTTACGAGCTCGGAAAACAGGACATTGTCAGCTGGGTAGATGTAAGCGCGCCTTCTGATGGTGTGTGTTTTGCGCTTTGCGATCCTGTTGCGTGCTCAGTCGATGTTGACTATGCACAAAAATATCCACGTATGATCTCTGCGGCATTTTCAAATACACTAAGCGAAGCTTATCAAAAACGAATAAAATACCGTTTCTTTCGAATTCACTTTCAATATCTTTGTCATTTCGACAAGCCTCGTCACTATGATTATTTTCAAATTACCTCTGGTCCCATTCGCTTATGGGAACGATATGGCACCCAAAAAGACTCGCCTTCTACAAAACGCAAAAATTTAAATGGCTTTAAGGATATGGCACCATGAGTAAAAAAATACCCGCTCAGCCCCAACACGCCCCCGACGGTCTCAACAAATGGCGAAGATTGTTCATGTTTCGCCAAAACATGTTCGCCGCTTTACCCCAGCGTTTGTACCGAGCGTGGATGGCAGAGGTCAAAACGCCTTTTTACTCTAGCTTTCTAATCAATGACCCCAATGTGTCACGCCAGGTTCTTAATGCGCCGGCGCGAGATTATCCAAAATCTGACACGATTTACAACTCCATAAAACCGCTTTTGGGAAACTCCTCGGTTTTTGTCACCAATGGCGATATTTGGGAAATGCAGCGCCGCATCATTAATCCCGCTTTTGAAGGTGGACGGATCAAAACAATCTATCCGGCGATGCAAAATGCAGCCCATGAAATGATTGCTCGCTTTGACAAATTAGCCCATAATCAACCCGTTGATATCGAATTTGAATGTAGCCATTTTGCCGCCGACATTATTTTTCGCACGCTTTTTTCAATTCCCATTAATCATGAGCTTGCCCGCAGCGTTTTTGATGATTTCCAAGCTTATCAACGCGCGCAGCCTGTGTTCAATTTTACAAATTTAATGCGCCTTCCCAAATGGTTTCCGCGCTTTGAATCTTCCCAATCCAAAAAATCTGCGCAAAAAATACGCAAAGCGATCGGGCAACTTGTCGACTTACGGCTAAAAGAAATCAAAGATGAAACGGCACCTCAAGATCTCGCAACCAAAATAATGACCACAAAAGATCCTGAAACCGGCCATATTTTTGACCGTGAGGAAATGATTGATCAGGTTGCAATTTTTTTCCTTGCTGGTCACGAAACTTCAGCATCAGCACTATCATGGGCGCTTTATTTACTTGCGTTTGACCAAGATTCACAAAACAAAGTGTATGACGAGATCCAAAGCAGCGCGCTTCATTTTGATCGCATTGCAAAACTCAAATTTACACGCAATGTTTTTCACGAGACACTTCGATTATATGCCCCCGTTCCTATGCTCGTGCGCGAAAGCAATCATTCCGCGCAATTTCGTGACAAAACAATCGCGCCTAAGGACTTATGTATTTTAAGTGCTTGGCATTCGGGGCGCCATGAACGCATTTGGGATGAACCGCACGCTTTCAAGCCCGATAGATGGGAAGCGCTTCCCGCACATTGTAGAGATGCTTATTTTCCGTTTTCGGCAGGCGAACGCATATGTATCGGCGCAGGATTTGCGATGATCGAAGGTGTCCTTGGCATCGCAAGTCTCGTTCAAAAATTTCAGTTTGAATTAAGCGCTCAACAACCCGTTCCGGTCGCCTACCTCACCACACGCTCAGAAAACGGCATTTACTTAAGAATTTCGAAGCGCCTCTAAAACATAAAGCCTAATCGCGCTCGCCAAGTTTGTGTGCGGATCACGTTGATTATCAATCTGAGTTGCAAGCTGATTGATCCTAAGATCACGCTCACTTGCCAAACGCTTAAATTCAGCCCAGAATTCCGGCTCCAAAGTGACCGAAGTTCTGTGCTTTTGAATTGTCAAAGAGTGCTTTTCCAGCATAACGCAATATTTATGATTTTGGGCCAATCATATCTTCGGGGCGCACAACTTTATCAAAAGTCTCGCCGTCAACAAAACCCAAATTGATTGCCTCCTCACGAAGTGTTGTGCCATTTTTATGCGCTGTTTTCGCAACCTTTGTAGCATTATCATAGCCAATAGTTGGGGCAAGCGCGGTTACGAGCATAAGGCTTTCTTTCATCAATTTTTCAATCCGCGCTTCATTAGCTTGCGTGCCATTCAACATTCGTTTTGTGAAGCTGTCCGCCCCGTCACCCAATAGCTGAATGCTTTGAAGAAGATTATAGGCCATCATCGGATTATAAACATTGAGTTCAAAATGACCTTGAGAGCCTGCGAACTTAATCGCCGCATCATTGCCCATGACATGCGCCGCAATTTGCGTCAGTGCTTCGGCTTGAGTTGGATTAACTTTCCCAGGCATGATCGACGAGCCCGGCTCGTTTTCTGGCAAAATCAGTTCTCCGAGACCCGAGCGCGGCCCAGAACCCAAAAAGCGCATGTCATTCGCTATTTTATAGCATGAGCCTGCCACCGTTGAAATTGCACCCGACATAAAGACCATTGCATCATGCGCCGATAAGGCTTCAAACTTATTGGGCGCGGTTGCGAACGGAAGTCCTGTAATGCGTGCCATATTACTGGCAACCGTTTCGGCCCATCCCTGCTTCGTATTTAATCCTGTCCCAACAGCCGTGCCCCCCTGCGCCAATTCATAAATGCCCGGCAATGCGAGCTTAATCCGCTCGATTCCTTGACGGATCATATGAGCATAGCCCGAGAACTCTTGCCCAAGTGTCAATGGTGTCGCGTCTTGGGTATGTGTGCGACCGATCTTAATTATATCTTTGAACTCATCACGCTTCGCCTCAAGGCCAACTGACAATTTTTCAAGGCCTGGCAAAAGCACATCGCGCACTGAAACCGCCACTGCAATATGCATAGCCGTTGGAAAAGTGTCATTCGAAGACTGACTCATATTACAGTGATCATTGGGATGAACTGGCTTTTTTGATCCAATTTCGCCGCCCAAAATTTCGATCGCACGATTGGAAATTACCTCGTTTACGTTCATATTAGACTGCGTGCCTGAGCCGGTTTGCCAAACGACGAGAGGGAAATGATCATCAAATTTTCCTTCAATCACCTCACTCGCTGCTTGAATGATTGCATCAGCGAGCGTCCCGTCCAAATCACCTGAGGCTTTATTCGCCTCTGCACATGCCTGTTTAACCACACCCAGTGCGCGCACGATCGATATCGGCTGTGTTTCCCAACCAATTGGAAAATTCATAAGCGAGCGTTGGGTTTGTGCGCCCCAATACTTTTCGCTTGGGACTTGGAGTTCGCCAAAACTATCAGATTCAGTGCGGAAATTTGTCATGTAAGGGCCTTTCTATAATTCAAGACCTACATAGCGCGCCTTTTTTTCAAAGCCAATACCCGTTAGAAATTCATTTGTTCAGGAATAAAATTCCAACAAATTCACAAAAATAATTTGTGCCCCCTCGAGCCGAATTTACGAAAACGAGTGAGTTAATTTAGTTTTTTCGAAAATCATTAATGTTAAGAACATTATCTTCTGATCGCGAATTTTCAGAAGTCTTGCCTTCATTTTCAACTTTCTCAGGCGCTTGCGAAGGCACCTCTTCTGTCCCTTGCGCTGATGAGTTTGTCTTCTCAAAACGCAGACTAAAATTCACCGAAGGGTCGGAAAAATCAATAATTGCATCAAGGGGAATAACCAAATCTTCGACCACGCCGTCAAAATCCAGACTTACGCAAAAACGATCATCAAGCACACCCAAATTATCGAATTCGTATTGCAAAGCAATCGTCATTTCATTTGGAAATTTGCTCGCCAGATACTCAGGCAATACAACCCCTTTTGCCTTGGTCCGGAACTGAATATAAAAATGATGATCACCAGGTAAGCCATTTTCAGCAACACTCGCAAGAACGTCGGCAATCATTCTTTGCAACGCCTTTGACATAAATTTATTGTAGTCTAACTGATTCATATGACAATCCTTACTTAACCTAACTTCTCATAGATTTCTCTCGATGAGAAGAGTGATCATAAAAAATCAACCTACCTTCCCAACAAGCTCCCCAACTTCTATCTATAACGAACATGTCATAGGCCGAGGATTATTGAATAATTTGAATCAATTCAGGGAAGTGAGATCATGTATCCTTATAAATATTTAAAAAATTCAGCAGTATAAAATGCTAAATTAATACAAATTTTGAATATATTAAAGAAAAAAATTAAATATTTATAAGTGCAGGCTTCTGTTGCCAGGTGCCTGCGAACCCCGCCTCAACATGCTAGAGCTGAGGACTTAATTTTCAGTTGTCGCACAGCTTACGCTGCGAGAGCTACTGGAGCACGATTGTTATTTGCAATTGTACTATTTGAACCGATAACGGTAGTATCTCACCGAGTAAAAGCTAACATCTTTGGACGTCCGTCGATCCTATTTCGGCCCCATCAACAAAACACCATTACTGATGTTCTCTTGGTGGAGCCGCCGGGTACCGCCCCCGGGTCCGAGCCGTTTATTCCATGCGCGTTTATCACCATAGTCCCGAAGGACAAGATATATATAAGCTATCAATAAGCAATTTTCAAGTTGGTGGCGAGAGTTGACCTCTACCCTTCTATCTCACTAATCATATCCACTCTGATCGAATGACGCCCACCTTCAAATTCCGCATCCAAAAACGCATCAACAATCTCAAGCGCTAAACCCTCACCCACGACACGCGCGCCGATGGAAAGCATATTCGCATTATTATGCGCGCGAATCATCGCGGCTGAGAACGTATCCATGCACACGCCGCACCGCACGCCCTTCACCTTATTGGCCGCCATCATGATGCCCTGCCCCGTGCCACAAAGAATGATCCCCAGATCAGCCTTGCCTGCCGCAACTTCGCGCGCCGCTGCCTCGCCGTGCTTTGGGTAATGCGTACTCTCTGAGGTTTGCGGGCCAATATCAGCGACGTCATATCCCTTGGCTTTGACGTGATTGATAATGGCGTGGCGCAACTCAATCGCCGCATGATCTGAAGAGAAAACGATTTTAGTCATAAAATTTCCTTAAACTTGTTGTGGAGCCTATAGAGCATGCAGGCGTAAATTGTCAAAGCTATCTACCAATCGCCCGTATTCTCCATACTTACCCAAGGCTCTTGAGGCTCGAGGTGACCGTCTTGCAATAGCTCAATTGAAATTCCGTCTGGAGACTTTACAAAAGCCATATGGCCATCGCGTGGCGGACGATTAATGGGGACGCCTGCGTCCATTAATTTTTGGCAAGTCTCATAAATATTCTCGACGCGGTAGGCTAAATGCCCAAAATTGCGCCCGTCTTGGTATTTTTCATCGCTTCCCCAATTATATGTCAGTTCAATTTCGGCCTCAGGTTGTCCAGGGGGCGCCAAAAAAACGAGCGTAAATTGTCCAGCCTCATTTTCCATGCGCCGCGTCTCTTCAAGCCCGAGCAAATCACAATAAAATCGCTTACTCTCGTCGATATCACGCACGCGCACCATTGTATGTAGATATTTTAGCATTTATGCCTCCAGTTCAAAATCGGTGTAATAAAAACCATCTCGTTCAATTGTTTCTCCCTTCCGCAGGTTAATTTTATGCGAAAAACAAGGCGCGTTCACAACAACTGTATGAAACTCTCCATTTTCACCACAAGGATCAACCTCCTCAGGTAAATCGTTCAAAAAACTTTCGTCGTAAGGACGTCCACAGAAAATTTTTTCAATTTTTTGAGGATCAACGGTTACTACGAAGGCTTCAAGCCCTTCTGTCAGCATTTTTTTGCAAAGTATTTTTGTATCTTGTCCCCATAAGGGAAACTCAGCTTGAATATTTGTGACCTCGAGCTTTTCTTCGCGGTACGCGCGAATATCTTCCAAAAACAGATCCCCAAAAACCATTTTGTGCACCTCGTCGCGCTCCATTGCATTCAGTGCTTTTGCCATCTCGGCTTCATAGAATTCATTCGTGCAGGGGTAAGGCAACGCGACTTTCAATGAGCTTAACCCAATGGACTGAATTTGCGCATCAAGTATTTCTTCACGTACACCATGCATAGAAACCCGCCCAGCAACTGAATTGACACTTGTCAACGCACCGATAACGTTTAGTTTTGGATTTTTCATGGCTGCGCTCAATGCAAAAGCAGAATCTTTGCCCGAACTCCAGGATATATACGTTTTATGCGCCATTTGAGAAATGGTAATTGAACCGCAAACTTTGTCAAGCGAAACTCACGAAATCGAATGAGGGAAACTTGTCACGTCTTCAGCCTTTGCGAGCCCATTTGTTACGAATCCATAAAAAAACCGAGACGCAGCGCATCTCGGTCTCGTACCAATCAAATGATTGCTGACTAGTCTTCTAAAACAAATGTCACCTTCAAAACAACGCGGTATTCGCTAATTTTTCCGTCAGATACAGTCACTTTTTGATCTTGAACCCATGCCCCCTGAACATTCTTCAATGTTTTCGTTGCACGTTTTACACCGACTTCGACGGCGTCTTCAAAACTCTTTGAACTTGACGCAATTATCTCTGTTACACGAGCTACACTCATATTATCCTCCATTAATTTCTAATCATATATAAATGTGTAACTTGCTCACAGTTTACAAGCAATTTCACAAAAAATTGCAACCATGAAATCCAATTAGTCTTTTTTCGGCTTAATTCGCGCGCCTGTTTTATTTGCAAAGGCCTCAAGACGCTCTTTTGACGCGGGCTGCGTATTCACGATACCCGCAAGTACCGCTTCCGCATAAGCTGCATCGAACGAAGACATGTTTTGGAAATGCGAGATACCCGAACAAATTGCGAAATTAGAAAGCGCAGGAACTGAGACAGCTTTACGCGCAATTTCGAGCGCCTTTACGTCGCTATCCTCAACATAATATTGACAAAGGCCAATGCGTTCCGCCTCTTCGGCCTGATATATACGCCCCGTCAGCATCATGTCGATCATACGGCCTTTCCCGATCAGATCAGCAACACGAATGGTCGCACCACCGCCCGTAAATAAACCACGCTGCCCTTCGGGAAGTGCAAAATAAGTAGAGTGATCGGCAACCAAAATATGCGCAGACGAAGCTAATTCCAAACCACCCCCGACAACAGCCCCTTTAAGTGCGGCTATAATCGGCACGCCTGAGTATTCCATCTTGTTAAATGCTTCGTGCCACCGCAAACAAATATGCATAAATTCTTCAGGACGCCTGTCTTCATTATGATGCTCAACAAGGTCAAGTCCTGCACAAAAATGCTCACCCTCCGCGCGCAAAATCACAGCACGCACCTCGGGGCTTCTCGGTAAAGCCGAAAAGAATGAAATCAATTCCTCAATCGTCTGCGCATCAAGTGCATTTCGCTTTGAAGGGCGATTAAGCGTTAGTGTTGCGATCCCTTCATCAGATATTTCTAATTTCAAATTTTCAAGGGGTTGAGGGTTCAAATCCATTTTGATTTCCTTTGAGTTAAGCGTGAATTATGCTAAATTCTTAGCTTCTTCGCGTAAGATGAATTTTTGAATTTTTCCGGTCGCCGTTTTTGGAAGCTCTTTGAATATAACGGCTTTGGGACACTTAAATCCGGCCAAATTTTCGCGAGCAAAGTCGATCATTTCTTGCTCTTTCATATCTTTACCTTCTCTGAGTTCAACAAAGGCACATGGGCTCTCACCCCATTTTTCGCTCGGCATCGCCACAACTGCAACATTCATAACGTCCGGATGTTTAGAAAGCGCAGCCTCGACTTCAACAGAAGAGATATTTTCACCTCCCGAAATAATCACATCTTTCAAGCGATCTCGAATTTGAACATATCCTTGCGCGTCCACGACCGCAGCATCACCAGACCAAAAATAGCCATCTTGAAAAGCTTCTGCCGTCGCCTCTGGGTTTTTGAAATAACCTTTCATCACCGTATTGCCTCGGATCGCAATCTCTCCTTGCGTCTTACCATCCCAAGGGACAGTCAGCATGGTTTCCCGATCAATGACATCAAATTTTTCGGTCATCGGAAAGGCCACACCTTGCATAGCTTGCTTCGCAGAACGGATATCAGTGGGAAGATCTTTCCACTCATCGCGCCATAAGCATTGACCGATATGCCCATAAGTCTCGGTCAGCCCATAAACCTGCATGATTTCAAAGCCAATTCTTGAAGCACGTTCTAATATCGAAGGCGGAGGTGGCGCGCCCGCCGTCATAACTTTGATCGCAGGATGATAGGCCTCTTCAGGCGCATGCTCAGATTCGGCCAACATCGCCAAAACAATCGGTGCGGCTCCAAAATGAGTGACCCCTTCTGCCTTTATCGCATCAAAAATCAGCGCTGGGACAGGGTTGCGTGTAAACACAATTTTTCCGCCCAATATCGTCATCGCCCATAAATGCCCCCATCCATTGCAATGGAACATCGGCGACACTGACAAAAACACAGGGCGCTGGGGAACAGACCAGGCCGCGAGCGTTGACATACTCATCAAATAAGCACCGCGATGATGATAGACGACACCTTTCGGACGCCCCGAGGTTCCTGATGTATAGTTTAGTGACAAAGCTTGCCATTCGTCGTCAGGATAGCAAATTTCAAAATCGCTTGAATCGCGATTGGCAATATCTTCAAAATCAGTTTGTCCAAAACCACCAGTGGATAAATCACCTGCCATATCAATAACGGGAATATCTCGTTCTAAAATTTCAAATGCCGATCTTAACAAGGGCGCATATTCAGTATCGCAAAACACCAATTTTGCTTCGCCGTGATCCAGTATATAAGCGATTGTATCAGGTTCGAGACGAGTATTGATCGTATTTAATACAGCTCCCGACATCGGGATTGCGTAGTGGAGCTCAAAATTTTCAGGCGTATTTGGCGCGAGCACAGCAATGGTATCGTTTTGACCAAGACCACGGCGCGAAATTTCATGGGCAAGCGAACGACAACGCTCCCAGACCTTCCCCCAAGTATAGCGCTTTCCTTCGCAAACAACGGCTTCATCATTGGCAAATAACTTTGACGTACGCTCTAAAAACGATATGGGCGACAAGGGCACGTAGTTTGCGGTATTTTTCGCAAAATCATCGTAAGCTTCGCTCATATTAACCTCCATTTTTCAATCGAGTTTCGCCTCAAAGGAAAGGCAGGTCAACAAGTTTTGCACCAATATTTTTATCACCTCTTATCACTTCAACGCGATCACCGGGCTTAAAATTGCGTGAAATAAGCGCAAAGCCAATATTTTTTGTCATACGCGGCGACCAATTGCAGCAGGTCATATCACCAACAACCTCGCCATCAACCATAATCGTTTCCCATCCAAAGCCGATTGGATCTGGAATATTGCCATCTAAAATTAGTCCAAGCTGATGCCGTTTGGGCCCTTCTTTATGAATTTTACGAAGGGCTTGAATCCCAACAACATCATCGGGCACATCAAGATCAACATAACTTTCAAGGCGAACCTCAAAAGGATTTGTTGTATAATCACTATCCCCCCAACATGACAAAAGTCCGCTTTCAATCCGCTCACAAGTCGTCGGAGATCCTGGCCCTATTCCAAAAGGCTGTCCAGCCTCTTTCACAATATTCCAAAGCTGCGTGCCAAAACGCCCGTCTCGCAAATAAATCTCGAAACCGCCTTGCTTCGACCATCCAGAACGCTGGACAGATACAGGGATACCTTCAACTTCACTATCTTGAAACCAAAAATATTTTAGGCCGCGCACCCAATCGCCAAAAATCGACGCGACAACATCTTCTGCAAGCGGGCCTTGAACCGCAAGTGGCGATACATCTGGTTCTGTAATTTCGACATCCAAACCGCGCTCATCAGCAATCGCCTTTGCAAAAAGCATAATGTCACTATCAGCGATTGAGAACCAAAATAAATCATCCGAGTGTTTTAAGAGAATAGGATCATTAATCAAAATGCCCTTGTGATTACAAATTGGGATATATTTACCTTGACCTTCCTTACACTTAGAAATGTCGCGTGGACTTAATATTTGGGCAAGCGTCGCGGCATCTTTACCTTTAAGTTGCACTTGACGCTCAACGCCCACATCCCACATCGATGCGCCGTTTATTATGCGCCAGTACTCAGCTTGCGGATCCCCATAAGACCCGGGCATGATCATGCGATTATAAACCGAAGCGGTTTGCAATCCATCGGCAACCGCGGCTTCTAAAAAGGGTGACGGGCGCAAGCGCGCAGAAGGTATAATATTAAACATAATTGATTCCCATTTTGTTGGACTTTGTTGCTTTTATTTTTACATTAAATTTTGCTTTATCTTAAAAATTCAAAAAATTCGAATAACTAAATCTTAGAGTGAGGCCAACTTTTGGTTATGTAAATTTGATTCAATATTCGTTAACATCCAATCCAAAAAGAATTTGACGTTCGGGCGCTTATCATTTGCGTGGCAAATCAAGAAAAAACCCTCTTCAACTTTAATTTGACTTGATGACACTGAGACGAGTTTTTTTGAGCTGAGATAAGGCGCGACCAAAGTGCTTCGTCCTAGCGCGATGCCAATGCCTTCAGAGGCCATTTCATACGCCACCCGACTACTATCGACGTGAATTTGCGAATAATTATCGCGAAGACCTTTATTGTCTAGCCACAAGGTCCAACCTTCACTATATCCAAGCACATTCAGCAACTTCACGCGATCGCCATTCTCAAAACCTGCTAAAAGTTTAGGTAAACCTACGGGAAAAATTTTCTCATTGGTTAAACGCCACCGATTGCTCACATTAGATTGATCAAACCCGTATGAAATTTCAAAATCTATATCGCTAGAACGTGTTTCATTCGCCCAGTTCGAAGTTAAAAGTCGAATATGCGTATCAGGATTTACTTCATAAAATGCTTTGAGCTTGGGAAGCAGCCACGATATCGAAAAACTCTCAATGGCTTTTATGGTAATTGTTTCACCAACACGCCGTGAAAATAATTCGTCGGTACCTGCTTTGAGACGCGACATCCCATCTTGAACCTTAACTAAGTAAGCCCGCCCTAGGCTGGTGAGTTCGAGATTGCGTGCTTTGCGAATAAACAAGTCTTCGTTTAAATGGAGCTCAAGAAGCCGAACCTGCTTTGAGACGGCGGGCTGCGTCATATTTAACTCTTGCGCCGCCGATGTGAAATTCAAATGTCGCGCAGAAGCTTCAAAGGCGCGAAGCCAAGTCAAATTTGGCATCCGAGTCATGGGTTTTGGGGGTTTCGCTTTTTTCTCTTCCATATCTTAAAATTATCTCACGAAACACTCATGCTCGAATTTGTGTTAGAAAGCGCCAAACGTGTTTCAACCATCTCAACCATCCAAGAGCACGCAAAAGGAATTGCATCATCATTAAAATTATAGCTTGGCGTGTGAAGCGCACTACTTTCGCCATTTCCAACCAAAATATACGCGCCGGGACGCTCCTCAAGCATGTATGCGAAATCCTCCGCGCCCATAATCATATCAGCAGCGTCGCAAACTCCCGCTACTTTTTTAGCCCCTTCACGCGCAAATTCAGTATTTTCAGCGTGATTAACCATGGCGGGATATCCTCTGCGAAATTGAATTTCAGCCTCTACTCTGAAAGATTGAGAGTGAAATTCAACGATCTCCTTGAAGCGCTTTTCAACCAGATCGCGCATGCGCTCGCTCATTGTACGAATGGTTCCTCTTAAGGCGACTGACTTAGGAATGACATTGCTCGCCTGACTTGAACTCACAATGGACGTAACTGACAAAACCACTTGATCAACAGGATCCGCGTTACGAGACACAATGGTCTGAAGCGCTGTAATTAAATGCGCGCTCGCGATCACGGGATCAATCGCCTTATTTGGCATCGCACCATGACCACCTGTTCCGATCAACTTTACATTAAATTCATCAGTCGCCGCAAAAAATGCCCCCGGACGAATGGAAAATGTGCCGACTTCTTGTCCGGGCATATTGTGCAATCCATAAACCTCGTCAATGCCATAGGAATCCATCAATCCTTCTTCACACATGACGCGCGCGCCACCGCCGCCTTCCTCAGCCGGTTGAAAAATGACAACAACCTGACCCTCAAAATGTCGCGTTTCACAAAGATATTTACTTACGCCCAATAAAATTGCGGTATGCCCATCGTGCCCGCAGGCATGCATTTTCCCACTTATTCTTGATTTATATGGCAAATCACTTACTTCTTCGATTGGTAAGGCATCCATATCAGCGCGCAAGCCTATTGTTCTCTCGCTCGCGCTATTGCGCCCATTTATAACACCAACGATTCCGTTGCGCGCCATCCCCGTATGAACACGGTCACACCCAAATTCTCGCAATTTATTTGCCACAAACTCGGCCGTCTTAACCGTATCAAATTGAAGCTCTGGGTATTGATGAATATGCTGGCGCCATGTCGATATCTCAGGTAACCAGTGCGCAAACTCTTCTCGGATAGCCAATATTTATACCTTTCAAATTGATCACAACCTAACTATTGGCCTGAAACAAAGCGCTTTACAAGTCAACAAATATCTCAAATTGATCCGATTAAAGTGAAATCAAAAACCATCCGCTCGAAAATTCGTACCTACATATTGATGACCAACAAAATTTTGTACTTGGACATGCTGATTCAAGTTGATAAACAGGCGCTATGACAACTTTGACGATCCCCCGGCCAGACGACTGGCACCTGCATTTGCGCGATGGTGAAATGCTTAAGCTTGTTGCGCCGTTAAGTCGTGACTTTGGTCGCGCAATCATTATGCCGAATCTTGTTCCCCCTGTGGTGAATGCCGATATGGCGCGCGCATACAGAGAGCGAATTATTGAAGCTGGCTTTTCGAAGCCTTTGATGACTTTGTATCTCACTGAAGAAACAACGCCAAAGGACATTGATGACGCAATCGAAAGCGGTTTCGTTTACGCAGTCAAACTTTATCCTGCAGGTGCAACCACAAACTCCTCCTCTGGCGTTCGAGATATCAAAAAAGTTATGCCCGTTTTGGAGCACATGGCCAAACGCGGACTTATTTTATGCGTACACGGCGAGGTCACTGATTCTGAAATCGATATTTTTGACCGAGAGGCCGTCTTTATTGAACGGATTTTAGAACCTGTTCGACAAGAGATTCCCGAACTAAGAATCGTCTCTGAACATGTGACCACCAAAGACGGCGTTGATTATGTTCTCTCTCAAGACAAAAATCACGCAGCAACCATCACAACACATCACCTCATCATTGACCGTAATGATCTACTTGTCGGTGGCGTCAAGCCGCATTTCTATTGCCTTCCTATCGTGAAACGGCGTCAACACAAAGAAGCGCTCCGCAAAGCCGCCACTTCAGGTGATCCGCGCTTTTTCCTCGGCACCGATAGCGCCCCACATTCCAAAGACAAAAAAGAATGTGAGTGTTGTGCAGCGGGCGTTTTCTCGGCACCAAACACAATCTCATGGATTGCGCAGATATTTGAAGAGGAAAATGCGCTCGAAAATCTTGAAAAATTTGCCAGTCTCAATGGCGCGAATTTTTATGGATTACCTGTAAATGAAGACAAAGTCACCATTCAAAAACATAGCGAGCCGGTTGAAATGCCCTCATCTTTCGAAGATGGCGATAATCACGTCACCCTCTTTGATCCTGGTCAACCACTTTATTGGGGTCTCAAATGAAAAAAATTCTGCCAATTCTTGGATTACTCGCGGCTTGCGCACCAAAGGAGTGTCCGCCCTATGATGTGACACAAATTGACAACATAAACGGTAAAGACATTTACGAAATCCGGATTACGCTTCCCTATACCGAGAAAGATCAAGGGATTACGGGCGCAGACATCGCCGCCATTCAAGATAGTCGAACCTGTGAGGGTGGATTTCAGGATATTTTGATTGCCTATGACGCAATTCTTGCAGATAACACCAACCAAAAACGCATTCGCTTTTATTGTATTTAAGGAAAATTCATGCAAACGCCAAGTTTTATCGACCCCAAAGAAATGGCGCGCCTAAGCGCTCGAATGCTTATTGAAATCGGCGCGGTAAATTTTAACACTAAGGCCCCTTACACGCTTGCGTCAGGCATCGTTTCGCCTTCCTATATTGATTGCCGAACCATCATTTCTTACCCGCGCATTCGCTCGGCACTCATGGATTTTATGGTCGCGAAAGTGATGGCAAATGTTGGTTTTGAGGCATTTGACGTGATTGCGGGCGGTGAAACCGCGGGGATTCCTTTTGGAGCGTTTGTCGCTGAACGCATGGGCTTACCCATGGCATATGTCCGTAAAAAACCAAAGGGATATGGACGAAACGCGCAAATTGAAGGCGTCATCAGCGAAGGGGATCGCGTCCTATTGGTCGAAGACCTGACAACCGATGGCGGATCAAAACTCAAATTTGTAAAAGCTCTTAAAGACGCAGGTGCCAAATGTCAGCATACAAGTGTTGTCTTTTTTTACGACATTTTTCCCGATACAGAAAAAAACTTAGCCGCCAATGATCTATCATTACATTACCTAACCACTTGGCCAGATGTGCTTGCGGCAGCACGTGAAGGTGATTATTTTGACGCGTCAACGCTTGATGAAGTTGACAATTTTTTCAAAGACCCCCTTGGCTGGTCCGCTTCAAGAGGCGGCGTCAGTGAAGTTTCGCGCTAGCGATCTGCAAACCAACATAGGCGCACCCTTTAAAAGCCATCAAAGCTTGACTTCAAAAAAGCCAATAAGCACTGTTATTTAAAATCTCTCTAAACGGTAATCTTGATGGCAACCTTTGCACGTGCCGTGAAAATCTTCAAAAGCGGATTCAATCGCATCAACATCTTGCATATCAACACCCATAGAAAAAGCTTGAACAGCCGCATTCATCTTATCCATTTCACCAGCAAAACCATCAGGATCTTCCCAAATCTTGGGGCTGGCTTCACTAATATCATCTAACGAACCTTCCGGAAATGCGTCTTGCAGCGTGAACATCGACGTATTTAAAACAGCAGCCTGTCCTTTCAAACTTCGAAAATCAACTTCATCACCGTTTTCTAAACTCGTTTTGATCGCCTGTTGAGCTGTTGCAATTGCGCTCATTGCATCCATGCGCACTTTCACAATCCCTGTTGCACCCTCATGAGCCACAAGCGCCCCGACCCCAAATCCGAGCGCAATCACTGTCGTTTTCAAAATTCTCATTTTCATCACTCCTTAACCAAATCCGTTTCAAACCCTTCGAGATCATAAAAATTTTTGCGCTCTTGATAGTCTTTGACCTGATTTTCGCTCATTACGCCAAAATAATTATGCAACCAATCCGCACGCTCGGCAACAAAACTCATTTCAGGCACGCCGCGCCCACAAGCTGTTGTCACCAAATCAAAGTCCAATTCAAAAATCTGACGCCGCCCCGGATAAGTCGGGAATAGAGGCTCATATTGTGCCCACTGAGGGTCGGAAGCGTGCAATATTTTTGCTTTTCCAAATATGCGCAACACGAGTGGTTGGCCCTCGAAAGCGCAAAACATGATTGTCATGCGTGGATTGCGTTTGACATGTGAACCGGTTTGGTTGCCCGATCCAGTTGTGTTCAGCCAGACAAGCCGATTTTCGTTAATAACCCGAAGTGAATCCATCCCCTTTGGTGACAAATTCACAAGCCCATCAGCCGCGGTCGCGACAAAAAACATCTTCTGTTTTTCTGCAAATTCGCGAAGATGCGGTCGTAAATTCTCGAAACTTTTACCCATTCATTCAAGTTACCGATAAATATCTAATATGTCTAGTTTTATGGCTAGTTATGATTTAAACAGCTCCACAATCGAATAATTTTAGAGGAAAAAATGAAATTTCATCACATTGCGATCTTCTCTTCGGCTATTTTCTTGACGGCTTGTCAACCCAATCCAATTGTGGCTCCAGAAGTGGATGCCGCCAAATATACGAATTTGTCTTGCACAGAGTTAAATTCCACGCTCGAACAATTCCGTTCTCAAACCGCACAACTCAACGTTGAAAAGGAGCCTCTTGAGGAGCAACGCAGAGCTGGGATTGCGGTTGGCGTTGTTCTTTCGCCTTTGGGGGGCGCACTTATTGGTCAAGATGCAACCGAGCAAATTAGAGACATTGATACCAAAATTGCAGCGCTGACTGCAGAGCAAAATGCAGTCATTATTGCAGGACGCACAAAGGGTTGTTGGAACTAAAAGGGCTAAAGTTAGGCTGAGCTAAAATTTAGCTTGGCCTAAACTCACTCGATTAAGCTTAGTCCCAACATTTTTGAATGCGTCCCGCGATTCTTAAAGCGTGACGCTCGGCCCCAAGCGATTCTATTTGTTGATCAATAGCGCGCAATTCTTGCGTTGCTGTGCCCCCGATCAGTGCACCCCCTAAAGGCGTCGCAACAACACCAACCGCAACGCCAAGGCGAAGTTGATTTTTTAGCGTTTCGCGCTCCTCAAGCAAGGGGCGAATTTGCGCCAAAAATTGTCGGTCGGTATTGATCAAACCCGCACAATCCAAAGATGCGTATTTTGCAGGATCGACTGTCGGGACTTCATTCCCAGCATTCGGGTTACAAGCCATTAAGACCGACATAGCGATACAAATCGTTAGCGTTTTGTTCAATTTCATATGTTGATGGCTACATCTTCAAACGCGCAATTTCAAGCTTATCTGGCTCATGAAACCTTAAAAGTGACCGAAAAATATTTATTTTGCGGGTTGCAATCTTGACAATAAACCTGAAAAGATCTTTCTTCGCGCTAGCGGTATGCGACTGATCTCAAGCCCTGTAAATACGTGAACCGTATTTAAATCATTATCAATTACCGCATGATCAGACACCCATCCTCCCATCATTAAATAAGACCGAAGTAAAGGTGGCATTGCACGCTGAGCTTGAGAAAGGTCTGGACGTCGCAATTTTAATTTTTTTGCAAATTCAAAAATTCGCGGCGCTTTAATCCGGGGCATAATCTTTTCAGGCGCCAAATAGCGATCTTTAAGAAGAACTAGGGCTTCTGTGTGCTCTTGAATATGAGCTCCCTTAAAACTTGAACACCCAAACAACAAATCAATGTCATTTTCAAATACAAATTCGGTTAATTTTGCCCATGCAAGCCGAAGGATATCAGGGTCGTTCAATTCTGGATCCACGCAAAATCTTCCAAGTTCCAAAGACTTTCCACCCAAATCTTTAACGCGCTCCAAGTTGTAAAACTGTGCTGAGTAACTTTGATCAATGTCTTTGCCGCCTTCAAACGCCAACATTCTAAACGTGCAGACCAGCCGATTTTTTGCGTCAAAAATCAAACCGTGGATCGCTTTCGTATCGAGGGGGTCCCCGTCGACTTCGCCGTCGCGAAATAAACGACCTCGAAAGACTTGCGCCTCACGAATATCGGCGGGATCCTGAGAAAATCGGAAAAAATACTTCATAAAACAGCACGCTCCATATCAGCACCAAGCTAAATGCGGACCATATGCATGAAATTTAACAAATATATGACAGAATTTAAATTAGAAGAAATTCGAGGGATTTATCGATCCAAAGGCATCGAGCGCATGCTGCCACCATTTCAGCTCTTTACCACCTGTCGGTGTAACCGACTTCGACAAAGGTACATTTTGGCCATTTTCTTTTGACAATTCGTCAACTCTTGAAACGCGATTGTTAGAACCAAAAGTCACCTGTAACACTCTGCGCTCTGCTGTACGTTCTGGCAAAGGCCCGCGCGCGACATCATAAGCCGAAATATAATACCAAATATTTTCACTTTGGCCCACAACCGTTGGACGCCCCCATTTTTCAACGACTGTTTCTCTTGAATCGACGCCGACTTGAATTTCCGCAACCTCTGCGCGCGTCGGCGCATAGCCGGTCGCATTACCAATTTCGCACCCCATCAATGCGACCACACAAGCTGAAATTATTAGAAAATTCTTCAAATCAAACACCGCGATCTTTTGCCTATTTACTTATGATCTTTTGCCTATTTATTAGAATGTCGTTTCGGCTTTTGCAAGCGTCAAACACCATCGGATCAAATTGTTGCCGAATTGTTTTGAATGACACTGCAAGTTTCTCGCCAACATCATGGCAAAATGACTTGTCGCGTACTGCGAATGAAGGTAACAAAAGCCATGCTCACTCAACATCAAATCTCGATCGCAAAACTTGACAAGTCCCGTTCCCATGACTTTGTTTGGAATATCGATCAAAAAGCTATCGATGAGATCATCAAAAATTTGGATTTGCGTGCACTCGAAATCAATCATTATTCAGGTGTCTTAAATCCCGCACAGGGCGGATGGGATCTTGACGCGCAATTGAAATGCAAAGTCACGCAAAACTGCGTCATTTCAGGCGCCCCTGTTTATACCGAACTCGACTTGATGGTGAAACGTAAATTTCGCAAAAACATTGATATTGCCGATGAGGATGGCGCACTTGAAGACGACTTTGACGACACACTTGAAGCATTACCGAGCAATATTGAACATATTGATCTGATCAACGAATCAATTTCATTGGCGATTCCGGATTTTCCGAAACTCAAAAAATATTTAGCGGAAGAATTTTGGTCGATTTCATCGCACGAAAGCGATTTTGAAGCCTCAGAAGAAGAAACAAAGCCATTTGCCCAACTGAAAAAACTGATTTCTGATAAAAAAAACAACGATACTTCGTCAGAATAGTCGATCAACACTTGATTTATACACAGAACTCCTGCATAGCGGCGCTCATAAGCATTTCGCACTTGAGTAATTTATTGTTGCGTAATATATAACCCCGAATGTTGAATATGAATTAGAAAAGGGAAACAAAATGGCAGTCCCAAAGAGTAAAATTACCCGTTCAAAGGGTGGCATGCGTCGCGCTCACGATGCGTTAAAATCTTCAAATCCAAATGAATGCCCAAATTGCGGCGAATTGAAGCGCCCTCATCATGTTTGTGGCGCTTGCGGTTATTATGATGATCGCGCTGTCGTCTCACAAGCTGACGAAATCGATCTGGATGACGACGCAGCTTAAGCAGTTTGATTTTTTATTTGATTTGGCCTTTTTTCGCAAAGGTGAGTCACGCTCATGAATACGACCGTAATCATCGCAGTAGACATCATGGGCTCAGACAAGGGCATCAAAACGCTCCTTAAAGGTTTGGAGCGTTCCCGCCGCAAAAGCAAAGACCAAATTCGCTATCTCGTTTTCGGCAATGCGCCTGAGATCACATCCTCTCTTCAAAAATTTGAAAAACTTCGAAATGTATGCGAAGTACGTCATTGTGAAGATGTTGTATCTATGGAAGATAAACCTTCACAAATTATGCGCCGAGGCAAGTCAACGTCCATGTACGCGGCTATTGAAGCAGTCAAAAACGGCGAAGCACAAGTCGCCGTTTCTTGCGGTAATACGGGGGCGCTTATGGCGCTATCCATGCTTATCCTTCGAAAACTCCCAAGTATAAATCGTCCGGCAATTGCGGTATTGTGGCCCTCTCGCTCTCCGAAAACAGGGTTAAACATCATGCTTGATGCAGGTGCAGATATCAAAGCTGATTCAGAAGATTTAGTTCAATTCGCAGTGATGGGCGCATCTTACGCCCGCAATGGTTTCGATATCGAAAAACCGCGCGTCGGATTGCTCAATATTGGAACAGAAGCCCACAAAGGTCATCCTGAGCTCCAAGAAGCCAAAGAGCGTATTGAAAGCTTATCTCAAAATATGGAAATTGATTTTCTTGGCTTTGTTGAAGGAAATGACCTCACTCAAGACAAAGTTGATGTAATCGTTACCGACGGATTTACGGGGAATGTGGCTCTGAAAACAGGTGAAGGCGTGGCGCGTTTCATTAATGACAGCACAAAATTAGCTTTTATGCACAACTGGCTGTCGCGCATTGGCGCCACATTCGCTTTCACAGCTCTGCAAAGACTGCGTAAAAAGCTCGACCCCAGAAGATCAAATGGGGGCGTTTTTCTCGGTCTTAATGGAACCGTCATTAAATCACACGGCTCTTCAGATTACATAGCGATGTCTTCTGCAATAAAACTGGCATATATCCTTGCTCAAAATGATTTTCATAGTAAGGTTACCAACAGACTTGCTAAAGTCTTGAGCCAAAGGTGATTTTTAATGTCGAATGTGAAAGCTGTCGTAGTTGCCACTGGGTCTTACTTACCTGAGCGCATTGTTGCAAATGATTGGTTTTCAACATTTCTTGACACATCAGATGAATGGATTCGTGATCGTTCCGGAATCGAACGACGGCATTTTGCAGCCGATGGCGAATTCACATCAGATCTAGCGACCAAAGCCGCGCTTGATGCCCTTCACTCCGGCAGTATCGACCCGACAACACTTGACGCCGTTATCGTCGCGACCGCGACGCCTGACGAAACTTTCCCCGCAACCGCAACAAAAGTACAATCTCAAATCGGAATGATTGGAGGTTTTGCCTTTGACATGTCAGCCGCATGTGCGGGATTTATTTATGCATTCGCCAACGCAGACGCCCTCATCCGTTCAGGGCAAGCCAAGCGTGTCTTGGTCATTGGCGCCGAAACTTTTTCGCGCATCTTAGACTGGGAAGATCGGGGTAGCTGCGTTTTGTTCGGTGATGGCGCTGGTGCAGTGATTTTAGAAGGGCAATCGGGTGACCGCGGCATATTATCCACTGATTTAAATTCTGCGGGCCAATATCATGATCTGCTTTATGTTGATGGTGGCGTTTCAACGAGCAATAGTTCAGGAAAATTACGGATGAAAGGTCGAGAAGTTTTCAAACACGCCGTTGAAAAGCTCGCTAAAACCGCCGAAACTTCCCTTGAGCGCGCGGGGCTTACAAAAAACGATATCGACTGGATGGTTCCTCATCAAGCTAATCTCCGCATTATCAAAGCAACCGCCCAAAAAATGGAACTCCCTTTGGATCAAGTCATTTTAACTGTCCAAGATCACGGAAACACCTCTGCAGCCTCGATCCCCCTTGCGCTAGATGTGGGTGTAAAATCAAAGAAAATTTTAGCCGGTCAAAACATTGCGATTGAAGCTATCGGCGGAGGCCTTGTGTGGGGTTCGGCAATCGTGAAATGGTAATGCGCAATTTAAGTTCAAATAAATGCGCAATGACATTGATTTATTTGAATATTTAAGTAAATTAAGTGATCGAAGGGAGTATATAATGTCAAAAACAATAACTCGTCTCGATATTAGTGAAGCGCTTGTGCAAGAAATCGGTCTCCCAAGAACCGAAACAATTGAACTTTTGGAACTTGTACTGACTGAAATTTCTGACGCTGCAAGGCGTGGTGAAGATATAAAAATCTCTCATTTTGGTACCTTTAGCCTCCTCGATAAAGTTCAAAGGGTCGGACGTAACCCGAAAACCGGCGAAGAAGTTCCGATCACACCTCGTAAAGTGATTTCCTTTCGCCCCTCACAATCGCTTCGTTCAAGCGTGAATGAAGGCTGCCTCAAAATATTTAATCGCTAATTTGACTTTATGAAAAAATCAGCAAAGGCCTACCGGAATATTCGAGAAGCTGCGCAAGAAATTGGCGTCGAAATGCATGTTTTAAGATTTTGGGAGAGTAAATTCGAATCCTTAAAACCAATGACAAGAGGTGGCTCACGTCGTTTTTATTCGACAAAAGATATGGATCTCCTCCAAACATTGCGCCAATTGCTTCATGTCGAAGGCCATACAATCAAAGCCGTAAATCGCATTTTTGATAGCGACGGCGTCGCCAATACGGTCAAAAAAACACTCAAATCAATTGAGCAACTCAATGAGATTTCAAATCAGCCTGAAATTCGCAATGTCGAGCCTAAAAATGCGAGCATTCAGCTCTTGATCGACGAGTGTGACAACTTGATTCAATCAGCTAAGAAACATATCGATACTTTAAAGAACATATTGGCTTAATACGGGCTTGCGTCCCTATTCTCATCAATCTATATATTTGCGACATGTCGGGCTATAGCGCAGTCTGGTAGCGCGTTCGTCTGGGGGACGAGAGGTCGTAGGTTCGAATCCTGCTAGCCCGACCACTAAATTAACTTGGCTTGATTCAAATTTGCTTTCATTGCTTGTGCAATCCACATATAGGCAAAGCTAAATATGGCTGAAATGGGAAAATTGAAATGACACGTATCGGCGTTTTATCAGATCAAGACATTTCAGATCTCATTGAAGCAGAGACCATTTCCGCTCTTTCTCCAATTCCTGAAGCCAATATTCAACCTGCGTCGCTCGACCTGCGCCTAGGAGAATTTGCGTATCGCCTGCCCGCTTCTGTTCTTCCGGGAAAAAGTGTGAAAGTTCACGAAATTCTCGACGAATTTTCAATGCACAAAATGTCCCTCGAAAACGGTGCTGTACTTGAAAAAAACTGTGTTTATATCGTCCCCCTCATGGAAAGCCTAAAGCTCCCTTCTGAAATGGATGCAATTGCCAATGCAAAGTCCACAACAGGTCGCCTCGATGTATTTACGCGCTTGATTACGGATTATGGCGTGGAATTTGACCGTGTTCCTAAAGGTTATATTGGCCCCCTTTTTGCGGAAGTTTCACCAAGATCATTTTCGGTACTCGTCCGCCCCGGCATGCGGCTTAACCAGATCCGTTTTCGAATCGGACAAACCGCTTTAAACGACCAACAAATCAAAAAACTCCATACCAACACACCACTCGTGAACACCAAACCTCACATTGACGATGGGCTTGGTTTTTCAGTCGATCTTTCAAACCCGTCAAATCAAGCCGTCGGATACCGTGCACGCCCTCATACGGGCCTAATCGACCTTGATCTTATAGATCATTATAATGTGGAAGATTATTGGGACAAAGTATATGCGCAAAATGGTCGGATCATTTTGGATCCGGGCGCGTTCTATATTCTAGCTAGTCGAGAAGAAGTGACAATTCCCGCAGAGCTTGCCTGTGAAATGGCGCCCTACGTCGCAATGGTAGGAGAATTCCGCGTTCATTACGCTGGTTTTTTTGATCCAGGATTTGGCATGAACGAAACAGGTGGCGCAGGTTCACGCGGCGTTTTAGAAGTACGCTGCCACGAGGCTCCTTTTGTTTTAAATGACGGGCAACGCGTTGGACGACTTGTTTTTGAGCAAATGAACAGAGTTCCGCAAAAACTTTACGGCACCCCAATCGGCTCGAACTACCAAGCACAAGGTTTGAAACTGGCTAAGCAATTCAAGCAGTCGATTTAACGGCGTACTGCCCGCATTTTTTTGCGGTCAATTTTAGGAGCCGGCGCATTCGAAGTCTGGTCGATTTGAATTTCACCTTGATCCTCAAATCGATGATTATCGTTCTTTGAGCCGCGATTGGCGAACATATTCGCGCCAGATCTAATCCCTTTTCTCAAGACTTGTGCAAAAATTATACGCACAACCATAGATATAATGCGATTTAAATTCATAAAAAACCTCATAAGCTAATGACAAACAAATAGGCACTATGCCTTGATAAATCAATCAAATTCATCTTCTGTGTCAATGACCTCTTCGAAATCATCGTCATAATCACCTTCAAATTCACGATGATTGTCAACGTGCTCACCCTCTTCAGGTGCCTCTCCACTCCGCGCTTCATCCTCCTCTATCCTACGATTAAGAAGACCCGATTCGCGAAGTTCGGCAATCCCTGGTAGGTCGCGCGTTGAGGAAAGTCCAAAATGATCTAAAAAGTGCGTTGTGGTTAAAAAGGTAATGGGTCGTCCCGGTGTTTCACGGCGTTTCCCAAGCTTAATCCATTCAAGTGCGAGCAATTGATCAAGTGTTCCCTTTGAAACGGCCACTCCCCGTATTTCTTCGATTTCCGCACGCGTTGTTGGCTCATGATATGCAATAATCGCAAGCGTCTCCATTGCCGCCCGCGACAATTTGCGCTCAGAAGTTATTTCCTTACTTAAATACTCTGCCATATCTGGCGCCGTTCGAAATGCGTAGCTGTCTCCAATGCGCTTCAATTCCACACCTCTTTGCGCATAAAAATCAATTAAGTTCTCAAGCGCAGGGCGCAAATTCGTTTCATCAGGAAATTTACGCTGTAGTTCAGGAAAGCTCAAAGGTTTTTCGCTTGCAAAAAGAATGGCTTCAAGCGCGCGCTCTATATCAATGAAATCACCATCACTCATATCAATTCAATCCTTCCTGTGACCTCAGATCAATACGACCGAATGTTTGACTTTGCGCAAGCTCAATTTGACCCTCCTTCACAAGCTGCAATACAGCCGCAAAATTTGCAGCAATGGCAACGCGCGCTTTTTGGGGTTCATCGCGCCATTCTTTAGGAATAAAACTCTTAAGATCGCGCCACTCATGCCAGCTTCCAAGCAATCCACGCATGCGATCCAGCGCTTCTTCCATTGTCAAAACCGGGCCATGAGAGAAACTCAAAGGCACAAAATCTTCACGGGTTTTAATGCGCGCATATACCGTTAATAGATCGAATAAATTCGCTGTATAGGTAATTTTTATAATGTTTTCAATATTTTCAGCCTGTCCCCTCGCGAAGAAATTTTTACCTAAATGATCCCTAGCCATTAGTTTTTTAGAAGCATCACGCATTGCAGATAAACGCTCAAGTTGAAATGCAAGATGGGCAGCCAAATCTTCTGCACTCGGCTCATCATCACCCGGTTCGGGCGGCAACAGCAATTTAGACTTCAAAAATGCAAGCCAAGCTGCCATCACTAAATAGTCGGCCGCCAATTCTATACGCAAATCTTTAGCTGTGCTTACGAATTCAAGATAGTTTTCGGCGAGTTCCAGGACAGAAATTTCGCGCAAGTCTACTTTTTGTGTACGCGCCATCGCAAGCAAAAGATCTAAAGGGCCTTCATAACCGTCAATATCTATTAAAAATTGCTCACTCGCGAGCTGAGATGTTTGGGGAACGCGGTCATTCATTAGACGGTATTTGCTTCAAATATTCCAATTTTTCTTTTTGACTTAAGGCTGCTAATTTCTGTGTAGCGTATATGAGCTCCAATTGCTCTGTCAAATGCGAAGATGTATAAAGATCACTTTCATATAAGTCCTTTATATCAATGAATTTCCCCGAACAACTCAAGGCAATATCCGCCCCAACCTCTAAGGTTTGACGCGCAAGTTCACTTTGTGAGCCTTTGAGCGCCTTCATATCGAGATCATCTGACATCATAATGCCGTTAAATCCTACCTTTTTTCTAATAAAATCAAAGCCCTTACGCGATAATGTTAACGTACTCACATCATCAATCTGAGGGTAATGAATATGGGCGCACATACCGAATTCATAATCATCTAAGCCTGCAAAAACCTTACAATCATCTGGCAATTGATCACCGAGAGGATCCTTATCAAATACAACCACCGGCAGTTCTTTGTGACTATCGACTTCACCACGGCCATGACCTGGAATATGCTTCGCAACTGCAAACACACCACCGTCCATCATTGCCCTTCGTGCGATTTTTGCAATTTGAACGACACGCTCAACAGAACCATGGAATGTCCGATCTTGTAAAAACTCTGCCGTCATCGGCCAGCGTAAATCCAAACAAGGTGCACAATTTACATCGATGCCCATTTGCATCAGATCATCAGCGATCAGGCGATGATGCGCGTATATCGCATCTTCGAGTTCTTGCCCCTTGAGACCATCATATGAGCGTACAGAGGGCAATTGATTCCAAAACGGCGGAAACAGGCGCTGTACGCGCCCGCCCTCTTGATCAATAAAAATTCTCGTCACACCAGCAGTTGTCGACTTAATGTCATCAATCAAGGCTCTCAATTGCTCGGGATTGTCGACATTTCTGACAAAGGGAATCACACCAAGAGGCGGTTCCGCTTGGATGAGATTCCGTTCGTCTGGTGTTAAGGTTTGGCCTTTAATTCCGATTATGAAGGGCCGCGTTTTCATTCAGCTCTCACCGACAAACACTGAACGCCGCGATTAAGCATAGTTTCGCAAAGGGCTTGTGCATCATCAAAACTTGAGAAGCCAGACACACGAACTCGGTAATATAATGTGCCGTTCACAATCTTTTTTTCAACGTATAGAAGTTTATCTCCTAAAACATCTGGGTGCGCACCCTTAATTTTAGACCATTCAGACTGCGCATCTGCAAGGTTCCCCATAGCTGCAAGCTGGATAAGAGGCGTGCCGCTCGGCAATCTAGCGCCGAGGTCCTCATCATCAGAAGACGAAACTTCTTCGGCAGGTTGCGGTTCTGTCTCAACAGTTTCAGGGATTTCTTCTTCAAAAACCTCTACCGTTGATTCATTAGATTCCGTATCCGCTCCCTGAGATTCGACCAATTCCACCGCAGATGGCGTCTGTTCAACGTTTTCATTCGCAGCAGCCGTTCTCTCTATCGGGCGACCTTCATCAGTCAACGGATTTAATTCTGTTTTTGGTGGAATATTCAACAATTCTGGACGACGTGAAGGAACTTCCACATCAGGCAAGACATTTTCCAAATCAAGTTCAATATTTTCTGCTGACCCTATTTCGGATTCATCACCCGTAACTTCATCGATTTCTTCAACGACGGGCAGCTCATTTTCAACACCTTCCGCAGGCGAAATTGTTGAAATATCAGAATTTTCTGGCGCGAGCACAACGTCATTTGACAATTCGCTGTCAACACCCTCAACAACATCGTAAACTTGACGATCTTGATGCTCAACATTGGTCCCCCCTGATTCCTCAGGCTCCGTTCTCACCTCATCTTGCAAAGCGCGTACAACAGGCACTTCATCAGCATCTCTAACGCCAGCGGTAAACCACCACCAACCAACAAATCCAACCACAAGCAGCGAACTTGTGATCCCCAAATAATTTGAAATTTTCTTCATCAATCCGCCTTGTTTCGGGCGAGGTTCATATTCATTATTATTGTACTGCATGCCTGTCTCACTGTAACTGCCGACTGCACCATATTATTAATTTATTTAGTGCATCTCATTCATAGGCGAAACACCCAAAATTTGCAATCCATTTGCAATAACCTGCTGAACGGAGCGAACCAAAGCCAATCGCGCGCGCGTAACGTCGGGGCGCTCAGCGTCAATAAAGCGCATTGAGTGATCCAATTTACCTTGATGTTGGAGTGCGTGAAACTCGGATGCAAGGTCGTAGAGGTAAAATGCGATCCGATGAGGTTCATGCGACTCTGCCGCTTGCGTCACAATACGCGGATAATTGGCAAGCGTTTTGATAATGCCAAGTTCAGCTTCAGTTTCTAAATGCGTTAAATCTGCATTTTCATCCGTTAAATTGTGCTCGGCTGTCGCACGATTGAGCACTGAATGTGCGCGCGCATGCGCGTATTGCACATAGAATACCGGATTATCCTTCGATTGTTCTTTCACTTTGTCAAAGTCGAAATCCAAAGGCGCATCTGGTTTGCGCATTAAAACCACAAAACGCGCCACATCCGCCCCAACCTCTTTCACAATATCTGAAAGCAACACAAAATTACCGGCCCGTTTTGACATCTTAAACGGCTCGCCATTCTTAAAAAGCTTAACAAGTTGGCAAAGCTTAATATCAAGGTCAATTTTCTCATCCGAAAGTGCTGAAACAGCGGCCTGCATTCTTTTCACATATCCCCCATGATCAGCTCCCAAAATATCAATAAGCTGATCAAAACCGCGCGAAATTTTATCATAATGATACGCAATATCGGGCGCAAAATACGTCCACTCACCGTCCGCTTTTTGAATCGGGCGATCCACATCATCACCATAAAGTGTTGATTTGAAAAGCCTTTGCTCACGCGCCTCCCAATCTTCGAGCTCTTTTCCTTTCGGGGGTGGCAACGTGCCGGTGTAAATCAAGCTCTTTTCTTCAAGTGAAGCAATCGCTGCTTCAATACGGCCCGTTTTATAGAGTGATTTCTCAGAAAAATAATGATCCATTTCAATGTTCACGGAAGATAAATCTTCGCGGATCAAGTCCATCATCGCGTCCGTACTCGCCTCTCTAAATGTGGCCAACCATTCAGATTCAGGCGCATCAAGAAACTGATCACCAAACTGATTTTTCAACTCTTCGCCAGCCGCAACTAAATATTCGCCCGGATAAGTCCCTTCTGGAAACTGCACTTCTTGCCCATGCGCTTCCAAATATCTCAAATAAACCGAGCGTGCGAGCACATCAACCTGCGCCCCTCCGTCATTAATATAATACTCACTCGTCACTTCATAGCCGACAATTTTGAGAAGTCTCGCAAGCGCATCACCTAAAATGGCCCCGCGCATGTGCCCGGCATGAAGGGGTCCAGTCGGATTTGCAGATACATATTCGATATTCACACGTTTTCCTTTCCCCAAATTTGAAGCGCCATAATTGTGAGCTTGCGCGCGAATGGATTGCAGTGTTTCCAAAATCACTGATGAGTGAAGTCGAAAATTCAAAAATCCAGGCCCCGCCACAGAAACCTCACTCACAATTGAGGACTCTGATAAGTTCTCAACTATTTTTTCCGCGAGATCCCGTGGGCGGTAGCCGGCTGCTTTTGCAAGCACCATTGCCGCATTTGATGAGAAATCTCCATGAGCCGCATCTTTGGGAAGCTCTACCGTAACGTTTTTTAAATCCGTCTCTGTTCCGAGCACTTTACCAACTGCCAATTCGATTTCATTGAACAGCCGAAGAAAAATATCCATGACGTGTATACCTAATTTTAGACTATGAACTTAGCGCCGAAATAGCATGTTGTTCAAACTATGAAAAGCCATAGAAAATATTACTTTTTACGGTAAAAAAATTTCAAATCACTTATGGGTGCCCTGCCCACATCAATTTGTGGATATGCGCCCATTTTTCACTCAAATAATTATCCGTCATTCCAGAAATATAGTCACTGATTAAACGTGCTTTCTCAATCTGCCCTTGTGACTTATCGTTCTTTAACCAGTCCTTGGGCATTTCGTCGAAATTTTCAAATAAATAGTCAAAAGTGCGTGCGACCATTAGCGACGCTGTCTCTCGCATTTCCATCACTTTCGAATTGCGATACAAATTTTTCATTAAAAATCGTCTGAGTTCATTGAGTTCAGCCAAAACCGAATTCGAAAACTCGACCGTCACGCGCCCTGCACTTCGAATTTCTTCAACGGATTCTGGTCTCAAAACTTCAAGATTGTGCATCGTTGACTCGAACACATCATTCACCAATATACTAAAAAATTTGGAGAGTGCGCGATCAATAGTGATTTCATCGGCAACCCCTGTCATTTTCGCACAAACTTCTTCATAACATCTTCTAATTATTGGCACTTCAAGTACTTGTTCAAAAGTCAACAACCCTGATCGAAGCCCGTCTTGAAGATCATGATGATTATAGGCAATGTCGTCCGCAATTGCGGCAATCTGCGCCTCCAATCCTGCAAATTCATGAAGCTGCAAGTCAACCAAATCACATAGTGCTTGCATAGACCATGGTATCTCGCCTTTGAGCGGACCATTATGCTTTGCGATGCCCTCGAGGCTTTCCCAAGTTAGATTCAGACCATCAAAATTCGGGTAGTGCCTTTCTCGGTAACTGACAATTCTTAAAGCCTGTGCGTTGTGATCAAAACCACCGTAATTGATCATTTTTTCTTGCAAAACATCTTCACCGGTGTGCCCAAAAGGCGGATGTCCCAAATCGTGAGCGAGCGCGACAACCTCCGCAAGGTCCTCATTTACATTAAATCGCCGCGCAAGCGTTCGAGCAACTTGAGCAACTTCGATTGAATGCGTCAAACGCGTTCGGTAATGATCTCCTTCATGGGCAACAAAGACCTGAGTCTTATGCATCAAGCGCCTAAAACTATTCGAATGAATTATACGGTCGCGATCTCGTTGATAAGGCGCCCGAAAATCTGGAGGGCCTTCTTGATGGACGCGACCCTTTGATAAATCATTTTGTGTTGCAAATTTAGCAAATTTCACGAGCGCCTCTTGATGTTAAACCTTTAAATTTATATTTATCAATTAGCGACATAAATACAGTCATAAACGGAAATTCAATATGAATATACCCCCAAAGGTTACGGCCGAAGCATTTGCCCAGATTCGAAAAATAGGTGGCGATGATGCGAGCTTGAGGATCGCCGTTGACGGTGGGGGTTGTTCAGGTTTTCAATACCGCATTGAAATCGATGAAGCCAAGGAAGACGACATTGTGATTTCCAGTGACAAAAATAGTGTACTCATTGATCCTGTTTCTCTGCCTTTTTTGAGTGATGCAATCGTTGACTACAAAGTTGAACTCATCGGATCTCGTTTTGTTATTGAAAATCCAAATGCAAGCTCAAGCTGCGGTTGCGGTACGAGTTTCTCAATTTAATTCGAATTTGCACAATTATTCTTTAGAAAATTTATAAGTATTAAGCCCCTTCTGCGAAGTATAGCGTATGCTTTTAGATTTTTTACGTTATATTCGCGAAAAAACCAGTCTCATCTCAGTTCGAATTGTGCTGTTTTGTATCTTGCCCTTAATTGTAATCTTTACGATCGATATTTTTCAAAACAATGCAACGATCCAGCTTCAAGAGCGAACGAACGAAATTACCAAGCAAAATACGCCCAAAGCTATTTTGGCTTTAGAACTTTTAGATGAAATCAATGATGTGCGTGATAGTCTTTCTAAGTACTTAGCCGGTAATTCGAATGCATTTGAAACCTACACGTCCGACATCCAAGAAATTACGGCATTCCTAGATGAGTTTAATAATTATTACTCTTCTAAACAAGATCAAATAAGACGCCTTAATTCAATGTTTGAACGTCTTCAAGACGAAAGTCATAGAGGCGTTTTCTTAGTATATAACCCAGATCTTCATGCCATTTCTAAAGAAAAAGTCAAAGAAATGAAAAATACAATCCTGATCCAACTGGAACCTCTTGTTAAAGGCCTCGTTGAAGAAGAAATTGAAGATGCGGGCACCTCAGGAAATATCGGTGAGATTATTAATGATGATATCCCCGGCATTGTACACTATATGAACCTATTTACTAACGTTAGTAAAATTCTAAGCGGCCTCGAGGAGTACCTCCTTCATCAAGAATCAGCCACGCAAGCTTTATTTGTTGCTTATGAAAATGCACTTGAAAATCTAAAACAACTCTCATCGCTCGAACAAAGGCCGCAAGAACAACAAAATCTCAGACAAGTTAAGGCGATTATTACAGATCTTCATGACACAACTCGCTCAGTTATCGCACGCAACGACAGCAATAATCTTGCAAATGCGAAAAGAAATCACTTACGAATAGAACTGCTTTACTTGGCTCCCATTGAGTACGAACTCACTCAGTTATCTGCGCTTTCAGAAACTGAAATTGTTTCGGGAATTGAGGAGCTCGAAAAAGAAATTTCTTCAAGTCAATTCAAAGGCGCGGCCCTATCGCTACTCTCAATACTCTGCAGTCTCTTAGTATTTTGGCTTCTTAAGGTAAGTGTGTTGAAGCCGATTCAAACAGTTATATATATATTGGACAAGCTTAAGATGGGCTTTTTTGATACGCCGATCCCAAATACCAATCAAAACAACGAAATCGGCAAAATCTATACCAGCCTTCAAGAATTTCAGCTCGAACTTAAGGAGCTTGAACTTATGCGTGAAAACCGTGTAAAATTGCTAGAAGGGCGCTATATTTCGGAGCTTCAGGGTGCATTAGAAGATGTCAAAAGCTCGGAACAATATCTACTTCAACAAAAAGAAGCCTTGCAGGCAAGTAATGCTGAACTCGAACAGTTTATCCATATTGCTTCTCACGATCTACGAGAGCCACTTAAAAACACATTGGGGCTTCTACAAATTCTAAAAGTTACAGTGATCGACCAATTGCAAGGAAACTCCGGCGAACTATTTGAAAAAATTAACAACTCAATTCAACGCCAAACTCGGCTTATCGATAATCTAAGGTTACTGACAAAGTCATCGATTATTGAAAACATAGAGGAAAATATTCAACTTGAGCCGATTTTTACAAGTGCCTTTAATAAAATATCGTCCAAATTCGAAGAACAATCAATCAAGTTGAAAATAGGTACACTGCCAACCACACGCGGCTCTACACAGGCATTCAACACACTCGCCAATATTCTTATTCAAAACGTATTTGACTATGCCGAACCAAATTCCGATTTAAAAATCGACGCTGTAGATGATGGCAATCACTTTACCTTGGTCATTAAATCTAAAAATCCTCAACCATTTGAGGGCGCACATTCAGTATTCCTTCCCTTTTGGAGAGGTACAAATTCTCATCGCGAGCACATCGGGATTGGACTGACAATCGCAAAAAAAATCGTCGAAACTGCGCTCGGAGGAAAAATATATTTAGACGAAGATCAGACGGAACATTTTGTTATAAAAATCAATTTGAAGAAATCAAATTAGCCTAATGCTGAGTTGTTATTTTCATAAAATTCACCCTGTTTCTTCACAATTGACAATTTTACGGAAGTATCGTTAGTTAGCCGTATCTATTTTCTAACTGAGGTATGGTTTGATCATCTCCAAAAGAGGACGATTTGTATATTTTGCAACGCCAAAAACGGCGAGTACGAGTGTCGAAACTTGCCTTCGTCCATTTGCAACGCTTGCCTTAAGTGAAGACCCAAGCCTCAAACACATGGGCGTAAGAAAATATAGAAAAGTCATCGAGCCAATACTTGAAAGCATCGGCGTTAAAGAAAAGCTCGAAACTTATGCCGTCGTTCGCGAACCAATTGAGTGGCTTTTTTCTTGGTATCGATATCGGACGCGCAAAGAAATTCCAAATAAAGAAAATTCGACTTCGCATTTAACATTTAATGAATTTGTCGAAAGTTATCTTCAAAGTGATCCCCCTCGGTTTGCTAAGGTTGGAAATCCGTGCAACCAGATTTATTTAAATGGCAAAAAAGAAATTGGCGTCGATCACGTCATCGCCTATGATCGCATCACGGAGTTAGTCGAAATTTTAGCAGCAAGACTGGACACCGGAATTTCACTAGACATGTTTAAAAACGTTTCTCCCCAAATGGAAATGGAAATCTCGGCTGCAAATTATAAAGCGCTTGAAAACTATTTTTCTCACGAGATGGGGATTTATCAAAACGCACTTGATCAACCACGCCGCATTACAGCCGCATAAAATCCATCGCCTGAATTAATCGGAGATAGTTGTCTTTCCTCGGCAAGGCAAAAAGAGCTTTCTGAAGTTAAGAAGTCAGCAACAATATCGTGATTTTCTTCTTTAAAAAGAGAACAAGTTACATAAACTAATCGTCCACCAAATTTCACCAGAGTACTCGCATTCCTTAATATTTCTCTTTGAATCTGAACAAGTTCGCTTAACCTCTCCTTTGTGAGCGTCCACTTTGAATCAGGGCTTCGACGCCAAGCTCCAGAGCCAGAGCAAGGTGCATCAACAAATACCAAATCATAAATTCCTCTCGGCGCTTCATTCAAAATATTGACATTCAAACCCGCCCGCGCAGCTCTCGTCGGGATTTCCTTCATTCGCGCCGCAGAAATATCCCACGCGTCGATACGTCCTGAACCCTTCAGCCCCGCCCCTAATGCAAGCGTCTTTCCACCTCCACCAGCGCAATAATCAAGAAGAATTTCTCCTTCTTGAACCCCTGCCATCTCCGCAACAATTTGTGACGAACGATCTTGAAGCTCGACCCAACCGTAAAGATACGCGCGAGACTGTTTGAGCTTGCGTGGATTTTTAGTAACCACTAACGAATATGGAACGTTTTCAACTTTTTCAGTAAAAATGAGATCGCGTGCTAAGAAGTCCTGAGCCTCTTCCACGGTTGTCTTTAACCTATTCACGCGCAAATCTACTTGAGCCCGATCTTGAATTTTCGAGGCCACCAATTTTGCGTTCTCACCAAATGCTCTTTCTAAATGTCCCCAAAAAGTAAAAGGAAAATCATAGGCTGTTGCCAAATCTGGCCATTCTATTTTTCGGTGAATGTTGTCTAACTCTTCGCTTGACAACTTTTGAGGAGAAAAGCCTTCGCCCGAAAAATGATCCAGTATATTTTTGGATTTTGCATATCCAATCGCAAGCCCTCGCCCACTCAAACCTGTTTGATATGAAAAAGAGGCTCGCCGACGCAAACAATCAAAAACAATATCTCGCACCGCTGATCTGTCTTTAGAGCCGGCATAGCGTGCGCGCCTTGACCAGGCAAGAAGTGCTTTTTCAGCAGCTTCTCCCGCTAAAATATGATCTAAAATATCAATTGCGGCACTAAGGTGAGCCGATGGTTGCATTCAGCAAATCCTAAATCATCGCCATACCGCCATTGACGTGAATGGTCTGCCCAGTCACATAGCCGGACTCGTTTGAAGCTAAAAAACCGACAGCGGAAGCAATATCTTCTGGCGTCCCCATCTTTCCCATCGGAATTGAAGCGAATATTGCATTTTTCTGTTCTTCAGTCAGCTTATCGGTCATTGGTGTCGCGATAAATCCAGGCGCAACACAGTTCACAGTGATATTACGGCTCGCCACTTCTTGGGCAAGAGATTTAGAAAATCCAATTAACCCCGCCTTCGACGCCGAATAATTCGTTTGACCAGGATTCCCTGTGACGCCAACTATTGAGGTTATCGAAATAATGCGCCCCCAACGCGCTTTCATCATCGGACGCATCATCGCTCGTGCGAGCCTCATCGAAGACCCCAAATTAATATTGAGAACTTCATTCCATTCCTCATTTGACATACGCATAAACAAATTATCACGAGTTACGCCCGCATTATTGACCAAAATATCGACGCCACCCATATGCTCAATCGCTTGCTTAGGTAAATTGTCCACCTCTGAAGGATCAGATAAATTTGCTGTCACCACGTGAACCCGCTCACCAAGTTCATGGGCAAGAGCCTCGAGCGGATCTCGGCGCGTCCCTGAAATTGTGAGTTCAGCTCCATGCGCATGCAAGGTGCGCGCAATCGCACCACCAATACCTCCAGATGCGCCTGTTACGATTGCTTTTTTTCCTTTTAAATCAAACATTTATTTTCCTTTGATAATTTTCTCAGCCGCCGCCTGAACTTGTTCAGGGTTGCCAACCGATATCGTTTCGATTTCTTTTGAAATGCGCGTCACCATTCCAGATAAAGCTTTGCCAGCTCCCACTTCAAAAGTTTGAAGCACACCATTTTGAACCATATAGCTTACACTTTCACGCCACCGCACTGAGCCTGTGACTTGCTCAACAAGAAGTGATCGAATTGTTGTCGGATCAACGACTTCAGATGCAAGGACATTTGCAACCAATGGCACGCGAGGTTCAGATATATCAACTTGAGCCAATGCTTCGGCCATTTTTTCAGCCGCAGGCTCCATTAATTGACAATGAAATGGCGCACTCACAGGCAATAAAACTGCGCGCTTAGCGCCTGCCTCTTTCGCAATGAGACAAGCACGTTCAACCGCATCTTTATGTCCAGAAATCACTACCTGCGAAGGGTCATTATCATTTGCAGCCTGACAAACTTCACCTTGAGAGGCTTTCTCTGAAACCTCTTTCACTGCCTCAAAACTTAGACCCAAAATTGCTGCCATTGCGCCAACCCCTACGGGCGTCGCCGCTTGCATTGCCTGTCCACGTATTCTCAGCAACCGAGCGGCATCCGATATCGAAATCGATTCTGACGCTGCAAGCGCAGAATATTCCCCAAGCGAATGACCGGCGACAAAATTAGCATCATCGATACTTACGCCTTCGAATTGAAGGGCTTTAAAAATCGCGAGTGAAGTTGCCATCAGCGCTGGCTGTGCATTTTCAGTCAATGTAAGGGTCTCGATATCACCTTCCCAGATCAATTTCGAAAGCAATTGACCTAACGCTTCATCGACTTCCTCAAAGACAGCCCTTGCGCTCTCGTAATTATCTGCAACTTCTTTCCCCATTCCGATAACCTGAGCGCCTTGCCCGGGAAATATAAATGCTCGCATGTGACCTCACTATTTTATTCGCTTAATATTTTAGCTTGTCTATGCATTATTCGCAAGCTGTAGGATGCCAGTGTAATAGCTGAATTTTCAAGTCATTTTCATCCCGATATTTTAGTCCACATGATCACATTTTTCTTATAAAAAATGATTGCGCACCGTGGGCTCGTTTTGCTCACAAGTTAAGTGCAGATATATCTTAGATAGACTTGCATTTATTGCACGATTTCACTAAAGAGTGCTCACCCTGCATAGTATTAACCGCGTATCCTCTCGAATTTGAGCAGCAGGGAATTGTTTAAATGGTGAAGAACGCTTAAAAGTGAGTATCAAATGACGGCTTATGAGCACGTATTGATTGCGCGCCAAGATATATCGGCGACGCAGGCGGAAGGTCTGATGACACATTTCGCGCAAATTCTTAAAGATAATGATTCTAAAATTGTCGACGAGGAGTATTGGGGCCTCAAGACAATGGCATATAAAATCAAGAAAAACCGTAAAGGTCACTATCTCCTCATTAAATCAGAAAGCCCTGCGCCAGCAGTTGCTGAGATGGAACGCCTTGCGCGCATTCATGATGACGTTCTTCGCATCATGACAATTCGCGTTGATGTACATGAAGAAAAAAAGAAGAAGGATAAATAATTATGGCTGCTATGAAACCATTTTTTCGCCGCAAAAAAACATGCCCTTTTTCTGGCGAAGGCGCACCAAAAATCGATTACAAAGACACAAAGTTGCTTCAACGTTATATTTCAGAGCGTGGTAAAATTGTGCCATCACGCATCACCGCTGTTTGTGCGAAGAAACAACGCGAGCTTGCAAAAGCGATCAAACGCGCTCGTTATTTAGCGCTCTTGCCCTACTCAATTCGATAAGGAGCCTAAACTATGGACGTAATATTACTTGAACGTGTTGGCAAACTAGGGAACCTTGGCGAAGTTGTTACCGTCAAATCTGGCTTTGCGCGTAATTTTTTAATTCCTCAAGGCAAAGCGCTTCGCGCCTCAAAGGAGAACCTAGCTGTTTTTGAAGCTCAGCGAGCTGACCTTGAAAAACGCAACCAAGATCTTAAAAGTGAAGCAGAAGAACTCGGCAAGAAGCTCGACGGCGAAACTTGTATCGTTATTCGTGCAGCATCAGATGCGGGCGCGCTTTACGGCTCTGTTACTCCGCGTGACATTGCCGACTCATTGAGCGAAAAAGGCCTTGAGATTGACCGCTCGACAATAGCACTTGATGGCCCGATTAAAGAATTGGGCATTCACACGGTTCGTGCAATTTTGCACCCAGAAGTGATTGTTGAACTTAGCGTTAATGTGGCGCGCTCAAGCGAAGAAGCTGAGTTGCAAGCTTCCGGAAAAACCATTCAGTCTTTGGCAGCTGACGCAGAAGCAGAAGCGGAAGCGGAACTTAATGCCATGCTTGATGAAGTTGGCAAAGCTTCTCAAGATGAAGATGATTCAGGCGCTGAAGAAGCCTCTGAATAAAACTTTGAAAATTTTGGAAAGGGCCGCCTATTGTGCGGCCTTTTTTATTGCCGAATCCGTGATTGCTTACCCAAATCGTTCAGTTAACTGTTCAAATTATTAGAATATCAATTGCGGTAAGGTTGATAGTCGATTAATACGATGCTTATGAACATGCAAGCTCAAGATACAGATCTCCAAGGTGCACTGCCTCACAATATAGAAGCGGAACAAGCGTTGTTGGGCGCTCTACTTGTCAATAACGAAATTTTCGACCGCGTTGAAGACGTCGTAGATCTCGCGCATTTCTATGATCCTGTTCATGGGAGAATTTTCAATATCATTAAACAACGCATTCAAAATAATGCGCTGGCCTCCCCCTTAACGGTTAAAAGTTTTCTTTCTGATGATGAAGGCCTTCAAGAACTTGGCGGCGAAGAATATCTCGTTAAGCTCGCCGCAAGCGCTGTCGCGATTTCATCTTCGAGAGATTTTGCAGAATTAATCAGAGACGCAGCCATTCGACGTGAACTCATTGAGATTGGCAAAGACATAACAGACCGTGCGCGCAAGGTAGATTTCGATTCTGACCCCCTCGATCAAATCGTGACCGCAGAGCAATACCTCTATAAACTCGCCGAGCGAGGCGATACTCAGCGCGGTTTTATTGGCTTTGGGCGCGCCATTGTCGAAGCTGTGCAATCCGCGACCGCAGCATTTCAAAGAGATGGCGGATTGTCAGGAATTTCAACGGGCTTGGTTGACTTGGACGGTAAGCTTGGCGGCCTTCATCGCTCCGATTTGATCATTCTCGCAGGGCGCCCTTCAATGGGAAAAACCTCACTTGCAACCAATATTGCTTATAACATCGCCCGCAACCACACAAAGTCTGACGATGAAAACAAAGGGGGCGTCGTCGGTTTTTTCTCACTTGAGATGTCGGCCGAACAATTGGCAACACGCATCCTCTCAGACGCAGCAGAGATCCCTTCGGTTGCCATTCGCTCGGGAGATGTAAGTGAGACAGAATTTAGAAGATATGTGCAAGCATCAACTGAACTCGAAAGTGCACCTCTTTATATTGATGACACACCTGCGCTTCCTATCTCCGCAGTCGCTGCCCGTGCAAGACGGTTGAAGCGTCAGCATGGACTTGATGTGCTCATCATTGACTATTTGCAGCTTCTTCGTGGCACCGGATCAGGAGACAACCGCGTCAATGAAGTCAGCGAAGTCACACAAGGTCTTAAAGCCATCGCGAAGGAGTTGGATATTCCTGTCATTGCACTCTCTCAGCTTTCTCGCCAAGTCGAATCGCGTGACGATAAACGCCCACAGTTATCAGACCTACGCGAATCCGGGTCAATTGAGCAAGACGCGGATGTTGTCATGTTCGTTTATAGAGAAGAATACTATATTGAGCGCGAAAAACCGAGCGAGAGCGATGATAAGTATCCAGATTGGCAAGAAAAAATGGCGCGCGCACACGGTGTTGCCGAAGTGGTTATTGGCAAACAACGTCATGGCCCTATCGGGACTGTGCCGCTGAGCTTTGAGGGTAAATTCACACGTTTTGGAAATCTGGCACGCGAACGCCATGGGCACATCGAGGATTTTTAGATGCGCCCGCAATTATCCGTTTCATTGCCTTCAATTTGCAATAATTTCTCGCAATTGAACAAAATAAGCGCTGGCAAATGTGCGGCCGTGATCAAAGCCAATGCTTACGGCCTCGGTGTACAGCCTGTTTTTAATGCACTTTATCAAACAGGGGTGCGAAATTTCTTTGTGGCTACCCTTGATGAGGCGAAGCAAATCGAAAACGATATTCGTGACGCGACAATCTTTGAACTCTCGGGGCTATCTGTTTTTGAAACCGGCCTCCATCCTCAGATTTATCCTGTTCTCAACAGTGAAGCGCAACTCAAGGCGCTCAACACCTCTAACTTCGCGCTTCAATTTGATACGGGTATGACGCGGCTTGGATTCGACAATATTCCTGAACTCAGCCAATTGCCGAAACTCATTATGAGCCATTTGGCTTGCGCGGATGATATCGATCACCCTCAAAATCAAAAGCAACTTCACAGATTTAAAGATATGTGCGCAGATTTTCCGCACATCCCAAAGTCGTTAGCCGCAACTGAAGGTGCATTGAATGGAGAAAATTATCACTTTGACATGATCCGCGCAGGGATTGGGCTTTATGGCGGTGTCAAGTTTGAGGGTTCCCAAAGTGCGATCCACGCTCAACTTCCGATCATACAAATCCGAAACGTGCCTGAAGGCACGCCGATTGGCTACGGGGCAACTGCCCACACAACACGTGTTTCAAAGATCGCGACAATCTTTGGCGGTTATGCTGACGGAATATTGCGTTCGGCCTCTGACCAAGCTTCGGTTTACATTAACGAGATTCCCGTGCCAATTGTGGGTCGAATTTCAATGGACGCGATCATGGTTGATATCACCGATATTGAATCGCCCCCAGGCTATGTTGACTTTATCGCTTCCCAAGATCAACTTATAAACTTTGCAAATGCCGCAGGTACGATCCCCTATGAAGTTTTAACATCACTTGGAACTCGCTATGAGCGCACTTATATCGAGTCTTAAGCAATGAAAAACCCACTTCAAATCCTTGGCAAACAAACGCTGGCAATCTTAGCTGCAATTGGGCATCTCAGCATATTTGCAGCGCGCACGTTATATCATATTTGCACCCCCCCTTTTTATTCCAAGGAAATCTTACGCGCCCTTTTTCAAATCGGCTATTTGTCTTTGCCGGTTGTCGGTCTGACGGCAATTTTCACGGGCGGTGCATTGGCGCTTCAAATCTATGAGGGAGGATCAAGCTTTAACGCAGAGCAAGTCACTCCCTTTATCGTCGCACTCGGCATGGTGCGCGAACTGGGCCCCGTTTTGGGTGGCCTGATGGTGGCAGGACGCGTTGCAAGCGCCATTGCCGCAGAGATTGGGACCATGCGCGTGAGCGAGCAGATTGACGCACTCGAAACGCTCAACACAAACCCAATGAAATATCTGATCGCCCCCAGAGTGCTCGCCGCGATGATCGCGATGCCTTTATTGGTGATTGTTGCGGATATCTTAGGAATTATGGGCGGCTATTTGGTGGGCACATCGCGCTTAGATTTTAGCGGCCCCGCCTATATTCAAAACACAATTCAGTATCTCGAAAATTGGGATATATATTCTGGCCTTATTAAAGCGATTGTGTTCGGCTTTTTCCTTGCGCTTATGGGCACTTATCATGGTTATCATTCTGGGCGCGGCGCACAAGGTGTGGGTCGCGCGACCACCATGGCGGTAGTCACGGCAAGTGTACTAATCTTGGCTTCCAACTATTTACTAACGGAGGCATTTTTCAGCGCATGAGTAATAAAATTGAAATTCTCAAACTGTGCAAAAGTTTTGGAAGTAAAGACATTCTTCGCAAAGCCAGTCTCAAGGTGCCCGGTGGGCAATCAACCGTGATTATTGGCGGTTCGGGCACAGGCAAATCCGTGCTCATAAAGTGCATATTAGGTCTTATCCAGCCCGATTCAGGCGAAATACACGTCGATGGCCATCAAACCAAAGACCAAAGCAAAAGTGAATTTCTCGATAAGATCGGCATGCTCTTTCAAGGTGGCGCCCTATTTGACAGCCTTCCCGTTTGGAAAAACGTTGCCTTCAAATTGCTCAACGGCAAAACAGCCATTTCAAAAGAAGACGCCCGCGCAATTGCGATCGAAAAACTACGCCGTGTTGGTCTCAAACATGACATAGCCGATCAATACCCCGCCGAGCTTTCAGGGGGAATGCAAAAACGTGTTGGCCTTGCACGCGCAATTGCGACAACACCTGAGATTATATTTTTTGATGAGCCAACAACAGGTCTGGACCCAATTATGTCGGGCGTAATTAATGAGCTGATCCGTGAAATCGTCACTGAAATAGGTGCAACCGCCCTCACCATCACGCATGATATGAATTCCGTGCGCGCAATTGCTGATCAAGTCGCGCTTCTGCACGAAGGCTCATTTCAATGGACCGGCTCTGTTCAAGAGCTCGAAACCTCAAAAAACCCCTACCTTCTTCAGTTTATAAACGGCTCTTCCGACGGTCCCATAGATACAATCAGGTGAAATCATGCATGCGCTCATTCTCAGAATACTCTATTTAGGCTTTTTGATATTTTTCTTTCTCTCACTGTTTATATCTGCGCGAGATTTCATCAGCGGAAAAAACAAAAAAAAAATCTCTATTTCGTTGATCGGACTCTTGCTATTTGCGCTACTATTTTTCTTTCAAATCAGTGCGTTACCTGATCTTGCCTTACCAATAGTGCTCATGATCGCCGTCCCCATTTGGCTAAGCGATAAAAACAGAGACTGGGATTTTTTGGATAAGCTCTACCGCAATATTTCAATCGTAACAATTATAGGCGCGGCCTACACAATGTTGATGTTTACCATTCGAAATAGTGGTGGCTAATTCACATGAATGAACTATTGGAAATATTTTGGACTTCTCATCGTCTACGACTTATGATTTTTATCATTTGCTTTATCATCGTATTATTCGAACTCCTAAAGCAACACTTTCAAAAAGAACGCATTGTCTTAGCGCTATTTTCATTGATGATTTTAAATTTGGTTTTACTCAATTCGAGCCGATATGTCGTCACCGAACTCGTGCGCGCAAATCAATACTGGGCAATCGATGCAAGCAATTATATTCTCACTGCGCTTTTCTATTTTCAATTTATTTTTTTAATCGCCATCATCTATTTCAATCGCAATTGGCGGGCGCTCCCTCTCGTGTTACTAACCCTAACTTTTCCAACAATCATTTTCTATTCCAAATGGCTATCGGCCCTAGTCATCTGGACAATACAATGATAATCGAAAGAGTTTATTAGTTAATTTATTTAATAATATCAATAAATTATACTCACTCGTAAATCCATAAAAAACGAATCCTTTCGAAACGGCACCCCCGCAGTAGAAACTTTGAAATCTGAGCTTCGAATTGAGCTCAAGCGCGCCTGCCAAAGCAGATCAAATCCAATAAATCTACGCGAATGCGCGGCTATTTTTATACATGCGGCAAAGATTTAGCCATTCTGATTTTCGAATAATTGGACGAGCAGATAACCCTGAAAATTCTAACGCAGATGTTTTTTCTAAAGCATTTAAATCAAAAGATTTATTCTTTGAAAGCGTTTCTCTCGAAACTGGGCCAGGGTTTAAACTTTCTGACCAAATATTTTCGGCTTCTACAACCGAATGCTCAGGCAAAATGAAGTGAAAATAGTGAATGCCGGATACATCTGAGTTTTTATAAAGAGGACGTGCTTTCGTTCCAAATAGTGCCTTAGATTCCGGCAGAACCAAAAACTTTGCAGGCACAAACATTTCCTTAAAATGCACTGGCATATCAATTTTAAAGTTCTTCAAAAGGATAAGATGATTGGGTGATACGATCAGATCACTCATAGGCAAATTAGGTCCAAAGCTATTTTTAGGAATGCATATTGGACCACCGACCCCGCCTTCTTGCGATTTAAAATCGAAAATCCATATGATTGGTAACGAGTGCTTACCTTCCACGACCACCAAATCACCTTCGCGTAAATTCTCAATCCGCACCCAACCTTTCGGAGTTCGAATTCGTGAACCTTTTGCATAACACGGATCAGTCACACCTGAAATTGTGATTTGCACTTGCTGAGTGTTCCCATTGGTTGAGGTATCGCCATTTTCGTAGAAGGTTACTGTGAATAAATCGGTCAGCGTTTCACCATCATCCAATGCATCAACGACTGGATGACTTTCGTCCAGCACATAAACCCATTCCCCTTGATCATTAATTGTTGCGGAACCGTATTCGCCTTGTATAGTGACATTCCATTCAGAGTTCGCGTTTTGTGAATTATGATCAAGATCACCCGTCGCATCCACGCCCGAGTTTTCAACAACCGTGCTAGTCACATCTCCGCTAAAATTTGGGCTTGCCACAGACTACTCCTTGTAAAGAAATTCTTTGAACTTTTCTTTTGTAAAGACTCTATATTTTATTTCACCTTGTCCGGACCTGTGCCATTGCACGATGCGGAACTGATTACTTTCTGAGACCTTTCTAAGCGCGCGCACTCGCTTTATGTGCTCGTGATGGGGCGCAAGGACTTCTGTCTTTATCATATCTTGGATTTGGTCGGCGTGACCAAAAGGGGCGACCAAATCAATTATCCAAATTTCTTCTCCGCCGTTCCAAGTCTCTGGGGCAATCATTTTTTGTTCAATTGCAAATTCCAGCTCAACTTCAGGGCTTAACCCCGCCCACGTTACGAAAGCGCGCGGAAACCCTTTGGAGCGAAAAATTTTATATTGATTAAGTCGAAGCGCCGGCTCTAGCTTTAACATCACGTGACGCAGCTGTACGTGATTTTCAGATGGAGAAATTCCAATCAAAAAACACATCGCACCAAAGTCCGCGAGTTGTTGCGCGTCAAGGTCAAACCAACCATCTGGAAGGCTTGCTGTCATATCTATTTCAAAATTATTCATAAAAATGCGACTTAATCGTTTTTCTTCAAGTTCACCTTACTTAATCTATGTTAACTTAGAATTAATTACTTTTGAAGGGTATTTTATGCTTGAAGGGTATTTTATGCTTAGTAAAATAAATTTCATTGCGCCAGACCCATACCCAAGCTGGCAAATGAAGCGTCATAGCTTCATTACTGTTTGAAAAAAATGCAAATCAACTTCGCACGCCGTTGCACTCGTTTGGAATTCAGCTTAGTTTTCGCAAATGGCGAAATCACAAAAATTTATATGTCAGTCTTGTGGTACCATTCATCAAAAATGGGCAGGTAGATGTGACCAATGCGGCGAATGGAACACAATTGTTGAGGAAGAAACGCAAACGCATTCGAAAAGCCTAGGCGCCAAAAAAGGTCGAATTATTGAACTCGGCGCACTTGAAGGTGAAGATAAGCCGATCGTGCGAAATCTTTCAAAGAACGTCGAGCTTGATCGCGTGTTGGGCGGCGGCTTTGTGCCCGGCTCGGCCATTTTGGTAGGGGGCGATCCCGGCATTGGCAAATCAACGCTTCTCCTACAAGCCTCTGCTGCTCTTTCTGAAAACAATTATAAAACCATATATATATCCGGCGAAGAAGCGGCGGCGCAAATTCGTATGCGCGCCGACAGGCTTGGCCTTCGAAAAGCGCCAGTCCTCCTCGCTTCCGCTACAAACTTACGTAACATATTAGAGACAATCTCAGCTGAAAAACCACAATTCGTCATCATTGATTCGATTCAAACAATTTGGTCAGATCAAATCGATAGTGCACCGGGCACAGTCACGCAAGTGCGCGCGATTGTTCACGAACTCGTGAATTACGCAAAGCGCGCCAATACGACAATTATTCTTGTTGGTCATGTGACAAAAGAAGGACAAATCGCGGGCCCGCGTATTGTCGAACATATGGTTGATACCGTGTTATATTTTGAGGGCGAAAGAGGCCATGACTATCGGTTACTTCGTGCCGTCAAGAACAGATTTGGCCCGGCGGGTGAGATCGGTGTGTTCGAAATGACATCTCAAGGTCTCTCTCCTGTTGCCAACCCTTCAGCCCTGTTTCTGGCTGACCGCGAAGTCGACGCTGCCGGATCAGCCGTTTTTGCGGGAATGGAAGGTTCAAGACCGCTTTTATGCGAAATCCAAGCTCTGATAGCACCAACCCCCTTTAGCACTCCGCGCCGCGCCGTATTAGGCTGGGATAGTGCTCGACTTTCTATGTTGCTGGCTGTTCTCGAAGCGCGCGCGGGCCTCGAATTTGGTCCTTCCGATATTTATCTAAATGTCGCAGGCGGTCTCAAAATTACGGAAACGGCTGCTGACTTGGCTGTCGCAGCCGCCCTCCTTTCTGCCCATTTCAACCGCCCGCTGCCACGCGGCGCTATCTTTTTCGGTGAAGTTTCATTATCGGGCGCATTGCGTGGCGTTCCTTTCGCAGAGCAGCGGATTAACGAAGCCAAAAAACTAGGGTTCTCAAAGGCCATTACCCCCAAGCAAATTAAGCTTTCAAGCGACTCCCCTCTTGAACTTAGTCGCTATTCGCGTTTAGAAGAAGTCGTAGAAATCGCAGGTCACCGAGGATAAATATGACGCCTACTATTGTTGATACCATCGTCATCGCCATTTTGGCACTTTCAACTATATTTGCCTGGTCGAGAGGGTTCACTCGCGAATCTCTTTCGATCATTGGCTGGATCATTGCGATCATCGTCGCGCAAAGATTTGCATACTTGGCGGTTCCGCTTGTCGATCAAATTCCCCGTGTCAACGAAATTATAACTTCCTGCGAACTTCGTGCGGCGATTGGATTTGTAATCGTCTTCGTCATCATGATGATCACTATAGAAATTCTGATGCCTTTTTTTGCAGGCATGGTTCAAAACTCATTCTTCTCGGCCTTCGATAGTGGACTTGGTGCTTTATTTGGATTTGCGCGTGGCGTAATCTTAGTGATCTTGTTACTATTTGCGTATACAACTTTTGTTCAGCAATCTTCACCGATTGATTTCATTGAGGAAAGCCGTTCCTACGGGTGGTTTGGCCCTTCTAAAGATGCGCTTCAAGCTGAAGTTTCTGATGTTAATCAAGTGCCAAACTGGCTAATGAGTCAATTTGACGTCATTACAAGCCATTGCCCAGCACCGAGCGCAACAGAAAATTCATGAACCCAAAAACCGCACTTATCACAGGCGCAAGTTACGGCCTGGGTTATGAGCTGGCACTAGAGGCATCGCGCAAAGGTTATCACATAATCGCTGTTGGGCGCACGCAAGGCGCACTCGACGATCTCGCCGATCAAATTGATTCAATTTCTGGCTCAATCACCTTGGTACCAATGGACATTACCGATGACGGCGCGATCAATTATCTAGCCGATGCAATCCAACAAAAATGGTCACAAATTGATATTTGGTTTCATACGGCTTGGTTTACTGCGCCAATGCAACCGAGCGCCCACCTAAATATCAAAGACTTAGACAAGAGCTATCAAACCAATATTCGGTCAACCGCACGCCTCATTTCGCTGCTCGATCCGCTCATGAAATCAGGTCAAGCTGTCTTCTTTGATGATCCAAGTATCGAAAACTCGTTCACCTCCAATATAGGGAGCGCTAAAGCAGCGCAGGTTAAAATTGCCCGAGCTTGGCTGCAAGAATCGAAACAAATTGGCCCTAAAGTGCACATACTTTCGCCGCGCCCTTTCTTCTCACAGATGCGCGCAACACTATTCCCTGGCATGACGAAGGAAAAACTCGCAACAGCATCTGAAGTGGCAACAGAGATTTTCGCACAAATTGAGGTTAACGCCTGACGATTAGCCGATCTTTCGACGTCCTTTTTTGTGATACGGATTATCATCTGATCGGAAGTTCAATCGCAACGGCACGCCCCACAAATCAAAACTATTGCGTAAACCGTTAACCAAATAGCGCCGATAGCTATCAGGAAGATCATCTGCACGTGAACATTTGATCGCAAAGGTCGGCGGGCGCGATTTAATTTGCGTCATATATCTGATTTTGATCCGTCGACCACCTGGCGCAGGCGGCGGATGATGCGCGACCTCCCCCTCAAGCCAACGATTTAATTTCGCGGTTTGGATACGCGCATTCCACGTCTCATATACCTCTTCGATCGCTTTATGGAGTTTATCCAATCCACGTCCCGTACGTGCAGAAATCGTAACCAATGGGGCCCCACGTAATTGCGGCAACAAGCGCTCAAACATCTCGAGCAATTCAGGCTTACGGCCTGACTTGTTTGGCTCCTCGTCCCATTTATTCACTGCAATCACTACCGCTCGACCTTCACGCTCACACAAGTCAGCAATTCGCAAATCCTGCTGCTCAAAAGGCTTGTGAGTATCGAGCAATATCACAACCACTTCTGCAAATTTAACAGCGCGAATACCGTCCCCAACGGAAAGACCTTCGACTTTATCCACGACTTTCGCACGTTTGCGCATGCCCGCGGTATCAAAAATCTTAATCTTTCGACCCAACCAATCCACATCAAAGGAAATACTATCACGGGTAATTCCGGCCTCAGGTCCCGTCAACAGCCTGTCTTCGCCAAGTATTGCATTAACCAAAGTCGACTTTCCCGCGTTGGGGCGCCCAACGATTGCAACCCGAACAGGCTTTGTTTTATCGATAACAAATTCTGCATCGGGATCAAAAACTTCATCGTCGTGACTTGTTTCTTCAATCGAATCTTCACTATGCTGATCCAAAATCGGCAATAAAACTTGGTAAAGCTCATCCAAACCTTCGCCGTGCTCGGCCGAAAGCGCGATCGGCTCTCCTAAACCGAGCCGAAAAGCTTCATGATAACCCGCCTCGCCAGCGCGCCCTTCAGCCTTATTGGCAATTAAAATAATTTCTTTGCCCGATTTACGCAAAATGCGCGCCAAGTCTTGATCTAAGCTTGTGATACCAGTGCGAGCATCAATCATAAAAAGACATATATCAGATAATTCAATGCCTTTTTCCGTCAATGCACGCATTCGCGCTTGCAAGGAGCCATCTTTTTTATCTTCAATGCCAGCCGTATCCAAAATTGTCGCTTTTACACCCAAAATCTTAGCATCGCCTTCGCGCAAATCCCGCGTCACGCCGGGCTGATCATCCACAATCGCAAGTTTCTTTCCGACGATTCGATTAAACAAAGTGGATTTGCCCACATTAGGTCGTCCGATGAGGGCAATTTTAAGCATCAATATTCCTATTTATTCAACAATTAGCCTAGCGATAAACTTGGAGCGCGCCAGACTTGGTAACCACGACCATTAAGCCTTCGGCAAAAATCGGTGATCCTGCGATTGGTGTTCCCAAGTCATATTGGTTTGTGAGTTGACCATTTTGCGCAGAAAGCCGAAATAACACGCCGCGATCATCAACAACCCAAAGCCCATTATTTGCAAGCCTAATATCCGAATACCCAATGCGTCCTAAACTCAGGCGCTCATTTCGAAACTTTGGCAGCTCGGCGCGAAAAGCAACCGCTCCACTATCACGCGCAAGACGGTAAACTTGGTTACTCGGTGTAATTCCAAAAATTGAATTCCCCGAAACAATCAACGGACCTTTCGTTCCAACGCGCTGCGTCCAATTCACTTGGCCTGTTTGCGCACCCAAAGACACAACACCCGCCGGCGTGCCAAGATATACAGTGCCACGCTCAATAATTGGATCTCCAGTTACCTCAGCATTTAGAGAATTCGCTCCCACAAAAGCATCCGAAATCGCAGATTTATTCCATAGTTGTTGCCCAGAACCCAAACTCACAGTATTCACCGCCCCAGTTGCGTAAGTCAAAACAGCTGATGAACCATCGGTTGCAGGCACACCCGCATTAAAGCGCGTAGGGACACGAGAAGGGTCTGCGAAATTGCGCCATTTGACCGTCCCGTCAGAAGTATTTAAGGCAACCGCACTTGATCCACCAGAAGTCACAATCACTAATCCGCCTGCGAGTAAAGGCGGCTTGCGAATAGGATCATTTTGTACATACCGCCACAAAATATTGCCACTTCCTGCATCGACCGCTAGAACTTCGCCAAATCCAGTCGAAACATAAAGGCGGTTTCCGGATTTAGCGATACCGCCTCCATAGCCCTCTCCTGCATTTAATCCGCTCGGAATTAATGATTTTCTCCACAATAATTGGCCAGACGCCGATATGGCGTTCAAAATACCATCACTCCCGTAATAGTAAATAATTCCATTTTCAATAATCGGCTGAGAAGCCACCGCAAGACTATCTTGATTGAAAAAATTGAATTCAGAACCCGTATCCAAAACAGGTATGCTCGCAATCAAATTTGGTGTGCCATCAAAAGCCGCATTTATTGATTGATGAGATCCGCTCCCCAAATGTTGTGGCCATGATCTTTGAACAATCGCCCCGAGTTGAACATTACTATTTACGGATTGAGAAGACAAACCATCTGATGTCACTTGATCAAGACGGACACGCGTTCCCTCCTGAATAGGGTCTCGCGGCTCACACGCACCCAGCGCAATAAACGAAGCGAAAAAACAAGTTTTTATAAGGTCAATTTTTTTCATCATATTATATTGATCGAGATAACGCAGAGCGTCAATTCGAATTTTGCTCCTCATTTTCCACAACGCCCTCCTCGTCAATGACGTCAACACCTTGCACATCTGCCTCTAGGTCGACAAGCGATTCATCAAGTTCAGGCACAATTTCGCCCCCCCAAGATACCACTAATGCCTCTAAAATTGAACTTAGCCCATAGGCTTCTGGGTCATTCAACAACGACTGCGCGATCTCCACTGCCTGACCTTCAGAGCCATTTTTATAAAGTTTTTCCGCATAAATTAGCTGAGCATTCACACGGTAAGGCGCGCCTTCTGCCGCTAGAATTCCGGGCTCTATCTCAGATGAAATTTCATATTTATTTAACAAGGCAAGATGGCGCAAAACGATCTCATCAGCATGAGTAGCTGCCAAGTCATAATTTGCGAGGGCTGTTTCGATATCCCCTTCTTCCGCGCTTCTTTGCGCAGATAACATTAAATTTAGCGCGTTTGGACTCTCGATAGATGAGCTTAAACTTTCCGCCTCATCAGTTTCGGAAATCGCGGCTTCAATCGCCGCAGTTTGCGCAAGGGCATTGCGGTTTTGGTTGCTTGATAGAATTTCTCGAAAAGTAACACCGCCGACGACAATCGCCACAATCGAAATGATTACCCATTTATAGCGTACGATACTTCCATAAATATTGTCACGGCGAACTTCTTCGCTGACCTCACGCATCAATCCATCTTGTTCGGACATTCAAACCTCAGTTCAATTCTAATTTTTAGTTAAAACGCCGCAGCAAAAGAAGCAAGACCCATAACCATATATTAACGCCTCTATCTATAGAAATATTTACCGAATTTTTTATCATTTCTCATTGAAGTTCGAGCTTCAGGATATTAATCTTATCACTAGGTTAAATTAAAATTTGGGTTCGCGTGAAAGATACGTCATGAAAACTTCGAATATATTGGCTGCTGTATTTATTTTTTTTGCAATCAGTCTTGTGATTTTTGCTCGTCCGCTATTGGTCGGAATTTTTTCACCTAGCGAAGATGAAAAAGCTATCGCATCGGTAAAAAGTGAATTTCTCGAAGCTGAGTCGGCATTAGATACCGCGCAAAAAGCGGTAGAGGCCGCCGAAATCGACCTGGAATCCAAGCAAAACGCCCTTCAGGAGGCAAAAGAGGAACTCGACACCCTCGCGAAAAAAGTTGCCGAAGTTGAAGATGACCCTAGCGTCATTCAAAAATGGGAAGAAGAAGCGGCAAGTGAAGCTCGCTTCCTCGTCGAAGTTGCCAGATTGCAAGAATTGGATTTGCAATCTGGCGTTTCCATCTCTGGAAAAGCTGAAGCCGGAACGAAAATTAACGTTGTCTCCAATGTAAGTGGACGCATCATATCCGAACCCCTTGCCGCCGGAAAATTTGTCGAAGCCGATGAAATTTTATGCCAAATTGAGCCAGGCACATCGCGCGCTCAATATCAGCAAGCCAAAGCCGCTTATGATAATGCAAACACGCAACTCCGTGTTGCACAAGGCTTATATCGACAAAATTTATCTTCACTTGCAGCCCTACAAAACGCACAAGCCGCATTTGAACAAACCTCTGCGGCCCTTAAGCAAGTTGAAGATAGCATCGAAGACTTGCAAATTAAATCTCCGATTGCCGGTGTGCTTGAGGCTGATACCGCCGATTTCGGAACCGAATTAGCGCCGGGTGCCTTGTGTACAACCGTACTTGGTCTCGACGAAATAAAGCTCGTCGGATACATCCCGGAAAGCGATTTGAACGCAGTGAAGGTCGGTGCAAAAGTTTATGCAACGCTCAAGACACTTGAATCACCAATCATCGGCGAAGTCACATCAGTCGCAACAAGTGCTGATCCCGTAACGCGCGCCTACAAGATCGAAGTGAAAGTTCCAAATTCTGAGAATTCGATATCCGACGGTATGAGCGCCCGTATCAATATCGCACGCGAAGACGCACGCGGTCATTTGATTCCGCAAAATGCGATTACCCTCAATAGCGAAGGGCAAATCGGCGTTATGATTTATCAAGATAATAAGGCGGTTTTTCAACCCGTTGAGATTTCTAGGGATACACCTCAAGGCACATGGATTATTGGTCTTTCAGGTGAAGTTGATGTCATCGTCCAAGGTCAAGAATACGCAAAAGATGGACGCGAAGTGGCAGCTCAGTATCAGGAAAACTCTGCAAGTTCTGCTTTGGATGACAATGCCGCGGATATTTCGCTTCACTCCCAATCAGAATCGCAAGAAGAGACATTTCAATGATTGCGATAATTGAATGGGCATCCGCACGTGCCCGCATGACACTCTTATTCATTTTTATGTCTTTGGCTTTTGGTTTGCTATCTTACCTTAACCTCCCCAAAGAGGGTGAACCCGACATCGAAATTCCCTTTATATTTGTCTCTATCCCCGCCCCTGGCATCTCGGCTGAAGATAGTGAGCGGTTAATCGTGAAACCGCTTGAAACGCGCCTATCTGGGATTACTGGCCTTAAATCAATTCAAAGCACGGCGGCCGAAGGTTATGGAGGGATCGCGCTTGAATTTGATTTTGGGTGGGACAAAGAGAGCATCATCGCCGATATTCGTGATGAGATGAGCCAAGCCGAAGGCGAACTTCCTGATATCGTCGATAGTTATTCAATCAATGAGATCAATTTTTCAGAATTCCCAATTGCGGTTGTCTCTGTTTCGGGTGATGTGCCCGAACGTGCACTGGTTGCCGCCGCCAAGGACTTGCGCGACGATATTCTTGGACTTAGCTCAGTACTCGAAGCCGAGTTGACGGGTGCGCGCAATGAAATGGTTGAAGTTGAAATTGATCTAGAAGCCCTTGAAAACTACAACTTAACCGCAAGCGAATTGATAAACGCCGTCCGCGCGAATAATCAATTGATCGCAGCTGGTTCTGTCAAAACAGGTGCGGGCGAATTTTCAATCAAAATCCCATCAAGTTTTGAAAGCCCCCTCGACGTCTACAACTTACCCGTAAAGGTCAACGGCGACAGTATCATCAAACTTGGAGACGTCACCAAAATACGGCTTACCTTTGAAGACCCCCGCGCCTATGCGCGCTTTAACGGCGAAGATACATTGGCCATTCAGGTCGTCAAACGGAAGGGCGAAAACATTATCGACACAGTCGCTCAAATCGCTTCACAAATTGAAATCACGAGAGCAGGTTGGGACGAAAATACGCGTGCCACAATCAAAACCGAATTAACCAACGACCAATCCAAAGATGTGCAAGGCATGGTCTCTCAGCTTGAAGCAAGCGTAATTACAGCTATTCTCCTTGTGATGATCGCCGTGCTTGGTGCGCTGGGCACACGGTCTGCGCTTTTGGTGGGTTTTGCAATTCCCACCAGCTTTTTATTGACCTTCGTGCTTTTTGCCGTGCTTGGGATTACGATCTCCAATATCATTATGTTTGGACTCATTCTCGCGGTCGGAATGCTCGTTGATAGCGCCATTGTCATCGTGGAATATGCCGATCAAGAAATCAAACGGGGCGCGGGCCCCATGCAAGCCTATACGAATGCCGCAAAGCGCATGGCATGGCCCGTTATATCTTCAACAGCGACGACTTTATGCGCCTTCTTACCTCTTTTGGTTGCGCCTGGCGTAGCCGGGCAATTCATGGCTAACTTACCGAAAACCATCATCTTTGTACTCTGTGCGAGTTTGGTTGTCGCTCTCATATTTCTTCCGGTTATGGGCGGCGTGACAGGGCGTCTCGCACGGCTATTTCAAAATTGGTCAATCAGTCTCGGGAAACGGCTATCAAAGGCAACGCTATGGATATTCATTTTCTTTTTTATCGGCGTCGCGTTTATTTCTTTGTTCCCTTTATTTTCAAGTCAAATTCTACTTGGATTTGTGATTTTAATATTTGCGCTTATTTGTCTATCAATATTTGGAAACGCACTTTCACCAAGCCAAACTGAAGAAATCAAAGACAAAACCTATGCGCGAAGCCGGTTTGGATATTTTTTGCAGAACATTGTAAAATCTCCAGCAAAAATTGGCATCGTTGTTGTGGTCGCACTTGTCATGCTTGTCGGTTCACCGATGTTCTTTTTTGCGAACGGAAAGGGTTTTGAGTTTTTCCCTGATTCTGAGCCTGAACGTGCAAACCTCTATATTCAAGCACGCGGAAATCTTTCTCTCGACGAAAAGGATCGCATTATTTCAGCCGTCGAGGCCGAGATTTCCAAAGTGCGCGGCGTCAAGACGGCGTTTGTATTCTCTGGATCTGGTGGTCTGAACCAAAATACAGGCGGCGGTGAAGCTCCCGCTGATACGATCGGGCGAATTGCCCTTGAACTTGAAGACTGGCAAGTTCGTTATGAATGGCCACCTGAAGAGGGTCGTGGGTATGCAATATTGCTCAATGTTGAAGCCGCGGCCAATCGAGTTCCCGGAATTAAAGTCACATCGCTCAATTTATCGCGCGGTCCCGCGGGGGCGAAACCCATTAATATTCGCCTGATCGGTGATGATTTTGATGTCCTTGAAACGGCTGTCACCCAAGCAACAGAATATTTGGAAACAATGGGTGGAATTGTCGAAATTGAAGACACACGCCCTCTTCCCGGCATCGACTATCGCATTGACATCGATACAGCCGAAGCTGGACGATATGGCACAGACGTATCCACCGTGGGCGGAATGATTACGCTCGCGACCAATGGTATCACCTTAGGCCAAATGCGCATCGATGGGGCAGACGAAGAAGTTGATATCAAAGCCCGCTTGCCAGAAAGTGATCGGCTAATTTCAACCATCGAAACCATAAAAGTGCGAACGCCACTTGGTCTTGTTCCAATTTCAAATTTTGCTGAAATTGGCGCACAGCCAGCGCGCGCAGAGATCGCACGCTACGACCAAGAAAGGTACTATACCCTCAGCGCAGATGTCGAAGACGGCTACAATCCAACCGAACGTGTTAGCAAGTTTATCGAATGGCTAAATGCAAATAATCTACCCACAGGTGTTAGCTTTGAAGTCGCGGGAGATTTTGCTGACCAAGCCGAGTTCGGCCAATTTTTAGCCGTCGGCTTCATCGCCTCGCTTGGGCTAATGCTTATTATTTTGTTAGCTCAGTTTAATAGCTTCTATAACTCGCTACTCATTCTCTCCGCTGTGATATTTTCAACCGCAGGCGTATTCGTCGGTATTTTTATTATGGGGCAACCATTTTATTCGGTGATGACCGGCACCGGCGTTCTCGCCCTTGCTGGAATCATTGTGAACAATAATATCATTTTGATCGACGCATTTAATGAATATCGGCGCAAGCATGATTACTTGGAAGCCATTGTCAGAACCGCAGAATCGCGTATCCGCCCTATTCTTTTGACAACAGGCACAACAATTTTAGGCGTGACGCCGATGATGCTTGGTTTCTCAGTCGACTTTGCAAATGGCGGCTACACGCTTGACGCCCCGACATCTCTTTGGTGGAAACCGCTTGCGACTGCGCTTGTGTGGGGGCTTGGATTTGCCACACTTTTGACGCTTATCTTGACGCCATCTTTGATCGCGCTGAGATTTTGGGTCGAGCGCGCATTTACACGCAAAAGCAATCGTTCCGAAGTTAAGTTTGAAGCGTAATTTTTGTCCGACCCCGCGTCGAACTCACAAGCCAAATTTCATCAGCGTTTACAAACTCCTCTTTGGAAATTTGGGATTCAATGACGTGATTTTCTTCGATGAAAATTTGTCGTCCAACGCCATTCAAAAGCCCACAATCCAATGAAGGCGTTTTCCACGCATCTTCTGTTTTGATGAACACGTTATGAATGGCTGCCTCTGTTAAAAAGCCTTGCTGATTAAAAAATATCACATCCATCGCGCCAAGCGCACGCGCTTTTTGAAACTCACTATTGTACAAACCTCGGTTCGTCGTTTTATACCGATAAACAGGATCATTCCCATTAATCTTGCAATCTGAAATCACGCACTTGGTTGCGCCCAACGAAGTGAGCGGCGTCGCTTCCACCTTAAATTCACCGAGTTTTGAAAGCTCTATTCGAATTTTTTGTGGCTCAAAAATTGTAAGGTATAAATCATTTAATTGATCTCGAAGCGTGCGCACATCAAACTCAAAACGCAAATCGCGCGCTGCGTTTTCCATACGCTTTAAATGCCATTTTTCATTGCGTGCGCCCTCTTCAGGCGCATAATAAAAACTCTCGAGAATGTTGAAATCGGGCACCTGATTAAATAAAAACTGCCCTTTCAGTAAACACTCCTCAAACTCACGCTCGCCCACAGAATCGTAAACCACTCCCGATCCAATGCCCATCGTTCCTCCTCGATTTTGATCGACCGTAATCGTACGAATGGGAACACTAAACGTCATATCATTTTCTGGCGTAATCAAGCCAACTGCGCCGGTGTAAAAACCACGGGGCGTTTTCTCGAGCTCTTTAATAATCTCAGACGTACGAATTTTGGGCGCGCCCGTAATCGAACCACAAGGATAGAGTGCGTGAAGTATTTCCTTAAGTGTCAAATTCGGATCAATTTCGCACGAAATTTTCGAAATCATTTGGTGCACAGTTTTGAATGTCTCCACCACAAAAAGCGCATCGACATTCACACTGCCCTTTTTAGCAATCCGAGATAGATCATTTCGTAAAAGATCGACAATCATCAGATTTTCAGCCCTTTGCTTGGGATCAATCACTAAATTCTTCTTGATCGTATCATCAGTGTCAGAGGATTGCGCACGCTTTGCAGTCCCTTTCATCGGATGTGTTTCAAGTCGTGAACCCGATTTTTGAAAAAACAATTCAGGAGAGCGCGAAAGCAAATCTAAGTGGGGAAAGTGAAGAAAAGCGCCATATTTTACTGCTTGAGATTGTCGTAAGTCTTTGTAGGCGGCTGTTAAACATCCACCTATGTCAAAATAGGTTGGAAAGGTGTAGTTGACTTGATAATTATCACCAGCCTCTAAATAGCGTTTGGCCTGAGTTAGTGCCTTAAGATACTCTTCTTCGCGAATGCCATTTCTTAATTTTGCTATAAATGGCGCATGAACGCCGCATTTTTCTGACAAGAACGTGTCGATTTCTTTCTGGGAAACAGAAACTCTATTTTTAAAAACACCGAAGTAAAGTAGTGGACCTTGAGCGTTATCGATATGAGATGCAAAGGCGGGATCAATAATCGTGCCTAGCTCATAGGCAATTGCACCAACCGCAAAAAAGCCTTGCAAGCGCGCAGTCTCAAGATTTTCGAGCGCTCTTTGGACTTCTTCGGCGCTTCGAGCTTCAATAAACTCAACCGGATCTTCAAATATCCAAGCCTGCTTGTCATCGCTAAAATTGTTATCCAAAACCGCGAAAAAAGGCACGTTCACACTCCTAAGAAGCCAATCGTCCTTCTTTCTCACGAACTTTACTTACGAACAAGCAGAATCGCGACAGTTCTGATTGCATAAACGCATTTACTCGTGATCACTATTCGTATTAGTAATACCGGTTCAATCTTGTCTTTTGCATGCGCAGCCAACGGTGGCGGCGTTTTTCTTCTCGCACATCATTTTGCTCTGGCAAGACATCATCAATGATGAGATCTGAGTTCTTTTGAGTATTGCGCGTTGCTGTGAATAAGAAATTTGAAAAAATTTGCATGTTTTTATCCTCTTTTGATGTTTCCAATCTACAAAAAATCAAATGAAAACTCGACCCAATTAAAATTATTTAATATAAGTTAAACTTATGATTAATTGGTCAAAAATTCCGAGCCTCTCTACACTTCGAGCATTCGAAGCCGTTGGTCGCTTTCAAAATCAAAGTGAAGCGGCTGCTTCTTTAAACGTAACGCAAGCCGCCATATCTCAACAACTCCGCACGCTCGAAGATACATTGGATGAAAAACTGTTTCAGCGCCAAGGCAAAGGAATCGTGCTTACACAGACAGGAAGAAAGCTTCACGCCGCCTTGCAAAGTGGTTTTGGCACTATTGCGCAGGGCATTGATGACATTCGTGATCTCAAAGAAAAGCGTCCGATTCGAGTGACAATGACACCTGTTTTTGCTGAAAATTGGTTGCTGGCGCGTATCGGATCCTTTTGGCAAGACTATCCCAATATACAAGTTGAACTTATTCCAACTGAATCGAATATCAACCTTGAAGAGGTTGATCTCGCCATTCGTCACGGCACAGGCAGTTGGCCCAATATTTTCCATCACGGCGTCATTCCCATGCATGGCGTGCTCTTTGCAAGCCCAGAATATATTCAAAATCACAAACACCTTCCGCTCACGGAATGGGATTGGATTATTCAGGCTGGCGAAAGTGTGCAAAGGCGTCTGCGCACTTCCTTAGAAGTTTTGGAAAATCCGAAAAAACTCAAAATATTTGCGACGACGACGCTGGCAAAAAGCGCAGTTCTCAACGGTTACGGCGCCACGTTTCTTAACTATGACACTATCGAACCTGAACTGAAATCCGGTCAGGTCGAGATCATCAAATCGATAAATTTTGGCGATCAGCATGGCTATCACCTGATTTCACAAAAGAAACACGTCAACAAAAATCTTCAGGCTTTTGTGCGTTGGCTACTTTCGCAAAAAAGCGCTTAGGCGAATTTTAGGGACGCGTTGTCCCATCACCCTTCACGATATACTTAAAACTGGTAAGTTGGGTCGCGCCAACTGGGCCCCTCGCATGTAATTTACCTGTCGCGATCCCAATTTCAGCACCCATGCCAAACTCGCCCCCATCAGCAAACTGAGTCGACGCATTCCATGTTAAAATAGCACTATCAAGTTCTGCAAAAAATTTGTGCGCCGTTTCTTCATTTTCAGTGAGAATTCCGTCGGTATGCATTGAATGGTTGTTTTGAATAAAATCAATAGCTTCATTCAAATCTTCAACTTGCTTAACAGCAATAATAGCGTCATTGAATTCCTTACCCCAATCTTCGTCTTGCGCCGCAACCACGCCTTCAATCGATTGAAAGGACGCGTCCCCGCGCACTTCCATGCCCGCAGCCATAAGTGCCTCAATAATGGCATCGCCATGTGTTTTGCGATAGGCAGCATCGATCAAAAGACACTCAAGCGCTCCACAAATTCCGGTACGACGCGTTTTGGCATTCAACACAACATCAAGCGCTTTTTGTGGATCCGCATCCTTGTCCACAAAAAGGTGCACGACCCCCTCCAAATGGGCAAACACAGGGACGCGCGCTTCACGTTGAACCAATCCAACAAGCCCTTTTCCGCCGCGCGGCACAATCACGTCCACATGCTCAACCATGGTTAGAAGCTTTTGAACCGCAGTACGATCCCGCGTGGGAATAAGCTGCACTGCCTTGCTTGGCAATCCGGCATCAACAATGCCTTCAACCATCGCCGCATGAATTGTCGTTGAGGAATGAAAACTCTCCGAACCGCATCGCAAAATGACCGCATTTCCCGACTTCAAACAAAGCGCCGCGGCATCTGCCGTCACATTAGGGCGGCTTTCAAAAATAACCCCAATCACACCAAGTGGTGTGCGTACGCGCTTGATTTCGAGACCATTTGGACGCGTCCAACTTTCCGTGACCTCGCCAATCGGGTCTGGAAATTCAGCGATCGCGCGAATACCATCAACCATTGATTGAACTCGAGCCTCATCAAGCATCAACCGATCCATCATCGCGGCAGATAGACCTTTTTCGCGACCAAATTCCATATCCTTTTGATTGGCTTCAAGGATTTCAGAACGCCTCGCCCAAATTTTATCTGCAGCGCCGATTAGCGCATTTTGCTTACTTTTCGCGTCCGCCTTCGCAAGCGCATTTTGACATTGACGCGCATTTTGGCCAATCTCATTCATCATTAATTCAATATTTTCCATGGGCTAAAAATATCACCCTTTTACAAAGCGGAAAAGAGCAAAAAAAAGCAAAACAAAAATAACAGGGTTCACGAGGGCCTTTGAGAGCCTTTATATCATAACCAAGTTATCTCGATGCACCAATGCACCGCGTCCACTATAACCCAATATGCTCTCAGTTTCAGAAGATTTAACACCCAATATTTTCTGCACTTCATCAAAATTATAGGCACTAATTCCACGGGCAATCACCTGACTTTCTCCGCGGACGATATCAATCGCATCCCCTCTTTCAAAGTGCCCCGTTACTTTCGTACATCCCGCCGAGAGCAGGCTCGATCCCTTTCTAAGCGCCAGATATGCGCCCTCATCAATTTCAATAGTTCCGCGCGGTTTCATTGACGTAATCCAGTTTTTACGAGCATGAATAGGTGTCGTACTCGGCACAAACCAAGTTGCGCGCGCTCCCTCTTTGAGGGCATTAAGAGGGCGGTTAACTTTGGCATAAGTAATCGCCATTCGAGCACCTCCCCGCATAGCTGTTTTCGCTGCCAGCAACTTGGTAACCATACCGCCCTTTGCACCCTGTGAGCCAGCTCCGGAAGCCATGGCTTCGATTTCTGGTGTAATATTTTCAACAATTTTAAGATGCTGAGCATTTTCATCTTGATTGGGGTTGGCCGTATAAAGGCCATCAACATCAGATAATAAAATTAACAAATCCGCACCTGCCATTACAGCAACTTGTGCGGCCAGGCGGTCATTATCGCCATAACGAATTTCGTCAGTTGCAACTGTATCATTTTCATTCACGATCGGCACAACGCCAAATTTAAGCAATTCTCCAAGGGTCGCTTGCGTATTCAAATAGCGACGCCTGTCTTCGCTATCTTCGAGTGTTAACAAGACTTGCGCTGTTTTAATATGAAATGGCGACAAAACGGCTTGATAGGCACGCGCCAACGAGATTTGACCAACAGCAGCCGCGGCCTGAGACTCCGCAAGACTCAATTGTGCATTGGGCAAGCTCAAAATTTCACGTCCCAGCGCTATCGATCCCGAGGAGACGATCATCACATCAATGCCTTGACCGCGCAACATTGCCACATCTTGAGCCAAGCTTTTCAACCAGTCTTCACGCAATTTATGCTGGTCTTGATCCACCAAAAGTGCAGAACCGATTTTAATCACAACGCGCTTTGTCGTTTCAAATGCGTTCATGGGCTCCAGCCCTCGTCATACTGCGCTTGTGCATTAACGAGCTCTTTGCGCTCTTGATCAATGTGATCGGCAAGGCTGCTTAAAACTTGCCCCACACCCTCACCCGAAACGCTCGATATCGCCAAAACAGGCTTACCAATATGATCCGATAACTCTTTGACAAAAGCCTCTGTAAGTTCATCGCCAAGCGCGTCGCATTTATTGAGCACCGTAAAACGCGGTTTATCAAAAAGGCCGCCCCCATATAACTTCAGCTCATTTATAATTTTATCATAGTCATCAATAAAATCTTCAGATGTTCCGTCAACGATATGAAGCAGCGCGGCCGAGCGCTCAACATGGCCTAAAAATCGATCTCCGATTCCTTTCCCCTCATGGGCGCCCTCAATGAGTCCAGGAATATCAGCAATCACGAATTCACGGCCATTTGCCTGTGCAACACCTAAATTGGGATATAAGGTCGTAAAAGGATAGTCAGCTATTTTTGGCCTTGCATTCGAAACTACCGACAGAAACGTCGACTTCCCCGCATTGGGCAAGCCCAATAGACCCACATCTGCAATGACTTTTAATTGCAGCCATATCTCCATTTCGATCCCGGGCTGACCGGGGTTCGCATTCCCGGGCGCGCGGTTAGTTGACGTCTTGAAACGCAAGTTTCCCCAGCCCCCATTGCCGCCTTTTGCAAGACAAACCCTTTGTCCAACTTCGGTCAGATCCGCGAGAAGTGTCGTTTGATCCGCGGCCAAAATTTGCGTTCCCAGCGGCACTTTAAGCACAATATCTTCACCATCCGCCCCCGTCCGCTGACGCCCAGCGCCCGGTCGACCATTTTTGGCAAAAAAGTGTTGCTGATAGCGAAAATCAATCAAAGTATTCAAATGATCGATCGCCTCAACCCATACATCGCCGCCATTCCCTCCGTCCCCACCATCAGGACCACCATATTCAATATATTTTTCACGGCGGAAACTCGCAGCCCCATTGCCGCCAGAACCCGACCGAATGGTCACACGCGCTATGTCTAAAAATTTCATAAGGGGGCTATAACCTGTCAAGCTCGCTTTGTCAGCAATTGAATGTCAGAACTTCATAAAATTTACGATCAGAGCCAAATTCATCCGCACACTCTATTAAAAACACATAAAATCACACGAATTCATTTTTCATTTTACAAAATTTATATGTTACAAATTTGTAAAAATAACGAAGTGAACTATGAGAGACACAAGAAAGTTAAAAATGAAGTTTAAAGACAGCGAAATTACACCCAAATCAGTTTTTTTAAACCGCCGGACTTTCATGAAAACCGCTGCGGCTGGTCTAAGCTTAACAGGATCGCGGGCCTTTTCCGATGAGCTCACACCGACCGCAAAAGAACACATCGCGAGCTACACAAATTACTACGAGATGTCGACAGGCAAGGAGGAATCCGCACGTATCGGTTCGAATTTAACACTAAAACCATGGGAAATTTCAGTTGAGGGCGCATTCGATAAAACGGGGATATTCGACCTGAATGATGTTTTATCGGGCCTTACCCCGCATAGCCGTATTTACAGGTTCCGCTGTGTGGAAGCCTGGTCAATGGTCGTACCTTGGAACGGCGTTCAGCTTTCTGATTTGCTTCAAAAATTTGGTGTTCAATCTTCTGCAAAATACATCGCTTTCGAAACGCTGGTGCGCCCCGAAGAAATGCCCGGAATCGCGCGCGGCACGCTTGATTGGCCATACCGTGAAGGCTTACGTATCGACGAAGCCATGCATCCGCTTACACTTATGGCAACTGGACTTTATGATGAACCGCTTCTTGGACAAAACGGCGGCCCCATTCGCCTTGTTGTGCCTTGGAAATATGGGTTCAAATCAATCAAATCCATCGTTCGTATTACCGCAACCGAAAGCCAGCCCTACGCAACATGGAACGCATCAAATAGCGGTGAATATGGGTTCTACGCCAACGTTAATCCAGAAGTGTCACACCCGCGCTGGTCGCAAGCCAGTGAACGTGTCCTTGGCGCAGGCCTAATCGGCGCGCGTCGCGATACCGAAATGTTTAATGGCTATAACGAAGTTGCATCACTCTATCAGGGCATGGACTTAACAAAGTTTTTCTAATGCAAGCTCTTAATCATGCGCTCACACGCCTACCAAATTGGCCGTTTTACGTTTTGGGCCCACTGCCAGCGATTTGGCTATTTTGGCGCGCGCTAAATAATCAGCTCGGCGCCGACCCGATTGATACGCTCATAGTTGAATATGGGGAGACTTCTATTCAGCTCCTTGCGCTCACGCTTTTGATCACCCCGCTTAAGCACCTCAAAATCAATGCAACTAAACAAAAGCGTCCGCTTGGACTACTCGCATTTACCTATGCACTATTTCATCTGCTGGTTTGGCTCGTTTTAGACCAAGGTCTAAATTTAGAACGAATTTGGACAGAAATTATCAAACGCCCCTACATAACGCTCGGCATGATTGCCTTTGCTCTCATGATCCCCCTTGCGCTGACTTCAAACAATCGGGCCTTACGCAAACTTGGTCCAAAAAAATGGAAGCGTCTCCACCTATTAACCTACCCGCTGGCTTTAATCGCAAGTTTCCATTTCATTCTTGTCGTCAAAGGCTGGCAAGTTGAGCCCTTTATTTACTTCGGGATTTTTGCAACGATAGTTTTCTTAAAACGTAAATCAATTCAATTACTTATAAAATCCAAGTAAAGTCAAAAATAGCGTTCAAAGTCTGCACTATCAAATCGGCACTTGAAGCACCTCAACGCCCCAACAATAAAAAAGGCACGTTTCTGAACGCGCCTCTCCCAATCTTAACAGATCAATTTGTGTGAAGTTACTCAGCAGCCTTTGCCGCCTCAACAACATTTACAAATTGACGACCCTTAATGCCTTTTTTGAACTCAACTGAGCCTTCCGTAAGCGCGAAAAGAGTGTGATCTTTGCCCATGCCGACATTTGCACCCGGCCACATTTTTGTCCCGCGCTGACGCACGATAATATTGCCTGGAATTACGACTTCACCGCCAAATTTCTTCACTCCCAAACGACGTCCCGCTGAATCGCGACCGTTACGAGATGATCCGCCTGCTTTTTTATGTGCCATTGTATATCTCCTTAACCTTTCGCGAACTCAGTCGCTTGTTTAATCCATTCATCGCGCTCAATGCGACCCTTAAATGACAAGAAATCGTCAACATAAGAGACATCGCTCGCATTCCACTCAGCAATCTGCCAAAAATGATACACGCCCAAATCGTTCAATTTCTTAACCAATACAGGGCCTACACCCGAAATTTTGCTCAAGTCATCTGCATCACCTTTTGGCGATTTCAACAAATTCGCTGGCGCTTTTCCTTCAGTTGCGGGAGCGGCTTCCGCCTTCGCTGCAACTTTAGGGGCTTCCTCTTTATTCGCAGGTGCTTTTTTCTTTGCAGATTTCTTTGGTGCTTCGCCGCCAATGCCCGTAATCTTAACAACCGTCAAATATTGACGATGACCTTTACGACGCTGTGAAGAGTGTTTTCTGCGACGCTTTACAAAATTGATAACCTTCTCGCCTCTCTTTTGCTCAAGAACTTCACCAAAAACGGCAGTTCCAGAAAGCAAAGGCGTTCCGATCTGCGGTTTATCACCACCGATCATCAAAACATCTTCAAAAGATACAGAATCGCCTTCTTCGGCGTCCAATTTCTCAACTGTGATGATGCTTTCTTCGGCAACTTTATACTGTTTGCCACCAGTCTTGATCACTGCAAACATTGCAATTTATCCTTTAATATCCGCGTTTTATGGCAACTCATTTGTTTTTTTGGATAAACATCCGCCTCAAACTGCGCGCCCTCTCGGACGTATTTTACAAAATCAAACCAACGGTTCGAGCTGCTTTATAGCAACAAAGCTCGCGAAGTCAAGCCAATTAAGAACCCAAAACACATACACAAATGCGCGCGACATCTGCTGGGCGCATTCTCTATTTATATCAGAAATCTCCGGCCTTTATTTGACCGAATCCTCGTTTGAACTTGCACGCGGCACGAGGGCCTTTACCAGCACTTTCATATCCAAAATGCCGACAGGATCACCCTCTTTCATCACTTTGTAAACATTGGTTGTATCACCGCCTGAAATATCAATCACACTCTCGAGATTATCGTTAAAATCTACCTCACCAGATACCTTCGGCATTTTCTTTGGTAAATCGCTCATCACCGAACGTACACGCAAAACCCTAGCACGGTTAATATCGGCAACAAAATCCTCGATATAGGGATCATTGGGATTAAGTAGGATATGCTGTGGCTCGCCTTGTTGAACCACATAACCATCTTTCAAAATGACAAGGTGATCTGCAAGCTTAAGCGCCTCGTCAAGATCATGCGTGATAAAAATGATGGTTTTGTGAAGCTCCGTTTGCAACTCAAGAAGCAAATCTTGCATCCCTGAACGAATGATCGGGTCAAGAGCCGAAAACGCTTCATCCATCAACATCACTTCTGCATTTGACGAAAGCGCACGCGCAATGCCCACACGTTGTTGCATACCACCTGAAAGTTGGTGCGGGTAGTGATCTTCAAACCCGCCTAAACCGACGCGATCAAGCCACTTACGCGATGTTTCCATGGCATCCGTTTTGCGGTCTTTGCGGATCTCATAAGAAAGCGCGATATTTTCAAGCACAGTTTTATGCGGCAATAGCGCAAATTTTTGGAAAACCATCGACATTTTGCGACGCCGCACTTGGCGTAGGTCAGCCTCATTTAATCCTAAAACATCAACGTCATCATAAATCACCTCACCTGCCGTTGGGTCAATTAATCGATTGAGGTGACGAATAAGTGTCGATTTTCCCGATCCCGAAAGTCCCATGATCACGGTAATTTCACCCGCTTTCATATCAACATTAATATTTTCAAGACCAAGAACATGACCATGCTGTTCTAAAAGCTCTGTTTTTGTTATGCCGTCTTTAACATAAGGCAACACTGATGCCGGATCATCGCCAAATATTTTGTATAAATTGCGAACGGAGATTTTTACGTTATTTTCCATTTTTCTTCTCCTTATTGTCCAGCATTAATACGGTTTAAAGCGGCTTTAGATACGCGGTCCAAACAAACGGCCATGAGAACAATCGCAATGCCGTAAACAATACCATAACCGATTTCCACATTACGAATTGCGCGGAGCACAAATTTTCCAAGTCCCGGTGCCGAAACCATCGACGCGATCACCACCATCGCAAGCGACATCATTACGGTCTGGTTGACCCCCGCCATAATATTGGGAAGTGAGAGCGGAATCTCGACTTTGAATAGTTTCTGCCAGCGCGTCATGCCAAATGCATTCGCGGCCTCAATCACCTCTTTATCCACAAGTCGGATCCCTAAATTTGTCAAGCGAATAACGGGTACAATCGCGTAAAGTATGATCGCAATGCCGTATAGTTTGGGTGCGGTAACCGAGAAAAGCATAATGAGCGGCACAAGATAAACAAAGCTGGGGAGTGTTTGTAGGAGATCCAATACAGGAATCATAACATCGCGGAGCCAATCTCTTTTCGACATGGCGATGCCAATCGGCACTCCAAATAAGACGCAGACGAAGGTACATAAAAGCACAATGCCAAGCGTTTGCATCGCATGCTCATAAATATCGACAAATGCGTAAAAGAAAAGTGTAACTGCAACGAGAATGACAGCGCCAATCGAACGCGCGACAAACCAAGTAATTACCAACAAAACAGGAATCATGATGAACCAAGGGGTGTTCTCAAAAATTACCAATGCCCCTGTTAAAGCCCAAGAGAGTGGCTCCGTTAGCGGGTCAAGCACGAATTTGAGCCCATCTTTGACGGCATTAAAACCTTCTTCAACGCCCTTAATAAAATCGCGCGATTGCGGGATAGACGCACAAGATTCATTTAACGCATCAAGCGATGGAAACTGAAATCCGCTGCTCTCATCTCCACCAAGATCTTCGAGTGAAACCAGCCCGCCTGAACTTTCTCCACACGATTCAACACCTTTAAATAGGCCATCATAAGTGCCCATATTACCTCCTCCAAAAATTTGAAACGGGCGCATTTAGCGCCCGCCTTTTATTTTTTAGTTAAGCATTTCTACTAGTTTTTCTTTCGCTTCATCATTAACCCACGACATCCAAGTGTCTGAATAAGTTACGATAAAGTGCGCAGCTGCCTCCTCAGGCGTTGCGTTGTTATCCTCTTGCCAAGCCAAAAGAGAGTTCATTTGCTCAGTTTCAAAAGTGAGCTTTGTCATTAACTCATAAATATCTGGATTTTCTTCTTTCAATTTACCCGTCACAACTGTCGCAACTGGTGATGGCGGCCAAGAGTTTTTCGCAATATCTGTACATTCTGGATCAGACGCACAATCGTGAATTTCTGCGTCCGCAGGAACACCCAAATCCACTAGAGTCATTGGGTATTTACCCAAAATCGCTGTTGGCGCCCAGTAATAACCAAACCATGGCTTTTCTGCGTCATAAGCTTCTTTGATCGATGCTGCTAAGGTCTCACCTGAACCGTGATTAAAAACTTCAATTCCGTTTGCTTCGAGCTCAAACGCTTCGATATATGATCCATTGGAAATTTGACAACCCCAACCTTCTGGGCAAGTGTGGAACGTGCCGCCAACAAGATCAGGATTCGCAAAGATGCCCTCGATTGTTGCGAGCTCAGGGTTTGCCTCAACGAGGTAGTTTGGAACCCACCAACCTTCAATACCACCTTGTGCAAGAACAGGCGCCACTTCTTCAACATCACCTTTTTCAAATAGTGGTGCAAGATCACCAGCCGCATTCATCCAAAGCTCAGTCACGATATCAGGCTCACCTGTTTCAACAAGTGATGCAACCGCCGTCACTGTTGCGGAAGGCACTGTCTCAACTTTACATCCATATCCTTTTTCCATGATGAATTTCGCAACATTTGTCACGATGATCGATGAACCCCAGTCCATCTCCGTGATCGAGATCTCACAAGAGCCATGCCCATCGGCATTTGCCGCCACTGAAATCGCAAGCGCGCTCGAGGCAATCGCTAACATTGATAATGTTTTTTTCATTTATTTCCTCCAAAAGTAATTAATTTTAGACAACACGAATCTGATAGGGCAAAGTCATGTTGTCAATAAACCGAACAATGCCGACCACGGCGTTTACTAAATTTGTGTAAAGGGTAAAAATGTGATCACTTCTTTTTAATAATAGTGATCGAACCTGCATTAAATTAGCTTTAATGCGCACATCTACCGAAGTCGATTCGGCGGCGATATTTGAATCTTTTTCAAACATTCCGCGTGCAGACTGCCGTATCGATATATCTATGTCAAGGAATTAACTGAATTTATAATAATTAATTTATATTGTTTTTTGCGGAATATTTTGTCTCATCAAGTCGCAAAAATATACGTAGTATCAGCGCAAAAAACTTGACCTGCATCGCATACAAACGCGCATTTCATAACTCTATAAACCGATAGAGTTTGTATCATTTTTTTAGTAGGGTTTTGATTGAAAAAACAATAAAAATAAAGAGGTTTTAGTTAAATGAAATATTTTAAATATTTGAAAATCAATAAAAATTTACTTTAATTTTCTGCAGAGAACCATTATACATACACATCCCAAAATACATATTTTTAAAAAAATTCACAATACTTCGGTCACGATTGGCAAGTCCCGCGCTTCTATCCCTAAAGGATATCACGAACGGTTTGCACGGCAATTTCTGACGCCCAACTCGCAAGCGGATCAAATTTTGTATTTCGTGAGACCAATGACACAGGAGCGGGCGCGACATAAAATGGGAGGGCATGGGCATGAATACTCAACTTTTGAGCAATCGGCTCCACTAATTTCGGAAAAGTTGTAAAATAATAGTCACCCTGACTAACCACATAGAGCGCCTCCATAAAACCATTCACCTGCAAACCGATCTCGCGCTCGACACCATGAATACGCGCGGCATCATCAATGGGACTGCGACCACTCGGACCCGTATCGACTTGAACATGTGAACACGACAGCCAGTCTTGCAAACTCGGCGGATCACTTTTTGGCTTATTAATTGCCGCGGCATAGTAAGCCCACTCCACACTTCCAACGGGAAAAAGATTTTGTCCGGGCTTGGCTGAATTCCGATATAGCGAAATCAACAAATCGACGTCACCACGCAATAGGCGCGCATCTCCATCAGTAGGTCCCGTAATTTGAAAACTCATATTCGGTGCGCGTGCTTGCAATTCTTTACAAATTACTTGAGCAAGCGGCATCGCCAAATCAAAACACCCGATAACAAAATTTCGATCTGAGGCTTCTGGAACAAATTTATAACCTCGCTCCACCAGCAGCGCAGAATCATTAAGCAACTGCGTCAACGGCGCTTTCAATTCTAAGGCCAAAGCGGTTGGAATCAATTTTGGACCCTTGCGAATAAACAATGTATCGCCAAGCATTTCGCGCAAACGATTAAGCGCATGGCTCACCGCAGACTGCGTCCGACCAATCTTGTCGGCAGTGGCCTGAGTACTTTGCGTTTCGATTAAGATCAACAAAACAGGTAATAAATTGAGATCAATACGATGGAGGCGTTTATGGAGATCATGATTCATAATGCCGTTTTATCATAAATTTGATTCATTATGAAATGAATAACATTCGTTTTCATTAATTATGAATTCCATGCATATACAAAGAGCAAGTTAAAAAGGAAACGAAATATGAAAACTAAACTAATTTCTGCGATTCTTGCGACCACTCTCCCGTTTGGACTCGCGGCTGCTGATCTCATGGGCACAACATTTGTGGTCACTAATACTTTCGAAGGTGATGCCGGAGGCAATAAAGTCGATGAAACTGATGTCGCAGCTTTCGGTCTGGATAACAACAAGTTTGCCGTCGTGAGCGAAGAGGTTGAACTCCCAACCTTTATCAATATTTACGACATCGATGTTTCCGCCGACATGATCAAATTCACTTGGCGCGAAACTGAATTTTCAAGTCAAATTACCGGCCCTACGCCTGAGGGAAATCACGATCGCAACTATTTTGTCTTTGACCTACCAGAGGACGTCATGATCGAAAGCGTGACCTTTGATCCCGAAAATTCTGAGATGCTAGAGAATTCAGTAGAACCCGTCGCAACTGTTTTAGGTCCTAACCGTTTTGTAATCGACAATATCGGAGGGGTTGTGCGTGGCGTTGGTTTTAATCCTGCGTTCAAAGTCAATTTTAAATAAAAAGGAAACAAGCAACATGAGAAAAGCGATTTCACTAATTTGCACGGCCTTTTGCGCCCTACCGACATTTGCAGAAACTGAAATTCCAGAGATTGACGGTTCTTGGTCGTCACTTTCATGCGAACTTCGCCCACAATTGGGACAAGATGGCTCGGTGCAACCTTGGTATCTCAAACGGAGCATCAGCTTTGACGACAACCGAATTGAGGCCAATTTCACAACTTACGGCGATAAACATTGCACATACCCGATCGTGGAATTGTCCTTTGCAGGCGAGGTTGAAGTCATCGGCCCGTCAAAAGTTGCCGACGGAAAAGCATATGATGCTGATTTGACAATTAACGAGTTTGTACGCATCAAGCCGCTCGCAGAAGAATTCGCTGAATTCGTAGGTTCGGCAGGATGTGGTGGCAATATGGTCGAATTAAATAAGGCCATTGATGTGCTTGAAAGCGGCTGTGAAGCACTCGCCCCCAACACACCGACAGTTGAATATGAAGTATTAATGGTCGAAGATGATCACCTTTATTTCGGAGCACGTCCTGTAAGCGGCCTGTTCTTATCGACCCCTGATGACCGTCCGGGTGCATTGCAAGTGCCTGTTGTTCGCGACTAAAAATCAATATAATTGCGCAGATATTTGCACAAAAAAACAAAACATGCCCAGCAAACTCTCATATCTTAAGAAGCTGGGCATTTTAATGCGAACCGCACCCGCGTATATTTTGCCTTTCAAATATGACAAAAACACGTCCAGATATTCGATCGTGAGACGTTTTCAAAATCCAAAAAAATTGCAAAAAAAAGGAAAATGGTGGGTGATAAGAGACTCGAACTCCTGACATCTTCGGTGTAAACGAAGCGCTCTACCAACTGAGCTAATCACCCGCCGTGAGGTGGCTTTTAACCAATGATACGCGGGTCTTCAAGTGCGAATTCTGCTTTTTTGAATATTTTTCTTATTTTGACACAAACCGTAAAAACAGATGTCAATGACGACGCCAAACCTTGCGCAAACAGTCGTCCAACTCTTGATAATGACGAAATTCAAAATTAAAATGCACGGGCGCGCCCCCATTATGATGATATCCGCTTGAATAATAGCCGAAAGCCATATCTGCGTTTTGTGCGGCGCGCGCATCAATCACACTGTCGCCAATAAAGAGCGCATGTGCCCTCTCCACACCTATACCTTCTAACGCCTTTAATAAAGGCGCCGCACTTGGCTTCTTCTCATCTGCACAATCGCCGCTAATAACCACTTCAAAATAATGCGAAAGATTGAGATGTTTCAAAATCAAATCTGTGGCCTTTTTGGGTTTATTTGTACAAATCGCGAGCTTTACGCCACGAGCGCTCAAATGATAAAGAACCTCCTCAACGCCGTCAAAAATTTTGGTATGAACAGAAAGGTTTTCCTCATAAACTTTCAGAAAGTCTTGAACCCATTTTTCTTGAAGCGATAGCGGCTTGTGCACATGTCGTAAAATGCGCTCGATCAGTTTCGGCACCCCATTGCCTATGAAAGAATGAATTTGCCCCAAGGTGAGCGGTACCAACTCATTTTGCTCAAGCAATATATTTGCGCTCGCACATATATCGGGCGCACTATCAATCAAGGTTCCATCGAGATCAAAAATTACGGCGCGTAGAGAATTCAAGACACTATGGAGTTACGAATCGCGCTTATATTATCACCATATACGCTGGGATTCGCAACACTTCCCCCCTTAAACACGGCCGAGCCAGCCACGAGAACATCCGCCCCCGCATCAACCATCAAAGGAGCGGTTTGTGCCGTTATACCGCCGTCAATTTCAATATGAATGGGTCGATCCCCAATCATCGCTCGTAGTTTTTTCACTTTTTCGATTTGACTATGAATAAAATTCTGCCCGCCAAATCCGGGATTTACGGTCATCACACAAATCAGATCCACCATATCGAGAAGATATTCAACATCTTCAATTCCTGTTCCTGGATTTAACGCGAGGCCCGCTTTACAACCTTCTCCGCGAATAGCTTGTAAAGTACGATGAATATGCGCGCCCGCCTCCAAATGCGCGGTGATAATATCAGCCCCTGCCTCGGCAAATGATTGAATATAAGGATCAACCGGCGCAATCATAAGATGCACGTCCATAACCGTTTTGATATGCTTACGAATTGCAGTGCAAAGGGGCGGTCCAAATGTTAAGTTCGGAACGAAATGGCCATCCATAACATCGACATGAATCCAATCCGCTCCTTGCGCCTCAACGGCTTCAATCTCAGCACCAAAATTCGCAAAATCAGCCGAAAGAATAGACGGCGCAATCTTTAGTTGTCTTGAAAACTCCATAAGACGAGCCTACCCTTTCATCACACGACGTGCAGCACTTGCGATATTTTCTTTGGTGATGCCAAATTGCTGATATAATTCACTCGCGGGCGCAGAAGCACCAAATGAAGTCATGCCCACAAACTCATCTTTATGGCGCAGCATCAAGTCCCAACCTTGAGAAACCGCAGCCTCAACGCCGACGCGCGGCGCTTGGCCAAGTACGGCGCTGCGATACTCTTCTGATTGTGCTGCGAAAAGTTCGAAACACGGCGCAGAAACAACCGCAACTTTCACCCCCTCTGCTTCTAAAATTTCGGCAGCTTGCACCGCGAGCTCCACTTCAGAACCCGTCGCAACCAAGGTCACATCACGCATATCTTGATCACCTTTAAGGACATAAGCCCCCTTATCAGAGCGCATCGATGCGTCTTGGCGCAGACATGGTAATCCTTGACGAGAAAGCGCCAAAATCGAAGGAGTCGCTTCAAGACCGAGGGCAATTTCCCAAGCTTCGGCTGTTTCCACAACATCTGCCGGACGAAATACATACATATTCGGCAAAGCGCGCAAACCCGCAATTGTTTCGACAGGCTGATGGGTCGGCCCATCCTCACCGAGACCAATACTATCATGCGTCAATACATAGACAACCTTTTGACCCATTAGAGCAGATAAGCGCATTGCGCCGCGCATATAATCGGCAAAAACAAGGAATGTTCCCCCATAAGGCACGAAACCACCATAAAGTGATAAACCATTCATAACGGAAGCCATCGCATGCTCCCGCACCCCGTAATAGACGTAGCGACCTGAGAAATCATCAGACTTCACCGGCAAAGTCTGAGAAGTGTTCGTAAGGTTCGAACCCGTCAAATCGGCCGAGCCGCCAATTGTGTTGGGCGTCGCCTCATTAATGACTTCAAGCGCCATTTGCGAAGCTTTACGAGACGCAACTTTAGGTTGCTCTGAGACTAACTTCTCACGATATTTCGCCATCGCTTTTTGGAGAGAATTTTGGTCAATGCCTTTAAGGAAATCATTTATATCATTGTTATCATTATCTTTTTTCCACGCATCATGTGTAGAATTACCGCGCGCTGCGATAGCCTCCCAAGCCGATTTTATATCTGAAGGAATTTCAAAAGGCCCATGTGTCCAATTCAAGTGCGCGCGCGCAGCCGCGATTTCTTCATCACCAAGGGGTGCCCCATGCACATTATGACCGCCCTGCTTATTTGGCGCGCCAAATCCAATAATCGTGCGGCAAGCAATCATCGTTGGCTTATCCGTTTCTGATTGCGCAGCTTCAATCCCCTTTGCAATGGCGTCATGGTCATGTCCATCAACTTCGAGCACGTGCCATCCAGCAGCTTCAAAACGCAATTTTTGCGACATACTGGTCGCGACGTCCGTGTCTCCGTCAATCGTGATCTTATTGTCGTCCCAAAAAACGATCAAAGACCCCAATCCAAGATGACCAGCCATATCAATCGCTTCGTGAGATATGCCCTCCATAAGGCAACCATCTCCCGCCAAAACATAGGTATAGTGCTTGATGGCATCACCAAATCTCGCATTCATCAGACGCTCGCCCAGCGCCATGCCGACCGCATTTGCAATCCCTTGCCCCAAAGGGCCCGTTGTCGTTTCAATCCCCTTCGCGTGCCCATATTCAGGATGCCCAGCCGTGCGTGCCCCCCATTGACGGAAATTTTTTAATTCCTCAATCGGCATATCTTCATAACCCAAAAGATGGTGAATTGCATAAAGCAACATCGAACCATGACCAGCCGATAATATGAACCGATCGCGATTTGCCCACGTCGGATTGCTTGGATCAATATTTATGAACCGATTAAATAACACAGTCGCGACGTCCGCCGCCCCCATCGGAAGGCCGGGATGGCCTGAATTCGCGGCTTGAACAGCATCCATTGCTAAAAAGCGGATTGCATTGGACATCTGATTTTCTGTGATCGACATAGTTTCTCCTTGCCTAATTGGCATCGCATTAACATTATATAAGGCCGAGAATAGACGTGAAAATCAAAAAATTTGCAACCCTTATGGGCGCATCAAAACAAGTTTTCCTTTAAATTGATCGAGAATAGAGACGAATTCTTTTCCAACTCAACACCTGCAAGTTTTTTCGCATCGAAAATATCGTGAAGAAAGGGTGATTTGCTCGCATTTATAGAAAAAACATGAAAAAATAGCGTAAAATTAAGAATCGATTTATTTGCCGGCTATATATTTTAATAAAATTTGAAAGATTGAGGTTTGCAATATGATAAATTTTCGACCTGTCATTCTTTGTGGCGGAGCTGGCAAGCGTTTATGGCCTTTGTCGCGAGAAAGCTATCCCAAGCAATTTGCAAAACTTGTTTATGAGGATGAGACTCTATTTCAATCAACACTGAGACGCGCCGCAGCCGCAGGCGGGATCAATCCTGTCCTCATGTCGGCAAATCGTTACCGTTTTGTTGTCGGTGAGCAACTTGAACAGGCCAATATTCAATGCGCTCAACAATTAATCGAGCCCACTTCTCGAAATACAGCAGCCTCCATAGCCGCCGCTGCATACCTCATCAATCAGGAAAGTGACGATATCATGGTTGTTTTCCCTTCTGATCATCATATTGAGGACGAATCTGCTTTTTCAAGTGCGCTGAAAAAGGCCATCCAAGCCGCACAAGATAATCAAATTGTCACTTTAGGCGTCGTTCCCAAACTTCCAGAAACTTCTTACGGATATATTGAAATTGCAAAAGACATTGATTCCGTAGATGAGACAACGCCATTTTTAAGTTTTGTCGAGAAGCCCGATCAGGAAGGCGCCAAACGGCTTTTTAAAAATAAAAAACACTTCTGGAACTCCGGAATCTTCATTTTTAAAGCTAGCCAAATTCTCAAAGCCTTCCAAATGCATGACCCTGAAACATTATCTGCGGTCAGTATGGCTGTTGAACTGGGCAAAAAAGATCTCGATTTTTTCAGGCTCGACACGAAATATGACTCTGCACGAGATATTTCATTTGATCATGCCATCATGGAACACGTCGAAGGATTAGTCGTACCAATGGATTGCGGCTGGAACGATATGGGCGGATGGCGAACGGTTTGGCAAGAAAGCCAACAAAATGATCAAGGTAACGTGACAAAGGGCAATACGACACTAATCGAATGTCAAAACTCACTCATTCGAAATGAAAGCAATAAAATGCAAGTGGTGAGTGTTGGACTGGACAATATTGCCGTTGTTGTGATGCATGATGGCGTACTTGTCAGCCATTTGGATAAAGTTCAATTGGTGGGTGATGCGGTTTCACAAATGCGTTCAGAAGGCGTATGGCAAGCCGACAAATTTCCACAGTCTTTTCGACCTTGGGGATGGTTTGAGACGTTAATTAAAAATACACGATTTCACGTTAAAACTATACTCGTCGAACCGGGAAAAAAGCTCTCCCTTCAAAGCCACATCCACCGCGCTGAACATTGGATTGTAGTTGAAGGGTCTGCAAAAGTCACGATCGACGACGAAATTAAAATTATTAGTGAAAACGAAAGCGTCTATGTCCCTCTGGGAGCTAAGCATCGACTGGAAAATCCAGGCAAAGTTGATCTGAAGCTCATTGAAGTTCAAACGGGCGCTTATTTAGAAGAAGATGACATCATTCGATATGAAGACGTCTACAATAGAGAAGAATAGTACCTTTTGCGAAATCATGGCCTTGATGCCTGCCTCTGTTTTCTCTTCATTATATCTTCTAACGCGAGTATTTAATTGCCAATGAACACGTATTTCAAAGGTGTGTTTTTTTCGATCTTCGCGACCTCATGTATCGTGAATTTGCTCATGTTAGCTTCTCCGGTGTTTTTATTGTTGATTTATGGCAATGTTCTTCCCACTAAATCGACGGAAACGCTGACCGTTCTCACGATTTTGGTTTTGGCAATCTATATATTTCAGGGCATTATCGATTATGTGAGAGGGCGTATCATTGCCCGCATCGGTGCCCAAATTCAAAATGATTTAGAAGAAAAAATTCTTTTGATGGAATTTGAAAAAAACACTGCACAAACTCTTTCTCTTTCCCACCACACTCAGCGCATACAAAGTGCGTTTTCCTCCCCCGCAATTTCGTTTTTCATTGATGCGCTTTGGACACCCCTTTTCATTTTTACAGCATTTATTTTCCACCCATGGATTGGCATTTACTCAGTCGTTGCCATCGGGATATTGATAACCGCAGCAGCTCTTAACGGTACATTAAACAAAGCGAGACTGGCAGAGCTCAATGAAAGACTTGAAACAACACACAGGACATCTCATCAATTCAAATCGGCCTCTGAAATTGTAAAAACACAAGGCATGCAAGAGAGGGTCGCGCGAACCATCGCCTCAGCGAAACAAAGTGATTTGCAAGTGCATTTATCTGCGCATGATCACGCAGCAATTTTTACCAATTTATCCAAATCTTTGCGCCATATTGCACAATCTGGTATTTTAGCACTTGGCGCCTATTTAGTGCTCACAGAAAATATAAATGCGGGTATTATGATCGCAGGTTCAATTCTACTCGGTCGAGCCTTGCAACCCATTGACGGCTTAATCGGATATTGGACGCTTTTACGCGATGCCTTTTCGGCTTGGAAAAAACTCTCAGAGCATTTTCCCGAATTCATGAATTCCAAGCAATCCGCGATATTACCAATTCCCAAGGGACATCTAAGCGTTGAAAAGCTTTATCTCGGGCCAAATAAGGACAGCCTAATCTTAAAAAATGTGAGCTTCGATCTTAATCAAGGTGAAACATTGGGTATCTTGGGCGAAAGCGCATCAGGAAAAACCACATTAGTCCGAGCTATTTTAGGCGTTTTGCGTCCATTAAGTGGCAAAATTCAAATAGACGGCGCCGCAATTACTCAATTTCAGCCCAATCAAATTTCTCAAATATTTGGCTATGTTCCACAACATATACAATTTTTAGAGGGTAGCATATCAGACAATATTTCTAAGTTCAGCACCGAAGAAAATCGACATGATCTCGTTATTAAAGCCGCAACTTTGAGTGGTGCGCATGAGTTTATCACATCACTACCGGAAGGCTACAACACACAAATATCACAGAATTTATCAGAAGGGCAAAAACAGCTCATTGCCCTAGCACGATCTCTTTACGAACTTCCCAGGATTATCATTCTCGATCAAGCTAATGCTCAGTTGGACGGACTTGGTAACCAAAAAATAAATAATCTCATTAACAAGCTCAAGCAAGCAAAACGCACCGTCATCGTCGTTTCTAACAATGCTTCAATGATCAAAAATTGTGACAAGCTCATAGTACTCGAAAATGGTCTTGTCCGTTCTTTTGGTGAGACCGAAATCATAATGAAAAAACACTTCAAAAATATAGCGCGGATTGAAAAACCAAACTTAAATCCACGCCCAGAGTCTCCTGATTTAAAAAAACAACTCCCACTCGAGAATGAGTAATCTATCCAGATGAATAATAACTTTAATTCAACCACCCAATTTTCGACAAAATTGTTCCAAAGGATTGGCTTTTTAACAATCGGATTGCTACTTTTGACAATTGGCGTTTGGAGTGTTTTCACCAATATTAACGGAGCCGTAATTGCACCAGGGCAAATAAATGTCGAAACGGGTCGGCATATCATCCAAAACCGATATGGGGGAAGTGTTTCTGAAATCATGGTCGAGGAAAACCAGTATGTAAAAAATGGACAAATACTCTTGCGCTTTCGCGGAGATGAGATCAAAACCGCGATTGAGGCACAAAAACTCATTCAAGCGAATTTATTATTTAGTGCAGCAAGATTACGCGCAGAAATTTCAAAAACAGATTTTTCACTTTCAAATGAACTGACTATGCTTGCAGAGGCAGACCCGCGTTTTTCAGAATTAGCGGATGAACAGAAACGACTTTTTGATATTAGAACAGAAAACTTAACCAATCAGGACAAACTCGCCGCACAACAAGTTAAACGCATTCACAATCAAATATCTGGCGCAAATGAAAATTTAAAAATTCTGGAAAATCAAATTCAAAATTCCGAAGATGAACTCGAGCGTCTCGAAAAACTTGCCAGTAAAAAAATTGCGACAATTTCACAAGTTGTTTCCCAGCAAAATAAGGTCAATGAATATATTACGCGCCTCGCCTCTGAAACGACACGTCTTGAAGATCTCAAGAAATCCCTCGAACTTGTATATGCAGAGCAACGCGCCGCTCATTCAGAATGGGATCAAAACAGTGTCGAAAAATTGCAAGCGATTGAAGCTGAAATCAAAACAACTAACGCAAATTTAAAAGGACTTAATGAACGCTTAGAGGCCTTAGAAGTTACTGCACCACGAGATGGATTTGTATATGATCTTTCTGTCACTTCACTAGGCGCGGTCGTATCGCCAAGCGATCCGATTATGTATATTATACCAAGTGGGAGCAATTATTTGGTGAAGGCTGCAGTCGCGAGCCAGAACATTAGTGACATATTTGAAAAGCAGTCAACCGAAGTCGCTTTTCCAAGTTTAAACGCGCGAATGACACCAAAAATTAGAGGAGAAGTCACGCGCATAACTGCGGACGCAAGGCAAGACTTACAGACTGGACTAACCACCTATACAGTCGACATCATGATAAGTAATAAGGAGCTTGAGAAACTTTCAAAATATCGTTTGCGACCCGGCATTCCCGCTGAGGTATTTTTCATAACTGAGCAACGTTCCCCATTATCTTACCTTTTACGCCCAATTACCGATTTTCTTCAAAAATCACTTCGTGAAACCTAGACCTGCCTTTCACAAAGCAAGTGAGCTTTAGAAACTCATTTCTAAAAAAATTGATAAAACCTCTGACGCAAAAACGCATTTACGGACTTCTAACTTTCAGGCAAAGCACCGCCCTCTTTTGTGCGCCGTTCCACAAAATCTTTGATCACACCGAGTCGCGATTCATCAATATTTGGCTTGGGATCATTTGCAAGAATGCCTTGCCAGATTTCTGTTGCGCGCTCAGTGGCCGTTTTTTCGCCGTTTTCGCTCCAAGTCCCAATATTTGACCAATCAGCAACAAGAGGCTCATAAAAGGCTGTCTGATACCTTTGCATCGTATGGGTTGAGCCAAAAAAATGGCCGCCGGGCTTGACCTCGTCATGGGCTTCCATCGCGATATCCGCCGCGTTGGCGCTTGGTGCAACACACATTTCGGCAACCATTTGAATGGCTTCAATATCAGTTATCAGCTTCTCATAGGAAATTGAAAGTCCACCCTCTAGCCAACCTGCAGATTGTTTGACAAAAGTTGTTCCCGCAAGCAGACAGCCCCAAAGCGCAAATTGATTTTCATTTGCTGCTTGACTATCATTTATATTCGAAGCCGAGCCTGCAGCGCATCGCCATGGCAGACCAACAAGTCTTGCAAGCTGACCCGCGGCGAGTGTCGCCTTAAACTGCTCGGGCGTGCCAAAGGCAGGCGCGCCAGATTTCATATCGACGTTGGATGTAAAGGTCCCGTAAAGAATGGGGGCGCCTTTTCGCGCCAATTGCGTAAGGGCGATTGAAGCCAAACACTCCGCATGGGAAAGCGTGATCGCACCCGCAACAGTAATTGGCGCCATTGCACCCATAAGTGTAAACGGCGTGATAATTGACGGCTGGCCAAATCTCGCAAAATCAATCAGACCCTGCCCCATCGGAATGTCGATCTGACGAGGAGAATTTGTATTAATGATACAATAGGTGTAAGCATTGTTTAGAAATTCATCATCAGAAAGACCCCTGAAATCTCGCACCATTTCAAAACTATCTAATGTTTGCGGGGTCCCGCGCGCGTAGACATACGGCATTTTTTCGGAATAGGTCAGCTGGGTTTCCATATAGAAATAATGACGAAGATTTTGCTCAACGTCTTGAGCTTCCGTCATAGGCGTCAAAAAATGCATCACGTCAAATTGCTCGACAATTTGGCAAAGTTCTTTAAAGTCTTGCCCACGCCCTGGCCTCCGACCTCTCACTCGATCGGTTGCATGTGGTGTGCCAGACCCTGGTAAAAAGGTAAGACTACCAAGTTCAAGCACTTCATCTTTTTCACGCGTTCCCGCATGCATATGAATTGACTTTGGCGCTGAATTAAGTGCGGCCTCTATAATGTCTCGGCCGATATAAACCATGTCGTCATCGTCAACGCGCCCCCCACCTTGTGCAAATATTTTTCGCGCTTCTGGCAAAAGCACCTTGATTCCCTTGGTTTCAAGGAGCTTCAACGCGGATTCATGCATTTGCCTAATTTCGTCCTCAGAAAATACATTCATACTTGGAAACGGATTGCGCAATTGACGATATTTCGTTGCGCGCTTTTCGACGGCTGCTTGATTTGCTCTCCCGCGCCGACCGCCACTTCTTCCACGAGTCTGACCTCGCGCTGCGTTTTCTTCGCTCATATTTTCCTCATCGCTTCACCGCGCGCGTCATAAGGAGACGGCAAAATCACGCGCGCATTACAACTCTCCCCGACGATATGTGTTTTTAATTCTGTTCCAATGTTTGAGTGTTCGACATTTACCATTCCAAGCGCTAGGGATTTACCAAGCGTGTATCCATAAGCGCCAGAGGTGACATAGCCCACCAGCTCATCATTGTGCCAAATCGGTTCATAGCCACTGGCATCAGCGACGTCACAATCAACTTCCATCGTAATAATTTTTTTCGTTGGCGCGGAAAGCTTTAACGCTTCTGTCTTGCCAATGAAGTCTTTGTCCCAATCCACAAAGCGATCCAATCCTGTCGCTTGAGCAGAGTAAATTTGGGTAAATTCTCTCGACCAAACGCCAAAAGACTTTTCAACGCGCAGACTATCCAATGCGTTATAGCCAATTTCGCGCAAACCATAATTTTCGCCAGCCGCCAAGAGGGCGCGTCGCAAAGAAATTTGATCTGAGCAATTGCAATTGATTTCGTAACCCAATTCTCCCGCAACTGACAAACGTCCAATTTTTGTGCGCGATAGTCCGATATCAAACTCTCCACATCCCATAAATTTGAGATCAGCGACCGAGCCATCCGTCAAGTCTTGCAGAACTTTTAGTGAGTTCGGACCGGACAGCGAAAACCCAACGACTTTATCAGAAATGTCTAGGATCTGAACATCTGCTTCGCGCTTATCCTCAAACCATCGCATGTGCCATTCACGCAGATAATAACTTCCCATTATCCACCAAACGCCATTTCCCCAATTGAAAACGGTTAAGTCTCCCTTTAACAGCCCATGATCACCTAACATAGGTGCCAAACGCGCGCGACCCGGTGCAGGTAACTTACATGCCAATAATCTATCAAGCCAATTTTCAGCATGAGCACCTGTGACTTCATACCGAGAAAACCCAGAAATATCTAACATTCCAACGGCTTCGCGAACGGCCTTATGCTCTTCACCGACAATATCAAAAGCGTTGGATCGGCGCATAGTCGGCTTTTCCACGAAGTCATGATCTTTACTAAAATAAAGTGGGGTTTCCAGACCAAAGCTCTCACCCCAACGCGCGCCCGCCTCGGTCATTTCGCTGTACGCAGGCGCAGTTTTTAATGGCCGTCCTGCAGGAAGTTGCTCATTCGGATAGGTCAGCACAAAACGACGTGAATAAAATTGTCCCGTTGTCTCTTTGATATAGCGTTTATTTCCCGCATAATCTCCATAGCGTGCGATATCCATACCAAACACATCCATTTCAGGCTCACCTTCATTGGATCCATGTTCCATTTAGCAAGCGACTTTCCAACACCCCCGCCTTGCAAAAATCCAGCCATAACCGCACAAGCACACCAATACCCACGCTTTCCGCGCACCGGCCCAACGAGCGGGTTTCCATCTGGAGAAAATGTAAAAGCACCATGTATCCAGTCTTTAATGCCGGCATTTTCAAGAATTGGAAACCGGTGGAAAACATGCATGAGTTCATCGGCAATCCGGTCGGGGTCCTCTTGCAATAATTCAATGCCATAATCCCAAGGTGCTCCATCCATCATCCAGTGCATCGGATTGCGTTCATAGACGCCCACGAGCCAGCCATCTTGATGGCGCCGTGAATAAGTGTACCCTTCAAGATCGACAATATGCGGCAAGGTAATATCTTTGATCGCCGCAATTTCAGGCACATTTTCTGTGATTAAATAATGATGTGCAAGCGGCGAAACAGGGAGCTCAATGCCCGCCATTCGTCCAAGTTGCTTTGCCCAAAGTCCAGCCGCATTCACCACATGTTCACACTGAATTGTACCCTTTTCAGTAACGACCTCCCAACCTTCTTTCGTTTCATTCAGCTCAAGAACGCGGTTATGTTCAATAATTTCAGCGCCACGCTTTTTAGCTGAAATCGCATAAGCATGCACAGCGCCCGTCGTATCTAAATGGCCGTCACGATCCGCCCACATCACCCCCAAAATACCGTCTGTATTGATAATCGGCGCGCGTTTCTTTGCCTCTTCGACAGAAATTAGCTCCACGTCATCAATACCAATCGCTTGAAATCTCCGATAGCTTTGTTTGATACTGTCCCAACGCTCAGGCGTACCTGCAAGATGCATGCCCCCTACAACATGCATGCCAATATCTTGTCCGCTTTCCTTTTCAACTTCTTTCAAAAGATCAATGGTGTAACTTTGAAGTTGAGACATATTAGGATCGGGATTTAAGGTATGAAAGCCACCAGCCGCGTGCCAGCTTGACCCCGCGGTTAAAATAGAGCGCTCGATTAAACACACATCTTCCCAACCCATTTTCGCAAGATGATAAAGTACCGAAGCACCGACCACGCCGCCCCCAATGACAACAACTCGATAATGCGATTTCATAGGCGAATTTCCTTCATTCAATAAATCAAATGGATTTAATTGCCATCAAGACTAGCGGAGCAACCTATGGCTCGCAATATTTTTTCTTCACTCGTAAGATAATTATTTATGGTCTTAGCGCAAATTAAATAAGGTGTTTGATTTAAAGTATGGCTAAACACTTCCACCCTGCGCGATCGGAACGCTTGCAAGCCTTGCAATCAATTGGGCAGATGTTCGCACATTATATTTTTTCATTAAGCGCGCGCGGTGTGTTTCTGCGGTTCGCGGAGAGATATCAAGTGATCGCGCAATTTCCTTTGCCGAGCGACCTTGCACAAGCTCCATCGCAACATCGCGCTCTCGCGCTGTAAGTTGAATAACTTCCAGTCCTTGCGACAAGTCCGCATAGCTCCATATTCCGCTCGCAAATGGGTCCTCGGGCGTCAGCGAACGTCCGCGACCCCGCACCCAAAACAAAGACCCGTCAGCACGTTTCATGATCCGAATATCATCATAAGTTGGTGAAACTTGAAAGGCTTGCTGCCATGCAGCGCCGACACGCTCGTATTCTTCATGAGAAAAGTAAAACTTAGCCATGCTCGCGCCAATGCATTCTTCAACAGTGTAACCAAACATTTCCGCAAAAGCGTGATTGGCAACTCTAACAATGCGACGCTCAGCAAGCACAACACCAATTGGCGCATGCATATAGGTTTCATGAATCAAATCATCCATTCGTTTTTTTAAGAGAAATTGAGCTTGATTTGCAACTATTTTTTAAACCGTCATCATCAATCTTAACGCATCATAGATCGCCGCATGCGTATTGCGCGCGGAAACCGCATCTCCAATACGAAAAAGTTGAAATTTGCCATCCGCGTTTCGGCGAATGTCTTGGGCTTGATGGGCAATGAGCGCATCGTAATCCACTTCTCCCGCATTTACAGAATGACGCTTTAGTTCATGATATAGCTCATCTAAGGGCACAGTCCCGAAATTAACAACAACCTGATCATAATGTTGCTCATACCGAAAATCCGAGTAATCCGTACCGATGATGGCCTTGAGTAGATTTCCGTCTTTCATCACATCTTTTAAGCGATACGAGACCGTAAATTTAGCCCGTTTTTCCTGCAAAGTTCGCATATAAGGGACTAAATTCATCGCCATGACTTCGGGACTAAAGCTTCGATCAGAGGTCATGACCTCGACCTGTCCGCCTGCATTTGCGACAACTTCTGCGGCTTGAAGGGCGGCATGATCACCGCACCCGTCAAAGATCAGGACATTAGACGCCGGTGCGACATCACCCGAAATCAAATCCCAACTTGAAATCACATTCGCATTTCCAGTTTCGCAAATCCCTGTATGCGGCATGCCCCCCGTCGCTATAATGACAATATCTGGGTTTTCCGCGCGGACATCGCTTGCTTCTGCCCATGTGTTAAACGCAAATTCAACATCTCGCGCTGCGCATTGCTTCATTCTCCAATCAATAATCCCAATCATTTCGGAGCGACGTGGATTTTGTGCCGTTAAGCGGACTTGTCCGCCCGGGTCTGGAGCCGCCTCAAATACCTTCACGGAATGACCACGCTCCGCCGCCACTCTCGCCGCTTCTAAGCCTGCCGGACCTGCGCCAATAATCACAACCCGCTTTTGAGCATCAGACCGTGTGATTTTTTGGGGAATACCCTCGCTTTCTCGGCCTGTTGCCGGATTATGAATACACAGCGCCAATCCGCCTTGATAAATACGGTCCAAGCAATAAGTGGCCCCCACACAGGGGCGGATATTATCTTCTTTGCCCGATTTTATTTTTTCCACAATATGAGGGTCCGCCATATGCGCGCGCGTCATGCCGACTAAGTCTAACTTGCCCTCAGCAATCGCGTGTCGTGCGGTTGCGACGTCAGGAATTCGCGCCGCATGCATTGTGGGTAAGCCGATTTCATGGCGCACTTTTCCTGCAAAATCCAAATGTGGCGCTGACTTCATACCTTGGACAGGAATGACATCTGTCATGGCAGGATCAGAATGAATGCGTCCTCTAATCACCGATACAAAATCTACAAGACCATCTTGTTTAAGTCGTCTTAAAATTTCGAGCCCTTCTTCTTCATCGATGCCGCCCTTCTCAACCTCGTCAGCGGTCATGCGAATTCCCAATATGAAATCATCTCCCACCTCAGCACGCATTGCAGACAAAACTTCAACAGAAAGGCGCATTCGGTTTTCAAGAGAACCACCATATTGATTATCGAGTTGATTGGTGAGCGGCGACCAAACCTGATCCATCAAGTGGCCATAGGCCTGCAATTCAATCCCGTCCATGCCGCCTTCTTTCATACGTGCGGCGGCAGCAGAAAAATCCGACACAATGCGCTCAAAATCCCAAGGCTCTGCCAATTTAGCAAAGGCGCGATGCGCAGGCTCCAGTTCTGTCGTTGACGATAAAGACGGCAACCAATTGGCCTTATTCCATGTGGTTCGTCGCCCCAAATGTGTCAGCTGGATCATACAATGCGCCCCATGCTCATGAATAGCATCCGTTAGCCTTCTGATCCATGGCACAACTTCATCTTTATAGGCCAAAATATTATTGAACACAGGCGGGCTATCGAGCGAAACAGCAGCAGAGCCTGCCGTCATTGCCATCGCAACGCCACCCTTTGCGCGTTCTTCATGATAGTGAATATATCGCTCCTTAGGCATTCCATCGTCCGGATAGGCGGGTTCATGAGGAGTGGTGACAATACGGTTTTTGAGCGTAATATTTTTGAGCGTATAGGATTGTAACAACGGATCATTTGACATTTGAGACCTCAATTTAAGGGAAGGCGCATAAAGCGGTCAGGTTGGTTTGGATTATAAAAATGGCTCATCGGACCATGATCTTCAAAATGCTGTGCCCATCGCTTCATCTCTCCCTTATCTAGGCGCACGCCAAGCCCCGCACTTTCTGGAACAGACACGACATCATTCTTTTGTCGGAAAGGACCGCCCTCAATGACGTCACCCACTTGCCAGCGGAAAAGAGATTGCGAAGCCTCATTGATATGCGCTTGGCTTGCTGACACATGAAGATAGGCCGCTGTCATAATGCCCAAATCATTGGAATAACACCAAAACCCCTTGCCCATTGCCTCACAGGCCGAAATAAACTTAAGCGTTCGCGAAATGCCACCAAGAGCGGCGAAATTGCAAACAAAATAGTCGGGAGCGCCGAGCGCTACCGCGCGCCTTAGATCAGGCACATGGGTCGAAAAGGGGATAATGGAGTGCTTGCGCAATTCGGCCATCTCCTCAAAGGTTGCCACGGGATCCTCATAGTTTCTGATATGATAAGGCTCCAGTTCTCGCAAAACCCAACGCGCCGTCGTCAAAGACCACTGCATATTGCTGTCGAGCTTGATCTGAGCCTTCTCTCCAAGAGCTTCGCGCAAAAGCCGAACCGTTTTGATTTCAAGCTCAGGGTCGCCTAAAATCAATTTACCTTCAAAAATACTTGCCCCGTGCTCTGCCTGCATCTCCAAACAATAATCACGGACCGCTTCAGGGCTCATTGTCGGGCGCGCATCATGGCCATCTGGACGAAACGCAAAATATTCAGAAAAGGCGATTTCCTTGCGCACGGCCCCTCCTAAGACTTGGTAGAGTGGCATGTCAAAAACCTTACCCCGAATATCCCAAAGGGCGACTTCAACCGCACCAAATGCAACTGAGGCGGCATTTTCTCCCGTATTGGCGGTAATTTGATAGGGCGGTACGCACCTGCTTTCACAATCTGCAATATCAAGAGGGTTCGTGCCAATAAGCGCCGGCGCGATTTCAGACTTAATGATCTCACCAAAATGCCACCAAGGAGCCTCCCCCAACCCAACCACACCTTGATCGGTCTCCACCTCAATAATGGACTTCGACGCGCCAGGATAAAGCCCGCCCGTCCACCAAAATGGTGCATCAAATGGCACGTTGACATGGGTCACTTTTATATTCGTAATTTTCATTTTTTCTCCCTTAATTTATGCCCACTAATTTCGGATCAAATAGATATTGAGTTCGATTTTCATGACCGATTTCTGTGATGAAAACTTGATCTTCAAGCTTAATGAAAAAATATCCTCCGCCACGGCTAACCAATGCTTCAACGCACTTCACCCATTCCTGCCACAAGCACCTTGTTAAACGCCCTTCAACAAATTCATCATCATAAGCAATAAGCGGCCATTCAACGCAAAGCCCAACACCGTGCATGCTGCAGCTGTATTTTTGTTTTTGATATTTTGCTTCAAGCCGATGTGTTTTATATCCGTGTGCGCAAACCAAAACTGCGCGAAAAAGATTATGCGTATTCCATAGCCGCAATTTAGTGCTATCAGTCGAATGCCTTATATTTAATGGATTGGTCAGCAAAAAGCCCCCATATTCCCTCTGCACCAATGCCTCGACAAGGCGGTCGTGACGAATGGTGCGCATCTTTGGTAGATCGGGCACTTTAAGGCCAACTTCTACACACTCACGCATCGCTGATCGTGTTGGTTCAATTTCAATTCGTTCATCATAATTGGGCGAACCATCCACCAGATATCCTCCCTTTTCAGAATTTATTTTTCGCGTTTCAGAGTCGTGGATTCTCATGAGGCTCCAGCTTCGAAAGATATCCAAAAATCCCAATCATATTCATCACACAGCACTCTCCCAAGGATTTAAAGCAACCTTGCCGACAAAATCCTTAGCTAAGAATTTCTTTTGTGCATCGACAATCTGCGAAAGTGGAAACTCTGCGGCGACAACTGGCTGCAAAACCCCAGAATTGATATAAGCCACCAAATTTTTAAACACCTTGGGATGCTGAACCGTTGATCCGATCATCGAAATGTCCTTGAGATAAAGGTCGCGAAAATCCACATTGACGATTGGACCGGAAATCGCGCCCGAAACCGCGTAACGCCCAAATGGCTTCATCACTTTCAACAGATTCTGCACCTGCTCGCCCGCCACCACATCCAGCACAACGTCAACCGCGTTCTCGCCCAAAGTCTGCAAACCGTCTCGACCAATCACTTGATCAGCACCGAGATCTATGAGCGCGTCGTGTTTCGAAGATGAAGCCTGCGCGATAACCTTCGCGCCCCGCAATTTCGCCAAAATGACCGCCGCATGGCCAACACCGCCCGATGCACCGGTTATAAGTACTGTTTCACTCTCGGTTAATCCCGCGCGGTACTGCATCGATTCCGCGGTCGAATATGCGCAAGGCAGTACACCCAATTCTGTGTCTGTTAAATTTGTGTCAACAACATGAAGTCGATTAACTGGCACCCGCGCAAATTGCGCAAACGCACCGTCCAATTCTGAACCAAAAGTTGTCATTTTGAAGTCGGTCCCCCAATTGCCTTCAGTGTGCATAGCCTCTCCCAAAACCCGCTCGCCAATTAGCTCATCATCAACACCCGCACCGACAGCGACGACCTCTCCCGCCAGATCAATTCCTTGAATTAGGGGGAAAGCAAGCGCCTGCCCTGACCAAGCTGCCTTGCCCGAAAATGTGTCCTTCGGCTTATTCGCAACTTGCTCAGTGTCGCCCAAGACATCTGAAGCATACCAGCCAATGCGCGTGTTAATATCCGTATTGTTCACGCTCGTTGCGAGAACTTTGACGAGGCAATCGCTTGGACCAATTTTAGGCAAAGGAATATCCGAGCGAAACTCGAGTGCGTCAAAATCGCCATGCCGCGTCAAGTATACTCCTGACATTACTTTCGGTAGCTCCATCAAAAAAAACTCCAAAATTTGGTTTGCATTAATACCATGCGTCGTCCATCGAGGATTTGCGTTTTGCGATAAAATCTTTGAGTTGATCGTCTATGCCTTGATCTATTGCCGGCGCCTCATAAGTGTTCAAAACTTCTTTCCACTTTAAATTTGCGCGCGTTGCCGTATCAACTTCCCCTTCTTCATGCCATGTTTCCCAGGTTTTATCATCATTAAGATCGCTGTCCCAAAATGCGTTCTCGTAGTGACGAATGGTATGCGCGGCGCCAAAAACATGAGCGCTTGGCCCACCTTCATTTAGTGCTTCAAAGCCAAGTGTATCATCGTCAATCTTAACACCAGCTGCATAGGCGTGCATAGCCCCACAAATATCCAAATCCAGTATGAACTTTTCGTAAGACATCGAAAGCAACCCATCTAAAAAACCGGCTGAGTGCAAAACATAATTGGCCCCGCACTGAATGGCAGACATCATCGACATCATGGCCTGTGTCGCGGCTTGCGCATCGGGCAGTTTGGAAGTTGAAAAATTACCAGCGCATCGCAAGGGAATATTCAAACGACGTGCCATTTGGCCAATCAATAACGACCCAAGCGCGGGTTCAGGCGTCCCGAATGTTGGAGAACCTGAGCGCAATGACATTGACGACACAAACGAACCCAATATCGCGGGCGCGCCTTTTCTCACTAACTGACTATAAGCAACACCCACCATGGCTTCTGCCATATTCTGCGCAACCGCACCTGCCGTTGTAACGGGCGCCACCGCACCGCAAAGTAAAAATGGTACAATAATCACACCTTGGTTGGCACGTGAATAGACCGCGATTGTTTTGGTCGTCACCCCGTCAAAAACCAATGGCGACGTGACATTAAAATTCCCCATAATGCAACAATTATTCTCCACGAAATCAGGACCGAATAGTATCCGTGTCATTTCGACGCTGTCCTCGGCACGTTCGGGCGCGGTTATTGACCCTAAGAATGCGCGGTCAGAATAGCGAATATGGCTATAAACCATATCTAAATGGCGCTTGTTTACGGCGATATCTGTTGGCTCACAAATTGTGCCACCTGAATGATGAAGGTTTTGAGAAGACTGTCCGAGCTTTATAAAATTTTGGAAATCCTCAATTGTCCCATACCGGCGCCCCTTATCAAGATCCATTACAAAAGGTGAGCCGTAAGACGGCGCGAGGACAATGTTCTTTCCGCCGATTTGGACGCTCGATTCGGGATTTCTGGCATGTTGCATAAAAACCGAGGGCGCTGTCTTCATTATCTCTTTTATTAGCCCTTTTGGAAATTTAATACGCCAGACGTCTTCACTCATGTTTTCAACAGACGCACCCGCCTTTTTAAACGCTTCCACAGCATCACGATCATCTCTAAACTCGCATCCGATTTCCGATAAAATTCGCTCGACTGTCGCATCGATTTGATCCAATTGCTCTTCTGTTGCGAGCTCATAAAAAGGAATTCCACGCTGTATAAATGGCGTGCGAAGGTGCGCATTTTTTGCATTTGTTTCGGCACCCCGACCGACTTGTTTTGCACGCCTGCCCCCCGATCGACGCGTTCGAACCTCTGCTTGTGACATTATGCTTCCTCTTTTGTGAAGGCCGCGTGACATGATTTAAGATGAGCAGGCGCGCCTTTGTGAATCGATTCCAGTTGACGATAATGTTATAATATTTGACATATATGTCAATAAATTTGACAATGGTGAAAATAAAAATTATTTTGCTGCCATGAATATTTCGAAAAAAATCGCACACTCAGTACAAATACCCCAAGATGATGGCGCAAGTTTGTGGCTGAATGCAGCCTATCATGTTTTGATCAGTCAAGGCGTTGACAAAATACGGATTGGCGCTTTGGCCGAAGATGTAAAAAGCACCCGAACAGCGTTCTATTGGTATTTTGATACTCGCGATGCGCTTCTCGACGCTTTGATCGAAATGTGGCAGGCAAAAAATACGGGAAACCTTATTTCGCGCATCGACGCTTATGCGGAGAGCGCGAACGAGGCCGTATTTAACATGTTTGACTGCTGGCTTGATCCAGATCTTTTTGATGCGCCTTTTGATCTGGCGGTGCGCAATTGGGCGGCTGGTGATAAATCTTTGGCGAAAAAAGTGAAAGAAGCTGACGAACAACGCATAGAGTCGCTTCGACAAATGTTTTTAAGATTTGACTATTCTCCAAACGCGGCCTTCACCCGTGCCCACACAGTTTATTATACGCAAATTGGCTATATTTCGATGATGATCGATGATGATCCTGCAATGCGTCTGGCAAGAATGCCTGATTATGCTGAAGTTTACACAGGTCAAAAACCAAAATCAGCTGAAATAAAGCGCTTCTTTGCCCGCCACAAGCCGCAATCACCCCGCCAATAGCTCCGCATTTCCTCCAGAGGCAGTTGTGTCAACGCAAATATGACGCTCTAACCATAAATAAGGTGCTATATCTTGAGAAGTAATGAGCGGAATGATCGCACCTGTGCGCAAAGCCAGTGCATTTCGAATCGCTTTCAAATCACCGCCCCACGCCACAACCGCATCAATATCTTGAAGCTCCGTAATGAGTTCGGGGTTCAACTCAACATTTACAATCGCTTCCGCCCCCTCCCTTTGCACAATTTTTGCTTGCGCTTCCGCTTCATCCGCAGCTGGCCCCAAACATAAAACGCGACCGCGCACTTCTCGCGCCCATTGATTGCTTTCGCCGGTTGGCCCGGGCAAACGTTCAGTCTTTGCCAGTTGAGAAAAATCAGAATTTTTATAAAAACGATGTAAATATAAAGGACCGCCCGCCTTCGGCCCTGTCCCTGAAAGACCGTGTCCGCCAAAAGGTTGCGAGCCTACGATCGCCCCAATTTGATTGCGATTGACATATATATTTCCAGCATGAATCCGCTTGCATGCCAATTCAACACGATCATCAATTCTGCTATGAATTCCAAAGGTCAATCCAAACCCTGTGTCATTAATTTGCGCGATAATATCCTCTAGTTCTTCGGAACGATAGCGAATAACGTGCAAAACAGGGCCAAAAATTTCGCGTTCAAGTTCAGATATATTATTCAACTCAATCACGGTTGGCGCAACAAAAGTACCCGAATTCGGCGCAAGCACCTCTTTCAAAATATTGCCTTGCGCCCTTTGTTTCTCGATCCACTCCTTGATTCCAGCTTGCGCACGCGCATCAATCACCGGACCCACATCAGTATCCATATACCAAGGATCGCCAAGTTGAAGCGCATCCATCGCGCCAAAGAGCATTTTAAGTGTGCGCTCCGCAACGTCTTCTTGCACAAATAATATCCGACAAGCCGAACACCTTTGCCCAGCCGATTGAAATGCTGAGATTACAATATCACCAACCGCCTGTTCCGGCAAAGCCGTACTATCAACGATCATTGCGTTTAGTCCCCCCGTTTCTGCGATCAGCATAGCGCTTGGATCTAAATGCTTGGCCATCTGACGATTGATCATTTGCGCCGTTGTTGTGGATCCAGTGAAACAAACGCCGTCAATTCGAGGATCCGAAATCAAGGCATCGCCCAATTCACGCCCCGTCCCGGGCAAATATTGTAATGCCGTTTGCGGAACGCCTGCCTCATGCAGCCAACTCACCGCACGCCATGCAATCATCGAGGTTGCTTCGGCGGGTTTTGCAATTACGCCGTTTCCAGCAGCTAATGCCGCCGCAATCTGACCCGTAAAAATCGCGAGAGGAAAATTCCAAGGCGAAATACATGCGAAAACTCCGCGCGCCTCTGCCCGATGTTTTTCGGCCTCATCTGCGTAATATCGCAAAAAATCAACTGCTTCGCGCAATTCGGCAATCGCATCAAGCGAAGTTTTGCCAGATTCTTTCGTGAGAAGCGCAAAAATTTCGCCAAAATTCTGCTCATATATATCCGCCGCGTTACGGAGAATTTTGGCTCTCGCCCCAGCGCTCTCGTCCCATTTGCGCGCGGCCGCAACAACTGCCTTTGCGTCAGCGCTTGTGGCCATCTGAAGCGTTCCAACCTTTGAACCGCTCGCAGGATTTACAACTTCAACAAGCTCTCCGCCTTCAAATGGAGCGGCCAATATGGGAAAAGCGTGCCAAGTTCGCGCCTCAAAGGGGGCACGCGCAGATATAATTTCTTGAAAATCGTCAACATCAAACAGGTCCCAACCTCGCGAATTCACGCGCGGCGCGAATAACGCACTTGGGTGCACAATTCGCTCATCTGGCGCCCCTGAAATTTCTATGTAAGGATCACTGGCCACAACTTCTGCGGGTGTATCCGCATCCAACATTTGATTAACAAAACTCGAATTTGCGCCATTTTCGAGCAAACGACGAACAAGATAGGCCAATAAATCTTCATGAATGCCGACCGGCGCATATATTCGACATTGATACTCGTTTTCAGCGCGCACAATATCATAAAGCCCCTCGCCCATCCCATGAAGTCGCTGAAACTCAAATCCCCGAAAATCGCCCGCAAGTGCGCAAATCGCGGCAACGGTATGCGCGTTATGTGTTGCGAATTGCGGATAAATTCGTTCTGCATTTGCGAGCAGGAACGCTGCGTTCTCTATGTAAGAAACATCCGTCGCGGGCTTAGAAGTAAACACAGGAAAACCGCTTTGCCCATTGACTTGCGCAACTTTTATTTCCGTATCCCAATAAGCCCCTTTCACAAGTCGAAGCATCACTTTACGATCCAATTTTTCGGCAAGTTTTGCATACCACTCAATCACAAATCGCGCCCGCTTACCATAGGCTTGCACAACGATACCAAAACCGTTCCAACCTGCCAGTGACCTGTCTAAGAGCACAGCCTCAATGACATCCATTGATAGCTCCAACCTTGCTGCCTCTTCGGCATCAATATTCAAACCCATGTTCGCTTTTTTAGCCATTTGCGCCAACAAAAGAACACGCGGCACAAGATGCTTCATCACGCGCTCTCTTTGCGGCAACTCATAGCGTTCATATAAAGCAGATAGCTTGATCGAAATGCCCGGATTTTGCCGCGCATCTTCGGAATGACAATGCCGACTAATCACGTTAATCGCATTTGCGTAAGCATTAAAATATCCAAGCGCATCATCAGCTGTTCTCGCCGCTTCACCAAGCATATCATACGAAAAAGTGTAATTTTTCTTGCGCGCCGCACGCCCATTTTTAATCGCCTCGTCAATGTTTTGTCCCAACACGAACTGAGCGCCCAACTCCTGCATCGCCCTTTTGACAGCTTTGCGAATGACCGGCTCTCCCACACGACGAATTGCGCCTGTTAAAACACCTGCAAGCGGCTTTTCTTCATCAAGTACGCGCCCCGTCAACATCAAAGCCCAAGTCGACGCATTTACAAGGGGCGAACTCGAACGACCCAAATGCGCAGCCCAATCAGAGGGTGCAATTTTGTCTTCGATCAGTGCATCAATGGTTTGACTATCAGGAACACGCAGCAAAGCCTCCGCCAAGCACATCAACGCAATTCCTTCACTATTGGAAAGTCCATATTCAGACATAAATATGTCCATAAGTGATTGTGCTTTTTGCGCGCGCATCGCCTCAACCCATTTCGCGGCTTGCCCGCAGGCATTTTGCCGAACCTCTTCGTTAACGTCACTTTTTTCACGCAACTTTGACAAAACAAGTGAATCATCTGCGTAAGCAAATGCCCGCATCTGCCCTCTGATTTGCTCACATGCGCTTTGATTGAGACTTGTTTGATTGGTATTTTTCATAATTCCTCAAAACTTATAAAGGCTATTCCACTATATTAAGGCATTATTTTTAGTTTATTCGTCTAAATTTACTAAATTTATAGATTTTTTAGTTATTTTTTATTATAAATTTAGTGATTAAATCTAAAAATATTATAAAAAGTAAGATTTCATGCTAGATAAGATTGACATAAACATCATTGATATATTGGCTTACGACGGCCGCATTACCATTGCCAAACTCGCTGAACGCGTCAGCTTATCTGCGACCCCTTGCCAATTGAGGGTCAAAAAACTTCAAAAACAAGGCTATATTAAAGGCTACAGAGCCATTCTCGATCATGAAAAGCTGGATCGCAACCATATCGCTTTTGTCGAAGTCAAACTTAAGAATACCAACCAAAAAGCTCTGGCAGCTTTCAACAAATCAATTCAAGAAATTTCGTTTGTCGAACAATGTCATATGCTCGCTAGCCATTTTGATTATCTTCTTAAAGTCCGCACGAAAGACATCCAGCAATTTCGCATCGTTTTGGGCGAAGTCATTTCCACCCTCCCTGAAGTCCAAAGCACATCGACACATGTTGTGATGGAAAACGTGAAAGACTAAGGCGTTTTTTCCTGATCGTGAAACTTGTCTTCGCGGCGATCGCCAAAGAGACCTTTTCCCTCCAAGTAAGCACGCTGTTGCTCATAAAAATCCAACATGAATGAACGCTCTTTTGATTTCGGAACATCGCCTCTATATTGAATTTTCTTCTTAATCGCCCGAAAGACCTTAGCGTCGCGCTCAAAATCATGCTTGTTAACAGGTTCACGCCGTAAAATCTCCTCCAAGGTCTGAAGTTCCACGCGCCCATAGTGGTCAAGTTGCGCAGGTTCAAAATCAAATTGGAACATATGATTGCGCACTTCCGTTAAATCGTTCAAAATTTGAACCTTGGGGCGTGCCACAACAATTGTTTCCGCAATCGCATCTCCAAAGCGTTTATTTTCCTTGTTCACCACCGGATAAAGCAAACACAATCCGACCCAACACCAACCGACGATTGCCCACGCAGGCGAAAAGTAAGAAAAAGAAAGCAATATGCTGGCAGGCAAGAGTATTTCAGCCTCTTTCATGAGATTACGTGCGACAATTTGATAGGGCGTAAGCGTGCGCCCATCTGCACTGATCACGCTTATTTGCATTGCGCGCTTACCCAAAGTTTGCCCATTCCAAACAAGTTCCGAAAAAATGTAATACGGAGTTCGAATGAGAAAACTCAAGAGATACGCCAAAGTCCAAACTGCGTTAAAATCAATAATACGAGTCGAAACGATCACGTATAAAATAAAAACAAAACCCATGATTGTTATAAAATAATCCAAAGTCTGCGCCGCGAATCTTGATCCGAGTGGTGCAATCACAAAGGAAATGGGTACCGCTTCTGGCGGGGTAATTTGCTTGATTTTTACGCCGCTATTTTTCATGTGCGAGACTCCGTATGGGCGCTTCCGCGACCACTTAATAACAGCCAAGTTAGCCAAAATATCCCAAGCCCCCAACCGATGATAAGGCGCCACTGAGGGCTTTGCACCCATTGACGGAAATACCCCTCGACAATGGCCGCGACGATCAACATTAGACCTGCTAATATGACGAGCTTGGTTGCATCTTTTCCTGCCCTTTTTAGCGACTCGCCGCGCGTCAATTCACCCGGCAACAAAAAGGCCATCCCAAGCTTAGAGCCCGCAGCACAAGCCACACAAATCGCAGAAATTTCAGTAACCCCGTGAATAGAGAGCCAAGCCAACATATCATAACCAAGACCCTCCGAATAAAACAGCGCATAAAATACGCCCAGAATAATGCCGTTGTAAAAAGTCAGCAAATAACTCGGTAGCGCCGCAAAAGCACCGAGAGCGAAAACAAAAATTGCGATCCGCGTGTTATGCGAGAATAATTTCGTCGCAAAAGACCCCGCACGGTCCGCACTCAAATCACCGCCATCATACATTGTCGAACGTAAATATTCGACAGATGCCCCGGGCGCTCGCCCATCAGCCATAGCGTTCCCCACGGTTCGGTAAAACCATTCAACATCTTGATGAAAAAGCTCAAAACCGATGAATACGCCCAAAAACATAGCGAAAAAACCAAGAAATAAAGCGACCCAATTTTGACGCACCGCCTGTGGAATTCCATATATAAGCTGCCTTGAAACAATGCCGCTCAAACTTTGTTGGGGCGCATATACGACCAAATACGCGCGTGCACTCAACTGATCGAGATAATCAAGCAAGGCCTTATCAAGCGAAATTGAGCGTGCGACCGAAAGCGAGTTCAGCGTCAGGCGGTAAAGTCGATTGAGATCCTGAGCTTCTTGATAGGTAAAAGACCGCACCCCATTTTTCTCGGCCCTTTCGACCAAGGCTTGCAATTGCTTCCAGCTTTCTTCTCTTTCAACGCGGAAACGCGCTGAACGTAGCCGATTTTCTCTGGGCTCGAAATTCTGTTGACCAGTTTTCAAGTCTGTCGTCAAATCAGACATCAAATCAACTCCTCCATTTTAATATCCATGTATTTGGATATCAAATCTGTTGTCAGTTCACCGGGCTTAGAATTTAATACAAGCACCCCCATTCGGCGCAAACGTTCCACAACTTCCAATCGCTCTGCCTTTATTCGAGCGGCAGAAACCGAGGCTGCGATATGCTTGATGTCAACGTCTTTTGCCTCAATAATCTGATCAAGTTGAAGATCTTCTAGCATAATATACAACACAAGATGTTGCTTCCTTAAAATCGATAGATTTTCCATCAATAACTCTGCACTCGTGAGATCTGCGAATTCTGAAAAAACGATAACAAGCGATCGACGTTTGAGCTGTGTGCCAAGATGTGTAAGCCCCCAAGTATGATTAGTTTCAAATTGCGAATATTCGACATCGGCGGCTTTCGCTCTGATGATTGGGAAAGCTTCACGCCCGGGCCTTGCCGCCAAAAAGCTCCCTGGTTGAGCGCTAAATTCATAAAATCCGACTTGATCGCCACCAAGACCCCCTGCCCAGCACAAGGCCAAAGACGCATTCAGCGCCAAATCCAATCTTGAAACGCCCCCCATATGCTGGCACATCAAATGGCCGCTATCCACACAAGCGATAATTTGATGATTACGTTCAGCACGCACTTCGCGCGCGATCAAGTTCAAGTTTTTTCCCGAGCGTTTCCAATCAATACTTCGAATATCCATGCCTTGCGTAAATTCTTTCAATTGATGAAACTCTGAGCCCTCACCCTTTGTATTAAAGTTCTTTATCCCATCCAACATTGGTAAAATCTGAGTATGGATGAGCCCGCTCGTAACGGGATGCGTATCAGGAAGCACTTTTAATTCCAGCTGCTGCTTAAAATCAGCGATCATCTCAAAAAAAGTAAGCTTAGAACGCCATAAAAATGAAATATTCTGAAAGGAAAAAGTCCCCCGTTTTTTAGGGATCAACTGCGCATCAAAAGAATGTCGATCTTCTCCGCCAAAAACTTCAATAGGTTCTGCTAATTCAATTTCATCAGACAAATCCAAACGGGTTTGAATATCTTGAGGCAATGCACCTGCAGCCGCTATGACTTGAATTTTAGCGTCAACGCTCCTCCCAACAAAAGCACGATTAGGCAAATCAACCTGAACATTCAAGGACTTGCGCGTCGGCGAGATATAAATATCTGCGAGAATCAAAAACCCAAATGCTGACCAGATCAATCCTAAGATCAGCAACCAATCAGGCCGAACAACCGCAATAAGTGTCGTCAAAAAAGACAACGCTAAAACAATTGCAATTAGGCGTACAGACGGACGCATTATCTTGGTGCATCCACGCGCTTCATCAAAGCGGCAAGCACATCATCAGAAGTTTTGCCCTCAATCTCTGCATTCGGCCCAAGCACAATCCGGTGCCGCATAGTGGGAATAAATAATTTTTGCACATCATCTGGAAGCGCATAATCGCGCCCCTCAAGCGCCGCATTCGCTCTGACGGCATTCGCAATAGCGTCAGCGGCTCTCGTTGAGGCACCATGGGTAATCGACGGATCTTCGCGCGTCGATCGTACAAGGTCAACAATATAGGCGAGAATCGTATCATCCAAACGAATTTCATCAATCAACTTAAAGCCTGCGTTCAATTGCGTACGCGTCAATGTATTTTTAACGTCACTTGCCCCCCCTTTTTCGCTCACATTTCGTTCCGCATTGGCCTGCAAAATGGAGACCTCATCATCTCGATTTGGAAATTCAACTTTGAGCTTAAACAAAAAACGATCAAGCTGAGCCTCAGGAAGAGGGTAGGTTCCGTGTTGTTCGATCGGATTTTGTGTCGCAATGACAAAAAATGCATCCCCGAGCTTATAGGTTTTTCCATCAATGGTAACTTCGCGTTCATTCATGGCTTGCAAAAGTGCCGCTTGGGTTTTTGGCGGCGCACGGTTGATTTCATCAGCCAATAAAATATCGGTAAATATGGGCCCTTTGGTGAGGTGAAATTCTTGGCTTTGAAAGTTAAAAATATTCACCCCCAAAACATCACCGGGCATTAAATCTGGCGTGAATTGAACACGTCCAAAATTGAGCTTTACAGCCCGCGCAAAACTCTGCGCCAATAAGGTCTTCGCAGTTCCCGGAGGCCCTTCAAGCAAACAGTGACCGCGAGAAAACAAGCTAATCAAAACCATATCTATGATGCCGTCTTGACCCTTGACTGCCTTGCGGATTTCACCGCGCGTCTTTTCAATAAGCTCTTGAAATTCATCTAAATTCATGGGGATTTATCACCTTCTTTGCTAATTCTTTATAATTTTCGAGTTTCTTCGCGACGGTCACTTCGGTTTGCTCACCTTTTATGTCGATAATCTCACGCGCCAAACGAATATAATTTTCCACCTCTGGATGCTCTTGACGGCGCAAGTAATCAAACAAAGCATCGGGACCGCTACTCAAAGCAGCCTCACCAAGCACCCGCTTGGTCACCCTTGCAACATGCCCTTGAACAAAATCAGATGCCAATCTGTTATTTTTACCCGAAAGTCGCAAAATTTTTGCCATAGCAGCCGTTGCATTTTGACTTGAGACATTTTCTATTTTAGCGCGCGTACGAATTGGGGCTCCGAACCGAAACGCTCCGCGCCAATACAACATTCCAAAAATTAAAAACACTAAAGCCCAAAGAATAGAAAACGGATACCTAAACATTGAAACAAATGAATCTGATGCCCGATCATATTCTTGGCGTTCCTCGGCGAATTCGTCAACAAATAGCGTCTGACGACTGAAGTAGTCTACATATACCTTTTGACTCGCTTCATCTTTAATAAATTGCTTCAATATATCGGCAAAAATCGCTTTATTTTGCGCAACCCCTAGACCATGATTATTTAATAAGTCGGGATCGGATATGTAGAGAATAGGATGGTCAAGCGATTTCATTTCGCAGCGTGCGGCCAATATCCCGATTTCAATTTCAAGTACAGACTCACACCCCTTAGGCAATGTGTCTTTTACAAAAACCTGGGGAGCGAATAGCGCCCCTTCCTTATCAAAAGCACTAAATTCAAAAAAATCAAATTCACCTCGCTCAATTTGAGCAGCACTCAATTTAAGCTGGAAAATATAGCTAACATTATAGTGCTCAATGGGTATAATCGAGCCCATGTGTAGTGCTCGTCGAACAAGCGCCTCTTCATTCCATTTTGGCAAAACCACGACCGCAGGTAACAATGAAACTTTGTGCTTAAAATTGTGAATTGGAATATCTCGCAAAGTCGTAGACGGCAAGATTTTGTTATCTTCATTGACTTCGTCTGAATTGCTCCATTGCGTTAGGTTCGTATCTAAAATGGGCAAAATTGTTGCGCCAAATTCATCTCTCAAAACAACTGAATTATAGGTTGAAACAACGGTTTCGATCTCGTGCTCTTCAAAACCGACCGACAACCCAAAACTTCCTAAAATACTACGCTCAAGTGAAACTTGTGGGCGAAAAAGAAAAAAGAAAAACAATGCGCCTGCGACTAGGAGCCCGATAACTACAATATTCAAAGAATTTTTAGTCATCGCGCTTCATCCGGCTTTGATGTCCAGCCAAAAGGATAGATCTTCCAAGCTCCAGCGTCTTTTGATAAACTTCTGAACTGATTTCTCGACCCCCATATTTGACAAGCTCGCTTGATTGCAAAATTTTCTCAAGACTTGAAACTTTGGCGTAATCTTTAGGAATTCGTGCAAAAGCTTCACGCTCTGTGTCCGAACGCGCAAAAACAAGATTAGATATTTGGGCGACGTCCAAAAGCGAATATCGCAAAAGCTCAATTAAATTCGCACGGTAGTCATTGGAGCCTTCCAAGCGCCTGAAAAAACTTTCCCGATCGAGTTCATCAATATCGACTTCCAAATTCCAATTTTCCGGCGCTATTGCAGATTGCTGTTCTTCACCTTTCTTCCCAAGGTTGCGCGAAAACAGCGCTCCACTCCCCCCAAATTTTAACCACAAAATGATAGCAACCGCCAAAAATATAAGAATAAAAATGAGAGCACTTGACTGTGTGAATATCGGATCTCCTGGCGGAGAAAATTCTTCAGTATCCGAAATCTCAACTTCTACGGGTTCACTAGATACCTCGCTTGCGTATGTGGCTTGCGTATCAACGCGCACCTGCCTAGCCTCTTTTCGATATTCTTCAGAAAAGCTCTCTGATGGTGGTGTAACTTCCTCGACAACATACCATTTGTCATACTCCGCCGCGCGCCCTTCAAAAACAAAGAAAACAAAGACCGCGCCCAATATTGTCCAAAGACGAAAATTTAGCAAAAATCTTATCATTGAATTTTCAGAATCCGATTTCATAACCTTTTCTTAAAAGGCAACGTGCGAATTGACAACTCAAATAATCTCTACTCAAAATAAATTTAGAGTTTTGGCGCAGGCCCGGTTGAATTTCCAATGATTAAATCGGCTTCCAAAACAGTCTGCCGCGTAAACCCATCGTAATTTTCAATCTGTTTCACCAAATATTCTGCGCAAAGCTGCCCCGCCTCACGAACATTTGAACGTGTCGCCGTGAAAATTGGATTTTCTGAGCCATTGGGAAGATATGATAAGTCATCATCATGTGTCACAACTGAAAAATCTCGCCCAATCTCAAGTCCACTTTCATAAAGCGCTCGTCGCACTCCTTCTGCAACCAATAAAGACGACACGACTGCTGCCGTCGGCGCATTATCAAGGCTTAAGAGTTTTTTTGCGCATTGATAACCATATTGCTCGGTCATTTCAGAACTAAACATCAGCGATGGATCCACCGTTAAATTCAAATTCTTATGCGCGTCCTCAAATCCCATTCTGCGCCGCCATGCAAAATCCATTTCCTCATTACCATTTAACAATGCTATTCGACGATGACCAAAATCAATCAACAACTTTGTCGCTTTTTCAAAGGCTCGACGATTATCAACATCTACGTAAGTATATGGTTCAGAAAAATCAGTTCGTCCATGCACGACAAATGGGATTCCCAACTCGCTCAGAAAACCAATGCGTTGGTCAAATCGCTTCGGCGCCTGAACAATCAGCCCATCAACTTTTCCGCTTGCCTTTAAATTGCGAAGCGCATCCAAAATGTTACGCTCATCAACAAGTGAAATTACGGTGTCATAGCCTTTATTAGAATAATAAGTTGCTGCACCTGCGATAAAGTCGCCGAACACGGGACTAAAAAATTCATAACCTGGCTGTTTTGTAATCACAAATCCGACCATTTTGGTGCGCCCTGTCGCTAAGCTTTGCGCCCGCACATTCGGCTGATAATGATATTTTTTTGCAGCTTCGCGAACGCGCTCACGTGTCTTTGCTGACACTTCAGGATAACCCCCAAGAGCTCTTGAAATTGTGGTCGAAGAAAGCCCTATTTTTTTTGAAAACTCTTTTAAATTCATCTGAAGCAAATGTTAGCCATAATTTAAAGCGCTTTCAACTAAAAACGCATCATAGATCAAAAACTATATTAAAGATCGTTTTTCCAATTCAGCCAATTCGCATGCTGGATATGTAGGAGTTGATTTTTATTCCTATATTAATTCTTCATTTTAAGGGTAAATTCACTTTTTAACACGTCGCAAGCCGTAATGTTTTGATTGACAAAATGGTAATTTTCAGTGTCTAAATAATTACTCAAAGCGCTTTCAATTTTTTGATTCGCTGTCACAAACCTAGGGAGAGACTTATGAAAAAACTATTATTAAGCTCAGCAAGCGTAGCGGTTCTCGCAACAAGCGCTCAAGCTGGCGAAATCACTGTATTTGGGCCATGGCTTGGACCTGACCAAGAAATGGTCGAGCAAGTGATCGATGTTTTTGAAGAGCAAACTGGCCATGTTGTGAATTATCAAGGTTCAGACGATTTCGAATCTCAAATTCGCGTGGACACAAGCGCGGGTTCAGCGCCAAATATTGCTGTGTTTCCACAGCCTGGCCTAATGGCTGACCTTGCGAAAGAAGGCTACTTAACGCCGCTTGCCGATGGAACTGGTGACTGGATTGCAGAAAACTATGCGGCTGGCCAATCTTGGGTAGATCTTGGAACGGCTGCAGATGCGAATGGCGAAGATCAACTCTTTGGATTTTTCTATAAAGTTGATGTGAAATCGCTCGTTTGGTACGTGCCGGAGAACTTTGAAGAAGCAGGATATGAAGTCCCAACAAGCATGGAAGAGCTGAAAGCACTAACCGATCAAATCGTTGCGGATGGTGGCACGCCTTGGTGTATCGGATTGGGTTCTGGCGGCGCGACAGGTTGGCCTGCGACTGACTGGGTTGAGGATATGATGTTGCGTACACAGTCCCCAGCTGATTACGATGCATGGGTATCAAATGATATGAAATTTGACGATCCGAAAGTGATCGCGGCGATTGAAGAATTTGGTGCATTTGCACGCAATGATGATTATGTTGATGGCGGCGCTTCTGCGGTCGCATCAATCGACTTTAGAGATAGCCCAAAAGGCCTATTTGAAAGCCCTGCGAAATGCTACATGCATCGTCAAGCGTCATTCATTCCAGCGTTCTTCCCAGAAGGAACAGTCGTGGGTGAAGACGCTGATTTCTTCTATTTCCCGGCTTATGCTGAAAAAGATCTCGGAACACCTGTTTTGGGAGCGGGAACGGTTTGGGCAATTACAAATGATGACCCTGTTGCGCACGAATTCATGGCTTTCTTGCAATCTACGGAAGCGCACGAAGAGTGGATGGGGCTATCTGGCTTCTTGACTCCTCATAAAGGCGTTAACCCAGATGCATTTGCGGATCCAACATTGCGCAAGATGAATGAAATCCTTCTTGGCGCAACAACCTTCAGATTTGACGGTTCTGATTTGATGCCTGGCGCGATCGGTGCTGGCGCATTCTGGACAGGAATGGTTGACTATTCTGGCGGTAAATCTGCAGAAGAAGTAGCCGCAGAAATTCAAGCCGCATGGGACGCAAACTAATCCCATAAATGACTATGATCTAGGCGCCCACAAGCGCCTAGACTCCAAAAAATAAATAATTACAAATACATAATATCTTTAAGTGAAGCACAGGGAACATGACTATGCCACCAGCTCTGTTGGGTTTAATCACTATTATTATTGGCGTATCGGGATGCATCGCCTATTTCTTCTTCTCAAATTGGATACTAGATAACATTATCTGCCCCGCAAAGGGTCCGAATGCCGGTCGCAATATAAACCGCGCAAACATTGTTCGTCCGTGGCTATTCCTACTGCCGGCGATTCTCGCGCTTGGGCTATATTTAGCTTATCCAGTTTTTGCAACATTTTGGCTCTCTTTAAATGAACGCGTCGGCGGTCAAAATCAGTTTGTGGGTTTCAACAATTATGTTGCAATGTTTCAACAAGCGAAATTTCGAGAAGCCATTTTCAATAATATGCTTTGGCTCTTAGTCGTCCCTGCACTTTCAACAGCCTTCGGCCTACTAGCCGCACAGCTAACAGATCGCATTGGTTGGGGAAATATCGCAAAATCGCTCATATTTATGCCAATGGCGATCAGTTTTGTGGGTGCATCGGTCATTTGGAAGCTCGTATATGATTCAAATCCTGAAATCGGTCTTCTGAACGCGATCACAACAAGCCTGGGCGCTGATGCGCAAACTTGGCTAACCATTCCGTTTTGGAACAACTTTTTCTTGATGGTCATCCTCATTTGGATCCAAACTGGGTTTGCGATGGTCATATTATCTGCGGCCATTCGCGGTATACCAGAGGATACAATCGAAGCGGCAACCATTGATGGTGCCAATCCATTTCAAATCTTTTTCAAAATCAAAGTTCCCCAAATCTTCCCGACAATTTTGGTGGTATGGACGACAATTACCGTGACGGTATTAAAAGTTTTCGACATTGTTTTTGCGATGACAAACGGTCAATGGCAAACACAGGTTCTCGCCAACTACATGTTTGACCAACTCTTTCGTGCTGGAAATTGGGGCGTCGGCTCGGCCGCCGCCATTATCATCATGCTGTTGGTCACACCGATTTTATACATGAACGTCCGCAATGCGCGCAGAGAAATGCAATAGGATATAGCTATGGAAAACAAAAATAACCCACTCCGTTGGATCGTACACCTCAGCGTATTATTTCTTGTTGCGATATGGGTATTCCCAACCCTTGGTCTCTTCATTTCATCATTTAGAACCATTGACCAAATCTCTGGAAGTGGGTGGTGGAAATCGCTTTCTTCGCAAGAACAAACGCTACAATTTCGCACAGACGGTCCCGACGCACAGAAACTTGTTGACGGCAAATACGTCATCGAAGGCAACCTATTTGAAGGCGGGGAACCTCTCGATTTTTCAGCTTGGGGCTCTAGTCAGCGTGCTCCGGGGGCTTTCGAAAGTGGTGCCGTATCAGAGCTTAAAGGCGGCAAAGAACTCATGCTTCTTGCAAATGGCGACTATGTCTTAACGAGTCCCAGTGAGTTCGAGGGCTCAAGAGGTCAACGCCTCTTTGTACAGGCCACCGTACCGCCCGAATTTACGCTCGATAACTATCGAAATATGCTCTTTGATCCCACGAATGTTGAAGGCATGAGCAAGGCATTTTTCAACACACTGACCGTGACGATACCGGCAACAATTATCCCGATACTCGTCGCAGCCTTCGCAGCCTATGCATTGGCATGGATGGATTTTCCGGGGCGCGCGCTTTTGATTGCCGCGGTTGTGGGGCTGCTGGTTGTGCCCCTTCAACTCGCACTTATTCCCCTTCTCCAGCTGCATAATAACATTGGCATCGGCAAAGGATACATAGGTGTGTGGCTAGCGCATACAGGCTTTGGGCTTCCCTTGGCGATTTATCTCTTGCGTAACTATATGGCAGGGCTTCCCAAGGACATTATTGAAAATGCGCGCGTTGACGGCGCGACCGAATTTCAGATTTTCACGAAAATCATTTTGCCCTTATCATTTCCGGCCCTCGCAAGTTTTGCAATTTTCCAATTCTTGTGGACTTGGAACGATCTTCTCGTCGCAAAAGTTTTCTTGATTGATGCATCTGGAGACACGACCGTTATGACTGCGAAAATCGTAGAAATGCTCGGAACACGCGGCGGAAATTGGGAAATTCTTGCAACCGCAGCCTTCGTTTCGATCGCCGTGCCCTTGTTGGTGTTTTTCGCGATGCAGCGTTACCTCGTTCGCGGCCTACTCGCAGGATCCGTGAAATGAATCAACATAACCCAATAATCGGAAAAGAAAGCATGTCTCAAATAACTCAAACCGCGCGTGATAAATCTCAAGACTGGTGGAAGGGAAGTGTCATCTACCAAGTCTATCCACGGAGCTTCCAAGACAGTAATGGTGATGGGGTTGGTGATTTAAAAGGCATCATCCAACGACTGCCCTACATCGCCGACTTAGGTGCGGACGCCGTTTGGATCTCACCGTTTTTTAAGAGCCCTATGAAAGATTTCGGATATGATGTTTCGGATTACCGAGCCATTGATCCGATGTTTGGCTCAATGGACGATTTTGACAATTTGGTGGCAGAATCGCACAAGCTCGGGCTTCGCGTTATAATTGACCTTGTATTGTCACATACTTCTGATCAACACGACTGGTTCAAAGAAAGCCGAAGCTCGCGTGATAACCCAAAATCTGATTGGTATGTATGGTCAGATCCAAAGCCAGATGGCACCCCTCCCAATAACTGGCTGTCCATTTTCGGAGGCTCAGCTTGGCAATGGGATTCACGGCGTGAACAATATTACTTACACAACTTCTTGACCTCACAGCCGGATTTGAATTTTCACAATCTCGACGTCCAAGATGCACTTCTTGATATGGCGCGTTTCTGGCTTGAAAAAGGGGTTGATGGTTTTCGCTTGGATACGATCAACTTTTACGTCCATGACAAAGAGTTGCGCTCAAACCCTGCTCTCTCTGAAGAAAAGCGGAACGCGTCAATCGCGCCTTCAGTTAATCCTTATAATTATCAAGAGCATATTTATTCGAAAAATAGGCCGGAAAATTTAGAATTTCTACAGCGCCTGCGCTCAGTTATGAATGAATTTGAAGGTCGGACAATGCTCGGTGAAGTGGGCGACGCACAATTTGGGCTTGAAATTTTGGGTCAATACACGGCTGGAAACGAGCGCGCACATATGTGCTACGCATTTGAGTTTTTGGAGAGCCGTCCGGCTTCCCCCGCTTGGATCAAAGACGTTTTCAATCGACTTGATCAAGTTGCGTCCGATGGGTGGGCTTGCTGGGCATTTTCGAACCATGACGTAAAGCGCCACAAAACACGTTGGAACTTAAGTGAAGAAGCGGCTCGAACATATGCGACATTGCTCATGTGCCTTCGAGGTTCTGCCTGTATATATCAAGGAGAGGAACTCGGACTTGACGAGGCAGATATTTCCTTCGAGCAGATCCAAGATCCATACGGCATTGAATTTTGGCCAGACTTCAAGGGAAGAGATGGATGTCGCACACCTATGGTTTGGGAGAAAGCGCACAATAATGGTGGATTTACAAGCGGAAAATCGTGGTTGCCGTTTGGAGAAGATCACATTTCTAAATCCGTTGATCAACAAATCAACCAACCAGATAGCACGCTTGCGCATTATAAAAAAGCAATCGCACTTAGGCATCAAAATGCGGCTTTTGCTAAGGGTGCTCTCGAGTTTATTGAAGTATCAGATAGCCTACTGAGCTTTAAACGCACGTATCAAGATCAAGAAATCTATTGTGTGTTTAATCTCTCTCATAAGGCGCAAATCCATAAAACACAAAACTATAAAGATGCGATCACAGATAAGCTTGATGGCCTCATTTCTGTTGAAGAAGAAACATTAGGACCTTGGCAGTACAAGATCGGTTACAAACACGGAGACAACTAAAATGGCGAATTTGAAATTAGAAAATGTTGAAAAGACATACGGCGGCAAGGTCAATGTTTTAAATGACATTAATTTAGATATCGAAGCAGGAGAGCTCATTGTCTTCGTCGGCCCTTCTGGTTGCGGAAAATCCACTCTTCTTCGTATGATCGCAGGCCTTGAAAGCATCACGTCGGGAACGTTAGAAATTGACGGCATGTTGGTAAACGATGTGCCTTCTGCCAAGCGTGGGATTGCAATGGTGTTTCAATCCTATGCGCTCTACCCGCATATGACCGTTCGCGAGAACATGAGCTTTGCACTTAAGATTGCAAAAAAGTCAAAGGACGAAATCGACGCGGCCGTCAATCGCGCAGCCGAAATATTGCAGCTTGATCAATATTTAGACCGCCTCCCCAAAGCGCTATCAGGCGGACAGCGCCAACGCGTTGCGATCGGTCGCTCAATTGTCCGTGATCCCAAAGTATACCTATTTGACGAGCCACTTTCCAACTTAGATGCTGCTTTGCGTGTGGCCACCCGTATTGAAATTGCCAAACTAAAAGAAGCCATGCCCGATCGGACAATGATCTACGTGACGCATGACCAAGTCGAGGCCATGACCCTTGCTTCTCGCATCGTTGTGCTTGCCAATAAAGGCATCGCTCAGGTAGGAACACCTCTTGAACTTTATGAAGCGCCAAAAAACGAATTCGTTGCGCAGTTCATTGGTTCTCCGGCAATGAACCTATTGGGCGGAAAAATTACAAAAACAGGAAAAACGACCGAGGTTACACTCAATAACGGCTTAAAGGTTAAAACATCAATCTCAACCACCGCCGATGACAAGGATAAATCCGTCAATGTGGGCATCCGTCCCGAAGACTTTGTAGAAGACACGAAATCCCCTTGTTTGAAGGCGAAGGTTGAATTTACCGAAGCGCTCGGCGAGGTTACGCTTCTATATTTTGAAGAAAATGAAGCGGGATCTGGACTGATTGCGAAACTGCCGGGCATTCATAAAGACATGCGCAAAAAAATGATCGGCTTGAGCGCAAGCCCCGACAAAGTTCATCTTTTCCATGAAGGTATTTCGATGCGATAAGCGAAGAAAGGCTGAGCGGGGTATTCTTAAACGGCTCAATTCTTATTTCGTCAAAATGTGATCAATATCGCGCAGGCAATCGACATTTGGCGCCTCAATTTCAATCAGGTGCGCTAGATTTGCATCGATAACAGACCGCGCGCCCCTGTCACCCTTCAGCGCACGCAGACTTGAGTAATAATTTTTATCAAAAACGACGGGATGACCGTACTCTCCTTTGAATTTCGGCAGCGCAATCTTGCCCGCTTTCCAACAAGACGCAACACGTTTAATCAAGTCTACGCCTATGTAAGGCATATCCGCAAGCCCGATCATGACGGCTTGAGACGAAATCCCACTGATACCAAATGCGAGACTTGCCCCCATGCCCAAATGTGCGCTCGGGCAATCAAGAACACGACATTCTATCCCTGCCAAAATTTCCTTGCGCGCCTCGCAATGCGATCCGCCCACAATCACCGTAACAGAGCCAACTTGGGCTGCGATATAATTTTTAACGGTACTTTCCAGCAGCGTCAGGCGCCCGATTTCTTGTTGTAACTTATCAAAAGGTGCGGTGCGCTCTGATTGACCGGCGGCAAGTATGACAACTTCCAAATTGCGCGCCGTTTCACTGCTTTCCGTGTCCCTGCTTTTCGTGCACGTACTTTCCATGTCATAGCTTACCATGCCGAATAGCAATTATCTCCGCCATTATCGACACCGCAATTTCAGCAGGACTTTTTGCACCAATCGACAAACCAACCGGGCCGTGAATTTTGTCGACATCATATCCACGCGAACTTAGCTCTTGATTGCGCGTAGCTTGCGTTTTACGTGAACCAAGCGCGCCAACATAAAAAGCTTCACTGCGCAAAGCGACCTCAAGGGCTGGAATATCGAACTTATCATCATGTGTGAGCGTCACTACAGCGCAAGAACTATCTAATTGCGCATTTTTGAGCGCTTCCGCAGGCCACTCAAGCAAGACATCACAATCCGCAAATCTCTCCTTGTTCGTAAAGAAATCTCGATTATCAATCACAATCGTTTTGAAGCCGATAGATTTAGCAATCGGAACAAGTTCTTGAGCTATATGCACCGCGCCCACGATAAATAGGCGCTGCAAAGGGCGCAAGGCCAAACGGAAAACATCACTTTCCGTCGCACTCATTTGAAATTTGGGGGTGTCGATCGATCTTTCTTCCGAGGTCAAATCAATAACATAATCAATTGCTTTGCCGCGTTCCTCACAATTTGCAAGCCTTTCAAGCATTGATAATGAGAGCCCCGTATCATCAATCGCCTCAACCCAAATTTCGATTTGCCCGCCGCAGGCTATTCCAACTTCAAATGGGTTGTCCGATGTAACGCCATATTTCAGTCTTTTGGAAACACCTATTTCAAAGACAGATTGCGCCTCTTGCACCACAGCCGTTTCAACACATCCGCCTGAAACAGAACCCGCAATATAACCATCATCGCGAATTAATAGCTGCGCACCCACGGGACGCGGACTAGAGCCCCATGTCTTGATCACCGTTGCCAAAGCAACTTTATGACCCTCGCGCACAAATGAATGCGCTTCCGCAAAATAAGTTTCTTTATCCATTTATGCCGTCAAATTATGCCGTCAAAGAACGATTGCGCCACAAATATATGAACAAACAAATCGCCACAATCAAGTCGCTGATCGTAATCCCCCAAGCGACCAAGCCAAGTAGGCCACCTTCGTTGGCAATATACGACGCAATGATCCCAAACAACATGACGACAAAGACAATATAGGAAAGCCAACGCCATCCCTTGGATAGGCCCCAAGCGAATCCAACATAAAGCGCCGCAATGATCAAAAAGGCCAAGGGAGTAAATCCATTCACCACTAAATATAGGACATGCAAAATCGCAGAAATTATTAAAAATAGCGCGCTTTTCCCAAGTAGACCCTCGAAATTCATATTAATTCTCCTCTGCCTCAAAATTCAAAAATGTTTGAACGGCTTCACTCAGTTCAGCATTGGGTTCATCGCCAGGGCACGGTGCGCCCGCAACGCCCCACAATAAAATATCATCAACATGTTCTTGCAATGAATACGGCGCCGCTTCACGGTCACCACCTGGAGACCAAGCCCAATGCAAAATCACATCATGATCAAGATGCGCGGCAATATCGAGGACGTTTCGCTCACCATTCAAGTCAGGCGTACGCAATTGATTGCAAACCTCTTGCGAAGATTTGCCAAACCAATCCGCCTCAACAGGCGCGAGAGCCCATTGTGTTCCAACCTGTGGCGCCATATGCGGTGCATCATTTGATGAGTTCGTTTCTGCATGACACGTCAAACAAGGGACAAATTCAACCCCCATACGGCTCTCGCCTGCACGCACATTCATGCCATGCGGTCGTGTTTTCCCATAGCTTGGCCCCGACCACATCGGTTGATCGCTTGAACCAACATGACAATTCGCGCAGCGCGGATGAGAAGCCACTTCATAAACGCGCTCCCAAGCCACCAGTCCCTCTTCCTTCGACACCGAGCCTGCCTCTGGAATGTTCAAGACAACGTTTTTGATTTCATCAGCCGCAAAAGCCGAAAACGCCATGAGCCCCAAAAAACTCGCGCCCCATAAATTTGCAATGTGAATAGTTTTCATTTCTCACCTCACCCTTAAACGAAGTCAACAAACTTATTAAACGGCATCTCGCGTAACCGCGTGCCTGTCGCGGCAAAAATCGCGTTCGCAAGCGCAGGCGCTGCAGGCGGCACTGGCGGCTCACCAATTCCGCGCACTTTTTCGCCGTTTTCCAAGCCTCTCACATGAATTTGCGGGCATTGATATATCCGCATGCCCTCAGCATCATAATAATTTTGTTGCTGCGCCATGCCGTCCGCATAGGTGATTTCTGAATTGATCGCATGACCAAGCCCCCAAACCACACCACCTTGAACAAGGTTTTCAAAATTTACGGGGTCGACGATTGTTCCAACATCACAAGCTACCCAGACATTCTCGATCTTTACAGCGTCATTTTGCAAACTAATTTCAACAATTTCTGAGCAGGGCACCCCAAAACTCTCAACGAATGCGACACCGCGATAACGACCTGTAGGCATATTGCCCCAGTTTGACATCTCGCCCACCGCTTCAAGCGTCTTGCGCGCAACGTCATGATTGCCCATCAAACGTATGCGCTCCTCAAGCGGATCCGCACCCGCATGATGAATAAGCTCATCTAGGAAGCCGTCAAACATAAAACCTGCGCCCGGTGCACCAACTGCGCGCCAGCTCGATACCGGCGCGAGATCAGGCACCGCAAAGGATCGCGCGCGGATATGAGGGAAATCATAAGGATTGTTCCAACTGCCTTCCGCAAGCGTAGGGTCAGGTCCAGGCGCCGCTTGCTCTGAACGCGGCATTTGTGAAGCGAGAACGGAGGCGCCTGCGATTTGGAAGTCAATTGCGTTGACCTTGCCGTCCTCAACTTTGCCGCGAAGTTTTCCCATTGAAATATGGCGCGGGAAGTCATGCAAAAAGTCTTCTTCACGCGAATAAGTCATCTTCACAGGCGTGCCACGCAATTGATTAGCCACTTCAGCGGTTTGCTTAATAAATTCAAACTCAAGACGGTGACCAAAACTCCCGCCCATGTAGTAATTATGAAAATAGACATCTTCGACGTCGTGGCCCGTGATTTTTGCAACCAAAACTTCAACTTGCCGCGGGATTTGCTGCCCCGCCCAAACGTCAACGCGTTCGTCTGTTACAAGCACGGTTGCATTTAACGGCTCAAGCGGCTGATGAGCAACATAGGGCGAACGATATTCGGCTTCAATCACCTCGCCGTCATTCAGTGCGTTCTCAACATCACCATCATCACGCTCGGTTTGATTGGCGAATTCTTCGGTAAAGCTAGCCGAGATTTTGTCCCAATGCTCAGATTGCTCCGCGAGATAAGGCGCTGGTCCCCAGTCAAAATCGATTGCGTTCACAGCTTGAATGGCGCGCCATGTATTATCGGCAATGACCGCTGCCCCACCTGTCACATCAAGCACATGCGAAACGCCGCGCATAGTTTGCGCCTTGCTCGCATCATAGCCGTTTACCGCCCCGCCTTGGCGCGGATTGACGCGAACCGCGGCATAGACCATGCCTTCTTTTTGGATATCAATGCCGTAACTCAAAGTACCCGTGGATTTTTCAACCATATCAATTCGCTGAGTGGGTTTGCCAATTAAACGCCATTCGCTCGGTTCTTTAAGCGGCACATCTTGGACAGGCTCAATCGTGGCGGCGCGTGCCGCAAATTCTGTATAAGGACGTTTTTGCCCATCGGGGAAAATGATGTGTCCGCTTTCGGTCTTGAGTTCGGCAACATCAACGCCCGCTTCTTGCGCCGCAGCAAGCTTCAAAGTTTCGCGCGCCGAAGCACCCGCCTCCCGAAGCTTCAAAAACACATCAGGCATCGAGCTTGATCCACCCGTCACCTGCATTCCCATCATTTTGATAACAAAACCTACGGGCATCCCAAGTTGCTCTTCAATAGATGCGGCGAGACCTCGGTTCCAATAGGCAGGCGACGGTGTGCCAAAAGTGGTTTCAAACTGATCCATTTCCAAATCAAGCTCTTCAGCCAAAAGCACAGCCTGCGCGGAACGCACGCCCTGCCCTTTATCAGCATGTGGCGTGATCAGCGTGATTTTTTCGCTGTCGATCATAACCCAAGGATTGAAAGAGGCTGCGCCCTCTTCGAGACTTGCAAGGTTAGGGTTTCCATGCGGTTTTTTGGCCATATAAACGCCAAAAGCCACGCCGCCTGTAATCGCCGCAGAACCCACAAGAAATGAACGTCGCGCAATGGTTTTAATTCGTCCCATAACTCACCCCTCCGCCAATTTTTTAGCTGCGGAATGCACCGCGGCACGAATACGCGGGTAAGTCCCGCACCTGCAAAGATTGCCCCCCATGACAACGTCAATTTCCTCATCACTTGGCTCAGAGTTCAAATCAAGAAGGCTCACAGCCTGCATAATCTGACCCGATTGACAATATCCACATTGCGCGACTTGATGCTCGATCCAAGCTTCTTGAACCGCATGAAGCGCTTCCGGATTTCCAATACCTTCGATTGTCGTCACTTCACCTTGCACATCGCCCACTTTCACCTGACATGAGCGAACAGCGAACCCGTCAACATGAACCGTACATGCCCCACACTGAGCAACACCGCAACCATATTTTGTTCCCGTCAACCCAAGCTCATCTCTCAAAACCCAAAGGAGCGGCATATCGTTTTCGACATCGACTTCCCTCGCCTCACCATTCACCGTAATTTTCATAAAACCCTCTCATTTGTTTTTCACATAATTATATACTTTGGCGCTACCAATTCTACTGACAATTTACGCCATTATATTGACATTGCGCGCCAAGCGGACGCATCGGCTTGCAAAGCCTAAACTTAATTTTCGCTCACAAGCCTTTTTTATAAAAAATATGAGTACCGGCGCGATGATGAGTTCAGAAACTAAACCCAAGCTGACCAATAACACCCCAACACCTGACGCAGGGAAACCAAGTTGTGCAATCGAAATTAAGCGTACCAAGCCGCCCATTGCCACAATCGCGAGCAAAAAAATCAATGCGCGTTTGTTCCGTGGATAATCGCGCGAAAAGAATATCAACTGCAAGCCAATTCCAAACCAAAGTGCCGCAAAAAAACGAAATAGATTATCCAACATTGGATCCGCAGCAATCATGTTACCGCCCATAAAATTCACGCCCGCCACACCGTTGATTATATCAATCGCGCCTGCGAGAAGCGCGATCGCAGCCAAAAAATAAACAACATAAGTAACTTTTTTCATAACCCGTCCCTAAAACTCAGATTTTATTTACCCATCGTTGAAAAGTTATTCAATTTTATAGCACCTGTCCGCGCCGTTAATTTACAAACAATCACCTTCTCTCAATCAAAGGATATCCTGATAATTTACATGAACTCGCTTAAATTGCTTTACGATTCATAACAATTCAACTGCGGACCGCCCACAGAAAAATAATGACAATTTACGCCAATGTTATTGCAATTCACGCAAAGCACCTTGTTTTTTTGAACGATTTATATTCATTAGCGCACTATGGACTTTAACGCATTAAAACCTCTACTCATTCGTTTTTCAAACGAACTTGGAATCTCCACACCAAAGCTCTTTGCAAACATAGGTGTTTCGGAACAAGGGTTTTATAATTCGCAAAACAACCAGATTGTGTTCGAATTCATAGATGCACTAGAATGTGAGCTTTCCAATCAACCCCTCAATTTCAACAAATTTATCAACCTAAAGCGGGATGTAAAATCGCCCGCAATTCTGGCGTTTTTAGCATCAAAAGACATTCTTTCAGGCCTAGAACGTCTATCTCTACTTAAACCAATGGAACTGCCGGTTTCATTTGAGGTGGCACGCTATGAAAATTCCGTCGAGATAAAAATAAAGCTGCTCGGCACCGAGAGCGCCGGTCGGCTTTTTTACGCATTTGAAGTTTACTTTATACTAAATCTATTAAGGGAAGCGACGTCTCAAAATATTTTACCTGAGTATATCAAGCTCCCGAAATTTAGCCCGAATATTATCCGGCAAATCGAAGAAGTCACTGGCGTTAAGTTAGATTTTGACGATCGCCTTTGTATTGGTATTTCGCTAAATGACGCAAATTTACCTATCATTTTTGATATTCATGATAACCAAAACTTCGAAGAAACATCACAAATTATAGATCAAGTGACCGAGCTCATTGAGCTTCAATTGGCGTCTGGGCATGTGAGTTTAGAGCACATCTCAAAGCAATTGGCCATCAGCCCTAGATCTCTTCAACGCAGCATGAGCGATGCTGGCACAAATTTTCAGGAACTGTTAAACAAGACACGAATGCAAATCGCAAACGGCTATTTGCAAAAAACAACCTTCAGCATTCCAGAGATCGCTTATTTAGTTGGCTACAATGATCCAACTTCTTTTCACCGCGCATTTAAAAGATTTCATGACTTAACGCCGAGCCAAGCACGAAATCAGAGAATGTAGACATATTACAAAAAAATTCGCAGCCCGAAAGCTGCGAATAATATAAATTATCAATAATTTATACAAATTTACTAAACAAAATTCGCATTCATAACTTTATTCCAAGCGGCGATGAAATCTTGGATGAACTTCGCTTTATTATCGCTTTGTGCATAAACTTCAGCCAGCGCACGCAATTGAGAATTTGATCCAAAAATCAAGTCAACGCGACTTCCTGTCCATTTCGTTTCGCCCGTCGCACGATCTTTGGCTTCAAAGCTTTGTGCGGATTCATCAACCGGTCTCCACTCAAGACTCATATCCAAAATATTTGTGAAAAAGTCTTGCGATAACGTTCCGATATTCTCAGTGAAAACACCCTCCGCGCTATCACCCGCGTTTGCGCCTAAGACACGAAGTCCGCCAACGAGAGCTGCCATCTCAGGAGCACTGAGACCCAAAAGATGCGCCTTATCCAAAAGCATTTCTTCCGCAGGCGCCGCAAACTGTGTTTTAGCGTAATTGCGGAAGCCATCGGCTTGAGGCTCCATTGGCTCAAAACTAGCAGCGTCAGTGTCCGCATCACTCGCGTCTCCACGCCCAGTCAACACAGCAACACTTTCGCCTGAAGCTTGTTCGATTGCCGCAGCACCTCCAATGACAATCAAATCTGCTATTGAAACATTTTGATTCTCGGACTGAATGCCTTCGAGGACTTTAAGAACTTTTTGCAACGACTTTGGATCATTTGCATCCCAATCTTTTTGAGGCGCAAGACGAACGCGTGCGCCATTAGTTCCGCCCCGCTTATCAGACGCACGGAAAGTTGATGCAGAAGCCCAAGCCGCTTTCACAAGCTCAGAAACCGTCAATCCGCTATCCAAAATTTGCGCTTTCAAATTTTTGATCTCGCCAACACTCAGCACATTTCCTTCAGGTACAGGATCTTGCCAAATCAACTCTTCTTGCGGAACTTCTTCGCCCAAATAAAGTTTTTTGGGTCCCATATCTCTATGCGTCAACTTAAACCAAGCCCGCGCAAACGCATCAGCAAATTGATCAGGATTTTCATGGAAACGTTTCGAAATTTCGCCGTAAATCGGATCAAAGCGCATGGCCATATCTGCGGTCGTCATCATCAACTTAACGGGTTTTCCGGCTCCGTCAACTTCGGGCGCATGATCACCGTCCTTAAGATCAACAGCTTGCCAAATATGTGCACCTGCAGGAGATTTGGTTAATTCCCATTCATAACCAAACAAAACGTCGAAATAGCCCATATCCCATTGCGTCGGGTTTGAAGTCCAAGGACCTTCAATTCCCGAGGTCGTCGTGTCGACGCCTTTCCCGCTTTTGTATTTATTGATCCATCCAAGGCCCATTTCTTCAATCGGAGCGGCTTCAGGATCCGGGCCAACGAGGCTGGGATCCCCTGCGCCGTGCGCTTTACCAAATGTATGTCCACCGGCCGTAAGAGCAACCGTTTCTTCATCGTTCATCGCCATTCGCGCAAAGGTTTCGCGAATATCGCGCCCAGACGCTACAGGGTCTGGATTTCCGTTTGGCCCCTCCGGATTCACATAAATCAGACCCATTTGAACGGCTGCCAGCGGATTTTCAAGTTCACGCTCACCGCTATAGCGCTTGTCGTCAAGCCAAGTGTCTTCTGCGCCCCAATAAATATCTTCCTCTGGTGCCCAGATGTCTTCACGACCACCGCCAAAACCAAAAGTCTTAAAGCCCATGCTCTCGAGTGCAACATTGCCGGTCAAAATCATAAGATCAGCCCAAGAAATCTTATTGCCGTATTTTTGCTTGATCGGCCAAAGAAGACGACGCGCCTTATCAAGATTGCCATTATCTGGCCATGAATTTAGGGGTGCAAAACGTTGATTGCCTGTGGACGCACCGCCGCGACCATCTCCTGTTCGGTAAGTGCCCGCACTATGCCAAGCCATCCGAATGAAAAATGGTCCGTAATGTCCATAGTCAGCAGGCCACCAGTCTTGACTATCGGTCATCAACGCATGAAGATCTTTTTTCAAAGCCTTGTAGTCAAGCGACTTGAAAGCCTCGGCATAGTCGAATCCATCATCCATTGGGTTTGATTGAGGCGCGTGCTGATGCAAAATCGAAAGATTCAGTTGATTTGGCCACCAGTCTTTGTTTGAACGCTTTTTGAAATTCGTAACGCCGCCATGTATGGGGCAACCTTGCATACTTCCACTATCTTTATTCATTTTTTCCTCATCTAAAACATGACTCGACTATACCCAAAAAATGCCATAAGTAAAATTATATAATTTTATAACTATCATAAATTTTTCTAATGAATATTACTGTTAAACAAATTCAATATTTTTTAGCGCTGGTGGAATTAAAACATTTCGGACAAGCCGCCGAATTATGCTCAATCACCCAACCCGCTTTGACAATTCAAATTCAGCTGCTCGAAGGGCAATTAGGTAAAAAACTATTTGAAAAGTCTTATAAATCTATACATTTAACGCGCTTTGGTGAACAATTTCTACAGAAAGCACATAATATTATACGCGAACTCAACGACATTTATGCGCTAACCAAATCCGACACAAAAGTTCTTTCGGGCACCATGACTTTTGGTGCGATTCCAACGATTGCACCTTATCTGCTGCCCAAATTGATTGAACGAATTTCACAAACTCAACCGAGCTTGGAAATTCATTTGCGCGAATCGATCACGGAAACCTTGTTAAAAGATCTCAAATACCATCGAATCGATGTGGCCATAATTGCGCTTCCTTTTGAGACTTCTGGCTTCGAAGTCGCCCCCCTTTTCGAAGAAAATTTTGTTTTGGCACGCGCGTGTTCAGATCAAACAAAATTCTCAAGTCATTTTGATCATCTAAAAGGTCAAACCTGGCTTATGTTAGAAGCCGGGCATTGCCTTCGTGATCAGACAATTGATTTTTGCAAAACGCGTGGACTAGTTCCCAATCAAACCCATGAATGCACATCACTTTCAACGCTTGTTCAGATGGCGTCAATGAATATGGGTGTTACACTTATTCCAGAAATGGCCGCGGAAATTGAATCCCGACATACCGATATCACGATTGAGGAATTTTCCGAACCCTACCCCAAGCGAACAATTGCGATGGTATGGCGGCAATCAAACCCACTACAATCTCAACTCCACGACCTCGCAAAAGATTTAAGCAAATACTTGACATAAAACTTGGAAAACGAATTGACTTAGCCAATTTCGTCGTGCTCTTTAAAGAAAAAGGGAATGAAAATGAAACCAAATGCGCAACCCGAAGGCTCCCATTTTATCAATGGGAAATATGTAGAAGACAAAGCAGGTACACCGATCGAAGTGAAATTCTCTGCAACAAATGAAGTCATTGCGACACTTCACGCTGCGACGCCCAAATTGATTGAAGATGCAATTTCGAGCGCGGTTGAGGCCCAAAAAGAATGGGCGGCACGCGCCCCTGTGGAGCGCGGGCGTGTTTTGCGTAAGGCTGCGGATATTATGCGCGATCGAAACCAAGAACTTTCTGAAATTGAGACATTGGACACTGGCAAACCCATTCAAGAAACGACCGTAGCAGACGCGACATCCGCGGCCGAATCTCTTGAGTTCTTCGGCGGGATCGCTGCAAATATTAATGGCGAACATTTCGATTTCGGCGGGGATTGGGGCTATACACGGCGTGAACCTCTCGGTGTTTGCTTGGGAATTGGGGCTTGGAACTATCCGACCCAAATTGCGGCATGGAAAGGCGCACCCGCTCTGGCTTGTGGAAATGCCATGATTTTTAAACCGTCTGAAACGACACCTTTAAGCGCACTCAAAGTTGCTGAAATTTTACACGAAGCGGGCGCGCCCGCAGGCCTCTACAATGTTTTGCAGGGTTACGGCGATCTCGGCGCGAAGCTTGTTGAACACCCTCAAATTGATAAGGTTTCTCTCACAGGCTCTGTGCCCACAGGGCAAAAAGTATATTCCGAAGCCGCAAAAACAATGAAGCATGTCACGATGGAACTGGGTGGAAAATCTCCTCTCATTATTTTTGATGATGCCGATATCGAGAACGCGATTACCGGCATTATGCTCGGCAATTTTTATTCAACCGGGCAAGTTTGCTCTAACGGTACGCGCGTTTTTGTGCATGAAAACATACATGACAAACTTGTGGAGCGATTGGTTACGCGTGTGAATGCCATAAAACTCGGCGACCCGAGAGACCCGGAGACTCAAATGGGCCCAATGGTGTCTAGCGATCAGCGAGAAATCGTTATGAATTATATAAAAATTGGGCAAAACGAAGGCGCAAACTTAGCCTGCGGAGGCACAAAACCCGTTATCAACAGCTTGGAAAATGGGGCGTTTTTGACACCTGCAGTGTTCACAAATGTCACGGACAAAATGACCATTGCCCGAGAGGAGATTTTTGGGCCTGTTGCCAGCATTTTGAGTTTTAAAGACGAGAACGAAGTCATTGACCGAGCGAACGCGACTATTTTCGGCCTCTCTGCCGCCGTTTATACACAAGATATTTCGCGCGCCCATCGTGTTATTCAAAATATTAATGCGGGATCATGTTGGATAAATGCCTACAACCTAACCCCTGTAGAGGCCCCTTTTGGTGGCAATAAAATGTCGGGAGTTGGTCGCGAAAACGGTCGTGCGGCCATTGGGTACTACTCACAGCTCAAGACCGTTTATGTCGGAATGGAACCCATTGATATCGGATATTAAAGCAAATAACTCACTAAAGCCGATTGGTTTATTGACAAAAGATGAAACTGTCTTTTCTGAATTAAGCACCTCTGGCGCACTTAGGGTTTTCTTTTCCCAGTTGAAATCAGACGGCTTAGATCAAGAAATCGATACTAAAGCGCGCTCCCGGAGCAAATATTGACGTGTGCGCCGACTTCATAAATGTCCTTGGCCGTCTTGATTTTAAGGCAGCGCTGATTTTCGACGACAACGCTCACCATAGAATGGTTGCCACGGTACGCAATATGAATAATGCGCCCCTCGATGCCGTGATCAGCTTCAAGGCTCAAAGACTCGGGGCGAATAAAAATTTCCTCTTGTGCATTTCCAGTCAGTGCTTCAATAAAATGAGCGCCTTGAACGTGGTTAACTTCACCAAAAAGCTGAGCCACTTGAAGATGTTTAGGATGAAAATAGATATCACGAGGATTGCCCTGCTGGAGAATATGTCCATCATCGATGACCACAATATGATCAGCGAGTTCTAGCGCTTCCTCTGCATCATGTGTCACGATCACAGTTGTTCGATCTTTGCGACGTAAAAATCTCAACATGTCATTCCGCAAATCTCGACGAAATACGCTATCAATACTCGAAAATGGCTCATCCATCAAAAAAATGCGTGAATTCGCAGCCATTGCGCGCGCGAGCGATACACGCTGGCTCTCACCACCAGATATCTCATGGGGATATTTAGCTGCCAATCTCTCAATTCTCAGCTCCCTCATAATACTCTCAACTTGTGCCTTTTCTTCGGCGTTTTTACACCCAAATTCAATATTTTTACGCACTGTCATGTGCGGTAAAAGCGCATGATTTTGAAATACCAATCCGACCGACCGATCTTTGGGCGCCATCTGTTCATTGCGAGATGCCAAAACTTTATCGCCGAATTTAATTAAGCCCGAACTTGGCTTCAGAAACCCCGCGATTAATTTGAGCAAGGTTGACTTCCCGCTTCCCGACGCGCCCACAATTGCCAATATTGAGCCAGCCTCAGCCCTGAAAGATATATTCGAAACGCCAATTTCTGAATTGTCATAAATGTAATCGACAGACTGCAATACGAGACTAGTCATTCACGTCCTCATGAAGTTTATTAAGCAAATAGACACCTACAAGCGCAATCGCAATCAAAATCAATGCATAGGGGGCCGCTTCCGCAGGTCGATCATCACCTGAAAACTCAAACACCACGATCGAAAGCGTTGAAATATCAAATGGACGCAAGATCAAACTGGCCGGCAATTCCTTAAAAATATCAATCGCAACCAATAGTCCCGCATAAAAAACAGGCGCACGCATTAGGGGGATAAAAATCTGCAAAATGATCGCTAGTCTTGTTTTTCCAAACGAACGCGCCATCATATCAATTTCGGGCGAAATGCGCAAAAAGCCTGCGTGCAGATTTTGATAAGCAGGCGCAAAAAAGCGCACTAAATAAGCGATGATCAAACCAAGCACGCTCCCTGTCATCGCTAGCCGCCAGCCAAAATGGGTCTGCAATAAGCTCTGAGCTAACAACAGGCTTAAGGCAATGACGATCCCAGGAACCGCGTAACCAAGAGATGCAATCCATTGAAATTTGTATTTTTCTTGGTCTCGTTCACTCGCATTCACTATAAACGCACTCACGACCGTGACGAGCCCGCCGACGATACATAGATAAAGACTATCAATTGTCGCATCATAGATGCGCTCAAAACGAACAAATCGATTGTTAAATATCGCCAAACGCGCCGTCCAAAAAAGCGGGAGCAAAAATCCAAGCAAAACTGGCAATCCAAGCAAGACAGTCACAATCCACGCCTGCAACCCTTGCAAATTTTTTCTTGGGATCGGATTTTTTGAGCCCGACGTGTGAAAATTCGCACGTTTTCTTGTCAGACGCTCGAGCATCAACAACACGGCGGCAATGCAAACCAAAATAGATGCCAAGCGCGCCGACACAACCGGATCATTCCCAAAATACCAAAGCCTGTAAAGACCCGTTGCCAAAGTCTGAACCCCAAATAACTGCGTCACGCCGATATCTGCGGCCGCCTCAATAATTGCCAAGGCGACGCCCAGTGCCAAAAATGGGCGCGCCGCTCCCAATGACAGCCAAAAAAGTTGATAGCGGCCTGCTTTTCCGAACACATCTGAAAGTTGCGCCCATTCTGAAGACTGCGCCTCAAAAGCCGCGCGACTGATTAGATAAACATATGGAAAATTAGCTAACCCCAACAAAAATATTACGCCATAAATCGAACGTATTTGAGGAAAAATGTAGTCATCGCGCTGCCAATCAAAAACTTCGCGCAAGAACGACTGTACGGGCCCTGCAAACTCAAATATCTGTCCATAAGTCATTGCCAACACGAATGAGGGCATCGCAAAAGGCAAAACCAGCATCCAAGATAAATATCCCCGAAGCGGAAAATTAAAGCGCGCCACAAACCATGCCGTTACGCCGCCGATTGATCCCGCAACAAGCGCCACACCGGTAATAACGATGAGGCTTCCCGCGATATAAGTACTCAACACAGTTGAACGAATATGATCCCAGTTTTCACGAGAAGCATCCGCCAAAGGGAAAACCCATCCTCCAAATACGAAGAGGATGGGCACGAGGCAAACCGCCGTTATGAAGAGGCTCATCAGCCTCAATTTTTCTCCTTACCTGCAGGCTTCATTAAGAAGTCACAATCTCATTTATATAAATAAACCTATTTCCAACCACTTCGATCGGTAATCATTAATGCATCATCAATATGATCGGCGAAGGTTGCAAGTTTGGTGTCATCTTCTACAAATTCACCGAAACTTTCAAGTGTTTCAGACAGACTAGCTTGCGGATTTACCGGAAATTCTTGATTAGATTCTGCATAATAGCTTTGGGCTTCGCTTGAAGACAAAAACTCAATCAAAGATTGCGCTTCTTCTTTCATGTCACTTGCGGCCACGACGCCCGCCCCACTAATATTCACGTGCGCTCCTGATAATTGATTCTCGCCTGCTGTTTGATTTGGAAAATAAATTCCAGTCGCGTTCGCGGCTTCCAATTCTTCCGGCACATCCGAATTTTTCATGAGCGCATAGTAATAACTATTCACGACCGCCAGTTTCCCCTCGCCAGCTGCAACCGCTTTGATTTGATCTCGGTCGCCACCTTGTGGAGGGCGCGCAAGGTTGTCAACAACCCCTTTGACCCAATTTTCGGTGTTTTCGAGACCCGATTTTTCAATCATCGCCGCGATCAATGAAAGATTATAAGGGTGTGACGACGTGCGAAGCAACAATTCGCCCTTCCATTGAGGACCCGCCAACTCTTCATAGCTTGATAGATCAGTCTCAGGATCAACAGCTTCTAAATTGTAAATCATAATTCGCGCACGTTTCCCAAGGCCGAACCATTGATTTTCATCATCTCGGAATTTTTCAGGGACATTTGCGTTCAAAATATCTGAGTTGACCTCCGCCAATAGTCCTTTGCGCGCCGCGCTTTCCAAATTCGAAACATCTGCAGGTAAAAAAACATCTGCTGGGGTCTGATCACCTTCTGCTTCCATTCGCGCGATCAACTGCGGTGCTTTATCGCTCAAAACTTGGACTTCAACACCCGATTGATCAGAATATTGCTCAAGCAAAGGCAAAATCAACTCTTCACCACGCGATGTGTAAACCGTCAAAATATCATCTGCTAAAAGGCCTGAAACCGGCACAAATAGCGCAGCTGCAAAACTCAAACTCGAGATTTTCATTACTTGATTCTCCTTATAACTTACAAGCTCACAGCCTCTATTTCATTTCCGAGTATTTATGTCAACAATACATTCCGAGTATTTATATCAGTTATTTTATTTGCAGAAATACACTTGCAAAAAATCGAAATAAAATCAAAAATATTAATTATTTATATTGATAAACTAACGCGATCCACACGCGAATTTTTGTCTTGAGAGACATCTTTCAAGCCAAAATAAGTAGAGATTATATTTCATTTTTTTTGAAATAGCGCTAAACGCCTTCACCTACAAAAGCCTTTTCAACAACGAACTCGGCGGGATCAGAATTCGCCCCTTCTCGCATCTCGTGACTTTCAAGAAGTTCTTTCACATCAAGATTGAGTGCCATCGACCCACAAACCATCGCGCGATCTGTCTGCGAATCGAATCCAGATATACCAAGATCTTCGAAAAGTTTGCCCGAGCGCATTAAGTCAGTATTGCGCCCCTCGTATTTGCTTGCTTCGCGAGTGGTGGTCGGATAATATAAAAGTTGCTCTGAAAATTCGCCAATTAAAGGGTCTTCTGCCAAATTCTCAACAAGCATTCGACCATATTCTAACTCGGATTTTTCACGGCAGGTATGCGTCAAAATCACTTGGTCAAATTTTTCAAACACTTCAGGGTCACGAATAAGAGACGCAAAAGGCGCAATACCTGTCCCTGTCGCAATCAAAAATAACCGCTTACCGGGCAAAAGCGCATCAACGACTAAAGTCCCAACTGGCTTTGGCCGCAAAATCACATAATCCCCTACCTGAATATTTTGCAATTTTGACGTTAAAGGGCCATCGGCAACCTTAATCGAATAAAATTCCAAAGTTTCATCCCAAGAAGGGCTGGCTATTGAATAGGCCCGCATAATGGGTTTGCCTGTTTCGCCAGCGAGACCAATCATTACAAATTCACCTGAGCGAAACCGAAGTGATTGGGGGCGCGTCAAACGGAAGCTAAATAGCCGATCGTTCCAATGTTTGACATCCGTAACCATTTGCTGATCCGGAGTTCGTTGTGCCGGTACGGACATGCTTTCGACCTTATTCATTATTTGTCTGCCTTTTCCCTAAACGAGATTGATAATCATTTAAAGCCCAATCAGCGCGCTCAATCCACGCCTCGTGACCTTGCCGTTGAAATAATTCTTCTGTGACTTCGACTTCATCAAACCCAACGCGCCGCGCCATCGCATACTGATCCGCCAAAATATGACCTTTTGCGCGCAATCGGCCCTTATATCCCTCTCGACGCAATGCTGACGCCAATCCAAAACCACGTCCATCCGCGTAATTTGCAAATTCAATCGCAATTAATTCTTGCGCTTGGTCGATTTCAGATAGGGCAAGATCAGGCTTGATCGCCTCTATCCCTTGGGTCGTTTTCGAAATACCTTGATCATTAATCACTACATTCATAACGCAATATCTTCCTTTTTCTCTCGACGCAAACCCTGCGTACCAAAATGAATTCCGCACTCAGTTTTTTCAGCGCCTCGCCAACGCCCCGCGCGCGCGTCCTCACCGACGGCAACTTGAGAAGTACACGGCAAACACCCAATTGACGGGTAGCCTCTGGCAACTAAAGGGTGAAACGGGAGGTCATGTGCAATCATGTAATCCCGGCACTGTTCTGAACTCCAACCTATAAGCGGGTTCACTTTTATGCGCGCATTTACGTGATCATATTCAAAATATGATAAATTTTCGCGAGACTTTGCTTGATATCGTTTACGTCCTGTCAACCAACCTGCAAACTCACCAAGCGCAAGTTGTAACGGTAGCACTTTGCGCAAGTGACAGCATCTATCTGCATCTCTAAGATGGAGCTTTTTGTCTTTATCGTAAATTTCGGTCCGCACAAGATCTGGCACGATACGACGGACATCTTCAAGCCCTAAATCAATTGCAAGCTTAGTCGCATATCCTAACGTTTCTTCAAACAAAAACTCGGTATCAATCAAAATCACAGGCGTTTGCTTAGAGGCGCGCGCAACCATGCTGACAAGAACCGCACTTTCAGCGCCAAAACTTGAGACAAGCGCAAATTTACCAAATTTTTGCGCACAAACAGCATCCACGATATTTTGTGATGACGCCTTAGCGAATTCTTTATTAAGTGCGGCAACCCGCTCCAATTTCTCAATGTCATGGGGCATGGGCGTGCTCTCTTTGAGGATATAAAGCGCTTTTAAATGGTGCGCTCCCTACGCGTCGATAGGCATCGATAAAACGTTCATTTGGCGTTTCTCGATTCTCCAAATACGCGTCAATTAATCGATCAAGTGCTGGGATCAATTCTTCAGCGCCAAATCCCGGCCCCATGCGATCGCCGATCGCAGCGTTTTCAGTATGATCTCCACCCAGAGTGATTTGATAATTTTCAACGCCCGCACGATCCAAACCTAAAATGCCAATATGACCAACATGGTGGTGCCCGCAAGCATTGATGCATCCCGAAATCTTGACTTTCAATTCGCCGATATCCTCCGCGATTTTTCGCGCTTCAAAATGTTGAGAAATTTCCTGTGCAATGGGAATCGAGCGTGCGGTTGCGAGCGCACAATAATCCATCCCAGGGCACGCAATAATGTCTGAAATTTGCCCAATATTGGCTGTCGCCAGACCATTCTCAACAAGCGCTTCATAAACTTTCGGTAGATGCGCCTTAGGAACATGGGGAAGAATCACATTTTGTTCGTGAGAAATGCGCAGCTCATCATGCGCATAAGTCTCTGCTATTTGCGCAAGCGCCCGCATTTGGTCCGCAGTCACGTCACCTGGAGTCCCGCCAATCGGCTTTGTGGATATTGTGACAATTGCATAAGCGTCATTGAAGTGCTCGCTTACGTTCGTATCGACAAAAGCGCGAAACGCTCTCTTCTCTGCGTAGGCTTGATCGAAAGGCGCAAAAGACAATTCTTGAAAGCGAGGGGGTTCAAATTGTTCATTGATTTCTTGAAGAATTTTCCGATCCACACCTGAAAACTCTTTCTTCAGGCTCGCAAAAACATCTTCAACATCTGCACGAAGCTGATCCAATCCATATTCATGAACGAGTATTTTAATGCGCGCTTTGTATTTATTATCCCGACGCCCAATTCTATTCCAAACATGGACGATCGCCTCCACGTAAGGCAATAGCTCTTCCTTAGAAATAAAATCACGGATAACTTTACCAATCATGGGTGTTCGGCCAAGCCCACCGCCGACAAAGACGCGGTACCCGATTTTTCCGTCTTTTTCAACAGCCTCCAAGCCAATATCATGAGCACGCACCACCGCGCGGTCATGCTTAGCACCCGAAACGGCAATCTTGAATTTGCGCGGCATAAACTGGAACTCAGGGTGATCTGTCGACCATTGACGCAGTAATTCTGCGATTGGTCGCGGGTCTTCGATCTCGTCGACTGCCGCCCCTGCAAAGTGATCGGCGGTCACATTTCGAATACAATTTCCAGAAGTCTGAATCGCATGCATTTCAACATCCGCCAAAGCATCTAACATATCCGGCACATCTTGGAGCTTTGGCCAATTGAACTGTATATTCTGACGCGTCGTAAAATGACCATAGCCGCGATCCCAGCGCTCAGCAATCATTGCGAGTTGACGCATTTTTCGAGAGTTTAGCGTGCCATAGGGAATCGCAACGCGCAGCATATACGCATGTAATTGAAGGTATAAACCATTCATCAAGCGCAAGGGCTTAAACTCGTCTTCTGTTAAAGCCCCAGAAATTCTCCGCTCAACTTGCGAGCGAAACTGCTTGACACGCTTACGGACGAAAGCTTGATCAAAATCACTATATTTATACATCTTGCGCCTCTTGTTTACCGTGAAAATAGTTGGAAGGACCTGTTGCTCGAAAATCTTCTCGGAAATGAGCGGGCTTCAAAACTCCATTCTCCACTTCGACTTCAACCAAATAGGCGCCAACAACAACTTCTGGCTGTCCTTGAGCGTTTATGAGCGCTGCCTCGGCTTCTTCTTGAGCATGAAACACCTGAGAATCTTCAAAGTTTCGCTCCCATTTTCCCTGATTCCAATAAATAACGTCACCCTCGAGCAAGTGATTGGATGTAAGAATTTTAGGCTTAAACTGACGCGGCATTTTGCACCTCTTCAAACTGTTTTTGGAACTCACGCGGTGCAATCCCAAGCAATATAATGACAGGCCCACTGAATTCAGCCGATTCAATATCAACCGCCATTGATCCGATTGTCGTGGCGACAACTTTCTCTTGAACGCGCGACACGTTCTCAATCGCAGTAATGGGCTTGTTCGGATTGGCACCATGCATTAACAAACGACCTTGGATTAATCGCGCAGCTTTAGCCCCCATATAGACCGCTGCCGCAGATCCATCTTGGGCAAGCGAGCGCCAATCGGATTCAACAAATCCATTCACATCACGGCCAGTTAAAAAACGAATTTCGGTATTTCTGCCTCTTTGTGTTAAACCTGAACCAATGCTGGCAACAGCCGCCGAAGCCGTCGTAATTCCAGGAACAATCTCATATGCCAATTGCGCCTGTGCAAGCGCCTCGATTTCTTCATCCAAACGCCCGTAAATGCTGGGATCGCCGCCCTTTAAGCGCACAACCAATTCACCCTTTTGACCATATTTGACCAAAAGCGCATTAATGTCATCTTGCTTCCATGACGGGCCGTAACCCGTTTTTCCAACTTCGATCAAAGTCGCTTCACGGCGCGCAAGTTCGAGTATTTCAGGACTAACCAAGCGGTCATAGATGACAACGTCTGCTTCGTGCAAACGCTTACGCGCCTTCAGTGTCAAAAGTTCAGGATCACCGGGGCCAGCACCAAGAATACTAATATGCCCACGCTTTTCTTGCTCATTCACAACCTCTTGCAAATGTTGTTCCAGAAATTCTCGTGCCGCATTCTCGTCGCGAATGTCTTTTTTGAAATATTCGGCCCAATAATCGCGACGCACACGGCCAAATGGCAATACCTCAACGGCATGACGAAACTTTTTGGCAACGCGCGCCATCAGACCCGTAGAGGGGGGTAGACGCTCTTCAAGCTCAGCTTTAATTTGTCTTGCAAGTACCGGCGCCGCCCCTTCTGTACCAATCGCAACCACAACAGGGTCGCGGTCCACAATTGCGGGCGAGATAAAATCACATTTGTCTGGCGTATCGACCACATTAATCATAACCCCAGCTTGTCGCGCCAAAGCAATCGCATCTTCATTTTTAGCTGCATTGAAGTAGGTACTGTAAGCCATTACAGCGCCATTAAAATCCTCTAACTCTATATCGCGAAGCGTAAGACTGATACGCCCCTCATCCGCAAGAGATGAAACCTTTGCATTGGGCTTCTTTGCAAAAACGTGTAGTTCTGCCTCTGACTTTAGCAATATCTTTAGTTTAGACTCTGCCATTGCACCCCCGCCCGCTATCACAACTCTTTTGGCGGCCACATCGAGGAATATAGGTACATATTGCATTTGAATCTCCAGAATTTGACCAAAAAATAAGGCTATCAGGAAAAATATTCCACATAAAAAGAGAATTAACAAAAATATTAGGTAATTTATTCCTTATATAGAAAAATATTCAAACATATATTTTGAATAATGCAATCAAATATGAATTTATTTTTTGAGAGAATTTCCGAATTTACCGTTTCAACGGAATCAAAAAATCTATGCGACTTTGTGCCACATAGATGATTCTAACGACCATAACTATATTCAATCTCGAAACGTGAGTTATGGAGACGCACAATGGATAGCTTAGACCCACTCATACTTGCACGGATTCAGTTTGCGGCAAACATTACCTTCCACATACTTTTTCCGACAATTACAATTGCGCTTGGTTGGATATTATTATTTTTTAAGATTCGCTATAGCCGAACTGCTAATCCAAAATGGCGCGACGCCTATCGCCTATACGTAAAAATCTTTGCCCTATGTTTTGCATTGGGCGTCGTGTCGGGCGTCACAATGTCGTTTCAATTTGGTACAAACTGGCCAGGCTTCATGGAAACCGTCGGCAATATTGCAGGCCCGCTTCTCGCATATGAAGTCTTAACCGCATTCTTCTTGGAAGCCACATTTCTTGGAATTATGCTCTATGGATGGGACCGGGTTTCAAGTCGCATTCACACACTCGCAACTTTCTTAGTAGCATTCGGCACAACCATGTCAGCTTTTTGGATCCTTGTGCTCAATAGCTGGATGCATACCCCTAGTGGCTTTGAAATGATCGACGGCGCGGCTCACGCAACCGACTGGCTTGCAATCATTTTTAACCCTTCGATGCCCTACCGGCTTATACATATGCTTCTCGCATCAGGATTAACTGCTGCCTTTTTAGTCGCGGGCGTATCAGCATTTCAATGGACACGCGGCGATAATCGCCCGGCTGTACTCGCGGCGATGAAAACAGGTGTATATCTAGCCGCCATTCTTATCCCTATCCAAATCTATTTGGGCGATCTGCACGGCCTCAATACACTCGAGCATCAACCGCAGAAAATTGCGGCAATGGAAGGTATTTGGGATGATGAAGAAGGCGCTGCCCTTCGCCTATTTGCAATACCCGATGCGGAAGCTCGAACAAATCACTTCGAAGTGAAAATTCCATATGTAGCAAGCTTGATATTAACGCATCACTATGATGGCCTCATTAAAGGTGTGAATAGCTTCGAACACCACCCCCCTGTCGCCCCCATCTTTTTTAGTTTTCGAATTATGGTTGGAGTCGGTGTGTTTATGCTCCTAATCTCGTGGTATAGTGCTATCAGGTTGTGGCACGTAGACGAACCGAGCCGCTTTGTAAACTTTGCACTTGTGGCCATGACCTTTTCGGGATGGGTCGCGACGATTGCGGGATGGTATACAACTGAAATCGGGCGGCAACCTTGGCTTGTCGAAGGCGTATTGCTCACCAAAGACGCTGTTTCTGATGTTGCGACGCCCATGCTTGCCTCCACTCTTACAGCATATCTAGTTGTTTATGCATTGCTCCTCGCAGCTTTTTTAGGGACAATCATTTACATGGCCAATGGTGCGAAGCAAAACGCAACCCTACCCCCCTTAACACCAAACAAAGCGAGATAAGCCATGGATTTACTTGCAACAAACGGACACTGGCTCGCGGTCGCATTTGCCTTTCTTATGGGGCTATCTATGCTGCTCTATGTCATTCTAGACGGCTATGACCTCGGTGTCGGCATACTCATGATCGGTGCGGATGATCACGAAAAAGATCAAATGCTCCACTCAATCGGACCTTTTTGGGATGCGAATGAAACCTGGCTCGTTCTGGGCGTAGGCATCTTGCTTGTCGCGTTTCCCCACGCACACGGCGCTATCTTAACTGCACTTTACCTCCCGACAACGATTATGCTATTGGCGTTAGTTGCCCGCGGGGTCTCTTACGACTTTCGCTCCAAAGTTCCACCAGAGAAAAAGGCAAAATGGAACAATTTGATGATCTTAGGATCACTCATCGCATCTATGGCGCAAGGCTATATGCTTGGTTCATATATTTTGGGCTTTGAGCAATCATGGTCAGCATTTCTATTTTGCATGTTAACATCTGTCTTCACCGCGATTGCCTATGCATTGATTGGGGCGACATGGTTGATTATGAAGACCGAAGGCGCTCTACAAAACAAAGCTACATCATGGGCTAAGAGTTTTCTTTGGATCACGGCGATTGGGATCGGCCTTGTTTCAATTGTCACTCCGCTCGTAAGTGAACGCATATTTGAAAAATGGTTTTCAATTCCAAATTTCTTCCTTCTTCTTCCCATTCCCCTCATCACGGGTATCTTGATTTTAGCTCTCAGCTATTTCCTTTCGCAAATGCCTTTGCGCGGTGATCGATTTTGTTGGGCTCCTTTTGTGAGCGTCACATTAATTTTTGTACTTTGCTTCAACGGCTTAGCCACGAGTTTCTATCCCTATATTATTCCTGAAAAAATGACGATTTACGGCGCCGCATCTGCACCTGAATCTTTGATGATTATTTTTATTGGCGCCTGCTTCGTTCTGCCCTTTATTATCGGCTATACATTCTTCGTTCACAAAGTTTTTTGGGGAAAAGCCCGGTCACTTAACTACGATTAGACTGGACTCAGTTTTAAATAGTACTCAAGTTTAAAATTTTCTCTGAACACATCCACGCTAACTGAGAAGGCTTGCGTGTTAAAAAGGCGTGCGCGCACCCAAATAACGCACCTAAACAATGTCCTTTTTTTTGCAGTTGTCAAGTTTTCCAGTGCGGCATAAAAGAGCATATGATGAGGATCAATTAGATGAATAATACGTTGTGGGCGCTGCTTTTCCTCTTGGCCGCCATTTGGGGCGCGAGTTTTTATGCATATGAAATTGGTTTAGAAAGCCTCTCTTTTTCTGCACTCGTGATGTACCGCATTGGGGGTGCGGCTCTTTTTCTATGGATTCTGGCTATCATCCAGCGCTGGAAAATTCCAAAGGGAAAAATTTGGATCGACTATGCGGTTCTTGGCCTACTCAATAACGCAATTCCCTTTACACTCATTGCTTGGGGACAACAATTTATCGAAAGTGGTCTTAGCTCGATATTAAACGCGACGACTGCTGTATTTGGCACCTTGCTTGCACCTCTATTTTTTGCAAATGAATCCCTCACGATCCCAAAGCTTTTGGGTATTATTATTGGCTTAATCGGCGTTACAGTCGCCATCGGTGTTCAAAATTTAAGCACGCTTGATCCACGACATCTAGGCCAATTGGCTGTTATCGCCGCCTCACTATCTTATGCCTTTGGTGGAATTTACGCAAAAGCTCGTGTAAAGTCCGCACCCAACGCCACGGCGCTCGGCATGTTAAGCACGGGCGCTATCGCTATGATTTTATTACATTTTATAACCAACCCATTCGGAACCCTCATTCCGAATTTATCAGGCGGAATCGCGTCTATTTATCTCGCTGTCGTCAGCACGGCGATTGCCTATCTTCTTTTCTATTACGTCCTCAGCAAAGCGGGAATTAGTTATGTCACGCTCGTCACCCTCCTCATTCCAATCTTCGCAATCACTCTTGGGGTTGTTTTACTTGAAGAACGGCTGGAATGGACAGCATTTTTAGGATTTGGGTTAGTTGCAATTGCATTGATTTTCATTGATGGACGCATCTTTAAGATATCCAGATCGTAAAGAGAATTGTCTTAACCGCCAATTTTATATACTAACTGCAAAAAAAGTGGCTTGAATGCTCTACAATAATGGAAACGAATATCTCAATGCGCCCCAAAAATCGGTCGCGCTTTTTGGCATGTCAGGTTTGGGCAAGACTGTCATTGCGAGCATGCTCCGAAAGCAAGCCAATTGGTTCCATTATTCCGTTGATTACCGTATTGGAACGCGTTATTTATCTGAGCCTATTGCTGATAATTTTAAACAAGAAGCAATGAAAAACCCTTTTCTCGCCTCACTTTTGCGCTCGAATAGTGTCTATATTGCCAGCAACATAACTTTCGAGGACCTCTCGCCGCTTGCCACGTTTTTGGGAAAGCCCGGCAATCGGCACAAAGGGGGTCTCGAAATTGACGAATATGTGAGGCGTCAAAATCTTCATCGGCACGCTGAAATTGCAGCCATGCACGATGCGCCTCATTTTCGCAATCGTGCACAAAAAATATATAATTATCAAAACTTTATCGTTGACTGCTCAGGCTCTCTTTGCGAAATTCTCGATGATGATATTGGCAATTGCCACGTCATGAGAAAGCTTTCTCAAACCGCACTTCCGGTCTGGCTAGAAGGTAATGAGGATCACCGAGAAAAGCTTGAAATGCGCTTTCAAGCTGATCCGAAACCAATGTATTATCGGCCCGATTTTTTAACTCAAAAGTGGAATGAATATTTAAGCCTCAACAATATTTCTCCCGAAGATGTCGATCCAAACGAATTTATCACTTGGGGTTATGCGCAACTGCTTGTTGATCGTCAGCCCCGTTACAAAGAAATGGCACAGCATTGGGGAATTTCCTTGAAAATCAAGGAAGTCGAAACCATATCAACGCCCTCCGATTTCAATCAACTCATTGCAGAGAAGCTTGGATAATTATGCCCATTCGTTTGCCAGAAAATTTACCTGCCTTTCAAACCCTTGATCAAGAGGGCGTCTATGTACAATCGGAGACAATCGCCGACCGCCAAGATATACGCCCTCTTCGTATAGCCCTTCTTAACTTGATGCCAAAAAAAATCGAGACAGAAACGCAATTTTCTAGGCTCATTGGCGCAACCCCGCTTCAGATTGATCTGCATCTTGTTCGTATGAGCGATCATATTTCAAAAAACACCCATCAATCACATATGTCGGAGTTTTATCGCAGCTTTAAACAAATAAAGGACGAGTATTTTGATGGATTAATAATCACTGGCGCGCCAATCGAACACCTCGAATATCAAGATGTTGATTATTGGAATGAAATCTCGAACCTCTTTGACTGGACGCAAACACATGTTCATTCAACGATGGCAGTCTGTTGGGGCGGCATGGCTGCTCTTGCGCATTTTCATGATATTCCCAAGATCATTTTGGATAAGAAACGATTTGGATGCATTCGGCACAAAAATAATGCACCTTCTTCTCCTTACTTGAGAGGCATATCCGACGACTTCCTTGTCCCTGTTAGCCGCTGGACTGAAATTCAAAGCTTACATATCCACAACAACGCAGATCTGAATTTATTGGTTGAAAGTGATGATGGGGATCCCTGTCTAATCGAGGATAAAAAACATCGTATTTTATATAACCTCAATCATTTCGAATATGACAGTGAGACACTAAAAGGTGAGTATGATCGTGATATCGCGAAAGGTAGAGCAATCAATATTCCCGATAATTATTATCCAAATGATGATCCATCGCAAACACCTCAAAACCGCTGGAAATCAACCGCGCATTTGCTTTATGGAAACTGGATCAACGAAATTTATCAGACGACGCCTTTCGATATTTCACAAATCAACAAACTTTGACTAGGTTGGCATGGCGCGCAGTAGCAAGCTTGAATCCGCGCCTTCTTTCACCGCTTCGCTCGATAGCATATGCCGCCATTGCCGCGCACCCGGCTGATTATGAAATAATCCGATCATATGGCGCGTGATTTGATGGAGCTTTCCCCCCTGGCTTAAGTGTTCGTCAATATAGGGGATCATTTCATCGACGATTTCGTGCCTTGTTTGAGGAACGTGATTGGGTTTTTGATCGTAAAATCTGACATCGATCGGCGACAAAACATCAAATGGCTGATGATATGCCGCCCGACCAATCATGACTTGAACAAATCCATATTTGAGAAAATTCTCAGCATCATCCAAAGCGACAATCCCCCCGTTTATGGCAATATTCAGCTCTGGAAACTTTTTGATCATATCTTTGGCCAAATCATAATCTAGAGGCGGAATTTCACGGTTTTCTTTCGGAGATAAGCCCTGAAGCCATGCCTTTCGCGCATGAATAATGACCTCTGCCACTCCTGCCGATTTTACAGCAAGCAAAAACTGTGGCAGTGTTTTCTCGACCTCTTGATCATCAACACCTAGCCGGCACTTGATTGAAATCTTGACATCTCCAACAGAATTCATGGCACTTAAGGCACGCGCTACCTTCTCGGGCGTTTTCATTAAAACAGCGCCAAATGTTCCAGATTGAACACGGTCCGAAGGACAACCACAGTTGAGATTGATATGTGAATACCCATAATCATGGGCGATTTTAACAGCTTCTTTAAGCTCGCTCGGCTCACTTCCACCAATCTGAAGCACAACCCCTTCGCGGCTTCCCGCCAGCAAACGCTCTCGATCACCATGAATAATGGCTTTATCGACGATCATTTCAGTATAGAGGGTCGCACGGCGTGAAATAGCGCGGTGAAATTGTCGGCAATGTCGGTCTGTCCAATCGATCATTGGCGCAACTGAAACGGGCTCCAAAGTGCTCATTTTTTCTCCTTTCGGCTCGTTTAATGGCTCTCACAAAAATGAGCAACTCAAATAAACCCTTGCATGAATCTTTAAATGGACTATAGAGAGCGCAATGCTCTTCGGTATTTGCAAATATATAGAATAAATATTCGCGCAACATGTGTAAGAGCTCAACACCCTTCAAGGCAAGCAAAGCGTAATTTTTCGGCTTAACTAATTGCTTTGGACGCAATTAGAGCGCTAGTGGAACAGCGCCAAAGGAAAATACATTGACAAATTTTAAAGAGCTAGCGTTGCCAGAAGCGCTTCTCAATCGCCTTTCAGCACAAGGCTTTGAAACTCCTACGCCAATTCAACAAAAAGCAATCCCCTTAGCAGCTGAAGGACATGATATTCTTGCATCGGCTCAAACGGGAACCGGAAAAACTGGGGCATTCTCTATCCCCATTCTTGCCAATTTACTGACTTCTCAAAAAGGGGCCGCCCTCATTATTGCTCCCACTCGAGAACTCGCCACCCAGGTCCACAAAGAAATTGGGAAACTTATTCCCAAAAAAGCTTCGTTATCGACTGGATTATTAATTGGTGGAGAAAGCTATAGCAAACAATTTGCGCAGCTTAAACGCAATCCAAGAATAATAATTGCAACCCCCGGTCGTCTTAATGATCACCTTGAACGAGGCTCGATTGATTTATCTCGCTTTAATTATCTTGTGCTTGACGAAACAGATCGAATGCTTGACATGGGCTTTTCTCAACAGATTGAGCGGGTTCTCAAACACATGCCGGACGAGCGTCAAACCTTGCTTTTTTCGGCGACAATGCCAAAGAATATTATGTTTCTTGCTCGAAATTACCTCAAGGATCCGAAGCGAATTCAAGTTGCTTCCGAAAATAAAGTTGCAAGCAATGTGACGCAAAAAATTGTTGAAATCGACGAATCTGAAAAGCTGATGACTTTGCAGCGAGAAATCGAAGGCGGTCAGGGGACAGTCATTGTTTTCGTTAAAACCAAGTTTGGCACTGAACGAATTGCCAAAAAACTCGAGGCCGACGGCATCCAAGCACGAGCTTTCCACGGCGACCTCAAACAATCCAAACGCACACGTATTCTCGAAGAATTTCGACGCGAAAAATTTCGTGTATTGGTCGCAACAGATGTCGCAGCACGCGGCTTAGATATATCACATATTGCGCACGTGATTAATTTTCATCTTCCGCAAGTGCCTGAAGACTATATCCATCGCATTGGGCGAACAGCACGCGCGGGTGCAAAAGGAAATTCAATTACATTCGTCACGCCGAGTGATGTAAAAAACTGGAATAGAATTGCCAAAATTTTACATACTGATGGTGAAGACAGCCTTGAAATAGATATTTCGAATCACTCTGATAAAACGCAAAAAAATAAGAAAACCCGCAAATTTCATACCCAAAAACCTAGGTTTTCGCGGTCTAAAGATGCACCCAAAGGAGCAAAACCAAAAAGATTTCAAAAAAATCGCAAACCGAAATCTCGCAAACCAACAGCCGCATAAGTTAGTTTATAGTTAATAAATAGTTAATAAAAAACACTTTTCGTTAACACTTGGCGATTTTATTTTTTTTATAATAAGTTCCTGCTGATTATCTCATTTAAATTTCGCTTGCTTAAGTCTTTGCAATCCCCCTAAGATTTAAAAACTATGTCTACATTTTTTCAAAAAAATTTCCGCTCAATCGTGGTTTTAACAGGCGCAGGCATTTCTGCGGAGAGTGGGATTTCGACCTTCAGAGCTTCCGATGGGCTATGGGAAAATCATCCCGTCGACGACGTCGCTACACCCGAAGGTTTCGAACGCAAACCCGAGCTTGTCCATAATTTTTACAACGCGCGTCGAAAAACTGCCTCAAGTGTCGAACCTAACCCTGCACATATCGCGCTTGCAAACTTTGAGGCGAGTTTTCAGGGCGACTATCTGTTGGTTACACAAAATGTGGATAATCTGCATGAACGGGCAGGAAGTAAAAATTTAATTCATATGCATGGTACGCTCGACAAAATGAAATGCACAAACTGTGATGCCGTTTGGACAAATATCGCCGACACTGCGCCTCAAGATCAGTGTCCAAAATGCGACCAGACAACAACACGACCTGACATTGTTTGGTTTGGGGAGATGCCTTACCAAATGGAACAAATTTGGAGCGCGTTGGATGCATGCGATCTATTCCTATCGATCGGCACTTCTGGAAATGTCTACCCCGCTGCAGGATTTGCTCAAATCGCCAATCGCGCCGGTGCTGTCTGCATAGAAATTAATCTGGCGCCCTCTAACAATATCAGTGACTTCCACGACGGAATTTATGGAAAAGCAGGAGAGGTATTGCCCGATTTACTGGAATTAATAAGCGCGAATTAATAAGCGCGTAATCATTTTGTAACAAATTGCACTCTCAATCGTATATGCATTTATAAGGAGATTGCGATGACTAGCCAAAAGATCGAATTTAAAAATACGCAAGGTTTAACGCTCGCAGCCAATTTGGAACTTCCGCCCTTCGAAGTGAGAGCTTACGCGATTTTTGCCCATTGCTTTTCGTGTTCCAAAGATTTTGTCGCTTCCAAGCGCATTTCACAGCGTCTCGCATCACTTGGGATTGCAGTTTTGCGATTTGACTTTACGGGACTTGGCCATAGCGAAGGTGAATTTGCGAACACAAATTTCACAACAAATCTCTATGACATCCAAAGCGCGGCTGACCATTTGCGGGCGCATTTTAAAGCACCAGAATTACTGATCGGCCATAGTTTTGGTGGCGCAGCTGTTTTACGCGCACGCGCCCTCATTCCTGAAATCAAAGCCGTCGCCACCATCGGTGCACCTGCCAGCCCCTCACATATCAAACACCTTTTTCAGGGTTTAGAAAACGAAATTAATGATAAAGGAATTTGCGAAATTGACCTTGGACATCGTAAGCTTAGCATTAGCCGTTCTTTCTTATCCGATTTGAAAAATACGAACCACAATCCCGACCAAATTCACCATAAACTCTCAGGAAGTGCAGTTCTCGTTATGCATTCTCCCGTTGATCAAATCGTTGGCATTGAAAATGCATCGGAAATTTTTACGACGGCAAAGCATCCAAAGTCATTTATTTCGCTCAACAAGGCAGATCACCTATTAACCGATCCCAATGATGCCAACTACGTCGCAGAGCAAATTGCGACATGGGTGCAGCGCTATTTGCCAGAACCAGCTTTAATCCATCCGAAAGAAGCGCTTGAAGGCATCGTCAGAAGCCAAAATATCTTAGGTGAAAAGTTTCTTCAGAATGTGTCAATCAACGGTATCCATAGTCTTCTCGCCGATGAGCCCACCGAGTATGGCGGCAAAAATGAAGGCCCCTCTCCCTATCAGTTCTTATCAACAGCGCTCGCAACTTGTACAAGCATGACAATCCAAATGTATAGCGAACGGAAGGGTATCGAACTTGGTGAAATCTACGTTGATGTTAGCCATGAAAAAATTCATAAAAATGATAGCGAAAAGCAAGAAAAAATCGATCACTTCAACCGAAAAATTACATTTAACCAACACTTAAACGCGCAAACCAAAAAACGTCTTATCGAAATTGCGGATCGGTGCCCAGTTCACCGTACACTCGAATCCAGCGCTAAAATTTCGACAGAACTTGCGATTGACGATTAAAAGCCTCACGATCGTCTTATTCAGATCAATTTTTTGCAAATACCGTCTCTGTGCCGAGCCTCGGCTTTTGAGGAATTAGACACGATGCCGTAAATGAACAAAGCGCCAAAACAAGCGCAAATCCAAATACAAGATGTGGGGAAATGATCCAGACAAAACCTAAGAGGACTGGCAATACGACCGCAGCAATGTGATTGATAGTAAAACTCACAGCAGCAGTTGAAGCAATATCTTTAGGATCCGCGATTTTTTGAAAATAAGTTTTGATTGCAATTGCCATCGAAAAAAAGACATGATCCAAAACATATAAAGATGCCGCCACCCAAAAAGGCCAGTCAAAAATATATACGCACATATAAGCGCCAAAAATCACAGCGAGACCAACGTATTCGATTTGCAGCGTGAGCCGTTCGCCGATCACTTTCACCATCCAGCCCACAAGCGGCCCACAAATTGACGCCACCAAAAAGGTTGCGAGCAATAAACCCGCCATATCATGAACTTTAAAGCCGTACTTTTCGACCATCATAAAGCCCGCAAAGACGATAAATATCTGCCGACGAGCGCCCGCGAGAAATTGTAGCAAATAAAAAAGCCAGTAACGCCTGCGTAAAATAATACCTTTATTCTGAATATCTTTCGTCTCATATTGAGGAAAGGAAACGGATAAATGCACTGAGAGCAAACATGCAAGCAGCCCTGCCCCTAAAAACACACCCAAAAAGTTCCAGCCAAGTGGCTGCCATAAAAAGGTGACCGCTGCATAAATCAGAAATGTTATAAAGCTGCCAATGCCGTTAATCCAGCCAAGCTTTTGTGCCGCTTCTTCCTTATCCAGCCACTGCAATTGAAGACTTTGATAGACGGCTTCAAAATAATGAAACCCGATCGACGAAAGTAGCGTCGTGATCATAATGCCCCACCAATTCGGCACAAAACCCGTCGCCATAACAGCAATCGCCAACAAAAATAGTGACAATATCGCTAATCTCTGCTCGTTGATCCAAAGCGTAATAAACACAACCAAAAACGCAAGAAAACCAGGTAACTCGCGCAGTGATTGCATAGCCCCCCAATCTGAGCCGTTAAACGCGGCCTTTTCAACCGCAAAATTATTGATAAGTAACATCCATGTTGAAAGGACCAACCCCATAGCAACCCGCATCAAAACAAGCGCCATAAAAGGAGATTTTTTACTCAAGTGTTGCAAAATTTCCGCTGCATTTGGGAGTGTCATGACAAAGCTTCCCCAAAAAATATGGCTTGTATTCTAAACGCCATGACTAAGAAGTTTTCTTGAGAGCGCTTCCAAAGGCCGCAAATAGTTTGTGCGATACCTCTCGCTCATCTGCACGGTATTCTGGATGCCACTGAACCCCCAAAGCAAATCCCTTCGCTTCTTTGATCGATATCGCCTCAATCACATTATCGGGCGCAAGCGCTTCGACAATCACACGTTCGCCAACCGTATCAACAGCTTGTCCATGCAAAGTATTCACGCGGTGCACGCCGGCCCCTAAAATCCTCTCAAGCTGACCGCCCGGTGTAAGAATGATATCGTGACGCAAGGCAAATTTCTCTTCAACCGTTCCATCAGGCGGCATACGGTGGTTCATTTTACCAGGCAAATCGCGAACTTCAGGATGCAAAGTTGAACCGAAAGCGACCGCAAGTTCTTGATGACCTCTGCAAACACAAAATACTGGTTTCTCAGCGTCAATGGCCTGTTGAATGAGCGCCAAGGACAACCGATCGCGGCATGGATTCATCTCTCCGTGACGATCCGTGAGTGATTTTCCATAATGTTTCGGGTGAACATTTTCACGTCCACCTGGAAAATAAAAACCATCACAAATATCAAGCGCAGCCTTCGCCGAAATCACATCTTTGCACGCAGGAAGCAAAACAGGAACGACGTCCGAGATTTGCGATAGCGCCTCAAGTTCGTATATTCCACTACCGGTCATTTGATAACCGTTTTCAAGCTCTACATTATTGGTAACGACACCGACGACCGGCCTTGACATAGACTCACCTTCTGAGTTTTTCGCGTCAAATACCCGAAATCAACAGCACCCTCAAGCCAAGAGTGCCCTAGCGCAATTTTTTCTTATCAAGTCGTGCTTGGTGTAAAATCGGTTCAGTGTAACCCGATGGTTCAAGATGCCCTTGAAATATTAGGGCTCGCGCCGCGGAAATTACAATCGCATTCGAGGAAATCTCTTCGTAATTTTCGTCATGCTCATTTTGCTGATCCACAATTTTGGCAGCTTTCGTCAGCATTTTCTCAACCTGATCACGATCGACTACCTCCTGTTGCACCCAGTTCGCAACAATCTGTGACGAAATTTGGCAAGTCGCACGATCCTCCATTAAGCCCACATCATGAATATTTGGAATTTTTGAGCAGCACACCCCCTGATCAATCCAGCGCACAATATATCCCAAAATACCCTGCAAATTGTTTTCAAGCTCATCATGAATTTTTTGCGCGCTTAACGTGCGATCTTTCAGGAGAGGTGGCATAAAGAGCGCATGATTTAAGTCTTCGTTGCGCTCGGTCAATTCAGCTATCTGCGCTGCACGCGCATCAAAAAGATAATAGTGAAGCGCTTGCACAGCAGCGGCTGAGGGCGACGGCACCCAAGCCGTCGTTGCGCCCGCCTGCAATTGCGTATGCTTGCTCTCGAAAAGCCCCAGCATATTATCGGGTTCCGCCCACATGCCTTTTCCAATTTGCGCGCGCCCCATTAGAGCGGATTTTAAACCAGAAATTACATTATTTTTTCATATGCATCGAGCCATGGCTCATTTTTCATTTGCGCCTTGGGAACGACGGCGCCTGCGCGCATATGCGTATGGATTTCATCACCTGTTCGATCCAAAAAGCCTGTATTTATAAACGCGACCCGAAATTTAGCCGCCTCTATACTCTGTCTCAAGTTTACGGATGTTCTGCGTTCTTCGTCCATAATTCTCAATTTTATACAATGCTGAGGCAATTGAAGTGCCCGTTCGACTTCATCAAAAATCGCATTCGTCAATGCAAACTGTTGCGATCCTCGCATCTTGGGCTTCACCACATAAATTGACCCAAATTCTGAGTTCGGCGCATAATTAGGGCGGCTTTGGTTAACAGATGCGGCAAGCACCGTCATCAGCGCATCAAGCAAACCCTCAGAAACGGAAGTGCCCTGCAGCCCGATAACGGCAGGCGTTTTCATCAAATGACCAACATTGCGCACCCATAAGCAAGCGCGTCCCTTAAGAGATGAAGCGCGCCCACTTCACTCACAGAAGGGGATATCGGGATTTAGCGCCCGCGATATTCTTTTGCCATTCTTGTTAAATTCTGCGCGAATCTCTCCAGTCATTAAGCCCAACCAATTGCGATAAACTGCCGCCTTATCAGCGCCATCAACCGCCGCGACACTATCTTCGCAATCCATGATTACATTCAGCGCACTCTCTACGATTACATCGCCAATCTTGGCAGGATCGGTTTTTGCAACTTCACGCTCAGCATAAATCACTATCCGGATATGGAAATCATTGGCTTGAAGGATGATTTCGGACGGACGGGCTCGCTCGCCCATATAGCCTTTAAACTGCCACGAATTTTTAAGGTTAACATTCGGCCCATTTTCATTCACGGAAAACGCTTAAATATCTCGCCAAGACCCCCTTTGAGCGGTACGACCTTGTCCAAATGATTGCGCACAAAATCTCTCGCGCGCTAAACGCGCTGAGAATCAAACGCAGTTTTTGAGGGTAAGTCTCCCCTCAAGTTCGTGCCATAAAGCGGATCGTAAAGTGAAACCCAACGTGCGTTCGCTGCATTTATCGCAAAACGGGCATTCGACACCGGCACCAAAAGCTGAGGATCCGCAATCCATGAAATTTCTGAATCCACATCGCGGGTAGGCACAAAAAATGGTTCAGACTCTGGCTCAATATAGCCAATTTCTTTCAAATATCTCACATATTCCGCTTGCTCGAGATTTGGATTTTCATCGAACCAATGATCAATATTTCTTTGTAATTATTATTTTCAAAGCGACATCAATTTTACTTTCAAAACCATCAACAAGAATCGATAGTGTTTTCCATATGTGAGCCGCATCAAACGCAGTTTGTGGCGCTAGTTCATTTTCTACAAAATCAAAAAGTGATTGATCTATTTTTAGGTTTTCAACTTCACAATAGGTCATATTTTAAGCACTTTCATTTAGCATCTCCTCATTAATATTAATCAAATACTGCATATCTGTGAACCCTTCTCAAAAGTGAACATATGGCAAGCTCGACGCACCGATTACTTCATCATCGTCAAAATTGAATGTCTATATGTTGAAAAAATAAGGTTCAGCTTGCTATATTTGGAGAACTCGTTTTATATCAAATTGTAACAGCTACTGAGCGATATTATGGATCCTGACGGTCAAACACAAATCATACACCTTAAAAATTATAAACCCGCACCATTCACAATTAAAGAAACACGGCTCGAATTCTTTCTTGATCCGAAGGCAACCAAAGTCATTACGGAATTGAAAATTGAAATGTTTGAACGTAGTGATTTAACCCTCGACGGGAAAGACCTGCGCCTCAAAGAAATTTCAATCAATGGTGAAGATATTGCGTTTGGCGATATGTCTATTGATGAGGAAAGTCTTACGATTGATGAGTCTGTTTTGCCCCATGAAACCTTTATTTTACGAACAGAGGTCGAAATAAATCCCTCTTCCAACACATCTCTTGAGGGATTATACATTTCCAACGACATGTATTGTACGCAATGCGAGGCGGAAGGATTTCGTAAAATTACATATTATGCCGATCGCCCCGATACCTTGTCTGTTTTTCACGTAAAAATTCATTCAGACAAGCCCGTATTGCTATCCAACGGAAACTTAATTAGCAACGGCCAAAATTTTGCGGAATGGCATGACCCGTGGCCGAAACCCTGCTATCTTTTTGCACTGGTTGCTGGAGAGCTTGAGCTTGTTCAAGATAGTTTCGAGACAAAATCAGGCCGAAATGTGGACTTACGAATTTATGTTCGCAAAGGTGACGAAAAGCGTTGTGATTATGCAATGGACGCACTGAAACGCTCCATGAAATGGGATGAGAAAGCCTATGGACGCGAATATGACCTTGATCTCTTCATGATCGTGGCTGTTGATGATTTCAACATGGGCGCTATGGAAAATAAAGGATTGAATATATTCAATTCTAAACTCGTTCTGGCTTCGCCGCAAACAGCAACGGACGCAGATTATGCAGCTATTGAGAGTGTAATCGCGCATGAATATTTTCACAATTGGACAGGCAATCGTATCACCTGTCGAGACTGGTTTCAGCTATCTCTAAAAGAAGGCCTTACCGTTTTTCGCGATCAACAGTTTTCTGCTCACGAGCGCTCGCCAGAGGTTCAACGTATCGAAGATGTGCAGCGTTTACGTGGCGTACAATTTCCAGAAGACGCAGGCCCGCTTGCACACCCTGTTCGCCCCGAGTCTTATGAAGAGATCAATAATTTCTACACCGCAACAATCTATGAAAAAGGTGCTGAACTTATCCGAATGATGCAAAGCTTAGTAGGCACTCAAAAATATCGTGAAGCCCTTGATCTCTATTTTGAACGTCATGACGGACAGGCCTGCACGATCGAAGATTGGCTTAAAGTATTCGAAGACGCCACAGGACGCGACTTTTCGCTTTTCAAGAGATGGTATCAGCAAGCGGGAACGCCCGTCCTGTCTGTTAGAACCGAGCAGCGCGGCAACCAGCTTCACCTTCATATTTTGCAAGATATTCCGCAAGTTAAAGGATTAAAAAATCACCTAGAGCTTTTGATCCCCCTTAGTTACGCGATTTTTAACGCGAGCGGAAAGATCATTAGCGAAGGCATTTTGGAAAGTGAAGAGCGCGAAGAAAGCTTCACATTAGACGCGCCCGAAGGTACCCGCATATCTTTAAATCGTGGTTTTTCAGCACCCATTATTCTCCTGCAAGAAAATAACAATGACCCCGCATTTATTGCGCGTTTTGAGAGCGATGCCTTTAATCGATTTGAGGCCATGCAGACTTTGATGCTCAATGCTCTGACTCAAAATGAAAATCCAAAACAGCTCTTAGAAATTTTGGGCGAAATTTTAGACGAAGAAGGCATCAATGCAGCTTTTAAATCTAAACTTCTTTCCTTACCGAGTTTTTCTCAGATTGTCTCACATATTCGCCGACAAAATGAATTTGCGAACCCTAATCTGATTGAAAAAAGCCTAAAGACACTTAAGAAAAAAATCGCAAAGAAATTAGAAAATCAATTTCTAGCAACTTACCAAAATTTTGTTGATTTAGGTACAGAAGACATTTCATCAAAAGCGGCTGGACAGCGTGAGCTTGCATTAAAAGCGCTCAGCTATTTGAGCGCGCTCGATAAGGATTGCGTTTTAGCCAAGACGCATTTCAAGAAAGCCAAACTGATGACAGATAAAATCGGTGCTCTATCGATTTTGGTTCAAAATTCGCATGCCGATGATGCGATTGCGACTTTCTACAAAAAATACAAAAATGAACGTCTCCTTATCGACAAATGGTTGGCAATTCAGGCATCATATGCACCCAGAACTTCCGCACTTAAGCTTGTTCGTAAGTTGGCTTCGCATGAGTGCTTTGTTGATCCCAATCCCAATCGGTGGCGCTCACTTTTTGGTGCATTCGCGATGAATAATCCGGCTTCTTTTCATAATGCAGATGGCAGCGGCTACGCCTATTATGCTCAACGCTTGATCGAACAAGATGCGAAAAACCCTCAGATCGCCGCGCGCATGTCAGCAGCATTTCAATCATTCCGAGAATTTGGACCTGAGCGCGAATCTTTAGCGCGCGCTGAAATGGAAAAAATCCTAAACCACGTAAATTTGTCTAAAAATTTAGGCGAAATGATCAAACGTTTGTTAAGCTAGACAATTTGGAAAATTCATAAAATGTATTATCGAGTTCAAGATGGGCATGGGCTGCCACATAATCCGATCAAAGCGATCGTCGCGCCTCGCCCGATTGCTTGGATTGGGACGCAAGGTCAAACAGGCGATAACCTTGCACCTTTTTCATTTTTTACACTGATTTCCGAAACCCAAATCATGATTTCCTTCAGTGCCGATACCCGCCCTGAAGGCAAAAAAGACACGCTCACAAATATTGAGGCGACTGGTATTTTCTCTGTCAGCCTTTGCTCAGCTTCGGACGTCAATGCCGTTGCCCAGTCCGCGGCAAGCGCGCCTGCGGAAATCGATGAATTTGTTTGGGCTGGTGTTGAAAAAGCGAATTGCAAATCGATTGATGCCCCCCATGTCAAAAATGCGCCTGCTGTGCTGGAATGCACCCTCGACGAAAAAATTCAGCTGAAGACGTATACGCTTATAATCGGTGAAATTTTGGGTGTGTATATTGACGACCAATTCCTTGAAGACGGCCTTTATCAGAGCGCAAAAGTGCAACCCTTAGCGCGACTTGGATATTTTGATTACGGCACGATCAATATGACTGAAGCGCACCGAACGCCGCCGTTTCATAAGAAATAACGTAAATTGATCTGAACTCGTCGTTTTTCGCGCTTGCCGATCAGATGTGTTTTTTCTAAAAGAGTGCGAGAACTCAGGAGCGACAAAATGGACGCGTTAACTTATAAAGAACCAAAGCCAAAAATTTATGCGGGCGCCAAACAAGATTGGGAAGTGGTCATTGGCATGGAGGTTCATGCGCAAGTCAAATCCGAATCTAAGCTCTTTTCCGGTGCCTCTACTCAATTTGGCGCTGAGCCCAATTCAAATGTGGCACTTGTCGATGCTGCGATGCCTGGCATGTTGCCCGTTCTCAATGAATTTTGTGTCCGTCAGGCGGTTAAAACCGGTTTAGGCTTAAAGGCAGAAATTAACCTCTATTCTCGTTTTGATCGTAAAAATTATTTTTATCCAGACCTTCCTCAAGGCTATCAAATTTCTCAACTTTACCATCCTATTGTTGGCGAAGGTGAAGTCCTTGTCGACATTGAGCCGGGCGTGGCGCGCAAAGTCAGAATTGAGCGCATTCACCTCGAACAAGATGCAGGCAAATCTATCCATGATATGGACCCAAGCTTAAGTTTTGTCGATTTGAACCGAACGGGTGTCGCACTTATGGAAATTGTATCGCGCCCAGATATCCGCGGCCCTGAAGAAGCTGCTGAATATCTCCGTAAATTGCGCCAACTTTTACGCTATCTCGAAACTTGTGATGGCAACATGCAAGAAGGCTCGATGCGTGCTGATGTAAATGTTTCCGTTTGTCCCATTGGCAATTACGCTAAGTTTATCGAAACAGGTGATTTCTCACACCTTGGAACACGCTGCGAAATTAAAAACATGAACTCTATGCGATTCATCATGCAAGCCATTGATTTTGAAGCAAAACGCCAGATTAAAATCCACGAAGCAGGTGAAACTGTTGATCAAGAGACGCGTCTTTATGACCCCAGCAAGGGCGAAACGCGCTCTATGAGATCCAAAGAGGAGGCAAACGACTATCGCTATTTTCCTTGCCCCGATCTATTACCATTAACCCTTGAGCAATCTTATGTTGATGATGTCGCGCAGACTTTGCCCGAACTTCCCGACGAAAAACGTGCGCGCTTTGTCAACACTTATGGCATGACGGAATATGATGCACGGGTCCTCACTGCCGAGGTTGAGACTGCGCATTTTTATGAAAAAGTCGCACAAAATCGTGACGGAAAGCTAGCTGCCAATTGGGTCATCAATGAGCTATTTGGAAGGTTAAATAAAGAAAACCTCGAACTCGAAGACAGTCCGATTTCAGCCCAACAGCTTGGCGAACTTATCCAACTCGTTAAAGATGGAGATATTTCTGGAAAAACGGGTAAAGACGTGTTTGAAATTTTGTGGTCAGAAGGCGGAAACCCTGCTGAAATTGTCGAGGCGCGCGGATTGAAACAGGTTACGGATATGGGCGCAATCGAAAAAGCCGTTGACGAGGTCATTGCTGCAAACCCCGATCAAGTCCAAAAGGCTCAGCAAAATCCAAAACTCGCGGGTTGGTTCGTCGGCCAAGTGATGAAAGCTTCTGGTGGGAAAGCAAATCCCAAAGCCGTTGATCAATTGGTGAAAGAAAAACTGAAACTTTAAATTCACAATAATTCTATTTTATAAATCAAAATATTGCTCGTGGGCCTACATTCAGCTATAGACCAGACAAGCAAAGGAAGATCTCATGCAATTCGAATATACTGTCATTCCCGCACCCACGCGAACTAAGCGAACCAAAGGCAAAACGACACCAGCGGAGCGCCTCGCACTCGCAATGGAAGATAGCATTAATGAGATGGCATCCGAAGGCTGGGAATATTGGCGAACTGAAACATTAACTGTCGAAGACAAGCCTGGCCGATTTTCTAAGATTGTTGAACGCATCGAAACTGTATTAGTTTTTCGCAAAGCGTTATATGTAGAAGAAACCCGTGTCGAGAGCACAGCCGCATCTGCTGCCCCAGCTCCAGAACCTGAAAAAATTAAAAAAATACCTGAGCCGAAGGTAAGTGAAGCGGCACAAACCGCGCCTAAAAACGATTCACCAATTCCGGCAGCACGGACCGCCGATAGCGCTCAACCTCAACCCCTTACACGTGCGCCTCAATCCGAAAATAATGCTCCTCCCCTTGGCGGCGTCGAAAAAGATTAGTCGTCTTCTTTTTGATTTCACCTAAAATGAATATTTAAGACGAGATTAGATTTAAGTACCAATTGAAATTTTAGCTTATTGCTGAATACACCTTTGAAATACATCTGCTAGATGACCGCTATCTGCGGTATAAATTTCGTAAGCCAATCACAATCATATTAAGTGACTAAATATTTAATTGATACTGAAATTTAAACTTGTTAAACATTAATTTAGAATTAAATTAAGGTAGTTAATAGCTAAAATGCCAGACTATCAGCTCGGAATTTTTTCTGAAGACTCGCTCACGCTGAGCACACCGCTTGATGGTGTGACGGGCGGCAATGGCAGCAACATGGATGGCGCAACGATTGTATTCAACAGCTATCCAGATGTGATCGCTGATGTTCGTGACAATGATGCACGCTTTCAGGACAATGACGGTGGTCAACGCCTAAACTCTGCGCTCACAATAAATGGTGAGACAATAGCCGCGAATACCGTCGTTGAAGCGGAATATCGCCTCGTTCTAGAGGATAGCAACGGCAATCAAATTGAAGTCTTTGCTGTCAACTTTCTAAACAGTTCTCCTGCTTACGCGACCATAGAAGGGCTCGGAATCTTTTACCCTGACGCCGATGATCTAATTATTGGCGCAACCTACACGGTTGTTGATTACGGTGAAACCGGCAATAGTGCCGCCGATTTTGAAGATAATCTGCTCGTTTGTTTTTGTCGGGGCACAAATATTGCCACAGGCTTTGGCGAAACCCCGGTCGAAAAATTGAAGGTTGGCGATGAAATTTTGACTGCCGACAATGGTTTGCAAAAAATCAAATGGATTGGTCATCGGGTTCTTTCCGCCGAAGAAATCACTCAAAAGCCACATATTGCGCCGGTCCGCATTCGGCGCGACACCCTTACAAAGGGCGTGCCGCGGGAAGACACTTGGCTATCTCCCCATCACCGCGTCCTTGTGAAATCAAAAATTGCCAAACGTATGTTTTCAGAGAGTCAGATATTTATTGATGCCAAACATCTCACCAAAGTGAGAGGCATTGCGCGCGATGAGAAGCGGCGCGGCGTGACTTACTACCACATCAAACTCAACAATCACGAAGTTGTTTTTGCCAACGGAATGCCTTGTGAAAGTCTATATCTTGGAAAACAAGCGCTCGGAAAAATGAATAAAAACCACCTTCGCGAAATTTTCGAAATTTTTCCTGAGTTAAGCGACGAAAATTATAAAGCAGAATTCGCGCGAAAATCGCCGTCAAATCGGGATCAACGTCAACTTATTGACCGTCATATCTCAAATTACAAACCACTAATTGAGATTCGTTGATTCCATACCGTATAGGCGAATTCATTGAGGTCTTCGCCAAATTTAGTCATTTATTCACTCGTTACCTTGAGCCTAAGCGCGTGAACATGTTCCTCCAGTTCAACTTTCAAAGCCGTCATTACCGCGCGCTGAGCGTGAACTCGGGTCATTCCCTTGAACGCTTGCGCACAAATTTCAACATAAAAATGTGTTTCGCCTTCCGGACGCGCTCCAACATGACCTGCGTGTTGATCACTTTCATCATCGACAATCAATTTAACCGGATCAAATTTTTCTCTTAATTTACTTTCGATGCGTTCTTTGTACATTTTCTATCACTTTTTAAATTCTGGCATTTACATATGCCTTTTTCGAAGATAAAAGGCTACCCCATTAAACATAAAGGTATTTTTCGTGAAGTCTCCTTTTGATTTTGACATTTCTGCTGCCAAAGACAAGCAACGGCGTAAAAAGCGGTCACGCGCTCAATCTGGCGCGTTTGACACGTCTTCACGAGTCTGCGCAAAACCGGGCTGTAAACAACAAGGAAAATACCGCGCCCCCAAAAGTCCGACAAGCACAGACGAATACCTATGGTTTTGCCTCGAGCATGTACGCGAATATAATGCAAAATGGAATTTTTTTGACGGCGAAGATGAAATTGAAGCCCAACTTGAAAGCGACAAGGTTTGGAACAAGAAAACGAAGCCTATGATGAGCGATGAGGCAAAGGCTTGGGCGCGTATGGGCTTTGAAGACCCTTATGAAGTCTTACGCGACAAAGCAACGAGCCGGCGCAACGCAGAAGGAATTGCGGCCATGCGCGTGACGGCAAATGAACGACGCGCGCTTGAGATACTTGGGCTAGAAGGCTACCCGACAAAAACTGAAATCCGCAAACAGTTTAAGTCACTCGTCAAAGACCTCCATCCCGATAGCAATTCTGGTTCGCGCGCAGATGAAGAACGCTTGAACGAAGTCGTGTGGGCTTGGGATCAAATTAAAGAAAGCCGGAATTTTAAAACTTAGCTTCGCAATTTTGAACTTGGTTTTGCCTCATTCCACTTGCAAGAAAATGATTTGCAATCCATTGATTTTGGAAGTGACTTCTAAAAAAATGCCAGGCGCAATCAAAATAATATAAATAATTCAATATATTATGAAAATGCATTCACTGAGTTATGTGCGCGAATTGGCTGTATTACGCGCGCAATTTTTAAATATGACAATCCTAATAAGACGAGCCTTCATCACCATCAAGATTGTGCACTTCATCGCCATTCAAAGGGGGATTAAACACGCTGACCAAAACCATATCGGTTGTTTTGCCGCCTCGAAGATAATGAGACTCATGATTTTTAAGCACGTAAATGTCGCCGACAGCAATTGGAAATACATTCCCCTCCATGTCCTCAACTTCTCCCTCACCTGCGATGCAGTAGCACGCTTCAAGATGATTTCGGTATTGGAGCTTTGACTCTGTGCCTGCATGCACAACCGTATGACAAACTGTAAAGCCCATCCCATCTTCAGAAGTCAGCATACGGTGACTCGTTCCATTTCCCCAGTGAACAAAATTCTTTGTTTTCTCAACATCTTTTAATCGACGTACATACATCTATTATACCTCTCAGTTTTATCGAAGCAGAATTACTCTTTACCCAAACATAACCTATTCTAGAGTTGAATTGATAGCTTTTATTACGACAAGCTAAAAATTCGTCTAGTTTTTTTCAATTATCGACCAATTCAGCTTGCAAGATAATATGAAACTCTGCAAAACAAATAGACGATTTGAGGAGATAAAAATGAGTGACCATTCCAAACTCAATACTACATTTTCCGTGCGCGAAACCTTTGGAATTGACACGAATATGACCGTGAACGGATTTTCCGACAAAATGGACCGTGTTCCTGACATTGATCCGACTTACAAATTCGATCCCGACACGACTCTCGCAATTCTTGCAGGCTTCAAACATAATCGTCGTGTTATGATCCAAGGTTATCACGGAACTGGCAAATCTTCGCATATCGAGCAAGTTGCCGCTCGGTTGAACTGGCCGTGTGTGCGTGTGAATTTGGATAGCCATATTTCGCGAATTGACCTCATTGGCAAGGACGTTATTCGCCTCAAAGACGGCTTGCAAGTCACCGAGTTTCAAGACGGTATTTTACCTTGGGCATTGCGTAATCCGACCGCAATTGTATTTGATGAATATGATGCAGGTCGACCCGATGTTATGTTTGTGATTCAGCGCATTTTGGAATCAGATGGTAAGTTGACTCTTCTCGATCAAAACGAAGTCATCACACCCCACGAAAATTTTAGGCTTTTTGCAACGGCAAATACGGTTGGACTCGGTGATATGACAGGTCTTTACCACGGCGTTCAGCAAATTAACCAAGCGCAAATGGATCGCTGGTCGCTCGTTGCCACCCTTAATTATCTGAACCATGACGCGGAAGTTATGATCGCACTTTCGAAAGCCCCAAATTTCAACACGGAAAAAGGGCGCGATGAAATCTCTCAAATGGTGTCAGTCGCAGATATGACAAGAAAAGCATTCATGAACGGCGAAATTTCGACCGTCATGAGCCCGCGTACCGTTATCAACTGGGCACTCAATGCCGAAATTTTTCAGGACATTGGTTTTGCCTTCCGGCTGACATTCTTAAACAAATGTGACGAAACAGAGCGTCCACTTGTCGCCGAATTCTATCAACGTGCTTTTGATGAAGAACTCCCCGAAAGCATGTTAGCAGCTTCGATTATCTAAATGTCTAGGTCTGATAAACCTGTTGACAATATAACCCGCGTACTCAATCAAACCACGCGCGCGCTTGCGGGCACGCGCGATGTTGAGCTTGAATTCTCTACCGAAGCCCCCAATGAAACGCTTACTCGAAAGCGAATTCCTAAAATTTCTTATAAGATGCAATCATCGGAAATTTTGAAGGCGCGTGGCTCTGGCGACGCCTTTGCGTTCTATCATCGCTTTCATGATCCGCTTGCTCATCAGCCCCCCAATGCGACTGAGCCTGAAGCTGGTCAAATATTTGAAGCGCTCGAACGGATGCGCTGCGAACTTCTCGGTGCAAACACTTTACCCGGCGCGCTCTCAAATATTGATTTTGAACGTGAAGAAAGATTCGCGTATGAAAACGAATCTTCAGGCAACAATAATTCACTAGCAGAGGCAACCGCCCTTTGGGTGCGCGAACAATTTGGGCATAGAGCGCTCGGGGAACACTCTCAAAACAAATTGGAAGCTTACCGAACCCGTCTTGATTCAATTGGCGCCCAACTTACGTCCTTACTTGAAAAACTCGAAGATCAAGAATCCTTTGGTGATCAAGCACGCGTTGTCCTCGAAAATCTCGGATTTGACTTGCCAAATGATAATTTTGATTCTGATGACGAAACGTCGGAAGAAACTGATGACAATGAGGATCAAGACGTTGACAGTACAGGTGAAGACGATAGTGACGCAGAAGATGAACCTGAAGCCAATGAGACTTCAGATCAGCAAGATGATTCACAAGCTGATGCAGAAATTAGTGATGATGATAACGTCGATGCTGAAGGTGAAGCGAGCGATAGCGAACCACAAGAGCCAAACGATTTTATCCCGCCGCCATCTGTTGCTGATCCCGACTATAAGATTTTTACAAATAAGCATGACACAATAATTCCAGCCGAAGAGCTTGCAAGCGCTGAAGAGCTTGAGAGGCTGCGCGGATTTTTAGATCGGCAAATCGAACCACTCAAGGCCAGCATTGCAAGGCTTGCCCACCGTCTTCAACGCAAACTTATGGCCAAACAAAACCGATCATGGCTTTTCGATCAAGAAGAAGGCATCTTAGATGTTGCGCGCCTTGCACGTGTCGTTGCCAACCCAACAACGCCTCTTTCTTTTAAAATCGAAAAAGATATTGTCTTTAGAGATACAGTGGTGACTTTGCTCATTGATAATTCTGGTTCAATGCGTGGGCGTCCCATTTCCATCGCCGCAATCTGTGCAGATATTTTGGCACAAACCCTCGAACGTTGTCAGGTCAAATGCGAAGTTCTTGGCTTTACAACCATCGCATGGAAAGGCGGCGAATCTCGTAAGGAGTGGCTAGACGCAGGACGCCCTCAATCGCCGGGCAGACTTAATGATTTGCGTCACATTATCTATAAATCCGCCGATGCACCTTGGAGGCGCGCACGCAACAATCTTGGGCTGATGATGAAGGAAGGGTTGTTGAAGGAAAATATCGACGGAGAAGCCGTTGAATGGGCATATGCAAGGCTTAATTCGCGCCCTGAGCAACGTAAGATTTTGATGATTATTTCAGATGGGGCTCCTGTTGATGATAGCACTTTGAGCGTCAACTCTTCCACTTATTTAGACGCACATTTACGAAAAGTGATCACAATGATCGAAACGCAAAAGCGAACGGAACTCGTTGCAATCGGTATCGGTCACGACGTCACAAGATACTACAAACGCGCCGTTACCATTACAGATCCAGAACAGCTCGCCGGCGCGGTTACTGATCAGCTCGCGGCCCTTTTTGATGAAAAGCAACCTCAAAAACTCAATGCGTAATTTAAGGCTAGAACATCTCCGTCAAGAATTTAACAAACACGATTTAAGCGCATTTTTTGTGCCAAGGAGCGACATGTTTATGGGCGAATATGTGCGCCCAGGTGACGAACGTCTCGCGTGGATAAGCGGCTTTACTGGCTCTGCAGGATATGCAGTCATTTCTCGTAATGAGGCTCAACTTTACGTCGATTCTCGCTATACGCTTCAAGCCGCTCAAGAATGTCCTGAATTTGAGATCGTAGAATGGCCTGAAACGAATTTCTGGGAAAAGTTGGCAAATCAAAATATCGGATTTGATCCCACACTGGTTACCATTAAAGAATACGAAAATTGGCAATACCATGCCGCACAAAGCCAGAACAAACTTATCCCAGTCTCTTATAATTTGATCGACCAGATATGGAACGACAGACCAAAGTCTAAGGGTTCAAAAATTCGATCATTACCCCAATCCGTGTCAGGCCGCTCGAGTGCTTCCAAAATTTCTCAACTCATTGAAAAATTGACAATTTCTAAGGCTCACGCCTACCTTTCAGCTAATCCAACCGAAATCGCATGGCTTTTGAATATTCGTGGCGGTGAACTCGAAAAGGTTCCTGCCCCACATGTCTGCGCGCTATTTGAAACGAATGGACAAGTCAGTATTTTTGGTGATGTTCAATTTGACCATGACCTCAAAATTAATTTCTTGAGCTTTGCCGATGGCTACGCGCATTTGCGCGCCCTAAATGACACGGTCGCAATTGATCCTCAAAAAACGCCCTATGTTTTTCAACAAATCACGCAGAATTTGATCGAAATTGAAAATCCGGTTGCGCTTGAGATTGCCAAAAAGAACCCGAGTGAAATCGCCGCCAGCGTGAGCGCACATATCCAAGACGCATGCGCCGTCGTCGAATTTTGGCACTGGCTCGAAAATCAAGAACAAAATCGCCTTGACGAGCTCACCATAATTGACCGCTTATGGTCGTTTCGTAAAAAGCGGGGCGCGAAAGCACCAAGTTTTGACACAATTGCCGGATTTAACAAAAATGGCGCGATCGTGCATTACGTTGCAGATCATAAAAGTAACCTTCAATTTACAACGAATGGAATTCTATTGCTCGATAGCGGCGCCCATTATGAAGGTGCGACGACAGACATCACACGAACTTTCGCAATTCAGGGCGGACTCAAAGAAGCTCATTTACCTTTTACAGCTGTGCTCAATGGCCTTGCTCAAATCAGCCAAGCGCGGTTTCCAAAGGGTCTAGCCGGGCGCGATATAGATGCGCTCGCGCGTGAACCCTTATGGCAAAAAGGTTGGGATTATGGGCATGGGACCGGTCACGGGGTCGGTGCAGAGCTCTCTGTTCATGAAGGGCCACAGAGTATATCAAAGCGCTCAAATACGTCATTGGAAGATTCTATGATTCTCTCGTTAGAACCGGGATACTACCAAGAAAATGCATTCGGAATACGCCTGGAAAACTTAGTGGTTGTTAAAGAGAATCAAAAATTTATGAAATTTTCTGCACTCACATTCGTTCCTTTTGATACGCGCCTAATTGATAAAAAATCATTACGCCCTCAAACGAAAAGCTGGCTCAATGACTACCACAAAAATTGCTATGAACAACTCGCATCTCATTTAGAAGACGATGTGCGTAAATTTTTTAAAAAGCTATGTGTCGCGATTTAGTTCTTGAAAAAGTGGCGGTTAACTTTGGAAAGTCAAACTGAAATCTGACTAAAATACTCGTAACCCACCGCTGAATTTATGATCACTCACTCCCTAACCTATCGCTCGCTCAAATGAAGGCTTAGGCAAGCCAAAACTGATCGAATTCATAGTTACAGAAAAACCTAACCAATTAATCATGCTCTTCGGCGCTCGTATCAGCAAGTGCGTGCGAATAGGCTCGGAGTACATCTAGATATAAAATTCTTCCAATCGGCTTGACGGGCTCATCTTCTTGATGCTCACTTGGCAAGACAAGCAAATCAGTCGTATTTAGGCGTTCAAATTTTGGCATGGCTTCCTCGAAACTTTCATGCGCATATATGATCGCACCTTGCTCCATATATTTTTCAATATCTTGAACGCTTTGCGTCACCGGCTTCAAATAGGCGCTGACTTTAAAGGTCGCGAGCAAATAAACCTGAGGCCCTGCTGCAATATGAAGATCTCTGCGCTCAAGCTGAGAAAAAAAGAAGCCTTTATCGAGCACCTTATGTGCTATTCCACATGCCATTGAAACAGAAGCCAACACAGCCAGTGCCGCTTGCCAATCGCGTGTCATCTCAAAGATTATGATCGAAGTTGAAAGTGGCGCACCCAAAACGGCAGCCGAGACAGCCGCCATGCCAGCGAGCGCATAGAGCTTCTCATTCCCAACATCTCCTCCAATCTCTGTCGCGATAATTCCAAACGCCAGCCCCAAAAGCGCGCCAACCATTAATGAGGGCGAAAAAATGCCGCCAGCCATGCGCCCACCCAGCGTAATCGCGACCGCAATTATTTTTATAAAGACTAGGACTGAGGCCTCAACAAAAGTTAAGTTTCCAAGTAGCGCACTTCCAGTTGTTTGATACCCAACTCCGATAATATGTGGAAACTGCGTCGCAATCACACCAAGTAACAAGCCTGCCAAAGCGGGGCGAATCCAATTCGGCATTACAAAATATTCTTGAATTTGATCTGCAGTATCTTCCGCGATAAAAACGGCTCTCACCAACAAAACTGCGACCAGCCCCGACAGCAAACCCAAAATCAAAAACGCGGGCAGCTCCGAATACTCTGTAACGCCGATTTGAAAAAATTGGATCTCTGCAAAATCTCCGCCCTCTAACCAATGCCCCGTGATGGTTCCGCTGACGGCCGCAAGTGCAATTGGTGGGACTGAACTTACAGAATGATGTCGTAATATGATTTCATGAGCAAATAAAATTCCGGCGATGGGTGCATTAAAACTCGCGCCAATTGCGGCAGCCGCCGCTCCCGCGAGCAAATCACGTGCGGTGATTCCATTTGCGTTAATCCATCGCGAAAATCGTGAGGCAATCACGGCCCCCATATGAACCAACGGGCCTTCCTTTCCTGCTGATCCACCAAAAGAAAGCGAAACAAAAGATGCGAGCGTCGAATAAAGTCCCTTTTTCTCATCCACATATCCATTTTGAAGTGCCGCACCTTCAACCACATGCGATATTGAGCGTGCGCGCGCGTCGTCTGTCCCAAAATTAAGAATGATGCCAGTTAAAAGGCCGCCAATACAAGGTACGCAAATAATCCACCAAAACGAAACATCGTGAACCCAGTAAATAAGATTATTGCTTTCTGCAAAATAGAGCTTCTGGGTTAGCCAGTGCATAGAAATTATAAAATAGTGGCATGCCAAACCGACAATTCCACCAACGATCGCAGCAATCGACCATAGTTGAAACAAGTTTGGGCCTAGGCGGCGCATAGTTGCAAGGATTTGTTTAAGCTCCGAGAATAAGCGCAGACTAAACGCGACAGCTACTGTTTTGACGCGGTTAACTTTCATGACGCGCCAACGGATTCGATGAGTTTTTGTGCCGCCGCCAGCGCCTCTTCTGTGATTTTATCACCCGATATCATGCGCGCGATTTCAGTTTGCTTTTCATCGCGATTCAGCGGCAAGACGTCGGTTAGAGAATGCTCTTGACGCTGCTCTTTTGACACCCGGTAATGACCGACTCCAAATGCCGCCACTTGCGGCGAATGTGTGACAACGATCAGCTGTTCTGTCTCGGCCAACTTATACAACCTTCGCCCGACCGCATCAGCAGTTTGTCCGCCAACACCTTGATCAATTTCATCAAAAATCATCGTTTTTGCATTTTGTTGCTTTATACAAATTTTCATTGCAAGGAGAAAACGAGACAATTCTCCGCCCGAAGCAATTTTTGAAAGATTTCCTGCAGGCGCACCCGGATTTGTCTGAACAACAAAGTTGACTTTATCGTGCCCCGACTCCGTTAACTCTGATGCGCTGATCTCTACAGTAAATTTGGCCTCTTTCATTTTCAATGGCGCAAGTTCACTATGCATCATATCTTCAAGCTTTGTTTTAGATTCCCAACGCTTTTGACTGATCTCTCGCGCAAGTTTTTCTGCGTGCACTTTGGCTTCGTCTCTCAATTTAGTGAGCGCGTTGATCTGCTCATCCCCCCCTTCAAACAAATTCAGTTCGTTTTGGAACTCGTTCAACTTCACTGCGAGCATATCGACACTTACCCCGTATTTACGCGCGGCCGCTCTCAATGCAAATAAACGATCTTCAAGCAACTCTAACGCGACCGGATCAAACTCCAAATCATGACTGAGATCCGATAAAATTTGTTCAGCGCGTGCAATTTCATCATAACCCGTTGAAAACGAAGTCAGGATTTCGCCTCCCTCCTCGCCTAGTTTATCGCATAGATTCTTCATTGCGCTAAACGTATCGCGCAATTTTGAACCCAACCCTTCGTCACCCAATAACGAGAGCAAATTGCCAAATTCATCGCGCAATTCTTGTCCCTTCTTCATGAGCCTGCGCTTCTCAACTAAAGAAAGCTCCTCATCACTTTTGGGGGCAAGCTCCAAGAGTTCCGCAATAGCTGCGGTCAAAAATTCGTGTTCGCTTTCACTTTTCTCATGTTTAGAAACTGCTGAATCGAGGTCTCGCTGTGCCTGTTTATACGCTTGATAGGCTTTCTTCATTGAAGCGAGATCAACGTCCGAAAATAGGTCGAAATGCGCAAGATGAGTGCGCTCATCAAGCAAACCTTTGCTATCGTGCTGACCGTGAAATTCGATCAGGCATTCCCCTAACTGCCTTAATAAATCACCACTTACTGAGCGATCATTCACAAACGCACGCTTACGCCCATCGCGCGCGTTCATTCGCCTGATCAAGAGGTGATCGTCTTCGATATCGATCCCAGCACCACTCAAAATTTCGGCAGCTCTAGGTGATTGAGAAATATCGAATTCAGCTTCGACTTCTCCTTGAGAAGCGCCTTGTCGAACCAAATCAGCCTTGCCACGCCTTCCCAGCACAAATCCCAAACAATCTAATAAAATAGACTTACCTGCCCCCGTTTCACCCGTTAAGACGTTCAAACCGTTGTCAAATTCTAACTCAATATGCTCGATCAACAACATATTTCGGATCGAGATACGTCTCAGCATAGCGTGAACTTACTGCCAGCCGCCCAAAAACAACTCCCGAAGTGGGTTTTGGCTTGCATTAGATTGAGTTCCGCTTTGAAGAAGTGATTGAGAACGAGCATACCATTCATCCTGCGCGTAAGCGTTGCCAAACTCGGCAAAAGTTTTTTGCGCCTCACCAGTTAGCCCAAGCCTCATATAGCTTTCGATAAGTCGGTGATAGGCTTCTGGCGTATGTGCATTTATCGGATACTCATTAATCACCGCTTTGAAGCGCGAAATCGCAGCCGTATAATGCTCCCTTGCAAGATAGTAGCGCCCTATATCCATCTCTTTGCCCGCCAACTGGTTCAAAGAGAAATCAAAATTTTCTGCGGCCTCATCCACATATTGCGAATTCGGATACTTTTCCATTAAGGTTTGAAAGGCCTGAAGTGCTTTAAATGTCACTTCTTGATCACGGTTAACATCAAGAATTTCATTATAGTACGACATTGCTAAAATATACTGGGCTCTATCCGCTTTGACCGCGCCCGGGAAATACTGAATATAACGCTCTGCCGACAAGCGCGCCTCTACATATGCTTCTTCTCGGTAATATACCTCGGCGGCCCTCAAAAGCGCAATTTGCGCTTCATCAGTAAAGGGATAGAGGCGTTCAACCTCGAGATAGTAATCACCGGCTTTTACGCCGCTTCCATTTTGCTCTTGATCTTGAGCCAACGCCATAATTTCAGAAATCGACGAGTCTTCGGTCACCAACGAGTGGTTGCGATTTGAATTACAGGAAAACAACAAGCCAATAAGCCCAATCGTCACTATTGATTTCGAAATTTTTGAATTCATACATAAGTTCCCAATAGGCCTGTAACTTAAAACGCAACGCAAGCGATTTCAAGCACATATATATGCTGAATCAATTCTAAATTAGCCTAATATACTCACGCGCGAATCTTCGCTTGCCATTCCCGGCAGCGTAGGAACTTCAGCTGGAACAACTTGGCGCAATTGAATAGCATTTTGTGAAAAAGCTGAGCGCAAAAGCTGATTAGTAAGACGGTGCCCGGCCTTATAACCCACATACCGCCCTCGCAGCACCGCACCCGCCAAATACAGGTCTCCGAGAGCGTCGAGAATTTTATGGCGAATAGGCTCATTCGTAAAACGCTTCCCTTCCGGGTTAAGTGTCTTATTGCCATCAAATACAAGCGCATTTTCAAGCGAACCACCCTTTGCCATGCCGTGTGCTTGCATAAGCTCAATATCCTTGAGCACGCAAAAAGTACGACACGATGCAAGTTCACGTACAAACACACCATTTTTTATTTCAAATTCTGATTTTTGATGACCAATTGCTGGCTCAGTAAAATCAATTTCAAACGAAATTTGAAAACCGTCATGGGGATGCAGCTCAGCATAAGCGCCATCATCTCCCAGTACTTTAACGTGTCGTGTAACTTCCGCGACCATACTCGGAACACCTTGAATTTCAATTCCAGTGCGCAGAATTTCTTCAACAAAAAACTTTGAAGAGCCGTCCAAAATCGGTACTTCTTCTTGATCAAGCTCAATGCGCACATTTGTAATTCCAAGCCCCGCAAAAGCGCTCATCAAGTGCTCAATTGTAGATACAAAAATTTCGCGACCAATTCGTGTATTCAGTGTAGCGTCCGAAACTTGGTCAAATTTGGCTGGGATTTCAAAATCATGGCAGTCTGTACGAACAAATATAATGCCCGTATCAGGTGCAGCCGGCACCAATTTTAGGTTGGCAAACTTTCCTGAATGAAGACCAACGCCGTGAAAAATTAAGGATTGTTTTAGTGTTTTTTGCATTTCATTAACCACTCTCGCTCTTCGCAGTACACGAAATTCATTAAAGTTCCAAATCAATCACTGTAACATCATGAAACAAATCGCCGACAACTTACGCTATCGGCGATTTCAGTTTGATTTTATATTCGCAATTAAGCGACTTATTTAATTGGCTTGCCTGCGCAAAAATGCTGGAATATCAACACGTTCCTGCTCCTCACGCCCCAATTGTGGCGCTGAAGGCTGTGATTGTGTTATATCAGCAGGTTTGGGAGTTTCGGGTACGTTTTTTTCGCCCTGTGCAGAACTATTCCCCGACATTTTTCTGATCACACTATCCAAACCAAAGCGAGCTTTCTCAGCAATCGGCTCTTTAGGCGCAACGGGTTGCGAATTTGACGCTGCCACTCTCCCAGATTGCGCTTCGACAGCAGTTGCTGGCTTACGTGAAGCCACACGTTGAAGACGATCAATTACGCTTTCTTTAACCGGAGCTGGATTTTGTTGAAATGCATTCCCCATGAACCCACTCGGCTGTTGGACGCTCATTTGAGGTGCACTTGGCGCCAGTTGTGATGCATTTTCCATCGGTTGAGGTCTCGCCTGTGCAATTTGAGCTTCATAGGCTGACGAAAAATCATCTCTCGCAATTTCTTCACCTCCGATTTCATGCGTGTTCAAATTTGAACCTTCAAAGCCAGCGCTTTGAGTCTCTGTTGGCAACTCGCCAAATAAATCTGGCTCTTGGGTTGCTTGCTGTACAGACACTTTATCTAAATCGGCATTTTCAGAAACTTGCGTTTGTTTTTGTGAAATCTCAGCACCTGAGAAATTTGAGGTTTCAATACGCTCAATTGGACGAATAAATTCTTCCTCGGCTTCAATTCCAGTTGCAACAACCGAAACGCGCATACGGCCTTCCATCGTCTGATCAAGCGTTGCACCGAATATAATATTCGCATCTTCATCAACCATTTCGCGAATTTTATTTGAAGCTTCATCAACTTCAAAAAGTGACATATCTTGTCCACCCGTAATGTTAATTAGGACGCCACGTGCACCTTTTAGCGAAATTTCGTCAAGTAGCGGATTATCAATCGCACGCTCAGCGGCTTGAACGGCACGATCTGCACCTTCAGCCTCACCGGTACCCATCATCGCTTTACCCATTTCGTCCATGACAGAACGAATATCTGCGAAATCTAGGTTGACCAATCCTGGAAGAACCATCAAATCGGTTACGCCTTTCACACCTTGATATAAGACGTCGTCTGCTAGTCCAAATGCTTCAGAGAAAGTCGTGTTTTCATTCGCCAATAGGAACAAATTCTGATTGGGAATAATAATTAATGTGTCGACATATTGCTGAAGTTCTTTGATTCCCTCTTCAGCCAATTTCATTCGGCGACCACCTTCGAAAGAAAATGGCTTTGTGACGACACCAATTGTAAGAATACCGAGTTCACGTGCAGCTTGTGCAATCACAGGCGCAGCGCCCGTTCCCGTTCCGCCGCCCATGCCCGCCGTAATGAAACACATGTGTGAGCCTTTTAAAACGTCAACAATCCGCTCCAAGCTCTCTTCGGCAGCCCCAGCGCCCACTTCTGGCTTTGCACCAGCCCCTAGTCCTTCAGTGAGTTCTTCGCCAAGTTGAATTTTAAACGGAGCATCATTAAGTGCCAATGCCTGTGCGTCCGTATTTGCAACCACAAAATCGACGCCCTCAAGCGATCTGGAAATCATGTTATTAACAGCATTGCCGCCTGCGCCACCCACACCAAAAACGGTCAATCGTGGCTTAAGCTCGATGTTATCTGGAATATGTAATTTTAAAGTCATAATACGCCCTTGTCTCTCTTCAAAAAATGAAAAGATTTGCCTCTAATTTTCAATCACTACTCAGTATTTTTTTATAATTAGATTGACTATAGACTCGAATCATCAATGAGTCACGCAAAAATTTTGTGAAGTTTACCAGTTTTTCTTAAACCAAGAAAAAATAGACTTCAAACCTAACCGTGATCGCCCAGATTGCTCATCAATGAAATCCCAGTACTCATCTTTTGGTGTCGATAAATAAACAGCAAGCCCTGACACGCCGCCATAAGTGGCGCTTTCTTGTTGTGCGGTCGCCCCCACAAGCTTTAATGGCCTACCGAGTCGCACTCTTTGCGAAAAATAACTCTCGGCTAAATCTTCGATATTTGGAATTTGAGCAGCTCCGCCCGATAACACATATCGCATTCCTGGCAATTCATCCAAACCACCTTTTGCGATCGCTCTCGACACATCTTCAAAAATCTCCTCAACACGAGGCCTTATGATGCCAATAATCTCGGAACGCGTAACATAACGATGAGAATTGTCCAAATCACCCTCTCCCCCGAGATCAACAGTGTCTCGGTCATCTTTAGCTGTTGCGCCAACCCCACCATGAAGTGTTTTGATTTTCTCTGCTTGGGCAAGTGATATACCAAAGGCTTGAGATAAATCACTTGTCACGTGATAGCCGCCAAGGCGTGTATTGTTAACAAACATCAATTGATCGGCATAAAATATAGCCACGGAAGTCGATTGGGCTCCCATATCGACGAGCACGCATCCGCGCTTCTTTTCATCTTGAGTAAGGACGCTCAAACCCGTCATAAATGCGCTTGAAGTCCACATTAACAGTTCGATATCACCCGTCATTAAAGCCTGCTCGACGGACACCTTAGACCCATGATCAATACTCAGCAAATGCATATCAACCGCCAGGCGCGCGCCCAAAAGACCACGCGGATCCATAAGCCCGGTTTGATGATCCAAGGTGAAATTGATCGGCATCATATGCATGAATTCACGCGATTCATTCAAAAAAGGAATATCGCTTTCCTTCATCGCACGTGCGATATCGTTTTGAGAAACTTCTCCATTCTCAACTGAAACTTCGCCAATGGCACTGTAGGAAAGCGGTCGCCCACCTGAAGAGCAAGCCACAGCGTAATTAACTTTTACGCCCGCCTGCTTTTGCAAGTTTTGCATAAGGCGATATATATCTCTTTGGAATTGCAATAGCGAAGTCACCTCCCCAAGCTCGACCGCTAGCGACTGCTGTACGCCTGAGGCAAGCACACGAAAGTTCGTGAGATCTGCTTCTTTATCTAACTTCGGAATAAACTGCACAATCATCGCAGCAAGTTTTGATGAGCCAATATCGATCAATAAGATCGGCTCTCTTTTTAGTATTTGTTCACGCTTTAAGCGTTTTGCTTGCTTGACTTGTACATTTTGCATCATGCGCTTTGATCACTTCCCTCACGCAAACGGCGCAACTCCTCTTGCGCAGATGAGTTCAGGCGTAAAATGGGTTGCTCAGGGTTTCTTAAATCGTAAATCTCAAAATCTCTATTGACCACATCCGCAAGTATTTGTTCTCGCAATACTTGTTTAAGTGCTCCGAGTGGATTTTCTGCTGGCAAAGAAATGACGCTATTATTCGTTAAAACTACATCCCAACGGCGCTCTCCAATCCGTTGCAAACCTCTTATACGCTCATTTAAGGGTGTGAGCACTTTAAAAATTTCCTGAGCTTCCGCAACTTGCTCGCCTGCTCCCACGCCCGCAATAACAAAAAGATCTTGACGATCTGAGCGCTGCGCTAAACGATGAACACGGTGACCTGTATGATCAATTGTCGAAAAATCATTGCCGTCAAAGTACAACAAAACTGGAGTGCGAGGTTCAACCACTACATTCATTTTTCCGGCATAGTTATAGCGAATTTGCGCTCCCCCAACAGCATCAACAGCTAGTAAATTTTCGAGCAATTCATCGCGATTAATTTTGACTATGCTTTTCCCTTCTTCAAAATCTATTAAAGCACGAATTTCTTCCTCACCCAGATCTGTCGTATTTTCAAATACGATTTCATCAACAATGAAAAAAGGTAGGTTTGCATAGCTCTCATAAACACTGGTTTTGGTTTTACCAACAAAAACCAAGAAACTCGAAGAGGTCAAAATTGAATAGCCAATGCCCACCACGATTGCGATTGGTAAGACAAACCGCGACAAAACAAAAAACAGTCGCGACAATAAAAATCGTGACAAACGATATCTAAACTTACTTGGTGGTGCGTAAGGATTTTGCGTTATCTTAAACATGAGGCGTCTTCGATTAACCAATGAACTAATTCTTCAAAATCCATACCTACAAATGCGGCTTGTTCGGGTGCGAGCGAGGTTGGGGTCATGCCGGGTTGCGTATTGGTTTCGAGCGCAAAGAGACCATCAATTCCGGCCGCTTCATCAAAACGAAAATCCGTCCGCGTCATTCCACGACATCCCAAAACTTTATGCGCCCTTTGTGCATATTTTAAACATGCGTCTGTGACTTCTTTTGGTAAATCGGCTGGCAAGACATGACGCGAGCCGCCCTGCGAATATTTCGCATTAAAATCATACCAACCTTCTGAAATAATTTCTGTTACACATAACGCTCGGTCACCCATAACGCCGACAGTCAATTCGCGACCCGGAATATATTTTTCAACCATCAGCTCATCTGGCATATCTTCGCTAAGTTGTGCGGGCCCATCTTTTTCATCATGAACAATATACACGCCCACTGACGAGCCTTCATTGTAAGGCTTCACGACATATGGCGCTTTCATGGGATGCGCAGCACGCACTTCAGAAGCTGACACCAATTTACTCTCTGCAATCGGAATTCCCGCTTCTTTGTACGCAATTTTTGTGCGTTCTTTATCCATGGCCAAAGCAGAGGCCAAAACACCCGAATGCGTATAAGGAATTTCCAAAAGTTCGAGCAAGCCCTGAATTTTTCCATCTTCACCAAATGGTCCATGCAGGGCATTCAAGGCAACGTCCGCATCAATTGCCAATAGATCTTGCGCAATATTTTTCGACACATCAACTGGCAAAGATATATAACCAAGTCGATCAATCGCTTCGATACAAGCTTTTCCCGATGAAAGTGAAACTTCGCGCTCGGACGAAAATCCACCATAAAGCACCGCGACTCGTTTTTGTTTCGCCATTTTACTGCCTCGTTTTATTGCCTCTTTCGGGCTTTCCCTCTATATTAGCGCAAAAATCGACGATAAATCAAGCCTCGCATTTTTCGGACACGAATGTTGCCCAATCAACCCAAGCAATGAAATCAATATTCCCAATCTGGACGCTGAGTTTGCAAAAACCTCCCAATCAGTTTGATTTCCCACGTCAATTCAATGTCAAATTTTGCTTTGACAACGCTTCTGACTTTCTCCCCTAAGCTTTCTAAATCAAAGGAAGTCGCATCGCCGGTATTCACCAAAAAATTCGGATGCATAGGTGACATTTGCGCACCCCCAAATTTTTCGCCGCGCAGACCTGCATCATCGATCACCTTCCATGCTTTGAGACTATGATCTTCATTCACCTCTCCCGTTGAAGAATGTCCTACGGGGTTACGAAACGTTGAGCCACACGTCAATTCTTTCACGGGTTGCGTTTCTTCGCGCTTCGCGAGTTGCGCATTCATATGATTGTGAAGCCGTTCTGGATCGCCATTTTCTGCAGCCAAAAGCGCGCCGACAATAACCGCACCATCGGGAAGATGTGCATTGCGATATTCAAATAAAATATCTTTGGCATTGATCATCTCTCGCGAACCATTCCTGTGAATAACATCAACCGCAACCAAGACGTCAGCCATATAAGAACCATAGCATCCCGCATTCATGGCAACCGCTCCACCAATTGCACCGGGAATTGTGCGCAGGAACGTGAGATCATGCCCATGATCTGCGGCTTTACGTGCAAACATGCCATCAAGCATTGCAGCGCCAACATAAATCTCACCATTATCACGAAAATCAACCTCCATGAAGGCGCGCCCCATTTTAACCACGACACCCTCAAATCCACCATCGCGAAAGATCGTATTTGAACCAACGCCCATAGGGTACAAACTTACATTATCTGGGCATTCATTCAAAAAACGACCGAGATCATCGTGATCCTTTGCCTGAAAAAACCAATCCGCTTCTCCGCCAGTACGTAGCCAAGATAGCTTTGACAACGCTTGATTGGGTTTCATTGAGCCTTCAAATTGAGCCTTAAGTTCATCAAGCGCTGTTTTCATTTTCAATCCTTTGACGTTCTTTGATCATAAAGAATATATACGGCAAACAAAAAATCATTGACATAAAAAGTACTGCGACGAGTTGATTGGCGTCATGGGGAATCTTAATTTCTTGTCGAATGAGGCTATGCATACCAATTTGATACAAAATCAACAAAAATAATAGTCCAAAGAAACCCACCAGGAAATAGTGACCATTTAGAGCAATTTCTTTTTTCGCTTGCGCGGAAAATAACGGCGCAATTCGTCCCAAATAAAAAAACACGAGCGCACACATCATCGCAATTATTTCGGCCAATCCGGGGCGTTTAAATGTAGTCGCCTCAATTTCCCCAACAAGCCATAAAACGCCCAACAAAATAGATGTTGTCACAGATTTTATCGCGACTTTAGCGCGGGCGCTGCTTACAGCATTTACGAGAAACTCTTCGACCACAAAAAAAGTGACCACTAATATAATGATGACAATCGTTAAAACAATAAGAAACATCAGCCAAGTTTCTCAACCAGCCCATGCGCCCACGCACTAATTGAACCGGCACCGCAATAAATAATAATATCGCCCTCTTTTGCTTTGTTTCGCACAAACTCCGCAATCGCCTCTTCATCTGCAAGATAATGCGCCGCTCGGTGGCCATGCAATCCCAAACTTTTCACAAGCTCTTGAGAATTGACCTTTTCAATCGGCGCTTCACCTGCTGCAAAAACATCTGAAATGCCAACAATATCGGCCTCGTTAAAACAGGTGCTAAAATCGTTCCACAAGCTCTCAAGCCGCGTAAATCTATGGGGTTGATGAAATGCAAGAACACGGCCTTTGCTTGCAGAACTCGCCTGTCGCGCGGCCGCTAACACCGCTTGAATTTCAACAGGATGATGCGCGTAATCATCAATGATATGCGCCCCATTCCATTCACCAACGCGGGTAAAGCGCCTATTCACACCATCAAAATTCCCAAGACCTGACTTCATTTGCTCAGGCGTGATGCCAAAATGTACGCCAACCGCAATAGACGCAAGCGCATTTTGAACATTATGCTCGCCGTGCATCGGCAGATGTAGAGCCTCGACAATAACCTCCCCATTATGAGTGACGTCAAATTGTGTGCCATCAAGATCAAATGTCAGGTTTTCCGCACGTATTTCTGCCTGCGGTCCTAAACCATAAGTCATTGTTTTGCGGTCCGTTAGTTTGGCGTGCAATTCTTGCACAACGGGATGATCCACACAAAGAACGGCAAGGCCATAAAAAGGAATATTGGAAGCAAATGTATGAAAAGCATCCTTCACCGCTTCAAAATCACCGTAATGATCGAGGTGCTCAGGATCAATATTCGTGATGACGCCAATGGTAGCCGGCAAGCGGTTAAAAGTTCCGTCACTTTCATCGGCTTCAACGACCATCCATTCACCATAACCAATACGCGCATTGGAGCCATACTTATGAATGACACCTCCATTCACAACCGTGGGGTCCATTCCTCCAGCATCAAGCATAGCGGCCATTAAAGAGGTTGTGGTTGTTTTCCCGTGCGTTCCAGCAACCGCAACATTTGAACGCAATCTCATCAATTCTGCCAACATTTCAGCGCGCCTCACAACCGGCAATCCCTTTGCGCGTGCGGCGTCAAGTTCAGGATTTCCCATCTTAATCGCCGTCGAAATAACAACAACCTCGGCTCCCTCGAGATTTTTAGCGTCTTGTCCTACAAAAACTTTAGCACCTAATTTTTCTAAACGCTTCGTAATCGCACTCGATTTCGCATCTGAACCTTGCACATTAAAACCGTGCGCAATAAGCACTTCAGCAATCCCAGACATGCCAATGCCGCCAATACCCACAAAATGAATTGCACCGATTTGTTGAGGAATTCGTGTTTTTTCAATCATTTTTCTAAATCTTCTATTATTCGTTTTACAAAATCTTCGGCAGCATTTGGGCGCCCGAGACCCAAAGCCTTTTCAGCCATTTTATTAATTTGCTCAATATCATTTAACGTCAGCGCCAGTTTTTTCGCAAGCTCACTCACATCTCCATTTTTTTCATCAAATTGAAAAGCTGCACCTTCCTCGACCATCGCTTTGGCATTGAGGCGTTGATGATCATTCATTGCCGAAGGTAACGGAAATAACATCGAACCCCGTCCAATAACTTGCAACTCAGCCAGTGTTGACGCGCCCGATCTCGCAATCACAAAATGAGAACCCGCCATGCGCTCTGGCAAATCAGCAAAAAAGGGGGAAATTTCCGCTTCAATTTCCAACTGTGTATATGCCGACTGCAAATCTTGAATTTCGTGTTCGCGCGCTTGCTGAGTTAACAATATTCGCTTTCGCAAATCAGCGGACATCTTCGCCAACACTTCGGGCATAACTTTAGAAAAAATAGACGCGCCTTGGGAACCGCCGAAAACGAGGAGACGAATTTTTTCCGCTTCCGGAAACGGTGCCCTCGCAAGCCCGAGAATATTTTCTCTTATCGGATTTCCCACATGCACCGCATTTTGACCTGCATGGACAACAGGCCAAAGTCCACAGCCGACAAGTCTCGCGCGGCTTTGAAAAAACTTATTCGTACGTCCCAGAACGGCATTTTGTTCATGAATATAGTAAGGAATTTTCGATAAGCGCGCGACAGCTAAGGCAGGAACGGCCGGATATCCACCAAAGCCAATGACCGCTTTCACTTGATTTCTTTTGCATAATTTTCGGGCAATCAAAATGCCATTAAAAATTTTCAGTGGCGTTGAAATTCGTTGAATAAATGAGCCCGCAGAGATCGACCCAGAGGGCAGAAGAATTTGCTCAACCTTATCAGAGAATCCCTTCGTATAGCGCGCACCGCGACTGTCAGTTGTTAAAATCACCTTCCATCCACGTGCGATAAAATTCTCGGCAACCGATTGGGCGGGAAACATATGCCCACCTGTGCCGCCAGCGGCTAATAAAACCACCGGCTGGGTCATTCAAATAGTCCTCTTGAATAGCTTTCGGCGTTTGATCTTGTCCGCGTTAAAGCAAGTAAAAACCCAAGAGTAATTCCAATCGCAAGCAGCGATGACCCACCATAAGAAATGAGCGGCAATGTCATGCCCTTTGTCGGAAAAATTCGCGCAGCAACCCCGAGATTAATCATGCTTTGAACACCAATCAACGTGACTAAGCCCAATCCTGCTAAACGGGTAAACATGTCGGTCGTACACGTCAAACGAATAAGAGAACGAACAACAAGGAAAGCATACAGCAAAATAATTGCCCAGCACAAAATCACACCGTATTCTTCGGCCGCAACCGCCATAATGAAATCGGTATGTGCATCAGGCAAACTGTATTTTACCGTTCCCTCTCCCACACCTGCGCCAAATAGACCACCGTTAGAAATTGCGTTTGCAGCAAAACCAATTTGAGTATGCGGATCAATTTCTTGACTTAAAAAGCTATTAATGCGGCCAGCAACGTGTTCGGAATTCTGATAGGCAAATTGTGCCCCTAATGCCAAAAACGCGCCAATGCCGATTAGATAGAGTGGATTAAATCCACCCACAATCATAATCACAAAAAAACAAGTCACCAAAATTGCAGCCTGCCCGTAATCTGGCTGCAGCGCTAACGTGAAAATCAAAATGCTCGCAAAACCTAAAGCAATTAAAGCACCCGGCGGGCCATTGGGGGCGCGGCCTGCTGTAATCAACCAAGCCATCATAATCGCAAACCCTGGCTTCAAGAATTCAGAGGGCTGAACAGTTAAGACGCCAAAGTCGATCCAGCGCACCGAACCCTTGCCAAAATCTGTGCCAATCAAGGGTAAGGAAAACAATGCGATGGTCGCACAAAAAAAGCCCAGAACCCCTAGGCGTCGCACATATGTCGGCGTGAGCATTGAAAATAAAATCATCACCGTGAGTGCGACAAACCCAAAAAACAATTGCCGAACTACAAAATAAAAGCTTGGAAGATCAAGGCGCTCGGTTAATCCAGACGTGGACGCCATGGATAAAAGCAGCCCAATTGAAAATAATATCAGAACCGCCGATATTGCGGCACGGTCTATGGTATTCCACCAATGCGATCGCTCGATTCGGGGCGAATCAAGAGAGATTGACCTGTGAATCATCTCAGTCATAACGAATAGCCTGTAATTTGCTCTTTTATTTTTTTATTGTCGATATATTACACATCAAAATGCGATTTGACCAGAGAAATATATGCCTCTCCCCTTTTTTCAAAATCAGCATATTGATCAAAACTCGCCGAAGCGGGCGAAAGTAATACAACATCGCCTTCTTCAACATTTGACTTAATCGCATGCAAAGCATCTTCCATGCGGTGACATATTTGATGGGGCGTATTTTCTAAGGTCACAGCGAATTCAACAGCAGACTCACCAATTAAGTATGCAAACTTAACATTCTCAAAATAGGGACGCAGACTTTCAATGCCTCCCTCCTTAGCCTGTCCACCCACAATCCAATGAATATTCTGAAACGCGCCAAGCGCCTTCGCGGCAGCATCGGCGTTTGTGGCTTTGCTATCATTGAAAAATCGAACTCCGTTTTTCTCACCGATAAGCTGACAGCGATGCGCGAGGCCGCCAAATGACACCATCGCCGCTTCGATCTTCTTAGGCGCAATAGTTAATTCACGCAAAGCGCCAAAAACTAAGGCGGCATTTTGCCAATTATGCTGTCCCGGCAAAGCTTGATAATCACGCAGATCTAGGCTTGCGACCTGTCGGCCCTTGTTCCATTCGCTCAAATAGCCTTTTTTGACTTGAATATATTTGGAACGCTGCAATTTTCCCGAAATGCTAACAGGTATTGTACGCGCGCCAAGTGCGCTCAAATGACTCTCAAGATAGCGGCCTTCTGCCTCCTCGACACCAATTACAGCGCGTGGGAGCGATTGTGTAAAAAGACGCATTTTTGCCGCAAAATATCCGCCCATTCCTGCGTGACGGTCAAGATGATCGGCACTCAAATTACTGAAAATGGCAATATCAGGATTGAGGTTCAAAGCAAGCTCGGTCTGATATGAGGACAATTCTAGAACATAAATTGTTTTCGAACTTGGCGGATCAAGATCAAAAACGCCGCGTCCAATATTACCGCCCATTTGTGCATCGAAACCAAGCTGCGTAAGTGCGTGATGCGTTAACGCGGTAATAGTGGATTTTCCGTTTGAACCTGTGATTGCGATCACCTTCGGCGGCTTTTCCATGCCCACATAGCTTTCGCTCAGCTCCTTAAAAAAAAGTGACACATCATTATCAACAATTACACCATGACTCATCGCCTTATCGATAATGGGGTGCACATGAGGATAAAGATGTGAAATGCCTGGACTCACAATAAGCTGATCAATTTCGCTCCATGCTGTATCCTTGCGAAGGTCTAAAAACTCAAATCCTTCATCCGTTGCACGCATAACGCTATTGGGATTTCCATCATATACGTAAACTTCCGCGCCCCCTTTTTGCGCCGCACGCGCGGTTGCCATGCCAGAGCGCCCTAAACCGAAAACCGCAATTTTTTGCCCCTCAAGGTGGAATATTGGTAACATTATCTAATCTTTAACGTCGCAAGGCCAATCAGCGCCAAAATCAACGAAATAATCCAGAAACGAATAACAATCTGACTTTCGCCCCATCCCTTTTTCTCGAAATGATGATGAATTGGCGCCATCAAAAAGATACGCTTGCCGCCTGAGAGTTTAAAATATCCGACTTGAATAATCACACTAAGCGCCTCTAGTACAAACAAACCACCGATAATGACCAATACAATTTCGTGCTTGGTGGAAATGGCAATCGCACCCAACATTCCGCCCAATGCCAAAGAGCCTGTATCACCCATAAATACCGCTGCGGGAGGCGCATTATACCACAAAAATCCCATGCCCGCACCAATCATGGCTGCACAAATTATGGCGAGCTCTCCGACGCCTTCAACATAATGAAGTCCTAAATAATCTGAAAAATCGACCCGACCGACAAGATAGGCAATAAATGCGAAACTCGCAGAGGCAATCATCATCGGCATAATCGCAAGCCCATCAAGGCCATCAGTAAAGTTCACAGCATTCGCGGAACCTACGATCACGATCACGCAAAATGGCAGGAACAAAAAGCTAAGGTTTAGCATAAAGTCTTTGAAAACTGGGAAGGCAAGATAGCCCCCAAGTTCTGGACCTTGCAGCCACATAACCCACAAACCAGCAATCAATGAAATAAGTACGCCCAAAGCAATTCTGAGCTTCGCGGATAAGCCTTTCGTTGAATGTTGCGAGAGCTTTGCATAATCGTCCGCAAAACCGATTAAGAAATAACTAGTGGTCACAAATAAAACGACCCATACATAGCCAATATCTGGACGCGCCCATAGCAAAGACGCAATCAACATTGTCGAAAAAATCAGCACACCGCCCATTGTTGGCGTGCCCGCCTTTGCAATAATATGGCTTTCTGGCCCGTCATCTCGAATGGGCTGACCTCTTTTTTGGATCATTTTCAGCCTATTGATCACAGGACGACCAAACATAAAGCTCAGTATCAAAGCTGTGAAAAATGCACCGCCGGCGCGAAAAGTAATATACCGAAAAAGATTAAAAAATCCGCCGTCCGACAGCTCTGATAATATGCTAAACATCGTTTTCTAACTCCCAGTTAGACTATATTTATTTCTTAATAACTGGACAATTTCGCCCAGTCTCATACTAAATGATCCCTTTAAAAGCACAGCATCACCCGAACGCACAATATGTTCAATTCTGTCTTTCAATTCTTCGAAATCTGAAAAATGCTGCCCTTTATTTTCTGCAAGATTTTCGTGCAACACTTTCATATTATCGCCAATGGTATGAATCACGTCGATCGCGTCCATACCTTCGATATCAGCAAGTGCCAGATGAAACTCAGACGAACGCTCACCCAGCTCCAACATATCACCTAAAATCGCGACTTTTCGCACAGCGTCAGTACGCGCAAAACTCTCAACCGCCACCTTCATCGATAATGGGTTGGCATTATAGCTCTCATCCACAATCGTGACGTCTTTTAATGAAATCACTTCCCCGCGCCCAGCCGGAGCTTTATGAGCTGAAAGAGCACGTATCACCTCATCTAAATCACAGCCCCATTCATCCGCAAGCACACAAACTGAAGCCGCATTTAGCAAATGATGAAATCCTTTTTCTGGTAAAGCAACTTCTAAAAGATTGGATCCAACTTGAACATTTCCAAGAGCGCCGTCTTTTGCCTCGACTTCATCGCGCAAAACATAGTCGGCATAAGGGTTCCGACCAAAGCTCTTTAAACGAGCGGGTGCGACAGACTCCACATATTCGAAATGAGACATATCTCGAAAAACAATCGCCAAACCGTCAGGCAAAAGCCCCTGCATAATTGATGCCTTCTCAACAGCGATACCGTGCTCATTTTCAAAACCAGCAAGATGAACAGGGGCAATATTTGTGATTATGGCCACATCAGGTGCAACTTGCTTAACAAGTGGTGCGATTTCACCTGGTGCATTCATCCCGATCTCAAAAATTCCAAATTCTGTATCCCGAGGCATTCGCGCCAAAGTCAACGGCACGCCCCAGTGATTATTAAAACTTTTAACGCTTGCATGCGTTTTGCCAAAATTTTCGAAGACATGGCGCAGCATTTCCTTTGTAGAGGTTTTGCCCGCAGACCCCGTGACCGCCACAATCCGCGCATTCACTTCTGAACGGCGTGCACGTCCGATTTTCTCCAGTGAATCTTCAACATTTTCAACGATTAATAGCGGTGTTTTCGCGTCACATCCTTCTGGCAAACGCGAAACCAAAGCCGCATTCGCACCCTTTTTAAACGCACCTTCAACGAAATCATGACCATCGCGCGCCGCTTTTAACGCCACAAACAAATCACCCTTAGAAATATCTCGACTGTCGATGGAAATGCCTTCCACATCCCAGTCACCTTGCAAAACACCACCGGTTACTTGCTGTAACTCAGAAGCCCGCCACAAACTCATATTTCTCTGCCCTCTAATACAGATATGGAAAGTGATGCCTGCTCGACATCGTCGAAAGGCAATACGTTATCGCCGACGATTTGTCCAGTTTCATGTCCCTTTCCCGCAATCAAAACAACATCGCCTGATTGAGCTGCATCAACCGCACGCAAAATTGCCTCAGCGCGGTCCCCGACTTCAATCGCTTTTGGGCATTTTTCAACAATGGCTTGACGAATAAATTCAGGAGCTTCGCTACGGGGATTATCATCTGTTACGAAAACAACATCTGCGTATTCTTGAGCAACCTCACCCATCAATGGGCGCTTCCCTTTATCGCGATCACCGCCAGCACCGAAGACCACGATGAGTTTTCCAAATACATGAGGCCTAATCGCTTGAATCGCCGTTTTAAGTGCTTCCGGCGTGTGCGCGTAATCTACAAAAACAGAAGCCCCATTTTCACGGCGCCCTGCAAGTTGCATTCGTCCGCGTACACTTTCGATATGAGAAACCGCCGCAAATACATCACTTGGGTTTAAATCATCTTCGGCCAACACGATTCCAATAGCCGTCAGCAAGTTTTCTGACTGAAAAGCACCGATGAGCTTTAAAGCTGCAGTGTAAGTTTTACCTTGCCATTCGACCTTGATATCCTGGCCATCTTCGCGGAATCTGTGGTCTACGAGCCGCAAATCAGCACGCTTAGACTTACCCGTGGTAATGACTTTATGTCCGCGACCTTCAGCGACCAAACGCATCGTTTTACCAAAAGGATCAGAAATATTAATGACCGCGAGACTGCCTGCTGGTAAAACGCGGTCAAACAACATCGCCTTTGCTGCAAAATAGTCGCCAAAGCTTGGATGATAATCTAAATGATCTCGAGATAAATTCGTGAAAGCTGCAACCTTAAGGCTTACCCCATCCAGACGGTATTGATCGAGCCCATGCGAAGACGCTTCCATAGAAGCATGCGTTACATTTTTCTCTCTCAACTCGGCCAGCAAATTATGAAGCGTTACGGGATCAGGTGTCGTTAATCCAGAATGAGCCTCCACGTCCCCCTCGACACCAGCTGTTCCAAAATTTACGGCGCGCTTTCCTAGAACTTGCCAAATTTGGCGCACAAAACTCGCGGTCGACGTCTTCCCGTTTGTACCGGTCACAGCAATCATGTGAGCAGGTTGTTGCGGATAAAACGCTTGTGCAAATTGCGCGAGCGCCAAACGCGGGTTATCAGCTTGTAAAACACAAAGCTCTGGATTGACTTCCAAAATTTTCATGGCGCCAATCGCATCTGTTAAAATTACGCGCGTGCCTAATTCAATGATTTGTTGGACATAGTCAGCCCCATGCGCTTTTAACCCCGGCATCGCCGCAAAAATAACGCCAGGGCCGGCATCAGCACTTTGAGAGACGATATTAACTACCGGTGCATTTGATTGCGTACCAAGCATTTTGAGATGAAATCTCTTCGCAAGTTCATTAGGGTACTGCACAACCGGTTTCGACATTAATATGATATCTCATTTTTAACTTTAGGAACTAACTTTGCATCGGGTTTATAGACTGGACGCACGCCAAGAATCGGTGCCACTCGTTTTACAATATCGCGCGCAACCGGCACAACCGTCCAACCAGCGGTGCGTTTTTTGACGTCAGGCACATTTGGTTCATCTAAAACCACGACCACCACATATTTGGGATCTGAAATTGGGAATGCAGCCGCAAAAGTATTTACGTTGCGATTGGTGTAATAGCCACCAGACGGCTTCAACTTATCTGCGGTTCCTGTTTTTCCACCAATATCATATCCATTGGTTTTCGCGAAACTGGCTGTGCCACGCTGAACAACCTGTCTGAGCATGCTTCTGATTTGCATCGATGTCTTCGAAGAAATAACACGTTCTCGCTGTGGATTTTCGGGTAACTCATGCAAAATTGTGGGTTCAACCTTAAATCCGCCATTCACCATCGCCGCATATCCGGCCGCAAGATGCAAGGGCGTTGCCGCAATTCCGTGGCCGTAAGAAATGGTCATGGTTGACAATTCACTCCAGCGCTCAGGATATAGGGGCTGCGCAGAGCGCGCTTCTGAAAGCTCAAGCTGTGTTGGCTCCATAAATCCAAGGCTCGACAAAAATGCCTTTTGCTTCTCAGCTCCCAACCCTCTCGCCAAACGCGCTGTTCCAAGGTTTGACGATTTTACAATGATATCCTCAAGAGTTAGGTCCTCTCCATAAAAATGGAAATCACTAATTTTATATTTCCCAAATTTGATCGAGTGCCCAATGTGAATATACGTCCCCGGTTCAGCAATACCTTCTTCAAGAACTTGAGCGGCTGTGAAAACCTTAAAAGTAGATCCAAGCTCATAAACACCTTGTGTGGCTCGGTTAAATCTCGGATCAAGACCTTGGTCACCATTAAACACTTTCGGACGCGTGTTCGGATCAAAATCAGGAAGCGAAGCCATCGAAATGATGCGGCCGGTATCCGATTCCATGATAATCCCCGTTGCACCTTTCGCATTATTGGCAATCATGCCTTGGTACAGTTGATGCTCAAGGGCATATTGCGCTGCAAGGTCAATGGACAATTTCAAATTTCGATTTTCATTTCGGGGTTCTTTTAAAAACTGATCAAAAGCAAACTCAACCCCTGCTGCACCGCGCATTTCGGCTGCGCGTGTCGATTTCTCACCAATATTTACGCCCCCCAATAGATGAGAAGCCACATCACCGTTTGGAAAGAGACGCACTTCGCGCTTGCCAAACTGTAAACCGGGCTCTCCCAAATTAAATACAAGCTGCTTTTGCCGAGGCGTAATTTGAGGCTTTAACCAGCGAAATTTGGCATCTGGATTATGAAACGTTTCTCGGAGACTTTCTTCGTTCAAATCAGGAAATATTTTTGCCAATTCTCGCGCCGCACGATCAGGCTCAATCAGGTCTTGAGGATGTACATATAGAGAATATCCAGGCAAATTTGTTGCCATGATTTCATCATTGCGATCGACAATATTCGCCCGTCCACCGTAAATCTCTGTAAGCTGATAACGCGGTAGCGCAATCGGATCTGAAAATGCGAGTGACGTCATTTTGACCGCGATGGTGCCATAAATAGCCATCACAGCGACGACGCCCATTCCGATTAAGAATTTCGCCGTTCCCTGTTCTCTTTTTAAACGCTCCGCAAGCAATTTTGCTCGGTGCCGCTCGCCAATAGGAGAAGTGCCATACCGTTGCATCCGCTGCTTTAAAACCGCCATTATCGGTACTGAAGAGCGCTCCGAACCAAAACTCATCTCGATTCATCCTCTACAATGTCAATATATTTTAGCGCGGCTTTAATTTGATCCGTATTGACGACGGGCTGCGCCTCTACGCGCTCCAAACTCGGGTACGGAACAGATTGAATCGGCAAAAAATGCCCTTCCCCAATCGGGATTAATTGAAGTTGTGCTGCATATAAATTTACCAAATGGCGCAATCTTTTTGGACGATTGAGATAAGCCCAATCTGCAGAAAGAACATCAAGCGCCTCCTCTTCAAGCCGAATATCAATTTTTAACTTCGAAAGCTGCGAGTCGAGCGCACGCGTTTTTCCGGCTATCGAATAGGCCCAAATCGCACAAATTATCGTCGCAATCAAAAGTAAAATATGCAAGACTATTCTCATTAAACCATCCCAAGTTTTTGCGCGATTCTTAACTTCGCAGAACGCGCGCGCGGATTCATTGCATTTTCTTCATTTGAAGGCAAAATTGGCTTACGAGTCACAATTTTGAGCATTGGCTTTTCGGTTTCCGTCGGAACGGGCGCATAACGATTGACTGAAGCCCCTTTTCCAGACTTTTGGTTGAAAAAATTCTTAACAATTCGGTCCTCAAGCGAATGAAAGCTCACGATCACAAGCCAACCATTTTCCTTTAACAAGCTCAAAGCGGAATTAAGTGCGATTTTCAGTTCATCTAACTCTCGGTTCACGGCAATGCGAAACGCCTGAAAAGTCCGCGTAGCAGGATGCATATCGGTTGGTTTTCGTCTCGGCAAAACGCGCTCGCAAATATCAGCAAGCTCTGACGTACGCGATAGGGGTGCAAGCTTTCTTGCTTTTACAATCTCACGCGCAATTTTGCGAGAAGCGCGCTCCTCGCCAAATTCATAAATAATATTCGCAAGCGCTTCCTCATCAAGCGTATTACATAAATCAGCCGCACTTTGCCCCTCTTGGCTCATCCGCATATCAAGGGGGCCATCCCGCATAAAGGAAAACCCTCGATCGGCAATATCCAACTGCATTGAGGACACCCCAATATCCAGCACCAAGCCATCAAGCGTCTGCTCAGAGACAAATTTCGAAATCTCAGAAAACTGTGCATGGTGCAATTCAATTCGGCCTTGAAATTGCTCGATCCACTCAGACGCCAACTCATGCGCAAGCGGATCCCGATCTACGCCCATCACCTTTTCAGCGCCTGACGCGATCAAAGCCTTTGAGTAGCCGCCCGCACCAAAAGTTCCATCAAGCCAAGTGCCACTCACTGGGGCAACTCGATCTAAAATTTTATCAATTAAAACAGGCTTATGGACTAAATCATTCATGAATTAAATCCATCACCAAAAGGCGCGTCCCAAAAACCATCATCCTCAAGAGCGGCCAACTTTTCTTGTGTATCAATTTGGAACTGCTCAGGATCCCAAATCTCAAACTTCCCATAAGACCCAACAAAGACAACTTCTCTATCGATTCCCGCGGGCGCACAAAGCCCCTCTGAAAGTACAACGCGCCCGGTATCATCAAGGCTCATCGGCGTCGCGCCGCCAAGTACAAATCGAGAGAACATTTCACGCTTAGGCGAGCGAGGCGGAAACTGTGCAACCTGAGCAGCCAACTCCGCCATTCCATTCACAGAATAAACTTCAAGACACTTTTTCTTCGGCCAATGCAAAACGGACATCCGAATATTTGAGCCCGCTTGAAAATCAGGATCGCCCTGCTCAAGTACACGACGAAAGCTAACGGGCACCGAAACACGCCCCTTAGCGTCGATACGATTTTGAACTTTGCCTTGAAAAAGTTCTCCCACTCTTTCTTAACCCTCAATATTCTGTGCCATTTGGCATTAAAAAACGGACCGCCAGAGTTTCCCGAGCGATCCGCCTAGCATGATTGCCAAATCCTATTCGCAACTGCTCAATGCGCCGGATCTATTATTTTTTTGAGTGAAGTCTGCGCCTGTATGAACCTGCCAGTTAATTTTATTTATAACGCAAAATCACTGTAAGAAATGGATAACATGGGAAAAAATGGGAATCAATAGATTTTTTTGGGAATTAATGGGAATTTTATGATTTAAAATTTTTCAATCAACATATTGCGCTTGCGACTTTCAAAATCACAATATAGCCCGAAGAGCGTCAAAAATTTAAAACAAACTTTTTGTGATTTTTTATCAATTCGCACCTGAAGCCCCCAAAACGAACGTATTTTGGCACAAATGACTTCATTTTCGTCTAATAAAGATTCTTTGGGTTGCAGGTCGTTAAAGCTACACAGCGAGTGCGACTGCCTCTATTAGTGACACACTTGAACCAATCTAATTTCTCTTTTCGGAAAAATAAAACGGCTAGATCATCACATTATGCCCAGGATATATCGCTAAATTCATCATTTAACTATAAAAAACAGACTGGGCACAAACCCAGTCTGCCTTGTGGGTTTTTGCAATTTAATTAGTTGATGACGGGATTATCAGGGAGTTCAGCGAACCCTTTGACCGCAACGCCGTTTACACTCAGAATTCCGTCAACAACCGTGATCGGGACTTCATCACGATCAATAATCCGACCAGAGAGCAATTCCTCTGCCAAAACATCTTGGATCGTTTTTTGAATCACACGCTTCAAAGGTCTCGCCCCATAAGCCGCATCGAACCCTTGATCGCCCAACCAATCACGCGCCGCATCATCAAGAATGAGCTTAATTTTCCGACCGTCAAGGCGCCGTTGTAAAATGGCCACCTGAATATCCACAATCACATTCATGTCCGCACGCGTTAGTCGATCGAAAACAACCATCTCATCAAGACGATTTAAGAACTCTGGCCTAAAATGTGCGCGCGCTGCCTCTCTCATCGTGGTGTGCATTTGATCTTTAGATTGATCCACACTCGAAAGAGAGGCGCCCAAATTTGAAGTTAAGATGATGAGTGTGTTTTTAAAATCGACAACACGCCCTTGACCATCGGTGAGACGGCCATCGTCGAGAACCTGAAGCAAAATATTAAATACATCGGGATGCGCTTTCTCAACCTCATCAAATAGAATCACTTGGTAAGGCCTACGACGGACAGCTTCGGTTAGAACGCCCCCTTCATCATATCCAACATATCCCGGCGGAGCTCCGATAAGCCTTGCCACCGAGTGCTTTTCCATGAACTCACTCATATCAACGCGCACCATGGCCTGATCATCGTTAAATAAAAATTCAGCGAGCGCCTTAGTAAGCTCAGTCTTCCCTACGCCCGTTGGGCCGAGGAATAAAAATGATCCCAAAGGACGATTGGGATCATTTAGACCCGCGCGCGCGCGGCGAACCGCATTCGCCACCGCATCAACAGCCTCTTTTTGGCCGATCACACGCTTACCAATCTCTTCTTCCATGCGCAGCAATTTATCACGCTCGCCCTCAAGCATTTTATCAACGGGAATTCCCGTCCACCTTTCAAGAACAGACGCCACATGCTCAGATTTTACAGCTTCTTCAACCATATCATCTTGATTATTTTCTTCGGCTTGCGCCAAGCGCTTTTCAAGTGACGGGATCACCCCATAAGACAACTCTCCCGCCTTAGAAAGATCAGCCTCTCGCTTTGCGTTTTCAAGCTCGATGCGCGCCGCATCTAATTCTTCTTTTATATCGCGCGCCGACGCCAATTTATCCCGCTCAGCTTGCCACCTAGACGTCATTTCCAAAGATCTTTCTGTCAGTTCAGAAAGCTCCTTTTCCAATTTCGTTAATCGATCTTTTGACGCTTGATCCTTCTCGGTTTTGAGCGCCTCAACTTCAATTTGCTTTTGCAAAATATCACGGTCAAGTGCATCCAATTCTTCGGGCTTACTGTCCACCTCCATGCGCAAACGAGAAGCGGCCTCATCCATTAAGTCGATGGCTTTATCAGGCATAAAACGATCAGAAATATAGCGATCCGACAAAAGCGCCGCAGAAACAATCGCTTGATCCGCAATGCGAACGCCGTGATGAAGTTCATATTTTTCTTTAATGCCGCGCAAAATCGAGATCGTATCTTCAACCGTTGGCTCTTGAATTATGACCGGCTGAAAACGTCTCGCAAGCGCTGCATCTTTTTCAACATATTTGCGATATTCGTCCAATGTCGTAGCGCCAACGCAATGCAAATCACCGCGCGCAAGCGCAGGCTTTAATAGGTTTGAAGCATCCATTGCCCCGTCCGTCTTTCCAGCGCCAACGAGGGTATGCATTTCGTCAATAAACAAGATTATATTTCCGCCCGCTTGCGCAACCTCGTTCAATACGGCCTTTAGGCGCTCTTCAAATTCGCCTCGATATTTCGCACCCGCAATCAGTGCACCCATATCAAGCGCCATAAGTTGTTTGCCTGCAATGCTATCGGGCACATCACCATTCACAATTCGAAGCGCAAGGCCTTCGGCGATCGCGGTTTTTCCGACGCCAGGCTCTCCGATCAGCACCGGATTATTTTTCGTACGGCGAGACAAAACCTGCATTGCGCGCCTAATTTCCTCATCGCGCCCAATAATCGGATCAATCTTGCCTTCACGCGCTGCTTCAGTCAAATCACGGGCGAATTTTTTCAAACTCTCATAAGTGCTTTCAGCCGTTTGAGAATGAACGCCACGCCCCTGTTGCAATTCTTCGATTGCCGCGCGCAGCGACTTTGGATCAAGTTTGCCGTTTTTTAAAACAGTTTGCGCATTCGAACTGGTCGCTAGCAACGCCTCTAAAATAGTTTCCGACGAGACAAAACTATCACCATTTTTTTTAGCAATATCACTTGCTTTTACAAGTGTTTTGCCCAGCTTAGGTTCCGTATAAATCGCCGATTGCCCCTCAACCTTTGGTAATTTGGATACGGCTTTTTGCGCTTCGCACATAATCTGCTTCAAATCACCACCAGCCTTGACAATAAGGCGTGCAGCTTGCCCTTCTTCATCATCTAAAAGCGCTTTTAAAACATGTTCAGAAGTAAATTGACCATGCCCTTCACGTGTTGCAATGGTCTGCGCGACCTGCAAAAAACCCCGCGCGCGCTCGGTGAATTTTTCTAAATCCATATCAATCTCCTTTGCCCTATTTTCGATGCCCTCTAAAGCCCATCAAAAACGTCATAATTTGCGTCACCCATTATGGCATGATGCTTTGGGTTAAATATGGGGTCAAATTCACAGATTTCAAGTTTTGGAAGTAAGCGGGTTTTATTATACACGGTTAACGTCATCGTCGCGTAAAACAACATAAAATAGATTTTACATTCATTTCCAAGACAGCTATTGATACAGCAAAAAGGAAGCTTATGGAAGCCAAAGACAGAATAATCGTCGCCCTTGATCATAAAAACATTCTTGAAGCGCAAGCCTTTACTCAATTACTCGGAGATCATGTCAGTTTTTATAAAATTGGAATGGGATCACTGACAATTGGTGGCGGCGCACTTGCCGTCGAACTGGCAGAGCAAGGCAAGCGCATCTTTATGGATCTTAAGTTTTTTGATATTCCCTCCACGGTCGAGCGCGCTGTTCACGGTCATGCGGAACTGGGCTTCGATTTTATGACTGTCCACGGAGATCCAAGTGTCGTAGAGGGAGCAATGCAAGGAGTGGCAGGATCTCAAACAAAAATCTTGGCCGTAACGATTTTGACTTCAAGCGACCGCAAAGATCTCGATCAAGCGCTTATCAAAGAGGGCACAATTCCAGATTTGGTTGTCGAGCGGGCTGGCAAAGCATTTGAAGCCGGCGCAGACGGGGTGATTGCGTCCGCAGCAGAGGCCGCGCTCATCCGTAAAATTCCCGAAGCGAATGGAAAATTGATCGTCACGCCTGGCGTTCGCCCGCTCGGAAGTGATATTGGCGATCAAAAACGCATTGTGACCCCCAAGATTGCCATTCAAAATGGCGCTGACTATCTCGTCATCGGTCGTCCCATTTATGGAGCCGTCAGCCCTGTCGAAACAGTAAAACAAATTATTGACGAAATCGAATCTAAGTAAAAAAAAATCTTGCGCCGACAACAGCGCAAGATTGATTTTTAGTCTTTGGTATTGCGCTCAAAAAACCGTAGGTATTTTGAGCGCTAATTTTAAAACTTAAATTAATTTACCCATCGCAACAGCCGTATCACTCATGCGGTTCGAGAAACCCCACTCATTATCATACCAACTCATCACACGGACAAGATTGCCTTCCATAACTTTGGTTTGATCCATATGGAAAATAGACGAATGCGCATCATGGTTAAAATCAATGGAAACATTCGGGCGTTCCGTGTATCCGAGCACGCCTTTTAATTCACCGTCAGCTGCTGCTTTGATCGCGGCATTGATCTCTTCAACACTTGTATTGCGATTTGGGATAAACTTGAGATCAACAACCGATACATTTGGTGTGGGGACACGAACTGCAACACCATCAAGCTTGCCGTTCAATTCAGGCAAAACCAAGCCAACCGCTTTCGCAGCGCCTGTTGAAGTTGGGATCATAGACATGGCGGCTGCACGAGCACGATAAAGATCTGAGTGCATTGTATCAAGTGTAGGCTGATCGCCGGTATAAGAATGAATAGTGGTCATGAACCCTTTTTCGATACCGACAAGATCATTAAGGACTTTGGCAACAGGTGAAAGACAGTTGGTCGTACAAGATGCATTTGAGACAACCAAATCATCTTTTGTAAGGACGTCGTGATTGACGCCATAAACGACCGTCTTATCAGCGCCAGATGCAGGTGCAGAAACCAAAACGCGCTTAGCGCCCGCTTCCAAGTGCATTGAGGCTTTTTCCTTTGACGTAAAAATTCCCGTACACTCCATCACGACATCAATATCGAGATCACCCCAAGGTAAGCTTTTTGGATCGCGCTCAGAAAAACACTTGAAGCTTTCATTGCCCACTTTAATCACGTCACCTTCAACAACCACTTCTGTTGGGAAACGACCGTGAACACTATCAAAACGCAACAAATGCGCATTAGTTTCAACTGGCCCAAGATCATTGATTGCGACGATATCAATATCTTTACGGCCACTCTCATAAATCGCACGCGCCACATTACGACCAATTCGACCAAAACCATTAATTGCGATTTTAACTGGCATTTTCCACTCCTAATTTAATATGTAATTAAGGCTTAATCGCATTAATCAGCAACAAAGATCAAGACTGAACCGCACCCAATTCCGAAACTCTCGCGAAAAATGGAGGGCCAGAAAGTAAAAAATCGAAAAGCCGGCTTGGGAATCGGCTTTTCGACTTTAACTCTTGCATACTCCTAGGCCCATTAGGATGTATACGCCTCCGAGGAGATGTTCGAAATATGTCGCTATTTTTTCATTTCGTCAACAAAATTCATAAAAAATTTATAAATTTTCATCGATAAAACATAAATAGTTACATAAGCTACTGTTTTAATTAATAAAAAAAATGATTGCTCTTAACTAAAAAAGAAAATAAACGAAAAATAGCGCATCGTATCAACGCAAATATCGAAGAAGGCGAATCATATGGCACTCAATTTTCGACACGAAGAAATTTTAAAACTCGCCCGCAATAGTGGTCGGGTGACGGTTGAAGGGCTTGCTGAAACTCTGAATGTGACTCCTCAAACAGTGCGGCGCGACCTTGGCGAACTCTGTGAAAAAGGTCATCTTTCACGTGTACACGGCGGTGCGATTCTGCCACTTGGTATATATAACCTCGGCTATGAAGAACGGCGCGCGCTTAGCTTCCTAGAAAAACAACGAATTGCCCAAGCTCTCGCCGCCCATATACCCGACGGCGCATCCGTATTTTTAAATATCGGCACAACCACAGAAGAAGTCGCCCGCGCCCTCCTTGGACACCGAAATTTACTTGTGCTTACAAATAACTTAAATGTTGCAAATATACTCTCGGCCAATCCCAACTCAGAAGTTCTGATCGCTGGCGGGATTTTGCGCCGCAACGATGGCGGTATTGTGGGGGACGTAGCGGTTGACTTCGTAAATCAATTTCACGTCGATTTTGCAGCGATCTCTTGCGCGGCAATCAGTCCTGACGGAATTATGCTCGATTATGATTACCGGGAAGTGCGCGTATCAAAAGCCATTCTTAAAAATGCACGCCGTAAAATTCTCATGGCCGATCATGCGAAATTTTCTCGACATGCGCCGGTCAGAATTGAATCCATGGCAGAGCTTGATCGTTTTATAACCGACCGACCTCCTCACCGTGAAATTGTAAAGCTTTGCAAAGATTCAGAAGTGATCTTGGAAATCACCGAATGATTTTTTAAACCGTCGTTAAATAGGCATCAATTTCCGCATTTGTAATGTGACCTAATACATCTGTATATTCTTGACGTTTTGCCAAAGCAAAAACATCCACAAACATTTTAGGAAAATTTCTTTTAAAAAAATCGCTATTTTCAAAATCCCTTATCGCATCAATCCAGTGATCCGATATCTGATCCAAATCTTGAATATAGGCGTTGCCTTGTGTTGGCGCCTGAGGAGAAAGTCTACCTTCAATGCCATCAAGTGCGCCGTGTAAAATACTGGCAAGAACAAGATAAGGGTTCGCGTCTGCGCCGGAAATTCGGTGCTCAATTCGCCTTGCGGAACTTGCTCCTCCCGGAATTCTAAGTGCAACCGTACGGTTCTCATATCCCCAAGAGATTTTATTGGGGGCGTGAGAATTGATCGCAAAACGGCGGTAGGAATTCATGTGAGGCGCCCAAATTAATGTCGACGCGCGCATTGTTTCGAGAAGACCTGCAACCGCACTTCGCAAAACATCACTGCCTTCAGGCCCGCCATTATCAAATACATTTTGCCCATTATGATCCAATAGAGAAAAATGAACATGCATGCCTGAACCCGCTTGCTCGATAAAGGGCTTCGCCATAAAGCTCACTTGCTTTTGATTTTGTTTCGCAACCTGCTTAAAAATCGTCTTAAAAAGAACCGCATCATCTGCCGCCTTCAGCGGTTCATCATGCATGAGATTGACTTCAAATTGTCCAACACCTGCCTCTGAAATTGCGGTATCGACTAGAACAGAAGAATTGCGGCAAATTGAGTAAACTTCGTCAAAAAAGGCCGAGAAATGAGAAAGTTCATCGACATCCAAAATTGCATCTTTTTGATTGCGAGAATCGGTAACAGGTGAAGACGCTGCTTGGAGCGGATTCTTTTTATTCTCAAGGAGATAAAATTCAAGCTCCAGCGCCATAACTGCGCGAAACCCCATGCGCTCGGCGCGCTCGACCGCGTTTTGTAAAATTGCGCGCACATCAACGGGCGAAAATTTATCATCATCTAAGCGCATAGTTGTTGGCATAAGTACGGAAGCATTTCCATTTTTACCAGGCAAAAAAACCAAACGTCCAGTTGGTAAACAGGCTCCATCTTTGTCCCCGCTCTCAAACACCAAAGGACTATTTTCGACATCGCGCCCCCAAATATCGAGTCCAAGCCCCGATATTGGCATCCGAACGCCGCCTGAAATGATCTTTTCAAGTTGAGCCGCAGGAACGCGCTTTCCTCGCCAAATCCCATTAATGTCAACCGCCGAAACTTGAATATCCATCACTTCAGGATGTTCAGAAAACCACTTTTTGATCACATCTACATTCATTTGACCCATTCATAGCCTTAAGCAAAAAAGTGTCAAGCTGGCTGATAGTTTTTAACTTTCAAATAGTCTTGAGCGCTAAAGTCGACGCGACGCTTTATATATATCGAATTGAACTGATCTGAAATTTGATTGAGCGCTTGATCAATCGCGATTTTGAGAGGCTGGGTCCACTTATATTGAGAAGTGACAAGTGGCAACCCCGGTGTCGGAGGCGTCTTACCGACAATTTCTAACCGATTAAATTTTGAACGTCTTTGAGAAATAAAATGATAACTCACATTATCAACCCCGCACATATCGGCAGATCCTTCTAAGACTAAGTCCATCGAACGCTCGTGAGAGCCCGAAATCACGATTTCAGGCTCAATACCGCGTTGACTTAGCCAAAGCATAGGCGCGTGATATCCCGATTGCGACCCCCTATCATTCACAGCAATTTTCACGCTTTGCGCTTTTAAAAACCCCAGCATCAGCGACTGATAGCAACCTGAAAGCTCTATAAGGCCAAAATCTAATGCGCCAAGAATATATAAATGATCCGAGAATAAATTACGAAACGGCGCCCCACATGACATTGATAAAAACACCTCTCTATTCCAATTCATGGCCGTTTCATTGCGCGCGAGCGTTAATGGAATTTGCGCGGTATGAGAACCCGCAAGGTCAATACTCAGATTTCGAAAATTTGAGACGATGGCATGATAAAAAAAATCCCAATCTCGCCTCAAATGGGCAAAATCATACATCGGTAAAGATGCGATCAATTTTCACGCTCCCGCTTCGGCTTTTGATAAATTGGGTGTGCCACATCATCTTTGCGCTTCAGGGCGTATCTTGTAAACACCTCAAAATAATTCCGATAATAATAATTGCAATTCCGCTTTAAATAACTCTTCTCGTTTGCTTCGTATTTTTGAGGCAACTCGTACCAAGGCAAATCGGGGTGAGCATGATGAACGCTATGATAATTATTATTTAAAAATAGTAACGTAAAAAAACCTCGATCTTGAATGATAACCGTTCGGCCCAACATGCGCTCATGAGCTTGATGCTCAATGAAAGTTCTGATCTTGAGCAAAGACATCCCCAAGTAACACGCTAAGAGATAGGTCAAAATCGGAACGTCAAATCCAACTAAAATGCCAACCAGCAAGCAAAGCCCGAAAGCATGCGATAGCCAAGCTTTCACAATTGAAGCATCGCCATTAAGGCAAGCCTTTAAATCTGAGCGATAAAACCCATACAAGCTAATCCCCGGGCCAAATATCATTCGACCCAATAAGGTATTATTTATGGATAATATTCCTTTTTTAAAGCGCCCATATTTTTCCCAAACTTCTGGATCAAGATAGTTGGTTTCTGGATCATCATAGGGATCTGTGAGTTTTGAGTCCTTGTGATGCATGAGATGCGTATCTCTAAAACGCTCATAAGGTATAAAAACACCAATCGGTATAAAAACCAAAAGATCATTTATTTTTTGCGATTTAAAGGGATGCCCATGCATCATTTCATGCTGCAAAGAGGAATGAAATGCGATCAAAATAGCCAGTGCAAAAATTGTGATAACGCCATTCATCCAAAACGCGTTATATGTAAAAAATAGCCAAAATCCGTGGCACAGGCACACCAAGAAAAGCGTCAGCTTTTCGCGATTACTTCTGAACATAAAATTTCTCCGGGTCAGGGGTATTTTTAATTATTCTTAATTTCCCTTCGGGGTGCTTAGCATAATTCTAGCCTTTTGTGAAGTTTACGCTTTCTTTAAATTCAATAGCGCTTTAACGAGGCTGTATGAGCGAATTTATAAATGGCTTAGAAATGTTACTCATTGGCGTTGCCTTTGTTTCCGGATTTGTGGACGCGATTGCAGGAGGTGGGGGACTAATCGTTGTGCCCTTTCTCCTGTTAACGGGCATGAACCCTTTAGAAGTTCTTGGAACTTCCAAGCTTCAAGCCCTTTTCGGGTCGGGATCCGCAACGTTAAAATACGCCCAACAAGGCTTAGTTAATCTCAACACACAATGGAAATCCGCGCTTATTTGCGGCTTAGCCTCTCTTTTGGGCGCAATGCTCGTCAGCTTATTGCCGACCGAGATCCTTGAACGCGCGCTCCCTATCATCCTAATTGTAGTCGCGATTTATTTTAGTTTATCAAAAAAATTGACCGACGAAGATCGCAACCCTCGCATACCCCCGTGGAAATATGCTCTTTTTATCGCTCCTCTCATTGCTTTTTACGATGGTATTTTTGGCCCGGGTGCCGGTACTTTTTATATGCTGGGGTTCGTCTTGCTCTCTGGGTATGGGCTAATCCGCGCAACTGCACACACAAAACTTTTAAATTTTGCTTCAAATATTGGGGCATTTGTGTTTTTTGCAGCGATCGGTGCTGTCAGTTGGAAAATCGGATTATTCATGGGAGGCGGTCAGTTTCTTGGGGCGCGCCTGGGCGCAAAGTTTGCCATCAAGGGCGGTGCAAAAGTCATTAAGCCACTTATCGTCATAACCACAATTGCGCTCGCACTGAAGCTCCTTACCTCGTAAATTTTGTAAGGCCTAACAACAACCCTTAAGCAAAACCATAGTCACGACTACCGCCTGCAAAAATGTCATCAGGGTATTTAACTTCGGCAAGATACAAGCCTTCAGGCGGCGCAACCGGACCACATTTCGCGCGATCACAAGATTCCAGTGCCTTTTTCACACGTTCAACCGGCCAAGAGCCCGCACCCACGCGTTCAAGCGTTCCCGCAAAGCTTCGGACTTGATTATGCAAGAAGCTACGCGCCTCAATATGAAAGTGAATTTCAACACCTTCGTCGGTTTGGATTTTTTCAACACGCACCCAGTCAACTGATTTAAGTGGCGAATCCGACTGGCATTGACTTGAGCGAAATGTTGTAAAATCATGTTTTCCAACAAAAATATTTGCAGCGCTTTGCATCAAATCTGCGTCTAATTCATGGCGGACCCACCACTTTGTTCCGCGCCCAAAAGTTTGCGGCGCACGCCGTGTCAAAATTTTGTAAATATAGCGCCGTGACAAAGCTGAAAAGCGTGCCGAAAAATCTTCATCAACTTTTGCGGTTGCGAGCACAGCAATCGGCGCAGGCTTTAAGTGAAAATTCAAAGCCTCGGAAAGCCGAAAACTCTCCCAATCTTTTTCCATATCAAAATGAACAACTTGTCCCATTGCGTGAACACCCGCATCGGTACGACCAGCCGTGATAACGCGGCACTGTTTTGCTTGCAGTTTCATGATTGCATCTTCAAGATGACCTTGCACGGAAGGCGCATCCGCTTGGAGTTGAAACCCTGAAAACGGCGCGCCGTCATAGGCTATTTTGAGTGCATATCGCGGCATAAAACCTCATTGACTTGTCAATACACATCCCTATCTATAACTTGTTATCAAATTTGAAAAGGCAGGAGCTTCTCATTCGTATTGTCAACGATATCACACATTCGCTACAATCCAGCATGTTCCCCAATATACGCCTCGGCATAACCGGACTGTCGCGTTCGGGGAAAACTGTGTTTATTACATCATTAGTCGCCAATTTACTTGAGCGCGACCGTATGCTTGGCTTCACGGCGGAGGCAGAGGGCAGAATATTGGCGTGCCAACTCGACGAACAGCCCGACGCTACAATTGCACGCTTTGAATTTGAAGAGCACTTAAAAAAACTCTTGTCGAGCGAACCTGAATGGCCCGAAAGTACACGAACCATATCCACCCTACGCTTGTCTTTTCGCATAAAGCGCAAAGGTTTGAGTTCAATTTTTGGTGATACCTACAATCTTCATCTCGATATCATTGATTACCCGGGGGAGTGGTTGCTCGACCTCGGCATGATTGACAAAAGCTATGATGAATGGGCGCAATCCGCTATGCGTGCCCTTGATAATATTTCAGTCGGTGGCGAAGAAGCTATGCAGCATAAACTTCAGAATTTCGCCAAAGAAAAACGCCCGAGCGAAACGGAAATTCAAGCGCTTTGCAAAGACTATCATCATCTTATGCGCGCGCGTAAATCAAAGGGGCTCAATGACCTTGTGCCTGGGCGTTTTTTACTTCCCGGAGATTTAGAAGGCACACCGGCGATTACATTCGTGCCCGTGACAAAAGAAAGTCACGCGCATAAAACATTTGTCAAACGCTTTGAAGCATATAAACGTAAGGTGATTAGACCATTTTTCAAAAATCATTTTGAAAAAATTGACCGTCAAATTGTATTGATTGATGTTCTTGGGGCGCTCGAAAAAGGTGCAAACGCGCTTGAGAGTCTCGAAAAATCAATGTCGAATGTGCTCAAGGCTTTCAGCCCCGGTACCAATAATATGCTCTCGATCGTTTTGGGCAAAAAAATTGATAAAATTGCTTTCGTTGCGACTAAAGCCGATCTTTTGCATCATGTTTATCACGACAAAATGGTTGACTTTACGCAAGTCATTTTGAAATCGGCAATTCGTCGCGCTGATTACAACGGTGCGCAAACCGAAGCCAAAGCCATCGCCAGCGTGCGCTCAAGCGCCGAAGACGCCACTTCACACAAAGGCAAAGAGCTTAAAATCGTACGCGGTACAAGAGCAAGTGATCAAAAAAAAATTGGCTTTCATTTTGGCGCCCTCCCCGCTGATCCCGAAGCTTTTCTAATCGCTAAGGAAACCAAAAACTTCGAAGCGCCTGATCTCCTTCCCCCCAAACTGGATAAAAGAAATCTAAAAGGCATTCCTCATATTCGAATGGACCAACTTGTGGATTTCTTGCTTACAGATAAGATGAGATAAGCATGAGTGAAGATCCAGTCATTATCGATGATGATAAGCCTCTTGAGTTTGACGAAACATTTTCAGATTCATCTGAGAGCACCATGGCGGCAATCACCCGAAGGCGGGCGCGTAAAACCAGTTGGCTCAGACGCATTTTTATGGCATCACTTGGCGGCTTAATCGCCATCGCTGTATCGCTGTCATTTTGGAATTTTGTCACAAATCTACTGCAAAGCAACCCAGTCTTAGGTCTAATTGCGCAGGGTCTCGGGGCTATCATAATTGTCATCATGTGTCTCTATATCTTGCGTGAGATTTTCGCGATTATGAGATTGAGGCGCAGTGAAAAAAATCGCGTCTTAATCGAAAAGGCGCGCAAAAGTGGCGCACTTAAAGATGCGAAATCCGCAAGTGACCGCATAGCGGCTCTCTACCCAAAGTCACATTCAGATTGGGAAAAACGGCGAGACGAATTGGTTGACGCTGACGCGATCCTTGATCTTTGCGAACGCGATTTTTTAAGTGAAAAAGACGTAGCCGCAATCCGCGAAATTCAAACTCGAGCACGGCGCGTTGCGCTCGTCACCGCTTTTATTCCTTTAGCACTTGCCGATGTCATCACCGTTCTCACTTCAAATATCGGAATGATCCGTGCGATTGCCGACGTATATGGTGGGCAACCCGGCATCATTGGTGGCTGGCGCCTTTTTGGGCGAATTGCGACACATCTTGTCGCCACTGGTGCGATTTCGGTAGGAGACGATCTAATCGGAACGGTGATGGGTGGCAGCCTGCTCTCAAAACTATCGAGGCGTTTTGGCGAAGGCATTGTGAATTCAGCACTGACCACACGCATTGGGATTGCCGCCATGGAAGTCTGTCGTCCGATGCCCTTTCACGCACTAAAAAGACCCTCCACATCTTCAGTGCTGACCCATTCTCTCAGTGGACTTTATACCAACGAAAAATCAGCGCCATAAATTTCACAAACACGCCCTTGCTCAGCCGAACATTCAGTTCTATAACGACTTCGAAATGCAAAAAAATATACAAAAAGTGATATTCATAATTCGAATTATGATCCCGGCTGGCTAAGGCCACCGGGTACGCTATTCGTGCGCACGCACAACCTCTCTAATCCCTATAATCGATTTATATCAAAGAGATATCAAATGTCCGAAACTCCCGACTATAAAGACACCCTCAACCTCCCTCAAACCGACTTCCCGATGCGAGCGGGGCTCCCAAAGAGAGAACCTGAATGGCTCGCTCACTGGGAAAAAATTGGTGTTTATGAAAAACTCCAAGAAAAGAAAGCTCGAAAGACCTTTACGCTTCATGACGGCCCTCCCTATGCCAATGGCCACCTTCATATTGGCCATGCCTTAAATAAAATCATCAAAGATATGATTGTTCGCTCACACCAAATGATGGGTTATAAAAGCCCATACATTCCGGGGTGGGATTGTCACGGTCTGCCCATTGAGTGGAAAATCGAAGAAAAATACCGCAAGAAAGGCAAAAACAAAGAAGATGTACCTGTGGTTGATTTTCGCAAGGAATGCCGCAAATTTGCTGAAGACTGGGTGGATATTCAACGAAATGAATTCAAACGACTTGGCATAACGGGCAATTGGGAAAATCCGTACCTTACTATGGACTTTCATGCAGAGCGCGTCATTGCCGAAGAATTTATGAAATTTTTGATGAATGGGACACTTTATCAAGGCTCCAAACCCGTCATGTGGTCACCTATTGAGCAAACAGCTCTCGCAGATGCAGAAGTTGAATATCACGACAAGGAAAGCTTCACTATTTGGGTGAAATTTCGGGTTATGGAAGGCGATTTAAAAGATGCAAATATCGTAATTTGGACCACAACACCTTGGACAATTCCCTCCAATAAAGGTGTCGTTTTCGGGGCCGATTATGAATATGGGCTCTATGGGGTCACTGATACTCCTGAGGAATGTTGGGCAAAAAAAGGTGATCAATTCATTCTCGCCGATAAGCTCGCAGCAGAAACGTTTACAAAAGCGCGCCTTGAAGAAGGGCAGTGGAAACGTGTGCGTGACGTGACGGCAAAAGAGCTTAACGAATTGCCCCTTGCGCACCCGCTTCACGGCGCCGAGGGTTCGAACGGAGAATGGGATCAACCGCGCATTTTACGTCCAGCGCCCTTTGTGACGGATGAAGATGGAACAGGATTTGTTCACTGCGCCCCTTCTCACGGTATGGAAGAATTTGAACTCTACCGCGACCTTGGCAAACTGGAAGAAGTGCTGACATATAACGTAATGGACGACGGCGGTTTCCGCAAAGATTTACCTTTTTTTGGCGGCAAATACATATTGAGCCGCAAGGGCGGCGAAGGAGATGCAAACAAGACCGTTATTGATAAGCTGGTGGAAGTTGGCGGATTGTTGGCGCGCGGAAAAATTAAGCATAGCTATCCGCATTCATGGCGCTCCAAAGCACCCGTGATCTACCGGAACACGCCTCAATGGTTTGTGGCGATAGATAAAACTGTAGGCGATGGAAAAGATCAATTCGGCAAAACAATCAGAAAGCGTGCTCTGACTGAAATTGATAATGTGGACTGGACGCCCAAAACCGGTCGCAATCGCCTTTACGCGATGATTGAATCGCGCCCCGATTGGGTCCTATCAAGACAACGTGCGTGGGGAGTGCCACTAACTTGTTTTGTGAAAAAAGGTGCATTGCCAACCGCAGCCGAATTTCTTCTTAGAAATGATGAAGTCAACAAACGCGTGCTCGCAGCATTTGAAGCCGAAGGAGCTGATTGCTGGTACGAGGAAAACGCAAAATCGCGCTTTTTAGAAGGCATTGTTGATCCTGATGAATATGATCAGATTTTTGATGTCCTTGATGTTTGGTTTGATAGCGGCTCTACGCATGCATTTGTTTTGCGTGATCGTGAAGACGGAACTGAAGACGGTATCGCAGATGTCTATATGGAAGGCACAGATCAACACCGCGGTTGGTTTCATTCATCATTGCTTCAAAGTTGCGGCACCAATGGTCGTGCGCCCTATCGAAGCGTGGTAACGCACGGGTTTACCCTTGATGAAAAGGGCATGAAAATGTCCAAGTCTATCGGCAACACAATCGTGCCTGATGAAGTCACGAAGCAATATGGCGCCGATATTTTGCGCCTTTGGGTGGCTCAGACTGATTATACAGCCGACCAGCGGATTGGTCCCGAAATCTTGAAGGGCGTCTCCGATAGTTATCGGCGTTTGCGCAATACCTTTCGCTTTTTGATGGGCGCGTTGCCCCAATCCAAAGTGACGCATAAGCCTGAACAATTGCCTGAGCTCGAACAATGGATTTTGCATAAACTCTATGAGCTAGATCAAAAAGTGCGCAAAAGTTATTCATCATTCGCATTTTCAGAAGCGCTTAGCGAACTCTTTGTTTTCTGTACGAGTGATCTCTCTGCATTCTATTTTGATATTCGCAAAGATACGCTTTATTGCGACCGCGAAAGCAATGCACAGCAATCTGCGCTTTGGACTATGGAACAAGTCTATGCGTGTATGACCAAATGGCTTGCGCCCATTCTCACCTTCACAATGGAAGAGGTCTGGTTAGAACGCAATCTCGGCGATAATGAATCCGTCCATCTTCAAGATTTTGAGGAAACACCAGAAAGCTGGCAAAATAGAGAATTGGGCGAAAAATTTCAACAAATTCGACAAGCCCGTCGCGTCGTTACCGGCGCAATCGAAGTTCAACGCACCGAAAAAACCATTGGCTCTTCACTCGAAGCCGCGCCTGTGGTTCATGTAACGAGCGCGCTTAAGGCTATTTTAGAGAGTGTTGACTTCGCAGAGATTTGCATCACCTCAGACATCCGTCTCACAGATGACCCGGCGCCCGACGGAGCGTTTACGCTTGATGACAATCAATCCATCTGCGTCGTGTTTGACAAAGCAACTGGCGGGAAATGCCAACGGTGCTGGAAGATTAAACCCGATGTCGGCACGCATGCATTTAAGGAAACTTGCGCCCGATGTAATGATGTTTTGACGAGTCAGAATAAGTAGTCTGAGGTTTGCTTGGTCAAGCGAATTGCTCAACTTTGCAGTGATCATTTCGGGGTTTACACCTAAGTTATGATCACTGGTTAGCATTCAGACACTTATTGGACTGACATCTATTGGAAGTTGATTTCAAATCAACTCATCAAGGACTCTATTGAAAACAGTCTTTCGCTCTCTAATACTCGCTGCTGCAAATTCATATTGCGCAGAAGGGTCTTCTTTGAGTTCGCCCCTGACCCAATAACTCGATCCGTGCATACCACAACTTTTTGCAAAATCCAATCGCCCTTTAAGCTCCTTAACCAAGGTATGATGAAGTTCTTGATCTATAATTTCGCTATTCCGCATGATTGAGATTTTATCACCTTCAAGCCCCGAATTCCGTTTTATTTTCTCTATTCTGAAAGCAAAATTTACAAGCGAGCAAATTTCCTTGGCATTTGAAGTGTTCTCTAAATTCAGTCCGCTTGTATTCACAAAAGTTGTTCGATATAAGCCTAGCGCTCCTATGAATTTATTAACCTCTTCAAGAAAGAGTATCCGCGCCTTACCTTGCTTTACTGGTTAATAAAATTCATTCTCTTAAACTCGCAAAATAATCATCGATCAAAGCGCTTCAAAGTAAAGCGCTCAATAAAATAGAAAAGCAAGAAGTCAAAAGCGATATATTAATATAGGATATAAAACCCAGACCTTCAAAAATGTAGAGAAAAAACGATCAAAAAAACTAGAAGATCTCTTAGATATTCTTTTGCAGAATACAAAAGTCACTATTGATTGATGAAATATCGTATGAAGTGACTTTACCTGCAATATTGGTTTTTAAAATGTTATTATTTTTCCAAGCTTCGACAAAATCATTATATTCATTTGTATTTTCTAAGCGCCAATGATCACCATTTGAAAAACCATTAAAATGCGCGTCGCCTAGACTAAAATCAATTTGTTTATTCTCTTCGAAACTATAATCAGTAAAGTAAATGAATGATCCTTGTCTATATTCGGTATCTGAATCACAAACAATTTTAATTTTTTCACCATTAATATTTTGATCATAAATATTAAAACCGCGATAAAATGTGTGTTCAAATGCCAACACTGGAAAAGCAATTAAAAATGCAAATAGTTTCACTAATGTTTTCATAAAAACACTTCTAATTTATTGAGTAAACATAAAAAATAAGCTTTTAAAAATTTGGACAAAAACAAAATTAGATAATTTTTATAGCAAAGTAATGGCTATTTGTTCAACTTAATGGTGGGTCATCCGAGGCTTGAACTCACTTATCAAGCCCCCTATGTTTGGTCCAATATTAGGGCCGTAGTTTTTAGGGTCGTAGTTTCTGGTATTTGCGGCCGCATATTCAGCGCCTGATGCGCTCTTATGTGATTGTGTTCTTTGACCCAACAGTTGATCCTCGCTTGCGCTTGTTTTGTGATTTGGAACCAGTTCGCGTTTAAGATTTCATTGCGCAATGTTCCGTTGAACCTTTCATTATATCTCAATCGTCATATCCCAATCGTCGCGAAAACGGTCCCCCAGATCGTTTTCTGATCCTCTTCATATCCCAAGGCGGTCCTGGATAGATGTGAATTGGCTCGATGTCGGCCCGTTTGAGCCAGGTTTGGAATATTTCCGAGACGAACTCATGCCCATTATCGGAACGTATATATACTGGTATATACTGGCTTTCCATGTTGAATAATCAGCGGATAAAGCGCCTTCTGGGCTCCGCCCGTTTGTTCGCTCAAATCATCCACTGGATCATTCATCACTTCGTGATCCGCTCCAAACCCTCACCATATCTTTTCAGGGCCATAATCGTCCTCCAAATTTAACAGAGTTGTAAAAAATTAATGGATCAGTTCTAAGGGACAAGGACAGGGGCGGCCATTTATTCGCCTAATTGACGAGCCAGCACCCTTGCACCCGTGTTTGACAACAAAATCAATTATCCCTTTAGTAAATTTTCAATTGTGAGTTGATCTATAAGCTTAAAGAAAGCGCCCGACCCACCGCTTCAATATTCGCTTATAAATTCAACAAGTTATCCAAAGTCATTAATTCACGCAAACGCAATAGCCGCCGCCGCGTTTTTAATAATGCTCGCGATTGACCGAATAGATAAATCATTATGGCGAAAAATAAACTCACTGTTTCGCATCACGGCTAAGCTATTCACGCCTAGTATTTCAAAGAACTCATGTTTGACGAGCCTCAAACAATCTCTTCAAAAGTACGAGACCTACTTATTTAAAAACATAGGATTGATAAAATTCAACGAGATTTAACAGAAATCAAAGTGCTCGCTGACCTTGAAAATTCTTGAGTCAAAAGCTATATCACTCCTCTAAACGGGATATTTACGATGAGTACTTACGCCAACCTTCCAGCTCCCTCGCCCGAAGCTGGTCTTTCAAATTACCTTCAAGAAATCCGGAAGTTTCCGCTTCTTGAGGCAGATGAAGAATATATGCTCGCGAAAGCGTGGGTTGATCACCAAGATGGTGATGCTGCGCATCAACTCGTGACGTCCCACTTACGATTGGCAGCAAAAATCGCCATGGGATACCGAGGTTACGGGCTTCCTATTGGCGAAGTCGTCTCTGAAGCGAATGTAGGCCTTATGCAAGCAGTGAAACGATTTGATCCCGAAAAAGGTTTTCGTCTTGCCACCTATGCGATGTGGTGGATTAGAGCGAGTATTCAAGAATACGTGCTCAGATCTTGGTCGCTCGTTAAAATGGGCACGACATCTGGACAAAAGAAATTATTTTTCAATTTACGCAAGGCCAAGGCCAAAATCGGTGCACTTGAAGAAGGTGACTTAAACCCTGACAACGTGAAAAAAATTGCACATGATCTGAATGTAAGTGAGCAAGAAGTTCAGGAAATGAACCGCCGAATGTCGGGCGGTGATGCCTCGCTCAACGCACCTCTATCCAAAGGCGAAGAGGGCACAGCGAGCTGGCAAGATTGGCTCGAAGATGAAAATAGCAATACGGCAGCTGATTACGCGGAAGCCGACGAGCATGACGTACGCATGACGATGTTAAATCAAGCGATGCAAAATCTAAACGAGAGAGAGCAAAAAATTATTGCCGCACGACGTCTTAAAGACAGCCCCAAAACCCTTGAAGAACTCTCTTCAGAGTTTAATGTTTCCCGCGAACGCATTCGTCAAATTGAAGTGCGGGCTTTTGAAAAACTGCAAGAAAACATGGTGAGGCTCGCCGCCGAAAAAGGGCTTTAATTTTTCTGAGATCTTCGGCCCAAAAAACTCTGTAGCGCACCGTTTTCGGAGGCAATCAAAGGCAGAGATGAAACAGCTTTAGTGACACCGCGCTTTCGCCTTTTGCCAGCAAGGTCCTGATTTGGTTTTAAACCGGCTTGAAGTCGAGTTGTCCAATTCGAAAGATCAGTCAAACGTTCGTAATTAAGACTATAGATACGACTTTGCGCTTTCTTTTCCACAACAACAAGTTTTGCATCCAGCAAAGCTTTAAGGTGCTGAGAGATCGCGGGCGCGGTCATGTCAAATGGTTCACGTATTTTGGCAACCGATAATGCGCCTTCAGTTGCTAACTTTTCAAGAATTTTGACGCGTGTTGAATCCGAAAGAGCTGCAAAAAGTTCCATAGCCTACAATTTAGCGAAAACTAAACAAAGTCAACACGTAATCAAATTTGAATTGATAACCTAGCTTTTGAATAAACTATCCGCGTCCAAAACTTCTGCCGGTTTTTCATCAACCTCTTGCCCAAGCTCGCCCAGATCCACTTGATTTTCAGGGACTGCGTTCAAACTTTCATCAACTGAAATAAGCGTTTCATTTGATTCAACGACTTCCTCTTCAGCGGGCAAACGCTTCGCCATTTTTTCAACCGCTTCATCAAGCTCAATTTGAGAACAAATGCCAAGAGCGACCGGATCAATAGGGACGATATTTGCAATATTCCAATGCGTACGCTCACGAATGGAATTGATCGTTGGTTTCGTCGTACCGACGAGCTTTCCAATTTGCGCATCCGTTAATTCAGGATGGTTTTTGACAAGCCAAGCAATCGCAGCTGGTTTATCTTGTCTCTTTGAAAGAGGTGTATATTTAGGACCCTTGCGCTTGCGTTCGCCGACAGCCTCAGGAATTGATTTCAAAACCAGAGATTCACGTGAATTGGCTTCGCAACGTTCAATTTCTTCTTGTGTCAATTGATTGTTAACGATCGGGTCAAAACCTTTGATACCTACAGCAACTTCACCATCTGCGATTCCTTGAACTTCCAAGTCATGCAATCCACAAAAATCGGCAATCTGCTTAAAGCTCAAAGTCGTATTGTCGACAAGCCAAACTGCAGTCGCTTTGCGCATAATAGGATAGTTTTTCATCTTCACCTCTAAAAAGTAAGGGGCACACAGCCCCAAGATCAATAGGAACCTGACAAAAATTATAAATGTCGGGAATTTATCGACCTATATCAACTTAAATAGGCCTTGAAAAGGTATAAACCAAAAAATTAGGCACCGCAATGCGGCGCCCAATGATAAGCCTATTCGTTTTTTTATTTGTCGCGATTTTGAGCTTGGAAAATATCATACCCAAGTTCAGCAACCGACGCCCAAAGATAACCATCATTTTTGAATGCGAAATAGCTATCATGAACTTTTTTGAACATTTCATTTTCAGCAGAGATTTCTGCATAAACCTCTTTGGCTGCAGCAGCCGAAGCCACAAGAATATCGTCACTAAACTTGTTCAATTGTGCACCACCTGCAATCAGTTCTTTAAGTGCGCCTGGGTTTTTCGCATCATATTTTGCCATCATCATCTGATTTGATTCAGCAGTCGCCGCTTCAATAATATTCCGATAAGCCTCAGGCAACGCGTTCCACTGCTCTAGATTCACGAAGAAGTTCAAAATTGGACCACCTTCCCAGAAACCAGGATAGTAGTAAAAGGGTGCCACTTTTTGGAAACCGAGTTTACTATCATCATAAGGGCCGATCCACTCAGCGCCGTCGATTGTGCCTTTTTCGAGAGATGGGTAAATGTCGCCGCCTGCAACCTGTTGAGGAACAACACCTAAGCGCTCAACAACACGTCCGCCAAGTCCACCAATACGGAATTTAAGACCTTCAAGATCTGCAACTGAGTTAATTTTTTTGCGGAACCAGCCGCCCATTTGAACGCCTGTGTTACCACCGGCCATGCCGTAAACGCCATTTTGCGCATAAAACTCGTTCATAAGCTCTTTACCGCCACCTTGATACCACCAAGCATTTGACATGCGTGCGTTCATTCCGTGAGGTACGGCCGTACCAAATGCCCATGTTGGGTCTTTACCGATATAATAGTAAGATGCCGTATGCGCCATTTCGACAGAACCGTCCATCGCCGCATCTACCGCTTCAAGTCCACCTACGATTTCACCAGATGGGAAAACTTCGATCTCAAACTTACCATCAGTAGCGGCAGCCACACGCGCTGAAAAATCTTCAGCCGCGCCAAAGATTGTGTCCAAAGATTTTGGGAATGAAGATGTCAAACGCCATTTGATTTCAGGCATGTCTTCAGCAATCGCGGGTGCAGCTAGTGTCGTTGCGCCAGCGGCAGCTGTGCCGAGGCCTGCTGTTTTCATAAACTTGCGACGATTCATAATTTCCTCCATGTCTACAAATTAATTAACTAATTTATTGCGTCCATTGCGCTGTGAACTAGTTTAGGCGAGCAATTTTTGTAAAGCAATGCGTAATTCTACCGTAATTTTTCTGATATCCCGCAGTCAGTTTGCGTAAAATTGCGCATTGCACCTTTTGAACTCAAAAGCTAAAATTTCCCAAAGAAGGCTTCAACACTGCATAGTGTTACATAAAAAAATAGGGAGTAAAAATGCTTTCACTGTCGCGTAACATCGACCGGATCAATATATTTATCGGACGAATTGCTGCCTGGGCGATTTTATTCGCCGTCTTATTCGCCGTTTATAACGCGCTCGTTCGTAAATTTGCCATTAACCTCTACTCAAACATATATGTAGATGCCCAATGGCAACTTTTCAGCGTCGCTTTTTTATTATGCGCACCTTGGACACTATTTTTGAACGAGCATATTCGCGTAGACATTGTAAACGAAAAACTACCGCAGAAATTACGCCATTGGATTGACATTATCGGACACTCTTTCATTCTTATCCCATTTTGCTTCTCAATGGTTTACATATCGTGGCCTTGGGCGATGAAAGCCTATAATATTCAAGAACAAAGCGCACAATTCGGCGGCCTTCCCTATTGGCCAATTAAGTTCCTTCTTCCAATTGCGTTCTTGCTGTTAATGCTTCAAGGAATTTCTGAACTCATTAAGCGCATTTATACCCTTAGTGGAATTTTAACTGATCCCGATTTTAAAGATTCGGATCACAACACTAATCATCCCGTGCTCAAAGAAGCCACCGACCGCAATACGGAATCCTCACAATGAATAAGCCTAATATGTTTGCCCATCACTCCACCTTTGGAATGCACAAACGGCTCACCTATCTCCATATTTTTGCCGCACCATTTGTACTCTTGATTGCTGTTATGTTAGTCTTAGCTTGGGGGTTGTTTTTTGATCCAATGCTCGCACAAGACGGGTCATCGAGCGGTTTCATCGCTTGGTTCACAGACAATATGGCGCCTGTCATGTTTTTATCAATGGTTCTCTTTTTGCTGCTTGGATACCCCACAGCATTTACACTCGCAGGCGTCGGGCTCCTCTATTTTATGATTGGCCTCTGGCTCGGCCTATTCAAACCAGATTTTTACCTCATTAGTAATGACCGCGTCTTTGGTGTGATGAAGAATGAAATATTGCTCGCCGTCCCCTTCTTCACATTTATGGGGCTGATCCTTGAAAAGTCGGGAATGGCAGAAGATTTGCTTGATACTGTCGGGCAATTGTTTGGATCGGTTCGCGGCGGGCTCGCCTATGCGGTCATATTCGTGGGCGCGCTTTTGGGCGCAACAACCGGCGTGGTCGCGGCATCCGTGATTGCCATGGGGCTCATTAGCCTGCCGATCATGATGCGTTATGGCTATGACCGTAAACTTGCCGCTGGCGTCATCACCGCTTCTGGTACACTTGCCCAAATCATTCCGCCTTCGCTTGTTCTCATCATTTTAGCAGATCAACTCGGTCGCTCTGTCGAAGATATGTATATTGCTGCCATCATCCCCGCCATTATCATTCCAACTCTTTACGCATCTTGGGTCTTTTTCTATGCCCTTTGGAATAAAAATGCCGCTCCAGGCTTACCACCTGAAGCCATTGCATACCGCGAAGAAAACGGGTCTCGAGGGCTATTTTCGCTATTATTGCTCACTGTTTTTGCCTCTGCAATGAGCTATGTTTTAGGCAATCTTTTTGGCACAAGCATTTTAAATTCAATGCGAGATATTCCAGTTGAGACTTTAGCTTCAAAGGACGCGGTTGTTGTTTACCTATTAATTTGGATGTTAATTGTTTTTGCAATCGCCTTTGCCAACAAAATTGTTTTCAAATTCGCGGGGAAGCGTTTTTTATCGCATATCGCAGAAGCAACCGCATTTGTGCTTGTACCTCCCCTTTTCCTCATTTTTCTTGTGCTTGGAACAATTATCATCGGATTAGCAACGCCTACTGAAGGCGGTGCAATGGGCGCAGCGGGCGCACTTTTACTCGCGATGATAAAACGCTCGCTCACAGGGGACACAAATCGATTTAGCTATGAAATTCTACGCGACGCGCTTTATCACACTGCCAAGTTATCAAGTTTTGTGCTGTTCATTCTTATTGGCGCACGCGTATTCACCCTGACTTTCTTCGGTGTTTCTGGTCATGAATGGGTGAAAGATATTTTAACCAGCGTCACCGGAAGTCAAATTACATTCCTTTTGCTGATTTCACTCATCGTGTTCATTCTGGGTTGTTTTTTGGACTTTTTCGAGATTGCATTTATCGCCGTACCTCTTCTCATTCCGGCGGCGGAATTTCTGGAAATCGACCTCATTTGGCTCGGAGTCATATTAGCGATTAATCTTCAGACGAGCTTTCTTACGCCCCCCTTTGGATTTGCGCTATTTTATTTCCGTTCAACCGCACCCAAAGACGTCTATCAAGACCGCGTCACCCAAAAAACGCTGAATCCTGTAAAGACAAGTGAGATTTATCGTGGTGTTATTCCCTTTATTGCAATTCAAGCCGTCATGTTGGTCACTGTAATCTTTTATCCACCAATGGTTATGCACTACAAAAGCAACGCAATTGTAGTCGATGAAGAAATTGTGAACGAACAATTAAATGGATTTGGCCAAGACTTCAGTTCTGACTTCGAATTGAGTTTCTAGTCTGAACAACATCCAAAAACTACGAACCAAAAAAAGACACATCAATAATTTTGATGTGCCTTTAAAGCGATTTGAGTATTAAATTAAGCAGCGCGAGAACTTAAAACCTCGTCCACTTCTGTGTGAATGACATCTTCAGGACGTCCATTGGCTGCGGCAAGCTCTCTTGTTAACCGCTCAAGCGCAGATTCATAAAGTTGACGTTCCGAGTAAGACTGCTCTTTTCCGTCCTCTTGCTTATGTAAATCACGCACAACTTCTGCAATCGATATCAAATCGCCAGAGTTAATTTTTTGCTCATATTCTTGTGCACGACGCGACCACATCACACGTTTGACTTTCGCTTTTCCTTGAAGTGTCTTCATTGCCCGCGAAATAACATCAGATGAAGCGACCGAACGCATACCTACCGATTCAGCTTTTGCTGTCGGAACTTTAAGAGTCATTTTGTCTTTCTCAAACGCAATGACATACATCTCTAGGTCTAAACCTGCTACGGCTTGCGTTTCAATCGAAACAACCTGACCGACGCCATGTGAGGGATACACAACAAAATCATTGGGCTTAAAGTCTAATTTTTTGCTCATTTATATTTCCTATTTTTAAAAGACGCACAAAAATAAATCAGCCAATTTAAAAAAATCAGCCGGATAATTGGGCTATGTCTATTATGATTTATTGAAGTTCACGAATATTGATTTTTATAAATGTTATTTAGTAATTATTTCGATCACAAAACACGCCGATTTTAATCAGCGAACGCCTCGTTAACTTTTCGATAAATGATTCTATATCACAAATTTCATATTTTTTCAAACATTCTGTGATTCAGAAAGTAAATTCAAATATCAAATTTAAATAGTAAAAGGCTATGGACAAGTCTTTGTAGAGTTCTTATGTCGCTTCTTTAAGGATTTCTAATGGAACAAAATCAAACCTCCTCGCAAAATGGCTGGGCGGTCATTCAAAAAGTCGCACCCTATTTGTGGGGTGAGGAGTTGTGGATTCGCACGCGCGTCGTTGGGGCTCTCATTGCGCTTGTTCTATCAAAGGCTTTGATCGTTATTGCCCCATATTTTTTAGGCTATGCCGTCGATGCGCTCGCGCCCGAAAATGCGGGAATTGGATTTTGGGTTGGACTTGGCGCAATTGCGCTCACGCTTATCTATGGATTTATTCGCATTGCAAACGTAGGCTTTGCTCAATTACGTGATTTTCTTTTTTCCAAAGTCGCACAAAGAGCACTCCGAAAACTCGCTTTGAAAACATTTAATCATGTGCATGCGTTATCACTTCGCTATCATTTGACTCGCAAAACAGGCGCCATGATCCGGATTGTTGAACGCGGAGTTAAAGGCGTTGAATTTCTTCTCAGATTTATGCTTTTTTCCGTTATTCCGCTCATTTTGGAGCTTACTTTTGTCGCTATATTGCTACTTATTAATTTTAGCAGTTCTTATTTTTTGGTCGTATTGGCGACGATCATTGTCTATATTTGGTTTACTTTCTTGATCACTGAAATGCGCGTCCGAATTCGGAAAGAAATGAATGATGCAGATCAAAAGGCCAATCAACGCGCGCTTGATAGTCTCCTTAACTATGAGACTGTTAAATATTTCTCAGCCGAGCGCCGTGAAGCCAAAAGGTATGACCTTGCGATGGCAGGCTACGAAGTTGCGGCTGTCCGCACTGCCAATTCTTTGGCCTTTTTAAATTTCGGCCAAAGCGTGATTATAACTGTCGGGATCATTACGGTCATGATATTCGCGGCAATTGATGTCGAAGCCGGCAAAATCACGGTGGGCAACTTCGTATTTATTAATGCAATGATGATCCAAATCACCCAGCCACTTAATTTCCTTGGCACTGTCTACAGAGAAATTCGGCAATCTCTTGTTGATATGGGCGAGATGTTTGGACTACTTGAACAAGATCCCGAAATCACTGACAAAAAGGATGCGCAGCCCATAAAAATTTCTAATGGGCGGGTCGAGTTTTCAAATATAAACTTTTCATACGAAAACAACCGACAGATTCTAAACGAACTCAGCTTTCAGATACCAGCCGGAAAGACCATTGCTGTTGTTGGGCCTTCAGGATCTGGAAAATCGACCCTTGCACGCCTCGCTTATCGTTTTTATGACCCTCAAGCCGGCGCCATCTTTATTGATGGCCAAAATATTCGCGAAGTGACACAAGATAGTCTGCGAGAGAAAATCGGCATTGTCCCTCAGGATACCGTGCTATTTAATGACACAATTGAATATAATATTGGCTACGGCAAAGAAGGTGCAACGCGTGAAGACATTGAAAATGCCGCTAAGGCTGCACAAATTCACGACTTCATTATGTCACTTCCTCAAGGCTATCAAACCGAAGTGGGTGAGCGCGGATTAAAGCTCTCTGGTGGCGAAAAGCAGCGCGTCGGCATCGCGAGATCATTGCTTAAAAACCCGCCGATCCTAATCCTTGATGAAGCCACGTCTGCACTCGACAGCAAAACCGAATTTGGTATCACCGAAGCGCTGAAGTCTATGTCTGCAGGGCGCACCGTGCTCACGATCGCACATAGACTTTCAACCATAGTTCATGCAGATGAAATTATTGTTCTTGAAAACGGGCAAATATCAGAACGCGGCACGCATTCTGAACTCATTAATTTGCACGGCCAATACGCGCAAATGTGGGCGCAGCAACAAGTTCAATCAGAAGACGACGAATAACAGCACTTAGTTGTTCGAGATAACCTTGTCACGTAGAGCCATGAATTTACCCATATCAGGACCGTACGCGCGCCCCATAATCGCTTTTCTCAATGGCAAAAAGAGCGCTTTGCCTTTGCGTCCGCTCGATGACTTAACAGCTTCGGTCCAATTTTTCCACGTTTGCCCGTCCCAAGGTGACTTGGGTAATAATGCCATCGCGCTTTCTACAAACTCTTGATCGGCTTCCTCTATAATCGGCGCAACATCACCCGAAACCAACTCCCATAAATTTTGGATTTCAGATCGCTTTTCGACATTTTCAGACGCCATCGCCCAAAAATCTGCTTGAAAAGCAGCCGGCACAAAGTCAAGATCACTTTCAATGGCGGCAAGCTCAGCTGACCTTAACCAACTCGTCGACAATCGCGTGACATCTTCTGGGTCAAATTTAGTTGGCGCAGCGCCAAAATTGCTCAGATCAAATTGACCGGCCAATTCATCAATATCCTTAGCCAGCTCAAGGGGCTTAGACGAACCCAACGAAGCCATCATCGACACAATTGCCATAGGCTCTGCCCCAGCCTCCCGAAAATCCTTAATCGATAAAGAGCCAAGACGCTTTGACAACGCCTCACCTTGAGGGCCTGTGAGAAGCGAATGATGGGCAAACTGAGGAGCTTGCCCGCCGAGCGCTTCAATAATTTGGATTTGTGTCGCAGTATTGGTCACATGATCAGAGCCACGCACAACATTTGTGACACCCATATCCAAATCATCAACAACACTTGCCAACGTATAAAGCATTTGCCCGTCCGCACGAATAAGAACCGGATCCGAAACACTCGCGGCATCGATGGATTGATTGCCCAATACACCGTCAAGCCATTCAATACGCTCGTGATTTAACAAAAATCGCCAATAGCCCGCATTTTCATTTCGGCGCGCATCTTTTTCAGCATCGCTCAAATGAAGAGACGACCGATCATATACGGGCGGTCGCCCCATATTCAACTGCTTTTTTCGCTTAAGATCAAGTTCACTTGGGCTTTCAAAACACTCATAAAACCGACCTTGCGAACGCAAATTTTCAGCTGCGGCTTCATAAAGGTCAAGTCGCTTGGATTGCTGTTCCATCACGTCCCAGCCAATGCCAAGCCATTCCAAATCGCGCTGAATACCGTCTATATATTCCTGCTTAGAACGCGATTGGTCGGTATCATCAATCCGCAAAATAAATTTGCCACCAGCGTTTTTCGTTACAAGATAATTGAAAAGCGCGGTGCGCAAATTCCCAATATGAATATGCCCAGTTGGCGAGGGTGCAAAGCGTGTTGTAATCATATGAATCTCTTATTTGATGCGCTTTTATCAGGGGCGCTCAAGTTGAGCAATGTCTGAAATTTAAAATACGACTTCAAACCCCAACATGCAATTTATTGAAGGGTCAGTCGAACAAGTCGCTCAACCCATAAGTCATTAAATTTAACCAAATACATAAACTGCCTTTTCAAAAAACGCCTTCTCAATAGAGGTAGCGAATTCGATAAGCCCGTACATTTCCACAAATTGATCTGAGTTAAACAAATATAATCAAATACATGATTGAATTAATTAAAATTATTTTTTTAAAAGAACGTGAAAGATCTGCTCGATGCAAATCACTCCGATTAAACACGCGCACTTCAAGTATATGGATTCAATTTCCATCCCAAAAGACAACAACATCTCTTCATAAAGCACGCGATCAATGCAACAAATTCGTCGCAAAGCTCACGAAATGCCGCCTAGCAATCACGCCAGCCATTCATAATCGGATAGCGACGATCTGTGCCAAAATGGCGCTTGGTCAATTTCACACCTGGTGCCGCTTGATAACGCTTAAATTCAGCAATATAGACAAGCCTTTGCACTTTAAGAACAACGGCACGTTCAAAGCCCATCTCCACGATTTCATCGACCGACCTATCATTATCAATCATCGCCTCCAAAATCACATCAAGGACTGCATATTCTGGCAAACTATCGCTATCTTTTTGGTCAGGACGCAATTCCGCGGTTGGTGGCTTTTGAATAATTTGAGGCGGAATGACCTCCCCAGAATTTCCGTGCATCCACGAACGATGATTGCGATTTCGCCAGCGACAAGTCTCAAAAACGCGCATTTTATAGAGATCTTTAAGAGGGTTATAACCGCCTGCCATATCGCCATATAAAGTCGAATAACCGACCGCGACTTCAGATTTATTCCCGGTCGTTAACAACAAGCCACCAAATTTATTAGACATGGCCATCAAATAGAGCGCCCGCAGTCGTGGCTGAATATTCTCCGCCGTCAGACCTTCAGGATCGCCGCCAAATATGGGTTCTAGTTCGTTACCAATCGCATCAACAGCTGGCGAAATCGAGACGCTATCATATTCAATTCCCAGTTTCTGAGCGCATTCAGCCGCATCATCGAGGCTTTCTTGCGATGTATATTGCGAAGGCATCATCAGCGTTCGCACATTTTTTGGCCCAAGCGCATCCGCAGCAATACAAGCCACAAGCGCAGAATCAATACCGCCCGAAAGACCTAAGACGGCAGTCTTAAAACCAGTTTCATTCGCATATTCTTTCAAAGCAAGAACCATTGCACGGTAATCAGCTTCCCAGTCATCAACAATTTCTGCGCAATTGGGCTCACTCACTTGCCATAGATCTTGTTTATGTTCGAATTCGACCAGTGCGGTCGTTTCTTCAAATTGGGGTAGCTGAACAGGTATTGAACCATCAGGCATGGCTACAAAAGAGGCACCGTCAAAAACCATCTCATCTTCACATCCAACAAAATGGGTATAAATAACGGGACAATTCAACTGTTTCGCACGCGCAATCGCAACTTCTTGGCGAACCGGTAGTTTTCCCCGATAATAAGGAGAGGCATTGACGACAAACAAAAATTCAGGTTTCGATGGCGCAATCGCTTCACCGTAACTTTCAAACCACATGTCTTCGCAAATTGCCGTATTGATCCGAGGCGCCCCAATGCTATCGGGATAGTCGCCACGCGAAAACCAACGCTTTTCGTCAAATACATCGTAATTCGGGCGCTCTGTTTTTAAGATTTCCTGAATAATTTTTCCGTTTTGTAGATAAAAATATCCGTTATAAATTTGCCCTTCGCGCAGTATCGGTAAACCAATCCCAAGAACCGTATTCTTGTCACATTTTTCGGCCAATTGAGACAAAGAGTTTTCGACGTCATCTAAAAATTTGGGGCGCAAAAAAACATCTTTCATCGCGTAACCCGTCAAAAACAATTCGCTCAGTAATGCATAGTCCGCTTTTTTCGCACAAGCTTCTTCATAAAAAGTAAGAACGGCATTTGTATTCAATTCAATATTTCCCAAAAAAGGATTAAGCTGACCGATCAAAACACGAAATTTTTTATTCATTGCATTACCTTAAAGATAGGGTATAATTTTATTTATCTCCCGAGTAACATAAGAAGTAAATTGATTGCTAGTCGCAAAAATAAGAACGCCGTCTATTCGAACCTCTTTAAGCTCCCAAAAATTGGACTAATAGATAAAAACTCGTTATGAAACATCAAAAACTACCCCAATTTTTTATGACTATTGAATCACCCTGCCCCTACATTAAGGGCAATCGGGAGCGCAAGATTTTCACGTCAATCGAGGGCGAGAATGGGCAGCATATTCAACACAAGCTTGCCCTCGACGGGTTTAGGCGATCTCAAGACATTGTTTATAAACCAATTTGCCAAGACTGTGCACTGTGTATTTCCGCAAGAATCCCTTCTCACAAATTTGTTTTGTCAAAATCTCAACGACGCATTCTCAATAAAAACAAAGACATTGTTCGGGAAGTTCGAAAGGCTCAAGCCACCGACGAACAATATGATTTATTTGAGCGATATGTGAAGGCGCGACACTTTGATGGTGGTATGTCTGATATGTCGATCGAAGATTTTGCCGGCATGGTCAGCAAATCCAGCGTCGCTTCGCGCATAATTGAATACCGACTATTAAAAGACAATCGCCCTGATCAACTGGTAGCTTGTGCGCTTACTGATATTTTAGAAGATGGCTTGTCGATGGTGTATTCATTCTTTGATCCAGACCTGACACAACGTTCACTGGGTAAATATCTGATCTTGGATCATATTGACCTTTGCCGTGCGTCGGGTCTCAATAATTGCTACCTTGGTTATTGGGTTAAGAATTCGCCGAGCATGGACTATAAACGCCAATTTAAACCGCTTGAATTACTAGTGGATGGAAAATGGCAGGTTGTTAAGGACTTTGACAAAGTAAACCCCAGGGTTCAAAATGTGCAAACCACGCTTTTGAATGCGCATCGCAAAATTTTTCATGGTTAATTTTCTACCGAACATATTTCAACTATAATTGCGAATTGATTTAAGTGGTGTGAATTTAGAATGAACATTTTTTAATTCCCAAAATTTAAATTTCAGGAAAAATAAAGTATCTATTCACCTTGTTTTTAAAATTATCAGCCGGAATTGAAATTATATTACTGTCTACGCGTACAAATTGGCATAAAATTACAAAATTTGATTAATATTTGTTATTTTTCGCTTGACCTCGCTTCTCTCATCTATAAAACGCTAAAAATTAGCGAAAAAACTTAACCAATCAATACTAACCTATCAATACACAGACACGAAAGACACAAAATGAGTGACAAAATGACCGGCGCACAAATGATCATCAAGGCCTTAAAAGAACAAGGTGTTGAGGTGGTCTTTGGCTACCCAGGTGGTGCAGTTTTGCCAATTTATGATGAATTATTTCAACAAAATGAAATTCGTCATGTTCTCGTTCGGCATGAGCAAGGCGCGGTGCACATGGCAGAAGGGTATGCGCGCTCCACGGGGAAACCAGGCGTTGTTTTGGTTACATCTGGCCCGGGCGCAACGAATGCAGTTACAGGCATTACGGATGCATTGCTCGATAGTATTCCGATTGTTGTTCTCTCGGGGCAAGTCCCAACGTTTATGATTGGTACGGATGGCTTTCAAGAAGCCGATACTGTTGGGATCACACGCCCTTGTACAAAGCATAACTGGCTTGTCAAAGAAACAGATAATCTTGCCGCAACCGTTCACCGCGCCTTCCATTTTGCGACAACTGGGCGACCAGGGCCGTGTCTTGTTGACATTCCCAAGGATGTGCAATTTGCAACTGGCCAATATATTTCAAAATCTGATGTCGACTACGGAAAAGATCGCGTGAATTTTCCCCTTGATGAAGACGCGATTCTTGAGGCGATCATAGGGCTTGAAAAGGCAAAAAAACCGATCATCTACTCGGGCGGCGGTGTGATCAATTCGGGCCCTGAAGCCTCTGCGCTCCTTCGCGCACTCGCTGACAAAGCCAATATCCCTGTAACCTCTACGCTTATGGGGTTGGGCGCTTATCCTTCAACTTCCGAACAATGGCTCGGCATGCTCGGCATGCACGGGACTTATGAGGCTAATTTGGCAATGCATGATTGTGACTTTATGCTTTGTATTGGTGCAAGGTTTGACGACCGGATCACAGGCGCAATCGATAAATTCAGCCCGAATTCTACGAAAGTCCACATCGACATTGATCCAAGTTCGATAAACAAAGTCGTACATGTCGATATTCCGATTGTCGGTGATATTACGCGCGTTCTTAGCTTACTTTTGGAAAATTGGAAAAAACGCGGTGCAAACACTGATCAAAACGAAATTAAAAGCTGGTGGAAGCAAATTAACGAATGGCGTGATGTCAAATGCCTGAGCTACATTGCTTCAAAAGATGTGATCAAACCTCAATATGCGCTCGAACGTCTTGAGGCACTCACAGCTCATCATGATCGCTATATTACAACTGAGGTTGGGCAGCATCAAATGTGGGCGGCACAGTTTTTGGGATTCAATGATCCCAATAGATGGATGACTTCAGGCGGGCTTGGGACAATGGGATATGGGCTCCCCTCTTCCATTGGTGTACAAATCGCACATCCCGAAAGTCTTGTGATTAACATTGCGGGAGAAGCAAGCTGGTTGATGAATATGCAAGAAATGGGTACCGCCGTTCAATACCGCGTCCCCGTTAAGCAATTCATATTGAACAATGAACGACTGGGCATGGTGCGGCAGTGGCAACAGCTTCTTCATGGCGAAAGATACTCTCAGAGTTGGTCTGAAGCGCTTCCAGACTTTGTGAAGCTCGCAGAAGCCTTTGGTTGCAAAGGCATTCAAGTTTCCGATCCAAATAAGCTTGATGATGCGATTCAAGAAATGCTTGATTATGATGGACCGGTGATCTTTGACTGCTTGGTCGAAAAGCATGAAAATTGCTTCCCCATGATTCCATCTGGGAAAGCGCATAACGAAATGCTTCTTGGTCAAGCCTCAACAGAAGGCGCAATTGACTCAGGCGGCGCGGTATTAGTGTAAGGAGACAATCAAATGAACGCACTACGTATTAAAAAAGGTTCTTCAAGTCACTCAGCGTATAACCTGCGTGATCATCATAGCACGATCGAAGAAACCCATACACTTACAGTCATTGTAGACAATGAGAGTGGTGTTCTGGCGCGGGTCATTGGGCTTTTTTCTGGGCGCGGCTACAATATTGAAAGTTTAACCGTCGCCGAGGTTGATCATATTGGTCACAAATCACGCATTACAATTGTGACAAAAGGAACGCCCGCGATTATTGAGCAAATCAAAAATCAACTCTCGCGCATTATTCCCGTTCACGATGTGCACGACCTCACGGTCGAGGGGCATTCTGTTGAGAGGGAGCTTGCACTACTTAAAGTATCGGGCGAAGGCGAAAAACGGGTCGAAGCCATGCGCGTCGCCGAGGTCTTTCGGGCGCGCGTTGTCGATACGACGCTTGAGAGTTTTATCTTTGAAATAACCGGCACACCCTCAAAAGTTGACGCTTTTGTTGAGTTGATGCGCCCACTGGGTTTGATTGAGATGGCGCGAACGGGCGTGGCCGCAATCGCGCGTGGTGCAGAAGCTGTTGTTGGTGACGGGATGGGTGAGACTTAAAATTTTAGGACAAAACCCGACTTATTGGCAGCTTATTTTATTGATCAGCGGATACGTCTTCCCCAAGCATAACGTCATGAATCGATTGACAAATTTCAGCATACAACTCTTGGTCATGGTCTTGCGCCCAATCGCATGAATAATGAATTGTAGGTTCATAAATGTGAGCCTCACGCGCGTAAATTTGATCACCGCATTCGGGAAAAGCAGTCTTGAGGAGCTGAATATACGAACTCACGCGATCCGATTTCTTAGCTGAACCTGAAAGGTAGGCGTATGGGATATCATGCACCAATATCCAATAATTGAGTTTAAAATCTGGCTGGCTAAGGATTTCCGAAGGGGTATGAACCGCGAAGGCTTCAAGAGGACAAATTTGTGCAAAATCTGTCTCGACCTGCTTCCTTTCTGCTTCAAAAGCATGATATTGTTCGGGAAACTTATCAAGACCGACAAAATTTGTCGGAACAGACGCTAAAATCACGAAAGTTGAAACCCAGTGATTCCCTGCGCTTGATGGCATGAGGATGATCCAAAATAACATAATTTGAACCAGGGCTCTTTTCATCTCTCTATTCCTATTTTATCATATCGCTAAAATAATAAATTGGTCTATGCGTTCGAAAATTATGATTTCTCTTTAATCAATTTTGGGGCAGTCGTACCAATTTTTCAATATTTGAATACAAACGCTACACAGCCAAAAACAATCGGTTTGCCTTAGACTCAAACAAACCTTCTGCCATTCCCAATATACCGAAAATGCTCCGCCCATTCCGCGATTTTTTCAGCGCGATCCATTCGATTAACCGTTTGACGTGCATTCACAAAATCAATGCGATCGCGGTTAATAAAATCCCCCAATTTATGATCCGTAAATATGCCGTCAATCATACCGCGCACCATAATAATCGCAGAAAGTCTCGGCTGCATCACCATATCGGGATTATGATAAAAAATATGGGGGTCGCCGATCAGGTGGTCTCCCATCGCGCGATAATTTTTCTCCCAAGTGAGTTGCACATAGCCCCGCCCATAAAAACTTTGTCCATTTTCGGCAGGAATCGCATAATTCGTTTTAATTCGTCCATCTTCAAAAAGCTTTTTCACAAAAACGCGCGCCTCTTGATCAGATTTTGCTAATCCTTCTCTCACCGGCTGAAAGGTGAGTGCACTTTCCCAATAAGCTGTCGCCAATATATACGCGACTTGGCTTTCGGGCGCTTCCAAGCTGGCCCGAAGGGCGCGATCGGTCAAAAGCGAAATGCCCTCCAGTTGATCTGGTGATAACTTTCTGTCAAATACTTCGGTAAAACGTTTTTGCTGATCAATATTCATAATCGCTAAATTGCCGCTATTTTTCAAAAGGTCAATATGATGTGCACCGACAAAACACTGAATGATGAACCTTTCATCATCAACTGCTTGGGTCTCAAGTGCCCGCTACCTGTTTTGCGACTTGAAAAACACGTCCAAGCCGGGCAAAAGTATGTTCGCATTATTTCTGATGATCCTGTTTCGGTTATCGATATTCCCCTTGCCACTCAAAATTTAGGCGGGACAATTTTATCACAAAGTCGACAAGAGAACGCGAACACATTTGATATACGATTCGACAAGGCATAAGTATATAATTAAATTTGAGATTTTGAAGCCCTAGAGGATTAATAATATGGACTGGGATAAACTCCGCATCTTTCACGCTGTTTCAGAAGCCGGCTCGCTAACACACGCCGGAGATCAACTGAATCTGTCCCAGTCGGCTGTTTCGCGACAAATCCGCAATCTCGAAGTGTCTTTGAATACTGTTCTTTTTCATCGTCACGCACGCGGTCTGCTTTTGACTGAGCAAGGTGAACTGCTCTATGAAGCCACCAAAACCATGCACAAGCGCTTGACGAACGCGACTGCGCGCATTCGCGATAGTAAAGACACCGCACTCGGCGAGCTTCGTGTGACGACAACAATGGGATTTGGGTCACTTTGGCTAACACCACGGCTCGGCCAACTTTACGAGTCTTATCCGGATCTCTCAATTGATCTTATTTTGAAAGAACGCGTCCTTGATCTCGGCATGAGAGAGGCAGATGTTGCAATTCGCATGAAAGAACCATCCCAAGCTGACCTCATTCGCAGACGTCTCATGGATGTGAATATTCGTTTTTATGCGACGCGCGAATACTTAGCACAGCACTCAGAACCGCAAACACTTGCTGATATCGAGTCCCATCGCTTAATTTGTCAAAGACCAAGTGAGACCCAGGTTTCGGCAGGTCGCGAATTCCTAAGAAGCTTTTTTGAAAACGAAAACCAACATATTCTCTACATGAACAGCTATTATGGGATATTTCAAGCTGTAAGAAATCATTTAGGTATTGGGGCACTGCCAAGCTACCTAAACGTCGACTTCCCCGAAGTTGTGCGCGTGTTGCCTCATGCTCAAAGTGAACTGATTCCCGTTTATCTTGCCTACCCGGGCGAATTGCGTCAATCCAAACGTGTGGAGATATTTAGAGATTTTGTGTTGCAACGCATAAGCGAATATCGGAAAAAATTTAATGCTGAATAATTCGGAGAAAATAAACGCCTTCGATATCACGTCAACGTAATTGGGCGCAAATTTATAAATATCTTTTAATATCAATAATTTAAATTTTAGTTATTCGAAAAAATCATAGCGGGTATTCCAAAAATATATTGCTCAAGTCTTGCATATTGCAGTGCAGCATAATATATGACTTGTGAAGCCAGCGATGAGCGGCTTCTACCTCCCTGTTGGACTTGGGCCGGAGCAAAGCTTCGGCCTTTTTTTATTCAATTCCAAAACCATTCCAGCTCTTGCCCTTAGACACGTGGTTATATATGAGTGCATTGAAAATACTTGGGAATGAAAATGTCCATTTTGGTGATGAAATTTGGAGGCACTTCAGTCGCTGATCTCGATAAAATCGAAAATGCAGCGAATAAAGTCAAAGCCGAGGTTGAAAACGGCCATAACGTTATTGTCGTGGTTTCAGCGATGTCTGGCAAAACCAATGAACTCGTCAATTGGGTGCGGACAACATCACAATTTTATGACGCGCGTGAATATGATGCCGTCGTATCTTCAGGAGAGGTCGTCACCTCAGGATTGATGGCGCTGCGCTTGCAACAGTTAGGTGTAAATGCAAGAAGTTGGCAGGGCTGGCAAATTCCCATTGAAACAACTTCTGCGCACGGTGCCGCTCGCATTAAATCGATACCTAACAAAAATATAATCGAAAAGTTTGATGAAGGCATGAGCGTTGCCGTCGTCGCGGGATTTCAAGGCATTTCAGATGAGGGCCGCGTGACAACTCTCGGTAGAGGCGGCTCAGACACGACAGCAGTTGCACTCGCGGCCGCATTTGATGCAGAACGATGCGACATTTATACAGATGTTGACGGTGTTTACACCACCGACCCTCGCATAACCAAAAAAGCTACAAAGCTTAGTAAGATCGCCCATGAAGAGATGCTAGAACTCGCCTCTGCAGGCGCGAAAGTACTGCAAACACGCTCTGTTGAACTTGCAATGCGTTTTCAAGTCCCCTTGCAAGTGCGCTCTAGTTTTTCTGATGAGCCTGGGACGCTCGTCTGTCCAGAGGAGAATATAATGGAACTTAATGTGGTCTCAGGTGTCGCGTTTAGCCGCGATGAAGCCAAAATCACTATTTCGAACATCGAAGATCAGCCCGGTATCGCTGCTGCCATTTTTGGGCCGCTTTCCGATAATGGAATTAACGTGGATATGATCATTCAAGACGCATCGAACGGTGGATTGACTTCCATGACGTTTTCCTGCCCCGAAGATCAGCTTGTCCGCGCAGAACTTGTACTCAAGGAAGCCAAGTCAGAAGGTAAAATCGCTTATGAGGCGCTTACCACTGAAACAAATGTCGCCAAAGTTTCAATTGTCGGCATTGGCATGCGCTCTCATACAGGCGTTGCAAAGCAAATGTTTGAGGCACTCTCTAAGGACGGTGTGAATATCAAAGTCATCGCCACGTCTGAAATTAAAATTTCAGTGCTAATTGATCAAAAATACTTAGAGCTTGCTGTTCAGTCATTACATGATAGTTTTGAGTTAGAAAAACTCAGTTAGGTACACATGTTATGATTGAGGGCATTCAGTCGTCACAATTATTTTTACGTCTTCGCGACGTTCTTTCTGATGAAGCCCAAGGACAGCTTCGTCTCAATAAAATTGTGTCTCTCATTGCCCAAACGCTCGGCACCGAAGTCTGCTCAATTTATTTAAGACGTTCGGACAATAAACTGGAGCTTAGCGCCACCAAAGGGCTCGACCAAAAGGCCGTCCACCAGACCGTCTTGAACGCCAATGAAGGCCTTGTAGGACGCGTCGCACAAAGCGGCAAATCCGTAAATACATCGAACGCCCCTGACGAACGTTACTTTTCTTATCGGCCAGAAACGGGTGAGGATATTTATCGCGGGTTTTGCGGTGTTCCGATTCAAAGGCTTGGGCGCGTGGCGGGAGTGCTTGTTGTTCAAACCAGTCAATCGCGCAAACTTACACGAAGCGAGCTTGGATCTCTCGAAATCATCGCGATCGTGCTTGCCGAAATGAACGAGATTGGCGTTTTTACCGATAATTCAGTTGATCCGGCCGGTTCAATGCGCAAAGGGCCTATGCTGTTGCGTGGAATTATTGGTCAAGAAGGCGTCGCAGCGGGGCAAGTCGTTCTTCATAATCCGACAATCCAAATTAAAAATCCGGTTGCCGAGGACCCTGAAACTGAGAAAAAGCGGTTAAACGAAGCTTTTCAACAAATTGAGAGTGAAATTAGCGCGCTTCATTCTCAAGAGATCGACGAAGAAACGCAAGAGATTCTCGAGACTTTTGGCTCTATTTCGCGAGATAAGGGCTTTCGCAAACGCCTAAAAGAAGACATTAAAGCCGGCCTTTCCGCTGAGGCCGCAGTCGAGGTTGAACAGTCGCGTTTAAGGGCAAGAATGGGGCGTATCACCAATGCGTATATTCGCGAGCGAATGAGTGATATTGATGATCTTTGCAACCGGCTTTTGCGTGCGCTCGTTGGCGCGAGCATTCAAAGTAACGAAAATTTACCTGAAGCTGCAATCCTTGTGGCACGCAATCTTGGCCCTGCGGAACTCATGGAATACGGGCGCAGCTTAAAGGCGATTGTCCTTTCAGAAGGTTCTGTGGGCTCGCACGCCACCATTGTGGCACGCGCTTGGAGTATTCCGCTGATTATCCAAGCCAAAAATGCACATATTGAGGCCAGAACAGGCGACTTTATTTTGGTGGATGGAGAGCAAGGCGTCATCCATATCCGTCCAGATGAAAATGTAAGCGTTGCCTTCCAAGCTAAAATCGAGATGTCTGAGAAGGCGTCTGCAGCATTTGCGGAATTGAAAGATCTCCCATCAGTCACAAAAGATGGTGTCTACATCGATTTATGCATGAATGCAGGGCTGATTGCAGATCTCCCAAGTTTAGAGCCCTCAGGCGCTATGGGCGTTGGTCTTTTTCGAACAGAGCTTCAATTTTTAGTGCGCCAAACAATCCCTAAAAGGTCGCAAATGGCAGACCTATATGCGCACGTCATGAACGCCGCTGGCGACAAACCTGTAACGTTTCGCACTCTAGATATGGGTTCTGATAAGGTTGTTGCAAACTTAGCTGCCAAAGATGAACCCAACCCCGCAATGGGTTGGCGCGCCATTCGAATGGGACTTGATCGCACGAGCATGTTAAAAATGCAAATTCAATGCTTGCTACGCGGTGCGAAAGGTCGAGATCTCCGTATAATGTTCCCGTTTGTTGCCCAAGGATCGGAATTCGAAAGCGCAAAAGCAATCGTCGAACAAGAGCTCGAACGTTATGTGAGCTTTCGTCACCTTGCGCCTAAATCGCTCAGCCTTGGCGCTATGCTTGAAACGCCCAGTCTCGCGTTCGCGACCGATCAATTTTTTGAATCTGTTGATTTTTTATCGGTGGGAGGAAATGATCTTAAAATGTTTTTCTTTGCCGCAGACCGCGAAAATGAACGGGTTCGGCGGCGCTATGATACGCTCAATACCAGTTACCTAAATTTTCTCAGGCAACTCATTAACAGATGTCAACATCATGACAATTTACCCGTAAGTTTTTGTGGCGAGGACGCAGGAAAACCGCTTGAAGCCTTAGCCTTTGCAGCCATTGGTTTTCGGCATCTCTCAATGCGACCTGCATCAATTGGTAAGATCAAGTTCCTGCTGAGGCAAGTTAATCTAGCCGAAGTTTCTCAAACCATAAATTCGGCAATGAATCGGGGCGACATATCTGTTCGAGACGCGCTCGAAGCGTATTTGTCAGAAAACGGAATTAGCTACTCTCATCAACATAATTGATCTTTTGGGCTTTCATCGGCCATTCGTGACCTGCCATTTCACTTAACCTTGAAAACGTACGCTCCCAAATAAACGCGGTATTTGAATCTTGATGGATATACTTTGGTTCACATTCCATCCTCAAATATAGCTCAATTTTAGCTTCATAAAAAACATCAATTAGCATGATAAAGCGAGAAACAGCAGACGTCTTCTCATTGCTAAGAATTGGTACTTCATCTAAAAATACGCACGAGAATTTATCTGCAATCGCCTGATAGTCGCGTGCTCCCCTCGCCGCCTCACACGCATCTGAAAAATTCAGATAGACCGCGTCATTTGACGTTCGCGCCAACTTCCAAGCGCGACCTCCTAGGCTAATTTCGGCATTTTGTTCGCTCGCGTTCGTGACTTTCCGCCACTTGAATTCAAAATCATTCAGACTGCTTTCATCAAGCGGATAATAATAGGCCTGCCGCCCTGAAATTTCCTGTCGATAATCTGTTGGACTATCGAGGCATAAAACCTCGCAATGAGACATAATTTCATCAATGAACGGCAAGAAACGCTTACGATTTAAACCGCCCTTATAAAGATCATTCGGATGTCGATTTGAGGTCGTTACAAGAATAGTCCCCGCACGAAAAAGAGATTCAAACAAACGCCCAACGATCATCGCATCGGCAATATTTTCGATTTGCATCTCATCCAAGCACAAAAATCGATACTTGTCTGAAATTTGTTTCGCAACCGACTTCAAAGGATCCGCGATGTCGTTGGATCTGGCCTCATCTAATTGTTGATGGGCATATTGCATAAATTCGATAAAATGTACGCGCCATGCGGGCTGTCTTATACAATCCGTAAACAAGTTCATGAGCATAGACTTCCCGCGACCAACTGATCCATAAATGTAAAGGCCTTGCAAGTTACTCATCTGAACCTTTTCGCGCCCCCATCCGAATAGCGCGCGGGCAAAGCCCTTTTTTTGTTCGCCATATTCTGAAGATCGAACATCAAGCAAATTGAGCTTCTCAACGATTATCCGCTGTGCATTGTCATCGACGAGTTCGGCGCTCTTAATTTTGCGCCGATACACATTGATCAATGAATCATTATTCGTCATAGTCTTTTGCATAAACAATTTAGTATGCGATTCAATATGCAATCACAATCAATACGTTTTGCGCCCATTTTAATTTGTGGTTGTCTGATTTTACTTTTTGGATTTGCGGCCCGTGCGAGCTTCGGCCTTTTTCAAATTCCAGTTCAAACGGAGTTGGGTTGGCCGCGTTCAACCTTTTCCTTTGCCATCGCAATTCAAAATCTTGCTTGGGGTTTTGGGCAACCCATTTTCGGCGCAATTGCCGAACGTTTTGGTGACCGGAAAGCCATTTTTTTAGGAATCATTTGCTATATCATTGGCCTCCTGCTCACCTCAATAAGTTACACCTCAGCTGCCATAATCGGGTATGAAGTTCTCATTGGCTTCGGCATCGCTGGCATGGGTTTTGGTGTGATTCTCGCAATGATCGGCCGCGCCGCTAGCGAAAAAAATCGCTCTTTGGCACTTGGTGTTGCCACAGCCGCCGGGTCGGCTGGACAAATTATTGGCCCTCTCGTTGTCGCAAATTTCCTATCATTTACGGATTGGCGACAGTCTTTGGTTTTTATGGCAATTGGCATCGCCGCCTGCACTTTATTACTTTTTTTACTCCCACGCGCGTCTACCATTGAAACCTCTCGAAAGGGAGAAATGAAAGCAATGCTGAGGCGCGCACTCACCGACATCAACTATCACTATATATTCCTTGGATTTTTCTCATGTGGTTTCCAGCTCGCGTTTGTAACTGCGCATTTTCCAGCAATGATTGAACAGTTTTGCGGCCCCATAGGCGATTCTTTCGTCCGTTCCTTAGGCATTTCTTCAAAAAGAGACCTGGGTGCAGCCGCCATCGCAATTATCGGATTCATGAACATTATTGGCTCCATTCTCGCAGGCTGGCTTGGTCGAGATTTTCCAAAAAAATACCTTCTCTCTTTGATTTATCTGGGGCGCACTTTCATTTCGGCATGGTTCATTCTCACCCCAATGACGCCGACCACTGTCGTAGTATTTTCCGTCATCATGGGCACACTCTGGCTTGCAACCGTTCCCCTCACTTCAGGTCTCATTGGATATATTTATGGCTTAAAATACCTTGGCACTCTTTATGGGCTGGTCTTTTTCTCACACCAATTGGGCTCATTCCTTGGTGTGTGGATCGGTGGCGCAATGTTTGATTACGTCGGCAACTATAATGCGGTCTGGTGGATTGGCGTTGGTGTCGGACTTTTTTCGGCGATAATCCATCTACCTATTAATGAAAAAAGCAATTAATTTAATGCTTTAGGGGCTCTCATTAACATTTTAGTAACCATTTCCAGCTAAAACCGCTGAAACGATCTGGAAACGGTATTAAAATTGACAACGAGATAGTATTAAGTGACCGCTAAAAAATTATCAGTAGAATTTTTAAACGAAAATGTCGCTTGGTTTGAAATATATAAGCGCTTCATATTTCTTGCATTTTTAGTGTATTTCGTTTGCACGACTTTAATCTCAAGCTATTATGGTTTTCCGGATCCGGGTGATTGGGCGAACTTTACCAAGACGTTTCAGATATTTAATATATTAGCCAGCGCCACAAGCGCTTTTCTTGCTTACCGCGCGACGTCTGCTAAATTATTGCTCGTTGCATTATATGTATTGCTGATCACTCAAAATTTATATTTGTTCGGCATTATGCTCATTGATCAAATGCCAGTGCTAAGACTTCAGCTCGTTGCACATTGCTATTTCTACTTTGTTGCAGCTATGGTGTATCATCTTCACCGAAAAAGCGTACTCATTCTTGTCTGCATTCACCTGTCCACTTTCGTCTTCGGAATTTCATACTCCTTTGCGAACAATATTGACTTTAATTTCACAATACTCATGCTCGTATTTCTCTTGAATTTATTGGGAAGCATACTCGTTATTAGAATAATGGATGGGATCCTGATGTTTGTTCAAAATTATCACGAATCAATTTCAATGGGATATAATGAGCTTATTGAAAAACAAAAAGTGATCGAGCGTGTCTTGTCTGAATCCCGACACACGATAATCGTGAAATTAAAAGAGCAGTTTTATCAGATCCCAAAAGACAACGTATTCTCAAAGCGCCTCAAAGATCTTCGCCAAACGAGTACATTTGAAAATGATTTGGTCGAATCTATTTGCAAAACTGGCGCAAGGCGCGTGTCTACACAAAACTTGATCTCATCGACTGATTCGAGTTCAACTATCATTTTTAAAGACATAAACGAGCGCGACTATCAAATTACGATTGGCGGAATCGATCAAGAAAATAATGGCGCGCTCGTATCAGACATCACTAATTTTGCAAGATCAGTTGAAGCGTTAAACATATCTCTTAAAGCATCTCACACAAGTGTCATGTGCTATGACCGCGCAGGCCAACTGATACTCTCAAAAGGCACATATGGAGAAGTTTGGGAACACGGTCATTTCGTCAATGAAGAGACTTATGAAAATTTCATAGCTAAATACAAGATTCGAGAAAGCAATGGGACCATCGTCACCTACGGAAAATCCACCTATCGAATTGTAAAAAAATCGTTCCAAGATACTGCTATTTACACTCAAGTCCTTATTTTAGATTAAACAAAGGTGATGATTTACAATCTCACATCCCTTTTAATAACAATACGGGTTATAACTTGTTGTTCGTGCTTTTTATTTCCAAAAATTTCAGATATTGTGCGCGTTAACGAATTGGTATGGAGGAAAAATGTCTGCTTATGATTTGATTGTAATTGGTGGTGGCCCGGGTGGCTATGTTTGTGCGATAAAGGCAGCTCAGCTGGGACTTAAAACAGCGGTTATTGAAGGCAGAGGTTCGCTTGGCGGGACTTGCTTAAATGTTGGCTGCATTCCTTCAAAAGCCTTACTCCACGCCTCTCATCTTTACCACGAGGCATCGCATAATTTCGTCAATTTAGGTCTTATGGGCAAATCTCCTTCAATTGATTGGAATAAAATGCTTGAATACAAACAAGACGTTGTCGATCAGAATACCAAAGGTGTCGAGTTTCTATTCAAGAAAAATAAAGTCGACTATATTAAGGGTTGGGCGACGTTCAAAGATGCAAGTACAATCATGGTGGATGACACCCCATATCAGGCCAAAAATTTCGTCATTGCAACAGGTTCTGAACCCTCTTCACTTCCCAATATCGAAATTGACGAAAAAATTGTCGTATCTTCAACTGGTGCGCTTGAAGCAAAGAAAATTCCTAAAAAGCTAGCTGTAATTGGCGCTGGCGTCATTGGCCTCGAAATTGGGTCAGTATTTTCGCGCCTCGGTTCAGAAGTGACCGTTATCGAATTTCTTGATCATATTACGCCAGGACAAGACAAAGAAGTTTCACGCAATTTTCAGCGAATTTTAAACAAACAAGGGTTAAATTTCCTTCTGAATTCAGCCGTTCAATCTGTCGAAAAGTCAAAAACTAAAGCAAAAATCACTTATAGTGACCGCAAATCAAACGAAGAAATTTCGATTGATGCTGACATGGTTCTTGTCGCAACAGGCCGCAAACCTTACACAACCGGCCTTGGGCTCGAAAATACGGGCGTTGTCACATCAGATCGCGGTTTTGTCCTAACAGATGACAAATGGCGCACGAATACTGCCAATATATTTGCGATTGGCGATGTGACCGAAGGCCCAATGCTTGCCCATAAAGCGGAAGAAGAAGGTGTTGCTGTTGCCGAATTAATTTCGGGGCGCGCTGGCCATGTCAATTATAATGTCATTCCGGGCGTTATTTATACGACGCCAGAGGTCGCGTCCGTTGGCAAAACTGAAGAAGAACTCAAAACTGAAAATCGTGACTATAAAGTTGGCAAATTTTCTTTTATGGGCAATGGGCGCGCAAAAGCAGCTATGCAAGCGGAAGGCTTCGTAAAACTTCTTTCTGACGCTAAAACCGACCGCGTTCTCGGCGCTCACATCATTGGACCATCTGCAGGTGACCTTATTCACGAGATTGTAGTGGCCATGGAATTTGGTGCGTCAAGTGAAGATATTGCTCGCTCTTGTCACGCGCATCCGACATTTTCTGAAGCTGTACGTGAAGCGGCATTGGCACTTGGCGATGGCGCTATCCACAGCTAAGTTATTTTGAGTGATTTAAACGAGTTATGCCAACATACTTACAGAATCTTTGCGTTGCATTTTTAATTTTTTGCATCGCATATTTTGTGACCGGCTTGTTAATTCGGACAAAGTCCGTTCACGAAAAATATACAGGCGATGTTAAATTAGAAAAACGCAAAAATCACGTTGGCAGCATCCCAAGAATTGGAGGAATTGGGATTTTCATTAGCCTCGGATTCGCATCAGCAATATCCAAGAATTCAATTCAAGAAATTCTTGTGCCTATATTATTCGCAAGTATACCAGTCGTCCTCGTAGGTTTCGCAGAAGATATTTCCAAAAAAGTTTCCGTGAAACTGCGGCTGTTTGTGACATTCCTTTCCGCGATATTTTATGTGGCTCTTACCAAAAATATTGTCCAAGACATAGATTTTCCGCCGACACGCCTTTTATTTGAAAATACCATTTTTTCATTTGTTGTGACGTGCTTGGCGATCTCGGGCATGGTGCACGCATTCAACATTATTGATGGTTCAAACGGATTAGCTGGTGGAAGCGCCATGATCATCTTTGCGACCATAGCCGTATTTTGCTATCACACTGACGATAGTCCTTTATTTTGGTTGAGCCTTTTTCACGTCATGGCAATCACTGGTTTTTTGGCATTCAATTTTCCAAAGGGGCTTATTTTCTTAGGCGATGGAGGCGCTTATTATATCGGCTTTGTTATTTCCATAGCAATCATTTTATTAACATTACGAAATCCGGAAATCTCGCCCTGGACGGCAATAATCATCATCGCCCACCCTTTAATTGAAACAATTTACTCAGTTTTAAGACGGCTTTTCACAAAAAATACGCACCCCTTTCGCGCTGATGATTTGCATCTTCATCTGCTTGTATACCGGTTTATACAAACCAAGCGCGGCTACAGAGTAAAACGTGCTTATGCGAATTCTGCAGCAGGCGGAGCACTCTGTATTTTTTCATTAATCGCATCGGCTCTCGCAATTTTCGCTCGCGAAAGCGTTCTGCAATCGCAGCTATCATTTTTAGCTCTAGTGATATTATACATTATCTTGTATCGCTTATTTTCAAAGAATGCATCTGAGGACCTAAGTTGAAGATTTTACTGACAGGCGGAGCGGGGTACATCGGATCGCACACATTATGCCAAGTCCTACAATCTGAGCACGAAGTTTGTGTATTTGATAATTTTTCACAATCGCACCCAGAGGCACTTAAACGCGTTAAACGCATTACCAATCGCGATTTTAGAATTGATGAAGGCGACATTCGCGATCGCGCTCATATTTACGATTGTCTCTCCGCATTTCAACCAGACGTTGTTATTCACTTTGCCGGATTAAAAGCCGTCGGTGAGTCCACGGAACAACCCATCAATTACTATGAAACGAATGTTTTTGGTTCACTGCAACTGCTCAAAGCTATGGATGCAACTGGCGTCAAAAACATTGTGTTTTCCTCAACTGCGACCGTATACGGAATTCCTGAATATTTACCTTATGATGAAAATCATCCGTTGCAGCCTGAAAGCCCCTATGGTCGATCAAAACTCATGGTTGAAAACATGTTAGCGGATTGGAGCAAGGCCGCACAAGATGCGACCAGTATCGTGTTGAGATATTTTAATCCCGTTGGCGCTCATATTTCTGGTGAAATCGGCGAAGACCCACAAGGCATACCCAATAACCTGATGCCTTTTATTCAACAAGTTGCAATCGGAAGACGTCAAAAACTCACCGTTTACGGCAATGATTACAATACGCCAGATGGCACCGGAATAAGAGATTATATTCACGTCGAAGATCTTGCCAATGCTCATCTTGCTGCGGTTAACTTCAGCCAAAATAATAGCGGACATCATGTCTTTAACGTCGGCACGGGTCAGGGTCATTCAGTCCTAGAAGTCATTGATAGTTTTGAACGACGCAATAAAATCAAAGTGCCTTATACGGTAGGCGATAGACGCGATGGCGATGTTCCCGAAATGGCAGCCAACGTCAAACGCGCCAAAGAAATACTAAAATGGAATGCAACACGTAATCTTGACGATATGACGCGCTCAGCTTGGCATTTTCAAACCCAAAACCCAAATGGCTACAAAAAATAAAGGCACCCGATCGGATGCCTTTTTTCTGGATAACACGCGAAATGACTTAGATCGCGCTATCGATCCAGTCTTTAAGTGCAGATTTTGGCGCTGCACCTGGCTTATTCGCAACAACTTCACCATCTTTAAAAATAAACAAAGCGGGGATACCACGCACACCTAGTTTTGCCGCCCATTCTTGGTTTTCGTCAACGTTGACTTTCGCGATTTTTACCGCACCAGAATATTCATCAGACAGCTCTTCAAGCGAAGGTCCAATTTGCTTACAAGGCCCACACCATTCAGCCCAAAAGTCGACTACGACTGGCACATCAGACTGAACCACTTGAGCTTCAAACTCAGAATCCGTTACTTTAATTGTCGCCATTTTGTTCTCCTAAATTATCACGTTGATCACGACTTAAGTATAATATTCACAAAATTCAAGGCACGATGACATCTAAAGTCGCGCGCAAAAATTCTGAAATGAATGGGTCAATTGGTCTTGAGTGCCGCTGCAAACGCTTCCATCAATTGTCCATATGATTTCTGCGGTCACTTTATGATTCGGATATTTGTTTTTGAGAATACTCCAATAAAATGAAAGTTGCTCTTGATATCTAGAACTCAAATCTTCAAATTTTTGGATCGGAATGTGATCCGTCTTAAAATCAACAATTCGAATTCGATCATCACTCAACTTAAGTGCATCGAGACGCCCACGCACACGTAAATTCTCCCGCACGTTATAAACAATCGGAACTTCATGCAAAAGATCTGATGCGAACAGATCGCTGTGCTTTTGAACGACACTGCGCGCTTCACAAAGAGCCTCCGTCACATCAACATCAGTGAATACCCTATAATTTAAAGAACCCGCGCGATCTAATGACCGCCAATTCTCGATCAAATAATGAACCGCATTTCCAAATGCAGCCCCTCTTCCTTGCTTATTTGTCTGCGGGCCGGTCTCTGCGATAATATCGCTTAATCCCACTGTTTTGATTTTGGGATGTTGAGCGAATTGACTTCTCTTCAGCTTTAACACCGGAGGCGCACGATCCACAACTTCTTCTTTATCTATCGCCTGTTCAAAAGCACCAATTCGTTTTGTTTGGATTTTATATTCCAAAAATTCCGCTTCATCATTCACCCCTGCACATTTTTCTAGTGCACGGCTCGCGGCTTCAAAAACATCAAAGCTCGTAAAAGAACCTGATCTCTCTGAATTTTTGATCTTACCCGAACAGATCAACCACAAACGCGATTGTGCACGTGTTAGCGCCACATACAACAATCGCCGCTCCTCATATTGAGCTTTCAATTTGTTTTGAATATGCGCCTCTTGAATAGCTTTTGGCATGTGAAACCCGTCAAAAATGTCTTTCACATAAATCGGACCTTCGGGCCAATTTACCAGATTATCTGACTTATCCGAATAATCAAAAAACGGGCAAATCACGATGGGAGCTTCTAAGCCCTTTGCGCCGTGAGACGTCATCACCCGAACAGCATCTCCCCTGCTTTCGAATTCACGCTTTATTCGCAGCTCTTGTTTATCGAACCAATTCACGAAGCCTAAAATACTGGGGGTATTTTGGGCTTCATAAGAAAGCGCAAGATCGAGAAAGCTTGCGATTGCATCTTGAACCGAGGGACCGAGCCGCTTGCGCAATCGCGCTTCACCATCAAATGCCGCCAAAAAAGCAGCAATCAAATCATAAGGACGCGATTGATAGGCTTTATCACGCAAAAAAGCGATCATGCTCAAGATTTCACCATATTTTTCCGTATTGGCTTTCATCGCCTCCTCAAGATTAGGAGAGGTATTGGGAGAGCGGTCCGTTAGCTTAAACAAGTCGGAATCGTCTAAATTGCAAAATGGAGACTTCAAAAAACAAGCCAAAGAAAACTGATCAAAAGGAGACTGAATATATCTAAGAATTGACATGATGTCTTTAATTGCCAGTTCATCATTCAGCCTAAGTTGATCAACTCCAGCAATCGGCACGTTCAGTCTTTGCAATTCGCTTTGCAAGGCCTCGTAAAACTTTTTGCGCTTTCGCACTAATATAAGGTAATCGCTTGGACGTACGCTCCGCCATTGCCCCTCATCTTCGATCATCTTTTTTTGCGCGAGTTCCGCTGCAATCTTTGCCGCGACGCTATGCGCAATTTTAACTTCAGTGTCGACCTTGGGAGAGATTTGACCATTTGGCCAAAGTGGTTCTTTTTTCTCACTGACCTCTTCTATAAACGACCAAAGCTCAACCTCGCCGCTTTTGTGTTCTTGCGCGGCAAAATGTTCAATATCCTTTGAAACACCTTCCGAAAAACGATCTTTGAAAATATGATCCACAAATTCAAGTATAAGTGGCGAACTTCGAAAGCTCGTAGCCATTTCCCCATCTTCAAATGGCATATCAAAGGATTTAAAAATTTGGCTATATTCTTCACGCTTATTCAAAAAAATGTCCGAATTTGCGCCCTGAAATCCGAATATCGACTGTTTATAGTCGCCGACAATGAACACGCTTCGTTGTTGGGAATCGCTTTCTGGCAACTGCTCCACGAGCGCATCAATAATCTTCCACTGCTTTGGATTTGTATCTTGCGCCTCATCGACCAAAATATGATCAATATTGCCATCGAGGCGAAACATTACCCAGTTTATTTTATCTTGAGCACATAGAAGTGCCGATGCCTTATCAATAAGATCATCATAATCAAGAAGCCCTCTTTTTGTTTTCAACAATTGATAACGCACACTCACCAGAAAACCGAATTTATAGAGTTCAAATTGCGTATTCCAAAAAAAGAACTGATTATATTTTTCGATAATTGAAATTGCGCTTTCGATGAGTTCTAAATCTTCAGCGCCTGTGTTGGCTTCGGATTGCCGTGCTTTTTCGACCCGGGCGCGCAATTTATGACCCGTAAAAAAAACCGCGCGAAATTCTTTTAACGCTTCTCCAAAATCGGACTGCTCAATCGCGATTTTAGATCGCTCCCATGCCGCCTTTTGCGCTTTATCAAAAAACTGTGGTTCGCGATTAAACTTCTTAAGTATTTGAGAAAGACACACGTTCAGGTCGTCAATATTGGTTTCAATCGGGCCATCCCCAAACTGAGACGCTATTTTATTAAGCTCATTTTGCGAAGAAAATTTACTAAGCACATCAATAAATGCGCGATCATCATGAAGCGGCAAGATGGTCTGCCAATTTTCAACTTTGTCTGGATTTTCAAGAAAAATCGCATCACGTGCTTCTCGAAATAGCTCCTCAGATTCAGACTCATTCATTTCTTGAAAGCTTGGCGACACACCTGCTTCTAAAGGAAATCGTTTTAAAATCGACGCGCAAAACGCGTGAATCGTCTGAACCTTTAACCCCCCCGGCGTCTCAAGCGCTTTCACAAAGAGTTGCCGCGCAGATTTTAATCTCTCTGATTTAATTTCACCAGCTTCACCCACTCTGGCAAGCTCCTCACCCAACCGATCATCATCATATAGAACCCACTTTGCGAGCACATCAAAAATTCGGTTTTGAACTTCACTTGCCGCGGCTTTGGTATAGGTCAGACATAATATGCGCGCAGGGTTCACGCCGTGAAGTAACAATCTTGCAATCCGTTGCGTGAGCACGCTCGTTTTTCCAGAACCCGCGTTCGCAGAAACGAAAAAAGAACTTTGTGGGTTTGACGCGCGGTGCTGAGCCACGGTTGCTTTTGCAATAATATCATTCATGCGATGACCTCTGGGATTCTAAAAGGTCAATACGTTTCGGCTCGTGGCTATCCAGCCACTCACCAAAGCGAGCGAAATAATTAATGTTTTCACAATAGGGCGCATCCGGATTGATTTGCCAAGGAACAGCCTCGTCCAAGTATTTGGCCAAAAACTCTTTTAATTCTCCCGCAAAAATTTCGTCATCATAAAGTGATGTGACTTCGAGTTTATGTTTCGGCAAATAAGAAATCGCACCAATTTGATCACAATGAAACCCAAGATCTCCGCGGCTTAGGATATATGCGCAGAGATGGAACTGCTGAGCTTTTTTCAGATCAATGGCCTTTGAACCAAACTTTGTCGCATCGGGCTTGTAGTCAAAAACGCGCCAATTTCCCAATCCGTCAATATCAATGCGATCAACGCGTGCACTTAATTGCATTGCAATTTCACCGCCATTATACGTAGTCGTTGCCCATTGCTCGGCCCTAATTTCATCAGCCCAATTGCGCCTCTCGTTCTCATTTTCGATAAATCCAGGGGCCAGCTTTTTGAACTGAATTTCAAACTGCAGCCGCTCTAAGTCCTCAATTTTATAGTCATCTAAAACCATTTGAAAGGATACACTCAATTCGCTAACTGTGACGAAAGGCTTGTTGCGAGTTTCTAATGTAAATCCCTCAAATATTTCATGCCATAAATTTCCCTTTTGACTTGGCCCTAATTGATTGCGAACAGGATCAATCGGCCGAAGCCCCAGTACTTTCTCTACGAAAGCCTGATAAGGGTTTTTTACATATTTCTCGATGGCTGTCGCGGCAAGCTCACTTGGTTTCTGCGAATTTGAAATCAGCACAGCTGGACGAGGCGTCATACCAACACTCGGCTCACCATATCCGATGAGCTGTTTGGCTTGTTCAATCCAAATCTGACCGCGTTTGGTCGCATTTTTAAACGTCTGCTCATGGGCGCCAAGCATCAGAGTTTTCAGACGCCGTAAAAAACGACTTTCAACAGTCTGCGTACCATCTAAGGTTTGCGAACGGGTCATAACCCATTCTTTTGCGCAAATTCCCGAAATAAAATCATGGGCGGCAAGCCCCACATATCGCTCAGGTGTTTCGAGACCAAGCTGATTTCGAATGTCTCGGTTCAACCACATATCAGGTCTCGAGGGCGATGGCCAAAAACCCTCGTTAAGGCCAGCTTGAATTAAAACATCGCTCGTCTCTGCGCGCACTTCAATTGTTCCTAAAATTTTAACCCAAGGATCAACCTTCATGGGCATCGGCTTCGCATTTTTACGGGCAATCCAAGCTTTCCAAAAACCAATAAAATCATCGAGATCAAATGCGATTGAATTGGCATTAACGCTCACTTTGCGAAAGGCATGCAAAACTTCCAAATCGATTGGGGATTCGACTTTCTCGTTTTCCAAATCTAACTGTATTCCCGTTAAAGCGCATATATTTTCAACAAGCCAATCCAACCATTCTGCTAGGCCTTGCTTTTGCGGAATGGGCCGATCAAAAAAACTCTGCCAATGATATGACCAGCTCATGAGTGTTTCATTTTCTGCGCGCGCGCATAGATTCCACGGGTCCAACCCAGGATACTTTCGCAAGATCTTCTCGTCAAAGATTTGCAGCTGTTTGTGATGCCAAGCCTTATCGGGAATGCAAATATCGGGATGATGAAGAAGCTCTAGCAAACCATGCGAAGATGGCCGGTGCACATAGTCCAAAAATTGTGTGCATAAACGGGCAAGAGGTGAATGCAAAAGTGGATTGCCCGTACTGTCATCATATTCGATTTGAAACGCATCAAGCCAGTGAACAAGCTCTCTCACGAGCAAACGATCAGCAGAGACAACAGTCACGTTTTTTTGGTTTTCAACACAAGACACAATCTTCGCAAAGATCGCCCGCGCCTCTTCATAGCGAGAACGCGCCGTTATCAGCGTAATTTCACAATTGCTTGCCTCAATCGAAGCGCCAATATCTTCCAAATTCGCACGCCAATAGTCTGTCTGTGGCGCTTGCATAACCACTGAACTGACAAATTTTGCATGGATTGGTGCCTGCCCCGACCACAACTGAACTTCACTTTGAACGAAAGATTTTAAGAGATCATTCATTCCAAATTGCGGGTGCTCTTGATCCGTGATTTCAGCTACCGAATGAAAATCAAAGCTAGGGAGTACAACAGCAGTTTTAGGCAGCACAGAGACCGCATCCATGATTTGGCGCATAATCGGGCGTGATCCAGTAGAACCCATGATATAGAGTGGGTCTTGAAGAGGCGTTTCCCCCCAAAGCGCTTTAATTTTGCGAACTTGCTCAACAAACTTAAACATCGGCAAATTTGACTTTTGCTGATCCCAGTACGCGACCAATATCTGGAAGAACTTTGCATTCAACTGCCAGTGCTCTGCAAATTTTTCCAATTCAATTTCCAAAAAACGTTCTGGACTTAAGTCACGCTCCATAACCTGATCAAGAAGGTCCAGCAATCCATAAGCCAAATCAAAACGTTCATGATTGTTAAAAAGCGGAATTGGCTGTTGCATATTCATACGCACCAGCATTTGAGCTAGCAGCAAAACTTCGCTTTCGAGTGAGTGGCGTTCTCGACTGGCCTCAAAAGGCGTAAAATACTCAACAAATTCATCGACCGTGATCAATTTCGGCAATAAGTCAACGCGCGATTCAAGTTCTTTTTCAAGGGCAGAGCGAAATCGACCAGCATTCAAAATCACCGTCACACGCGCTAAATCCAGCGGATCAGGGTGGCGGTCAATAAGCCCTGAAACCGCTTCTTTCACGAAATCACAACCTAATGGAACCCCGTAAAACATATTAATCACCGTAGGCGCGACGTGCATTCAAAAGGGCTTCCTTTGTGCCGATATCGATCCACTCATCATCAAAAACAATCGCGCCCAAGCGCCCATTCCTGCGCGCACTATCCCAAATAAGCCGCGTTGAAAATTTCTCCTCTTCAAATTCGAGCGCACATTTGGGGCGAATAATTTGCAAGCCTGTAAATACAAATGGTGCGCGCTCTTGATTGCCGCGAGGGAGCGGAACACCATCCTCAATAAAGAAGTCCCCCGCACCCGAATGAAACTTTGTTTTTTCTAAGGGAACGCATAGTAAAAGAGCATCAAATTTCTCTCCCCATGCTTGCACAAGCTGACCAACCCCAGCACTCGACGCAAAAACCACATCTGAATTCATCGTAAAAATTGCACTCGGGAGCCGCGCAGCTAACTTTTTCAATGTGCCGCCCGTTTCATAAGGTCCTTGAGGTTCTTCGTGAACAATAACACGCTCACTCGATGCGTAGTATCCAACGATTTGTTCACTTAAATAGGCAGCGTTCACATGAAGTTTTTTGAACTTGGAGGGATCAAAAAGATCTGTTGAATGGTCAATTAATCGCTTCCTTCCAAACGCCAAAAGTGGCTTGGGCGTATGGGTTGTTAAATCCAGCATTCGCGTTCCCAAGCCGGCTGCATAGATCAGAGCTTCATTAATTTCATTCATTTTAATCTCTTAAACCACTCATGAGATGATGGAACAACATCATTGCGCCATTCGCGCCATAAATTTAAACTCGGATTTTGCAGACGTCGGTCTAACAACTCAAAGCACCGTCCCATTAGGAGGCCGTATTTGGAATGCCCTTCTCCATGTAAACGCGCAAAGATACCGATAATTTTCAACAACCTTTGAGCGCTCAACAGATCAAACCAGTACTTACCATTTTCAACTGCACATAGTTCAAGCGCCTCTGCCTCAAGCTTCAACGCGATATACTGAGGAACCTCGATCCTAACGTCATCAACGAGGGAAACCATGTCATAAAAAACATGACCAATCCGCGCATCTTGAAAGTCAATAATCGCAAGATCAGCATTTTGTGCGAGCATCAAATTCTCAACATGGAAATCAACGTGCACAAAACGTTTTGATTGTTCTTCGAGTTGTTCAAAATCACTTTGAGAAATATCGAGTATTTCTGCGTTCTCAATCCCAAATGGCTTTAAATAAAACCTACAAATTCGAGACAGCTCCTCGCGATAAATATTCCGATCATATAATGGCAGTCCAGAACTCTCCACGCCTTCAAAGCGCCTCCAAATGGAAACCGCCTTATCAAAATTTTCAACGCTCGGTGCCGTTGCCACCGAAAGGCCGCCTAAGTCTTCAAGTAAAATCGCATTTTGGTCGGTCAAAATTTCATATATTTCAGGAACATGTAAATTTGCATTTTTCAGACGTTGAGCCACGTCAATAAATTTACTGAGCCTTAACTGCGCGCCCTCGCCCTCATCAACCATCAAGATACCTTTGCTTGAACGAAAATATCGACGGGTCGAGGCATCATGTGCAAGCGGCACAACCGTTTCTAAGCCCAGACTTTCTTTGCAAGTCTCTAAATTTTCCATTGCCAATCCCCATGAAATTTAATTTCTGCGCGACGCCTATCACTTTCTGATGCGCCGCCGACATCATGAAAAACAATTTCAATACGGCGGCTTGGGCATGCATCTTTCAGTTTTTGTGACCATTCGATAATCATTACACGATCCGCAGCTTGATCAAAATAGCCAACTTCAATCAATTCATCTGGATCTTCTAAGCGGTACCAGTCCATATGTAAAATCTCGAAGCGCTCGGAGTGGTACGATTGAACAAGGCTGAAGCTTGGGCTTGGCACTTCCATGGCTTCATCTTCACATAGATTTCGAATAAGCGCCCGCGCAAAATATGTTTTTCCCGCTCCGAGCGTCCCGTCCAAACAAATCACATCGCCAGCTTCCAATTGCTTCGCAAACTGCGCTGCCAATTTTTCAGTGGCCCGTTCATCAACCAAGTCAATCAAAATTTTGTTCCATATTTTTTTCAAGTGAACCACGAGTTTCTTGCTTTGACAATACGATATCCTCAGCTAGCCACCTCACCCGCACAATTGCACCAGAACCCTTTTTATCAGGAACATTTGAAAAATGCACACTAGCGCCTGTGCTCTCCAAAAGTGTCTTGGATATAAACACCCCTAACCCCATCCCCGTGTATTCGGGGCGATGCTTGCTATTTTTAGATTTAACATAAGGCTCACCCAACGTCGACATAACATCGCTCGAGAACCCATCGCCATCATCTTTAAATATAACGAACAAGTACTGAGAATTCATCTCAACTTTGATTTCCACGCGCGAATCTGAAAAGTCGACAGCATTTTGAATAATGTTGCGAAAAGCATGAATTATTGCCGAAGACTTCATCACCATCGGCATCTCATCTAAATCAGCCTTAAATTCAATTTCTTTGCCGCGCTGTTCGTGAGGGCGCGCGGCCTCTTCAATGAGGAAAGAAAACGGCACGCTCTTGGTGAGACTATCTTCATGACCAATTTGTCCCATATTCTGCAATATTTCGGCAATGCCGAGAACTTCCGAGCGAATTTGCAGAACGTCATCTCGTACATGCGCAGGCAATTTTTCTTCAAGCAGATCATTGGCAGTCAAGCGGATATTGGCAAGAGGTGTGCCAAGTTCATGCGCGTAAGCGGCGACCAAGCTTCCCAATGAAGAAAGGCGGTGCTCTCTTTGTAGCGCAAGCTCTGATGCAGAAACCGCGCGCGCGAGTGTGAGCGCTTCGTTCGAAATACGCTGGGTGAAAAAAGCAAGAAAAAGCATGCCAATGCAAATCGAGACAAAATGTCCAAATACTTGAATCGGCGTTAACAACATCGCCTGCTCGCCCACTGTCACAACTTTGAACTCAAATGTGATCAATACCAAAAAGCAAATTGTGAGTAGCGAAATTAAACTGAATGGCCTCTTTGGCAAAGTGTTCGCTGCAATCAATGTGGGGACAATAATCAAAACACAAAAAGGATTGTGAATTCCCCCCGTCACAAAAAGCAAAGCTGTAATCTCAATCAAATCAGCAAATAAAAATAAAGTTGTGTACCGAGGCGTTAACCTGTGAACACGCATAAAAAATAAAAACTGAAAAACGTTGAGTTGAAACCAACAAATGATCACTGTAAACGCAAACCAATAATCGAGTTCAATGCCCCCGATCACTCTCGCGACCAAAAGTGCCCCAAATTGACCGAGTATGGCGACTGCACGTAGCTGGATCAGTGTGCGATTGCGCATTCGATTTGGATTTAAGTTGAGACCTTTTGTCATAGTGACACCAAATTGCTTTTTCGGCAAAGATATATATGATAAGTTTGCCACATAAAAGGAGCAGAATTTGAATAAGACAATCATCATCCTATGGGCTGCGGTCGCCGGCGCAGTCGCGATACTGGGAATGCTCTATTTTGTGAATGCTCAAAAGCGCGCGTTCTGCCCGTATCAAACCCAAGTGAGCCCGAATGCTGAGTTCGGTGGTGCGTTTACAGCTATTCGTCATGACGGGATTGCGGTCACAGATAAAGACGTGATTGACGGCCCGACACTCATATATTTTGGCTATACATACTGCCCCGATGTTTGCCCTTATGACACAGCAAGAAACGCGCAAGCTGTCGAATTAGCGAAAGCAAATGGAATTTCTATAAAGCCCGTTTTTGCAACTGTTGACCCCGAACGAGATACGGCGCAAGTTTTAAGTGAATATTTAAACTACATACACGAAGACTATGTGGGTTTAACAGGAACTGCTGATCAAATCGAGCATCTCAAGAATATATATAAGGTGTACGGACAAAAAGCTGAAAGTGATGATCCTGAATACTACCTTGTCGATCATTCCGTTCATTCCTATCTCGTCAATCCAAATGGACTGATCGCGATTTATGATCGATCCTTGAGTGAAGATCTCATCGCCGAAAATATTATGTGTCACGCTGAAAATGGCAATTTAAGCAATAACTAAATAAAGGTTTGTAATGGAAGAATCTAATCAAAGTGCACCCGATGACCTATTATTGATCCTTGATGATGATATCAATTATGCAAGGCGCGTCGGACGCGCCATGGAACGCTTTGGATTTACGACACGTTATGCGCATTCCATTAAGGAAGCCCAAGACATCATCTCCAGGGAATGGATTACCCATGCCGTGCTTGATTTACGCCTCGAAGATGGCAATGGGCTTACAATTGTTGAGACTCTTCATGAAAAGAATGCGGACGCCCGATCCATTATCCTCACTGGCTACGGTGCAATCGCCACTGCCGTCGCCGCCGTTAAACTAGGCGCGATAGAGTATTTATCAAAGCCTTCAACGGACGCGCACGATATTTTAAATGCACTCCTTGGAACAGAAACCGAAAATCCACTGCCGCCCGAAAATCCAATGTCGGCAGACCGTGTGAAATGGGAGCATATCCAAAGAGTTTATGAAATGTGTGATCGCAATGTTTCCGAAACAGCGCGAAGACTAAATATGCATAGGCGCACATTGCAAAGAATTCTTGCGAAACGCGCCCCCACAGATTAAAATCTGAATAATTTGCTTTTGGGCTCATTTTGAAAGCAAATTCAACAAATGAACCCATTCCAATCACTCACAACCGTTTGCTGCCTGTCCAGTGCGACAAAAGTACACCAAGCTAAAAACTTCGAATAATCTAGGTTGATAAGGATTATTCAGCCAAAAGCCTGTTAACTCTCACATTTGAAATAGTGTTTTGGCCGCCATTGCCCTATCATAGAGAGGCCGCATGACGCGACAAACTATCATGCTGGTTCTAACAAAACAGTTGGATCACCCAAATAAGGCAGGCCATGATGTTTAGGGCGCCACGAAAAGTTAAACAATTATGAATCTATTAATTGTCTTGGGTATCAACATTTTGTGACTGAATTGTTAAGCAACATCCGACCTAATCCAACGTCAAATAAGACTTATGAGAAATTGAATGTCAGTAGTTTTTGCCCATGAGATATAATTTTTTACGTTAAATGGTGCTTTGAACATTAAAACTATCGGAATTTTGCAACACAGAAAATTAAAATGCCAATCATTTCCTGAATCCAGAAACAAGTACTTTTACTGATCCTAAAGTCATCCTAAAGGAAAAAAGTTGATTATGTACGAATTGGTGACGATGATTTTACGATTCTTCTTTGGTTTTGCTGGTTTGGCAAATGAAACCTTAGAAATTATTGAATAGCTGGATCCCGTTTAACAATAAAAGGCCATTTCAATTGCAGAAATATAAAAATAAAGAAAAATTAAAGACGAATAGATAAAAAAGAGATTAATGTTCACTAAATTTTTACTGAACACTAAACCACTTCTCGTATAATCGCGTTAATGAATTGTTAACGCTTTAGTTGCCTCAAAGGTTCGATATCAATGTAATACCACTATTAATTTAATTAATTATTAAAGTTTAGAGTTAGAGTTTAATTTAAGAAATTTAGGTACGTATAATGGCAAATATAGTTGAAGTTATACATAGTCAGTTCACCAAAGATATCATTGTTAAGATGGATGACGGTAGCTATTATTTTATAGATCATAAAAGTACCAGTGGCGGACAAGTTAACTTTTTGTCCACTCTTGATGCCGAAGATGGCACTGTTGATGGGCATGTTGACTTCACAAATTTCATAGATGGGCCATGTGGCGACGCCGACGGTATCGCACAATTTGTCAGCGGATCCGGTCAAGACTTCACGCTTACCTATGGTAAAAATGGTGGCGGAGCAGCGGGTTCAGATTTTATTATCCACCGTGCTGATGGCACCGTTATCGTTACCGACCAAGTCCTTTTAACGCAATTAGATAGTGATGATGGAAATAATAATAATAATGGAATCATCGATGTAGACCTGCTTGACGATAGCTCCTCAACCGACGGAACCGCAACTTTTTATAGCTCTGATGGTAACGGCTTCACAGTTGAGAGAGTTGAAGGCGAAGATAGCTACTTGATCCAATTCGATAACGGTAATGTTGTTCAAGTTCATGGTCGACGTCTTGATCTCCCCGACGGATATGATGGAGATTCAGATGGTAGAATCGATGTTGACAACATCGCTGGCAGCACCAATGTCGATGCCTACACAAGCTCAAGTGGGCAAGGTTTTACGGTTACTGGTGTTCAACCTTATGGTATGGTCATCGAACTCAACAACGGCAATGTTATATACACCAACAACACGCCATCACTGCTTGACGCCGAAGATGGTAACAATGACGGCTTTATCGATATTGATAACCTCGTTGACTCTAGTTCGGCCGATAAGATCGTCGAGTTTTATAGTGGAACCAATCAAGACTTCAATTTCAAAATTGGCGGCCCTAACGCGACGGGCGGTGATGACAATGTGTATTTGATCGAAATGCCAGATGGCTCGACAGTCGCGGTTGACAGCGCTACTTTCACTGTTCAAGATGACCTAGACGGCTTGACAGACGGCCGCATTGATATCGATGCATTAGCCAATCAGCCCGACACGTCGACTTTTGCCAAATTTGTGAGCTCGAGCGAACAAAATTTCACGGTTGAGAACGTTATTTATACTGGCGGTGACAACGGGCCAAGTTTTGTAATTCGTTTAGAAAATGGCGATGTCATTATAACGCGCAATAGTGCTCTTGGCAGACTTGACACAGAAGATGGTACTCGAGACGGTCCCATTGATGTTGATAACTTAGTTGATGATCGCTCTTCTGATAATATTACTCTCTTTCAAAGTGGAACAGATCGACCATTTACGATCACAGCCGGCCCTAACCATGGTGATCTTATTATCACATTCACCGATGATGGAACAACAATTGTTACCCATGGTCGAGCGCTAATTTCACTTGATGAAGAAAACCAGGTCGGTGGCGGGAGAGATGATGGTGTCGTTGATGTCGATCTTCTGATAGATGGTGCTAGTGGCGACAATATCGTTACTTTTGGTCCGATGGTCTGCTTCACGGCTGGCACTATGATCAAAACCGATAAAGGCGAAGTTCTTATTGAGGCTCTTAAAGCTGGCGACAAAGTTAAAACTCTTGATAACGGCTATCGCGAAATTCGTTGGATTGGTAAACGCGAAATTCCTTCCGCAGAACTTCACGCAAATCCGAATCTTAAGCCTGTAACATTTACGAAAGATTCGATTGCGCCTGGAGTTCCCTCTCGTGATTTGCAAGTTTCTCCTCAGCACCGTTTTTTTGTAAAATCTAAAATTGCACAGCGTGTATTTGGTGAATCAGAAGTATTAATCCCAGCGACCAAGCTGGTACAGCTCGAAGGCATCTATCAAACAGATAGCTATGCTTCCGTTGAATATTTCCATATTCTTTTTGATCAACATGAAATTATTGAGGCAAATGCCGCTCTCGCTGAGAGTTTATATTTGGGCAAGAATTCGGTTAACGCTCTCAGCAAAAATTCTGCAGAAGAAATCTCAGCAATTTTCCCAGACTTAGATGAAGAAGCGATTGAACCGGCTCGTAGCCTTGTTTTCAAAGGCTCTACGATCAAGACTTTTATTGAACGTCACCACAAAAACGACAAGTCATTGGTGCAATAAATTGCCTTAGAAAATCTTACGCTTTTCTAGACTTAAAATTCTACACTACGCGCTCACAAGCGCGTAGTTTTTTTGTGACTGGGCCGGGTTTTAGCGACTTAGACTGACCCATCTCACTCGCAACCAAAAACACAGACCTCCTCTCGTACGAAAGTATAAAAACAACATAATCACAATGTCACTCAATCGTCACAAAAAACAATTAACTCGATTCAGACAAACAAAATATGGGGTTTTAAATGTTTGAAAAGTCGACTTCACTAAGTGCAATCCTTTTGATGACAACATGCATGTCCGCGTTTGCAGATAATCATGGTTCAAAAACAATTGGACAAACGACGGCATTGATTGCCGAAGCTGGACTTGCGACCGGTGATCTGAAGGACGGCGAGAGTGCCAATGTCAATTTTCCTTTTGCCAATTTTAAAGCACTGGCAACGATTGGTGAAATTGATAAAGAAAATGGTCAAGCTTTAACCGGCTATCCAGATGGTCAAGCAGCCTGGCTTGCGGACGAAGATACTGTACGCGTAACATATCAATCTGAATCTTATGCCACAATGGGAAGCGCGCCTGCGCCTGAAACTTATCCATGGGCGATGGAAAATGGCGTCACATTCTCGGGCTCACATATTCACACCATTGACTATGATCGCGCGGCTTTTGCGAACTTTATGTCAAATGATGAAGCAGCCTCGACAATGTTTAAAGGTTCTGATTTTTTATTTAACAAAGTCTATAACGCCTTTGGTGAGGTTGTAGAAAAGCCGTCTTTTGATCCAACGGATCTTGCGGGAAAATGGGGCAATCAGACGCGCCCAGATGGCACAATGATCCCGTTTTCGAGCGATTTTCGCTTGTCAGAGGCTGACTATTTCTTCCAGTCTTTCTGCGGCGCTTGGTATGAACAAGCCAACAAATATGGCGATGGCATTGGTTTCGCTGATGATGTTTGGCTAGCGGCCGAAGAATGGGAAATTGGCGAAATGTTCCCGGCTGGTGCGGCTGATTCTGGTGCGACGATGGGGCTTGCCTCGGTTGTGGTTGATATCGCCAATCGCGTTGCCTATACCGCACCCGCACTCGGTCAAACCGGATATGAAAAAATGATGCCGATAAATTCAGGCCACAAGGACTACGTCGTCGTCGTAACTTCAGGATATAACCACGGCCAAGAGCCCTCTCCGCTCAAAGTCTATGTGGGTATGAAAAATCGTCTCGCGGATGGCTCCGAAATTGACTACTCAACTGCGAATGAGCGCGATTCATTCCTCGCTCGCAACGGTCTTCTTTTTGGCAAGCTCTATGGAATGGCCGTCACCACTGACATTGCGGCAACTTTGGTTGCAGAACCAAATGCAGCCGAGATGATGATTGACGAATATATTCAAAACCAAGACGCACCGAATTCGTTTGCAGCCGAATTTGTGCCAACTTCCTATCAGTGGGGAGGCTGGGAGCAACCAGTCGCGGTCCAAGATACCGAAATGATGCTATGGGAAAATGAAGATGAGCAGCCAGAGGGCCATCTCTACTTCAACGGTGACAGCAAGGTTGAGCATGTGGCCGCAGATCCATCGGGCGCGCCCCGCTATTTTGCGAACATGACGAATAAAGGTGGACTATTTCAAGTTGATTTCGGCGCCTTTGAATTTGACGGTGAAAATCTGCCCGCAAATCTTTCTGCAAACGTAACGCGGAGTATTGGTGCCTGGGATGGAGCTTTAACACTTGAAATTGGCGACGAAGGCAAAGTCAAAGATGGTGATGCTTCGACGCATATGGAAAAAGAAACCGCTGCAATGGTTGCGCCAGACGGTCTCTATTGGGCAAAATCTTCAGAGGGCGATTATCTGATCGTCGATGAAGATAGTGGTAATGATTTTGGCGAACGCAAATATGTTTTGACATTAGATGACGATCTGAATGTTGAGGCCGGTCATCTCTTGGCGCTAGCAGGCGGAGAGCATTCGTCGCGTTATCAAGCTGGCGTCTCCGCGCTTGGCGGTGCGTTCACGAAGCCCGGAACTGCGGAATTCTCAGGGTCTTGGCCAGTCACAGCATTAATCGCACAAAAAGACGATGGCTCATTTTACACGATGGATGAATTGGCCGGGACAGGCCGCCAAGATATTCGCGGTACTATTCCAACAGCCGAACAAACTTTCATCGGCGTTGTTCAGGCGCGGCCTGAAAGCTCAGGCGCTGTCGAAGAAAATGGCGCCGATGCAGGTGGTCAGATCTTCATGTTTAACATGAACCCGAATAACTAAAAGTAACGCCCGAAAAAATGAAAGGCCGCACATTGTGCGGTCTTTCGCATAAGTAAACGAAAAGTTCTTTTTTCATTATGCTAACTTTGCCATTTTAAGGAAGTCATCGGCTTACAACTTCTCAAAAATCACAAAAATTACGAAGCTGGCCTCAAACCGTCAAGTTAATCTGACAGAGCCGAAGTGATGGCGATGATATAATTATATGAGTTTGAATTGACCGAAACGACTAGCAATTTTGAAAACTTTGCCAAAGAGCCTCACTTATGATTTGCTCTGAGTTTTGAATAAAATCATAAATTTTCACACGCAAATCCATCCCTTGTGGTATCTAGGTAATTGCTGCAACTAAAATGTAAAAAACTAAAGGCCTACGCATTTTCTGCATAAGCCTTTGAATATAATAGCTGTGGAATGACATTACTCTTTAACTCCTAGGAACTTTTGAGTTGCTGATTTTGCTGTATAGTTTTTTGACGGTGACATTGGAGTTTAACTCAAATGACATCTGAGATTAACTCTAAAGATTTGGAAGCCGAAAACTTGCATATCCCAGAGGTAATGAGTAGTTATTCGGACAATGCAAATTTCTCTTCAGCTGAATATTGCGTATTCTCGGAGATTCGCCGTCGCATTTTCAACATAATTTATGAAAATAAAGCACGCACTTAAAATCAAGGGGCAAGCTTTTCTTCAATTGCTCGCGAACTTGAAATTACGCATTCTTCGGTTATCTGTGTGAGTCAAGGGCGTGCTAGATCCCTACGAATCGAGTATGAAATTGCCAAGATTCTTGATTGTGAGCCTTCAGAATTATGGCCAGATCGATACCTAGAAGAGGAGGAAAGTTTAATGACTGAATAAAAAAGATCCAAAGTCTGGCGACTCTGGACCGTTATCATAAACATCTTGTCGCCATTCTTTTCCCTAAAGTCAAGCCAAACTTATCGCCCTCGGGTGAATGGGTTAATTTGGCTTACTAAAATCAAGAATAAAATGGAGGCAACGGATGGAAATGATTTCAACCGACAGAGAATTTCTGCCAACTTTGCCAAGTCGGGCATCACGAAAAATTAGTAAGCGATCACGTTTTAGCGAACGTTCATTTTTGAATGCTACTTGGCTCGCATATGGTGGGCGCTTGAGACGTTTTGGGTTTGAGGCTAAGCTTGAACGACAATGTTTTATGCTATTGAACGCACGTAATGATATGTGGGACATCTCAGAGCAGTTTGGACCCATTGAATATGTGGATTTCAATGGCGTAAAGCGGACTCATAGATTTGATTTCTTCGTCGAAATGAAAGAGGGTAAGCGACTGGGAGTTGCGGTAAGACCCCAAGAAAAAGCTGCAAAATTGATTGACGTTTTGCGATTGATTGCGAGCCAATACAGGGACGTGATTGATGAAGTCAGATTATTCACAAATCGTGATTTTTCAAAGGCGCAGGCTTATAACGCAGAGCTTATTTTTCACGCCCGAAAAATTTCGGATGCAAATGCTGATGAAGCCCTTTAGGCTCGCATTCGAAACTTTGGCCGATACGTCACGGTGTATTCATTGTCTCAAGCTTTAGAGATCGGAATGGATCGCGGCTTTGCAGCTGTTTTGCGAGGAATCTATCATGGTCATTTGAAGACTGTAGAAAATCGCCGCATTTCAAGTGGAACTGCTTTGGAGGTGGTGAAATGAGTTTGAACTTTCGATTTTCAAAATCTGACCGCGTAACGATTAGCGCAGAAACATTTCGATTTTTGAAGCAAAACCAAGAAGGTGACCAATACTATTTTCGTAATGTCGACGATAAAAATAGTATCAAAATCGTGGCGACTGAGGAACTAATACCACTAATGCGCTCCTCCGCTTGGAGATATGAGCCTAGATATTTTTATACAAATAAAAGAGCGAAAGCCAACATAGGGTTTTTCTCATGCCTACCAAGCTTAATGAGAAAAAAGCAATCCTTGACTTAACGATCGCTCGGGTTACTTAAAATGTGCACGATGCAGGTGAGATCAAGTTATCTGATGCTTCACTAAATCAGTTTTCGGATTATTTATTGTCAAAAATAAACCAAGAATTGCTTGCTCAGCATTCGCAGCATCGAAAAATTGGAAGAGTCTCAGTCGATCAGTTGCTGGCTTTACCGTGTCCTGTCACAATTCGAAAACTTGTTCGTACTTACCGAAAATCGTGCGGTGACTTAAAAAGCTTTTTAAGTGTGAAGCCGAAAAGAACTGCGAAGTTAGGTCTGCCGAAGAGCTCAAATGATTTTCTTATGGAACGAATTAAATTCCATTTGAGCCAGGTACCAGACAATTTTAAGCATGTGGCGAGGCAGGTTCTTGGTGGCCTTCATCGAAAAAATAAGTCACGCCGTAACGAGGGGAAGACTGAGCTATATGTACCAAGTGTGCGTACCATCGAGCGACGCATATCAAATTTTGATAAATTTGAACTAAGTGTTTTGCGCGATGGCTATGATCGAGCGCGACAAAAACACGCCTCAATCTCGGGCGGATACCGTGCACAATTTATTGGCGAGCGAATTGAGATCGATGAGTGGGAAGTTGATCTCATCACTTGGTTGACCGATCTTGGCATCATTGACATGCTGGATAAATCGGTTGTTGAACAAATTCCACGAGGTCGAAGGTGGGTTTGTGTGGCTATCGATTGCGCCACAAAAGCTGTTTTGGCTTTGCGGATCGCTAATAACGGAAGTGCAGATGAAATCCGCCAGCTGATTTCGATGATTAGCATTGATAAAACAGAATTTGCTCGCTCCGCAGGAGCTGTTTCTAATTGGGATCAGCACTGTGGGATACAAACGCTTGCCGCCGATACAGGATTTGCCTACGCAAATGACATCACTGAGTGGATCACAGATCTCGGTGCAATATTCGCCTTTGCGCCCGCAACAGATAGATATGGAGGCTGAAATACGATCGGAGGCGCGGGGGCCTCTGGTGGCTGGCACATCTGGTGCAGGAAAGACCCGTATATTGCGGCGGGTCTTTCGCCACCACACTCAAAAGCTAACATTGTTGGAGGATGCGCAACCTAATGTTGATGTGGTTAGCCTTTCGATTCCTTCCCCAGCCACACCCAAAGGCGTCGGAATTGCAACCCTTCATGCACTTGGATGCCCTCTCAATCGAGAGCGTACGTCGCAAATCATTTGGGGCTTGGTGCAGACGCATCTGGAACGGCGTAAGGCACTTTTTTTACATTTTGATGAGGCTCAAGATTTTTCATTGGCAAATAATGATCGAGATATGCGATCTGTTATCAATACACTTAAATCCATAATGCAACATACAAGTTGGCCTACGCCAATCATATTAAGTGGTATGCCTTTTTTGCTTGAGTTAGTGAATTTAGATCCACAACTGGCACGCAGATTCGAGCCAGTACTTATGCATAAAATTTCTGTTTCAAGCGATAGTGATTTGATTTTATCGGCGATCAAAAGCTATGCGATTAGCGCGGAGGTTGAGCTTTCTGATAAGTTACTTTCACAAGAATTTATTCGTCGCTTAGTTCATGCCTCGGATTGCTGCTTTGGAATTCTGATTGAGATATTTATTGCAGCAATCGGGGAGTGTTTTTTGGGCGGATCGAAGCTCGCCCCGAGTGCTTTTGCTAAGGCATTTGCCGACAGATCTGGTTGCCCTATCGGCGTTAATCCAATGGTCTGCGATCATTTTGAAACTATAAACGTAAGAAAGCTATTGGAGGTTGAGGCGTCATGAAGCTCGCACTGACATTAGAAAAACATGAACTTGAACCTTTGAGCTCATATGTTTCTCGATTGTCGCATCATAATGGGGTTGGATATGTGCAAGATTTTTTTGAAGACGTAGGAATTAACTTAAAAAAATTGCTACGCTTAGAAGTAAAAACTTTGGAAGCATTTTCAGCGCTCTCGGGAGTTGCAGTGGAACAATTGACGCTAAATTCGACAAGGGTTGTATCAACATCGGAAGCGATTGTGAATGGTATGAGTGTTTCTCGTAATTTCTTGGACACAGGTGTACAAAAATTTTGTTCCAAATGTATTGCTCGCTGCGGTTATGGTCACTTTATCTGGATTATTGATTCAATTTGGGTTTGTCCTGAGCATAAGACTCTTCTGCAAGTTTTGCAGAAGCCTAAATATCCAAGGTTGAACATTGATTTTATTGGCCATCTGAATGACACACGCTTGATTTCGGAATCTGATACTCATGTCATCGAATGTTCATTCACGGCCACAATTCAAATGGCTATTCAAAATCAACAGGGCCACCTTTATGGGTTTCCTCTCGATATTTATGCCAAGCTTTGTCGATAAAGCTGGAAATCATGGAGAAATAAGCAAAAAATATAGCATTGAAAAGGACAGGTTCTATCCAGACCCTTTGATGCGCACACGTGCTAAATATCCATTAGTGCTTTCAAAAAGTGAGCGAAATGTGAAAGCTGACCCGTAGGCCAGCTTTCTTTTTTTATGCTTCTTCCTTCAAAAACACCGTCATAAAACGTGAAGTGACCTTTAGATTGGCGGGGTCGGGTGAGAGGTCTTCCAAGTCTTTGTCGTAACTTGTGATCTCCCAAATCACATCTTTACCGCGAAAGCTGGTCTTGCCGTAATCGTGTTCATCTCCAGCGTCATCAAATCGGTTATAAGTCGCCAATGTCTTTTTCAACTCGTCAGTGTTTTGATTGACAAGTTTGAGCACCCCAAGTGACAAAAGCACAATTCCACCTTCAAAGCTCTGTCGAAGTCCATCATTCAAAGCGACGATCTTTTGATGGCGCGTCATCGTACTTGTTAAAGTTACACCTGTTCTGTTCCTATCATTGATAGCCTTATCCTTTCATGTTGTTCTAGATAAATTGCCCCAAGCGAATAGACAGACTCCGCACATTCATATGCTCTTGATATGATCAAAATCCTTGGGAATTTTACGCCTTGTAACGATAACTCGCTAGGTCATGCGCAAACACATTATAGCAAAAACATGCAAAAAAGTCAAAGAATGCCCTGTTTTCAATATATTAATATCAATATCTACACTTTAATAAATAGATTTAAATCAGCAATGATATGAGCTAAATCATTACTAAATGACGTTCACGATTCAAAAACTACTGAGCAAACATTTTTGGGAAAAGCGTTTTCTCGCCCGTTATTCTATAATTACGAGAACAGCCTGAGATTTGAACTATCAAAAGGTGGCAGTTTCATCAATCAAGTTACAAGCGCTCAAAAAAAGCTCTCGAAATTTGTAGTTGCGTATTTTCAAATGAGACCGACTTGACCGTAATTATGAAAATTTTTGGGCAAGAATGCTTAACAACAAGCTTACCTAAATTACGCGTGCTAAGGGACTTAGGAATATATCCAAAAACAAAACCCGAACACTGGAAAAAACCCTATAGAAATGACGATAAAAACTGGATTGAAGATGGTGATGTCCCCACGTGGCACTATATCGCTTTTGAAATTCCGAAAACTTTATTGCTTGACTACATCTGGTTTCCAACAGTTTTGGATTTTGGAAGTTTTAAACCACGAATTGACGCGCAATTTTACTTCTTTAATCAACGTAAAAAAGTGCTCGCATATCCATATGATGATCGCGGAATGGATGTTATCAGTCCGAATATAGAATTTTTAAAGAAGCTATATATCGCCCATTATGCTGATTTACATGAATACGATCTCGAAAGAATTCGAAAGAAGTTTTTCGAATGAACGATCTTAGGCAAAGTATTACCCACAAAATCACACGTTTTTATACGCAATTCTATGCCTTGTGGTAGCTGGGTGGTTGCTGAAACGAAAACACCAAAACAAAAGGCCTACGCGCTTGCTGCATAAGCCCTTGAATATATTATGTGAATTGTCAGAATATTTGTCCATTGATCAGACGTTAACGCTATGATTTAATTCAATAAAAAATTTTCTATTTCAAAATATTTGGCCACTATTATCAGAAAATTTGGCCATTTGTTGGTAAAAAACTCGGTGTCATTGATTAAGGAGGCAATTTGTGACTTTGGTAATTTCAGTTTAATAGTGAAAATCGATCATGAGAGTTTCTCACGATATTGGCCTGCCAGCTAGCAAATCTTCAAATCGCTTTTTAACATCTTCTTTTGGTTCTCTGCCTTTGAGTTGCGCAATCCAATTTCGAGCCTCTCTAGGCCACTGGCTTTGCTCCCATTCAGAAAGCGCTCCAATTGCTACATTTCGGTTGCGGATAACGGGGCTTTTTGTAGCCATAGAAATTAGGCTAAAATGTATGTTAAAAAGTAATCGTCAAAATCACTTGCGTATAAAGCACAAGCTAGAGCGAAGAGGCATCTCCTTTACTCAGATTGCAAAGTCTTTGGGGATTAAACCTGTGAGTGTGACCTCAGTGTCCCAAGGATATTCACGGTCACGTCGAGTGGAAAACGAGATTGCGCGGCTACTCGAATGCACCCCTGCTGAGTTATGGCCAGAAAGATATGAGGAGGAATTAGAAACGAGCAAATAAAAAAAGATCCAAAGTCTGGCGACCTTGGACCCTCATCGTAAAGTCTTTGTCGCCATTCTTTCTCTAAAAGTCAAGCGTTTTTCATCGCCATCGGGCGCATGGACAAGTTTTTTAAAAATAATGGCCAACATCAATGAAAATTCATACATTGACTTTATTGGTGATGCTGTCAGTCTAATTCTAACTCGTCTCTGAATGACGGCAAGACATGATTATGCGGCACATAAACTCCGTCGATTAGCGTTGAATTGGTTCGAATCCCTAAAACTAAGCGTGCCACCTTGATGTGAAGGTTTAGGCGCCCTTCAATTCCTTTTGCCACCAGCGATAGCTGTCCTTCGGCGTGCGAATTTGGCTTTCATAATCGACATGCACCAGACCGAAGCGCTTGTCATAGCCTTTCGCCCACTCGAAATTATCAAGCAGTGACCAAGCGAAATAACCCTTAACCGGATGACACTTGGCGGCATCGGCGACCATATCAAGATGAGTTTGATAATAATCGATCCGATCTGGGTCCTCGGTCGGGTTTGGCGAGGCCATGCCGTTTTCCGTCACATAAAGCGGTAGATCATCAGTATAGCCAGCGACGAAATCAATGGTATCGGCCAGGCCTTGAGGATGGATTTCCCAGCCCATATCGGTTTTGGGAAGGCCGCGGTCAACAACCTCCAAGCTCGGGTAGTCACCCTCGGCCGCCCGCACCATCATGGTTGAATAGTAATTAATGCCAATATAATCGATCGGGGTCGAAATCGTTGCCATATCCGCTTGCCAATTCTCGGGCAAATATTGTGCCAAATCCTTGAGACCGGATTCGGGGTATTTGCCGCGCATCGCACTCAAGATGAACCATTCATTCGTCGTCGCATCATGGCGGGCGAGCGCTGCCTTATCCGCCTCGCTATCACTCGCCGCATAGCCCGGGGTGAAATTGACGACAAGGCCAAGCGGCTTATCCGTTTCGGCGCGCGCAGCTTGAATGCCGAGCCCATGGCCGAGCATGATGTAATGAAGGCTACGGGTTGCCGCTTTGATATCGTTAAGGCCAGGCGCATGCTCACCGATGAAGAATGAAAGCCAGCTTACACACCATGGCTCATTGATCGATGTGAACGCATCCATTCGATCACCAAAGCGACGGGCCAAGAAGCCCATATACGCGCCGAAATGCTCGGCATTTTCACGCGATGACCAACCACCCATGGCACCTAGCGCCTGCGGCATATCCCAGTGGTAGGCCGTGGCATAGGATTTCAAACCGCGCGCGGCAATCGCGTCAAGCAAGCGGTCGTAATAATCCACGCCCTCGGGGTTGAGCGTCTTGCCATCAGGGAAGAGGCGCGACCACGAAAAAGAGTAGCGATAAGCGTCAAAGCCAGCATCGACCATAAGATCAAGGTCGGCCTCATAGCGATGATAATGATCACATGCGACCCCACCATGATCGCCATTATCGGTGCCGCCATTTTTGGCGAAATGATCCCAAATGCTCTCACCAGCACCGCCAAAATTACTGCCTTCGATTTGGTAGGCGGCGGTTGCGGCGCCAAAGAGGAAGCCAGGGGGGAATTGTTCTCTCAGTTTGGGCATTTCAGTCTCCTATTAGGCGGATTGTTATTTATACTGGATTGGCGAAGGGTGCGGGCAGCAATTAAAGCCGTTGCTCGCTTTCTTTGTTGAAGAGTGAGGCACGCGCCGGATCTATACCAATAGAGAGCGTATCACCCGCCTTGACCTTGCTGTGGCCGTCCATACGGATACGGGTTAGTTTGCCAAATAGCTCGGCGTAAACCAGTGTATCCGAACCCATCGGCTCAACAAGATTAACCTCAGCCTTGGCCTTGATCGGTGCGGATTTTGCCACGTCACCCGTCACGATATGCTCGGGGCGTGCACCAAACACGACCTGCGTTCCCGCTGCTGGCTTTTCGGCAAATTCATAACCCTTAAGCGAAAGCTTTTTGCCAGCAATATTGACACCGGCTCCCTCGATTTTACCATCGAAGAAGTTCATTGATGGGCTGCCGATAAAATCGGCGACATAGATATTTTGCGGATTGTTATAAATCTCATCAGGTGTGCCGAGCTGCATGATTTTACCGCCCTTCATAATTGCAATCCGATCCGCAAGCGTCATCGCCTCAATCTGATCGTGGGTTACATAGATCATGGTGTTATCAAGCTGCTGGTGCAGGCGTTTGATCTCGACGCGCAGATCGGCGCGAAGCTTGGCGTCCAGATTGGAAAGCGGCTCATCGAAGAGGAATACATCAACATCGCGAACCAGCGCACGACCAATGGCGACACGCTGACGCTGACCGCCAGACAATGCGCCAGGTTTGCGGTTAAGAAGCGGCTCGATCTGGAGGATTTCAGCCGCGCGGGCAACACGTTTTTCGATTTCGTCCTTGGCGACCCGTGCGTTCTTCAGACCAAATGACAGATTTTGCTTCACACTCATTTGCGGGTAAAGCGCATAGGACTGGAACACCATGCCAATGCCACGCTCGGATGGTTCAAGCCATGTTACATTGCGATCATTGATGAATATCTGGCCACCAGTCACGTCAAGTAAGCCGGCAATACAATTCAACAAAGTTGATTTACCACAGCCCGAAGAGCCGAGCAGAACGAGAAACTCGCCTTGCTTGATATGAAGATTGAGGTTTTTCAGAACCTTGGTTTCGCCAAATGCGAGGTCAAGTTCCTTGATTTCAACAGAAAATTCGCTGTTAGCCATAATTCTAACCTTTCACTGCGCCAGCCGCGATGCCGCGCACAAATAGCTTGCCAGAGACAAAATAGAGAATGAGAGGAACCAATCCGGTAAGGAGTGTCGCCGCCATATTGACGTTATATTCCTTAACCCCTTGCGTGGAGTTGACGATATTATTGAGCTGCACCGTCATCGGGTAAGTTTCCGGTCGGGTGTAAATCACACCAAACAGGAAGTCGTTCCAAATCCCAGTTACCTGCAAAATCATCGCTACGACAAGAATAGGAAGCGACATTGGCAGGAGTACGCGGAAATAGATGCCCCAGAAACCGGCGCCATCAACCCGCGCCGCCTTGAAGAGTTCCTCCGGCATTGAGACAAAGTGATTGCGGAAAAGGAGCGTAAGGATCGGCATGCCGAATATAGTATGCACCAACACTAGGCCATATACCGAGCCCATCAAACCGATTTCGCGTAGCAAGATCACCACTGGATAGATCATGATTTGATAGGGAATAAAGGCGCCAAGAATGAGGATTGTGAAGAATGTCTCAGAACCTTTGAATTTCCAATTCGCAAGGGCATAGCCATTGATCGATGCAATCACAATCGAAAGCACCACCGAGGGCACCAAAATTCGCACCGAGTTCATGAAGCCGACACTCAAGCCCTCGCAGGTGATGCCCGTGCAGGCACTCGACCAGGCCTTCGCCCATGGTTCGAAAGTCACTTCCATTGGAGGGGCAAAAATATTGCCCATGCGAATTTCAGGCATGCCCTTGAGTGAGGTCATCACCATCACCCAAAGCGGCAAGAGATAATAAATCGAGATAAAGATCAGCGAGCCATAGACAATGATATTTGTCCGCGAGAATGCCTTTTTAGGCTTCGGGCCGCGCGCTTTGCCTAGAAGCAGTTCTTGCTTAGCCATTTTTACGACCTCCAAATTCAAGATAAGCCCAAGGGATTAGAATAATCACCACTGATACCAACATCATCGTTGATGCCGCGAAGCCCTGTGCAAGGTTTTGTGCACCAAACATATATTCCATGACATATTTGGCTGGTACTTCCGATGAGATACCTGGGCCACCTGAGGTTTGCGCCACCACCAGATCGTAAAGCTTAATGATCCCCGCCGCGATTAATACCAATGCGGTAACGAATACAGGACGCATCATCGGGATGATCACGCGAATATATGTTTTTACCGTGCCAATTCCGTCCACGCGCGCAGCCTTCCATATATCTTCATCAATGCCGCGAAGCCCCGCTAGCATAATCACCATAATCAGCCCAGTGCCTTGCCATAAACCAGCAATAAGCAAGCCGAACATAACGATATCGGGATTGTTGAGAGGGTCAAAGACGAAGCTTTCCCATCCCCAATTGCGGACCACATTTTGCAAACCAAAATCAGGGTTCAAAATCCATTGCCAGGCAAGTCCGGTTACAATGAAGGACAGGGCAAAAGGATAGAGCAAAATGGTACGGAAAGTATTTTCAAATCTGATCTTTCGATCAAGTAGAGCCGCCAAGGTAAACCCAAGAACAAGCGTAAACACCAAGGAGAAAACACCGTAGAGTGCGAGGTTCTCAATCGATATGATCCAGCGACGTGTTGACCAAAGCCTTTCATATTGATCGAAGCCAACAAAATCGAGCTTTGGTAATAATCTTGATGATGTGAATGAATGGACGATTGTCCAAATTGTTCCGCCCATGAAGACCACAGCTGCGGTAAATACCATCGGCAATGACGCGATCTTGGCACTCATATTTCGAAATAGGCGGCTTGGTCGTGCCTCACTTTTTGTGCGGCTCATTATTTATCCTCCCAGAAAATGGAAGCCGGTAACCCGGCTCCCTTGACCACAAATGGTCTAGCGATTAATCGGCATTGGCAATGATTTCAGCATAGCGGGCTTGGCCGTCTTCTGCTGACATATCACTGGCCCAGAATTCAGCCATCAAATCGTTAATTTGCTGATCAGTATCGGCTGAGAAGCTCTGGCGGCTCGAAGGTAGAATCCCGCCGCTTGCCAGAATATCAAGACCCTTTTGCATGCAAGCATTGGCCGATGACATGTCGATATCACCACGTACAGGCAGCGAGCCTTTGGCAAGGTTGAAGGTAACCTGAACCTCAGGCGAGATCAAAAGTGAGGCCAGTTCAAGCTGTGCGGCTTTGATTTCCGGATCATCAATGACAGGGAAGTAGAAGGCATCGCCACCAGTGTTGAGAACCTCGTTAAGCCCCAGGCCAGGCAAACAGCTATAATCCTCGCCGGCAACTTCACCAGCAACTTGGAATTCACCTTGTGCCCAATCGCCCATGATCTGGCCGCCAGCAACGTCGGTAATGACCATATTGGTGGCAAGGTTCCAATCTTGAACATTGCTATCCTTGGCAAGTTCACGTGCATCAACAAGCGCCTTAAATGCGCGGGCATAATCTTCGCCTGCGGCGACATCGGCATTTTTGTTGATCGCAACTTCTTTCCATGCGTCAAGCCCAGCAGCGGCAAGGGTGATGGTGCCAAATGCGATCGATTGTTGCCAACCTTGTTGACCCATAGCGAGCGGAACGATGCCAGCTTCTTCAAGTTTAGGCGCCGCTGCCACAAACTCATCCCAGTTTTTCGGGACGTCGATGCCGGCTTTGTTATAGGCTTCGTGGCTCAACCATAACCATTGATCGGAGTGAATGTTCACAGGCACACAGTAAACACGACCATCAACGGTACAGCTATCAAGAAGCGAAACCGGATGAACGATATCACGCCAGCCTTGCGCCTCGGCGATTTCGGTAAGGTCGGTCAGCAGGCCAGCTTCAATAAGCTCCTCTGCTTGACGACCGTGGTTCATTTGGGTCGCGCCCATTGGTTCACCACCGATAATACGGCTGATAATGGCGGGAAGAGCGGTTCCGCCGCCGCCTGCAACAGCGCCGTCAATCCAGTTATGTTCAGTACCGTTATTAAATGCGTCGGCAAGGGTTCCAACAGCAGCAGCTTCGCCGCCTGATGTCCACCAATGGGTGACCTCGAGATCGGCGGCTTGAGCACCCATCGCGCCGATAAGCGCAGCAGATGTAACGAGTTTTGAATAAAGTTTCACTTGGTTCCTCCATATTATATTTGATCGGCGAATACGCCAAAAAACCATCATAGAAGCAAACTATAACGATTTAGATTTTGCTTGCAAGTTTTTTTTACAACCATATTTTTATGCAATACACTCGAATAAGACTTTACAAATCCCGCCAATTTTCTGATGGGGTATCGTGCATGAATGAGAACCCAAATGACGCAAAGACCAACGTTAAAGACAATTTCTGAGCTGAGCGGACTTGCTGTTCCTACCGTTTCCCGTGCGCTTAATAACGCCCCTGATATTAGTGCGAAGACGAAACTGCGTGTGAAAGAGATTGCCACTAAAATCGGGTATTCGCCTGATCGTGCGGGGTTGAGATTACGCACCGGACGCACCAATGTGATTAGCATCGTGATCGCGGTTGAGCATGATATGATGAATCAGACGCCACAAATGATTTCATCTGTTGCCAATGGCTTGCGTGGCACGCCTTATCATCTCAACGTGATGCCGTTTCTTGCCGACGAGGATCCATTAAATCCGATCCGCTATATCGTCGAAACTGGTGCAGCTGATGCGGTTATTTTGAATGCGACTGAGCCAGAGGATGAACGGGTCAAATATCTTCTTGATCATAATTTTCCTTTTGTCACACATGGGCGTTCGGCTTGGATGGATCGTCATGCCTTTTTTGATTATGACAACAAGCAGTTTGTCGGTCTCGGTGTGAAATTGCTAGATGAGCGGGGCGTGAAAGATGTTTTACTGATCGCGCCACCACTTGAACAATTCTATGCCCTCGAGATGTGTGCGGGGGGGCGCGAGGCCGCTCAAAGTTTGGGTGTCAATCTTAGCATAGCTGACCGGATCACGAGCGATTCGCCTAGCAATGTGGTTCGTGAGTATATTCGCGCATACCTTACGGATAACCCCTCGACATCAGGCATAATCGCTGGCTCGACCAATTCGGCTATGGCTGCGTCCAAAGGGAGTGAGGACGCGGGACGAACAATCGGCAAAACCATCGAGATATTCACCAAGGAGCCTTTGCCCTTCCTAAGTCTTTTTCGCGAGGGCTTGATGGTCTTTCATGAAGATATCGATAGGGCAGGTGATTTCCTTGCTCGAGCTGCCATGCATGCAATCAAACACCCCGATGAGCCGCCTATGCAAGAGCTTGATGTGCCGATTGAAGGTGCTGTTAGAGATGATGCTGTCAGACTAATTCTAACTCGTCTCTGAATGACGGGCAACATGCGTTTATGCGGCGCACAGCTTTTCCCAATCGGATAGCGATTGGTCGCGGAGTTTCTTGAATGTTAGTCTAGTTTCGAGATGTCTTTGATGTTGAAAATGGTTGTGAAATTGGGATTGAATTGAAGTGAATTTCTGCAAAGATCCCACACTTCGGAAACGGTTCATTGCGCGCTCTCGCCTTCGAAAGTGTAGGTGAGAATTCTCGCATAAATTGTTCTTATATTGGCCCGTTTCATGAATGCCAGAATATCCAAATTCGCGAAGCGCTGCTCGATATGAGCCTAATTTATCCGTCACAACTTCATGAGGTTTGCCGTATTTTGAAAGCAATTTTCTTAATGTTTTAAGGGCTGCGCGGCGATCACGCTTTTTCGTGACGACACATTCGAGCACTGTTCCCTCATGATCGATCGCCCGCCAGAGATAAAACCGCTGCCCATTTATTTTCACGAAAACCTCATCGATATGCCATCTCCAAAGCGAATGCGCAGCAGGCCGCCGCTTTCGAATTTCCTTCGCGAAAAGCGGCCCAAATCTGTTCCACCAAAATCGGATCGTTTCATGACAAACGTCGATCCCGCGCTCGTGCAAAATATCTTCGACTTGCCGCAAACTGAGAGGATATCGAACGTAATACATCACCGCCAACTTTATGATTTCAGGAGAGGTTTTGAAATATTTAAATCGGTTTTTCTTGGTCATTTCGTCCAATATCAAGAAAAACCGCAGTTTTCAATTTTCCTCTGACATGACTATCCCCGACCCTTTAAGTAAAATTTATCGCATAAATGATCTGCCGACGGCTTTCCAGTAATGCGCGATCGTGAACCCACCAAAGATAACAAAAATCAGCCAATGGACAAGTTTTTTAAAAATAATGGCCAATATCGCGAGATAATGGCCAACATCAATGAAAACTCATATATTAGCTTTAAAATGGTGAGCCCGACAGGATTCGAACCTGTGACCCACTGATTAAAAGTCAGTTGCTCTACCAACTGAGCTACGGGCCCACATAGTGTTCGCTGTTTAGTGCTTGAGCTGCGAAGCGTCAAGCCCTTATTGCGCAAAACTAAAGACTTCTTTCGATTTCTTGACGTGTAAATATTTCAATCACATCACCCGCACGAATGTCTTCATAATTTTCAAATGCCATGCCACACTCTTGGCCCGCATTGACTTCTTTCACTTCGTCTTTGAAACGCTTCAGTGTCTTCAAATTACCCTCGTGGATCACGACATCATCACGTAGCAAACGAACGCCTGCTGAACGGCGGGCCACGCCCTCTGTAACTTCACAACCCGCAACTTTTCCGATGCCCGTAATTTTGAAAACTTCTTTAATAGATGCATAGCCAATGAAATTCTCTTTGACTTCATTTGCAAGCATGCCCGAAGCCACCGACTTGATATCATCAACTAAATCATAAATGATCGAATAATACCGAATTTCAACGCCCTTTTGGTTAGCAGATTCACGCGCCTGCGCATTCGCACGGACATTAAAGCCCACCATGGCGGCATGAGAAGCTTCTGCAAGCCCAATATCGCTCTCCGTAATTGCGCCGACGCCCGAATGGATAACGCGCACCCGCACTTCATCATTCCCGATCTTTTCAAGCGCTTGCGTAATCGCTTCCGCAGATCCTTGCACGTCAGCTTTCACGATAACCGGCAATTCGGACACATCCTCATCAGCCTTCTTTTTCGCTAAAAGCTGGTCAAGCGTTGTCGCTGCCCCAAGTGCAGCGCGTTTATCACGCGCCAATTGGCGTCGATATTCTGCGATTTCACGCGCCTTGGCTTCGTTTGGCACAACATTTAAAACATCACCGGCCTCTGGCGTCCCTTGCAAACCAAGCACTTCTACAGGAACTGATGGCCCCGCTTCTTTCACTTGCTTACCTTGATCATCAATCAATGCACGCACGCGACCCCATTCCTGACCAACCACAAAAATATCACCTGTTTTAAGCGTTCCATTTTGAACAAGAACAGTCGCAACCGGGCCTCGGCCTACATCTAGCTTGGCTTCAATCACAGCGCCCGATGCTTCACGTTCTGGATTTGCCTTCAACTCAAGAAGTTCAGCTTGCAATGCAATATTTTCAATAAGCGTATCAAGCCCTTGCCCTGTGTGCGCCGAGACTTCCACGTCAAGAACATCACCCGACATCGCCTCGACAATCACCTCATGTTGAAGCAATTCAGCACGCACTTTTTGAGGATCAGCGGCTTCTTTATCCACTTTATTAATCGCAACAATCATCGGCACTTTGGCGGCCTTAGCATGCGAAATTGACTCGACTGTCTGCGGCATTACACTATCGTCAGCTGCCACAACCAAAATGGCGATATCCGTAACATTCGCACCGCGCGCACGCATCGACGTAAAGGCCGCGTGACCGGGCGTATCGAGGAAGGTGATCTTATGACCGGCCTCGGTATTGACCTGATATGCGCCAATGTGCTGCGTAATTCCACCGGCCTCTCCCGAAGTGACATTCGTTTTTCGAATTGCATCTAAAAGTGAAGTCTTACCGTGATCAACGTGCCCCATAATAGTGATAATCGGGGAACGCGGCTTTAAATCTTCTTCTTGATCATCTTGCGTCGAAATCACTTCTTCCACATCCGCGTCTGATACACGAACAACCTTATGGCCAAATTCTTCAACAATCAAAATGGCGGTATCTGCGTCAATCGTTTGGTTCTGAGTGACCATAATTCCGTTCGTCATCAATGTTTTGACTACGTCTGCAACCCGCTCAGCCATGCGGTTCGCAAGCTCTTGCACCGTAATCGCATCTGGAATTTGGACATCACGCACAACCTTTTCGCGCGGCCCAGAATTCCCTTGATTTGCACGTCTTTTGTCTCTCTCTTGCTTCCTGCGCATAGAAGCGACAGAACGTTGGCGACCATCACCGCCATCGAGCGCTTGGGAGATTGTTAACTTTCCTTTCCGACGCCCATCATCGTTACTTTTGGGACGGCTCGTCCGCTCAGCAGCTTCATTGCGCGTCTCTTTTTTACCCCCAACACGACCGGCTGGAGCAGCACTCATTTTTTGAGCTGGTGGTTGCGGTGCGACAGGCTCTGGAGCACGCGCTGGCTTACTTGCCTTGGCAGCTTCCTGCTCAGCCTTAGCTTCTAAGCGCTCGCGTTCAAGTTTGGCTTCTGCATCTTTTGCTTCGCGCAAACGCGCCATTTCGGCTTCACGTGCCTGCTCTTCTTGCTGACGTGCAGCCTCACGCTGAGTTTCTTCAATCTTCGCTGCCTCGACGATACGCTTACGGCGCGCCAATTCATCAGCATTCAGCCCGTCAACTCCTGAACTATTCCCCGACTTTTGCGAAACGTTTGATTTCTGACCCGGAATATTTAAAACACGTTTGCGTTTTGTTTCAATCACAACACTCTTCGAACGGCCGCGGGCAAAACTCTGCTTAACAGTTCCACCACCCGTGTTTTTTAGGCCAAGTGTCTTGCTGTTTTTATCATTTTCATCAGCCATTTGCTAAACGTCCTTTTCCATTTGCCGCTCTCGCTGCGGCTCTAACATACGAAATCCAGAAAGTCGATGCGCATCATATTTTATACGCTTTGTCAGCCCATTGCGAGTCAGCCCGACATGTACCACACTTTCCCTTCCAAACACCATGCCCAACTCTGACTTATCTAAGCATTCAAAATGGGCATCCAAGTCTTCCTTATTTCCCAAATTTCGGCGCTCTCTCAGCGACCCATCACGGGCTTGTAACAACATCGAAATTTGTTCATTTTGCAACATTTCTTTGACCCGGTCCGCACCACAAACCGCAACACCTGATTTTCGTGCGAGGCTAAGTAGGCGAAGTACTTTTTCTGCCAATAGCTTCTCGATCAACTCCGCAAGTTGCGTTGGCGCCAAAACCTCTTGCTTAAATGCCTTTCCAAAAAGAGACTTCTTAAGGGCTTCATCGAGGTGCTTTGTCGTGGAGGTCAGCCATACACCACGACCTCCAAGCTTTTCATAAATATCGGGAACTAAATTCTGATCTGAATCAAGCACAAAACGGATCATTCCCTTTCGAGAATTTCCTCGCCCTTCAATTAAACAGCGTCTTTCACCAACCAAAGAATTTGAAGATCCACCTCGCCCCATCTCTTAAACATTCTCCTGTTCCTCAAGATCAGTTGGTTCATTGTCGGCGTCAAGCTCTTCTTGCGTCACGATACCAAGTTCAAGGCGCGCACGCATAATGAGCTCTTGCGCTTCTGCGAGACCCAAATCAAATTCTTCGAGCAAACCTTCATCTTTGACACGCTTCCCATCAACGGTCGTATAGCCACCCGCTAACTCCCAATCTGCACATTTCGCAAATTCACCGAGATCTAGGACGCCGTCTTCTGCTAGTCTTTGAACCATAACGGGGGTCAAGCCTTCAAAATTAACAAGGTTGTCTTGAACCCCTAGCTCCTTCGCTTTTTGGCGCGCTTCTTCATTGCGCGCATTAATATTTTCAGCCGCCCGCGTTTGCAATTCACTTGCCACTTCCTCGTCAAACCCATTGATAGAAGAAATTTCCTCAACCGGAACATAGGCCACTTCTTCTAGGGATGTGAACCCCTCAACAACAAGCAAATGCGCAACCATTTCATCAACATCAAGCGTTTTCATAAAGAACTGAGATCTCTCTACCGTTTCTTTTTGACGAATTTCACTCTCTTGGCTTTCCGTCATTATATCAACATCAAGTCCAGTGAGCTGACTTGCTAACCGCACATTTTGACCCCGCCGTCCAATGGCAAGCGAAAGTTGATCATCTCCAACAACGACTGAAATGCGATCAATTTCTTCATCATAAACAACTTTTGTAACTTCCGCTGGCTGCAAAGCATTCACAAGGAAGGTCGCCTGATCTTCTGACCAAGGAATAATATCAATTTTTTCACCCTGAAGTTCGCCAACTACGGCTTGCACACGGCTACCGCGCATACCCACACAAGCGCCAACTGGGTCAATAGAAGAATCATTTGAAATTACACCGATTTTTGCCCGTGAGCCAGGATCACGCGCAACGGCACGAATTTCAATAACGCCTTCATAAATTTCGGGAACTTCTTGCTTATAAACTTCGACCAAGAATTCATTCGCTGTACGAGAAAGCACAACTTGATGCCCCCGATTTTCTTGGCGAACATCACGAATAAGGGCGCGAACGCGATCACCAGGGCGGAACATTTCGCGATTGATCAACTGATCACGGCGCAATATCGCCTCACCAGAGCCAATATCCACAATCACATTGCCATATTCGACACGGCGCACCGTACCATTAATAATGGTGCCGACGCGATCTTTAAATTCTTCATATTGTTTTTCACGCTCGGCTTCGCGAATTTTTTGTAAAATCACTTGCTTTGCAGATTGCGCGGCTATGCGCCCCATCTCGAGTGGTGGTAATGGGTCACTAATGATCGAACCAATCTCAGCCTCTGGATCAATATCTTTAGCTTCCGCTAAATTTATCTCAACAAAATGATTTTCAACTTCTTCCACAACATTCCGCACGCGCGTCATTGTTAAGGCACCCGTTTTTGGATGAATATGTGCATTAATTTCAAATTCGGCACCATAACGCGAACGCGCAGCCTTTGCCATACTCTCTTCCATCGCCCCGATGACAAGTTGGCGATCAATATTTTTCTCGCGCGCAACAGAATCTGCGATCTGTAAAAGTTCAATACGATTTGCACTGGTCGTTGACATCTATAAGTCCTCTTCCTTTTCAACTTCGACGATCTCGTCGAACTCGCTTTGTTTGATTTCCTTGCGATCAGATCCGCGTTTCAGCGATTCGCGGATCAGTTCGTCATTTAAAATAAGTTTGGCTTCAGCGACCCAATCAAAATCCAATCCGATCGTATCGCCATTATTAAGATTTAAAAGTATTTCTGTGCCGTCGACGCCCGCCAAAATGCCTCGAAATTTCTTTTGATTTTCAATCGCGTTTTCTAAGACAATACGCGCATCATAGCCTTGCCAATCATCAAAGTCCTTGAATCTTGTCAAAGGACGATCAATCCCGGGTGACGACACTTCGAGTACGTATTCTCCCTCAATCGGATCATCAACATCAAGAATAGCCGAAACCGCCGTCGATACCCGTGCACATTCATCAACTTCAATCCCACCATCCGGACGCTCAACCATTAATTGTAAAGTTGGGCGCTCTCCCGATTGATATCTCAATCTGACGAGCTCGAAACCAAGCGCCTCAATCTCATCTTGAATGATTGACGCGAGCTTCCGGTCCATAGGTGTTTTGGCGATTAAATCCACCATAAATTTAGCTCCAACAAAAAAACGGGCGCGAGGCCCGTTAGATCTATTCGATTTTCGAGCTGCATACTTAAATGCAACGCTTTCAACCGAAGATATATGTCGAAATTTTTTGAATTGCAAGTGCTAACAGGGCGCAGTTGGCACAGAAATTCCAGTGACATCATATTTATTTCCACCGGCAAGGAAATAGGTTTTACTGCCTTCGGTCACAATCTCACCTTGAGTGCCCGGGTCAATTACCTCAAAATCGTTTGATAAAACATCGCTTGTTAGGCATTGTTTTGCAGCCTCTTCAGCGGCCGCTTCCACAGCTTCTTCGACCTCCGCAATCATCTCTTCAACGTCTTCACTGACCTCTTCAGCAACTTCAGCCGCATCAGAAACCTCTTCGGCCACAGTTTCGGTCGTCGCTGAATTTTCTGTCCCAAAATTTCCCTTAAAAAAAGGTGAATTCGGATCCGAACATCCCAAAAGCACAAATGCAGACGCGGAAACAACTAGTATTTTTTTCATAAAATATTCCTGTTTTTTGAGAAACCTATAAAAGTAAATCCAAGCAACTTCAACTGAAATTCCAAAATGGACATAAATTTGCAGATATCTAGGTCATGCACTCATAAAGCGAGTAGGTAACTGGATTAATCTACAAAAATAAGGCTTTGGCATGCTTTCAACATGAAGTCGACATGCGAATCGATTTGATCTTGAGGAATTTCATTGAGTGCAATTTTTCGACAGATTGCCAACTCTGATATGGCCAGATGGGTCGCCAGAGCATCGATGCTGATGTGCAGTTGCGCCCCTCTTCTCCCAAGCCCCGCACCTACCAATTCGTTTAGGATTTCTTCTCTCAACAAATTCAGGATTGTCGGAGAATTGTCGGCTAAGGAAGTCAAAAGCAATGCCGTTTCTCGGTCATCGGTTGCAATTCTTAAGATCATTTCAAGACAGCGTTTAAGGCGCCCTAAGCCGCGTGGAACATCCTCATGTTGCGCATTGAAGTTTTCTCTAACTTCTTCAGCAGCTGAACTTGCTACCGTTTCCACCAATGAATTTGCACCATCGAAGTAGTTGTAAAAGGACGTACGACCAACTCCCGCGGCATCGCAAACATCCATTACATTTAAGCCAGCGACTCCGTTCTTTCCAATGATCAAACGAGCGGCTGAAACGAGCGATGCTCTGGTACGTCTCGCCTTTGGCGTGAGGTCATCTATAGGCTTGACCATTCATTTTATCCTTGCAAGTTTTTAGAAATTGACATACCTGTATTTTTATACTGACACAACTGTCAATTATTGGAGGTAAATGATATGACCAAGTTGATCACCTTTGTGGACCGTCTCTCGAACAGGCGTGGAATCGGGATTTTACTTGTTCTCTACGCCTCGGTATTTGGTGCCATTGTCTTCACGCTGCTCCAATTGACCACTTTGACAGGTGGAATCGGAATACTGGATTTTGACCGCGGATATACGCTCGAACGGGTTGAAGAGACCTTTGACAGCTACGGTGAGGCTGGATTTGCCCTCTATAGCCGCATTCAATTATTAGATCTTCTCAATCCAGCGATCTACTCAGTGCTTTTTGCCTGTTTCATTTATCTCTTATGGAAGGATCGAAAGAATATCTGGGTAGTTTTCATTCCGATAGTCGCTGGCTTTCTGGACTATGCTGAGAATCTGACGCTTTATCTGTTGTCTTCGAGCTATCCTGATCTCTCCCCACAATTGGTCGCATTCAGTTCAACGCTCAGTATCATCAAGAACCTAGCATTGTTCGGCGCAATCGCAGCTTTCTTGATTGGTCTAATTTTTTGGATACGCCGACATCTGCTGACCAAACAGAATTGACCGCGCAATAGCTCAACTCTGGTGCAAAATGGCTAATGATAGAACCAACTCTTTCCGGTAAACAGCAAGACGTTACACAAGTGAATAACCGGCGTGAACCTGTTTAATTCAGCCCAAAACTCTACCGCAATCGCAATCATGTTGAACGCTTCTTTAATCGGATCAAACACGGGCGCATCAAACACGGGCAACGCATAGCGAAAAAATGTGAAAAACATACCGCCAACTTTTTAGCTTTCATAAAGCTAGGTCACTTTCAGGCTCTGGTTGGGCGTTTATGAGTCCACGGTCTTATAATTTGACACACATTTTAATTTATAAAGACGCAAATTTCAAATTATCGAAATCAGCCAAGGCCTAACATGAAATTCCCTTATACAAAGCTGCGTCTGGGCAAATCAGTTTTGCATCCTTCACACTTTCAAGAACAGGCAAATTTGCGATTTTCCAGTTGTAGAGAAACTTGTGTATAAAAAGGGGAACTGTCTGAGCATCAGGATACCCCTGATGTCCAATATAGGTTTGTACATTCTTAGGATCGGAAGAAAAAGCATCGCAAGCCGTCGATAACACAATCCTTTCTTCAAGCTTTGATCTCTCAAAAAATATACGAAGTGGCAGGTCTCCATTTACAAGCAAACTCGTGTCGACTTGTGAGCCAAATTCACCGAATACAAGTCCATTTTTCGTTCCATGCGCGCTCAAAATAACAAGTTTTGCAAGCTTTTGAGGTGAAGAGATCTCTTCAAACAAATGATTGGGCTGCCCGATAAATGTCAGATCAACTTTCAAATGAAGGCTTTCAGCTAGACTTCGAATCAAAAGCGCTTCTTGACTATCTCCTAGGCATAAAATCGTAACATCTGCTCTCGTCACTGGTCTAGAAAGCTGCGTAATTTACGCGAGCGGCTTGGATGTTTCAGCTTGCGCAAGGCTTTGGCTTCAATTTGACGAATTCGTTCACGCGTCACATTAAATTGTTGCCCAACTTCCTCAAGCGTGTGGTCGGTATTGACACCAATCCCAAAACGCATTCTCAAAACACGCTCTTCGCGAGGTGTTAACGAAGCAAGTACGCGCGTTGTTGTCTCCTTCAAGTTACCTTGAATTGCGTTATCAAGCGGCAAGATCGCATTCTTATCTTCGATAAAATCGCCAAGCTGGGAATCTTCTTCATCACCAATAGGTGTCTCAAGCGAAATTGGCTCCTTCGCAATCTTCATGACTTTGCGCACTTTTTCAAGCGGCATTTGAAGCTTGGCTGCCAATTCTTCAGGCGTTGGTTCGCGCCCAATTTCATGTAAAATCTGTCGAGACGTGCGCACGAGCTTATTAATCGTCTCAATCATATGAACCGGAATTCGAATGGTACGCGCTTGGTCTGCGATCGAACGCGTAATCGCTTGCCTAATCCACCATGTCGCATAGGTGGAGAACTTATAGCCTCTGCGATACTCGAATTTGTCCACAGCTTTCATCAAGCCGATATTTCCCTCTTGAATGAGATCAAGGAACTGAAGACCACGATTTGTGTATTTTTTGGCAATCGAGATCACGAGGCGTAGATTGGCTTCGACCATCTCTTTCTTGGCTTGACGCGCTTCTTTCTCACCTTTTTGAACTTGAGATACAATGCGGCGAAACTCGGAGATATCAATCCCAACATATTGACCGATTTGCGCCATCTCTTCGCGGAGGGCTTCGACTTGCGGGCCGAATTTTTCAACAAACTCTTTCCAACCACGCGTCTTCTTTTGAGAAACCTTTTCGAGCCACTTGCTCTCGAGTTCAGCACCTTTGTAAGCTTCAACAAATTCTTTCCGATTAATCCGCGCCTGATCAGCCAGCCTCACAATCTGACTATCAATGCTCATCATCCGACGATTTATTCCGTAAAGCTGATCCATGAGCGCTTCGATACGGTTGTTGTGCAAATGCAACCCATCTACCAATATCACAATTTTATTTCTGAGCTTCTGATAGTCTATTTCTTGAGAGGTCGTGAAAACTTCCTGATTAGAAACTGTCGCCGCCATACGGTCATCTTGCATATCAGCTAGATCTGAATAGAGTTCGGCGATTTTATTTAAGGTTGCAAGAATCTTAGGCTTAAGAGAAGTTTCCATCGCCGCATGAGATAAATTTGCAGCATCATCGTCGTCGTCGTCATCGTCATCGTCGAGAAGCGGTTTTCCATCAGCGTCAGTGTCGACAATCTTATCTGAGCTTTCTTCCTTTTTGGCATTTTCCGCTTGGGCTGTAGCGCTCACCATGCCTTCAACTTCTTCTTCAGTCACGAGACTTTCATCAAAACTCGCTTCGAGGTCGATAATGTCACGCAACATAATGTCATCGACCAACAACTCATCTCGCCAAATCGTGATCGCCTGAAAAGTGAGCGGACTTTCACACAAGCCCAAAATCATGGTATTGCGGCCCGCTTCTATGCGTTTCGCGATCGCAATTTCACCTTCACGGGAAAGCAATTCAACCGTGCCCATCTCTCGCAAATACATGCGAACAGGATCATCCGTGCGGTCAAGCGCCTCACCACCCGACCCAGCGGCAACTAACGCGCGCGAAGCTGATTCTTGCGCGCCAAATTTTTCGGCGTCTTCTTCTTCGCCTTCGATATCGTCGCCTTCTTCCTCATTTTCAACGACATTGATTCCCATCTCACTCAATATGGCCATCACATCTTCGAGCTGATCGGAGCTGACTTCACCAGAGGGAAGAATTTCATTGATTTCATCAAGCGTAATAAACCCGCGCGCTTTCGCTTGCGCGATCATTTTCTTGACGGCCCCTTGGCTCATATCAAGGGATTGTACATCATTCACGTCTGATTGTTGATTTGAGTCTCGGTTACTAGCCATATGAATCCTTCAAATTGACCTTAGAAATTATACCCGAATCACGAGCATCCTTTATAAATTGGGAACGAATCACTGATTCGCAAGTCCCCCATCGCGAAATCTTTACTTGCGCCAACTTTCAGATTCAAGATAACGCTCCAAAAACTGACGTGCATCTTCGGCACCATCTATTGCAAGATCATTAATTTTAGATAAACGTTCGCGCTCGGCGATAAATTTTCCTAACTGCTGGTTCATCTCTTCTTTTGATCCGTCGCCACGCATCTTTTCCTGTATCAACTCAATTTCTTGATCTAGTTTTAATAAAACGCTCGAACGCGTAAGTTCGTTTCGAAGCAAAACATCAGCCTCTTCTGCTTCAACACGCATCATTTTCAAGCTTCGCAACAACTTATAGTCGTGAAGGCTTTCCCAGTCAAAATTTAACATTGCATTTTGAACCGCGTCTTCATCACCAAGAGAACGCACCACCGCGCGCCGCAGATTATCAAGCGCCTCATTTTGCGAAGACATCATCGAAAGATCTTCTACATATGAACGCGCGAGCGCAGGGTGTTTTTTGAGAACCATCAGCGTTAAAATCAAATTCCGATGAACCTCAACTTGTTGTTGCTTCACCAAAACTGAATTTTTAGCCGGTACATTTTCTCGACGTACAAATGATCGCTTTTCGGAGCGAAACTGGGCGTTTTGATTTTGTCCATTTGGTCGAGCAAACAAAACTTTTCGCCGTCCGATAAAATCTTCGCGGTAGTGGCTGCGTAACGTCTCATCGCTTATATTTTTCAGTATAGATTTAAGTTTTCGATCAAATTGTGTGCGCCCTTCTGGGGTTTGAAAGTCCATATCTCGAGTTGCACTTTGCCAAAGCATGTCAACCGTTGGCAACGCATCATCATGCAACAATTTCTTGAACGCATTCGCCCCTTTTTTCTGGATATAATCATCAGGATCAAAACCTTCAGGAATCTGCACAAATTTCAATGAACGATCAGCATCCAGCCTCGAAATGGAAAGATCTAACAAACGCTCGGCGGCGCGCATTCCGGCTTGATCACCGTCAAGCGCAATGGTTGGAATCGAATCAATCCGCCAAATCATATCAAGTTGATCAAGTGTAATCGCAGTTCCCATCGGCGCGACCGCATAAGGAAACCCAGCCTGAGCGAGTGCGATCACATCCATATATCCTTCCACCAATATGAGATGCTGCTGGCCTTTGACATGATTGCGCGCTCGGTGCAAATTATAGACAATACGACTTTTGTGAAATATTGGACTGTCCGATGAGTTTAAGTATTTCGCCCGTGCATTTTTTTCCAATGCGCGCCCGCCAAAAGCGACAACGCGTCCGCGCGCGTCATGGATTGGAAACATGATGCGATTGCGAAAACGATCGAAACTCTCTCGACCATCTTCTGGTTTAACTGCAAGCCCGCCGGTGAGTATTTCATCATCTCCATATCCAGAATCTTTCAAATGACGACAAAGTCCATCGCGCGCGTTCGGCGCAAAACCAACCCCAAATTCACGCAGCGTATCCGCCGTCATCTTGCGGTCTTCCCTTAGATAATTGCGCGCGAGCGTTCCCGCCGAACTCGCTAATTGCAAGGTAAAAAAGCGAGCGGCGGCGTCATGCATTTCAATTAGTCGTGCATTTTGATCTCGCTTTTCAATATCTTGTGGACGCATCTTGGGCATTTCTACGCCTGCCATAGAGGCGATCTCAGCCACGGCCTCCACAAAGCTCATATTCGCCTGTTCTTTCAAAAAATTAATCGCATCTCCCTTTTCATGGCACCCAAAGCAATAGTAAAAACCCTTTGTATCATCGACATGAAAACTCGCTGTCTTTTCCGAGTGAAACGGGCAAGGCGCCCAATAATCGCCCTTGGCTGCTTGCGATTTTTTCTGATCCCAAGTTACAAACCTTCCGACCACTTCCGATATCGGAACGCGCGTACGCAACTCGTCTAAGAATGCCGGCGTAATACTCATTCAAACGCGACCGTTGAAATTTCGCGCCCATCAGAAGTCGCGTGTTGTGCGAATAAACCCCCATTTTCATAAACGGTTATCGTTTCGCCATTTTGTAGAAACGTTAGCGACACAGCTTGAGCCCCTTCAGGCAGAACTATATTCGAAACGAGGGGAACTTCATCATGACTTTTCACAATCATAAATGCTGCGTAAATAAGTGCAAGCATGGCAGCAATCGAAACAATCATCAACGCAAATACGAGCATTCTTAATTTGCCAAACCAATTCGGAAGCGACGCATCTGCTGCTTCATTCTTATTTGCATCTTCGTTAAGCTTTGGATATTTCATGCCTATGTCCGAACCAATAATGCTAACCCTCACAATCAGCGACGCTCACCATGAGCGCCTTGACAAAGCGCTTTCACAGCTAATTCCCAAAGAATATAGTATATCACGTTCAAGGCTTAAAGAGCTTATCTTGAATGGACATGTTTTTCGAAATGATCAGGTCATTAAAAATGCCAAACAAAGCGTGCAGCCTGGAGAGACCTATCGGCTGCGCATTCCAGCACCTGTGGAAACCGATATTCAACCGCAGAACATTCCCCTTGATATCGTTTACGAGGACACGCACTTACTTGTTATCGATAAGCCCGCCGGCATGGTTGTGCATCCTGCTCGCGGCGCCCCAAAAGACACGCTCGTCAATGCGCTTCTTTTTCATTGTGCCGGCGAATTATCAGGCATAGGAGGCGTGACAAGGCCTGGCATTGTCCACCGCATCGACAAAGACACCTCAGGCCTACTCGTCATCGCAAAAGATGATCGTTCCCATGAAGGGCTTGGGCGTCAATTTCGTGCCCATAGTGTCCATCGCCGTTACCGAGCGTTTTGTTACGGTGTGCCAAGTATTTCTGAACCTAAAATAATGTCGTTGCCTGGTGTGTCTGCAAGGGGAGCCGAATTATGCATTGATTTGCCGATTGGCAGGCATAACACTGACCGACTTAAGATGGCTGTTCAAAAAGAAGGGAAAAACGCAACAACCTTCGTGAAAAATTTGACCTCGGATGCCACCCAATCGATTTCGGAGGTGGAATGCCGTCTATTAACCGGCCGCACGCACCAAATACGCGTTCATCTCACACATATTGGCCACCCTTTATTGGGTGATCCGATTTACGGGAAAGGCGCGCGGCACCTCAAAAACGATACACATGATACCTTGCGTCAACACGTAACTCACTTAAGCGGTCAAGCGCTTCACGCGGCTGAGCTCGGCTTCGAACATCCGATCACAGGGAAATGGCAAGAATTCAGTTCTCCGCTTCGCGCTGAACTCGCGCAATTGGAAAAATCAATAGCCCTCGCTTAATCGCAACTTATTTTTTTGCTTTCCGCTTCTTTGAAATACGTTTATTGCGCTTCTTCGGAATTGCAGATGCCTGCGCAATCGCGCGCCCTTCCAATGCCAAAAGAGTTAAGTCAATCGTTCCTGCAATGGGATGAGTCTGAAACACTTTCACCAATACTTTTTGGCCTGTTTTAAACACGATTCCCGTCCGCTTACCTCTGATCATGTCCTTTGTTCGATCATAATAAAAATGATCAGAACCTACCAGCCTCAAAGGTACGAAGCCATCAACGTTGACATCATTAAGCCTCACAAAAAGGCCTGATTTACTTAGCCCTGATATACGACCTTCAATCTCCTTGCCTTCAAAATTGCTCACAAATTGAGCCGTATATCTGTTGATGACATCACGCTCTGCTTGAATGGCGAGCCGCTCTGTGCCTGAAATATGGTCACAAATCTGTTCCAATTCATCAACGCTATAAACATGTCCATCCCCGCCTAACTCACAAGCACTGATCAAAGCGCGGTGAACCGCAAGATCCGCATATCGACGGATTGGAGATGTGAAATGCGCGTATCTCTTCAAAGAGAGCCCAAAATGAGACGAATTTTTAGGTTTATATCGCGCTTGTTTCATAACGCGCAGCACCTGCATAGAAATGGTCGCTGAATCGTCTTGATGCGCAACTGAGTTCAAAAGCGAATTGATCGCATGCACGCTCAGCTCGTTTGAGCGGCGTATATTATGACCAGCTAACTTCGAAATCTTGCGGAGTATTGCAACTTTTTCAGGTTTAGGCTTGTCGTGAACTCGGTAAATTAATGGCACTTTTTGGCTTTCAAGCGTCTGTGCAGCTGCGACATTTGCCAAAATCATGGCCTCCTCAACGAGTTTATGGGAATCAAGTCGTTGACGCTCTTCAATCGCGTCAACGCGACCATCAGGGGTCAATTTAACTTCCATTTCAGGCAAATCAAGATTTAGAGCTCCACGCTTTACACTCGCTCGTGCAAGACAATGATAAACTTCAAAAAGTTCTTTCACCTGACCTGTAATTACAGGATCTTCGTCGTTATGATCGCCATCATTTATAGACTGCGCTTGCTCATAAGTCAGCGAGCGTTTCGAGACGATCACGGCGCGCCCAAAGCGATGGGACATTTTTTCACCCGCCTCATTCACATCCATCGCAACAAATAAAACCGGCCGCTCACCCCCCTCATGAAGCGAACACTTCTCAGCAGATAATTCCTCAGGCAACATCGGGATCACTTGATCGGGAAAATAGACGGAATTTCCACGTTGACGCGCTTCAAGATCGACAAACCCACCCTGCTCTACAAATGCCGCAACATCCGCGATTGCCACATAAAGCCGAAATCCATTCGATATCCGCTCCACAAAAACCGCATCATCATGATCACGCGCATCTTCTGGATCGATTGTCACAAAACAAAGCGATCGCAAATCTTCGCGCTCGACTTTAGCAACCAAAGCATTTCGAGCCTCAAGCTTCGCATCTTCAGAAAATTCTGTGACAAGCCCATGCTCATGAATGGCAAGCTTCGAAAATATATGCCGCTCGTCCAAATTTCCAAAAATTTGAATGACATTAACGGACTGCGTATGGGACCTAGATCGTGCTCGATTTCTCCGATCAAATTCAACCCAAACAATATCACCATGGCGAAGTTTTGCAGGCGTTGATCCGAGATTAAACTTCTTCTCTCGCCCTTTGTCCACTGACAAAAGGTATCCGCCCTCACGACTATCTTGAAAATAGGCGATAAATCTTCGAAAATTTTCTTTTGGTATGCGCCGTGCGATCCGTGCCTTTTCGCCTTCAACATTAAGCAAAACGCGGTCTCCCATCTCGTATTTTTGGCTTCCCTCGACCAGAAAAAAACGCGATTCGGACTTTGTGTTATTGTTATTGGCATTATTGGAATGCAAAGTGACTTTTAATTCGCCGCTGTCCATGACATCCGTGATTTCGCCCAACACATATGGCTGTCTTTTTTCTAACATTTTTCGCTTCTTTTAAGGCGCTGACGTTTTACGAATCAACGCGACCAGCTTAACGGACTAAAAATTATTATACCCGCAAATTATTACATAATCACGTCAATTCGTGTGCGCTGCCACTTAACGCACACACCCTTAATAAGCGACTATAATGAAAACGCTATTTTTTGGCAGTTTTTTTGCGCGTGGTCTTTTTCTTGCCTTTAGTTGCGACTTTCGCATTAATAAGCTCAATGCACTCTTCAAGCGTGATCGTAGCCGGATCATAAGTCTTTGGCAAACTTGCGTTGATTTTTTTCCACTTCACATAAGGCCCATAGCGTCCGTCATATAAAGCAATATCTTCCCCATCTGGATGGGCGCCAAGCACGCGCAGCGGTTTCGCTGCTTGACCTCGGCCACCCTTTGCAGCCTTTTGCGCAATCAATTCGACCGCGCGGTTAATTCCGATTGTAAACACTTCTTCGGGATCTTTGATATTCGCATAAACCCTACCATGTTTGACATAAGGCCCATAACGCCCGATGCTCGCCTCAATCATTTCACCATCTTCAGGGTGCGCACCAATCTGGCGAGGCAGCGATAACAAAGCGAGCGCTTTTTCAAGATCAACGCTTGAAATGTCCATACCTTTGGGGACTGATGATCTCGGCGGCTTCTCATCTTCCCCCCTTTGCACATAAGGTCCGTAGCGGCCGCGGCGAAGCGAAATTTTGTCATCGCCGTCAAATCCTAAGAATTTGCCCTCGCTACTATCAATTTCATCATCAGTCTCACCTTGTGCAATGGAACGCGTATAGCGACATTCTGGATAATTTCCACAACCCACAAACATCTCTCCACCCTTCGAAAGCCTGATCGATAATTCACCAGATTGACATTGAGGGCAAAGACGCGGATCTCTTCCATCCTCTGTTGGAAGAAAAATTTTCGGGCCAAAAATCTCATTCACGCGTTCGATCACATCCGTAACACGCACCTCATCTGTTCCTTCAAGCGCGATCCTAAAATCTCGCCAAAACTTATCCAACAAACTTTGGAAAGCTTCATCGCCACTTGAAATACGATCCAACTCATTTTCAAGTTCAGCCGTAAATTCATAGGAAACATAACGCGTAAAATAGTTTTCTAAGAACATAATTACGAGCTTGCCTTTATCATTTGGCAACAAGCGGTTTTGCTCCTTACGAACATACTCTCGATCTTGAATCGTCGTGACAATACTTGCGTAAGTTGAAGGGCGCCCAATCCCAAGCTCTTCCATTCGCTTAATCAAGCTTGCTTCCGAATATCTCGCGGGCGGTTGTGTGAAATGTTGCTCGCCAACAACCGAATGACGTGCAATCGAATCCTCAGTGCGCACGAGCGGCAACGACTTATCGTCGTCGTCAATCACATCATCATCTCTACCTTCAAAATAAAGACGCAAAAAGCCATCAAACAAAAGAACCTGTCCAGAGGCACGCAAATTCGCTTGACCATTTTCGTTTTGCAATTCAACCGTCGTTCTCTCAAAGCGCGCCTCATTCATTTGGGAGGCGATTGTACGCTTCCAAACAAGCTCATAAATCTTACGCTGATCAGATTCAGAAATTTTCAGAAGATCAGGAGAAATCGACATATCCGTTGGTCGAATACACTCATGGGCTTCTTGGGCATTTTTCGCCTTGTTTTTATAAAAGCGCGGCTTTTCGGGAAGGTAATTATTGCCAATTTTAGTGTCGATATAAGTGCGCGCGGCATTAATCGCTTCTGGCGCCATATCGATTCCATCTGTTCGCATATATGTAATCAATCCTGATTCATAAAGTCGTTGTGCTGCTGACATCGTCTGACGCGCACCAAAACCAAATTTACGACTTGCCTCTTGCTGCAAGGTCGATGTCATAAAGGGCGGTGACGGTTTTCGCGAAACAGGCTTAGCTTCGACATTCGTTACAGAAATTGCCGACGACTTAACTTTGGCAATCGCAATATCAGCCGCTTCTTGATTGCCAAGCTCAAACTTATCCAACTTTTTTCCATCAAGATGGGTAAGTTTGGCTTTAAAACGGTCGCCGCGAGGTGTTTCCAACTCGGCCTCCACACTCCAATGTTCGACCGGCACAAAGGCATCAATTTCACTTTCACGCTCAACAATGAGGCGCAGAGCAACCGACTGAACCCGCCCTGCCGAACGCGCACCTGGCAATTTACGCCAAAGCACCGGCGATAAACGATAACCCACAAGATAATCGAGAGCGCGACGCGCCAAGTAAGCATCAACAAGCGGCTGATCAATTTCTCGAGGAGATTGCATCGCCTCAACAACAGCGGATTTCGTGATCGAATTAAAAACAACCCGTTCGACTTTCGTTGATTTTTTGATCGCTTTCTTTTTCGTAAGCACATCATATAAATGCCAAGATATCGCCTCCCCTTCGCGGTCGGGGTCAGTTGCGAGTATCAAATGATCGTCGGCTTTCAATGCATCATTAATGGCTTTGACGTGTTTGGTGCTTGTTGAAGGCACTTCCCAAATCATCTCAAAATTGTTTTCCGGATCAACTGACCCCTCCTTCGAAGAGAGGTCACGGACATGACCAAAAGAAGCCAAAACAGTATAATCATTACCGAGGTATTTATTAATTGTTTTTGCTTTGGCGGGGGATTCAACTACTACGACAGCCATTTTAAACCTTTAAATTGAACGTTTGAAATGGAGGTTTTTGACGCTTCTTGTCAAGAGAATTCTAAAATTATCATAACAATTTATTGAAAACACCGTGAAAAAATACACCTCATACTAATTTATAAGCGCGCTTGATCCATAAGCTTTCGCATTTTTCGAATACTTTCCTCAAGCCCCATAAATACACTTTCGCCAATCAAAAAATGACCAATATTTAGCTCCCTAATTTCTTGGATCTCGGCAATCGGAGTCACATCCGAAAAACTAAGGCCATGACCTGCATGAACTTCCAAACCGAGCGCGTGCGCAAATGCCGCCATCTCCTTAATTTTAGAAAGCTCTTCATCTCGTTTCTCTAAATCGCCTTGCGCATGTGCATCACAATAAGCGCCAGCGTGAATTTCAATCACGGGCGCCCCGATACGATGAGCTGCTAATACTTGTCGCTCATCGGCCGCAATAAAAATCGAAACACGGCACCCCGCCTCACGAATAGGTGTGATGAAATCGCAAAGTTTGTTTTCATCTTGTGCCACTTCCAAGCCGCCCTCTGTCGTTCGCTCTTCGCGCTTCTCAGGTACAATGCACACTGCATGTGGCTTATGACGCATCGCGATTTCTTGCATTTCTTCGGTCGCCGCCATTTCGAAATTCAGTGGCACTGTTAAAATCTGTGTCAGCGCGTGAATATCCGCGTCTGTGATATGACGGCGATCTTCGCGCAAATGCGCCGTGATTCCATCAACCAAACCGGTCTTTTGTGCGAGCTTTGCTGCGCGAACCGGATCAGGATGCTGGCCACCGCGCGCATTTCGAATGGTCGCGACATGATCTATATTTAAGCCAAGTCTTAATTTATTCATTACTTAAACACTCCCATCTGAACGAAATCTCACTGCGGAAGTCACAGCAATATCCACACTAAGCGCCTTCAATATATGATACACGTGCTCGGCATCACGAACGGACAACTCAAAGATGACATTAAACACATCCGGGCGCTTTTCTGCAAACTCGACTTGTTCGATATTCGCATGATTTTCTCCAATAATTGTGCAAACTCTTCCGAGCACGCCCGAATCATTAGCCATAGTCACCTGAATTTTTGATGGATAAACGGCGCCTTCTCGCTCAGTCGGCCATTTCAAATCGACCCAAGTTAAATCATTTGCTGCGTTCGCGAGTTCTGAACAATCAATCACATGATATTCTATACCTTCTCCTTTTTTCGCCAATCCAACGATGCGATCTCCAGGAATCGGGATACAAGATGGACAAGGCCGACTGGCAAAGGCTGGGTTTTGACCGATCATAGGCGGGATGGCGACAGGATCAAGATCACTCTCAGAGAAGTTCGCAAGTTCAGGATAAATCGCAGCCACCACATGTTTGCCAGAAATTTCGGCTTTTCCAACCGCCTCCAGTAACGCATCGACACTGGCGAAATTTAATTCCTTTGCCGCGAGCTCAACTGCCTTGTCTGTTATTTTCTTATTTATTAGCGATAGCGCAACATCAACGATGGAACGCCCGAGGGAAATATCGTGTTTGCGTTTTTCAGTCCGAAAAGCGCGTTTAATTGATGAGCGTGCCCGTCCCGTTTTCACGTAGTCGATCCATTGGGGGTTTGGCTTTGATTCATTCGCACGTATTATTTGAACCGTTTGTCCATTTCTCAATACAGAGGTCAAAGATCGTTTTCGACCATTCACAATCGCACCGATCGCATGATTGCCTAAATCGGTGTGAATTGTATACGCAAAATCCAAAACAGTTGCCCCTTTGGGAAGTTTTACAACAGCCCCTTTCGGCGAAAAGACGAAAACCTGATCTGAGTACATCTCAAGTCTAAAATTCTCCAGAAACTCGTCATCATCATGGCTTAAAATGCCGTCATTGAGCTGTTTCAGCCAACCCGAGGGATCAACGACATAAGGATTGTCTACGCGCTCGCCATCCTTATAAGACCAATGCGCTGCCACCCCAGACTCAGCCACAATGTGCATCTTTCGGGTACGAATTTGGATCTCAATTCTTTTTCCACCAAAACCCGAAACAGACGTATGTATTGATCGATATCCATTTGATTTAGGTTGACTAATATAGTCCTTGAAACGCCCGGGTACCACTTTGAAATGCGTATGCACAACGCCCAAGGCACGGTAACAATCTTCAACTTCATTCGTTAATATTCTGAAACCATAAATATCCGTAAGATGTTCGAATTCAATATTTTTACTCTCAAGTTTTCGCCATACTGAATAAGGACTTTTCTCACGTCCCATTGTCTTTGACGAAATTCCTGCCTGATCGAGTATGGATTGTATGCGGTCTTGAATGTCTTTAAGTAAATTTGTTTCTTCCCCTCTAAGCGTTACGAACTTTCGCAAAACAGATGCTCGCGCCTTTGGGTTCAAAACTTTAAATGCGGCTTCTTCAAGCTCATCGCGCAAATATTGCATACCAAGTCGACCGGCTAAGGGCGCAAAAATATCCATGGTCTCTTGCGCCTTTTTTTGCTGCTTCTCAATCGGCATCGACTTAATTGTGCGCATATTATGCAAACGATCGGCGAGCTTTACCAATAATACGCGCACATCTTTTGACATCGCCAGCAGCAATTTACGTAAATTTTCGGCCTCTTTGCTTTGGCTATCTCCGATTTGAATATTCGTTAGCTTAGTGACACCTTCGACAAGCTCTGCAATTTCCAAACCAAACTCTTTTGCAACATCTTCAAAACTTACACGCGTGTCTTCAATTGTATCATGCAAAAGTGCCGTCACAATTGATGTTTCATCAATATGAATTTCTGTCAGCAGCTTAGCCACTTCAACGGGGTGATTGAAATATGGCTCTCCAGAGCGTCGGAACTGACCAACATGAGCCTGCTTGCCGTATTCATAAGCACGAATAACAAGCTGTTCATTGAGTTTAGGATTATAGGCGCGAACTTTTTCAAGAAGCTCGGTTACAGGTTGAACGGTTGTTGGGACCGCTTCAGACAAGGCAACTAGTCGCGCTGAGCATCAAGAAGCGCTCGGAGATAGTCTTCTTCGCTTTGCGATTCTTCTGGTGTGTCTGCTGTTTCCTCAGACATCAAGAACGCCATTTCATCATCACTCGGTTCATCAATTTCAATCTGGCTTTGAAAGCTTTCGATCAATGATTCGCGCAATGAAGGGCTCGCAATGGTTTCATCTGCAATTTCGCGCAAAGCAACAACCGTATTTTTATCATTATCGCGATCAACAGTAAGGGGCGCACCTTGTGACAATTGACGAGCGCGATGAGCCGACGAAATCACAAGATCAAAACGGTTTGGGATTTTTTCCACACAATCTTCTACGGTTACACGCGCCATACTATTCACCTTACTTGAAACAACTAAACTCGAACGCCTTTAATAAATAATAAAAGATCAAAACACAAGTCAAATCACTCAGATTCTGTCACGCGAATCTGAGATAATTCTTCTTGTGGCAATTTGTCCCGTAACTTTTCAACTGTTTCGTTAAAAACAGGGTGAACATGGTTAGGAGCAATTTCACCAATTGGTACTAAAACAAAGTTGCGAAAATGGGCCCGCGGATGGGGAATCACAATATGGTCTGGCTGTCTTGAGACATACTCCGCATCCGATAAATTCGCCCATTCGCACCATTTTTTATGACTTAGAAGGATTTCCTGCCCCACAAAAATTAAGTCCACATCACAGCTTCGAGGCGCCCAACGATAACTTCTTTCCCTATGAAATTTTTCTTCGATTTCGCGACAAATTCCTAACAGTTCGATAGCGGGGAGATCGCTAGTCATATGAACAGCGGCATTTAAGTAATCTGGTCCACTTCCGAGCGGATAGGCGGGCGAGTGGTATATCTTCGAGCAAAGAGAATCACTTGAATAGACTTCAAATTCGTTAAGAATTTTTTTCATCTGAAATTCTAGTTTGAGTTGATCGTCAGAATCGTTGTCCTTCGACACCAAATTGCAACCTATAGCGTATATAATTGAACGTTTTTGCATCATTAATAATCTATTAACCTAGTTACTAATACATCCTAGACACGGTGTTTTGAAAGAAATAGAGAAGGCCAAATTTATTACTAAATGGTTAATTTACATATTGGAAGTTTAATGTTTTACAAAAATGAGCGTCTGCTGGTGCTAATAGATGGTGCCAACCTTTTTTCTTGCACTCGGTCTTTAGGATTTGATCTAGACTATCGCCTGTTAAGAAGTGAATTTGCAAAGCGCGGAAACTTAATTAGAATCGTATACTACACGACCTTGATTGAAAATGATAACTTTTCGCCGGTGCGTCCCCTCGTCGATTGGCTAGACTACAACGGGTATAGTGTTCGATCCAAATTGACACGTGAATATATTGATTCTGCAGGTCGGCGCCGTGCGAAAGGTGATATGAATATTGAGATCGCAATTGATGCACTCGAGCTTGCTGACCGCGTTGATCATATCGTATTGTTTTCTGGGGATCGTGACTTCACAGCGCTCGTCGCTGCACTCCAATTAAAGGGTGTTCGTGTGTCCGTTGTGTCATCGCTCAAATCCGAGCCACCGATGATTTCAGATGAACTGCGCCGACAATCTGACAATTTTATTGATATCTCAGACTTGCGTGATTTAATCGTTCGTGACAATAACGAAGAGAATTAATCACGGTCAATCGAATTGAAGTCGAAGTTAAAGCTTTACCTCGCCGCTCCTCGCGGCTTTTGTGCGGGAGTTGATCGCGCCATAAAAATCGTTGAGATGGCGCTCGAAAAATGGGGCGCGCCGGTTTATGTTCGTCATGAAATTGTTCACAATAAATTCGTCGTCGACGCACTTCGCGAAAAAGGCGCCATTTTTGTCGATGAGCTTGATGAGTGCCCGAATGATCGTCCTGTGATTTTTTCGGCCCATGGTGTTCCAAAATCAGTTCCCCAGGAAGCCGAGCGCCGCAATATGATTTATGTAGACGCGACTTGCCCGCTCGTTTCAAAGGTGCATATTGAAGCTGAACGCCATTTCCAGCAAAAACGTCAGATCATCATGATCGGCCACAAAGGCCACCCCGAAACGATTGGCACAATGGGGCAACTCCCAGAGGGCAATGTGTTACTCGTTGAAAACACTGAAGATGTCGCCAAAATCTGCCCCCAAGACCCGGATAATTTAGCCTATATCACGCAAACCACCTTATCCGTTGACGACACGATTGAAATCGTTGAGGCGCTTAAATCGCGTTTTCCAACTATTATCGGCCCCCATAAAGAGGACATTTGTTATGCCACAACAAATCGGCAGGCAGCCGTGCGCGCTATCGCTTCTAAGGTGGAAGCGCTCGTTGTGATCGGCGCACCGAATTCCTCAAATTCGATGCGACTTGTTGAGGTCGCAAAGGCTCATGGTTGTCAAAATGCCTTTTTGATTCAGCGGGCTCATGAATTTAAATGGGAAGAGATTGCGAACATTAACACAATGGCCTTAACAGCTGGCGCATCAGCCCCCGAAAGCCTTGTTACGGAAGTCATTGACGCGCTCAAGGGAAATTTTGACGTCGATGTCGAAACAGTTGAAACCGCCCGCGAAAATGTTGAATTTAAAGTGCCGCGTATTTTACGAGAAGCCAGTGAATGAAATTGGTTGCCTATACTGACGGCGCCTGCTCGGGCAATCCTGGCCCTGGTGGATGGGGCGTTCTTTTGCGCGCTGTTGACGGGGACAACATTGTAAAAGAGCGCGAGCTTTACGGTTCAAAACCGAACACCACTAATAATCAAATGGAGCTTCAAGCCGCCATCGAAGCGTTGCGTGCGCTCAACAAGCCCAGCCAAATCACAATCATTACCGATAGCAATTATGTAAAAAATGGAATTAGCGACTGGATTCACAATTGGAAGCAAAACCAATGGCGCACATCTAACAAAAAAGAAGTGAAAAACGCTGAACTCTGGCAAACTCTCGATCAGCTGAATCAAGCCCATCAGGTTGAATGGCAATGGATCAAGGGGCACGCGGGTCATGAAGGAAACGAGCGCGCAGACGAACTTGCACGTAAAGGCGTTTCTGAAGTTAAAGAGGCATAAGGCGCGACGGCACTTAATTCTGAAAATTTAGATCAAAGGACTATTAAAAACCAAAACGGGCAACGAAAAAACAGGCTTTCGTCAACAAGAATCTGTTCAACTCTCAAATCATCAACACGCAAGATGACTTTATTGCGCACAGAAATTTGAAACAACGTAAAAACCGTGAGCGCAAATCTTAACAATCGACCTTGATCGATTCACCCCAAACGTGCACGCAGTTTGCCATCTCCATCCATTTTCGCTCAATATGTTATTCGGCATCATTCGGCCACATCACTCGGTCATATTAATATTACTAGGCGCATTCCATTCATATATATGGATGAGGGCTTTCCCATATTTGCGCTGATCTTGAAGCTTCAATCCAACGGGTGCCGCCGGACGAACTAATTCTTCCCATATAATCAATGCGCCATCAGCCAAAAGTTTGTTGTTAATCAAATTTTCAATTGCGCTTTCACCCAGTCCTTTCGCATAGGGCGGATCTAAAAACACAAGGTCAAATTGTTGAGAACCCGCGAACTGAACCAACCGTGCATCTTGTTCAAGCACTACTGATTGCGCGTCAAGCTTTTCGATATTTTGATTCAAAATTCGTAAGCTTTTAACACCATTTTCAACAGAATGTAGCGAGAGCGCCCCTCGCGAAAGCGCCTCAAGCCCAAGCGCTCCTGTCCCTGCAAACAAGTCGAGAACTCGCGCGCCCGCGATCGCTTTTTCATATTTATGGGATTCAAGAATATTAAATATCGCTTCGCGGGCGCGATCTGCACTCGGACGAAGATGATTTTTTAAATCACCTTCAAGCAAAGGGGCAAGCTTGATCCCCCGCCATTTTCCACCAATAATCCTCAAGAGCGCGTTCCCTTTGGAAATGGCAACCTCTCTCGACACGCTTGTGCATACCGCTCAAGCTCATGATGTTCCTGTTGAAAATATCGCTTAATCACGCTTCGAAACTCTGGCTCACGGAAATAATGGTAGCTTTTCGTTAATTCGGGAGCATAACCGCGCGCGATTTTATGTTCGCCTTGCGCCCCCGCTTCAACCAACGGGATTTTGTGATCAATCGCATACTCAATCGCTTGATAATAGCATAACTCCAAATGCAAATATTTATAGTCATGAAGCGCCCCCCAATACCTGCCCAACAGCCGGTTATCCTCTAAAAAATGCAAAGCCGCCGCCACAGGAACATCACCATCATATGCCAGTCCCATTACCATTTTATCCGAAAGAGTCTTTGAAATTTCGTCAAAAAACGCACGCGTTAAATAGGGCTGCCCCCATTTGCGCGCGCCTGTATCTTGATAGCAGTGCCAAAAACAATCCCAATCTTGCACATCTAAAGCCCCTCCCGTTTTCATTTGCAACTTAAGCCCGTGCGATTGCGCACCCTTACGCTCCTTCTTAATCATTTTCCGCTTTGAAGCGCTCAGTGATGCAAGAAAATCATCAAAATTTTTGTATCCAGAATTGTGAAAGTGATACTGTACGCCGGTGCGCTCTATAAAAGCGGGATGTTGGATCGCCGTCGATGCAAAATTGATATGGGCGCTCGATAATTGATTTGTTTCCACGATTGAAATGAAACCTTCGATCAAAACCTGTGTCACCTCCTCAGAATTGGCAAGCCAGCGACGACCAGTCACAGGCGTAAAGGGCGCGGCCGCAAGTAATTTTGGATAGTAATGTCGCCCCGAGCGCTCATAAGCATCCGCGATTGCGTGATCAAAAACATATTCACCGTAACTATGCGCCTTAATCCAAGACGGCATGATGCCAACAAGTCTTCCTTCTGCTTTTGCGAGCACATAAACAGGTGTCCAACCGGTGGCTTCTCCCACTGATAAAGAGTTTTCAAGCGCCAGATAAAATGCATAGGACGCGAATACATCACTGCCTGCAAGGCGATCCCATTCATTTTTGCTGATTGAGGAAATCTCTTGGGTGAAGCTAATCTGAATCGGTAAGTCCTGCATATCCATATTTTCAACCAAAATCTTCGCAATGCGCGCTGAAGCGAATATGAACGATTTTGATTCCCTGCGGTGAATTATTTAGCAGCGCATTTATTCTTGAATTTCGAAAACACCTTCAATTTCAACCGAAACATCAAAAGGCAAAGAAGGCGCGCCGACGGCCGCACGTGCATGACGACCACGATCACCGAAAATTTCGACAAATAAATCAGAAGCCCCGTTTATGACGGCAGGATGATCGGTAAACTCAGGGGTCGCGTTCACAAAGCCACCCAATCGCACAACTCTCACTAATTTTTCAAGATCGCCATCACAAGCCGCTTTGAGCTGTGAAATTAAATTAATCGCGCAAATTTGTGCCGCTCGCTGACCGTCTGCAAGTGCCACGCTGTCACCAAGCTTTCCGGTCATGATTTTATCATCATCTTTAGAAATTTGACCCGACACAAACACAAGATTTCTAGACTTCACATAAGGAACATAATTCGCAGCCGGTAGAGGGGCTTCTGGAATTTCAATACCGAGAGAGGCTAACCGAGATTCGATTGTCATAAGTAGGCTCCATTTTTTTAGACAGGTTACCGAGTTGTGAATTAGCTGTCCACTGAATAGTTGTTGTAAATCCAGCACACATGTTAATACAAATTTTAGACATTTTAGATTGGCTAATTATTGCTCAGTCTTTTTTTTAGTTTAACTAAGTTTCATAAAAATTTGATTTTTTTATATTTTAATTTGCATACTTCAAAATATTTTTTTAATTTTTCCATTCATCATCACAAATCACAAATTTAGTGACTTCGCGCCATATGGAAAAAATCATTCAATACTATAGGTTAAGCTCGTATTTTATAGAACCGAACATTTTAAGGATAGGTATTACAATGAATAGACGTAGTTTTATGCTTAGATCCGCAGTTATCACTCTTGCGTCGCCCATGCTTGCAGTGAGTCAAAGCACTGCGACTGCTTTAGCAACGACAGCGGTGAATGAACTCAACCGCATGATCAATTCGCGCGGCTCAGGGCAAAGTCTTCATAACTCCGTGCTTACCTTTTTTAGAAAATACTCCGACGTTCGAGAGCTTGCGCGTTCAGCAATCGGCGCCCCTTGGCGACAAATGACGGACAGCCAACAAAGCGAATATGTGTCCGCGTTCGAAACTTATGTTGTCCGCAAATATGCTCGCCAATTTAATTCACTGCGTGGCGCGAGCGTTGAAATTCTGGGCACTAACGGCGATGGTTCTGGCGGCTATAAGGTGACTTCACAATTTATCTATTCAGGCAGCAACCCCTATAAAGTAGTGCTCCACGTCCGTGACACATCATCCGGCGCTCGCATTATGGATTTGGCTGTTCAAGGCGTTTCGCTCGTGAGCACTGAACGGGCCGTGATCAGGAGGCGCCTTGCGAACGCAGGCAATAGCATCGACCTATTCATCAAGCTACTTAAAAACGCTTAAGCACAATTACCAAAAAATATATAAAAGTATAATACCTAAGAGGATTCGATAAATAACATAGGGCGTGTAACTCGCGCTCTTTAGAAATTTCATCATTAATGACAAAGCAATGACAGCCGCCACAAAACTCGCGGCAGCAGCAATCACTGCGTTTTGACCAATTTCTGACGACAAAGTGCCGTCACTGACCCCCGAAATGACCGAATAGGCCGTCGCAGCGAGTATGGTTGGAATCGACATGAGCATCGCAATTTTTGCTCCATCATGACGCTCGAACCCTAAAAGCCTGGAGGCCGTTACAGTCGCACCCGACCTCGATACGCCTGGAATAAGGGCAATGGCCTGCCATACTCCCATGATCACCGCGTCTTTAAAGCGCCAATCCGGCATTTTTCGCGTTTGCGCAAACTTTTTATCGGCCAAATATAAAATGATCCCAAAACCAATCATCGTCGTTGCAATTATTTTTGGGTTCGCACGAATCACCTCATACCAACTTAATTGTGTCAGCAGGACCCCAAAAAGCACAACCGGGATTGTCGCAATCGCGAGAAGGCGAAAAAAGCGCGCGTTTGCGGTGTCAAAGCGCAGCTTCAAATGATCGAGCGCTCCCGTGACTAACAAACGCGTCTCTTGATGAAAATAGATCATGACCGCAAATAAGGTACCAAAATGCACTGCTAAATCGATTTGATAACCTTGATCTTGCACCCCGAGCAGCTTAGGTGCCAAAGCCAAATGCGCTGAAGAGGACACGGGTAAAAACTCGGTAATACCCTGAATAGCCGCGAGAAATAGAAAATAAAGAAGGGACATATGACTCGATTCGTTTTTTCATTCTTTTATCAAATCAAGCGACAATAAAGAGCAGTATTTTATGTCCGATTCGGATATAAAATTAACAACCGCTTACAATATCTTTTCAATTTTGATCAAATATAGCAATTAAAACAGCGCAAGACTTCAAGTATAGGTAATAAATGCTGACTTAAATGCTTGCAATATCACATGGGCGCACTATAAGAACCCTAAACTTTGCTGCAAAAGCGCACCCAATCATCATGTATTTAAGGGATTTTTATTATGGCCAAACAAGTGATGCTAAAATTCGTAGACAATGAACGTCAAATGCCAGAGAAACGAAGTGCGGATGAGCGCGCAGATGACTACGGCGAAATTTACCGCGAATTTGCGACAGAGAAAGCTAAGGAGCAAGCCGCGCGCTGCTCTCAGTGTGGCGTGCCATATTGCCTTACCCATTGCCCACTTCAAAACAATATTCCAGATTGGCTAAGACTGACGGCTGAGGGCCGCCTCGAAGAAGCTTATCAAGTTTCACAAGCCACAAATAATATGCCGGAAATTTGCGGGCGCATTTGCCCACAAGATCGCCTTTGCGAAGGAAGTTGCGTAATTGAACAATCCGGACATGGCACCGTAACAATTGGCGCGGTTGAAAAATATCTAACCGATAATGCTTGGGAAAACGGCTGGGTGACTGCGCGCGCAACAACGCGCAAAATGGACGAAAGCGTTGCGATTATCGGCGCAGGCCCCGCTGGTTTAGCGGCTGCTGATGAGTTATCTGCCAAGGGCTATAGGGTGACCGTATATGATAGGCAAGACCGTGTCGGTGGACTTCTCACCTACGGTATTCCAAGTTTTAAACTTGAAAAAGACGTCGTTTTGCGCCGCGCGAAGTTACTCGAATCCCAAGGTGTCGTCTTCGAACTTGGCGTTGAAATCGGATCGGAGATTTCTTTCGAAAGCCTTCGCGAAAAATTTGACGCCGTTCTCATTGCAACGGGCGTTTACAAAGCACGCGCCCTTAGTGGACCCGGCGCCAACATGCCGGGCATCGTTCAAGCGCTTGATTATTTAAAAGCTTCAAACCGCGCGAATATGGGCGATAAAGTTGCTGAGCATGAAAACGGCAGCTTGTATGCGCAAGATAAAAATGTCGTCGTAGTGGGCGGGGGCGATACGGCAATGGATTGCGTGAGAACCGCCATTCGTCAGGGCGCTAAATCAGTAAAATGTTTATACAGGCGCGACCGCGCCAACATGCCGGGCTCAGTGCGCGAGACCGCAAATGCGGAAGAAGAAGGCGTCCAATTTGAATGGCTAACTTTGCCGCAAGCCTTTGACGGTTCGGAGAAAATCGAGACGGTTCGTGCTGTAAAAATGGAATTGGGGGCGCCTGATGCGTCTGGCCGTCGCGCGCCCGTTGAAATTAAAAATTCAGAATTCAATGAACCCGCAGACCTTGTGATCACGGCGCTCGGTTTTGAGCCAGAAGATATCCCTGCTCTTTTCGATTCTAATGAATTAAACGTCACGCGCTGGAATACGGTTCTCGTGGATCAGCCAGATTTTTCAACGTCTATCGAAGGCGTGTTTGCTGCGGGAGATATTGTAAGAGGTGCAAGTCTCGTTGTGTGGGCCATCAAAGAAGGGCGCGATGCGGCCAATGGTATTGTGAAATATCTGAACACCAAAGCGGCTCAAAATACGGCTGCGCAATAAAAAAACGAACCGCATTAAGTACGATTTTAAATTTGATAACATCAGACAAAGAAGTCATCCAAACTTCACGACTGACAGAACGGGATAGAGAAATGAACAGACAAAACTGGCTAGAAAACCAAATCAACGCAAGAAAATATCTTGAAGAAGAAGGGCTTTACGACCCCTCTCTTGAACATGACGCTTGTGGGGTTGGTCTTGTCGTGTCGATTGACGGCAAAGCATCGAGAGACGTGGTGGAGATGGGAATTTCTGCGCTTAAAGCGGTGTGGCATCGCGGTGCAGTTGATGCCGACGGCAAAACAGGCGATGGGGCTGGTATTCATATCGAAATTCCGGTGAATTTTTTTTACGACCAAATTCAACGTACTGGGCATAGCGCTGACAAATCTCGTTTGATTGCGGTTGGTCAAGTCTTTTTGCCACGCACGGATTTTGCAGCCCAAGAGCGCGCGCGCACGATCGTTGAGAGCGAAGTCCTTCGCATGGGCCATAATATATACGGATGGCGCCAAGTGCCTGTAAATATTTCATGCCTCGGCAATAAAGCGAGCGCAACACGCCCAGAAATCGAACAAATTTTGATCGGAGATGGCAAAGAGCTTTCAAGTGAAGAATTTGAAAGAGAACTCTTCATCATTCGTCGTCGGATTGAAAAAGCGGTTGAAAGCTCGGGCTTGCAAGGATTTTACGTGTGCTCGCTTTCCTGTCGCTCAATTATCTACAAGGGCATGATGCTTGCCGAAGATGTGTCTACTTTCTATCTCGATCTCCTTGACGAGCGTATCGAAAGCACTTTTGCAATTTATCACCAACGCTATTCGACAAATACGTTCCCACAATGGTGGCTCGCTCAACCCTTCAGAATGCTTGCCCATAACGGAGAAATCAATACGCTTAAAGGGAATGTAAATTGGATGAAATCGCATGAAATCCGCATGACATCCAATAGCTTTGGCGATGCTGCGGACGACATAAAACCGATCGTCCAAGCCGGCGCGTCCGATTCGGGAGCGCTTGATAATGTATTTGAAGTCATGGTGCGTGCTGGTCGCTCTGCGCCAATGGTCAAAACAATGCTTGTTCCCGAAAGCTGGTCGAATGATCAAGAAGGGCAAATGCCAGATGCATGGAAATTTATGTATGCCTATGCAAATTCCGTGATGGAGCCATGGGATGGTCCAGCAGCACTTGCCATGACCGACGGAAGATGGGTTTGTGCTGGGCTTGATCGAAACGGCCTCCGCCCCTGTCGTTATGTGATTACCAAAGACAAATTTTTAATTGCGGGTTCTGAAATTGGCATGGTGCCTGTTGCCGACGAAAATGTGGAAAGAAAAGGCGCGCTTGGCCCTGGCCAAATGATTGCCGTGGACATGGAGGCCGGTGAGCTGCTTGAAGATAAGGAGCTTAAAGATCGCCTCGCGAGTTCTCAAAAATTCGAGGAATGGGTTGAGAAAATTACAGAGCTTGATGAAATCATTTCTGGAAAAGGCGAAAAAGCTGAATTCAGCAAAGGTGAACTGCTCAAACGTCAAATCGCAGCCGGCTATACACTTGAAGACATTGAAATGGTTCTTCAGCCCATGGCCGAAGACAGCAAAGAGTCATTGGCTTCGATGGGTGACGACACGCCACTCGCCGTTCTTTCAGGCAAATACCGGCCACTTTCACATTATTTTAAACAAAACTTCTCTCAAGTGACAAATCCGCCAATTGACAGCTTGCGAGAAGCCCGTGTGATGAGCCTTAAAACACGTTTTGGAAATCTCAAAAATGTGCTCGCGCAATCGGGTTCTCAAACCGAAATTTTGACCCTAGATGCGCCTTTCCTTTCCAATGGCGAATTCGAACGAATGATTCAACATTTCAAAGAAGGTGCCAAAGTCATTGACTGCTGCTTTCCCGCGAGTGATCAAGCGGATGATTTTTCAATGCGCATCGAGGACATTCGTCGGGAAGCCGAAACCGCCGTTCGTGCGGGGGCTCAGCATTTGATTTTAAGCGACAAAGCGCAAAACGAGAGCAATATTCCCCTTCCGATGATATTGGCCACATCTGCGGTTCATACCCATTTAACTCGAAACGGATTGCGCACTTTTTGTTCAATAAACGTACAGTCAGCCGAGTGTATCGATTCGCACTATTTCGCGTGCCTCGTTGGATCGGGCGCAACCACGGTCAATGCATATCTTGCTTGTGAAACGCTCGCTGATCGCGTTGAACGCGGCCTCTTTGAAGGTTCACTCGAACAAGCAATTGACCGCTACCGTGAAGCGATTAACCAAGGACTTCTCAAAATTATGGCCAAAATGGGCATATCAGTCATCTCATCATATCGGGGTGGGCTAAACTTTGAAGCGGTCGGGTTATCGCGTGCGCTTGTTGCCGAATACTTCCCTGGCGTGATGAGCCGTGTTTCGGGAATTGGCATGAAGGGCTTACGTCGACAGGCCATGGAAGTTCACAGCAAGGGTTGGGAAGACGGGAAAGTTCTGCCAATCGGCGGTTTTTACAAGCTCCGCGGCCAAGGTGAACAACACGCTTGGCAAGCCGAAAACATGCACCTTCTTCAATCAGCATGTGATCGAGGCGAATACTCATTGTGGAAAAAGTACTCAGATTTCATGCGCGCACAACAACCTGTTCATCTTCGCGATCTTTTAGATTTTAAGCCTGCGCATAAATCAATTCCGATTTCCGAAGTTGAAAGCATCACATCCATTCGAAAGAGGTTTGTAACGCCCGGAATGTCGCTCGGCGCCCTCAGCCCCGAGGCGCACAAAACGCTGAATATAGCGATGAACCGCATCGGTGCAAAATCTGATTCAGGTGAAGGAGGCGAAGATCCCGCTCATTTCAAACCCATGGCAAACGGCGACAATGCGTCTGCTAAAATTAAGCAAGTAGCCTCAGGCCGCTTTGGTGTGACAGCTGAGTATCTCAACAATTGCGAAGAACTCGAGATCAAAGTCGCTCAAGGCGCTAAACCTGGTGAAGGTGGGCAGCTTCCCGGCATCAAGGTCACCGAATTAATCGCACGTCTGCGCCATTCCACTCAAGGCGTGACGCTGATCTCGCCCCCACCTCATCACGACATCTATTCGATCGAGGATTTGGCACAACTTATTTATGATCTCAAGCAAATCAACCCCCGTGCAAAGGTCACCGTAAAACTTGTGGCGGCATCAGGTGTGGGTACAATTGCGGCGGGTGTCGCCAAGGCCAAAGCCGATGTGATTTTGATATCCGGTCATAATGGCGGCACAGGCGCAAGCCCCGCAACTTCCATAAAATTTGCAGGACTTCCCTTTGAGCTTGGATTGTCCGAAGCGCACCAAGTCCTTGCCATAAACGATCTGCGCTCACGTATTACTTTGCGCACTGATGGGGGATTGCGCACCGGACGCGATATCGTCATTGCGGCGATGTTAGGTGCAGAGGAATTCGGCATTGGGACGGCTGCATTGATCGCAATGGGTTGTATTATGGTGCGTCAATGCCAATCAAACACCTGCCCAGTTGGCGTATGTGTTCAAGACGAAAGGCTGCGCAAGAAATTCACCGGGACAGCCGACAAAGTGGTCAACTTAATTACTTTTTATGCCCAAGAGGTGAGAGAAATATTGGCTGAACTGGGCGTGCGCTCCCTTGATGAAGTGATTGGTCGTGCTGACCTTCTCGCTCAGGTTTCGCGCGGCGCAGATCATCTTGACGATCTGGACCTTAATCCGATGCTCACCGCTGTTCATCATCTTGCACCGGCGACTTATAATCACAATCAGTCACGCAACGAAGTTCCCGACACATTGGATGCACAAATCCTTCGCGATGCGCAAAGGTTCTTCGCTTATGGAGAAAAAATGGAGCTTAGTTACACGGTCGAAAATACGGCACGCACAATCGGCACGCGCTTATCAAGCCATATCGTGCAAGAATTTGGTCAAATCAACGATCTTCAAGACGATCATTTGACCCTGCAACTCACGGGATCAGCGGGCCAATCGCTCGGTGCTTTTGGCGCTCACGGTCTAAAGATTCGTGTTATTGGTGATGCCAACGACTATGTCGGTAAAGGCTTATCAGGCGCAACAATTGTGGTGCGAACCCCGGCAAATCTAAGAGGGCAAGCGACCCAAGACACAATTATCGGCAACACAGTTCTTTACGGTTCGACAAGCGGTTCCCTCTTTGCAAATGGGAAAGCAGGACAGAGATTTGCAGTCCGTAATTCTGGCGCAGATGTTGTTGTTGAGGGCTGTGGTGCTAACGGATGTGAATATATGACCGGCGGCCGCGCAGTGATCCTTGGTGAAATCGGAGATAATTTTGGCGCGGGCATGACCGGTGGGATGGCCTATATTTATGACCCCGACTCAGTTGCCCGTTTAAACATGAATGAAGAGAGCCTAAACGTCGAAAGACTCCAATCTTCTCATTGGGAAGAGGAACTATTTCAACTCATCGAGCGTCATGCAAAGGAAACGGGTTCACTCCTTGCCCAATCATTAATCGAGAATTGGGACAGCGAAAAAGGCAAGTTCTGGCAAATTTGTCCAAAAGAAATGGTTGAACGCCTCAAGATTCCGCTCAAAGCAACTGCCTAAATCTGCACGCTGAATTCAAATCTAAAGCCACGCGATTTACCTTAAATTCGTGCGGCTTTTTCTTTTCATTTGCCACAAAACGCCAATCGAAACGAGCGCATCAAAAAAGTGATACTCAACAAATGAACGGCTAAATTTGTTTATAAATTTCCTTATATTTTTGCTGAATATACTCATTTAGCATGCTGAGAATTGGACGCCTAATGGGAGAAGCAAGTGTTAGTAGATGAATGGGGATTGTTTGAGCGTTATGCGAAGGCATCACCTCAACAAGCGTGCCCGCCTCAAGATCACTTCGAATTGCGATAGCCGGCGCAAGCATTAACCCGCGCCCTTGCACAGCAAGAAGGCGCGCGGCCTTTATACCACTGACAGAAACCGGACTATTTACCGGATAACTTTTGACACCCCTACCATCTTCAAACCGCCATTTCATATGCATGGGAGAATTTGTATCAAAAATTGCCGTATGATTAATGAGATCATCCGGTGCATTCAGATCCGGCGCTTTGGCCAAATAAGTTGGACTTGCGGCTAATATAATTCGTGTGGAACCTAACCGGCGCGCCATTAAAGCCGAATCCGACAAAAAGCCTACACGCAAAGCTAAATCATATCCATCACGCGCTAAATTAATCTTTTCATCCGTAACCTTAAGCTCAATTTGTACATCGGGTTGCATTTCCTGAAAATCAGCCACCGCCGTCACGATAAAATCTTCGAGCATAGTTGCGGGCGAACTGATCCGCAAAACGCCGTGAAAATGCCCCTTGGTTGTGCCCACAAAGTTTTCATAAGAATGAATGAGCTCTTGTGCACTTTGAAGATATTCAATGCCTTCGGAAGTGAGGCTTAATGCGCGAGTCGTTCTTCGAAATAGCCGTAAGTTCAAACGCGCCTCCAATGCACCCACATATTTGCTCACCAGCTTATTTGAAATCCCTAAGCGTTCGCTGGCACGTGTAAATGACTGCGTTTCCGCTACCGCCACAAATGAGCGTACGCCGTCCATAATATCCATCAATTATCTCCATAATGTAGATTATAATTCTACAATATCGTCATTTTGTTCGCAACTAACAAGGCATATATTCAACAGCGAACACAAAATAAGATAACAATATGAACACTGAAAATTTAGGCAGCGCATATGCAGCCCTGATCCTTCGCCTCACTTCTGGGATATATTTCCTCATTCACGGCGGTTTAAAACTATTTATTTTTACGCCCGCGGGAACAGTTGGGTATTTTGAATCCATAGGCCTCCCAGGTTTTTTAGCTTATTTAACGATTTTTGCCGAAATCGCTGGAGGACTTGCCCTCATTCTTGGCTTCCGCGTCAGAGAAGTCTCGATTGCGCTCATTCCTGTCCTTTTGGGCGCTGCCATTTTCGGCCACGGGACAAATGGATTCATCTTTAGCAACCCGGGCGGCGGTTGGGAATTTCCCATTTTTTGGGCGGTAGCAATGGCGGCGCAAGCCCTTTTAGGTGCGGGCGCATTCGCAATTCGCCGCACACACTCACAAACATAATGTATTGATAAGAAAAAGAACTTAGTAAAATAGAGATGAATATGACCAATAAAATCGCAATCATTTATCACTCGAGTTACGGACATACCCAAAAAGTCGCGGAAAGCATCGTTGCCGGTGCCAATTCTGAAACAAATATTGAAGCACAGATGTTCAGCGTTGATGAAATTGGTGACAATCTCGATCAGTTCGACGATCACCAAGCTCTCATCTTCGGCGCACCAACATATATGGGCGACATATCGGCTCAATTAAAAGCGTTTTTTGATGCATCAGCAGGCAAATGGTATGCAGGCGCTTGGCGAAATAAAATCGGAGCAGGCTTTACGAATTCAGGAAGCCCTTCTGGCGATAAATTACGCTCGCTTCAAAGCATCCAAGGCTTTGCAATGCAGCATGGTATGATCTGGGTTGGCTATGATGAAAAAACAGGTGTAAATCCCGATAATGGAGAAGCCGACCAAACAAATGCACACGGTCATTGGCTCGGACTTGCAACAATGTCGGGCAATGATGACCCCTCGGTTACGCCTGATGAAAACGAACTTCGAACAGCGCGTTTTTTTGGCCGTAGAATTGCGAAAGCGGTCACAAGATGGAACAAGTAAAAACAGCCATTGATCATCGTACGCGCATCGGGCACGTCCACTTGCGCGTCTCGGATCTTGATCGTGCGCTCGCCTTTTATCATGGTGTGTTGGGTTTCGAAATCATGCAACAAAGTGAGAGCGCCGCGTTTTTATCAGCTGGCGGCTATCATCACCACATCGCGCTCAACACTTGGGAAAGCTTGGGCGCAACACCACCCCCACGTGGACATACTGGCCTTTTCCATCTCGCGATTTTATATCCAAGTCGTAAGGCGCTTGCTGATGCGCTCATCAGGTTAGACAAGGCCAATATTAGGATCGAAGGGGCTGCCGACCACGGTGTTTCCCATGCTTTGTATCTGAGTGACCCAGATCAAAACGGTGTCGAGCTTTATACCGATCTTCCGCGAGACCAATGGGAATTTGATGAAACGGGTCAACTCGCCATGCAAACCAAGCCATTGAGTCTGACAAAATTACGTGCCGAGCTGACAGATGCAAGCACAGCCGTAGAGAGATGATTTTTAGTAAATGTGAAGGAGTTCAAAATGTCCATCAGACCTGTAAAATCGACGATAGATGCGAAAGCGACAACGGAGGGCGCGGGAGTCGAGCTGCACCGCGCATTTGGTTTTCATGCCCCCCGCGAACATGATCCCTTTTTGCTTTTTGACGATTTTCGAGGGGATCATCCTCAGCAATATCAAGCGGGCTTTCCTTGGCACCCGCACCGCGGCATTGAAACGATAACCTATGTGCTAGCGGGCAATGTGAAGCACGAAGACAGCTTAGGCAATACGGGAAACTTAACCGACGGCGACTTACAACTTATGACAGCAGGTTCGGGAATCATGCACCAAGAAATGCCGAGTGGCAATAAACGCGGGCAAATGCATGGTTTTCAACTTTGGGCAAATTTGCCATCTTCGCTCAAAATGTCTTCGCCACGCTATCAAGACGTACCGTCTAAAGAAATGCCGTTCCTTGAAGAAGATAATGGCACAAAGATCAAAGTGTTGATGGGCAATTATAAAGGAATTTTCTCGCCAGTTGAAGACATTGCTGCCGAACCTCAGTACTTGGATATATTCGTGCCCGCTCACACAACTCAGCGCATAAAAATAGACATGTACCGAAATGTTTTTGCGTATATTTTCGAAGGTTCTGGCCATTTCCATTCCGCATCAAATCCTGTTGGTGTAAAGGTTGAAAAAGAATACCGAGGCGAAGAGCTAACTTTTCGCGATATGTCGGGCAACCGCACGCTCGTCAATTTTGACACTGGCGAAGAGGTTGTGGTAACCGCCGGCGCGCAAGGCATCAGATTTTTGCTCTGCTCAGGACGCCCAATTGAAGAACCTGTCGCTTGGTATGGCCCGATTGTGATGAATACAAGCGAAGAACTCAAGCAAGCTATTGATGATCTCAAAACCAACAATTTTATTAAGGAAGGCGCTCAATTCGGCTAGATTGCTGGCAAACTGCACTTCATAGCAATTCATTGACAGGCAGGACAAGCAATCGTGATCAAAGAGATAAAACCAATATTAGAGACGTTATCGTCTTAAAATGGAAAGGAATAAAATGGGACTTTTGATTGATGGAAAATGGCAAGACAAATGGTATGATACCAAAAAATCCGATGGAAAATTTGTTCGCGAGAGCGCGCAATTTCGAAACTGGATCGGTGAGGGCTCGTTTTTGCCTGAAAGTGGGCGTTATCATCTATATGTTAGCTATGCCTGCCCATGGGCACATCGCACAATCATTTTTCGTAAATTAAAAGGCCTTGACGCACATATTGGCATGACGGTCGTTCACCCAGATATGCTCGAACACGGCTGGGTTTATGACCCCAAAGAGCCGCTTTATGGCTTTGAAAAACACTATGAAATCTATACCAAAGCCAATCCGAATTATACCGGGCGGGTCACAGTACCGGTTTTATGGGACAAAAAAAATCAAACGATTGTCTCCAACGAAAGCTCCGAAATTATTCGCATGTTTAATCACCACTTCGGAGAGCTTGCGAATGATCAAGACTACTACCCTGAATCTCTTCGCACAGAAATCGACGAATTAAATGAACGTATCTACCGCGATATTAACAACGGCGTATACAAAAGCGGCTTTGCAACCTCGCAAAGTGCTTATGCACGTGCCTATGAAAACCTATTTGACGCCCTCGAATGGGTAGAAGAAATTCTAAGTAAAAATCGCTATTTAACTGGCAACAAAATTACTGAAGCTGATTGGCGCTTGTTTACAACTCTTATTCGCTTTGATGCAGTTTATCACGGCCATTTCAAAACCAATAAAAAACGGATTGAAGATTTTGTAAATTTATCAGGATACATGCGAGAACTTTATCAAGTGGAAGGCGTAAAAGAGACTGTTCACATGGATCATATCAAAGAACACTATTACCGCTCGCAAACTACGATCAATCCCTCTCAAGTCGTACCCATTGGCCCGGAGATAGACTTTGAGCGCCCACATAATCGTGATAATTTATAAGTAAATGGGGGGGCAAAACGCTGATTCTGCTGGCTTAGCTCTCATAAATTTCAATATTTCCTTGCGAATCTCTTAGATTCAAGCTTTGTTGAAACTACAAATTTGGAGGAACTCATGAAAAAACTCATTTTGGCAACCACAGCGTTCACCGCACTCGCAAATGCTTCATTTTCCGAAGACATCAATGTCGGGATCATTTTAGGCTTCACGGGCCCGATCGAAACATTAACGCCCGCGATGCGAGATGCGGCGACTTTAGCTTTTGAAGAAGTCAACGCCGCAGGCGGTGTTGCTGATGGTCATATGTTTGTTGTGAAAACAGCCGATTCAACTTGTATCGATGCGGACGCTGCAACGACAGCCGCTGAAGGTCTTGTGAACACTGATAATGTCGTCGCGATTATGGGTGCCGATTGCTCTGGTGTCACAACCGCGGTCGTTAATAACGTGTCAGCTGTTGCCGGCGTACCGACAATTTCGCCATCGGCAACGTCACCTGCACTTTCGACTATTGAAGATAATGACTTCTTTTTCCGCACGGCTCCCTCTGACGCGCGTCAAGGCGAAATTCTCGCGGGTATTGTGGTAGAAAAAGGTCACATGAACGCGGCAATTACCTTCTCAAACTCAGACTATGGCAAAGGCCTATCCGAAGCTTTTGCAACTGCTTATGAAGCGGCTGGTGGCACAATCACTATTAATGCACCCCATGAAGACGGTAAAGGTGACTATTCCGCTGAAGTCGGTGCACTTCAAGCAGCAGGCGGTGATGTGCTTGTCGTTCTCGGTTACGCCGATCAAGGGGGCGCTGGCGTGATGCAAGCCGCACTCGACACAGGTGCTTTTAACGATTTTGCGATGGGTGATGGTATGCACGCGCAATCCTTGCTCGATAAATTTGGCGGCTCTATTGATGGTTCTTACGGCACGTTACCATCCGCACAAGGCGAAGGTCGCGACATGTTCGCAAAAGCAGCCGAAGCTGCAAGCATCGATGCAAATTCAACATTCACTGGCGAATCTTATGATGCGGCTGCACTTATTGCTCTTGCCACTCAAGCGGCAGGTTCTGCGGATCGCGCAGCTATTCAAGCGGAAATCTTGAACGTTGCCAATGGACCAGGCGAACCCATTTTGGCAGGGGAACTTGCAAAAGGCCTCGAACTTCTCGCCGCCGGTGAAGAAATTGACTATGTCGGCGCCACAAATGTTGAGCTCATCGGGCCAGGTGAGGCTGGAGGCACCTATCTGGAGTACAGGATTTCAGGTGGCGCTTACGAAGAAGTAACTTTCCACTAAACTCAATAAATATATGCAGCAGTCCCTTTTGGGGCTGCTTTTTATCGAGAAAATTCTATGCCGTTAATTGATGATATCGACAAGTTCATGAAGCATTCATTTCCAGATGTGAATTTTACCATTCTTGAACTCGGAGATATGGGCGTTACAATTCGCAAACCCATCGAAAAAAAAGATTTGCGCCCAGGAAATATTGTTTCAGGTCCTACACTAATGACGCTAAGCGACATGGCGCTTTATCTCGCAATTTTCGGCAAGAAGGGACTTACCGCGCAGGCCGTCACAACAAATTTAAATATCCATTTTTTGAGACCAACCCCATCTGACAGAGATCTCATCGTAAAATGTAAAATTATTAAGCTTGGTATTACACTTGCAACCGGCGAGGTCGATATTTATTCAGAAGGCGGTGACGAGATCGTCGCAAAAGCAACCGGAACTTACGCACTTCCCCACAACTCTGGCACAAATTAATGATTACTGTTCAGAATTTACATATGCATTTTGGTGGCATTCGCGCCGTCGATAACGCAAGTTTAACGATTCAAGAAGGCTCGATTACCGGATTGATTGGCCCCAATGGTGCAGGAAAAACAACTTTGTTTAACTGCATTGCAGGCGCGTACAAGCCCGCATCTGGTCAAGTTTTCTTAGACGGCGAAGATATCACGGGCCTTGAACCCCATCAACTTTTTCATAAGGGGCTCTTGCGCACCTTCCAACTCGCACATGAGTTTTCAACTCTCTCTGTGCGCGAAAACCTCGCCATGGTTCCAGCGCAACAATCGGGCGAAAACCTCTGGCATTCATGGTTTTCGCCAAAACGCGTGCGCAATGAAGAAGCTAGAGTCCAGTCGAAAGTTGATGAAGTTGTGAAGTTCTTAGAAATTGGACATGTTCAAGACGAGTTGGCTGGGAATCTGTCGGGCGGTCAGAAAAAACTCTTGGAACTTGGGCGCACAATGATGGTGGATGCAAAAATTGTATTCTTGGATGAGGTGGGCGCGGGTGTAAACCGCACGCTCCTTGGCACCATTGGTGATGCAATTTTGCGCCTCAATCAGGAGCGCGGCTATACGTTTTGCATGATTGAGCATGATATGGATTTTATCGGGCGTCTTTGTGATCCTGTGATCGTGATGGCAGAAGGCAAAGTATTGGCGCAGGGTACTGCTGAGGAAGTGAAGGCCGATGAACGTGTGATTGAAAGCTATCTTGGGCGCGGGGTTTCAAAAGAAAAGAGGCGAGGACTTAAATGATACGATTACTCATGATTGGCGTAACCGCAAATTGGATTTCGGCGTTTTCGACAAATACTCAGCAAGATGATGCCAATGATCCACTCGCAATTATCAATGAACTTCGCAATAGCGGCGCGCATTATATCTATATTCGTGGCGGCATGTATGACGGCGCTGCTGCACAGCAAGAGGTTGATTTTATTGTGCAATCAGATGGTTATGCGATTTGTATAATGTCTGACACAAACTGGAAAATGGAAGATCATAAGAGGATTTACTCGGAACCCAGCATATTCCAAATCAGTGAGGCTGACTATTATATATTGCGCGATCAGATTGGAACTACGTTTTTTCCGTGGGAAGATGAATACGGATACAAACAGCAATTTTCAAATCGAAATTTCATCTTACGGTAAATCTTGGTGGAATCGTTTTGATTATCATGAACACCGCGAATCGTTTACAGTTATCGAAAATACAATCTACAAATACAGCCCAAGCTGTTTTGTCTGGGGTTAGTTTTCATGAATACATATGCAAATGGAAATACATAGATGATCTTCCGATCAGGCAAAAACATGCGTGGGGGCTACGGACGCTTTGTTAAAACGCGGCTGGTATTGATTGGAATATGTATAGGTGTTTTGTCTTATTTAGCGTTATGTGAACCCAGATTGGACGATCTACTGCAAGAGAAGCCTCAGACTTTTGAATTTAGAACAGGGCAAATCTGTCATGATTTACTTGATGGTGTTTCGCTTTGCGGAATTGATGAAACGTGGACGAAAGAATATGAATCTCAGATAATTGTAGCTTTAGAAATTTTTTGGGATTCTGGCGTGAATGTTGCGGTTTTAGAAAAGAAATTTGCAAAACACCCCAAGCAACGATATAGTGTTGCCACATTTTCCAATGGACCAAAAAGGGTTCGACATGTGAGGAAATGTGGAAGCTATTCCTGTTTATATGAGGAGCGCTTTACTCATGAAGATAAGTTATTATCTGTTGCGTTTGAAATCATAACGCAAGATCATCTTTTTATATTTGAGCATAGCCCAAAATTGGTCAAATCTGATCACGATCCAACCCCCTTTGTTCCTGTCTATCCAGACCATTTTATGGCGTTCAAAAAGCATATATTTATGAATGGAGAGCCTGTGGAAAAGTATTTTGAGTAGTAAGAATATGACGGTTATTTTAAGACAATTTGGTGACAAGGAGCTAGCGCAATGACCTTCCTTTCAGCCAAAAACATGTGGGGCGGTTATGGCGCCGCAAACATCCTAAACGACTGCTCAATCGAAGTGGATATGGGCGAAGTTGCGGTGATCGTTGGGCCAAATGGCGCGGGAAAATCAACAGCAATGAAAGCGATTTTTGGCATGCTTAGCCTGCGCGAGGGCGATGTGATTTTGGGCGGAGAAAGCTTAAAAGGGCTTAGCCCACAAGAGCGCGTCAAACGCGGTATGGGCTTTGTGCCGCAAACCCATAATGTGTTCCCAACAATGTCTGTGCACGAAAATTTAGAGATGGGCGCATTTACCCGCGACGATGATTTTGAAGGTACCATTGAAGAGGTTTTTGATCTCTTTCCAATTTTAGCAGAAAAGCGCAATCAAAATGCTGGCGAGTTATCGGGAGGGCAGCGCCAACAGGTTGCGGTTGGGCGCGCACTCATGACAAAGCCGCAGTTACTTATGCTTGACGAACCAACCGCAGGCGTGAGCCCAATTGTGATGGATGAGCTTTTTGAACGTATCATCGACGTGGCCGCAACCGGTATTTCAATTTTAATGGTCGAACAAAACGCCAAACAAGCGCTCGATATTGCGGATAAAGGTTATGTGCTGGTTCAAGGAAGCAATGCCTTTACAAATAGCGGCAAAGCACTTCTCAGCAACCCCGAAGTTCGCCGCACATTTTTGGGAGGATAATATGAGATCGCTATTCCTAGGTTTTATGATGACAACGATCGCTTTGATTTGCTTTTATGATACAGCAGTATTATCGGCCCATACTGACTATTCGTTGTCCATGCTCAACGGTCGGCCTGCTTTTGGTTTTCTATATCAATCAACAATAATATCGGTCACCATTGCCGCCGGTTTTGCAATATTTTACGCCAAAATCATGCGCAGATATCGAGGGGATACCGCGCAACCCAAAATGCCACAGCTATTATTTGAGAAAGCTTGGCTCCGCCCCTCAATTTACGCTAGTACAAGAGACACATGATGGAAGCCCTCCTCAACGCGATCATTACCTATTCAAATTTTGTGATCATTCCAGCGATTGCTTATGGCTCACAACTCGCCCTCGGCGCGCTTGGTGTGACTTTGATATTCGGTGTGCTCAGATTTTCTAATTTTGCACATGGCGATACAATGGCTTTTGGCACCGGTGTTGTGATTTTAGTCACTTGGTTGTTACAAAGCGCTCAGATTAGTCTTGGCATATTGCCGACCGCATTGCTTGCCCTGCCCTTTGGCATTCTGGCTACCGTTTTACTCACACTCATCTTTGATCGAACGGTCTATCGCCATTTTCGGAACATACGCTCAAATCCGATCATTTTTACAATGGTATCCGTTGGCGTTATGTACATGACCGCCGGTTTTGTCAGGCTCTTGATTGGATCAAAGGCTCGGAACTTTGCGGATGGCGAACGATTTGTGATTTCCGCACAAAACTTCAAAGAATGGGCAAATCTTGACGCCGTACTGACACTCAAAACCACGCAATTGTTGACCTTTATCATCGCGATCGTCGCCATGGTCTTGCTATTCTATTTTCTGAATAAAACGAAAGCGGGAAAATCAATGCGTGCGTACTCTGATAACGAGGATTTAGCACTTCTTTCCGGAATCGAACCAGAACGTGTCGTTCGGTTAACCTGGATAATCGCCGCTTCGCTTGCCACGATTGCAGGCACTCTTTACGGGCTCGACAAAGGTTTTATTCCCTTCAATTATTTTAATCTTCTTTTGCCAATTTTTGCCGCAACAATTCTTGGCGGAATTGGACAACCCGTTGGCGCAATTCTTGGCGCATATATTATCGCATTTTCTGAAATTTCGCTGACCTACGCATATAAAGGCGTATTCCGTTTTTTCAGCGACGAAATCGCTCAAAACCCAAGCCTTTTGCAGCTCATTCCGACCGAATATAAATATTCAATCTCATTTGTAATCCTCGTCGTGGTACTTCTGATACGCCCGACAGGCATCATCAAGGGAAAGGTGATTTAATGTCGCGTCTCTTTGCATTTTCAATCATGGCTCTCCTATTGGTAAGCGTCGGCATTTTCCAGTCTTGGATCGTCGCGCTCACAATCATTCAGTTATGCATTATTTCATCAATCATGGCACTTGGCGTGAATATTCAATGGGGCTATGCAGGTATATTTAACGTAGGTGTCGTAGGCTTTGCAGCCCTTGGTGGGCTCGCTGCCGTTATTATTGGACACCCACCGATCGCACAAACAATTGAAGCCGGCGGCCAAGGCATTTTAGATAGCGTTTTTCGCCTTTTCGTGGTGGGCGTGATTTTTTACATTATATCCAGAGCCAAAAGTTCTAAATTCAAGACGTTACTTTTTGTTCTCGCAAGTATTGGTGGCTATGTTTACATTCGCTTGAGTTTCGCACCGGCAATCGGTCTTATTGAAAATACAGATGCAGCTAAGACCGGTTTTTTAGGAGGGCTTGGTTTCAACATTTATCTTTCTTGGATAGTCGCGGCCATACTTGCGGGGCTTGTCGCTTGGCTCATCGGTAAAATCACCCTGGGCCTTCGCGCTGATTATCTCGCGATCGCGACGCTTGGAATCGCAGAAATCTTGGTCGCAATTATTAAAAATGAGAACTGGCTGACCCGCGGTGTAAAAAACGTCACAAATCTGCCGCGCGCCCCTGTTCCGTTCGAACTCGATTTGCAAAACTCAATCCGTTTTCAAGAATTTTGTGCGCAATGGGGATGGGAAGTCAGCTCAGCGTCATCTATCGTGGTGAAGCTGTGTTTTATTTTCATTTTTCTTTTGGTTTTGCTGCTACTTTTATGGCTTTCTGAGCGCGCTCTTAACTCACCATGGGGACGCATGATGCGCGCTATTCGCGACAACGAACAAGCCGCAAAAGCCATGGGCAAAGATGTAAAAAGGCGTCATTTGCAAATCTTTATCCTAGGTTCCGCCGTCATTGGCATCGCAGGAGCAATGCTCGTCACCCTTAACAGTCAACTCGTTCCCACTGCCTATAACCCGCTTCGATTTACATTTCTAATTTGGGTGATGGTCATCGTGGGCGGTTCTGGAAATAACTGGGGCTCAATACTCGGCGGTTTCTTGATATGGTTCCTATGGGTGCAAACCGAACGCGCGGGCCCAGAAATTATGCATTGGATAACATTCATGTTCCCTGAAGGCGGCGTGAAAGCACACCTTATTGGCAACGCTGAGCAAATGCGCGTGGTCATCATGGGGTTAATTCTCATTTTAACATTGCGCTTCGCACCTAAAGGGCTGTTGCCTGAGGTGCGAAGATAGCAAAATGCCTGTCAAGCGCGCACAATTACCAACCCTCGTGAATGGACTAAAGATCGGTATTTTTGGTGGCAGTTTTAACCCCCCACACGCCGGCCACCTATTGGTTGCAGAACAAGCCATGCGTAAACTTCAGCTCGATCAAATATGGTGGGTGCCGACACATGGCAACCCATTAAAACACGAAGCCCCTCCTGAGTTTCAAACCCGCGCACAAATGATTAACCGCATGGCAAAAAACCCTTGGATGCGGGTTGTCGATCTCGAGACCATATTTGCTTCACGCTATTCATACGATATTGCGAAAGCACTCCGCACTCAACACGCGGGCGTCCATTTTGTTTTTATAGGGGGGGCGGATATATTGAGCGAAATTCACCTTTGGAAGAATTGGCGGCGCTTGGTGAAGCTCTTGCCGATATGCGCGGTCGCACGCCCAGGCTACCAACTTGAAGCACTTTCATCTCCCTTTTTTAGGCGCTACGAAAAAGCGCGAATTGACCAAAGACGTGCGCCTCAGTTAGCTCTCAAAAGGGCACCGGCTTGGTGCCTGCTTCAAGGCCCAATGCTCGACATTTCGTCAACAGAATTGCGTCGACAAAAAAACGGGAACGAATTTGATTGAAATCTTAGCAGATCCAAAATACTCGAACTGCACTCACTTAACAAATGCTTCCATATGAAAATTTGATTGCGAATGAGCGCGCTGAATTTTAGTGGCAGGACAGGCGCGTCGCGCAAGGCAGCCCTGCCAACACTCGACCTTGCCAGAGCGCAAATGTGCGCGACACTTTGCGACATCATATTGACCAGTTACAAACGCGCCGACCGGGCAAGCTGTCTGACAAAAAGCAGCGCAACCCACACAAGGCGATGGAACGGAGGCTTCAATTTGAGGGATCCCGCCAATAAGCGCCGCCCGAAAACTCACCCATAAACCAAACTTGTGGTGAACAAACATTCCAATTGGGGATTGATGGATTTGGGGTGCATTTTGTGCCCAGCGAATGAACGGTGGATAAGGCGGCCCGTCTGAAGGAAACGCGACGTCAAGATTCAATTCATCAGCAATCGGCCGAATAATACGCTTGGAATATCGATCATAAGGGTCGTTTTTGCCATCTGTAACTTCGCTTGAAGCGCAAAAATCATTCCAAAATTTCCCAGTCGGCATCAAAAGGCGCACACGCACATCCCCATCACAACTCTCAATCGGAGCTAAGCCTTTGGCTTCAAAATTCATTCGGATGATGAAACAATTGGCGCCTGATCTCCCCGAACAAGCGTTCCTGCACCTGCTTTTGTGAAAAGTTCAAGCAAAACAGCATGGGGTTGGCGCCCATCAAGAATCACGACAGCCCGTACGCCGCCTTCAACGGCCTTACAGGCCGTTTGGGTTTTGGGAATCATACCGCCAGCGATCACCTCTTCAGCAATCAGACGCTCAACATCATCGGGATGTAATTCTGTGATCACATCACCGTCTAAATCGCGCACCCCGTCAACATCAGTTAGCAATAACAGGCGATCTGAACGTGTCGCGCTCGCCACACTCCCCGCAACGGTGTCGCCATTAATATTAAATGTCCGGCCCTCTTCATCTGTTCCAATTGGTGCAATGACAGGAATATAACCTGCCTCGATTAAGTCGTTGAGCATATCACCATTGACAGCTTTTGGCTCGCCAACAAGTCCCAATCGCTCATCCGCAAAATCACATAAAATCAAATCGGCATCCTTTCCAGATAGGCCAATGGCTCGCCCACCTTCCCGATTGATTGCACACGCAACTTCACTATTTATTTTACCCGAAAGAACCATTTCCACCACTTCCATGATTTCAGGTGTTGTGATCCGTTTACCTTCTAAGAATTCGCTTTTCACCGACAACCGCTCAAGCATTGCATTGATCATCGGTCCGCCGCCATGCACGATAATTGGATGGATATTTGTTTGCTTCATTAAAACAATATCCCTTGCAAACTGCTGCATTGCGGCCGCGTCACTCATCGCGTGACCACCTAACTTTATTACGATTTTTGCACCGTCATAGCGTTGTAAAAAAGGCAAGGCCTCGCTTAAAGTTCGCGCCGTAGAAAACCAATTTTTCATATCTTTTTGTTGTTTCTTCATTTCGAAAATTACTGTCTTGTCTGCGCGTTTATCCGCTAAATAAGAAGTCAAATCAAGCTTAGCTCTAAACAATCATTGAATTATTGGTACTTTTAATTCATAATGCAAAAAAAAATAATAAACTGAGCAATAAAAATTGAGGCAAAATAATGATTAAAAAACTCGTAGCACTCGTTGCATTCGGGCTATTGATTTCATCATGTGGTGATGGAAGAGCCCCAAAAAATCAAGATGAAGCTTGTTCAATTCTTAATCAAAGACCTGGTTGGAACACCGCGCTCAAGAATACTGAACGTGAATGGGGTGTTCGCAAATCTGTAGTCATGGCGATTATATGGAAAGAGAGTTCTTTTCGACCGCGCGCGCGCCCACGGGATTCGAACGGTGATTTAAGATCTTCTGCATATGGTTACCCGCAAGCCCTTGATGGCACTTGGGAATGGTATCAAGAAGCGACAAGAAACTTTAATCACAAGCGCACGAATTTTGCCCACGCCACTAATTTTGTGGGTTGGTATGCAAATGAATCGCAACGGAGAAGTGGGATTAATCGTAACGATGCTTACAATCTGTACCTAACCTATCATCAGGGTCATGGCGGTTTCAATCGTGGCAGTCACTTACGACAAGGATGGCTTCTTCAAGTCGCACGCCAAGTGAGCGTTCGCGAAGCAAAATATCGCGCACAATTACCCTACTGTACTAACGTTAGGTAGTTTTGATCAAAACAATTAACCCACAAGGCCGGCGACCTTGTGGGCAAAGCTATCATTTAAATCTCTGTATCTTTCGAGCAGCCCGAGTTTGGAAAAATCAACTGCGTTTTTTAAAATCTCATTTTGTGGCGTGTGCTCATCAACCATGAATGGCGCATGTTCAAATCGGTCAAATTTCGTACCAAAGGGTGCGCAAGCTACCTTTTTTCCTAAAAGCATTGCCCAATAAACCCCATGATAAGAACTTGTGACCACAGTTTCGGCACTTCCAATGAACTCAATTGCCTCTTCAAGCGATCCATCGTGATTAACTGAAATTGGGACCTCTGGCATTAAACTCAGACGCGCCCCTTTTAGAGAATGCTTGTAGTACACAATTTCGTGTTTAACCTCATAGTCGCGGTCAAACAATTCTGATTTACAACTTACACAAGGCACAAAGTCAAAAATATCATGATCCCAAATATCTCGACTTCCCAGAAGGGACATATGTTCAATATCGAACATCTGATCAAGTGTGAGGCGCGCAACATTCATTCCACCCACACCCCAAAGCACCGCTGGTTTTTCACGGCGCGCGAATTTTGCCGCCGGACTTAGGACGCCTGTTAGAATTGTGCCGCCACCTGCAATTAATAAATCAGCTTGGGGCGCGACATCGCGCACGGCGCTGTAGATTTCTTCACCAAATGAATAATAATGAGCCGGACAGGACCAGAAATCACCAATGTTGTTATTTCGATGGTGCTTAAAGACGACCTTACGATCTCCGAGAAAATTCATTTACCTGCGTTCACGCCTTGACACAGGCGCTTGAAAAGCGAGCTCAACATGGGCTTCGCAATAAGGCTTTCCAGCCACAGCAGAATGGCCACAAAACCAAAATTCATCAGTAGCCGGATCTCCAATGGGCCATTTGCAAGTACGTTCAGTCAGCTGCATCAGCGTTAAGCGTTTGGATTCCTTTTCAACTTGTGCAGCCTGTTCTCTCGCCTCTAGCGGAATTTCATCGTTAATTGCAATCTCGATTGCTGGCTCATCAGGCGTTTGATCAGGTAATTCAGTTTCTTGCTCAACATTGTTTTCTTTGGCCTTTACCTTGGCCTCAACCTTTTTAGGCTTCGGAGGCACTTTCTTTTTGACAGGCTTTTCAGTTTTTGTCGCTTCCTTCGCAACACGCCCTTTCAATCCCAGACGATGCACTTTACCAATCACCGCGTTTCGAGTTACGTTGCCAAGTTCATTGGCGATATCACTCGCGGATTTGCCCTCAATCCATAACTTTGTTAGGAGCTCAACTCTTTCACTTGTCCATGACATCTTTTATTTCTCCTCGGCTTGAGCTTAAAACATTCATCAATCGAATTCAATTGCCTTAGCTTCAAGGCTATGGTCAAGTGTAAACTCACGATTCCAAGTTTAAATTTAACAAAACCTAAGCAATTGCGCTGTTCAAATACTCTTTTATTCACTGTACAATTCGCAGCACCCGCCAATTACAATAAATTTCAACTTCCACATTGTAAATTCAAAAAAAATATAGGTTTCTTTCTATAAACTTCAAGTCCAAGCCAATCCCAAATCATTCATCCGCTTCCAAAACCCATATTTGTTCAAACAAAAGCCAAAGCAAGAAATCACAAAAATGCTTGAATTTGACTTGGGATTCTGATTGTTGAATTTAAAGCCATTTTTAGGAGTGCGTATGTCGCATATATACCCAAGCTATAACAGAAGCGAGCTTTCATTTGAACGCGGCGAAGGGCCTTGGCTTTTTGAAAAAGACGGTCGACGTTTTTTTGATTTTGGAGCTGGCATCGCTGTAAACGCTTTGGGTCATGCGAACAAACGCTTAAATGCGGTATTAGACGAGCAAGCGAATAAAATCTGGCATTTGTCAAACTTATATCAAATTCCCGAACAAGAAGAACTTGCTCAAAAACTATGCGGTATGAGCTTTGCAGAATTTGTCTTTTTTACAAACTCGGGCGCAGAAGCCGTTGAATGTGCGATCAAAACCGCCCGAAGATACCACTACGAGCAAGGCCAACCTCGCTCAAAAATTATTGCACTTGAAGGCTGTTTTCACGGACGAACAATGGCGACTATTGCTTTATCAGGCGCCTCCAAGATGATTGAGGGGTTCGGTCCTCTGATAGAGGGCTTTGTACAAGCTGAACTTACAAAAGAAAGCCTTGCGGCAAAACTTGATACCGACACAGCCGCCGTGATTATTGAGCCAATTCAAGGCGAAGGCGGAATAAATGTGATCCCCGACGATTTTTTGCAGTGGCTTCGCGAGAAATGTGATGACGTTGGCGCGCTTCTTATTTTTGATGAAATTCAATGTGGAATGGGTCGAACGGGAAAAATGTTCGCGCATGAATACGCAGGCGTCGAACCTGACATTATGGCGCTTGCCAAAGGTATCGGGGCAGGATTTCCGCTCGGCGCTTGTCTTGCCAACAAGCGCACGGGCTCGACGATGACACCAGGCACACATGGGTCGACATACGGAGGGAACCCCCTCGCCTGCAAAATTGGCTCGGAAGTTGTCGACATAATGAACACACCTGATTTTCTTTCAAATGTAAATCTTCTTGCAGGTCAATTGCAGCAAAGACTTTCAAGCCTGATTGACCGTTTCCCCGATCTTTTTGAAGAGATTCGTGGGCAAGGCCTTATGATCGGTTTAAAATGCAAAATTGATGGGATTGATTTTGTGAACGCTGGCCGTCAAAATGGCGTCTTGACTGTGCCAGCAAGTAATAATGTCATTAGATTATTGCCACCGCTAAATTTGACCTTAGATGAGCTTAATCAAGGCATTGATCTGCTCGAAAAAACCACGGAAGAGTTAAGTAAAAAACAATGAACCATTTTTTAAGCTTGGATAAAATAGACGCAAAAGATCTCCATGCGATGATTGAAAGCGCTAAAAAAATAAAAAATAAGCGAGGTCAAATCAAGGGAGCACTTGATGAAGATCAACCCTTGGCAGGACGTGTTGTTGCGCTGATTTTTGAAAAACCTTCTACCCGTACGCGCGTTAGTTTTGACGTTGGTGTTCGACAATTGGGCGGAAAGAGTCTACTTCTTACCGGCGCAGAAATGCAATTGGGCCACGGCGAAAGCATATCAGATACGGCGCGCGTGCTTTCAAGATACGTTGATATGATTATGATCAGAACATTTGATGAAGATGCGCTGCAGGAGCTTGCGAGCGCCGCAAGCGTGCCCGTCATCAATGGTCTCACAAATCAAACACACCCTTGTCAAATTATGGCAGATATTTTGACCTTTTCAGAGCGTGTTGGCAGCCTAAAGGGACGAAAGGTTGTCTGGCTTGGCGATGGCAATAATGTCGCAAACTCGTATTTGCATGCTGCGGCGCAGTTTGGATTTGAGATGACCTTTTGTGGTCCTAAGGAGCTTCAACCCAGTGCGCAGGCCGTTCAATTTGCAAAAGAAGCAGGCGTGCAAGTCACGTTTTCGGAAAATCCTGAAGAAGCTGTCAAAAAGGCTGATTTGCTTGTGACTGATACTTGGGTTTCGATGCATGACGCACAAAGCACAAGACAACGACGTCATAACTTATTGCGCCCCTATCAAGTCAATAAGCAACTTATGGATATTGCAGGCGAACAAGCGTATTTCACCCATTGCCTTCCTGCACATCGAGAAGAAGAAGTTACATCTGAAATTCTTGACGGCGAACAATCACTGGCATTTGATGCCGCCGAAAACCGACTACATGCGCAAAAAGCGATTATGCGTTGGTGTTTGGGAGTATAAATTTGGAGGATTCTAACAAATATCAAGTTTTAGCGCGCAAATATCGGCCACAAAATTTTGATGACCTGATTGGCCAAGAGGCGATGGTACGAATCCTTTCAAATGCTTTTTCATCTGGACGGGTTGCGCACGCCTTCATCATGACCGGCGTTCGCGGTATCGGCAAAACCACCACCGCGCGTATCATCGCGAAAGGTTTGAATTGCATTGGCGCAGATGGCAAAAATAATGAGCCGACCATAAATCCTTGCGGGGTTTGTCCTCAATGCCAATCCATTTCTGAAGGACGGAATATCGATGTTTTAGAACTCGATGCTGCCTCAAATACGCAAGTCGATAAAATGAGAGAAATTCTTGCCGGCGTTCCTTACCGGCCTTCTGAAACAAGATATAAAGTATATATCTTCGACGAAGTTCACATGTTATCGAATTCTGCGTTCAACGCTGTGCTTAAAACCCTCGAGGAACCGCCCGCACACGTCAAATTTATATTCGCGACTACCGATATCCAAAAAGTTCCTGTCACTGTCTTATCCAGATGCCAAAGGTTTGATCTTCGACGAATTGAGCCCGATCAAATGCACCAGTTCTTGAAAAAAATTTCCGAAAGCGAAAATTGCGCGTTAACTGATGATGCGGTTTCCTTAATCGCTCGCGCCGCTGAAGGGTCTGCTCGCGACGCCCTGTCTTTATTGGATCGGGCAATTGTTATGGGGGACGGAGAAACAACAGCTGAACATGTGCGCCAAATGTTGGGTCTCGCAGACTATGCGCGCATGATCGATCTTTTTGATTCTGTCATGAAAGGCGATGTGACAAGCGCACTTTCGAACTTACGCAGTCTTTACCAAGACGGCGCCGATGCGGCTGAAATTTTATCTGAACTTGCTGAAATTACGCATTGGGTTTCGTTACTAAAAGTCGCAGATGACCTCGAAAATGAAACTCAAGGCCCCGAGCAAACTGCGCGCGCAAAGGATCTTGCAACCCGTCTTGAACTTCCCGTGCTTGCCCGAACGTGGCAAATGCTATTAAAGTTAATCAAAGAGATTGAACTCGCACCTAACCGTTTAATGGGGGCTGAAATGGCGATTATTCGCCTTTGCCATGTTGCCAATCAACCACCACCTTCAGACTTATTGGCCAAGCTGAATGCGACAAGCACCGTCGCCACCACAACCACTAAGAAAGTGAACGACATTTCTAAGAGCGGCAGACGCCCGACCGAAATGCGTTTGCAAGCCAATGATCCGAGTAATGTGGCGCACTCTTTTTCAGAATTTCCAAAATTTGATAACGTGATCTCACTCATTCGAGAGCATCGTGACATGTCACTTCTCATCGATGTTGAGAACTATGTACGCGTGGCGAATTACAAACCCGGCTCAATCGAAATATCTTTAAAACAAGGCTCGCCAGCATCCTTGCCACAGGCACTTTCACAAAAACTCAAAAATTGGACGGGCACGCCTTGGTTGATCTCAGTTATGAGTGAAAGTTCCGAGCCAACCCTTGCGGAAACAAAAGAGAAAAACCATATCGAAAATACGCAAGCTGCAGAAACAAGTGAAATTTTTCAAAAATTCCGAAAGGTTTTTCCAAAGGCAAAAATATTAGATGTTCATTTTCCTGCAACAACGCAGGAAGAAACGGATGATGACTGGGATCCATTTGATCTCGAAGATGAAGGATACTAAATGTTTAAAGGACTTGGCCAAATTGGCGACATTGCGAGTATGATGAAACAAGCGCAAGAAATGCAAACAAAAATGCAGGAGGCGCAAGCCGAGATCGACGAGTTAATTAGCGAAGGTGAAGCGGGTGGCGGACTTGTGCGCGTCACTGTTAAGGGGAAACAAACGGTGACCGCAGTGGAGTTGGATCCGAGTATACTTCGCGAAGACAGTAAAGAAATTGTCGAAGATTTGTTGATGAGTGCTGTTAACGATGCACAAGAGAGCGCCCAAAAGCGTGCGAAAGATCGCTTAGCAGAAATCACCGATAATTTACCAATCCCCGACCAATTTAAAAATATGTTTTAAACAAAGATGTCTGACGACCTCATTGAGCGCCTAATTGACCAACTTGCAAGGCTCCCCGGGCTTGGACCGCGTTCCGCACGGAGAACGGCAATTCACCTATTGCAAAAAAAACCAGAGGCGCTCGCCCCTCTCGCCCAAACGATGAACGCACTTGTTGATGAAGCCAAGACCTGTGTGATTTGCGGCAATATATCCACGACTGAGATTTGCAAAATTTGTGACGATCAAAAGCGTGACAAACAGACGATCTGCGTCGTCGAAAACGTTTCTGATCTTTGGGCTTTTGAGCGCGCAAGTTTTTTCCGAGGTCAGTATCACGTACTCGGCGGTGTCCTTTCTGCATTTGATGGCATCGGGCCTGAGCAACTTCGAATTCCTTTCTTGCAAAAGCGGGTCTCCGAAGCAAAAATGACCGAAGTCGTCCTTGCGCTTGGCGCGACGATTGACGGTCAAACAACTGCACATTATATTAGCGACACACTTCGCGAAACGGGCGCAAAGATCACGATGCTCGCAAAGGGGGTCCCTCTAGGTTCAGAGCTCGACTACCTCGACGAAGGGACTATCGAAACTGCATTTCGCGCACGAATTTGATTGCTTATGAAAAGCATATAACATCGTAGAAATTCAAAGTTACTAAATCCGATAATTCTTCTTTCGAAAAAGCGTGCGTTGATCTCACTTCGTCCATTTTGGAGATAAATTAGCAGTCTTCCTAAACTGACGCTCTCATTCAAAAAAATATATAAATTTGTAAATTCAATTCTTACAGAATTTACCGTTTTTTTTAATTTAGATTCTAGATTTTTTCAAAAATTAGGAAAAAAATGTTAGATAACACTTCAAAAACGAGTATAAGATTCCTTTCACTTCCCTTAATTATTGTCGTTCTTTGCTGGCTTTCAATTTGGGCTGCAGTCTACTTTTTTATTCCACATTCGGCAGCTTCTCAGCTTGTGAACCGCTCAATTTCAGATCGATCCTATGAATGGTTTGATGAAGTAAGTGAACTCAACCTCATTCAACCCGAGTATTATGTGGAAGGCAATTACATTGCCCCTGCTAAAAGTCAAATATTGAAAAATTTGTCTTCGGTCGGTGAAATTGCAAGTGTCGGATTGTATAACAATCGAGGAAAACTCCTATGGAGCGCTAGTGAAGGTCAAATCAATGCGATGGAACAAATTGAATCTGGTGCTTTTACGATCTCAGAAAAATCAGACAAAATTAGTAGAGCCGTTACCCAAATATTGCGCGGCGAAAACATAGGTGTTCCCGAAAAGTTTAATGACCAATATTTTGCTCAAGCTTGGATACCTGACAATCGTGGCGGGCATACAATCGGCCAAATAATTCTCACCTATAACGTAACTTCATCTTATTCTTGGTATCTCCGCATAATTCAGTTGGTGATCACTTTTATTGGATTCACGACATTCGCATTATTACTCACTGCACTATTTATAAAGTACTATCGTAAAAAGTCAGAATATCGCGCACTGGAAAAAGCAAGATTACATAAACAAGAAATTGAAAGGTTTAATCAGGCGCGCGAAAATCAAAATCAAACTATTCGTGAATTCGCCGAATGGCTTCAAACATGTAAATCTATGCCGGAATTATTTGATGTCATTAAGACTTCAATGTCTCAAATTTATCCACAATTTGAAGGTGAACTCTACTCGCTTAACACGAACAAAGAATTCTTCAAACTTGCTGTATTTTGGGGAAAAGAAGATGCACCCAAATCCACAACCCTCGCATCAGATGGATGTTGGGCACTCAGAAAAGGCCGCCGATACGAATACGGAAAATCTAAAATCGGCATTCGATGTGCTCACGTTGACGACAATTCTGGCCCATATGAATGCTATCCACTTATAGCCAACGGAGAGGCAATCGGCTTAATATCGCTTTCTCAGCGAGAGAAACAAGTAAATGATCTTGAAATCCAAGAGACAGCCTTCTTAGAGAGCTGTCTAGAACAAATTTCTCTGGCACTTTCAAATATTTTACTTCACGATCAATTGGAGCAACAAAGTCTACGCGACCCCTTGACAGGACTTTATAATCGTCGCGGCTTGCAACGAGAAATGTCAGCGGCCAATGACAATTATAATACATATTTTTTCTCAATACTGGATTTAGACCATTTCAAAAAATTCAATGATACTTATGGCCACGACGCCGGAGATGCTGTCCTATGTGCAGTTTCCAGTCATATCAAAGATAGAGCGGATGGACTGGCGTTTAGAATGGGCGGTGAGGAGCTTGCAATCATATTACCTCAAATAGATGAACTTGAAGCGCGCAATAAATTAGATGAAATATGTATTGAAATTTCAAAGCTTGAGATTGGAAAAGGCGAAATTAACTTACCAAACGTCACAGCTAGTTTCGGAGTTTCTCAGCAAACAAATGGAAATGAATCCCCTGCAAGCTTGATCAAGGCCGCTGATCTTGCGCTTTATGAGGCAAAGAAAAAAGGACGGAATAGAGTCGTCTGGAACAAAGATCTTCGTCAAAAAGAAAGCCCCAAAAAATCCATGGAGACACTAAATGGGCAATCTAAACAAGAAAAAACCAATGTTGAAACGAAAGAAAGTACCAACTTAACATAAAATGAATTGGTTTCAACTTTTTTAAAAAGCTAAGCATGACCCTCAAGAGCTTTAAAAGCAAACTTTCAAATAGGTTATCTAGCAATCCCCCAATATGTAGCGGAGGTTTGAAGTAGAATTTTCTATCTTGAACGAAGGAAATTTTACTGATGAAGAGACAATGATATACTGAAAGCCAGAATATGTAGATGTCGAATCAGTCGGAGTAAGGCGTTCCTGTGCCTGAGTTGTGCCGTGTACATGATATGAGCAGTGCCAGTTTCAACAAGTGACGCAGCAAATATGGAGGCATGAACGACAGCATGATCTTGAAGATGAAAGCGATTGCGGATGAGAGCTGTGTTTTGAAACGCAGATATGTAGAGATGAGCATTCAAAATGACTTACTGAAGGAGGCGCTAAAAAAGTGGTAAGCTTTTCGCATAGAAAGGAAATGGCACAGTGGGGCGGCAGGAGCAAGACGTGCCAGCATTCGTCTGGTATGTGCCACATTCAGTATCTCTCAGACTTGCAATCGCTATCAACCAATTCTAATTGACGAAAATGAAGAAATTGCGGATCGGCTACTTCATTGACATAGCTCAAAGAAGAAGTGCTGAAGCTAATCCTGAAGACGGCTTGCAAGCCCACAACATGCTATAGTCCGCTTGGAGAAGCCCTTGTTGATCGAGCCTTTAATCAGCGACGGTGTATTTTATATGCCTGAATTCGATGTATATTTGCAGGCCAGCCCACCTTCTGAAACAGCAACGCTCGCATTTTCAGAATGTGACCAATCCGAACAGCAACAATGGTTACTTAGCGAAAATGTAACTATTTCGCCTGCCTCTATCCCTGAAATGTGCATAAGAGTAGGCGCTGAAACGTGCACAAGCAAAAGTGCAGAAAATCAAATGAGGCCTTTGTGGCTTGAGGCATGCAAAGATGAACCGAGTGCAAAGCAAGTCTGCTCTCATCAGAGCACAGAATAAATTCTATAGAATAGTTAGCTAGCCTCTTGTCCGCTAGCCAATGGCCAATGTCATTCAGCACTAAAGCCGTCTTATCGCTCAATTGAAAAAACAAAATCTAAAATTAGCGTCTCTCAACATTTCATAGAATAATTTGAATTCAACTTTTGGAAAAAAGGGGTTCGATTAAATTTGAATATTGCAATAGAAAAATAGATGTCAATTTTTAAAATTCTACATATTGTCGTTTAAAAATAGAGTAAATGCGGCATTTTTTAAAAAAAATAATCTCGTAGAGACAAATACATCAGATGCAGAAAACTAGCCTTCGCAACTCATCCGGATCCAAATAGTTTGAAAACGACCAATAAATTTAAGCGCCCGTTTAAAAGGTGTGAGCCAAATTGTTTATTTTTTAGCTGTTGACATTTATTCTCAATACTTTCAAAACCAAAGCATGAGTTCAGTTAATCCAAATCAATCATTTGCACACAACAGGCAGCCCGGCTCTTATGAGGCGATCGCATTAAATGCTGCCTTGAACTTACTTCTGCTTACACGCCCTTGAGCGTGCCTAAGGGTGCGACCGCTCAAGGGATTGCACCTCGCACCTTTCTCAACAATGAAAAACCTAAAAACATAAAGCTAACACTATTTTGAACGAGAAAGACATGAACGACCGCGTATTTATATTTGATACAACCTTGCGCGACGGCGAGCAAAGCCCGGGCGCAACGATGACACATACAGAAAAACTTGAAATTGCCTCTATGCTCGATGATATGGGCGTTGACATTATTGAAGCTGGCTTCCCGATTGCCTCCGAAGGTGATTTTAATGCCGTCACAGAAATTGCAAAAAATGCAAAAAATGCGACCATCTGCGGACTTGCTCGCGCCCGATTTGTAGATATTGACCGCGCTTATGAGGCCATTAAGCACGCAAAATCAGCCCGAATTCATACATTTATTGGAACCTCGCCATCACATCGCGAGATCACCAAATTGGATCAAGATGGCATGGCTGAACGCATTCACCAAACAGTTTCACATGCAAGAAATCTCTGCGACAACATTCAATGGTCGCCGATGGACGCCACACGCACTGAACATGATTTTTTATGCCGTGTTGTTGAAATCGCCATTAAAGCCGGCGCCACAACCATAAATATTCCTGACACAGTGGGTTATACTGCGCCCAAGGAAAGTGCCGAATTAATCAAAATGCTCTTAGATCGTGTCCCTGGCGCAGATGATATTATTTTTGCGACACATTGCCATAATGATCTTGGCATGGCCACCGCGAATGCGCTTGCGGCTGTTGATGCGGGCGCACGTCAAATTGAATGCACGATTAATGGCCTTGGCGAGCGCGCCGGAAATACGGCACTTGAGGAAGTCGTAATGGCCTTAAAGGTGCGTAATGATATTATGCCATTTGACACCAAGATTGACACGAAAAAAATCATGTCGATTAGCCGGAAAGTGGCAACCGTTTCAGGCTTTGCCGTTCAATATAATAAAGCAATTGTCGGTAAGAATGCATTTTTGCACGAAAGCGGAATTCATCAAGATGGCGTTCTTAAAAATGCCGAGACCTTTGAAATCATGCGCCCTGAAGATATTGGTTTAAACGAAGAGAATCTTGTCCTTGGTAAGCATTCTGGTCGCGCAGCCCTTCGAGCCAAGCTCAAAAATTTGGGATATAATTTAATAGACAATCAATTAAATGATGTTTTTATCCGCTTCAAACAGCTCGCAGATAGCAAAAAAGAGATTTTCGATGACGATTTAATTGCATTATTCACCGACACTTCAAGCGCGGCCGCCCATAATCATATTCAACTCATTGAACTCAAAGTTGTATGCGGAACACAAGGCCCCCAAAGCGCGGACTTAAAAATAAGTATTGACGGCGAGACCAAACGTGTGAATGCGACTGGAGACGGCCCCGTCGATGCAACCTTTAATGCCATAAAACAAGCCTTTTCTCATGATGCACGCCTGTCCCTTTATCAGGTTAACGCCGTCACGGAAGGGACAGATGCACAAGCGACCGTTTCGGTGCGTATGGAAGAGGATGGAAAGATTGTTTCCGGAAGTTCAAGTGACACAGACACCGTTGTCGCATCGGCCAAAGCGTATATAATTGCGCTAAATAAGCTTATCGTGAGACGTTTAAAATCAGCGCCATCAGATGAATAAGGCAATGCTTGCAGTCAAGAATTTGTACTAAATTCATAAGATGTTAACGAAAAAATTGGTTAGCAAGACTTTGCTGACCGTTGCAAATTGCGTTTACCATCGCTATTGGATTAGCGTAACTGAATCAAAACACTTAAGGAAATAAATGTTTAATTTTTTCGCGCCTCCTATGGCGATCGACCTGGGAACAGCCAATACGCTTATTTACATTAAAGGCAAAGGCATTGTTTTAAACGAACCCTCTGTTGTGGCTTACACCGTCCGCGACGGCAAAAAACAAGTTTTAGCCGTTGGCGAAGATGCAAAAAATATGCTTGGACGCACACCCGGCTCAATTGAAGCCATTCGCCCTATGCGAGACGGCGTAATTGCAGATTTCGATGTTGCCGAAGAAATGATCAAGCAATTCATAAAGCGTGCGTCAAAATCTATTCGGTTTGGGAGACCCAAAATCATTGTTTGCGTTCCACACGGAGCCACACCCGTAGAGCGGCGCGCCATTCGCACTTCAGTCGAGCGCGCTGGTGCAAACAAGGCGGGCTTGATCCCTGAGCCAATCGCGGCCGCAATCGGGGCCGGGCTTCCGATCACCGAACCTACCGGCAGCATGGTAGTCGATATTGGTGGCGGAACAACCGAGGTAGCTGTGTTATCATTAGGTGACATTGTTTATGCAAGATCCGTTCGTGTCGGCGGCGACCGAATGGATGAGGCTATTGTGAGTGCAATCCGTCGTACCCACAATCTTCTTATCGGGGAAACGACAGCCGAAAAAATAAAGAAGACAATTGGCACCTCCAAAAAGCCTGACGATGGCAAAGGAGAAACACAATTAATTCGTGGGCGCGATCTTGTTAACGGTATTCCACGCGAAATCGAAATCTCACAAGAAGAAATTGCTGAAGCGCTCAATGAGCCTGTGCAACAAATTTGCGAAGCTTTGCTTGCCGGTCTTGAAAGCACGCCGCCTGATCTCGCAGCTGATATTGTTGACCGCGGTGTAATGTTGACCGGTGGTGGCGCCCTGCTTCGTGGTCTCGATACAACGCTTCGCGAAGAAACAGGTCTTCCCATTATGATCGCTGAAGATCCACTCGATTGTGTGGCGATTGGGACTGGACGGGCACTCGAATTTGAACATCAAATTATGCATGCTATCGATTATTCTAAACGCTAAAGGGGCATAGCTAATTCAAGCTCCAAACATTTAGGAGTAGGCGTCAATATGCAGTCTAGTATTTGGATATATTTTATTCGTTTCACGTTAATTTTGACGATGATTATCCTTTTCGTGAGCTTTGTAATTTGGCGCATTGACAGCCCGAGGGTTGAGCGTCTTCGATTGGCAATCATTGATCAGATGCCTAATTTTGAAGCAAGCTATGACCCTTTTACTGGAATCAAGAGTCTGTTTTATGGCTTTCAAAGCTATGAGCAGCTAGCCCGCGAAAATCGTCAACTGCGACGCGATCTGAAACTCATGAAAGACTGGCGCGAAGCTGCAATCCAACTTCGCCAAACTAATGCTGAGCTTCGCGCGCTAAACAATCTGAAATTCGCCCCGGAGCAAAAATTTATCACAGGTGATATCATCGCAGACCCGCGGGGTGGATTTACGCAAACCGCGCTGATCAACGTCGGCCGCAATCAAGGTGTGGCCGAGGGCACACCTGCACTTGATGGTTTTGGCTTAGTTGGACGCATTATTGCAGTTGGCGAAGAAAACTCTCGTATACTCTTTGCGAATGATGCCCAAAGTCAACTCAGTGTGACGATAATGCCTGAGCGTATTCGCGCAATTGCAAAAGGTAACAATACTCGGGAACTTGAGCTAAACCTTATCGATACTGGCAAACGTTTGGTGGCTGGATCAAGGGTTGTCACTTCTGGGAATGGAATATTGCCCCCAGATCTTCCCGTCGGATCAATTGAAATCGGTGAAGACGGCGTCCCGAAAATCAATTTAGCTGCAAATTTCAATGCACTGGAGTTTGTCACCGTCTTAATTCCAGACGCCCCCCCAGAATTTGAAGACGATATCTTAGTTGTTCTTCCTAATAGTCAAAATGGGAATGTTATCTCCGGTCAAAATGAAACGCGTTGATAATGAAGCATGTTCTCACAATTTTCAGAATGTTAATATATATTTGGTTGGCTGGGCTATTTATATTTCTGTCTCGTGTCCCGACCTATCTCGTTGAGGAAAGTTTGCTATTTTCAAACGGGCTTTTTGCGCTCACTGCCGCATTTATATATCGTCGTCCAGAGGCGGCCAATATTTATGCAAACTGTCTTGTAGCATTACTTTATGCAATCTATACGGACGACGGTTTAAATTTTGGCGCATTTAGCCTTCTGGCCCTTGCCTATATATTACACTCCACACGACCTATTTATATAAAGCAAACGCAAATTTTTGCTTGGTTAAGCACAATATTATTATACGCTTTCATTTTGGTTGCGCAAAATTTAATATTAGTTATCTCAAATAGCTATTCCTATTCTCTATATGATTTAGGACAACTCATATTAAGTTTTGGAATACTATTTCCACTATTTGATTTAGTGATTAGAATTATATTTAGAACAAAACGAGATGGGCTCATCGAGTCATGAAACACGAAAATGAAATTAAACGTGAGCATCAACGACAAATTTCTCGCCGCAAAATGCTCATTTTGGCGGCACAAGGTGCAGGAATTATTGCACTGGGGCGTTCTGCTTATAAATTGCAAGTTGAGCAAAATGAGCGTTTTTTAAAACTTGCGCAGAACAATCGCGTTGAAACACGGCTTGAATTCGCACCCAGAGGCGTCATATACGACCGCCAAGGTCGGCGCGTGGCCGAAAATGTTCCTAATTTTATTGTAAACTTTGACAAATCGATTACACGAGATCCTTTAAATACCCTTAAAAAACTGCAATCAATACTGCCTTTAGAAGAAGAAGACATCCAGGCAATCATCAAGAAAATTGACAATCATCGCGGAAATGAGCCGATTCTAATTGTAGATCAGCTTAGCTACCAAGATTTTACACTTATTACCGAGAATCTGCCCGCACTTGAAGGCTTGCAAACTCAAATCGCGCTTTCTCGTTTCTATCCTTATCACGAGCTGATGGCTCATCAAATTGGTTACGTTGGAAAAGTTTCAGCCTATGATCTTGAACAAATGGAAAACCCGCTTTCCATTTACAGATTGCCTAACGCAATAAAAGGCAAGAATGGTGTTGAATTGCGGATGGAAGATCGATTGAGAGGTCGTGAAGGCCAGCGAATTCTTGAAAAAAATAGCCGTCAGCATATTGTGCGTCAACTTGAACAACGTAACTCAGTCCCTGGTGAAGACATTGAACTAACACTTGATGCAGCCTTCCAAAATTATGCACGCAAACGGTTTGAGGGTGAGGTCGCTTGCGCTGTTATTGTTGATGTTGAGTCTGGTGACTTGAAGTTGATGGTGTCAACGCCAAGTTTTGATCCAAACAAATTTGTGTTCGGGATTTCGTCTCAAGACTATAGCGAACTTCTTAACGACACGGTTCGCGCGCCTTTGTACAACAAGGTCGTATCTGGACAATATCCGCCGGGATCAACATTCAAAATGGTTGTTGCCTTGGCCGGACTAGAAGCTGGCGTTATCAACGCACAAAGTGCTGTGTCTTGCAGAGGTAAGATCAATCGAGGTCGCGACATCCATTGTTGGAAACGTTCAGGGCACGGCTACATAGATTTAAAAAACTCACTCAAGCAAAGTTGCGATGTCTTCTACTATGAGAATTCAGAAAAAATGGGCATTAGTGAGATTGTCAAAACATCCCGCAAATTGGGTTTGGGAATTAAATATGACTTGCCATTAAATCTCGTCAGAGAGGGGCTACTCGGTGATATTGAATGGAAAAAAGAGCGCTTCGGCGAAGATTGGGTGGTCGGCGACACAATCAACGCAAGTATTGGTCAAGGTTATATTGAGACAACACCTCTTCAACTTGCAATCATGACCGCTCGACTAGCCACTGGAAAAGCTGTTGTCCCGAATCTCGTAAACTCACTTGGGATAAGACCTACAAAGCGAAACTTTGAAGACTTGGGTTTTAATGAAGAAAATCTGAGACTTATCAGAGAAGGCATGTACGCGGTTGTCAATGAGCAAGGAGGTACAGCGCGCGCATCGCGAATTCAAGCCGATGGAGCGCTTTGGGCTGGAAAAACAGGAACCGCACAAACACGTACTTATTCAAAGGCCGAGAGAGAATCTGGGTTAATAAGCAATAATCGCGTTGAATGGTCGAAGCGAGATCACGCTCTCTTTGTCGGTTATGCACCCTATGACCGCCCTAAATATGCAATCAGCGTAATCGTTGAGCACGGTGGGGGAGGCTCTAAAACAGCGGCTCCCATCGCACGCGATCTAATGCTATACGCTTTGTACAACGGCAAACCACCACTTTCTGCATACCCTGCATCGGCGCGCCCAAGCGCCCAAGCGTTTCTTGCGTCTGTTCCAGATGTCGAAACAATTAAATTTGCCGAGCCCTTGAAGGAAGAAGGCCCTAGTCAACCAATTGCGCCCCCTGAACCCAGTTGAGCAAAGTGAATCTGAGCAGCGTACGGTAGGCCAAGACGACATTAACGAATCTATATTAAATTTGAGTTCGACAAACTAAAAAAGGGAACTCAATGACGTTAGATCGGATTGGTGCAGGCTCATACGCACCCAAAAAATTTATCGAAGGACTCAATTATTGGCGATCGTCGCTAACCAATGTCAACGCGGCGAGCTTAGAAACTTCCAACTATTTTTCTCTCAACCAGGTGGAGAACGAGCATTATGGCAAGTTACTTGCCGAAAAGACACAAGAAAGCATCGTCGCTGTTCAAGACATCGAAACGCCGCTATATACTGGTCAATATCTTGAGATTAAGTTCGGTGTCCGCCTTCTCTCAGGCGCCCCATGTCAAGCTCGGATAATTGGTTTGGCGCGTGCTTCTGGCGCAAATTATTCAGCCGCAAACAATTATGGACCCAATTTTGAGCTCATTAGTGGAGCAACGATCGAGATTTCGGCGATTGTGGGCGCAGGCGCCCGCCCCGGCGTCGATTTGGTATGGAGTGAAGTTGTTACTTCTGGCTATTTCGGCATTGAACTTTTTGGGGCAAATGGTGGAAATATTGTCATTGATGATATGCAGATCCGTGATGTCACAGCCCACTTCACGGCATTGCACGCTGGCATAATCGATATTCGTGATTATGGAGCGATAGGCGATGGTTCCTTCGATTGTACAGACGCCATTGCTAGCGCTGACGAAGCCGCAGACGGGCGCGACTTGTTCATTCCGCCTGGTGATTATTTCATCGGCAGCAAACTGACAATTCACTCTCCACTCAACTGCACAGGTCGTCTTGTTGCGGATGACGCCACGCCAGTAATGCTTGCATACCGGTACGACCTTGAAGCCTATGTCCAAGCTTTCAAATCAGAAGAAATTGGTTTCAGAAAGGCTCTACAAGCTCTATTTAGCTTCACAGATCATAGATCACTTGACTTAAAGGGGCGAGAAATTTCTCTCAGTTCTCCCATCAACATGATTGATATGATTAATGGCGCAACACGATATACCAAAAACCGCGTCATCCAAAACGGAACTCTATTTGCTTCAAATAGCGATGACTGGTCGGATGTGAGTGCAACGGCGACGGCAAATTACGTCTACGAGAATGGAACGCCTTTCCTCACAAATGTGACCAACATATCACAAATCGAGGTCGGATCTTACGTAGAGGCGCCGGGTGTTGGCCGAGAAATATACGTCGCTGCCAAGGATGAATCCAATCAAAGGCTTCAATTAAATCGGCCACTCTTTGGGGTAAATTCTTCGCAAACTTATACTTTTACGCGCTTTAAGTTTATGCTTGATTTTTCCGAACTACAGAATCTACGAAATTTCGATTTTCATAATCTCAAGTTTGACGGGAACGGAAATGCTTCGATGATTCTGCTCCCATTTGCTGGACGCGGAAATCGAATTACACACTGCTTCTTTAGAGACCCTAAACACCGCGTTATTTGCTCTTACGCGCTCGGGTGCGCAGGACTGACTGTTGAAAGTTGTGATTTTGAGGGCGGACAGTTTAGCCGCAAGCCCGAAGAACGGACGGTTATCGCATTAAACACCACTGGTGCGGATACAAAAATTCGTTCAAACCGTGCCTACTATTTTAAACATTTTGCTGTACTCGCGCGTTCAGGTCATATCATTAGTAATAACCATATATTTCAAGGCGGCCCTAATTCGCTTAACCGCGTCGCAGGAATTGTGGGCACGCAAGGGTTGTTTAAGTCTCAGGTTGTTGGAAATTATATCGATAACTGCCACATTGAAATTTCTAACGAACACGAAAATGAAGAACTTTATGGTAGCCGCTCAGCCGGTGGCGCGACGATAACCGGAAATATATTTTACGGCTTCAACGCTGACGAAAATTTCAGGTTCATCAAATACCGGTTAATCGGGGCGGATTGTGTACTCAAAGATCTTTCAGTTTGCAATAATACGTTTTCATTTTCGGGCACGATGCCTGATCGCGTGGACGCGCTTGATACCACGCTAGGAACTGCGGACTACAGCAAGTGGCAAGATGTATATTTTTCAAACAATGTCTACAATAATATCACTAGCGAAACACACTCACCTGCAATCAAAAAAATTGTACAATCTAGCGCAAGCAGCACTTGGACTATCGATTTTTCTGACCAATTGCCTTTCGGTGGTCCCGCAACAGATGTCAGCAGTGTAGTTTGCTATGGCAGCGCATCAAGCACAAGCTATCCACGAGTGCAACCGATGCAAGGAAGTAATAAGACTACAGTCAGGTTAAATTTCGCGAGTGCTTCGAGCGGCACAGCGGTCGTGACGGCACATCTCACTTCAATTTAGTAATCGCAAAAATCAAAAGCCCGAAATTGTAAAATTTTGGGCTTTCCCTTTTATTGGCTTCCATCTAATATGTGCAAAAACAAAAATGGGTTGGCCATGTATCGAGGCATCAAATTTATCTTAGCTGTAATTTTTTTATCAGCGGCTAGTCTGTCCGCGACTGCTTTTGAAACCATTGCCCGCAACGCCTATGTGATTGACGTATCGACAGGCGCGGTTTTATTGGATAAAGACTCTCAAGTCTCAATGCCGCCAGCATCCACGTCAAAGCTAATGACCATTGCGCTCCTTTTTGAGGCACTTGAAGAAGGACGTATTTCCTTGGATTCAAGATTTGAAGTCTCAGAAAAGGCTTGGCGTATGGGAGGATCCAAGATGTTTTTGGAAGTGGGAGATCTCGTGAGTATCGAAGATCTCATTCGAGGAATAGTGATTCAATCAGGAAATGATGCTTGCGTTGTGGTCGCTGAAGGCTTGGCTGGCTCTGAGCAAAACTTTGCAGAAGACATGAACCGCTATGCCCGTGAAATCGGTTTAGAAAATTCATCTTTTAGTAATGCTTCAGGCTGGCCACATCCCAATCAAAGAATGAGCGCGCAAGATCTCGCAAATCTTGCCTATCACTTATTTCAGACCTATCCACAACATCTTCACTACTATGCTGAGCGAGAATTCACTTATAACAATATTACCCAAGCCAATCGAAATCCACTTCTAGGGGTTATTGAAGGGGCTGATGGCTTTAAAACCGGACATACACAAGAGGCCGGATATAGTTTAGTCGGCTCGGTTAAGCGCGGAGATCGTCACATTTTGATGGTACTGATGGGAATGACCAGTGAAGCCGAACGAGCGGCTGAGGCCGAGCGTGTTGCAACTTGGGCGTTAAGTGAATTTCAAAGCAAAATATTATTTAAAGCCGGTGAGCCAATTTTAACAGCACCCACTTGGCAAGCCAGCGAAGATTACGCTGAATTGACTTCCAAAAAATCCATTGAAGTCTTGGTGCCGAGCGACGATTCGGTTCAGCCTGTTACGACTGCACATTTTGATCAGCCTATAGTTGCTCCAAAGTCAGCTGGTGAAGTCGTTGGAAAAATTACAATTCACGTTGAAGGGCTTCAAAGTGTTTCTGAAGAACTCGTTTTAAGAGAAAATCTCGAACGCGGCAGTTTTATTTCTCGATTAACCGAAGTGATTGGCGCCCAAGCATCTTCATATTTGGGAGACTAGTTGATTGTTTATCACGTTTGAAGGCGTCGATGGCTCTGGAAAGTCTTTGCAATCAAAACGTTGTACGGAATTTTTGACTAAATTGGGGCATGAAGTTGTTCAAACGCGCGAGCCAGGCGGCACAAAAGGGGCAGAAGAACTTCGCAATCTCGTTTTGAACGGATCTGTAGATCGTTGGTCACCAATGACTGAATTGCTCATATTTAGCGCGGCGAGACGCGATCATATTGAGCGTGTTATAATGCCTGCACTGGCACGAAATGCCATCGTAATTTGTGATCGATTCGTTGATAGTACACGTCTCTATCAAGGGTTAGAAAGTCCTGAAATGATGGAAGCAGTGAACACTATCCATAAAGCCGCAATCGGAATTGACGCCGATCTTACTTTAATTTTTGATATTGAACCCAAACGCGCTTTTGAGAGAATGCAAGGTCGAGACGGTAAAGACATGCGTTTTGAGGGGCATGGTATCGCATTTCAAGAAAAACGCAGGCAAGGCTTTCTAGAACTTGCCAAACGCTACCCCCAGAGAATTCAAATAATCGATGCAGATCAACCTATTGATAAGGTTACAAAAGATTCGATGCGAATCATTAATGAAGTGTTGGCCAGATGAATCCGCAAGAAACACCAGTTGCACAAGGCACGCTTCCAAACGCGATCGACCCGCGCGCAAATGGTTTGCTTTTTGGCCACAAAAAGACTCGCGCTTTACTTGAAACAATGTTTGTTGAAAATCATTTTCCGCACGCTCTGCTCCTAACGGGTCACTTAGGGATTGGGAAATCAACACTGGCCTGGAATATCGCAAGACAGCTTGTCGAAACAGGTACAATCTCTGAGGGTTTCAAACCAAGTCAAGAACTTCTTGAAAGGTACAAACAGTTTAATCATCCCAGCATCTACTCACTTACGCGCCCATCAGACGATAAGGGAGGCTTCAAAGAACAGATCGCTATTGAAGCTGTTCGTGATCTTAATAATAAACTTTATCTCGCCGCCACTGATGGGGGATGGCGGGCTGTCATAATTGATCCCATCGATGCAGTCAATACCGCAGCCTCAAACGCACTGCTTAAATTGCTTGAAGAACCACCTCATCAAGTCGTATTTTTTTTAATTTCGCACCGTCCAGGGAACTTAATTCCAACCATCAAATCTAGGTGTCAAATTCACAAACTCAAAGCATTGAGCATCGAAGAAATGCGCAATATTTGGGAGGCTGTGTGCCAAGAGCCACTTCCCGAGGAAGATATTTTTATATTGGCTGAAGGATCCGTGCGAGATGCCATGAATTCCGCAGATCAGCTTGTTGAGCAATTTCAAACTGCGCTTCACATACTTGATGATGCGCCGCGCTTAAACCTAAAGAAAATTCACAACTTTTCCTCTCAAATTTTAGAAACGAATCGTTCTGATAGCTACGCACAGGCAACCCGATTTTTCGGTCTCTTATTTGGGCGTATATTGCGAAATGCGACAGGCAACACATCGGATATTGACCCTTCGCTCATTAATAAAATAGCGCCAACTGAAAAATTGGGTGCATGGGCGGAATTGGGCTTTAAAACTTATCAAGAACTCCAAACCGGCGCGAAACTTAATTTGGACGCACAAGCGACCATTTTTCAACGCTGGATGGATATAGAGGAGTTAGTTCGCAAATGATAACTGATAGTCATTGCCATTTGGATTTTCCTCAATTTGAACCTGACCTAAAGGCCATCATTGAACGTGCACATGAAGCGGGTGTTCATCGCATGGTCTCAATTGCGACGTCATCTCAATCGCTAGCCAAGGTTCGTGAAATTTCTGAGGGGAATGATTCTGTTTATCATGCCTTTGGTATTCACCCCTTGCACGTTCATGAAGAACCCCTAATCAGCGTCGATCAGATTATCAAAACAACCGCGCACCCCAAAATGATCGCGATTGGTGAAACTGGCATTGACTATCATTACTCGCGTGAGACAAAACAACTTCAAATCGAAAGCCTCCACACACATATTACGGCAGCACAAGAAACAAATTTACCCCTAATTATCCATGCCCGTGATGCAGATGACGACGTCCAAGAGATTCTTACGCACCGGTTTAAGGAGAAGAACTATACATGCGTCATGCATTGTTTTTCATCCGGTCCTGCACTTGCAAAGGCCGCGCTAGATTGTGGCTTTTATCTATCTATGTCAGGTGTCATCACTTTCAAAAACGCTCAAAGCGTTCGTGATATTTTCAAGGGTGCACCAATTGACCGTATTCTTGTTGAAACCGACGCGCCCTATCTCGCGCCAACACCTTATAGAGGGAAAAGAAATGAGCCCGCTTACTGTATTGAAACCGCTAAAATGGGCGCGCATATATTTGACATCTCATTTGAAGAATTCGCAGCCCAAACCGAACTCAACTTCAACTGCCTATTTTCCAAGGTAGTACAATGATGCGTTTTACAATACTGGGTTGCGGATCATCAGGGGGCGTTCCTCGATTTGGCGGTCGTGATGGCGCAGGCGATTGGGGGGCATGCGACCCACTGAACCCCAAAAACCGTCGCAAACGATGCGCGCTATTGGTTGAAAAAATTAGCTCAACAGGCACCACACGCCTATGTATAGATGCTGGCCCCGATTTCAAAAGCCAAATGATTGATGCAAAAGTCGCGATGCTTGATGCGCTTGTGTTAACTCATGAACACGCCGATCACGTACACGGGATCGACGACGTGAGACAATTTGTGAACCTAAAAACACAAGACCGTATTTCTGCGCTCACCCAACAAGGGAAAAATATCACTAAAGAAGACTATTTTAAGCTTGTTGAAGAGGCTCGCATTGATTGCTTCTCTGGATTGAGTTGTTTTGATGAACTTGAAGAACGATTTGGATATCTGTTCAAAACACCTCAAGGTTCCAACTATCCGCCTATCATGAAGCTTCATAAAATCAATGGCAAATTTTCTATTGATGGAATGGGTGGAAAAATTGAACTCGAACCTTTTGCGATTCCGCACGGATCAATCGATGCGTTTGGATTCAAAATGGGCGGGCTTGTCTATCTTCCAGATGTGTTCGATCTAAATGAAGAAGCTCGCGATCTCATCCGAGGTTGTGACGTATTTATCGTCGATTGCCTGCAAGACCGTCCACACGGCACACATACTGATTTCCAAAAGACCACTCAATGGATTAATGAACTCAAACCCAAACATACAATTTTGACGGATCTTCACACGAGCCTTGATTATGACGTCCTAAACGCACGCACGCCCAAAAATGTGGAACCCGCTTTCGACGGCATGACCATCGAAATATGACCCAAATTCTTCTCAATATTATTGGCCCTGTCGCGATTATTGTTGCCTTTGGCTACGTAGCTACTTTTTTTAAAATTATTTCCATAGAACAAATTCGTGCGCTCACCCTTTTTGCGCAAAATTTTGCCGTCCCCATTCTGCTTTTTGATGCAACACGCCAGCTTCAAATTTCCGACGGAATTCCGTTAGACTTACTCGCGACTTATTATGTTCCAGCACTCACTATTTTTGCGCTTAGCTTTTTGGTGGCAAGATGGATTGGTCGCGGCCCTCAAGCATCCGTTGTCATGGGGTTCAATGGGTATTTCGCGAATTCTGTCTACCTTGGTCTCCCCCTTTGCCTACTCGCTTACGGGGAGGCAAGTTTGTCAACAAATTACTTGATACTCGCCTTTCACTCCCCAATCGGTTACATATGTGGCGCAATCTCAATTGAATTGGCGCGCCCCGAAAAAATCGGCTGGCAAAAAACCTTTTTTAACATTGCAAAAGACATCACTACAAACCCTCTTATTTTCTCGATTTGCTTAGGCGCTATTGTGAATTTTTTTAATATACCTTTTCCCAAATTCATCAATGAAGCGATCAATCTAATTTCGCCCGCCGCACTCCCCGTCGCTATATTTGCGCTCGGGGGCGTCTTAACCAGCTTACATTTGCGTGGCACAATCAATTTAATGCTATCAATAAGCATTATGAGGCTAATCATACACCCAGCCCTCGTATTATTGCTGGGTATGGTTTTACGAATTGACGAGCCTATTTTACTAACTCTGGTCATTATCTCCGCCTTACCGACAGGCATAAACGGATTCATTTTTGCCGGCATTTATAAACGCGAAGAAGAAACAGCCGCATCAATCGTATTTTTCAGCACTTTGGTATCAATTGCAAGCTTACCAATTTGGTTTTTAATCATTGAGAGGGTATTGGGCTAACCAGTCAAGCGCGGCTTTTCCTAAGAATATTTGGCTTCCATTATCAAGAATGGGACGGTGTAAAATTGTTGGGTTCTTTAGCACAAGAGATTCGATCTCACTTTCTTTTTCTTCATTTGAAAGCTTGCGCCAAGTCGTTGAACGCTGATTAACAATCTTGTTTACACCTAATCGCTCAATCCAATTTTCGAGTGTTTGCGCTTCAATACCATCCTTACGCATGTCGATTTCGACATGAGAGATACGCTTCTCCTTAAGCAATTTCCGCGCCGCACGGCATTTATCACAACTCGCAATACAATAATAAGATATCATAACATAACTTTAAATTTAACTGACTTTTTTACAACAAAAAGCCGCCCATTTAGGGCGGCTTTCATCAAAGTCTGAACTTACATTAATTCAAAGCTGCTTTAGCTTGATCAAGAATTTGCTGCAAAACTTCTGGGTTATCAGCAGCAGCATCAATCGCTGGCTGTAAACCGGCGATCATTTCGTCAGATGCGCCTGCACCTTTGAGCATTTCAACAACACTGTCAGCGTTGATCAGAGAAGAATCTGCTGCATCAGTTGCAGCTTCAGTCGCATCAGTTGCAGCTTCAGTAGCATCACCAGCAGCGTCAGTAGCAGCTTCTGCAGCGCCCTCGACAGCATCGCCAGCCGCTTCCGCAGCATCACCAGCCGCCTCAACAGCACCTTCAGCCGCATCAGTAGCAGCTTCTGCAGCGCCCTCGACAGCATCGCCAGCCGCTTCCGCAGCATCACCAGCCGCCTCAACAGCACCTTCAGCCGCATCAGTCGCAGCTTCTGCAGCGCCCTCAACAGCATCGCCAGCCGCTTCAACAGCACCTTCGCCAGCTTCAATAGCAGCTTCTGCTGTCTCTGCTACAGCTTCAGCACCTGCTTCAGCCGCATTTCCAGCTGCTTCCATCGCATCACTTGCAACATCTGAGCCTGTCAAAAAACGAAAAGCGGCAAAAGCCAGTGCAGCCAAGATTGCTACAATAATAATTATACGCATATTTTCTCTCCTAAAATATAAATAGAACGTTCCCTCAAATATAGAAAACGCTTGGTCGCATACATAACAATCTCAATTTCAATGTCAACGTGTGTTCACGGTGTTTTTAGCACTTGCGCAAATTTTACGCACTATTTCCGCGTACTAAAAATACAATCAAAAAAATAATTCAGTCTCAGTCGATTTTCATTCAATAAAGGCTAGAATTTACTGGAAATTTTAAATTTATCCGTTTAGAAGCGAGTAACTAATAAATGTACGTAAGGAGTCTCAAATAGCACGTCGACCACATAACGCCCCGCCCCCCAAACAAACTGGCCCACGCGCCAATGAACAGATTACTAACACTGAAATTAGGCTTATCGGTGCTAATGGAGAAAACGTCGGAGTTGTGACGCCATATGTGGCTATGGAAATGGCTGGCGAAGCGGGACTAGACCTAATCGAGATTTCTCCCAACGCTAAACCGCCCGTTTGTAAAATTATGGATTTGGGCAAGTATAAATACGAGCAAAAGAAACGTGAATCTGAAGCCCGCAAGAAACAACAGGTCATAGAAGTAAAAGAAATTAAGTTTCGTCCAAATACGGACACTCATGACTATGACGTTAAGATGAGATCAATTGTTAAGTTTTTGCAAGGCGGAGACAAGGTGAAAGTCACTTTGCGGTTCCGCGGACGTGAGATGGCACACCAAAGACTAGGTCTCGAACTACTCAACAGAGTCAAAGAGGATGTCGAAGGCGCCGAAATCGGAATTGTCGAGCAAATGCCAAAACTTGAAGGCCGTCAAATGATGATGCTCATTCGTGCAGGCAAACCTAAAGCCAAAGCTGAAGAGTCCAAGTAGTTTTTATGAATTTTCGTAAATTGCGCAGGCGAACTCGGCATTTCACAACCGTCGCAATTTTGAAATTTATTATACTATTAGGGAAAGCCCTGCCCTATAAACCACGTATCAAGTGGAGCGCGTGGGTTCTGGCTAAACTCTCTTCAATTCCTAAAAATGCGCGCGAGGCCATTCGCGCTCATTGCGAACTCATTTATCCAAGCTGGTCTGAGCAAAAGCGCAAAGAATTTATACAAAAAAACATCCATCACTTCGCCCATAACTTGGCGGAACTTTACAATATTGAAGAATTTGGAACACGAATTGACCGCTTTCATGTTAAGGGCAAAGGACTAAAAATAATTGAGGAACAAAAGAAAAAAGGCGCTGGCGCTATATGTGTGTCCGGACACTTTGGTCAATGGGAAGCAATTCGCGCATATATGGCTGCCAACGACATGCCAATGGCAGGACTATACAAAAAACATACAAACCCATTTTACGAAAGAATGTTTAACAAAGCACTCAATCACTCAGGTCCGATGTACCATACAGGCGTGCGTGGGATGTCTGGGCTTGTTAAAAAATTAAAGCGCGGCGGGTTTATTTCTCTCTTGCATGATCAAGCGGTGAATGATGCACCTCAACTTGAATTTATGGGGCAGAAGGTACACACAAGTCTTGCGAGCGCTGAACTCGCTTTAAAATATGACGTCCCCCTCATCCCGATCTATGCAATACGTCAAGATAACGGATATGATTACGAAATCGTTTTTGAAGCCCCTATTCCTATGACCGACGCACTCACAATGACAAAAGCCATGAATCTATCACTAGAAGAGCGCGTTCGCGCCCATCCGCAGCAATGGCTTTGGATCTATGATCGATGGAAGCACTTTGACGGTGTTTAAATTTAGAACGTTTTGACCAACGCTTAACTTAATTCACTCTTTTGCCAAATGGTTTTACCATACCCATCGACAGCAATTTCTGATCGCCTGATGTTCGCGGATCGTATTTTGAAAAAATATGCAAAAGATTAAGCTTATGTTTGAATCCAATTAATTATTCATTGCCAATAAATCCATAAAATTGGTGGGTGATTTTAATGCACACCAAAGTAATTCAGACAACTGAGAAAATGAATGAGCGAATAGAAAACAGTTTAACCTCTTACAAGACTTGAATTGCCTCGACACTCACTTCCGTTTTGGATAAAATCGGAATAATAGATTGCAAGTGGCTCGAATAAATACACCTTATTTTTGTTTGGAGTTTATTCGGTTAAAACTTTGTGCTAAAATATAGGATGGTTAAGCGAGTATCAATATTTCTTCTTTTTAGTACATTAATCACACCTTCCTGTGCTTTCGGAGAAAATTTGACCCGAAATTTGGAATGCTCAGATGGTTTTAATAAACAACCAATTATTTTATTTCCCGAGCCTCAGGAAACACAGCACCCTAAGCTTTTAACATTCATCGCCAAACTTAAAGATGCAGTTGATCGTCAAGATGTCGACTATATTACCTCCATTTCCGCTGACAACATAAAGACAAGCTTTGGTGGAGATAATACCAAACAAGAATTGATTGACATGCTTACACCTGTAGATGCTGGCAATTCACATTTTTCGGAAGAATATATAGATGAATTCAATACAAGAGTTGAAGATACTTGGATTGAATTTAAAAATATACTAGATGGCCCTGGGGGCCTTAACAATAATCATTACACATTACCATACTACAGTAATTTGTTTATACCCGATGATCTTTACCTACATGAAGCTGCTTTTGTTGATGGGCATAACATACCGATTTATGATTATAACAACAACATTATTGATTATTTAAGTTACGAAGTTATCCAGCTAATTTTCGATGAGGAAGGTAATTCGGTAATCTTAAATTCGGATTATACAAAAATTGGACGATTTGATGGAAGATGCGGCTTCATAAAAACATCGGTTATCAAGCCATTTGGTGGGCATCGCGCATTCTTCTCTTATAAAAGAGAAGAATGGGAAATGACGCACTTTATTGTGGGAGATTAAAAAATGTTATGTAAAAAATATTTAATGATCATGGCGATGCCGTCAATTTTACTTGCTCATTCAGAAGCAAGCCATACCCAGACCCAGTTTCCCAAATGGGTGGTGGAGGGTGTTTTTGCGCAATCATGTTCGGAATACGGGTCGCAGGAGCAATCCGAAGAGGGTGAATATTACATTAAAGATCAATTATTAGGTCATACAGGATGGCCGGGGGGATGTTTGCTTCATCCTACTCACCAACTTCCAAGTCATGGAGGCCAATTTGGGGATGGATATAAATTTTCCGTAATTGGTGAGTGTGGTGACGATGTTATTGGTGATTATATGGCGCAAATGATTATTAAAGTAACTCCTGCTAATGAAGAAATCCCTACCGTTCACATTCAAGGCTATTTTGATAGCAGTGGAGTTAGCGGGTTCGCTTCTGGAATTGATGGATACTATGGGCTGTGTGAAGGAAGCACCCTTGATTTTTTAACGAACAAGTGAAAAAGTGAACAAAGAGCCAAATGGTGAAGATAGCTTTATAATATCGATTTCAAACACTCCCAAAAATTGGCGAGTTTCAAAACCCAGTTGGTGACGGACTTCCGCCGCCAAGCTATAGGCACGTTCGCGACTCATGTGCAAGGTCATACAATACGCGCCATCTCGGAACAAAATTCTTTTTTTTCTGAGCCTAAAAACAAGAAAGGGTCAACAAATTCATGCTAACCCTTTGAATTCTTTGGCTCCGGCGGTAGGGTTCGAACCTACGGCCAATTGATTAACAGTCAACTGCTCTACCACTGAGCTACGCCGGAATGCCTGAATGGCGATATAGCAAAGCCTTTGATCGCTCTCAAGCCTAAAATGACAAAAAAATGAGTTTTTCCAAAATACGCAGAAACACACTCGGATTTTTAGCAACTTCTCTTGTTGTTCACGTTAATTCAGGCTTAAATTACCAAATGCGAAATCCTATTCAAAAAATGCTTCCACGATCGCTATATGGGCGCGGTATCTGGATGATTCTGATGCCGATCATCGTGCTACAGCTCATTATTGGCTATCTTATATACCAGCGCTATTTCGTAAACGTCACTGAGCAGCTTACCGGGAGTGTGATCAGCACAATTAAAATTGCAGACCAAGACAGTTTGGATGAAAAAGAATTTTATGAGTCTCTTCAAAAATACAATATTTTTGTTGCAGCCGAGTTAAATGCAAATCACTTAAGTTGGCTTGATGCAACCGGTGCAATCATTCGACAGACTTTTGTAAGGGAGTTTGAACAGCCTGTTTACATAGATAGTCGCGATTTCGGAGAAATAGTAGTTTCATTTCCTTTGCATAAGGAACTAATCTCCCTCACAATTCGACGTAGCAGTCTTGCCCCGATAAATCCGCACCAGATATTTTTTAATTCGCTCGCCTTTTCAATCATTTTAACACTGCTTTCACTTTTATTCTTACGCAATCAGACGCGGTCACTCGCCAAACTTTCGCGCGCTGCAAAGGCATTTGGGCGTGGGGAAAGCGTGCGCTATAATCCAACCGGAGCCGACGAAGTTAGATCGGCAGGGCGATCATTTTTGGCTATGAGAAACCGTATCATCCGACAAAGAGAACAGCGAAATTTGATGCTTGCGGGCGTATCACATGACCTCAAAACACCCCTAACGCGTCTTCGCTTAACCGCTGAACTCTTAGAGGATGAAAGCGCAAAACAGGCAATTACCGAAGAAATTAGAATCCTTGATGAACTTGCGAACAATTTTCTTGAATACGCGAGTAATGACGCAAAAGAAGATTTTGAAGACCTACAGCTCATTTCATTGGTTAAAAAGAATGTGAACAAATCGGAAAATATAGAAATCAAAATCTCTCAGGATATACACATTCGTGTACGCCCGATACTATTTGGACGTGCAATCAGCAATCTTGTTGGAAATTCAAAGCGATACGCTCAAAACATTTCAATTTCCGCCCTTAAAAACAAAGCAAATTTACACCTCTACATCGACGACGACGGTCCGGGAATTCCGTTAGAGTTAAGGGAAAGCGCGCTGAAAGCTTTCTCTCGGTTAGAGCCTGAGCGCTCGATTAGTACAAGTGGTCATGCTGGATTGGGATTGGCAATCGCTGGCGATGTTATCAGACAACACGGCGGTAATCTCATTTTAGACGAAAGCCCGCAAAAAGGCTTACGCGCAGAAATCATTTTGCCACGAAAAATAAACTAACTGACTAAAGTGGTTTACCATAAAGTTGTACAGCGCGTTTTTCAAAAGCATTGACGATTTGACGCATAGCATGATCGAAAACCGCCCCAATCGCAGCCTCAAGTATCTTTGAGCTAAATTCAAATTCAACAAAAAAATAAACATCACAACCACTTCCGTTTCCAGAAAATTGCCATTCATTTTTGAGGGTCTTAAATGGTCCGTCGAGATAGTCGACATTTATCTTAAGCTCATTTCTGTCAACACGTACAGATGAACCAAAACGCTCACGAAAAGCTTTAAATCCAATGACAAGATCCGCTTCTATGATTTCTATCCCATCAACATTGTCATAAGAACGAAGTCGCGCCGCATTGCACCAAGGTAAAAACTCTGGATAGCTTTCGATATCCTTCACCATATCAAACAATTGTTCGGGGCTATGACCCAATAGCCGGTTTTCTTCAATGCGCTTCATTTCACCTCTTTTACAAATTCAATTTGTCTTGCCAAGTACAAAAACTACAGATAGGTTTGCTTTGATATCAATATGAAGAGGTGCAATGACAATTGACCATTCGAGCTATCAAGTTGTCGAACTCATATCTGCAAAAGCCATTTCTGCTCGCATTGAAGAGCTCGCAAAGAAAATAAACGATGCTTATCCGAATAGCGATCAGTTAGTTGTTGTCGGTCTATTGAGAGGATCATTTGTTTTTATTGCCGACCTTGTTCGTGAACTCGATTTACCCGTCACGGTTGATTTCATAGAAGCCTCTTCTTCTGGCAATGCCACTGAAGCATCGGGCGAAGTCCGCATTCTCAAAGATCTTCGCAGTCCGATTGAAGGTAAAGATGTGCTTATCGTCGAAGATATTATTGACACAGGAACAACATTGCGCCACGTCACCAATTTACTCAAAGCACGAAAGCCTAATCGTCTATTTGTCTGCGCCTTACTCGACAAACCGACTCGACGCTGTGTCAACATCAAGCCAGATTGGGTAGGGTTTGAAATCCCCGATGAGTTTGTTGTTGGATATGGCATTGACTATGCGGAAAGAAACCGAAACCTCCCTTTTATCGGTAAAGTTGAGTTCAAATAATGATTGGTTGGTTTTTACGTGCAAAGCGCTGGGCTAAAAAACCGCCTTCGGCAAAAACCGTGAAATTTGTGATCTGTATTCTTATTATTTGCATAATTTTGTGGGCGTTCGAATACATCTGGGGACTGCCCGAATGGATGCAGGTCAATCGAATTGGTCGCGGTTATCGCTAGTTAGTGATCTTGGTTTATTAATACCTAAAATTCATTTTAAAAAGACTAGGATTGGTCGATACTAACTCGCATTTTTAGACAAACGTGCCTCGCGCAATCTAATGAAATCTTCCCCGGCATGGTAACTCGAGCGCGTGAGCGGAGTCGCAGAAACAGTCAAGAAGCCTTTACCGAGAGCAGCTTTTTCATAGCTTGCAAATTCCTCGGGAGTAACGAAACGCTCTACGCGGTGATGTTTTGGAGTTGGCTGCAAATATTGGCCTATAGTTATAAAATCAATATCGGCTGAACGCATATCATCCATGACTTGAAGAACTTCATCTCGCGTTTCCCCTAAGCCTACCATCAAGCCGGATTTGGTAAACATATTGGGATCAAGCTCTTTTACACGCTGCAACAAACGCAACGAATGGAAATAACGCGCGCCTGGGCGAACACTTGCATACAGCCCGGGTACGGTTTCAAGATTATGGTTGAAAACGTCAGGGCGCGCTTTAACAACTGCCTCCAAAGCTGTGTCATCACACTTTAAAAAATCAGGCGTCAGAATTTCGATGGTCGTGTCAATGCATTGATGACGAACTGCGCGTATCGTTTGTGCAAAATGTTCCGCACCACCATCTTTAAGATCATCACGATCCACTGATGTAATCACAACATGCTCCAAACCAAGACGCTTGACAGCATTGGCAACTCGACCCGGCTCAAATGCATCAAGCGCATCGGGACGACCCGTGGCGACATTGCAAAAGGTACACCCTCGTGTGCAAATTTCGCCCATTATCATCATGGTCGCATGGCCCTTTGCCCAACATTCGCCAACATTGGGGCAACTTGCCTCCTCACAAACAGTTGCAAGTTTATTTTCACGCATAATTTCGCGTGTCTCAAAATACCGTTTATCTGTCGGTGCCTTCACGCGGATCCAACTCGGCTTCTGCGGCTGTGCATTATCTTTTTTATGCGCTTTTTCGGGATGGCGCTCTGCTGGAATGTTTATATCGCGATCCATTTTTAAGTCCTTTAAATTTGACATCATTATACTCTCAAAGAAACGCTAGGTAAAGCAACCATCGCTCCAGATTAATTTCGAATGAGACCAAAGCACACACAAATTCGTTGATCACAATTATTTGATACAACCATCAGTAGCCTTTATTATAGCCAAATAAAAAAGTAGCAGTGGGACAATATTTTAAATATTCAGGAGGTTATATTATGAATATGAAAAAGTTATTTGCAGAAGCTCTTGGAACAGGTGTTTTGGTGTTTTTTGCTGTTGGTACTGCCGTTGCACTTGGCGGAGATGATGCTGCGGGCAAACTTGGCATTTCAATCGCATTTGGCTTAACAATTGTCGCAGTTGCCTACGGAATCGGCGGAATTTCAGGTGCTCACCTGAACCCAGCCGTGTCTTTAGGCGCAATGACATCTGGACGCATGACAACCAATGAAATGCTGCAATACTGGGGCGCTCAAACCGTTGGCGGAATCGTCGGCGCTTTTCTATTATTCTTCATTGTCGGTACAGGCGTTGCCGGTTACAACGAAGTCAACACAGGTGGAGGTTACTCGGTATTTAATGCCCTCGCCTTCGAAATCATTGCCACATTCATTTTTGTTACAGTAATTTTAGGTGTCACTGGTGAAAACGGAAACGCCGCTTTTGCAGGTCTTGCAATCGGTTTGACACTTACTCTCGTGCACTTGGTTGGCATTCCGATAGACGGTACTTCAGTTAACCCAGCACGTACAATTGCAACAAATATATTCTCTGGTCACATTGGTGAGCTTTGGATATTTATTGTCGGCCCTCTGGTTGGCGGCGCATTGGCTGGTGTCGTCAATAAAATGGGTCTAACTGCACAATAAAAGTTATACTTCCAACACTCTAAAACGAATGAAAGCTCTCAGAATTTCTGAGAGCTTTTTAAATGCCAAATTTTAACTAGATCAATTCTTACACTAACGAATTTAAGTCACAAAATACTCTATTAAACAAGAATGCGCGTATTCATTAACATTCCTTCAATGAACGATTAAAACTGAAAACGGATTTTTAAGCAGGGCAATTTCTGGATTCACAAATTCAATAAATATGAACTCATCAACTGAGTTTAATAAAATAATTCGCCTTAGATAATGGGGACGAAAGGTACGCCTAATAGTCCTGAACAAGATGAAAGCACAAAGCTAGCTGCCAAAAACACAGAAAATTTTACGAAATTCATTTATCTACTATCCTTTTTCATTTGAACATACCCGAGCACAGCGATTGCGCAAGCAAAAAATAATTCAGACTATGCGTTGGCTATCAATTACAAATTCTTACACAATCCAAAGCATAGATTGATACCTTTAAGACATGTACAGATTTATCCTATTCTTAACCGAAAACATGCCGCCCTGCTCAAAAATGAATTGCGCGCCCGTCAGCGTCTAAAACCGCTTCGTGCATAGATTCAGAAATTGTTGGATGCGGGAAAACCGTATGCACAAGATCAGCATCAGTCGTCTCAAGAGTTCGAGCGACAACAAAACCTTGAATCATTTCTGTAACTTCGGCGCCAATCATATGTGCACCAAGAAGCTCACCGGTTTTTGCATCGAAAATAGTTTTGACCAACCCCTCACTCTCACCCATCGCGATCGCTTTTCCGTTGCCAATAAAAGGAAAGCGCCCAACTTTTATTTCAAAACCCGCCTCTTTTGCTTTTGCTTCGGTCATCCCAACACTGGCAACTTGGGGATAGCAATATGTACAACCCGCAATTGATCCAGGTTTAATCGGATGAACATGCTGGCCTGCAATCAACTCGGCAACCATCACACCCTCATGAGATGCCTTGTGCGCCAACCACGGTGCACCTGCAATGTCCCCAATCGCATAAATTCCTTCGACGCCCGTCCGACAATATTCATCGACAACAACATGCGTGCGATCAATTTTAATGCCTAATGCCTCTAAACCAAGATCTTCGACATTGCCAACAATACCCACGGCAGAGATGACAGTATCGAACTTCTCAGTTTCGGATTTCCCTCCGCTCTCAATTGTCGCTACGACGTGGTCAGCTTTTCGATCCAGCTTCGTCACGGTCGTTTTTTCTCTAATCTTAAGGCCTAATTTGGTAAATTGCTTTTTCGCAAAGGATGAAATTTCTTCGTCCTCAACAGGTAAAACGCGATCCATGACTTCTACAACAGTCGTTTCTGTCCCAAGAGCATTATAGAAGCTCGCAAACTCAATCCCAATGGCTCCTGAACCAATAACAAGAAGTTTCTTCGGCTCATGGGGTGGGTTAAGTGCAGTTTTATAGTTCCAAACACGCTTACCGTCAGCCTCTAGTCCTGGCAGGTCGCGCGCACGGGCACCTGTCGCCAGAATGATATTAGGGCTTGTGACTTCCTCTTCGACCTTGTCAGTCTGTACTGATATTTTCCCCTTGCCCGTAATTTTAGCAGTCCCCATGATGGTTGTAACTTTATTTTTTTTCAATAAATGACCAACACCCCCAGATAATTGAGCCGCTACGCCACGCGAACGCTTCACAATCGCAGAAAGATCATGCTCAATTTTATCAGCCTTAAGCCCAAAACTCGCCGCATGTTTCATATTGTGTAGCATTTCCGCCGATCTCAACATCGCCTTGGTAGGGATGCAGCCCCAATTCAAACAAATTCCACCGAGATGCTCACGCTCTATAATAGCCGTCTTTAAGCCCAACTGCGCTGCGCGTATCGCCGCAACATATCCGCCAGGCCCCGCTCCAACTACAATTACATCAAAATTCTGCGCCATTTGTCTTCCCTTGAAAAAAATTGTTTAACGTTAAACTAAATTCAAGTTAGCACATTTATTTGCAAAATGCGAGCGCAATTTTGCCCATTTATGACTGTCCACGCTTTTGCAAAATCTGTTTACGAAGCTTTTTGTAACCGCCCTCGTCTAAAAACTCTTGCTCAGCTTCGGTCGTATCCCGGCCAAGCATTTGATTGCGAAACGGATATCGACCATACTGAGATATAATCTCACGATGTGTTTTAAAGTCAGTCAAGTTACTTTTTAAACCAGCTTTTTTCGCACCTTCAATCGCCTCATCTAAATCCGAAAGGATTTCCGAATGACAAAGAGGTAAATAAAAGAATTGACGTAAATCTCTTTCGAACCCACGATCATAGCCTTTCTCAATGGCTAGACGCGCAATATTACGTGCTCTTTCATCATTTTCAAATGCGCGCCCGTCCTCTCGATACAAATTTCGCGAAAACTGATCGAGCACAATAAGTGTCGCCAATGTCCCATTGGGCGATTCGAGCCAATTTTCGTACTGATTATCGACCATTCTTCGGTGCAGTGCGCTGTAACGTTCTCGAATATCACTATCGATTTCTTCAGACTGATTATACCAATTTTCTGGCCCGACTTCTTCCAGCCAGTATTCAAGAATTTCTTCGGGGACGAATCGGCTAAAGTCATCATCGGCTTGCTCTAGTTGCGCATCAATTTGATCAGCAACAATTTCTTGGTTCATTTCCATTAAGACAGGTGACGCTGCAGACGCCGCCGTTAGAATTATCGCACTTTCTTGAGATTGTGCCGCTTCTGAAACAAGTGCGCGGTAAGCGCCAAATGCTGCCAAAGCTAGAAATATCAAAACAAACAAATACCAAAAAATATCTGCGCTTATTGTTTGCATCAAAAAACCGGCCAAAACCGGTGTGCCAACAGCCCCAAGACCCACGAGCAACGCAATGCCTGCCGCAGCTGCGGGCATTTTCTCCCATTCAACCCTGTCATTAATATACGCCACACCAACAGAATATAAAGGATTTACAATTCCGCCCATCATGAAGGCCGCAAATATTAGCCAGTTTTGGTTATATTCATGGACAAAATTACCTAGCGCAATCCCTGTTGCGGCAACAATTGACATTAAAATGATCACATAGCGACGATCAAAGCGGTCCGCCAATAGGCCAATCGGCATTTGAAAAATAATTCCACCTAAGTACACGGCGATGAACAAAACCGAAAGCATGGACTGAGATAAACCCTTTGCAGTCACATATTCACCAATCATCGAGAATTGGAGTGCCATCATACCCCCAACCGCAAGAATCGTCATAACGCCAAGTGGTGAGGATTCATACATCTCTCTCAATGTTAACTTACCAGCCGATTCAAATGAGGGAGCTTGTTCCGTAGAAAGCAAGATCGGCGCAAAACTGAGCGAAACCAATATCGACATAATCACAAACATAACGTATCCATTAACGGGCGCGATTGCGACTAAAAATCCAGCTGCAATGACACCTGACATTTGCACAAGCGAATAAATCGACAGAACTTTTGCTCGCTCTTCATTTTCACTCGCATTATTTAACCAGCTTTCAGAAACGATAAACACAGCGGCAAAACTTACCCCGATAAGAAATCGAGACAGCATCCACACCCAAACACTGGGCAAAAGTGGAAAAACGATAAATGCCGCCGAAATCAAACTGGCAAATGCAGCAAAAACCCGAACGTGACCAACTCGGCGAATAAGAATTGTGGTGATACGTGGCCCAATCAAAAATCCAACAAAATAGGCCGACATGACGAAACCCATGATTCCTTGATCAAACCCCTCTTCTCCGGCTCTTAACGACAAAACATTTCCCTGAAGGCCATTGCCGATCATAAGCATAAACATTCCCAGCATAAGTGCCCAGGTATTGCGAATTGCTGAAATCATACTTTTTCCCAGTTAAATTAAGATCTGAAGAGTTATAGGCGATTTAAACCAAGCCAGCCCTATTTGACGATAATTGCGCTCTGGCAAATATGCAATCAAATTCAAAACTAAAATTTTATAGCGATCTGCCTATTTTTCTCTCAAAAGCAGCGAACTATCACCATAAGAAAAAAACCGATATTCATTATCACACGCGTGCTGATAAATGCGGTGCATTTCCTCAAATCCTACGAAAGCCGCAACTAACATGAGTAAAGTCGATTTTGGGAGATGAAAATTAGTAATTAGTCCGTCAACAATTTGAAATTGAAATCCCGGACGAATAAAAATATCCGTATCTCCCACAAATGTGTTCAGCTTTCCGTCAATGGCAGCCGACTCCAGTAATCTCAAACTGGTTGTGCCAACTGCTATAACACGACCTCCTTTTGCACGATGCGCATTAATTCTCCGCGCGACTTCAGAAGTTATCGCTCCGCGTTCAGCATGCATTTTGTGAGATTTAACATTTTCGGATTTTACCGGCAAAAAAGTCCCCGCCCCCACATGAAGTGTGATCATTTCAGAATTGACACCACGTGATCTTAAAGCATTCCGTAAGGTTTCGTCAAAATGTAGACTAGCCGTTGGCGAGGCAACCGCTCCTTCAACTCGCGCTTGCAAGGGCTGATAATCATGGAAATCTCTCCTATCAGACTTTCGTTTGTTTTCAATATAGGGAGGGAGCGGCATTCGACCATATTGACTTAGCTTACTTGAAAACTCTTGCGTCTCGAAAGCCAAGACCGCGGTGTTTCCTTCCTTTGTTATTAACTGAGCCGAAAAGTCATCCGCAAAATCTATCCATTCATTTACGTCAACTTTTTTTAAGGGTCGAATAAGTGCACGCCATTCTCCATTCTCGTTGATTGGCTCCAAAAGCGTAACAGAAGTTTTTGCCCTAGATTCACCTTGCGCCGTATTTCGCCTACGAAATCCATCTAAACGCGCACTTAAGACCTTAGTATCATTGAAAACCAGTAAATCATTTTCATCTAATATTTCTTTATAATCACCGACCAAACGATCGTGAATTTCATTGCCCTTATAATATAATAATTTTGCCGCAGAGCGTGGCACAACCGGCCGCAACGCAATTCGCTCCTCGTCAAAAACAAAGTCATAGTCTGAAAGTCTATCGGTCATGATGTACTTGCGCATCCCTCCTAGCGCACATTCTTTTTGCGTCGATGTTTGCCACTAGCGTATGTTTCCAAAATCAATGTGTAAAAGCACTTTGCGCCATTACCGGTTACGAAATCTTAGAATTTTCCAATATTTCAATCCTTGGCTAAAGGCAATATTCCACCCAATCAAACAAATTCCAACAAAAATACTTGTAGACGCTTGATTGAAAATGATATCGAAGTAAACAAATTGTGAAAACCTTAGATTGAATAATGAAGAACAACTTATTTGCGCACAAATACAATTTAACTTTGAGTACAGCTCATGGTCATCGACATATTAGTTTTTCGAACTTTCATAAATGGTTAGCCATAATTATATCAATTTTGTTTTCAATTATTTTTATTTTGCTTTCTGCAACGACAATTCAACAATTTCTTTCACCACAGGACGATTTTGAATTAGAACTCGCTTTGCGCAATGCTTACGAAGAAAAAATTGAAGCGCTTTCTACAGAACGTCAAAATCTGTCCGCAGAGCTGGCCGCAAGTAAAGAAAATATTGTTAAGCTCGTCGAAAACCTCGGGAAACAACAAGACATTATTTTTGAAACTGAGCGCGAAAAAAGTGAAATTGCACTTAACTTAGCCTCTTTGCGAATCGGCCTGGTCAATAAGCAAAATTCACTCGATGCTCTTAACCTCCAGCTAGAGACACAACAAAAGCAATATGCGGCTCTGAGTTCTGGCGAAACAATAACTGACAGCGCGACCCTCTCAGCCATCACTAAAACACTAACCGAAACAGCAATTGCGCGCGATGAGGCTCGAAATGAAGTTCAAGTTCTCCAAGAAAAAATTGCAATCAACAACGTTAAAATTGTCGAACAACAAAAGCGCCGGGACATACTCTTTAGCCAAATCGAAGAAGCGGTTGAGACCTCTCTCTCACCTTTAAAGAGCACTATTTCACGCACGGGGCTAAATGTTGACTCATTGTTGAAAAATATACGATCCTCCTATGGGGGTGTCGGTGGAATAGATGTTGGCGCTAGCCACAATTTGTTTGGTGGGTCTTCCGCAGATGAGAAAAGAGTATCTGATTTAATCCGAGACCTTGATCAATTGTCTTTATATTCTTACGCGATTCAAACATTGCCTCTCGCAAACCCCGTGCGCGACAACTACCGAATGAGCTCAGGATTTGGTTTTAGAATTCATCCCGTCTATCGCACACGGAAAATGCACACGGGTCAAGATATGGCTGCCCCTTTAGGGACCCCAATTTACGCGCCCGGCAACGGACGTGTAACATTTGCAGGGCGCAAAGGGGGCTATGGCAATACAATCGAAATTCAACATGAACACGGAATTTCAACGCTTTATGCTCACCTCAGTAGAATTCAAGTTAATGTTGGACAACACGTTAAGCTTGGGCAACAGATTGCAAAGATGGGATCGACTGGTGTATCAACTGGTTCACATTTGCATTATGAAGTTCGCATAAATGGCAACCCCGTTAACCCTAACAATTTTTTAAAGGCATCAAAATATGTTCAGTAAAAACAAAAAAAATACAGCTCAAACTACAGTTCCAGCAGCTCCCGCAGCTTCACCAAAAACTTCTGATGAGACGACGACACCGGCAAAGAGTGCAGCTACAGCTTTGAAGCCCGAAATTAAACCAACCACGAGCGCGGAAAAGCCAAGTGCGAGTATTATTTCGAGTGATTTGAAAATTAAGGGAAACATTGAAACCTCAGGTGACATTAAGATTGAAGGCCAAGTTCAAGGCAATATTCGTGCCCATCTCCTTACAATTGGCGACAAAGCAAAAATTGAAGGTGAAATTATCGCGGACGACGCAGCAATTCACGGTCAACTACGCGGAACCTTAAGAGGATTAAAGGTTCGTCTCGCTTCATCTGCACGTGTTGAAGGCGATATTATTCATAAAACAATCTCAATAGAATCAGGCGCTCACTTTGAAGGAAGTGTCACACGCAAAGATGACCCTCATTCCAAAAAAGCCCCTCAAGACAAAGCCTGATTTATTCAGTTATAGATTTTAAGGGAAAATCAAAATGAAAAAAATTTCAGTTAGTATATCAATGGTTGCTTTTTTACTTTCGGCTTGTAGTTCAGACCCGGCCTCAAACCCAAATGTGAACGGTGGTACTGCGGGCTCTGCTGGCGATGCAAAAATTAATTGTGTATCACGTGGTGGATTATTAGTCTCAAAGCAAGGTGGCGGATGGTGGTGTAAGCTTAACGGCGAGCTTCGTTCACTCGATGATTTCTTATAAAGCTATTAAAATTCAACAAACCAAACGTTAAAAAGCGTAAAATTTCCTTTACGCTTTTTTTATATCTGTTTTATACTGAACGAACTTGCGTCGTCATTTGTCAAGGAAAGATAACAGCGCTAAAGATTAGCGTCTTTTTAGCTTAAAGTCACTTAGCTACGATTGTTTTGAGGCATATAGTCTCCTTAAGGCATCGCCACAAATATCACAATTTTGTCGATTAAGTGCTAAGCAATTCTGCAAAATAAAATCAATCTCTAAGCAACTCACTTTCCTCGGAATATTCCCCCTAAAACAGAACGAACAATTGCCGTCCCCGCGCGCGTGCCAGCAGACCGCATCATTGATTTTAACATCGCATCTGTAAAAGCGCTATTCCCGTTGCTCGAACGAGCGCGGGGTTTTGTGCGGGCTTTTGGATCAAATTTTCGTGCCAAATTATAGACTCTTTCCACGTCCTCTTTGCGGCTTTCTTCTTCCACTTCCGCTAATTCCGCAGCCTTTCGCGCCTCTTCTGCGCGCTGAAACAAAACCTCAGAAGCACTTTCTCGATCAATTCGCACATCATATTTTCCTTTGATCGGAGAATTCTCGATAACTTCCGACCGCTCGCGATCAGTTATTGGGCCAAGCTGCGATGAGGGCGGACGAATGAGTGTACGCTCAACAACGCTCGGGACGGCTTTCTTTTCTAATAAAGAGACGACAGCTTCTCCAACACCAACTTCTTGAATCGCACCAGCCGTATCAAATTTGGGATTCGGACGAAATGTTTGCGCGGCCGCGTCCAATGCCTTTTTATCGCGCGGTGTAAACGCTCGCAGTGCATGCTGAACACGGTTCCCTAACTGACCCAAGATATCATCAGGCACATCCGTTGGGTTCTGACTTATAAAATAAACGCCCACGCCCTTTGAACGAATTAAGCGCGCCACTTGTTCAACTTTATCAACGAGCGCTTTGGGCGCATCTTCAAATAGTAAATGTGCTTCATCAAAAAAGAATACAAATTTAGGTTTATCAGCATCACCGACTTCGGGGAGCTGCTCAAAAAGCTCAGACAATAGCCAAAGTAAAAAAGTCGCATATAACGCGGGACTGCTCATTAAGCTGTCTGCGGCCAATATATTCACCCGCCCTTTTCCCTCTTGATCAATCGAAATCATGTCACTCAATGCTAGTGCAGGCTCACCAAAAAACTGATCTGCGCCTTGATTTTCCATGACAACGAGTTGCCTTTGGATTGCACCGACAGAAGCCGTCGTTATATAACCATATTCCAACGACACCTCCTTGGCATTCTGACCAAGCCAAAGCAATAGGGCGCGCAAGTCTTCAAGATCGAGAAGCAACCAACCCTCTTCATCAGCGACTCGAAACGCGATATTCAAAACCCCCTCCTGAGCCTCGGTGAGATCCATAAGGCGCGCAAGTAGTAAGGGCCCCATCTCAGAAATTGTCGTTCTTATGGGATGCCCCCTTTTTCCAAAAAGATCCCAAAAAACCACAGGAAATTTCTCATAGGAATAGTCATTCAATCCAATTTTATTTGCCCGTTCAATGAATTTTTCATGTAGTGGAGCATTTTCAGAACCTGCATTTGCCATCCCTGAAAGGTCACCTTTGACATCAGCCATAAATACAGGAACGCCCGCATTAGAAAATCCTTCCGCAAGTATCTGTAGGCTAACGGTCTTACCGGTCCCCGTCGCACCCGCAATCAAGCCATGCCGATTGCCGTATTTCAACAATAGATTTTGTGCGTCTTGGTAATCGTCGCCCCCGCCTCCAACAAAAAATTGATCTGTCATTTAACTCTCTCTTATTTCTTTGGTTTCAGCATAGGCAAATGAAACCGCAATGCAAGCACTAGTGGGGTTAATTGCGGGCAAATTATGGCAACTTCTAACCAGAAATTTCTCACGCTATTGACGATATCCAAGGGAAATGCGATTGGGTTAATTAAATTTGGAGTATCCTATGAGAAAATTAATTTTTGCATCAATGATCGCAGCGAGTTTGAGCATTCCATCCTTTGCACAAGACAGTGAAGAAACTCAGGAAACAAATTCTGAGGCAGCCACTGGTCCGTCAACAAGCGTCGCTCCTTTGCGCCCGCAAGTGCAACCAGATTATGTCCATAATGTATTTGAATCATGGGCTGTTAAGTGCTCACCCGCCCTTAACAATCAGTGCTTTTTAACTCAAATCATTCTAAACGAAACGCAAGAGCCTTTGTTCGAAATCAATGTCGTACCCGCAAATGTTCCCGAGCAACCAGACGCCGTCGCGGGCATTACAATGATCACGCCTTTGGGTGCATTATTGCCCCGTGGAATTTTCATAGACATTAATGATGGTCAAGATGTATGGAATGAACCCTACCAATACTGTACGAATGTGGGCTGTCATGTACGCTTCGCGATTAACCAAGGAAAACTGGATCAGTTATTAGCTGCCAACAAAGTCATTATTTCAATGCAACATGTTCGTAGCGGTCCTAATGAAATTCCCATCGAAGTGCGCACGAGCGGAATGACCGCGGCCTATGAAGAATTAATGAAGCTAGAAGCAAAAGCCGAAGAAGAAGGCGAGACTTCAAACTAGCTTTTGAAATAACAACAGGCAAGAAACAAAAAGGATCGCTCAAAAGCGGTCCTTTTTTCTTTAAACCTTCGATAAAATCACAACCGCGTTTAATCCACCAAATGCCAATGCGTTCGACATCACATGTTGGCATTTATGCTCTCTTGCTTCGTTTGGAACAACGTCAAGGCCAATTTCATCATCGACGACACTGTGATTCACCGTAGGCGCGATAACGCCTTCATTCAAAGCCATTAGCGATGCGATCAGCTCGACCCCCCCCGTTCCTCCAATCAAATGTCCATGCATTGATTTCGTAGAAGACACCAACGGAGGTTTGTGTTCAAACACTGTACGAATTGCATTCGCTTCCATCTTATCATTAATGAATGTAGCGGTTCCATGCGCATTTAAGTAGTCAATATCTTCAGGATTAAGATGAGCCGTTGTGAGCGCGCCTCGCATAGCTCGTATTGCACCATCAACAGCCGGTGTCACAATATCACCCGCATCCGCACAAATCCCAAATCCTTTTATTTCGGCCAATATATTTGCCCCACGGGCGCGTGCGTGCTCATATTCTTCAAACACAAAAACACCGGCGCCTTCGCCTTGAACCATTCCATTTCGATCTTTTGAAAACGGTCGGCACCCATCTTTAGACATAACGCGCAGTCCCTCCCATGCCTTTAGGCCGCCAAAACAAAGCATGCTTTCCGAACCTCCTGACACCATAATATCTGCAAAGCCTGCGGCAATTACGGCGAAGGCTTGCGCCATCGCATGATTCGAGCTTGCACACGCGGAACTCACCGTAAAATTGGGCCCCTTAAGATTATGCAACATTGAAATATGCGAGCTCGCCGCGTTGTTCATTAGGCGCGGAACCGTAAACGGATGAACGCGATTTTTACCATCTTGAAAGACCTGCCGATAACAGTCATCTTGTGTACCCAATCCACCGCCCGATGTTCCAATCACAACACCCATTCGCTCAGAAGTTTGCTCTCGGATTTCAATACCACTTTGCGCAATCGCTTCATTTGCCGCCAAAATTGCAAACTGAGTAAACCTGTCATAAAGCGTGATATCACGGGCATCAAAGTAATCGGTTTCGAGGTAGTCCTTTATCTGCCCACCAATTTGAATTGAAAGCCGATCAACATCCTCAAACTCAAGATGCCCAATCCCACAAACGCCTTCCTTCATAGCATTTGTGATTTCGACTACGCTTTTTCCAAGCGCGCAAATTCCGCCTTGCCCCGTAATTACAACTCGGCGCATTAAGCTTTATCCGAAACCAATTTTTCAACCGCCGCAACAATTGTCGCGACGTTACTGATATCGAATTCACTTTCTTCGGGGTTATTTGCGTTAAACGGCACCTGAACGTCAAAAGTTTCTTCAATCGCGAAAACTGCCTCAACTACGCCGAGACTATCAAGGCCAATATCATCAAGCGTAGTTGTGTCTTGAATATCGGACTCATTGATCATAGCCTGTTCGGCAATTATCTCATAAATCTTGCTTTTCACATCCGACATCTCAATCTCCATTCACCTAAATAGCTTTTTCTCTAGCTTTTTAACGCGCTCCATTAAACGAGGCAAGCGCCGATATGCCTTATAACTTTCAATATTTGATGACATTTTTATAGCAGGATTTCCCATTACGGTCTGACCAGATGCAACATTTGAAGAAATTGCTGATTTACCGGCTGCAATAACCTCGGAACCAACTGTTGTATGATCCGCCACACCAACCTGTCCGCCTAATATCGTTCGATCCCCAATTTTCGAAGAGCCCGCAATTCCAACCTGCCCACAAATCAGACAATTTTCACCGATGGTTACGTTATGGGCGATATGAACCAGATTATCTATCTTAGTTCCATTTCCTATTGATGTATTAGCAAGGGTACCCCGATCGACTGTGCAAGATGCGCCAAATTCAACACGATCTCCAACACAAACGGAGCCTAGAGAATTTATTCGCTCAATCGCTAAATTTGATAATGCACTTCGCTCGCCTGAATTGCGAGCTGCCCGAATTGAATCAGCATTGGGCGTCAAATAGGAAAACCCGTCCGCTCCGATGACCGTGTTCATATTAACGATCGTATGCGTTCCCATTTGAACATTGGGCCCAATACGCACTCCTGAGTAAATTAACCCGCCTTTTCCAATTTGAACACTTTGCGCAATCGTTACATGGTCATAGATTATGGTTCCCGATTCAATTTTCACATCAGGACCAATTATCGTGAACGGGCCTACATAAACATCGTCGGCAATATTTGCACTCACATCAATTATGGCTGTTTCATGGATTCTCTGCCCTTCCCAATGTCGCGACCAAGGCACCTCAAGCAGCTTCGACATCTCGACCATCGTCCGGCGCGCTGACTTTACAAAGATCGCAGCTTCAAGACCAAAATCTTGCCACAACGTTCCTTCAGGTAGAATGGCCACTTTAGCACGTGAATCAGCAAGCATACTTAAAAATTTATGGTCAGCAGCCAACGCAATATCGTTTTCGCCAGCTAGCTTTGGCTCATTGGGTCTTTGGACAATTAGGCTGCCATCCCCTTCCCATCGACCGCCTATGAATTCCGTAAGCTCACTTACAGTGATTGTTTTTTCATGCATTAAATATCAAGACCTTGAGCTTTCAAAGCTCTTTGAACAATTGGATCTCTCCCATATATATCGGGTGCAGTCTGAATTGAACCCTCATCATCGATATAAGTCGTAAAATAGGTAAGAAAAACGGGAATACGCGTTTTCATTTCCACAAAAGTTTCTCTACCCGTTGCTCGAATAGAATCGTAGCTAGCACGCGGATTCTCGTAATAAGGCGTCATTAAATGAGTTGCTAAGTCTATCGGATCACGGACACGGACACATCCATGAGAATGCGCGCGAACTGTATGTGAAAATAATGACTTAGCCGGTGTATCATGAAGGTATATTGCATAATCATTTGGAAAGATAAATTTCACATTACCAAGTGCATTTCCCGGCCCATTTTCTTGAATAATCCGAAATGGAAAATTGTTTTTATCATAATTTGAAAAATTTACATTACCAGTGTTAATGACCTGCCCGCGAGAATTCAGAACCTTATAACTCGATTTTAAACTGCCTCCGCGTTTCAATATCGGCAAATAGGTGCGAACCGCAATTGAGCGCGGAACATACCATCTTGGATTAATAACAATATACTCCATTTCATCGTGAAATTCTGGCGTCCGGTATTCAAGTCCTGTTTTTCCGACAACAACGACGGTTTCGAAAGTTTTTTGATTGTCGTCGCGAACCTCGGCCATAAAATTCGCGATATTCACGAATAGCTGCCGTCCTTCTACACTTTGGGGCCCCCACCGTAATCTCTCCATCGCAATTAGCAAACGTGTCATTTCTGGTGATACACCGCCGTTAATCGCGCGAAGCGTTTGCGGGCCAACAATGCCATCAGCAAGCAACCCATTTGCAGCCTGAAAATTGACAACCGCTTCTTTAACTCCCACATCAAAAACCAAAGGATCCACTATTGCCTCAGGTTGGAAGTCACTCGGCACTTCCGGAAAGTCATTTGAGATATTCGTATTTTCAATGCTTTCTAGAATAGCAAGGGCATCGCTTTGAACATTTGCCTCCTGACGCAAATTGACCGGTTTGTAGCCCAATATTTCCAGTCGTTTGCGCAATATTTGTACGTCTGGAGATTTCATTCCCTGACGCAAAACTTGATCCCCCGAAATACGCGCTACTGTTTTGAGTTCATCTAAGCGATTCTCCTCCCTTAGTTCAGCCAGGCGGTTCTGAATCACCTCAAACGCAGGATCTTTAGGCTCCAGATCGCCATAAAAACTTCTATGATCAGAATGGCTTACGAGTTTGTGCAAAACCGAATGATGGTCGGTATATTCTGGATCAAGGTCAAACTGAGCACCTAACTCATCAAAATCTACGATACCTCTTTCCATATCCTTCACATAACCAAGCGCTAGACGCACAAAGTGAATTTCTTGATAAGCAAGTTGATCAATTTCATCAATCGCATAACTTGGGCTTACCCTATATCTGGATTCAGGCAGGCCCATATTCGGCGCATTATCTAGTGTTTCTTGAAGCGCTCGTACATTATCGCCATTATTGATAAAGACAAGCTCCCCGTTGCGTTCTGTTAGAAATTTTATGTAGGCATCTGATTCAGATTCACTTAAATTCGTTCTCCCGCTTTCAATCAATCGCAGAATACGCCTTGCGATTTCAGGGGTTTGATTTGCACGACTCACAATTGCATTATTTTTGATTTCGCTTTCTTTAAAATCAAGAAAAGCGTTTCGCAAATCTTCACTATTTACCCCAATCAAATTTTCATAATTGAATTCATCATTTTCAATTGAAGTTGATATTTGATCTAATACAGCACTTTCTTGACCAGTATGGGCAAGCTCATTTGAATTTTGTGATTCCAAGCTTACACTTTGAGCATTCACCGAAAACGCGGCAACTAAACAAAAAAACGATATTAATAAGAAATTCCTTGGCATTTAAAAAAAGCTCACAACATATACAATTTAATCTCTACTTAAAAAAATAAGTTTAATTCAATTTATGACAGTTTCTAACCCAATTTACATGCATTTTCAGCAATAATCCGCCTAACTTTGCCGAATATTAACAACTTTTGTACCAAATTTCTTTTAAGTTATTGTTTTAATTATTAAAAATCATTTTTTTACTCAACATTAATTCGAATCAGAAATACTTGCCTTATTCACAAAATTTTGATTTAAACTGTTCCAACAAAAATAGAGCGTTTTATGAAATCTAACAATACTACTGAGCAAACTCAAAAAATGCAGCGTCGCAATATACTTAAAGGTTTTGCAACATTGGGCGCAGTCGCTGCTGCCCCAGTTTACGCGAACGCTGCTGGTTTTTTGCGCGGGTCTGGAGATATCCGAAAAGTCCTTCTTCGCAACGATCGTACTGGCGAAATTATTGATCTCGTTTACTGGGCAGATGGCCGCTATATCAACGAGTCACTTGGCGAAATTAATAACTTTTTTCGTGACTGGCGCGAAAATAAAGTTGCCGCCATTGATAAAACTGAAATTGACGTGATTTCGGCCACTCATAGAATGCTCGAAACTTCTGAACCTTATCTTCTCATTTCAGGATATCGTTCACCTACGACCAATCGACGGGTTGGTGGCGCTCGCAATTCATATCATACTCGCGGAATGGCTGCGGATTTAAAGTTGGGCTCACGCTCGGTGACACAAATGGCACGCGCCGCACAGAGCTTAGGCGCTGGAGGCGTTGGCCGTTATTATCGTAGTAATTTTGTCCATATGGATAGCGGACCCGTTCGCTCTTGGCGCGGTTAAATCGATATTTAAAACCAAAGATTGTGAAATTAAGGCAGCATAAGCTGTCTTTTTTATTTTGCTAGCGGAACCGAAATTTGTGTTTCTTGCTCATCGATTATATTTACAAAAGCGTTTGCAATTCCTCCTGCCAAAACGCTTGCCCAATCTTCTTCTGGATACAAAGGCGTCCAGTCTTTCACTTCAAGATCAACAAAAGATGGTTCTTGCTCTCGTAAATAAGCGATTCCGTCTTCAAAGTCACCGAGCTGATCAATTAAGCCTTTCTCGAGCGCTTTGATCCCCGTTACCACCGATCCATCGGCCACGGCATTCAAAGCATTACCTCTCAAATTTCGACGTTCACCCACAAGATCTCGAAACCAAATAAACATCTCATCGATAAGTTCACGCTCATTTTCAATTTCTTCAGGTGTAGGTGTGCGCAGAGGCGAAATGCCCCCTTTTGCCTCGGAGGAACGCACGAGTGTTGACGAAACGCCTGCTTTGTCCAACAATTCTGTCAAATCGACAATTTCATGAATAACACCTATCGACGCCGTAATAGTGGTTTCGCCCGCAATGATGTGATCGGAACCGAGCGCCGCAATATATGCGCCAGATGCAGCCACGCTTTCCATGACTGCAACCACCGGACGATCTTCCGAAATTTTTTGAATCTGGCGAAACAATTTCTCACTTGAGTAAACTCCGCCGCCGCCACTATTGATTGAAACCAGCATCGCACGCACATCTTCACGTTTCGCAATCTCGGCCAACATTTCATCGCGATACTCATCGCGACCAATCCCCCCGTCAATGCGCACATGTGCGATTTGCTCACCAACCGGGTAATCTTGTTCTATACTGCTAATCGCCCAAATGATTGCAATCGCAACGATGCCTAATAACGCGCCTAGCCAAAATGCTCTTCGTTTTTTGGATTTCAAATAATCTTTGAGCTGTATTTCTTCAAATTGGTTCATAAATTTGCCTTAAAAGCTTATTATTAAAGATCAGTACTCTGAATAAAATTTTCAAGCCCTATCCTTTGAGCCTTAGTAAAATTTGATACCGCAAACGCAATAACATCATGACAGAAGCGACAGCGAGGCCGGCTGCGAGGCCGAACCAAACTCCGGCTCCACCCAAGCCCAAAGATATGCCAAACCAATAGCTCAAGGGCGCCCCGATCAGCCAGTACGCGACAAATGCCATAACTGCCGGCACAAACACATCTTTAATACCGCGTAAAACTGAAATTCCGATGACCTGAGCGCCATCAAAAATTTGGAAAAGTGCCGCACCAACAAACATGCTTGCTGCAATTTTTGCGACTTGAGCCGCATCTTCACGTTCCAAATCAATAAAAATCTGAATAAATATTTCGGGAAAAAACCAAAATAAAAGCGCGGTCAAACACATGATAAGTGTCACTATAATATAGGCAACAACCGACCCCTTGATTAAGTCTCCCAAGTCCCCTCTGCCTTCGGCATTTCCTGCGCGCACTGACGCGGCCATTGATAATCCAAGAGGAATCATAAATGTCATCGAAGCGGTGCTAAGCACGATCGTGTGAGCTGCTTGCGAAGTGAGTGAAATCCACCCGATCATGTATGTAGAAAGCTGGAAAAGTCCAACCTCAGATAAAATACCCAGCGTAATTGGTAAGCCAATCAAGACAAGCGTTCTTATATTTTCGTATTCGATTCGAAAAACGCACGTGAAAAGCCGAATTTGATCAGCCATTTTGTCACGCAAACAATACCATAAAACCGCGAAAAACATAAAAATATTTGTTAAAACAGATGCAATTGCCGAACCAATGAGACCTAACGCTGGAAACCCGAGGTGACCATAAATCAAAACGTAATTTCCCGCCGCATTAAACAAAAATCCAGCAAATGAGACTATGAGAATTTCATTGCCACGCTCGAGCGCCGTTAGATAACTTTTCAAAACAGTAGAAGCGTAGATGAAGGGCATTGAGATCATAATAATTCGAATATAACTTTGCGCACCCTCGATCGCCTGATCAGGTTGGTTTAATGCTGTTAAAATTGAGCCTGAGTAGAACATCAAAGGCCAAATTCCGATTAAAACAACCAAATGGATCCATAGGGCTGCGCGCGTTATCTTTCGAAGTTGACTATAATTTTCTTGAGCGAGCGCTTGCGCGCATAAAATTGAAACCGCAACCGATAGTCCGACAGGCAGAAGTACAAGAAAAAAAACAAATTGTGCCCCTTGCCCAATCTGCGCTAATGCAACTTCCCCCAATCGTCCCACCATAAAAGCATCCGTGAAACCAATCGACATTTGAAGCACCTGAGCAAATACGAGAGGTATACCAAATATCATCAGGCGCTTAAAATGCCAGATGTACCCTTTTGCTAGACTTTGATGACTCGTTTCCATTTGCACTCAACCCATAAATTGCCACCCCGTATATCAAGGTGATTTTAATCCCTCATGCTCTCAATATTCGAGATTGAACCCGCCCTATGTTTTCAGTAATGTTAGGCGCAAATTTGAGGCAAGCATGAGCAAAGATTTATTCAATAACGACCAAGAAAGTCAAGACTACGGCGCCGACTCGATTGAAGTCTTAGAAGGGCTTGAGCCGGTTAGAAAACGGCCAGGAATGTATATTGGCGGAACCGATGAAAGAGCTCTCCATCATCTCATTGCAGAGGTGCTTGACAATTCGATGGATGAAGCCGTTGCGGGGCACGCAACCGTATTGAAGTGAATTTGAACGCTGATTATTCCGTTACGATCTCTGATAACGGTCGCGGTATTCCTGTCGAGCCGCACCCAAAATTTCCAGACCAATCTACCCTTGAGGTGATATTATGCACACTTCATGCGGGTGGAAAATTTTCTGGAAACGCCTATCAAACGTCTGGCGGTCTGCATGGTGTGGGTATTTCTGTTGTAAATGCACTTTCTGATCATGTCCGTGTCGAGATCGCACGCAATAAGGAGCTTTTTGCACAAGAGTTCTCGCGAGGTATTCCGACAGCACCCCTTTCCAAGGTGGGCTCAGCACCCAATCGACGTGGAACCTCGGTCACATTTCATCCAGACGCAGAAATTTTCGGATCAAAAAAGTTTCAACCCAAACGTGTCATGACGATGGTGCGCTCTAAAGCCTATCTATTTTCAGGCGTGGAGATTAGATGGAAATGCGCGCTTGAATTAATTAAAGATGATACGCCTACAGAAGCCACTTTTCATTTTCCAGGTGGTCTCGCTGACTATTTAAATGAACAACTTACTAGAAATGCAACCTACTCACCTGAACCATTTGCGGGAAAAGTTAATTTTTCTGAAAAATTTGGTGGCGACACCGTCGGTTCTGTTGAGTGGGCAATAAATTGGACACCCTCCCGAGATGGATTTGTCCAGTCTTACTGTAACACCGTTCCCACTCCTGAAGGGGGCACACATGAAGCCGGATTTTGGGCCGCTGTTTTAAAGGGAGTGCGTAGCTACGGCGAGTTAACCAATCAAAAAAAAGCAAGCCAAATCACGCGTGAAGACCTTACCTCCGGCGGCTGCGCATTAATCTCAGCATTTATTCGTGAACCCGAATTTGTGGGCCAAACGAAAGACCGCCTTGCCACAACAGAAGCGCAACGATTAGTCGAAAAATCTGTTGCGGATCACTTTGACAATTGGCTCGCAGCCGATACAAAATCGGCGCAGGCTATACTCGATTTTCTAATATTGCGCTCAGAAGAACGCTTGCGTAGACGTCAAGAAAAAGAAACAAGTCGAAAATCGGCAACCAAAAAACTAAGGCTACCAGGAAAGCTTGTTGACTGCTCAACCACAGCGCGCGAAGGCACAGAGTTATTTATTGTCGAAGGGGATAGCGCTGGGGGATCTGCAAAAATGGCGCGAGACCGAAAAACTCAGGCCTTGCTACCGTTACGCGGAAAGATACTTAATGTGCTTGGATCAGCAAGCGGAAAAATGAATTCCAATCAAGAGATCAGCGATTTATGTCAGGCCCTAGGGGTTTCTACCGGCAGCAAATTTAGTGTCGATGACCTACGCTATGAACGCGTTATTATCATGACCGATGCTGACGTTGATGGTGCACATATTGCTGCTCTATTAATGACGTTTTTCTTCACACAAATGCGCCCACTGATTGATCAAGGGCATCTTTTTTTAGCCTGCCCGCCGCTTTATCGCCTCACGCAAGGCTCTCAACGCATATACGCATCCGATGATAGCGAAAAAGATGCACTTCTTGAAAAGGGTCTTGGTGCTCGTGGCAAAATCGATATTTCACGTTTCAAGGGCTTGGGAGAGATGGACGCGAAAGACCTTAAAGATACAACGATGAACCCAAAAACGCGCAGGTTAATCCGCGTAAGTTCGCTTGAAGATTTCCCAGGTGAGACAAGTGATCTTGTTGAGCGTCTTATGGGCAAAAAAGCTGAAGCTCGGTTTGAGTATATTCAAGAGAATGCAAAATTCGCAGAAGGTCTTGATATATAGGCTCTTAGCTAATCAGTGCGAAGGTGGTGCTAAGATGCTTTATCTTTTGAGAGATGCACGCACCCAAAGCGCCGCACAAATTAAGGAGATCGTGCCATTCCAAGCCGCCATCGATAGACCTAGAAACTTCCATGCAATTTCATCGCAACGCGCAGGCGTTTGATTTAGCATTTCTTCAAAAGTTAACTCAATATTTCCCGAACAAATTGCAAGCCCATCCCACCATTTCTGTTCGACACCCACATGAAAAAAAGCAATAGCCGCGCTAGACGCCACAATAATTGCCAATAATGGAAATGCTTTGGGAAACCGCCATAGTGCCAAAGCCCCAAGCACGATCACAAAATAATGAGGGTAGCGCTGATACATGCATAAAACACATGGATGCAACCCTTCGACATATTGGAAATACAAAGCGCCGAACATTAACAGAACCGAACCGCACCATGCAACAAAAGCCGTACGCATCATAAAAAACCTAACATCAAAAAGCCGCCAAGCAATAGGGCAATAAATACCATAAACACCAAACCAAGCCGCTTTTCGATAAAATCGCGAATTGGGGAACCAAAATAATATAACAGCAACGCAATGACCCCAAACCGAATACCGCGCGCAACAACTGAAGAAGCAACGAAAGCCAGTAAATTAAAACCCGTCACGCCAGAGGCAATTGTAATAAGTTTATAGGGAATAGGCGTTAGTCCTCCGATCAGTACCGCCCAAATTCCCCAATCGTTGTAGAGCGCTGCGATCTGATCAAACTTGTCGAGCGCATGATTTATCTTCAGCATAGGTTCACCAATCGCCTCAAACGCAAATGCGCCAATGCCGTAGCCTGCAATGCCCCCTAATACCGACCCTGAAACGGCGACGAAAGCGATAAAAAATGCACGATGAGGAGTCGCGATAATCATCGGAATAAGCATCAGCTCCACGGGCAATGGGAAAAAGCTCGATTCCGCAAACGCATATATAAAAAGTGCCCACATGGCGTAGGGCTTGGCAGCGAGGTCAATACACCAGTCATAAAGTTTACGGATCATAATTTTTCCTTTCAAAAAATGAATAGGCGCAAATCACAGATTTGAAAAGATGAAAGCAAAAAAATATCATGTTTATGCCGATCAAGACTTGACCGAATGAAAGATTAGACTTAGAAACCGCGCATTGCCCGAGTGGCGGAATGGTAGACGCAGCGGATTCAAAATCCGCCGCCCAAAAGGCGTGGGAGTTCGAGTCTCCCCTCGGGCACCATAAAAAGTATTAGAATCTAATACTTTTTCCGCATTTTCAACAACATAACACAATTTCAAACGACTCCGCGTTGTCGTTTTGTTCACGCTTGTTTTAGGGTTTGCAACACGTTAACACGAAAAAACACGAACAAAAAACACGAATCCACTTAGGAATTAGTCGATATGGCAACAATCAAGAGGATGACAAACGGAAAATGGCAAGCACAAGTCCATAGAAAAAACTTGGCTGGAGAGGTCATTCGCCGTTCTAAAAGCTTCGCTACCAAGTTTGACGCAAGTGATTGGGCCAAGGCACAAGAAATTGAAATTGCAAATGCATCATCGCAAAAACTTAATGTCACACTTAAAGAACTTCTTGATAAATTTGGACGAGATGTGTCTTCACATCGCAAGGGCGCTCGATGGGAAAAGCTCAGACTGCAAAAACTAAGCAGAAATGCGTTCACAGAAAAACCAGTTTATGACGTCACTACGGAAGATTTTGCACGCTGGCGTGACGCCGAGCTTGCGCGCGGACTAAAAACAGAAAGCGTGAGGCGCGAGCTCAATCTGTTTTCAAGCGTTTTTACGATCGCGCGCAAAGAATGGGGATTTAACGATCTTCAAAGTCCAATTTCAAATCTCCGCAAGCCGCCTAAAGGCAAGCCCCGCTTCAGACGAATTACAGATGATGAACTTGAAAGACTGGCGTATGTGACGGGATTTGTTGAGGGCCAGATTGCAGACACTGGTGCAAAGCGAGTGTTTTTGGCCGCCCTATTCGCGATCGAAACCGCCATGCGCGCAGGTGAAATCACAAGACTTCGCAAGCAAGACATTGATCCCCATCATCGGGTTGCGAGCCTTTACGATACAAAAAACGCTGACGATCGATCAGTCCCTCTCTCATCGCGCGCGCTTGAACTCCTTGCAATGCTGCCTGAGCAGGATCCGCTGTTCGGCTTTAAAGGTGATGGAATCAGCTCTCTTTTTAGAAAATATCGTGAAAAGGCTGGAATAGACGATTTAACGTTTCATGATACCCGCCATGAAGCGATCACCCGGCTGGCAAAAAAACTGCACGTTCTAGATCTCGCGCGCATGACTGGACATCGAGATCTCAAAAAGCTCATGATCTACTACAATGAAAGCGCAGCAGATATCGCAAAATTGCTGGATTAAACCCCTCCTTCTTGAACAGTGGTCAATATTATTGCACATAAAGAACATGCGGTTCACCAGAAAACCATGTGTAATTAACGAAATAGTCGAGCCAGACGACTGGAGTGCATTTTGCAATGGGGAACTGATTGACCGCGCAAGGCGAGACCCTCACCACTTGCAGACAATCGCGTTTTATAGGAGTGTAAAAATAGCTATGCAAGGGAACCCAGCGCCATGAATAAATTCAAATTCGAACAAAACGCTGTATTTGAGAGTTTTAAAAAAGCATTTGATAGGCTCAAAGAAGCTCTTGAGCACAAAGATCTTAGCGATGAAAAAAATCAAGAGCTTATTCAAAATATCATCGACATACTTGAGCATGTTGAATGGTCTTTAAAAAAATCGGACCACAAACTCGTGAATGATATTCTGTTAGACCCCATAAGACAAAGGTTAATGCGAATTTCATCAACCAATGTTGTTCAAAAAACCACCTTCCACAACAACGTAGTTTTCCAACTTACCCCCAATATAATAAAGGAAGCCAACGCGATACTTCAACTATTTCCGTTCCCTTTGACTCGAAAATATTTTGTCAATGAGGCCACTAACAAATTGGCTGAATTTACTGATGAAATAGTCAGTAAGCAAAAGAATCTAGAAGAAGAATTTAATACATCAGTAAGAAATATCGAGGAACAAAAATCAGAAATTGAAAAAAAGCTAACTCAAGATAGCGAATCAATGGGTAAACAGCTCACCTTATTAACGCAAAAATTGGATGACCGTGACAAAGAAATCGAAAAATTAAGGAATGAAACAGCGACGCTGAACGCTGAAATCAGTCAAGAAGCAAAATCCAAAGCCACAGTGTTTGATGGCTTAATTGTTGATCGAAAGAACCAACTACAGGAGTGGCAAAACGAACTGGAATCAGAAGGAAAAACGCATCTCGAAAAAATTGAAAAAATATATAACACGTCTGCAAATATCGCCCGATCTGGAGAATTCTTGTCCGTTTCAAATAGCGAAAATTTGTCGTTCAGAATTTGGACTGGAGTCGCTATTATTCTATTTGCAATTGCGACACTGGTCACGTTCAACGTTAATGGTATCACTGATAACGCCCTTGGATACTCTCAAGCTGCTCTCAATCTCGGTGAGACCACATCATCAGCATCTATTTCAATTGGAAGCCAATCACCGGTAGCATTTATAGTTAATCGGTTTTTACTGTCTTTTCCAATTATATTGCTTGCAGGTACATTCATGTCTTTCGCGATAAAAGCTAAAGCCACCTCTCGGGCGTATAAAATTATGGGGACACGCATGAACACTCTCGAAGCGTTTGTTTCACAGTACGGATCTGAACTCGAGTCCGAACCCCTAAGAACATTGGCTCATCATTTTTTCAGTTCAGATCTCAACACAAAATCTAGTCGAAATTCAGACAAATCAAATTTAGATGCGAACCTCATAATAGAGCTACTTAAGGACCTTGCCGCTCAGAAAACGCGATAAACCTGCTTAAATCAACCTATGCTTATATATCTCAAAATTGGAAATCAGCACCTCGCCAACTTCCTTCGTGCCTTTCGTGCCGATTGTATAGGTCGTTTTCTCTCCCTCGATCTGAAACGCTGAGAAAATCTCACGAACCTCAGGCGTGTCGTTCAGCGACAGCAAAAAGCGACCTTTGATATTGGATAACTGATTTGCAAGGCGTTCAAAATCCTCGCGTTCAAACATATCCTTGCCATAATCATTCTCACAGCCAAAATATGGCGGGTCGAGATAAAAGAGAGTTCCCTCACGATCTATGCGATCGATAAAGTCGGAATAATTGAGATTAAGAACCGTCACTCCTACTATACGATTGTGCAAATTCTCAAGGTCAGATTCAAGTGTGGAGATATTAAATAACGCTCGACGCTCGACGGAAATTCCAAAGCTTTTGCCAACAACCCTTCCGCCAAAGGCAATTCGCTGTAGATATAGAAAACGCGCCGCACGTTGAATGTCTGTGAGCGTATCGGGATCGACTTTCATCAGGCGCTCAAAGTTCGCCTGTGTCGTAATTTGAAAGCGCATAAAGTCCAAAAAATATGCGTAATGATCCTGAAGCACGCGAAAAAGATTGTAAACATCACGCGATCGATCGTTTATGTATTCAGCTTGCGGCTGACGTGTTCGGCGCAAGAAAATACCGTCCATCCCAATGAAGGGTTCAGCGTAAGTGATGTGCTCACCGTCCTCATCAATAATCTGACAGATGCGATCGGCGAGGTTACGTTTACCGCCAATATATGGAGCAACGGGATTTGTGGGAGAAATTGGGTTGCGACTTGAAGTCATTTGCGAATCCTGACAAATTGCACCTGCTCTGGGCTCAGAGCTGGGTGCGGCCTTAAGAGTAATCAGGTCGGTGGGGTTTGCCTGAAAAACTTGCCCCATGTTGTGCGACGTTGGCGCGTCGCATGACCGCCCGCCTAAGCGGAAGGTTTATTCTTCAGATATTGTAAATTCAGCATAAAGTGCAGCGTATCCGATCAGGTCGACGATGCTATCAGAATGGCTTGAATTGTCATTTGCACGAACAAGCTTAAGGCTCACCATGAACAAAGCCACATCGTCAGCTGTAAACTTGACGCCTTTGAGAGCTGTCCAAATCGCGGCCACACGCTCAAAGCTTTCCTTGGCATCGCCATATTGCGCATTGCGATCCCTCGAAATAAGTTCATCGGCCTGAGCGAGAATTTTTGAGCGAAGCTGGGTAGACATCAATAATCACGCCAAACCGCATGACCTTGCTCGACAAGTTGCTTATTCAGGAAAACACCATCGACCCAGATATTAACAAGATATCGGCCATACTTGCCCTTCTTGTCCTTGATTGTCTCAACGATAAACCAGTCCGCATCATTTAGACGTGCACGCAGAAAATCTCGCGACAAGCGGCCGCGCACTTTTTCATCGCCACGCAATTCGGGTGCATTGATGCCGAATAATCGACACGCACCCAAATCTAGCGTGCCGCCAAAGCCATAGTCAACGGTGATCCACACAGTATCACCATCATAGACTGCATGGCGTCCGTTGGAGCGATGCGACAACCTCGCGCGATAAACATAAGCAGGCTGGACGAGGCTCATTTATGACCTCCCAAATTCAATATTGGCGGGAGCTTAAAGCCTTCTTTGATCGCCTTATCCGTTGTGCGACGATAGGCATAGACACCACCTGCAGTTAGCAACATAGTCAGCGGCATCGCAACAGCCTCCACGAGTTGCACATAATCCGAAAGCGATTCCGCACGGGTCCAGGCGATAATGACACCGAAAATCACAATACCAAAGCAAGAAAATCCCCCTAGATAGATCATCGAAGGACGCGCATTCCGCACAAATGCGCTTTCGGATTGCAAGGACACGCGTTCACTTTCACCTTGCTGCTCCACAGAAATTTGATGCGTCCGCTCTTGCTCAATCCGCCACTGATTAACAGCCTCGACAATATCCGCATAAATTTCTGGATTTTTTGCCAATGCCGCATCGATGTCAGGTTCGGGTGCATCAGGTGGAATATTTAACTTTTCCCGTGCGATTGACGTGGCTTTTTCAACAGCAATATCTTTCAGCTTATCGCCGAGGAGAGAGGAAGCTGCGGTTTTCAAAATACTGGCGAGTGCGAGACCCATTATATTATCCTTTCAAAATCAAAGTCGGGCGGCTTGAAAATGCATAGCATCCGCCCCCCAAAGCCTGATGGCGGGAAGCCAACCGTGCTTCTCCATAATGTCGAGAAAAGGCTTGTATTCTGGCCCACAAAAAAGAGCCTGTGGGCAACGCGTGCGAAGCCCATTGGGGCGCGCATAAAAATCAATGGCGCAACCATAAGCATGCATTGACCACTTTGATCCGCCGCGCATTTTGCGCTTATTATAAGCCCCTGCATAGCGATCGATTCCAAGCGCGCGCATTTTATCAGCGCCGTAATGGGCGTGCACCTCAATGAGTGCCGCTTTGAGCGATTCAGCGCACTTCTTGTGTACGCGAATTTTGTTTGTGGTTTGACGTAAATTCCAATCAATGCGCAACTTGAACGGCAGCTCAATGATCACCAAGTTGCCGTTCATATTGGCCGGGTCGCCGTAAAAGTCCCTTACATCGCGCTGATATGGTAGCTTTGGACCGCTGGCAGGTCTCGCGATGGTTGCCCGCTCAACAACCTCTTGTTTCCCATTAGCGAGAAAATAAATCAGACCATCAAGCGCGTTGCGGGTATTATGCCCCTCATAACCATCAACTGCGCCAGCCTCATAGCCAAGCGCATTCAGGCAAGCTTGAACGCTGGCCACCCGCTCACGTGTTTTTGAACGCGTTTGCGCAAACGTGTATTTATCACCATGCTTAGCGCGAATAGCCTTGATTGCAGCCTGAGATTGTGGCCCCAGAACGCCATCTATTCCGCCAGTATAAAAACCTGCCGCCGCCCAAACCAGTTGAGCTTCACGATGCTTCATTTTCTCCTCCATATGAAAAAAAACCGCTAAAAGCGGTTCTGATTGAAACTAAATTGAGTTTTGGAACTATCTTGCGAAAAGATATCTTTGATCGCAGCAAGCGCTATGGCTGCGGCCGCAATCACCAAAAGAACATCACCTGTCAAAAGCAACCATTCTCCAAACTCGGTGCCAAAGAGCTTGAAACGCAAGCCAATTCCAAGTGACCCACAAGCTGCAAAAAGTGCGTTCCTGCGACGCAATGTGCGCTTATCATGAACCTTAATCGCCTTGGGGTGCATTAGGGCGAGGCCTCCTGTAAGCCCGACCATAAGCAAAGCAACGCCAACCATTTCATAGGCAGTGACAAAAAACGAACTCATTTTTTGCCACCTTTGCTAAGTTTCTCAAAAAACAACCGAAAAACATCTGGTGCTTTTTCAACGATCAATGTTGAGAACGCGCCAGCTAAGCCAATCACAATAGCGGGGTGAAATTCATCAATACCCAAAAAGCTGCTATTTGAGTGAAATGATGCCATGCCAATTACGACAAAGAAAAACGCTGTCACAATCGTTAAGTAGCTCGCGCGGTTTTCTTTATCGAGAACACTTTGAATCGCAACATTTCCGAACATCCCAAGCACAACGCCTGCCAAAAACTCTGCCGGCGAAGATTTAATTCCAAAAGCGGCGAGTGCACTAACGAGCATTCCTGCACCATTGGGGAATGCTTTTGTTGATAAAATGAGAAGTTTATTCATGCCTGTGATCTGCCTATCAATTATGGTTTTGTATTTATGCGGCGCTCCGGATGACCGTAGCGTTTCCACCAAAATGGCCAGCCGCCGATGCGCACAGATGCCCAAATCACCCACGCATGGAAAGCGTGGACATCAAGCGCCAGCATGGCATCATGAAATATCTCGTCAGCTTCACTGCGCGAATATTCATGGCCAAGATGCTCGTAGATAAAATCATGGAGCGCTGCGGCTTGCATATATTTTGGGTGCGCACGCGGATAGAGAAGATTGGCAGGAAATGGCACGCTCGCCCCATCGAACTCATAACCCTTTGGCACAGATATAATAGCCTCAGGCTTTTCAAGTGATCCAACCGCCCATTCAAAATCATCACCCACAAGCCACTTTTGGCGCGTCATGCCGGGGAACCAGCGACTGACAATATGATCTCTAACTGCTTCGGCTCTAAACGGTTTTGTAAAACTTGAGGTCATGGGGTGATTCCCCATTTTTCAATAAGATTTCGAGTTATTGAATCAATAGCGTCTTCATCCAAAACTGCGTCCGCAGCATAGGCCAAAACTTCACATACAATTCCTTGCCACGATCGTCCACTTTCTGCTTTATTTTGTCCGCCAACCGACGCGATGTTGAAGTGAGTTATTCCGGCGTCTGCTGCAGAATAATGCATTACAGATAACGGCAACGGGAGGATTTGGCTGGAATACGCGCCTCCGTTTTTTCTTGCTCCAGTGAGTTTGAAGTTGCTCCATGTGTCGTTCGCACCTTGATTACCAACAAGCCGTTGACCATCTGGGCTATTTATACCAATCAAGTCTGTCACCAATGTGGTGTAATCGTCCCAACTTGTTTCAACACCCGTCTTGTAAGCTTTCACCACAAACAAATGCGAGCAAGGCGCATCCATGGGCAATTCAAAGCCTAAATTATTGGCCTGTTGCGGCCATACAAATGCGGGACGCCCCTTAGAAAAACTATGATGATGCACATATATTGGTGCTCCAGATGAGGATGCATTCAAGTTTAAGCCACCCTTCAAGTTTTTGATGCACGTCACATTCCCCTCAATGTCATATTCAATAGAATCTGGAGCTAGAGCATCGAAATGACCAATCAATCCGTCATCAAATATTGATTCAGAAACAAACACTTGGCTTGTTGGCGGCAAACTTGTTTCAATCTCCACCTCGACGCTATGAGCAGGGCAAGAAAATCTATCCATATCGCGCAATATCCTCCGTTGTGGTTAGGCTGCCTGATAAAATCGTGATGACAAAGCCGTTAATCGTGATTTGAAATTGGTATTTGTAAGAGCCAATTGGCGGTGCCTCAAAAGATCCAATGATAAATTCACCATCACCAGAGTGAAGAAGTCCATTGCCAACACTTTGGGAAGAAATCAGCGCACCACGTCCATCACGAAGTTGAAAAATGGCCTCCATTCTGGATGTGCTCAACGGTAGCTTGATGCCGTCAATAACCTCGGTAACCTTAATTTTCAAAGGCCAGACCGTATCACCAACCACATAATTGGGATAATCGAACACCTTCATTAGAATGCCTCAATAAGGTCAATTACAGACTTAGGTGCAAGTGGCCAATGACTATCAAGCGTGTAATCATTTTTGCCAAGATCGATGAGTTTGTTACTCACACCGCGCATAGCCGCAACCCAATCAAGCCCACGGTCAAATGCCAAAGCCTGATCATCTGATAGACGTCCAGCCGCGCGCGCTGCGGTTAAATTGGCGTAGTCGCTTTCAGACATTATAGCCAAAATCCGCGAACGACATTCACGCTTGATCAAAGTGCTCAAGATTTCTTTATTCTTTTCCAAGGCGATCTCGCTCGATACGTCAATTGTAACTGATGCGAGCGCTGCAATTTTGTCAGCTTGCTCGGGGTCGCCATCGGTTATTGTTGTCGGAAGCCAGATTTGCAACCGATCATCAAAATATTCGCAATCCACTTTGCCGTCGTCAACGCGAACAGCATTTCTGATTTTTACTTCCATCTTATCCATCCTATGAAACACGAAACCAAAGCGATTGATGTCCGCCATTGGGAGAATTCCCCCATAACTGCCACGTTCCCGACAACGTTGAGCTTGCTTGTTCGCCATTGCCTGTTGTTGGTCTCAAACTTGAACCTTTCACGTATCCACCAGGTGCGGCCGTCGCACCCTCTGCAAAACAGAGCGTCCCAATCGTCCCGAACCGTTTTCCCGAGTGCAAAATATGACCGCCGTTTACAAGCGCCACACCACTGGAAACGAGATCGAGCTGAGCGCCACCATCGTTATTAAGGCGCATCCTATCATTTAGGGCTTGTATATACCCCTCACGTTGAGAATCGCCATCATAAAAACTAATATAGGCGCTGCGTGCAGCACCTGTTTGATAGCCTAAACGTATTTGTTCATCTGCCGGGCGCCCATAAATAATGAGCCCAGTTGTTTTGTCATTCACATCCGAACGTAAAAAACTGGATGCTGACAAATTGCCAACCTTATCCGCATTTCTGGCGCTAACGGCTTTTGCATTTGCACCCAGCTTCGAGTTTGGGTCAAAGTTGCCAGCGTCCCAGACGGCGTGACCATCATGATAAAATTTACGCCATACACTCCAATTTCCATTGTAATATCCGCGTTGATACATTTCGGGCATGCCGTCATTATATGTCAGATAAATTTGGGTAACACCTGCTGTCTTATATACCATGAGGGCCCCAGCCTTATCTTCCGGGTAATTCGAGCCACTTGCAGCACTTGAATTTGATGACTGATACCAAAGGCCCGGTGATTGGTAGTTATTTAGATTTTTACCGTCACCAATCCGTGAAGGAGAGTTCCAGTAAGCCTCATTCGGTATGCGTTGCAACACGGCAACTGCATCAACAAGCGAAGAAGAGCCAGACAATGCAGCATCAATATACCCCATTGCACTATCTGAATAGGTATTAGTTTTGACGATGTTTTGATAAGCATCACTAACAAGCCACGAAAAAAAAGTTTTGCAACGCGCTGACCAAGATGCCTTGTGTGCAGGGTCGGGCGTTTGACCTGTGTAAGGCTGCAATGTAGGTTTGGCAGGTTTCGCCATTATTGAACTCCCTCAAAATCAATTTTGTAAATGTAATCGTCTGGCAAGCTTTCAGGCAGCGAAATACTTCTCAAAATGCCAAAGCCAATCGTAGTGGGGCGTTCAAGACTTCCCCAATAGGCCAGTTGCCGCCCAACGATGGGCTTGAGGACTGACCAGAACTCCTCAAAATATTCTTTAGGTGAATGCACTTTGAATTGTGAGTTGACACGTGCAGGTAAGTAACGAAATTCAGGAACTCCAAAATCATTGTCTTGGTATTTAGAGTACGAAGTAATCTCGGCCTCGGTTGCACTATCCATAAGCGCCCAACCAATATCGTGAAGCCTGCCCAAAATCTTAATTTCACCAATAGCCACATAGCCGCTGCCAATCGCTGTCAAGCGTACCTTTTCAGTTATGGCAGGAATATCCGTGAAGATTTGATTGGAGGTTGCAGAGCTTGGTTGTGTGAATAAAAAGTCATAGAAGCTTGTGTAATTAAAGCCGCTCACATCTACGACCTCCGATGAAAGCCATTGATTCAAACCATCATAAAGGTCAATCTTGAACTGCTCGCAATTTACATCAAAAATAGCCACGGCAGCCACGTCCGAAATATCACTGATTGTGAACTGCAAACTACCTGAGGACACAGAAGGGTTGCTCAAAACACCATCAAAAGCCTTGAACGCATTCGTGGTCTCTTTGAGCGCCCACGCATAGCCAGTTGTCAATTCAGGATTTTGGCCACTTAAATCTTTCAAGATGCAGCTATAGACGTGATGATTATAAACAACTGTTTCGCCAAATCCATAAACCTTAGAGGCACTCCATGCAGGCGCTTCATTCTCGCTTAGATTGACACTCACATCTGCAAGGTCAATATCTATTGGCTCGCCAATAATCATCAATTTCTCCCGTAGATGCCTTGATTGCGTTGTTGGGTCGTGAGCTTGTTAAACGCCTCGCGCATCAAGCGCATTTCTCGTATCATCTCAGCGTTATATTCTTCCTGCGTGGTCGCGTCTGCGCCAATGTCAGCGTAGCGTTGCTCCCAAGCTGCGGCCATTGTTGCCTCATACTCACTTGCGTATTTATCGGCATCGAGCGTGAGCGGCGTTTTTAAAACATCCATCCAAGCATTTACAGCCGAGGTATGTGCTTCAAGTTGAGCTTGAGCAGCAGTTTGCGCCGCTTCGTGCACCTCCTCCCAAACAGAAACAAGGTCGCGAATTGAATAAAAAGCATCACTTTGCGTGTTATCGAATGCAGCTAATATGTTACGATATTCTCCCAATGTGGCGGGAACAGATTCACCAATGGCCGAAAACGCGCTTTCAAGTTGTGCGCGCATCGCGTCAAGCTGTTGATCCTCTGGCAGTAAATCAAAGAGTATATCGAATTGGTCTTGATTGAACTGCGCCAAAGCCTCTGCAGCCGCATTGGCTGCGGCTTCTGCATCATCAAATAAAGTGCGCATTTGCGGCGCGATTTGAAGAAGCGCATTGTATGCCTCGCGCCCTGCCTCAGTCATCAAATCTTGCGACAAAACAAGTTGCTTAAATTCTTCTGCCGTTTGGGGAACGAAAATGCCCAAATCTGCAAATACTGCATTGGTTTGACCCGCAAGCATATCGAGCTTTTCTTGATCACTGAAAAAGCCATCAATGAACGCGCCGACTTTTGATGCCAGAGCCTCTGTGCCGCCTGCTAGTTCGGCAAGAGCATTCGCCGCTTCAATCGCTGCCGCATTTAGCCTTCGCGCTTGCTCATTAACGCCTGTGCCTTCAACATCTTCCTGTGTATTTCCAAATTTCGCATTGCGGAATTTTTCAAAAATGCCAGATGACATTTTGGTTGCTTTGGTAAAGACCTTATTCAAGCCAAAGCCGATCGCGCCAAAACCATCCTCTGCCGATTTGCTTAGCCCACCGGCAACCTTTGCAAAGGTGTCCTGCGTGACCAGTTGTAGAGCATCAAATTGCATACCAAGCGGCGCAAGAATTTGCTGAACATTGGAATAGGTCGCAACTTCTTCGAAAGAATATCCAGTGAAGGCCTGCACAATCGTGTCTTGATACTCACCCAGCCATGCCTCAACTTTGGCTTTAACTTCAGAATCAGAAAGGCCATGTGTATCAATAGTCTGCATAGCCATCTCCACACCATCAATCATCGCATCCGAGATATTCAAACCCACACGGTCAAATAGGTCTGAGGCGTTACCTTGAATACCATCAATAATGCCGTTGATCTCTTTGGCAAATTCATCATCAAGCGCACTGGTCTTAGTTTTCTTTTTCTTTCTTAATCCCCACCAAGTCGATTTCTCGATCTTCTTAAATTGATTGCCAATCAGATCACCATCTTTAATGCCGAGATTTAATCCGCCACCAATAACCTTGGAACTCGAAAACCCTTTGATCAAACCCGTGATAAGATTGAAGCCACTTACGATTCCACCGATTAAGGGCATAGCACCGCTCAAGCCCTGTAGGAGACCACCAAAGCCTCCGCCGCTGAAAAGACCACTAATGCCACTCGCAAGCCCACTAAATCCTGACTTGAAAGTATTAAGTAAACCCTGCAACCCTTGGCTGCCTTCCGCAAAAGCCGATTTAAGGGCATTTGTGAATGATTGGCGAGCATAATCAGCGATCTCTCCAAATGCGTTTTTGAACGCTCCTACGATGTCACCATTGGTTAAATCATTAAGGAAGCCATCAAATACACCTGAAAGCATATTCTTAAAATTCTTGAACTCACTTTCCACCTTATCGGCAAGATCACCGGCAGCTTTGACGGCGAGACTTGAGCTATCCTCAATTCCAACGGCAAGACCAGCGGGTATCCAATGACCAAGCGCCGCCATAACCTTGGAAGGGGAGGCAATACCCAATCGATCTTTGACCCACTGAGGAATCAAATCGGTCAAGCTGCTGACCTTTGCTTTAAGAGATTCCCAAGCCTGATCGATACCAACGCGAATGCCATTCACAATTTCACGACCAACATTAATCATGGCGGCTGCAGCATTTGCGACACCATCATTAATTGCACCAATCAAACTGTTCATGGCTTCCAGTCCAAATCGACCCAAATCGGCAATAAATGTATCACCAAAGGCTGTTATCGCCGCTTTTCCATGATCAAGCGCAGCGGTAAAATCACCCCGAAATAAATCCACAATACCCGCAACAATATTCGTCAGAACATCCCATGTTGCTTGAAAATTCTCAGCAAAATATACGACAGCATCTCGCGCAAAATTAACCGCAATAGCAACTTTCCCAAAGGAAACATCAAAGCCGAGATTATTAAAAAGGTCACGTAGCCGCATTACTCCAGCATCAACATCACCAACAAATATGGAAAAGGCTGATCGCAATAATTCTATCGGAGCAAGCGCAATATTGAGCGCGGTTTCAAGCGCTGGGAATTTTTCGACAAGCGTATCCCAATGCCTATAAAGATAAATTGCACTCGCTGCCAATGCTGCAATTCCAGCGACAGTAAGGGCGATCGGCGCGATGAGCGCGCCAACGCTAACACCTGCCGCCGCCGCCGTAATTGATAATGTTCCAAACATGGTTACGATTGGTCCCAACATCATTAACAGTGGGCCAATTGCCGTAACTATTCCGCCTATAATGACACCAATATGCAAGAGTTTAGGATTAGTTTCCGAAAGGCGCGTGAAGAGTGCGGCAAGATTTTCCACAAAACCAGTGAACATATCGAGAAGGCCGGATTCTGCGATGGCTATTTGCAAAGCTTCAAAAGCACTCGACATGCGTTTCATCGCGCCGTTAAAACCTTCCATTTGAGCCGCAGCGATTTCTTGTGCTGTGCCTCCTGAGTTTTTTAACTCGTCTGTAAGGGCCACCAAGGCGTCAGAACCTTGAGACACAAGCGCAGCCATCGCTGGGCCAGCACGTTGACCAAATATTTCCATAAACAGCCCTGCATCTTCAGCATGGGGTTCAAGCTGCTGAATAATCTCATCAAGTGGCAGCAACTTTCCTGCCGCATCCTTGAAATTAAGTCCTGCGTCCTTCATAGCAGTAGCCGCCGCCGCCGTTGGACTTAAAATTCGGCTTATTGATCCTCGAAGGCTGGTACCCGCCATAGACGCCTGAATGCCCGCATTACCCATAAGACCCATCGCGGCGGCGGCGGCTTCAAACTCGACACCGGCGGCGTTGGCGACGGGACCCGCATATTTCATTGCCTCGCCAAGCTGTCGAAGATCAGTGTTCGCACTGGTGAAGGTTTTAACAAGGACGTCATTTACACGCGAAAGTTCGCTTACATCCATGCCATACCCAGACAAAACATTCGAAACGATATCTGCTGAGTCCGCCAGATCCATTTGGGCGGCGGCAGCAAGCTCCAACGTGCTTGGAAGTGCATCAATTGCCTCGTTTGCATCAAAGCCCGCCATCGCAAGAAACGACAGTGCGTCAGCAGATTGGCTTGCGCTATACTGGGTCGTCGCCCCCATTTCCTTTGCGACTGTTTTTAGAGCTTCAAATTCCTGACCCGTCGCGCCGCTGACAGCACGAACCTTATTCATCGAAGCCTCAAAGTCACCAGCAGTTTTCAACGACAACGCACCGAAACCAACGAAAGGTAAGGTCAAATACGTGGACATCGATTTACCGACGCCACTCATATTTCGACCAAGGCGTTGAAACTGTCTTGCTGTTTTTTGCAATTCGCGCTGGGCTTGAGTTAAGCCCTTTTCAAAGCCTGCTGAGTTCAGACCAAGTGAAACACGAAGTGCACCGATGAGTGCTGATGACATTAAGGGTTCCTAGATGCCGCTAGAAAGAGGTTTTTGATTTCCTCAGGCGATTGCGCAACACGCTTCGCAGGTTTCATATCGTCCTCGATCTTCGGCATCTTCTTTGGGTTATGGAAAGCGAAATATATCCAATTAGCCAACTCATGATTGAGATGCCGTTGGAGTTTAAAATCGCGCTTGATTTGCTCAACTTCACGATCGACCCTCGCGGAAAGGATCAAATCAATTTCGTATAAGGTTAAGTGCCAGAATTGGTCATAGTCTAAACCTTGACCAACCCATAGCTTAAGTATCCGCTCTAGGCGGTCTCGGAGTTTCCCGGAGGGGTTTCCTCATCAGTCGCATTGTCAGCTTGGCCACCACCTTCCTTGGACTCAGGAAACGCAAGTTGAATGGCCTCACCAACGATTTCTGCAACTCGGCGCACGCCGAGTTCATCCATAATCAGACTTGCGTCTTTTTGGGTGATTTTGGATTGATGCTCGGTTAAACCCGCCCAAAGCAAATTACGAATGATTTTTACTGCGGGCAAGCTCCCTTCTTGAAATGCCTGCAAGACGCCAAAAAATGACACACCACCTGCCGCGTCCTCGAAAGCAACCTGCGCTTCCGTGGTGAAGCAAACCTTGTAGGGCTGCGAAAGAGCGGAGACTTTTACAAATCGTTTACTCATCGTTCACCTCACGCTGCTGGAGTTTCGGTCACAGGCCCCGAAAGTTGAAGCTTCACAGCCATTGATAATGCCTCTTCGGCAGAAGTTGGTGGGCGATTTACAGTCACAAACGCCTGAAATTCGACCATAGAATTATCAGGAAAAGTTGTGCGCCAATATAGCAGATCGCCCGCATTCTCATGCGTCTTGAGCGTATTAAAATCGGTAGCCACATAGTTAGCGTCGAAACTCACCTCACCAGGGTCTTTTAACCCCTGAATAAACTCGCGAGTGCGTTCAGGTGAACGCAAATGTGTGACGTCAACCTTATCAATTTGAGGTTCTGGGGATGCGAAGTTTTTCGGCTCCTGAACCTCTGCCCAACTGGTTCCGTCAGCAGAAAATTCCACTTTGGTATTATGGGCAAGTATAGCTTTACTCATTTAACTGTCCTCATAGTTAATTGTTAAATCCAAGATGAAGCGATGCGCGATACGCCCGTCATCCAATTTACCCGCAAATTCCCGAACGGAATTGGTGGATATTTTTTGAAACCTACCACCACGATAGGCATCAAAATTCTTCAAAACTTCATAGACTGAGAGCCCGTCAAAATATTCAAGGGCAATCACGTCGAGCTGAGTTCTGTATTCGTTCAGACCAACCAAGCCACGCAAATGCTCACGCCTGTGTTCGCCAACCTGCGTTAAAATAAGCAACGGGTATTGAGCATCTTTCGGAGACAAGTTTCGATAAATTCGCCCCTCAACCAATGCCTGAAGGTCAATATTTTCCAAGAGCAAATCTCGAAATTCAATTTGCACATTATGCATTTCTAAGCGCCTTCTTCCTCGCTCTAGCGGCTGATTTGGAAACCTCGGTAGCGAGACTGCTTGCCACACTACTCAGCAATTTGGCTTTTTGTCCCTCCCAAAGTGGGCGAAAATACGGCTGGGCAGGGTTAGACCAAGTTCCATATTCTTGCCACATACCCTGCGGGTGATTTGTTCCACCGTGCATCCATATCCAATCACCCTCACGAGGCATCCGCTGCGAACGCGTTAACCTTGATGAGACGGCAAAGCTCTCTTTGAGATCGCCCTCATCTTTAGGGGCTGCCGAAGCAACTTGTTCGATGAATGGTTCAAGCTCTCCTTTCAGAACACGCCGCGCGACTGATCTTGCGGTTCCCGATTTTAATTCGTAGAGCGCCGCCTCGATCTCACGCAAGCCTTCAATCTTAACTTCCATCGAGATTTCGGCCTGCAGTTATTTCTATTTCTGTTTTTCGCTTCGTTTCTTTGACGCCTGAAATTTCAAAACGCGCTCCTTCAAATTCCAATACGTCCTTCGGTGAAATAGATTTTGTTTTTAGTGACCATCTGACACGAAACCGCGCTGTCAATATTGCCATGTCCCCAATGCTCAAACGCTCCTTATCTGAGATTGGGCGATAGTTTGCGAACACATCATATCTTTCGCCTGATGATTTCGTCGGAGCACCGGTTCTAGGATCAATCGATTCCGGCTCAAAAATGATGCGAATTCGCCGATTATAAAAACCAGCGGTCACAACAAGCACCGACGAAATGGCATAATGAGCGATTGAACACCAAGCGGCAAAGTGAAGCTTTCATCAAATGCAACAGCCTCGCGGTTTGCATACCAATGTGCTGCGAGAAGATAACCAGCTTGAACAAGAGGTGTAGGCGCCGATTTTGTCACATATTCGATTTCAAGTTCGGAGTTCTCTTCAAATGCCGATAAAGCCACGTCCTTCAAATCGATCTCAAATCCACCCTCGATTTTCCAACCAGATGCAATCGTATTTGTGACGCCTTTCGATTTCACCAATAATTTTGAAATACTGTCGATTGGTCCGTATAGATTTATGAGACGCTTCATAGTCTCACTTGTCGAAAGCGTTACGATCTCTGCGCCAAACGAACGACCAAGCACTCCCGAAGCTCCTGTAAAATAGCCATAGGCCGCATCAAGATAATGCTGAAGCAATGTATCTTCATGGTCATCATCAACGCGAATTTGAAGCTTGAAAGTCTCAATATCAAGCGGATTAGCTGGTTGCGAAATTTCCCAGTGCATAGAATTTACTTATTAAGGAGCGGAGGTTCGGATTTATTTTTGAGCGGCTTTTCAGATTTCTCACCCCCATCCGCGTTTACTTTTTGAAGCGGTTCCAGACTTTTCCCAATCAGATGGGTAACATCATATTCTTCAACCGTGCGTACTTGGCCAACTTTGTAAGGCTTATCCCCTACATGATCGCGAATGACTTTGAATTCTTTTTTCATATCAGTGCTCCTTCAAAAAAGCTGGCGAAGATCGCCAGCTTGATTTTCAGTTTGATTAGGCTGCCGCTGGAACCTTCGTCACATCCCCAGTAATAAAACTTTCGGGACGATAGGCGGCAAGCGCGCCGCGCTCTTCCGCAAGAATTGTCACGCGGTTGCGAGTGAAGTCGTCATTCTCGAAGCCAACTTCGACCCGCGATTCCCAGCGATCAAAATACTGCGCGCCGAAACGGAACGATCCGGTCAGGAACTTACCAGCATTCATTTTTGAAACTTCCGCAACGGGCAAGCCCCAAAGAGTTTTCGTTGCAGATCCCTGAGGCGAACCGATAATGTGGCGGCCAATCGTATCTTTGAGCGTTTCAATTTTTGCCCAATCGATTGGATTGACAACATGGCCGTCAGCAGGGAACTCGGCGAGAACAGCTTGAAGCATCGCGTAACGGAAGATGTCGATAATTGAAAGCTCCTCAGACACCGCACCTGGGTTAAATGCAGTTGCTTGGGGAACAAGACCTTTAAGGTTTTGCCCCACGCCATCCCCGTAGAGGATTTGCTCATCTTTCTTCAGCGCCAACCCAAATAATAGGCGAGCATCAATATGAGAGCGAAGCTGTGGAATATCCTCCAAAACCTGCTTTGGAACCTTCATAAAGTGAGCAATGACTTTTGCACCCTCAGTTTTGTGTTCCAACGTGATGTCACTTTCAGGCTTTTTGTCATGCTCCTTAACCATCGCTGCGTTATTGTTGAAACCTTTCTCAACAATATACTCAAGTGAACCGCTGTCCATCTGACCTGGCATAAGCAAATCTGCCACCATCAATGGCATTTGTGGCAAACCTTGAATGCCGGGCAATCGAGTTGGCTGACCAAGCGCTCCAACGTCGCCTTGCGCGCCGCTGGTTCCACTTGTAAGCGGAGCTTTTACATCCATGCTGATTGCACCGCGCTTAGGCTTGCCATCGACCCAAGATTTCACAGAATCATTTTCAATGAATTGTTGACCAAGGCTCTTTTCTCCCCCGCCAACATCGCCATGCGAACCTGCCGCAATTTTTTGATCAAGCTCATCAAAGCTGGCCTGCATCTTTTCGTTGAGCTTGGTGAGCGCTTCGTCAGCTTTTTCTTTCTGACTCTCGCTCATGTTGATACCACGTTCGGCTTCGGCAAGCGCTTTTTCGGCGATTTCCTTAACCGAATTGGTGTGCTCTTCCATTTGTTTTTTAAACTCGGAAGCCATCTGTTCTATTGTTTTTTCAGGCATAATTTTCTCCTTTATGCTGATGTTAACATTTCGAGGAATTTCCTCGCGTCCGCCGCTTCGTCAGGTTCCCCCTGACCTTTCAGGTGAAGGCGCACGGCACGCTCCGCCTGTGAGTTTGAGAATCCCAATCCCTTGAGATAAATCTCAAACTCGCGCTCAGAAAGCTGCTCCCCAGCCTTGAGACGATTTTCCAAATCATGATGTTGTTTCAGTGCTTTGACGCTTGTCACGGTCGCGTTTTCGTTTGCACCAATCGAAACAATCGAAACCTCACGAAGGTCAATTTCGTTCAATGTCCATACATGAGTTTCCTCATCGACTGAATAGTTTTTCACTCGATACCCGATCGACAACCCGTCGATATCACCTTCTTTCAATAGCGCATAAGCTTCACGCGCCTGCTGAACCTCAAGGTTTAACCTTCCCTTCGCAAACAGCCCCTTGTCATCCTCAATAAGCTCAGTCCATTTGCCGATCGGCTGTCGCATATCATGCTGCCAGAGCATTTTAGGCGCTGTCTTTTTTGTCGCGTGTTCTTCGAGGCTTCCAGCAAAAGCGCCTGCGGCGATCACATCTCCATAACTATCTGGTTCGCCTCCGAAAGTCGAAGCGTAACCCTCTATTGTTCCATCCTCACCAAGCTTTTTAAGCTTAAGCACTGAAGAATGTTTAGTCATAATGTCACTCATCACGAGCCTCCGTTTGATTAATCGGTACATTTTGCATTTGAACTCTAGGAACATCACCACCATCGATTGCAGAAAGGTTTTCCAATGCGCGCACCTCATTAATTGTCATCCAACCGCTTCGCAGATTGCGCTCATACGCCTCCGTGCGCGTTTTGATATCGCCGCGCAAAAGCCCATCAATATTGAAGCGAATGCGAATGCCATCTTGATATTCAAAAACTGACAGTAGTTGTTTTTCCAGCGCCGCTTCGATCCGCTTTAAGCGTCGGCGGAGCGTGTATCGAATAAAGCTAATTGTTTGCTCTTCAATGCCCGAACCCCAAGATGTTGATTTGGTGACGTGACCTACCATATGAGGAGGAACGCCAAAAATTCGACAAATATCTTCAACCGAAAATTGGCGGCTCTCAAGCATTTGAGCATCATTTGGGTTTATCGAAATCGCCTTATATTCCGCACCGCCTTCAGTGATAATGGCTTTCCCAGCGTTGTCTGAACCTCCAAATTGTGTCGCCAATTTTTGCTCAGCTATTTTTCGGTTTTCATCACTTAAAAATTCCTTAAATGACAAAACACCTGAAATTTTTAAGCCATTTCTGTGAAGATTTTCTGCCGTGCGGTTTTGAGCTTGTGCAACACCGAAACTACCACGTTGGTATTGAAGGGTCGAAAGGCCGCCAAGCGGCCCACCTCCAAAACCACGAATATGAAGTATCTTGGACGATGGCGCGGTATAGAGGCGCCCATCCTTCCACCATTCATACGAAAGCACACCTTGTGCGCTGCGTTTCACTCTCACGGTAGCTGGATCAAGTGGAGTCAAGCCAACGATGCGGTTTTCGCGCCCGATATCGATATGGGCGTATGCATTTCCCCAAAGCTCAAGCGCCAGTGATGCATGTTCCCAAAAGTCTACAACGGTTTGATCTACATTTGGGCTATATCCCAAAACGAAATTCAATGGATGCTCGCGCAAACTTTCATTTCGACCATCATCCGAACGACGCACCACCGAAATTGGCAATGTAGCAAGCGTTCCTGCGATCAAATTTGCACATGCCCAGACTGCGGAAATAGAAAGCGCAGAGTTTGGAGTAACCGTCTCCGGCGAGAATTCTGATCGCGTTTGATAATCACTCCCGTCAGGACGTTGAAGTGACTTAGCATATCCAAAATACATTGCGATTTTTTTTGATAACTTCATTTTGATGCAAGAGCCTGAAAATAACCGCTCGAATCCTGTGCAGGTTCAGGATTTAAGCTCATAAGAGAATATGCGTTGAATGCAGCCACCAGTGGATCAATTTTAGCCTTTCCTGCCACAGACTTATCAATGTAAATATTATTGCCTCGCAATGTTGCGCGAGCGTTTCCAAGAACCCAATTCATCATCTTTGATCCACCATGAAGATATGACGCGTCCTTTAGCTTACGCTCCATTCCACGAATTGCCCCCGAAAGCTTATATCCTTGAGGCACGGCCATAAGTTGGTCATCCTTGAAGCCGGCTGCTAGTAACATATCAACAAGATCTGACACCCCATAACTGTCTAGGCCGATGGCACATTCATTTGGGAACAAACCTGCATCTTTCACCCTCACCAGAATTTCAACAATTTCTTCAAAATCTTGCGTCGGCCGACTTGGATCACATATCACCAGTGTTCCTTCAGCTTGAAAATCTCGGTATATTTGAGCGTTTTGCTTCCGACGCTCTAAAACATCTAAATGAGCCCACGCTCTAAACCAATTCAACCATTTTCGAGTTTTCTTGCAGCGACCCGTTAAAGCTAAACCTTCAAGGTCATCAAGACCGCCCCCGTCACATCCTGCAACAACGACCTCGCAACGCGCAAGAAATTCATCTAAGTCCAAGAGACGAGCGTCCACGCAGTTCTGCCAAAAATCCGCGCCAGACCATCTATCCGAGTGCAAGGCAAGCCCAATTTCAACATTCAAATGCTGGGTTGCCCACGCTCTAATTTCGGCTTCGCCATCTTCTTTGGCTCGATCATAAAGCGCCACAAGCGCATCGAGTTTGATCGATCGTTCCAAATTCGGCGTGACCATATGCCAGATCTTCGGGTTCAACCATTGCTGATCATCTGAAGTTTGAATCACTTCAGGAAACTCATAGATGACTGGCAACAATCGAACGTTATCAGTTATGCGCCCATCCCGCACCCCACGCGCATATTGCAGCTCCGACTTGAACACTCCCGCAGGTGGATGATCTGACTGCGTTGTAATCATCACCAGTAGAGCTTCAGGGAACGGCAGCATGCCTCCACGAATTTGGCGAATTACATCTGCCGCATGTGCGATCGCGCCAAGAATGTGTATTTCATCGATAAGGCAAAAAATCGGCTTCGCACCAGTCAAAACATCCATGCCAAAAGTGCGGATCATCAATCGCGCCTTTGTGACGCGATCGACAATCGTCTTTTTATGGTCTTGTATTTGGAAGCGTTTTTGTAAGTAACCTTCCGGATCTGCTTCAATAATCCCTTTCGCCTGCTCAAATGCAATTTCCGAAATTTTTTGTGTGGGGCCAATGATCAGCATGTCCGCATTTTTGCGTTCATTCTTCAGCATGAAGGTGATCGCTATCGCCGCCGCCGATGTCGTCTTGGCATTTTTCTTGGGGACAAGAATAAAGACCTCGCCAACCAAGCGGGATGGATAAGCGCCAGTTGAAGTCTCCATTGATCCAAAAATCGCACGAACAATGTCGCGCATCCACTCGCCAGATGCTTCACCTAAACTTGGGTTGCCCGGAACATCAGGCAACCTAAGATTATTGAAGATCCGAACCGCGTTTTCAGCCGCATCATCATCTATGGGCAACTCGGCTATCGGGGTTTGACCCAGTTCAAGTTTCTGCGCCCAATCAGGACAAGCAAAATTATAACTCATCAGTTCATGCCTTGACCGAGAAGATCACCCCATCCTTCTGGAATATCCTTCGCCTCTACCGCGGCCCGCGCCTTTTTGCCAAGCACAGGTTGCTGGGCTTTGGGCGAACTCTCTTGCTTTGGAGGAACCGCAGTCGAACTCATGTCAAGAATAAACTTGGCAGACGGAACATGACCCTCCATCATTTTTTTGACCAAAACTTGGAGAGCCATATCCTCAAGCATCAAAGAGCCAAATTTCAACTCACGGGAAAAATACTTACGCAAGGTCTTTTCGTCGCAACCCATTAGCGCTGCGATATTTGCATGCGAGTAATTTCGTGCGCGCCGCATAATCACAAGTAACTGATTTTCCTTGTTTTTTGCAAAGCTTGGGCGACCACGTGGATCACGCGGCTGAAAATCTTCCCAGCCGAACAAATTCGGCTCGCTGTTTTTAAGGTCTTGATCTGACATTTTACCTAATTGACGGAAAAAAATCTCTAAATGAGGGGACGGCGGGTCTTGAGGCGCAAGGCTCATAGACTTTTAACCCACCCCCCCGTGTTATGTTGTGGCGTTGACTGATGGAGCAGATTGCACACTAAGTTGAACAGGTGGATGTGCTGTGCCCACAATGCTTAATCTAACCTGACCACCATTTATTAATGCTTCAAGCTCTTTTGGAGTCGGTTCCCATATAGATGTCATGTAAGGAATACCTTCGATCACCTCATCAACGATTGCTAATGCATGATATTCATCTTGATCTTCTGCTAAGACTCTGGTCGCGTTTGAGGCTCTTAACGCCAACATAGACAAATCCTTTCAATAAATTCCAGCGCGTTCAAGCTTTTGCTTCTCGCTATCATGCCACTGCTTCGTCACAGCCTGTAGATTATCAATATCAAAGAACAACTCTCGATCACCTCGATGCGGTTTAATGTGGTCAACCACTGGGCTGTTCGGCGCAGGCGCTTTTCCAATCAGCAATTCATTCGTCTGCCGACAGCGCCAACCATCACGCTTTAAGACTTCAATTCTTAATCGTCGCCACTCAGCTGTGTTATACCAAGCCCGCCACGGCTGGGTGCGATGTCGCTCGTCATGCGTCGCTCGCCTTGCAAGTCTTTGTGGCACCGAAGCCAAGCGCGGCTGAATTGATTTAAGTTTTCCCATTTATTGAATACTTGGCAGGAGCCATCGGAATTGAACCGATCTACAGTTTCCATTCGGAATTTGTTTCTATGTTTCCACCAAAGACTTGTTATCACTAGGCAAGGCCTTGCAGCTCCCAAACACAATTCTTGATAATAAACATGAATTAACATTCGGTAGACGCTTTCGTGAACCCCCTTACCAATTTATTTTTGAATATTTATTTTTTTCAAAACTACTTGACAGATATTTCGTTGAATTTGGGAGGATATAAGGAAGATAATGGGAGGATTGGGAAGCACTTGGGAAGCACAGCATTATTTTCAGTAATGAATAAATATTTGAAATAATTAACTAATATTGGCAATTTGGGAGGATTGGGAGGATTGGGAAGCTTTTTGCAAGAGTTTTATACTTTTTGATAAAAATATAAAAATTCAATAATATAAAAATAAAGTCGAAATTTGCCTCCCAATCCTCCCATCGCCCATTAAGCTATTGATTTAACAAAACATTTTGTGAATTTTTGTTCCCAAGTGCTTCCCAAGTGCTTCCCAAGTGCTTCCCAGACAGTCGCCCCCCGACCCCGATAGAGCACCATCACAACGGCTCGCTTCCCAATTTTCTTCGGCGAATGATAATGGGAAGATGCTTTATGGTATTCGTTTCGGGATACGGGATGAAGCTGAAAACTATGAGTGCGCGGTCGCATCAATTTGTTGATGCGGACAATAGAAATAAGGAAAGCCGCCCTAATCGGGCGGCTTCGGTTTTTTTTGATTTGTTCAGGCGAAGGGTTAGCGCAGTTCAACCATAAACTTGCTACCAAGCGCCTGGGCGGCCGCCTCAAACTGGTCCACCTTTGTGCCGTGGTGTGGATCAAAAAGCCGGTCGATTTGCGGGCGCTTCTTACCCATAGCAATAGCAAGTTGGTTGCGATTTGATTGCTTGTCATCAAGCGCCCATTTCAATAGCACCTTAAGCGCCAGTTGCATCGGGACTTGCACTGAGTGATCACCTGCACCTGATGGCCGAGGAATGTCCTCAAAATCAGCCAACCGCGCCGCTAGCGCCTCCTCGACGCCACTCACCGCATAGGCAAGCGCATCTGCTTCAGAATCGCCGAAGGTGGTGACCTCGGGTAAATCTGGACACGTCACCATAAAAGTGCCGTTATCATCAGCCGTAAGATTTATTTTATATTCCAATGTTTTATCCTTTCACCGTTTTACCGTTTCGTTTCGCTCGAAGATCAAATAATTTCTGCTAATGATCTTGGGCTCTAAAGCCCAAGGTCTTTTTTGATTTTATTTACCAATCCAGTTCCGAGTTCCTTATTCGAGCCATGCATCGGCAGTTGCGTCTTTTTCTTACCTAGCTTGACCGTCAAATGACCGCTTCCGCCTCGGTGGGTCTCAAAAGTGCAACCTTGCTTTTTCAACCACTTTTTAAGCTCTTTTGAATTCATTTCATCTCCATCGCTTATGGAATAAATATAAACATAAGTGTTTATATTGTCAACACTTATGTTTATATTTTTCTAGTTGATAAAAGTGACGGAGGATTTCGTGAGCTTATAGTGGCATGAAGTCTTCAGGTTAAAGATCACCTTTCGGGATTAACCCACCGTCGATATAGACTGGAGCAAACTTAACTCTGTTAAATGACATATTGCCGGTTCGGCAATATCTATAATACAGCACCTTTGGATCCGTTTCGTGCGCCTCCACACAAAAATTACACCTACTTAGTCAATCACTCCACAACCCGATGCTTGGTACCGCAGCATCCGACTGGTCCAAATTTTCCCTAATTTTCTCGCTAACAACCAGTCAGCCTCACGAATTTAGGGTTACCAAAAAAGCTTGCAATGTTAAGCTCCTTTCATCGCCTCTTGTGACGACAAGCTGAATATATGCATTTGCAATTGAAAATCAATACCAACAATCCTACATTCAATGAAATGGGAGAATAGCTTAGTGGAAAAGCGCCAAGTGGGAAGCTTGGTTTCGTTGCATGAGCGATACGCAGGTTCGATTCCTGCTTCTCCCACCACGGTTTACTAATAACAACTCACTCCTGCTATATCATCGAGCTTACAGGCTAAGGCTTCTATAATCTTCTGCCTACGACGGGTCGTATTCTTCCAGCCATAAATTTTCAGCAATTTACTTGGCGTGCATTGCCCAATGCAAATATCAAAAACAATATTCCGTTCGTCGATGGAGCGGGGGGGATACTTGTCAGCAACATTGCGCGCATCAAGAACCAAATCCCTGCCGATCGCGGCCGTCATGCGGTCATAATTTTGCTTCAGGCGCAAATACCAATCCATGAAGCTTCCTGATCCGCCACTTCCGCCTGTTTGCTCAAGCGTTGATAGCTTATAGCCGCTGCCATTGACGCGTTCATGCAGTGCGCGAAAATAACGCGCCGTCCCGACCTGCCCATCTGAAAGCGGAAATGGCTTCTTGTGGCGCTTCGTTTGATCGCGCATCACATCAAATACATCACGCTCGCGCATAGCATCGCGACCACGATAACCATGTCGAACGTATTTAAACCCTGTCGTACCATCAGGCATCCGTACAAGAGGCTGAAACGCCTCTACAGCCCCACGCGCTGGGGAGATGCACAGTATATCATCACCAACCGTTGAAGGTGCTACTGAGGCCGCTTTGATCGCCTCCATGCGCTTTTTTTCATCACTTTTGATCGCCTCCATGCGCTTTTTTTTATCACTTACTTTATTGGTCACTGCTGCCCTCCTTCAAAACCAATCGACCGCGCGCATCGCGCTCTGCCGAATTCATCAAGTATTCAAATTCGCTCGTAAATTTGATGCCTGCGTATTTAACCACAGAGGACTTCATGTATGTGAACTTATGGCCGTTTGTTGGATTTGACCATCGCTCTGACTTTTCCTTGATTTTCCTAGAAATGGTGTTATCGGTCCAGGGTCCCATTGAGCGAGATTGACGGAATAGGTTGAAACCTTCGGCAAGCTCTTTCGATTTGAGCTGATTATCAGCATTCCCAGTTATCTCACAGCATTCAAGAAGATATGTCATGATCGGGTCGCTTTCCTCGCGATATTCTGCCGTTGCATCGCGGATGATCGGAGGGATTTGCAACCCGTTATCGATATAATCGCAAAGACCCGCCATCAGCCAATTTAATATTCCGCTGCGCTCCTCCCACAGCTTTTCGCCAAGCTTAGGATCGCGCTCGCCTTGCGGAATCTGCACATCGAAAGGGACAAGCAGCAATCGTCGCCAAATTCCGTCATCGGTCCCGCGAATTTCTGGCTTGTGGTTGCCGCTCATTGTCAATTTGAAAACAGGCGTAATCTCCACAAAATCGGAATGAAGGGCACGAACCATCATTGGCTCACCACCCGTCATTTCTTTAATTAGACCTTCTTGAAGTCGTTGCCCCTCGTCGGGCTCGGATGTGCGCACCATTCGCGCACCCATGAGCGGGATAAGATCAGGCGTTGCATCCCCACCACCACGGCGATTTGACCCTGTTAAACTCTCAATTCGAGCAGTAGCGGCATATGAACCCATAATGCGCGCCATGAGATCGACTAAAACCGATTTACCGTTCGCGCCTGCGCCGTAAAGAAATACCATCTTCTGATCGCCTGTAAAAGCGGTCATTGAAAGCCCAAACCAACGTTGAAGAAATTCACGGATGGAAGGGTCAGGCAATATACGCTCGATAAACTTATCAAATTGCGGGCATTTTTCATCCGAAACATAAGAGGCTTTAAGCTCTTTGGATATGCGCAGTTCGCGATTGTGCTGGCTTTCCTCGATCGTTGCTCCATGAATATCGTCTTTATAAACCCTAAGAACAATGTTTTCTGCGTTGATTTGGAACGGATTGCGATCTAGTTCATCATAATCTACGGCGAGACGCACGCTCGCCTCACTCAAGGCATTTTTCAACCTTGCCGAATTCCCAGAAGTGATTGAAAACCCCTTATGGCGGGTGCGAACTTTAGAAAGAGCTTTTTCAATACGTTTAATCCATGCCATTTTATCGTTAGCTTTTGAAAGCTCTCGCTCATCCTCATCAGTCCGATTTTCACCTAAACTTTCAAATGATTTGATTTTATCTTGAACAGAAGCTTTATTTTGCAAGTCGCGCATCATAAATTCATCAAGTTCGACAAGAGCAACCTCAGATGCAATCCAATCTGGCAGTTTTTGAACGTAGGCACGAGTGTTAATCTCATCACCATCATGCTCCCAAAACCGCCCGTTCCACACGTGCCACCCGACGCGCGGCACAAACATCACATCATCACCAGCATGAAGCACAAAACGCTTGCCATTTCCGAGATCAGAAAGTGGGTATGCCGCCGACTCACGAAATCGCTCAACATCTCCATCCTTTGGCGGCGGTTCTGGCGGGGCATTTGCCCCAACAACATTCACGGATTCTGCCTCAGCGAAGGCTTGTTTAATTTCGTCAATGCCTTTAGCCATGCACAATCTCCCCAAAAGTTATGCGTGGCTCTTTCAAAAATCTGTGCAAGCTTGAGACGAAATTCAGGAGGGAAACATGAAACGATTCATTACGTTCATTTTGACGGCTATGATTACAATTAGCTGTGCAACAGGTAGCCAAATCGTGATGGCTACGCCAACACAACTCACAGCCCAGCAAGTGCACGAAGTTAAATCCAAGGTGGCAGCTCTGCTTCGCGATCCATCCTCTACCGAGTTTAGAAATATCCGTGCAGCTAATGCCGTTCTTGAGGACAACCGAAACGTTATCGCTGTTTGTGGGGAGGTTAATGGGAAAAATGCTTTCGGCGGATATGTCGGCTTTACTCCGTTTCTCGGCTCGTTCGAAAATGGAATTTTCACAGTGAAGGAGTTGGCAAGTGGTGAAGGTCGAGATCTCTACGCGGCGACAATTATAAGCTCTTGCGCCAAGGTTTAACACATTCATATTGCCATCTCCTGTGATATCCGGGCCAAAAGCCAACGGACCACAGGCACAGCCATTGAGTTGCCGAGTGCCTTGTATTGCGGCCCGTCGCTTGCAGGCTTGCCGCGATAGGTGATCGCGCAATGATCATCTGGGAAACCCTGCAATCTGTGACACTCGACAGGGGTTAATCGACGCACAGCGTATTCCTTATTCTGTTTTTCTTTAACAAAAACTGATGTCGGGTCTTTGTAATTGCTTGCTGATAAAGTGGGTGAAAGCTCATCGCTAAAACCCATACCCATAGATTGCGGGTTATAACCTATAGCTACACACGGTTCACGCTGCCCCTCAGACATAGTGTCAAGCGTTTGTGTAACTTCGCCATAAACTCGTGGCGCTCCACCATCAGGCGACCTCTGCATAAAAGCGACCGCGTGTCGATCTGTCTTTGTCAATGTTGGCGAAACTTCAAGACTTGCGCCTAATCCATTTCCACCGTTTTCAGGTTTACGCCCAATCGTATTTGCTTGAAGTCCGTAGGCAACGGCGCTATGTCCGCCGCCTAAGTCTCCCCCGCTTGCTCGGAGTGTTCCACAGTCTTCGCTGTATTTTCCAATGCCCGTTTGAGAATAAACGGCAAGGTCTTTCCCCTCTTTTCCGCCCGTCTCAATATCCCTGCACACGCCTTTTGGCTCAAATAATACTTTCGCGGGATCAAGTTCACTGGCTCCAAAACTTGCGACAAGAAAAACGCGACGGCGGCGTTGTGGCACTCCGAAGTGCTGAGCATCGAGAAGCCCCCAAGCGAGCCGTGCCCGTGGCCCCTCAACCATACCTTGACTGGGCCACCCTCCCCCCTCTGGGTTTGGTATGGCATCATCTCCTCCGACAAGCGCTCCCAAGAAATTTCCGAAGGCGTTTTCTTTGTCTGAGAGGACTCCGGGGACGTTTTCCCAGACTGCGACGAATTTTCCATCTGGTCTAGCATCGACAATTGCATGACATATCTCCACAAATTTCATAGTTAAGTTTCCGCGGGCGTCCGAAAGCCCTTTTCGAAGGCCAGCTATGCTGAATGCTTGGCAAGGCGTCCCAGCAACAATCAATTCAGGCAATGGAACGCCACGCTCACGAAGAAGTTCTGGGGTGATCTCCGTCATATCACCCCATAAAAGCGGATCGCCTTGATTGTGATCCTCTGGCAGTTTGTAGCCAAACCGCTCGGCAAGAACGGCACGAGGAAACGCCTCAATCTCGCTGGCAAATCGCCAATCAATCCAAGGGGCTGCGACTTCTGGTGCGCCAATTCCACTGCAAAGCGTCATACCGATCATTGCACACCCTCCGCAGAATTATGTTTGTGAGTGAGGCGGTTGACCGCGCCAAACAATCCAGCAAATGCCTCTTCATGACGGCCGGCATCACAAAGCGCTATACGCTCCTCAAACAACCGATAGACAGAAACCGGTTCAAGCATCGCCAGATGACAAACCTCAATAAAATCACGTGAGCCAAACCAATATCGTGCAATCACATGATCGGTGCGCAAACCCGAAGGCCAAGGCCACAGCGCATCAATTAGGCATTCGAGAACCACGGTTTGGAACAAATGGGCGCAATCTTTAGCGTCGGTGAAATGCTCGTCATCGATAAATGAGAGGTAGATTAAATCATCCGCATATTTGGCTTCAGCTTGCATGCTCATTGCCCGCCTCCGTCAGCATATCGTTCAGATCAGCACCTTTAGGGGCTTGAACGATTTTGCACTCAAGTCCAGCACGAAGTTGAGCGGCGCGGCGTAGTCCACTTTCAAGCTTGGCGCGGGTCATCTTTGGCTCACTATCGCCATCCATTATGAACACAAGTCGCTTGACCCATGGCGGCGGCACAAATGCCTCTTTATCGCTCATGTCAGGAATGCCTGAATTTCTGGCCGTCATTTTTCCCGACATATTACCAAGATCGACACCCGCCCAATAAGCCGCACCCTCTATGGCGCCAGCAACCATCGCCGAAAGGGTGGTCTCAATACCTTCGCCCATCACAAGCGCATTTGCGCCATCAGGTGTAAGCAACCGAATAGATCCGCCCTTTTTACTTCCCCATACGAGTTTAGATTTTTGCTCTTCGCCTTGCCAGATAATCTTTGCTTTGCCAGTCGGTTGTGCCAAATCAATCCAAGTGCGATGCACCGCACGGCCTTGGCGGTCAGGATGTTGAACCGCTGCGATCATGGCGGGGCCTTCATGCATGGTGATGACCTTGCTTGCGATTTTCTTCATATAAGGAAGTGACTCACTTTCACGCAGAGCAAGTGGAATTTCTGGTAGAAGTGCGCGCGAAAACCCACGCTTAGCAAGATAGCCGCGGACATAGCCATCATCGACATGAACGGAATTGCGCCAAGTCTCTTTTGCCGCGTTTATTGCCCATTGTCTAAATTTGGCCTGTTGGCGTTCTTGCTCGCGTGCCTTGGCCTCTGCCGCACGGCGACGGCGCTCTTCTTCTTTTGTGTCAATTTGCCTTTGTTCGTCACCGCAAAGCCATGTAAGCGCGTCACGAAAATCAAGACCATTTACAGCCATTGCAAGGGCAATCTGATCGCCGCCGCGAATGTCGCATTGACGGCAAAGGAATTTCAGAGTTTGGATATTGATGCCGAACCGATCAGTTCCGCCACAAATTGGGCAAGGGCCAATAAGCTCCGCCCCTGTTCGCCGCAAGCCAGATATGGCAAGGCGATCTATCAGTGCCTCAATCGGGATTTGCTTAGCTTCATCAACACGCGGATCAGGTCTATAGCTCATCTGCGCCTCCGCCTAGGCGTCCGCTGGGTTTCATGAATACTAGCCAAATTGACTTGGCGCTCTTCCCACATCTATTACCGACTATTGGCTTGTGATTAGTGAGGTTTAACACCTCCGACACCTTGATTTCATACTCATTCCATTTGAAAATCAGTGTGCCATTTGGTTTGAGCACGCGGAAACATTCGGAAAAGCCTTTGCGTAGATCTTCACGCCAATCCTTCGAGAGCCTGCCGTATTTTTTAGCAAGCCAACTGTTACTGCCGTTTTTTCTAAGGTGAGGTGGGTCAAAAACAACCATGCTAAATGTATCTGAAGAAAATGGTATGTTTGTGAAATCCATATGAACATCTGGATGAATATTCAGGGCTCTGTAACCATTTTTACTTGAGCTATCTTTTAAGATATGACTCTCATGTCGCACATCACCAAAAACAACACGCTCATCGTTCGGATTGAAATAAAACATTCGGCTCCCTGAAGCAGGATCGAGGATCGGCTTAACGCTCATCGGCGCCGCCTTCTTTCTTGGGGAGGATAGCCTCGATCGCTTGTGCTATCGCCACATCAACGCGAACCTGTGCGCCTGCGCTACTTTGCGCCTCAAGATATTTCTGCGCTTGTTCAGGAGTGAATATGACGGCAATATCGCCTTTTTTTGTGAGGGTTGAGCGGAGTGCGCCATGATATGATCTCGCCATGTTCACCCCATTCCTGTATCCGCACGCAATTGCCAATCATGTGGCAATGGCTTTTCATGCGCATAATCTTCTGGGAAATGATGACGCCACCAGCTTTGCATAAATTCGACAAGCCCAGAAGCGGCGGTTTGTGGTTGCTCAAATGCAGAGGCAGAGAACTCATCAACAGCCTCCAAAAGCTGGGCATCATCGGGCAAGGCATCCGCGCATTGCTCGCGCAGTTCCTTAATATGAAGCACGCGTAAACCTCCAGTTCGTGCAAGGTTTGCAGTGCTGTAAAGCAATAGCCCAATTTCAGTGCGAGGATCATTGAAGGCCATCTTGCGCCTCCTCTGACTTCCTGTAATCACGTTGGATGCGAAGAATATATTTTCGAACGTTATCAGCTCGAACTCGAAAATGGCGTGCAATTTCCGCGTATGAGGCACCTTGGTCACGCATTTCTAACCAAGCAATATGTAACTCATCCAATTGGCGATCTGTAATCATACCGCCCTCCGCATAAAGCGTGTGCCGTTTTTGTTGTTCTTGTCGAACAAATACCAGGCACAATCGTCTTTCCCACCAACCCCGTTGCGCATCCATGAAGGGCGGCCCGCGGGAACAATTTTTTTGCACCAAGGCATCATTTTTGCTGACTGCTGTGTGAACGGCCAACCAGCATCGAATAGAAACCACGTAGGCTTGAGCGAAGCAAAGGCTATAATCATCTGATGGAGAGTAGTGCGCTCCCATGGCGGGTTCGTGATGATGTAATCTATATTTTCCAAGCGCAGCGCGCACAACGCATCAAAATCAAGCGCATTAAACCATTCTACGTCACCACGGATGGGTAAAACATCACCTGCAAAACCGCACTCTAGTCCACGTAAACGAAGGTGGTCGATCAAATCACCCCTGCCAGCACAAGGCTCAATATAGCGCTGCCCTGGCTGTAAATATTTGAAAACTGGTTCCGCGCCATCCAGCGTAGTAAAATAAGCATCGCGCCGCCTGCGCTTAAAATTCGAACGCTTACCCATCCGCATTCTCCGCAAGAAGCGCGAGGGACTTACCCGTTTTTGGATGTAATTTTGAATCACAACGGCATTTCATGCCAAGGTAGCGATCAGGGCTTTCCCAGGTTGATAGGTAAGCCTGAAGCAACCGAACGAAAACAATCAGAAGGATTTTCTTTAACATACTCGACCCTTCAAAAAGCCCGCGCCACCTATTGGTAGACGCGGGAAGTTTTGAGGCAGTTCTCGGCAAGAGAACGCATCGAGCAGGGAGGGCTCTACAGGTAAAGCTCTCCGAATGGCGCGCGGAAACTTGCGGACACGCGCCAATCGCAAAACTTTAGAAAGACCCCGCGTCGCCAAATGGCGAACGCGAGGTGAGTTGCCATCAAACTTGATGGTCAGGGAGGAAAAAGAAAGGTTTATCCAAACGAGGCTCATTTCAAAGCCTCCGCTTGAATGCCTGCCTCTTCGAGAAAATCGCGCCCAACGGCTTCGCCAAAAGCAACGGTCATTTCATATTCGTTTTCAAAGCGCATCCGCGTGAAACCGTAAAGACGACCAAGCGCACTGCATTGCGTCATACCTGATCGCCAATTCCACACCGTTTGTGGCGTGGTTTTCGCAATCTGCGCAATTCGGATATTCTGCTTGTTTTCGCTCGGGTAATCCGCCCAAGGCGCAAGAACCGAGATATAAAACGCAAGACGATCGCTTTCGGCGGTTGTGTCCAACACAAGCTCCATTAAGCGTTCTTTTACCTGAGTTGCGATTTTCAAAGACTTTTGAAACTCGGATTGGTTATTGTCGTTTTGAACAAGCTTAGGAGATTTATTCATGCCGCACCTCGCCAATTAAAAAGCTCACGCGGGCAATCAATGCCGCGTTCAAGGCAAAGATCCTCCATTGTTTTAAACCATGAGGAAGGGAATTTTTTATTTGCTCTGCAATTATCAATAGCGGTCGGGCTCTTTAACCCAAGGGCTCTTGAAAGCTCGGCGCGATTAAATTGAGAAAGAAATTCATCAAAGTTATCCATAACGGCATTTAACTCATAAATAATGAGTTAGTCAAGCTCATAATATAAAAACTATTCATATTTTATGAGTAGCGATATGTTGTTGAAGAAAAAGCAAACAAATACGAGTCACAACCAAATGACAAAAACTACAAAAAAATATCACAAAATAGGACAACGGCTCATTGCAATTCGCGAAGTTGTTCGACCAGGAATGAAAATAAATGCATACTGCAATGAAATGGGCTTTAACTACACCCAATATCTGAACTGGGAATCAGGCGAAAACAGACCTCAACCAGATTCACTTGATCTACTTTGCGATTTAACTGGGATAAGCTTAGACTTTATATATCGAGGTAAAACCGAGCTATTGCCGAGCACAATTGCTTTAGAATTGGCGTCCAGCCCCTTTGTTAAATGATATAACAGATCAAAGCTCAATCCAGATTTATCTGACGCAAGAATAATCGCATCGATATCACATTTGCTATTTTTCATAAATATCCTCCATAACCAATTTAAATAAGATACTTAAGCATTACAGCGCAGAACAAGGTAAATAAATAGCATGTTGACAAAACAGGAGAGAAAGGGTAACAAGATTCGCTTTCTTGAACAACTTAGTAAAGTTGCTGAATTCCACATCATTTCAACGAATTTCAGAAATAAAACTCCAGCAAGCATAATTTCCAACACTCCTTATCGCTTTAGATTTTCTTATATCTTCAAAAATCTGAATAAAATTGATCCTATTGTAAGCAATCTAGGAAAAATTTCAGGGTGGCATTCTTGGAGTGACAACTACGACTTAAATAATGAACCGTTTTCTAACTGCACCCAACATGGTCTTGAAGCTCGGCTAGGCTGGACGTTTTACGGATCCTTTGAGTTTACGCCATTTTTAGGCTCGATCATATTAAATAAAACAGTCATTTTTTCTAAGGAAGTTCAGGATGATACATCCCACATTATAGCTGGTCTTATATATTGCCTACATGGTGAAACAAGAGAATTTCCAAAAATAACTGATAAACAAAAACAAATACTGAGGATGATTGGCGAGGGTGCGCAAGACAAGCAAATTGCGCATGTACTCAACATTTCTATCTCAGCCGTTCAGAAACAAAAGATAGCCATTCGCGCTAATTTTGGCGTAAATACAATCGAAGAGGCGATTGTTCATGCGGCGAAATCAGGGTTTTTTAACTAAAATATTGAATCAAATATACAGATGTTTACATCTTGAAATCGTAGCATTTTATTGCGCCGAACCATGTAAAGATGAAACCTGCAGACAATATTTTAGTGTTAGAAAATCTATATTCGTTGATCAATACAGCTGGAATATCCCCGTTCAAAATGGATTAGAAATTGATCAGTTTGATAACAAAAATTGTTTTTATACATTTGTAAAATATAAAAATCGATTTTTGATGGGCGCACGCGGACATCATGTAAATGGTAATGACCCCCAAAACTCATTGCTTGAAAAGCTAATTTCAGAACACTCCTCACTTGCAAATATCGATGCTTCAAACTTAGACTGGGATGTTACACGATTATGTGCGGATCAAAGCCAAAAAACAAATCAAATCATTAAAATCATCGCCCTGCGTATCATATTTAGCAAACAAACGAGAGAGGCGGCCAAACAAGGATGCTCTCGCGTAATATCAGTCACGTCCCCAAAGCTTGCGAACCATTTTAAAAAAATTGGATTTCCATTGATTAAGCTCTCTGAAAATATGCGAGCAGATGACTGCGATTCAAGCTTTGCAGTATACTGCGTTAAAATTAACTCATAAATAATGAACATTTATAATTGACTACTCATATTTTATGAGTTATTAAAAGTAAGTCAAGCGGGCTACTTTTTATTGATCCCTATCTCAAGAACGCCTGCTTGACCCTTATTTTAGGAGTATAAGATGAGCCGAATTTATGTCACATACACTATGAAAGGGCGTTATCGCGGCCAAGTCATTCAAGCAAGCGCCATCAACCGAGTAAAAGATTTGGAAAAATGGGCGCGCACAAAGATCGCCACTAGAATGGGCTGTGCGGTCCGCTGGGTTTCAGTCCAAGCTATCATTCCGCTTCACGATATTAAATCATAGTCCGTCCATGTGCGCTAAAAAGGATTTCATAAAATGCCGCGACTGATATCGTTCGCAATGACCAAAAATCAAATCAAGGCACAATCAAAAGATGTGACCCGTCGATTTGGATGGTGGTTTCTGAAGCCCAATGATCGATTAATTGGTGTCGAAAAAGCTATGGGATTACGCAAAGGTGAAAAGGTAATTCGCCTTTGCGAAATTGAAATCCTAAGCGTTCGTCCAGAACCACTTAATGCGATCACCCCTGACGACGTAATTCGCGAGGGCTTTCCAGATTGGTCACCAGCGCAGTTCGTAGAGTTTATTATGAAACACTATCGATGCGCTCCAGATGAAATCTGCAATCGAATTGAGTTTAAGTATGTTCATTCCGCCAGACCCAACCAGTGGGGAAATAAATGAAAAACATGACAAGCGCGCCCATCACGTTGGTAACGTTAAGCATTGAACAAATCGAACAAATGCTTGAAGCGGCTGCAAACAAAGGAGCCAACCAAGCTCTTCAGCAATTTGCTGCACAAGAAAGTGACCGCATCTACACTCTCGATGAGATGGCGTGCGCGCTATACCTCAGCAAGGAAACAATCCGTCGGAAGTGCCGCAAAAGTGAACTCCAATTTACACGTGATGGCGGAAATGGTAAGTTTGTATTCACCAAGGCTCAATATGATAAAAATATTGAACGCGCACGAAAAAAACACGAATAGCATTTTCAATTAATTGTTTTTATTGAAATAAACTGTCCCCCCTCGGGCACCATAAATATTCCGCAAAATTCCATAAATTACGGAAAATAAAGGAAACTAGTCAATTTAACAAAGCTCATAGTTCCGCTTTCGTTCACGCTTTACAGAACAAATATGAAGTCCTAGTACGAATAAATACGAATCATGGCTTCGATAATTAAAAGGGATGACGGGAGATGGCAGGCGCAGACTGCCAAGACTGCGCCGAGTGGTAAAAAATTCGCAAGTCAAAGCTATTTCATTCAAAGAGGGAGGCCGAGCAATGGGCTGCGCGTGAAGAATATTTAATCTCGCAAACTCCCGAAAATGAGGCCGAACACATCCCGCTTGTCGATCTATTGCGCAAGTACAGCAGCACTGTTTCAGTGCATAAGAAGGGCAAGAGAGCCAAACCTGAAGAGATTATAGCAAAACTGCGCGCTGTTGAAGTTCGCCTTAGCCAAGGAGATACAACAGGCCAAGCGGTTCGTGCGATTGGCGTGACGGAGCAGACTTATTACCGCTGGCGCAAAGAATATGGCGGGCTTCAAGTGGATCAAGCCAAGCGCATGAAAGAGATGGAGAAAGAGAACGCCCGCTTGCGGCGTGCTGTTTCTGATTTGACGGTTGATAATCAAATCCTCAAGGAAGTTGTGCAGGGAAAGTTCTGAGCCCTTCACGTAAGCGCATTGCTGTTGATCACGTGATGGACGAGCTTGGTGTATCTGAGCGTCAAGTTTGTCGCGCTATTGACCAACATCGTTCGACAAAACGCAAGCCACACACGCCTCGATCTGATGAGAATACTCTGACGCAAGCCATCATCGCCTTGGCTAAACGGTTCGGGCGCTATGGCTATCGTCGGGTCACAGCCTTGCTTCGAGGAGCTGGCTGGCAAGTGAGTGCGAGCCGTGTGTATCGTATTTGGCGGCGTGAAGGGCTGAAAGTTCCACAAAAACAACCGAAACGAGGCAGGCTATGGCTCAATGACGGGTCATGTATCCGTTTGCGCCCACAACATAAAGGCCATGTCTGGTCTTATGATTTCGTTCAAGACCGCACCTATGAGGGCAAGGTGCTTCGCATGCTTTGTGTCATTGATGAATATACCCGCGAGTGCCTTGCTATCCGTGTTGAACGCAAACTCAATAGCCGCGATGTACTGGCGTATTGGGCGAGTTATTTGTAACCCATGACTCACCCAAACATATCCGCTCAGATAATGGACTTGAATTTATCGCAACCGCCTTGAGACAGTGGCTTGGACAGCTCGATGTCAAAACGCTATACATCGAACCCGGCAGCCCATGGGAAAATGGTTATTGCCAGAGCTTCAACTCCAAGCTGCGTGACGAGCTTTTGGCACGTGAAATCTTCTAAACATTGAAGGAGGCACAAATCCTGATCGAAGGCTAGAGGAAATATTAAAATACTAGGCGACCGCATTCATAACTGGGCTCTAAACCACCCGCGCCGCAAACCAGCTTGCCAAAAGCGCCGCCATTGCCCTATTATGGAGAGGTCGCATGACGCGACAAACTAACCTGCTGGTTCTAACAAAACTGTTGGATCACTCAAATAAGGCATGCCAACTTCTTTGTAGACAAATAATATCTCAAAAAATCGGTATCAAACCGGTACAAGTCCACAGCCCTCCGACTGTTTTCTGATCCTTCTTAGACCCCATGCGCTGCTTAGATAAATGCGCACAGGTTTAATACCAACTCGCGTGAGACATGCTGGGAAAGTTTTTGATATAAACTCTGGGTTCGTTGTCAGAGCGAATATGTTATGGCTTTATTATTGACGATATTCTTCATCAATTCCTCTTGTATTTTTCCTTCAGGGATCATGCGCGCTGGAATAAAGTCGCCAGATATTTCCTCGAAGTTAGGGAAAACGGCCAATATCTCTTCCAGTGCTTCCCTACCGAGAGCTTTGATAGCAAATTCCCCCACAAACAGGCTTTCCGTTTCTGCGCCCTCGGCAAAAATGATTTCGTGCTGATCAAATAGCACATGGAAATACTCAACTTCCGTCACAGTTTCGTCAATATACACGCCAGGTAGCGCGACAAGCTTGATCGCAGGAATGAGAACTTCAGAACTACCCGTCATGCGCTCCGCAATCTCCGAGCTGACCATCATTCGGTGCTGCCTTGAAACCAGTAAATCTCTTTCAGGAAGTCCATTTCCGAGCGCGCCTGCAACAATCATAATCGGACGAAGCTTAGGGTTTTTCTGAAGCTCTTCTTGTCGGATTATGCGTGAACCGACCCAGCGAATTGGTTGCAGATCGTGATCAAGAGTTTTGACCAAATCACCAGCTTTCAAATCTTGGACCTTAACAAGACCATTTTTAGTTTCGATAAAAACGTCTCGCGTAAAACATGGCACAGAGGTGGCATAATTATTTGTCAAGCTCGCAAACAAAATTGCTTCCGCATTGGGGCTAAGATTTTCCATCCGATATGTAACACCTTCAACCAATGGCTGCGTTGTCGCAATATACTCATCTTGCCAATTAATTGTACCTACTGGTGTCGCAACCGCAACGCCTGGAAAGCTCGTTCCGTCATTTCCCACTAACGTAAACTGATAGGTCGCTATCAAATTTTGCCCAACCGCAGCGGGGTCAATATCTGGACTTACGCTTGTGATTTGCTGAAAACCGTCGGCATCAGCCTGATAATCGCCATCATTCAAAACGCCGTCAGTGTCTTCAACTGTAACCGAAGAGGTCGGATGTGCTGCCGCACTGTATGTAAATTGCGGAACGACACCTGTTAGTTGATAGTTATGAAATAAATTGCCAGGTAAGTTTGTTCGTGTAATATCAAATGTATGTTGTGCCATAATTGTCACCCTGTTTTTAAAAATTAATAATAAATAGTTAATAGTTAATAGTTAATAGTTAATAGTTAATAGTTAATAATAAAAAATTAATAATAGTTAATAATATATAAACGTATAGCAATTTTTAGATGTATTTTCAACAAAAATAATTTTAATAATTCACCATCTATTGCGATATCGCCTTAAAATGAAAGTATACTGTCAACCAAGGCTCAAATCAAAATGGCCAAAAATGAAACGCAGATTTAGTGACGAGCAGATTATTTTGATGCTGCAAGGAACAAGAGAGTGGCGCGCCAACAAAAGAGTTTTGCCAAAAGCTCGGTGTTTCCGAAAGCCGCGCCTGTTCTGTGACAGGGATTGCGCGCTCAACCATGCGCTATCAGGGCGCTCCCCGTGATGATGATACACTCAGGCTGGAACTTATTCGATTGGCCAAACAATACGGGCGTTACGGCTACCGCATGGTTGGTGAGGGTTTGGAGCGGATCACGAAGTGATGAATGATCCAGTGGATGATTTGAGCGAACAAACGGGCGAAGCCCAGAAGGCGCTTTATCCGCTGATTATTCAACATGGAAAGCCAGTATATACCAGTATATATACGTTCCGATAATGGGCATGAGTTCGTCTCGGAAATATTCCAAACGTGGCTCAAACGGGCCGACATCGAGCCAATTCACATCTATCCAGGACCGCCTTGGGATATGAAGGGGATCAGAAAACGATCTGGGGGACCGTTTTCGCGACGATTGGGATATGACGATTGAGATATAATGAAAGGTTCAACGGAACATTGCGCAATGAAATCTTAAACGCGAACTGGTTCCAAATCACAAAACAAGCGCAAGCGAGGATCAACTGTTGGGTCAAAGAACACAATCACATAAGACCGCATCAGGCGCTGAATATGCGGCCGCAAATACCAGAAACTACGACCCTAAAAACTACGGCCCTAATATTGGACCAAACATAGGGGGCTTGATATGCCGGATATTCTTGATGATTTTGCGACAAAATTTTACGCACTTGCGACATTTAACTTGCAAATCTTCGTCCATTCGAATATTCGGACTCTGGGTGCTGTCGCTGGCATGGACGAGAGCGGCTTCACTCAGGAATGTCGTCCATACATAGGAGTGTTGCGTGAGCAATGCAGAAGCGCCCGTGCAGGCTGAATATGCACGACCTAAATCTTTACCCCAAAACCCTTCTTTTTCTTCTGGCCCTTGCCCCAAAAGGCCGGGCTGGTCATTTGACGCGTTAACGCCTTGGCTTGGCCGGTCTCACCGAGCAACAGGTCCAAAATCACAAATCGCCGAAGTCATCGCGAAGATGCACTCAACACTCGAACTACCCGAAGATTACCGAATTGGTATTGTACCCGCCTCAGACACAGGCGCATTTGAAATGGCACTGTGGTCGATGCTTGGTGCGCGCCCAATTGATGTTCTTGCGTGGGAAAGTTTTTCTTCGGGCTGGGCGACCGATATTTCAAAGCATCTTAAGTTGGATGCAGAAATTCACACAGCCGTATATGGTGAACTCCCTGATTTATCGCAAACTCGCAAAGATGCAGATCTTGTTCTCGCTTGGAATGGAACTACGTCAGGCGTTCGTGTTCCTAACGGAGATTTTATTTCAGATGATCGTGAAGGCCTCACTTTTGTGGATGCAACCTCGGCGGTTTACGCCCAAGATTTGCCTTGGGATAAAATAGATGTTGCAACCTTTAGCTGGCAAAAAGTGCTTGGTGGAGAAGCCGCGCATGGCGTTCTGATTTTAAGCCCGAGAGCAGTTGAACGTTTAGAGAATTTTACACCGGATCGACCCTTGCCCAAAATTTTCAGGCTAACTAAAAATGGTAAACTTATCGAAGCTATCTTCACAGGCGCCACTATTAATACAGTTTCAATGATTGCAGTCGCCGACGCGCTTGATGCGCTCAACTGGGTCGAAAACATTGGCGGACTCAAAACCATGAGAGCGCGTGCTGACGAAAATTTTAACACCCTACAAGCTTGGGTTGACCAACGCGATTGGATTGAAAATTTGAGTACTGATCGCGAAACGCGATCGAACACTTCTGTTTGCTTAAAGCTCTTGGATTTGCCCGAGGGCTTTGCGAAGAAAATTGTAAAATTCTTAGATTCGCAACATGCGGCCTACGACATTGGTTCTTACCGAGACGCGCCCGAAGGCTTACGGATTTGGTGTGGCGCGACTGTAGAAACTCAAGACATAATCATACTCACCGAATGGCTAGATTACGCCCATTCAACTCTTTTAGACATGGAGATTTAAATGCCAAAAGTACTCATTTCTGATAAACTTAGCCAAGCCGCAATTGAAATATTTAGAAACAACGATATCGAAGTCGATTTTGAACCCGACTTAGGTAAAGACCCAGAAAAACTCGCCAGTATTATTCACCAATATGATGGTTTAGCTGTACGCTCAGCAACCAAAGCCACCGCAGAGTTAATCGAAAAAGCTGATCATTTAAAAGTCATTGGACGTGCAGGAATTGGAGTTGACAATATCGACGTTCCCGCGGCCTCAAATAAAGGCGTAGTTGTCATGAACACGCCCTTTGGAAATTCAATTACGACGGCCGAACACGCGATCGCAATGATGTTTTCTGTAGCGCGTCAAATTCCTGCTGCTGATGCCAGCACACAAGCCGGAAAGTGGGAAAAGTCCAAGTTTATGGGTGTCGAAATAACAGGCAAGACACTTGGCCTTATCGGCTGCGGAAATATAGGCGCAGTTGTCGCAACTCGCGCATTGGGCTTGAAAATGAAGGTTGTTGCGTATGATCCATTTTTATCCAGCAATCGTGCGCTCGAACTGGGCGTCACAAAGGTTGAAACGATCGAAGAAATGCTAAAAATCGCGGACTTTGTCACGCTCCATATTCCCAAAAACGAAAAAACTGCGAATATCCTATCCGCTGAACGTATCGCCCAAATGAAAAAAGGTGCGCGTATAATTAACTGTGCGCGAGGTGGCCTTGTCGATGAGGCCGCACTTGCCGAGGCCATAAAATCTGGTCATATCGCCGGCGCGGCTTTCGACGTGTTTGCTGAAGAACCCGCAAAAACAAACCCGCTTTTTGGGCTGCCAAATGTTGTGTGCACGCCTCATCTTGGCGCAAGCACAAATGAAGCACAAGAAAACGTGGCCCTTCAAGTTGCAGAACAGATGTCCGATTACTTAGTAAGCGGAGCTATATCAAATGCGCTAAATGCTCCTTCTGTTACAGCTGAAGAAGCGCCACTTTTAAAGCCTTGGATCGAACTTGTAAAAAACTTAGGCAGCTTTGCAGGCCAAGTCACTAACAATGCGATAAAAGAAATTGAGATCGAATATGTCGGCGATGTCGCCCAAATGAATACCAATCCATTGACATCTACACTAACGGCGGCTTTGTTATTGCCGATGGTCGGGCAAGGCGCTGTTAATATGGTATCAGCACCCATCGTTGCGCGCGAACGGGGTATGAAAATTGCAGAAACCAAAAAGGATGCACAAGGTGCTTTTGGATCATATGTTCGACTTATTATAAAAACTGAAAATCAGACGCGAACTGTTGCCGGCACAATCTATTCAGATGGTCGACCACGCTTCATTCAAATCAAAGGAATAAATTTAGAAGCGGAACCTTACCCGCATATGCTTTACACAACCAATACCGACGAGCCTGGATATATTGGCGCACTCGGCACACTGCTTGGGCAACACAATGTGAATATCGCGACATTTTCACTCGGACGCGCTCAAAAAGACGGCGAAGCAATCGCATTTCTTGGTATTGATGAAAGTTTGGATGCGAGCATAGTCGATGAAATTATGAAGCTGCCGCACGTTAAACAAGCCAAGTTAATTGAGCTTTAACACGCCCACCAAAAAAACCGTCTGAAAAGAGGCGGTTTTTTTACTTTAAACAGCATTAGTCTAACAAAAATAATGCATGAATAATCAAATAAATTACTATTGGCACGCCGCTGGAAACTTAAGCCCTTCGGACAGCAAATCTATCCTAGTCGTACTAACCTAAACTTGATTTGCTGAGGATAAAAAGTCGATCTCAGAGGACAGGTATTCGTCATAAACTCCATTTACATATGTCAAATAGTAATCTTTATCATCGCTACACTTTGCATAAACCGAACAGGTTTGATCTTCGACCAATTGCCCCATTATTTGATTAGTAGTACTTTCAAAAGACGCCTGAAAACTAGGGACCCCAGAAACCAAAGTGCTTGATAATCCGTCATAACCCGTTATGCAGTATGCCCGATTCGTTGGCGTTTCTGTATTAATACTTTGATAGGACACCGTACCAGTTCCATTTGACACTGCCCCCCGTTGACAGCCATCTCATATTTTCACCCCTTAAAGAAGCGACCGAAATGCCTCGACAAGAACTTGAATTATTCTCACCTCTTAAACAAAATCTCCAGATTCAATTTCTTGTCCCCATTTTTGAGAGACTTCACCCATTGAAGTCGCCGGAGAATCAAGTAAATCGCAACTCGCTAAAAATACAGAAGAAATAGCAAATAAATTTATAGTCTTAGACATGTAAACTCCTCCCTAAAAATATGAGAATAATAAATTTTTTGCAAAAATTGTAAGAGGCTTTGGAGCAACCATTTTCAATTCTTCTGTTTGTTCAACAAAGTCTAAAATAGAGCACCCAAGGTGCTACGGACAGCATGCCAGTTGAGGCAATTGAAATGGGAATAGAAAAAATTTCTTCCAAACCAAAAAATGGCCGACTTTTTCAAGTCGACCATTGTAAAAAGTGTAGATTTAGAAGTTAACTAAGCGCTATGGTAGGCTTTGCTGACCGCAAAACTATCTTCAAACCAATGCCATAGCACAACTTGTCCATCTTTTACTTTTGCGCGAAGTGCAAATGTAAATTCACCAATTTCCGCGCCTGATTTCGGCGTAACACCATTCATTTTTCCAAATACAGCTACTGTATCATTGGAAGCAAAGGCGTCGGTGTTTTCCCAAAGAGTTGTCTCAAGGTTTTCAGAAAATACGCCTAGGAATTCAAAAATGGCTTCTTTACCACGTGTTTCACCGATCCAAGGCAAAGTTTTGTCCCCTTCATTATGCCAAACCATATCGTCGGCCATTAAATTTGACATTGCCTCCATATCTCCTTGACCCATTGCCTCCATAAAGGCCATCACGGTATCAAAACTTTCTTGTGACTGTGCGTCCATACTCATCTCCTTAGCTAACAAGTTTTTAGAAAGTGCGAGAGCAAGTCCCGCACCAAGCGCTGAATTTAACAAAGTTCTTCTTTGCATTTATTTACTCTTCTTTCATTCCAAATTAAAATTTACCAGATGTATTTGTTGGCAAATCTGGTTCAGGCATCGGGCTGATCACATCCCAATGCTCCACGATCAAGCCATCTTCAAGACGGAAAAGATCGTAAAACGCTTGCGCTTCATCGCCCATGCTGCCCTCTGACATTGTCAAAACAAAATTACCTTCGCCTATGACTTGGTGAACTTCATTGTACTCCATTGAAATGCCCTTCTCAGCCATTTCTGCCATAAATGCGCCAAAGCCTTCCAACCCATCAGCGACCATAGAATTATGCTGAATATATGTTTCAGGACTGATGTACTGGGTGATGTCGACTTCTTCGTGATTGATAAGAGAGCGCGTTATGAATTCTTCAACTTTGGCTTTATTTTCTTCGGTTTTATCCAAGTCGACAATTTCAGTTTCTCCGTCGAGTTGAGTATGACCCGATGGATTTGGCTCCGTCTCTGGAGTGAGGTTATCCCAATGCTCAACGATTTTGCCATCTTCCAATCTAAAGACATCAAATCCAACCAAAGGCTGATCCCCAAAACCTTCATAACGCGTATGGAAAGCAACCATATCGTCATCTGCAATAACGCGCACATACTCAGCGCTAAATGGATTTTCGTCTTTATTTGCGGCCAATTGCGTTATCAAACCTTTGAGTGCTTCTGCGCCATCAGGAACCATTGGGTTGTGCTGAATATATTCCGAACCAATATATTTATTGACGGCTTCCACATTTAACTCAACCAACATTTCATTAAGTGCTTCGATCGCGATTTCCTTATTATCCATTGCATTTTCTGCAAATCCCAATGTCGGGACAAGGGCTGCAAGTGTTACTGATGTCATTAATTTTTTCATAATTTTTCTCCTTTTTATGAATTTTTAGATCGAATTTGGTGAACCCCAGACTAAATTCGGGTTTTCACGAAATGCGAACCGATCAACATGGCTACCGACAATATTTTCAAGCTGCTTGAGTTTGGATTGATTTTCAGCCTTGAGAGATATGACGAGTTCGCTGTCGCTTGCTTTCAGCTCACAACGGCCAATCGGAAACTCAACCCAGCCTTCTTCTTCACTGCACTCAGCACTGACCTTTCGGCCAAAATGATGACAAAGCGCCTTCAAATAACGGCTTGCGCGCTCGGTTTCAAATCTTGCTATTGTTTTCAATATATTTCCTCCTTTGAGTGCTTTTGAGAGTAAGTCCTCTTGTTTATTTTAACTATTCCTCTATTTTAGATTTCACTGTTCTGAGTAGGCGAACAATGTTTGAACATCTTAGGCATATTGCCATTTTTTCGACTGTAATTGATGAAGGCACCTTTAGAGGTGCCGCACAAAAAAATAAAATCGCGCCTTCGCGTGTAAGTGAGATGGTGTCAGAACTTGAGGACTATCTTGGCGTCACGCTTTTATACCGTACAACCCGAAAAATAGCGCTCACTCATGAAGGACGTTTATTTTATCTTCGTGCAAAGGAAATGCTACATTCTGTTGAATTAGGCATAAATGAAGTCAACGCGCTATCAAACGAGCCTGTTGGTTCGTTGAGAATTTCGGCACCGGCATTTTTAGCAAATTCAAAACTGACAAATTCGATCTCACACTTCATTCAAAAGCACCCTTTGGTAAATATTTCTTTGTCCTACACAGATCACGTTATTGACCTGATCGACAGCGGTCTCGACATTAGTATTCGCGCCGGATGGCTCGACGACAGTTCGATGATGTCACTCAAAATAGGAGAAGAAAAACGGAAATTTATAGTTGGGATGGAATACGGCGCCTCCCTCCCTACACCCAAGGAACTCAAAGATCTCGAAGAGTGGGATTGGATTCGCTATACTCAGCGCTCAGATACAACCGAAGCCACATATATTAACGGCGAAACACAACGCGTGCATGGGAACACCCGCATCGAAGTGGACAACCTTGATTCCGTTTATGCTTTTGCAAAACAAAATTTAGGGGTTACAATCTTACCTAACTATCTTGCAAATTTAGGAATTAAAAAGGGAGATTTCATTGAAGTGCTCAGCGAATGGAAGTTAAGACCGCTTGGGTACTATGCTGTTTGGCCCAATCAATCGAAACGCGAAAGCTTAACACGCCAATTTGTCCGTTTTATCGCAGATGATTTAGCCAATAAAAAATCACAGGCGTTCACAAATATCTTAATAAAATGAGGCCTGATGATTTACGTGCTCGACAAAAAAATTATTTACTCTTCTTATATATATGTTCACTGGATGGAAATTCTCTGGCTTTCACCGCGTCCGCATAGTCTTTGGCGGCGCCCGAAATATGATCACCAAGTGCCCCAAACTTCTTTACAAATTTAGGAACCCAAGGGTTCAATCCCAACATATCTTCCATCACCAAAATCTGTCCGTCACATTTCGCTGACGCACCGATTCCAATGGTCGGTATTTCGACAATGCTTGAAATTTCAGCGGCAATGGGCTCCAAAATACCCTCAAGAACTACTGCAAATGCGCCCGCTTCTTGTACTGCTTTTGCGTCCGCGATCAATCTTTCTCGATCCCCTTCTTTTCGCCCTTGCGACTTGAAGCCACCTAATGTGTTAAGCTGCTGCGGCATGAGCCCAATATGAGCCATCACCGGAATACCCCTATCCGTTAAAAAACGAATGGTCTCAGCCATAGGAGCACCGCCTTCGAGCTTAATCGCACCACATCCCGTATTCGCCATTACATAGCTCGCATTCCGGTAGGCCACATTAGGGCTTTCTTCGAAACTCCCAAAAGGCATATCCACGACAACAAGAGATTTCTTTGATCCGCGCACCACGGCTGCACCATGCAATGTCATCTGCTCCAAAGTCACGCCAATCGTCGACTGCATTCCATACATAACCATTCCAAGACTATCGCCAACAAGCAATAGATCGCAAAATTCATCAACCAAAGCCGCGGTGTGAGAATGATAGCTCGTCAAGCAAACAATGGGTTCCCCGCCCTTACGCGCCAATATATCCGGTGCAGTATTTCTTTTAATCATTGGGTCAACACTCATATCAAATCCTCACATCACGATTTCAACTATTAAACTTCAATTCATAAAAACACATGCAGACAAGTGCAAGTCAAGCTGCGCATTGTCATCAAATGACCCGCATAAATAAGCTACACAGGTGAGAGCTTGGCTTGATCAATTAAAAGAACATCCCCAAATTTTACGTTCAAAAGCAATACAGCCTCTTTCTCAAGCCTTTGCATGGGCGTTAACGAATATGCATCAACAATATCTACATTCTCAACCGACGCACGCGGCTCTTCATTAATAAATGCACGCACCTTCTCTTCAATTTCAGGGATTGTTTTCAGGCTCAAGGATTGCGCGAATTTTATCGAACGATAAATAATCGACGCCGCTTTTCTGTCCTCAACCGACAATAACTGATTGCGTGATGACATTGCCAGACCATCAGGTTCACGAACCGTCGGCACGCCGCAAACTTCGGTCGGAATATTTAAGTCGGTGACCATTTTTCGGACAATTGCCAGCTGCTGATAGTCTTTTTCTCCAAAATATGCGCGATCAGCTCCGATGATATTCAACAATTTGACAACGACGCTCGCCATGCCTTGAAAATGCCCGGGACGCAATTTGCCAATTAATTGAGATGAGAGCGCAGGCACATCAACAACAGTTTCAATCGGAGCGGGATACATTTCTTCCACAGAGGGCGCAAAAACATAGTCGACATCCACCTCTTCAAGCAGGCGCAAATCTGTATCCATGTCTCTTGGGTACTTTTCCAAATCACTCGGATCATTAAATTGCGTTGGATTCACGAAAATACTCGCGACGATACGAGCGTTCTCGGATATTGCCGTCCGCATTAGAGTTAAATGCCCGTCATGCAAAGCGCCCATTGTTGGCACGAAGCCTATTGGGTTCCTATTTTTACTTTCACACGCCAATTCCAAGCGCATTTCGCCAATCGTCTTGAAAATTTTCATGGGTGAAAATTAGTTTATTTCAACGCGAAGGTCGAGTGCAAATTCAAACAGAAACACGCTTAGAGTTTGTCGTCCCAAGCATATCCCACGCTTCTTACCGTTCGAATTGGGTCTTTTTCTTTGCCACGCTTTAAGGCGCGCCGCAATCTTCCAATCACCACATCAACTGTTCGCAGTTCGACATCATCTTGAAAACCCCAAATGTGGTTCAAGATAACCTCTCGAGAGTACACGCGCCCAGGGTGAGACACGAGCAATTTGAGAACGTCAAATTCCTTGGGGCTTAGCCTTATGTCGCGCATGCCGCGCCTTACACGCACTTTCTCAAAATCAATTTCAATATCGCCAAATGAAACCGTATCCATGTGGACATTTCGACGCAACCGAACCTTTACACGACTGAGCAACTCACGCATTGAAAAGGGTTTGGTAACATAATCATCCGCGCCCATTTCGAGCCCTAGCACACGATCATCTTCGGCTGCACGAGCTGTCAGCATAATGATCGGGATATTATTGGTCTTTTTATCAAATCTGAGTTGGCGCGCAATATCCACGCCATTCATATCCGGCAACATCCAATCCAATATCAGCAAATCAGGCTTTAGTGATCTTACATCAGACAAACCATCTTCGCCGTTGTCAGCGCAAAGAACCTCATAGCCCTCTTTTTGCAAATTGAATTCCAACAATTGCGCAACGGCTTTCTCGTCCTCAATGATTTGAATGCGGCTAACCAAATTTAGTCCTAATCAATTGCTTCTAATCCCAAAGGTTCTCCCTTTGGGCGTTCATCACCGAGATGTTCGCCTTTATCGATATAATAAATCATCTCAGAAATATGCGTCGTGTGATCACCAATACGCTCTAGATTTTTGGCAACAAATAACAACTGAGAACCTAAGCCAATTAATCGAGAATCGCTGGCCATATACGTGACCAGTTCTCGAAAACAAGCATTATACATTTCATCAATCTCAATATCACTGTTCCAAATTTCGACCGCCAAATCAGAATCGCGCTGAACATATGCATCAAGTATTTGATTTAACTGTTTAAGCGTCATCTCACCCATGCTCACAATTGTGCGGGTCGCTTTTTTTCTTGCATTGGCCAAGCCTTGAGCTCTTCGCGCTATATTTTTACTCAAATCTCCGATGCGCTCGAGCGTAGTGGACACTTTTAAGGCGGCGAGCAGCAATCTCAGATCAACGGCCATCGGCTGACGAAGTGCAATCACATTCGTCGCCATTTCTTCAATTTCTTGATCGAGCTCATCAACACGCTTATCAAGTGAAACAACCTCCAACCCAATCTCAGGGTCACGTTTCTTCACGGCCTTCAAAGCGAGCGACAATCCTTCTTCAACCAAACCCCCCATTTCTGAGATTTTCGCCTGAATTGCGACTAAGTCATCGTCAAATGCACTAACTATATGTTCTCCCATAAATTATCTCCTAACCAATTCGACCGGTAATATAGTCTTGTGTTTTCTTGTCAGTGGGATTGTTAAAAATTTGTGTCGTATCATCATACTCAACTAAATCACCAAGATGAAAAAATGCGGTTTTTTGTGATACTCGGGCGGCTTGTTGCATTGAGTGGGTCACAATCACAACTGAAAAATTCTCACGCAGCTCATGTATAAGTTCCTCAACTTGAGCAGTTGCGATTGGATCAAGTGCCGAACAAGGCTCATCCATTAACAAAATTTCAGGTGATGTTGCTGTTGCGCGTGCAATACACAAACGCTGCTGCTGGCCTCCAGATAAACCTGTCCCTGGTGCATCTAGGCGATCTTTAACCTCATCCCATAACGCGGCGCCGCGCAGAGACTTTTCAACAATTGCGTCTAAATCAGCTTTACTATTCGCCAGGCCATGAATTCGCGGCCCATAAGCCACATTGTCATAAATTGACTTTGGAAACGGATTGGGTTTTTGAAAAACCATTCCCACTTTGGCTCGCAATTGAACAGGATCAACTCTTTGATCATAAATATCTTCACCCTCAATCGAGATTTGACCTGTAACACGGCAAATATCAATTGTGTCGTTCATTCGATTTAAGCAGCGCAAGAATGTGGACTTACCACAACCTGAAGGTCCAATAAATGCAGTAACCGTACGATTCTGAATTTCGACATCCACGCCCTTAATTGCTTCCATATCCCCGTAAAAAACATGAACATCTTTTGCGGTTATTTTTACATCTTCCATTACTCGTTCCTTGCTCATTTTGCTCATGTAACTCATTTTACCATCTTCTCTCAAAGCGTTTTCTCAATACGATCGCAAGCGCATTCATTGTAACCAAAAAGACCATGAGTACAATGATTCCCGCCCATGCTTTTTCGTACCATGCTGGGTTAGCACGCGCCGCCCACGTATATATTTGCGCGGGCATGACCGTATTCGGCCCTCCGAAGAAGGCATCGATACCATCCGGCATCGTGTGACCAATATACCCGACAAGCCCAACGAGCAGCAACGGTGCTGTCTCACCAAGCGCTTGCGCCAACCCAATAATTGTACCTGTCAATATCCCGGGCATGGCGAGCGGTAAAACATGGTGAAAAATCGTTTGCATTTTTGACGCACCAACGCCAAGCGCAGCATCACGAATGCTGGGGGGCACAGCTTTTAAAGCCGCGCGTGTCGAAATAATTATGGTCGGCAACGTCATTAATGACAAAACCAACCCACCCACGAATGGCGAGTTATTTCGCAACCAATCATTGTCATTTAAAGGTCCAAGTAAATTTATAAACAGCGCTAAACCCAAGATACCAAATACAATCGAAGGCACGGCCGCTAAGTTTGAAATATTCACCTCAACGATATCAGTCAGTCTGTTTTTAGGCGCAAACTCTTCCAAATATATAGATGCAGCAACCCCAATAGGCAAAGAAAGCAAAAGCACAACAATCATCATCGCGAGTGAACCAATCATAGCAGCTCCGAAACCCGCAACTTCTGGACTGGTCTCAGCCGAATCTGTGCCATAGAGGAAGGAAAAGTTAAAACTGGTCGAAATCAGATTTTTAGCTTGAAGTTGATCAACAAGATCGAGAAGCGCGGGCGAGGTATTCTTGTTATTTTTAACCGCTTCGCGCGTTAAACGGCCTTTCATATAGCCATCTACATCTGCGCTCGCGAATAGGCGCATCTCACGCCCTTCTAACAAGGTCTCCGGTTCGCTGATTGCGATTTGCCGAACTTCATTTCCTGACCGCTCCGATAACAATTTTAATAGTTCATTATCCGAAAGTTCCGTTTCAATCCCATTTTGGGCAAGCTGAGCTTTCAGAGCACCGGTCACCATTTCATTATAGGCGGCGGTTTTAAGTACGGACTCCTCGGCATTGACAATTTCTTCCGAACTTACAGCTAAGTTGAGGTTCAAACGCGTCTGCTGAAAGCCACTAAGCCCCGCACTTAAAATCGTCCAAAGGAGGTAACTCAGCATAATTACGCCAAGAATAATGGCAAAAATGCCAAATCCGCGAAATATTTTTTCTGATCGATTACGACTCTTTGTATGAGAATCGAATTCAAATAATGACTTGCCCATTAGTCGTACTGCTCCCGATACTTACGCACGATGTAAAGCGCATAAATATTCATAATTAGTGTTAAGACAAAAAGCGTTAATCCAAGCGCGAAAGCAACCAAAGTTTGCGGAGAGTTAAAATCACCATCACCGGTTAATTGTGCAACAATACGAGAAGTAATCGTAGTCATTGCTTCAAATGGGTTTGGAGAAATTTGAGACATCGCACCTGCCCCGAGCACAACAATCATGGTTTCACCAATTGCACGCGAAGCCGCCAATAATATCGCGCCGACAATTCCGGGAAGTGCCGCTGGTAAAATCACCTGTCGAACGGTTTCAGATTGCGTCGCACCTAAGCCGAAGGAACCATCGCGCATAGATTGTGGAACCGCGTTAATAATATCATCTGATAGAGAAGACACAAAAGGGATCAACATAATTCCCATTACAATGCCAGCAGTCAATACTGAGCGCGCCCCCCCCATCCAGCCAACATTGAAAAAACCACCTTCACCAAAAAGATCCATTAGCGCGGGACCAAATGCCGTAAGCGCAAATAATCCATAAACAATTGTGGGAATGCCGGCCAATAATTCAAGGGCGGGCTTCGCAAAAGCGCGCAGCTTGGAACCAGAGTATTCGGAAAGATATATGGCTGCAAAAAGACCAATTGGCACCGCGACAATAAGCGCAACTAAAGAAATATACAAAGTGCCCCAAAGCAACGGCAAAATTCCAAGAGGGCTTGCTGGGTCTCGAAAATTGGGTGCCCAGTTTGTTCCAAAGAAAAAGTCACTTGCCGGATATACACTAAAGAAGTTCAGCGTCTCTCTAATCATAGAAAAAACGATTGAAACAGTTGTTAAAATCGCAATCGATGCACAGAAAATAAGTATCCACTTCATTATCGTCTCAACGATATTGCGCGCACGTAAGTCTTTCTTTGAAATTGAAACCACTGAAATTGCGGCCAGCAAGCCTAAAATCATACTCACAATGAACACACTGAACTCTAAGCCGAGAGCGGCTTTAACAAGCGACAGAATGCAAAACGTTAAGACAATCACCAAAAAAGTAATAAGTGCCACATTCCATCCGTGGAACCCTGGCCGTGAATGCATAACCCTCTGATCACCGCCAGCTGATGCAAGCGCACGAGCTCTACCCGCAAAATAGCCGCTTACACAAAGCACGACGACTAATATCCACAAAACAGAAGTGGTCATATTACCTCCAAAACATCAAGAGGGCAACGCAATTGCCCTCTTTTAAGGAGCTATCGCTCCTTTAATTATTACATAGTTTCTTCTGCTTCAATTGCCGCTTGAGTCGCTGCAAGTTCAGGATCAGAAACGAGACCATATGCCGCGAGAGGGCCATCAGGTCCAGCCAATTCATCAGCGACGAAGAACTGTGCGTATTCTTTTAGACCCGGAATTTCACCAATGTGAGCTTTCTTAACATAGAAGTATAGTGGGCGTGATACCGGATATTCGCCAGAAGCGATCGATTCTGTTGAAGGCACTACATCAGACATTGTCGCAACTTTAAGTTTGTCAGTATTGTTTTCATAGAAAGCAAGGCCAAATACACCAATGCCATCTTTATTAGAGTCGATTGAAGCAAGCGTTTCTGTATAATCGCCATCAATATCAACAGATACACCATCCGTACGAACAGCCATACACGCTCCTTCAGCTGCATCTTCGTCCATGCCAGACGCGATAAACGCTTCCATAGCACCGGTATCTTCACAGCCTTGGAGAAGAACTTTTTCCTCAAAAACTTCACGCGTACCATGCTTGGTTCCTGGAATGAACGCTGCGATGGCTTGCTCTGGCAAGTTTTCGTTCACTTCGTTCCAAGATGCGTTTGGATTTGCTACAATTTCGCCATCAACAACAATGTTCTCTCCAAGCGCCAAGAACCAATCCGAAGGAGTGAACGCAAAATCAGAGCCTTCGATATCCGAAGCAAAAACAATCCCGTCATAACCAATACGCACTTCGATAATGTCAGTCACACCAGCTTCTGCACAAGCTGCAATTTCTTGATCTTTGATTTTACGAGATGCGTTTGCAACATCGATTGTTTCAACGCCAACACCTTCACAAAATTTCTTTAGGCCCGCTGATGAACCGCCTGATTCTACAACTGGCGTTGGGAAGTCAGTATTTTCGCCGAAAGCTTCTGCAACGATCGTCGCATATGGCAAAACCGTCGATGATCCAGCCACTTGCACCTGATCACGGGCAGTTGCAACAGAAGCAACCGCTACTGAAGAAAGAAGAAGAGTTGTTTTTTTGAAATTCATAATGTTCTCCACATAATATCTATTATAAACGCTAGGATTTTTAGCGCTTCACGTGGAGGTTCTAAATTGATTCTATTTCATATTTATGACGGTATAAATAATTGATAATATTAACTGTTTTTTAATCTTTCTGATTTGCGTAGCCAAATTGTGAATTTGGAACCTTGATTGGCTTCAGATTGAATTTGTAGCTCACCACCGTGCCTGTTGAGTATCTGCTTTACAATTGCAAGACCTAAACCCGTACCTTCCTTTCCCTTTGAGTTTACGCGGTAAAACCTTTCTGTTAAGCGCCCAATCTCATTCTTTGGGATGCCTTCTCCGCTATTTTCTACAGTGATACCAATCATTCCCTTAAATCGCGGATTTTGTTTAGCAAGGTAAACCCGAACATCTTTGCCTTCGCTCCCGTACTTAAGCGCATTGTCAACCAAATTAATTAGCATTCTCATAAACTGCTCTTTATCGGCAAGCACAGTTAAATTAGAATCTGGAAAGTCACACAAAACTCGATTGATAGATTTAGAACTTTGCGTTTCATAAAGACGTAATAAATCCTCAAACACCTGCCTAACCGCCACATTCTCTGTATCCAAAATCTTCTCTTGTGCATCAATTTGGCTAAGCAGCAAGAGATCATCTATGATCGTTGCCATTCTCTGAGCTTCATTTTTCATAGTTGGGACAAAAATGCGAAACGCCTCTGGATCTTCAGAATGAGTATCAATTGTCTCAAGCCCGCCTTGAATAACGGCAAGCGGAGTGCGCAACTCGTGCGACGCATTGGCAATAAAGTCTTTCCGCGATTGCTCAGCAAGCCTCCGGCTTGTTACGTCGTTAAACTCGATTTTAACATCCGCTTTTAGAATTTGAGCATAAGGCTCTTCGACGGCTGATACGCTCACCTCGATAAAACGATCACTAGTGGAGTTTACTTCCAAAATGGCTTGACGAAATTGAGCATCCTCGAAAACTTCTCGAATTATTTCATGAAGTCTAGGATTGCGAGTAAGGTTCACAAGTGGAATACCAAGATTTAAACCCGAAAATATTTGCTTAGCAGATTTACTAAAATGAGAAACTTGACCATCTGCATTTATAAAAACCAAAGGATTCTCTAGCTGATCAATATAACCCTTCAAAACTTCAGGTGCGAGATAATCTGGAATGGCTTGTTCTAAGTAAGTCGAATTTGAATCAGGTTCTCGCCAAATAAAAAATGTCAATAGGACAGAAATAGCAAAAACCCACCATGCGGCCGAAAGATATGCGAGCAAAGGTATAACTAACAATAATATAAAAATGGGTATGGAATTTCGTCGAACGACAGCTTGTAATTTATCGAACTGCTTCATAAATTATTCATTGTGAAAAGAATTGTGTTTGTCAACATTGTGATAGGCAGGTATTTTTAGAGATGATCAAATATAATTTAAAGTGTTCAAATGGTCACCAATTCGATAGTTGGTTTAAATCTTCCAGTGACTTTGAAACCCTCAAGAGTCGCGGCTTGTTAACCTGTACCGAATGTGAAGATACTGCAATCGAAAAATCTTTGATGGCGCCGGGAGTGAGTACGAGCAAGAAAAAAGAACATTCCACAAGAGATAAGGCTCTAAATAAATACATCAAAAATATTAAGTCTGAGTTAAAAAATGCAAAAAATGTGGGTTGGCAATTCGCTAAAGAAGCTCGAGCTATGCACAATGGCGAAAAAGACCCCGCTCCCATATACGGTAAGGCCGAAACAAGTGAAGCGATCGACTTAATAAAAGAGGGCATTAATATATCGCCCGTTCCTTTCGATCCAGAATCAAAAGAAAATTAGTTAATACCGATATTCTTCATAAATCTTACTAAGATCTTGTGCCCATTCATTATTATATTTCACTAACAATTCGTCCGCCATATTTTTGCCAGATTCAACCATTTCTATTAATGGTTCTAAAAACATTGCTTCGCTTGCATGAGACTGGTTGTCAGATGGAATGCCTCGTCTCGCAAGTCCACTAGCAGAGATTTGAAGCACTGTTTCAGCAAATTTATTCATCGACTGACCATTAACATTCGCACGTAGACCATGCTTCGCAGCATCTAACCTTAACTGATCTCGCATTTCGTTTGTCCAATCTTTGACAAGCTCGTAGGCCTCATTAAGAGCTGTATCATCATACATTAAACCAACCCAAAATGCGGGGAGTGCACAAATATTTGACCAAGGGCCACCGTCAGCACCCCGCATTTCCATAAATTTCTTAATGCGAGCTTCAGGGAACAAAGTCGTTAAATGATCAGCCCAATCAGAAATCAAAGGCTTTTGTCCGGGCAGCGCAGGCAATTCACCTTTCAAAAAGTCACGAAATCTTTGACCACGCGCATCAACATAATTACCGTCGCGATAAACAAAATACATCGGGACATCGAGCGCATAGTCAACATATTGCTCAAACCCAAACCCTTCATCAAAAACAAAGGGGAGCATCCCTGTTCGCGCATTGTCGGTATGATGCCAAACTTTTCCGCGCCAACTTGAAAAACCGTTGGGTTTGCCCTCAAAAAAAGGCGAGTTCGCAAAAAGTGCGTTCGCAACCGGTTGAAGGGAAAGCGCGACACGCAATTTTTTAACCATATCAGCTTCTGAAGAAAAATCTAAATTAACCTGAACCGTCGTTGTTCGGTACATCATGATCTTACCCATTTCGCCGACACGATCCATATAGTCCGTCATCAGCTTATAGCGGCCCTTTGGCATTTGTCCCATATCGGCATGTTGCCACTCCGGCGCTGCGCCAAGCCCGATGAACTCTATCCCCATTGGATCGCAAACGGCACGAACTTGCGACAAATGGTTGCCTGCCTCATCGCAAGTTTCAAACACACTCTTTAGAGGTGCGCCCGAAAGTTCAAGCTGCCCCCCAGGTTCCAGCGAAATATTTGCGCCGCCCTTCTGTAAGCCGATAAGGTGATCTGCCTCATACACCCGGTCCCAATTAAAATCATCTGCTAGTTTTTCTAAGATCGGTAATATCCCGCCCGCATATCTAATTGGCTGATGATTTTTCGCAAAATATCCAAACTTTTCATGTTCTGTACCGATGCGCCAATCTTCAATTGGCTTACACCCCGATTCGAGATAGCCCATAAGCTGTTCAAAATTTTCGATTGGTGCTCCGCCCGTCTGTGGAATCGACATCTTTTTATCCTGTTAATCTTACTAGTATCTTGTTGTTAAAGGCTAAAAAGGCAAGAGATGGTAAAAAAAATATAATTAAGCGACTTAAATTGAGTCATATTTTCACAGTTTTATGTATGCAGTGCTAATTTATGTTGATAATTGTAAAATTTCTGAATAAAACGCATGTTGCAGGGAGAAAATAATTAATGACACGTTCGGAACTGATATTACGTATCGCTGAAAAAAATCCACATCTTACCGAATCAGATGTTGAACATATCGTAACTACAATTTTTAGCGAAATCGTAAATGCGCTTTCGGAAGGAAATCGTGTTGAATTGCGTGGGTTTGGAAGTTTCGCCGTAAAAGCGCGTGACGGCTATATTGGTCGCAATCCACGCTCAGGTGAATCTGTTAAGGTTCCGCCTAAATACGTTCCGACATTTAAAGTCGGCAAACAGCTCCGCGAAGAACTAGCAAAAATGAGTAGCTTATGAAATTAATTCGATACACAATCTACGGACTTATCGCGCTAGTCGCATTTTTTGTAGCCATTGCAAATTTACACGTAGTTGATTTAACGCTCATTCCGCCTCAAATTGGCTTTATTCAAGCTTGGTCAATTCAGGTTCCGTTATTCGTAATTATCATAGTTTCTCTTGTTTTAGGACTAGTGCTCGGACTTTTATGGGAAAATATTAGATCGCTATCTTCACGATCCGCCCGAAATCGAGCAGAAAGACAATTGCGTGCAGCTCAAATGGAACTTGAAAAGTTAAAAAGAAAAACTGGCGAAACAGACGATGAAGTTCTCGCAATATTGAATTCTTAAGCTCTAGAATTGAGTTCTGTTCATGTAAAAATTTGCGGTCTACGTGACGTGGAAATTTTGAAAACCAGCGTCTTGGCTGGTGCGCGTTACGTGGGCTTTGTATTTTTCAAAAAATCTCCCCGCAATATTAATATCGAAGACGCACGCAAACTCGCAACTCATACACCGCCCGGCGTTATCAAAACTGGCTTATTTGTAAATGCTGGTGATAACTTCATTTCAAATGTCTTAAAAGAGGTGCCCTTGGATATGATCCAACTTCATGGCACAGAGGACAATCAGCGCATTCAAGAGATAAAACACAAGTATAAACTACCCGTAATGAAAGCCATAGGAATTCATGATCAAAGTGATCTGGATTCAATTGATAACTACAATGCTGCCGATCAGCTTTTACTGGATGCTAAGCCCCATCCCTCCGCACAACTTCCGGGTGGGAATGGGATTGCATTTGACTGGAATTACCTTAAAAATGTAGAGATAAAGAAACCTTGGATGTTGGCTGGTGGACTTAACCCCACGAATGTTGCCCAAGCTATTAAAACTTCTGGTGCAAAACAGGTCGATGTATCCTCCGGAGTTGAGATAGCCTCAGGAATCAAAAGCAAAAAGTTAATAGAAGAATTCATAGATCAGACAAAGGTTGCAAAATGAATAGATTGAATACGCTGTCAATGGGGCCGGATGAAAACGGGCGTTTTGGTATTTTCGGAGGTCGTTTTGTTTCTGAAACTCTAATGCCGTTAATTCTCGAACTGGAGAAAGAATATAAGAAAGCAAAAGCAGAAGATAGTTTTTGGCAAGAAATGGACTATTTATGGGAGCACTATGTCGGCCGCCCTAGTCCTATGTATTTTGCGCCTCGCCTCACTGAAGAATTGGGGGGTGCAAAAGTTTATTTTAAGCGCGACGAATTAAACCATACAGGCGCCCATAAAATTAACAATGTTCTTGGACAGATTCTTTTGGCACGCCGAATGGGAAAAACTCGAATCATCGCAGAAACAGGTGCAGGTCAGCATGGTGTCGCGACTGCTACAGTCTGTGCAAAGTTTGGCTTAAAATGCATTGTTTTCATGGGGGCAACTGATGTTGAGAGGCAAGCACCAAATGTTTTCAGAATGCGGCTTCTTGGCGCTGAAGTCGTCCCGGTTACTTCGGGTCGAGGCACTCTCAAAGACGCAATGAATGAGGCTCTTAGAGACTGGGTTACAAATGTTCGTGATACCTTTTATTGCATTGGAACCGTCGCAGGACCACACCCATATCCTGCAATGGTACGAGACTTCCAAGCAATTATTGGTCGAGAAGCACGCGACCAAATCCTAAAAGCAGAAGAACGCCTTCCTGATGCGTTGGTCGCAGCAATCGGCGGAGGATCTAACGCAATGGGTCTCTTTTATCCATTCTTAGAGGATAAAGATGTGAAAATATTTGGTGTTGAAGCGGGCGGTCACGGTGTAAATGAAAAAATGGAGCACGCCGCCTCTCTCACGGGCGGTAGACCTGGCGTTCTACATGGCAACCGCACCTATTTACTGCAAGATCAAGACGGACAAATTATTGAAGGCCACTCAATAAGCGCGGGACTTGACTATCCAGGCATCGGCCCTGAACATAGTTGGTTACATGATATTGGCCGCGCGACTTACGTATCAATTACCGACAAAGAGGCTCTTGATGCCTTCCAACTTTCGTGTCGTACAGAAGGAATAATTCCCGCACTCGAACCAAGTCATGCACTCGCCTATGTGCAAAAACTCGCCCCACAAATGGATAAAGACCAAATCATTATTATGAATATGTGTGGCCGAGGTGACAAAGACATTTTTACGGTAGCGCGTGCATTGAATCTCGACATTGATACTGGCGAAGGCTAAGCTAAAGATCATCCTACACTCTATAAAACGCAGTTTTTAATCAATTTACGGGAAATTCTATCTGTTCTGGAACTGGATAAACACGGAAATTTTCGGCTTCTTCAACTATTATTCCTGCGTTTTTTAATGCAACTGTGAGGTAGCCACTATTTCTTAATTCTCGGATCCCTTTATTCAAATAGGTTAAAAACTCTTTCCCATTTTCACTATTTTTAGAAACAAAATACTGCCTACCAAATCCGAAAGGAAGTTTTATGTTTTTCAACGGAAGAAAATAAGCATTTGTAGTTGCCTCTAGGTAGCCCAAATCATCTGTTGGCTGAAAAGGTTGTAAAACGACATCGGCTTCACCGTTTATCAGTAAGCGATTGAGATGTTCCCAATTTTTGGCCAATACAGTCTCAAATTTATACTTTGCCAATACATCTCTGTCTAGCTGCCACCCCTCTACAACAGCAAACCTTAACTTTGCGATATCTTCAAACTCGGTGAGTTGCAGTAAGTCTTCGCGTTCGCTATGTACGTAGAAACCTACTTCAAACTCATCTCCAGAGATTATAGGCTCAGTAAACCAAATTTCTTCGAATAATAACTTGTCAGCAGATATACCCGCCTCTGGATCACTTAAAAACTCGCCGGTGCGCACTTTTTCGATCTTGTCCCCATAAGTCATTCCAGGTGGGAATGGTATTATCTTAACATTGCATTCACATCCGCCAAGATGCAGCGCCTTTTCAAATATCCAGTATTCCAAGAATGTCCGGTTAAATCCCTTCAAACGGCTTGGATCATCATAAGACATGGGAGGACGTTGCTCTAAAAAACTCGAATACAAATTATACTTATACTCTTCTATGTGGAACTCATAAAATCCCTCATAAACTTCGTTCGCACAAACTTTCGCAAATGACACTGATGATAATGTCATAACAAGTATGATTTTAATAAATGTAAAGTTCTTAAAAAGAAAAATGCGCATAGCTAAAAATTGCATGCGCACTTTAAATTCTAATTAATAATAAAAACTACATTGATAAATTTTCAAATAATTTCATTATATAGCCGCGTTTTTGATTTCTTCATCAACGAAAGAAACATAGCTCTCGAAGTTGTCTATAAACATTTTGCGCAATTTATTCGCTTGTGCGTCATATGCACTTGGATCCGTCCAGGTTTGGCGAGGATCCAATAAAGAATCGTCTACACCTTTTACAGACACTGGAACTTCAAAACCAAAATTTTCGTCTTTTCTAAACTCTGATTGGATCAACTCTCCCGACAGCGCGGCGGTTAACAAAGCGCGAGTGGCACGAATCGGCATTCGCTTTCCGATTCCATATGCTCCACCTGTCCAGCCTGTGTTTACCAGCCAACATTCAGACCCATGTTCTGCGATTTTGTATTTAAGAAGATTTCCATACTCTTCTGGTCTACGCGGCATAAAAGGAGCGCCAAAACAAGTTGAAAACGTGGGTTGTGGCTCTGTAATTCCTTTTTCAGTGCCCGCAACTTTAGAAGTAAATCCTGACAAGAAATGGTACATGGCTTGTGAAGGCGTTAGTCGCGCAATCGGAGGTAATACACCAAAAGCATCACATGTTAACATGATGATGTTTTTTGGCATCCCGCCTACCGCGGTTTTCGATGCATTTGAAATATAGTCTAATGGGTAAGCGCATCGCATATTTTGCGTCAAGCTATCGTCTTGAAAATCTAACTCTAACGAATTTTTATCGTGGATCATGTTTTCAATTACGGTGCCAAATTTCCGGGTCGTCGAATAAATTTCTGGCTCAGCGTCTTCAGAGAGATCGATGGTTTTGGCATAACAGCCTCCCTCAAAATTAAAAATTCCCTTGTCAGACCAACCATGCTCATCATCGCCAATCAATACTCTTTTAGGATCTGCAGAAAGGGTTGTTTTACCGGTGCCAGATAATCCAAAGAAAACCGCCGAGTCGGACGGATCGCCAACGGCATGATTCGCTGAGCAATGCATTGGCATGACGCCTTTTTCAGGAAGCAAATAATTCAAAATAGAGAACACCGATTTTTTATTCTCACCAGCGTAGGATGTGCCACCTATTAGCACCAATCGCTTTTCAAAAGATATGGCGATAACGGTTTCAGACCGGCATCCATGTTTTTCGGGATCGGCCAAAAAACTCGGGCTATTGATCACCGTGAATTCAGGTAAAAAATCTTGCAACTGACTTTGATCTGGTCGACGCAATAAATGGCGAATAAATAAGCCATGCCAAGCCAATTCTGTTATCATACGGACATTAAGTCTATGCGATTCATCAGCACCGCCATAAAGATCGGACACATACATTTCTTTATCGCTTATGTGGGCGAGAATGTCCTTATGCAGCTGCTCAAAATGATCGGCTTGCATGGGTTTATTATTTTCCCACCAAATCGAGTCTTGAACCGATGGTTCTTGAACGACAAATTTATCTTCAGGAGAACGTCCAGTATGCTTGCCTGTGGTAACCATAAAACACCCGCCAAGTCCAAGCTTACCTTCACCTTTTTGAATTGCATGATTTATGAGCTCTGGTTCGAGTAAATTGTAGTGAGCTTTTTTTACCGATGGAACACCGCATTGATCCAGTGTTCCTAGCGGATTCACGATTCCTGTCTCTATCAAAAGAGCCTCCGTAGCGAATTGGCCTAATTCGCAATTTCCCAAGTCAAAATACCTAAAGGCCATTAGGTAGTGCACGGGCCTGTGCAAGTTACTTATAGCAAATAAAATTCATTTTTCCAGAGCTATAGACCAGAAAGATTGATTCAACTAAAATAAATACAATGAAAAAGTCAACAATACACGGTTCCGCAATCGCTTATGAAGGAAAAGGGGTTTTGATTTTAGGTCAACCTGGGAGTGGCAAATCAGCGCTTTGTATGCGCCTCATAGAACAGGGTTGCGATCTTATCGGTGATGATCTCGTAGATTTATATATAAAAGACAACTGTATATATGTTGCAGAAAACTCTAAGTCATTGGGTGCGATCGAATTCAGATATATTGGCCTATTTCATACCAAGACCCAGCAGGAAGCTAATCTCGCATTTGTTGTGAATTTATCTAAACCTTCTAATAAACGTTTGCCAAACGCTGAATATTTTGAACACGGAGGCCTTAAAGTTCCGAGCTACAATGCAAAAGGCCTCGACACGATTGCAAGCTTTGTAGCATTATCACTTAAGAATAAAATCTGGTCTATGAAAATTTAATCGAATACTTAAAATTACACCCCAGAATAATTCTTTGCACTGACGATTCTTGCACTGGGCGCAATACAGCAATTAAAGATTCAGTTATTTTGATCTCAATTTGATTGTGAATTTGCTAATAGATTAATCGCTAAAAGTGCAATCCCAAACAAACTTCCAATCCGAGACTCCACTTTTAAAAAGTATGAAATTTATGAGTTACTGCTTTTTTACTAGATTCATGAAGCAAAAAAATAATTGAAAATTTTTTCAAAAAAGGCGCGCTGAAATGCAAATTTGAATGCCTGTACAACCCGCCAACATCTCCATCGCTTAGCAGTTAAGCTTTTGCATTTTGCAATTCAAAATTAAATACAACTGTGAGAAACGCATATATAGAATATTTATCCCCACCGGCAATTTCTGCTTCGATGATCTTCGTTACTTCTCAAGCCCCCTATGTTTGGTCCAATATTAGGGTCGTAGTTTCTGGTATTGGCGGCCGCATATTCAGCGAGATATTCGATTTTGGACCGCGAATTTTATATTCCAGAACCTGAACAATTGGCGGCTCAGTCGACGACAAATAATCAAGGACGCGGCAATATTTTGCAAGGCGAGGAGGCTGCGCGGGTCTTGGAGATTTTAAAAGCGGACGCGGCGCGCTCATACGACCATTATGAAGGGATGCTTTCTCAAGATGGTCAAGATGGACTTGCGCGAGAGCTTGCGCGGATGAATTTGCCGATGAATATTTATACGCAATGGTATTGGAAAGTTGATTTGCACAATCTTTTCCATTTTTTGAGATTGCGCGCGGATCATCACGCACAATATGAAATTCGGGTTTTTGCCGAATTAATGTGTGAAATGGTCAAAGATTGGGTCCCATTTGCTTATGAGGCTTTCGAGGACTATCGTTTAGGGGCTGCACAATTGTCTCGACAAGGAGTTGAGGCGATGCGTCGCATGATCGCAGGCGAGAATATCTCTGGAGAAGATGTCGGCATGTCGGCGGGCGAATGGCGTGAATTTGAGGCACTTATTAAAGGCTAATCAACGCGGCTGTATCTGAGCACAAATTGTTGATCGCTCTTTGAATAAAAGGAATTTACTGAGATAAGCGCGCAAGCAAATGTTCGAAAACGCAAATGAATCAGTCCTTTAGCTCAATTTGTTAGCGATTAAAAGAAACTTAAAAAAGCAATGGCAGGTTTTTGATTAAGGATTGGGATCATTGATTCATGACACCCATCGCAAAATTGCGTTAAAAGATTGAGATGAAATGGGTGCGCGCTTTAACACTCAGCTACCTTGAGCTTTTAAAATTATATTGAAATGATATTCAAAGAGCCGCATCGTTTAGTGATAGCAGTTTATTTTAGGGCTAGCGGTTTAGGCATGCTGAAATTGTACGCGGTTTTTCCATTCGTTTTTAATCGGGACAAGGCGCAAGCGAATGACGGAGCTGTCTTTATGGTAAAGTCGCTTGCGCTTCTTATGACGGGCTGGCAACTGCTTGCCGGGGCTTCGCCCGTTTGTTCGCTCAAATCATCCACTGGATCATTCATCACTTCGTGATCCGCTCCAAACCCTCACCATATCTTTTCAGGGCCATAATCGTCCTCCAAATTTAACAGAGTTGTAAAAAATTAATGGATCACTTCTAAGGGACAAGGACAGTATTTATGCTGTTTCTTCTTGGTTAGCTGGTTCCGGTGCTTCTGATTTCTCATTCAGGCTGACTTCTATGATGGCTTCTTTTTTAAAAGCTAATATACGATCACCTCCTACAACCGGAATCTGAGTCGCCCCGCTTCGATTCGCAGATCGGATAAATAGGGTTATTTTCTTACGATTATATAGTTGTAATTTGACATTTTTAGGATTTTCATTAGCATTCCCTAGAACTTATGCTTCTAAAGGGTTTAATGTAACGTTAATAAATTGCACACTGCCCCATATAAGTTTTACATATACTGGCACTAAGCCCACTAATATTCGCCAGTTTACGGCATTGAGCTTTTCGTCATCTGAGATAATTGTGAAGGGGAAAAGTAGCCAAACTGAAGCCAATACGGCAAAAATTAAGAAAATAACAGTAACATTTTTTGTATGAAGAATTTGTATCAAACTCAACTTCAATTTAGACATGTGTACTCCAATGAATGATATTCAATACATACATACTATATTTGAATTAGTGCAAAAGTGGAGTGTAAAGTGTTCTTATCTCCCCTGAGGTGAGTTTTGGCGATGCGATCGAGGAAGTCAAAGAGGCATGAAAACGATCTATTTGTGCCATCTACTCGTGGCCATCACCACCATTCCTAGACAAAGAAAAACTTGGGCGAGATTTGAAAATAGCATCCTTCAAAAATGAGGAGAGTGTTTTGTAGTTGAAAAATTAGACGAATGGCTTCTTTTACCTATGACACTTCAACTTTCGAAAAGTTACGTGGAATTACCTGATAATCTATCTCCTATAAAAATTTAAAAGCAATTTGTTCATTTCTTCCACAACATTTTCAGGAAGTGGCCCAAAATCGAGAGCTTTTACGTTTTCTTCAACTTGTTTGACCGTACGAAAGCCAGGAATAGGAAGTGAGCGTGGATTTTTAGCCCAAATCCATCCAAGTGCACCTTGGACAAGGCTTCGGCCACCTGATGTCATTAGTTCTCGAATATGATCCAAGGCTTTAGAAAACTCAGGCTTTGGAATGCCATCTTGAAAAAAGGGCAACCATTCAGGCGGTGTAGAGCGTATATCTTTTGGATCAAGCGTTACTTTCCCGTCAAATTTTCCACTTAATAAGCCCATTGCAAGGGGAGAGCGATTTATTGATAGCATATTTTCTTGATCACAAAATTTAACAAGTTTTGGAGCAGGTTGGAATAGATTCATCGCGTGTTGAACTGCTTTAAACCCCTCACCCCGCTTCCATTTTTTCGCCTGATCGAGCGAATCTGTGCTCCAACCGAAAGCATCAATCTTATGGTCATTTCGAAGAGAAAGAAGCGTGTCATACGCTGCTTCGCTTCCTTCTTGCAAAGTATCGACATGAAGTTGATAAAGTGGGATTTTATCGACCTTCAGGCGAAACCTTGATTGCTCTAGCGCTTCATGAATATATTCTGGTGTTACATTCATACCGGTAAGTTGTTTCAGATTTGAATCATATGTGTTCCCAAATTTTGTTGCGATGATGACATCTGGTTTTGACGATAACGCTTCTCCCAATAGGGATTCCGAATGTCCGGTTCCATAAGCATCAGATGTATCAAAAAAGCGAATTCCAGCGTTATAGGCAGCATGGATAGCTTTTACGCTTTCTCGGTCATCCGTTTCACCCCATCCTAACGCCTGATCACCCGCAAAAAAGGGTCCACCTATAGCCCAACACCCCATCCCAAGTGCTGGAATTTCACGATTATCCCATAGCATTCTACGTAACATTAGCTTCTCCTTTCAGTGATTTTGGTTTATGTAAAACTGAATATTGAATGACAATTTGCGAGCTTATCGCAAGGTATGTCATAGCAAGAATTAAGACAACGAATAAAATAGTTAGTGAATTGAACTTCAGCGGCAAAACAAGCGATAAGCAAATTCCAAGTGCGCCTATCAAATAACTTGCAAATGAAATTCTAGATACAATTGATTGAAGATTAACAGCAAGAGTAACAAGTGAAAGTGAAGATATAAAACACAATACTGCAACGACAATTTTCGAATTTACAAACATACCACTCCTGAAATATTCAACCACAAAAATCGTAGCGCCAGCGACAACAGATGCGAACAGTGCCAAACCTAAAGAAAAAGCAATAAATGAACCGATGCTTGGGTCTTTCTTGCGTGATAAATTAGAGACCAAAATGGGTACTGCATTCTCTTGTACGAATAAAATAAACAATCCGTACGCAAAATGGCGTAAGGAAATATAATGACTTGCGTCGATATGAAGAATTTTAAATACTAGTAAATCGGTAACGCCCAAGAGATATAACAAAAATACGGGAGCGCTTGTTTTTATACCTGATAAACTCGACATTTTTACATTTTTTATATTCTGTGCATATAGAGGTTTAGTTCCTATTATCATGGCTGTTACAAAAGATAACTTTATTAAAATGACGAGTGCTAAAAAGGTCGCTTCTGTTAGCAATCCGCTAACGCCCAAATAAAAAATAAGAATACAGAAACTGATATGCAAAGAGGCATTAATACTTCCCAGAAAAACTAAACGGTTGTTGGATCTCAATTGGCTATCGCAAATCAGCTGCAGACCAATCGCGAAGCCCAAAACAATCCCTAATTTAAAGTTCATTGGAATTTGGATTAAGGCAACAATAATCAATCCGAGTATTGAAGCAAACACCGAGAAAAACACCAAATGCCAAAATGTTGTGTCTCTCAAAATATCCGAAGTTCTTGCGGACGCTGGAATAGCAAAGGCAGCACCAAATTGAAAAATTGCTCCGACGACCGTTCCCAATGCTAGTGCAACAGAAATTTCGGCGAACCTATCAATGCCGACAAAAAGAAGAGCCGAAATGGAAGCTAAAAAGAAAGATCCCGCTGCCAGCGAAGAAAGAAAAACAAACTTTAAAGTTGTTGGAATATTCCAAATATAGCCAATCATACACCGTTCCTTTTAGCACTGCATATAATTGCTTTGTGATCAGATAGAACGCTTGCTAAGTTTGGGCTTTCGCAATTCTGGAGATCTATGTTTTTTCCTGCTAAGTAATCCAACTGCCAAATTGGAAACTCTCCGTTTGGAAACGTTCGAGCAGAATAGAACGAGGTTAAGGAGTTCATGGTCTTACGCATCTCGGGCATCAAAAGAGTCGAATTGAAATCCCCCCCCCAGAATTACGGCTTCGTTGGAACTTAACAATTTGTTTAAATTTTGAAATAGGATTTCTCGCTCAATAAGAGCTTGGTGAAAATACTGCCAAAAATCTTCATCAAAAATATTACTTAGTAGTGTTATGTGTACGGGAACATGAACATTAATTATAAGCGTCTCATCATATCGAACCGCCAACAAAGAGGCGCTTTGAAACACAAGCGACCCTCCCTCAGATTTACTGGCTATCACCAGTTCCCCGTGTTGCCAAATTTCCCTGAAATCGCAACATGTTGACAAGAAATTTGTTCCAAATATTTCGGCTAGAGTGCTATTCTCATAATCCCAATAAATATGTTCTTGAAGGAGTATAAAATCTGATTCAAATGAGGCCACCGCATTAGAGAATTCCTGGTCTCCCTCTTTTTGATCCCAATACTCTGTATTCCAGGTAGCAATATCGAAAGCCTGTGTTTGTTTATCAGCCTTGCCATAGCCTGAAAAAAGCGTATTCGAAACCAAAGGTATAGAACAAACCGTCGCAAAAAATAAAAAATTAAGTGACTTAGGTTTCGAAAAGTTAGTGGTGATAACAAGTAAAAAAAATAAGAAGACAAAATAGAGAAAAAGTGGTGTGCTTTGGATCAAAATTACATAATGGAACTTATCACTTGGTATATACGGAAATATTATCCAAAAAGTAGCGAGTATTTTTGCCCAAAGCCGAATAACTTCAAGCATACTGCCCCCAATCGCCATACATTTTTCGAAACTTTGGGGAATAGCAATATTTGACTAATTCGCTTATGACACCGAGCCCCGCGGCTATATGGAATAGCAAATACCAAATAGAAAAACCCAAAGTTTTGGCAAATCCCAACTTCTTGAAAGACTCGACATATATGTCTCTCTCAATCCAAATCATGGCCAAGTAAGTTCCCAAGAATATTAGCATCATAGGTGGGAATAAAATCGATAGTGATAGGCAAATCAGAAGAACCCCTGATAGTCCAGTTCCGACTAGCCGAGACTTGGTTTCAAATCCTTTCATTCCACTCCGCTTTTGGAAATAAAATGGGACACGATCACGACTTCTTCTCCAAAACTTTTTGAGCATTGGTATCAATAAGTAATCATCGTCATGCTGCCCTCGAACAAGATCACTTAGAATAATTTTTCCTTGTCGAGAAAGTCTCTCGCCATAGTCAATTTCTTCGGTTTGCTGTAAGGAAGTGTTAAAAACACCTACCTTTCCAAATACGTCTCGCTTAATTGCCCCAAGAGAAAAAAAGCCAGCTGAGACCTCACCTATCGAAGCAATCCTCCATACATACGCTTGTAATGATCTAAACTCTTCCCAAATACTATGTCTGATGAGGGGATATGCTTCGTAAATGCCGCACACTGAAACGATGTTATCTTGGGATGTTAAAATTGAAACGGCAGAAGCAATCGCATCTGCCTCAAGAACCACGTCAGCGTCCACAAAAAAGAGTATCGAGCCATTTGAAACAGAAACCCCTAGATTTCTCGCTGCTGCAACTCCTGCATTTTTGTCAGTTTGAAACAATCGTACAGGGTATGTTTTAGCTATCGCGAAGGAATTATCTGTACTGTGATCATCTACTATTATTATTTCAATATTTGAGTAGTATTGATTCTGAATGGCTTTGATACATTCTCCCAAAATTTGTTCATAATTGTAGCTGGGCACGATGACCGAAACTAGAGGATAAGAACTACGCATAATACCCCCTAAAAAATTTTCAAATCGATCAATAGCATCATTGCAAAGATACCGACCAGTGTTAAATTAATACGGTCATGAAGAAGTGTTTCCGTAGGTTCTATATTTGCAGCTATCATGAGCGATAGTGACTGTGATAAAACAATAATAATTCCTATTGAGAGCAAAGTGATTACCACTTTCGAGAGCCCTAACAACTCTTCTATACTACCTGAACCACTCGCGAAAAATGCAACTAAAGCACCAACTGCTAGATGTGAAACAAATAGCATCATCCAAACTAGACGTTTTTTATCGTAAAAAGAGGGTACACGCTTTATCGCGCCGCGTTGGGAAGCTAATTTAACCAATCGTTTACCCAGAGCTAGCCCAAGAGCACCGAAAAATATTGGGCCGATCAGCAATTGAATCTCATCGAGAGCACCGGTGACAACTATTCCAACGTAAAATCGCAATAAGAAGCCGAATGAAACTAAAGTGACATCAATAATCGCAAGATCTTTACCAATTTTAGAATAAAAAATATTCAGTACTGAGTAAGCAATAATCAGAAACATCGCTTCAATTGAAATTGACGCGGCTAGTACTAGCGATGCCCCGAATGCGAAAGCAGAGAACAAAAATGCCTCATTCTCACTAATTCGCCCAGACGGTACAGGGCGGTCACACTTTTTGGGATCCATCATATCATAGAAGGAATCCAAGGCATCGTTGATTGAATAAACTGCGATCGATGCACACCAAAACGAAATGGCAGCAACTATTGGAGGAAATATGTTTTCAATACCCGCTCCAGATAACAGCCAAGGAAGCAACACCAATAAGTTTTTTATTCCATGCAGTGGGCGCGCAATTTCCAGTAACGCCACCATTTTTTTTGTTCTATTTTGCGAATTGGTCAGTACGTTAAGTTTACTAACATTAACTTCATGTTCCATTATTTTCTCCCTACATAATTGATTTTACGAAACCAACAAGTGGATCGCGCCAAACATTCCGATGCCCTTTTCCGTAAACCCAGTCCTGTTTTTGATGAATGTTATCTAAATACCAATTAAACGATTGCTTCAGAGCTTCGAGCCCGTTGTATTGGGGCTGGAAACCAATTATGTTACGCGCTTGTTCTATTGAAACAGTTGAGCCATTAGTAAGATTCTCAACGAGGCGACTGTATACTTGTGACACCCCTAAAATATTTGTTGTTTTTAAAATTGGTCTCGCTAAATTTTCAGGCACATTCAGGACTTTTTTTCCAAAATTTGCGGAGTCCAAAATCGATTGAAATAGAAAACCAATAGAATGTTCTGCTATCGATGCGATATTAAAAACTTGGCCATTAGCCTGATTGATATTTTTTATAGCTAGTTCAATCGCACTTACCATATCGTCAACATGAAGGAATTGATACACAGCGTCGCCAGAACCAATTATTGGAAAACGTTTTCCATTCGCAGAAAAATCAAATAAATATGAAAACAAGCCGAGACGCCCAGGGCCAATAGTGGCTTTAGGTCTCAGGATAGTCCAAGAAACTTCATTGCTATACCCAAGAATAAGAGGCAGTAACTCCTCAGATCTGATTTTTGCCGTATTATATGCATCCCATTTACGTGGCGAGTGATTTTCCGTTATATTAGGAAGGTGGTTCGGGCCGTAAACCGCAGTACTTGAAACATGAATAAACCGCTTTACTCTATTTTTTCTAGCCCAATGTAATAATCTTGCGGTTGCTCTTACATCGGTTTGAAAGATTTCTTCACTTGAATAGCTCGGAAGCGCGGCTGCACAGTGAAGGACAATGTCTACGTCGTCTGGTAGCAAGTGCTCTAGATTCTTATCACGCAAATCGATTCGCAGTTTATCTTGAAAGCTATCAGCTAAGCGATCAAGTTGATAAACTCGCGCGAAGTTAAGGTTTGTATTGAGTAAGAACCGCTGAGCAATAAATCCCTGAGACCCAGTTACCAGAATTTTTCCAAAGTTTTCCATTTAGCACACCCCCTCCGTTCGCGCGAACGCGTCTATTAAGTAAACAATTTAAATAAACTAATGTATAATTAGAGCCTCAAACTCAGGCCGATGCACGGATGCAAATTCATAGTTTGTATATATTTCAACGGGTCGTTCCGTCACGAACCCCTTAACTTCGTTCAAAGCGTCGTAACTGTTATCGAAGCAGTCATAACGTCCCCAATGTCCTTTTGCGAGCACCGCAACTGATCTGGTTTCACAAACAAATTCTTTTCTTAAATCGGCGGTGATCGCATTTCGTCTATTATCTGGAATTGGTCTATAACAATGCATTTCAACCCAATTTGAGTTTTCGTTTCCGTAATGAACAGTTATTTGATCTGAGGTTACTTTATCCTCGTCTAACTTTGTAATGCAGTAATTTATAAAATTGCACACGTCATTTTTTCGAACTGTTCTTGTAATTCCAAATGACCAAAACCCGCCATAGTTTATTGGAAAGGGAGCTTTATTTTTTTGGGTGAAAAATTGGTTTAAGTGATCGGCTGTGTTGTTTAGATTATGAATTTGCCGAGTAATTTTGTCCAAAATGGGTTCAATTAAATTGTGAGCATTTTCTGGTGTAGCCGAGAGTACATCTCGGATATCTTCTATAGAAAACCGTGCTTGACGTAACTCACGAATTAATTGTCCAATTTTCACGTCTTCACTACTGAAAAATGCCGCGCCCTTTTCATTTAACTTTGGAGAAAGTAGCTTTTTTTGTTCGTACACCCTTAATGCCTTTCTCGACATTCCCGTTTTTGCTAAAAATTGAGTGCGTGAAAACATGATTTTACCCCTTTGTGATTCTTAACTTACCTTTGCCCCAGGGGCAAAAACAATCTTTTTTCATTTAATGTGATTTTGTGTGCAAAAATGAGGCAAAATAGATCGTGTTCGATGTGTCTTTTCGGCATAGAGAAATTTTACATTTAGATCTAAAGCAATCTGATATGGGTTTATATATTCAGGTGCACGGCGCAAATGAATTAAGACACGAGTACTATTCTCGATTCTAAATTTTCAGTATGAGATGTTGAGTTTGTTACCGACAAGGTTGAACGCTACCATTAACTATTACTCATAAATTTAATCATTCCTTACCCCACAGCACGTCAATTTCTGCAAAATCCAATGCGATTGAGGTGTTTTTATTTTTTAGCACAAAGTCAAGATTGTACAATCACCGTGCCTTTACAATCTAACCAAAATCATTATGGCAAGGAAAAATTCGAGCGCGGCCATTCGCATCAGCGTGGAGACACGAAAAAGGCTCGGGAAGCTCTATCTCAAAACGGAAAGCGGTATATATCTTGAGACCTATGAGGCCAAAATCATACATTTGCTCTGGTTTTATGAGAACGATTTAATCAGAAAAACAGCTGGCTCTTAGGCGGCTTGGATGCTGCATTTCCCGCGCTTGGTGCCTACAGCTGCGCCTACATGCCCCTACCAAATTTTTGACGAAATCAGGGTGAACAGGTTACAATTTTATTGAGCCTCGTGTTTGAAACCTTGCAAGGTCACGGTGGTTCACTTGCTATATTTTTCTAAAAATTTCGTATGAATGATGCACAACGGTTTCCAAAGAAGGAATCGTATACCGATTGAAGCTTCTCGATCCACAGCTATGATTTTGTTATTGGAAATGGCCCAAATACAGGAAAGACCGTTCACCTTATGGAACTGCGCACCATGAAGAAACGCTGGTCGGAAGAATGCAATTCGTATTTTGACCAAAAGCACTATATCACCATAACGCTAACCCAGTTTTTGGCATTGTATAAGGCGATGAAAGCAAACGTCGCGCAATTGGGTGAGCTAGAGACGCCAGAGCAATATCACTCCATTACTGGCGAATACCATTTTATCAGAGCAGGATAAATATACTCCTCCAGCTCGCAGTAGATGCGGCGCACACGCTTATGGTTCCAAGCAAAACCTTGGGCGTTACGAAGATACAAATAGCAAAGCCAAGGTCGAGGAATTCATCACACGGTCGTTGATTAATCATGAAGAGATGAACATCACCGACTACATCAGTCCCGAGACCTACATCCAACACAACCCAATGGTTGCAGACGGCCTAGAAGGGTTCGGTGCGTTCATGGCCGAGATCGCAGAAAAGGTATATCAATGGAGCATCACACCGTACATCAGATCGTGTGTGAAGGAAACTTTGTTCTAACTATGTCTGAAGGCGCGTTCGGCGGAGAACCTCAAGCATTCTATGACCTCTTTCGCTTGGAAGAGGGCTTAATCGTTGAGCATTGGGATATCATTGCGCCGATGCAAGCCGCAGACGCACCACACAATGAATCGGGTAAGTTCTAATGGAACGCCGCACGCATTTTCTTGGTCTGGAGGCTATTGAGCAAGGGCGAAAGCTATAGGGGTCGTGAAAAAGCTTTAGATATACAGCCATCCAGGCTGTAAACACTTGCAAGAACAAATGTGAATGAGGATAGAAGGAAGGAAACCGCTGGGGAAACTCCGCGGCGCTTTATGGGCTTCAAAGCTCACTACTTTGATGGGAGCCCAAGCTCGCGGAATTCAACAGGTACAGCAGTACATTACGTTAGGCAAAAGGCCGGATAGATAACCGCCGCCGGAAAAAATGTCATCAAATGTCAAATTACATTATTGCAAAAACAGCGCCATCCACACATGACAACACCGGTTGATTGAACAACCAATGCTCAACCAAGCACAGATTTCATATTTTTTGCATGACGCTCGACAACTTTCTTCTCACGTGCCACGTCCAAAATAACATAATCTGATTTGTAATTTATGCCCTTTTCATCACGCAAATTTGGAAATAGTGTTTCAATTTCTTCGCGAGCCTGATCTGAGAGGGTTTTCCAAGACTGTTCTCCGAGGTACAAAGTTTCACTCATCGCACCATCAGCAATAATGACTTCGTGCTTGTCGCAAAGAATATGGAAATATTCAACACTTTTCACGCTTTCATCAACGAAGATACCCGGAAGCTTTGACAGCTTTTTGGCTGAGATCAAAACACCTTCTTTTTCAAACATGCGTCTGGTAATTGCAGATGATACAAGCATTCGGTGTTGTGGAGAAACTAGAAGGTCATTTTTGGGCAAACCATATCCAAGTGAGCCCGCAGTAATACGAATAGGACGCAACTTCGGCGAATCAACAAGTTGACTTTCTGTAACTATTGTTGAAGAAATCCAACGAATAGGTGCGAAGCCATTTTCAGTCACAACAAGATCACCAGCTTTTAATTTTTCGATCGGGCGCTCTCCTTCAGAGGTTGTAATCATTGTGCCACGAGCAAAACATATCACATCCGCAACATTATTCTCTCTAAACGCGCCAACACTTAAACCAGATGTGCTGTAGGTATCTAGAGAAACCAAAGTCGAATCGGTCAACGAAAGGTAAGCTAAGATTGCCTCTATTGTGTTATGCGTTCTTCCGGCCTGGTCATAGTCAACAAGTGCGGCTACACGTTGGCCGGATGAATTGGTACCATAAGCGAGAAAAACGCTGGAAGAAGCCGCGCCACCATTGAAAGATTGGCCATTTTCTGGATTTACCCATCCTGCCGAATCAAGAGCGGTTTTCATATCAACCATAGACACATATCTCGAGTTGCCATCTGAATCTTGAACCGTAACGCCACTTAAAGACGTCCCATAAACAGCATAATTATAAGTCGACCCATCGTTCTGACCTACATTCAAGTGTTGAAAATTATAGGTTCCATCATATGATGGGTCTTCACTATCAGATAGAGAAAATTGCTGGTTTGGGACATTGTAACCACCAGTTATCATGTTATTGGCACCGGTGCCCTGTTGTGTCATTGTCGTAGTGCCAACAAAATTAAGAGTCTCGTTACCAAGACCAGCATTTTGCCAATTGTTTGGGTGCTCACTGGGACCTATATACGAATCGAATGCACCATTCCCAACGCTGAATATGAGTGTGTTTACTGGATTTGCCATAGTTAATTCTCCGATCTCAAATTTATTTTATAAATTTATATTAAAATTTTACCGTTCGGTAAATAAAAGTATTTAATTTAAAATACAAGGTTTTTATGATACTATTTTTTAAGGTACTAAAAACGCTGATTAAGCGTCATATCAAGAACAAAAAGGCGCTTATCTGCAGAGATGTTCGGGCCTTGGGCGCAGAAGAAGCGGGCGACCAAATAACGCGTTAGTTTGCCGCCTGCAAACCTAAGTGCTATCGCTTTGTGACATTAGATCCTAGGTTGCTTTTCGCTTTTGACAGCGTTGAATATTCGATGCAATAGGTTTTCAGCAAGATTAAAGGCAAGACATTCACCAATGCCGGTGTGATGCCACTACAATCATGCAGTGTCGCCCAGTGGATCAGCGTCAAAACTGCCGCATCATAACCACCTCGCTGCAGAAATTTTCATTTGGGGCCAAGCTTGCGAATGTAGCTCGCCACGAATTTTTTCAGTATTTGACAAGATTACTTTCAACAGAGTTATTTTGCGTTCGTGCTGTTTTACTCACACTGTGAATTAGTCATTCCATTCCTCATCTAGCGAATCTGGTGGTGTAAGTTGCCCACAGAAGTCCTGTCGATGAAGATGTATGTTAATTCGAGCTGAATACATTTTAGGCATAGTTTCGATTGCAAATGCTTGCCCTGCAGCGGTTCCTTCAATTAGTTGCTCGCCCCAAATTCCCAAGTTGCCAGACCACAGGTTACTTTGCACAATCCTAGTGACAGCTGTTTGAAATAGGCGTCTATTTTAGCAAGAATATACCGCACTACCTGTTTGTTTCGACTACTTTTGGTGTCCAGTATTTTATTAGTAAAAGCTGCACTAAACGCTTTGTCTCTTGGATAAACTGGATCTAGTGCCTGTTGAATTTCCTCAGCCGAATCATAGGTTCCCTCGGAAATTACGACCGCAACTTTGGAGTATACGCGCTCCTGCTCATTCGCTTGCATGTTACCAATAACGTTATAGCGAAAAGTTAGATTTACTATAGCTTTCAAAACTTTGGAAAATGCATCAGGTACTTGTCTTTTCACGGCCAATAGCAATCCAAACGGTTTACGAAGATAAGATGTGATTTTCTCATTTTGCAAACGATCATTGATTTTTGACCATCGTCTTTCAACATCATCGAGATGTTTGTCGTGTTTTTCATCAGGTGTTTCACGGCTAATGATTGAAAAAAGATAGTTTTTTAGGAGATCTGGTGCGGAGAGCTTTACTCCCCGCGTATTCAGTGCCTCAAACACTTTGTAGGCGTTTAAATCATCATCAACGGTTATAGTCGTGAAAAATAGACCTCTGCTCGCTTTGTCAACGAGCGATGCAATAGCGCGTCCCTGATCTTCCTGATCATTTGCGTTTTGGTTTAGATAAGTTAACATATTTTTTCAAACCAATCTGTTGCCTTACGCATAAGGTGTTCTGTTGCTTTAATATTTCTAGCAGGCATTGACCCTAACGAAGCAAGATGATCCCGATAATAGTCGTTATTGTTTCTGTTTAGTGTGAGCTTTGGGCTTACCATCAATGTCACGGCATCTTTTTGTCCAATATATGTGCGACGCAAAACATCCATTCTCTCCCTATTGTTGTCTGCGTCAAGACCTCTACGCACCTGTTCATCTAGCAATCTCATTGCAGAAAGAACCAGAATTGAAAGCGTAGTCATTCTTTGCTGACCATCAATAATATCTAGCATGCCCCTCCATTTTGTGGCTGAAGAACTAGATATCCCATATAATGAGATTCATCTTCGGATGACTGAACGAGCTCGAGAATATCTGTCCAAAGGTCTTCCCAATTTTCTTCCGTCCAACTGTAGTCGCGTTGAAATCGCGGAATTCGAAAAACGCTTCCTTGGGCAAGGAGCTGTTGGTAAGTTTCATTTGAAGTGCTGAAATTGGTTGCCGGCATAGGTGATCCATTATTTTTAGTGATAATGAAACAAGTAGCCTCCAAAATCAAGTGAAGTGAGATCTGACCAAGTCTTCTGGCACCCAAATGGTACCCCGCGAAAATGGGAGAAATTCGTATGCGTCGAATATCGCGCCTAACGTATTGATATATTTATCTTAAAATGGTGCCCGGGGGCGGATTTGAACCACCGACACGAGGATTTTCAGTCCACTGCTCTACCCCTGAGCTACCCGGGCGGGGAAACGCAATTCTGCGTTTAGGTGGCGACGTTTTAGGCTAAGGAGCGCCAACTGTCTAGAGGTAAACTTATCCTTTTTTATAAATTTTCCATTTGCTCTAAAAAACGCTTAGGCAAAGGAAGGCGTTTATGGCTTATTGTTGCCTCTAGCAAGCCGAGCGGACCAAATCCGCGAAAATTAACTTGCAATCTTTTTTGACGCGCAAGCTTTACAAAACGCTCGCCAACATTCTTTTGAGCGCTCTGGGGCATTGGAGCAAAATCAACCAATAATTGTCCGCCTAAACCCATCATATTAAGAGCGTCTAATATCACCTCAACCGCTTCACGATTTACATTTCGTTGTGCCTGCGCGGAAAGATTGGATTTAGTATTCACATCAACTGTGACGGCAGCACGTGTCTTTTCGACATATACAGTTCCGCCTGAACTCAACTGGATGGGCGTTCTCACATTTGAGAAAAGCGCTTCCTTGAGAATTTCGGGAAACGCCTCCATAAATTGAATTTTGCCATATCCCCATTCCATAAGGGCGCGCGATGTTTTTATTTCAGCTGGGACAACCAAACCACTCTTTTTCCCTTGAGTAACTATGTTCAATTGATCGACCAATTTCTTAATTTCATCTAGAATTTGATCAAATTTAGCGAATTCTGCTTCGGAGCGAATTATCAGCCCACAATCTTCAGGGAGAATTTTTCTAATGTCTCCAATTTGATCTTCTGTAAGAATTGAAGTTGTTGCTTTTCGAGACTGATTAACACCTACACGACCTGGCGTAAGTACAGTGTAAATTCCTCGATAGTCGATTTGATCACTAACACGAGCAGGTTTTTCATCACTCGCATATTGTACAATTTGGACGGCAATTTCCTTTCCTTCAGCATAATTTTTCTTCGTTCTCAAAAACGCCTTCTGCGTGCCGAGATCAACAAAAATACCACCCATTCCCTTAATATTGCGTTCACATTTCGCAATATATATCGCTCCTACGTCACTCACCCCATCGCGCGTTGTTAAAAAGCAATCTAAAATTTCCGTGCCGTTCATCAGCGCATAAAAATAAAAATTTTGAAAGGGTACTATATAAATATCGCGCATCAAGCATGCTCTCTGAGTAAACTTGCGGTCTCATATAAAGGCAGTCCCACGACTGCGGAATAACTCCCTTGGATCCAGCTGACAAAAGAACCTGCCAATCCTTGAATAGCATATGCGCCCGCCTTGCCTTTCCATTCGCCACTTTCCAAGTAAAAATCGACTTCACGCGCAGTGAGAGGCTTAAACTTTACCTTCGTTTCTACGTGACGAGAATATATTTTCGAAGACTTTTTAAGGGCAACACATGTAATAACCTTATGACGGCGCCCCGATAGTTTTAACAGCATTTCGCGTGCTTGCTTCGCACTTTGAGGTTGTCCTAAAATCCTTCGTCCACAAATTACCGCAGTGTCAGCCGCAAGCACAGGAAGCTCGTGATCAATTGCGTAAGCCTTTTCATGCGCCATTCGCTTCACATAACACCGCGGATTTTCTTTCTTGCGCGGTGCTTCGTCAATGTTAGCTGGAATCATTTCAATCGGGGGGGAGGTAATTTGCTTGAGCAGTTCAAGGCGTCTTGGTGACGCCGACGCAAGCACAAAGCGCATTATTTATAACGATAGTTTATACGACCTTTAGTAAGGTCATAAGGTGTCATTTCGACTTGCACTTTATCGCCGGCGAGGACTCGAATACGATTTTTTCGCATTTTGCCCGCAGTATGTGCAATAATTGTATGTCCATTTTCCAATTCAACTTTAAACGTCGCATTGGGAAGTAATTCCACTACTGTGCCTGGAAACTCCAAAATATCTTCTTTAGCCATAAATTCCTCTCATAGTGTGCGTATGAACGCACAGATTTGCGCCTTGTATATAAGCCTTTATAAAAATATAGCAAGGCTCACAAATGCTTACGCCATAAATTTTAACAACACAGAACCAACGGAATAACCCGCGCCAAAAGAGCAAATCAGACTGATTTCATCTTGTAAAAAGCCTTCGCTATGCTTGTGAAAAGCGATAATCGAACCCGCAGATGATGTATTGGCATAGTCTTGCAAGATATTAGGCTGCTCTTCCCTTTCCGGCACACGCCCGAAAACCTTTCTACCAATGAGATCATTCATAGATTGGTTGGCCTGATGAAGCCAAATCCGTTTGAGCTGTTTTCCATCAATCTCAGTTTCTTCAAAGTGATCGGCAATATGCGCACTCACAAGCGGAACGACTTCTTTAAAAACTTTTCGGCCATTTTGCATAAATTGCATATCTCGCTGATCCGTAAGCCCTTGCGGATAGCAGCGCCTTAAAAAGCCATTGTTATTTCGTATGTTATTCGAATAAACAGTCGCACATTTCATTGACAAAATTTCAAAATGCGACCCGTGCGCATCTTCCGCTCTTTCGAGAATAACAGCGGTTGCAACATCTCCAAAAATAAAGTGGCAATCGCGATCGCGCCACTCAAGATGTCCTGAAGTTACCTCGGGACTCACAACAATTGCCCGTCTTGCGGATCCAGAGCGCACCATATCTGCAGCAGCCTGTATCCCAAAAGTTGCCGAAGAACACGCAACATTCACATCAAATGCAAAGCCTTGTGCACCGAGTAAATGCTGAACTTCAACCGCCAAAGCAGGATATGCTCGTTCTAAATTTGAGCAGGCAACAATAACCGCATCAATTTGCTCTCCTGAGACTTGAGCGCGTTCCAACGCCTCATGACAAGCCTTCACGCTCATTTCGGCAAGTAATGAAGGTTCATCATCAGACCGCTTTCTTAATTTTGGATACATTCGATTCGGATCAAGCACACCTTCTTTATCGATGACATAACGCTGCTTAATACCTGAGGCTTTTTCAATAAATTCAGAACTCGAATAAGCAAGAGGCTCCATCTCACCAAGTTCAATCGCTTTCGCATTTTTTGAATTTTGAATATCAACATATGCATTAAAACTTTCAACAAGCTCATCATTCGTAATGATATTTTGAGGCGTGAAAAGCCCAGTTGCAGAAATAACCGCCTTGTGCATATCCATTATTCCTTTTCTCTCAGTCTACTTTCAAAACTCTCATTAGGTCAATAACATCGAAAATCTAATCATAATGACTGACAGGTGTTCCCGCGAGCGCAGTAATATTCAACAATCCACGTGATGTTATACCATTCGTCACAATATGTGCTTTATTACCCATTCCCATCAATATGGGCCCAACCTCGAGCGCATTCCCTCTCATTTTTAGAATATTGCGCACTCCAGAAGCCGTATCAGTATTCGCAAATATAAGACAATTCGCTCGACCAGTTAGTCGATTATTTGGTAAAATTCGCGCGCGCAACTCAGGGTCTAAGGCCAAATCGAGCGGCATTTCGCCTTCATATTCAAAGTCGAGATCCATTTGATCGAGTGCGCTCATGGCTTCACGCATACGCTCGCCTGAACCCACATTCAAAGAGCCAAACATAGAATGCGAACACAATGCAATTTTGGGTGCTAAGCCAAATCTTTTGATATGTCTCGCTGCTGAAACCGCTATATTTGCAATTTCAGGGCCTGTAGGTTCAGGAAAAACCTGCGTGTCCGCAATAAACAAAGCGCCCAAGTCATCAAGCATCATTGAGAGCGCGCCGCATGGTTTCAAACCTCGCCCATAACCTAAAATTTGACGCACATAATTCAAATGCCAGAGATACTGACCAAATGTTCCACAAATCAAACTATCCGCTTCTTCTCTATGCACCATAACAGCTCCAATGGCTGTCGTGTTCGTACGCATAACCGTTTGTGCAAGATCCGGCGTCACACCTTTTCGTGACATACACTCATGATATGTTTGCCAATATTCGCGGTATCGTGGATCGTCGAGCGGATTAACCACTTCGAACGGAGGTAACTCTATTCCTTCCGCTTGCGCACGGTGCTCAATTACCTCTGGACGGCCAATTAAAATCGGCACATCACCAGTTTCATCATGTGCTGCCGCTGCTGCACGCAGTACGCGAACGTCTTCGCCTTCAGCGAAGACAATTCGACGGCTCATAGACCTCGCCACTTCAAATACAGGCTTCATAATCAAACTTGTTTTGACAACCGAGCCTTGAAGCGCTTCTACATATGCGTCCATATCCTCTATTGGCTGTCGCGCAACACCGCTGGCCATCGCGGCTTTTGCAACCGCAGGCGCAATTTGAGACAAAAGACGTGGATCAAAAGGCTTAGGAATTAGATATTCTGCGCCAAAAGTGAGCGCCTCACCTTGATAAGCCGCAGCAGCTTCTGCCGAAGAGGGCGCACGTGCGAGCTCTGCAATTGCCTGAACGGCGGCGAGCTCCATTTCTTTATTAATTTCCACTGCCCCACAATCTAACGCGCCCCGAAACAAAAATGGGAAACATAAAACATTATTGACCTGATTTGGAAAGTCTGAACGGCCCGTTGCCATAATCACTTCAGGTGCAACTTTCTGCGCCTCTTTTGGCATTATTTCGGGCGTTGGGTTTGCCAGTGCAAATACGATCGGCTTTTGCGCCATCTTGCCAACCATTGCAGGTTTTAGAACATTCGGCCCAGATAGACCAAGAAAAAAATCAGCCCCTGTGATGATTTCTCCGAGTGATCTTGCCTCATTACCTTGCGCAAATTCTTCTTTTTGCGGCGTCATATCTTTCTTACGCCCTTTAAATACAAGCCCCTCTAAATCACAAAGATAAATATTCTCACGCTTAGCTCCGAGCTTTATTAGCATATTCAAGCACGCAATCCCAGCCGCCCCACCGCCAGTTGAGACAATTTTGATATCTTCAATTTTTTTATTCGCAAGATGAATTGCGTTGATCGCAGCCGCCCCAACTGTGATTGCCGTTCCATGCTGGTCATCATGAAACACCGGAATTCCCATTCTTTTTCGACAAATTTCTTCAACGATAAAACAGTCAGGCGCTTTAATATCCTCAAGGTTAATGGCACCAAAACTCGGCTCTAGCGCGCAAACAATTTCGGCGAGTCGCTGCGGATCTGATTCATTTACTTCAATATCAAAGCAATCAATATTCGCGAACTTTTTAAAAAGTACCGCTTTACCTTCCATCACAGGTTTAGAAGCCAAAGCGCCAATATTTCCAAGACCCAGTACCGCAGACCCATTTGAAACAACGGCAACCAGATTCCCACGAGCCGTATATCGAGAGGCCATTGAGGGATCCGATTTAATCTCGATACACGCTTCAGCAACACCGGGGCTATAAGCACGTGCCAAGTCTCTTTGGGTCGCTAGTGGTTTTGTGGGACGAACTTCTAATTTTCCTGGTCTTGGAAACTCATGATACTCCAAGGCCAGTTTTTTATTTCGTAGGGCGTCTTTATCATCAAATTTAGCTGTCATTTCTTATTCTTTATTCGTTTCGACTGACTGATACACATCTGAGCAAAAAATGAAAGCTGAAACCCATAATTTATGACCCCGCAAGTTAACCTCATCGCGGCATTTTTCGTTTCAACACGGAAGCTCTCATGACTTGCTCCACATGAGCGTAAAGTAAGCGATAGTCGACTTTTTGTTCGGCAACTGCGCGTGCACTAATGCCCATTTCTAATGTCTTTTGCGGATTTTCAAAAGCGGATTTGATTAGCTCGGCAAAATCCGATTCATCGAGCTCATCGGATAAATAACCAGAGAGCCCCTCCTCCACCAATTCTGGAATGCCAGCATGACGTGTGCTGACAATCGCACATCCTGCAGCCATCGCCTCTTGAATGGAACTTGGTAAGCCTTCCGCTTCCCCCGTTTTATCAATCACAGAATGTTGTACAAAAAACGCAGCCCGAGAAAGCCGTTCTGCCACAAATTCTGGGGGCCTATTTCCATGAAATATCACCTTACGTTCGGCCTGCGCATCCTTGACAAGCTTTTGACATTGCCTCAACGCAGGCCCCTTACCAATCATTTCAAACCGAGCATTTGGAAAGCCCTCTGTCGCTTTCAAAAAACTTCGAACCGCAAGTTGTGGATATTTTTTATCAACAAAACGACCGACCGAAACGCATAAATTTCTGTCTTTGAGACCCGGTTTGAAAATATCGATGTCGGTACCAGACGGCACGGCATGTGAATTGGGATGACAAATTCCCTTGGCTGCCAAATTATCAAGTAAAAATTGCGATACAGCAAATACACCATCAAGGTTTTCAAAAACCTTTTTATAGGCCTTTATACGTGAAGGAGAGCTTAACCAATAACTCGCATCACGACCCCGAAAATAACAAAATGCAGGAATTCCTGTTTCCTTCGCGACATCGGCAATCAACATTGATTGAGAGCCAAACTCGCTCAACATCACATCGACACGTTGCTTCTTTAAAAAATTGATCAAACGTTTTCGATTGACCCCATAAGGTACACGCAAAACTGAGTGTTTTAGGTAGTTTGAAGGAACAAAAAATGGAGCCGTGAGCATATCACGAACGTTTAGAAGTTCTTTGCCAATACAAAACACAGGCCGATCCACAAGATTTTGAGGTACTTTGTCTTTTATTCGCTCACTAATGACACAACTATTTCCGCCAAATAGATGACGCAGGTGCCGATTGACAAATGTCTGCCCTGGATGAAAATACTTTTGAACAGCGATGGCAATTCGTAAATTCGATGGAAAATCATTCATAGGCATTCTTTCACAATAATTTCCCAATGCTTACCAAAATAAAGCATGTAGTAAAATACCCGAATTGCCCATGGGTACAAAACTTCGTACGAAACGACTCTTCGTGAACTCATTTGACATATGGGTACGATAGTGTTTTGAGTATGGCGTTAATATTGGAGAACCGGATTGCCAGTGCTACCGTCATATCATCATAATGCAAACAGACTAGCAATAGTAATCTTCTTCTTAATTATCTTCCAACAACATCTTATCGGCGGCTGGAACATTGGCTTAAGTATTATATTGCTTCTCGCATGCTTAATTTTATTCGTCAAAAACGCTGAATACCCAAAAAATTTATGGGAAATTTACGTAATCACCATCGGATTTTCCTATTTTGCATTCATGGCTTTCATCAATTTGAATTCCGAAGCACCCACACAGAGTTTTTACCAAGAAAATTTTATATGGCTATTTTTGTGGCCGATCATAAGTACCTTGAGAAATTTAGATTTTGATAGATTAATTTATTTCTCTATCCGCATAATTTTCTTTTCTACGATTATTATTTTCATTTTAGGCTTGATAGAACGACATGTTTTTGAAGTCAGTCGCATCGTTTGGATAGCTCGAAACCCACTCACCTATGCATGTTTAATTACAGTTGGTATCCATTTAAGCTTTTTAGGTTGGGCTTCTGCTACGCGTTTCCATAAATTTCTTTTATTAATTGCTTGGGCGTTAGGATTTTATATCGTTATGATTCTAACTCAAGCACGCGCAGCAAGTGCCGCCTATGTTTTTTCCGCTTTAATTACGACTTTATACCTCACTACAAACATATATTGGAGCAATAACAACGGCCTACTTAAGCTTTTACTTATTCTTTTGTCAGCAATTATGATAAATGCACTAATTCTTTTACTTGCAATCAAACTAGACTTATCGTCAGGATTATCTAGTATCTTTAATTCGATAATTTCTGGCAACCTTTCAAATGACGGCTCTGCAAATGCGCGCTTACAGATTTATAAATATATATCAGAATATTTCAATTCCATTCCTTTCCTCGGATTAGGTGGAGAGGACGCAATTCGCGTACATCTTGAAAAAAATGCTCCCGACATCGCGTGGACTGCACATTTACACAGTGATGTTTTGAATCACTATTTTGCAGGTGGCATCATCGCCACTTTGCTATCTTCAGCTTTACTTTTAACGCCAATATTAATGGTGGCATTCAGCAAATTTAGAACCGCAAGATTCGTATTTGTAGCTCTCATCTATCAAGTATCAATTCTCGCACTCTCCTTACTCAACAGAGTACTTTGGAGCGAAGTCAGAATTACTTGGCTAGCGTTTTGTTTAGTATTTCTAGTTCTGTTTTACGATTATGAAAAAAAACGTAAAATTAAATCTAACGATTAGGCCGCAATCGAACCAAACCAAGGACTTCTCGTGCGGCATTCGGAATATTGGTGCCTGGACCGAATATCGCCTTCACACCCGCATCAAATAAATACTCATAATCTTGTTGAGGGATGACCCCGCCGCATACAACAGTAATATTTGATGCACCTTTTGCCTTCAGCGCCTCGATGAGTTGCGGTGCCAAGGTTTTATGACCAGCCGCCTGTGATGAAATTCCGACAATATGTACATCCTCATTGATCGCTAGATCAGCTGTTTCCGCAGGGGTTTGAAATAGAGGGCCAATTTTAACGTCGAAACCAATATCAGAAAAGGCAGTGGCAATTACCTTTGCGCCACGGTCATGACCATCTTGACCCATTTTCGCGACGAGAATTTTTGGCTTTCCTCCAAATTCGCTTGCGAATTCTTTCACTTCGGAAAGAAGTTTTGAGTAGTCTTCGTCATCTTTATAAGCTTCTCCATAAACACCTGATAGAGACTTCACTTCGGCCTTATGTCTACCAAACGCATTCTCCATTGCTTTGGAAATCTCTCCGACCGAAGCGCGCGCACGCGCTGCTTCAACAGCTAATTCAAGTAAGTTGCCTTGACCTGAGCGCGCCGCAGCCTCAAGTTGACTTAGCGCTAATTCACAGGCTTGCTGATTTCGAGAAGCCCTCATTTTTGCCAAGCGCTTTATTTGAGATTCGCGCACGGCAACATTATCCACATCCAAAATATCAATTTCTTCTTGGCCATCAAGTTGATACTTATTCACACCAACAATAACCTCTTCGCCACGATCTATGCGCGCTTGTTTGCGTGCCGCAGATTCCTCAATACGTAACTTTGGCAATCCTGAAACGACCGCTTTTGTCATACCGCCCATTTCGTCAACTTCTTGAATTAATTCCCAAGCCTTATCGGCAAGTTCTTTTGTTAAACTCTCAACGTAATAAGAACCTGCAAGTGGATCAACAACATTGGTGATACCTGTCTCTTCTTGTAAAATTAATTGCGTGTTTCTGGCAATCCGAGCAGAGAACTCAGTCGGTAAAGCAATCGCTTCATCTAAAGCATTTGTGTGTAACGACTGGGTGCCACCAAGTGCAGCTGCCATTGCTTCATAGGCTGTCCGAACAACATTATTATATGGGTCTTGCTCTTGCAGGCTGACACCTGAAGTTTGACAATGCGTCCGAAGCATTTTTGAGCTCTCTTTTTGAGCGCCAAATTCGGTCATTATTCGGTGCCAAAGTAAGCGAGCGGATCTGAGTTTGGCGGCCTCCATAAAGAAGTTCATTCCAATTGCAAAGAAGAAAGACAATCGACCTGCAAAAGCATCCACATCAAGCCCAGCTTCAATTGCCGCACGCACATACTCTTTTCCATCAGCAAGCGTATATGCAAGCTCTTGAACCAAAGTCGAACCGGCTTCTTGCATATGATAACCCGAAATTGAAATCGAATTGAAGCGCGGCATTTCTTGCGAAGTATATGCAATAATGTCGGAAACAATGCGCATAGAAGGTTCGGGAGGATAAACATATGTATTGCGTACCATAAATTCTTTGAGAATATCGTTTTGGATCGTTCCGGTGAGTTGAGAACGTTCAACGCCCTGTTCCTCTCCCGCAACTATAAAGCTCGCCAATATCGGAATAACCGCGCCATTCATTGTCATTGAAACAGACATTTTATCCAATGGTATTCCATCAAATAAAATCTTCATATCTTCGACGCTATCTATTGCAACGCCCGCTTTACCAACGTCCCCTTCGACACGCGGATGATCACTATCATACCCCCGATGAGTGGCCAAATCGAACGCGACCGAAACTCCTTTTTGGCCCGCCGCGAGATTTTTACGGTAAAACGCATTTGACTCTTCTGCCGTTGAAAAGCCTGCATATTGTCTGATCGTCCAAGGCCTTCCCGCATACATTGTCGCACGTGGACCCCGCGTAAACGGTGCAAGTCCAGGAAACCCATCTAAATGATTGACGTTTTTAAGATCGTCACGCGTATAGAGCGGTTTAACTGTTATATCTTCAGGCGTTTCCCAATTTAAACTTTCAGGCTCTCGATCCTTTAATTCTTTTTGGGCCAGCTTAATCCAATCATCATAAGTCGTCATTTATTTATCTTTCCTATCAAATTCCATGGCGCTAGAAACCGAGTTGAGATTAACTTTTGAAATCTCAGAGATGGCCATTAGATCTTTCTCAAAATGATTTTGAAGCATTTGAAATTCATCACCTTTCCAAGGACGAAAAGACTTAAAAGGAATTTTGCGCACCTCGTCAATAATTCCAGCACGCTCTAATTTATCAGAAATATCAATGCCTCTTTTAGCGGCCTCCTGCAGTTTTTGCACCCCAAGGTCATGCTTAGAGCGAGCCGCCCAACCTCTTGAACTCGGCAAGTTTTTTAGCCCAAAAACACTCCAAAAATTTTGAAAATTGTCTTTGTAAAAATCCATTGGCAAAACATGAATTTTTCTTACATTTTGAATCTGAGTGAGTTCTTGGACGACTTCGGTCCAGCCCCTTGTTTGAGCCAATATTGCCTGCTTGTATGAGTCAAAGTCCCCCTGAATTACACGGCCATAAAGAAAGGAAAACGCCGAAGCATAATACTCATGATATGAGCGAATACTGAGGACAATTTCAACTTCGCGATCAAATACTTCACTCAAAAATTTTGGAACAATCTGCGAATTTTGATAAAAACCGCCTGTTCTGAAATTTTGACGCATTGTTCCAATAAAGTTTTCTTCCGATATGATTACATTCAAACCTTCGCCCAGAGATTCAAAAACGGGAGACAGAATTTGTCGTGCTTCATCCTGATCGCCAAATTTGCTTTCGTTTGCAATTGAGATTATGCGATTAAACAGTGGCTTTCGGTTTTTCTTTGGTGTGAATGCCTTAGAATTTTGAGCGCTCAAAGCGGCTTCATTCTCGTCCATCGTAAATTGAATAGCAGTCGAAGCAGTTCGGTGAGCACCTAAGTGGAAAAATAATTTTGACATTTTATTACTGTGCCTGGCCAAAATTCATAATCACATCATCCACCGCCAAGCTATCGCCTTCAGAAGCTTTTATTTCGGAAACTATCGTGTTCTTTTCTGCACGCAGAATGTTTTCCATTTTCATCGCTTCCACCACGCAAAGCGCTTGACCTTCGAAAACTTCTTCACCCACCGAAACAGAAATCGACTTTATTAATCCTGGCATCGGGCAAAGTAACATATTTGAGGTATCAGGACCTTCCTTTTCAATCATGTATTCCGTCAACTCAGCCACGTCCGTACGCACCGTCATCACTTTTTGAGACATGCCTCGATATGTCAGGATTTCACCCGCTGCAAAGGGTTCAATTTGAACGGCAAATTGATTTCCATTTAAACTGGCTTTGAGCAACTTTTGACCGGGGCGCCAATCTGTTTCTATTCGCACCGAATGCTTGCCGATCTGAACTTCGTATGCATGTTCTAATGGCGTGATCTCAACTATCATTTGATCTTTATCAACAACGACAACGCGCTTTTTATAGGGCTCACCTGCAGGGCGCATTCGCCCGGTAATTTGACGCTTGCGCTCTTCGCGCAAATAATTGGCCAGTCCACCCAATTGAGCAAAGACAATCTTAGTCTCTTCATCTATCGGAACACCTTCAAACCCCTCAGGATATTCATCTTCAATAAAAGCTGTTGTTATATTTCCGGAACGAAAACGTTCGTGCGCGTATACAGCGGACAGAAACGGGATATTATGTCGAATACCTTCGACCATGAATTGATCAAGCGCACTTTCCATCGCTTCAATCGCCTCCAATCGGGTCGGCGCCCACGTACACAATTTAGCAATCATGGGATCATAGTACATACTAATCTCACCGCCCTCATAAACACCCGTATCGTTTCGTACCACGATTTGATCATTTGCGCGTTCAGCTGGCGGTGCGTACCTCGACAATCGGCCTATTGAAGGGAGAAAACCGCGATATGGATCTTCCGCATATATTCGGCTTTCCATAGCCCAACCATTTAGCGCGATATCTTTTTGCGCCATTTCAAGCTTTTCACCAGCCGCAACTTTTATCATTTGCTCCACGAGATCAATTCCCGTAATCAATTCAGTTACAGGATGTTCCACTTGCAAACGCGTATTCATCTCAAGAAAATAAAAATTTTGATCTCCATCTACAATGAACTCAACAGTTCCTGCCGAACAATAGTTCACAGCCTTAGCAAGCGCGATGGATTGCTCTCCCATTTTTTTACGGGTACGTTCATCAAGGAAGCTAGAGGGAGCCTCCTCAACAACTTTTTGATTTCGCCTTTGGATTGAACACTCTCTCTCGTGTAAATAAACGGCGTTTCCATGCTGATCTGCAAGGACTTGAATTTCGATATGGCGCGGTTCTGTTACAAATTTCTCAATGAAAATTCGATCGTCTCCAAAACTTGAAGCGGCTTCAGATTTTGACATTTCAAAACCTTCACGCGCTTCATCATCATTCCAAGCTATGCGCATACCCTTTCCACCACCACCGGCAGAAGCTTTTATCATAACTGGGTATCCGACTTCTTTTGAAATTCTAACGGCTTCTTCAGCATCCTCAATAAGTCCCATAAACCCCGGAACTGTGCTCACCCCCGCATCCGCAGCAATTTTCTTAGACGTGATTTTATCCCCCATCGCTTCAATCGCGCCAACTGGAGGGCCGATAAAAGCAACGCCTTCTTTTTCAAGTGCTTCGGCGAATTTTGCATTTTCTGACAAAAAACCATAGCCTGGGTGCACCGCATCGGCTCCACTTTTACGAATTGCATCCAAAATATTATCGATCACGATGTAAGATTGATTGGAAGGTGCAGGCCCAACATAAAATGCTTCGTCAGCCATTTGCACATGCAATGCATTTTGATCTGCATCTGAATACACTGCGACGGTTTGAATACCCATTTTACGGGCAGTTTTTATCACCCGACAGGCAATTTCGCCGCGGTTGGCAATAAGTATTTTATTAAACATGTTGTTCTCCACCTGTCAAACTAAACACAAAAACACCCCGCATAAAAATGCGAGGCATTACAAACAAAGATTGATTTTTAAATTGGCTTGCAGAAGCGCTATTGGATTGCCGCGAGAGGATCCTCGCCGAAATCAACACGATCACGGTTGGTAATATACCCGATACCACCACCAACAAGCGCACCAACCAAAGGATTGCCATCAACGCCGTATGCAGCAGCAGCGCCCAAAGTTGCACCAGTTCCTGCCCGTACAAACGGATTGTCACCGCAAGAAACCAAAATGGCGCTCGCAAAAGCCAGCAAAGTAATTTTTCTAAACATATATCTGCCTCAGTATTATTTTTATTGGACATGATATAACAGGTTTGTATGAATTTGCAAAGATTTTCATTCATTTGAAACCTCCTGTGCAAGATCTTGCAAATCAGGGTAATTTTCAACGATACTGTCAAAGTCCAACTTCAGCACAGCCTCATAGTCACAGGGATCAAAGCGATCTGGGTCTTCAGGGATAACTTCGCGCCCCAAGAACCATGAAAGCCGGCCCGCATCGAGATTGCCTCTCACAAAATTTGTTGCACCAAAATATTCGATTAAAGCCATTAGAAACATTTTGTCAGCAAGTTTATCGGCAGATTTTCGATCCTTGTATCGTTCCCGATACTTCAGTTGAACGGCTCCTTTTTTATTCTCTCGGCGAAGCAAAAAATGATAGTCCGTTCCACTTAGTCGAGAGGGAAATCCTCGGTGTTTATGCATTCATTTCTTCCCAATACATTCGTATCAACCGCAATCTCGTTTTAGTCATGGTCTGAAGGCAATAAGACTTCACTTCGAAAGTTTCCTTTGGCGAAAACAATCTGAAAAATTCAAGTGAATAAGGGCTTGATCCATGTACTAATTTGTTGGAAATTGATTTCATTCTTAGCATTTTTTGTAATTTGGATTTAACTAACCAATGTCAATTTTAAGTGTTTCTGTTCACATCAGGAGTCTTTAAACTCAAATTTCATCAATTAAAAACGTCATCAATATCAGACGCAGAGTGCCTTTCCTTAATCTTACCCTCTCCAGTTAAATTCACAATCAGACCGCGCTTTACACCTTCTCGTTCCAAACAGAGATCTGCCCATCTTTGAACATTTTTATATTCATTCACTTGCAAGAAGTCCGCCGCATCGCCATAAGCTTCGCCTTTAATGAATTTTCCATACCAAGGTAAAATTGCGATATCAGCGATACTGTAATTGCGCCCTGCCATGTATTCACTATGGCCCAAGTGTTTATCAAGTACATCAAGCTGACGCTTGACTTCCATCGAATAGCGATCAATCGCGTATTCTATTTTCATGGGCGCATAATGATAAAAATGCCCAAAGCCACCACCTAAAAAAGGTGCGGATCCCATTTGCCAAAACAACCAATTTAAAGCCTCGGTACGCTCTTGAACATTTTCTGATATGAAATGATTATATTTTTCGGCTAGATATAGCAGTATCGATCCCGACTCAAACACCCGTTGAACTGGATCGCGGCTATAATCTAAAAGCGCGGGTATTTTTGAATTCGGATTGACCTCGACAAAGCCAGATCCAAACTGATCACCCTTTGTTATATCGATAAACCAAGCATCGTATTCTGCGTCAGTCACACCAGCGGCTAGGAGCTCTTCAAATAATATAGACACTTTCAAGCCATTTGGCGTACCCAATGAATAAAGTTGATGTGCATGTTTACCGCGCGGCAATACCTTATCATGCGTTGCGCCTGATATCGGTCGATTAATTTGCGCCCATTCACCGCCTGATTCCGAATCCCACTTCCAAATTTTTGGGGGAATATAACCTTGAGGTAAATTGTTGCGACCGTTTTCTTTTGTGTCTTTATTCATTGTTAATTCCAATCATTTTTATCAAAGTGCGATCCAAAAAAAACCGCATGAGCATCGCCCACACGGTTCGTTCGATTTTTTAAATATAAATTCGTAAACTTAGTCGACCAAATTAGTGACCACACCTGCGACAGCACCAGCTGTTGCGCCTTCACCAATATCTGAACCCAACACCGCATTTGTAGCGCCGCCTGCTGCCGCGCCAATTGCAGCATCTCCCGCGATATTGTTAACCAAATCACGATCAACGCTATCACAAGCTGCCAAAATTGCTGCCACAGAAGTAAGTAAAAAGATTTTTTTTGCCATTTTTTTGCCTCAATATTTAATTGTCTTGAATAGCCAAAATTCCACAAAAAGAAAAAAAAGTCAATTTGAACAATATTATCGAGAAAATTTCGGCAAAAAAGCGCCCTATGCGAAATCAACATATCAAAAAAACCTTTTCATAGCGGCATATTGTCATGTTTCTTCCACGGATTGCTTTGCTTCTTCTGCTTTAAACTTGCGAATGCACGCGCAACCCGACGTCGCGTTGATTGAGGCATAATCACTTCATCAATAAAGCCACGCTCCGCTGCTTTAAACGGTGTCGCAAAATTGGCTTCATACTCGGCAGTTCGAGAGGCAATCTTATCTTGATCATCGAGCTCATTTCGGTAGATAATTTCCGTAGCACCTTTCGCACCCATGACGGCAATTTCTGCAGTCGGCCAAGCATAATTAAAATCCCCTCGAAGATGCTTAGAGCTCATTACATCATATGCACCGCCATATGCCTTACGCGTAATTACAGTGACCTTTGGAACCGTTGCTTCACCATAGGCATAAAGTAGCTTCGCTCCATGCTTAATTACGCCGTTATGCTCCTGCGAAGTGCCTGGCAAAAAGCCCGGCACATCAACAAGCGTTAATATCGGAATTTCAAAAGCATCACAAAAACGAACAAATCGAGCGGCCTTTCGAGAAGCGTCAATATTTAAGCAACCCGCAAGCACCATAGGTTGATTGGCGACAACACCAATGGTCGAACCTTCCATCCGAATGAAGCCTGTCATTATGTTTTTTGCATAATCTTCCTGGATTTCAAAAAAATCCCCCTCATCAGCAAGCTTGAAAATCAATTCTTTCATGTCATAGGGGATATTCGGGTCACGTGGAATTAATGTATCCAAGCTTTCATCAATACGAGAAGGATCATCAAAACTAGGCCAACTAGGCACACCAATACGATTATTTTGCGGCAAAAAATCGACCAAACGACGCACTTCTAACAAAGCTTCGATATCATTGTCATAGGCTCCATCGGCGACAGAAGACTTTTTGGTATGGACAGACGCCCCCCCAAGCTCTTCGGCTGTTACCTTTTCATTTGTAACCGTTTTGACAACATCAGGACCCGTTACAAACATATAAGAAGTGTCACGCACCATAAAAATAAAATCCGTCATCGCTGGTGAATACACCGCTCCTCCCGCACAAGGCCCCATAATGACAGAGATTTGTGGAACGACACCAGACGCCATAATGTTGCGCTGAAAGACTTCAGCATAACCCGCAAGAGATGCAACTCCCTCTTGAATTCGCGCACCACCCGAATCGTTCAAACCAATAACTGGCGCTCCGTTTTGAACCGCCATATCCATGACTTTGCAAATTTTTTCTGCATGCGTCTCGGATAGTGATCCTCCAAGGACCGTAAAATCTTGCGAAAATATATAGACCTGCCGCCCATTTATTGTCCCCCAGCCAGTGACAACGCCATCACCCGGATATTGTTGTTTTTCCATACCAAAATCTGTACAACGATGGCTTTTAAACATATCAAATTCTTCAAAGCTGCCTTTATCAAGCAGCGCGGTGATGCGTTCGCGTGCAGTCAATTTTCCCTTTGAATGTTGAACATCAATTCGTTTCTGACCTCCGCCTAAACGTGCTTCATCTCGTCTTTCACTAAGCTGTTCAAGTATATAGTGCATTTTTTCTCCGCAGCATTTGAGGCCACATACTACCTGAGTTCACAATAATTCTCCACCTGAATATAGCAAATTTGCAAATACGATAATTTTTATATACAAGAAATTGCAAAATTGCGAAAATTAGACTTATGAAAAATCAAAAAATATACGCGGGGCCCGCCCTAAAAGAGGTAAGAACTAAATCAAAATTGACCCAAGCAGCCTTTGCAAGCGCTTTAGATGTGTCAGTATCCTACCTAAACCAAATGGAAAATAATAACCGACCGATAGCAGCCAACGTAATTTTAAAATTGGCAAAAGAATTCGACTTCGATATCAACGCTTTGGGCGCACCTGATACGGTGAGGTTGGTCGCCGACCTCAAAGAAGCTTTTATCTATCCTATGTTCGACACAAAACCCCACGATTCGGAACTGCAACTTGTCGCAAGCAATGCGCCCGTTCTTGCCCGCGCTATACTAGACCTTCATCGCGCGCACCAAAATCAGCAAGAACGCCTTAAGAGCTTTGACGATGCACTCGGCCTCTCTGCTTACACGGAAAACCCGCATCCTTGGGAAGAAGTTCGCGATTTCTTTCACTATTGCGACAATTATATAGATTCTATTGATCTCGTTGCTGAACGACAAGCCCAGATGATTAACATCCCGAGCAATGCGACATTCGAAACAATCCAAAGCACGTTAAAAGAATATGGTGTATCCGTAGAAATTACGGCCACGCACCAACACAGGCATTATGACAGCGCCCAAAAAACACTTGTGATCAGCGCTAACCTTGAACGCTCGTCGCAGATATTCCAAATGGCTACGCAGCTTGGCCTCTTGACCTGTCAAAATCTCTTTGAAACGACGCTAGACATGGCAAATTTTCACACCAATCAGGCGCGCTCTATATGCAAGATCGGCTTAGCCAATTACTTTGCAGGCGCACTCTTAATGCCGTATCGAAATTTTTTAGATCAAGCCAACGCCTTAAGGCATGATCTGGAGAGCTTATCAGGAAGGTTTAGCACCAGCATTGAACAAGTCGCCCACAGACTCTCTACGCTTCAACGTCCGGGACATAAGGGAATTCCTTTCTTCTTCGTACGTGTAGATCAAGCCGGAACAATTACAAAAAGGCACTCTGCGACGCGCTTACAATTTGCACGATTTGGCGGCGCCTGCCCGTTATGGAATGTGCACCGTGCATTTGAAACACCTGGTCAATTTCTAAGACAATTTGCCGAAACGCCCGATGGTCTCCGCTATTTTTGTCTCGCATATGACGTCAGCAAACGAGGCGGCAATTTCGAAATCCCTGTACGAAGATTTGCGATTGGCTTAGGTTGCGAAATTGAACACGCCTCAAAACTAATTTATGCTGATGATCTTGATAGCAAGAATCCTAAGGCACTCGAGCCAATCGGAATTTCATGTCGAATTTGCCCAAGAGAAAATTGTCACCAACGCGCCGTACCACCACTGAATTCATCGCTTAAGGTAGACGAAAATAGGCGTGAAATTCACGCCTACGAAATCATTGATTAAAATTTGTTTAAATTGATGGCTTAAAGCGAACTAATTAAGACAACTGTTCCTTCAAACAATAGCTATTCTTCAGCCTCGAGCGCATCTTCTTCGGCAATACGAGCTTTGTCAGCAGCTCCTTTGGCCTCTTCATCGCGGTCGACGAGCTCAATTATTGCCATTGGAGCATTATCACCATAACGAAATCCAGCCTTAAGAACGCGTGAATATCCTCCGTTACGCTCTTTGTAACGTGGTCCAAGCACATCAATCAATTTAGTAACCATATCTTGCTGCTTAACCTTTGCAAGTAACTGCCTGCGCGCGTGAAGATCGCCTTTTTTTGCAATCGTGATCACCTTATCAATAATACGCTTAAGCTCTTTAGCTTTTGGTACTGTTGTTTTGATTTGCTCATGCTCAACAAGTGATGCAATCATATTGGCAAACATTGCCTTGCGATGCTCATGAGTTCGGTTGAGTTTTCTATATCCATGTCCGTGACGCATTTTGTATCCTTTCTTTATGCTTTGTCAGGGAGCAATTGCGTAGTCGCTCCCGCCTTTGGATTGTAAATTCTAAATATGGTCTTCAAATCGCTTAGCAACTTCGTCAATATTTTCTGGCGGCCAAGTTGCGACGTCCATCCCAAGGTGCAGTCCCATTGTTGAGAGCACCTCTTTGATTTCATTAAGTGATTTACGCCCAAAATTAGGTGTACGAAGCATCTCAGCTTCAGTTTTCTGAATCAAATCACCAATGTAAACAATATTGTCATTTTTCAAACAATTTGCTGAACGAACAGACAGCTCCAATTCATCGACCTTCTTAAGGAACACTGGGTTAAACTCAAGTTCATCAGACGCATCTTTTTCACTCGCAGTTTCAGGCTCATCAAAATTGATGAATACTGACAACTGATCTTGTAATATGCGCGCCGCAAAAGCAATTGCATCCTCAGGTGTAACAGATCCATCTGTCTCAAGAGACAACGAAAGCTTATCATAGTCAAGAATTTGACCTTCTCGAGTGGGTTCAACTTTGTAGGAAACCTTACGAATAGGTGAATAAAGTGCGTCAACACTGATCATACCGATCGGCGCATCTTCAGGCTTATTATTTTCGGCTGCAACGTAGCCTTTGCCAGTTGTCACAGTGATTTCCATGTCCAAACTCGCATTTTCATCAAGATGACAAATAATGTGGTCTGGATCTAAAATTTCGACGCCAGCAACTTCCTGAATTTGTGAAGCTTTAACAGCGCCCGCACCGGATGCGCGCAAACTCAAACGCTTTGGGCCTTCAACTGTCAAACGAACAGGAAGCTCTTTGAGGTTCAATACAATATCTGTCACATCTTCACGCACACCATTCAGTGAAGCAAACTCGTGAAGAGCTCCTTCAATTTGAACTGCGGTTACAGCAGAGCCTTGCAATGATGAAAGAAGAACCCGACGCAGAGCATTTCCAAGTGTCAAACCAAAACCACGCTCTAAGGGCTCTGCAATTAGTGTCGCCTGAACCCGAGGATTTGGGCCTGGTTTCAAATCAATTGTAGATGGACGAATGAGTTCTTGCCAATTTTTGTGGATCATAATCTAGCCTCCATGCTCGTAAAGTTGGGGATCCATCCAGCTTTACACTCGAGGGAACGCCAATAAGATATTGGCGCGGTGAAAATTCTATACGCGGCGTCTTTTTGGTGGACGACATCCGTTATGCGCCAAAGGCGTTACATCACGAATAGAAGTGATATTAAAACCTAAAGCAGCTAATGCACGAAGCGCACTCTCACGCCCAGAACCAGGGCCTTGCACTTGAACATCAAGCGTCTTCACACCATGCTCTTGCGCTTTACGACCCGCATCATCAGCTGCGAGCTGCGCCGCATAAGGTGTAGACTTACGCGAACCTTTAAAACCCAAATGTCCAGCAGTAGACCATGAAATCGCATTTCCTTGAGGATCTGCAATCACAATCTTAGTGTTATTAAAGCTTGAATTTATATGTGCAACACCGGTTGGTATGTTCTTACGCTCACGACGTGCAATTTTTTTCGAATCTCTTGCCATCAAATACTCTCTCTATTTCTTCTTACCAGCGATCGCAACAGCAGGACCTTTGCGCGTCCGAGCGTTGGTATGGGTACGTTGCCCACGAACAGGCAAACCACGGCGATGACGAAGACCACGATAGCAGCCCAAATCCATCAAACGCTTGACGTTCATCTGTTTTTCACGACGTAAATCACCTTCTAAGGCATAATTTGTATCAAGGTGTTCGCGAATACGCAAAACATCTGCATCTGATAATTCATTCACACGTGTGGAAGAAGTGATATCAAGAGCTTTACAAATGCTTTGAGCACTCGTTGAACCAATTCCATGAATATAAGTCAAAGCGATCTCTACTCGCTTATTAGTCGGTATATTAACGCCAGCAATACGCGCCACTATTACGCTCCGTTTTTATTGAGGCTCGCGCCCCGTTCAAAATAAAATGCGCCTAGTTTAACAAGACACATTCAAACACCAAAAAGCTCTACATGAGCAAAAAAAACGATTCTATCTAGAAAAGATAGAAATCGCATGATTCCGAGATTGGCGGATTATACAAATGATTAACCTAAGGTCAACCCCAATTCACTTCCAAACTCGACTTATTTTAAAAGTCCCCTTAACGCTCCAGAGACCTCATTCATTGACTGCATCCCGTCGACCTTAGATAAGAGGCCCTTTGCATAATAATACCCAATTAATGGGCTTGTATCACGGTAATACGCCATCAAACGTGTGCGTAGGCTTTCCGCATTATCATCAGATCGACGCTTCATTTCCGTCTCCCCGCAATTGTCACAATGCACACCATCAGACAATGGCCTGGAATCATCATGATAAACAGCGCCACAATTTGAACAAGAAAAACGTCCTGCAATGCGCTTAATGAGAGCCTCATCTTTAACAGTTAGTTGAATAACATGATCAAGTTGCCGATTCTTTTTTTGCAAAAGCGCCTCTAAGCTTTCTGCTTGCGCGAGCGTTCTTGGGTAGCCGTCAAAAATAACACCGCCCTCGGTTTTGGGATCGTCTAGGGCTTCAGAAATTAGGCGAGTCACGATATCATCTGAAACAAGCTCACCGCGCGACATAATACCCGCAACCTCATTTCCAAGCTCAGAGCCTGAAGATTTAGCGGCACGCAACATGTCACCAGTTGACAATTGCACCATATTTCTTTCTTCAACAAGCATCGCAGACTGCGTGCCTTTTCCGGCTCCCGGAGGACCAATTAAAATAATATCAACCATCAACGACGCCCCTTCTTTTTTGCCGATCTTCTGCGGGCCTTAGATCTATCTTTGCCGCGCAACTGCGACTTTTCTAGCAAACCTTCATACTGATATGCAAGCATATGAGACTGTATTTGGCCAACAGTATCCATAGTCACGGAAACAACAATCAGCAAAGATGTTCCCTGCAGGACGACCGGAACACCATACGCATTTTGAATAATGCTAGGGAACACCGTGACAATCACCAAATAAATAGAGCCCGCGACAAGAATGCGCACCATAACCCACTCTAAATATTCAGCTGTGCGCGCCCCTGGACGAATACCAGGCACAAATCCACCCTGCTTTTTCAAGTTTTCAGCAACGTCTTCTGTTTTAAATGAAACATTTAAAGAATAAAAATAAGCAAAGAAAACAATCAAAAATGCAAAGAGCGCATAAAATCCAGGAGTCCCATTGCCAATATAAGCCAAAACAGTTCCAAGCGCTCCTGTCTCGCCCCCTTGCACACGAGCTGTGAGCAATGACATTGGCAGTACGAGAACAGAGCTCGCAAAAATCGCTGGTATTACGCCGGAAGGATTGAGCTTTATGGGCAAATTCGAATTATCACCGCCCATGATTTTATTGCCCACTTGTCGCTTTTGATACTGAATAATTACCTTGCGCATCGCGCGTTCCACAAACACAATAAAAGTCACAAGAACAATGATCAGCGCCAAAATCATAAACATTGGCAAAAAACCTGTCCCTTGTGTTTCTGAGCTCGCAAAGAAACGCGCGATCCCGCCCGGCAATCCGGCGACAATACCCACGAAAATAATTAATGAAACTCCATTACCAATTCCCCGTGCAGTAATTTGTTCACCGAGCCACATCAAGAACATTGTTCCGCCAACCCAAGTGACAATCGCAACAATTCGAAAGCCCCAACCCGTTTCAATAGCTGCACCACCATTTTCGAGCAAGGTTGCCCAACCATAAGCTTGGACTGTCGCCAAAACGAGCGTTAAATACCGCGTATATTGGTTGATTTTTTTCCGTCCCGGCTCCCCCTCTTTCTTTAAAGCCTCAAGAGAAGGCACGACCGCCGTCATCAATTGAATAATAATTGACGCAGAAATATACGGCATAATGCCCAAAGAAAAAATTGCAGCTTGTTGAAGGGCGCCCCCGGTAAACATATTAATCATGTCACCAAAACCAGCGCCATAATTTTCAAAAAAGGTTTGCAAAGCTTCCGCATTAACTCCTGGAACCGGAATAAAAGTTCCTAGACGAAACACACACAACAAAAGTATCGTGTAAAAAATACGTTGTTGAAGATCCTTTGCGCGACCAAAATTACTCCAACTCAAATTTGCGGCAAGTTGTTCTGCTGCTGATGCCATTGCGGTTTCCTTAAACTACTTTCGATAAACACGTTAAGGGCGAGATAACCTCTCGCCCCGTATTTTTCAAGCAATATTCGTAATGCTGAAAATGAAAAACGTCCGAATATTACTCTGCTTTTGCATCGTTTTTTTCGGGCGTTGGTGCTAATTTAATAGAGCCACCTGCTTTTTCAATCGCTTCAATCGCTTTTGCAGAAGCGCCTTTGACGTTTAAATTGACCTTGACTTTAAACGTGTCAGCACCCTTAGCTAAAACGCGCACACCGTCGAGTGCACGGCGAACAAGTCCAGATTCAACCAATGCGTTTGCATCAATTTCTTTTTTGGAATCTAGTTTACCGGCTTCAACAAACGACTGAATTTGAACAAGATTGATCACAGCGTATTTTTCAGGATTGTGCCGGTTAAAACCGCGCTTCGGCAAACGTCTATAAAGTGGCATCTGTCCGCCTTCGTAACCGTTAATGGCCACACCTGAGCGAGATTTCTGACCCTTGATACCACGGCCACCCGTCTTACCTTTGCCAGAACCTGCACCACGGCCGATGCGCTTTTTAGAAGGTTTTGCCCCTTCGTTATCTCTTAATTCATTTAATTTCATGACGCTATCTCCTTCGCCGGAACAATGCGCTTGCGTCTAATGCACACAGACACGGCTTATGTTAATAAAATTGTGGTGATTCCCACGGAGCGCTATTTAAAGACCTACGCATGAATTTGCAAGCCTCTATCGACTTAGCCAAGGGTGTTGGGATCAATCTCTAAATATTTATTTACTGAAGAAATTTTAATTTAATACATAAAAATTCGAATAAAACTTAATTAATCCTATTTCCAATTTTCTCTACACTCTTTAATAACTCTACACTCTTTAATAAACGGTCGAAAAAATAAATCACACAAAACATCTAAAAATTGGCAGGCCTTCAATCTAATCGTACAAAAACAGGTTCAAAATGGATGAATTACGCACACTAGCAACGAAACTTGTCGATTGGGCAGTTGCAATCGGCGAAAACATCAATAGCTCCGACATTAAGCCGACCACAGCTTTCATTTTGGGCATATTATGTATGTTCTTCATCGATCGGTTATTGGGACGTATGTTCAACTACCTTAAATGGTTTATCGTTGTTGGAATTGTCGCGGGACTTGGCTATTCAATTGTAGATATTTTTGGACTTTTTTCACAACTTCAGGAATGAAAATTTGCAACATAGTCTACTCTGAAAACAGAAAATTTATTTTTAAACGGCGCATCAGCCAAAAAATATCTCATTTGAAATCGTGATGAAACACCTTCGTAAAGGCGAAAATAAAAGATACGCGTAAATCGCTTCGCGTTCTGACTAAGCTTAGGCTAACCTTAAATGTCACGATTGCAACTTGTCTTATTTTGCAAAAACCAGCTAATTATGCCCGAAGTGCAATTGGCACTTGTGTTTTAGGCGTTCCAATTTCTTTTCATTTTCGTTACGATTAATTTTATGAACGACTTATTTTCTCAAGCAAATACAAGGCCCGATGCCCCTTTCGCGGAACTATTGCGTCCAAAGAGTTTAGATGAAGTCGTAGGGCATAAGGATGCGGTGTTAAAACTCAAAGAGCTTAACAAATCTACGCCATTGCCCAATCTCATTTTCTGGGGGCCTCCGGGTGTCGGAAAAACAACTTTGGCGCGCATAATTTCACATGAAAGTGGGCTCGCATTCGAGCAAATATCCGCTATTTTTTCTGGCGTTAGCGAACTCAAAAAAATTTTTGCGGCTGCGCAAAACCGATTCGACCAAGGAAAGCGAACGCTTTTATTTGTAGATGAAATTCATCGCTTTAATCGAGCGCAGCAAGACGCGTTCTTACCCGTCATGGAAAACGGCGTTATCACGCTTATTGGCGCAACAACTGAAAACCCAAGCTTTGAACTAAATGTGGCTTTGATGTCGCGTGCGCAAGTTATCCGACTGGAAAGGCTAAAACTCGATGATTTACGCCTGCTACTCAAGAGAGCAATGGAAAAAATTACGCGCCCGTTTTCACTAAAGCCTGATGCCGAACAAAGCCTCTTGGAACTCTCGGATGGAGATGGGCGCTCGCTTTTAAATATGGTCGAAACAATCGCGGCAATCAACCACGCAGAACCCATTGATGCAATGCAATTGTCTAAAATTTTAGCCCGCCGAGTTGCTCAATACGACAAGTCTGGAGATGCGCATTACAACCTAATTTCTGCACTTCATAAATCTGTTCGCGGCTCGGATCCGGACGCAGCGCTCTACTGGTTTGCGCGCATGCTAGAAGGCGGCGAAGATCCCAATTTTTTAGGGCGGCGAATTCTACGTATGGCCGTTGAAGATATCGGACTTGCCGATCCAAACGCGCAAACTCATGCCCTTCATGCTTGGCAAACATATGAACGGCTCGGCTCACCCGAAGGTGAGCTCGCTCTCGCACAGGCGATCGTCTACTTAGCACTCGCGCCCAAATCAAATTCTGTTTATAATGCCTATAAAGCCGCACGTCAGTCCGCAAAAAAAACCGGTTCTAAACTGCCGCCTAAACATATTCTTAATGCGCCCACAAAATTAATGAAAGAACAAGGCTATGGGCAAGGCTATCAGTATGATCATGATAGTGAGAGCGGATTTTCCGGACAAAACTATTTCCCAGATGACATGCCACGCGCAGTATTTTATCTACCAACAGATTACGGATTGGAGCGAGAGTTTCAAAAACGGGTCGAATATTTCGCAAAACGAAGAGATCAATCAAAGCAGGAGTCAAAATGAATCCCTATATTTTGGTCGCGCTTGGGGGCGCAATTGGTGCCCTTATCCGATTTGCGATTGGACGTTACCTCGCCGCGCTCGGCGCACCTGCTTTCATCAGCACATTATTTGTAAATACGCTTGGCTCTTTTTGCATCGGTTTGGCCTTCGCGGTACTCGTTGCAAATCGCGAATCCAGCTCAGAATTGACACCATTTGTTATCGTCGGAATTTTGGGAGGATTCACGACATTTTCAGCTTTTTCAATGGAGCTATTGCAATTTATCCAAACCGATCGCATCGCGTGGGCGATCACTTATGCCTTAGTGGCAATAATCATAGGGATAATCGCTTGCGCGTTTGGATTTAAATTGGGAACACAAATATGAACTCGGTACAGCAAATAATCGTTGCTTCAAATGACGATGATCAGCGCCTAGATCGTTTCTTAAAACGTAAATTTCCACAGCTCAAACAAGGCATGATCGAAAAGATGTGCCGCAAAGGCGAACTGCGTATTGATGGGAAAAGATGTAAAGCAAATGATCGCGTATTTACCGACAATTCAGTTCGCGTTCCTCCCCTCCCTTCTCAGAAGGCTCCTTTGGTAAAGCGCACAAATATTTCCGAAAAAGATGCAGAATGGGTTCGATCGCTTGTCATTTACAGAGACCCAGACTTACTTGTAATTAACAAACCATTTGGCATTGCTGTTCAAGGCGGAACCAAAACAACACGACATATTGACGGGCTTTCCGAAGCGCTTCAATTTAATAAACCCACAAAGCCACACCTCGTCCATAGGCTCGATCGGGATACAACAGGCACTCTCATCATGGGGCGACACCCCAAAGCGGCAGCCACACTTGCAAAACTGTTTCAAACGCGTTTTGTCGAAAAGGTCTACTGGGCAGTTGTTGCTGGACAGCCTCAGCAAAAATTAGGCCGCATTAACTTCGGTATCCAAAAAACTGCTGGGCATGGAAAGCAAGGCCAAGGCGAAAAAATGATTGCTTTGCACCCAAAAGATATAAAAGATTCTGAGGGCGCCAAAAAGGCACTCACCGATTATATGATCATGGAGAACGCAGGCGGACGTGTCACTTGGTTAGCTATGTCTCCAAGAACAGGGCGAACCCACCAATTGCGCGTACATGCCTCTGCAATCGGTCATCCGATTATTGGTGATCGCAAATATGGGAGTGCTCAGCAAGAAAACAGAGGCGATGGCTGGGGCGCTGGCATTGGAGGCGAAATTGCGCCTAAACTGCATCTTCATGCGCGTTCGCTGTCCTTCGAACATCCCTTTCAAGGAAGCCGTTTTTTCATCGCGGCCGAAATTCCGCCTCATATGTCAAACACATGGAGCCTTATGGGATGGGAGAATGGGCTTGATGCTGATAAGCGATGGGAAGAAATAAGTTCAGGACTTGCGAAGTGAAATCATCCCTTATCATATTTGACATTGATGGTACGGTTTTTGATAGCCAGCATAATATTCTTGCCGCTTTTCAAGCCGCCTTTGAAGAAGTTAATCTGCCTCAACTTCATCACACACAAATCACCCGCACAATTGGGCTATCGCCTGAGGAAGCCGTCAAAGAAATGCTTCCAAACACAAGTGATGAAAAACGTCAAAATGTGGTGAGAGCCTTCCGAAAACAATCGCAAATCCAAGCAAGCGGAACGCCATTTTTCAAGGGTATGCGCGGTCTAATTGGCGCGCTTTCAGAAATTAAGCGCGTAAAGTTGGGCATTGCGACCGGAAAATTACGCCGTGGACTTGACCCACTACTGCAAAGTAGCGGACTAAGCGAGTGCTTTTCTATTCGCCAAACTCCCGATATTTATCCGAGCAAACCCAACCCAGAAATGTTACTGGCTGCCATGCGTGATTATGAATTCTCATCAAGTCAGGTTGTGATGATCGGTGACACAAGTTTTGATATTGAAATGGCAAAAAGAGCCAATATTCGCTCAATTGGTGTCACTTGGGGATATCATCAGCAAGAATTATTGAACGCGAAACCAACCGCGATCGCAAATCGACCTGTCGAAATTTATGACATTATCAAAAAATGGAACCTTATATGATCAAGGCAAAACGTTTTTGGAAAGAAGTGAGTGTTAAGCAAACCAAAACCGGTTACCAAGTTAATTTGGACAATCGAGAACTTCTTACACCGCTTAAAAATCCGCTAAAGATCCCAACCCAACAACTAGCGAATGAGATCGCTAGGGAGTGGCAGGAGGTGGAATCCGAAATAATTCCAGAAAACATGCCCTTCACCAAACGTGCAAACTCCGCAATTGAGTATATTGGAACCCAACGCGAAGGTGTTGAGGCTGACTTATCTAGTTATGTAAATAGCGACTTGATCTGCTACCGTGCTGAAGGCCCTACTGACCTTGTCGCATTGCAACTACAATGGGATCAATGGATAGCTTGGGTTCAACGGTTCGGCATTGACTTAAAAGTTACAGCGGGCGTAATGCCAATCCAACAGCCTGTGAAAAATGAAGAAAACGCACTCAAATGGCTTCGAAAATGGAACGACTTTCAACTATCCGCAATTTATGACTTCATAACCTTGACGGGAAGTTTTGCAATCGGAGCTGCAATCGCGGAAAATGCTGTAACACCACAAAAAGGGTACGAACTTTCAACGCTTGACGAAGTTTTTCAAGAACAAATATGGGGAGCCGATGAGGATGCCAGAGAATCACGAATCAAAGTAAAGTTAAGCCTCAATAGTGCCTTTGCGTATTTTAAATTGTTATGAAACAAAAAAGTTTTGCATAAATTTACCACGTCTTAAAAACCTGTTAAAAACACCCCATTTTGTCTCACAAAGTTGTGAATTCAAACTAATTTTTTCAAATAATGCCGGAATTTAGTCAAATTTCGTACACAATTATATTGACCCTGAACATTATCCTTGCTCTAAATGTTTCATTGTGAGCATCAATTTTGCTCCATTAGTTTAACATAATGAGGAAAACATGAAAAAAACACTATTTATGACTTCAGTTGCAGCCGCTGCAATTACAGCTGGTGCAAATGCCGGCACGCTTGAAGATGTTCAAGCAAAAGGTTCTTTGACTTGTGGTGTTAGCCAAGGTCTACCTGGATTTTCGAATGCGGATGATCAAGGCAACTACACAGGTCTCGACGTTGATTTCTGTCGCGCTGTAGCAGCTGCCGTTCTTGGTGACGCAAATGCTGTAGACTTTATTCCGCTTTCTGCGAAAGACCGCTTCACTGCGCTTTCTTCTGGTGAAATTGATATTCTTTCTCGTAACACAACCTGGACAATGACACGAGACACTGACCTCGGTATTTCGTTTGTTGGTGTGACTTACTACGATGGGCAAGGTATGCTCGTTCCTGCTGACCTCGGTGTATCTTCGGCAACAGAACTTGACGGCGCTGTAATCTGTACAAACACAGGCACTACCACTGAGTTAAATATCACAGATTATTTCGAAGCAAACGGTATGACTTATGAGCTTGTTGCGATCGAAAATTCAGATGAAGTTGTTGCCGCTTATGATTCAGGACGTTGTAACGTGTTCACAACTGACCGTTCAGGTATTGCAGCCGAACGCTTAAAACTTGAGAACCCTGATGCTCACGTAATTCTTCCAGAAATTATTTCAAAAGAGCCTCTTGGCCCGGTTGTACGCAACGACGACGACCAATGGTTTAAAATTAACGTATGGGTTCGCAACGCTCTCCTAGAAGCTGAAGAGTTCGGCATAACTCAAGAAAACGCTGAAGAAATGATGGCTTCTGAAAGCCCTGTTGTTCAGCGCGTCCTAGGCGTTGGTGAAAATGATTACGGCGCCCTCATCGGTCTTCCCGCTGACTGGGCTGTTAAAGCGATTAAAGCTGTTGGCAACTACGGCGAAATTTACGAGCGCAATGTTGGACCTAACACACCATTGAAACTCGATCGTGGTTTGAATTCTCTCTACACTGACGGTGGTGTAATGTACGCAGCGCCAATCCGCTAAATACAAATATTAAATAGGAGCGCATTTGCGCTCCTATTTTTTTACACATCCTGACCTTAACTATAAAAACACAACAAAGGGGAGACTAATGAGCGGATCTAAACCTAAGTCATTACTCTATGATCCAAAGGCACGTTCGATATTTTTTCAAGTCATTTTTGGATTGGCTATTGTCATTTTTCTTTGGCTTGGCGTCCAAAATCTTTTTGAAAATTACTACGCAAAATTCAATAGCAATAAGACTTTTGGCGACATCATGTCGGGCGCATCTAATATCGCCATACAAACGACATTTGGAACATGGCTATTTAATTACGCGCCCGGCGAAAGTTCATATTGGACAGCATTCGGTGTCGGTATCGCGAATACCCTAATCGTTGCCTTGATTGGTATTTTCTTAGCGACTATTTGGGGATTCTTACTCGGTATTTTCCGACTATCTAACAATTTTATATTGCGCGCTTTTTCTACGCTCTACATCGAAATCCTTCGCAATAGCCCGCTATTATTACAAATTTTCTTTTGGCAGGTCATATTTCGCTTATTTTCGGACGGCTTGAAAAAAGATGATGCCGTTACAGTTATTCCTAACGCTGTCTTTCATAATGCAGACGGAACGCGTGCCCCTTACTTAGATTGGCAAGATGGATCCGCCGCTGTGTTTTGGGCCTTTGTTGTCGGTTGCATTTCTTTTATCGCAATTGGTCGCTGGGCAACGCAACGCCAAATGCGAACAGGTCAACAATTTCCTGCCTTCTGGGTTGGTCTCGCAGTGCTCATCGCACTCCCAACAATCGCATTTTATTTGATGGGAAAACCGCTCATAGTCGAACTGCCTACCGTCATCGAAGAAGGGCCGGTTCTCAAACAAGGTGGTTGGGAATCTGGGGTTGGTATGTTTATAACTGTTGAAATGTGGGCGCTAGTTATTGCCCTTGCGACTTATACCGCTTCCTTTATAGCAGAAACTGTGCGCGCTGGAATTTTAGCAGTTGCAAAGGGGCAATCGGAAGCTTCAGACGCACTCGGCCTTTCAAAAACTGTTGCTATGCGCAAAGTTATTCTGCCGCAAGCAATGCGCGTAATTATTCCACCATTGACTTCGCAATACCTAAACTTGACGAAAAACTCTTCTCTTGCTGCTGCAATTGGATACCCAGAGCTCGTTGCACTACTCGCGGGAACAGTGCTTAATCAAACCGGTCGCGCTGTCGAAATCATTATGCTCGTGATTGCAGTTTATCTTACAATTTCAATTGCAACATCACTCTTCATGAACTGGTTTAACAGCCGCATGAAGCTGGTCGAAAGATAGGAGGCTCACATGAAAAACGCATATGTAAGAACTGAAGAAGCCCCGACCTTGCCCCCTCCTCCATCTCAAAAAGGGATAACAGGTTGGCTATGGCAAAATGTTTTTGCCTCAATGGCAAATTATTCAACCATAGGTTCGGCTTTCGTATCTATCCTTATGATTGTTTTGACCATATTTTTTGGCTTTGCACTCTTCTGGATGTGTTGGAAATTTATTGATTTCACAATAATTTCAGCAGTTTGGACTGATCCTTCAGGTGGGAAGAAAGAAACCTGTAACGTTCATGGCGCAGGCATGTGCTGGCCATTTATTTACGAATGGTTTTATGCGATCATGGTCGGTAACGAATATCCGCGCGAAGAAGCCTGGCGCGTTTATACGATCTTTGCAATGCTCGCCGCCGGAATTGCGTGGCTTGTGATTGAAGGCATGCCCAAAAAAGTTTGGGTCGCGGCTTTCATGCTTATCTTATTTCCAATCATCGCATTTGCCTTTTTGAATGGTTCACCCGTGATTTCAACAGAAGCTTTTGATTGGACAGGCAAATTCATCATCCTCTTGGTCGGCGCCATTATAATTGGAATTGGCCTATCTATGGGGAGAGGTGAAATGGATGATGTTTCAAACACAATTTCCCCGATCGTTCTAGCGGTTGGCGCGCTGATCGTTGCATTTGCGCTGATCCCCTTGTTTGCCGCCACGATTGACAGTGTGTTCGGTTTTGAGGTGGTCAGAACTTCTCAGTGGGGCGGTCTCCTAATTACATTGGTGGTTGCGCTCTCGGGTATCATTGTGTCTCTCCCACTCGGTGTTCTGCTTGCCTTGGGTCGACAATCAAATGCGCCATTAATCAAATGGGTGTGCATCATATTTATCGAAGGCGTTCGCGGCATACCATTAATCTCCGTATTATTCTTTGCTTCAGTAATGTTGCAGTATTTTTTGCCAAGCGATTTTGACTTCAACAAATTATTACGTGCACTTGTCGGCGTGGCTCTCTTCGCATCAGCCTATATGGCCGAAGTTGTTCGCGGAGGTCTTCAGGCAATGCCAAAAGGTCAATATGAGGGCAGCATGTCACTTGGGCTTTCGTACTGGCAACAAATGCGACTCATTATTTTACCGCAGGCTCTTACTACTGTTATCCCCGGAATCGTAAACACCTTTATTGGCTTGTTTAAAGATACCGTGCTCGTGCTTATCATAGCACTATTCGACATTCTCGGAATGGTGCAGGCACGTGCGCTCAAAGATATTGAGTGGTACGGACCCACTCATGCACCAACCGGATATATTTTCGCAGGCCTTCTCTTTTGGCTCGCCTGCTTTGGTATGTCACGTTATTCAATGTACATGGAGCGTAAGCTTCATCGTGGTCACTAATTATAAGGGAGGCAAATTATGTCTACAGTAACCTCTGATCGCACAATCGATCGTTCAAAAATGGCAGTTTCAGATGAAGTCGCAATCGAAATTCGCGATATGAATAAATGGTACGGTCAGTTCCATGTATTACGCGATATCAACCTCACCGTTAATCGCGGCGAGCGGATTGTAATAGCAGGCCCTTCGGGATCTGGGAAATCAACGCTTATTCGCTGTATCAACCGCCTTGAGGAACATCAAGCGGGCGATATTTTTGTCGACGGTATTGAGCTTACCTCCGACCTTAAGAATATCGATAAAATTCGATCTGAAGTCGGCATGTGCTTTCAGCATTTTAATCTATTTCCACATCTTAGCATTCTCGAAAATTGCACCCTCGCTCCAATTTGGGTGCGCAAAATGCCTAAGAAGGACGCCGAAGAAATCGCAATGCACTACTTAGAAAAAGTAAAAATTCCTGATCAGGCGCACAAGTACCCTGGACAGCTTTCAGGTGGTCAGCAACAGCGTGTGGCAATTGCACGTTCGCTTTGCATGAGACCTCGCATTATGCTCTTTGACGAGCCAACTTCAGCACTTGACCCCGAAATGATTAAAGAAGTCCTAGATACGATGATCGAGCTTGCCGAAGAAGGCATGACGATGCTTTGTGTGACGCATGAGATGGGTTTTGCGCGCCAAGTTGCGAATCGCGTTATTTTCATGGCGGAAGGGCAAATTGTCGAACAAAATGAACCCGAAGAATTCTTCAACAATCCGAAATCAGAGCGTACGAAGCAATTCCTCGATCAGATCCTCGGACACTAGGTTTAAACCTCTTATTTGAAACAGCAAACCCGCCTAAATGGCGGGTTTCTTTTTTGTCCTGCGGCTTGCAACGGCTCGGCGCGCTCACAAGCGCTTGGGGATTTGGAAGGCTTTTAGAGTGCCACGACCGAATTCTATGTGTTGCCACGCCATTGCTTTAAATTCAATTATGGCACATGCGCAGGTTGGGTATCGCATGAAATCGTGATCGGGCGGCGTTTCATCAAGGAGTTCTTCGGCAAATATTGCGATGCCCGGATTATGGGCGATTATGAGGGCGGATTGATGTTTGTCATCAAGTGACTGCGCCTTTGAGAGCAAGGTTTCAGGTTCAGCCAAATAAAGCTCTTCTATGTAATGCGCCTTGGTTGGTAACTTGGTGAGCGCAAATGTTTCGCGGGTTCTGGTTGCCGTTGAGACAAGCGCAATACTTGACTGCAGATGCGTTTCGATCCAGCCTCCGATCCTTGGCGCATCTTTTTGCCCCCGTGCATTGAGCGGTCTTTGTTTATCCGATTCGTTGCTTGACCAATCGGATTTTGCATGCCGTAATAAAATGAGTGTTTTCATGAAAATATCCTGTCACTGTCACTTTATATTGGCAAGAAAATAAATTGAAAGGTTAATTAATGAAAATTCTTGGTCATCGCTTTTGCTTAGCCTGCTAAAATCAGATGGGCTAGATCTATCGAAAACCCTTACAGCACTTGGCGGAGATACCGACTAAGTCATCACTGAAAGAGTTAGAAGGGAAGCACTGGCGGCTTTTTGAGTGTTTCTTGTACTTCGGAATTTCGACCCTTTCAATCGAATAAATTGCATGGTGCTTAATTATAAAGTTATTGTGATTTAAGGCACATAGTATTGACAAAATATTAAGTATTGACAAAATATTAACGCATAAATAAAAGTGTTAACGCATAAGTATATGAAAGACTGAAGTCAATTATTTAAAATTCGACATAACATTTAGACTTTTGTGAAATAACATTTAGACTTTTGTGAAATAACATTTAGACTTTTGTGAAATTTTGGATTGAACGCCAATAGCTATAGGTTTAACTAATTTTGAGCAAAAGCCTAATTTAAGACAAAGATTTAGGAGATTGAAATGGCAACTGCTACGGGTACATGGTACGAGTTAGATGCTTGGCCGTCGTCAGGTCAGACTGTTAACGTGATTGGTACAATTGAAATGGATTTGATTGATCAATATTCTGGCCTCGAAGATAGAGGTGTTGCGCCAGGAAACCAATATTATCATTATTCACGAGAGTTTCTTGCCCCCACGGCAGATGAAGCAAATATCACTAGAGCCGATACATTTAACGCAAATTTTAACAGTGACTACGAAATTGTAAAAGCTGGGTATGCGTATGCTGAGAATGATTTTCTTGCAACCTTCGCCGATGGCACTACTTTATCAGACCCTGGATCTCGCTCTGGCTATCAGGGTGATATCGAAGCCGGCAATCAATTCGGGAGTTCTTTTCAGGTTGTTCAGACCGCTGATGGCAGAGTTTTTGTGTACTCCCAAGATAATGAAAGTACTGGTGCCCAAGATGATATTCTCATGGCCTCTCTCGATCACGGTGCTTTAACAAGCTTTAAGCTTTCAGGTTTTACGCAACAGCGTGATGGCGGTGGATATGGTGGCACGGTAAATAATACTGGCTGGGCTGGCGGTATTGCAGGGTTTGGAGATACTGCCGTACCCTGCCTAGTTCGTGGCTCACGTATTCTGGTAAGCCCCACAGAAAGCAAAGCTGTTGAAGAGCTGAAAGTCGGCGACGAAGTTCTCACCTTTCACAACGGCATACAAAAAATCCGTTGGATTGGTTCGGCGAAGCGTTGCAATCTTTCAAGTGCGCAAAATTCCAAGCTACGCCCAATTCGCATTACGGCGGGCGCTTTGGGTGCCGGCCTTCCTGAAAGCGATCTTTTGGTATCGCCTCAGCACCGTATGCTTGTTTCTTCTCAAGTTGCTAAGCGTATTACAGGCGCGCATGATGTTTTGATTGCTGCGGTTCATTTGACTGAGCTTCCAGGAATATTTGTTGAAGAGCGCATCGAAGAGGTTGAGTATTTCCACGTTCTCTTTGACGCACATGAAGTGATCATCGCCAATGGCGCACCAACAGAAAGTCTGTTTGCTGGCCCAATGGCATTGAAAGCACTCTCTCCTGAGGCGCGCGCAGAGATTGCAGCGGTCTTTCCTGATCTTGATATCAATGAATTTTCGAAGTCTACAGTTATTCCTGAGGGTCGCTTGCAAAAGAAAATTGTTGCGCGTCATCTTAAGAATCAGAAAGCCATGTTGGCATAAGACGTATTCGAATCATTATAATCAGCCCGATCTCGCGCAGATCGGGCTTTTTTTTGCCGATAAAGAACTGAATTTTTCATCACTTTATGCTTTGATCGCATCAGCGCGCGGGATTTGAAACGAACATAAAAACGCCATTCCATTTTGCTGACTTGCACCTTGATGCACCACCCTCAACGCATATTCGCAGCGAACTTCACAGTATAAAAATCATGCTTTATATCTTTGCTAAATTTAGCGGCTCCGAATTTATGGGAGTCGCTTTAATAACAATGGGCTGAAAATTTTCCCCCTTATATTCAATGAGCGTTCATGATCATCCGCGCCGCTCGATCAATCAGATTTTGCGTGACGCAATAAGATTAGGCACTTCATATACTTTCTCCTTATGGCAATATCCTGCGCTGCTCACTATATTAACGCAAAACAATTAAGATATTGAGGTTAATTCATGAAAATTCTAGGCCACCGTTTTTGCTTTGTTGGTGAAAAGCCCCATGCGCTTGATCTATCTAAAACTCTAGCAGCACTTGGTTGGGATATCGGTCATGTTTTTACTGAAAAAATGCTAGAAGGCAAAACACTTGACGATCAAGATTTTTCGGGTGCAATTTTCAAGGTTGACGAAGACAGCTGGGTAGAGCTTTGGGCTGAACTGCCAAATGTGCCTAAAGGCATTATGCTACAAATTATTGTAGATGATGCAGATGCGTTTGCACAGAACGCCAAAACTAATGGGCTAGAACCTCAAGGACCTGTCGAAAGCCACGGCGAAAAAATATACTATTTAGTTTCACAATCAGGCCTTCCTATCAGTTTTCAAAGTCGCACTGAGTGAAAAGCTAAGAATTCATATAATCGAAAGATTTAGAAAAAATATTACTTTCAGGAATAGTTTATCCGAATTTTGGCAGACAAACAGTCCAAAACACTTTATTCTGTGCCAATGTTACATTCAGACCAAAGCGACGATGAGCTCTTCCAAGCCTTTATTAAACGTGATCAACTCTATGATGGTCATGTCTATGCAGGTGTAAAAACCACTGGAATTTACTGTAAATTTAGCTGTAGCGCGCGAAAGCCCAAGCGAGAAAATGTCGAATTTTTCATGACCAAAGGTGCAGCGATCGCAGCCGGCTATCGTGCATGTAAATTATGCAAACCTGAAGGCCTCCAACCCAAATTTACAAAACTCATTAAAGCTTTACACTTAGAGCCGGGACGCATTTGGAGAGAGCATGACTTATTGGATGAAGGATACGACCCGCGCACTTTGCGCCGTAATTTTTCTACGGAATATGGCATAACCTTTAGTCAAATGGCTCGCCAAATTCGAATGGGAGGTGCGATTCGAGCGCTTGAGAAAGGTGCACGTGTCATTGATGCTCAACACTTGGCTGGATTCAACTCAGCTCAAGGTTTTCGGACGGCCTTTGCCGAACTTGTTGGCGTTACCCCGGTACGACTTACGCATAAAGGTGCAACTTATCAGGTCAGTTGGATAGAAACACCCTTAGGTGCGATGATCTCAATTTGTGATCAAGCCACACTTCATTTACTTGAATTTGTAGATCGGAAAAGGCTACGTCACATTGTCCAAGGTTTTTACGAAAAGGTAAATGGAGACTTAAGCTTTGGTCGAACTAATTTACACAAAACACTGGAAAGAGAACTCAACGAATACTTTAGCGGTAAACGCGCGAAATTTACCACTCCAGTCAAGTTGCATGCGCAAGGCTTTACACGAAGGGTTTGGTCATCTTTGATGCAAATACCTGCTGGTGAAACAAGATATTACATAGAACTGGCGCGCGAGACTGGCAACGCAAAAGCCTTTCGTGCCGTCGCAAATGCGAATGCTCGAAATCAAATCGCGATCGTTGTGCCTTGTCACCGCGTAATCAGCGCAAATGGTCAGCTGGCAGGCTATGCGGGCGGTGTTTGGCGAAAAGAGAAATTAATTGAAATCGAAAAGCAATACCAATGATAGGTTAAACTTCTATTGCTTTCGCAAGGCATAACTCATCCATTCTCCAATCTGTTTTCTTTGGACGAGCTTAAAACCATTTGCTTCAAAAGTGCTCAAGACACCCGCGCCTTGCCAATGCAGAATCCCGGAAATTATGACAATAGCGCCTTGGCAAGAATAACGATTAATATCGCGTGACAGTTTACGTAAGGGTCGTGCCAGAATATTTGCATATACGAGATCATAAGGCGCGTTAGCTTTATGTAGTGGATGATGAAAACCCGCTGCCTCTACGACACGCACATCGCGTGTTTTATTAATTTCATGGTTTCGCTTTGCCGTCGCGACGGATATTGACTCGATGTCATTTGATATAATTCGAGCTTGCTTCCATCTTCGGGACGCTGCCATAGCAAGAATACCTGTCCCCGTTCCAATATCAGCGATCTTTTTGGGTTGAAATCCAAGCTTATGCAAATTCTCCGTCAGTTCTAAACAACCCGTTGTGGTTCCATGATGTCCGGTTCCAAACGCCATTGCAGCCTCAATTTCGAGATCTATATCCGACGGCCACACCTGATCGCGATCGTGGCGCCCGTAAATTAAGAATTGCCCGACGCGTACGGGCGTAAGCTCTCTACGAACCTGTGCAACCCAGTCCGTATCATCAAGTTTTGAAACAACAAAAGCACTAGAGCCGTGCACTGCCGACAACAAACTAAGCGCGATTTCGTCGGGCTTTTGATCAAAATAACCAGCAACCTCAAATAAACCGGAACCATCCTCAATTTCTAAACAGGCAATACCCATAGGCGCAATGCTCAATTCTTCAACGGCATCTGCAAGAGGTTGCGCTTTTTCTAAACTGCTTGAGGTTGCGATCGCTGTCCAAGTTGTCACGATGATTTCCTTTCCACAAAGACTTCACCGCGCGAAACTTGGCCTAAATAGCGCCATCCGATCAGACCCGAAAGCGTACCAACCATGATTCCAACCACCGCTTGCGCATAGATCACGCCATTTTCTTCAAACAGATATGTCATAACGTAAAGCACCGGGAGCATAAGCACAAAATCACGCATCCAATTCATCGCAGTCGACCAAATTGGCCTCCCTAAATTATTAAACGCGGCGTTTGAAACAAAGAGAACCGCAACAAACGAAAAATGTAGCGAGCAAAAAATATAGAGACTTGCGTATGCTGCGCCGCTCTCATCCAAGTTAAACAGGCCGATAATAAATGGACGCATTAACATGAGTAGTATCCAAGTTAAAATTGAATAAGCAAAACCAAATTGGATCGCCTTGATATACGTTTCGCGCACTCGGTCCAAGCGACCAACTGCATAATTTTGCCCAATAATCCCACCAATCGCACCCGAAAGCGCAAAAACGCCGCCAAATGCCAATAGCATCACACGAAAGTTAACTCCCGTAGCGGCAAGCACCGTTGTCCCAAATGGCGATGTGTATGCTGTCAAAAGTGCAAAGCCAACTGGTGATGCGATTTGAGTTAAAAGGGTTGGAATTGCGATCCGAAGATAGGGCCCAATGAAGCCCCTAAATTCGATCTCACGAATCGACGTCAGGAGATCATGTTTGCGCGTTAACAGGCGGTAAGCATACATCGCCATTATCAATCGAACAATTACGATTACAATGCCTGCGCCCGAAACACCTTGTGCAAGTATCCAAATCAATATCGGATCAAGAACCAATGCCGTTCCCGCGCCGATAAGAGTAATCGAAACCGACGCGCGTGCGTCCCCTTCAGCTCTTAATATCGCCGACGCAATCATCGCAAATGCAAACAAAGGCGAAGATGGCAATACGATCCTTAAAAATAATTTTGCAAATTCAATTATGCTTTCATCCGCGCCTTCAGCGATTAGCCTAAGTAAGGGATCGAGAAAAAATAAAATCACGCCAGACGTGAAAATGACAGTACAACAACCGATCGTACAGCAGGCCGTCGTCAATTTTTTAGCTAATTCAAGATCACCGCGTCCAAAAGCACGTGAAACAAGAACGACAGATGGAATCATAAGTGCGACGGACACGGAAATATTCAAAAATAAAATATTGCCGGCAATCGCAACTGAAGCCGTCATTTCTTCATTGCCGAGATTCGTAATCCACTTGAGCGCGAGGAAATCAACAAGAAACGTGAAAGTGAGCCCAAACGCTGCTGCCATTGTCATCACAATGACATGGCGCAATATAGAACCCTCAGTAAATTTTCCAGTCGCTTGCATAAATTTAATTAAAACCTGTGTGAATCAGGTGGAAGTCTTATATGACTTTGCTGACCTTTGATAGCCAAAAGACCAACGCCGCTCGTCAATTTCTGTTTCGTGGTTTTCCCGAAGCGCACGATCAACTCGATTAAACAAATTTTTTCCTTCTTGTAACTCTGCCATCATTGCCAAAATAAATGGTGCCGCAATATTTTCATAGTTTTTGGCGTGCAAATACATCTGCTTGTTTAAGCTCGATAAGGCATCATCATGTCCAGGTATATAGTAAAAACGCTCCATTCCCCCGTGCTCGCCCTTATGGGGCAAGTCAAATCCCATTTTATCAAGTGGTAATCCATTAATTTTTCGTTCAACTTCATAGGCCCTAATAAGGCTCGCATAAGAAAAACCCGCCAAGCCTAAGAAACGCTCGCCATCATTCCGACCATATTCAGAAAGCGTTCTGAGGACGGAAATTAAGTAGCGGTTCACAAGATGATGCGAAAGGTATTCGCTATAGGTATCTAAGATTTTGAAAAATACTGCGAGCGCGTGGTCTAGAAAATGAAGCTTACGTCTAATCGAGGCAATGCTAATGACAAAAATAGGTAAAAGTTCACTTTGTCCGCGAAATTCATAGGTAATCGTCTCACAATGTAATAAAAAATCTGCACGATTGGGGACGTTTGGCTTTTCAACATCCAACGGCACCATATTTTCTAACAAAATTGATAGATCTTCGTCGAGATCAGGTAACGGGTTGGGGATTGAATCTTCTGAGAGTTTCGGGTTTCGAGAACTCTTTAAAATTTGTGAATAACCTACATCAAGTTGGCGAATTTTTTTCTTTCTGGCCTCAACATTTTTTTCACGTATACTCATTTCAATACCTTCATGAACACCTGAGAATTCATACAATAACACAACAACCAATTGCACAAGAAAAAAGCGCAACATATGCTGCGCTTTTCCAAAATAAAATCGATATTACAAGTTAGTTTTTCGCGTAATACTCGACAACAAGATTAGGTTCCATGTGCGCCGCATATGGCACATCTGAAAGTTGAGGAGTGCGGACGAAAGTTGCCGACATTTTGGAATGATCTGCTTCAATATAGTCCGGAACGTCACGCTCTGACAAAGCTGTAGACTCAAGCACGATTGCAAGTTGCTTTGATTTTTGGCGCACTTCAACAACATCACCTTCTTTCACACGGTATGAAGGGATATTCACACGTTTTCCGTTCACGAGAACATGACCATGATTCACAAATTGGCGCGCTGCAAATACTGTGGGGACGAACTTTGCGCGATAAACAACTGCATCTAAACGACGTTCTAACAAGCCGATCAAATTTTCACCTGTGTCGCCTTTGACACGCTCAGCTTCAGAATAAATACGGCGGAATTGTTTTTCAGTTAAATCACCATAATAACCCTTGAGCTTTTGCTTTGCGCGCAACTGCAAACCAAAATCCGAAAGCTTAGCTTTACGGCGTTGTCCATGTTGGCCTGGGCCATACTCACGACGATTAACGGGTGATTTGGGGCGTCCCCAAATGTTTTCGCCCATGCGGCGATCTAATTTATACTTGGCAGTTGTGCGTTTTGTCACAGCTGATCTCCTTCTTTTGTTTAACGAAGGGCGTTGTCCTTTGAATATTTTCCGACAGGCATCCTCTCGCGAGGGCCACCAACACCAACGCCGCCGTCGATATATATCTTTAAAAAGAGAGTCAATGATTTTCTTTCAATTTGATTGTTCTCTTCACCATTATAAAATAATGATACCCCATGACCAAAACAAATCATATTATCGTCCATGCTGGGTTTCACAAGACAGGGACCTCAAGCCTTCAGGCTTACCTCCAAGAATATCGAAATGAATTGCTTCCTTTTGCAAGGATCTATATCAAAAGCGACCTTAAAGATTTGAGTTCGGCGGGACGCTTTTATGGCCAGTTTCCAAGTCTTCTGAGAGCGCGATTATTTCGCAGAAAATTAAGAAAATTTCTATCCAATATTGAAGACAATAAGGTCATTGTGATCTCGCGTGAGACATTTTGCGGTATCATGCCTGGACATAGACGTTTTGGTATTTGGCCCGCACGAAAAATGACACCCATAGCTACAAAACTCGCAATCATAATCGAGCAAGAACTGCGAAGGCGATTTGGCGAAGACACGGAAATAACCTTGCTGTACACGACCCGTGAAAAAGAGAGCTGGCACAAATCAGTATGGGGGCATATCGTTCGGTCTATCAATCTTAAAATAGCTCGAGAAGAATTCGTCTATCAACTTAAAAATCAACCGAGCCTCGACGATGAAGTTGAAACAATTCGTCGAAACTTAAAATATGCAAATGTGCTCTCTCGATCGCTTGAAGAACTTAAAACGCACCCACTGGGTCCTGCCGGTGCGATAATTGATCTATTAGAACTCCCTAAAAATTGGAATGTCCAACATCCTCCAAAAACGATCAATAATGTCGGAGAACCTAAAGATATTCAAAACGAATTTCTACGATTAAACCGAGACATGAAAAACGCTAAAATTCTCAAGTCCCAAAAAGAGAAAATCGCAAATGATTGGCGCAAATATAACGGATTCAAGCCGCGCCAAAAAAAACTAAGAAATAAATAATTTCACATTATCTGAATAAAATTTATGAAACCAAAAAAACAGTGTCAGATAGCTTTATAAATCCGCAAGGATAGAGGGCCAATTGGCATCGCCAAGCGATATATTCTCGTCAATATTTCTAAGCCAGCGCGTGCGTACACTTTTACTGTAATTCAAATATAATTTGTCATTATGAACAGTCCATGCTTCCGGATCTGTTTCGGCCGTATAACCGCGTGAAACTGCGAACGCGCAATACCCACCATATTGAGGCGCATACTTGTCCGGCGTTTCAACAAACATCTCTCGATGTTCCTTTGTTGCAAAATGCCAAGTCGCTCCGCCAAAATCAGCACTGAATTCAGCTGAGCCTAAGACAGGCTCACCTTGCGTAAAATAAGCGACCGGGTCATAACCTCGTATCGCGGCATTATCTGCTAAAAAATACGGACTCGCAAAGCCAAGTGCAGGTGTCGCTATAGCTCCAAAAATAAAAGTTCTACGTGTAAATTCCATAATTTCTCCTTTTTTATTCATTCGAAAAAAACGTGGATTTGTTTCATAAAATTGCACTCATAGCCACAATATGACTTATAAATAGGTTTTCAAGCTCATTGATTTTCTCGGCAAAAAATCCCTTATTGAGCGATCAATACTAAAAATCAAAATTTACGCTTTTGGCTCTTGCCTTTCACAATGCGATGTCCAGCACGACCAGCTTGTGAACGCGCTTCCATCATTTTTTTTGTATTCTCTCTCGGCGTTAAAGCATCTTGCGCTAAATTCAAATCGGCTTCCTCAAGCCTCGAAATTTCGTCCCGTAACCTTGCGGCTTCCTCAAATTCTAAGTCTTCGGCAGCCTTCAACATATCCTTACGAAGTTTATCAAGATGTTTGGCCAAATTATCGCCGACCATCGGCGCAAAATCTAGTGAAGCTGTAACACGCTCCTGATCTGTGTTGCCAGCAAAAACACCTTGCATCACATCCGTAATATTTTTTCGAACTGTTTGCGGAGTAATTCCATTGGCTTCATTATAGGCGATTTGCTTTTTACGTCGTCGATTTGTTTCTGAAATTGCACGTTCCATGGATCCTGTAATCTTATCCGCATACATAATGACCCTTCCATCAACGTTGCGTGCGGCACGACCAATGGTTTGTACTAACGAAGTTTCAGATCTTAAAAAACCCTCTTTATCAGCGTCAAGGATCGCAACAAGCGCACATTCCGGAATATCCAAACCCTCCCGCAACAAATTGATTCCAATTAACACGTCAAATACCCCAACACGCAAATCTCTCAAAATCTCAATGCGTTCGACCGTATCAATCTCACTATGCAAATACCTGACCTTGATCCCATTTTCGTGCAGATAATCCGTCAAGTCTTCAGCCATTCGTTTAGTCAAGGTTGTAACCAAAACACGGTAGCCATTATTCACGACACCGCGTATTTCGTGCATCACATCATCGACTTGACTTTCGACAGGGCGAATTTCGATGGGTGGATCAAGTAGACCCGTGGGTCGAATAACCTGCTCAGTGAAAGTGCCGCCCGTACGCTCAAGCTCCCAGCTCCCTGGTGTCGCCGACACATAAATCGATTGAGGGCGCATGCCATCCCATTCTTCAAATTTCAAAGGGCGATTATCAATGCAAGAAGGCAACCGAAATCCATGTTCAGCAAGTGTCGCTTTTCGGCGAAAATCCCCGCGATACATGCCTCCAATTTGTGGAATGCTGACATGACTTTCATCAACAAATACCAACGCACGATCCGGCACATATTCAAAAAGTGTTGGAGGCGGCTCACCCGGCGCTCGCCCTGTGAGAAATCTTGAGTAATTTTCAATGCCTGCACAAACACCCGTAGCTTCAAGCATTTCCAAATCAAATTTAGTTCGTTGTTCCAATCGCTGATATTCGAGGAGTTTATTTTCTTTATTTAGTTGAAAAAGCCGCTCTTCCAACTCTACTTTTATCGCCTTTATGGCTTGCTGCATTGTCGGGCGGGGTGTCACGTAATGTGAATTCGCGTAAATTCTGACCTTCTCGAGTTCATCATATTTTTGTCCGGTAAGCGGATCTATTTCCACAATTGTTTCAAGTTCGTCTCCGAAAAACGAGAAACGCAGTGCTCGACTTTCAAGGTGCGCTGGCCAAACTTCTAACAAGTCTCCACGCACTCGAAACGTACCACGCTGAAAGGCTTGATCATTTCGATTATATTGCTGCGCGACGAGATCAGCCATGATTTGACGCTGGTCGTAATTTTGACCTACTAATAAATCTTGTGTCATCGCCGTGTAAGTATCGACAGAACCAATACCATAAATGCATGATACTGATGCCACAATGATCACGTCATCACGTTCTAAGAGCGCACGCGTTGCAGAATGTCGCATTCGATCGATTGCTTCATTAATCTGGCTTTCCTTTTCAATGTATGTGTCCGAGCGTGGCACGTATGCCTCGGGTTGATAATAGTCATAATAAGAAACAAAATACTCAACCGCATTGTTTGGAAAGAAAGCCTTAAATTCGGAATAAAGTTGCGCCGCGAGTGTTTTATTGTGTGCCATAATAAGCGCTGGACGTTGCGTTTCGGCAATCACCTTTGCCATTGTAAAGGTTTTTCCGGTCCCTGTCGCGCCCAATAAAACTTGATCGCGTTCGCCGGTATTCACAGCGCTAACAAGCTCTTTTATCGCAGTCGGCTGATCACCGGCAGGCTCAAACTCAGAAACCAACTCAAAATGCTTACCACCTTCTAATTTTTCACGTTTATCTGTGCGCATTTGATTTTTCTCTTTCAACGACTGTTTTTGACATTTTAGGAAGTGCTGATCGTCACGTGAGTAGATGAGGCATCCTTTTTATCGGTCAATCTCAGTGGTCCATTCACCGTTTTTGATAGCGATTCATATGCCAACCAAGCCATTTTATGTTTTCTATTTGTTCTATATGCAAGAAGCTGTTTTAAATGGCAAGCCTAACACGCCTAAGAATAGAAAGAGCTTGCGTAACTCAAAAATTCATTTAAACGAGATATATTAGATCTTCTACTTCTTCGAAAGAAATCTCATGCAAGTTCAACATATCGCGGCATTTTCAATTGATGGTGAAGGTGGCAATCCCGCTGGTGTGGTGATTTGTGAACAATTCCCTAGTGACGCTGATATGCAAGAAACGGCGGCTGCTGTCGGTTATAGCGAAACCGTATTTTTACATTCGCTCGGACAAAATCGCTGGCGGGTCAGATATTTTATGCCAGTGGGTGAAGTTTCGTTTTGCGGGCATGCGACGATTGCGCTTGGATATGCACTTACCGAAAAATATGGTTCAAATAATTATGAATTACATTTGAACGACGCTGAAATCGACATTTTGACAAGCAAAGTAAAAAACGAATTTCGTGCCACCGTAGCGTCGCCACCAACCGACAGCCAGCCAATATCGAAATCTCGATTGGAAGAAATTCTGACGGCATGTGATTGGACAGCAGAAATTCTCGATGAAAATAATTTGCCCGCAATCGCCTCAACTGTGCAATCACATCCGGTCATTTTTCTGAAAAAACGTGCCGTGTTATCAGAAATGAAAATAGATGAAGAGCTGATCAATCAAATAATGGCGAAGAATAACGACGCGACAATAATGTTTGCACATGCGGAAACGCCAACTAAATTTAACGTACGCAATTTCTTTTTTTCGGGATCACTTATCGAAGATCCTGCCACCGGATCAGCTGCTGCAGCCTTCGCGGGTCTTTTGCGTCGACGAAATTGGGCCGCTGAAAGCAAAATCGAGATTTATCAAGGCGAAGATATGGGTATGCCCTCACGAATCATCGCAACTATCCCTGAAAAAATAGGATCCGGGGCTTTCATTGAGGGGCAGGCCCGCATACTCTCAAACTCATAAAAAACACACTAACCCTAATCACCAGAATTTGCATCTCATAACAATCTTGCAATTTGTATTTTTTGGGGTTTGATCCGAAAACGCGCACAATCAAATTCGTCTCTCATTCTTGTATATCACTCTTTCAAAATTGACAGCTTTTAAAGCATAAGATAAGAATTGAAAATTCTATTTAAGGTTCATGATGCGCGCAAAAATTTATTCTCCTGCACCCAATACAATGCAGTCTGGTCAATTAAGAACTGGCGATTGGATTTTAGAATTCTATCCAACAAATAAAAAAATCATTGATCCGCTTATGGGCTGGTCGGGTTCTAAAGGCACAAAAAACCAATTGCGAATGCGTTTCAAGACAAAAGAATCTGCGATTGATTATGCGCAGCAAAATCAAATCAAATATGATCTCATCGAAACTAAGGCAAGAACACGAAAACCCAATATTCGCAAAATGGGTTATGCGGAAAATTTTTCGCATAATCGCCGTTCCCCTTGGACCCATTAAAATGATTTTTTGTAGATAGAATTTGTAACCATGCAGGCATTCTATCGAACTTTAAAACTATTGTTCTTAATTATTTTTTTGATCTTGTTGAGTTCCGCATCTCTTATTGTCGGAAACGAGGTAGGTTGTCGAAAATCTGTGGAGCAATTTGGTTTCACCGAAATTTCACAAAAAAACAATATTATCCCATCTGACGAAGTTATTTTTAGCAATTTACTCGAAATTCAGAGAGCCATAATTTATGCAAACTACGCGAAGGTTCTGGATCGTGGCGAACCTCATAACTTCGGTCATTTGAGTTCGATTTGGAATTATTGGCAAAGTGTTTGCAAAATTACACAAATCTCAGAGTTGTTTGGTGGTTTTTCTAGAACCGGCATACGGGAGATATATGCTGTCTCAATTGACATGACTTGGTCACTCATTGCACGCAGCGCCTATGAAGGCACCATTGGGCGATTATTTGCAACAATTGACGGATCACGAAAAACAAACTTAGAAATTGCTTTTCAAAACCAAGCTTTAGCATTTAGCAGTGCCTATTTTAATGGATATGAGAAAGTTTGGTCTTATGAAGATGATTTAAAAATCTTAACTGAAATTGAGTCAAAAAATCCGCGTGATTATGAACGCAAATTATTTTTTTACCTGCGAAATCGACTATCTTATTGGAAGCAAAGTCTCTTTTTTGATTCCGAACAAGATCAAAAGCAGAATAACTTCGTTTTTATGATCGAGATCTCTGGTATTACAGCTTTTCAAATTCACCAAATGCGAGAAGTCAATTTCACAGGCTATCACAACAACAACCTGATTGTAGAAATTGAGAATTTATCACTCTTAGAAAGTCTTGAAAAAATTGTTCAAGTTGGTGGCAGCATTGTTAGGATAAATGGCTTTGAAAAAGTTTGGGTTGTTACACAAACTTCAAATAACGAGCGATCCAATCTTGAAACCATACTTAAATTTTCGGAAACCTCTCAAGATATAGTTTCCCTTAAACTTCTTGATGCTGCCGAATTCACTGCCACTATTTCAAAAGGGGATATTCTTAAAGCACTCTAAGCCCCAGAAATGGGCTTGCATATTATCCTCGACAATACTATTAGCTTCCTGTCGGTCCCGTAGCTCAACTGGATAGAGCAACTGACTTCTAATCAGTAGGTTGGGGGTTCAAGTCCTCCCGGGATCGCCATATTTTTCATTTAAATTCAAATATTTAGCACTAATTCTCAAATTTATCTCCGGAAAAATTTCCCTGTGGAGGACATATAGGGGGCTTTTTTATGAGGTAGGCGCTAAGTTGGTGTGGAAATTGCTCTTATTTAGGGTAATACTCAAGCTCATTAACCTTTTTAATGCGATAGGAAAGCTCTCAGCTTTAAAGAAGTTCCATTGCAATATAAGAGACCTAGACAGACTTCTGCGCGATTTGCGGAGAGTTAAGAAGCCAATTTATGTGCGTGGTGAAACTATGTAAAACCACTTACTTCTTTATTCCCTTTATTCGGTTCACATGCCCCATCTTCCGTCCCGCACGAACTTCTGACTTTCCGTATAGATGCAAAATACTATCTTGATCCTCCGCAAAGGACCGCCAATTTAACACATCGTCGCCAATTAAATTAATCATTTCAACATCACACGTACGGGAAGTTCCTCCAAGTGGCCAACCGGCAATTGCACGAATGTGTTGTTCGAATTGATCCGTAACAGCCACTGATTGAGTCCAGTGTCCAGAATTATGAACACGAGGCGCAAATTCATTCACTAAAAGTCCACCATCAGTAACAAATAACTCGACACCGATGACACCTACATAATTTAGTCCCGTTAAAATTGAACTAGCTATTTGTATGCCTTCATCCTGTTCACGAATTGAAAGGCTTGCAGGAACACTTGTAGAATAAAGAATGCCATTGCGGTGCTCATTTTCTCCAAGTTCGAATGCTGAAATTTCACAATTTTGACCACGCGCGGCAATAACTGAAACCTCCCTGGAAAATTCAATCTGTTCTTCTAATACACAAAGAACATTTCCAAGCGAGTTCCAAGCATCTTCCAACTCATTAACCGATGAAATGCGTATCTGCCCCTTTCCGTCGTACCCAAATCGCCTTGTTTTCAAAATTGACGGCTTCAAATTTTCTCCAATTGAGCGCAAATCTGAAGGATTCTCAATATTCCTATAGGGAGCGACTTCTAACCCTAATTTTGTCAAAAATTGCTTCTCTAATAATCGGTCTTGCGAAATTGACAGAGCGTTTCGAGGCGGAAAAATTGTTGCACTTTTCTCAATACTATCAAGAGCTTTCGTTGGAATATTTTCAAACTCATAAGTCACAACATCGACCGATGAAGCAAAAGTTTCTAAAGCTGAAATGTCGTCAAAATTTGCGATCGTTGAACAATTGCTCACTTGAATTGCGGGTGAGCGACTGTCGGGATCAAATATATGCGTTTTAAAGCCCAATTTCGAAGCAGACAGCGATAGCATTTTCCCTAACTGCCCTCCACCAAGAATACCTATAACCGTTCCGGGTTCTAGCGTTTTAGTCATCTACAGGAATCTCCGCGATTGACGCCGACAAGTTTTCTCGCCATTTGCTTAGCCTTGCCGCTAATTCAACATCCTGTAGCGCAAGTATTTGCGCCGCCATTAAGGCCGCATTGATGGCGCCAGCCTCCCCAATTGCCATTGTGCCGACGGGATAGCCTCTTGGCATCTGAACTATCGAATATAAGCTATCGACCCCATTTAGTGCTTTCGTCTGTATAGGGACTCCTAAAACGGGGATTAAGGTTTTTGATGCCATCATTCCTGGTAAATGAGCGGCACCACCGGCACCAGCGATAATAACCTTTAATCCTCGGCCTTGAGAGGAACTGCCATACTCCCACAATCTATCGGGCGTTCGATGTGCAGACACAATTCGAACTTCGTATTCGATCTTCAATTCTTCAAGGAAATTTGCGGCGTTTTTCATGGTCACCCAGTCAGACTGGCTTCCCATTACTATTCCAACTTCAACAGGCATATGGACCTCTTCTTTTATGATTTAATAGCCATTTTAAAATCGAAGATCAATTCGCTTAACCAAATTCGCTTACAAATGTTTTGCGTGGCTTATTTGCGTTCTCAAAAAGGGGCAATCAAGCAAACTCGGACCATTCTTCACACGAAGAAAATGTAAACTTTAGACGACTGCGAAAAAACGAACTAGACGAGCTAGTTAGTTAACTTCCATGGTGCACACTTAAGAGATTTACAATCCAATTGGTTTCACTCGTTTCGTGAAAAAGCCAAACTAATTTTCTCTATTTTCTTATCTTGGGTTATCAAATTTTGAGAAAAGCCAGCAAGCAAATGAGTTGAGCCGACTTTAATAGAGTGACTTTCGTTTGATGTGGTTGACGAAGCATTTATTGCCTTCTGGAAACGCTGGGATTGAGTATCCAGCGGGCTGGTTGAGCACGGTCGCAAGGAATAAAGCCATCGACCGAATTCGCCGAAACCGAGAAGTTTTAGGCGCTAGTAATAGCATCGAAAATGAACTTCTTGATCTTGAAAGCGAAGGCGATACACCAGAAAAATCTTTTGAACACGCTCAAACTGGCAAGATGCTCCGCACTGAAATTGAAAAACTCTCTGCCGATCATAGGGAAGTTTTGTGGCTTTCATATTTTGAAGAAAAGTCAATTAATGAAATTGCCGATGAAATCAATATTCGAATTAATACTGCGAAGACACGACTATTTCATGCTCGAAAATTATTGGCCTCGCAGATTAAAAAGAGTGGCATTGAACTATGAACGAAAAAATTGAAAATACGATCCTGGATTTACCAGATTACATCAGTGGTCGACTTTCTCCACAACGTCGGGAAGAAATTGACGCTATGCTCGAAAAGAGCGCTGAGCTTCAAGAGGAATTGATGCACGCGAAAGAATTCCAATCATTATATCAAGAAGCAAATAGTGCTCGATTTAATGCAATGTTTGAGGCCACCGTTGAGGATCGGGCCAAAGAAGAAACAAAATCTTCGACCAGTTTCAACGAAATAGCTTCGGGTTGGCTCGCAAAGTTTGACCAACTATTTTACGGCGGTAATGTTTGGAAGCCTGCGTTCATGGTGGCAGCAAGCTTTTTAAGTTTAAACTTGCTTTCAGGAAATTTACCGCAAGGAGAAAGCGACCAATCATTAAGTGGTGATCATGAAGTCATTATTGAAGCGGATCTTTTGGTTCAGTTTTTGCAAGACGCATCATTTTGTAGTATTTTAAAACTATTGAAAGATGAAAATCTGACTATAGTTGAAGGACCTGAAGGCAATAATCTTAAACTGAGTTTTATTGACGATCTTATCGAAAATTATATTCAGAAATCGCAAGGACGCTTAGAAAATAGTGATTTGATTATTGTCGCCTTGCCGATCGGAAAAAGCGAATGAAAAAATAGTCTCGATTTGCACCCTCGGCCTACTTCAATCTCTTGTGGGGAAAGTAACGCGCCTACCGCTGGAATAGGTTTAGGGAACGTCACTCAAAACAGCAATTGTGCTGGTGTCGATTGTGAAAGCAACAATAGTATTGGGCTTGGTGTTTCGATATCATTTGATGGTCAGCAAAGTGAAAGTCTTGATATGCGCGATCAAAACTTGCGCAACGAACGCCAAGGGCAGATGGTTATTTTTGTCAAAGGGAACTTGCCGCTAGATGGACTTAATAAAAATGGTTTTGATATACTTCAACAACACCGTCTTGAAACAATCGGTTCACAAATGGTTAAAATCAGGCTACCGCGTGGCATAAATTTTGCACAAGCTACCTCGGCACTGCAAGGAATAGATGGGGTACAAAGCTTACAGCCCAACTACGTTTATGAAGCCAAAAATGGAGTCAATTCAGGTCTCGAAGTCATTGGCTCAAATCCTCAATCCGGATTGCGTGCGACTGGCACAATTGCAATTATTGATGGAATGGTTGATAAAAATCATAATGACTTAAGATCAGCAAGAATATCACAACGTCGAATTGCAAGTAGGCCAGAAGCCACAAAACACGGAACGGCAATCGCATCTCTTTTGGTAGGCAGTGGAAGAGTGAAAGGTGTTGCACAAGGTGCCAACATACTTTCATATGCAGCAATTCAAATAGAAAATAATCGTCATTTTCTAGGCGAAACAGTTTGGATCGCCGAGGCCTTTGATGAAGCGGCACAAAGTTCGGCTTCGGTAATATCTATGAGCTTAGGTATCTACAATGTAGATCAGATTGTGAAACAGCTACTTGATGTAGCCGCACAGCGTGGCAAATTAATCGTTGCGGCTATTGGAAATAGCGGCGGATCTTCAGTGACATATCCAGCCGGCTACGCAAGTGTCGTAGGGATCACCACGGTTGATGGGAATCAAAGGCTTTATTCAAACGCTACGCGCGGCGCTCACGTAAGTTATGCATCACTCGGTGTAAATTTAGTAGTTGCCACCCCTAATAGCTACGACACCGCCTCAGGAACATCGATGGCGACAGCTTTATTTGCGGGCACTCTTTTAGGCATAGCAAATGAAACGGCCACAAGTGTGCGTGGTGCGATCAACCGAATTGACGCCCATTTGGTCGATCTTCGACCTCAAGGGAATGACGCATCCTTTGGAAAAGGATTACTTGTTCGGTAGATTTTATATGTTGCATTTTTAGCACATAGCTTTGAGGTTAAAAATTAGTTTTCAAAAAATTGAACCATTCTTTCTGTCGTAACGACCCTTTGGTGTTCAAACAAAATGAACGGGAACAAAAAAATGAAAACTATCGTAAAAAACACAATTATCGCATTGGCAATCTCAACAGCTACTTCTAGCTTTGCTCAAGAATTCACAGGATTATACATTGGTGAAAGTGTGAACAAAACTGAAATGACTGACAACTCAAATTCGCTACCGGTTGGAATTGATGATAATGGCAAAAGAATTGGAATGGGTCTTCACATCGGTTATAATAACCAACTCTCCAATAACTTAGTCATCGGCGCCAAAGTTGCATATAGTGGCGCCAAAGTTGGGCACGACTTCGTAGCCCCAAATACAGAAGCAACGACAACTAATTAATTAAATGGTAAAGTAAAAATTGGATATGTAGTGGCACCTAGTTCTATGATCTACACTACCGGTGGACGCTAAATGGCAGAATATGATGTCAACAGCTTTACCGGGCAACTTGAAGGCACCAATTACGGTCTAGGTGTTGAACACATGATCAGAGACAACTTTAGCGTTGGCCTTGAATATCTCCAGCGTCAAATGGACGTTTCGCCAAGTGCAGGTTTTGATTATGATGGTTCAAGCATTGCTCTTCGCCCATCTTACCGCTTTTAATTTAAACGCACATAGACAACCTATAATTGCCCGCTTTGTGGGTATCAAGCCCCCTATGTTTGGTCCAATATTAGGGCCGTAGTTTTTAGGGTCGTAGTTTCTGGTATTTGCGGCCGCATATTCAGCGCCTGATGCGCTCTTATGTGATTGTGTTCTTTGACCCAACAGTTGATCCTCGCTTGCGCTTGTTTTGTGATTTGGAACCAGTTCGCGTTTAAGATTTCATTGCGCAATGTTCCGTTGAACCTTTCATTATATCTCAATCGTCATATCCCAATCGTCGCGAAAACGGTCCCCCAGATCGTTTTCTGATCCTCTTCATATCCCAAGGCGGTCCTGGATAGATGTGAATTGGCTCGATGTCGGCCCGTTTGAGCCAGGTTTGGAATATTTCCGAGACGAACTCATGCCCATTATCGGAACGTATATATACTGGTATATACTGGCTTTCCATGTTGAATAATCAGCGGATAAAGCGCCTTCTGGGCTCCGCCCGTTTGTTCGCTCAAATCATCCACTGGATCATTCATCACTTCGTGATCCGCTCCAAACCCTCACCATATCTTTTCAGGGCCATAATCGTCCTCCAAATTTAACAGAGTTGTAAAAAATTAATGGATCAGTTCTAAGGGACAAGGACAGGGGCGTGGAGCAGATATTATTCTTTATTGATAGTTCTTACTAAATTGCACCAAAATTTTGAGCTGCGCGGATTGACAGGTCAAAATGTACAAATACTAAAAAAATTGAAAATTTACTTTTCGCCTTTTAAGAAGTAAATCGAAAAAGAGCTGAGTAAAATTATATCTTAAGTAAAGTCGAAGGGCTCATTTAAGATTCAGTTTAAATGGGGATTACTTTTGGCACGCGCCGTTCTGTTTTGACTGCATAAAAAAACTGTACATTGCTTTCAAGTTTAGGTTAGAAAGTTTTACTGAATCAAAGTGAATTATAAATTGGTGTTTCTAAAAATGTTGAACATTAATGTCTGAAATTAAAAAAAAATTCGGAATTCTGATTGTCGCACATAGTGGACTAGCCTCACAATATTTAGCAACGGTCGAACATGTTTTGGGTAAGCAAGAACAAATTGCATATGTAGCCATTGAAGACTCTGACGACAAAAACGCTCAAATTGACTTAATCAAAAATTTGATCCAGAAACTGGATACAGGTTCGGGCACAGTTATTGCAACCGACATGTTCGGGGGAACACCTTCAAATCTAGCCCTAAAGTGCCTAGAAGGTGAAAGCTATCGAATTCTATATGGCGTCAGTATGCCAAGTTTAATAAAGCTGTTTCGGTCTCGCACTCTCCCTATTGACCAAGCTCTCGACGCAGCAGTGACCGCTGGTCACCGATATTTAAACTATTGCTCGGAACATCACAGAGAGGCACATAAAAATAAATGGGTACAGAAAAAATGAAATTAAAAATTGTTAATACCAAAGGTCTTCACGCCAGAGCTTCAGCTAAGTTCGCGGAAACTTGTGAGAGCTTTGACGCCACTGTATCTGTAGCATTTGATGGAATTACGGCACTTGGAACAAGTATTATGGGACTTATGATGTTGGGAGCAGCCTACGGCAACGAAATTGAAGTCAGCGCAACGGGAAATGAATCCGAAGAAGCGCTTAACGCAGTTCGCGCGTTAGTTGACGGCTATTTTGGTGAAGACCAATAGGACCTACGCTATTTTTCGCTTAAAACTACCCATCTCTTGCAAAAACACTCTGTTTTCTAGATGTTTATCAAATAGAAAATTATGGAGCAAGTCATGAAGCTTACAAAATATATAACGTCCACACTTATAACTTCGGCGCTTTTTCTAGGTGCTTGTGCGAATCCTGATGGCACGACTAGTAAGACCAGCATTGGCGCTGGCGTTGGTGCCGTTGTCGGCGGTATATTAGGTGCAAATGTAGCCGAAGATGAACGTAAAGGTGCTGTCACAGGGGCAATTATCGGTGGTGTATCGGGCGCGTTAATTGGCAACGATTTGGAAAGGCAGGAAGATGAGCTTAGACAAAATTTAGCTGGAAGTGGCGCTCAGATTGTAAATACTGGTGATCGATTAGTTGTCGTTCTCCCTGAAGCTATTACTTTTGCAGTTGATAGCACTCAGGTTAAGTCATCTCTACTTAGGCCACTTTCACAAATTGCCACAAGCCTTAACAATTACCCGAATACAGTTGTTCAAGTTGTCGGCCACACGGACAACACTGGTAGCTCAAGTTATAACCAATCACTATCCGAAAGACGCGCATCAGCAGTTGCAAGTATTTTAAGCCAAAATGGTGTTGCTCAAAGTCGATTAACCCGAGTTGGTTTTGGCGAGAGTCAACCTATCGCAAGCAATGACACGGCTGCTGGAAGAGAGGCAAACCGTCGTGTTGAAATCAATATATTCCAAACAAACTAAGTGAATTTCAAACGGAATAAAAAAAGGCCGAGAAATCCGGCCTTTTTAACGCATTGAATTCAAAATTTACTTTCAGCTCAAGCTAGCATCGACATCTTTTATAGCAGATGCGATTAAATCTTCCGCCGACTTGCCTTTTGCTTTTGCTGCAATAACTTCTCTCGCCACATCAGTTGCAATTAATGCCGCACGTTCTCTAATCCGGCGCTCAACAGATGCCTCCGCAGACGCAATCTGTTCTTTTCCAGCTTGTATACGACGCTCGACCTGTGCATTTAATTTAGCCTCAGCCTCCTTGGCATGCGATTCAGCTGCCCTTTTGGCATTTTTCACAATATCCTTCGCTTCGGCTTCCACTTCTTGAATCTTACGCTCATATTCTGCATGCAATTCTTGCGCTTCATCGCGAAGCTTACGCGCTTCTTCAAGCTCATTTCGAATACTATCCGCTCGCTTATCAAGAAGTCCCGTTATCAATGAGGGGACGCGCTTCCAAATTAAGAAACCCACGAACAAAATAAACGCAAGCATCACAACAAAATTAGTATTGCTGAGGCTCCAAAACTCAATTGAAAAAATATTTGATGATGCAAATTTGATCATTGGCCTATCCTTTCACAAGCTTATCAACAGTTTTATCGACAATTTTCTGATCTGCAGAACCTGGCGAAACAACTTCAATCAATGAACTCGCTACATCTTTTGCAATTTCTGCAACACTCATATTTGCATCAGATTGCATTTTCGCAATTTTGTCAGCAGATATTTTTGCCTCGGCATCGATTTGTGCATCAGCTTTTGCAACAGCAGCATCAAGCTTTTCTTGAGCGTCGGCCTTTGCATCAGAAACAATTTGTTGAGACTTTGCGCGTGCATCAATCAAAGCTTGTTGATAACTTTCTTCAGCGGCTTCTGCTTTACCTTTAAGTTCGGCGGCCCGGTCAAGATCTCGTTGAATAATTTGAGACCTTTGTTCGAGTACACCTCCAATGCGCGGCAAAGCAATTTTCGACAATATAAAATAAATTGCCAAAATCGTGATCGTAAGCCATAGGGCCTGATTTGCAAAAGTTGTCGTATCAAATTGCGGCATGCCACCTGAGGTCTCACCGTGCGTGACCTCTGTATGGGCATCAGAATGCCCACCTTCTGAATGTTCAGCGTGATCTTGATTGGTTGTATTTTGAGCAACCATTATAAAATCAAATCGCGCTTCACCCTCAACTGATGGCAATTCAACAATTGCAACACTATCCGTGTTTCCTGTCATAGATTTCTCCTATGATAAGAACATTAGCTCTCAATATAAATTAAATGAGAGCAAAGTTCCAACATTGATCTTCGATTATACGAAGAGGATAATCATTGCGACTAGGAATGAAAGAATGCCAAGCGCTTCCGCGAAAGCAACGCCAACGAAGAAAGTCCCAGTGAGACCGGCAGCTGCTGAAGGATTGCGTGTTGCACCTGCAAGGAAATTTCCCGCAATGTTACCCACACCGATACCAGCACCAGCCATACCTAGACATGCGAGACCAGCACCAATTGCATTTAAAGAACCTTCCATTTTTATACTCCTTTTAACTTTATATATATGGAATTAATATTCAACTTAGTGACCCGGATGCAAAGCATCATGCAGATACACACAAGTTAGAATTGCGAAAACGTAAGCTTGCACACAAGCAACGAGAACCTCGAGCGCATAAATCGCCGAAATCGAAAGCACCGGAATGAAAAAAAATGCACCCAACCCTGCCGCAAAGCCTGCGAACACTTTTAATACAGCGTGACCCGCTAAAATGTTGCCGCCCAAACGAATAGCGTGGGACAACGGCCGCACAAAGTAAGAAGCAACTTCAATAATAGCCAACACTGGGCGCAACACCGCGGGCGCATCTGAAACCCAAAATAATTTCAAAAAACCAGCACCGTTCTTTACAAAACCAATTACGGTCACGCTTACGAAAACAAGAATTGCTAAAATTCCAGTCACGGCAAATTGCGCTGTCGCCGTATAGCTCATCGGTATTAACCCGAGTAGATTGGAAAAGAGAATGAACATAAACAAGGTCATTATATAAGGAAAATATGCGACCGCATCTTTACCAGCTACATCCTCAACCATTTTGTAAGTAAACTGATAAATCACTTCAGCAATTGATTGCGAGCGTGAGGGAACCGTGTTTCTACCCATTGTGCCGACGACAAAAACCAAGACGATTGCCAATATAGTGAGCATCATCCATAGGGACTGATTCGTGAAAGTAAAAGTGCCAATTTCTGTGCTTCCTGTAAATAAATCAGTAAGCTTAAACTGGCTCATTGGATCAATGTGGAAACCGCCTTCGCTAGATGCTTTATCAGCCATTACTATCCTCAACTTTTTGCTGCAGTTCATATTTTTTTGCCGACTGTAGCATCACTCTAATTCCCGCGACCAAACCCAAAAGCATCATTATAATGAGCCCAAAAGGGGCGGTCGCAAATAACTTATCTATTCCTAGACCAATAATTAGGCCCAATATAACTCCCGCAATCAAGTCTACCATCATACGGTAAGCTAAACCCATATTATCCAATTTTTGCGCGACACCATCTTGAACAGCTTTTCGCTCATTACGCGCCTCGACTTGCTTCAATTTTTTGCCGAGTGCATCTAAGCGTTTTTCAAAATTGTTGTCATTCATGCGCAAAACTAGCATCCATGGTTGCGCGAAACTTATAAAATGCCACTGATCTTGTCAAGCAAAAGGGTTCACGATTTAGGCGAGTTAAATAACTGTTTTAAAACATTTTTTTAAGTTTAAGCGAATTATGTTTCCATTGACCCGCTTGCAAACACTTAACCATCTAGTTAAATAAATAAAAGGCATTCAAATATTAAACTTACCGGTTAACTATAATGAGGCAATAAGTGGAAAAAACTAATTATTTGGATCAAGTATTTCTCGCACTGGCCGACCAAAATCGTCGCGATATGTTGAGACGTATTCTTAATGAAACAATGACAATTTCCGAAATTGCGAAGTTTTACGAAATGAGCCTTCCTGCCATTTCAAAACACATCGCAACCCTCGAGCGCGCACGGTTGGTAAAAATTGACAAGAAAGGGCGCACAAAAACGCTAATTCTCAATTTAAAAGGAATTGAAATTGCGCAGACTTATCTCGAAACACTCAGTCCCGACAACTTTGTTGACGCATTGGAAACGCACCTCATTGATTTATTTTCAAACTAAGGCGCATAGGGAGTTTATGACTTCTTGGAAACTTACTTTTTAGAGTCAGATTGCGTTGGCAAATCAATTTCAAGCAACATCGCAACAGACTCAGCTGCCTCGATACCTTTAACGCGCATGTGCTTTCTAAAGAACTGACGATGTTCTTTATGTTCATGGAAATTATGCGGCGTAAGTGAAACAGATAATACTGGAACGCCTTCATCCAAATTTACACGCATGATTCCGTCTAAAACAGCTTGCGCTACAAAATCATGTCGATAAATTCCACCGTCCACTACAAATGCGCAACAAACAATCGCACTATATTCGCCTGTACGCGCTAGCTGTTGAGCCTTAAGCGGCATTTCAAGTGCTCCAGGCACAACAAAATCTGCGATTTCTAAGATGTCTCCGAAAGATTCCGCAAAACCATCTCTTGCCAATTCATTCATGTCCGAGTGCCAATTTGCTCTTATGAATGCAACTTTGGATTTAGCCATCAATTTCTCCCAAATTAAAATATCACAAATTAAAGTGAATACCTTATACTGATCATATCCGGAAAATAAAACCGCAAAAAATCTAACTTTGAAAAAAACAGATCAAAAATGATTCGATAGACGACTGCATTAGAACTGAAATGAATGCAACTTTAATCTATCCACTTAATCTGTGGATAGTTTTGTGGAAAACTCGCATTAAATAAGAAAAAAAACTGATTTATCAGGCATATCCTTAAATTGCCCAAAAAATGGGCACCAGCATAAGCCATTGATATTAAAGAAAAATTATTTTTATAATCAAATTTATTGTTTGATTATAGGCATTTATGACAAAATATTAACACTTAGTTTTCTCCAGTGGAAAAACCATTGGTGCAAGTCCAAAGTAAGGAATGCTAATAACTCTATTCAAAGGCTTGAATAAAACTGAATTAAGCTGGTGGCAACTCCCAAATTAAATGTTGACCGCCATCAACTGCGATCATTTGTCCCGTGACCGCGCGCGCATTTAGCAAGTATTCGGCTGCTCCGATAATGTCTTCCACATCAGCGCCTCTTTTTAAAATCGAAATCCCACGATGATACTCAAAATTTTCTTTAGACTGATGTGCACCCTGTAACGTCGTACCAGGACCAATCGCATTCACGCGAATTTTTGGCGCAAGCGCCATCGCAGTGGTCTTTGTAAGCGTAAGTAAAGCTGATTTAGCAATCCCGTAACTCGCAAAATTAGGTGTTGGCCTGAGAACACGTTGATCAATCATATTTATAATTGAACCCTCTCCTTGACACTGGCGCGCAAATGCTTGGCTCAGAAAGAACGGCGCTTCGAGATTAGTTCTGAGATTCGCATCCCAACTTTCAAATTCACCATCTTCAACTCGATCAAAAATAAACTGAGAAGCATTATTTATGAGATCCGTTAGCGGAAACTGCAATTTAGCAACGGCCTGATTTATAAGCTCCCTCATCACCAATCGATCCGTGATATCTCCTTGAACAGCGACCGCATTATCACCCAGATCACGAACCAATGCTTCTGCCTCAGCCTGACTTCTATTATAGTGAACCGCAACGTAAAAACCCTGCTTTGCAAGATGCTTGGCCATTGCAGCGCCCAAACGCGTCGAAGCGCCTGTAATTAAAACGGCGCGCGTCAAACGATAAACCTCAAAATATATATAAAATAGGCACCCACAAAGAAAAAACCAATTGTTCGCGTTATTCGGATTTTCCCTATTATGAAAACGCCTAAGAGTAACGAAACCGCCGTCATGATTGGAACATCAATTTTGATCAAATCTGAGTTGACATGAATATTCGCAAAGAGGCCGGTCGCACCGATAATCAATAGAAGATTGAAAAGATTGGAGCCCAAAACGTTACCGATCGCAAGATCAGTTTTCCCTTTAAATGCAGCTGATACAGATGTTGCCAGTTCAGGAAGAGAGGTTCCGATCGCTACAATTGTAAGCCCGATTACGGCCTCTGGAACGCGAAAATAGCGCGCAATATCCGAAGCGCCGCGCACCAAAAGTTCAGCACCAAGCGGCAAGCAAACAATTCCAATCAATATAAAAATTACAATCTTTGAAAGAGGTAAATTTCCAGCCTCTAGGTCAACATCTTCGCTCACACTGGCCGTTTCATCTTTGCGCGCACGCCAAATTTGCATGGAAAGCACAACAATAAACAATGTTAACAATACAAGCGACTGCTTCCAACCAAATGGTGTTATGAGGACGAGTGGAATAAATACCAAGGTCGCAATCATCATCTGAAACCATGCGACACCCGCTTCACACTTATCAGTTGCGATATATGCAATAATCGCAGGCACACCAAGTATTAACAAGACATTCGCAATATTTGATCCCACCACATTACCAAATGCAATATCCCCTTTTCCTGCTAATGCTGCACCGACGCCGACAAATAGTTCTGGCGCAGATGTTCCGAATGCAACAACAGTTAAACCGACTATAAGCGGCGATAGACCAAATCTCAAAGAAAGGCCTGTTGAGCCTTTCACTAAAAACTCACCGCCCAGATAAAGCAAGAAAACGCCAACAAGAACCAATATTAATGAAATCATAAGACTATCGCTTACATCTACAATGTGTTTGAGGCAATGCACATTTTAGACATTTGCGCCTCAAAAAAAACGATTTCACCATGGCAATCGCCATTAGTGAAGCCAAAACTATTATAATCAATTTGAATAACATCTGACTTAGACCTATGGTCTAAACCGCTCTGACACAAGAGCTAAGTCCCAAAAAAGTTGACAACAAAATGGGAAAAAACCTTAGGCTGGTCAACATGCAACCAGTGCCCTGCATTTTTAATCTTAATAATACGCGCACTCGGAAAGTAATTTTCAATTTCTGAACGATAACTCGACTTGATATAGTCAGAATTTTCACCCGCTAAAAACAGTGTCTCACCCAAAAAACGATTTTTCTGCTTAGGCCAATCCACGATGGCTTGCATATTCTTCTCAAGCGCCTCCAGATTGATTTGCCAGCTGGGCGCTTCGCCTTTTAGGTTCAAGCTATGAAGTAAAAAAGCGCAAATGCCTTTATCTGGAATTTCTTGACTCAAGGCTTCAAAGGCTTGCGATCGAGATTCCAACTTCGTCAGGTCTATTTTTTTCATCGACAGTATATAGTCCAATTGCGAATGCTCGTATTTCACGGGCGCAATATCACCCACCGCAAGTTTTTGAATTTTATCGGGCCACCTCATCGCAAACATCATCGCCGCTTTTCCACCCATTGAATGACCAAGCATATCAACTTTATCATAAGATGTTAGCGTCTCATACAAATCCGCTGCCATAGACGGATAATCATGAACATCCGACCAATCCGCTGTTCCGTGATTGCGCAAATCAACCGAGAGCACAAAACGGTGCTCTGATAAGCTCCGAGCAACGCCTGCTAAGTTTCGGCCTTGACCAAACAGCCCGTGAACAAGAACAACAGGGTTCCTATCCTCGCGACCAAATTTCAACAGAGGAAGTTTCATATCAAAAAAGCACCCAATTCATCGTTATTTGTGATATCTGTAAAACCAAAACCCTCTAATTCCAAACGATCAAACAAACGCTTAAAATTATCCGGATCGCTCGTTTCCAATCCGAGCAGAACGGTTCCGAATTGACGCGCAGATTTCTTCATATATTCAAACCGCGCGATATCATCCTCATCACCAAGCATACCTAAAAAATCTTTCAAGGCTCCCGGACGTTGCGGCAAGCGAAGCACGATGTACTTTTTAGTTCCCTCAAATCGCATCGCCCGTTCTTTTACATCGGGGAGCCTTTCAAAATCAAAATTGCCACCAGATACAATCACAACGACGTTTTCGCCATTAAGTTTAACATCTCTTAAAGCATCGATCGCAAGGGCACCTGCGGGTTCTAGGACAATGCCTTCTACATTCAGCATTTCAACCATCGTCATACAAAGTCGATTTTCAGGGACAGTAATGACTTGACTGGAATCAAAAGACTTCAAAAATTCAAAATTTGTCTTGCCAATACGCGCAACGGCCGCACCATCTACAAAACTGTCAACGTTTTTTAATGGGCGGGCTTCTCCCGATTGAAGCGAAGCTTTCAAACTTGAAGCGCCTAGAGGCTCAACAAAATGAAACTCCGTTTCGCTTTTTTTGGCCTGAAAATAACTGGTCAACCCAGCAGATAATCCACCGCCTCCAACCGGCATAACGAGATGATCCACTTGATCCAGAACATCAGCGATTTCTTTTCCTATCGTCGCTTGACCTTCGATGACATCCAAATCATCAAATGGCGCTAGAAAATATGCGCCTTTTTCCTTAGCGAAATCAAGCGCAGCCTCCAAACTTTCATCGAAATAGTCCCCAAATAATCTGACCTCAACATGATCACCCCCAAAAACACGTGTTTTATGAATTTTCTGGTGTGGGGTTGCAACAGGCATAAAAACGACTGCGTGAACGCCATAGTGACGAGCGGCAAATGCAACACCTTGAGCATGATTGCCTGCAGAAGCACAAACAAAATTTTTACGCCCCTGTCGAACTGCCTTGCGCATTGCATTATATGCGCCCCGAATTTTATAGGAGCGGACAGGAGTAAGATCTTCCCGCTTTAAATAAATATTCGCATTATGCTTTTCGCTTAAAAACGCATTGCGCTGCAAAGGAGTTGCCGGCATAACGGCTCGCATTTCTTTGCAAGCTTCTTCAATAACATCTAAAAATTCATCCATATGCGCAAAATGGCGTAAGCACATACAATACGCAAGTATCAATTCAAAATTACGCTTTGCAATTTTTAAAAATGAACTCGAAGGATTAATCTATAGCAATTATACAAAAATTCATCAGGTCTCGATGAAAATCTGGCTAAAAAATCGAAAATAGTTGCCGAAAGCAAAGATACAAATCACTTTAAGAAAACTCAGATGATCATGATATGGAGATGAAGATTGAACGGAATTGATCGAAAAGTAATAAAGTGTTAAAATGTCGCGGCAAATTTTCAATAGCGCAATTCCATGAATTCAACTCTATGACGAGCCGTTTCTGAACACAAAAATATCAAATGAATTTATCTCGCATTTAAAGAGTAATTACTTCCCAATTTCACGCCTTGAATTCAGCGGTTAAAAAGCTTAATCAAAGCAAAATTTTGAGGAGCGTCAAATGTCTGCGAAACCTAAGAAAGTCGTACTTGCTTATTCGGGCGGTCTAGATACATCCATCATATTAAAATGGCTTCAGACTGAATATGCCTGCGAGGTTGTCACGTTTACGGCCGATCTCGGTCAAGGAGAAGAGCTAGAGCCCGCTCGTCAGAAAGCCGAACTTTTAGGCATTAAACCTGAAAATATATATATTGAAGATGTGCGTGAAGAATTCGTGCGCGATTTTGTCTTTCCGATGTTTCGCGCGAATGCTGTTTATGAAGGCCAATATCTTCTTGGCACTTCGATTGCGCGCCCCTTAATCTCTAAGCGCTTAGTCGAAATCGCCGAAGAAACGGGAGCTGATGCGATTGCTCACGGTGCGACCGGCAAGGGTAATGATCAAGTTCGCTTTGAAATTGCCGCCTATGCCCTCAACCCAAAGATCAAGGTCATTGCGCCTTGGCGCGAGTGGGGCCTAACATCCCGTACAAAGCTATTGACCTTCGCAGAAGAAAATCAGATTCCGATTACAAAAGACAAGCGAGGAGAAGCGCCGTTTTCTGTCGATGCAAACTTACTTCACACCTCAAGTGAAGGAAAGGTTTTGGAAGATCCTGCTCAAGAAGCTCCAGACTACGTTTTTCAACGAACAGTTGCTCCCGAGGAAGCCCCCGACACACCTGAGATGATCGAAATTACATTTGCAAAAGGCGATCCCGTTGCCATCAACGGTGAGGCAATGTCGCCCGCAACGATTCTCACTGCTCTCAATGAATATGGGCGCAAGCACGGGATTGGACGTCTTGATCTCGTTGAGAACCGCTTTGTCGGCATGAAATCACGTGGAATTTATGAGACGCCTGGCGGCACAATTTTACTCAATGCGCATAGAGGCATAGAGCAAATAACACTTGACCGCGGCGCGGGCCACCTAAAGGACAGCCTCATGCCACAATATGCCGAAATTATTTACAATGGATTTTGGTACAGCCCTGAGCGAGAAATGCTCCAAGCCGCAATTGACAAATCGCAAGAACACGTTGAAGGCACCGTCCGACTTAAGCTCTATAAAGGTTCTGTCAATGTCGTTGCACGCTGGTCAGAAAAGTCTCTATATTCTGAAGCTCATGTAACTTTTGAAGAAGACGCCGGCGCCTATGATCAAACTGATGCAGCGGGTTTCATAAAGTTAAACGCATTACGCCTTCGCCTACTCGGTCAAAGAAACGGATAAATCCTTTTACTTCGATGGGTCAGGCATGATCGTATTATGTATTTCATATATTTTGCGATCATAAGTTCGCGTGTTCAAAAGCACTCCGGACAGGGCTATGATACCCTTATCATTTCACCATCTGCGCCCCTTATGATTCGACCTTCAATTTCATCTAAACCTTGTTGAGCGAGCGCCCGGGGTGACTCTAAAGCAATTTGGCTAAACGAAGTACGATCTTCAAAATCATCTGTGATTGGCACGCCTCCAAGCCGTTTGTTGAGTGCTTCCAAAATATCGTCAACACTTCGCACTAAAGTTGCACCTTCTCTAATCAATTGGTTGGGGCCTGCACTGCGCGCGGAAAGGGGATGGCCGGGAATTGCCATGACTTCCCGCCCAAAATCAACCGCGTGCTCAGCGGTGATCATTGTGCCAGAACGCTGTGTAGCTTCAACGACTAAAACACCGCTTGCGAGGCCTGCAATAATCCGATTGCGCTGCGGAAAATTGCAGGCTTGAGGTTTATGGCCAAAGGGCATCTCAGAAATCAGCAATCCGCGCTCACTCATTAATTCTTGTAGCTGTTTATTTTGGCGCGGATAAAAAACATCCAACCCACCCGCAACGACACCAATTGTTCCCCCCACAATCGCTCCTTCATGAGCAGCCGCATCGATTCCGCGAGCAAGACCTGAAACAATCGAAAATCCCATTTCAGCAAGCCTTCGTGAAAATTCTCTCGTAGTTCGCACGCCTTCAAGAGAAGCATTCCGAGCGCCAATGACCGCAATTTGTTCACGCTTAAGAAGCGATAAATCTCCGAGCGTCCATACAAATGGAGGCGCATTTTCGGTCTCTTGCAATTGTGCCGGATAGGAACCGTCCCCCTTAACTAATAGCGTGCAATCATGTTGGTCAGCAAATTCAAACTCTTTCTCCGCCGCGTCGCGCGCACAAAGACCAGCCATAGGAATAGAATTTTTTTGATATGTTTCCTCAAGAAGTGCCCACGCACTTTCAAAACCGCCTGCTTTCTCCAACAATTTTTCGTAATTGCCAGGCCCTATTCGTTTCGAACGGTAAAGACGGATCGCCAGAATTTTTTCATGGTCATTTCGGGGTAAAATAAGGCTCATTCACCTAACAAAGCAAATAAGAGTTAAATATCGGTTATTTATTCGTCAAAATGCGGTATTTTTTCGGTTCTGTTGCAAATAATATTTGGTATCAAATGAGCCTATTTTCCAATTCTATTAAGCTGCCTTTAGACGGATTTCGCGTTCATTCATCATGTTGGCCATGACATCATTGCCCAGTCCAAAAGCCCGTTCGATTATGCGAATCTCGCCCCTGATGTTGCCACTAAAATTAAGACTGCGCGCCTGTTGTTTCTTGAGCGCACGCATCACTTCAAAACCCTTAATTGTCGCAACGGAAAGCAACATAAATTTTGTGCACGAACACGATATCAAAACCTCAATAAAAAACGCCTCCGCAAACATGCAAAGGCGCCTTAAATCGTCTCGTTTTTTGTGATCAGTCGCGCAACAAATCATTAATGGAAGTTTTTGAGCGCGTGCGCTCATCAACACGCTTCACAATCACGGCACAATAAAGGTTAATGCCGTTTTTGGAAGGCATTGAACCAGCCACAACCACCGAATAAGGCGGCACTTCGCCATACATGACCTCTCCTGTTTCGCGATCCACAATTTTCGTGGATTTACCAATAAATACACCCATGCCAAGCACAGATCCCTCACGCACGATGCACCCTTCAACAACTTCTGATCGCGCGCCAATAAAACAATCATCTTCAATAATCGTCGGACCAGCTTGCATAGGTTCAAGCACCCCACCAATGCCAACACCGCCGGAAAGATGCACATTCTTGCCAATTTGTGCACATGAACCAACCGTCGCCCAAGTGTCAACCATAGTGCCCTCATCAACATACGCACCTAAATTCACAAAAGATGGCATCAGAACCACGCCCTTGCCAATGAATGCAGATTTACGCACAATCGCATTTGGCACCGCACGAAAGCCTGCCGCACCCCATTGATTTTCACCCCAGCCTTTGAACTTGCTATCAACTTTATCCCACCAGCCGGATCCCTGAGGGCCACCTTCTTGGGCTTCCATATCTTTCAAACGAAAGCCTAACAATACAGCTTTTTTCGCCCATTGGTTTACATGCCAAGTCCCATTTTCTTGTCGTTCGGCGACACGGAGCTCACCATTATCGAGTGCATTTAGAGTATTTTCAATCGCGTATCGAGTCTCACCTTGGGTACTGGGTGAAATTTCATCGCGCGATTCCCAAGCCGATTCAATTGCGTCTTCAAGTTCTGTATGGTTCATATGGACATCCTCTCCTTGATATGATTTGCTTTTATGAAACTGTCCGCGTGAGGGCAAGCAGTCAAACCGAAAAAGAGACATCAAATGCACAAGCAAAACCGTTTTCCCAATATTGGCAAAGACCTTGTAGTATCAAAATCTGTTCCAGATACGCCACAAACACAATCAGCAACCTATAAATTAGCCGTTGAAGACATCGATTTTCTCACGCGAGATGAGTTGCGCCCGGTACGTTTACAACTCGAACTCTTAAAACCGGAAATGCTCTTAAACGAAGAAGGCATTCAATCAACTTGTGTTCTATTCGGAGGCGCGCGCGTTCGAGACCACGACCAAATTACGGATTCGACTCCTGAAGGCATCAAGAAACTGATTCCTTTTTACCAAGAGGCACGCACTTTTGCCCAGCTTGTTACGGAAGAAAGCCTCAAAACGGGCGGACACGAATTAGTCGTTTGTACAGGCGGTGGACCTGGTGTGATGGAAGCGGGTTGTCGCGGCGCAGAAGATGCGGGAGGACGCTCTGTCACATTAAATATAGTCCTTCCTCACGAACAAGCGCCCAATTTATATGCCACTCCTGAATTGTGTTTTAACTTCCACTATTTCGCGATCCGCAAAATGCATTTTTTAATGCGCGCAAAAGTACTCGTCGCATTTCCAGGCGGTTTTGGAACACTCGATGAGCTATTTGAAGCGTTAACACTTATTCAAACAGAACGCGCACACAAAATGCCAATTCTACTTTTCGGAAAAGAATTCTGGAATTCAATTATCAATTGGGAAGCGTTAAAAGACGCTGGCACAATCAGCCCTGAAGACCTCGATTTATTTGAGATTGTCGATACGGCTGAAGAAGGTTTTGCACAAATTTCTCATCTTTTCTAAAAACAAGCTTTCAACAACAAAGCGCGGGGTTCTGATGACAGTCATGAGTTCCAGATATCTTTTGTTGACAATTTCGCTTTTTTAAAATAGAACAAAACGTGAATATTTAAGGCCGCTAACCACAACCCCTTCGGAGAATCTAAAAATGATGACTCAAAAACAACGTGATCTTTTACTTTTTATCCAGAAACGCATGGATCAAGATGGCGTTCCTCCGAGCTTTGATGAAATGCGCCTTGCGCTTGATCTAAAATCCAAATCGGGTATCCATCGTCTTATAACAGCCTTAGAGGAAAGAGGCTTCATTCGCAGACTTGCTCACCGAGCCCGCGCCATCGAAATCGTAAAGTTACCCGATGACATTGAAACTCGTAAAAACAACGCTACACTTAAATTATCGCAAAACCATGCCGCGACAGAGGCACTCATGGCTTCTGATATGCTTCAAGTTCCCCTGATGGGGCATATCGCAGCCGGTGTGCCGATTGAGGCTATTCAACACAATCACCGCGATGTATCCCTTCCTGTCGATATGCTTGGCACTGGAACCCACTATGCACTTGAAGTGAGAGGTGACTCTATGATTGATGCTGGGATTCACGACGGGGACACCGTAATCATTCGCGAACAAAACAACGCACAAAATGGGGATATTGTGGTTGCACTTGTTGAAGATCAAGAGGCGACCCTTAAACGCTTCCGCAAAAAAGGAAATGCAATCGCACTAGAAGCCGCAAACCCAGCTTATGAAACACGACTTTTTCGCTCTGATCAACTGAAAATACAAGGAAAGCTTGTTGGCCTCATCAGATCCTATAATTAATTCTAATGCCAGGGCTTTTGCTTTGTTGTTTTATTTGGATCAATCACAAGCTCGCCGTTTCGAATATTTGCGGCAAATCCGCCCATAGCTTCTACGTCATAGCGATTTAAAACTACACATTCTCCCCCCAAGTTCCCTTTCGCTTGCGCCGCTAAAATAAGGGTTTTAGGCGCACAGTAGTCAGTTATTTGCGATGCACCCTTCTTTGTGGTCGTGAAAACCAAACGCCAACCTTGCGTCAAATTCGTTATTGATATTTCATCAAGTTCAAGCGAATTTTCCTCTTGGTCATAATCACTTCCGTCTGCGCGCGCCCAATTTTCCGCTGCAAATCCGTGTCCAGTTGAACGCGAAAACTTTCTTTCGAAATCCTCATATTTTATTCCAAAAAAACGTCCGCTGTCTGCAACCAATAACAAAGGTCTCGAACCATCATGCCATAACGCTATCACGATACAACTCATTGTTATTGAAAAGAAATAGAAGAACCGCCCACCATACAAAATCGCAATTCCAATCATGCCTATAAGATAAAAAGTCATCGGCGAGGCAGCAGGTACATTAAACACAGGCTCTGGCCACGAGCTGATTGTAAGACCCACAAATATTATCCAATCAATCCCATATTTTGATATCGTTAGTCCGAAATCCTCCAGCCCAAATGGAAGTAATAAAACCGACAAAATTGCACCTGCTGTTACGACAAAAGTCATAGCCGGTACAGCAAGTAAATTGGCGATTAATCCAAACTTGGGAAATGTATGAAAATGAAAGGCCGAAAATGGTGCCGTTGCCAATCCCGCCACAAAACTGGTTGAGGCTAAAACTGCTGACCATTTCAAGGGCCGTGGCCACCATACTTGATCAAATTTGATGCGCGAATAGAAAGCGATAAGCATTCCCGTCGCCGCAAAACTCATTTGAAAACCCACGTCAAAAAGTACAAACGGTTCAACACATAACATTAATAATGCCGCTGCAGAAATTGTTTTCAATGAAAGCGCTCGGCGAAATAGACTCAGTGCGACAAAGAATGAAACCGCCATAATCAATGCACGTGTTGCTGAAATCGAGGCTCCTGAGATGCCCCAATACACAAAGCCTGCAAATATCGCAAACAAAGATGAAATCTGTAGCGAATAGATATTCACACGGCCAAAAGACGTCAATCGCCGCATAAGCAAAAAGCAAATGGCTGTCACGTTTCCAATGTGCATCCCCGAAATCGCAAGGAGATGCGCAAGATTAGTGTTCCGCATGTCCTCGACAACATCTGGATCAAGAAATTCTCGAACACCGAAAAATATAGCCGCTGCAAAACCGCCAGAATGTCCCCCCATTTTGTCGACAAGTGCTTGAGCCATATCTCGGCGCCAATTGAGTAACTGATCTCGTAGGCTTTCTCGTGCACTTGATCCAAAAAGTGACGGAACCCGTGTATATCCGACAGCTGCAATACCTTCAAACCACGCTTTCCGGCGAAAATTATAGCCATCTGGTTCAAGAGCAACCGAAGGGGGCGACAGATAGCCCGTCGACTGAAAAAACACGCCCGCCTTCGCCCGCGCTTCATCATAAACACCGTGAAGTGATATGCGTGCAAAGCCCTGAATAGAACGTCCGTCTAATTTAACATCTGCAAGCGTCAATCGCAAGGCATTTGAATAACTTCGATCTATGTCCACCACGATTCCCTCAATCGAACCATAATAGTGCCCCGTCAGGGTTTGAGTATCATTCTGCCCAATTTGAGCCCCCATCCGACAAAATCCAAATAGCAAAACGCAAATGCCTACAAAAACCTGATGCCTTATCGTGCCTTGATTCATCAATACAATCACGGTGCAAAAAAGACCAAGTGGGATTACCAATGACGAAAACTGAGCTGAAAAATAGGGAAATTGCATCGCGCAGGCGATCCCCAACCCAAAGGTGACCGGCAAAATTGGCCAAACAGCTCCTCTGCTCATTTCCGAAACGGGAGATGCGGGATCATGCGTATACCAGTTTTTTTTCTCAAAGCTCACAATTGAACCCTTTTCTGTGCGCTCACAAAAGGCTAAGAACCACAAACTGGCACAAAATGATTTAAAGGAAATAAACATGTCTCAAATCGTGACAAGGTTCGCACCCTCTCCAACCGGTTATCTACATATCGGCGGCGCACGAACAGCGCTTTTTAATTGGTTATTTGCACGCGCGAACGGCGGAAAATTTCTTTTAAGAATCGAAGATACAGATCGAGAGCGATCTACGAAGGCCGCGACAAATGCAATATTTGAAGGCATGAACTGGCTCGGGTTAGACTATGATGGCGATCCAATTTTTCAATATTCGCGCGCAGATCGACATGCTGAGGTCGCACGCCAAATGATCGAAAATGATGTGGCCTATAAATGTTATTCAACCAAAGAGGAAATTCAAATTTGGCGCGACTCGCACCCCAATGTGCCCTTTCAATCTCCGTGGCGAGATCGCAAGTACGCGCAAGAAGGGCCATTCGTTGTTCGCTTAAAATCACCCCAAGAGGGCGCAACAGTTATCCAAGACCTTGTGCAAGGCCGTGTTGAAATTCAAAATGAAAACCTAGATGATTTGATTTTGTTGCGTTCCGATGGCACACCAACTTATATGCTTGCGGTCGTTGTTGACGATTACGATATGGGCGTCACTCACATTATCAGAGGCGACGATCATCTTATCAATGCCGCACGGCAAAGTCTCATCTATGAAGCCAATGGATGGAGCATCCCAACTTTTGCTCACATCCCCCTCATCCACGGTCAAGATGGCAAAAAGCTTTCGAAGCGTCACGGCGCACTTGGGATCGAAGCTTACCGCGATATGGGCTATCCAGCTCAAGCAGTGCGAAATTATCTGACAAGGCTGGGTTGGGCGCACGGAGACATGGAGATATTTACGACCGAAGAAGCAACAAAGTTATTTGACTTAGGCGGTATCAATAAGGCGCCAGCGCGTCTGGATCTTGCAAAACTCGACGCAATCTCCGCCGCACACATCAAGTCCATGCCTGACGGTGAACTTGTTGATTCGATAAAAACATATGCTGCAGCGCAAAATAGTATACAAATGTATCCAGATTTTTATGATAAATTAATCCCTGTACTCCCTCACGTCCGAGACAAGGCCAAAAAAATTCCAGATATCATTGATAATACTCAATTTTTATTCCTTAAACGCCCTATTTCTTACACCGAAAAAGCGCTTAAATCTTTAAATGAAATCGCCAGAGATAACTTGAAAAACTTGACTTCGCACTTGCAAACTGCTAACTGGACGCATGCTGATCTTGAGGAAGCTGTTAAAGATTTTTGCGAAAAGAAAGAGATAGGTTTAGGAAAAATCGCTATGCCTATCCGCGCCGCGCTTTCTGGTGGAACGCCTTCCCCGAGCATCTATGAAATAATGGTCGCATTAGGACGAGACGAAACACTCGAGCGCATCAATGATGCAATTCATGCCTAACAAATTGCCGGCTTTAACTTTAGGGAGATCCCAAAATGTCCGAAAATTCACGTAAAGCAACTTTGACGATCGGAGACGCAAGCTACGAGTTTCCAATTTTATCACCATCTGTTGGTCCAGACGTTATCGATATTCGCAAACTTTATGCTGAAACCGGTCACTTCACTTACGACCCAGGCTACACTTCGACAGCAAGCACAGATAGCTCGATCACATATATCGATGGTGGAAAAGGCGAGCTACTTTATCGCGGCTATCCAATTGATGAGCTTGCTGACAATTCTAACTATATAGAAACTTGTTTTCTTCTTTTAAACGGAGAACTGCCCTCAGAAGCCGAATACAAAGATTTTGAGATGCGTGTAACTCGGCATACTATGTTACACGAACAAATGGCATATTTTCTTCGCGGCTTTCGTCGCGACGCGCACCCAATGGCCATTGTTTGCGGCATGACAGCCGCACTTTCTGCATTTTATCATGACAGTACCGATATTTTCTCTGCGGAAGAGCGCGAAATTGCAACCATCCGCATGATCGCAAAAATGCCAACAATCGCGGCGTGGGCGTTTAACTATCACCAAGGTCGCCCACTGGTATATCCACGCAACGATCTGGGCTATGCTGCCAATTTTTTACGTATGTGTTTTGCAGTTCCTGCAGAAGAATATGTAGTCGATCCAGTTTTATCGAAGGCAATGGATCGCATATTAATTTTACACGCCGACCACGAGCAAAACGCATCGACCTCGACAGTAAGATTAGCCGGTTCTTCGCAGGCAAATCCATTTGCGTGTATCGCAGCAGGCGTTGCTTCGCTTTGGGGGCCTGCGCATGGGGGTGCGAACCAAGCTTGTTTAGAAATGCTCCGTGACATCGGAAGCCCTGACCGAATTCCTGAATTCGTCGCCCGCGCAAAAGACAAGAACGACCCGTTCCGTTTAATGGGTTTTGGGCATCGCGTTTACAAGAATTTTGACCCGCGCGCAAAAGTTATGAAAGAAAGTGCGGATGAAGTTCTCGAACTTCTTGGTGTTGAAAATAATCCGCTCCTTCAAGTTGCAAAAGAACTTGAAAAGATTGCCCTCGAAGATCAATATTTCGTGGATCGAAATCTTTACCCAAATGTAGACTTCTACTCTGGTATAATTCTTGAAGCCATGGGTTTTCCAACTTCTATGTTTACGCCGATATTTGCAGTCGGACGTACAGTTGGTTGGATCGCACAGTGGAAAGAAATGATGGATGATCCAAATGGTAAGATTGGCCGCCCGCGTCAACTCTATATTGGCTCACCTTCGCGAAAATATAAAAAATTCGACGAGAGATAATTACAAATTCGAAAATGAGACCCGCCAAATCGGCGGGTTTTATTATTTGCTCGATAAATTGATAGAAAACAGTCACTCGCAACCAAGTTGACGTAACTATGCCTATTTTTACTTCAACAAATCTATTCTAAAATTGTAACGACACTATGAGCCGTTGTCACGATGAGCCGTTTGCTTCGCAACCTTTACATACTCATTTGAATGCGAGAACTTTCAAACTTACAGCCACTCGGGAATTTGATCTCTATCTATTATCTCTTGGATTTCTGGGCGCTTGCGAATAACGGAAAACTGATCTTCATTGACCAAGGCTTCAGGAACAAGGGCACGTGAATTATATTCAGAGGCCATGACAGCCCCATAAGCACCAGCGGTGAGTATTGCCACCAAGTCTCCTTCATCCAAATGTGGGAACCTTCGATTTTTAGCAAACATATCACCAGTTTCACAAACCGGCCCCACAATATCCATATTTATCTTTTCCGATGCATTCTGCCGAACTGGAATGAAATTATGATAAGCATCATACATGGCAGGCCTCATAAGATCATTCATAGCGGCGTCAATTATCAGAAAATTGCGCTCCAGAGCCTTTTTGAGATAAATAACAGAAGCAACCAATATTCCAGAATTTCCCATAATCATTCGACCGGGCTCGATCCCAATTTCGACATCAGCTCCAGAGAACTTCTGGTACACCATCTCACCATAATCCATAGGCAATGGCGGATTATCATTCGAGACCTGATAAGGAATCCCAAGCCCACCTCCAAGATCGACACGCTCAATACTATGACCAGAAGCGCGGAGCGATTTTAATAAGCTATGAATTTTATCAAATGCTTCTGTAAATGGCGCAAGCGACGTAAGCTGAGACCCAATATGCGTGTCAACACCGACAACCTGAATTCCATCTAGTTTTGCAGCGCGATCATAGATCTCATGGGCCAAAACGATCGGAATTCCAAATTTATTTTCTGCCTTGCCCGTCGAGATTTTTTCATGTGTGCGTGCGTCGACATCGGGGTTTATTCGAAACGACACGGGCGCTTTTTTTCCGAGTGAAATTGCCACTTCGTTGAGAGCATTGAGTTCATTTTCACTTTCAACATTGAATTGATATATTCCATTTTCAAGTGCATAGCGCAATTCATCACGCGTTTTACCCACACCTGAAAACACGATGTCTTCGCCGCGCACACCAGCTGCGCGTGAGCGCATATATTCTCCGATCGAAACAACATCCATTCCAACCCCGTTTTTAGCAAGCAGCGTAAGAATAGCTTGATTGGAATTTGCTTTTACAGAATAGAATATTTTGTGATTTAGACGAGAAAGCGCCTGACGAAACACATCAACATGACGTAAAATTGTTGCCTGTGAATAAATATAGACGGGAGTTCCCACCGAATTTGCAATTTCTCGAACTTGCACCGATTCAGCATACAACTCATCATTTTTATAATTAAAATAATCCATTGACTCTCTTCACTATTGATCTCGCTTAGGCGCGCGCAAATACAGATAAAATGGCAATGCCACGCCAATACTAAATATGATGATTATCGGTAAAACCCAAAGCAAATAATAATTATGTCGCACTCTCGCCTCAAAAATTGCGAAAATTGCCAAAGCTGTACCAGAGCTTAGAAGCCAAAGCGCAAAAATCTGGCCGAATGGAGTCTTTAATATCATCAACAATTGTACGAACACTTGATTAAAGTCCCATGCTACGCCATGCATTCCAAAGCCAACAATGAGACAGCTTACAAAAAAAGTCAGTACTACAATAATAAGTTGGATTTTGAAATTTTGCATTTATTCTCCAGAAAAATATGGGCCATCTATTGGAGCTGGTTCACCTACTCTACCACAACTTCCAACAAAGAGAATCAAAAGTCCAAGCACCATAAATTTCATAACAATCGACCTTTCCACAATTCAATTTGCCTTTGAACTTGCTCAGGTGCAGTTCCGCCATATGAACTGCGTGAAGCAATAGACGCCTCAACCGTTAGCACATCAAATACGTGCTCACTGATATCTGCATGGACTGTCTGCATTTGAGCAAGACTTAGCTCCGACAGGTCTTTTTTTTGATCTTCTGCCATTTTGACAATCGCACCAGTGACATGATGTGCTTCACGAAAAGGTAACCCTAATTCGCGCACAAGCCAATCGGCAAGATCAGTTGCAGTTGAAAACCCAGATACCGCCTCTTTTCTCATTTGACTGAAATTAGGCTTCATATCTTCAATCATACCGCACATCGCACGCAAGGCGATTGACAAAGAGCGCGCCGCATCAAAAACGGGCTCCTTATCCTCTTGCATATCTTTTGAATATGCGAGCGGCAGTCCTTTCATAACCGTTGATAATGCGACATAAGCACCATTAATACGAGCAACCTTAGCGCGAATAAGCTCAGCAGCATCAGGATTGCGTTTTTGCGGCATAATGCTCGAACCCGTAGACCACTTATCCGAAATGCGCACGAACGAAAATTGACTCGTTGACCAAACAACTAGCTCTTCTGACAAACGCGATAGATGGCCTGATGCAATCGATGAAGTTGACAAAAACTCCAACGCAAAATCACGATCTGCTACTGAATCTAATGAATTCGCAGTCGGCCGATCAAAGCCAAGCGCGTGCGCAGTATGATCGCGATCAATTGGAAATCCTGTACCGGCAAGCGCTGCAGCTCCCAACGGACATTCATTCATTCGCCTGCGCAAATCGTCAAAACGCGACAAATCGCGGCCAAACATTTCGACATATGCCATCATATGATGACCCCATGTAACCGGCTGCGCGACTTGAAAATGCGTATAACCAGGCATCGGCGCGTCAATACCACTTTCAGCCTGTCCAATCAAAACAACAATTAATGACTTCAAATTTTCGATTGCGTGATCGATTTGACCGCGCACCCATAAACGGAAATCAACCGCCACCTGATCATTTCGAGAACGCGCCGTATGCAATCGTCCGGCAGCGTCGCCAACGATTTCTTTCAACCGACTTTCTATATTCAAGTGAATATCTTCAAGCTCTTGCGAATAATCAAATAGTCCTTCTTTTATTTCAGTCTCAATTTGACCAAGGCCATCTAAAATCTGGTCGCAATCTAGCTGCGATATGATATTTTGCTTCGCAAGCATTATCACGTGAGCACGCGAACCTTCGATGTCCTCCTTTGCTAGCAATTTATCAAAATCAATTGAAGAATTTATAGCAATCATCAGGGCCTCGGAACCCTCTTCGAAGCGTCCGCCCCACATAGTATTCGATTGTTTTTTTTGGATTTTATTTGTCATATTTGGTTCGCTATTGAATAAAATTCTTATAGATTTGGGTATAGAAAATTGCAATAAACTTAAGTCAAATAAAATTTATTCAATTCCCAACTAATCTACTCTCGATCACTAACTTAACCTTAACCATCTACCTCTATGTTGTCAGAAGTTAAGAGGTACTGATGGAGAATCAAGAATTAAATTTGCGTCATCTCACGCTTTACGACGTTGCTCGTGCAGTCGAGGAAGATCGTATCGCTATCAATTTCCAGCCTGTAGTGCATGCAAAAGACACGCGGTTTGTTTCGTTCCAAGAAGGCCTAATTCGCATGTTTGATCAGGAGGGTCATCTTCGGCAAGCCGGTGAGTTCATTCCCATTATCGAAGGAACTGAAGTTGGCAATTATGTAGATCAAGTTGCGCTAGAACTCACCTTAAACCGACTTCATGCGGACCCATCAATTCGCTTATCTGTCAATATGAGCACTCAAACCCTTTGGGATGAGGATTGGCTTTATCTCTTAAAATCATCTGGAGAAGCCAATCTTCACACCACAGAGCGATTAATTGTTGAATTTACCGAAGCCTCAGCAATTAACTCACTACAAGAAACCATTGAATTTATGAAATATTGCAGAAAATACGGGGTTTGCTTCGCCTGCGATGACTTTGGTTCTGGGAACACCGTTCTAGGCCACTTGCGAGACTTTGATTTTGATATTCTAAAAATTGATGGAAGCATTTGCCAAAATATTGGAGAAAACAAGGACAATCAAATTATAATGACAGCGATATTATCAATTGCCGAACACTTCGACATGCTAACTGTAGCTGAGCATATAGACAACAAGTCCGCGGCAAATAAATGTAAAGAACTTGGCGTAGATGCTCTTCAAGGCTTTTTATTCGGTCGAGGAGAAATTTTCAATCCAACCTTCCCTAATTTAGTCGCACGTGCATCAACTAAATAAAACCAATTCTTTTTACAATTTTTATTTTGATTATGTTACATAATGAACCGAATATTGAATATTGGGGAGTTACAATCAACCTCCTCGTGATTTCAAAAGATAGCACGTTGTCCTATTAATTATTAAGGCGCTTGCCTCTTAAGACTTTCCTATGAGAAATTTTGTTTCGGATTTTTCGGCGCATTATGCAGGAATTTGTCGTTTTTTGAGTATTCTTTCATCTCCATCACTGTCAGAAAGATCCAAACGGGTTGCCGTCAATGATCTAAACAAAACAGATGAGGAATAACCATGACCGTCAAGTCAGACATCGAAATTGCCCGCGCGGCCAAAAAGCAAAAAATTCAAGCCATTGGCGACAAAATCGGCATTCCCGAAGAGCACCTTTTACCTTACGGTCACGATAAAGCTAAAATTTCAGAAACTTTCATTAACTCCGTTCAAGATCGCGAAAACGGAAAGCTTATTCTCGTCACCGCTATTAACCCAACACCAGCAGGTGAAGGAAAAACAACAACAACGGTTGGCCTCGGAGATGGCCTCAATGCAATCGGAAAAAAAGCAATGGTTTGCGTACGCGAGGCTTCTTTGGGCCCTTGCTTTGGAATGAAAGGCGGTGCGGCAGGCGGCGGATATGCTCAAGTAATTCCAATGGAAGAAATGAACCTTCATTTTACCGGTGATTTTCATGCAATCACTTCTGCGCACAACTTATTGTCAGCAATGATCGACAACCACATTTATTGGGGCAACGAACTTCAAATTGATGAACGCAGAGTTGTTTGGAGACGTGTGTTGGATATGAACGATCGGGCATTGCGCGACACCGTGACCTCGCTTGGAGGCGTTGCCAATGGATTTCCGCGTCAAACTGGTTTTGATATCACTGTGGCTTCAGAAGTTATGGCAATATTGTGTCTAGCAACTGACTTACGTGATCTTGAAAAACGTCTCGGCGACATTATTGTTGCTTACCGACGCGATCGCTCTCCAATATATGCGCGTGATATCAAAGCTCATGAGGCAATGGCGGTTCTACTTCAACAAGCTATGCAGCCCAACCTTGTTCAATCACTCGAAAACAATCCTGCATTTGTTCACGGTGGTCCCTTCGCAAATATCGCACATGGATGTAATTCAGTCGTTGCGACAACAACAGCGCTCAAATTAGCTGATTATGTCGTTACTGAAGCGGGTTTTGGCGCTGACCTTGGTGCAGAAAAATTCATGAATATTAAGTGTCGGAAAGCTGAAATCGCACCCGACGCCGTTGTGATCGTTGCAACTGTCCGCGCTCTCAAAATGAATGGTGGCGTAGCGAAAGCGGATCTGGGCGCCGAAAATCTCGAAGCGGTTAAGAATGGTTGTGCAAACTTAGGTCGACATATTGAAAATGTTAAGAGTTTTGGAGTTCCTGTAGTTGTCGCAATTAATCATTTCATCAATGATACAGAAGCGGAAGTTCAAATTGTGAAAGACTATGTCGCAGATCAAGGTTCAGAAGCGTTTGTTTGCATGCATTGGGCAAAAGGCTCCGAAGGTATCACTGATCTTGCGACTCGTGTTGCGGAAATTGCGGATAGCGGCATTTCTAACTTCAACACTCTCTACGACGATGACATGCCGTTGTTCGAAAAAATCGAAACAATTGCAAAACGTATTTACCGCGCAGACGAAGTGCTCGCGGACGCAAAAATTCGTGGTCAGCTTAAAGAATGGGAAGAAGCCGGATATGGAAACCTTCCTGTTTGTATGGCAAAAACCCAATATAGCTTCACAACCGATCCTGATCGTCGGGGCGCCCCGACAGGGCATAGCTTACCTGTGCGTGAGGTACGCTTAAGCGCTGGCGCTGGTTTTATCGTAGTTATTTGTGGTTCCATTATGACCATGCCTGGCTTACCGCGCGTACCCTCTGCAGAAGCTATTCGATTAAATGATTCTGGAGAAATAGAAGGGTTATTTTAAGCATCTTGAAACAAGGGGCGTTTTATCTTAGATCAAATTTATGAAACGTTCCCCTCAAAATTGCGCGGACATGAAAGCGCTCAGAGCTGAGATTGATCGCGTTGACCGCGAGCTCATGGATTTGTTGGCTGAGCGCACCGCCTATATTGATCGTGCAATTGAAATCAAAATGCCGCAAAAAATGCCAGCACGCATCAGTGTTCGCGTTGAAGAGGTTGTAAATAATGCGCGCAAAAACGCTGAAAGCGCCCATATTGATCCAAATTTCGCGGCTAACATTTGGCGTGAAATTGTCGAATGGTCAATTGCCCGCGAAGAAGAAAAAATGAAAGGGAACAAAAATGAACGCAACAATAATTGATGGAAAAAAATTTGCAGCGAAGGTTCGTTCTCAGGTCGCTGATCATGTTTCAAAAATAAAAGAAACTTTTGATATGGCCCCAGGCCTTGCGGTGATCCTCGTTGGCGAAGACCCAGCGTCAGAAGTTTATGTGCGCTCAAAAGGGAAAATGACTGTTGAAGTGGGTATGAAAAGTTTTGAGCACAAACTACCCGCTGACACAGATCAAGATACCCTGCTTGCTCTCGTGAATAAGTTAAACAACGACCCCGAAGTTCATGGAATATTATGCCAGCTTCCTTTGCCCAAACATCTCGACGAAGAGCTCGTTATTAATGCAATCGCTCCCGAAAAAGATGTTGACGGTTTTCATATTTCAAATGTCGGTCGGCTTGCGACGGGACAAAAAGCAATGGTCCCTTGCACGCCGCTTGGTTGTCTCATGATGTTAAGGGATCACTTAGGCTCGCTCTCAGGTAAGAATGCCGTCGTTGTTGGGCGCTCAAACATTGTTGGCAAGCCGATGGCGCAACTTATGCTTCGTGATAGTTGTACTGTAACCATCGCACATTCGCGCACAAAAGATATCGAGAAAGTCTGCCGTGAAGCGGATATTGTCGTTGCTGCTGTCGGGCGTCCTGAAATGATTTTAGGATACTGGATTGGTGAAGGTGCAACCGTTATTGATGTTGGCATTAACAGAATTGAAAGAGACGGAAAAACTAAGCTCGTCGGAGACGTTCACTATGAGAGTGTAAGTGCAAAGGCCGGCGCTATCACGCCGGTTCCAGGAGGTGTTGGGCCGATGACTATCGCTTGCTTACTCGCAAACACGCTGACGGCTTTTTGTCGAGAAAAAGGACTTCCAGAACCTGAAGGATTGACCGCCTAACAACCGTTTATGCTTTTGCAAAAAAAACGACTACGCAGTGAGTTTGACTGGTAAGCAAGCGGCTGCTCAACTAGTGGCGAGGACATGTATAAACTTTGATCAAAGCTATTTTTTGTGAGTAAATTGTTTCCTTCATTGCGTTTTTTGAAGATTCCATTGACAATCAGCAATACGTTTCAGAAAGCTTTGGCCTGCGAACTCAATTTTGCCAGCACGGAAAAAAATGGTACTAATGGCGATTTTCGGTAAGCAGCAAAGGCAATGGAGGCCTGTGTATAATTATTGGACATTTGCAAAATATTGAAAACACACCTGCGCCCACTTAAATTCAACATCTAACAAAAACAAAAGGTTTCACATGGGAAATTCAGGTATTGCGTTCCAAACAAAGTTCTGGGGTTTCCCCATTATCGTTGAGTGGGCACATATTATTGTCGTTGGTCTCATTGCATTTTTATCAACAATTTCTGCCAGCAATTTTACAATCACTCTTATCGTCGCAGCCGTTTTATTTAGCTCTATTTTCATTCATGAACTCGGACACGCATATGTGTGTAAACGCGTGGGCTCAAGAGTCATCGAATTGCGATTGATTGCAATGGGCGGTTATGTTCGCCATCACGGGAATTTATCACATCCTTCTGCTTTTCTCGTTATACTCGGGGGACCGCTTGCGAACGTCCTTCTCATTGTGATTGCCAATATTGCCATTTCGACAGGCATAGTGGACAGCTCGCCATACTTGGCGTTCACCGCGTCGCAGTTCATTTTGTGGAACATTACTCTATTGTTTTTTACTCTTCTTCCTGTTTTTCCCTTAGACGGTGGTCAACTTATTCACCGCATCATTAGCATGTTTTACTCAAGTTCCAAAAATGGAAATGTCGTACAAATCAAACGTTGGAAACGAACCCCCGACATGATCACAGGACAAATTGGTGTCATTGTGTGCTACCTTTGGATTCCCATGGTTTTTGTAGTTTTCTATTTTTTTGGATTTTTGCCGCTTTTCATGCTTCCTCTCGAACTCAATAAATCGCTAGCTAAGGGTGAGAGTAAAATTCCAACTTAAAGTCTAAACAGTGCTTTTTTTTAAAATTCCTATCTTTGATTGAAAAAGTAACCCCGCACTGATTGCAGGGTTATTCCATTTTTTATCGCTAACTTATATCGAGACGACGAATTAGTTGTTGCCAAATTCTGGGTAAGCTTGAATGCCCAGTTCATGTGTATCAAGACCGTCAATTTCGACTTCCTCATCTACACGAATACCCGTCACCGTGTTCAAGATAAACCAAACAACAGCTGATACAACAAACACGAACAGACCGATCACGACGATGCCATATATCTGAGCCCCTAAGGTCGCGTCTGAATTCGTCAAAACAACCGCCAAAGTTCCCCAAATACCACACACCAAGTGTACAGGGATCGCACCTACAACATCATCAATTTTAAATTTATCCAAGAGTGGAACCGCTAGCACTGCAATTGCACCACCAATGGCACCGATCAAGGTCGCCATTCCAAGACTTGGCGTCAAGGGCTCAGCCGTAATCGAAACAAGACCTGCAAGCGCGCCATTCAGAACCATTGTCAAATCGGGCTTTTTAAATGCGAGCTGAGATACAATATAAGCCGCAATCACACCACCTGCCGCTGCGGCATTTGTATTTGCAAATATTCTGGATACATCCGCAACGTCGCCAATTGTACCCATTGCCAACTGCGATGCCCCGTTAAAACCAAACCAACCGAGCCACAATATGAAAGTTCCAAGAGTGGCCAAAGGCATATTTGAACCTGGGAACGGATTGACGCCTCCATTTTTAGTATATTTGCCTTTGCGCGCGCCGAGTATCAAAGCACCTGCAAGTGCTGCCCAACCGCCAGCGGCATGCACAAGCGTTGAGCCTGCGAAATCATTAAATCCGGCCTCATCAAGAAATCCCTCACCCCACTTCCAAGACGCTTCGACCGGATAAATTAGACCCGTTAACACGATCACGAAAACGAAGAAAGGCGCAAGCTTGATGCGCTCAGCAAGTGTCCCTGAGACAATTGAAGCCGTGGTTGCACAGAACATTAACTGAAAAAAGAAGTCTGAACCAACTGAAGCATAACCCACATCAACACCATCCGCGCCAACACCAACTGGCTCAAGCGATGCCACACCAAAAGCGCCCAATACACCGTCTATTGTCCATGCATCATCCGGGTACATTATTTTATAACCCACCAGATAATACATGAGCGCTGCTAGCGCGAAAAGCATAATGTTTTTCATTAACTGGGTTGAAACGTTTTTAGACCGCACAAGGCCGGCTTCCAACATAGAAAAACCCGCGGCCATCCACATCACCAAGAACCCGCCAATTAAAAATAACAGTGTGTTTAAAATAAACACCGTATGTGCACTTGCCTCTCCACCAGCGTCTTGGGCTAGCAAAGGCGCCCCAATAAATAGTGGTAGTATATATTTTAATCGCATTTCTTTCTCCTTAAATCGCTTCTTCATCAAGCTCGCCGGTGCGTATGCGCATAGCTTGTTGAACATCTAGTACAAAGATTTTTCCGTCCCCTATTTTGCCTGTCTTCGCAGTTTCGGAAATAGCTGCACAAGCCGCGTCAACCAAATCTGCCTTCACAACAATATCGAGGCGAACTTTTGGGACATAATTCACAACATATTCCGCACCGCGATAGGTCTCTGTATGGCCAGCTTGACGACCATATCCTTTGACCTCACTGACCATAACCCCCGTGACGCCAATCTCAGTTAGTTTTTCCCGCACGTCTTCAAGCTTAAATGGCTTGATTACCGCAATTATCAATTTCATTTCGAACTCCACTTGACTGTTCGAAGCCAATGAACCCAATCAAAGCAGATTCTTCAATTTTCAACACCAATAATTGTTTAAATTTGCATCATTTGTCTAAAAAATATACAAAAATAAGTCAAACTGACTAAATATTAATCATAATAGGCGTGCCAAGAGGTAAGATTCATCGAAGCAAAGAATGCCGAATAGTTAAAATCATAAGAGATTTTACACTCTAATCTGATGATGCTGCGTTTTTATAGAATTTCCGCAAATTCATTGCGCGGTTTCAATTTATTCGAGTCAAGCATAGAACTCTGCGCGCGATAACCGCTGATCAAATAAAATTACGCGACAAAGTGCATAATATTTCCAAAACTGATATATGCGAAACCAGAAAATTTTAAATCACAAAACGCAAAAAGAGCGTGCAAAGGCACGCCCTTAAATCTAAGCAAAACTAAAGTTTTTACTCTTTAATTTTTGATACGACGCCAGCGCCGACTGTTCTTCCGCCTTCACGAATAGCGAAGCGGAGTTTTTCTTCCATAGCGATTGGTGAGATCAACTCAACATCAAATTTGAGGTTGTCACCAGGCATCACCATTTCCGTACCAGAAGGAAGCACAACCGTGCCTGTCACATCTGTTGTACGGAAATAAAACTGTGGACGATAATTCGCAAAGAATGGCGTATGACGACCCCCCTCTTCTTTCGTCAAGATATAAGCTTCCGCCTCAAACTTCGTATGCGGCGTAACTGAACCTGGCTTACAAAGAACCTGACCACGCTCAACATCGTCACGATCAACACCACGCAAAAGCGCACCCACGTTATCACCAGCTTCACCACGATCCAAAAGCTTACGGAACATCTCAACGCCCGTACAAGTCGTCTTCTGCGTATCACGGATACCAACAATTTCAATCTCGTCACCAACATTGATCACACCGCGCTCAACACGACCCGTCACAACCGTACCACGACCCGAAATCGAGAACACATCCTCAATCGGCATCAAGAAGGGCTGATCAACCGGACGCGCAGGCGTCGGAATATACGTGTCAACAGCTTCCAAAAGCGCACGGATCGACTTCTCGCCAATCTCTTCGTCACGACCCTCAAGAGCCGCCAAAGCTGAACCCTTAATCACAGGGATATCATCGCCAGGATAATCATAAGATGAAAGAAGCTCGCGGATCTCCATTTCAACCAATTCCAAAAGCTCTTCATCATCAACTTGGTCAACCTTGTTCATGTAAACAACAAAGTAAGGAATACCAACCTGACGGCCCAAAAGAATGTGCTCACGCGTTTGTGGCATAGGGCCATCAGCAGCATTCACAACCAAAATCGCACCATCCATTTGTGCAGCACCCGTAATCATGTTCTTCACATAATCCGCGTGTCCAGGGCAATCAACATGCGCATAGTGACGACCTTCAGTCTCATACTCAACATGCGCCGTCGAAATCGTAATCCCACGAGCCTTCTCCTCAGGCGCACCATCAATCTGATCGTAAGCTTGGAAATCTCCAAAATATTTCGTAATCGCTGCCGTCAACGTCGTCTTACCGTGGTCAACGTGACCAACTGTACCAATGTTTACGTGCGGCTTCGTACGCTCAAACTTTTCCTTTGCCATAAGAGCACTCCTTATCATCTTTAGGCGTTACAATTTTCTTCCGAAAAATTGGCAAAGTACCAAACTCGGATTGCGCGCTCGAATAACGGGTTTTACTCGAAAAAGCAAGTCTTAATTCTTATGATCTTCCTGCTTTAATCACCTTAAAACTCCACAAAACTATACGACAGGCTCGCTCTCAACATGCAATCAAATGAAAGTTGAGAATTTAATCAGTTTTGCTCTGAATTACGGCCCCTAAAAAAAATGTAAGATATATATTTTGCTGCCCCGTGTATTGGTCTATCATCATCGGTACATCTAACAAGGGAGTACTCAATGACAATGATCATTACATTTGGAGTCGTATTGGCTCTACTATTAGTTATTTTTACAACCATAAAGTGGTGGAACTTAGAATTAAATGGGCCACAGGGTGCCTCTTTATTCGTTTTTTGCGCAATTCTCTTCACCTCTGGACTTGACGTCGGGCTGATTATGTTTCCGCTCGCCTGGGACTTCCCGCTATATGCAGATACTGCGGCGGAGCCAGCCTATGCTTTTACAAATCCGCTTGCTATCGAATTTGGCTATTGGGGATTTTTAATTTGGTCCTTCTATTTTCTGACCGGATTCTATTTTTGCGTTATCGAACCAAAAGTCGGTTTTTTCAAAATTCCAATTGTGAAAATCATAAATAACATTGTGATCATTGCAACTTGTGCTTTCACAGGTGCGCTATTTCTCATTTATCTCCCTTACTACATCCCAATGGTCGGCGACGGTGAAAGCGTAATACCAATTTTTTATGTCATCACTTTCCTAGTAATCTGTGCGGCTGCCTACAGCTCAACAGACATAAAATTCGTAAAAGCCCTCTCAATAGCATCAACGCTTTTGTTTTTTGGACTCATATTTTTAGCATGGATTTTGGGCGGAATGAGCCTCGGGGACTTTGGTTACTCCGCATCTCATATTGGAGGATACTTCGCAAATATCCACAAATTTATAATCCCGATGACTGATTACCATGAGTTTTTTCTTTTCTGGTGGTTCGCTTGGTCAATCATGATCGGTCAATTTACATCACGATTTGTCAGTGGTCTTAAGACTTGGCAGTTCCTAATCGCACTCCTCGTCATCCCATCGATCCCACTCGCAATGTGGTTTGCAGTACTGTACCATTACTTTCTCAATGAAATCCCAACAGCTGGCATTCTCAATTGGGCAATGGTCATTGTAGGCATAACCTTCGTGGTGAATTCGTTCGATAGCTTAATTCGGCTTTACACAGACAACTTAAACTTCACGGTCGAAAAATACGGGAAACTCCCTTATCTGATCGCAAACATTCTTTTGTTGTCTTGCCTAACCGTCGCTTTCCAATCGCAATGGCTAAAAATTGAATGGGTGGGCACGATCGTCATCGCTATTTATGTTGCGTGCCTAAGTTATATCTTCACTAAGTCTCGCAGTGTGATCGCCGAAATCAGATAAATTAAAAAATAAACAGGGGCGCAAATTTAACTGCGCCCCTGACCAAAATAAATTCAAAAATTACTTTTTTAACGCATCTCGGATTTCAATCAACAAATCAACTTCACTTGGTCTAGCCGGAGCCTCTTCTTCCATCTTTTTTATCTTGTTGATAAACTGAACGATTAAAAACACGACGAAGGCGATTATGATAAAATTAATGATCGCTTGAATAAATAGTCCATAATTGATCCCACCTGCTGCAAGGGTAGAAAAATCAACTCCGCCCATGAACATTCCAACGATCGGCATAATAATATTTGTCTACAAGTGACGTCACGATCGCCGTAAAAGCCGCACCAATAATAATCCCTACTGCGAGATCCATCACATTGCCTTGCGCAATAAAATCTTTAAATTCTTTTAACACACTGTCCGCTTAAACGTCTGTTGAACCCGCTCTGACAATTTTTATTGGATTGTTTTAGTGTCCACCATCGTTAGTGGACGCTATGAGGTTTTTTATGAGTATACGGCGTTATTGGACGGCTGCTGAGAAGCGGTCGATTTGTTTGGCCAGCGGCCAAGGATGGTAAAATCAACATCACGGCGGCGCAATAATCGATGCTGCTTTCGGGGATCGACTGGCGGATTAAGCATAAAACATAGCGGCCTTTAAGCGTGGGATAGCCGCTTTTTTATTGGATTTTTGTTTATTTTTGACAATGGAGGATTCACAATCTGAGCCCAATTTGCTATCAAACTCGCAATGATTAATGACCTCAAAACCCTACCAGAAAACCCCGCCGAGTTGCGCGCTGTGAGCGAGCTTTTGATGAATGAGGTCAAGTCGCAAGCCCTGATGATCTAAAAGTTCGAGTGCCCATTGAGAAAATTCGAATGTATTGAGCCAAATCACAAAGAATATGCGGACTATTCACCACGGTTCAAACCTTATAATCAGAAGGAAAGCGGATGGCACAATGAGACCTATAGTTTGGTATTGCGCGATGATGAACGGATCATTGCGGGAGGTCGTGGCCATATTTATCTCGGAGCCCTCGAAATTCGAAGGCTTTGGGTTGACAAAGCCCTACGTGGCGAGAGTATCGGCTCTGATCTTATGAAAGCTATTGAAGAGAAAGCACGTAGGCGTGGCGCCTCAAAAGCAAGGCTTTATACCTACTCGTGGCAAGCTGAAATATTTTATAAAAATCACGGATATGATGCATACGCAAAGTTTGATTTCCCTAAAAGGCATTACCGAATTGATATGCAGAAGTTTCTTTGAAGTGCCCCCAAAACAGGGTGCGTCAGAACTTAGCGTAGAATTTCACACTCAGTTGGAAGCGACTACATCATTCGTCCCCGCATGGCCAATTATATATTCAGGTGCCGATTGCGAAGCCATCTGCCAAGCGCCGCTGCCTTCGCGCCCGATTGAAAGAGGAAGAGCAGGTGCTGGGCTATTGGCTCATGTTGTCGTCTCTAAATACGCAGATCATTTACCGCTTTATCGTCAGAGCCAGATTTATGCACGTGAGGGTATCGACATTGATCGTTCGACAATGGCGGATTGGGTCGAGAGATCAACCGCACTTCTTGAACCGCTGGCCAAGGCCATTGGCCGCCAAGCCCGCAAAGGACAAGCAAAGCCGACCTTTGATGAGCTGTAAAGCTGGCTACAAAACCAGCACCCGAAAATCTCAGGCAAAAGCCCACTGGCAGGCGCGATCCGATATGCGCTTAGCCGGTTGCCAAAAGCGCGGGCATATATTGATAGAGGATTTTTGAAGCTCGACAATAATACGGCAGAAAGGGCAATGAAGCCCGTCGCTATCGGCCGCAAAAACTGGATGTTCGTAGGTTCCGAGCGCGGCGGAAAAGCCACGGCTATCGCCTTCACCCTCATCGAAACCGCCAAGCTTAACAACGTCGATCCGCAGGCATGACTCACATGGGTGCTCGCTCAGATCGCCGACCACAAAATCAAACGTATAGACGAATTGACGCCGTGGTGCTATGATAAAAAAACAAACCGAAACAGACGGTTACGTTGCAGTTATATCTTGAACGAACGTTCGTTTGTTAGTAAAAAGGGTGAGCGACGAATCCAACCGGGAGAAGATACTTATGGAACGCAGGGATTTAATGGCTGGAAGTGCAGCGGCGGTACTGGCGGGGTTGACGCCTTGGATATCTCGCGCGCAGTCGGCGGGCCAACCGAACCTCTTGGGGTACTTGCGAACGAATTGGAGCCGTGACCCCTTTTCTTACGGCACTTACTCATATCTGGCACAAGGATCCGGCAGACGCCACCATCGCCAACTCGCGAAACCCATCGCCGAGAAGGTCTACTTTGCAGGGGAGGCATCCAATCCCGAGCGTAACAGTTCAGTCCATGCAGCTCTGGAATCTGGCCGGCTTGTCGCAGCATCTCTACTCGAGAACTCCGTGCAGAAAATCTGTATTATTGGTGCCGGAATTGCCGGATTATCCGCAGCACATGCGCTAGACGCGGCAGGACGCGACGTTGAGGTGATCGAAGCACGAGACCGCATTGGCGGTCGCGTCAACACCGATACAAGCTTGGGTTTCGCAGCGGACCTGGGCGCGAGTTGGCTGCATGGTTCTGAAGGCAACCCATTGACTGAGGTCATCGATCAGCTCGGAATGCGGCGTGCAATTTCCGACGAGTCATGGATTGTCCGCGCGAATGGCAGTTCGTTGAACGATGATGAAATCCCGGGCTGGGTGAACGAGGTCTCGAACTACAATAATCGGGCTGGCGCAAGCAAAGATGCAATGAACGAGTGGGGTTACGTATTCACGAGCGACTATAGCGGAGAAGAACTCCTGTTTCCGGACGGCTACGGACAGATTTTCGATGCCTTTGACGGCGGCTACGACCTCGCCTTGAACACCGTTGTTACCAATATCGATTATTCCGGCACGGCGGTTCGGGTCACCACTGACAGCGGAACAGCAACCTTTGACGCTGTGATTGTCACCGTTCCTCTTGGGGTTCTGAAGGCAGGGAGCATTGCATTCACGCCTGCCCTTCCAAGTGCCACACAGAACGCTATTGATGTGCTTGGCTATGGCACGCTCGACAAGATATATCTTCAGTTTGATGAAGTCTTCTGGGATACGGAGCCACACAACATCATTACTCCGTTCAACGGTTTCGAACAGGGCTTCTTTAATAGTTGGGTGAATCTCTATCCGACCATGGGCAAGCCGGTGCTTCTTTGCTTCAACGGGGGGCCTGCTGCCTTGGCGCTTTCCACCGAACCCGATGAGGTGGTAATAGCCCGAGCCCGGCAAACAATCCTAACAGCCTATGGCTGGCCCACTTGACTCATGTCTGAAGAAGAACCGCTGAGCAAAAGAGAGGCTGCGCTTCAAGAGCGCCGGCTGCACATCCTAAACGCAGCCATTGATTGCCTAGTTGAGAAGGGGTTTCACAACACAGGCATGCGCGACATTGCGAAACGCGCCGAAGTCAGTCTGGGCAACCTCTACAACCACTTTCCCGGCAAGCATGACATGCTTGTCGGGATGGCAGAACTTGAAACCGAAGAGCTTTCAAAGTTCGTCAAAGTGCTGTCGGGCGAGGAAATGGTACTGAAGACCTTTAGCCAGTTTGTAGAAGAGTACATCACATATACGTCCAATCGCGATTCCGCGATTTTGAGTCTTGAGATCACGGCAGAAGCAATGCGAAAGAAGGACATTGCCATGCTCTTTCTCCAGGCAAGGGCTTCTCTCTCAGATGCACTTGTTTCTCTTCTGCGGCGTGGTGCAAATGAAGGCGTTTTCCGCGCCTCGGCTGCGAATGAAGAAACGGCCTGTTTCGTTTTGGATCTGCTTGAAAGCAGCGCAATTCGAACCCTCGTTGTCGGATCTGACAACCGGAGCGTTCGTAGAGAAATAGAAAGGTTCTTAGCAAAAGCACTTCAAACCTGACATTCGAACAAGGTGCAGCATCTGCACTTCTGGGCTCTTTCACGGCTTTAGCTGCGTTTTGCACCAAGGTCCGGTTCAGCGGGGTGATCTGAGCGGTGTGGTGTTTTAAGATGGCCGCCATCGTATAACGCTGCCTGCGTCTCGCCGTTATCCCACTGATACAGCAGACCGATTTCTTCGCCAGTCATGATACACGTAATGCGACCGAGGGCTTTGGCCGTCGTGCGAACACCTGTCCTCAAAATTATAACCAAGAAGAACATAAAACAAAAAAAGACCCCGTATAGGGGTCTTAAAGAATTTGTAATGGCACTTATGCGGCCGAGGCTTGCCTTTCGCTTTCCTCTCTCGAAAGCGCAACCGAGGTTCGAACTCCGCGTTTAACGAACTCCATGAGTCCTGCGACAACACGCTCGTTTGGCTCAATGCCTGCGCACATTAAAACTTCACGGCCATCTCGTGAACGCGCCCAACGCGCCACTTGCTCTTGACCATTTCCATACTTTTTGTCGTCTGCAATCGCATCGTCAAGAGCAGCAAGCACTACCGCAGCGAATAATCGACGCGAACGCGCACCTTGATCATTTGTTTGCGCCATTGCATCAATGAAATCGAACATACAAAATCCTTTCTTCTTTTTATTATGTTTTAATGATTTTGTGATTTGAACGTAGATACTGAATTATCACTACTGTAGATAGGCCTTCAAATGCATATCAGTCATGCATAATGAGCATGGGTAATTCAAACACAAACATACATCGCTTTATCTTTATTTTTACCTTCATGAATTAGTAAAATCTAAAAGATTTTGCCTTCTCACTTATGAAACCAGCATAATCAAATTAGTTGACACCTTCAGTTGAAGTTTTTTTGTCAACTAAATGCTTGAAATTTTGCAAAGTTAAACTAATTTTAATTTATGTGATAAAAGGATATTCATGCCGTCATTTTCTAGAGATCTCGAATTAGCAATTCATAACGCGTTTGCGATTGCAAAGACCCACAACCACGAGATGGTTACCCTTGAGCATCTCCTGCTAAGCCTTTGCGATGAATCGAGTGCGCTCAGTGTTTTACAGGCATGTCAGGTCAATATCGAAAATTTAAGAAAAAATCTGGCTGATTTTGTGACAAATGAACTCGAAGGACTGGTCAGCGAAATTGAAGAGCATGAAGCAACTCCAACCACTAGTTTTCAACGCGTGATCCAACGCGCAGCGATTCACGTTGGCACTTCTGGTCAAAAAGAAGTTCACGGCGCAAATGTCATCGTTGCCATTTTCGCTGAACGCGAATCTCACGCAGCATATTTTTTACAAAATGAAGGCATCACGCGATACGACGCCGTCAATTTTATATCACATGGTATTTCCAAGGATAGCCATTCCGAAATTTCAGCGGAGACAACCGATTTTAACGACGAAACGGCAACTGATACAGATAGTTCCGATAGATCGCCATTAAATAAATATTGTATAAATCTCAACGAAAAGGCTGCGCAAGATAAAATTGACCCATTAATCGGACGTTCTGAAGAAGTCGAGCGTCTCTCCCAAATCTTATGCAGAAGACGCAAGAATAACCCGATTTTAGTCGGAGATCCTGGTGTGGGGAAAACAGCTATCGTCGAAGGACTAGCTAAAAAAATTGAAGATGGCGTCGTTCCCGATGTCTTGAAAGACGTTACCATATACTCACTTGATTTAGGCTCAATGATTGCTGGCTCAAAATATCGTGGTGATTTTGAAGAACGCTTAAAGGGCGTGATAAAAGAGGTCGAAGACAAAGATAATATCGTACTTTTCATCGACGAAATTCATACCATTGTCGGCGCGGGAGCAACCAGCGGCGGCTCTTTGGACGCATCTAATTTACTAAAGCCAGCCCTAGCACGCGGTTCATTGCGCTGCATTGGATCAACGACTTATCAAGAATTTAGGCAGCACTTTGAGAAGGATAGCGCCCTTTTGCGCCGCTTTCAAAAAATTGATATAAATGAACCTGACTTGGCCAGCACAATAAAAATTCTTCAGGGATTAAAGCCTGCTTTCGAAAAGCATCACGAAATCCGTTTTACCAATGATGCAATTAAAGCAGCTGTTGATCTATCAGCGCGTCATATTCATGATCGCAAATTACCCGATAAAGCGATTGATGTCTTAGACGAAGCTGGCGCGGCACAAGCACTTGTATCAGCATCATCAAGACGTAAAACAATCGGTATCAAAGAAGTCGAAGCGGTAGTTGCCAAAATCGCGCGCATTCCGAACAAAACAATATCGCGAAGTGAAACAGAGATTTTACGCGATCTTGAATCCAGCTTGTTGCGAAATGTATTTGGTCAAGATGATGCGATTAAGGCACTGGTGTCTTCGGTTAAGCTCGCGAGAGCGGGACTACGCGAACATGAGAAGCCGATTGGTGTATATTTATTTGCAGGGCCAACAGGCGTTGGAAAAACGGAAGTCGTAAAGCAGTTGGCAAGCACTTTGGATATTGAGCTTCTTAGATACGATATGTCCGAGTACATGGAAAAGCACTCAGTGTCTCGCTTAATCGGTGCGCCCCCGGGATATGTCGGCTTCGATCAAGGTGGACTGTTAAGCGACGCAGTTGATCAACACCCGCACAGTATCGTTTTACTTGATGAAATTGAAAAAGCGCATCCGGATATTTTCAATATTTTGCTACAAATTGCAGATAATGGCGAATTAACCGATCACAATGGAAAAAAGATAAGTTTCCGGAACGCCATAATCGTGATGACTTCTAACGCCGGAGCTAGTGACGCTGCTCGGGAGGTCATCGGCTTCGGAAATTCAGACAATGATTCTGCCGTTGACCAAGAGCTTGAGCGTCTATTTGCGCCTGAGTTCAGAAATCGTCTAGATGCAATAATCAAATTTAATGCACTACCGATCCAAGTTATCGAAAAAGTTGTAGAAAAATTCATTCTTCAGCTCGAAGCGCAACTTTTAGATCGCAATGTTCATATTGACGTAACAAAGGCGGCTACAACGTGGTTGGCAAACCATGGATATGACGCCAAAATGGGTGCTCGCCCAATCTCTAGGCTCATTCAAGAAAAAATCAAAAAGCCACTCGCAGAGGAATTACTTTTTGGTAGATTAGTAACTGGAGGCGACATTGCGATTGATGTCAAAGATGATGCAATTAAATTCGTTGTGAATGCACCAAAACTCAATAAACCTCAAAAACCAAACTCTAAATTGATAACCGCACAGTAATTTTTTACCCCACGTTACATCAACTCTGTTTGCTTAATTCGATCTCAACGACTTGTTTAGCGTTGGGTAAGTTTAAACTCAATTCGGCGGTTTCGTTCAAGTGCTTGCTCACTTGTTCCAGTATCGATCGGATGATATTCTCCGAAGCCAGTCGCCGCAAGTTTGTCTGGACGAACTCCAAACGCGTTGATCATAAACCTGACTACACTGAGTGCGCGCGCTTGTGACAATTCCCAATTATCTTGATAGTCAGCACTGCTGATCGGTCGATTATCCGTATGACCATCAACTCTTAACACCCAATCAATATCTGCAGGTATTTCGAGTGATAATTCATTAATTAGCAGCGCAATTTGTCCGATTTGACCACGCCCACTATCCGAAAGCTCAGCAGACCCTGGCGCAAACAATACCTCACTTGAAAAAACAAATCGATCCCCAACGACCTCGACACCATCAATTCCGGATAATACCTCCCGCAATTTTCCAAAAAAATCTGAACGATAAGTTTCTAAATCGTCTGCTCGCGCCTTAAATTGAGCAGCTGAAGCCGCAAGTGCCGCATTGAGTTTATTACCAAAGGTCGCGATATCTATGTCATTTTCAATATCTTGTTGGACCTGTTGATCAATTAGGTTTTGCAAAGCCCCTAACTGCGTACGCAAATCAGCTGTCTGTCGATTTAATAGTTCAATTCGCTGCGCATCTTCTTCATTTAGTCTTTCCCTTACAGATAACTCTTGTCTCGCAAGCTCAAGAAGTGCGGCGTCTTTTTCAGCCTGAGACAGTTCAGAATTTTCAACATTCTCGCGCTCACTCTCAATCGCCGCCAACAAAGTTAGTGTTTCTTCTGCATTCTTTCTTTCTTCCTCTAGAGCGAGGGTCATAGCCGTCAATTCGGTTTCAGCATTCTTCAAGCGTTCACGCACAAATTCAGTGGCTAAAGTGTTCAAAAATTGACGTCGTTCAAGTTCGCTTAAATTTTGAGTTTGTTGATTCAATTCTTGGATCAGAGGGTCATCAGATTCAGGCGTTGACGCGAGCGAAGCGAGGGCCATGACTTGCGCGATTGATGCAGAAATTTCGTCATTGTCAACGTTTCCTTCTGTATCAAAGTCATCGCGCATACTTGCAACCATAGCTTCAAGCGCCTCTAGCTCAGCAGCCGCACGGCGCGATTCAATTTCATCCTCCGACATTTGCGAACGCATCTGTGCCAAAGTAAGCTCTAATTTTTCCTTTTCACTCAGCAATTCTAGATTTTGTGCTTCAAGATCTGCATAAATCTGCCCCTCTTCGATTAGAGTTTGATTTTCGCTTTTTGCCGTTTCAACTTCCTGTGCGAGCTCTTCATTTTGTGCGATTAATCCAGCATTTACTCCACTCAAATCTTGATTGCGTGCAATTAAAGAAGCAATTTGTGCTTCAAAGCTTGCGATTTCGGATTGTGATTGATCATATTCGAACTGGAGCGCTGTCAATCTATTTTCTAACTTGGTCGAATTGTCACGCAGTGAGTCAATCTCAACTTCTCGGGCCCCAAGGGTTTGCGCTAAAGTCGCCAGTTGACCCTCTAAACTAGCCAATTCACGCCCTTGCGCACCAATAGTTTCACGCAAAAAATACTGCATAATCATAAATACACTCAGCGTAAAAACCATCACTAAGAGCAATGCAGTCATGGCATCTACGAAACCTGCCCATGCATTGGCCTCAAAACGCGCACCGGTGCGTTTACGCAAAGCCATTAGCTTTCCTCACCACCATCAATAGCAGTTCTCAAAGTTTGAACCACGGTTGCAATATCACGTCTCAATTCTTGCGTCGTTGATTCCCGTCCAGTTGCCAAATCTTCGTTCATGCGCACGAGCTGGGCTTCCACACCTCGAATTGCATTGCGCATATCCGTTTGCATATTTCCCTGCGTAACTAGGCTATCTTGAAACTGCGCAAACATTTGAAGATTTTGATCAGACTTGGCATCTTGCGTTGCCAAGCGCCCTTCTAAGCGCCCCAAACTTTCAGAAAGTCCACGGAAAGCTTTCGCAAGTGGTGTATCATCATTGGGATCAATTTGCAGTTCTAGCCCTTTTTCGGCCATGCCAACGGACGTAAACTGTGTTAGCCATTCTTCGAATTCTCGGTAAAATCGGTTCTGCCCATGCCCCGCAAATAACTCTAATAAGCCCACGAGCAACGACCCAGTTAAGCCAATTAACGAAGAGCCAAAAGCCGTGCCCATGCCATCAAGCTGTGTCTCAAGCCCCGACATGACATCCGCAAAGTTAGCACCGCCACCTTCACCTGATTGCGCATTCAAACTCCGAATGGTTTCGACGACACCCGGTATCGTCGTCGCAAGCCCATAAAACGTGCCGAGAAGTCCCAGAAAAATCAACAAGTTAACTAGGTACCGTGTAATTTCTCGAATTTCATCTAGTCGCGTGGCAACGGAATCGAGTATGGATTGTGCCGAAGATGTGCTCATTCCAGTTGGCAGTTGATTACCCTTCATAAGAACAGCAAGAGGTGCAAGAAGTCTCGGACGCTTACCGACTCTATCAACGGATCCTAGCTGGGCATTCAACCAGCCAACCGAGCGTGATACCTGCCACAATTGCCAAAAGCAGGCTAATACGCCAAAAATAAACACAATAAAAATCACGCCATTTAAGTATGGAGAGGCTAAAAATACATCCAAAATACGCGCAGATACTACCACAACCATAAGGCAAAATAGCCCGAGCGTAACTAGCATAAGAAGCATTTGCCTATAAGGCCTAGTAAAAACGAATTTTTGTGAACCTTCCAACGCCTCTTCTCCTTATTATTCCGCCATTATTCGTATTACCTACAATACGGGCCCGACGGATATCGCGCGACATCAAAATGAAAATGATCCTCATGATAGCCATCTGAACCAGGGCCGAGAACAGTTCCAAAGGGACCGCAAGCTCCCGAATTTACGCTCCGCAAGAAAGAACTAAACTCTGAACTTCTATAATCTCTTAACAAATCAGCATTCGTACCATCGGTAAACTGAAATCCGGATATATCGATTGCGTTTCCAAAAGCGTGTTCAGATAAGCGCGCCCCTGGGCGATGATTGCGGGTCCGGCATGCATAAGAAGCCGCAACATTAATGGTTTCAACGCTTTTGCCGACTTCTGCCGCCTGAGGAATAACTGACGAGCGCGTCCAAGCGTCAAGTTGGGTCGCAGTTGTACAATTCACAAGTGCAGGCGTCGATAGCTTAACTCCACTTACAGCATATACCTTCACAGGATTATCAATACCACAAGAGCCATTTCTAACAGGATCGGATTGAACACCCAAAATTTGCGCACTTCCACAAATCGGCACGACAAAATCTGGTAAATTTTCGGGTCGGTCAAAACTATGCGAGCTTTTCGACTTACCACAAGAATAAACAAAAACAATCGCTAAAAAAAAGACACCTACTGCTTTCACTATTTTACTCATTTTGCCCTCACTTTACGAAACGGCAATCTATACCGCTATTTTTTTATCATGTTCCGTCCAAAATTTGGCAAGCTCACATCTTGGCCAACTTCTAGGATTTCGCGTCTAATTTGCCTCGTATGTGTAAAATAGTCAAAGAGAAATTCCCCATCACCTTTTCGAATGGCGGTTTTAAGCCGCTCTAAATCAGCTGAAAATCGAGCTAAAATATCTAATGTTGCATCTGGATTATTCAAAAAAACATCTCGCCACATGGTCGGATCGCTTGCTGCAATGCGTGTAAAATCTCGAAACCCCGCCGCGGAATATTCAATGACTTCACTTTCAGTTACACGCGATAAATCATCAGCAACACCCACCATTGTATAGGCGATAAGATGAGGAACATGGCTTGTCACTGACAGCACTAAATCATGATGAGCTGCCGACATATGTGAAACTTTAGCGCCCATGTTCTTTATCAATTGAGTCAATTCGTGCAAAGCTTCTTTTGAGCAATCATCGGGTGGTGTGAGTATCCACCAACGGTCTTCGAAAAGTTCTGCAAATCCAGAAGAAGGTCCCGAGTTTTCGGTTCCTGCGATCGGATGACCGGGTATAAAATGTACGTTTGCCGGCAACTCGGGGCCGACTTCTTTCTCAATTGCAGATTTAACAGAACCCACATCGGTCACAATTGCGCCAGACTTCAAAAATGGGGATATTTCAATCGCAACATCTTTCATTGCGCCGACAGGCGTGCACACAATAACAACGTCGGCACCATCTACACATTCGCGAGACGTGGAAACAACTTCATCACAAAAACCGAGACGGGCAGCTTCATTCCGCGTCATTTCCGATCTTGCGGTTCCAATAATTTGCGGCGCATTTGGGAGGCGCTTCAAAGCATGCGCAATTGAACTTGCAATCAATCCTAATCCAATGAGGGCGACTTTCTCGATTTTCATATTGCCTTTGCCAATTCTGCTTGCAAAATTTGAATTATGTTTTGACAATCTTCTTGTGTACCAATCGTTATGCGAAGCGCGTTTGGTAAACCATAATGAGCAACTTTACGCACCGCAATATCATTCAAAAGAAGGCAATCAAACAATTTTTCTGCTACTCCTTGAGTTGGAAATCTTGCAAGCACAAAGTTTGCGTGGCTTTCATCTGCTTCGACACCAATCTGCCGCAATCCATCAATTAAATAACGACGGCTTTTTACGATCTTGTCACGGCAGTCTTTCGCGTAATCTTGTTCAAGCATGGCGATTTCTGCACCAATTAATCCAAGCGATGAGATATTAAACGGTCCTCGAAGTTTATTGAGATTGTCAATAATGTCTTGATCGGCATATGCCCAACCGACCCGCAAACCTCCAAGTCCATAGAGTTTTGAAAAGGTTCTAGTCATAATCACATTCGGATATTTCTCAACGAGAGACGCCCCACCATCGTAATCATCTGCAAATTCAGCATAAGCACTATCAATAACTAAAATCACATTACTGGGTATTTTCGCCGCAAATTGATCAAGCGCATCAACTGAAACAAAGGTGCCCGTCGGATTGGCAGGATTCGCGAGATAGACAATTTTCGTTTGCGCTGAAATTGCGGTCAAAAGCAAATCGAGATTAACACGGCGCTCAGTTTCATCTACTACTTTCAAATCAGCACCAACTGAATGCGCGACAATTCCATAGATTTCAAAACCATGCTCGGTCATAATAACTTCATCACCCTCGCCCGCATAGCACTGGGCAATGAGGGCAAGCAGTTCATCAGAACCATTTCCGCAAATCACTCGATCGACATCTAATTCATACACAGTCGAAATTGCTGAACGAAGTGCCTTATGATCAACAGAAGGATACTTCCATATCTTCGTCGCCGCCTCCGCCAATGCCTCCGCCACCTTTGGAGTAGGCCCGTATAAGTTTTCATTAGAAGAAAGCTTTCGGAAATTTGGACCTTGTTGAGCTGTTATGGCTCCAGGCGTGTAGAGGTGTAACTTAGAAATTCCGGCGCGTGGAACCGGCTTTAAAGCGTTTTTTTTCTTGTCCATTTGTGGATCACCTATGCTTTAAGAGAACTTAGTAAGTCTAAAAATCGCTTGCGATTCCTTTTTTCTCCCAGTCGCCAAAACGTGTGGGTTCTGGCCCCTTTCGCCCCCCCAATTCAGGCGCTAGTCTAAGGTTTTCTTGCTCAGCCTTGCGCATTTTTGCCTCTGCTAAAGCCCGCTTAGCCGCTGCTTTCCTATTTTCTTCAACTTGTTTTTTATCCATAGAATTTCAATACTTTTATTTGAGCATCCATGCAAGCTTCCCCTTGCACGGCCTACTAGCTTTCAATATTGATCTTACATGTCAACCCACAATAAAAAAACAAATGATCCGCGCCATCTCGCTTGCAAAGCAATTGTTCAAGTTATCCAAAATCAAGAACCGCTAAGAGAACATCTTTTTCAAGATGCTCTCCCAGAAACACGCTCTACCGCAAAACGGTTAGCTCGCGAAACCATTCGTCATTTTGAAAACCTTGAGAATTCATTTTCTGCCTTTTTGCAAAAAAAACCACGCCCCTACATAATTTGCTATCTCTGCCTAGGCGCTTATGAAATTTCAAAGCATCCTGAAAAGGCGTTTGCTTTGGTGAACGCATATGTAAATATCGCAAAACAAAATAGACACACAGCCTCAGCAAGCGGGATGATCAACGCTATTTTAAGAAAAGTTGCGAGCAATCCTGTCAACTTAAGTCACTCTGATACTTTTGGACAAGGTGTAAGAAACAAACTTATCAAACGATATGGCGCATCTGTTGTTGAAGAAATCAATCAAGGCCATTTGGAGGAGCTTTGCTTAGATGTTCAAATTACGCCAAAACTTAATTTGGAAGAGTGGGCTTTAAAGCTTGATGCAACGCCAATTGTCAACACCCGCACTTTGCGTCGCAAAGAACAAGGACAAGTTTCTAAACTCGCTGGTTTTAACGACGGCCTTTGGTGGATCCAAGATGTAGCCGCCAGTCTCGCCACAGGTTTTTTTGATGATTTAGACGGTAAGCGTGTGCTTGATATGTGTGCAGCGCCGGGTGGTAAAACAATGCAACTTGCAGCCAAAGGCGCTGAAGTTACTGCCTTAGAGCTTAGCGCCAAGCGCGCGGAAACAATAGAGAAAAACTTACATCGGACAAACTTAGAGGCCTCGATTTGGGTTGGTGATGCACTCGAGTATAGGGCAAATCCATTTGACGCTATTTTGCTTGACGCCCCCTGTTCTGCCTCAGGAACCTATCGCCGTCATCCTGATTTGCGCTATACCGCACCACTCGAGCGTCTTAAGTCACTTTTAGATATACAGACCCAACTACTCAATCATGCGTTTAAGCTACTCAAACCAAAAGGTGAGCTAATTTATTGCACATGTTCACTGTTTATCGAAGAGGGCGAAAGACAAATCGAAACCTTTTTAAAAAACCATCAAAATGCCGACTTAATAAAGCTGTCTCATCCTTTATGCCGTCCGGATTTGAACAACATGGGCGCTTTGCGCAGCCTGCCCGGTTCCGCACACGGGTTGCCAAATATGGATGGCTTCTTTATTGCAAAAATAGTAAAAATCTAAGATTATGTATATGGTTACTCAAATCATCACATATATTTCGCCGTGGGTTGCATAATGTCTCCTTTTCAATTTTTTTCTAACAAAATACTATCTATTCAGCACAAGCGACTATTTAAACGTGCACTGGCACAAACCGCACCCCAACACGCCAAGGCAACTCCAGAAATTACAGAATTTGGAGATTATAATCGCGGCTTAGACTGGCTATCTGGAGATTTATTTCGCAATTATTATGGTGAAACTGAAATTCCTAAATCCCCTTGGAGCTTACCAGTATCAACTCCGTACATAAGAGATATATTGCATGGTTTCGAATGGCTTGATGATTTACATGCGGTCGGTACGGCTGAAGCTGACCGCAAAATGTATGAATGGACTTATGACTGGATTGATCGCTTCAACCAAGGAGAAGGTCAAGGTTGGACCCCTTCACTTGCCGGTTGGCGCATAATTAGACTGCTCACTCATTCTAAAAAGCTTCTACAATCTGGTCGCCTACTTGACCAAGAGAAGTTTCTAAAAACGATATCAGTCCACGTTCATTACATTTCAGAAGTTTACAATGATGACATTATTGGCCTAGAGCAACTCTTGAGTATGACCGGCTGGCTTTATGCAGCTTTGAGCTTCGACGAATATCAACAGGAGGTCGATAACTTAGTCAGTCTGATTGGCATCATCTCTGGCGCAATAGTAGATGGTGAGCATGTTCACTTAGAAAGCCGCAATCCAGAAGAGCTATCAATTATCTTCTGCTTACTTGTATGGAGTGAAAATTATATTTCGCAACAAGGAAAGAAACCAACATCTAACCATGAATTAGCTATTGAAACGATCGGGAAAACCCTGCGCACACTCAGAATGGGAAATGGAGCTCTTGTCGAAGCTCACGGTGGAGGATCAAACCATACCTACTCAATAGAACGCGTCATTTCGTCATCTCAAGTCAGTGGGTCTTCAAGATTACAGCCATGCATGGGTTTTTTACATAACCGATCTGGAGCGACGAAAGTGATCATGGATGTTGGTCAAATTCCATCAGACATTAATTTAAATCGAGCGCATGCGTCATCCTTAGCGCTTTGGGTTTCTCACGGAAATCATGTTTTATTTGGTTCGAAGGGCCCTGCCTCTCACCAAGGATTAAATGAAAGATTAAGGTCGCAAGAAACGGTTTCTCACAGCACATTGGTTCTCGATCAACAATCTTCGAGTGAACTCGGATTGCCAAGTAACGATATCTCGGAGATTCAATCTGGCGGGTTTTTCTCATCGCCTGCGAATGTATCAGATATCGAGTACAATGAATCTGAAACGGAAACACTGATTAAAGCCAGCCATGATGGTTATGCTCAAAAATATGGAATTATTCACGAACGTAAACTCACGATTGAACGTGACGGTTTGTTTCTCGCGGGCATAGATTTATTGCACGCAAATAATCACAAAAATCCAAATCAACTGGAACAAATTTTAAAACAACGGGGAAAGCTTGGAGTTCCCTTCGAAATTAGGTTTATTATGGGCGCGCCAATTCAAGAGGTCAATATCGATCCAATGCGCAACCTGGAGTTTTATGACGCCAAAGGAAATAGATGGATTCTCAACCAAATCGGAGGCGCCATCGAAGTTGCAGATGAACAAATTTTCAAGAGTAATCGTGCACATCCCGTCAGTACAAACGTAATTAGCATAAAATCTCGCCTCATTAGTCCTTCAGGATATATTTCCTGGAGCCTTCAATTACTCTCTCCATCAATCAAATAAGGAAAAACATGCCTGATTTAGTTAAGCCATCACGCGCACTAATTTCTGTCACCGACAAATCGCGGCTCGAAGAATTAGGCGCGCAACTGACAAGCAAAGGAATCGAGATTTTATCGACGGGTGGGAGCGCAAAACACATGAGAGCGGCTCAAATCCCTGTAACAGACGTAAGCGAAATCACTCAACATCCCGAAATCATGAATGGTCGTGTAAAAACGCTTCACCCCAGAATTCACGGAGGAATTTTGGCTCGGCGTGAGAACCCAGACCATCTTGATGCCGCAAAGACGCATGGCGTTTCGCTCATCGATATTGTTGTCGTTAATTTATATCCATTTGAAAAAACTGTCGCCGCTACAAATAATCGTTCCCAAATCATAGAAAATATCGATATCGGCGGTCCCGCCATGATCCGTGCAGCGGCAAAAAATCATGATGACGTGACCATCATTACCGACGCTGAAGATTATTTGGAATTAATTGAGGAACTTGAACGCAATAATGGCCAAATATCATTCAACTTTCGTCAACAGATGGCTGAAATTGCATTTGCGCGCACGGCTGCTTATGACGCAGCAATCTCCGAATGGTTCCAAGATTCACTTTCGATTAAATTTCCGCGCCGTAAGGTGAAAGCAGCGACCCGAGCTGAAACATTACGATACGGAGAAAACCCGCACCAAGAGGCAGCCTATTACGCGACATCAAATGATGGTTTTTCGGTCGCAAATATCGCACAGGGAAAGGCTCTTTCCTATAACAACATCAACGACGCTGATGCCGCGATAGCTTTAGCAGCAGAATTTGAAACGCCCGCCTGTGCGATCATTAAACATGCGAATCCTTGCGGTGTTGCAAGTCATAGCAACCTTCTCAATGCCTATCAAAATGCGCTAGCTGGTGATCCAACATCAGCATTTGGCGGAATTGTTGCCGTTAATCGCGAAATCGGAGCGGATCTTGCCGAAGAAATTCTCAAAGTATTTACCGAAGTCGTCATCGCGCCGAGTTTAAGTGCGGATGCCGTCCAAATATTTGCTCAGAAGCCCAATATAAGAGTGATTACGATGGATTTTTTTGGCGCTCCAATTACTACGCGCGAGGTCTCAGGTGGTTGGCTTGTTCAAGATTCAGACAATAGCCCTGAGCCTTACGACGAATTCGAAGTTGTCACCAAGCGCACGCCAACTTCCGATGAAATGCGGGATTTATTATTTGCTTGGAAAGTCGCAAAACATACCAAATCCAATGCAATTATTTATGCAAAAAATGAAAGCACTGTCGGAATTGGCGCAGGACAAATGAGCCGCGTCGATAGCGCACGTATCGCATCGCGGAAGGCGCTTGACATGGAAGAGAGTAAAAATAGAGGCGTCTCTACCGCCCAAAGATCAGTCGTTGCATCGGATGCTTTTTTCCCATTCGCAGATGGTCTGCTGCAAGCCGCTGAATCTGGTGCAACCGCGGTAATCCAGCCTGGTGGCTCGATGCGAGATAGCGAAGTGATTGATGCGGCCAATAGAGCCGGCCTTGCAATGATTTTCACCGGTAGGCGGCACTTCCGCCATTAAAAGTTGACTTGCACCGAAAACCGAAATATGCATATTAATATAATTGTCTGGAAAGGGAAAAATATATGAAAAAGTCTAAACTTGTTTATGGAACTATTTTGATTTCAATTTTAGCAGCTTGCGAGCCTGTACGTGATCGCGACGGCAAAATTACCCAAAGCTATTCTTATAGTGGTATAAACTTTGGAATTGATGCTAACGATTATGAACTCGACAACGAGTGCGACGACCCAAGATTCACGGGACCAGGCGCTTACGACTATGCAGACGAAGCAACAACTCGACTTGATGCTTCAGATTGTTTGATTCAATATAAAGCCAACAATATCACATATAATGGCGAATCGTAACACCGCGCATATGATGTAAAATATTATTTTAAAGGCATTCCGAGTATGTACTTAGGATGCCTTTTTTGAATCTAGAAACGAAAATGTCGCCCTTACAACCAAATCGCAAGCAAAGGCAAGCAGGCTTATTTTTTAAATCCGAAAACTAAAATTTTTAACTAACGTTCGGCAGAGTTGATCAGATTACTTTAATTCAACTTGACAATTTGGACGCATTTAAAGACCAATAACAAAAATACGATTCATCTACTTGACGTATTCGTTCTAAATTCGACCTAATAAAAAGAATGCTCACTTATACTTAGTTTTTTAAAAATAGGATAACCAGCTATGTCAATCTCAAAAAATGAACTTGTTGCAGCGCGTCAAGCTTGGGGTGAGGGTCTCGTCGAAATCTCACAAACCTTTGATGAAAGCGGCATCAACGCGACCAAAGAAACTGCAACAAAAATCATCGAAAATCTGTACGGTTATAATCTAGGGCCCGTGCTTTTTAAACCGACATTAAGTGGTGGTGAGCAAACATTTCGTACCACCGCAAAGGGAGCACTATCGTATTTTGTGGGCGACGATGATGAATATCCAAATGACGTTGGATTTGCCTTAAGGAGCTGGTGTGAAGTGACTTCTTGCGAAGCTGCGTATTTTATTGAAGGTGATGTTGCGATGTGGATGGGACATATTTACTGTAAAGATAACTCTGGAAATGTGACAACCGTTGATAAGAGTTTTGGCTACAAGAAGGATAACGAGAGCAAGATGCGTATTATTTTGCATCACTCGTCACTCCCCTACCAGTCGTCATAGCGCGCGCAAAATTTTCAAACAAATTCAAGATGCATTCTGTGCACTCTCATAAGCGAAGATGATTCGTCCGAACACTTCAGGGCGTTTTTTTTGAAACGTGCACTCGAGACCGATCGGCTTTTGTGCGTCTAACTTTCAGTGCTTAAAGCTAATATTACTTACTATTAACTGAAATTTGTTCTCAACAAGCCTTCGCATTCTCAACTTAGATGAAAACGCATTCGCGTCGCCTAATGATGGGGTGTACAAATTGCAAGCAAAAATCAATGCTACCAAAAATTAGGATCATTATGGCATTCGATTTTATGATTAGAACGAGTATTTCTAGACCTGTCGGCAGATAGCTAAACCATAGACATGAGGCCATGAACTTAAAAATAAAGCGTTGCCAATGATAGAAAATTTGCCATTAGTTGACGCGCTCAACTATTATGAAGTACATACTTAATTATTATTAACTTAGGGCATGAAATAAGTGAGAAAATAATGGAACACGCAATTTTTGCCGGCGGTTGCTTTTGGGGTATACAAGATCTTATTCGGAGTAAAAAGGGCGTGCTTTCCACGCGTGTGGGTTATTGCGGCGGCCATACTGAAAACCCGACCTATAACGACGTCAAATGGGGAACCACGGGTCATGCAGAAGCCATTGAAATCGCATTTGACAATTCGATGATCAATTATCGCGAACTGCTTGAATTATTTTTCCAAATCCATGATCCAACCACGCCCAATCAGCAAGGAAATGACAAAGGAACCCAGTACCGTTCAGCAATTTTCTATACGAATGAATCGCAAAAAGAAGAGGCGGAAAACATGATTAAGCGCTTAAATCTTGCTGCCATTTGGCCAAATAAAATTGTTACCCAAGTAACCCATGCGCCCCAATTTTGGCAGGCCGAAGACTATCATCAAGACTATCTCGTTAAAAACCCAAACGGTTACACCTGCCATTTCATTCGGCCGGGATGGAAACTTCCCGAATCATAACAAAATTATTTGGCCAATATTCAAACTTATGCCGACCGTTTAATCAGCTATGATTCATGAACTCACGTTGCATTTTCGGAGCGTCTAAAATAGGCTAAATCCAAGGCATATTTTTTTTGTAGTCAACCTCAAAGCGGTCAATTGCATCAATTTTCTGCAGACTTAATCCGATGTCATCCAAACCCTCTAAAAGGCAGTGTTTACGAAACGTATCTACATCAAATTTTATAATACTTCCATCTGGTCGAGTGATTTTTTGAGACTCCAAGTCCACAGTTAACCGTGCATTTTCGCCATTGAAAGCGTCATCCATTAAGGTGTCTACCTGCTCTTGTGGCAAAACAATCGGCAACATTCCATTTTTGAATGAATTATTAAAAAAGATGTCCGCGAAGCTGGTTGAAATAATAACTTTAATACCAAAATCTCGAAGCGCCCAAGGGGCATGCTCACGTGATGAACCACAACCAAAATTATCGCCGGCTACGATGATTTCCGCATTGCGATAAGCTGGTTTATTCAGCACGAAATCGGGTAATTCATTCCCTTCATCATCATATCGCATCTCATCAAAAGCATGCACGCCGAGCCCGGAACGCTTAATCGTCTTCAAGAACTGCTTTGGGATAATCATATCCGTATCAATATTCACAAGCGGCATGGGCGCCGCAACTGCTTCAACTTTTGTAAATTTTTCCATTGTATTCCTCTAAGAAAAGGTTCGTATATCCGTTAATTTACCCGTGATAGCAGCCGCTGCTGCCATTGCTGGGCTCATCAAATGCGTACGTCCGCCGCGCCCTTGACGACCCTCGAAGTTTCGGTTGGAAGTCGCGGCACAGCGCTCGCCTGGTGATAATTGATCCGGGTTCATCGCCAGGCACATGGAGCAGCCCGCCAATCGCCACTCAAAACCAGCTTCCTTAAAAATATCCGCAAGTCCTTCTTCTTCGGCCTGCGCACGCACAAGACCCGAACCCGGCACAACCATCGCCCGAAGTCCTTCCTTAATTTTTCGACCCTTTAGGATTTGTGCCGCCGCACGTAAATCCTCGATACGTCCATTGGTGCAAGATCCAATAAATACAGTATCAATCTCAACTTCTGATAATTTTTGTCCTGCACTCAAACCCATATAATCAAGTGCACGGCGAGCAGCTTCAACCTTTCCGCCCTTAAAACTTTCGGGTGCGGGAACACTTGCGGATATTGGCAAGACATCTTCAGGGCTTGTCCCCCAAGTCACAACCGGCGCAATATCTTCTGCATTCATAACGACAATCTCATCCCAGTGTGCATCATCATCAGAATACAGGGTTTTCCAATATGCGATCGCTTTTTCCCAGTCTTCGCCTTTAGGCGCATGAGGGCGCCCCTTAACATACTCAAAGGTTTTCTCATCAGGCGCGATCAATCCCGCACGCGCACCACCTTCAATCGCCATATTACAGACCGTCATTCGCCCTTCCATAGACAAATCACGAATGGCTTCACCGCAATACTCGATCACATAACCTGTGCCGCCTGCTGTACCCGTATGCCCGATCACAGACAGCGTAATGTCTTTAGCAGTTACACCTTCAGGGAGTTTTCCTCTTATCTCGACCTTCATATTTTTGGACTTTTTCTGAATAAGAGTTTGTGTAGCTAAAACATGTTCAACTTCAGATGTGCCAATTCCATGTGCGAGCGCACCAAACGCGCCATGCGTTGCGGTATGACTATCCCCACAAACAACTGTCATACCGGGTAGTGTCCACCCTTGCTCAGGCCCTACAATATGAACGATGCCTTGACGCACATCATTTACGGGATAGTAATTGATGCCAAATTCTTTTGCATTCCGATCTAGTGCCTCAACCTGAATACGGCTTTCTTCGTTCTCAATTCCGCTGCTGCGATCAAGTGTTGTAGGGACATTGTGATCAGGAACCGCGATGGTTTTTTCGGGCGCACGCACCTTACGGTTCGCCATTCTCAGGCCTTCAAAAGCTTGAGGACTTGTCACTTCGTGCACAAGATGACGATCAATATAGAGCAACGAAGTTCCATCATTAGCCTCATCAACAAGATGTGCATCCCAAATTTTATCATAAAGTGTTTTACCAGCCATAAAAATCTCCAAAATTGGCTTTACTATCTATCTAATGCGCCCAATTCGAGCGCATTCGCGGATATCTATTCGAAATTTTTTCTGTGAGACCAGCAGAGCGCTTGAGAGACAAAGAATCTCCAAGGCAGTCTTTTACGGTCGTCCATCACAATTCTATTCATAAACACGATATAGCATAGCCAATTCTTGGCTACAATCGCTTGATTCACATTGAACATCTTGAGAGGATATAAAAATGAAACAAAATCTAAAAAAACAAATTCAAGATTTTCTCGACAAATATAGCGAATGGACGCTCAAAGAAAACAAAATTTACCGAAGTTTTGAATTCCGCACTTTTTCAAACGCAATGGATTTTATGCAAGAAATGCGACCTCAAATTTCGTCATTGAGGCACCACCCTGAATGGCTAAACATATATAATCGCACAGAAATTTGGCTAACTACCCACGATCTCAATCAAGTAAGCGAACGCGATATTGAGCTCGCAATCGCAATGGAAAATCTCTTCAAGAAGTACAAAGACTAATTATTGAGACAAAATTTCATAGATCACGCGCACTTGTGCCGAAATTGTAATTTTTCGAGCATCAAGCGAAACTTTACGAGAAGCGTTTGCGCTCATTACTCCTTTATCTTCTAGATAATCCATATTTTGCATCGGCTGATTCGCAATATAGTCAATTTCCAAGGGAGTCCCCAAAATGCCACCAGTGTTTTGTAAAATATTTTCAGCCTGCAGCCTCGCGTCATTTGAAGCGTTTTCTAGAACTTCTTGCTCAAACTCATTTAAATTTGTGCTTTCAAATTCGATCGCGCCTGTTGAACTCGGTTCAGCAGCAGCAACTGCATCTATGACTTCTCCAAGGAGTTCAATATCCAAGACTTGAACCAATATTTGCTGCCTCGCTGTAAATTTGTCCCAAATAACGCCATCATAACTCGGAATGATCTGATGAGCGGCTAACTGAATTTCAATATCTTGCTCGTCAAATTCAGAAAGTGAATTCACCAAATTTAATACACTATTATTGAGATCTTCAATTGCGGCCTTTGAAGAGGTGGCCTCTTTACTATATGTCACAGTAAACGATGCAATATCAGGAGCGACCTCCATATCTGCGGTTCCAAGCACCTCAATGGAGCGGAAGTACTCATCACTACTAAAGCGTGTCTGTGCACTTCCATTCGTTGCGATTAAAAAAGCAAATGAAATTAGTACGAATTTCAAACTCCACACCTTCCGAAATGAATTCAATTTTGTCTCCCCTTTTAAATTCGAAGTAAAACTTTTTATCCAAAAGGCTATCATAAATGATCTCACAACTGAAGCCTGTGGTTAAATTGAGAACTTTTTTGCTGTTCCCTTGAAGCTAACATTTTTGCGATACCCCATAGCAAAGTGCCCAATTATCAATTATCATTATCATTCAGGAAAGTAAGATGATACCAACGGACACTTCTCAATTACAATACGGGGTATTATTTTCGCTTAGCGATATTACCTGGATTTCTTTTCAAGAGGGCGGTATTTTTGAGAGTCTTGAAAAAGTCGACATCAATGGCCTTGATGCAAGCCAAGCCAAAATTAAATTTGAAAAGGCTGCGATCGATTGGGTTGCCCAAGCAAAAAAAATAAGCATTTGCCTCTCTCACCAACTCGTTGAGCACATTGATACTAAACTCGATCTATTCTCAAATCTCACGAACGAATCACTTAAAAAACTTAAAAAATACCCGAAAAAAAATTACTTTGTGATCAGTGATTTAAAGGGCCATTCAGGAAGTTTCGCAATTCCTAATTCGCTATTGGAAACTAGTATAGAGCATCTCATAAACTCACATTTTGAAGTCCTAAACGTTGGGGTTATGACAAATGGAGACAAAGTTTTATTTGCACAAGAACAAAACCACATTGCACAGCTTGAAGCACTAAAGGCGCGTGCATTGCACGCTATTCAAACCAAGAGTCAAAAGACGGATATTCAAGAAGGAACTCATTCGTTATCTAGCACTGAGTCGCCAAAAAATTTGTCTAAAAAAAATGAAGTAGCCATGCCAACTCAAACAAAAACCAATCGGTTATGGGTTGTACTGGCATTTATTATAGTTTCGATTATCGGGTTCATGATACTATTTGGTTTTATAAACCAAATCGAGACGGATAGCGCTTCCAGTGACGCTGAAATAGAGCCAAGCTCCAGCACAATTTCAGAAGAAGTTGAAAGTCAACCAAACCGTGTTGAAGAAGAAATTACGCAAGAACCCGAAGTATCAGCTGATTCAGATCGCCTAACTCCCGAGCCGCAACAGCAAATAGATAATGAAACCCCAAGTTTAACGGGAGAATTAAATTCCTCAGAATTTAATTTAACCGAAAATAATCCTGAAGTGGTCGTTCAAGTTGCTCCCCTCGATTTCTATGCGCCCGAAAGACCAGCAGATCACGAATCGACGACTTCCCTGGAGACAAATGAAACAGCTGAAGAGAAAATCCCAAGTTCTCCCTTAACCCAATCCACACCGACATCGCAGCCTATTCCCGAACAAAAAGCTGAATTTTTGGTGTTAGGAGTTTTTGGAAAAAGAAATAATCCGAGCGCTATGATACAAACCAATAATGGCGAAATTTTAACCATTGAAGAAGGCGCTGAAATCGAAGGGTGGACTGTTCGCGGAATTGATTCCAATCAAATTGTGCTCGTGAGAGATGATAGCACGCAAACATTTGAAATTTTGACCTCAAACTGAATTTTCATCTGAACGCCTTGTTGTGCTTTTCAACTAAAAAAGATTTGCTTTACTTGCTCGACAACGCCTTGAACCATGGTCGAAATAGTGGCGACCACCATATCAAAATAGTCACTATAAGCAGTAAGCGCGCTCTCAATCGATGGAATTGATTCAGAAATTTTGTCTGCACCTATTCTGATTAACAACAAAATCAAGCACAATACGCTAATCGAGGCCAAACATGACCAAAATACCGAACCGAGGGTTCTCTTTTTTTGAACGGCTTCGTTGACAGAAGTGATTTCGGATTGAACCGGTTTTGTTTCAATTAAGCTTGGAGCTGCTGGAACTTCAGACAACTGGGCATCGGTTTCATTCAAACCCATTTTATTGAATTTTTGTTGACTAGAATCTCGATCAACGCGAGTTTTTGGTTCTTCGACTTCAGCTTTAACGGCTTTTTTAAAAATTTGAGTCTTGTTTTTTGGATTCTCTATAGATGGTGATGCCGTTTCCGCTTGATCAGACTGGGTTGAAGAGGCAGACCGCTCAATATCGGTTTTCTCCCGTATCTCTTTCGAAATCACTTCTGTTTTGGCTTTTTTTGCAGGTGCTTGCTTCGCAGTCTTTTCTGAAAGAGAACCCTCAGAAACCTTTGACCCGTTGCTCTTTACTTCTTCGTCGCGCTCAACGTGCTTCTTAGCGCGCGCAGCAGTCGTTCGCTCTGCGAGCTTTTCAACGGCATTTTGAACCTTAGTTTCAACTTTTCCCTCTTTTGCGCGCGATTTTTTTTGAACAGATTTTTTATCGTTGCGAGCAGGTACGTTTTTTTTAACAGCACTAGACTCGACTTCTGGCTTGGCGCTTTCATTAACCTTTAGAGGTTTGTTAACCGTCCAAAGATTTGAACATTCTCCACATTTAACCTTTCGCCCATTCTCAGGAATGAGAGAAACATCAATATCATAAACAGATTGGCATTGTGGACAAGTTACATGCATGATGGAAGCATCCTGATAACTTTTGGGGAACTAATTTTAGACGGGGCTCTATTCATTTGCCAGAAATTTATATAGTATTAGCGCCAATTGCAACCTAGAGCTAAAAAAGCCAAAATAAGTTTCGTGAGCAGAAATTGATACGTTTTAACAAAGTTTCACACAGCTACAAAAAACATCTCGTTATTGACCAAGTTAATCTCGATATTTCTGAAGGTAACTTTTATTTTTTAACGGGTCCCTCTGGCTCTGGCAAAACAACTCTTTTAAAATTGTGCACACTTGAGTTGACGCCAAACGAAGGCCAAATCACTTTCAAAGGTCAAGACGCGCGCTCACTTAATCGAGACGATATAGCAGATCTTCGTAAAAAAATTGGCATCATCAAGCAAGAAAACATATTTATCGAACATCTAAACTTGTACGAGAATGTTGTACTTCCTGTAATTGCCGCTGGACAGGACCCTAAGAATGACAAAGACAACGTATTAGATTTACTTGCGTGGATTGGATTGGGCGACAAATTAAATTCATTTCCTATGGAATTGTCCGGAGGTGAGCAAACAAGATTAGCTTTGGCACGTGCTCTCACGTTATCTCCAGAGATCATTGTCGCAGATGAGCCAACAGGAAACCTAGATTGGCAAATGAGCGAACGCGTGCTCGGCCTGCTTGTTGAGTTAAATAAATTGGGTAAAACGGTTATTATTGCGACGCATGATCTTGGAATAATTCGTGCCGCAAAGGGCCTCGTCAAACCCCAAGTTCTTAGAATTGATAAGAAATACGTCAAATTCGCAGGAGCTGATCTATGAAGAAAATAAAAAAATCAGGTTGGCGGTCCGCAAAAGATGCAGAAAAAGTAATCGCTAAAGAAGGGGTTTCCTCAAGACTGGTTTTTTTAAGCTCAATTTTAATTTCGTTTCTCGCTATTTATGCGCTTACACTAAGCTCCATTGCCACACAAATTTCCAACAATTGGGAAAAAAGCATTTCCGAAAGTGCAACATTTCGTATTCCTGTAGAAGTCATTAGAGAAAATACACAAATAGTCGCTGAAAACCTATTGGAAACAACGAAGGGTGTGGTCTCTTTTGAGGAGATTCCCTTCGAATCTCAGGTTAATTTATTAAGCCCCTGGCTTGGCGATGAAATTCCTCAAGAAGTATTGAAACTTCCTATGCTTTACTCAATTGTAATTGATCCAGAAAATTTTGACGAAGATGCATTTACTTTACGTGCGCAAGGAGAAATCCCCGGTTCAATTTGGGACAACCATCAGCGCTGGCGCGCCAGACTTCTCGATAGCGCCAATCGGCTTTCGCTTACCTCATGGACATCAAGTTTTATTATCGCGGTCGTCTATGCCTTTTTAATCTTTCTATCCGCGACAGCTTCAATTTATTCCAATGCCAGCAAAATTATACTTCTACGGCAAATTGGCGCTCGAGATCGATGGATTTTAAATGGGTTTTTGCGCAAATTTGTCGTACATTCAGTGATGGGGGCGATAATTGGCGTCTTAATCGGTCTATTAGCGATGTACGGGATCGTAAATTCGAACGCTTCCGCCGCGCAAATTTTTGAAACCAATGTTGTTCGCGATACAAGCATTATAATCGCAGCAATTATCATTATCTCTGCCGGCATTGTTGGCTATATTTCAACTTACTTCACAACATCAAAATATCTGAATAAGGTCACATGATGATTTTAATTCGCTCGCAGTTTTACAACGTACTCATGTACATCTCGATTTTAGTTTACGGCCTTGCCTACATGCCGTGGATATTGAGCTCGAGGGACGGTGCCTACAAGGCAATTCGCGCTTGGACCAAACTTAACAGGTTTTTGATCAAAAACATTTGTGGGATTACTTATGAAATTCGAGGAAATGCTCCGACCGAACCGGCGCTCGTCTGCTCAAAACACATGAATTTTTTGGATATCGTTATACTTGCCGAATCTGTGCCTCAACCGAAATTTATCTTAAAAGCGCAACTGCGCTACGTACCAATAATCGGTATTGTTGCCAAAAAAATCGGAAGTGCACCCGTTCATCGAGGAAAAGACAAAGCAACTCAACGTATGTTAAAAGAAATCGAAACCGGTGAGCACGCCAACCCTGACGGCCAACTCATTATATATCCCCAAGGAACGCGTGTTTTACCCGACGCGAAGATACCATACAAATCAGGAGCTTGGCGAATATACGACGCAAAAAAACTGCCAACCTATTTCGTCGCCACAAATTCAGGTGTTGTTTGGTCAAGACGCTCAGCCTTTCGATATCCCGGACACGTCATTGTGGAATATCTATCCCCACGTATTGAAATTGGACTGGGAAGAGACGCATTCATGAATGAAATGTCTGAACGGATTGAACAAGAATCGAACAGACTCATGAAGGAATTTCCGGCTAACAAATAGAACTATTAAGGCGCTTACTTTAAAGATTGGCTTCCTATTTCCAGAAAACGCTTACGGCGCAGCGCCACGAGTTTATCTGGATCCAGAGCCTCAAGTTCTTTTAAATTGCGCTCTATAGCCAAACCCACCCGACTAATTATTTCATCGCGATGACGATGAGCACCGCCCAATGGCTCGCTGATAACTTCATCGGCAACTCCCAATGTTGCCATATCTTGCGCGGTTAAATGAAGCGCTTCAGCGGCATCTTTCATTTTGCCAGCATCTTTCCACAAAATAGATGCACATCCTTCCGGAGAAATAACTGAATAAACAGAATGCTCTAACATTAATAGTCGATCCGAAGTTGCAAAAGCGACTGCACCACCGGAACCACCTTCCCCAATTATCACAGAAACCAAAGGTGTCTTTATCTGCAAACACTTTTCTGTGGAGCGAGCGATCGCTTCCGATTGTCCACGTTCTTCCGCACCCTTTCCTGGATAAGCGCCAGCAGTATCAACCAAAAAAATCACCGGCAGCCCAAATCGATCAGCCATATCCATTAGGCGTACGGCCTTCCGATATCCTTCAGGACGTGCCATTCCAAAATTTCTCTCGAGACGAGACTGCGTATCATGACCTTTTTCATGGCCGATAACCACAACCGGCCGCTCATTAAAACGCGCAAGTCCACCGACAACAGCATTGTCTTCACTAAAATTCCGATCACCTGCAAGCGGCATAAATTCTGTGAAAAGTGCATTTATATAAGTCAAGCTATGGGGGCGCATGGCATGACGCGCAACTAAGCATTTTCGCCATGGAGACAAGTTTTTGTATAGGTCATCTAGCGCTGATTTAGCTTTTAATTCTAAGGCCTCAGCTTCTTTCTCAAAATCAACTTTACCTTCTTCATCAGCCATTGCACGAAGCTCAACAGCTTTCCCTTCAAGGTCAGCAACTGATTTTTCAAACTCTAGATCACTAATCATTTCGCCCTCACAATAGTCAAAACTAATATAGTCCGATTGCCTTTAAAATTAAAGTCTAGTCAACAAGTTTTGACAGCTTATCCTGCATTTCTTTCAACTGCGATTTGAGATCATCAAGCTCGCTATGATAAGAGCTATCTTTCTCGGTCTTATGCTCTGTTCTTGATGAAGCAGCAATTGGGTTCATCGCGCCAAACATTTTCATACTATTTTGCATCCAATCTTGATTCATTCTCTGGATTTGTTCAAGCCCAGCAATCGCAGGATTGCGTGCAAGATTTTCATGAAACGTCTCTTGATGAGCCATAAAATTATTCATCGCCACTTCTAGATAACTCGGCACAAGCCCTTGCATCGTGTCACCGTAAAGGCGGATAATTTCGCGCAAGAATGAAGTCGGTAATAACATGTGACCATTATTCTCAGCATCAAATATAATTTGCGTTAAAACGGACCGTGTTAAGTCTTCGCCAGATTTTGCATCTTGCACAATAAAGTCTTCTCCATCTCTTACCATTTGCGAAAGATCATCAAGAGTTATGTATTCTGATCGTTGGGTATGATATAAACGCCGATTGGCGTATTTTTTAATGAGAATTTTCTCTGATCCTGAGTTTTTTTCTTTTGTCATAATCGGCCTTTCATCTTTTTCTCAATATAATTGAGGCCTTGGCAAACTTATAAATCCACGCCACAATAGGTCATAATCAACCAAACTGGCAAGATCAAGGCAGATCAATGTTCGCAATACCGCTCATACCAACCTCAGTGACCAAAAAAAACGCGGCGTTTGCAACTTATTTACAGGCCTGGCAATTTGAAATTTACAAAGCCCATCTCAACAAGGACATTGTTCAACTTAAATTACTATACAAAAAACTTAATACGGCACTTATTAACTATGATGCTTGGCAAAAACGGCCCTGTCAATTCGCTAAAAAACACTATCAAGTTGAAGAAAAAAACTCGATTGCATCGCGTGTGCATATTGGCGGCAATGGGCGCCCCCTCGTCATTGTCCCATCGTTAATTAATGGGACTAAAATATTCGATATTTGCGCCGATATTTCCTTGGTTAATTTTCTCATTGATCGCGGATTCTCTGTGTCGATGATCAAATGGCAAAAACCAAAAATCGGCGACGGCAATGATGCGCAAGCCTATGTTCAGACACTTCACGAGATTACCAAGAACCTCGATGCCCGCTTTGCCTGTTCCATTGGATATTGTCTGGGTGGCACCCTTTTAAATTTAGCAAATTTACACAGACCCCTATTTTCTCAAAATGTCTTGTTGGGTGCGCCGTGGAATTTCCATCATCACGCATCCAAAATTGGTCATTGGGCAAAATCCGTTTCAAACAGCAATCAGCTCGAGATGTCACTTGATCAAACGCAACAAATGTTTGGAATTTTTCCTTCTCTCTTTATTGATCACTTTTTTGCACTTCTTAATCCACTACAATTCATCGAAAAATTTAGCGGAACACCAACCAATCAAGATCAATTCGATGCCATCGAAGTCTGGCTTACCGAAGGAAGAGACCTCGATATTCAATTTGCAAAAGAACTATTTATTGAGTGGATGAAAGGCAATAAACTGAACCAAATCGAAACAAAAAGCAACGTGCCTACCTTGATTGTATCAGGAAGGCGTGATCATATTGCACCAACACAGGCGTGCTTACCCATTGCGCGAACATTGAACAATTTTCACACTTTAGAACTCGATTCAGGACACATGGGAATGTTAGTTGGGCGTCAAGCGAAGGAAAATTTGTGGCCACAAATCATCGATTTTCTTTAAACATATTAAAACATACTCATAGTAATATTCTCCGAATCTCACACGTGACAAAGTTCGAACAGCATGCTAGTATTTTTTTGCTTTGCACAATTAGGAGAAATCATGACTGGAATCGTTATCGTTAGTGCCGCACGGACTGCTGTTGGCTCATTTTTGGGGTCTTTTGCCAATACGCCCGCACATAACCTAGGTGCACATGCAATTAAAGAAGCATTGACGCGCGCCAATGTTGACCCGAGCGAAGTAGACGAAACGATACTCGGACAAGTATTAACCGCCGGTCAAGGCCAAAATCCAGCGCGCCAAGCACATATCAACGCAGGCCTTCGTCAAGAAGCCAGCGCTTGGTCAATCAACCAAGTCTGTGGATCTGGATTGCGTACAGTCGCACTCGCTGCTCAACAAATCATGACAAATCAAGCTAAAATTGTTGTCGCCGGAGGGCAAGAAAATATGTCTCTAGCTCCTCACGTTGCCCCCCTTAGACAGGGTCAAAAAATGGGTGACATGAAATTTATCGATAGTATGATTAAAGATGGCTTATGGTGTGCTTTCAATAACTATCACATGGGCACGACCGCAGAAAATGTTGCAAAAAAATGGGAAATATCTCGGGAAGCTCAAGACGCATTTGCAACAAATTCTCAAAATAAGGCGGAAGCCGCGCAAAAGGCCGGAAAATTCGATGAAGAAATTGCGCCCTATACGATATCGAGCCGAAAAGGAGATATTGTAGTCGACAAAGACGAATATATCCGTCACGGCGCAACAATTGAAAATATGACAAAGCTTCGCCCCGCTTTTGATAAAGAAGGCACAGTTACCGCAGGCAACGCCTCTGGTCTCAATGATGGAGCAGCCGCCCTCGTTCTGATGTCAGAAGAAGAAGCCAACAAACGCGGGCTCGACATTCTTGCACATATTAAGTCTTTCGCAACTGCTGGTCTTGATCCTGCAATAATGGGTGCGGGACCGATCTATGCATCAACAAAAGCGCTTGATAATGCGAGTTGGAAAGCGAGCGAACTTAACTTGATTGAAGCCAACGAAGCCTTCGCTGCTCAAGCATGTGCCGTCAACAAGGAAATGGGTTGGGACGAAAGCAAGGTGAATGTCAATGGTGGCGCAATCGCGATTGGTCATCCAATCGGCGCTTCAGGGGCCCGCATCCTCGTCACGCTTCTACATGAAATGAAACGCCAAGATGTATCGAAGGGCCTTGCGACGCTTTGTATAGGTGGCGGCATGGGTGTAGCCATGTGTCTCGAAAGATAAAAATTAACAGAACTTAACACTAAAGGGAGAAAGTATATGTCTAGAGTTGCAATTGTAACGGGTGGAACGCGCGGAATTGGAGCAGCAATATCCAAAGCCTTGAGGGCAGCGGGATACACCGTTGCGGCCAATTATGCAGGAAATGACGAAGCTGCCAAAAAATTCACCGAAGAAACGGGAATTAAAACCTTCAAATGGTCAGTTGCAGATTATGACGAATGTGACGCCGGAATCAAAGCTGTTGAGGAAGAGCTTGGCAGTATAGATATATTAGTTAACAATGCAGGTATCACACGTGATGCAATGTTCCACAAAATGACGCGTGAAAACTGGGACGATGTCATGAAGACAAACCTCAACGGTATATTTAATATGACCCACCCAATCTGGCCGGGCATGCGGGAGCGTAAATTCGGGCGCGTTGTGAATATATCTTCGATCAATGGCCAAAAAGGTCAAATGGGGCAGGCAAATTATTCAGCAGCGAAAGCTGGCGATATCGGCTTTACCAAAGCGCTCGCCCAAGAGGGTGCACGCGCTGGCATCACAGTCAACGCCATTTGTCCGGGTTATATTGCAACTGAAATGGTGATGGCGGTTCCTGAAAAAGTGCGTGAAAGTATCATCGCACAAATTCCTGTCGGTCGGCTTGGCGAACCTGAAGAAATTGCAAAAACAGTACTCTTTCTTGTGGACGATGACGCGGGCTTCATTAATGGCGCCACAATGACTGTCAACGGCGGCCAATACATCACATAGCCTAAAAACCTACTAAGAACTTAACGCGCCAAGTTTGGCGCGTTTTTCATTTAGCAATCAACTGGCACTTATCGCAAATCATGGGCATGGATTTTGATACAATTATTATCGGCGCAGGCGCTGCCGGATTATTTTGTGCGAGTCTCGCTGGAAAAATGGGCAAAACAGTTGCCGTAATTGATCATGCTAAGAAGATCGGTAAAAAAATTCTCATATCTGGTGGAGGGCGTTGTAACTTTACGAATATAAACGCGGCTGACGCGAATTGTTATCTCTCCGAAAATCCCCATTTCGTAAAATCTGCGCTGGCTCGATATACCCCATTTCATTTTATAGAACTCGTGAAAGCGTATAATATTCCCTTTCATGAAAAAACGCTCGGACAACTCTTTTGCGACAATTCAGCGCGAGAAATCGTGTCAATGCTAGAAAACGAATGTAAAACCGCCGGTGTTCAAATATTACTAGAGCAATCTGTCGTGAACATAACAAAAGAAGATAACTTCAAAGTCGTCACTCAAGAGCGCACACTAAAGTCAACATCACTCGTAATCGCGACAGGTGGACCGAGCATACCTAAAATGGGTGCCTCAGATTTTGCTTACAAAATTGCGCGTCAGTTTAATCTACCAGTTACCAATCACAGACCTGCTCTTGTTCCGCTTGTCCTTCCTGAGAGTGAAAAACTGTTTACATCGCTATCTGGAATCGCAACACCGATGGCCGCTTCAGCTGGAGGACAGACTTTTCAAGAGGCCGGACTCTTCACCCATAAAGGCTTGTCTGGTCCCGCAATATTGCAGGCCTCATCCTATTGGCGCGAAAACGAAGAAATCAAAATTAATTTTATTTCAAACCAACAAGAGGGTTGGCTCCTTTCACTCAAACAAAGTCAGCCAAGATGGCATTTAAAGCGCGCGCTAAATCAATTATTCCCCGAACGCTTAAGCACTGCATTTGATGCTAAATTTAATTTAAAATCCATGCTTGGCGACAGCAAAGATGCAGCACTCAATGATATAGAGTATAGATTGCGAAACTGGGTATTTCATCCAATCCAAAGTGAGGGTTATGCAAAAGCAGAAGTCACTCTCGGAGGCGTGAGTACAAATGCACTCTCCTCGAAGACATTGTCTGTAAAACAAATTCCTCAACTCTATTTTATCGGCGAATGCGTTGACGTGACGGGCTGGTTAGGCGGGTATAATTTTCAATGGGCTTGGTCCAGCGCATATGCGGCGGCACAAAATATCGCTATTCAATAGCACTTTCAACGAGCCCAATAATCCCATTAAATGCACCCTCAACCAGTTCACATCCCAAAAATCTCTCCGGATTCGTGGGCGGAGGAAAGGTCAAGTCGCAGGTCAAGGAACGCTTAAAACCAAAGCGTTTATAATAGGGTGCATCGCCAATCAAAATAACTCTTGCCCAACCTAAATCTAGGGCTCTTGCTAGTGTTTTGCGAATGAGAACCCTGGCAATTCCGACACCTTGTGCAATTGGATGCACAGCAATCGGCCCGAGTAATAAAAACGGGACATCACCCACTCTCACAGGCCAATACCTAATCGAACCCAGCAAACTCGAACCATCTCGGCAAACCATACAAATTTCACTAACTGGATTCACACCTTCACGAAGCTGATAAGAACTTAGGCCTTGTCTTCCGGGTGCAAAGGAAAGATCAAGCAGGAACTCGATTTCATCCTCGTCCGCATTTTGTTCAATTCTAAATTCCATAAATTCGTCATATTCGCGAATTTGATACATTGCAATGTTCAAGAAAAAAGGCTCTAAGAATGTATGCAAAAAGCACTCATATTAGGTCATTTTCAACCTCTACATAATGCGCATCTCGCACTAATTCGCGTAGCCCTTACACGCACGAAAAAAGTAGAATTTGGTCTGTTTACACATAAACATGATGCGATATCGCCAGCCCTGCGTAAAGATTGGCTTGAACGTTTCGGCACGGTTTATGAAATAGATGTTTCCGGTCATAAAGATCCCTATGGTCTCGACTTCACACATCTCTTCTCTAATATTGATATCATTATTGGTTCAAATCCAAATATTGTCCCGATCGCCACGAAAATGAGAACAAATTACATGATGTGGGACCCCAAACGCGAAGCAATGCCTATTGATAGCAAAACTGTACTCACGGACATTCCAGCGCATTGGGAGCAACTGCCTGAATTTGTACGCGTGCATGCCCAAAAAAGGCTTACCTTCGTCGGACCAGAGTCTGTAGGGAAAAGCTTTTTCGCAAAACAAATGGCCGCAAAATTTGGTCAACCCCATGTTCCCGAATATGGCAGACCCCATGAATCCTTTCGGCAAAAGGGCGCATATAGCGTGCGAGAACTCGTTGAGCTGGCCAAGAGGCACGCCGCTTCTCGCGCAGCTCTTTCGCTTCAGGCCGGACCCATTTTATTTGAAGATACAGATGAGCTCATGACTTCAGTTTGGTCAGAAATTTTGCTCAACAAGTCTTCAAAGGCAATCGAAAATCTCATTCAAAAACCGGATCAATATATCCTGTTTGGTTACGATACCCCTTGGGAGGATGACAGCCTAAGGTATTTTGCCAAACAAGAACTACGCGCAAAATTTTACGCTCTCATACGCAAAAAGCTCGAAAAACATAATGCGCCGTTTATTAAAGTAGACGGCTCTTGGGAAGAGCGGCAAAAGCGAACTTGTTTGATTGTTGAGGAAACCTTAAAAAAGCCATTTACCTTTCGGGAAAGAATACACCTGGATTAAGCAAATTATGGGGATCAAGCGCATCTTTGATTTTACGCATGGTATTTTGCTTTTCTGCTAGACCGTAATTTGACATCATCGCTGCTTTAAAACGTCCAATTCCGTGCTCGGCAGAAATACTCCCCTTAAAATTGATAACATTTTGATAAACCAAATCCGACAATAAGCCCGCGTCGTAATCACTCCGAGATTTGTCCACAGTCGGAAATAGATTGTAATGAAGATTGCCATCGCCAAGATGGCCAAAACAATTTATCTTTACATTATGTGGTTTCAATATATTTTGCATTGAATCAATAAAGTCGGATTGCGCCTGAATTGGGAGCGAAATGTCATGGCTGGCGATTGCTCCGACTTTGCGATTTGCGGCCGGAATTGTTTCACGCACATTCCACAAACTTGCTGCTTGCCCTTCACTTTGTGCAAGAACTGCATCGTTCAAATTACCAGAGACAAAGGCTATGGCTTCATTGACTTCATCTTCGCTGCCGCCGAGCTCAATTAACACTGACCAATCTGGTTTGCCAATCGGAGAGGGTGCAAAATTCACTGATTCTCTAAATCGCAAGCCTTCTCCAGAGATGAGTTCAAATGCCGAAATATGGGCGCGCTCACTGCTTAAATTATAGAGTAAGTCCAATGCCGCTTTGGGAGACATTACCGAGCCCATTATGACTGCCTTTGCGACGTCAAACTTAAAGATTCTTAAACGCGCTTTAGTTATAACTCCTAACGTGCCCTCAGAACCAATCATAAGCCGATCAATAGTATAACCCGTATTGTCTTTACGCAAATCGGTCGTGGTATTTAGGATCGTACCGTCTGCTAAAACCACCTCAAGACCAAGAACAAGCTCTCCCATAGAGCCGTAGCGAAGTACATTCACACCCCCCGCATTGGTCGCAATGAGTCCGCCAATTTGTGCCGAACCAGAAGAGGCCAAGTTTAATGGAAAATGCCGCCCGGCAGAGTCCACAGCACTATGCACACTGCCCAAAATCGCGCCCGCGCCGACCAATACACTATCTGCATCAACTTCAATCGAATTCATTTTTGACATCGACATACAAATCGCCTGCCGACCGCCATCATAAAATTGCCCTCCGACAAGCCCTGTTCCGCCGCCGAATGGAACGATGATCGCACCGCTTTTTCTGGCAATCTTCAAAGTTTTTACAATTTCTTCCGAATTTCGCGGAAAGACCGCAAAGTCCCATTTTGGCTTAATCCGTCCGCGAGGATCTTCACAAAAAATCGGATCGATTTTTTTAGAAACATCAACAACAGCTTTAAGCTCTTCAATCAAAATATGCCTATATCAGTTTGTCCAAGACGATCTCGCCGTAAGTTCGCATAAAGCACATGCGGGCGCCAACGTCCGTTGATTTGCATGTAGCTTTGCGCAACACCTTCGTAGCGAAAACCATTCCGCTCAAGCAGTTTGCGAGAGGGCTGATTTTCTTTTAAAGTAGCGGCCTCAATGCGCGATAAATCCAACTCAGTGAACGCATGTGTGACCACCAATTTAAGCGCTTCACTCATAAATCCGTTGCCGACAAAGTCTTTACCAAGCCAATACCCAATCGTTGCAGACTGACTGGGACCACGTTTTATCCCGTCAAGCGTAACGGCGCCAATCAGGCTTTGATCACTTAACCTAAATATGAATAAAGCCAAAGCCGTTCCTTTTTCTTTACTCAATTTTGACCACTTGACACGTTCACGAAAACTCTGATGACCAATTTGTTCATCATATCTTCTCGGCTCCCATGGCGCCAAAAACTCAGAGCTCGAAAGCCTCAGCGCTTCCCAGTTTTTATAGTCGCTCATTTTTGGCAATCTAAGCGCTATTCTGTCTGTTTTAAGTAAATACCCCGACTTAAAGATCATTCTCGCATTCTCGCAACAAATTCATGAAAATCGGGCGCTGACTGAATTTGTCCATACAAAACCATTTGCGGATCTGTGGCAAAAATACGCGCTGCGAGCGCGCGCACGTTTTCAATCTTGATTTCATTGATTTCATCCAGAATTTCTTCAATCGACCTTATTTTTTCAAATGCAAGGAGTTGATTTGCATTCCGCTGGACACGTGTGGAAACCGCCTCGAGCGCCATCACTGACCCGGCTCGAATTTGCGCCTTCGCTCGCTCCAATTCGTTAGCATCCAAACTATCTGCAAAGCGCTTAAACTCCTCGGTTAATTGGTTCATAAGCGCTTCAATGCCGTCACCAGAAGTCCCCGAATAAACATAAAGTTGCCCGATATCTGAGAGCGGCTGATAAGAAGAGAAAATTGTATAACAAAGACCCAATTTCTCACGAATAGATTGATTTAGACGTGAAGACATTCCCCCACCCAAAATAGAGCTTAGCAGTTGCGCCGAATAGTAGTCTTCGCTTGCATGACAAGGCGCTTCAAACGCGAGCGCGATGTGAGCCTGCTGAAGCTCTTTTTCAACGCACTTTTGACCGGAGCAAAAAACTGGGGCTTCATGAAAAGGCTCACTTTTATATTTCAAATCACTGAACACACGACTGACTTGCTGCGCCAACTGATCATGATCTACTGCGCCGGCAGCCGAAATGACAAGCTGATCTCCCCCGTAATTTTCAGCAATAAATTTCCGAAAATCACTCGGTTGAAAAGCGCTCACACGCTCACGAGAACCCAAAATCGGACGTCCCAATGCCTGATCTGGAAAGCTAGCTTCAGAAAGCCAATCAAAAATAATATCATCTGGTGTGTCTAAGGTTTGTCCGATTTCTTGCAAAATCACACCGCGCTCGACTTCAACTTCGTTTTGATCAAAACTCGGATTCAACAAAATATCCGACAAAACATCAAACGCAAGTTCAACATCTGAGCCTAAAACACGCGAATAATATGCTGTCGATTCCTTTGATGTGTAAGCATTCAAATAACCGCCAACATTTTCGATTTCTTCAGCAATGTTTAGTGCAGATCGTTTTTGGGTGCCTTTAAAAGCCATATGCTCTAGAAAATGAGCAATTCCATTTTGATCAAAGCTTTCGTGACGTGCACCCCGCCCCACCCAAATCCCAATTGAAGCGCTCAAACATCCACTCATAGGCTCAGTGACGAGGCGTACACCATTTTCAAACTCTGTGACTTCGGTCGTTACTGACATTTTTCCCTCACATATTTTTTGAGCACACTAAAATCATTTTCCAAAACTTCGAATTTCTCTTCACGATCAAAAATATCCTGGAGATGTGGCGGTAATTCAGGATAAACACCCGTAGCACTTTCAACGGCTTGAGGAAATTTTGCAGGATGAGCTGTGGCCAATACAACCATCGGCGAAAATTCATTTTTGCGTTCACGTGCAGAATGAATACCGACGGCTGTGTGCGGACACACCAACTCTTTGCATTCCCTATACATACGGGTTATTTCAGACTTTGTTTGCGCCTCTGAAGTTTTCGCGCTTTGGAAGTTTTGTGTTAAACGATTCAACGCCTCATGCGAAAGATCGAAGCCACCTTCTGTTTCAAGAGCCTTCATTAAAGCAACCACTTCTTGAGAATTCTGCCCATAAAGATCAAATAGAAGTCGCTCAAAATTTGAACTGATTTGAATATCCATGCTTGGTGAAATCGAAGCTTTTACATCGCCCTTCCAATGCTGACCAGATTCAACCGTTCGATGCAAAATATCATTTTGATTGGTCGCAACAATTAATTGATCAATTGGCAAACCCATTTTCTTTGTGAGGTAGCCAGCGAAAATGTCACCAAAATTGCCAGTCGGAACGCTGAATGAAATTTCCCGACTGGGCGCCCCTAGCGCGACGCTCGTTGTCACATAATATACCATTTGCGCCATGACCCGACCCCAGTTTATCGAGTTAACACCGCCGAGCGAAATTTCGTTTCGAAATTCTTGATCATTAAAGCTTTTTTTCACAAGGGCTTGGCAATCATCAAAGTTACCCTGCAAGGCAATTGGGAACACATTCGCGGCCGCCGAGGTTGTCATTTGTCGCTGTTGAACTTCTGAGACGCGCCCTTTCGGAAATAAGATAAAAACATCTACATTCTCGATACCCTTAAACGCTTCAATGGCTGCGGATCCGGTGTCGCCTGATGTCGCACCAATTATCGTCAATCGCCGATTTCTTCGCGCAAGCACACGCTGGTACATATTTCCTATCAACTGCATCGCAAAGTCTTTAAAGGCTAAGGTCGGGCCGTGAAACAGCTCACAAAGCCATAAATCATCTCCAATTTGCTTTAACGGTGCACGCGTTATATGCGTAAAATCTCTATAGGTAGTCGAAATTAATTCGGTCAGGGTCGAGCGATCAAAACAGTCTTCTACAAAAGGACTGAGTACTTCGAGCGCAATTTCTTCATAATTCATACCATGAAGAGAATTGAGAAAGTGCCGATCCCAATGTGGAAGTTTTTCTGGCACATATAGGCCTCCATCTGATGCCAAGCCTGCCAATAGCACATTTTCAAAATCGAGGACCTCTGCTTGTCCACGTGTCGATATATAACGCATTGGAAATCCTAAGTTAATGTCCGAATTCTCGAATAACCCCAAATCAAAGACATCGCAAGCCAAACGAATGCAAATAAAAACCAAGTTATCGCATATTGAAAATGATTATTAACAAGATTGGCATCATAGGGGAAAGGGATATATGGCCCTACAACTTCATGGCGCGCGACGATAATAATTGGATCGCTTTTCAATTGCTGTGCCATTTGAACGACATCATAGCCCGCCCATGTGCCTTGATTTCGGTCAAAAAAACCGACTTCTTTAGGAATAAATATATTGCCTTGAACAAAGACGTTTTGATCAACAGAAAGATCAAGTTTCTGCCTCAAGTCAAAACCAATAAAACCCAATTCGACCATTGCAATTTTGCCATTATACTTAAGCGCAGCAAGCCGACGATACCCGGCCCCCTTTGATCCACCCGAAACAATATCCGTAAACACACCCGTTAATTTTCCTTCAACGTGAACCGGCATCCCGTCAATCAGGGTGCTTTGATCGACTTCACTTAAATCTTGTGAAGCACGCGCTAACTGAACGTTCAAATCCTCAATTAAACCCTCCTTCCATTCAAGGCGCTGCAATTGCCAGATCCCAAGGCCAATCAAAAGGCTCGCTCCGATGAAGCCAATAATTGCGGGCACTATGATTTTTTTTAATTTCAATTTATCAACCCATAAACAAAAAAGGCGAGCCAACTGCTCGCCTTTGAAATATCATCTCTAAACACTAACCGCCAACGATTAACATACCCCAAATATAAACCGCGACAAATAGGAAAAGCCAAACAACATCAACAAAATGCCAATACCATGCCGCAGCCTCAAATCCCACGTGAGAATCTTGCGTAAATTCATTGCTGCGTGCACGCATCAGACACACAAAAAGGAAGATTGTACCGACAATCACATGAAAGCCATGGAACATTGTTGCAAGGAAAAATGCACTGCGATGCGGATGGCCATCAAGCCACAAATCATCCGTATAAAGTATCTGATACTCATAAAATTGAAGCCCAGAAAATAAGACGCCCAGAACAATTGCATAACCCAGCAAGCGTGCGACGCGACCATTATCGGCGTTTCCATGCGCAAGCTCACGGTGCGCCTCTGTCACAAAAGTCCCAGACAAAAGAAGAATGAGTGTGTTAATAAGCGGCAAATGCCAAACATCAATATGCGACAATCCCGAAGGCTCTGTCATCGCCTCCATCGGAAAAATTTTGTACTTAAAAAACGCCCAAAACCATGCAACGAAGAAAAACACCTCTGAAATCACGAACATAATGAAGCCCATGCGCAAGCCAATCTGGATGACCGGCGTATGTTCACCATTATTACTCTCAACAGTTACATCGCGCCACCAACCAAACATGGAAATCAAAGTTCCAGCAAGACCTGCCCAAAACAAAAGCGAGGTCATTTCCTTCATCCAAAGAACAGCCCCTAGTAACATGAGAAATGCCGCAATCGACGAAATTAATGGCCAAATACTTGGCGGAAGAATGTGATAGTCATGGTTTTTAGCTTGCGCCATGGGTTACTCCTAGTTATCTAAATGAGCCACAGTTTCAACTGTATGCGTTTTGCCAACTGTCTCGCGACTTGTCAAATGAAAGGTGTATGCAAGTGTAATTGACTTCATATTTTTTACGTCTGGATCTTCAACAAATTCTGGATCAATATAAAAAGAAACAGGCATTTGAACGCGTTCGCCGGGCTGCAAAGTTTGCTCAACAAAACAAAAACAATCTATTTTGTTAAAATATCCACCCAATTCTAAAGGAGAAACATTATAACTCGCGGTGCCTGTAATGACGTCATCCGTAGGGTTATAGGCCTCATAAAATGCCAAATTTGTCTCGCCTATTCGAACCTTCATTTGAGGCTCAACAGCACTAAACTCCCAAGGAATATCAGACATCTTATTGGCAGAGAAGCGTACAACCATCGTATCTGATAAAACAACATCACTTTCCGATTCGACAAATTGTGTTGTGCCTGAAAAGCCTGTTACTCTACAAAATAAATCATAAAGGGGCACAGCCGCGAATGCCGCAGCCAGCATAAAAACAACCAGAGCAACGAGCCTAATCGCGACACGAGAATCTTGAGAGAACCTATTCATCATTGCCGCTTACTCTCCCTGCTCTTGATTAACAGGGGCCACGTTGACCTGCGCCTCTTTTGATCGATCCGTAAACTTAGCGTAAGTTCCAAGCATAATCAACAAAACCAAAGCGCCAAGAACCAATCCAATTTGTGCGTTCATACGCCCACGCTTCTTATAAACTTCGTGATCGGTCTGCCCAAATTCACTCATGAAATCACCATAAATAACGGTAAATTCCACCAATCAAATTGATCTCTCAAAATATAATCAAGCATCAAAGAGATGAAAAATAAGAACAGAAATAATATTGAAAGGGCGAAAAATTTCTTTTCACTTTTGTACGAATATCCATGCGTGGTCTTCTTTTGCAAGATCGAGAAACTATACAAGACAAACAAACCGCCCAATATCAAAGAAAGTGCTAGTGTTATTGGGCCGCCAATATTGGTCAAGGATGTAATGATCACCACAACAAAAAGAACCACGGAATATACAAAAATTTGGCGGCGTGTCACTGCTTCACCTGACACTACCGGTAACATCGGCACGCCGGCGAGCCGATAGTCTTCATTGCGAAACAATGCAAGCGCCCAAAAATGAGGTGGCGTCCAAACAAATACCACCATAAAGAGCATAGTGCTCTCAAAGCTGACCGAATGCGTCGCAATCATCCATCCTATCATAGGCGGAAACGCGCCCGCGGCTCCCCCGATCACTATATTCTGCGTGGTTCTACGCTTCAGACCCATCGAGTATATCACCACATAGAAAAATATTGTAAACGCGAGAAAAGCAGCTGATAACCAATTCGCAAATATACCCAAAAGAGACACGCTAAACGCGGAAAGAAACAGTCCAAGAAATAAAGCATGTTCACGTGGCACGCGGCCAGAAGGGATTGGACGATCCACTGTCCGTCCCATGACTGCATCAATATCAGCATCAATATACATATTGAGCGCCCCTGAAGCCCCAGCACCCAACGCCACCGCGAGAAGTGAAATAAATGCGATCACAGGATTTACAGGCTCGGACGCAATAAATAGACCAACAAAGGCCGTAAAAACGACAAGACGCATCACACGAGGCTTAAGAAGTTCATAGTAATCTCTTAAGTCAGGCGACGAAATCGCTAAATCACTTTTAAACGTCGTATCTCGCATTCACTATCCTATTGCAGGGCAAATGGTGCCTACAAACTCTATATATTAGTTCATTGCAACTTGGGTATTTTGCGTAGCCTCGTTCGATGCGACTTGAGTACTCACCCAATCATCATAAACTTCCTGACTGACAACTTTGACAACAATTGGCATATAGGCGTGATCTTTACCGCAAAGCTCAGAACATTGACCGAAGAAAATACCTTCACGATCTGCGTTAAAATATGTGGTAAGTGTACGCCCAGGGACCGCATCTACGTGCACCGCGAAAGACGGAATTTTCCACGCGTGAATCACATCGGCGCCCGTAACTTGAACAATTACATCTTTACCCACCGGCACCACGACGGCATTATCAACCGCAAGTAGATATTCATCTTCTTCGTAACCATAAGCGGCGAGTTCCTCGCGGGGAAGCATATACGAATCAAATTCAACACCTTCGTTTTCGTACTTATAGCCCCAATACCACTGATAACCTGTTGCCGTAATCACGACGTCACCTTCAGGGATTTTGGTCTGTAAAAAAAGCGCAGGCACAGAGAATAAGGCAAATCCAACAAGAATAAGAACCGGCACAAGCGTCCAAGCGATCTCTAAGGGAGTGTTGTGTGTAAATCGTTTGGCTTCGCGACCACGATCACGGTCACGAAATACAACTATCAACAGCAATACTGAAACAAATACTGATAAAACAACACATAAAATGAGCAACATATCCCATAATTGATGGGTGGTCTCGGCTTGGAAGCCTACAGCTGGCTGCAAATCAATTCCACGGTCGACCGGTTTTCCAATCCGCTCCAAATCATTGATACCATCTTGCGCCATGAGTGCGCTCGAAGCAAAAACAGAACTCACTAGCGTAGTTAGATGTATGAATTTTGAGTTTTTTAACATTTATGCACCTTTGTTAAAACGATTTTAGAGCGGCTTCCACAAAAAGATCGGAAAAGAGAAACCAATTTGAGGAGTTTTTAAGGAGTCAAAACCAAAAATGCAAGAACTATACGATACTTGTCTCGCAGAATACGCCGCGAAATATGCGACTAAATGTCACGTTTTTTGTTGAGATTAAAATACCCTAATTTAATTGCGGTAACGGATTGTAAAATTATGGGCATTGATGCACCGGTAATTACGTCCTTAAAACATAACGACGGGCGATAAAAATTGAATCGCGACTAAAGACTAACATATTTTTTGCGCGCAAAGTGCGCCAAAGGTCTAGAAACTTCCATCATTCTCACCTATCCTTTGATCTATGAACCATGCACCGCACTTTGACGAAATTGATTTATTGAAAGCACAAACCGCAATTGCGCCGACAATCGGAGACAATATTGGCGAACTATTTGTTGAAAAATCAAATATGTCGGCACTCGTTTTCGATCAAAACCGACTCGCGCAAAATACGCTTTCTCGTCAAACTGGAATGGGCCTGAGAAAGGTCGTCGGCACCGAAACAACATATGCTCATTCTGAATCAATTTCTAAAGAATCTGTGAATGAGCTTGTCTCCAGTATAAGTCATTCTGTTGGGGTGCAACGTCACAAAAAACCTCAAGGCCTCACCACGCATAACTTGTACCAGCCCGAAAATCAGCCTGAGCTCACGTTCAGATTGAAGAAAATTAACGAAATAAACGAGACGATACGCGCACTCGATCAACGCATCATAAATGTCACTGTTAGCATGGCAACGAACGAACAAAAAATTGCGATTGTACGTAGTTTTGGCGATATATTGGCCGACAACAGACCCATGGCAAAATTGAGCATTGCAGTCGTCGTTGAAGAAAATGGTAGACGCGAAAGCGGAAATGCCGGCAAAGGTGGTCGTTATAACTTGAACCTCCTACTCGACAATGAGTGCTGGCTTGCGCTTGGCAAAGAAGCCTTACGCATTGCTTTGCTTAATTTGACTGCGCAACCATGTCCAGCTGGCGAGCAAATGCTACTTGTGGGTTCTGGCTGGCCGGGCGTATTGTTTCACGAAGCCGTAGGTCACGGACTTGAAGGCGATTTCAACCGAAAAGGATCGTCAGCATTTTCAACACTTAAAGGTAAGCGAATTGCGGCAAATGGCGTTCGTGTTATTGATGACGGCACAATTGAAAGTGCACGCGGTTCAATTAACTTTGATGATGAAGGGCAGCCCACCCAGAGAAACGTACTTATAGAAGACGGTATTCTCGTTAAATATATGAACGACAGGCTGAATGGCGAGGCCATGTCTGTTGGCACTTCAGGAAACTGCCGCCGCGAAAGCTATGCCCATGCGCCAATGCCACGCATGACGAATACATTTCTTGACAATGGTGATGTCGATCATAATTCACTTTTTTGTGAGCTTAAAGACGGAATCTATGCAGTGGGTTTTGGCGGCGGTCAGGTCGACATAACGAGTGGCAAATTCGTCTTCAACTGTACGGAAGCCTACCGCGTACAAAATGGAGAGATATTATATCCTGTAAAAGGTGCAACTCTCATTGGTGATGGCCCAACCGCGCTCCAAAAAATCATCGGTGTTGGGAACGACATGTCGCTTGACCCAGGCATCGGAAACTGTGGCAAGGCCGGTCAATGGCTGCCCGTTTGCGTTGGTCAGCCAAGCGTACTTATGAATGGAATTACAGTTGGCGGAACGGAAATGAATTGATTCCAATCAGTTATATGTAATGGCTCACATAAATTTAACTTAAAACACTAGACCTCGAATCAATTATACGCTAAGATGACAAAAAAGGGCGTTAGACCCAAATTGAGTAGATATTGAGGCAAAATGATTTTCCCGAATAGATATTCGGAACTTTCAGGGTATCCATTTCCGCGATTGCGTGAACTTTTGAATGCAACTCAAGAGCCCAAAACTGGTTTACGTCTCAGCTTGGGCGAGCCTCAACACAAATTTCCTGATTTTATATCTAAAGAAATTGACTCCAACGCAGCGCTTTTCAACAACTATCCCAAAAATAATGGTGAGCCAAAATTATTAGATGCGATAAAGGGCTATGCGACTCGGTCGTTAATGCTTGAAAATATTGCTCATAATATGATCACACCTTTGAATGGAACTCGTGAGGGTTTATTTATGAGCGCGCTGACCTTACTCCCAAAGGAAAAAAACGGTAAGCCGCCACTCATTATTGCCCCTAATCCATTTTACCAGGTTTACATGATGGGCGCCCATACCCTAGGTCACGAAATCAAGTTTTTGAATTGCGGAAAGCAAACCAATTTCCTACCTGATCTGAAGTCGGTTGACGCGGCGACATGGGAAAGATGCACCATATTTTTCATTTGTTCACCTGGAAACCCTCACGGGAAAATAGCCGATCGCGAATATCTTACTAAGTTGTTAAAACTCGCAGAAAAGCACAATTTCTTCGTATTTTCAGATGAATGCTATCACGAAATATATTTTAATGAAAAACCGAATTCAGCCTTTAAAATTGCACAAGAAATTGGAATTGATCCTAATCGTGTCGTAATTTTCCATTCGCTTTCAAAGCGCTCCAATGCACCCGGTTTGAGATCGGGCTTCTTAATAACTGGTGAAGAGACAAACGCATATATTCAAAAATTACGTAGGTACGCCGGCGCCCCTTTACCGACACCAATTCAACTGGCGAGCGCAAAACTCTGGAACGACGATCAACACGTTGACGAAAATCGTAAGCTATACGCAGATAAGATGGCGTATGTTGCTGATGTACTGGGCGCAGAGCACGTTCCAGACGGCGGTTTTTTCCTTTGGCTTCCCGTAGAAAACGATGAAGAATGCACGAAGGAACTTTGGAAACACGACAGCATTGAAGTCTTACCAGGATCATATTTGGCACAAACAACACCACAAGGAAATCCCGGGCGTCACTATGTTCGAGTTGCGATGGTCGCTCCCCGTGAACTTACAAATCAAGCAGTAGATAAAATTAAAAAATTCATAAAAGAATATTAAACGGAGATATTGAGATGGCATTGGCATATTACGATGATGAACAAGATAAACTAAACGACCCGATTCAATTCGTACGACGTTCAATGGGATTAATCATTGGGGCGCTCTTTCTTGTCCTCGCGCTCGCTTTTTCATTAATTTTCCTGACTTTTTCGATTGACGATCCTTCTCTAATCAATCGAACCACAAATTCACCTCAAAATGCGTTAGGTGCTTTTGGGGCATGGATTGCTGGTCCAACTATACAAGTCCTCGGACGTGGAGTTTGGCTTATTCCTATCGCACTTTTTGCTTGGAGTGGTCGTGGATTTATTGGCAAACCACTCGGACATTTTCTTGGGCGCTTCATGTGGCTGCCTTTGGCACTATTGATTTGTGCAGCTTTTGCCTCGACGCACTCAGTGAGTGCTTCGTGGCCATTTGAAAACCTCGGAATGGGGGGCGAGTTCGGAGACAGCATTGCAAGTTTTATAATTGGCTTTTTCCCATTTGGGATAAGTTTTTCTTTATTCGTGAGCACGATCGTTCTCAGTATTGTTGCAAGTCTTGTTACACTATTTATTTCTGGCTTTCACATTTATGAAGTCGCAGGAATACTCGCAAAAATTTTGATCGATCTTCGTACCGTTTTTACTAGCATTTCCAACAAAATTAAAGATGCGGCAAACTCATTCTTGGCGGTCACAGCGCACAAGTCAGCTTCTACAGATCAGATTGATGAAAACCCGACTGCACAACAACTTCAAAATGCTTCGCAAGCTAACAAAGCTTTAGGACTTACAAAAGGCGTGGTTGCGACAATCGGCGCAGGAATTACTGCAATTTTAACAAAAAATAGCTTTAAAAAAGACAATTCGCGCTCAAACCGCTACCTCAAAAGACATAATGTGAACGCAGACCCATCAGAAAGCACAAATCACAGTGATAGTATGACATTAAGTGAACGCATAAAAGTTCTGGCAAAACAAAACCAATCCGATCACCAAAATCTACTTAAACGCAGTATAAACCCAGATGAAGAAAATTTGGAGAAAGAGCCAGAGCAAAGCGATATTTCAAATGCGCTTAGATCCTTAACCAGATCGGAATCTCAACTTGAAGACACGAGTCAATTTCAGTCTCCGCCAGAAAACACCGAAGCGGAAGGTTCGATCGTAAAACCGATTCGTAACTCACTTTTCAAAAAGAGCAGCCGCGCAAGGGCTGAAGCGGAGCCTATGTTGGCATTTGACCCACAGACCCAAGGCTACGAAAAACCGAGTTTATCTATGCTTAAGAATCCTGAACTCATTGCACGTCATGTGACACCGAAAGAATCTCTAGAGGCAAGTGCTCGCCATCTTGAAACGGTACTTGACGACTACGGCGTTAAGGGTGAAATTGTTTCGGTCAGACCTGGTCCAGTGGTTACAATGTATGAACTTGAACCGGCTGCAGGATTAAAGGCAAGTCGTGTCATTGGGCTTGCAGATGATATCGCACGCTCTATGTCTGCTCTTTCAGCACGTGTTGCCACAATTCCAGGACGTTCCGTAATTGGTATTGAGCTCCCAAACGAAAATCGCGAGATGGTTTTACTTAGAGAAATTTTTTCTTCAAAAGACTACGGTGATAGCAAGTACCCTCTTCCCCTTGCGTTAGGAAAAGATATTGCGGGTGACGCTGTCGTCGCAAATTTAGCAAAAATGCCTCATCTTCTAATTGCCGGAACAACAGGCTCCGGTAAATCAGTTGCAATTAACACGATGATCTTATCGCTTCTTTATCATGCCGATCCAGATGAAGTAAGAATGATTATGATTGACCCAAAAATGCTTGAACTGTCAGTGTATGACGATATTCCTCATCTTTTATCGCCAGTTGTCACCGATCCGCATAAGGCAGTCGTCGCGCTCAAATGGGTCGTTGGCGAAATGGAAGAACGTTATCGTAAAATGTCGAAAATGGGCGTTCGCAATATCGACGGCTATAATGAGCGCGTCGCAGATGCTCTCGCAAAAGGCGAAGGTTTTACACGCACGATTCAAACTGGATTTGACGATCTCACTGGTGAACCCGTGTTCGAAACGGAAGAATATGCGCCTGAGAAAATGCCTTACATTGTTGTCGTTGTCGACGAAATGGCGGACTTGATGATGGTTTCTGGGAAAGAAATTGAAGCTTGCATTCAACGCTTAGCACAAATGGCGCGTGCATCAGGAATTCATTTGATAATGGCAACACAGCGTCCTTCGGTGGATGTTATTACAGGCACAATTAAGGCTAACTTTCCGACGAGAATATCATTTCAAGTTACCTCAAAAATCGATAGTCGAACGATTCTAGGTGAAATGGGCGCCGAACAGCTTCTTGGGCAAGGCGATATGCTATATATGTCAGGTGGCGGTCGAGTTACACGCGTTCATGGCCCCTTTGTTTCTGACCTTGAAGTCGAAGAGGTGGTGAGACATTTAAAATCTCAGGGAGAACCTGAATACCTTGACAGCGTACTCAACGGATCTGATGAAAATAATGCTACAAATATAGACGCGATCCTCGGGCTTGGCAGTGGCAATGAAAGTGAAGACTCTCTATTTGATGAGGCTGTTGCAATCGTCGCAAGAGATCGCAAAGTGTCAACTTCTTATATTCAACGCAAACTATCAATTGGATACAATAAGGCTGCAACCCTCGTCGAGCGCATGGAAGAAGAAGGCATGATTTCGCCAGCCAACCATGTCGGAAAACGAGAAGTTCTACTGCCCGAAATCAATTAGAAAAATAGCAACAATTCGCCATCACAATAAAAAGGGGTTTAAGAACCCCCTCTTTTTTTCCATATATAAATTATGAAAAGAAGAAAATTTATAACAGCTATGGTTGCTTCGTCTGCACTTGCAGTTGCCGCGCCGAGCACTTCAGCAGAAGCATGGGTTCAAACTCTCAATCAGCAATTTAATGCGATTAAGACCGCCTATGCGCCTTTCACACAAACTAACCCAAACGGCTCTACCGTTTCAGGCAGATGGTTTTTAAGTAAGCCAGGGAAAATGCGATTTGAATATGATGACCCTAATCAGCCGATGATGATTGCCAATGGCCAGCAAATCGCCGTTTTTGATAACAAATCAAACACTGGCCCTAAAAAATATCCTCAACTTGATTCTCCGCTTTCTTTGCTTGCGCGAAATAACTTGGATCTTATGGGAACACACTATGTTCAAAAAATCCAGAAAACAGGCAATAACGAAGCATTAGTGACCGTCACAGATCCAAATCGGGCACAATATGGAAGCCTAATCATCAGAACCAACTTGAGCAGTGGTGCTTTACTTGGTTGGCAATCCGTAGACCGCGCCGGAAATAAAACAACGATTACCTTGCGAGATTTTCGCTCAGGAATCGCAATGAATGAAGACCTCTTTACCTTCTAATTCATGAATACTGCTTATGGCAGGTCACGAAAATTTGCCTGCCATAAGATACATGCTTAAATCTACCTTAAATCTACAAATCGATTAAATGACCTTAGATGTTATTGTATTGTAGCCCACGCATATGAAGTCGGTTACTTCATACATCTAGTCTCATCACTAAATTCAATTTCGAAGTGTTAAAATAATTTTTGGTATGAATTTTATTAAAAAGAGTTAAGAAAGCAGCCCAATCATCGATTAGAGTTGGGGCAGTCGACTAAATCTTCGACCTCAAATATAAACAAAAAAGCGCATTCAGCAACTGCAATCTAAGTTCACTGGTATAGATTTCTTAACCCGAAAGAATATACAGCGCTACTCACAGACGAACGCCAACTAAGTTCAGCAATTTGTATAAAAATGCCGGAATAAATCCGGCACTAAATCAGATTAATTTCCGCAAACTTCGCGCGCTTTATTATAAGCAGCTGTAAACCCGGAGAGCGAAAAAGTATCAACCGTCGTAGTTCCTCTTTGAGACAAACCTGTAACAGTCATTGAAACTCCAGCTCTCATAGCTGCAATAATTGCTGAATCTGAAGATTGGCGCGGCCATGCAAATTCTGCGTTCGCATTTGAACTCGTAAAGAAATTAAAAGGTGTTTCACCAATTTTAACTTCAACAGCCTTAGTCGAATTTAACGGATAACCCGCTGCGAAGCTTGGCTCTGTTGCCCCATTTTTAATTCCTACATACATGCGAATATCGCCACGATTTACATCCACATTTTGCCCATCAATCATCGCTTTTGATGACTTAGGCGCACTCACAACATAACAATGTTTGCTGTTGCTAGGATCTTGGAAAACCGACCAATCAACAGCAGCGCCAACTGGTGAAAGTGCTTGTGCAAATGCTGAGATTGATACTGAAGTCGAAACCGCAGCGATCGCCATTTTTTTTAGAAAATTACCCATTTTTTGCCTCTAAATCTTAACCTTAATTCTTTACTCGATTTTTCGTCTATATTTAAGACGGACTTTGACTATTCCTTAACCTGTTTCCCGATATCCTTCAAGCTTGAGTATCCATTAATCACAAAATTGCGCAAATTTATGCGTATTGGCTGTGTTCTTGGTCCATAATTTACTGGCTACCCGTTTGTCTTACTCCAGAAATATAAACGTGTTCGACACAGCGGTCATCGCCTAAGGTTTGGAGCAAAAATAACTCATCTCGAATATCATTGACCCGCTCATATCGAAGCGCCATTTCTGGTGTTGCATTCGCATTCAAAACGATAAAATCAGCAAATGATTGTGTCTCTAACGTCCCAATTTCATGCACCAAGCCTAATGCTTCGGCATTGCCACGAGTCGCCGTATAGGCTGTGAGCAATGGAAAAAGTCGGTCACCTCTCAGTTGAGCGATCTTATAAGCTTCATCTTGGGTTCTCAGCATCGAGTAACTTGTACCACCCCCAATATCTGTAGCCAAACCAACTCGAATACCGTTTTTGCGCAACCCCCGCCAATCAAAAAGCCCTGAACCAATAAATAGGTTTGAGGTTGGACAATGAACAGCCACCGCACCAGTTGACACCATGAGATCAATTTCACGCGGTTGCATATGGATACAGTGCCCGAGCAAAGTTTTCGAGCCAAGAAGGCCAAATTGTTCGTAAACCCCCAAATAATCATCAGCTTCAGGATATAGCGCTGCTGTCAATTCAATTTCTTTAAGATTTTCGTTAAGATGTGTTTGAACATAGCAATCTGAAAATTCTTCAATCAAAGCTCGCGCGGCACCCAACTGTTCTGGCGAAGACGTGATCGCAAAGCGAGGCGTAATTGCATATTTTATTCTATCATGACCGTGCCAACGCTCAATACCCACTTTGGTTTCATCATAGGCACGCTGCGGTGTGTCACATAGTGCTGAAGGCGCGCCGCGATCCATCATAACTTTACCACCAATCACACACATATTTCTTTGTTTTGCCGCCTGAAAGTAACTCTCAACTGATTGCGGATGAGACGTGCAAAAAGCAACTGCTGTTGTTGTGCCGTGGTCGATGAGCCGCGCTACCAATTGTTTAGAAATGCGATCGCAAATCTCTGCATCATCAAAACCGCTTTCAACGGGAAACGTATGATCTTGAAGCCAATCCAAAAGCTGCGCGGCATAACTGGCAATGACCTGCATTTGCGGCATATGTAAGTGGAGGTCGATAAACCCTGGCATGACCAAATACGGCCGATAGTCAGTTATTTCCCCTTCAACTTCAACATCTCCAAAAGCAGAAATCGACTTAATACGCCCATTTTCGACAATCACAAGTCCGTCCTCAATATAGCGAGCCGAATCCCAATCATCATGGAATTTTGGTTCACGTTTGAAATCTAACAGGCGTGCGCGAATTGAATAAATTTTGCTCATCTTGCTAAGATACTCACCTCACCTTTAAAAGCAAGCTTAGCCTTTCGGGTAGCTTCTCCAACCACACAAATTTCAAATAGGAAACTCTTAATTGCCGCAAAGTCGCCAATTTCCTTTGATATGGCGTTTTTAGTGCTGTACTCAAAAGATTTTTTTGTTCAATTAGCAAGAAACTAAGGAATATACCCAGATGAAAAGTTACGGCGAAATAATCGATAGCCATAAAGACACTGAAGGTTCGCTGTTGCCCATTCTTCATGATATTCAACACGAATATGGGTATATTCCTGATGAAGCGATTGCACCAATTTCTGACGCGCTTCTTCTTTCTAAAGCCGAAGTTTACGGCGTGATCTCGTTTTACCATGATTTCAAAACGACCCCATCTGGTCAAAAAGTGCTTAAGATTTGTCGTGCCGAAGCCTGTCAAAGCATGGGTGCCGAGAGCATTATTGCAGATGTTTTATCGGCTTTCGGCCTTAATGATTTCGGCACCACTCAAGACGGAAAAATTTCCATAGAAGCCGTTTATTGCCTCGGACTATGCGCGACCTCGCCAGCTGCACTTCTTGACAATCAGCCCTTGGCTAAAATTAACGCCACAACAATTTCAGAGGCGCTAAAATGAATATATTTGTTCCCAAAGACTTTGGTGCTTGCGCGCTCGGATCTGATGCGATTGCTCAACAACTCCGCTCGCTCGGAGCAAATGTCAAAAGGAATGGTTCGAGAGGCCTATACTGGCTTGAACCCATGATCGAAATTGAAACAGAAGCAGGTCGCATTGCTTTCGGACCAATGTCTTTGGATGATGTGGAAGATATCACACTCCTAGATCAAACGCACGAAAAATTTCTAGGGCGCATTGACGATATTCCGGAAATAAAAGCACAAAATCGTCAAACTTTCGTACGTTGCGGCATAATCGAAAGTCTCAATTTTGACGACTACAAATCTCACGACGGGATGTTAGGCTACCAAAAAGCATCAAAACTCTCTTCTCAGCAGATCATTGACGAAATTAAGACATCAGGACTTCGTGGTCGCGGCGGCGCAGGGTTTCCGACAGGCATTAAGTGGCAAACCGTGTTGGATGCGCCCGCTGAACAAAAATATATTGTTTGCAATGCCGATGAAGGCGATAGCGCAACTTTTGCTGACCGAATGATTATGGAAGGCGACCCTTTTTGTCTTATCGAGGGGATGGTCATCGCTGCCCTCGCGGTTGGCGCAACGAAAGGTTATGTTTATCTTCGATCTGAGTATCCTTTGACTGCAGATATTTTTGAAGAAGCGCTCCACATTGCTCGCACACATGAACTTCTCGGAGCCCATTTCGATATCGAACTTAGAATCGGCGCCGGCGCTTATGTTTGCGGCGAAGAAACTGCACTTCTTGATAGTCTAGAGGGCAAGCGAGGTGTCGTGAGAGCAAAACCTCCTCTACCAGCGCTAGAAGGTCTGTTCGGCAAACCGACAGTGGTTAATAACGTGCTTTCACTTGCCTCAATTCCAACCATAATCGCCAATGGTGGCGAGGCTTATAATTCACTTGGCTTTGAACGCTCACGCGGAACAATGCCAGTCCAAGTCGGTGGCAACGTTGCGCGCGGCGGATTATTTGAAGTCGAGTTTGGCACAACTATTGGCGATATCATTAATAAATTATGTGGCGGAACGCGAACCGGCAAGCCTGTGAAGGCCATGCAAATCGGTGGCCCACTTGGTGCATATTTCGGCCCAGAAGCCTTCGATATGCCACTTGATTACGAAACTTTTGCTGCCGCTGATGGATTAATCGGACATGCAGGTATTACAATATTTGATGAGGATTCGAATCTCGCGAAAATGGCACGCTTTGCGATGGAATTTTGTGCGATTGAGTCTTGCGGGAAGTGCACACCATGTCGCTTAGGTTCAACGCGTGGCATCGAAACCATCGATCACATCATTGCAGGCAATGAACGCAACAAAAATTTGCAGATTTTGCTCGATCTTTGTGATATGATGAAAGCGGGCTCTCTTTGTGCTCTTGGTGGCTTTGCGCCCTATCCCGTTCTAAGTGCACTTAAAATTGCACCTCAAGATTTTGGCTTAAACGCCCAAGATATTCCAGCGGAGTAAGAAAAATGCTTAACGAAAAAGATTTTGGCACTAAAGCTTCAAAGCAAACCAAAATGGTGACCCTCACTATTGATGGCCACGAGGTTCAAGTTCCCAAAGGAACCTCATTAATGCGCGCCGCAAGTGAGGTCGAAATTCAAGTGCCAAAGCTATGCGCAACTGACCGATTGGACGCTTTTGGTTCATGCCGTTTATGCCTTGTCGAAATTGAAGGTCGCCGCGGCACGCCCGCGAGCTGCACCACTCCTGCAGAAGAAGGAATGGTCGTGCGCACTCAAACTGATCGTCTCAAAAAATTACGTCGCGGTGTGATGGAGTTATATATTTCAGACCATCCGCTCGATTGCTTAACATGTTCTGCAAATGGTGATTGCGAACTGCAAGATATGGCGGGCGCTGTTGGTCTTCGTGAGGTCAGATACGACACTGAAAATGCGAAAGATCATCACCGCGTTCAAATCGGCGATGGCGCAAATCCATTTTATCTCCCAATTGACGATAGCAACCCCTATTTTGATTATGATCCATCTAAATGTATTGTGTGCAATCGCTGCGTACGGGCATGCGAGGAAGTTCAAGGTACATATGCTTTAACAATCGAAGGACGGGGGTTTGACGCGCGAGTCTCAACGGGTGGTCAAGACTTTTTTGGATCTGAATGTGTTTCTTGCGGCGCTTGTGTACAAGCCTGCCCAACAGCAACCTTGCAAGAAAAATCCGTCAAAGAAATTGGGACACCTGATCGCGCTGTTGAAACAACTTGTGCTTATTGTGGGGTTGGCTGTTCCTTCCGTGCCGAAATGCGCGGAGATGAGGTCGTACGCATGGTGCCGTCCAAAAAAGGCGGTGCAAACGAGGGGCATTCATGTGTCAAAGGCCGCTTCGCCTATGGATACATGAATCATCCAGATCGCATTTTAAATCCAATGATCCGCGAAGATATTAGTAAGCCATGGCGCGAAGTGAGCTGGGATAAAGCCATTCAATTTACGGCCGATAGATTGCGCAATATCCAAGAAAAATACGGAAAAGATAGTATCGGCGGTATTACATCAAGCCGATGCACGAATGAAGAGACTTATCTAGTACAAAAACTCGTTAGAAGTGTCTTTGGGAATAATAATGTTGATACTTGCGCACGCGTTTGTCACTCGCCGACTGGTTATGGACTTGGTCAAGCTTTTGGCACTTCCGCGGGCACACAAAACTTTGAAAGTGTCGACGAGTCAGATGCGATCATCGTGATTGGCGCAAATCCAACTGACGGTCATCCCGTATTTGGATCGCGATTGCGAGCGCGTTTGCGTCAAGGTGCAGAATTGATCGTTATTGATCCCCGAAAAATCGACTTATTGAGTTCACCACACATGGGCGCAGCGCACCATGTTCCTCTGCGCCCCGGCACAAATGTTGCGGTGCTCACCGCAATTGCGCATGTGATTGTGACTGAGGGCCTTACAGATGATGAGTTTATCAATGAACGCTGCGATCTCGAAGCTTTTGCCGAGTGGAAAGAATTCGTATCACGCGAAGAAAATTCTCCTGAATCAATTGCTGAACTCACACGCGTTGAACCTGATATTATTCGTGCAGCCGCACGTGTTTTTGCAAAAGCGCGCAACGGGGCAATATACTATGGACTCGGTGTTACCGAACACTCACAAGGCTCAACAGCAGTGATGGCAATTGCTAACCTTGCGATGGCAACGGGCAACATCGGGCGCAAAGGCGTCGGTGTCAATCCATTGCGTGGGCAAAACAATGTACAAGGTTCATGCGACATGGGTTCTTTCCCTCATGAGTTCCCCGGTTATCGTCACGTCTCAACCGAAGCGCGTGAAATATACGAAAAAGCATGGGATGTTTCGCTCTCTAATGAACCTGGCTTACGAATTCCGAATATGCTCGACGCCGCTGTTGATGGCACATTTAAAGCCCTTTACGTTCAAGGAGAAGACATTTTACAATCTGATCCTGATACAAAGCACGTCGCCGCTGGTTTAGCTGCCATGGAGTGCGTGATCATTCACGATCTTTTCCTAAATGAAACGGCAAATTATGGTCACGTCTTTTTACCGGGCTCAAGCTTTCTCGAAAAGGATGGCACATTCACGAATGCTGAGCGTCGTATAAACCGTGTACGCGTTGCGATGGCGCCCAAAAATGGCTTGGCAGACTGGCAGGTTACGCAAACTTTGGCGAACGCTATGGGCGCTGAATGGGACTATTCACATCCAAGCGAAATCATGGATGAAATCGCATCAACGACGCCAAGTTTCGCAGGTGTCAATTACGATGTACTCGACGAAAAACACTCCGTGCAATGGCCGATGAATGATGCCAATCCTAATGGCTCACCAATCATGCACGTCGATGGTTTTGTGCGTGGCAAGGGCAATTTTATTGTGACAAAATATGTCGCGACAGAGGAACGTACTGGACCACGTTTTCCACTTCTCCTCACCACTGGACGCATTTTATCTCAATACAACGTCGGTGCGCAAACGCGCAGAACAGAAAATTCAAAATGGCACGAAGAAGATCTGCTTGAAATTCATCCACATGATGCTGAGCAACGTGGCATTCGCGAGGGTGATTTTGTACGAATTTCTTCGCGCTCTGGCGAGACTTCTCTTCGTGCCAAACTGACTGATCGCGTAAGTCCTGGCGTCGTCTATACGACCTTCCATCATCCTGACAGCCAAGCGAATGTTATTACCGGTGACCTTTCTGACTGGGCAACAAATTGTCCTGAATACAAAGTAACCGCCGTTCAAGTGGCCCCTTCAAACGGACCTTCAAATTGGCAAGAGGACTATATAGATCAGGCACGTAATTCGCGTCGTATTGTAGCAGCAGAATAGTGAACTGGAATTTATGATTGCAAAATAAAGGCGAAAATTATAGCCGGTATAACAGGGTCATAATGTTATTATGAGCAAGCGTTTCTATTTGAAATTCACTCTGCAAAACCAATGCGGAATTTAATTTATGTTTAAAGAAACGCCCTCTCTGTTTTCCAACACTTTAACTGGCGTGCATATGCAATTACTGCAGATTAAAGACCTAAACTGACATGTTTAAAATTAGCAAATCTGAGTCTTTAATTGAAAAGCGTGCGCTTCCAGAGGAATGTCCCGTTTCAATTTCACTTTCTGGGACTTCACATGCTGTCATGATGGCGTCTCCATACGATTTAGAGGAATTTGCGTTTGGTTTTTTATGTTCTGAAGCCATCATTTCAAGTGCGTCCGATGTCCAAAAATTTTACCAACACGAGACAGCACTTGGAATTGACTTACAATTAGAACTTAAGCCTAAATTACGTGATCAATATATGCGCTTACGCCGAAACATGCTTGGTCCCGTAGGTTGCGGTCTTTGTGGAGCCGAGAATATTGAGATAGCCTTTGAAAACTTGCCAGAGGTTGAGCCAAAAGAAATTTCAAGAGACTTTCCGTGGCAGGCTCTTAACTCGTTGCAAAGGACGCAACAAAAACGTGATGTCCATGGGGCACTTCACGCAGCTTCCCTATTTGACAAAGATGGCAATCATCTATGCACACGAGAAGATATTGGCAGGCATAACGCACTTGATAAAGTTATCGGACACGCAATACTTAATAAAATTGAAGCACCCACGGCGCTTGTGACATCTCGTATATCGGCAGATCTCATTATGAAAGCTTTGCGCGCAAATATTAGTAACTTGCTGGGGCGCGCGACCCCTTCAGATCTCGCTGTAGAGATGTCAAAAAAACACGGCCTCAATCTTATCGCGCCAATCTTTGAAGATGCATATTATACACTAAAGGATATAAAATGACAGAATCCAAAATTATTCGAATGGCTAATCAAATCGCTAGTTTTTTTGAAACTAAATCAGAAGATAAGGCAATTGAAGGTATCGCAGAACATATCAACAAATTCTGGGAAAGACGAATGCGCCAAGAATTTTTTGCGCTTATTGAAAATGCCAAAAATGAATTTCATCCCCTCGTCGTTAAAGCAGCACCCCATATTCGCCCTGTTGAATAAAAAGTGCGCGCTATTACTAACCCGCACTCCATGATTTTAACTTAGAGTAACTAAAGACCGATTAAAGGCCCTTAGACTGGTAACTCTGTACGATTTTACTAATCGCGACAACAAAGGCAGCTGTGCGGAAACTATCAACATCTTCACGCGCGTGGAAACACTCGCTCATTGATTGATAGGCGGTGCGCATCGTGTCGTCTAAGCCAGAGCGCACAAGTTCCAACTCTCCCTCACCTTTAAGGTATAAATTTCGGAAATTATCCGACAAGGTCCAGTTTAACCCGTTATCATTAGAAAGTCGCTGCAATTCGGAAACCAGTAAATTGGCCCGCATTTCCTCGGCCCGTCTTTGCATTCGGCCAAAACGAATATGCGAAAGATTCTTTACCCATTCAAAATAAGAAACGGTCACACCCCCTGCGTTTGCATACATATCGGGAATTATAAGAACACCATTATTGTTTAAATACTCATCTGCAACGGATGTCACAGGGCCGTTTGCAGCTTCAATAATGACCTTTGTTTTGATGTCTTTCATGTTTTCTTTATTAATCACCGCTTCCATTGCAGCAGGAATTAATATGTCGCATTCTTTTTCAAGAATATCCGCACCCTTTTCGAGGTAGTCTCCCCCCTGGAAATCTTTGACACCACCGGTTTCAGAAATGTGTCCTTTTAGTGCTTCAATATCAATGCCATTTTCGTTAACAATAGCACCATCACGCTCGATCACTGCCGTGATCAGTGATCCATCTTCTTCAGAAAGAAATTTGGCTGCATGATATCCCACATTTCCTAAACCTTGAACGACGATTTTTTTACCTTCAAGCGTGCCTTCCAACCCTGCTAGATTTAGATCTTCAGGATGACGAAACAGCTCTTGCAAGGCATATTGTACTCCGCGCCCCGTCGCTTCTGTTCGGCCTTGAATCCCCCCAGCAGATACAGGTTTACCCGTTACACATGCTGCCGCGTTCATATCGGTAGTATTCATGCGTTTATATTGATCTACAATCCACGCCATTTCGCGCTCGCCTGTTCCCATATCAGGTGCAGGGACATTTTGTGCCGGATTGATCAAGTCTCGCTTTGTAAGTTCATAGGCAAATCTACGCGTGATTTGTTCTAACTCATCTTCGCTCCATTCACCCGGATCAATACACAAGCCACCTTTGGAACCACCAAATGGAGCCTCGACAAGCGCACATTTATAAGTCATGAGACCGGCGAGCGCTTCAACCTCATCTTGATTGACGTCAAGTGAGTAACGAATTCCGCCCTTAACGGGTTCCATATGCTCTGAATGAACAGAACGATAGCCCGTAAACGTATGAATATCGCCTCTTAAGCGAACACCAAAACGAACGGTATAGGTTGAATTACAGACACTAATCTTTTCGACAAGACCTGGCGATAAATTCATTAAAGACATCGCTTTATTAGACATTGCCTCTACAGATTCACGAAATGATATTTCCTTTGACATAGTTTCCTTCCTAGGTTGTAGATTTTTTTCTTTTAAAATTTATTTCAAAATACTGCCCAATTTGTGCCCGAATTTCAATCTAAACAATACCCGTGCAATACCATTTTTTTTCTGATTGAGAAACTTATTTTAAAAAAAGAATTTAATTATATCTAAAGCAATTGCCTGCGGCGTTTTTGAAGACAAATTGGTTTTTGCAATCGGCGAATGGAAGTTCTTAAAATCTAAATTTTTGTTGTGATTTCGAAATCGAGCTGCTTTACTTTCAGAACCTATCATTCCTACAAATGAAAAGTCTCCTCGCATGAGCGCGGTTTTTGCAAGTAAAAAATCCAGTCCGTGATCATGAGTTAATATGACTATTTTTGATGAGCTTGGAAGATTTTCAATCTCACGTTCTGGAAGGACCACAGCCTCGTAGGGCTCTATGTGCGGAATTTCTATACATGGCCTATCATCAAATAAACGAACCTCAAAATCAAGCGCGCGCGCCAAACGTGCTAAATAGGCCCCCACATGTCCCGCACCAAATATCGCGATAAGTTGCGAACTCGGCTCAGAAAACTCCATACATGCAAATTTTAATTTTACAACGCCCCCACAGCATTGCCCATCGTTTGGACCAAGTACATATTCTTTAGTCTCTGAAATTTGTCCTTCGGTAAGCATTTTCCTTGCAATAGTGATTGCGCTAAACTCCATGTGTCCGCCACCAATCGACCCATAAACAAAATCGTGGCCTACCCACAATTTAGCTCCGACCTCGCGCGGCGTCGAGCCCTTTGTAGATGACACTTTGACACAAATTGCTTCGGCTTTGTTCAATCTAGGCACCCACCATCACGCGTGTCCATCGCCAATAATACACGCTCGGGAGTTGCGGGCGCATTCAGCCCCGTTGGCGTGCTTTCATCCCCAATCGAAGAGACAGCCATATCGATCGCAAAAAAGACCGAGTTCGCCAACATAAAAGGCGGCTCTCCCACCGCTTTGGATCTCCGAATGGTTGGACGGACATTTTCGGCCCAGTTCACTAAATTTGTGTGAAAGATATCAGGAATATCGGAAGCAAGCGGTATTTTATAGGTGCTCGGCGAATGTGTTTGCAAGCGTCCTTGGGTATCCCAAAACAACTCCTCACGCGTGAGCCACCCCAAACCTTGCACAAAAGCCCCTTCGACTTGCCCCAAATCAATCGCAGGGTTAATCGACTTCCCCACATCGTGCAAAATATCGGTTTGATTGATATTATAATCACCCGTATATCGGTCGACCGTAACCTCGCTACACGCCGCCCCATAAGAAAAATAGTAGAACGGATTACCCCTACCTTTTTCACGATCCCAAGCAATATCTGGTGTTTTATAAAAGCCGGTATTTGATAACTGAATACGATCTAAATACGCACTTTGAACTGTACTTTTCCAGCTGACAACTTGTTCACCCACTTGAAAAAACTGACCACTACACGATATCTGCGCCCTATCCACCTTGTATTTTTCTGCGAGGTGAACAAAAAGGCGATCGCGTAATTTCTCACAAGCGTCCTGCACTGCCATGCCGTTTAAATCCGTTCCTGAACTCGCGGCCGTTGCAGAAGTATTTGGGACCTTTGAGGTGTTTGTGGGCGTAACGACAACTTTATCTAAAGAAACGCCAAGAGTGTCAGCAGCAATCTGTGCAATTTTTATGTTTAAGCCCTGCCCCATTTCTGTGCCACCATGGTTCACTTGAACCGTGCCATCTTGATAAATATGTACAAGCGCACCTGCTTGATTAAACCAAGTCGCCGTAAAACTAATACCGAACTTCACTGGCGTGATCGAAATTCCCTTTTTATATCTTGATGATTTCTGATTAAATTTGAGGATATCGGCTCGGCGCGATTTATATTCACATTGGTCCGACAATTCCGCTAAAATTCTGGCGGAGATATTATCCTCAACACGCTGATGATAAGGGGTCATATCACCACGTTCGCCATACAAATTCTTCAACCGAACTTCATAGGGATCTAGGCTTAAATCGCGCGCGATATCCTCGATAATTTTTTCCGCAAAAATGACGCCCTGTGGCCCGCCGAAACCCCGAAAAGCAGTATTGGACACAGTATGAGTCTTTAACGGATGCGAGGTCAATTGAACGCAAGGGTAGTAGTATGTGTTATCAGCATGAAATAAGGCACGATCGGTGACAGGCCCCGAAAGATCGCTTGCATATCCGCACCGCGCGTAAAAATCAGCTTGAACCGCCTCAAGATATCCCTCATGCGTATAGCCAACTTGATAATCAATCCGAAAGTCATGACGCTTACCAGTCATCACCATATCATCATCGCGGTCTACGCGTAACTTAACTGCGACACCAAGCTGTGCGGCGGCGAATGCGGCAAGCCCCGCAAAAATAACCGGTTGGGTTTCTTTTCCACCAAATCCACCGCCCATACGTTTGACTTCTACAGTGACCTTATGCGCCCCAATATTGAGCAATCGTGCGATCACGTGTTGAATTTCGGTTGGATTTTGAGAGCTCACTTGCACAAATACGCCGCCATCCTCCCTTGGCTCCACCAAAGCGATCTGACCCTCTAAGTAAAAATGATCTTGCCCGCCAACGTAAAACTGTCCCTTGATTTGCCGCGGGCTCTTTAAAAATCCTTCATCAAGCTCACCACGCTTAAATTGAGTGCCAGCTGTAACGCAAGCGCCACCTTTTTCAATCGCAAGATCAATATCAACAACCGACGGCTGTTCATCGACTTTAATTTGGCCTAGGCGCGCCGCACGACGTGCAAGCTCACGCGATTTAGCCACAACCATAAAAACAGGCTGCCCATGATACTCGATAATATCGCGCGCCAATATCGGCTCATCATTCGCATGGGTTGCGCTTACGTCATATGAACAACCAAAATCATCAATTGTGTAAACTGCAACTACTCCTTTTGATGCTTTCACCTTATCCAAATTTACTTCGCGTATTTTGCCTGAAGCAACTTCCGATAAACCAAGCGCCGCATGCAAACATCCATTTGGTTCGGGAATATCGTCTATATAAACCGATGCACCACTTACGTGCTTAATCGCACTATCATGTTGGATTGATTTGTGAACAAATTTGCTGCTCATGCACTGACTCCATTTCCCCATATGTTAAAACAACAATTCCATATTGACCAGTTAAACTATCTCCAAATTTAACGGGCACATCAGCGTTGATACTAGAAATTTAGAAAACAAATCCTATATTAAATGTACACGCCAGAAACTTTTCGGAGAATTTAAGAAATGGAAGACTTACCAATTCAATACCTGATACCCGTACTTTTCGTCATATTTGCGTTGTGGTTTATTTCGCGTGCAGTCAGGTCTGTCCCCCAATCCGAAGAATGGACAGTTGAAAGATTCGGAAAATATACGCGGACACTTTCTCCTGGTCTTCATTTTATAATTCCCTTGATTGACAAAGTCGGCGCTCGAATAAATATGATGGAAACCGTCCTCGATATCGCCAGTCAAGAAGTTATCACCAAAGATAACGCGATGGTGCGTGCAGATGCGGTCACTTTTTATCAGGTTATTGATGCCGCCAAATCCGCCTACGAAGTGCGTAATTTAGAAAGGGCGATCGAGAATCTAACGCAAACCAATATCCGCTCGGTCGTTGGGTCAATGGATCTTGATGAGTGCTTATCTAACCGCGACGCAATCAATGCGAAACTTTTGACGGTCATTGACGCTGCAACAAACCCTTGGGGCGTCAAAGTCACGCGTGTTGAAATCAAAGACCTTGCGCCACCAGATGATATTACCGAAGCGATGGCGCGCCAAATGAAGGCTGAGCGAGAAAAGCGTGCCGAAATTCTCCAAGCAGAAGGTTTAAAGCAATCGGCAATCTTGAAAGCGGAAGGCTTGCGCGAAAGTCAGATCCGAGAAGCTGAAGGCCGAAAGCAAGCTGCAATTTTGGATGCCGAAGCCCGTGAGCGCCAAGCCGAAGCTGAAGCAAAGGCAACCGAAATGGTCTCAAATGCAATCGCGCAAGGCGATATACAGGCCGTGAACTATTTCGTTGCCCAAAAATATACAGAAGCGCTCAAAGATGTCGCAAGTGCGCCAAATGCAAAGACAATTATGATGCCTTTGGAGGCTTCAAGTGTAATCGGCTCGATCGCAGGAATTTCGGAACTTGCTAGAGAAGCAGGCTTTGGAAATAAAGGAGCAAAATAAGTGGAATTATTTGGTTTAAGCGCCGTTCAAATTTGGATCATCATCGGAATCATCTTAATTATAGTTGAGTTTACGACACTGACCTTTTTCCTGCTTTGGCCGGGTGTTGCCGCGCTCGTGCTGGCACTAATCACGTGGATTTTACCTGGTATATCTTATCCTGCGCAATGGGTTATTTTTGCGGTCATCTCCTTAGCGCTTCTCATTCCTGGTCGAAAATATATTCGTAAATACTTACGAAATAAAGACAATGGCTCTTTAAATGCTAAAATGGATGGCCTCATCGGAAAGTCCGCAAAAATTGTTTACTTAGATGGCACCACAATTCGTGCGAAACTTGGCGACACTGAATGGAGTGCGCGATCAAATAGCCCTCTCAAAAAAGGTGATTTGGCCACGGTGATCGCCACAGACGGCAATATATTAATTCTTGAATAAAATTTATTTTATATTTCGAGAAGAGATCGTAGAAAATACTTCGCGGTTTTCATTCTATATATAGAAGAAGCGCGCATATCTGATATGGGAGTAAAATCCTTTTCCAATTCGCCCATTGCATCAATAATCGTCCCTTTTTCCATATCTTTTCCGATCATCGCCTTTTCCGTAAGATAAGCGCGTTGTGGGATTGCGGCCATGCCGCCAAATGCGATGCGCGCGCCGACAATCTTACCACCATCCAATTCAATTGATGCCACTCCCAATACACTCGAAATATCCTCGTAGGGTCGCTTAGAAATTTTCTCAAAGCTAAATGTTTTATTTTGCAGATAGGGGATGGTTATCCACTCTAAAAATTCACCTTTACGAATATCCTGTTTACCATAGTCAATAAAAAAATCCTCAATGGGAATAGTTCGGCGAGCACCAAAATAATTTAATGTGAGTTTGGCTTCCATAGCGATTAACACAGGCGGCAAGTCACCAATGGGCGAACCATTCGCGATATTCCCACCAACGGTTCCACTATTGCGAATTTGTTGGCCCGCGAATTTTATCCAAAATTCAACCAATTCGGGGAATGAACTTTCAAGCGCATTTTGAGCCTCCGATATACTTGCCATCGCGCCGATTCGCACTTGGTTATCGAGAAATTCGATATCTTTAAGAGGTTCAACATGGGTCAGAAAAATCGTCGGGCTGATATCACGAAACTTCTTGGTAACCCACAAACCGACATCTGTAGCGCCCGCGACCAACCGCGCGCCTGGCAGCTCTTGCAATCGATTTTCAAGAGCTTCGATTGATGGCGGCAAAAATAGACTTTCGCCGACCTGATCGTCTTCAATATCTATTGATTTTAACTGCTCAATAACTTCTTCTCGATGCGCAAATAGTGGATCATTTGAAACGCTGTTTTGACTTAGATTCGTTTCTACCCCTCGAATTATTGAGGCATATCCCGTGCACCGACACAAATTGCCTTGAAGCGCTAATTCAATATTCTCGCGCCTCGGATTGGGATGATTCATCCACATCGCATAAAGGGACATCACAATACCAGGTGTGCAAAATCCACACTGTGTCCCATGAGCATCAACAAGAGCTTGTTGAACAGGATGAAGTTGACCTTTTTCTGAAAGCGCTTCAACGGTCACAACATGTGTCGCATCAATTTGCGGTAAAAACGCGATGCAGGCGTTCAGAGACTTATACCCCAACTTTCCATTCTCAATACGACCCACCAAGATTGTGCATGCGCCGCAATCTCCTTCGGCACACCCTTCCTTTGTGCCGCGTAGTGCGCGCTCCTCACGCAAAAAATCCAGCACGGTTTGATCCTCACGATCCAGGTCAAATTCGATAAGCTCAGAATTTAATATAAACCTCACAGGGCGCATTGATTAACTTCCTCTGTAAGTCGAATAACTAAATGGTGAAACCAAAAGCGGCACGTGAAAATGCTCACTCGGATTATCAATGCCAAACCTTATCGGTACAATATCAAGAAAAGCCTGTGACGTACTTTTTATATTCCCACGAAAATAGCGCCCGATATGAAATTTAAGCTCCAAAACTCCCGAAAACATCTCGCTGCCTTCCAAAAGAGGAGTATCCGTCCTTCCGTCACAATTCGTATAAAAATCATTGATTTTTTTATAGTTAGAGTTTTCGATTTGAAATAGCTCGATTAACACATTGTCGGCTGGGCAACCGTGCATCGTGTCTAAAATATGAGTTGTTAGTCTTCCAGTTTTTGTCGCGTGCTCCATAAACTTATCTTAACTTCAATTCACACAATTCATCAATCAAATTGCGCTCTTTTTTAAGTAAATAATTTCGAGATTCAAAAAGTCCTCATAAATAAATACCTTGCTGATATAGACTGAATTCGCAATAATCTAATGAAAAAGGGAGATCATCTATGACTTACCCCCGTGATATGCGCGGTTATGGCAAAAACGCGCCCAAGGTTGCATGGCCTAATGGTGCAAAAATTGCTGTCCAGATCGTCCTAAACTATGAAGAAGGTGGAGAAAACTGTTTGTTGCACGGCGATCAGATGTCAGAAGCTTTTCTTTCAGAGATTATCGGCGCAGAAAACTGGCAAAATCTACGTCACTGGAATATGGAATCTATTTATGAATATGGCGCGCGTGCGGGTTTTTGGCGGCTCCACAAGCTATTTACTGAATTGACTATTCCCATAACTGTATTTGGAGTCGCTACGGCCCTCATGCGTGCACCTGAACAGGTTGCAGCGATGCAAGATGCAAACTGGGAAATTGCATCCCATGGCCTAAAATGGATTGAGTACAAAGACTATTCTATCGAAGAGGAACGTAAAGAAATCAGTAAGACAATTGCAATTCATGAAGCCGTGACAGGGGTTGAACCGCGCGGCTGGTATACTGGAAGATGCTCGGTCAACACAGTGGATTTAGTGAGTGAAACAGGGCAATTTGATTATATCTCTGACGCCTATTGCGATGATCTTCCTTATTGGCGCAATCATCAAGGACATAGTCAGCTGATAATCCCCTACGCGCTCGACACAAATGATATGCGTTTTGCGACCCCACAAGGCTTCAATACCGGTGATCACTTTTTTAACTACCTTAAAGACAGCTTTGATACACTTTACGCAGAAGGGCAGCAAGGGAAGGCCAGCATGATGTCGATCGGGCTGCATTGTCGCTTAATTGGCCGCCCAGGGCGTGTTGAAGGCTTAAAGCGCTTCTTGGAATATATACTTCAAAAAGACGACGTTTGGATGGCAAAGCGCATTGATATTGCCAAGCACTGGGCAAGGTTTCATCCAGCACTTCTAAAACAACTCACTCCCTCTGAAATGAGCAAATCAGAATTTATAAATCACTTCGGATCAATCTATGAGCATTCTCCATGGGTAGCTGAGCAAGCCTTTGAGCGCGGAATTGGTGCAGCAAATGACACGGCTTTAGGATTGAATGCTGCCTTACGAACAGAATTTAGACTTGCGAGCTCTGAGAAAAAAATTGCCGTTTTAAACGCGCATCCCGACCTTGCCGGAAAACTCGGCGCCGCTCATTTACTCACCGAAGATAGCCAAAGTGAACAGGCATCAGTGGGTCTTGATCAACTTTCTGAAAAAGAAAAAATCGCATTTGAAGAGCTTAATGCCAAATATACAAAGAAATTCAATTTTCCATTTATAATTGCCGTTCGTGACTTTACAAGAAATGAAATACTAGCTGAATTTGAAAAACGAATATTAAATTCAAAAGAGCAAGAATTAAAAAACGCATTTGAGATGGTTGAACGCATTGCAGAACTGCGCATCAAAACTATACTGGAAAATGAATGAAATACTATGTACCCAAAGGCGGTCTCCCGGCACAAACCACTCAAAGTAAAGATAAGTCACTCTTTACAAATAGCTATGCAATTATTGCTAAAAATGCATTGACAGATATTGTGACAAGTCAGTTGCCATTTTGGGAACGAACGCGAAGTTGGATTCTTGCAAAACCCCTTTCAGGCTTTGCCGAAACATTTGCACAACTTATTGTCGAAGTTGCACCAGGTGGAGGGTCCGAATACCCTGAACCCAACACAAATGCACAAAGCGCTTTATTTGTACTTAATGGCGAAATTAAGTTGCGAATTAATAACAATGTACACATATTATCGAAAGGTCATTTCGTATATATAGCGCCTAATACAAAGTGGAAAATTCAAAACGAAACGCATTCAAATGTGACATTCCAATGGATTCGAAAATCATATCAGAGGGTTGATGGCCTAGACTCGCCGAATAGCTTTATTGCTCATGATGATGAAATTACGCCAACCGTTATGGAAGGTAGCAACGGATTATGGTCAACAACTCGCTTTATTGACCCCGAAGACATGCGCTTTGACATGCATGTAAATATTGTTAATTTTGAACCTGGCGGCCTAATTCCATTCGACGAAACTCATGTTATGGAACACGGCCTGTATGTGCTAAGTGGCAAGGCCGATTACAGACTCAATACCGATTGGCATGAAGTTGAAGCTGGCGATTTCATGTGGCTGCGCGCATTTTGTCCTCAATCGTGCATCGCGAAGGGGTCAGGACCGTTTCGTTACCTTCTCTATAAAGACGTAAACCGCCATCCTAAATTAGAATTAAAGTAGTATCCTGATGAACCCAATTTTCTTTCTTACACAAAATTAAATTGTCGATGGTACTTAACCTCAAATATATATTTAAGTTATTACTAAATTAATGTGATTTATAGACTAAATGCATAAAATCTCTATTGAACCGCTATCCCAAGAAACTTTTCAGCCCTTCGGCCAAGTGATCGAGATGCGTGGCGATTTTGACTTTACTTTTAATGAAGGGCGCGCCGATCGCTGGGCTGATCTTGCTAACTTAGACATAGACCGAGACGGAAAGTTGGGAATATCTATGTGCGTATCTCGTCCAATCACCCTTCCTTACACCCTCGAAATGATGGAAAGGCACCCCCTTGCTTCACAAGCTTTCATACCGATGAATTCGCGGCCCTTCATAGTATTTACCGCCGAAGATATAGAGGGCACTCCTTTTAAACCGCGCGCATTTTTAACAAACGGAAAACAAGGCATTAATTACAATAGGGACACCTGGCATGGCGTGCTATCGCCAATAGACCAAGATCAAGAGTTTTTAATTATTGATCGAATATGTGGTTCGGGCAATAACCTTAAAACTTTTCAATTCGATACGCCTTACCTTATTGGCTAATCAATTTATTTTACAAGCTTGTAGCCGCCACTTGCCGTTATCACAATACGCCCAGTTTTTTCATTCTCAATTTTTTGGCGCAATCGATATATATGTGTCTCTAAGGTGTGTGTCGTTACCTTGCCCGTATATCCCCAAACTTCGCCCAACAAAGTCTCGCGATCAACAATTTGTCCGCGCGCACGGTATAAAAATTTGATTATATTGGTTTCTTTTTCGGTTAACCGTATCTTGTTGTCTTCTTCATCAAACAGCGCCTTCTCAACCGGCTTAAACTTATAAGGACCAATGTTTAAAATAGCATCTTCAGACAATTCTGCCTGACGCAATTGAGCATGAATTCTCGCAATCAGCACCTTTATTTTAAAGGGTTTCGTAACATAATCATTCGCTCCAGCATTTAATCCTCTAACCGCATCTTCGTCAGTGTCTTGAGCGGTTAGCATGATTATCGGAACAGTCACCCCATGCGATCGAACCGCCTTAACAAGTTCGCGACCATCTGCATCTGGAAGTCCAACATCACAAATAATCACATCAAATTCTTGATCTTTTAGCTTACCAATTGCATCTGCTGCATCTCCGGCCTCAAAAACATCAAACTCATTTGTATCAAGTAATTGATCCGCTAGCGTAGAACGCAAATCTACGTCATCATCAATGAGCAGTATATTTTTCATTTTTACCTCATAAATTGGTTGCAGTATGCAATATTGGTGCTTAGTTATGCAAGTAAAAGCAACGTACATTACACAAATTAACTAAGGTCAACTTATCATGTGTTTCACCTGATTTAGCTCAATTCTGTGAAATAATTAATCTGGGATTTAAGACTTATGCTCACCGAGCCCACCTCATTCGAGACAATTGCTAGGCTTATAAATGACTTGCGAATTGGATTGCCCATAAATTATAATGGAAAAGCATATATTGCGGTTGAACACTTGACCCAGGAGAGGTTCGAAACTCTCCAAGCAAATAAAGTTCCCCTTAAGGTCGCAATCTCTGCCAACCGTGCGCTTGATCTTAAACTCGCACATGATCCTTCGCGTCCCACTGCACTTGAAGTACCTGCAAATTATCCGATCGCAAAATTAAGAGCGCTTGCAGACCCATCGCTTGATCTAGATTATCCGGGCAAAGGCCCCCTTAATCAATCCGAATATCATGATGACATAAATGACATTCTAAATTTTTGTCGCTATTCACAAACATTACCTGCAACTCTAATTTTACCGAAGGAAATTCCGTGGGCTAACAACTTTGATATCAGTTACCTCAATACACCTAACCTAAAACGGGTTTCTGCAGCACGGGTTCCACTTAAATTAGCAAAAGACACTCAACTCCATGTTTTTCATAATCAAACCAATGATCAAGAGCATTATGCAATTATCGTAAACGCTCCCATTCAAGAAAACCCAATCGTTCGCGTCCACTCATCGTGTTTCACTGGGGATTGCCTCAGTTCTTTAAAATGTGATTGCGGCCCTCAACTCGAAAAATCGCTATCATTGCTAGACAAAGAAGGTGGGCTAATCATCTATTTGGCTCAAGAAGGTCGCGGCATCGGATTGGCAAATAAAATGCGTGCATATTCATTGCAAGATCAAGGTTATGATACCGTAGAGGCCAATCATAAGCTCGGGTTTCACGATGACGAACGAAATTTTGATATTGCTGCTGAAATACTAAAAGAGCTCAATATCAAAAAACTCCGCTTGCTTTCAAATAATCCCCGCAAGGTAAAATTGTTGGAAGAAAGTGGTATAATTGTGAGCGAATGTCTGCCTCTTAAAACGCCACCCACAGAAGAAAATAAAAAATATCTCGCGGTGAAGGCCCAAAAAAGTGGTCACAATCTTTAGAATGGCGCGCTTATCTCCCAATGATCTTATTGTTCGGAAACATTATGCTTATTTTCATGGGAAGAAATTTCCGGTTGCTGTAGGGCGCGGCGGTATCGGCACAAAACAACGCGAGGGAGACGGGATCACTCCCGCCGGGGAATGGGGAATTGAGGAATGGCTATTTCGCCCTGACCGCATCAATGTCGCAGGCAACCAAATTCGGGTGAACGATTATTGGTCTGATGATCCGAGAGACCCTTTTTATAATACGCGAATAGGTAAAAAATCAAAATTCTCATGCGAAAATTTGAGACGCGCAGATCATCTCTATGATCTGATTGGCGTCATAAATTATAATCGAAATCCAGCAAAATTAGGAAAAGGGAGCGCAATATTCATGCATTCTTGGCGCTCGCCTCGTCATCCAACTGAAGGCTGCATTGCACTCTCATCCAAAAACCTAAGATGGATTCAAAAAAGATGGCACAACGAATTTCGCATAATCGTTCAGCCGTAAAGTCGTTCACCAAATATCGCAGAACCGACACGAACATGGGTTGCACCTTCGTCAATTGCTTGTAGATAATCTCCACTCATTCCCATCGACAACTCAGAAAATCCAAACTCTAAATTTAATTTCTTGAGCTTCCTGAAATAAGGGCGCGGATCTTCTTCAGAAGGAGGAATGCACATCAAGCCTATGACATTTAGATTTAAGTCTCTTGCGTGCTTAACTAAATTTGGAAGATCAGTTTCCATCGCCCCAGATTTTTGATTCTCTTCCCCAATATTCACCTGAATAAATAATTGAATATTTTTTTGCAGCTGTTCACGCTGATAAGCGATTTTCTCAATCAACTTTACACTATCGATTGAATGAATCACATCAAATAGCTGAACTGCCTTTTTGACTTTATTGGATTGCAGCGGCCCTAGGAGATGGAGCTCAATCCCATCAAACTCTTTGGCAAATATTGGCCATTTTTCTTCAGCTTCTTGTACACGATTTTCTCCAAAAACCCGATGACCCGCCGATAAAACCGCGCGCACCCGCTCATTTGGCTGCTTTTTAGAAACCGCAATGAGTTTAGGCATGGGCAAGTCTTTCTCCGCCACCTGTCTCTCTATTTTGTTCAAAACATCATCTAACATTTTATTACCGTCGCCACAAAACATCAATTTTCAACATACAAAAGAAAAAGGCGACCATAAAGATCGCCTTCCTCAAAAACTATTCACATAGTTTAGAATGTCATAGACACGCCAACTGTGCTGCCGAGGTTGTACTCAGGATCACCAATCTCGTCGCCTTGTGACCAAGAAGCGAAGATTTGTGCATTGTCGCTGAGGTTGTACTCAACACCAAAGTATGCCGCACCAAATTCAGAGCCAACTTCACCATCGTCAATCAAGTTTTCCTCATTCTCGTGGTAACCAGCGCGGATAACTGCACCTGCATACTCATAAGATGCGTCGATGTAGAAACCTTGGTTGCCATCAGTGTCGTCATCTGTGTTTGAGTCTTCATAACCCAATTTCACATCAGCGCCTAGCATGCTGCCAGAAGCATAGATGTCATACATAGTTACGCTATCAGAAGTACCCCAATAATCTTCTTCTGGAGTGTACTGAGCAACATCAAAGCCAAGCTCAAAGTTTGAGAACTCATAAGTTGCAGTCAAACCAATCGCGTCAGCGACTTTTCCATCATAACCAATTGTTGGCAAATCTGCGCTCATCGAAGCATAAGTCAACAAGACGTCAGCACCGAAAGATTCAAAACCTGCACCAATCGCGAAAGAGCTAGAGTAGTTATCGTCGCCGCCGAATGCATCTTCTGATTCAAGAACATCATTGCTATTAAGAGGACGGAATTCTACGTCGTTTTGCTCATAAGCAAACAACATTTTGAACATTGATACTTGACCACGAGCTGCAACCGAAATATCGCCTTTAGAAACAGTGTTGCCGAGTAGAGTATCTTGTACTTCATACCAGTCTTGACGCGCTGACAAAGTTGTCGAAGCCGCAAGTTCGAAACCAGCATAAGTTGTGTCTGCACGTGCTACGAACTCATTGTCGTCGCCTTCGTGGAAGAAGTCATCAGCGATATCGCCGTTGTAGTCATCAACGAAATCGTGAGCTGCGTGATCAATGTCACCAAGCGTCAAAGAACCGTATGAAGACGAAAGAACGAGAGTTGGGAAATCGTCCCAATCTGGCTCAACGTCGCCGCTTAGGAAGTCATCATAACCAGCGCCATAAGACAAAGTCGCTGAGATGCCGTTGCCAAGATCAGCAGAAGCCTCGATATCAAGATCTACGTCTGCGTAGTAGTCCTCAACAAGCTGCGGAATACCATCGATGTCGTGTGAACGCCAACCGATTTCAGCTGTAACAGACCAAGTCACTTCCGCGAGCGCAGCGCCAGAAACAGCAACCATCGCAGATGTCAAAAGAAGTTTTTTCATTTTAGAACCTCATATTTTTAAAATTACCGAACGTCTGCTCGGTGGGAGTAATCTTAAAAAACGCTATTAAGGGGTGAAAAGCAATGGCGGAATGTGCTTTCCTGCACTTGTTTTGACTTGTGATGTTTTTTTGTCACGGTTTATTGTCGTAAATTATCGAAAATGACTTGAAGCCTTTAGTTTAAGGACGTAAATCGAAGTAAATCACAATAAACAAGGACACATAATGCAGTATAATGCCAAGGTTAGCGAACCGAAATGGCAAAACATTTGGGCAGAAGCGAATGCTTTTGAAGCAAAGCTCGAATCGGAAAAGCCAAAATATTATGTATTAGAAATGTTTCCTTATCCTTCGGGTCGAATCCACATAGGGCACGTTCGTAATTATACAATGGGCGACATTATTGCACGTTACAAGCGCGCTCAAGGATATAACGTACTACATCCAATGGGCTGGGACGCCTTCGGAATGCCCGCTGAAAATGCGGCGATAGAGCGCAATACTCACCCAGGAACATGGACTTACCAAAATATTGACGCGATGAGGGCGCAAATGACGCCTCTCGGACTCTCAATCGACTGGTCGCGTGAATTTGCAACCTGTGACCCTGAGTATTACGGTCAACAGCAATCTCTCTTTATTGATATGATGAATGCTGGGCTGGTTTACCGGAAAAATGCCATTGTGAATTGGGATCCCGTTGACCAAACCGTATTGGCAAATGAGCAAGTCATCGATGGAAAGGGTTGGCGTTCAGACGCCGAAATTGAACGCCGCGAACTTGTACAATGGTTCTTCAAGATCACTGAATTTGCGGAAGATCTTCTTTCAGAAATTGACAATTTAAAAGATTGGCCCGAAAAAGTTCGTACAATGCAGGCAAACTGGATTGGGAAATCCAGAGGTGTTGAACTTAAATTTGAACGCACTGATAACGCCGAACCAATATTATGCTACACAACAAGGCCTGATACATTAAACGGCGCAAGTTTTGTAGCTGTCTCTCCTGATCATCAAATTGCAAAGGAGCTCGAAAAAAACAGTCCAGAAATCGCGAGCTTCGTTGAAGAATGTCGCAAAATGGATACAACGGAAGCCGCACTTGAAAAAGCCGAAAAGAAGGGCATAGATACAGGTCTCCGAGTCACCCACCCAATATATTCTGATCAAATATTACCCGTTTGGATCGGAAATTTTGTTTTGATGGATTACGGGACCGGTGCTGTTTTTGGCTGTCCGGCACATGATCAAAGAGATCTCGATTTTGCGAGAAAATATGACTTAAATGTGACAAATGCATTTCACTTACCAAGTTCAAAAATTCAAGTTGAAAATGAAGCGCTTATTCCAAGTAAAACAGAAATGGTCGAGTATATTGAGCATTTTGCAAACCTAAAGACCTGCACGATTCAAGAAGGTATCGACACGACCATCGATTGGCTCGAAGCGCGCAAATTAGGCGAAGCCAAAACGCAATATCGGTTGCGCGATTGGGGTATTTCTCGCCAACGATATTGGGGCTGCCCGATACCTGTGATTCATTGCGAAAAATGCGGGGTCGTACCCGAAGCAAAAGAAAATTTACCCATTAAGCTACCAGAAGATGTGAGTTTCGATAAACCTGGGAATCCACTTGATCGGCACCCCACTTGGCGTCACGTGAGTTGCCCCAAATGTGGAGAAGCCGCACTACGTGAAACGGATACTATGGATACATTTGTTGATAGTTCGTGGTATTTTGCACGCTTCACAGATACTCAAACGCAAACGCCGACAAACCCTGAAGCTGTTGATTATTGGATGAATGTCGACCAGTATATTGGCGGCGTAGAGCACGCAATTTTGCATCTTTTATATTCAAGATTTTTTGCGCGTGCGATGCAAAAAACCGGCAACTTGCCTTCAAAAGCGATTGAGCCTTTTAATGCTCTCTTTACGCAAGGTATGGTTACACACGAAATTTACCAAACAGAATCGAATGGACGCAAAATTTATCATTTTCCAGAAGAAATAATCCATGAAAATGACGGTGCATATTTGCGAGATACCGGTGAAAAGGTAAAAATTATACCCTCTGCGAAAATGTCCAAATCAAAGAAAAACGTAATTGATCCCATTGACGTATTTGAACAATATGGAGCAGATACAGCACGTTGGGTTGTGATTTCTGACAGCCCTCCTGAACGAGATGTAGAATGGACAAATGCGGGCGCAGAATCCGCTTGGAAATTCTTAGGGCGTATTTATAGACTAGCCTCTAATCCTCCAACAAAATTTAAGGGCAATGATGAATTTGATCGCGCAATCCATTTAGCTATCAAGGAAGTCACTGAAGCCATCGAAGGCTTTGCATTTAACAAAGCTGTTGCTTCACTTTATTCACTTTTAGGCATAATTTCAAAAACGCCCGCACGGGACGAAAAAGCTCAAAGCGACGGGTTTCAAACTTTGGCAATTTTATTAAGTCCATTTGTCCCGCACATTGCCGAAGAAATTTGGGAACTCTCGGGTGGAAAAGGTCTGGTGCTAAATGCATCTTGGCCAGAATTTGACTCCTCTAAACTTATGGAAGATCAAGTAACGCTCCCTATTCAAATCAATGGCAAGCGTCGAGACGAAATTCAGATAGCAACTGATGCAACTAAAGATCAAATTCAAGAGGCAGCGCTCGCTCGCGAAGCTGTCATTCGTGCACTTGATGGCGCTACTCCTAAAAAAGTAATATACGTACCGGGAAAAATTATTAATGTCGTCATTTAAACTTATTGACCGCCGATTATTTCTACTAGGCCTGCTAGCTTCCTGCGGGTTCGAACCCGCACTTACTGGCAAAACGACTGGAGACTTGCGTGGCAAAATTGTGATTCCAGACGCCACAGACCAAGAAAGCCGAATTTTTAGGGAGGTAATGCTCACATATTTTGGTGAAACAACTGATCCCGTGTACGAAATTAGCTTCGACTACCAAATATCAACCTCTAGTCTAGCGGTAAACCAGAACAATGTCGCAAGACGCTACCGACTTGTTTGCGAAGGCAATTTTAAAGCCACCGTCATTAGCTCACGTGAAATCTTACTCGATCAAGATTTTAGACGCTTTTCTTCCTATACATCTAACGCTGATCGCTTTGCGTTAGACTCAGCTGAGACGGCTGCAAGAAACAGACTTATGAACAGCATTGCCAACGAGTTCGCAACCCGCTTGATCGACGCAGCCAACCCCCAATGAAACTCTCAGGTCAAAGCGCCAAAGAATATCTAAATTCGCCTCAAAAAACGGCTGCTATTACTTTAGTTTACGGTCAAGATGAATTGAGTTGCCGACGAGAAATTCAGCAAAAATCTAAATTAGTCCTAGGTTCGAACGCGATTGAAGAAATGCGCTTAACGACATTTGAGTCCAAGCAAATCAGTTCGGAGCCAGCTTTACTATTTGACGCGATCTCAGTTCGCCCCTTTTTCCCAGGCCCTCAAGCCGTACAAATCTACGGAGCCAGCGACAAATTTGCACCCTTGCTTGAAAAAGTGGTTGAAGAATGGCAGCCAGACGACCCATATATTTTTGTTCAAGCTGGAAAACTCACTAAAAACTCTAAGTTAAGAAAATTAATTGAAAATTCAAAGCAATCAATCTCTATCGGATTATACGACGAAACGATCACGCCTTTGGAAATTCGCTCACAACTCGAGAAAAACGGCATCGCTCTTGAAAATGATGCAATTGAAGCGATTAACGCTTTTGCTCAAACCTATTCTCCTTATGTTTTTGAAAATTTTTTGCAAAATCTAGTCCTTTTCAACGGTCAAGCTCGTTCAAAACTAAAATTGTCCGAGATTGCACCGCTATTGCCTTCTACAAATTTTGGAGAAGTTAACAATCTCATCAACTCAATTTTTATGGGCAATAGCCGAAACACTGTCCTCGAGCTTAGCCGAGCAAATGCAAAAGGGGTAAGTTTGCATCAAATCATGCCTCTTACATCATATCACGTGGCAAGACTGTTAACTGTTATTTTGTCTGATAATCGTGAAAAAGCCATTGCTCAGTTAAGACCCCCCCTTTTTGGAAGTAATCGGAGTTCGTTTATGGCACAATTGCAAACTTGGGATGCAAATCGACTTATTAAAGTCCAAAACTTACTTCTCGATAGTGAAAAAACACTGCGGAGCGGCGCAAACGCTCAGCTTAGCACTTCAATCGTTGAGCGAACACTTCTCAAAATTTGTCTACTCTCCAAACAAAAAAGAGGCACATAAAAGCGCCCCCTTTTGTAACTTAATTTTGAAATATTAAATTACTTTTACAGTCGTGCCGACATTTGCAAGCCCGAACAGCTCTTCAATATGCTCGTTATAAAGACCAATACAGCCGCTTGACGACGTACGACCAATCTTGCGCGTATCATTATTTCCGTGAATAATATAATATTGCCAGCCTAAATATAAAGCATGCGTCCCAAGCGGATTGAGCGGTCCTGGCCCAACAAAGCTAGGAAGCGAAGGATCACGCGCCAACATATTGGCAGTCGGTGACCAAGATGGTCCGTCTTTTTTGCGCACGATGCTTGTCGTACCGCGGCGCACAAACTCCTCGCGAAGCGGAATCGCAATCGGGTACACGCGATAAATATCTTGAGAAGAGTTCCAATAATGCAACGCAAAGCTGTTTAAATCCGCAAGAATGGCGCCGCTAGAAATATCTGAAAAATGATCTCGCCAATTTTGGCTTCGGTAAGCGGAAATGTTGGCTTGGGTTATTGTCCGGTTGATCGTAACGCCTGGCTCAGTCGTTTCTTGACCAAAAACAGGAGAAACCGCTCCACCCAAACTTGCAGCAACACCAAGCTTAACCGCACGCCTTCGAGATAATTTCTTTTGCTCTGACATGTTTTACTCTCACTTTAAATTCTCGAATCAATATAGTTTTTTAAAACAAAAAAAACAACTCACACCAAATTTAAGCAATTTAACGCCCAACTTTTTGATTTCTTCAACATTATCGCTTTCAAAAAACTTATAATCACGCTAAACCAGAACTAAATTTACGAGGATTTTTTAATGAAAAAGATACTTTCTTTATTATTTGCATTATCGCTTACAGCGTGTGCCGGCGGATTTGGAACAGGTTCTAAAACGGACATTTATGAAGGTTTTGAAGCATCAGGGAAAATAACCAATTTTTCAAGCGACTCGATACTTGTACGTCAATTAGACCTTATCAATTCAGTTAGGCAAGAAAATGGTAGCGGCCCTGTTCGCTTAAATAACCAACTAACTGCAGCTGCACTTACACATGCACGCGACATTGCGAACCAACAGCGTGCGTGGAATTACGGTTCAGACAAGTCAACGCCATATTTACGCGGTCAACGCGCGGGCTATACGGGAACAGTGGTTGGCGAGCTCGTTGCCGAAACATATCTTGGCGAAATCACGGTTTTCTCGACTTGGTATAATGCGCCGCTTTCAAGAGAGGTTATATTGAACAGCTCGGCGACGGACGTGGGAATCGCCTATTTTATGGATAATGCCAACAAAGTTTGGTGGGTGACCGTGTTCGGTAGCCTTGCAGTTCAGTAATTTAGTAAAAATATCCATCCCAAAATCGCGCCTTTGCGCGATTTTTTATTATCAAACTAAATAAAACTCTGCGCGACCACTTATTTGAGAGTGATATTTTTATACTTTGTCCAATCGCTTATTCAAGCTTTGAATACCGTTTTCGAATCAAGATGAGCGCGCTAAAAATTTACGAGCTTGCAAGCCTTTATTGAAAAGCATCACATAAGTATTTCCATAGGTTCTAAAATGAACAAACTCGGCTTTTTCATACGCACGAATTGCACGGGCATTGGATTTATCAGGGTCAATTGTAATGATCTCGGCACCTGCTTGATGTAATGCTGTCGCAAGCGCATTTGTGACGCGCGCGCCAATTCCTTTAGAAAGCTGCTGTGGCACACCAATAGATATATCCAGTCCGATTGTCTCATCTGGAAAATCGCGCAGATAGACTTCGTTGATTTCTTCAGCGAATTGCCGATTGGGAGCATAGTGCCAATACTGAACTAAACCCGTAGGGCGGCCATCTATGGCGAAAATATAAACATGGGTCGCCCCGGTTTTGAAGTCTTCGAGGTAATAACCCCATTCGGTCTCAGGATCGTCCCAATATGCCTGCCATTCGGGTGAGGCGATCCAATTTTTCACAAGTCTTTCATCTGAGAGCGAAAGAGGACGGTAGTCTATTCCGTTTCGATGACCTTCAAATTTGAAATATTGATCAAGCGTCATAAATTCTCTACGCTCTCGCGATCACAGAATTTAAAACGCAGACACAGATTACCCCCCTTAAGGACGTATATCAATGACCGCGCCAACTGCGACGAGTTCAAAAATCTCTTTCATTTCGGCATTCGAAACCGCAATGCACCCAGCTGTCCAATCTGCACCCAAAGCATCCCGCAAATTATTCGGCTGTCCGTGAATGAAAATATCGCCACCCGGATTCCAGTTATTTGCACGTGCAAAAGCGATGTCAGCTTCATTTGGATAAGAAATACCCAACGATAGATAAAATGAACTATTATAGTTTCTGTGGGTAATTCGGTAACGACCTTCAGGCGTTCTACCATCACCTTCTTTATGCTTGTGCCCGCGAGGCGCAAATCCCAAATCAACGTTATATTCTTTTAATTGATTACTACCTTGAAAAAGGTACATTTTCCGCGCCGATTTATCGACTATAATATAATCCACTATAGCCTGAATATTAATACGATCACGCCCACCACTGGAGCAAGAAGAGAGTGCGATAACTGCTCCGCCTGCGAGTAATAGTTCTCTTCGTTTCATTTTAGCCTCAATATCATTTTTATCATTAGACTTCTATTACCGCATATATTGAAAAATCTCAATATCATAAAAAAGGGGCGAAGATTTCCGCCCCTTTTCTCTATTCGTATATAAACTTGAGCTCTATAAATCCGTTTCTTGACCTGATTCAGAAACTGATTCTGGCTCTGCTTCTTCAGAAAACGAAAGTGCTAAAGCTTCTTCCTCTTTGCGCGCAACAATTTTAGTATCGCGAGAGTTTGCAATCGCCTTCACATCATGAATCGCCATTCCAGTTCCCGCAGGAATGAGACGTCCAACAATGACGTTTTCTTTCAAACCAATCAACTTATCAGACTTACCCTGTGTTGATGCTTCGGTTAACACTCGAGTTGTTTCTTGGAAAGAAGCCGCAGAGATGAAGCTACGTGTTTGAAGACTTGCTTTGGTGATACCGAGCAGAACAGGGAACGCGGTTGCAGGCTCAAGACCAGCTTCAATCGCCTTCTTATTTTCTTCTTCAAATTCATAGCGATCAACTTGCTCCCCCTTCAGCATGATTGTGCCTCCAGAATCGGTGATCTCAAACTTTTGAAGCATTTGACGCACAATCACCTCAATATGCTTGTCGTTGATCTTCACACCTTGCAAACGATAAACATCCTGAACTTCATCAATGAGATAATCAGCAAGCGCTTCAACGCCCAAAATCGCCAAAATATCATGAGGCGCTGGATGCCCATCCATAATATATTCACCTCTACGAATAAGTTCACCCTCTTGAACGGGAATGTGCTTACCCTTCGGTATTGTGTACTCAACTGGCTCAGCACCCTCGTCGAGAGGTTCAATGATCACACGGCGTTTGTTTTTATAGTCTTTTCCGAAACGGACATATCCATCAATCTCACAAATCACAGCATGATCTTTAGGACGGCGCGCCTCAAATAGTTCCGCCACGCGCGGGAGACCACCTGTGATGTCTTTAGTCCGCGCTCCTTCACGTGGAATTCTCGCAAGAACATCTCCAGCATTAACTTCTTGACCATCCTCAACCGAAATAATCGCATCAACAGACATCGCATGTGTCTCAGGATTACCCGATTCAGTGTTGAGTAACTCGCCAGTGTTTGGATCCGTTAAGGCAATCTGTGGCTTAAGATCCTTAGCACCAGCCGCCGTGCTCCAATCGGAAACGATGCGCTGTGCAATGCCAGTCGCTTCATCCGTGTCTTCACGAACTGCAACCCCCGAAACAAGATCGATAAACTTAGCCACACCGGCGTTTTCGGCTAAAATTGGTGAGGTATAAGGGTCCCACTCAAACAACTTAGAACCGCGTGTAACTTTATCACCATTCTTTACGTGCAATTTAGAACCGTAACCCACTTTATATTTGGCAAGTTCAGCCCCCGATTCTCCAATGACGTAAATCTCCGCACCACGTGTCATCGAAATCACTTCTCCAGACGCGTTTGTGATAAACTTTTCATTTCGAATTTCAATTGTACCAGCCTGACTAGACTCTTGAATCGACTGTGAACCACCTTGCGCAATACCGCCAATGTGGAAAGTCCGCATGGTTAGCTGTGTTCCCGGCTCACCAATGGATTGTGCCGCAATAATACCGACCGCTTCACCTGGGTTTACCTTTGTCCCACGTGCCAAGTCACGTCCGTAACACTGTGCACAAACCCCATCTTCAGCTTCACAGGTCAGTGGAGAACGGATTTTAACGTTTTGAACACCTGCTTCATCAATAATATCTGCAGTCTTTTCCTCTATGATAACCCCTGAAGGCGCTAGAATTTCCTGCGTGACAGGATGCAAAACATCTTCAGCAGCCACACGGCCCAAAATACGCTCAGCAAGCGATGATACGATCTCACCATCACGCACTGCCGCACGTGCAGTAATTGCACGATCAGTGCCACAATTATCAATCCGAATGATACAATCTTGCGCCACATCCACCAATCGACGGGTTAGATAACCTGAGTTTGCAGTCTTAAGCGCTGTATCAGCAAGACCTTTTCGAGCGCCGTGCGTTGAGTTAAAATACTCAAGAACCGTCAAGCCCTCTTTAAAGTTCGATACAATCGGTGTCTCAATAATCTCACCAGACGGTTTTGCCATAAGTCCACGCATACCGCCGAGCTGTTTCATCTGATTTTGCGAACCACGTGCACCCGAATGGGCCATCATATAAACTGAATTCGGCTCCTGCTCAACGCCATCGATTGACTTTGAGGCTGATATTTCGCCCATCATTTCATTCGCGACTTTATCTGAACATTGTGACCAAACATCTACAATCTTGTTGTATTTTTCGCCTTGAGTGATCAGGCCGTCTAGGTATTGTTGCTCAAAACCTTTCACTTGCTCACGCGTGCTATTTACAAGATCCCACTTGGTACCTGGAACGAGCATATCATCTTTACCAAATGAAATACCGGCCTTAAAGGCTTCACGGAAACCCAGTGACATAATGCGGTCTGCGAACATCACGGTCTCTTTTTGACCGCTAAACCGATAAACAACATCAATCACTTCTGCGATGTCTTTTTTACGTAATAGCTTATTAACGAGACTAAACGGCGTATTGTGATGCTTCGGAAGTATTTTTCCAACGCGAACACGTCCCGGCGTCGTTTCATAACGCTTGAAATATAATTCACCCATTTCATCATATTGCTCAACGCGCACATTAACCTTGGAGTGCAGGTTAACAACGCCCGTTTCAAGCGCGTAATCAAGTTCTTCCATTGAGGCAAAATTTTTGCCTTCCCCTGGTTGACCTTCACGCATCATTGTCACGTAATAAAGTCCCAAAACCATGTCTTGTGAGGGGACAATAATAGGCTTACCGTTTGCCGGGCTAAGTACGTTATTTGTCGACATCATTAAGACACGCGCTTCGAGCTGTGCCTCAATCGAAAGTGGCACGTGAACAGCCATTTGGTCGCCGTCAAAATCCGCGTTAAATGCAGAGCAAACCAAAGGATGCAGCTGAATGGCCTTGCCTTCGACAAGAACCGGTTCAAATGCCTGAATACCAAGGCGGTGCAAGGTCGGTGCGCGGTTCAACAGAACAGGGTGCTCGCGAATAACTTCATCAAGTATATCCCAAACCTCAGGACGTTCTTTTTCAACCATTTTCTTGGCTTGCTTGACCGTTGAAGTATACCCTTTTGCCTCTAAGCGGGAGAAGATAAACGGCTTAAACAATTCAAGCGCCATTTTCTTGGGTAATCCGCATTGATGTAACATCAACTCGGGGCCAGAAACGATTACAGAACGGCCAGAGAAATCAACGCGCTTACCAAGCAAGTTTTGACGGAAACGTCCCTGCTTACCCTTGAGCATATCAGCAAGTGATTTCAATGGACGACGATTGTTCCCAGTGATCACACGACCACGACGTCCATTGTCAAACAAAGCGTCAACGGATTCTTGCAACATACGTTTTTCATTGCGAACAATGATGTCAGGCGCACGCAGTTCAATAAGACGCTTCAGACGATTATTCCGGTTAATCACGCGGCGATAGAGATCATTCAAATCCGAAGTTGCGAAACGTCCACCATCAAGCGGCACAAGAGGACGTAACTCAGGCGGGATGACGGGAACCACTGTTAAAATCATCCACTCAGGACGATTTCCAGATTCACGGAAATTCTCAATGATTTTGAGACGTTTAATAATTTTCTTAGGCTTAAGTTCACCAGTCGCTTCTGCAAGCTCTTCACGAAGCTTTTCCGCTTCCGCGTCGAGATCGATATTTATCAACATTTCGCGAATGGCTTCGGCGCCAATACCTGCGGTAAAACTCTCCTCACCATAATTATCTTGTGCGTCTAAAAACTCTTCTTCAGAGAGAAGTTGACCGTATTTTAAGTCAGTTAAGCCTGGCTCAATTACGATATAGTTTTCAAAGTAAAGCACGCGCTCAAGATTGCGCAATGTCATATCCAACATCAAACCAATACGAGATGGCAATGACTTCAAGAACCAAATATGCGCAACAGGCGCAGCAAGTTCAATGTGACCCATGCGTTCACGGCGCACTTTTTGAAGGGTAACTTCAACACCGCATTTCTCGCACGTCACACCACGATACTTCATTCGTTTGTATTTTCCACAAAGACATTCATAATCTTTGATCGGACCGAAAATGCGCGCACAAAACAAACCGTCACGCTCAGGTTTAAAGGTACGATAGTTAATCGTTTCAGGTTTTTTGATCTCTCCGTAAGACCAGCTCAAAATACGCTCAGGGCTTGCAAGCGAAATCTTGATTTCGTCGAAAGACTTCGGCGGCACAACGGGAGAAAATGGATTATTTGTAACTTGATTCATAGTGTCCTCTCTAATTCCTAAATTGGTAAGGGCGCGAGCGCCCCTACTCTTCTTCCTCCGCTTCCGCGTCTTTTAGCTCTACATTGAGTCCTAGAGAACGAATCTCTTTAACCAGAACATTAAAGCTTTCGGGAATACCAGCTTCAAAATCATTTTCGCCTTTGACGATGCTTTCATAAACTTTGGTACGTCCAGCAACATCATCAGACTTAACAGTCAGCATCTCTTGCAATGTGTAAGCTGCACCATAAGCTTCAAGTGCCCACACTTCCATTTCTCCGAAACGCTGACCACCAAATTGAGCTTTACCGCCCAATGGCTGTTGCGTCACAAGAGAGTATGGTCCGGTTGAGCGCGCATGAATCTTTTCATCAACGAGGTGATGAAGCTTCAAAAGATACTTCATTCCAACAGTGACAGGACGCGCAAATTGCTCACCGGTTCGTCCATCAAAGACAATCGACTGTCCTGACTTATCAAAGCCCGCCCGTAAGAGGGCCTCATCAACATCATTTTCCTTAGCCCCATCAAATACAGGCGTCGCGATCGGAACACCTTTTTTCACGGCACTTGCAGATTTAATCAAATCCTCTTCGGTAAGCTTATCAAGCTCAGCTGCAAATCGGTCGCCCTTATAGGCATTTTGCATCGCATCACGTACAGGTGTGAGGTCGCCAGAACGATGGTATTCGCCTAAAGCATCTTCAATTGTACGACCCAATCCACGCGCCGCCCAACCCATATGAGTTTCAAAAATCTGTCCAACATTCATTCGTGAAGGAACGCCAAGTGGATTCAAAACCATATCAACGGGGGTACCATCAGCCAAAAACGGCATATCTTCTTCGGGCACAACACGTGATATAACACCTTTGTTGCCGTGACGTCCTGCCATTTTATCACCAGGCTGAAGCTTCCGCTTCACAGCAATAAACACTTTTACAATTTTCATAACGCCTGGAGGCATATCATCGCCGCGACGCACTTTTTCAACTTTATCTTCAAATCGAAGTTCAACTGCTTTTTTCTGCGTGTCGAAAAGTTGATTCAAGCTTTCAATTTCGGCAGAAACTTTATCGTCAGATACAGCAATTTGCCACCAAAGACCTTTAGAAACACTATCGAGAAGGGCATCATCAACACTTATGCCACTCTTAATCCCTTTAGGCCCTTTCGAAACGCTTTGCCCGAGGAGCATATTTTTCAAACGTCCATAAAAGTTACGTTCCAAAATCGCCATCTCATCGGACTTATCTCGATTTAAGCGCGCAACTTCTTCGCGCTCGATTTGAAGAGCACGCTCGTCTTTTTCAACGCCATGACGGTTGAAGACGCGAACCTCTACAACTGTTCCAAAATCACCTGGACTTAAGCGAAGCGAAGTATCTCTAACATCAGAAGCTTTTTCACCGAAAATTGCGCGAAGCAACTTCTCTTCTGGTGTCATTGGGCTTTCACCTTTTGGTGTAATTTTACCAACAAGAATGTCACCGGGGCCGACCTCAGCCCCAATATAGACGATCCCAGCTTCATCAAGATTGCGCAAAGCCTCTTCACCAACATTCGGAATATCACGCGTTATTTCTTCAGGTCCAAGCTTCGTATCACGCGCCGCAATCTCAAACTCTTCAATGTGAATTGAAGTGTAAACATCTTCTTTTGCGATACGCTCCGAAATCAGGATCGAATCCTCGTAGTTATAACCATTCCAAGGCATAAACGCGACGCACACATTCTTACCAAGCGCTAACTCGCCTTGGTCAGTCGAAGGCCCATCGGCAATGACTTGGTTCGCAACAACGCGATCACCAACATTCACGAGTGGACGCTGATTAATACACGTGTTTTGATTAGATCTTTGGAATTTACGCAAACGGTAAATTTCAACGCCTGGCTCGCCCGCTTCCAACTGATCGGTAACACGTACAACGATACGCATTGCATCAACTTGATCAACAATGCCGCCACGGCGCGCCATAATCGCAGCCCCTGAATCGCGCGCAACAACTTCTTCCATGCCTGTTCCCACAAAAGGAGCCTCAGCGCGTAGAAGTGGCACAGCTTGACGCTGCATGTTCGACCCCATCAATGCACGGTTAGCGTCGTCATTTTCGAGGAACGGGATCAAAGAAGCCGCCACCGAAACGAGCTGCTTAGGCGATACGTCAATCCAATCCACGTTTTGCGAAGGATAAATCGTGTAATCGCCGGCCTGACGTGTTGAAACCATTTCTTGAACAAATGCGCCTTTATCATCCAACTCGGCATTCGCCTGAGCAATCACATAACGCTGCTCCTCCGTTGCAGACAAGTACTTCACATCCTCAGTGACGCGGCCTTCCTCCACTTTACGGTAAGGCGTTTCAATGAAACCATATTTGTTAACACGCGCAAAGGTTGCAAGCGAGTTTATGAGACCAATATTGGGACCCTCAGGCGTTTCAATCGGACACATACGTCCGTAATGCGTGGCATGCACGTCGCGCACCTCAAATCCCGCACGTTCACGGGTCAAGCCACCTGGTCCAAGCGCCGAAAGGCGTCGCTTATGAGTTACCTCAGAAAGCGGGTTTGTCTGATCCATAAACTGGGACAACTGCGATGAGCCAAAAAATTCGCGCACAGCCGCGGAAACAGGTTTCGCATTAATCAAATCCTGTGGCATAATTGTGTCAATCTCAAGTGTCGTCATGCGCTCTTTAATTGCGCGCTCCATGCGCGAAAGTCCCACACGATATTGATTTTCCATCAACTCACCAACAGAACGTACACGACGATTTCCAAGATGATCAATATCATCAACGTCACCGCGACCATCACGGAGTTCAATAATCGCACGAATAACTTCAATAATATCAGTGCGATCAAGCGTGCGTTGAGTATCAGGCGCATCAAGATTGAGACGCATATTCAATTTAACACGACCAACGGCCGAAAGATCGTAGCGCTCAGCATCAAAAAACAAGCTGTCAAACAAGTCTTCCGCAGCCTCAAGGGTTGGCGGTTCACCTGGACGAAGAACACGATAGATTTCCATTAATGACTTTTCACGCCCAAAATTCTTATCGGCTGCCATTGTGTTACGAAGGTAAGGGCCTACGTTGATGCCATCGATGTCAAGTGTCTCAATTTCCTCGACACCCTGATCAAGAAGCACCTTAAGTGTGCCCCCCGTCACATCACCTGATTTGGCATCAATTTCCCATGTCAGTTCATCACCCGCTTCTGCCCAAATTTGACCCGTTTCTTCATTAATATAGTCTTGCGCCGAAAAACGACCAACGATAGCGTCAAACGGAACGAGGACTTCTGTTATACTTCCCTCATCAATCCATTTCTTAACGGTACGCGGCGTTACCTTTTTACCAGATTCAGCAATCACCTCCCCAGTCTTTGCATCAATGATATCATTAGCAGGTTTTGTTCCCCGCAAACGATCAGGGAAGAATTTGGTAATCCAACCATTCTTAGCCTTACGATATGAAACCTTCTCATAATAGGTGTCACAAATATCTTCTTGAGTTAAACCCAAAGCATATAAGAGCGTCGAAACGGGAAGCTTACGACGGCGGTCAATTCTGACATTGACTAAATCTTTTGCGTCAAACTCAAAGTCCAACCAAGAACCACGGTAAGGAATAATACGCGCAGCAAACAAAAGTTTGCCTGAACTATGTGATTTTCCATCATCATGATCAAAAAATACGCCCGGAGAACGATGCATTTGTGAAACAATCACACGCTCAGTTCCATTCACCACAAAAGTTCCGGTGCCAGTCATCAAAGGAATATCGCCCATATAGACTTCTTGCTCCTTGATGTCTTTTACGGATTTGTTTCCAGTATCTTCATCAACATCAAATACAACCAAACGCAGTGTGACTTTAAGCGGTGCCGCATAAGTCATCGCACGTGCTTGACATTCTTCCACATCAAATTTTGGCTTCTCAAGCGTGTAATCAACGAACTCCAAAAAAGCCGTTTCATTAAAATCTTTTATCGGGAAAATCGATTGGAAAACGCCGCGAATCCCTTCACCATCTTGAGGTGTAGCGCCTTCGCCAGATTTTAAGAAAATATCGTAAGAATTTTTTTGAACTTCAATGAGATTCGGCATATCCGCAACTTCGCGAATTTTACCATAATAGCGTCTTACACGCCCTTGACCTGAAAACATGACTGTCATTTTATCACCCTTTGTGCACACTATGAAAAAAGGTTGGGGGCCTCTTTACCTAGCAGGGAACGAAGAAAAACACCTATACTTGCAAATGTCCCACCATTTGCGCCCGATGTTTCTGCTTCTTCTAAAACACTTTCAACAAAAAATGCTTTAAGAAAAGCAGATGCCGAGTCCTTGAATTAGGACCCGACCTCTATTTTTACAAGTGCCAAACTTATTTAAGTTCAACCTTAGCACCAGCTTCTTCAAGCTTCGCTTTGATTTCTTCAGCTTCAGCCTTAGGAGCACCTTCTTTAACTGCCTTGCCGCCAGCTTCTGTAAGATCTTTGGCTTCTTTGAGGCCAAGACCTGTAATCTCACGGACAACTTTAATTACAGCAATTTTTTGTGCACCCGCTTCAACAAGAACGACATCAAAGTCATCTTTTTCTTCGGCAGCACCACCAGCATCACCGCCAGCTGGTCCAGCCATCATGACAGCGCCACCAGCAGCAGGCTCAATGCCATACTCATCTTTTAACAAGTTTTTAAGTTCAACAGCTTCGAGAAGTGTCAAACCAACGATTTCTTCAGCAAGTTTTTTAATATCAGCCATTTTTATTTCCATTCAAAATTTAATTGAGGATCCGATTTTGAGTTATTTCAAAACCTGACCTTACGATTTCACCAATTAAGCCGCCTTCTCTTCGATCGTAGAGAGAATGCCTGCAATATTCGATGCAGGAGCAGTCGCAGCGCTTGCAATTTCTGCAGCAGCGCCAGTAAGCGCACCCACGATAGAAGCAATAACTTCCTCGCGAGATGGCATATCCGCAACAGCTTTTACACCAGCAGCGTCAAGCACTTCAGAGCCCATCGAGCCACCCAAGATAACGAGATTTTTGTTATCTTTTGCAAACTCCTGCATCACCTTCGCCGCAGCAACAGGATCCTCAGAATAGGCAAGAACTGTTTGACCCTTAAGAAGATCAGTGATCCCCTCACAAGGCGTTCCCTTTAGAGCGATTTTGGCGAGCCTATTTTTGGCAACACGGACAGTGCCTTCTTTCACACCCATTTTGATACGAAGATCAGACATTTCCGCAACCGTAAGACCAGCGTAATGGGCAACAACCACAACACCGGAGTCCATGAAAGCTTGGTTAAGAGATTTAACCTCAAGTTCTTTCTGGGTTCTATCCACAGTTAGTCTCCAATTTATGATGGTAATTGTTTCCGCATACCATCGGCTCATTTCAGCGACCCTGTTTTCACATTGCCGCCACTAAACCTGTCCGGGTTTACCGCAACCGCTCTCAGGCAATGCCTTCGAACAAATTTTGCGTTCCCCTATCTCAGGCAGGATATTAAGCAATCAAAATTATACTTTTATAATCTCAAATGCGCCGGCCTTCTCGGACAGTTGAGCGAGTTACCCCGCTCGGAACATCCCACGATTTCTCGCGAGAATTCTTTATTAATCAGCAATCGCTAGGGTCGGATCGATCGAAACACCAGGCCCCATTGTAGAGCTAATTGCTATTTTCTTAATATAAGTACCTTTTGAACCGGCAGGTTTCGCCTTATTCACTGCATTTACAAAAGCCTGCACATTCTCAGCGATTTTTGAAGCGTCAAACGAAGCCTTGCCAACGCCAGCATGAACCACCCCGGCCTTTTCAACACGGAACTGAACTTCACCGCCCTTTGCAGCTTCAACTGCCGCTTTCACATCCATTGTTACCGTGCCAACTTTCGGGTTCGGCATCAAATTACGCGGTCCAAGAACTTTACCCAAACGGCCAACGATTGGCATCATATCCGGTGTCGCAATGCAACGTTCAAATTCAATTTTACCGCCTTGGACAGTTTCCATCAAATCTTCGGCACCCACAATATCAGCACCCGCTGCCTTCGCTTCATCGGCCTTTTCACCGCGCGCAAAAACAGCAACGCGAACAGATTTACCTGTGCCATTTGGCAACACAACTGTTCCGCGCACCATCTGATCAGCGTGACGAGGATCAACACCCAAATTCATGGCAATGTCGATTGTTTCATCAAATTTTGCTTTCGCATTATCTTTAACCAATGCAACAGCGTCAGCGACAGAAAGATCACTCTTTCCTTCAAATGCCTCTTGCGCCGCGCGCGTACGTTTTCCAAGCTTTGCCATTATGATTACCCTTTCAACTCAATGCCCATTGATCGTGCAGAGCCTAAAATAATTTTAGCCGCTTCATCAACGGAGTTTGCGTTTAAATCCACCATTTTGGCTTCAGCAATTTCGCGCACTTGTTTCATTGTCACCGAACCAGCAGTCGCTTTACCAGGAGTTTGTGAACCCGACTTAAGACCTGCAGCTTTCTTAAGGTAATAACTTGCAGGTGGAGTTTTTGTCTCAAACGTGAACGACTTATCTTGGTAATATGTAATAATAGTAGGAATTGGCGACCCAGCTTCCATTTCTTGCGTCTTCGCATTGAAAGCCTTACAAAATTCCATGATATTAATTCCACGTTGACCCAGCGCAGGGCCTACGGGAGGGGAAGGGTTGGCTTTGCCTGCACCGATTTGCAGCTTAAGCGTTCCAACGATTTTTTTTGCCATTTGGCATCTCCTATTTATCACCGCCCACTTACATCAAATGACCGGAGCAATTGGCTTAGTGGTTAGGTTAAAGCCGTAGCCCACCTCCCACAGGTATAAGATCAAGCCCCTTTTTTGACTTGACCATATTCGAGTTCAACCGGCGTCGCACGTCCAAAGATGGAAACAGTTGCTTTGATACGCTCAGCATCTGAATCGACTTCTTCAACAACACCAACAAATCCTTCAAACGGCCCATCAAGAACCGTAACTTTTTCACCAACGTCAAAGCTAACGAGCACACGAGGACGCTCACCACCTTCTTCAACACGATTAAGTATGTGATTAACTTCGCTATCTCTCATCGGCGTGGGGCGACCTTGGGGACCAAGAAAACCCAATACGCGGTTGGTTGAATTTACTAAATGATAAGCCTCATCAGTAAGTTCCATACGAAGCAATACATAACCGGGCATAAAACGACGTTCCGAATTGACTTTTTTGCCGCGGCGAACTTCTACAACTTCCTCAGTTGGAACAAGGACTTCAGTGATTTGCTCTTCCAAACTTTTTTGCACGATTTGTTCACGAATTGATTCTGCAATTCGCTTTTCATAATTTGAAAGTACGCTCACCGAGTACCAACGCTGCGTCATTATATACTACCTTCTAAGTCAAATCACAAATTTGTCTTCGAACACCAAAAAATACGCGCGAACGAATCACGTCCACGCCAGTTGAACGTCGCTATATCATTCACATAAAAAGATTCAAGCGAAAATAGCGTAGATACCGCTCATTGCAAAACGAATAACCAAATCAACTGCGGCGAAAATCAAAGTGACTAGCGTCGCCATAATCAGAACCATAATCGTAGACACTAATGTCTCATTGCGCGTTGGCCAAATCACTTTACGGACCTCGTTGCGCGCTTCTTGTAAAAATCGAAATGGATTCTTCATCTGATATCCTGCAAAAATTATTCTCGGGTAAAATAAGTTTTACACCGAAAATGTCAATGCCTTCACCTGACTCTGACACCAAATATAGGACACGAACATCCAGAAATCACCTAAAATGCTGAATTCATGAAACCAAAAAACTAAGCACGATCAGGTGTTTCGCTAACCCCAAACCATTGCTTAGATCCCTTGCGCAATTTCATTTGGACGATGCTCTTCTACAAAATGTCGAACATTTTCATATCTGTGCATTCTACTCTGAAGCTGAGGAAGTGCTTCCAACCATTGCAGCTGCACTTCCGCTTTCCCACAAGGATCGAAAACGCCAAAGAAGGCGACAGCAGGTAAATTGCGCTCAGCCCAAGACGGAATGAATTCATTTTAGATACGATGATAAAAGTGATGATTGGATTGCTCACCATGCTTTTTGTCATAGTATTTATAACCATGACCCCAGAGCGCGATTTGCTTTACATGGCGACGTGAGGCGCGCGCATTATTTCGAGGTTGAAACATTTTACGATAAATTTGCTCATTTTCCGTCAAGCGACCTGTAATCGCGCGCCACAAATAATTTGGCATGTGCTTAAGCGCAAAATCAAAACGGTTGCCCGGTGAATACATTACAAGCGGCGGAATCCATTGCCAAACAGCATCTGGCAAAACGCGCCCAAGCCAAGTCCAACCCATAAGAATCGGAACGGGAAAACGTGGATAGACAAGGCCCGTCGACGGCATGGGGAAAACGTTTGTATTCATGGCGCAAGGGCACTAATTCGCTCTGGCATATCCAAAAATGCACACGTCCCTATCGCACCACCCCAATCATGAATAACCAATGTAATGTCATCAAGATCAAGCGCACGCACGAGTTGAGCAAGGTTTTCAGAGTGATTCATATCGACTATCTCAAAATCCGCTTGATCGGAAAGTCCAAAGCCAATGTGATCGACAGCAATGACACGAAATTTCTGATCCGGATCACTTAAAAGATTATCAATTATCCCGCGATAAGTGATTGAACTTTCTGGATTGCTGTGAACGAAAAGAATGTTATGATTTTTTTTCTTAGAGGTTTTATTTAGCATCGCCTCATAAAAAAAGTTTCTTACCTTTGTCTTTGCCTTTAGGAATGATGAACCATTTGGCATCAGCCTCCTCAGGAAGGTAACAATCTGGAATCGGACTCAAAGGTGTATTCCCAATCTCATTTGTAAACATATAGCACTCCCTTAAACTAGTTATAGTTCAATTCTCATCTATTTTTTGGAATATGCTTACATATTGTACAATTGTGCAGTTTTTTAAAAGGATGCAGTATTGCGCCTGTACGAGGACAAAGCCTATACTTCAATTCGTTAGATTTTCGCCCCATAAACGAACAAATCATGTCACGCAGAACATTGATTAATGTAAAATCTCAACTTCTTTAATTTTGAGATATATTTGCGATCTTCAAAAGATCAATCCGGGCAGCAACGTACTATGAAGTAATAAACATGGTCGTTTTTAATCGATTTTCCGACAAAATAAATACACGGGATATAAGGTAAAAACTACATATTTATAGAAATGCCAGCCTCCTTAAAACTATCAAAATTTTCAAACTCTCGAGAATCCTCACATAAAAAGCTGGCTGATTTTTTCTGCATGTTTTGATGAATATCTAATAGTTCGCGGTAACCTTGAGAACCGTTATTATAAACTTTTTCTTTAATCGCAAAATCAATTTTATGCGTTAAGTTAGGTGCAAATTTATAGTGACGCATTGGCAGGAGAATTTTTTGATATCGTGCATTTTTAATATAATGAGAAGACCTAAAACTATGATTAGATTTCCACCGAATTAAGGCTGGCTTTAGCAAATTGCCCATCCTTTGATAAGGATTTCCATCAAACTGTCTCTTGAATTTATGTGTAATTTTTTCTGGCTGTTTTTCGACCGTCATGAAATTTTCTCTCAAACGCGCGCGTGCGCCCGAATAAACTAGGTGTGGATTTTTTAGAAAATTATAAAACTTGTAATGAGGCCTTGCGTCAAAAAACCATCGAATGTTTTCGATTTGTGGAGTCGGCTCTTGCAAAATGTCATCCCAAATTCTTGGGTAGAGATCAATCATATTTGCCCAGACTATATCTGTATTTTCCTGCTTAGTCGTGAAATCAGAAACAAAAACACCTTTAGGTAAGTCAATAAACTCATCTACATCAACGTGTAGATGCCATTGGTCTTTAATATAATATTCTGGAATAGAATTACGCCATGCGAGCATAGCTCTTCGCAACTTGTCTGATCTAGGGACAGGGAGAGGTGCGCCATAGTTATGTTCACTTTCTAATAACATCACATCTGGCTGCGCGGCAAGATACTCAAGTGAGCCGTCATCAGAGTTGTCATCGAGGATATAAAAGCGCTCCACGCCAAGTGCGCGATAATGCTTCAAAAAACTTGGGAGTATATAGATTTCATTTTTCAAAATAGCCGAAAGAATAAAACCTTTATTTTGGGTAAGATCATTGTGTTTGATCTGAAGCGAATTATCCAGAAATTTTGACATCAAAAACGGCCCCACAAGTCATATTCGTTGGCCTTTTCCACAACTATTTCTACAATATCTCCTGGCTTTAACTTCTCAAAGTTATTGTCAATAAACACATTTCCATCAATTTCGGGCGCATCAAACTTGGAGCGCGCAATCGCACAATCATCATCAACTTGATCAACAATGACTTCAATTTTTTGACCAATTTTTGCCTCGAGCTTGGCAAAAGAGATTTCTTGTGCTTTTTTCATAAAGCGTTCAAAACGCTCAATTTTGATTTCTTCGGGAACATGGTTAGGTAACTCATTTGCACGCGCCCCTTCAACATTCTCATACATAAACGCACCTACACGGTCGAGCTGAGCTTGATCAAGCCAGTCAAGGAGATATTCAAATTCTTCTTCTGTTTCTCCTGGATAGCCAACAATAAAAGTCGAACGCAGAGTAATATCCGGACAAATACTTCGCCATTTATGAAACTCATCAACAGAATTCGCATGTCGTGCAGGGCGCGCCATTCGGTTAAGCACACTAGGATGGGCATGCTGAAGAGGAATATCTAAGTAGGGTAAAATCGTACCTTCCGCCATAAGCGGAATTAATTCGCGCACATGTGGATAAGGGTAAACATAGTGAAGTCTAACCCAAATACCAAGTTCCCCTAACCCACGCGCAAGATCGGTTATGTGACTTCTATAAGCCTTTTCTTTCCAAATACGTTCTTCGTATTTAATATCCAAACCGTAAGCAGAGGTATCTTGAGAAATTACCAAAAGTTCTTTAACGCCGTCATTCGCCAATTGCTCGGCCTCTCGAAGAATAGCATGAACAGGGCGGGATTGAAGTCGGCCGCGCATATCGGGAATTATACAAAATTTACACTTATGATTGCACCCCTCAGAAATTTTTAAATACGCATAATGACGTGGGGTGAGCTTAACGCCGCTTGATGGCAAAAGATCGACAAACGGATTTGGTGACGGTTGCACCGCTTGATGAACAGCGTCTATAACACTTTCATATTGATTGGGGCCGGTGATTGCGAGCAGATTCGGGTATGCTTCTTGAATTTTGTCCTTTTCAACACCAAAACAGCCTGTCACAATGACGCGTCCATTTTCCGCCAAAGCCTCGCCAATAGCGTCCATACTCTCGGCCTTAGCGCTATCCAAGAAACCGCAAGTATTGACGATCACAGCGCCCGCACCTGCATAGTCTGGACTAATTTCATAGCCCTCTGCGCGAAGTCTCGTCAAAATACGCTCACTATCAACCAAAGCTTTAGGGCAGCCGAGCGAGACTAACCCAATTCGAGGCCGTTCCCACTTTGATTGATTGTTTATTTTTGGCTTTGGCGCCAAATCAGGGCGTTTACTACGTGGATTTAATGCGATTTTCATAAAGTTTATTTACACGCTCAAATTCAAAAGTGAAAGATTATGTTAACGAAACATTTTAAAATACTTTTATAAGTTCATTTCTCTATTCTAGCGTCAAATTAAGACGAAATTGAATTTAAAATTGCACCGCTTATAAAATACAGGAATAATTAGCGGTTCGAATGGAAACCAAAACTAAAAACGCCAGTTTTTGTTAAAAGCACAAGTTAGTCTTGAAAATACTTGTTGGCGTTTCATTTCAAAATAGAGCTCTAATGATTATGCAGCACAAAAAATAGCCAAATCGATGATTGTCGATATAAAAAAATTAAAAATAGGTTCCCAAAGCAAAATGCGACTTGACCAATCCACATCGCCGGATTAATACACGCCAACCGTTGGCGGAGTAGCTCAGGTGGTTAGAGCAGCGGAATCATAATCCGCGTGTCGGGGGTTCAAGTCCCTCCTCCGCTACCAAATTTTACTCATAAACGTTTTTAAATATATTTGCACGATGATTAATCAAAATTGATGCACACGTATTGGCGTCTCCGCGATTTTTCCATCAAGTGATGAAAACATAATCGCGATTATTTAACACTCGGCATGATCTTGTCGTATCCTCTATCAGTCTGGAATTCGAATACCGTGAGCTCTCAGTTACCTTACAACTTTAGCCTTACAACCGAATTTTTGTAAATACAGTGTCAACATCAAAACTACTCGCTCTATTGATTTGATATTGGCGAAGACATAATACCAATCTAAGAGAGCTGGTTTTTAGAAAAATTTCGGCAACTCATAACATTACCAGAATACAGCTAACCAAGTTGGCACATTCTAAAAAGCAGAGCTGCCAATTATGTAAAAATCCTTACCAAACGCAAGCTGTACAGGACTGACCTTAAATACTCTTATGGCAATTGTTTATCTTAACTTTTAATCGGATCGTACTTTTCAACAAAACTTATTCATTTAAGATGTGATTTTCGTGAGGCGTGCATATATTTATCTTGTAACCTAACAATCAATTGAACTAACCTACGGTTAATCGAACTCACTCATCTCAATCTTAAGAGTCACTTTTATGTTATATGGCATTACACTTTCCAACGAAATTGAAGATTTAAATTTTAACGATATTTTTGTTGATCAATTTGTATTTTCAAAGCGTCAAGACATTATTCCGAAAAGCTTCGAAACTTTCACGTTGGATGATGCTTATATTGGGCTTCATCCACGCATTGTAGAATCGCGGCTTACCAAAATTTATGATTCTTCTGATATACATATTGGATTTGTCGTTGGTATTGCGATTGACCAAAACGGAACGCAAATTTCAAATTCACTGAAAATATCTCACCCCTATAGCTCACCAGAATTTCTCAAAGAAATTGAGGATATCGTCGAAAACTCATCAGGGCGTTTTATATTTCTCCTCATTACACCAACATATAAACGCGCCTATTTTGATGCCGTTGCTGATTACTCGTGTGTATATAACAAAAACGAAGGGATTTTTGCATCAACTCCGAGTTTAGCAACCACCAACGCTAATGGTTTTCAACCAAATTCGTATTTTGGCCCAAATGATGTACTCAATGAAGGGGTTCGTTATTCATTAAAATTAACTCCTGATAAAAGTATCACGCGTTGTACTGCTAACCATTATCTTGATTTAAATTCTTTTGAAGAAACACGGCACTGGCCAAAAGAAGATCTTATAATTTATCCAGATTCGGCAAAAACCACCGATTTAATCGATGCGATTATTGAGCGTATGTCAATGATCATGTCAACTTTAGCAAAGTCTGACAACTATCTCTTTGCACTATCGGGTGGACGTGATTCACGTTGTTTGCTTGCTACTTCTCTCATTTCAAAAAATCCAGTTCAACAAACTTATTCTCATTGGTTTCATTGGGCTTCAGGCCAAGATAGCAAACTAGCAAAAAAAATTGCTGAGAGCATCGGCATAGAGCACAAAATATACTCCATTCGCAAAAACACCCCTATCAAAAGTGACCTCATGAATTTAAGGCATGGGTTTTCTTTTTTTGGGGATTTACGCGCCACACCTACTCAAGATTTAATCCCAGAAAACAAATTGCAAATTCGCGGCAATGTCATGGGCATTTTGAGATCAATAAATTGGCGTGGGCAAAAGATCGGCAACTTTGATTCCGCTCATGCATTAAGCCGTCTTCGCGCTTGTCCAGACAAAGGTAAATTTTCAGCGTACTATGAATTTTTGGAAAAAGCTTATCTCGATTGGTATAATCATTTGCCTGACAATGCTCAGAAAATTCACTATGACTTAGCTTGGTGGGAGATCACATTGACTCATGGTCAAGGCACTAGACATTATGCAACTTCGCGTAGTTTTATAGTCAACCCGTTTTCGGATCGGAAATTACTTAAATTGGCAAGCCAAATTCCGTTAGCAGATCGTTCAGGAGATGAAATTTACAATCAAATTATTAGGCGCTGCGCTCCCAAGTTACTTGATTTTGATTTCCACTAACTTGGAAAATTTGAACCAATAAGTCCGCTTTTAGTCTCGATTAATGTCATTTTGTGTTTATAAGAATCCTTTGTGATTTTAGTTTGTAAAAATATTTGAGTTCATTTTTTAGTGTCAAATGCAGATACAGATAGACACGCGCTTAAAGATATTGTTTTTGTAGGTGTATTTTGTAAGTATTTTAAAGGATAGCAAGTGGCAAAGGTAAATTTCGTTCCGCGTTCGCAAAAGCAAGTCGACAATTTAAAGAACATTTTGAGTTCGATAAGACAACAAATCGAAGACGGTGGAAATACATTTGAAGGTTCCATAAAGGGCTGGAAGCAACGAACCGTTCGAGAAGCTGCTCAACTATCAGATGTATCGCTAAGTCGAATGGGTTTTGCGCAGCCCGACCGGTATTTGTTGCGCTCACCTTCAACACGCGCCCTCGTACAAAATTCACGTTCACACCATATCTCAAGGACTGTAGAACATATCTCAAATGACAAGTATCTTGCGAAATTGTTATTGCAAGAACACAAAGTTCCGGTTGCAATCGGAAAAGAAGTCCAAACTTTTGAAGAAGCAAAAGAGGCCTTTTTAGAAATCGGTGATTGCGTTGTAAAGCCAGTTTTTGGCTCTCTTTATCAAGGTGTAACGATCGGTATCGACAGTGAAGAAAAGCTAGAACAAGCCTGGAAATATGTTCGAGAAACCGACCCGAAAGGACCAATTCTTGTAGAGGAATATATAAAGGGGGCTGATCTAAGGGTGCATGTTGCGAATGGGAAATTTGTGGTCGCTTATTTAAGAATGCCTGCAAATGTCATGGGCGATGGTGTTCATACGATAAGAGAAATTGTCGACCAAAAAAACAAGAAACGAAATACTCTGCCCGGAGTAAGGGGTAAAGAAATTAAATTTGATGACACAATATTGCACTATCTTAAGTGTGACAATCTCACGCCAGAAACCATTTTGCCAAAAGGAAAACCTGCGGTCCTCAGTTATAATCCCAATATATATGGTGGTGCAGATTGGTTTAATATTTCTGATATTGTGCATCCCACTATCAAAAAAATCTCAGAAGACGCGGTCCGATCAGTTGGAGACTCAGGTTTTTTCGGCTTAGATTTATTGTGCGAAAATCCACAAAAGCCAATTGATGAAGCACGCACGATTATCTGCGAGGTTAACTCGCGACCAAACGTTACTTTCTTTCAACACTTAACTTATACCAAACCACGCAAAAATGTTGCTGATGTTTTTCAATCTGCTGTTTCAACCGAAAAGGCACCCAAAATCAGTTGGTCTAAATGGAAGAAACAATATTTTCTAGAGGGAAAATTAGGTGTCGGCTTTAAGAAATATGTCGACAGCACTCAAGAGATTTCAATTGAAAGCCTGAAAGACATAGAAAATACGGGCAATCAGATTGCACAAATTTCAATTGAGTGTGACGAAAAAGAAGCGCTAAGCGTGTTTTTAGCTTTGCTTGACTTTAATCAAAATCACTCCGAATTTGTAACTTCGTGCTTTTTTGACCAGCAAATAGATTGGAAATGGGATGATATTCTACGAGATACATATGATAAACCCGCCCAAATCGCCGAAAGAGGTATCAGCAATGCACAAGCACTGACGGCTCATTTTAATGATACCGGTTTTGACGCTAGCTTGCTTGACGGAGGCTTGATTCAAATTAAAATTGACGGCAAAAATTTTCTGACGTCTGCAGGTGGAAGTTCAACTGTTACAAGCGGCGCTCTAACGCTTAATAGTCGATTTGACTTAAGAAGGCTCCAAATGTTTGATGGGCTTAGAGTCGTAAATCTGATGGCAAGTAAGAATTCAGCCAGTTTCCTCAACGTTTTCGATAGCGTTCCAACGACGACAAAAAATGTGCTTTTTATTGCAAAGGGGTTACGTCCCAAGCAATTTAGAACAGACTCCAAGCAATTTTTTCAAAAGCATGCACGCAACGTAGAGAAAGTTGAATCAGTTTGCATGGTTCAACCAGTTGATCTTAAAAATGAAATCAAACTAAAACTGGCCGTAGTAAATGGAATTGTCGGGGGTGCTGTACTTGAAGTTCCATTATATATTGTCGGTGATGGCATCCAAGACATTCAACAGCTCTTAAGCCAACGCATACAACAATTTAGGTTAACAACGCGCGCACTTGAGCAAGCTTTGGTTGCGATATCAAGAAATTACAATAGAAATAAAGACTATGTCGTTCCGCGTAATAAAGTAATTTATTGTTCAATCAGTCCTTCATCTTTCGGTATTCAGTTATCGACCATAAAACAATTTTTAAATACGGCAATTAAGGCCAGCCAATCTTTGCCTGGACTAAGGCTTTCGGAAGTAGTTTTTGAACCTTCATCAATGTCAGGAGAAGATTGGCGAATATCTTCTGTGCAAGGGGTCAAAGACTTAACAATATATGCACAGCCAGACTTCGGTACGAAATCAAATATATTTGATACGATTTGGAATGAACACTGCTTAAAATTTGAACTCAAAGAAATACCTATAACTTTGAAAAGTTCAAATTAACTCGGTTTTTTTCCTTCAAAGCTCGAGATAATAACTTGTGGATATTTGAGTGGTACGACTTATTGCAGATCTTCATAAATTTAAGCCCTTTCGACGCTGCACAGTTTGGAAGCTCAGCACGTTAATCAAGTTGAAAATGCGACAGAGAATCGCCGAGAATATGAACGTGCATATTTTCAAAGATTTGTGCAGTAGACTGTCACTGAATTGTGCGCACAGTGCCATTGGCTCTCTGCGCAGATTTCAATAGCGCAGTGACTTTCTTGTCAGGTTTAACATATACGCACGGCTGCGAAGACGATGCATACAAGTAGCTTTGGTCGGGACATATTTGGCAGGCAAGCAGCTTTCGTCATAAATGAACGCTACACCAAGTTAGATAAAACTTGCTCCGCTAGGAATAATCTAAATCGAAATGCTAAAAATAATCAACGAACATCTACGAAATTACACAAAAATAACGGCGGTAGGATTCACATTAAATGTGCTAACTTGTTGATTTCTATTAAATTAGAATTTAGCTCATTGAAACTGTACCATCTTTTGTACCACCTTAAATAATAAAAAAAATGATTTTAGGGTGGCCATTTTAAGAAAAACAATTTAAATAGACCACATGGAATATAAAGTTGCATCATTTTTTGCAGGAATCGGAGGATTTGACTTAGGGCTTGAACGTTCTGGAATGGATGTTGTCTTTCAAAGTGAAATCAATCAGTTCTCGCGCAAAATATTGCAGAAACACTGGCCTGACACAAAGCTTTTAGGCGATATCAATGCTATTACTGCGGATAACATACCAGATAGCAACGTTTGGTGCGGGGGGTTCCCGTGTCAAGATGTTTCCCTGGCTAATCAAGGGAAGCGGCAAGGCTTGGCGGGTAATCGTAGTGGTTTATTTTATAAAATGGCGGAGTTGATTAATGAAAAAAAGCCAAGATGGGTTATCCTCGAAAATGTTCCCGGAATTCTCAACAGCAACAAAGGGCAAGACTTCAAAGTTCTCATCCAAAAGCTGGATGAATTCGGGTATGGCGTTTCGTGGCGAGTACTTGACGCAAAATATTTTGGAACACCCCAAAGACGACGTAGAGTCTTCATTGTCGCAAGTTTTGGAAGCATCTGCTCCTCTAGAGTATTATTTGAACCCCAAGGAATTACAGTCACTCATCGACAGGGCTACGGCGCGCGAGAAGCCTTTGCCGACAAATCTACAGAAGAAAATCGAGAAGCAAATACATATTCTATCCAACATGCCAGCATCGGTCGAAAATCTTCGGCAGGACCTCAAGCAAAAGGATACAGAAATGACGGAGAAACATACACGCTCGACTCAAGAGGTTCCTCGGACGCTGTTTGTAAGGCGAATGCTTCCTTCAGAGTACGAAAAGCTTCAGGGGTTTCCAAAAGATTGGACGCATCTAGATACAGAAGCTTAGGTAATGCGGTATGTGTGCCTGTCGTTCAGTGGATTGGTGAGAGAATAATTTTAGCTGATAAAATCAAAGATCGTTGATTTTAATAAGATCGCCTTCAAGGGTCTCAAAATCTCCAGTAAAAATCTGTGGATTAGGGCCACCTTGATTTGTCAAGAATTGGACGAAACTAGCGTAATTTGTGAATAATAAACGGTTTTCATCTACTTTTAATGGTACTGGGCCTTCTGTTGTGCTTTGAGAATTTTCCTCACAAAAAGCCAAGAGGCATAATGTCCATTCATTCTCTCTTAAATCTCTAAGGTTTGCTTGTTCAAAGCGTTTTTTGAGATAATCAAAAAGAAGGGTGCCGATAGCAAAAACTAACTTACCGCCGCTTTGATTGGCGACATTACCTTTGATGAGAAATTGCTCTTGCTGTCGTCTCCATGCGTTTGTCTCAATACTGTTTGCATTAGCCATTTGTCGTAACATGTCATTTGTTCTATTTGGGTTGTTCTCCCAATCGTTCACAAGATCTGTAATGGATTTAGTTCCACTCGTTTCTCCGCCACCTTGCATCTCTAAAACGATAGCATCTACACGCTTATTGTCTTCTGATAAGTTGCGCATAACATAATCAGCATGATAATCGCTGACGCCTTCGCCTTCTATTGGTATGCTGACTTCACGATTTACAGCAATTTTGTCAGGTGAAATATCGCCACGATAAATTGTCTTGGCAATTTGCATCAAAATATCACGTTGATGAGGATTTAGATGCAAGTGTTTTTTGTTTTTACCTGATGTTTTTTTTGCGGAAGCGCATAATCTATGAGGGCACACAATCCATAGTGTTCCATCATTTTTTCTAACAGAGCATACGGGTTTATTTTTTCTTATAAGTTTATCACATGGTTTGTCCATAAATGGACAACTCAGTCCATCTTCTTTACGAACAGGTGAAATCTCTTTTGAGGCAAAGGTGTTTTGGCCAAAGTATTCAGCGACGCTAACGGTCATAATTATTTTTCCATTACTATTAATTTTCTTAATAGAGAAAAGTAATTGATTCTGCACTATAATTCTCACCTAACTATTAAAGCTTGAGATTTTGTAATACCAAGCTTCATTTGACATTCCCTAAAATCCGAGTACGTTTGGCGCGTGCAGAAATGGTTCTGCATCGGGGCTTAGTAACCTCGTCCAACAGCGGTCTTACATGGACCGACATCAATATGTTGCCTTTCGAACTTTTATGGCCGGGAGGCGGCGCTGTATGTCCAAGCCTCGCGGCCAAAGAGTGTCGCGCCGTCTGTTGGCGGTTACTAACTCCCGGCTACCAGTTTGTACTGGTAGTCGATTAACGTAAAAGGAGTTAACAAGGCATGTTTACATCAGAAATTTTTGAGCATTTGCAATATTATGTATATCGTTTGATTGATCCGCGTAATGGCCAGACATTTTATATCGGCAAAGGAACAGGCAATCGTGTATTTGCCCATGCGAAAGGTGAGCTTGAAGCCAATACAGAAGAATTGAGTGATAAATTACAACGAATTCGTGAAATCCGCACATCTGGTTTTGATGTGGCGCATGTTATTCATCGTCACGGTATGGACGAAGATACAGCTTTCGAGGTGGAAGCGTCATTAATTGATGCTTTTCCAGAAACTACGAATATTATGTCTGGGCATGATGCCGACGAGAGGGGCGTCATGCACTCAAAGCAGATTATCGAACGCTATAATGCGCAAGAAATTGATTTTCAACACAAGGCTATCTTGATTAACATCAACAAAAGCGTGACGGATCAGTCATCTATTTATGATGCAGTTTGTTGTGCATGGCGTATTGATCCGAAAAAAGCTGAACAAGCGGAAATTGTATTAGCTATGCAACAAGGCTTAGTCGTTGGCGTATTTATCCCTGAAAAATGGGTTGAGGCTACAGAAGAGAATTTTCCTAAACACGGCACATTTGAGGGTAGATGGGGTTTCATTGGTCGCGAAGCACCAGCAGATATAGCAAATCACTATCTGCGCACAAAAGTACCAGATCATATGCGGAAACGTGGTGCGGCTAATCCTGTGCGTTATCATCTATAGCGAAATCGCCCAGATAATATCTGGGCTTTTAAATTATTCATCCGTTTCGAAAAAGCTATCATCAAATTGCTTAATATGGAGCGTTTCTTTTGTACGACACCCAATATTATAGCGGATCATGAGATTTGCGAGTTTTGCGCCATCAATCAGAATAATACGTTTTCCAAGCTTTTCTACTGTTTCTTCTGCTGATTTCGTGAAAAATGAGGTTGTAACAAAGATACCTTTGATGGCTTTGCGCATTTCAATTGAACTGCTGAAGTCTCGAATATGGCCAGCGCCAATGGTATTATCTGCGGCGTAGCGTTTTGCTTGTAGGTAAATTTGATCCACACCAAGAGGGTCTTGGTCGATGACACCATCAACACCGTTGTCACCTGTTCGGCCCAAAGCACGTCCAGCGCCTTCTGATGTGCCACCATAACCCATTGCTATAAATACATCGACAATTAATTGCTCAAAGGCTTCTGCTGAGATGTTTCTTACAGCGTCAAGTAGATTTGCTGCTAAATCTTTGTTTAACTTCTGGTAAGCAATTTGGATGTTTTCATCTGGCGTCGAAATTTCTGATAAATCAGTATCCAAGCTTTGATCGCTTTTGTCATCTTGTGTTCTATTTTTGAACTCTTGAAACTCATCAAATTGTTGCAGAAAATTTGAATTGATTTGTGCGTCTTTATCCGCGAGCACTTTTTGCCCACGCTTTGTAATTTCGTACCAACCACGGCGAATATTCTTGACTAAACCAGCTTGCTTTAAATAGGAACGCGCCCAATGCGTCCGATTGGCTATCGTTGTTTGTTTGCCTGATGGTAAAAGTTGATTGCGTTCTTCATCAGTCAAATTGAATTTATCTTCCATTTCAGTCACGACGTCAGAGATTTTTCGCGCCTTGTTTGCAGCAGCTTCTAAAACAGGGCGCATCAATGTTTGATAGTCAGGGATCATATTATTTCTCAAAATTCTTTAATTCTAGGCAGAATACCAAAGATTGCAAAAGATACCAGCTATTTAACCGTCTAGCATGTCTAAGGTGTCTAGGGTTATGTCGAGTTTGGTTAGGCAAGGTTTGGTATAATTGGCATTTTCGCGTTTTTTTATATCTCTAATTTTCAACTGACTTAAAAACATCCTAGACACCCTAGACAGTTAGATTTCATTTTCGAGATTTTCCTCAATAAACTCTCGCTTTAATGCAATACCAACGAACACAGGCACACGCTGATCATTGATTGTGCGCTTGGCTGGTTTGATCCTATCATCATGGGAATTGAGTAATTCACGCGCAAATATGTCCTTTTGACGTATGTATTTGTAGCCATTTTTTATGCACCACCACTCATATTGTGCAAAAAGAACATCTTTTGGCACATAGGAATCCTCGTCAAAATTACAGCAATCATCAATGAAAGCCGCAATCGGATTAGAAATACGCATCATTTCATTGAGGCGATATTCAGAAGATTTAGGCTGAATAAAATGTCCTTGCGTTAACAACCTCTCCAGCCCTATGAGTGCCCAGTTCAATATCTGTGGCAATTCAGCATATAGCTTGCCTTTCAAATCGCGATCCTCTTTTCCAAAGAAGGATTTCTTTGTCTCTAAGATAATGAAACGGCCAACAAGCGCATTATTCGCCTCGTAAAGCTGTGGAATTTCGTTTGAGATAATCAATAGCCGCGCGGTCAGTTTTTCGGAGACTTGATCACTGTTTTTGATATCAATAAAGACGGTATCTTCCCCAGAGATACTTAATAGCTTTTGCACAACCGCTTTGGTGCCTCGGTTTTTATCAAATCGCACATCAGAAAACACACCGAGCAATTTATGACGAAGTGGAGCTAATCCAAATTGACTGGAAAGCGCGTTTAAATCCATGCCTTGTACATTTTTGCTACCAAGTAAGCTTTCTAGGATTTGACCTATGGTACTTTTACCAGAACGCCTTGGACCAACAAATAAGAACATCTTTTGAAAGGATGTATCTGTTGTGACGCAGTAACCAAAGATTTCCTGCAAACATTCAATAGATTGTGTATCACGGTTAAAAATTTCATTAAGAAATGCGAGCCAGCGTTCAGGCTGCCCCTGTGTTTGATAGTCAAAAGGTAGGCTATTCATTGTGAAAAACTCAGGGGAATGAGCAAGCGTTTCTCTGGTATGCACATTCAAGATTTTATTTTTCAATGAAATATACGTGCCTTTGCGTCCATCATTCCATGTGTTCGGAATGAGAATTTTATTTTCGGCAGATGCACGCAAAGCATTTAGCGTTGCATTCACATCTGTTAGCGTTGGATTAAAAGGTTCGTGGATGCCTTTTTCACCAATCTTTAATGCTTGCCCAAGAATACGCCATATATCATTGCTAATTTGTTCATCTTTGACCTCATCATAAGATGTGCCACTATAAAGATACCAATGACCCTGATGGCGTTTGAGTGTTGGTATGCCACCTAAATTGAAATGCGTCTCAATAAACCATTCCGCACGATCAAGGGGGCTTTTCTTGTTCAATATAGGTTTTGCATCACATCCAAGGGCTTCAAGAAAATCTTTCTGGTTGTATTTCTTGCAGCTATCGTGATGGCAAAAAATATTGCCGTATTTTCTACCATTGGTATGTGCAGGAAAATAGAGCGTTGAAGTTTTGGTATCTTTGCTATGCCCATCTTTGAATGGACAGTCGATATAGAGCTCACCTTTATTGCCACGCGATGTAACCAGTTCACTTTCCATAAGAAACTTCGCAATCGGATCGCGATTGATCGCCATATCTAAGATTTCAAGTGATGAAAGCTTTGTATTTGAATTGGCACATTGCTGATCATCAATAATTAAATCAACTTCATCACCTTTGTGACCTTCAAAAAAACCACGGCGCTTTTGAATTGGGTCAACTATGCCTGCTTCGAAAATTGGACTGGCAGTGAAGTGAATTTGCACAGGATTGAATAGTTTATGATCGCAATCAATAGTGTTCGCTTCTGCCCATGATTTTAGTTGAGCGCTCGTATAAGGCGTTCTGAGCCAAAACCACAAATGCACTTTGAGTACATCTTCTGAACCTTTCTTCCCAGCACTGGCTGAAGCTTGCCACGAATAGCTCACATTGTGAAAGCACTTAGGCAAAGTACTGACGATAAATTCATCAATACAGACCTCTGGCTCGTGAAGTGGATCAGCAAGTATGGGTTCAAAATCATCAATATCAATCATGAGCGCATGAAGCGGTTGATCCTCAAAATGACCATTGCGACGCAAAACTTTGTCGTCCTTATAATCGGTAGGGTCAATTTCCTGCGCACGATTATCACCAGCATATCGACCACGAATAAAACAGGAATAAGGATCATCAGCTAATTCACTTAAAAGTGCATGAAGTTCATGCATATTGTCTATCTCACGCTCGTTCAGGTCAAAATATTTTGCATTAGCCGATGGTTTGATTGTGCCGTCCTTTTGCCAGATTTTTGTTTGTACAATTTGTTCACTTGTTAAAATAGATAAAGTATCAGGCATTTTTGCCTCCTATAATTTCGGTTGAGGGGAGCGCGTCTAGCCAAGCTTGCAGGTCGCTTTCAGTGATAATGGTACGTGCACCGCATTTCTTGGCGACGAGCTTTCCCGATTTAATTTCTTCATAAATTGTTGTGCGACATATCCCTGTGGACTGAACCACTTCGGATATGGAATACGCATGTTTGAAAAGCTGAGACATGGATCATTTCCGCAATCCATGCCGCTCAAGATAGTCAGCCCAATCCTGCATCATCTTGAAACGCTCTTCTTTAAAATCTGCACGATCATAGGCTTGACGAATTTTGTCTTGCTTCACATGCGCCAACTGCAAATCAGGAATTTCAAAACGATAATTGAGTTCTTGCATAATGGCACTCATGGCAAGCGCACGAAAACCGTGTCCCGTCATACGTCCTTTATAACCCATGCGATTTAAGGCACCGAGTATCGTATTATTGCTAATGGATTTGCGCCCATTGATAGAGCTGGCAAAAATAAACTCGCGGTGACCTGTAATCTCATGCTGCGCTTTTAAAATTTCGATGGTTTGTTCAGAAAGTGGCACAAAATGTGGACGCTTCATCTTCATGCGATCTGCAGGTACATCCCAGCGTTTATTGATAAAATCAATTTCATTCCACTTAGCGCCAATAAATTCGCTAGTGCGTAGAAATGTCAGCATCATAAGTTTTAATGCGTGATAAGTTGTGAGGTGAAACCGTGGTTTATTTTGTTCAAGCGAAGCCAGAAAGATAGGAATTTCTTCGATTGTTATTGACGCGTGATGCCCACCTTTTGAAGGTTTCAAGCCTTTTCCAACATGTAAAGACGGATCATTCTCAAGTAAACCTTCCGAAATTGCATAGCTGAATATTTCGCTACATTTTTGAAGTTGTCGCTTAGCAAGATCAGTTGCTCCACGGGTTTCAATTTTTCGAATAGTATTGAGTAAAAGAGCCGGTGTGATATCTTTGATCGGAAGTTTGCCAATATGAGGCAAAATATCGACCTCAAGCCGTCTGAGAATATTTTGCTGATATTTCATATTGAGCGATGATTGCCGATCTTTAAACCAACGCATTGTCACAGCTTCAAATGTATTGCGATGATCTGCAAACTGGATCAGCTTTTGCTTTTTCTTCTCAATCGCAGGGTCAATACCCTCTGAAACCATCTTTCGCGCTTCAAAGGCTTTATCGCGCGCTTCTTTTAAAGAAACTTCGGGGTAGACACCAAGCGAGACAAGTTTCTTATGTCCATGAAGGCTATAATGAAAACGCCATCGCTTCGATGCGTCACAATAGACCCATAGATAAAGGCCATTGCCATCAGAGAGTTTTCTGGGGGATTTTGAATGCGTAAATCCTGTCGCATTCTTACAGGTTGTATTATTCAAATTCATCTTAAACACCAACAATAAAAGTTTAGTCAAAATTACTTTGACTTTTAAAAGCCTTACACAGGGTACGAACTCGCCGACGCGATCAAGTGCTCGCTTCTCTTCTTCGTTTGTTGGTGTTCGGACTGCTGCCCTTTCTACAGCAATCAGAGTTTTGTCGGTTCTCCCTCCGACAATTAGAATGTTACACTAAATGAAATAAATAATCAAGCAAAATCAGTGCGTTAAAATATATTTTAATATTCTCCCTATTTGTTCTCACTTGCCTATGAAGAACTAATAGAGTTCACGAAATCGATTTGTACCACCTTTTGTACCATCTTTTTTCGTGGTTGTGGGCAGACGCAAACGAATGCGTATGAACGCATACGGAAACTAAGTGAAATGGTGGCAAGGATTTTTGTACATCTACGGACGCATACGAACACATGCGAAAAGTAATGTGGCTGGGGCGGTAGGATTCGAACCTACGATCTTCGCTACCAAAAAGCGCTGCCGTACCGCTTGGCCACGCCCCAACATTAGGTTTGCCTCTCATAATAAAAAACCAACTTGACCGCAAGAGGGCAATTTAAATTTAAGCTATGAAGCTGCAATTTGCTCTCGAATGACATCAATAGTCATAGCCGCGAATAGGTAAATGGCAAAAAACACACCAAATGCCGTTATCGTCGACAGCAAACTACGCGGGAAAACCGGGTCAAATGAAGATATCGGTGGTACATTTGTTGTCAAATAAGAATTTTGCTCTTGCACCTTTGCAAGCGCGCCAAGATATAACTGATTTTGCTGTTCAAGCAAAACAGTCGCAGACGCAACTTGACTTTCCGCAAAAATAATCTCTTGAGCAAGTACTAGTAAAGACTTACCATTAGGTTGAGGCAATTGAGCTTCATCGTTTAATCGCGATATAGCCTCTTCCAATCCTTTTATTTCTCTCTTTTTGTCCTCAACACGAATCTGGTTTGGCGACGCATTATTTTCCAACAAACTGAGCTCTCTATAAAGCGTATTACGTTCTGTTTCGAGAGTTGCAATTTCAGTATTAATTCGCTCAATATCTGCAGCTGCATTAATATTATTATTGGGGTCTGACTTAAGTCCAATTAAATTTTCTTCGGCTTCGTCCAGTGCTTTCTGAGCCTCTGCTAATGCACTTCGAGCACTACTCAACTCTCCTTCGCGCACTGCAATAGTCTTCTTATCTAAATTTTCTTCTGCATATTTTATCATTAAATTTGCAACAGTTTCTCCAGATTCACGATCTGGGGTTCGAATATCTAACCTTAAGACTTGGTCAGTCGTATCGAAATTTGACTTCGCGTATTTCTTAAAAATTTTATAGCGCTCGGCTTCGTTAATATCTGCATCAACTTTTTTCATAAAATCCATATCTTCAGACATAAATAGTGCTGGAAAGTCGAAATCATTTTCCAATTGCAAAAAAATATCACGGCTTTCCAAATAATTTTGTATCCCTATGTTTTCATCATTATTCAAACCCAAAGAATCGAAAAAACTGCTTGAGCCCGCGCCAGCCGCCGATTGTGCCTTCTCTACTGACAAGGTCGCTTCAGTTTGATAAAGTGGTGTTGAAACTTCAAATTGGTAATAGCCAAAAATGAAGGTTGGGAACACAACGTACATGACAAAACGGCGTAGCATGCCGAACATGCGGCGACGCCTCCGATTACTGGCTTTTCGGCGAATTTTATCAACTTCACGATCACGCTCTTTTTGCGCATTAACACTAAGTGCACCCTCGTTTGGTTGTGGTATTTTTAAAGAGGTGCTGGGCGCTGTTTGAGGAACAAGTGGATTCTCATTTGTTGAATTTGGAGCATTGCTCAATCCATCAATTTCAACTCCACGCTCACTCAGCATTGTAATTGCTTGGAAACCATTCTTGGGATTCAACCCTAAATTTCTTGCTGTCCGACGTGCTTGACGCAACTGTGCAGCAGTTGGTTGGTTTTTTTGAGGCGATTGCGAATTTTTATTCACATCATTCTGATTGCTCTTGTCATCACTTGGTCCAGTCATAAAGTTCCTTGGCCTCATCTATAGTATTAAAAAAGAACAACTTTCCATCACGCAATACTGCTGCCTCACGGCAAAAGGTTCGAATAAGTGTTTCATCGTGAGAGACAATTATTGCAGTTGCGTGCGAAAGCTTATCCGCCAATAAATTCGCTGCACGTCGGTTAAATTCCACATCAGTTGTAGACGGAAGGGATTCGTCAATTAAAAAAATATCATAATTCAACGATAAGAGAATAGCATATCGTGCCCTTTCTCCCATTCCTGTAGAATACTCTTTCATCGGTCGATCAAAATACTCACCAATATCGGCTATATACCTACACTGAGCTTCGATCTCATCGACCTCCATGTCGTGCATACGCGCCAATAGTCTAACATTCTCAGCAGCTGATAATTTTGGACCAAGGCCTCCAATCGGACCAAGTGGAAATGAAACTTTACACTCTCGACGAATAATTCCTTCATCTTGTCGCTCTGTGCCTGCCATCATTTTAATAATCGTGGACTTACCGGAACCATTTTTTGCAAAAATACCAATGGACTTTCCAAGTTCTATTTTAAAACTTGCATCATCAAGTATGATTTTCCGCCGTTTTCCAGTCCAAAAAGACTTACTAACGTTTCGAAATTCAAGCATCAGATTCCAAATCTCCAGGTTTCACCTTAAGCAGCTTCGCAAATATAAGTGAAACGGCAGCACCAAAGAAACTCAACAAAGCGCCCATTTTTGCAGCGTCCAAAACTGACTGCATTGCGACAGCTTCTGTTCCAGTTAAATTCTCCAACTTAAATGCGGCTCCTGCAACAAAAAGTGAAACAGTAAAGCCTATAGATGCGATAGTCCCAACCAAAAATAGATGTCGAAAATTCATTCCCTCTGGCAATCCCAACTTCATTGGCTTTGCAGCGATCCATCCCATTACAAATATTCCCAATGGTTTTCCAATAAGTAGGCCTCCTAGTACTGCATAAGTGGCTGGCCCCACGGCTGAAAACAATACGCCTGCGTTACACAATCCAAATAAAAACAAAACGATTTCAACAGGAATTGCTAGTGCGTGCTCCATAGTATTCAATAAATCATGTAAGTGTTTTTCCGCATCCGCAAAAATACCAAATGCTCTGTCGGCATGAGGAATGGCAGGAATTACCGGTAGCAACCCCAAAGCAGGGTGAATGCCCGCGTACTGAAATCCAAACCATGAAAAAATTCCCGCAATGACATAAGGCCAAACTCCAAAGCGTTTTCTAATAAGTGTGGAATTCGGACGCCCTTGCAAACCCTTATCTTTTCGGCGCGGTAATTCATTGAAAAATAAGTAAACAAAAAATGCCGCGCCAAACGAAACCAGCAGCCATTGGAGTTCAAGTTCACTAGAGGGATAGGCCACCGCGATAATTATAAGGCCCGCAGCGTCATCGGCGATCGCAAGTAATAGTAAAAAACGAATTGCGGGATGACCTGCGCCAAAAATAATACGTGCAATCAGATAAGTAAACGCAATATCAGTTGCAGTTGGAATTGCCCAACCATTTTTGATCGCACTAAAAGCCTCTGAACCAAAAACATACGCAATCGCAAAATAGACAAGGATTGGTCCAAACATTCCACCAGAAGTCGCGATTAAAGGCCCAAGGGCTTTCTTTCCCCTTAAAGAACCATCTTTCAAAACAATAGCTTCCCAGACTTCTTTGCCAGCAATAGCAAAAAATAAGGCCATTAACACATCATTTACAAGGTAGTGAATTGTTAAAGACCGATGCGCGCCATGTACATGACCAATCCAATCATTTTCCCAAAGGTTAAACTCGACAAATGCCTCGTACGAATGGTAGTCGATGTTTGCCCAAAATAATGCCAACATAGCGCCGATCACCAGTAGCAAAGAATAGGTTTGTAGAAAGCTCCATACACGATACATTTATATTATAATCCCAATTAAAAACTGTTAATCACTATTTCTCTTCAACTTCGAATAATGTATAGTAGATTCAAACTCAACTGTCGAGCTTACGGTCAAACCACTTATTAAACTAAAAAAATGAATTCAGATATTTCAAATTTAAGCCAAATGCTTAATCAAGAATTGTTTTTAGCCGCAAATCAAAATGATAAAATTGTTACTCCTCTATTGTTCGATACGCCTGAACAAAAATTATATCTCGGGTTTTCATCACCATTAAATCTCGCACAGTTTTTTAAAACCGAAACACATTTCATCCAAACTAGCTTGCAACAATTAATTGATAATTTGCTTCCAAACGATGTATGTTTTGGTCATGATTTTGGGCAAAAACATGCCTCAATCTACACAAGAAACGAAATAGAGAGCTTTCTAAATGCTAAAAATGAGTTTGAATTTACTAAATTGCCGACAAATCCTATTTTTCGACGATTTAAGCCTAATTCTGAACTCAACAGAGCTCTAACGAAATTGTTAAATCAAAATCCTAAAAGCTATCGAGTAGGTTTAATTTTAGAAGCAGAAATAGGATTGATTGCATTCGTCGATACAAACGATGAACATAACTATTTATTTGTGGATAAACTGAAATATTGCCTTCAAACTCATTGTGATGAAAATTACGTTTCCATTTGTGCATATAATGATGAACTGGAATTAATTGAGCGTTTTATGGACAATATCTTATGGGCTCAGCAAAAAGTTAGATCGTCTATTTTAAAGCCTCCAAAACTAATATAAAATTTGCAAAAATCACTCAGGTTCATTTTTAATGAATTTGAGTTGCGTTATATCATACGGCTTCTCTCGGTACTCATTTGCGCCTGCAGCTAACGATCGCTTTATGTCATTTGACTCGTCCGAACTCGATAGCATGGAAATAATCGGAATATCTCGATAACTACTATCTGATCTTATTTTCTCTACCGTCTCAATTCCACTCAAGCCTGGCATATTGATGTCCATTAATATTAAACACGGATATGTAGAATTATTTTGTTTAAGCACTTTAAGCCTTTCTAAACATTCTGTGCCCGAAAAAATCTGAACGAGCTCATTGGTCAATTCCGAACGCGTGTATGCGAACATCAGTATTTCTTGAAAGATAGGATCGTCATCAACTGCATAAATTGGTGCATTTCCAGAAATATAAATTTCGTTATTTGCCATATTTATTCCTCCTTAGGTCTGTACAAAAAATAAGCATTATGAAACCCCTCTTTAATTTGAGTCCAAAATTGACCCTCATGAATTTCTGCGACATATTGACAAATCAGATATCCTAGCCCGCTTCCTGACAAAGCTATCGTATTAAAAGAATCTTCGGCTTCATTAGGCGAACTGTCAATTTTATTTGAAAAACAGACAACAGATTTACATTCATCAACTGTGATATAGAGTTTTCTTGGATTGTCTCTTTCGCCGTAAGAAATGACGTTTTTAATTAGATTATCAACAAGAACATCAACAATTTTCGGATAAACAAGAACTATACTGGATTCACTTTTTTTTATGGCTTTTAGCCTATACTCTGGCTCAAATGAATAATATTCTCCCGCAATGCTATCAATTAGTTTGCAAATGTCTACCTCTGCTCGAACCAGGTTATCCCTTCTCCCTAATGTTATTGTTCTAAACGCATCAACAGATTGATATAGACGCAGACTAATGCTCTTAATTCGCTCCAACTTTTGGGCTAAGATATTATCTTCTTGAATCAGCGTATTGACGCTCATAATTGAAGAAAGATTGCATATGTTTCTTAATGGAGCTCTCAAATCATGTGCTAAGATCTCTGCAAATCGTTCCATATGTTTTGACTTTATTTGAATTTCTTCCATCAAACGATTTTTATGAGCTAACTCAGATTTTAACTCGTTAATAATTATTTGAGATTCTTGCTTAGATTCCATTTATAAACTCTCTATCAAGTGCACTCTTAAAGATCGTAAAGATGCATTTTTGTTATTCATGCTTCTAAAAATTTAACCTTACTTTTACTTGTTGTAGTAGAGGGACATTTATTTCTTCCTTCAAAAATATTTTTATCACTTCATTTCGTCCTTGTGCCTTTATCGCTGTTTGAAATTCGGGAGGCAAGCTTCCAGAAATGGGAAGTATTTTACCAACTTCTCCTTGATATTTTTTTCCGGCGTATCTAATTGAAACAGGCTGATTTAACTTGATGTCAAATATATATTCCTCAGGAATATATGCGAGAATATAAGTCTCTCCACCATAAATTCTCCCCATATTTTCACCAAAATTAAACACTTCTCCAACAGAAGCTATTTCATCCGAAACAATACCATTTATATCGGCGTAAACTACTTGAGAATTGATGCCATCTAGTTCTGGTGCAAATATTTTACCAGCATCATTCGCTGTTATTGATTGCTTAGAACTTAGGCCTTCTGAATTAGAATTGAAAGTTAATGCTATATTAAGCGCTTGATTATTTTGACCAAATTCCGATTCAGGCAATGCAACAACTTCAAAAATTGGATCATTTACTTGAACCTCGTCACCTGGTTTCACATACACGCGCGTCACAATGTTTGGGAACCGTGCATCAATATTAATATAGTCTCTCTGAACAACTCCGCTGGCTTTTAGTAAAACGTAGTGCCCCCAAAAATAGTAAGTGATTACGGCAACAAACATCGCTAAAAATAGTGTATAAATTAGTCTACCCAATTTACGCTTTGATTTTCGCAATTCATTTTCCATAATATCTGCACGTGTTCGATTTCGTAATTTTCTCATTATTATTCCTCTAAAAATTCTCGCACCTTAAAAGGAACGTAATTGTCCTTTGAAACTCCTTGACGAAACCACTCGCGCAAATATGCAAATAATCGCAAGTGGCGCATAAAAATTATGGTGTAAAAAGTGTATATCGGCATCGATAAAAGATGTTTATAGAAACTAATACGCTGATTAATCCATTGGGCAAATAGACACGCAACTAGGTCGTTAGCTAACATCACGATGTAAGTCGACACTAACGCGATTGGAGCCAATTCTTCAAAATAATAAATTAAAAATGCCAAATAGAATGGAGTTACAACCGCTGCGACAAAATTATATATAAAGAACTCAATTTGGTGAACCACGTCTTTAATGCTAAATCGGCGATCAGCCGGGTTAACCATTTCAGTGTATTTTTTGTATCGGACAAAAATTGCATCTGATTCCCAGCGCAATCGTTGATAAACTAGAGTTGTCCAGTTTTCTGGAACCCTGGTGAAACAAATTGCATTTGTTTCAAATCTAATCTCCCAATTTCTCTCACGCATTTTCAACGAAATATCAAGATCTTCTCCTCGGCCTGAATCATAACCAAAAACATCATCTAAGGCTCTCTTTCTGAATATTGTAAATGCACCTGACGACAATGAAACTTGATTGATGATGTTGTTTGCGTACCGTCCCAAATTTATTGAAATAAAGTACTCAATGGCTTGCATCCGTGTGATCAAATTTTTCTCATCATTTGCAGGCACGACATTACCTGAAACCATTCCTACGCGTTCGTCGTCAAAACCCTCTAGACCAATCCGCATCGCATGAATTTCAAGCGTACAGTCACAATCCAGTACAACCGCAAATTCATTTCTAATCGACCTCAGACCCAAATTTAAAGCAGCAGGTTTACCACCTCTAAGATCAAGGTGATGAGCTAAGTCAATTAAACCTTCATCAGCAAGTTTAACAATTTCTTTTTTCATATTGTCAGTTGAGCCATCACTTACGACAATAATTTGTTCAGGAGGATGGGACTGTTCTCGAATTGCTAAAACAGTACTTCGAATCGTAGAGCCTTCGTTATGCCCAACAATTAAGGAGGTATAATTAGGTAGCACTTTTTTCGCAGTCGTTTTAAGATATTTTGGTGACCTTATTGCACTCAAAGCCCCGCTTAAAAAAAGCAGCAAATATCGCGGAAGCTCAAAAACAATAAATGGAAGCACGATTAATAGCACTCCATACGCTCCAATGGCGTCCATAAAATATAAAGAATCTCTAAGAATTTCCATTATGTTCCCAAATCGTGTGGATCAAATACGCGTGAGACAGCTTCTAATGGCAACCGAATCTCATTCCGAATGCGTTTCAACGAATTTTCTACATCAGTTAAAAGGCTCTCTTTATTTCCCGATTGTGTGAGTAAATAATTGTGGGTCGTTCCCGAGCCAACTATTTGACGATCTGACAACGTTTCGCTTAACATTTGAGTAAGCATTTCTCGAGCTTGATTACAGTCTCTAACACCGTATTCACGCTCCAACGCACGCAAATTTTTAAACCCAATACTGATCAGAAAGAACTCTTTTCCATTTTCATTGAATTCTTTTGCCATTGAGTTCAACTCAACGACCATGTCTATTGGAATGTCAGAAAATTTGAAGGTTCTTCTCACATCGCCCAGCGCAATGCGCCCTGCTTCAATAAATTCCTGTCCGCTAGTTGATAGCTGATAAGAATTTAGGTCAGTTGATTTAGCCTGCTCACCTTTAAACTTACGGCCTGTATCAATACAAATGTACTCGATATCTGGCTCGTCAAATTTCTCACCAGATTCTTCGCAAATTAACATCGTCCCCGGTTTGTCATAATCCTTGCCAAAGTGAGTGAGTTCTACATTGCAACGCGGACAAATAAGATCATATCCTTGCTTAAATTCGCTCATTGGCGCCTGCCAACCACATCGATAGTGGTGAAGGTAGTATTCTTCTCTTAAATTTGCACTTCCGCTGGTCGGACAAATTTCACGCGCAATAATTCTGCCAGAGTTACTTTCTGGATCCCTATTTATGCGCTCGAAAAACTGTGATTCCATCAGACCGCGCTTAACTAAACTCTCAGCGGCCTCAATAACTCTTTGAGCAGAAATGAGGGTGTTAAAGTGCGCGCATTCTGGATTTTCCCAAGTTAACTCAGGCATGAGTTTTTGACCCGACATATACATTCTCGATATTAACAGCTCCTCGTCATTTTCGGGCAAATCAAAATCGGTATGTATTGTTGATCGACGGTCCGCAAAATCATTAATGATTTCTGCAAGCTTTTCTTTTGAATCCTCTATTGACGTAATTGTACAATCAGCGCGATGTCCAAGAGTTTGCGTAAGGTCAACAATCGGTGTCAAGTGCAGGCCTTTCACCTTCGCAACAAGATCTATATCTTGCTCTCTTAGTGGCTCATGAATTATTAAAGCATCTGGAATACCTTCGCTCGTAATCCGCATTGAAACAGCATTTCGGAATGAGCCATAAAAATCGCGTGGATAGTGGATAAGATAATAGTCCGTATCTTCGAGCGGCAACTCAGTTGTTTCTGGAACTTTAGCTTTATCTACAACTTCGCGATCATCTGAAAGATATATTCTCTGAACTGAATCTTCGTTTTCAATGATTGGAATAATTTCATCGATTTTAAAAGGTTTAGAGAGCACATAATCAAAATGAGTCACATCTCCTTCCGCTTCTCGCAAGCCCTCAAGATCACCGGTAAATGCAATCAATCTTGGGATGAGTGCGCCTTGGCGTTTAGAAAGATATTTAACAGTGGCCTCTAAGCCGGTCATAACAGGTAAATGAAAATCTACGATCGCTATATCGAAGTCTCTTTCAGTCAATAATTCTAGAGTTTCTTTACCATCATTCGCAATCGACACTTCATGACCGCGTTGATTTAAAACAAGTTTTACGATGTCTTGAGTGGCGGCGGCATCTTCTGCCAGCAAAACTCTTTTTTTAACCATGGAATCTGTCATTGAATTGGTTTCAACTTTCTTAGATATAAAATAAATATTAGTATAAGCTTGATTTTTCGGGTGTTAATTGATCACAGGAATGCTCGAAAACCGTGAGTAGTTCTGCGCTTTGTTGAGTTAAACTTTCACCCGAGGCTATTAATTTCTTCAAATGTTGCTCTAAGTTGAGTGCCGCGTTTGAATAAGTTTCAAAACCTATTGAGCCGGCTGCTCCCTTAATCGTGTGCGCACCCAATCGCGCCTCATCTATATTTGGAGGATCCGATTTTAAATATTCAATTACTGATAAACCACTTTGCTTTAAGGACAGGGTATGCTTTTCGACCAATTCACGTAATGCGTTATCAGACATAATTTCCTCGAAAAAATTTAAATATTCGAAGCATTATGCGGCCAAGAAGCAAATTTTTGGTTAAAACTATAATAATAAAAGGTAAATTTTTAAATTTTCCACGCAATAATTCCTAAAAATGTCACTGCAACCCATATTAGTATTGAATTTAAACTTCGTTTTGGTTGCTTTGTCTCTTGAAGAGCTTTTCGCTTTGAAGCCTCGATAAAATTCGGCAAATAAGGACCCAAAGTTATTAATGCAGAGACTATTTCTTCTAAATCTTCCTTAAAAGCCTTCAGGCCTAAGTTGCCTCTAATGTAACTTTCAACCGTGCCGCGGGCCGCCTCCCAGATATTTAGTTCGGGAGCAATGCTCCTCGCGACGCCCTCGACCACCACCATTGTTCGCTGTAGAAGAATCAATTCCGTGCGCGTTTCCATTCCGAACTGCTCTGTAATTTCAAATAAGTGAGAAAGCAGTCCAGCCATTGAGATATGGTCAGCGCCTTGACCAAAAATTGGCTCACCAACAGATCTCAATGCTTGTGCAAAATCATCTTTATTTTGATCATGAGGAACATAACCTGCATCAAAATGGACTTGCGCCACCTTTTGGTAGTCCCGATTTAAAAACCCGTACAATATTTGCGCGTAAACCCGACGAGTTTTTCTATCGATTCGTCCCATTATACCAAAATCAAGGGCGCCCAATTTTCCCCCATCCAAATATTTTAGATTGCCTTGATGCATATCTCCATGAAAGAGGCCATCCCGGAGAGCTTGTTGCAAAAAACTGTTTAAAATTAAGCTCGCAAATTCATTCGGATTCATGTCGGTTTGATGAAACTGATCCACACGCGTCAACGGCACACCTTCGAGCCAAGTCGTTGTTAACACTCTACGCGAACTATGCTTCCAAACGACTTCTGGTAAAATAAAGTCTTGGTCACTTTTTGTATTCTCAGCATATTCACTTGCCACCGAAGCTTCCATACGCAAATCAAGTTCAGCTTCAACAACGCCTTGAAAATGTTCGACCACATCTCTCGGTTTTAGTCTCTTAGCGGCTGGAGCCAGTTTATCAACAAGCCAGGCACCCAAATGAAATGCATCTACATCACGCATAAATGCCCGCTCAATATTCGGACGCAAAACTTTGACCGCAACTTTTCTGCCATCATGCAAAATTGCTGGATGAACTTGGGCAAGAGAAGCCGCCGCTACCGGCTCGTGCAACTCTTTAAAAAGAGTATCTAAGCTTTGCCCCAGTTCACTTTCAATAATCTGAATAGCTTTTTCCATTTGAAATGAGGGCAGGGAATCTTGTAGAATCGAAAGTTCTTGAGCAATTTGGTCACCCACAATATCAGCGCGGGTCGACAACAATTGCCCAAACTTAATATATGCGGGCCCAAGCGCAGTAAGCGCACGCAACAAAGGAGGCTGTGTAGGGTCTCCCTTGTATCCTAAAAAACGAAACGGAAGTCCCAATATTCTTGCACAAATTCGAATTGACATTGGCGCATTCATCGCATCAAGCGCTAATTTCATCGCGCCCGATCTTTCAAATGTCGCCCCCGTCCGAATCAATCGCCAAATATTATGGGGTCCACGCATTTATATTTTCCACCCCGTGTGGATCGCCGCAACGCCAAACGTCAAATTAGTGTAATCAACTCTAGAAAATCCGAAATCGCGCATCATAGCCGCTAATTTTTCTTGCGGAGGGTGGCGCCTAATGCTCTCAACCAAATACTGGTAACTTTCGCGATCTTGGGCGATTATCTCCCCCATTTTTGGAATCACATTAAAACTGTACCGATCATAAAGCCACTGAATTTGAGCATTGGGAAGCTGACTAAACTCAAGAATCAAAATGCGCCCTCCAAATTTTAGAACGCGGTAAGCCTCTTCGAGTGCTTTTTCTATTTTTGTAACATTCCGAAGGCCAAAAGAGATTGTATAACGGTCAAAGCTCTGATCTGGAAAAGGTAATTCCATTGCATCACCTTGAACCCAATCGAGCTTTGATTCGAATTCTCTATTTTCAGGTCGTTTTTGCCCTTCATCTAGCATCGCTTGCGTCATATCACATACTGTTGCACGCGCACTCGGGCCCGCTGAATTCAAAAAACGAAATGCGATATCGCCGGTTCCTCCAGCTACATCAAGCAAATGCTGACCATCAGTTGGCGAGAGCATCTGCATGAAAGTATTTTTCCATATACGGTGAATGCCGCCCGACATGACATCATTCATGAGGTCATACTTACTTGCAACCGAAGAAAACACCCCTTCCACTTTCTCAGCTTTTTGGTCTTCATTAATTGTTGAAAACCCAAAATGGGTTGTTTGATCGTCGTTTTGTTGGTTTGAATTCATCGTGACCTCTTTCGTGATGTTTTATGAGTTCAAACGCGCAAACTCAAGCCATTGTGAGAGTTTAAAGAACTAATCTTTTAAATAATTGCAATTTAAAATTTTTACCCCTTAATAATGATCAAACATTAGTCTAAGGAATAGTAATGAATATTCAACTGTACCAAAATGATTTACCTGATGAATTTGAAGCGGGAAATTCAATCGCAATAGATACGGAAACAATGGGCCTAAATCCCTTTCGAGACCGACTTTGTCTCGTTCAAATTTCGACAGGCGATGACAATGCTCATCTCATTCAAATTTCAAAAAATCAAAAAACAGCACCAAACCTTTCAAAAATACTTGCAAACCCAAATATCTTAAAGATTTTTCACTTCGGTCGATTTGATATCGCAGCACTTGCTCATAGATTTGGAGTATTGGCGAAACCTGTATATTGCACGAAAATCGCATCAAAGCTAGTTCGCACCTATACGGATCGTCATGGCCTTTCCAGTTTGACCTCTCAACTCTTGAATATCGAGATTTCCAAACAACAACAAAGTTCAGATTGGGGCGCCGAGGTTCTTACCAGCGAGCAGCAAAACTACGCCGCTTCTGATGTGCTTTACTTGCACAAACTTATGGAAGAACTTAATCTAAGACTTGAAAGAGAACAACGGATGGATCTAGCGAACGCGTGTTTTGATTTTCTGCCGACACGAGCAAAGCTAGACCTTGAAGGCTGGCCAGAAATTGATATTTTTGCGCACTAAGGAAAAACTTTGAATTACTCGACAGCAATTGGCTTAATAAAAGTTACACTCCCACTATTCGGAGTCTTAGGTGTCATTGCTGCATTGGTTTGGGACTATGAACCTAACAAAGATGTTTCTGAACAATTTAGTGAAAATGATAAAGAATTTGCAAGTGCTGAGTTAAGTGCATCCGCCCCTGAAGTTAATATTGAAGATGACGAAGGTGATCAGTTTCGGATTCGCGCCAATGAAGTCATCGCAGATGACATCGAAAGCAATAAAGTCGGCGGAGAAGAAATAGGATTAAGTGCAATAATAGACGGAAAAGAATGGTCCATTAGTGCCGAAAAGGGTTCAGCTGATAGAGAAAGTAAAAATTTTATTTTCACACAAAACGTCGAAGCAGTACTTGAAGATAATTTTACTTTAAAAACAGAAGAGCTACAGGCAAATATAGAAAATAAAACTCTACGTAGTCCTGCAAGATCACTTATTGAAAGTGATAAAATATCGGTGAGTGGAGATGAGTTTACACTGACTGGTGAAGAGGGTGAACGTGTGCTAACACTAAACGGAGATGTACAAGGAGAGTTGTATGAACAAATCAAATTGCCTTCAAGTACTGAGCCAACTCATGAGTAAGTTTGGAGTTGTCGCCATTTTGATTATAGCATCAACTTCTTTGCTGTCTGCTCAAGAAACTAGAACTGCTCAATTTAGCGCAAACGAAATGATCATTTATGAAAAAGAAGGACGAAATGTTCTCAGCGGCAATGCACAAATTATTCGCGAAGACCTGACGTTAAATGCAGAAAATATTGAAACCTTTTCAACTGAAGATGAAAACGGTGAACAAACTCTCTCCAAACTGATCGCAAATGGAAATGTAGTCGCAAAAACTGCAAATCAGCGCATCGAATCTAACTCGTTAACCTACGACTTAATTGCAGATATTGCTTATTTCGAAGGCAATGTTAAAATTTCTCAAGGAGGAAACCTTGTGGAAGGTGAAAAGGTCGAAATGAACATTAAAACAGGTATTTATCGTGTTATTGGCCCCATCAGCGGAACAATTAAAGGCAGTTTTTGATGAGTAATGGCCTATACGTTAATAGAATACAGAAGTCTTACAAAAAACGACCTGTCCTGCGAGATGTAAGTCTAGAAGTACATCGGGGAGAAATCGTCGCACTTTTGGGTCCGAACGGTGCTGGGAAAACCACCTGTTTTTACACAATTGCAGGACTTGTGCTCGCCGACAAGGGGGAAGTTACGATTGACGGGCAAAATGTGTCTCGCATGCCAATGTTTAGAAGAGTTAAGTTTGGGCTCGGATATCTCCCACAAGAACCTTCAATCTTCAGAGGCCTAACCGTTGAACAAAATATCAATGCGATATTAGAAATTCAGTACAAAGACAAAATAACACGAGAAGAAAGACTAGAAGAACTCCTTTCCGACTTCTCAATCGAGCACTTACGTCGCGCATTATCACCAGCGTTATCAGGTGGCGAACGCAGAAGACTTGAAATCGCGCGCGCACTTGCATCGGACCCAAAATACATACTTTTAGATGAGCCATTCGCAGGTGTCGATCCAATTGCGATTGATGATATTCGAAAACTTGTAAGACAGCTCGTTGAAAAAGACATTGGCGTTGTGATCACTGACCACAATGTGCGAGATACGCTTGAAATTGTTGACCGAGCCTATATTCTTTTTGACGGCAAAATGTTAATGTCAGGGACTCCAGACGAAGTCGTTAATAATCCTGATGTTAAACGTGTTTATCTTGGCCACACGTTTGACAATTGAACTCCGCTCGAATTTGTAAAAATAAATTTCTCTTTTTTGTTGAACCGGTAGCTTAATCGAAATATTCTTATATGTAGGGTGGTTAAATCACTCGTTTTTTAAAAGAACAATAATAAAGGAGCGACTACATGGATATTCAACTCAGTGGAAAGCACATTGATTTAGGCGAAGCACTCTCAAATCATGTCAAAGATAGTATTGAAGAAAGTGTCACAAAATACTCAGCCAATCCAGTAAGCGCCCAAATTGTATTTTCAAAAGATGGATTCGAATATCGGTGCGATGTAACCGCGCATTTATCTACCGGCCTTACAGCTAAAGCAAAAGGTCGGGCAAATGAAATTTATGCTGCGGCTGACGACGCGGTCGATCGAATTGAAAAACAGCTAAGACGTTACAAAAGGCGCTTAAAAAACCATCACAACGAAAAAAACACACCTTTTGAGGCTTTCGCTGAAAAAACTTATATTGTAGAAGCTCCTACAGATGATTCGAGTAATGATATAGCGGACAATCCGATTATTATTGCAGAAAATGAAATGAGCGTTTTGTCCTTGTCCGTAGGTGACGCAGTTATGCAAATGGAGTTAGCGGAAGAGTCGATGCTTGTCTTTAGAAACGTGTCACACGGAGGTGTAAACGTAGTCTATAGACGCCAAGACGGAAATATTGGTTGGATCGACCCCCGCCGAAATTAATATCAGGAGTAAATCTTGCAGATGGAATCAATATTATCTCAAGAGGCCGTGCTGGTTACGTCAAAGGTAACCAGCAAAAAGAGACTGTTAAGAGAAATCGCCGAAAAAGCGAGCGAACTTTACAATGTCGATTGCGATAAATTACAAAATGCTTTGCAAGAGCGCGAAGACCTTGGCCCAACTGGCATGGGAAACGGTTTTGCAATTCCTCATGCCCGAATTGAAGAAATTGAAAAAGTCTGCGGACTATTCGTAAAATTAGAGGAACCGATTGATTTTGATGCGAATGATCAAAAACCGGTTGATCTATTCTTTGTTCTTTTTGCGCCTAAAAATTCAGGTGCGGATCATCTAAAAGCGCTCGCTCGGGTTTCTCGCGTAATGAGAGATGAAACCATTCGCAAAAATTTGCGCTCTACAGATGATATAACTGCAATTTATCTATTGATTTCACAGTCAATCGACGAAGTCGCGGCCTAATATTTAGGGACAGAATCGAATAAAAATTGATCGTAGTCTTCTCGAAAACATTCGTAAAGGACGTGCGCTGTGTTGTTATAAATAAAACGATTGGCGTCAAATGGTTCAGAAACCTTCAATGAATCAACATTCATAGCTGAATATATTTCGTTTGAATGGATTTTAGTCGCGACTTCTTTTTGCCCGGCGCCCTCCACCCAAACTGTGACATCTAAATGAGAACGCATATTCTCAATTAAGAGGGCTTGTGGCCAACATTCTGGGCTATTGATCGCATTTGTAAAAACCCATAATTCATTTCGAAGCACTCTACAAAATAATTTAAAGCACTTTCTTACCTGAGCGATCTCCCAGTTTTCAATCGGAAGTTGGTTTTCAATATTCTTTGAAATTACAGGATACTTAGCAACGCCCCCCAAACTCTCATTTACTATATGCAAAAATTTTCCTTGAAAATGATCTCGATTTTCAAAAAACTGGGCAAACATCGCCAAATACGCGCGTTTCGCTGGATGAATTACCCAGCTCACAATTTTTCGCTCTGCTGAACTACTTTGCCATTCTTTTAAATCTGGAATGTCAACGCGCTTAGGCTCAACACTAAATCTGCTAGCTACACGCTGCACGATTTCTTTCTCACCCGTATGCGGAACCGGTAAATAAGCGATATCTAGCGTATCAAATATATATGCTTTCTCAATTGCCGGCGCATGCGTTTCATTAGACACGTCAGTATGTTTTTCGCACTCACGATCTGAACTCAATGCTAACAAAACTTGAGGATTCAAAATCTGCGTTTTCTTGTTACCACCTTGCTGTTTATCCGTTGATACAAAAAAATACTTAAAAGGTGGATCCAAATTTGCCGTTGAGATTATTTTGTTCAGTGCTTCTAGCGATTTGACCTCTTGATAGTCAATTTTCAAAAATTTCTGTTGCGTCTCATCCAAGACGCTAAGTGTTTCACTATAGAATTTGTTCGCACGTTTTGAAAAATCTTGAAATTCATCGATTGCAAATTCGACCTTCGCAAATAATGACTTTTCACTCCTTGCAAGTCGCCATTGATCCGTAAGCTCAGCCTGCTTTAGTGAGACAAAGCTATCAAAAAAAGATCTTTTTAAAACTACTTTAAGTATAGTCGGATCACGCACAATTTTATCAATAGCCGACTGCTCATGATCCTCAAAAATACGGAATACTGGCAAGTTAGGTTTCGCTGAATTTTTCACAAATGTGAGTAGATCATCGTATCTTTCTGCCCTATTTTGCGTGTTAATTCCGCGATATTCACTCCAATTTGGTCGACCGACAAAGTTATTGTTAAAAAGCTCTCCGAAAATCGAAATTTTCGGGTGTTGTGACAAAATTCTTTCGAGAAGATTTGAGCCAGTTCGCATCATACCGAATATGGCAATCATTTCAATTTTATCACTGTGAAGCTGATTCATGAAACGCGCGTACCATTCGCAACAAAGGGAATAATATTATTCGTTCGTGCACTAGAAATAAAATGATCCAATCGATATTTTTGAAACGCATCTTCTCCAATATCGTCGCGTAGAATTTCGAGTTGGCTAGAGTCTAGCGTTAAGTTGAACTTAGTGCCTTTTTTTAAAAAAGGAATTTCAGAGTATACTTTCAAATCAGATTCCAAAAGCTCCCCTACCGACTTTTCCCATACGATTGGAATTCTGAGATCAATTTCAATTTCTCTAAATAACTTGGTTTCTTGTCTACAAAGCGCACAAGCAACGGATTTTCTGACTTTCTCAGAAGCAAATTTTCGATTCAAAAAATTGGGAATCCACCCTCCCCATAACCAATAGATCTTAGCCATCGAATCGCAATCGATCGACTTTAGTACTGAAGTTTTTTGAGAAAAAGTAGCCGCATAAACTAGCTCCTTATTCGGAGTATGCCAAATTCTTTGCAATAAAAATTGTCGCGGATTATAGTCTCTAATCGTTTGATTATCACGGATCATACCTGCTTTATGTGCTTTGGCATGACCAAAAAATTGTCTCTTAAAAAGTTGAGCTTCAAATTTATAATTCTTTGAATCGTGATTTTTCTCTACATATTTCTCGAAACCATACCATCCAAATAATACATGAAATTTGCGCGCGGCATTCTTATTTCCCTTTATTCCTCCTAAGGTAAATTGAGAAACCAAACCCTGCTTCTTTTCAAATACACCACGACTAACCTCATCTAAACTTTCTTGGAATTTTTTTGACGCCATCGGATACACTAACCGTCGAGGGCGATATGCATTCAAAAAATATCTATAGAGTCCTTCTGAGCCCTGCCAGACTTTTCTTGCAAAAAAGTAGTCCAGTTTACTTAAAAACTCTCTATGATCATCATAAAATATGAATGGTTTTCCTGCAAAGTCGAAATTTGAGTATGTTGTAGAGGTGTTTATAATTCGGCCACTAAGCAAACGGGCCATTGATTGAAAAAAGCTCTCGTCAGGTATCCAAGTTGTCTGAAAAAAACTGCAGAATTTTTCAAGCTCAGGACTGTTCAATATCTTGTCGATCGTTTTTGTAGACAAGCACCACCACTGTGAACCAAAGGCCACTTCTAGTCCAACAGGAGCCGTCCGCTTCACTCTAAGCAATCGTTGAATACGCACGTTAAAGTCAAAACGGCGCCTTTGTGAACGCCAATAAAAGGGGTGGTATAAAGTAAACCTTTCTACATCCAGTCCATTGCGTACCCATTTTTTTTCTGCCGTCGAATAGTTTTCAATAAAATCCGTGGGATACGCGTGCAAAGCAAGTATATCTCTCATTTCTTCGGGAGAATTGAGAGGGAGACATGAGCCGCTTAGGTTAGCAATATACTTTAATTCCGGAAAATTTGATCGCAGTGCTTTTATTGAATTCAGCGTAGCCTGTACGATACTCCACGAACCCCAATGAACTTCAATTGGCTCAACCAAGATTACATTAGGCAACCCCTGAAATGCATAATGCAACATTTCACGGTATGAATTTGATACTTTTTTATCCAGATGCACAGCTATTGGAGTTCCGTCTTCAGCCAAATATTGGATCGTCTGTCTAAGACGCACAATCTCATCATGAGCCAGAACCACAAATCCTAAACTATGACTCACGCCCAACCTCCTGAAGAAATTATACCCAGATCTTCTAGCTGACGCCAATCTTTGTATTTCAAACTCGACTCACAAATGAAGTTTATTTCATTCGCATTCTGTTTTGAATAGGATCGGTACTCGCGTGCACGCGAGTAATGTTGAGACAATAGATAAGGATTTGCAATCTTCATATCTAAATCCGCCGCCAGTTTGGTGTGAAGCAAAACTCCGCAAGGGCGTGCTGTCCCATCATTCGAGTATTTTCTATTTAAATGTGTGGGCAATAATTGATGTGTCGACGAAATGTAAACAAACCCACGCTTCCATTTTACAAGTGGAGTCTTATTCAACGCGGGCGCTTGATCAGGTTGATTTCGAAAAAAAATGCGCGCGCGCGCTCCCCCTTGTATCCAAATATTTTTGTACAGATTATTTGGTAGAAAAGTATAATTGCCGCAATCAAAATGCGATAAGTGCTTTAAGGGATTATAGTTATTTGTAGACTTATTCTTAAAATTATTGTTTTGGGGATAAAGGTCGAGCTGCATTGCTGGATAGCATCGAATTCGTCCCGCATCTAACCAATTTGTAAGCGCATCAATCTTTCGATGGTCGCAATGAGGATAAACAAAAAACTCGTCAACGTCGACCGTAAGAGCCCACCTTTCTCTACAGTGTTTAAACAAACAATAATTTACCCAATCCATTCCAAAATGCGCACGCCGATATGATTGCTTTGTAAAATACCTTGTCACATCGGAAAAAGGAGCAAGATACTTATCTGTTCCATCATCGCTATTATTATCTACAAAAATGAAATGCCGTATTCCCATGTTGCGATAATAATCTAAAAAATGTGGTAAACGATGACGTTCGTTATGTATGGTAGCAATTAAAATAACATCTTTTAGACCAATAAATGAAGTATTATTTTGCATTAGTTCCAGTGTTCGACCCAATCGCTGCGCTCTCAATCGCCGACGTATACGAACTAAACGAAGATATCTACGTTGAACAAGACGTTTTAAAAAACTCAAATCAACTCCAATTTACGTAAGTGCGCATTCAAAATGCTTAGGCCACGAATATTCATTAGGTAAGTCTATCACATTTTCTGGCTCCTCCAAGACCCTTTTTGCCCATGTATCAAAATCGTTGGGATCAATTAATTCTTTCCCGTCTTGCCCGGTAATTTCACGAAATGGCGGTATGTCTGATGCCAAATAAGGCTTTTGATTTTTTAGGGCCTCAAGGAGCGGCAAACCAAACCCCTCACAAAAACTTGGAAACAAAAGACCTTTTGCACGCGCAAAATAGCTCTTCATTTCTTCATCATCGCATGCACCAATTTCATAAATACGGCTTCCCATCAATCTTGAATTATCTAAAAAATTAAATACGCCTTCATTGCGCCAACCGCGTGCGCCAACAATCCATAAATCTGGAGGCTCGCAACCTTCTGAAATCAAATGCTCCCAAATATTGAGCATCATTAAATGGTTCTTTCTCGGTTCTATTGTTCCAAGCATTAACCAAGCATTTTCAACTTTTAAATTTGGAATTTTGAGTTTGCTCGCCAAAGGACAAACGCGAACCTCAAAATTTTGTGCAGAAAAATGATCTATTCTCCTTTTTGAATACTCACTTGGCGTTAAAACAACCTGGGAATATTTCGTTAGCAAATCAAACTTTCTCTGAAACGCCGAAATCTGATCTTCGCGTGTAAACTCGGGGTAATCTAGAGGAAGCACATCATGTATCATACTTTTTATAGAGATATTTAGTTTAAACAATTTGCGAAAGAACCAGTCAGGATGATAGGTATGCCCAACATTAATATATTGATATCCTCGACATTCATTGAGACCATGTCGTTTCATACCACTTCGCTCAAAATTGGCTAAATTTTGATACTCTCGAATGGCCGAAGCACTTTCAGCGGCTTTCAATTGTAATATTTTATCTGCACGAGAAGCTGAAAAAATAAAAACAAACCAACCCACACGAATCAAAACAAATGCATTGGGATCAGTTTCAAGCCGTGTTAGATATGCACGCTCCACTCGATCAATTCCGGTATCATGTTGGTGCAAACGCCTACGATAAATCCTAGTTATATCGAGAAGAACTCGCCGCATGAATACTATAAATCTACAGCTATTTCTTTAATGTATGCGCTAAGTTCTTCATTAAATGATTCATTTTCGAGACCAAAGGCAATCGATGCGCGCAAGTACCCAATTTTACTACCACAATCAAAACGTGTTCCTTCAAATTGGAATCCTGAAACACACTGCTTGGTTTTTGCAAAATGATCAATCGCGTCGGTTAATTGAATTTCTCCTCCAGACCCTTTTTGCTCATGATTGAGGTAGTCAAATATTTCCGGATGCAAGATATACCGCCCAATAACAGCGAGATTTGAAGGTGCGTCCTCTGCCTTAGGTTTTTCGACAAATCCACTGGCTCCAACAAGTCGGCCATTTTTTATATCATTCAATTCAATGACGCCGTAAGATGAAATTTCGGGTTTTGAAACCTCCATGACGGCAACCATATGATCAAATTCAGACTCTTGATATTGATCTACCATTTGCGCAAGCGCGGAGCGTTGCTTGCTCTTAATAATATCATCTGTAAGTATAACCGCAAAAGGTTCATCACCTATCAGATTTCGTGCACAATTTACTGCGTGTCCAAGTCCAAGCGCTTCGTTTTGACGAACATACGAAATCGCCCCAGATTTCATATTTGTTGAACGTAAAACACTTAATAAATCATGCTTTTCGGATTGTTCTAATCGACGCTCTAGCTCAGGCGCCTGATCAAAATAGTCTTCCAAAGAAGATTTGCCACGCGCAGTGACAAAAATAAAATCTTCTATACCAGCATCACGCGCCTCATCAATCGCATATTGTATAAGAGGTCGGTCAACCAAGGTCATAATTTCCTTGGGAATTGACTTGGTTGCAGGCAAAAAACGCGTTCCCATACCAGCAACAGGAAAAACTGCCTTGGTAACTTTTTTTGAAAAACTCAATTTAGACTCCTAAAAAACGATAAAAAATCAAACCATAAAACCAGTGCCTAATATCACAGCCTAGTGATTTGATATAGTCAAATGAGTTAAAATGACAATTTATTTACTAAAGTTTTGTCTTTTTCGTTTCGCTATATAAAATTGAATTGTCGACTTGGTTGATATTATTGTGCCCACAAAACGCCATCGTAACCTCAAGCTCCTCGGCAAAAATATCTAACATGTTCTCTACTGCTTTTTGGCCTCCTGCCCCAAGCGCATATGCAATCGGACGGCCAATCATTACAGCCTTTGCCCCACAAGCTCGAGCGCGCAATACGTCCTGACCAGACCTTACACCGCTATCCAAGAGGACATCTACCTTGTCGCCAACTTCTGCCACAATATCACTTAACACTGAAATTGAAGAACGCGTACCATCTAATTGGCGTCCGCCATGATTCGAAACAACGATCGCTTCTGCCCCAACTCTAACCGCTTCTACCGCGTCTTCTATGGTCATAATACCTTTTAGAACGAGCGGTTTTTTCCACAACTCTCTAAACAGTTTGATGTCATCCCAATTCAACTTCAAATCAAAACTATCCTTGGTCCATTTCATCAAGTCACCCATTCCATCTACACCATCGACATGACCTTGAATATTGTCAAATCCCTTGCGCTTTGTCGCGAGCATTTCGAAAGCCCAACGTGGTTTGGTCGCTATATTTAACATGTTTTTAACCGTTAGGCGTGGGGGTGCGGTCATTCCATTTCGAATATCTGCATGCCGCTTGCCTAACATCTGTAAGTCTAGAGTAACGACTAGAGCTGAACACTCCGCATATTCCGCACGCCTTATAAGTTTCCTAGTAAATTCTTTGTCTTTTTGCACATAAAGTTGAAACCAAAAAGGCTCTGAACTTTCATTTGCAACGTCTTCAATCGAACAAATACTCATTGTTGAAAGTGTAAAAGGAACTCCTTTTTTCGCAAATGCTTTCGCAACCCGGATCTCTCCGTCAGCGCGCTGCATTCCGAGCAATCCAACTGGGGCGCCAATTACTGGCTGAGTAATTTCCTGACCAAATAATTCGGTCGATATTTGCCGGCTCTCGATGTCCACTGCAACACGTTGTTTGAATCTGAGTTTTTGAAAGTCTTCGACATTTTCACGAAGTGTTTGCATTGTCCAAGACCCGCTTTCGCAATAGTCAACAAACATTTTAGGAGTCATTTGATGGTATTTTTTTCGAAAATCTTCGAGTTCACAATATTTCATAAGCCGTGTTCCATTTTTGGACCAATTTAAATTTCATATGTGAATATTCCAATTCGTAAAACTACCCAATGAGGCATTGAACTAGCTATGTAACTATTCAAGAAAACAAATTTACGTGAGAATCCAAAACATAGCTTCAGATAATATTTATATTAAATTATTGTTTTAAAAAACTTTATTTTCAAAACACTCAGCAATTTATAGGTATTAAATTCACATAAGAGTGATTTTAACCTTATAGAAATTTTATCAGGTTTAGCATATGTTCATTATTATGAAAGCGACATGGAATTTGTGGCGGACTTGGATATTCTTATTTTGGTTTCTAGGATCAACGCAATCAGCTCATTCTGCTAAGCTTGTGGAGTTATTTACTTCACAAGGCTGTTCTATGTGCGCTCCCGCAGATATTTTTATTGCAAATTTAGAAAAGCAATATGACGTAGTCGTCATATCTTATCATATTGATTATTGGGATTACCTCGGATGGGCTGATGATCTTGCAATTCCTGAGAGCACATTTCGTCAAATCGACTATCAGCGTGCAAGTGGATCTAAACAACTTTTTACTCCGCAAATTGTTATTGATGGTCAAATTTCAGTCCCAGGAAATGACATTGACACTCTCACAAATGCACTAAATATTTTAGACTCGCCGGTCGAAATTGATGCGGGCATTTTTGAGAGTTCGGAATTTAAATATTTAGAAATTAAAAAAACAAATTTCATTGAATCACTTATTGACGTAATGTTGATTGAAATCTCCCCATATGAACAGCGCGAAATTCTCGAGGGCGAAAACAAAGGTAAGCTTCTTTCCTATGTAAACTCTGCAAAGAGCATAGAGTTACTTGATCAATGGGACGGCTCTCAAAATTTTAAGCAGGCACTTTCGTTGAAGGCAGGAGGAGAATATGTTCTTATTCTTCAAGAGCCGGATGCGGGTTCGGTGATTTTTGCAAAATATCTATCTTTATCGTAAAATTGCAGCTTGAACTTTGATTGTCGGAGTGATCTTCTGCAATGAGCTAAAATTTTGCGGAGGATAGAAATGAGTTTTAAAGCACTAGTTCTAAGGAAAGAAGATGGAGCGCAACAAAAATCAGCAATAGAAACGCTAACTTCTGACGATCTTCCTAATGAAAATGTGCACATCAAAGTTCAATATTCGACTTTAAACTATAAGGACGGCTTATGCGTAACATCAGGCGGCGGTCTCATTCGAAATTATCCTCACGTTCCTGGTGTCGATTTTTCGGGAACAGTAATTGAAAGTGGCGATTCTCGCTATAACCCCGGCGACGAAATTTTGGTTTCTGGGTGGCGTATTGGAGAAATCTATTGGGGTGGATATGCGCAAGAAGCCAAAATACGCGGTGATTTTCTAGTTCCAAAACCCAAGTCATTATCACATCATCAAGCCATGGCAATTGGCACTGCCGGCCTCACAGCTATGTACGGACTTATGACACTTGAAAGACAAGGAATTAACCCCGAAAGCGGTCCCATTCTCGTGACAGGTGCTGCGGGCGGTGTTGGTTCAATCGCTGTCGCAATTTTGGTGGCGGCTGGCTATGAAGTTCACGCCGTGTCGGGGCGCCTCGAAGCCACGCCTTATCTCGAAAGCTTGGGCGCAACTGCGATTATTGCGCGTGAAGATATCAGTGAAACCGTCAAACGCCCACTCGAAACTGAAACATGGGCCGGCGTCATTGATAACGTGGGCGGGCCAATGCTGGCACGTGTTTTGGGTCAAATGAAATATAATGGTGTCGTGGCCGCGATCGGCCTTGCGGGTGGGGCAGATTTGCCAGCTTCGGTCATTCCGTTTTTACTTCGCGGCGTACAACTTATCGGAATTGATAGCGTCATGCGCCCTTATGAGGATCGTGTAGAGGCTTGGGAGCGGTTATCGCAGTCATTTCCTTTCGACAAACTCGATCAAATTACGCAAACAAGGCCACTCGCAGACGTACCTGAATTGGCCGCACAAATTCTTAAAGGCCAAGTGCGCGGACGGATTGTCATTGACGTGAACGTATAACTTCTATCTGTTTTTTATGATGCCTAAAATCAACGCGTTAAATTACAAGATCATTTCTAACAAAATTGTCTTTGAGAGTTTCTATAAATTTAGCCAACTTAATTATCAGCATGAGCGTTTTGACGGCTGCATTTCGCGTGAAATTCAGCGAGACCTTTTGCTAACGGGAGACGCAAGTGTTTTGCTTCCCTATGATCCACGATCAGATATGTTACTCTTAATCGAGCAAATTCGGGCAGCGCCAATTGCCCGAAGTGCAGCCAATCCTTATCACATTGAAGCCATTGCGGGCTTAATTGATAAAAATGAACATCCTGAGGCAACTGCCAGACGAGAAGCCTTTGAGGAGGCGGGTATCGAAATTGAGCAACTCTATACCCTTCCCTCCTCCTACCAATCGGCCGGCGCTATTGACCAAGTCCAACATCTATTTATCGGAAAGGCTAATCTTAGTGATTATAAATCCGGTATTCACGGGCTTATAGAAGAGGACGAAGATATCAAAACGCACCTAGTTTCGAGACATGACGCGTTGCAAGCGTTGACCGATCACAAATTTGAAAGCGCGCCGCTACAACTTATTTTACTGTATTTAGAATTCAATATCAAAAAAATTCGAGCCGCTTTTGCTTGAAGTCTGCCTTCCGATTTCTTACTCTCAAACCGTAATTATTTATTTTATTAACAACTGGAGATGCGAATGCCAAACCTGCAAAAAAACGTAATCGAAGCAATTGGCAATACGCCACTCATATATCTGAAAGGCCCAAGCGAAGTTGCGGGATGTGAAATTTGGGGCAAAGCTGAGTTTATGAATCCAGGGCAGTCTGTAAAGGATCGCGCAGCTCTCAATATCATTCGTGAAGCGGTTAAATCGGGGAGACTAAAGCCGGGGGGAACAATTGTTGAAGGCACTGCGGGCAATACGGGAATAGGCCTCGCACTCGTGGGTGCGGCGATGGGTTTTAAAACAGTAATCGTGATTCCTGAAACACAATCGAAAGAAAAAAAGGATATGATAAAACTCGCTGGAGCCGAATTGGTTGAAGTTCCGGCAGCGCCTTACCGGAACCCAAATAACTACGTTCGTTATTCCGAACGACTTGCAAATGCGCTCGCTAAGACGGAATCAAACGGCGCAATATGGGCGAATCAGTTTGACAATACTGCAAATCGTGAAGCTCATATACAAACAACAGGCCCCGAAATTTGGTGTGATACAAACGGTGAAGTCAGCGGATTCATTTGCGCTTGCGGTTCAGGCGGAACACTTGCGGGTGTCGCAAGCTTCCTAAAAGACAAAAATCCGAATATCCAAATCGGAATTGCCGATCCGGATGGTGCCGCTCTCTATAGCTATTTCACGACCGGTGCATTGCAATCTGAAGGTAGCTCGATCACCGAAGGCATTGGTCAAGGTAGAATAACCAAAAACCTTGAAGGCCTAGAAGTTGATCATTCGTATAATATTTCAGATGAAGAAGCGCTCAAAGTCATTTTTGATTTACTAGAAAATGAGGGTCTTTGCATGGGAGGATCAACTGGCGTCAATATAGCTGGCGCTATTCGTATGGGTAAAGAATTAGGCCCAAATTCAAAAATTGTTACAATTTTATGTGACTACGGCAATCGCTATCAAAGTAAAATTTATAATCCTGATTTTTTGCGATCGAAAGGTTTACCATTACCGGGCTGGCTCGCCAAAGAATCGCGCGAGCTACCAAGTGTATTTGAATGAGTGTCATAAGAACCCTTCTTTTTATTATCGCAATATTTTTTGCATTAGTTGCTCATGCTCAAAACGCATTAGACAACTTTGATAGCCTCTCACTAAAATGGGAACAAAATGCAAGCAATGCAGAAAGCATCATCGAAAGGAGTACCGCCTCAGATCAAATTATCGCTGATTGGCGCTCAAGACTAGTTAACGATCGTGAATCTGCGCTAACTTTTCTTGAAACCTATCAGCCAAGGGTTGAAGAGCTTCGAACACAGATTGCAAGAATTGTTTCAACACTCCAAGATGGGGAGGAGCCATCTGAAGAGGTTCAAACAACGCTTGACCAAATCCGAAACGATCTGAATGCAATCGAAGCGCCTGTTTTAGAAGCGCAGCTTGCTTTTGAACGTGCAAACAAGCTCATTTTAGAATTTGATGCGCTTGTTCGTAAAAGATTTACCGATAACCTGTTATCACGCTCTTCATCCCCAGTTTGGCCTTCAGAAATCAAGAGAAGCACAAGCGCACTAAGTGATGGAGGAGCAAAAATATATCGTGACACAGTTTCGATGCTCAAAAGCAAAGATCTTAGAGGGCAAATTATTGATCGCCTCCCACTTACCTTGGTTTTACTTTTGCTAGGCGGAACGCTTTACTTTGTTATTAAGAGGCAAACGTCTCAAAAATTAAACTTCGAAATCCTGCTTCAAAAAACAACAATCGGGCGTAGTATTTCGGGAATCGTTTCAAGTATTTTTCCACTTTTTATAGGTTGGGCAGGCCTCACTTTAATATTCAACGCACTTCTCAATAGCGGTATTTTTGGAATCATTGGTCATTCAACGATGGCTCTGTTGAGGGAAACGAGTTATGCCTCTTTAATCGGCTGGTGGATATGGCAACCTTCGCGACAAAATTCGCAAATGAACCCTCGTTTAATTCGCAATCAAATAACACTGCTTACATTTATCGTCGCCTTGAGTTGGAACATCGAGCCTCTCGTCCACATTTTATTTTTTGACCCTCTTAACAGCTCACTTTCAGAATCCGTTTTTTCATTTCTAAACCTTTTATTTATTGCAATATGCGTTCCAATTGTTTGGTTTCTGCTTCGGAGGAAAGATTTCAATTACGTAATTTGGCAAAACCATTCGGTTGGCTTCGAACGTACAACTCGTTGGATTCGAAATGGAATAAACATCGGATTGCTCATTGCAATTTTTCTCGCTATCGTCGGCTATTATAGCGCTTCTCGACAGCTCTTTCACGGCCTGACTCTTAGCTTCTTAGGAATTTTGTTTTTTCTTAAAGTCTTTTTTATCTGCAATACTTCATTACAAAAATTATCAAATAGTGAGGTCGCAAACAACGATACTGGTTCTGAAATCTTAATTGAAAATAGCGGTGTATACAGCGTCATACTTGCGCTTTTACTGTTTCTTTTAGCAATTCCTTTTTTTCTTATATTCTGGGGCACTTCATCAACCGCACTAAATGAACTTTGGGTCCGTCTTAATAACGGCGTTTCAATTGGTGAGTTTCAAATTTCTGCAACTAACCTATTTCAAATTCTATTCGTATTCGCACTTGGGTACATTATTATTCGCACCATCAAGCGCCTTCTACAAAATTTTATTCTTCCAAAGACAAAAATGGATATCGGTGCCCAAACAGCAATTTCTTCTCTATTTGGTTATGCCGGATACACATTGACAGCCTTCGTCGCGATGAATGCTGCCGGACTAAATTTATCTAATATTGCCGTGGTAATCGGAGCACTTTCGGTTGGGATTGGCTTTGGTCTTCAGAATATTGTTTCCAATTTTATTTCTGGCATTATTTTGTTAATAGAGCGTCCTGTTAAGAAAGGTGATTGGATTGTTGTAAACGGTCAAGAGGGATACGTTAAAAAAATTGCCGTTCGTTCAACAGAAATTGAAACATTTGATCGTGCGTCCGTTATCGTACCCAATGCCGACCTTATATCTCAATCCGTTGTCAACTGGGTACACTCTTCCAAATCTGCTCGAATCCGAATTCCCATTGGCGTTTCTTACGATAGCGATGTTGAACTTGTAAAAGAAACTCTTTTAGAGATCGGCCGAAAAAGTCCTTATGCATTGCGCTTTCCAGACCCTGTGGTATTTTTAATTGATTTTGGCGCAAGCTCGATAAATTTTGAACTACGCTTTTACATCCGTGAAGCCGATTATATGCTATCTGCAATTTCAGAGGTGAATTTTGCAATTGTCGAAAAATTCAGGGAAGCCAATATAGACATACCATTTCCTCAAACTGAAGTCAGGCTGATAAAAAATTCCGAATAATTTTATGAACCATAATTTTTAAAGTAAATTTAAATCGGTTTCCATTTGCTGCAAAAGCTTGACCATCATTATATTCTAGTTAGTTTCGTTTAACAAATTTACTAATCTTTCAGTAGCTAGATCAGGATTTGTGATGCCTTGCTTCCATTCCATACTTAAAAAAGCTCCCATAATACCCAGTCTCTTTTGCCAACTTTGACCACCTGTCCATATTTTTTTCGTCTCCAAATTCCAGTTCTCAGATGTCTTTCTCATACAGCTATCGAGTTCCTCCATCGAAACATTCACATTTATTGGAATTCCTCCTTTTCGAAGTGCGTAATTTTTAAGCACGCCTTCATCTAATAATGCATCAACGAAATTTTGCTGCGCATTAATGACGCTCGCATCAGAGCTGTATGGTAGAACAAACCCATCCATCCCCCAAATCAGATAATTGCTTTGAGGTGTCTTATCACAATATATGGAGTCTCTATTTTCAAACTGTGGAACTATATAGTCGCCCAAAACTTGTACAAGCGCTTCACCATTTTCGACCTTACTCGATACTTGCTCCCAACCTAAATCAAATGAATCGTTATTTGCGTAAGGCCTAAGTTCCGAAAGAATGGAAATTATTTCGTAAATTTTATCACTTAATGGCGACACATCTCCTGAAGTGCTTTGCAACAACATAAACTCTTCTACACTCATAACTGAAGACGCAATTGAAAGAGCCAAATTTCTGACTTGCCATTCTTGATCCGATACCGCGATTAAATTAATACCGCTTTCAGCAAGAACTTCACCGTAACCAATAAGCTCTTTCCAAGTTTCTGCAGGCTTAAGACTAAATTTATCTAAAAGAGCTTTGTTATACACGATATGGTTTTGAGTATGAATGCCCACGGGAATTGCTGCCAACTTACCATCTTTTGCAACAAGATCATAAACCTCAGGGTAAATCATCTTTTGCAGCTTTTGATCACTATCCTCTATAGTCGCAAAAATACCGTCGGCGCCCAAACTGTGCATATCTTCTTCAATGACCCATTGAACAGCAGTAGGAGGACTTTCAATAGAGACCCTTCTCGAAAATTCATTTTGAACACCGAGAAAATTATACGGTACTGAATAATCTTGCCATTTATGCCCCTTTGCAACAACAGCCTCTTTTATGGCATCTAGCGCATGTTGCTCACTTTCTGTTTGCCACATATGAAGCACCTCTATTTCTGAGGCCTCCAGCAAACAACTAAACCCGAAAGCTGCTACCAAACCAGTACAAGATCTATAATTGAATAAGAGTTTCTGTGACATGCTAAATTCCTCGGCTAAGCTACTGACCAAAATTAATTAAACTCAATTTCTTAAGTAGACATATCTAGGTTTTGTGAAGTATATTAAATTTGAAATAAATTTGACCAAGAAACTACGGCTCCACCGAAGAATATGAACAAACCATTTATATAGATCAGTATTTTTTTGTCATTGAATTCGAGGGCCACAGCGAGCTAATCTAACTGTTTTTGCTCCACGCCCCTGTCCTTGTCCCTTAGAACTGATCCATTAATTTTTTACAACTCTGTTAAATTTGGAGGACGATTATGGCCCTGAAAAGATATGGTGAGGGTTTGGAGCGGATCACGAAGTGATGAATGATCCAGTGGATGATTTGAGCGAACAAACGGGCGGAGCCCAGAAGGCGCTTTATCCGCTGATTATTCAACATGGAAAGCCAGTATATACCAGTATATATACGTTCCGATAATGGGCATGAGTTCGTCTCGGAAATATTCCAAACCTGGCTCAAACGGGCCGACATCGAGCCAATTCACATCTATCCAGGACCGCCTTGGGATATGAAGAGGATCAGAAAACGATCTGGGGGACCGTTTTCGCGACGATTGGGATATGACGATTGAGATATAATGAAAGGTTCAACGGAACATTGCGCAATGAAATCTTAAACGCGAACTGGTTCCAAATCACAAAACAAGCGCAAGCGAGGATCAACTGTTGGGTCAAAGAACACAATCACATAAGAGCGCATCAGGCGCTGAATATGCGGCCGCAAATACCAGAAACTACGACCCTAAAAACTACGGCCCTAATATTGGACCAAACATAGGGGGCTTGATAAGTAACGAAGATCATCGAAGCAGAAATTGCCGGTAGGGATAAGTATTCTATATATGCGTTTCTCACAGAGGCGCTCATAACGTGCATGAATGGTTGCGGGAAACCAATCAATATTTTGTGTTGTGATAATATTCGCGCGAATGGAAAAATGCTTGCGCGAAACCTTGGTGATTATTTAGCGACCCTTGATTGCGATGATGTGAAAAAATAGGTCGCGGAAAATGTCAGTTTCCTTGTTCAATGGTGGATCGGATTACCCCCCCCGTTCGATCGATGAATTACGTGAAGATATCTTCAAGGTTGCGCCCGAATTTGCGCCGAACGCCATTCACTCTGAGGATTTTACACAATGGGTTTTGGAAGATAATTTCGTTGCGCCAATGCCCGACTTATCCATGGTGGGTGCGCAATTTGTGTCAGTTGTTGCCCCCTATGAGGAAGCAAAGATACGTATACTAAACGGAGGACATACAGCGCTTTGTTAGCTAGCCGCGCTCGCAGGTTTACAAACTTTTGATGAAATCATGTTGAATGCGAAAACGCGCGAACACTTTTATGGATTTGAGCGCGAAAATGTTTTGCCCGGAATAAATTTTGCATTACCTTTTGATAAATCTGAGTATCTTGAACAAATCGCATGGCGCTTCTCTAACCAGGCGATTGCGGATGATCTAGCACGCATTTGCATGGACGGATATTCCAAATTTCAGATCTTTATTCGGTCGACAATTGAAAGTTGCATCAAGCAAGGTATAAAGTCGCTTTAGGCTTATGAAAGCATTGCGAGCTTGTATGTTTTTGCTCGCCGAATACATAATGGTCAACTGAGAATGAACTATGTTGAACCTAACTGGGAGAGTCTTGAACCTCTCCTGGCAGATGGCCAAGAAAAGGCCTTTGCTTCTCATTCAGGACTATGGTCGCATTTACCCGAAACATATCCAGAATTCACACAAAACATACAAACATCAATCAAAGGGATGGAAGAAAAATGGCAAGTCCCACGATCAGAAACCTAAAGAAAGCATACGGCAACATAGAGGTTATGCATGGCATAGACCTCGATATTGACGACGGCAAGTTTGTCCTATTTGTAGGCCCGTCAGGCTGTGGAAAATCCACATTGTTACGCATGATCGCAGTAATTGAAGATATCACTTAGGGTGACCTTCATATTGAAAACGAACGCATGAGCGACATCGCTCTTTCTAAGCGCGGTGTGGCAATGGTATTCCAAACCTATACGCTTTATACGCATATGGACGTTTACAAAAACATTGCATTTTGTCTGCGCCAAGCTAAAATGGATGAAGCGAAAATCGATAAACGCGTTCGTGCGGCTGCGGATATATTACAAATTACTGACTATCTCGACCGCACACCAAAGGCGCTTTCGGGTGGTCAACGTCAGCGTGTGGCAATCGGACGCGCAATTGTTCGTGAACCGAAAGTGTTTTTTTTGACGAGCCACTTTCCAACCTTGACGCTGCATTGCGTGTCCAAACACGCCTAGAAATTGGTAAGCTCCATCAGCGCCTTGGTACTACGATGATTTACGTTACCCACGACCAGGTGGAGGCAATGACCTTAGCTGATAAAATTGTTGTGTTGCGTGATGGGATTGTCGAACAAGTCGGCTCCCCTGTGGAGCTCTATGAAACGCCAGATAATATGTTCGTCGTTGGTTTCATCGGCAGCCCGAAAATGAATTTCTTTAAACCCGCTGCATTGTCAAAATCTCCAAGCAAAGTGGCGAAACGCGAATCAGATGAAGATATCATCGGCATACGTCCCGAGCATCTTATTGCGACGACAAAGACGAAATCTATTGTGACCGCAAAGTTTGAGTTGATCGAAAACTTGGGTGAATTGGTGCTCGCGCATTTTTTGACAAGCGACGGGGAAAGTTTCATCGCAAAAATAGAAACCGCTCCTGATATTGCGCTTGGTGAAGAACTTCAGTTTACTGCTGAAAATCACCGCATACATGTCTTCGATTCCAAATCGGCAAAGAGCAAGTGAAATCGTTCGAATTCGTTGAGTATACTCCAGTCTCTTTTTGATAGCGAAAGAGTAAATTTAAGTCGGGTCAGATTTTTAACTTGTACGCTTTGAAAGCTTGATCTGGACTTTTGTTGTGCAAACAAATGAGTTCTGGCCAGACCCTGACTGGCAGACAAAGCTAGGAAGAACCGGCTTTATGTCGAACGGATATTCTTCTGGTCGGCCAACGCTTCGAACTTAACAAGTTCAGATTGTAAAATCTCAACTCCATTTACCTTCGCGTTTTTTCGATTCTCAATTCGGATTTCACCCTGAAGTCTTGTCCCTTCTTGGGATAAGATATTTTCAAAAAGAAGCTCATAATGCGCAATCATTTCAACGGAAGGCTTTATCAAGATTATTGATTGTGAGACATTCGGCGCATCGCCTTGCGCATTAAAAAAAGAAGATGCTTCATATCCGAAGCTAGACCCTGAGATGCCAGCTGTCATGATTTCAACGAGAAGTGCTAAACTTGCCCCTTTTGCATCACCCATTGGTAACATTGTTCCCTCTAGCGCTGCTAATGCATCCGTCGTTGGGTTTCCATTTTTATCTAGCGCCCAGCCCTCGGGAATGTCCTCATTCACCTGCGCAGCCCGCATAATTTTACCGCGAGCAACCTTAGAAAGCGAAAGGTCAATCACAAGTGGTTCGTTATTTATACGCGGACACGCAAACGCGATTGGATTAGTTCCAAATACCGGTTTTGCGCCATTCCAAGGCGCAATCGCGGCTGGTGTATTGGCGAACATTAAAGCAATCAAACCTTGCTCGGCGTAACGCTCGACATGATGGCCTAAAACACCTGCATGATGAGAATGTGCAATTGTAATCAGCATAGCGCCGGCCGATTTCATCGATTTTTGTGTAGCGTCAAATGCACGCTCCAAAGCAGGATACGCAAAACCATAGTCAGCGTCGATCTTTAACCAATTTGTGCCCGAGAACGCTAAGGTTATAGAAGGCTCGAGATTAACTTTTTTCGACTTAACATGTGTTAAATAACTTTCGATGCGAGAAAGGCCGTGCCCCTTTTGACCATCAACTTCGGCAAGAACCAAATGCCGCGCAATTAGCTCTGAATGCTCATTTTGAACGCCGTGTTTTTTAAAAACACGAGCGACTAATTCATTGAGTTCTGAGATCGATAAAATAGCAGTGTTTGTCATTTATAGGCGGCGCAAACGCCGCCCTCCTTTTTAAGCCGAACGGTAATATTTTGTCATTGAGTATTCTCTATGCCCAAGCGCTTCCGCCGCGGTGTTGCGACCATTTGCAGTACGCCCGATCATTTCAATCAGCGCATCCCCTGCTTCATCAATTGTCATATCGCGACGAAGAATTCCCGACACATCTAAATCAATATGCTCGCTCATTGTACGAATGGTGCGCGGATTGGCCGAGATCTTGATCACAGGCACAATCGGATTTCCAACCACGTTGCCTTGCCCTGTTGGGAAAGTATGGATCACAGCGCCACCCGCAGCCATAAGCGTCACACATTCGGCCGCCGCGGAAGAACTATCCATAAAGTAAAGTCCATTGCCAGAATTTGGCTGTTCTGCCGGCTCTAAGATATCAATGAACTGTGAAGTGCGTCCGATTTTCTCCAAATTGCCAAGCGCTTTTTCTTCAATCGTCGTCAATCCACCCAAAATATTACCTTTGGTTGGCTGACTATCAGAAAGATCATCGGTTTGATGCGCAAAAATGACATCATCTTGATAAGCTTTCCACATTTTGTACCAGCGCTCTCCAACTTTTTCATTTATCGCCCGCTTTTGGCAGATGTGCTCCGCGCCTGTAATTTCGGAGGTTTCACCAAAAAATCCTGTGATGCCTGTTGGTAAAAGCTTGTCGTACATATTGCCAACCGTCGGGCAAGATCCAAGACCCGTTGTTGTGTCGCTTTCACCGCATTTTGTTGAAATCCAAAGTTCATTAAGCGCACATTCTTCGCGCTGCAGCTCCGTGGCGTAATGGACATATTCTTTAGCAACACGTGATGCATCCATAATCGTTTTCAAATCACCATTTTGCTCAATCGAAAGTCCCGTAACAGGCTTACCTGTTGCCGCAATCCCATCGACCACACGTTGCGTCCATTCGGGTTCAATACCGATCACGACAACCGCAGCTACGTTCGGATTGCAGCCCGTGCCAATCAATGTGCGAAAATGCACTTCGAGGTCTTCACCAAATTGCAAACGCCCGTAAGCGTGCGGAATCGCAAGTGTGCCTTTGATATTATTTGCAACCGCTTCGCATGCCGCGTTCGAGATGTCATCAAGAGGCAGGATCACCACGTGATTGCGAACCCCCACGCGACCATTATCACGACGATAACCCATTACTGTCATATTTGAAAAATCAGCCATCATTTGTCTCCTTACCAGCGTTTCGTTTTGCAATTATGTGTATGAAGATGATGCCCTTTGGCGCAGTCACCTATCATCTTTCCAATGTCCTCGCCGTATTTGTAAACCGTGTCGCCTGTTTTCAAATCTTTCAATGCGATCTTGTGCCCGATGGGTGCAGCTTGCTCAGCTTTGAGGCGGAAGGTTGAATTATCATGAGTGACACAAACAAGCATATCAGTGCCCGCTTCTAATCCCTCCACGACCACAACACCGACACTATCCTTGTGATCATGCACGAGCAAATGTGGAATTTCTGACATATGTTTTCTCCTCTTTGTCAGGGTTTCAAAATAATCTTTGGCGCAATAACTGCACCATTTAATATATCCGCAAAGGCTTGTGGGCCTTCCTCAAGTGAACGAATTTCGGCCCAATCAAGGGTTCCAAGCTGTCCTGAAAAAATCGCCTCAGCCGTCTCGCGAAAATCTTCTCGTGAATAAGTATAGCACCCCATGAAGGTGATATCTTGTAAGGTCAAACGACGAATATCTAAGCCTTGATCGTTTGATCCAAGCCCGATATGAGCAATCACACCGCCCGGCCGAACCTTCGCACTTGCAACCGCACGCGTCTCGCCAAATCCGACGCCATCAATTACAAGATCAAACTCAGCTGGATGATCATCGACGTTTGCAAGCACATGAAATTCGAGTTGCTCGCGTAAAAACTGTGCACGTCCCTCATGAAGCTCTACAATCGTGATTTGCTCAATCCCCCAAGCTTTCAGCGCAAGCGCTGCGCCAAGACCAATAGCGCCACCACCTTGTACGAGCGCATTTGAACCTAAGAAGTACGCGCCAAGATGTTGTTCACATTTGCGTACCGCGTGCCAGCCGCAAGCGAGTGGCTCACATAGCGCTGCAATTTCAAGCGGAATATCATCAGGAATATTTACTAAGTTACGGGTCGGGATTGCGATCATTTCGGCAAACGCGCCCGCGCGAGGTGGCATTGATATGATCTGACGATTAGGGCAGAGATTTTCTTCGCCCCTCGTGCACGCCGCGCAATGCCCACAGGTCACAAGCGGATTAACTGTCACACGCTGACCCTTAGGTGTCCCTGACACAACTACACCCGCAGCTTCATGACCAAGTATCAAAGGCGCAGGTCTTCGCTCATCATGCCCAAGATAGGCATGCATATCAGAGCCACAAATCCCAACATACTCAACGCGCACAAGCACCTCGTCATCAGCTGGTACTGGATCAAGGACGTCTTCAAGCGCAAGTGACTTCACATCGGTATAAATCATAGCCTTCATTTCGCTGTGAAACCTCCGTCAACCATGAGCACTTGACCTGTCACATAATCGGAGGCGCGAGAGCACAAAAACTGAATGGGTCCCTCCAAGTCTTCGATGTGCCCATTGCGTCCAATGCATGTTTGTTCTGCATTGCGTTTTGCGCGGGCTGGGTCAGCAAACACAGCTTCTGTTAGTTCCGTTTTGAAGAAGCCCGGACCTATGGCATTGGCAGTCACACCTTGAGATGACCAAGCTTCAGCCATAGCTCGGGTCATTTGAACAACGCCACCCTTTGACGTGCCGTACGCCATGCCACCAGGAAATGCGCGGTAACTTTGCAATGAGGCAAAATTTATGATACGCCCCCAGCCACTCTTTATCATATCTGGTGCAAAACACTGGGCCAAAAAAAATGGTGTCGAGAGGTTAAGATTAAGTGTTATATTCCAACCTTCACGGGTTACATCACTGGCGATCTCGCGCGTATTTATCCCGGCAGCACTAATCAGTATATCAGGCGCGCCGAAATGCATGCGAACTTCATCTGCAATTTCATCAATTTTGTCTTGTTCGTTAAGATCAGCCACGACATATTGCGCGTCATTCGCGCACTCACTCACCCAAGTTTTCAAACTGTCTTCACGGCGGGCAACACCCACAATTTTTGCGCCTTGATCGCTGAGATATTTGGCGATATGCCGCCCAATACCCCCGCTCGCACCTGTCACGCAAACAATTTTACCTGAGACATCAAAAAGACTGCTCAATGATTATTCCTCCGCAGTCAGATTAAAGGTCTCATCAGGGAAGTATTTTTTAAGTCTGATGTCAGCCGTGCGGGCATGTCCTTCCATACCTTCAAGTCTAGAAATACGTGCTGTTGCTTCAGCGATTGCTTTCGCACCTTCTCGCGTTGCGCGTTGCCATGTCACGATCTTCATGAATTTGTGAACAGAAAGTCCGCCCGTGTAGCGAGCCGCACGCGATGTTGGCAAAACATGATTTGGCCCAGAAGCCTTATCGCCATATGCAACCGTAGTTTCTTCTCCCAAGAAAAGCGAGCCATAGCAGCGCAATCGACCAAGCCACCAGTCTAGGTCCTCAGCTTGAACGGTTAGATGTTCAGGTGCGTAGTCGTCAGAAACCTTCGCCATTTCTTCACGGCTATCACATAAAATAACTTCGGCATAATCTGCCCAAGCTTTGGCTGCATTATCTCGGTTGATCTCTGGAAGACTCGCGATATGATCTGGAACCAGTTTCATCACGCCTTCGGCCAAAAATTTATCGTCGGTCACCAGCCAAACTGGGGAGTTGTAGCCGTGCTCTGCTTGGCCAACCAAGTCCGCTGCGACGATATTCGCATCTGCCGTTTTATCGGCAAGAATTAAGCTATCGGTCGGCCCCGCAAACATATCTATGCCCACGCGACCAAAAAGGATACGTTTGGCCTCTGCAACGAATTGATTGCCCGGACCCACCAGAATATTTGCTTTCGGCAATCTAAAAAGTCCAAAAGCCATTGAGGCAACACCTTGAACTCCACCCATCGCCAAAATCTGATCAGCTCCGCAAATATGCGCCGCGTAAATTATGGCAGGGGCAATCCCAATATCAGGGCGCGGCGGCGAACAAACGGCAATGTTATTAACGCCCGCAACTTTCGCGGTTGTAACTGTCATAATCGCCGAAGCAATGTGCGAATAGCGTCCACCAGGCACATAACAACCCGCAGCATCAACGGGGATCACTTTTTGACCAGCGACGAAGCCTGAAAGCAACTCAGTCTCGATACTTATTAGCGTTTCTTTTTGAGCTTTGGCAAATTTACTAACGTTGTTATGGGCGAATTCAATATCACGTTTCAAACGCTCAGGAACTTTGTCGCAGGCGGCCTGAATTTCTTCAGCCGTGAGCAAAACATTGCCTTCATACTTATCGAATTTCGTAGCATACTCGCGCGCCTTTTCTTCCCCTCCTGCTTCGATATCATTCAAAATACCATGAACAATCTCAGATACGTCACTGGCATCACTCGTGGCAGTTTTTGTGGCTTTTTTGAGGTATGTTACAGACATGGTCTCTCCAGTTATTTCAGGTTGTCGGGAAGTGTCGTAGGCGAAGTTGAGAGCAAATATGCAATCCAAAACATTACAGTCGGAATAAAAAAAATGATCATCACAACCGCTGCGGCTGTGCCTACTTCTGTTGGGGTAAGATTGCCGATGACAATGGCAAAAAATAAGATTCCACCAACAAGAAAGGCACAACGGTAAGATCTAATGGGCTGAACAAGATGTACGCCCCATTTGCTTAAGCTAGGTTGGATATCACCCTTGTATTTAATGATTGCGTTCATATCAATACAAGTCAGAAGATATAGTGTTGGAAATTGTTTTTGTTAACCATGATTAGTCTCCCGTTGGTACTTTATATATCTCATATTTTTGGACCTTTTGTTCAAAATTCCTACAATAAAACACAGCACTTTAGCGCTTAACAACATAAGCACTTCCACACTTCTCAACATAGGGTTATTGCCCAAAGATGACCAAAAGACTTTGCCAAAAAAAGCAATAAACGAAGCCAATGATATTTTTAAGAACAAATACTTCTCCCCATTAATTCTGATTCGTCGTCAGATATATAAAATGTAAGCGCTTACATTTTGAAAGGCAAGGAAATAATGTAAGCGCTTGCATTGATGTTTGCAAATGCTGTAAATTCAAGTCGATAGTTTAACGTATCTAGCGGGATTTATGAAAAAAAGAAGTGCAACTCTTGAAGATGTCGCGAAGATTGCAGGTGTATCAACGGCTACCGTCTCAAGGTGCCTGAACAATCCGAGCAGAGTCAAAGCAGCAACGCTTTTAAAAGTTGAAAGCACTATCCAGAAAATTGGATACGCACCCAACTTTGGCGCACAAGCTTTGGCATCCAATCAAACAAAAATCATTGGTGCAATTATTCCAACAATGGAAAACGCGATATTTGCAACCGGAATTCAAGCATTTCAAGAAGCATTGAGTGAAGCAGGCTATACGCTTCTTGTTGCAAGCTCCGCCTATCAGCGCAACATTGAGGAAAAACAGATACGAAATCTGATATCAAGAGGTGTTGATGCCCTTCTATTGATCGGCGAAGATCGTGATCCAAAGATTTATGATTTTCTTAAAAAGCGCGGTGTGCCATATGTTTTGGCATGGAATTATCGATCAACGCACGATCAAATATTTGTTGGCTTTGACAATGTACTGGCAGCGTCAAATGCTGCTGAAAAAGTGATTGAACTCGGGCATGATCAAATTGCGATCATTGTTGGGGAAACTGCTCAAAATGACCGTGCTCGAGACCGCAAAACTGGATATTTATCCGCTTTTTTAAGACATGGAATTCAGTGTAGCCACCTTGTCGAGTGCCCTTATAATTTTGAAGCCGCACGTGTTGCCTTTGCTGAAATCATGCATAATGCACCCCAAACAACTGCAATCCTTTGCGGCAATGATGTTCTTGCTGTGGGCGCACTTTTGCAAGCTCAAGATATGAATATTAAAGTACCTGAACAAATCGCGCTTATGGGGTTTGATGATATTGAAATTTCAAGGCTCGTTTCACCAAAATTATCAACTGTTCATGTCCCGCATAGGCAGATGGGACGGCATTCCGCGCTCAAGATTATCGAAATTCTCCAGCAAGATCTGCATCAAAAAAGCATCGAACTCAAAAGCTATGTGGTTATGCGTGAAAGCACATAATTAGCTTCAAAAACCATAACAGTATTAATTCAATAATAAACCTAAATTAGATTGGCAGTTGACATTCGGTTAACCTACAATCCCTCCAAATTTCTATCATGAAGTAATAACAAATAATTGGTAGCGCATTTTGGTACGGCACCCGCAGCTTGAGAACTTATTAGCCTCCTTCTCTAGGCTTCAAAAAATTCCAAGACTACCTTGAGCGCAGGAAAAGCCTCCTTAACTTAACGCAAGATCTGAGAAAATCGGATGGGATATATGGCAGCCAATTTGATAACTTCGGGTGAAATTTTGCAATAATTTAAGGGAGAATTATTGCTCATGTGAAGGAATTTGACCTTTCATTCATTATGCGTAACTTCTTCCCAAACAAAACAAATCGTCAAGTTCTTTTGACAAAGGAAAGATTTAGGTTTTGTTAATGGTATATTAATAGAGCATTTATAAAATCTCGCTAATTTTGGTCGTGTCATAAAGTTAGTTCGGTGCTTTTGTTCCTCTTTGAGACATTTCCTGAATTACAATTTTATAACGACTAGGGTCAAATTTTCATGCTTAGATATTTAAATGTACTGTTGTTGATACCATCTTTACTTTGTGCTGAAACTGTACAAGTCGCGCTCCTTGAAACCATCCAAGAGGCCCTCATTTCCGATAGCAATCCCGTTTATGAGACCACAACCACGCAAAGTACTTATAATAGTGCACTTTATGACACATTATTCGATTTTTCTTCTGAAAATGAACTTGTTTTAGAAGAAGCGGCGGACTTAAAAATCTCAGATGACTTACTGACCTATACAATCACCTTGCGTGACGATATTTTTTGGAGCGATGGCGCACCTGTGATTGCCGAAAACTATGTATTCTCGTTTCAAAGTCTTGTCGATGCTGAAGTAAATAGCTTTCCTAAGCTCACATCTCTCGCGCGCCCTATAAAAGGTGCTGCCGATATTTTAGACAACGATGCCCACGTTGAATCCCTTGAAGTCACTGCACTAAATGACAAAACGCTCGAAATAGTTCTAGATAAGCCAACGCCATATTTTACGCATATTCTTGCAAACACTATTTTTGCACCCGCGCCATCTCATGTTCTAAATTCGCGAAACCAACCTCGCAATTCTCTGGACGTGATGCTTACTAACGGAAAATACACTTTCAATTCACTTCCTGAGCCTACGATTTACCTTGTCCCTAACCCTCATTATCGGGAGAGCGTGAACCTTGATGGGGTAAACATTCGCTTTTTTGAAAATGAAGCTCAAATTAAACAATCTCTGCTTGCAAATGAAACTCAAGTCGCAATGTCCGTCGCGGCGAAAGAAATTGATTGGTATGCATCACAGACTGGTCTCAATGCGCACGCGCTCAAAAACGGATTGGTTTTCTACTTGCGCCTCAATACTCAGGACGAAACCCTCAAGTCCCTACCCGTCAGACAAGCACTCGCCTACTTATTGAATAAAGAAAATATCGCGCTGCGCTTAGAATCACTCCCGGCTTATTCTTTTTCTGATCCGGCATATTTGAACTCTAGCGATGAGGAATTGCGCCTGGCCTTGAGGTCTTCAATTCAATCAGAGGAGCGCGCGATTGAAATTCTCTCGGAGGCTGGATACACAGAAGACAATCCGCTTAAGCTTGATTTCTACTTATTCGAATTTGCGCTCTCAAAACGCCTTGAAGCGGCAATCGTTTCGGGTTTTTCACGTCCAGAAATCGTAATTAATCCCATTTATGTGGATACGACTGACATTACACGGCGCGGTTTGGAGCTTGACTATCAGTTAATGCTTTCAGGTTGGGAGCCTGACTATCCCGACGCAAGTGCATTCTTAGATTTGTGGACATCCACAAACCCACGTAATCGAACAGGTTGGTCCAGTTCGGAATTTGATGGGTTAATTGAGAGTGCTAGTTTAGAACTTGATGCAAACAAGCGCAACGCAATCTATCTTAAAGCCGAGAAATTGATCAGCGATAACGCGCCCATAATACCTATTATGCATAGTGCGTTATATTCAGTTTACAGTGATAAATTAGCGCCGCTCTCCTCAAGCCCCGTTGCACCCATTTCATTGCAACATCTTCAAATTGCAAACTAGTGCGAACATAAATCAGGCGAATTAAAATGCATAGCCTAGGTAAAGATCTGGTTATTCTTTGGCTTTCAATTCTTGCCGCATCCGTCTTGGCGGGTGTTATTTCAGGGGTACTTTCGTCAATTAGTCACCGTGAAAAAGTCACCTTTGAAAGAGAGTATTTCGATTCAGCTAACGAATTGTTTTTTAGCTCAACTTATCAAAAAATTCAGGACTATGATTTTGATGTTGTAACTCTTATTTCAAAAGCCCATTTTCAAAGATCACACGTATGCAGTGTATCAGTAACTGACACGACTGGATTTAGGGTTTTTAGCCAAGTTGATTCAAATTGCTTTGAAGAAGCTGGCAATCTCCTCAATACATTCCATAGAACCTCAGAAGTTATAAATGGGCAAATAGAAATCGAAGTTAACTATTATTATCCCCTAGAACTCAACTTCTATAGTGAGATAATTACACGATTCACTCTCGTATTTTCATTCGTCCTTATCTCTTCCGGCGGCATTTTTATATTCTACTTTTCAACCTTTGTGCGCAAACCCCTTAAGGACCTCCAAAAAGCAATGATCGAAACCCTAGCTCGCCGCAAATATGTGCAAGCTTCAGGGACAGAGAACACAGAGGTCGGTCGATTAACTGCCGTTTTTAATGAAATGCAGCTTATTCTCAGTACATCTCAGACCGAAATCGAACGCGGAAAACGCATGCGTGCTATTGGCACAATGACAAGCGGCGTAGCGCACGAAATGAACAATGTTTTAGCTGTAATCCGAAGTAACATCGACTTATTGAAAGTAAAAAATCGCTCTGAGGAAATCAAATCTTATGTAAATCAAATTGATGAAGCTACTGATATTGGTGCTTCTGTTGCATCAAAACTACTTTTGCGGGCGAAAGAAGATTATAATGAACCTAAAGCAAAAGAACAAATAAATATCGGAGAATTCATGACTTCAATTCAAGAGATCTCTGCACCCTTTGTTAACAGCAACATTGATCTCAAAATCATCAATCTTGCCAATGTTGATGTCCAAATTGACATAAGTGACTTTCGGGCTGCCGCGATCAATTTAATCAAAAATTCTGCTGAAGCGATGAGTCAAGATGGATCTATTGTCATTAAAAGCGAAATTCCAAATTCCGAGGAAATCCGAAGCCTTTTCGGTCAATCTGCTGCCAATTACGTCAAGTTATCTTTTTCTGATAACGGCCCGGGAATCCCGGCGCATATTAAAGATAAACTTTTTGAGCCTTTTGCAACAGACAAAAAAAATGGTACTGGCCTTGGGTTATGGAGCGTATACTGGACAGTGCAAAAAGCAAATGGCCTAGTCAAAGTGGAGGATTTGGAGAAAGACGGGACGCATATCTCAATTTATTTGCCATGTGTTGAATCCTCTAAACAAATAAAAAAAACAGCTAACTCAACAATCTCGCAATTCAAGGGGTTAACCGTGTGTCTAGTCGAGGACCACCAATCCGTCGCCCGTGGAATTTCTGCGCTTTTAACAGCAAAAGGGCTTACATGCAGGCATATAGATAATTATAGCGAAGCATTGAGTGTCCTCAAAAATCAAAAATTTGACTTAGTGATTTGTGACCAAAATTTACCAGATGGCGATGGTTGGCAGCTTTGTTCCGTCGCGCGTGGAATTCCTGATACAATTGTCGTTCTCTATAGCGGAAATCCCTCAGTAGATTCCAAACAATCCAAGGCTGTGCACGCAGTTCTTACGAAACCGGTCGGACTTAAAGACATTACCGAATTGCTTGAGCACCATTTTGAAAAATCGCGAGAAGTTGCTTGAGCTGAATTATACGTTGTCTGAATCGGCCCCCTAAGAGCCGCCGTATTTCTAATCCGAACTTTCTTCTCAGTTTGCGCCGCGCGTTTAATGGCACCATATTTGCTCACTAGTCGAAATAGGAGGGGGGCTGTTAGACGAATTTGAACGCGCCACTGAATAATTAACCAGGTAAACTTGCTAAGCGCACATGTTGTAACAATCAGTGAAATATTCATAACAATATCCGTTAGAGTTTTGAAAAGTTCCGAATTAGCAACACCAAAATTAAATAACTTCCAACCATTCCTTTATTATTTTTGAAGTCTCGCGGGGCTGTTCCAACGTGGGCAAATGGCCCGCATTTTTGATGATTTTGTATTTTGCCTGAGGCATAAGCTGCTGCATCAGCTCATGCCTGTGAGCAGGGCAAAGTCGGTCATCTTCACCGTGAAGAATGAGTGCGTCGCCCTTGTAGTTTGCCAGTGTTAGAGTTTGATCAGGGCGATCGCGAAGTGCAATAGATTGACGTTCGAAAACGTGTTGCCCAAGTCCAAGCGCCATCTTTAAACACAGTAACTCTAGTTTGGGATTAGGGTTTTCGCGATGTAGATAGCGAGGAATCATTTGTTCGTTCATCACCACTTCCAGCTCGCCTGTGCGCACTGCATCGATTTGAGGCTGACGATTCTTTTGAATATCTGGATCTTCCGCAAGTGGATTCGTATCCATCAAGATTAGTCCTTCAATGCGTTCAGGAGCTTGGCGCAGCACTTCCATGGCCACGATGCCACCCATCGAAAGTCCCCCCAGTATAAAGCGCTCAGGTGCATTTTTAAGGACTTCGGCAGCAAGATCATGCATATTGGCGTGAACAGTAATTGGTGCAATCATCACAGCGCGATCATTGATCGTTTCAATTTGCGGCGCGAACAGCCGCGAATCACACATCATTCCAGGAAGAAGAACAAGTGGGATCATACACGTTTACTTTCTAATTCAGCCCAGGCTTTTTCGAAGACATCAAAATCGAAGTCTTCTTGTTTGGCAGGTGAAATGACAATGTCTTCGAGCGCTTGCATCTTCAAAATCCATTTATCTATCTCCGGCAATATTTCGAGAGGAATAACACAGCCGCCATTGCGGTCAGCATGAATAAAATCACCCTCCGCCACCAGCATTCCAAAAACTTTTACCGGCGTGCCAATTTCACGAACATGTACAAATCTGTGCGAAGGCGAAACACCACCCGCAATAACCTGATAGTCTTCGGGACAAAAGCCAAAATCTCGGATGACACCGTTCGTTAGCGTGCCCGTTATGCCAAAACCGCTATGAATAGTGGTATTGACCTCACCCCAAAAAGCCCCAACGGGTTGTGGATCAATATCTTCAATTACACAAATTGCAGGGCGCGCACCCTCTGACATATAGCGATAATAATTCATACGAATTGCCTTATTTTCAGCATCCGTACGGTCTGATGGATTTTCGGCGGCGATTTTAGCGGTCCGAGCAAAACCCATCGCAACTTGGGAGGTCTCGTGCATTGCTTTATAGCTGCCGCGCGTAAACGCGTTAAATCCCCGCTTACCTTGTGCGAGCTCAATGGCATTGCAAACCGTAGGCGTATCTGTCTTTGCTAGCAATGCAATAAGATCAGCGCGCATCTACCCCTCCCAAGTTTTACCGGCTGGATCATCGGTCGCAGTTATGCGGTACAAGCTCGTCTCACCGGTCATTGACGGTTCAACCGTATAGGTTTCATTTGGATTCATAAGCGCCGTATCGCCAGAACAAATCAATTCCTCGCCTTCACTTGTTTGCAAGCGCCAGTGTCCCTGAACAGGCATCAAAACGGTATGCTTATCGTGGGACTGCTCGCCGGCAAGCGAGCCTCGTGTGATGAAGTCGACTTCAAAGCCAGGCTTATCGCGCAACTGGGCATCTTCGCCGATAACTTTTGCGGGCGCTTTCGCAGCCTTCGCCATCAAATCCCAATAACGGGCAACATGATTGGGCAGCACTTCTTGCGCGGAAGGCTCAGGGCGCTTTGCCAATTCTTCATCGCTCATTACGGGCATCGGTCGCACATTATGCGGCAACTCTTGACCCTTTTTGGTATCATAAAGAATGCCATTATCTCCCAAAACAAGCCCATGTTCAGCCGCATCTTCAATGACTTGCGGCGCCCACATTACTCCGCCGCCAGCATCATCTCCGCCAAGGATCGCCATAATCATACCATAGTCTGTACCAATATTCTCAAACCCTCGGAAAATTCCAGTTGGGATATTAAAAATATCGCCTTCTTCCAAAACCACTTCACCCGCCGTGCCCCATCGTCCCCAGAAAAAACGCCAGCGCCCTTTCGCCACAAAAAACGCCTCTGCTGTATGATGATCATGTAGAGAATTGCGGCATTTCGGCGGTTGCCCTGCCGCACCGATATTAAAGCCAATTTTGTCGGAGAAGTGGACGTGTTGATCTGGGCTTTCGGATACACCTCCACCAATGATGGTGAAGTTTTCTTTTTGATCAGAGCCCGGAGTATGCGCGTCAATAAAGGCGGTTTTACAAGGCTTAAGTTCGCCATAGCGCACAATGCGTTCATGAAGTGGTTTTGTCATTTATCCCTCCTGCATTAGAATTTGTTTCCAAATGGCGGTTTCGTCAAATAACGTATACTCGCGTCGAATACCAAAATCTGCCGAATTATTCATTCCACCAAATGGCCCGAACTCAACATGGGTAATGCCCATAATATGTGCGCGCTTTCCGGTAGGGGCGCCAAAACTTCCCCAGCCATCATGCTTACCATCAAGCGACCAGCGAATGGCCGCTCGCGGCGGCATCATCGCGTCTTCACGCCCGATCTGATGATGGATCTTAAATTCTGCCGAAGGGAAGCTGGCTCGCAACCCCATCCAAAACTTATCCGCACCATCAAAGCTTAGTGTTTCGACCCCGCCCGGATAAAACAAACTCGCTGCTCGATCATAGTGCTTTTCGATCAATGTGAAATCGGCGTTCATCACTCCTGTTAATAACGCGCGCAATCGCTCTCCCCATTCATCATCATTGCCGTTGCCTTTATAAGGGCCTTCAATGTCATTTTCAGGCAAATAAGGGACGACGCAGTTTTCAACGCCCCCTTCGCGCTCTATCAGATCGCGCGCATAATCTTGTGGTATCCATCCCAGCTGACGAACAATTGCACCCTGATCACGAATGAGCCATTCATCATTAATTTGATTATTGATGGCATGGCAATCGGCAAGAATTCTGTAACGCAGCTGCTTACCCGTCGCCTTGCCATAAACGCCATCATTTGCGTGCGTTGCCGTTGATATAATGCGATGGGAAGATAACATGCCTTCCTCAGGCGTACCCGACCAAATCACATCCTCACCAAGCAAGCGCCGATCAGGAAACTCCGCAAGGGTCGCGGCTGTCGCACCAATCACATCTTGATTGCCTTTTACAATTGAGCCTGGAGATCGCACAGGAATATCAAGCGCATAATAATCATGTAGAGTTGAAAGCCCACGATCCTCCCAAATTTCTTTGGTAATACCAATAATATAATCCGGGAAATCTTTAAATTTTGGATCAAAACCTTTCATTTAAAATCTTCTTGTAGAGCCGCGGATAATAAGCGGTCCTTTTATCATTTTGTGTACAGGTTTGCTCGTAGGAGCATTTATGGCCTCAATAACAATCTCAACGGTTGCATCCACCATCCGATTGGCGGCTTGACGCACTGATGTTAAATCATAGGATGGCCAAGCAGAAATGGCGACATCATCATAACCCGCAACAACCACATTTTGAGGCACACTAAGACCTAGCTCAAATCGCAAGACATCCATCACGCCAAAAGCCATATGGTCATTAGCAACAAAAACAGCATCGGGTCGCTCGCTTTGCCCAAAAAGTAATCGTGTTGCCTCTTTGGCTTTTTCAGACGAAAATTCACCATCAGCGCGCGCAAAAATATCTAACCCACATTCACTCAGGCCCTGGCGAAAACCAACCTCGCGGTCACGCTGCGTCGATGCATCTTCCCAACCAGCAACATAGGCAGGCCGCTTCACTCCAATCTTTGCAAAATGATGCGCAACCGCCCTTCCTCCTTCAACATTATCCGAGGTAACAAAAGAAACATTCGCATCATCTTGAGAACGATTGTAAAGCACAATCGGAACTCCAACAGCTCGGCACCGTTCGCTCAAATCATTGGCCAATGAAACCGAAGCCGCGATTATAGCATCGACTTGATAGTCCAAAAGTTCTTGAATGGTGTTTGCGATTTGATCTGGCTCATTATCCACGGTAAAAATAAGTATGTGGTAACCCTCATCTTGAAGCCGTTTAGAGAGTTTTTGAAGACTCTCAGGATAAAAATGGTTATCTAGATATGCGACAACAAACCCGATAATTTTGCTTTTTCCCGTCCGTGCAGCACGCGCAAGAATATTCGGTCTATATCCTAATTCATCTGCTGCCTTCCGCACTTTTTTAGCCGTGCCTTCTGAAACAGATGCGCCGGGCGTATAAACACGGCTCACAGCGGACTGGCTAACACCTGCGCGCTCAGCGACTTCAATAGAGGTAACTTTTGATTTCATCCCGCAGTCCACCCACCGTCAATCATCAGCGCCGATCCCGTAATCATCGCGCTCGCATCGCTCGCCAAGAACACGGCAGCGCCCATAATATCCTCAACCACACCTACACGATTGAGCTTGATCTTCTCATTGATCCAAGCCGCCCGCTCGGGGTTTTCAAATGTTGGCGCGGTAAGCTCAGTGCGGATAAATGTTGGGCAAATCGTGTTCACGCGTATATCATGCGCACCCCATTCAATGGCCATGGATTTGGTCATGCCTTCGACAGCATGTTTAGTCGCCGAATATACCGCGCGATCTATACCGCCAATCTTGGCCATTTGTGACGAAATATTGATCAACGCACCTCCCTTACCCGCACCGACTAGTCCCTTCGCCACCGCACGTGTTAAAAAATATGCCGACTTGATATTCAACCCCGCCACAACATCAAAATCTGCCTCCGAAGTCTCAAGTGCAGGGCTGTGTTTTGCAAAGCCTGCTGAATTAATCAAAATATCAAATGGGCCATTTTCACTCACCCATTTTTCTGTGTCCGTAACATTTGCGATATCAAGCGGCGCTGCATTCGCCTTGCCCCCTAGCTCTGAAATTAATCTGACTGTCTCTAACAAGGCATCATTTCTGCGCGCAACGGCGGTTACTTCGGCACCAAATTCACCTAAAGCAACAGCGCAAGCTTGCCCGATGCCGGAGCTCGCCCCCACAACCAACGCGCGTTTTCCATCAAGACGGAATGAAGGTGTTCTCATCAGTAGTCCTTTCTCCAATTTATCGAGCCCATATTGCGCGCCTTATTAAACTCCCTAAGACGAGCAAAAACATCAACTCCGATTTGATTATACATATCGATCATATCCACAAGCACCCAGTTTTCACGAATCTTATCGTTTTCTAAACGCCAAAAATCAAGACTGCGCATGGTAATTTTCTTGTTAACAGGCGGGATTCCGAGCCAGCCACCATGGGTAATGGTTTGCACCATGTCTGGCCACCCGGTGACAGCCGCATATTGCCCCTCACCAAAGAAATGATAAGTGATCTCATCAAGATATTGTCCGCGGTCGGGCATGGCATTCAAGAAAGGAATCTGATGCCAATGACGAAAGCCTGCGATCCCACGACCAGTGCCAATACCAGCGGGCCCATACCATGTCATCTTCTCGTGCCAAAAACGCTCCATCTCCATCGCCTCTGGGCCTTGGCGCGGATGTTTTTTGAGATGATCAAGCATGTCCACAATATGCTGGCGTGTTTTAAGTGCCTCATCTTCTGTACCTGTGATGTTAAGCCCGTCCGCGCTTGCGGGTGACGGCGGGCACCACTCGCGCCCAAGGGAAGGCGAAAGCGGCCACGCATTGGCTTGCATCATGACCTCAGGAATATCCCAAAGCGCTTGAAATTCCTTTACCCTACCTTTTTCAATTTTATAAAACTCGTGAAAGCGCATATGCGCCAATCGACCCGTTGGCGGGATATCGAGCCAAGGCCCTAGCATTGTCCCCATATAAAAACCACCTGTGCCGACCCAGTCGCTACCATGCTCGTCAACACCGGCCATCAGAATATAATCGCGACGCTCAATATCAGGCACGGCTTCAATGAGCGGCGCAAAAACGGCGTCGTAAAAATCATCACTATCTTCAAAATCCCCGAAAGGCGCACACATATGGAAAAGGGCATCGCTAGCAATTGCCCTTAGGGCCTTTTTGGCATTGTCTCCTTTAAGCTCATAAAGAGCTTTTCGCCAAGGATTGATCAGCTCTTTTGCCTGAGCATGGTTCATTGCGCTCCCTTTCCATAGGGTACGTTTTTACCTCCATACCTGCGTACGCGAATATTACATTGCTCTGCGTGCCCGACAAAACCCTCAAGCATAGAAAGCCTTGATCCATATTCACCGATCATCGTCGCAGCTTCATCTGTAAGCACCTTTTGATAGCTATGTGTTTTGAGGAACTTTCCAACCCATAATCCGCCTGTATAGCGCCCCGCCTTTTTTGTTGGCAATGTATGATTGGTACCTATTACCTTATCGCCATTGGAAACATTGGTCCGTGCACCTAAGAAAAGCGCGCCATATGAATGCATATTTTCTAAAAACCAATCATCTCGATCTGTCATTACTTGAACATGCTCAGAGGCGATCTCATTCGCAACATTGAGCATTTCATCATAAGTCTCGCATAAAATGACTTCACCATAATCGCGCCAAGAAATACCAGCCGTATCCGCCGTTGGCAAAATTTTAAGAATGCGCTCAACTTCAGCTAATGTGCCTTCGGCAAGTTTTCGAGAATTGGTCACAAGTACTGCAGGCGAGTTATACCCATGCTCTGCCTGTCCAAGCAGATCGGTTGCGCAAAGCTCAGCGTCTACTGTTTGGTCGGCAATCACCATTGTCTCGGTAGGACCGGCAAATAAATCAATGCCAACGCGACCATAAAGTTGACGTTTGGCCTCAGCCACAAATGCATTACCGGGGCCCACAAGCATATCAACGGATTCAATACTTTCGGTGCCAAGCGCCATTGCGCCAATCGCTTGAATGCCCCCAAGGACATAAATCTCATGCGCGCCGCTAAGGTGCATCGCGGCAATCACCGCAGGATTGGGTTCGCCCTTAAATGGCGGTGTTGCAGCGATGATGCGTGGAACCTTCGCTACGGAAGCCGTCGCCACTGACATATGCGCAGAGGCGACCATTGGAAATTTTCCACCAGGGACATAGCACCCCACGGACTGTACCGGAATGTTTTTATGCCCCAAAATTACACCCGGCAATGTCTCAACCTCAATGTCCAACATGCTATCACGCTGAGCTTGGGCAAAATTGCGCACCTGCTCTTGTGCAAATTTGAGATCCTCCATATCACGCGCGCTAACCTTGCTCATGAGCGCATCAATCTCGCTTTGAGACAGCTTGAAGGAAGCCGGCGAATAATTGTCAAATTTCTCGCTCATCTCACGCACGGCAGCATCACCGCGCGCTTCTACATCCGCGAGCGCATTCTCAACAATGCTACGCGTCTTAGCATCATCTTCTGCCCGCGCCGCTGCAGCAATGCCTTGTTTCAAATATTCTATTGCCATTGTTTACTCCTTAGGCGCAGGGGATTTCCGATCACCCCGATCAAAACTCTCCCAGCCCTCACCATTAAAACAATCTCTTCCCAATTGCGCCAAAACATGGGGGAAATCGACCATCACCCAGTTATCAACGATTTTGCCATCGACAACCTTCCAAAAATCCATATAGCGAATTTCGACCCGCTTTCCCGTTGGGGCTATCCCCATAAATTCGCCATGATGTGTGGCTTCTTGGCGCCCAAATGCCGCCGCCCATTCCCCCATATAAAGCCGTGCCTCATCAATACAGGTCTTATCGCCAAAAGCCGCTTGAAAAGGCTTTTGCCAATTTTCTTGAAACTCTTTGAGACCGTTTTTCGTGCCACAACCTGTGTTGCCCATCCACCGAAAACCTTCCGAAAAAAACTCGCCGATATCAGCAATTCGGTGATCATTTAAACCATCAACCATGCCCTCGATTACGGCGCGCGTTTCGTTCGTTTTGGACATATCTGTATTGCGAGACAAAACTGCCTGCTCAGGGCGAGAACCTTTCATCCTTTCACCGCTCCAGCCGTTAAACCGCTCACGATCTGACGCTGAAACACCATCACCAAAACCAATAGCGGAGCGGTAATAGAAACGGCCGCCGCGACGGCTTCAACTTGATCAGTGGTCGTCGTCTCTCGATTAAAAAAGCCCGTGATCGCAGGCACCATTGTTTGGTTTTGGGCGTCTAACAAAAGCGCCGTCACCAGATAATCGTTATAGCCAAGAAGGAAGCTAAATAGCCCGGTCGTTATGACGCCTGGCCACATGACCGGCATTATAACCCAGCGAAACGCTTGGAAATGGGTACATCCATCAACGCGTGCGGCCTCGTCAAGCTCAATCGGTATCGACTGGAAAAAACTGTTCAGCATCCAAATTGTGAACGGCTGATTTATAGATACGAGTACCGCTATAACTGCCAAAGGTTGACCGTAAAGAGTCGGGGCATTTTCACCAAGTATTGGGCTCAGAATTTCAGCCGAGTTAATAAACCAAGGCAAATAACCTGCCACCAAAACAGAATGCGGCAGCGCACGAAAAATGAGTGCAATAATCAATATCCACATTGCAATTTTTGTGCCTGAACGCGCAAGCGCATACCCCGCAAGCGTACCAACGGTTAGCGAGATGGTCACAACACCGCCTGTGACAATCATCGAATTCCAAAAATTGCGCGAAAAACCTTTTTCGACCCAGATCGCATAGTAATGCTCGGTTGTGAATCCAAGTAGCGGCGTGCCAAGTGGCCCCAGTACTGAATTCAAAGGCGCAATCACTGCAGGCATAATATAAAAAATCATGCAAAGTCCAAAAATCGTCGCACCGATAATCGCAAGCACCCAAGTCACGAATCGCGGCAATATCTCTGTAGATGTCACAAAGCGTCGCAACACTGGCATAGAAAATTTACTCAAGGCCCAAAAAAACGCGAGATAGACAACGATATTTATTACCGATAGCCCTTTGCCAGCTTCGATTGTATTCGGGCCTCGGATCACATTGAAAACATTGCCATCAAAACTATCAATCGGCAGCTTTACTGACATCAGCATAATCCAGAGGATTGGGAACGCAGCGAGAATACACCAAAATACAAGAAATCCGCCTGAGGCCAATCGAAGACCTAAGGGATGTCTAAATGCACGTCCCGTCATTTTTCTCTCCTTTGTTGGCGCCAATTATGGCGCAGTACGGGGATCAATATCAGGACGATACCGATCATAGTGAGCATCGCCGAGGCCGCCGCACGCGCTAAAGAGCGATTGCCAGTCTGATCTGAAGAAAGAAATTCGAAGGTCATATACTGGAAACTTGTTACATAAGCTTCTGCACGCATGCCGACGATCTCTTCAAAAACACGGTATGTATCCATTAAGTGAATGAGGGTAATAAATATGATCAGCGGCGTAAGATGCGGTATGATTACATATCGCAAGCGCTCCCAGCGAGATGCGCCATCTATCATTGCACTTTCAAGCGTGTCTTGATTGATCGTTTGCAAGCCGGCGTAAAAAATCACAAAAGCAAATGGCGCAACGTGCCATACACGGTAAAAGACCATCAAAAGCTCGATCGTCCAGCTCTGCGCGAACATTGCGATATCCTTGCCTGTTAACCACTCAAGCCCAGACGTCAATATACCATCTCCGAAAAATAGCCAGCGAATCGAAAGTGCGCCAATCACCGGCGTTATTATAAATGGCAGCAAAGAGATAAAGATGATCGGGCCGCGGATCGATCGCATTGTGGTATTCACAGTCATCGCAATCACAAGTCCAAATCCAAGTACTAGAGGCAAAGTTACGAAAGTGAACATAAGCGTGAAACGTGTTGCACTCCAAAAATCGATCTGTAAAAAGCGCTTCCAGTCTCCGCGCGAAAGCGCCTCACTTGCACGGTCCAATTCAAGGACGTTACGATAATTTTCAAGACCGACAAAAGTAGTCGTTTCAACTAAATTGCCATCATCATCCAATATTGGCACTGATTTAATCTGCACCTCACAAGACGTTGTACCAAACCCAGGCGTACAATTTTCAACCTCAACGGTCTCATAAGCTTTTTGAGTTTGATAAAAACTACTTATAAATACTGAAATCAATGGTGCGGCAATAAAAACAAGCATCATCAAAACCGACGGCGCAACAAACGCCGCAAATGTCTTAGTTTTCATTACGCCCTCCCTCTTTGTGATGAAAAATCAACAAGATAAAATCACGGGGCGTAAACCCCGTGAAAACCATTTAGAGCAGCCCAGATTCCTTGGCCGCAGTTGTGTAGGCAGCTTCGATATCAGAAAGAGTGGTCTCAGCGTCTTTCTCTCCAGTCAAGAACGCGGCAACACCATCTCCAAGTGCGGTATGTATCGCACCAATGGCGGTGCTAGATGCGTAGGGACGCGCACCATTTTGAGCCGTTGCGGCTGCACCGGCAGAAGAGGGACCTGTTTCATAACCATCAATGATCCATACTGCTGCATCATTATTCGCCATCACCATCTCTTTGTCGATACCTTCCATAGCGACTTGGAAAGCGACTGCTGCTTCCTCATCCGTAATATTCTTTGCAATCACAATGCCATCCCACCACAAAGTCGACGCCGGAATATCACCGCCACCAACAGTCGGCGCAGATGCCATTTTTACGAGACCAGCGACTTGGCTTTCCGCTTCATCATCCATCGCAGTGGCGCGCGATGCCCAAAGATTTGCAATCGCGATTTTGCCTTGCTGGAATTGCTGTTGCACATAGGTTGAATCAGACGCTAGATACTCGGGATCCATATACTCGGAAAGCGACTTTAGCATTTCTAATGTTTTCACACCGTCTTCATTATTGATATTCGGCGAATTGTCCGGATTCACGAGATCACCGCCGAAGCCATAATACATGTTGATAAATTCTTCGCCAAGGTTCCAACCTGTTTTAAATGTCCCACCAAGTGGATAATCAACAACGCCAGCTTCTTTTATCGCGGCAGAAATTTCAAGAACCTCTTCGTAGCTTGTCGGAACCTCAAGTCCCAGATCATTGAGGATATCTTCACGATACATCAAATGCTGATTGTTTACCATCATTGCGATCGCCATTGTCTCACCATTGATCTTGATTTTGCGATTCTCAGGAAGATCTGACGCATATTCTGCAATTAAATCATCAAGCGGACGAATTGTGCCCGCGTCCAATAAAGGAACAAGCGTTCCATTGGACACACCCCCGATATGATAGAGCGACGGGTCGGCTGCAAAAGCTGCTGGCTGCTTATCTTTAAATTCTTGATCAAGCTCAGCCTGAAAATTTCCACATTCTGCCATAGCGTCAGTGGCAGCTTTCCATGCCTCAAATCCAGCACTTAAAGACTTAATTGGTGTTGTATTCTCATATGCGCAATCCGCATAGGAAACACTCGAAATTGCGACGAGCGCTGAACTGAAAATAAGTTGTTTCAACATTTATTTCTCCCTTAGTTGATTCTCTACTTTAAGCGATTACCTGTTTCACGGTCAAAATAATGACAAAATTTCGGCTCAATATTAACCTGAACCTCGCTGCCAATTTCCGCGCGATAGTTTTTGTCGGCTTTGACAGAAACAAGTGTATCACCGCTTTTAAATGTGGCCATCACCGCGTCTCCTAGAAGCTCGACGGTATACACAGGCGCTCGAATTGCGCCGCCACTTTCTACCACTTCCGCATCTTCTGCACGAAAGCCCATTGTAACTTGAGCATCCGGTGCAGAAACTTCATGAATCTCCATATTATCCGCCCTAAAAACGCCATCTTTGATCTCACCATGAACAAGATTCATCGCTGGAGAGCCAATGAAACTGGCTACAAAAGTATTGGTCGGATTATCGTAAATTTCTGTCGGTGTGCCGACTTGCTGAACCACGCCCTTATTCATAACCACGACGCGATCAGCTAAGGTCATTGCTTCAATCTGATCATGCGTCACATAAATTGTCGTAGCATGAAGCTCATGCTGAAGATTTTTAATCTGCGCGCGCGTGGACACGCGAAGCTTAGCGTCGAGATTAGATAGGGGTTCGTCCATCAAAAACACCGTCGGTTCACGGACAATGGCTCGCGCGAGCGCAACCCTTTGACGTTGCCCCCCCGAAAGCTCCGCAGGTCGTCGATCCAAAAATGGCGCTAACTCCACCATGTCTGCTGCTTTTCGCACACGTTCATCATGTTCAGCTTCATTAACTTTGCGCACTTTCAATGGAAACCGAATATTTTCGTAAACCGACATATTCGGATAAAGGCCATAGGACTGAAACACCATCGCAATGTCGCGATCCTTTGGATCAAGATTATTTACAACCCGGTCACCGATTACAATTTCACCTTCCGTTGGATCCTCAAGACCTGCAATCATACGCATAGTCGTCGTTTTTCCACATCCCGATGGCCCAAGCAAAACCAAAAACTCCCGATCCTCTATTGTAAGATCAAAATTATCGACCCCAACGAAATCGCCCCAACGCTTCGAAATATTCTTGAGCTGTATTTCGGCCATGCTTTCCCCGTTCAATTTGATTCTTATTTTTGCAATCGTATGCAAAAAAGCTCGACAAAGGCAAGAAAAATTTGCATTGATATATGCGAAATAGATACCCTAGATCTCCGAAAGGATAAATGAAAATGGATTTTCAAGCTGAAAAAGAAGTCGTGCGCAGCTACTATAAAGCGCTAAATCGAGCAAGCGTTCAAAATGTAGAAGAGATACTAGGTACCTACGTTTCTTCTGACTGGCATTGGCGCGGCTATCATCCTTTCAACGAGCTGATAGGCGCCTCATCTGTTGCGGCGGAATTCTGGCAGCCATTTCTGAAAAGCTTCACTTCGTTGCAAAGACGTGAAGACATCTTTTTTGCAGGTTCAAATCAAATCGATCAGTTTAGAACTAAATGGGTCGTCTCAATGGGACATTTGGTTGGACTTTTTGATAGTCCTTTTTTGAAAATTCCAGCCACAGAAAAAATGGCTTTTTTTCGCTATTGCGAATTTAATCGAATAGAAAACAATCAAATCATTGAAACTGCGTTTTTCTTTGACTTACCACACTTAATGGTTCAAGCAGGCCTCAATCCCTTTCCGACCCAACGGGGAGCGCAACTTGTTCAACCTGGGCCAGCTACACATGAAGGACTACTTTATGATCAGCAAGACCCCCTTGAAGGCACCAAAACACAAAAAGCAATTGATTCAATGATCACCGATTTAGGAACTTGGCAACTCGGACTACCGCTAGAAGATGAGCTCGCAAGAACATGGCACGATGACATGATCTGGTGGGGACCAACAGGAATTGGCGCAACTTATACAATCGAACGCTATGCAAAACAGCATTCGGGGCCTTTTCGCGCAGCTTTTGAGAACAGATCGTTTACTGGGCATTTATGTAGGATAGCCGAGGGCCAATATGGCGGATTCTTTGGTTGGCCAAATTTCACAGCAAACTTACGCGGAGAATATTTAGGTGTACCGCCTTCTGATGTGCGGGGCGAATTTCGTGTAATCGATATCTATCGAAGAGAGAAAAGCAAACTCGCCGAGAACTGGGTATTTATCGATCTGCCTCATTGGATGCAGCAACACGACATTATAATTTTGCCCCAGTAGCACATTAAACATTTCGCTTAATTTATTCAGCTAACACTTGCGCAATTCTTTCATTAAAATTGATCTAAAACGCTTCTTCAAAAGGGGTGCACTTTCAAAACAAAAAGGGAATTCAGCCTACTCTAAAACCGCCCCCAAAATTTTGCTATAAAACCTGAGCGCGTCAGTGCTGAAGCAATATATACTCTAGTTTCCGAAAACTCATAACAAATCTGTTCCACAAAAAACGAATACTCTCGTGGCAAATATCAAATCCGCGCTCATGCAAAAAATCTTCAACCTGTCGGAAGCCCACAAGAAACTCGGCATAATTGGTCTCCGCGAGCTTAATGATTTCGGCCAAAGAAATATAAAATTTGAAGTGATTTTTCTCGTTCACTTGAGCCGAGCGACAATAAAATTTCCAGAAATTAAATTACGCCCTCGCAAAACGAACCAACCACACAAGACAGGATCAAGGAAACCAAAACTCCTTAACTTTGAGAGACTATACCTTTGAAACAGATTCTTAAATTGAGAAAATAGGCTGCAACAGTCTTGGTAGCAGTGATTTGAATTTAAGTTTGTCAGTTGTAACGGCAAGGCAGATACAGGGCCCATCATTGGTCGCAACGGGTTGATGCTCCAACTCATGGTCAGCGACCTCGACGTCGCCTTTGCGAAATTCTCCCATTTCATCGCAAAACGCCCCATCAAGGACTAGTGTAAATTCTAAGCCATTATGCCCATGCTCAGGAACAGGTCTACCTTGATCAATCCATAGCAACCTGGCACTTGAAGTGGGCTGTTTTGAAATAATGTATTGCCGAATGCCCGGACCAAGTTTCTGCCAATTTGGCTCTTTGTAATGCAATTCTTCTGCAAGTGGTGCAGGATAGCAACCGAAACTGCGCGGGGGCGTCATCTTCGGTAAATCCACAAGACTCTCCATGAGCTTGCCTTCTAAAGCGGCACTCGGAGGGATTTCAGACTCTTGCGCCATAATTTCACCAGACAGAATATCTAAAGTTTCGATTTCACTGCGGCATTGATCGCAAAAAGACAGATGACAAGCCACCAACAATGACGTTGGTTGATCAAGCTTTCCTTGAGCATATTGTGACAAAACAACCTTTGATAAGTGGTGCTGAGTTCTCTCTGTCATTTCATTGTCCTTTATCGAAGCGCCTTGAGCTCATGTTTAAGTCGAGAAATTCCGAGCCTTATTCTTGACTTAATTGTACCCAAAGGCAGACCGAGATCGGCTTGAATTTCGCTGTGTGAAAGCTCACTAAGGTAGGCTCTTTCAATTACCTGTCGTTGATCCGCGCTCAGCTTTCGAATGGCTTTTTGAAGTGATTCTATTTCCGAGCTCAATTCAAATTGGTCTTGTGCACTAATCGTATGTGTTTCGAGAACCTCAGGCTCAGGCAATTTATCTTTGCGTATGTGATCAATCATTGAATTTCTGGCAATCTGATAAATCCACGCAGAAGCGTTTGCGCGCGTTTCGTCAAATTGAAAAGCCTTTTGCCAAACGGATGCGAAAACATTTTGCAATATATCTTCCGCTTTTTCTGTGCTTTGACCACGCCGAATAAGGTAGGCGTTTAGTCTTGGTGATAAGGCGCGATAGAGCGCACGAAAAGCTTCTTTGTCTTGTTTATCACGAACACGCACTAGCCATGCTGTCGTCAGTTCTGGCTCAGTATTTTTGGTAATAGATTCGTCTCGCAATTTCAATTGCTTGAACTTGGCATAGCTCAAACAGAACTGCAATCCTGCTTTTGACGCATATGAATTAATAGAAATTATCGGATTCATACTTAAAATACGCTTCTTGAGAAATTTTGGATCACTTTTTTTGATCCAAAGCGTGGTTCGACACGTAATCACACTAAAGAGGAGAAGAACATGAACCAGAATGTGCCGATCGATCAAAAGCCCAAGGTCGCTATAATCGGTTCTGGAATCTCTGGGCTCGCGAGTGCTTATCAGCTCAAAAATGATGCACAAATCACTGTATTTGAAGCAAAGTCTCGCTTTGGCGGCCACGCGCGCACACTAAATGCGGGAGTGAGCGGTAATCAACCCGTCGATACGGGATTTATCGTTTTTAATTACGTGAACTATCCCCATCTCACAAGAATGTTTCAAGAGCTTGACGTTGCCGTTGAAAAGTCAAATATGAGCTTTGGGGTGACGATTGGTGAGGGCAAAATTGAGTATGCTTTGCGCAGTCTTAACACGTTGTTCGCCCAAAAGCGCAATCTCCTTAGACCACAATCCTATCAAATGATCCGTGACATTTTGCGCTTCGGTAAGGTAGCCCCATTGCTAACGGATAAAGAACTTACCATTGATGAGTACCTCAATCAACTCGGTGTCGGCTCGTGGTTTATCAACTACTACCTTCTACCGATTTGTGGTGCGATCTGGTCTACTCCAACTTCGCAAATTCGTGATTTTCCGGCTACCACACTTATACGATTTTTTCAAAATCATGGGCTATTGGAGGCAGGAAAGCAACATCAATGGTGGACTGTTTCTGGCGGTTCGATTTGCTATGTAGAAAAAATGCGCGCGCATCTTGAGGGCGTGGGTGTATCGCTCGTTAAAAATGCGAAGGTCGAACAGGTTAAGCGAGATGAACTTGGTGTCGAACTAAACTTTGATGGCATAAAAAGCCAAAAGTTTGACGCGGTGATTATGGCTTGCCACTCAGATGAGGCGCTCAGAATCTTGGCCGAACCGCAAGACTGGGAACGAGTGGCTCTCGGAAATTTGCTCTATCAAGATAATGTCGCTTTTCTACATGCAGATGAAAACCAAATGCCCAAAAATCGGGACTGTTGGTCGGCTTGGGTCTATCAATCAAATGGTGCCGCTGAGCCCGCATTGGCCGTAACATACTGGATGAATAGACTGCAAAACATAGATGAAAACGACCCTCTTTTTGTTACGCTTAATCCGATAAAAGATATCGATGAGAAACACATTTATAATCAAACCGTTTTTCGCCATCCTATTTTTGACCATAAGGCGATAGAAGCGCAAAAACAAATTCGTATACATCAAGGTAAGCTCAAGACGTGGTACGCAGGCGCTTATTTGCGGCATGGTTTTCATGAGGATGGTTTCGCAAGCGCTGTTCGAGCAAGTAATGGGCTTCGCGCAGAATTTAAATCAAAATTAGTTCTATGAGAGAATTTGCCAAAATCTCAAATGCGCGTACGATTCATGCCAGAAAGGGCGAAATCCACAATCGTTTTTCCTATGATTTGATGATGATATTGATCGAAGTTGATGAAAATTTCAACGGGCATAAATGGCTTGGCAGTGCGCTATCAATCCATCCGTCACAATTTGGATCGAAACATGAAGATCATCCACTAATTCCATGGATTAATAGCCAATTTGATGCCGCGGGAATAACCGAATTCAAGCTGATGTTGCTCACGCAGCCGCGAATATTTGGCCTCGGGTTCAATCCGGTTTCATTTTGGTTTGCTATGAAAGGCGAAGCGGTTGTTGGTTTTATTGCAGAAGTCAATAACACTTTTGGTGAGCGCCATTTTTATCTTTGCAAGCACACGAACTTACGCCCAATCTTATCGCAAGATCGCATTACAGCGGAAAAAATATTCTACGTTTCTCCATTTCAGATGGTTATGGGACATTATACATTTCGAGTTAATCTAAGCGACGATAATTTTTCAATTTTCATCGATTTTATTCAAGAAGATACGAAAGAAACTCAAGGTGTATTTGCAACCTTGCGCGGCCGCTTGGATAAGATTTCGACACGGCGTCTATTTGTGGCGAGCTTCTTTCGTCCATGGGGGGGAATAAAAGTAATCTCTCTCATTTTTTATCAAGCTCTCAAACTTAAAATCAAGGGAGCAAACTATCTCAAGCGTCCCGCTCCACCAAAAAAAGAGGTCAGTTCATGAACAAGCTCTCAAAGAAAATTAGTTGCGAGTTTCTTAACGCATGTGAAGCTATTCAAGGTGGAAAGCTCCGCGTTGAAACACCCGACGGTGAAAGGCTAGAATTTGGAAACAGCGGAGACGCAGTTCACCTAAAGCTTAATGATTGGCAAGCGATTTCACTCTCCTTGTCGCGCGGAGATATTGGCTTTGGTGAGGCTTATGTGAAAGGCCTCTGGGACAGCGACACGCCTGAAGCGCTTTTAAAGTTGATGATCAAAAATCGACAGAATATTGGCGATTTAGCCAAGCCTTCGAAGTTACAAAATCTCAAATTTCGTGTGGTCGATCAGCTCATGCGCCGCAATAGCGTAAAAGGCTCTCGTCGGAATATACGTGCGCATTATGATGTGGGAAACGAATTTTACATGCTATGGCTTGATCCCAGCATGACTTATTCGTCTGCGATTTTCGGCGAAGGTGATGATCTTGAAACCGCGCAAATGCGTAAATATGATCGCATACTTGGTCGCTTAGGACATGAAGGTGAGAATATTCTGGAAATTGGTTGTGGCTGGGGGGGCTTTGCCAAACGCGCTGCTCAATCGGGGCGACACGTAACGGGTCTCACTTTATCCCCAAATCAGAAAGGTTATGCTGATGCGATTCTTGATGGTGACGCAAAAATCCAACTTCAGGACTATCGACATAGTGTGGGCAAATATGATCATATTGTTTCAATTGAGATGATTGAAGCTGTCGGAGAACGATATTGGCTCTCATATTTTTCAACAATAAAATCGCGCCTAAAAGAGGGTGGCAAAGCTGTTATTCAAGCGATTACCGTGGAGAATGAGCGTTTCAATGAATACCGCAAAAAATCCGATTTCATCCGTCATTACACTTTCCCTGGCGGCATGCTTTTATGCAATCGAGAGATTGAAAAGGCCGCTAACAAAACGGGGCTCAACATCACAGACAATTTTGCATTTGGCCAACACTACGCGCGAACATGCCGACTGTGGTCATCCGATTTGATGGCGGCTAAAACCAAGATCCATAAACTTGGGTACGACGAGCAATTTTTGCGAGGCTGGCAATATTATCTCGATGCATGCGCAGCAAGCTTCGCAATTAAAAATTCAGATGTGGTACAAGTAGAATTACAACATGCGTAAGTTCATTCCAATCTTAATATCAATTCTCGCAACAACTGCACTCGCAATCCCTCAAGCGATTTCAAATCCAAAGCAGATTGGCTCATCAAATTTTCGCTTTCTTGGCACAAAAATATACTCTGCAAAACTCTACACTGAAAACGGAGCGCCTTATCACCCAAATGAAGCATTTATTTTAGAACTAAAATATGATCGCAATTTTTCAAAATCTCAAATTATCAAAGCTAGCCTTGATGAAATGTCACGCCTTGGCCGCCCTCGCCCAGATATTAAGAATGCTCTCGAACAGTGCATTCGAAATGTGGCAACTGGTGATCGCTTCGCTGCTGTGAATAAATCTTCAAATCGTATTGATTTCTACTTAAATGACCAGAAGACATGTACAATAAATGCACGCGGAATCTCAGCAGATTTTTTTGCTATTTGGCTGTCAAATAACTCCCGAGATCCAAATGGCTCGAGGGCGTTGAAAGGTCAGTAATGGAGCACACCCGCCTCGCCATTTTCTCAAGCGTTGTCGCAATCTGCGGTTTGCCACTCTACTTGCAGCTTCCACATTTCGCAACAAAAGAACTTGGGTTTAGCCTCGGTTTCGTCAGCGCGGCAATTGTGTTTTTGCGCGGTTTTGACATGATCCAAGATATTTTTATTGGCAAAGTCATAGACCAATTTGATCAATATGCACGCAGCCTCGCAATTATTGGCGGGCTTATGACGGCATGTGGACTTTGGGGCGTTTTTGCGTGGCGAGTTGATGCTAATCAAAAACTTGTGTTTGTCTTGTCAGGTTTAATTATGTTCTCAGGATATAGCCTGCTCTACATTTTGCTTTATCGTTATTCGAGCCAATCCAATCGTTCGCGTCCGCAAGCTGTGCGCGAGATTTTCATGCAGATCGGTTTGGTGATTGGCGCTGCACTACCATTGGTGCTCAGTATGTTTGAAACAGCGACAGCCGCTACCTTCGGCTTAATACTTGCCTTTCTTATTACAGTTGCCACTTGGCTTAGCCTTCCCCTATGGCAAAACAAAATTGAAAAGACTGAAGGCATTGTCAGAAGACTCGATTCAAACGCCCTAAGAATTATCGCACTCTTCTTTTTTAACACCCTACCGATTGCCATCACATCAACGCTTTTCTATTTCTTTGTAGAAGATGTGTTGAAGTTCGGCAAGCAAAGCGAAATGCTGATCATTGTGTTTTTCGCGGCTACAATTTTTGGAATTGCCTTGGCGTCGGTTTTACAAAAATTCTATGCACTGCGTTCTTTGCTGCTTTGGGCCATGAGCGCATCGATTTTGGCCTTTTTCTGGGCTTTTTTCATGGGAGAGGGCGCAATAATTCAATTCCTCTTTATTTCACTGGCTTCGGGTGTGAGCATTGGCATTGAAATATTTTTATTACCCTTTGCTTTATCTCATTACCTTCGCAAACAAGGCTTACCGTTTGGATTGAGTTTTGGGATATGGTCCTTTCTTACCAAATTCGCACTTGTCATCGGCGTACTTATTCTCATACCGCTTCACGGATGGGCTGGCTTTCGAGCAGGTGAAAGCAATACTCAGTTTGCAATAACAGCTTTGGCCGCCAGCTATGCACTATTGCCCTGCGCAATAAAATTCGGATCTATAATCGTACTATTCAGCATTCCAAAGGAGACTTTCCAATGAAGACTATTTTTATCATTATTGCTGTCGTCATCATAACAGTTCTACTCCTCAATCGTTTTGGCTTTCGTACACAAAAGCCCTCTGACTATACACAAACAAACCCAGCTTTTGATATTACCAAACAGCTCGGCGGCCCTCTTCTTTCTGAAGGCGTGCTTTTTGGCCCAAACGGAAAAGTAGCGACGCGTTTTGTTGCACGCATGGAAGGGTCATGGCAAGACAATCAAGGCATACTTAGAGAGACCTTCACCTATGATAATGGAACGGTGCAAAATCGCGAATGGAAAATCACTTTAGGAGAAAATGGTAAGTTTTCCGCTACAGCTTCTGATGTGATTGGAACGGGCGAAGGCGAGATTTCGGGCTCTACCATGGTGCTACGATATAAAATTAAACTCACCGAAGCAGCAGGCGGGCACGAACTTGATGTGATAGATTGGATTTACCTCACCGAAAATGGTGTGATGATCAATAAATCGGAAATGCGCAAATTCGGAGTGAAAGTGGTTGAGCTCGTTGGTAATATTCGGCCAGAGTAATGACATTTTCTGGAAAAACTTATTGGCTCATTGGCGCGAGCGAAGGCTTGGGAGAAGCTCTGTCCTTTAAACTGGATGCAGAGGGCACAAGATTAATTTTGTCAGCGCGCTCTCTAGAAAAACTCGAAAAGTGCGCGCGACAACTCAATCATGCAAGTGTACTTTCATTTGATGTCACAGATCCTGAAGCTGTTAGGCAAGCGTGCGAAGTGGTTGGGGACGTGGACGGTATTGTCTATCTGGCTGGCTATTATGAACCTATGAATGCGCGCGATTGGCGGCAAGATGAGCTTCGAAAAATGTTTGAGGTCAATTTATTTGGTGCTTGTGAATTGCTTTCACATATTGCACCTAAGTTCGCGAAGAGAGAATGCGGGCATATCGTGCTTATTGGTTCGCTTTCAGCTTATCGCGGTTTGCCCGCAGCGATCGGATATGGAGCAAGCAAAGCGGCTTTGTTGCATATTGGTGAGAATCTGATGATGGATTTAAAGAATTGCAATGTAAAGGTACAGGTCATCAATCCAGGGTTTATTGCAACCCGCCTTACCGACAAGAACAATTTTAATATGCCACAAATTCAGACATCAGAGGTTGCCGCAGATCAAGTTTTACGCGCCATGAAGTCTAATCGATTGGTCAGCGCTTTCCCCGCACCTTTCAAATTTTTATTCACACTGAGCCATTTCATACCAAGGCGTCTGTTTGCGCGATTGTTTGGTTAATGGGCCGGCAAGGCCAATTCTGACTAGAATCTGAATCATAGATTTGCGTGGTTAGATTGTGCGCTAGGTTTTGCAAATCAGTGAGTAATTGGTTGCTAACTTACTATAAAGTTGACTGAGTTTTAAAGTGGCATTGATGCAGATAATTTGTGAATTTGTTAATCCATCAAGACGAATTTTTATAGCGAGCAAATGCCTCAAAAGCAGCTCAATTCTCTCTACTCGTCTAAAATGTAAATATGAATTTTCGTATAGTTTGTGAGCATATTAAAAAGTTTCATAAGGCCTGAAAGGGTGATTTGACCAAGCGCAGCTTTGTATGAACACAACTTGTCCGTCACGATTTCAGTCGATTTTCCGCAACGCGACAGAGGTTTCTTAAGTATTTCAAGGGCTACTCAGAGGTCTCTCTTCTTGGCAATGTCACAAAACCGTGCCTTCAAAATTGACCACACTCCTGGCCAAATGGAATTTACCGTTAACCCCTTTAACATGTTCTAAAAACCATCCTATTGTCCAAATCCGACTTCCAAGCCATTGTCTATTAAGTGCTGGATTGGTGAAAAATCATTCACTTCCGTGCCGTAGAGATCAAGCTCTTTCAAAGCTGTCAGGTTTTGCAAGGGCGTGAGGTCACTCACTTGCGTGCCCGAGAGATATAGACTTTTCAAAGCTGTCAGGTTTTGCAAGGGCGTGAGGTCACTCACTTGCGTGCCGTAGAGATATAGACTTTTCAAAGCTGTGAGGTTCTGCAAGGGCGCGAGGTCGCTCACTTGCGTGCCCGAGAGATATAGACTTTTCAAAGCTGTCAGGTTTTGCAAGGGCGTGAGGTCACTCACTTGCGTGCCATCGAGATTAAGAGTTTCCAAAGCGGTGAGGTTCTGCAAAGGTGTGAGTTCGCGAACTTGCGTTTGTAAAAGAGTTAACTCTTTCAATGCAGTGAGGTTCTGCAAGGGCGTAAGATCACTGATGACATGCACCTCGTCGAGATCAAGCCTTTCCAAAGCTGTGAGGTTCTGCAAGGACGTGAGGTCGCTAATTGGCGTGGCCTGAAGGTATATATTTTTCAAAGCTGTGAGGTTCTGCAAGGGCGCAAGGTCACTAACTTGTGTTTGTGAAAGATCAAGCTCTTTCAAAGCTGTGAGGTTCTGCAAGGACGTGAGGTCGCTAATTGGCGTGGCCTGAAGGTATATATTTTTCAAAGCTGTGAGGTTCTGCAAGGGCGCAAGGTCACTAACTTGTGTTTGTGAAAGATCAAGCTCTTTCAAAGCTGTGAGGTTCTGCAGGGGCGCGAGGTCACTCACTGGCTGGCTCCAAAGATAGAGCCCCTCCAAAGCAGTGAGGTTCTGCAAGGGCGTGAGGTCGCTCACTTGCGTGCCCGAGAGATTAAGCTCTGTACATTGCGTCGCCGCGCATTCGTTGATTTTTGCGAGTACTTCGTTGTCATCGCTGGCCGTCTCTACATTGTTTTTAAATCCGCTGACTTCCAAGCCATTGTCGATTAAGTGCTGGATTGGTGAAAGATCATTCACTTGTGTCCCGCCGAGATCAAGCTCTTTCAAAGCCTTGAGGTTCTGCAAGGGCGAAAGATCACTCACTTGCGTGCCCGAGAGATCAAGAGTTTCCAAAGCGGTGAGGTTCTGCAAGGGCGAAAGGTCACTCACTTGCGTGACGTTGAGATTAAGCCATTCCAAAGCGGTGAGGTTTTGCAAGGGCGAAAGGTCGGCAACGCGCGTATTTGGAAGATAAAGTATTTCCAAAGCGGTGAGGTTCTGCAAGGGCGAAAGATCACTCACTTGCGTGTCCCTGAGATCAAGCACTTTCAAAGCTGTGAGGTTCCGCAAGGGTGAAAGATCACTCACTTGCGTGCCCTCGAGATCAAGCCATTCCAAAGCTGTGAAGTTCTGCAAGGGCGAAAGGTCACTCACTTGCGTGCCCTCGAGATCAAGCCATTCCAAAGCGGTGAGGTTTTGCAAGGGCGCGAGGTCACTAACTTGCGTGCCGTAGAGATTAAGCTCTTTCAAAGCCTTGAGGTTCTGCAAGGGCGTAAGGTCGCTCACTGGCTGGCCCCAAAGATAGAGCCTTTCCAAAGCGGTGAGGTTCTGCAAGGGCGAAAGTTCGCTAACTTGCGTTTGTGAAAGATCAAGCCATTCCAAAGCGGTGAGGTTTTGCAAGGGAAAAATATCAGATAAATTTTCATTGCCACTAAAATCAAGATCAACGAGACTATCAAGATTGGATAAGGGTGAAATATCTGCGACATGATTACCTGATAAGCCAAGCGTTCTGAGCTTTTGCATATTGGCTGCGAACGAAATATCCGATACTTCGCTATAGTTCATAGCCAGCGCGCGTAAATCCGTGAGGTATTGAAGCGGCCAATAATCGCGAACCGAGGTATAAGAAAGTCTGAGCGAGCGCAACTTGGTGAGATCACGTAAAGGGAGCAGATCGGAAATCTCAGTGTCACCAATATCAAGAGACCAGAGATTTGTCATTTTGGAAAGCGGCTCAAAATTAGTGACACCCGTACCTGAGAGCAGAAGCTCTCCAAGTTTCTCAGGATAGGAAATACGATGAAGATCATAAAAATCAAGCTCAGACAGATCAAGGCGATCCCCTTCAAAGCTCGCCAATTCTCTCAACGTCAATTCGTCAAATTCATCGAGATCATATTGCACCACATAGTCCGCACCATCCGAGCAATAAATGTCATCAGGAATTTTTTCATGCGCCAAAAGAAGCCGATCACGGCCGCCATTCTCAAATTGTTCTTTGTTGGTAATGCCCGAGACGATCGCATACCAGCCATTTGAGGATAAAAAGGCGCGCTCTTCCGAACTATATAAACGGATATAACGGCTAAAAAATCTCACTTCAGCGGGGTGCTGACGCGAAGCCAGGACAATATAGCATTGGCCATTCTCCAGTTGATATGCGCCCCTTTTGGAATTTGCGCCTGCAAGAATTTCGCCCGTATCAACTTCACGCTGGGCGATGCTAACGTCGCAGCCACCCGGCGATAAGGCATCTTGATGCACCCATCCTCCGCGATACTCGAATTCGGATGATTTTACGTATTGGATTTCAAAATAGATATAGCCATCATCATTTTTAAGGTGACGCAACAATTCTACAGATTGGCCATTATAGATTTGGTCGGCAGTGTCAAAATTCTTGGCACTTGGTCCAACACGAACATTTGTATACTCAGACTGAGCATTGCAAATCATAGCTTCTGAGGTGCTCTGTAAATTCGGCAAGACCTCTTCAGCACTGATTGAACATGCCAAAGCAAAGGCAATGACGACAGCAAATTTTCGTAAATTAAACATTTAACCCCTTCCTATATATCCCAAACCTTAAAATAATACGCTAATGATAATAGGTTCTTGATCTACAAGCAAGCGCGCAAGTCATCACCAAAAGTTCGACCAGATTAACGTAAGGGCTCTTGGCTGCAACAGCACCTAAAAACGCGAAAAGGATTCAAAAAACTCCATGAATGATCGCTTGTCAATTGGCATACTCCCTGTGCCGCATAAAGCGAGCTTGCGCGATTTTTATAGACGAGTAAGAATTCGTCTGACAGCACCAAAAAATAGGGGCGATTTCTTATGGATTATGAAGAACTATGCACCATTCAAGATAAAATACTAGGACAAACAAACGCCGTGAACCTTTTGCAAAGTGGTGATCAAACGGTATCTAAATTTATCGGAGGAATTGTTGAAATAACTCAGCCAAAAATAGTATTAGAGTTGGGGAGAGGGATTGGGTTAACAACCCTTCACATGCTCAAAAGCCTCCCCAAAAATGGACGTCTTATTTCGATCGAAAATGATATTGGGCTTTTCAACGAGGCTCCGAACCTTATTGGTAAGTGTTCGAATTTAGAGTTATTACATGCAGATGGCGAACAATTTCTTGAACAAGCTTCACACGAAGGCGCTAAATTCGATTTAATTTTTGCCGATGCCTGACCAGAAAAATACAACTCTCTTGAAATGACTTTGGATATCCTTTCGCTTGGAAGATATTACATAATTGATGACATGAAGCCGCAAAGTAATTGGCCAGATGGTCATGCAAAATTAGCCGAAAAATTACTGTCCGATTTGGCCTCTAGAGAAGATCTTGATTTTTCTTTTTTAGATATAGGGATTGGAATTGGAAGGAAGTGCATAAATGTTTGATTTTGGTGCTGTCAGACTAATTCTAACTCGTCTGACAATACCGATTCGAAACCACTCGCCAAGCACAGGCCACAATCAACTGCTGGATCAAAGATTATTAACTTATCCGCCCGCATCAAGGCCTCGGCATACATCCCCCAGCACCTGAAACTACGGCTCTAAATTGGATCAAACAATGGAGGCTTGACAGGAACAATTTGTGCGTATAATGGCTTTGTGCAATTGAGAATAAGAGGCCGGCTTAAATCCGTCTGACGGCACAGTTCGAGGTCTGCAGGGTATGTATGACAACTGTACATAAAGGGGTGATATGCAACTTATATTTCAAACTCGGTTTTCTTACCTAGGCTTGAGTGGTTGGAAGTCCGAGGAATCTCGCGATCATAAGCAATTATTTTCCAAAGAAAGAATGGAAACTCGGTTTCATTTTTTTGAAAATATGACGCTTCCTAGTTTGAAGGCGCAGACCGACGATGATTTTCACTACCACATATTATCTTCGAAACTAATGCCGAAAGTCTTTCAAGACCGGCTTGTTGATGTGGTGGTATCGGCACTTGGACAAGAGCGTGTGCGAATTGGTTTTGAAGCTCCTGCAAAAGCCGGAAATTATTTTCGAAAATATGTATGGCCAATTACCAATAAGGACCCAATGAGTGCACAATCAGTTCTTGATGATGATGATGCTCTTGCAATTGATTTTGCTCAAAAATGTAAACAAGTATCTTTGAGTAGCATCAATCGATTCGATACTGCGCAAAAATATATTATTTTGTCCTATCCAAGAGGATTTCAATATTACCATAACGCTTCAGGAGACAAAAAATTTGCCCCACATCACGAACGATGGATTAACCTTGGACTGACATGGGTTTCATCTAGTCCCGCTCCTCGAAAAAATGTACTTCTGACAAAACATAAGGTTGTAAATCGTCACCATCCAGTTGCGACTTTTTATGGTCAAACCCCAATGTACATACGAACTGTGCATTCCCATAATGATTCTCGGAAACCAAATGCGAACGTTGGATCACGTGGACAAATGATAAAACTAGGCGAGAACGATCTTAGTCGATTTCCGTTTATGAAAAACCTCGTTGCTTAATTGTAATCCGATGGTTTTAAAAGATGTGTCCTGCCCGATAAACTTTTTGGCTAGTGGTTGGCTAGGAATGTTTGCAGATAATGATTGGTGGGAGCTAAACAACCAATCGCTTGCCTGTAGACGGAATTTTTGTGCATAATATCTGCCACGCAAAATAAATTTCAGAGACGAGTTAGAATTCATCTAACAGCATCATTTTTTGAAAAAAATAGCTTGATTGACTTGTTCGACAGGTTTTTTGCCGGAAAATTAAAAATCTAATTTTTATGCACTTATACTCAAAGAAATTTACCATCATAAGTATAAATTTGGACGCACGCGTGATGGTAAAATCGCAAGATATTGAATGCAAATTTTTTAGAGAAAATAAGAATCCAGCCCAAAGCCTTGTTTTAATGGTACCACCTCCCCGGCTTGAACGGGGGACCTCCTGATCCACAATCAGGCGCTCTAACCAACTGAGCTAAGGCGGCACTTCGAGATCAGATAAAACACCTGAGTGCTGATTGCAAGAGTATTAAAGCGGATCAAATATCAAAATATGCTTGTCAATTTACTTAAATTCGTGAAAAGAACTGACTTAGAGAGGTGAAATATGAAAAACGAACACAGCGACATCGAAGCAGATTTGCAGATTGGTCCTACCGATCGCGGTATGGTCAGATTTATCGTGTCGACACCCAAGGGTATTTTCAACCTAGAATTTGACCCTGAAGAAGCGATACAAATAGCTGAAGAAATTCAAGCCGCTAGCTCAAAAGCAACAAAGATAAAATAAAAACTATGCACCTTTGTGTTGGATTTACAAATAATTTCACTTATATTCTTTTCGCGCGTGCTGGACTTCTCGCGATGGTCCAATCCTAGTGGCCTTATTTTTCTTGAAGGGAGCTAGCTCTGACTTGAATCTTGGTTCTCGATATCTGGCGCCCACCTGGTTGTCCAGGCTCTCAAGGATTACCCACCAAATCGGTTTTCTGGCCGCGCACAATTTAAGTTTAATTGATGACTGAGAAATTTGATATATCCTTCTTAAAAAAAGAAGCTCGCACTCTGGCCTTTGCGCGTCGAAAAGCTGCGTTTGAAGCAAGCTCAGTTGAACAAACTGAGTCGGTTAAAAAAGTTGTTCTTGAACTCGCGAAATCGCATGATGCGATCTCAATCTATATGCCAATTCGTACCGAATTCGATCCTCTGCCATCAATGCATGCGCTCCATGAGGCGCAAAAGCATGTGGCAATCCCTGTCGTGATGGGTGAGAAGCGCCCGCTAAATATGGTGAAGTGGACCCCTGAACTCGAATTGATAAAAGGTGAGTTTGGCGCCCTGATACCAAGAGTGGCGGAAAATTTGACGCCCACACTCGTAATCGCACCTCTCGTCGCCTATGATGCTATTGGAACAAGATTGGGTTATGGTGGCGGTTTTTATGATCGTACGATCGAAAAATTACGCACAAGTGGGGATTGCGCTTATTGGGGTCTTGCCTATTCAAACCAGTTCAGCGCGATAAATCTGCCGCGCGAAAAAACAGATATAAAGTTAGATGGAATTATAACAGAAAAAGAATTTTATAGATTTTTCAAACCCAAAGCATCGAATTCTATTGTGTAGTTCATGATCCAGAGAACCTTGTGAATCACAAATGATAAAGCCGTGGCAAAACATTCCCGCACAAGCGCTTGAAGCGCTCGAAAACATATACACACTTCTTAATTTTGAAGAACAACAAATGTTATACTACTTTGGCGCGCAAACCATTGGAAAAGGTGCGATTGTTGATCTTGGATGCCATCTGGGTGGATCGTCCGCGCGACTTGCGCTTGGCGCTTCCTCTCGGCATAAAAATCCGAAGCTCCACATATATGACAGATTCGAGGTTAAATATCCTTTAGAAAAATTGCTGGATCGCGTTCCTCAATATTTGCACGAAATTGCAACTTGCGAAAATACTCTCCCACTCGTGACGGCTATGCTGCAAAAAAATCCAGCAAATTTTATTATCCATAAGGGAGAATTTATGGAACTCAATTGGTCGAAAGAACCGGTTGAATTGCTATTTGTCGATATTGGTAAAAATCTTCGCACACTAGACCACGTAACGAAACAATTTTATCCACATTTAATACCCAATATTTCAATTATTATTCACCAAGACTATCAGTATATTTGGAACCCTTGGATCGCTGTTCACTGCGAACTTTGGGCGGATAAATTTCAATATATAGATCATACCGAAAGCGAGAGTGTGATATTTAGGCTTTCAACTTCGATATCGCACGAAGAAATCAAGGCCCGCCAGATGACGAACCTCAGCGATTCTGAGCTTTGGGGCTTATTTGAACAGGCTAGACAGAGATTCGCGCATACAAGTATTCGCCTAAGGCTTGATCAAATGTACGAGAAAATCAAAAACGCACCATTTCCACGCCGAACCATTGGCAAGAAATTTATTTCACTAAAAGAAAAACGCTATACTGCTAACGAAGCCGAGCAGCTAAGGAAGGCGCAAACAACAAGTGGAATTAGCGCGAGAAGACGAGCCAAACGTGAGGCCTCCCAAAATTAAAAGCGCGCTTACCTCGAATATCAAATTTCTTCAAAGGCAATGACCCCCGGGCACGCCGCAATCGCTGCCATCGCCTCCGAATCAAGAGACACCTCTTCCCCAATTGTCACAGTAACGTAGGCTTCGTTTTCAAGCGGCAGCACCACACGCAGATCACCCCGCTTCGCATTTTTATGTTCAAGACGCTTTAATAGTTGAGCCAATGAATCAATTGCGGCACTGTCAATCAATTTTGCCTCAACAACGGGTCGAGAACGATCGTAATCAAGGGTGTCGATAGGCTGAACTGACTTCAAGTTTGCCCGTAAATTATCTCCCATTCTCGCAACTTCGATTCCGACAACCACGTTTTCGCCTGGTGTGAGTAAGTCACGGTTCTTTTCTAAAATTTCTGAGAAAACCATAAACTCAAAATTGCCCGAACGATCCGATAGGCTCACAAACGCGAATTTTGAACCGCGTGCTGAAACACGTTCCTGCCGAGCACTGATTGTACCTGCCATCCGAGTTGAAAAAGCTTCAAATTGCGCCCTTTCCGCGATTTCAACGATCGGCTTAAAATTATGACGTTTTAAAAGTCCTCGAAAGCTATCCATCGGATGGCCTGATAGATAAAAGCCCACTGCTTTTTGCTCTTCACTTAGTTTTTCGGTTGGCAACTGAGGTTCAATCTCCACCAAACGGGGTGGTGGCAAATCATCACCACTATCTCCAAAAAGCGAGTTTTGTAGCGAAGCCGCCGCATCATGTACACTTCCGGAGTATTTTAAAAGTGCCTCCACGTTTTCAAGTACTTTAGCTCGGTTTATCTCAACACAATCGAAAGCGCCGGCGCGAGCGAGCATCTCGAGTGAGCGCTTTCCAACTTTCTTAAGATCAACGCGGCGAGCCACATCAAAAAGATCGGTGAATAAACCATCTTCGCGCGCCACGACAAATTTTTCCATGGCTTCTGCACCGACATTTTTCAAAGCACCCAGTGCGAACAAAAGTTTTTCGTCCTTAACGTCGAAAGTGGCCGATGATCGATTCACACAAGCCGGCACGACCTCAATTCCCATAGAGTCTAATTCTTGCTTGAAAACGGAAAGCTTGTCGGTCAAATGAAGATCACCATTCATAACCGCCGCCATAAACTCAACCGGATAGTTCGCCTTCAAATAGGCTGTCTGGTAAGAAACAAGCGCATAGGCTGCGGCGTGCGACTTATTAAATCCATAATTTGCAAACTTTTCCAATAAATCGAAAACACTATTTGCTAATTTTTCGTCGACGCCATTTTCAAGCGAACCCTGAATAAATTTGGGGCGCTCCTTATCCATTTCTTCTTTGATTTTTTTACCCATAGCACGGCGCAAAAGATCAGCACCACCAAGCGTATAGCCGGCCATTTTCTGGGCGATTTCCATCACTTGCTCTTGATAAACAATGATACCTTGCGTCTCATCAAGAATATCGTCGATGAGAGGGTGTATATATTCCCTTGGCTCTAAATTATTTTTCACTTTGCAAAATTTAGGAATATTTTCCATAGGCCCGGGCCGGTAAAGCGCAACCAAAGCGACAATATCTTCGATACAAGTTGGCTTTAATTGCCGAAGCGCATCACGCATTCCCGCACTCTCCACCTGAAACACAGCTATGGTATTTGCGCTTGCATAAAGTTCATAGGTAGCTGGATCGTCGAGTGGAATCGTATCGATATCCAAATCAATATTACGCTTCTTTAACAACTCAATCGCATTTTGAATAACCGTTAGTGTTTTAAGACCAAGAAAGTCAAATTTGACAAGCCCTGCCCGTTCAACCCATTTCATATTAAAACCAGTCGCCGGCATATCTGAACGCGGGTCTTGGTAAAGGGGGACTAACTCATCAAGAGGCCGATCACCAATCACCACACCGGCGGCATGCGTTCCTGCATTTCGGTAAAGTCCCTCGAGTTGTTCAGCAATTGCAAGCATCCTTTCAACCACTTCTTCCGATCGGGCTTCTTCATTTAGCTTGGGCTCATTTTTGCGAGCCTGTGAAATTGAGAGTGGTTTAACCCCTTCAACAGGAATAAGCTTAGCCAATCGGTCGGTTTGACCATATGGCATTTGCAATACTCGACCCACATCACGAACAGCCGCCTTCGACAAAAGCGCGCCAAATGTGATAATTTGTGCAACACGATCTTTGCCATATTTCTCTTGAACATATGTGATCACTTCTTCGCGTCGATCCATACAAAAATCAATATCAAAATCTGGCATCGAAACACGTTCAGGATTCAAAAAGCGCTCAAAAAGAAGACCGAAGCGCAGCGGATCTAAATCCGTTATCGTCAATGCGTAAGCTACTAATGAACCCGCGCCCGAACCCCGCCCAGGCCCTACGGGGATATTATTATTTTTCGCCCACTTAATAAAATCTGCAACGATCAAAAAATACCCTGGGAAGCCCATGCGCTCGATCACGTCAAGTTCGTAATTCAAGCGCGCTCTATAATCGTCAACACTTCCTGCATGGGGAATAATTTCGAGACGCGCCTTCAATCCTTCATGTGCCTGAACACGTAGCGCTTCAACCTCATCATCTGCAAATTTGGGCAATATGGGATCGCGCGTATAAGCTTTAAACGCACAGCGCTTGGCAATTTCAACTGTATTTTCGATCGCTTCAGGAATGTCTGCAAATAAAGCCACCATTTCTTCTTGAGATTTAAAATAATGGTTAGGGGTGACTTTTCTGCGCGATTCGCGTTGATCAACATAGGTCCCATCCCCAATACACAACAGCGCATCGTGAGAAGCATACATATCTGCGCGGGTAAAATATGCATTATTTGTAGCGACCAAAGGCAGTTCGAGTTCATAAGCGAGTTCAATAAAGCCTTCTTCAGTTTCCGTTTCAACGGAAGCCAATGAACCATCTCCTTCAAAATGCCGCTCAATTTCCACATATAATCGATCACCAAACGATTCTTTGAGCGTTTCAAGGTAATGGCGTGCGACATCGGATTTATTCTGTAATATTTTGCGACCAATGACCCCATTTGCGCCGCCCGTAAGCGCAATGACACCCGCCGAATGCTTGCATATGATTTCAAGCGGTGCGGGAGAGCGTTTTCCCTTTTGACTGAGGTAATAGTGCGCAGATAGCTTAATCAAGTTTAAATAACCCATTTCATTTTGGGCGAGAAATACCATCGGCGCTTGAGGAGGGAATTTAGCGTTTTGATCATTATTGAAGCCGCAATCTAACTGAAGCCCAATAATCGGCTGCACGCCTTCATTGGTCAGCAACTCTGAAAACTGCAAAGCGCCAAACAGATTATTCGTATCGGTAAGTGCAACCGCAGGCATCCCATTATCTATGCAAAGAGAAGCCATTTTTTTTATGGGGATTGCACCCTCCAGAAGAGAGTGCTCGCTATGCGTTCTTAGGTGAATAAACTTGGGCATGTTCATAGGTATAATTAGCTGATACTTCCCTTCGTTAGCAAACCATTGATTTCAGCTCAGCTAAGTTTTAGGCTTAAAATCAAGCGCCGCTCCATTAATGCAGTAGCGCAAACCAGTCGGCTGAGGCCCATCTGGAAAAACGTGCCCCATATGCGCTTGACAATTCGTGCAATGAACTTCAGTGCGCCGCATCCACAACTTTCTGTCAATTTTTTCTCCAATCACCTGATCATCAACAGGGATAAAAAAACTCGGCCAACCTGTACCGCTATCGAATTTCGCATCACTCGAAAATAATGCTTCGCCACAAACAATACATTTGTAAACCCCATCTCGCTTTTCAGCATTTAGCTGACTGGTTCCAGAGCGTTCGGTTGCACCGTTTTGCGTTACATCAAAAGCAAGTTGAGAAAGGTGAGAAAGATCACGCATATTCATAGGACTCCTTCCGCCAATATTTTAATGAGCATCATTCGAGAGCCTCAAGCTCATCAATAAATTCAGAAATCATATTCAGACCTTTATCCCAAAAATTCGGATCACTCGCATCTAAACCAAAAGGTGCCAACAGCTCTGAATGATGAAGTGAGCCGCCCGCTTCAAGCATCGCAAAGTACTTTTCTTCAAATCCTTCAAGCCCTTCTCGGTAAACTGCGTATAGTGCGTTCACTAAACCGTCACCAAATGCGTATGCGTACACGTAAAAAGGAGAGTGAATAAAGTGCGGAACATATGCCCAAAACGTCTTGTATTCATCGATAAATTCAAACGCATCTCCGAGACTTTCTTTACTAACCTCCATCCAAATCTCATTTATCTGATCAGGTGTTAATTCGCCTTCACGACGCGCATTATGGATCCGCAGCTCAAATTCATAAAAGCTAATTTGTCTCACAACCGTATTGATCATATCTTCAACTTTGCCCGCCAATAAACGTTTGCGTGCGGCCGGATCTGATGTCTGCGCCAATAGCTTTTGAAAAGTTAGCATTTCGCCAAATACACTCGCCGTTTCAGCCAAAGTAAGTGGAGTATCCGATAGTAATTCACCTTGTTTAGCGGCCAGGACTTGATGAACACCATGACCAAGCTCGTGCGCAAGCGTCATCACATCTCGTGTTTTTCCCATATAGTTCAGCATGACATATGGATGTACATTGGTAACCGTTGGATGCGCAAAAGCCCCGGGGGCTTTGCCTGGTTTCACGGCCGCGTCAATCCAACCTTTTTCATAAAATGGCTGGGCAATTTCCGCCATTTTCGGATCAAATTCATGATAAGCTGATTGAACGATATCACGTGCCTCCTGCCACATAATCTTTCGATCATCATCGCCCGGTAAAGGCGCGTTGCGATCCCAAGTTTGCAATTTATCAAGCCCCATCCACTTCGCTTTTAGCTTGTAATATCGATGAGAAATTTTTGGGAAAGCCTCCGTGACTGACTGACGAAGCGCTTCAACAACCTCAGGCTCAACATCATTTGAAAGATGGCGTCCGTGGGCAGCACTTGGCATTTCTCGCCACCGATCCTCAACTTCTTTTTCTTTAATAAGGGTATTTGTAATACGTGAAAATAAAGAAATATTCTCAGTCAATTTTGCACCCAAAGCACGCGTCGCTTGCTCGCGTTTTATACGGTTCTTATCAGACGTAAGCGTCAAAACAGCTTCAAGGGGATAGTTTTCACCATCTATCTCAAATTGTAGGGAAGCCATTGTTTCATCAAAAAGACGATTCCATGCCGTAGCACCGACGACAGATTGATCATGCAAAAACTTTTCAAGCTCATCAGATAGTTGATGCGGCTTCATTGCCCGTAGCCTATTGAAAATTGGCTTATAGCGCGAGAATTTCGTGTTCTCCTGAAATGCCTTTTCGAGCCGTGCCTCGTCAATTTTGTTGATCTCGAGCGTAAAAAACACAAGCGCACTTGATAAATTCGTGAGTTTGGCTTGCGCATCGGCCATAAACTTACCGCGAGCGGCATCGGTAGTCTGCTGATAGTATCTCAAGCCCGCAAAACTCATAATTCGACCCTGCAAGTTCTGAATACCCTCATAACGCTCTATACATCTTAGCCACTCCGCGCCACTCAGACTATCAAGCTTTCCTTCGTAGTCTTTTGCAAATTCCGGAATATCAACAGCTAGGGAGTCGAAATCAGCTTTCAGCTCGGGTGAATCTTCACTTTCATATAAGTCAGAAAGATCCCACGAAGGTAAATCGCCAAAATCATCTTCCATACCCTGTGCGCTCTCCTTCGAATCATATCGAATTGAATTTCGAACACTGCCTCTCATCTTATCTTGCATCATAATTTTTCCTATTGAATCCTTCAAAACATAAGCCCATGCGAGTCCCCTTACAAGAGCGACTTCTCATACAAGTTTGCAAAAAATATACGTATTTTGAACTTCCGTGTTCCGATATTAGCACCGTTTTTTTGATTGATTAAATTTCACGAAATTTACGAACCCCATTCGATTTCAACACAAACAGGAAAGTGATCAGACGCCGTTAATAACGCCTCTCGCCAGTCTGAGATCAACTTCAAACGTTCATTTTGAAAAGGATGCCATATTTCCCAGTTTTTCACGAAAGGCCTCAATTTTGAATTTACAAATACAAAATCCAATAGTGCTTCTTTGTAACTATGATCTTCGCGGTTAAAAAAACGCGCAGTCGCTACATTTCTAAAATCGTCTAAAACAGGATCATAAAGCGCGCCACCCTTAGATAATATATCAATCGTTGAAAGCCCAAGCGTTCGCTCTAATTTGTCATAACCAGGTCCATCATTGAAATCACCGGCCACAACGAGGGGGTCTTGAATTTGTTCAACTCGCTCTCTTAGCCAAATCGCCTGCGCGATTTGTTTGCGCCGATTTTTCAAACCAAATTTACGTGCCTCCTCGTCTGAGCGCGCCCCATGTGGCGCCTTAGTTTTTAGGTGTGCGCCGATCACATTCAGTGAACGATTTGAAGCCCGATCCGTAACTTTGAGTTCCAAAGGTGGTTTCGAAAATTTGTACCGCTTTGGCCGATCTTCTTCAATCTGCAAAGAAATTTCTTTATGAAAAGCTGGCGGATTGGGACCCGAATGAGGGAGGTATTTTGCACTCACAACCTTCGGATCATAAAGCGCAGCTATTTCTTGATCTGTGCTCGATGCACGACCAATTAGTGCCTGATTTTGACGCACATTGTATTCATTTGCAAAATTCTCGAGTGCCAGAACCGTCGTGCCCACTTTGGTATCATTAGGCGCTTCTTGAATAATAAAAACATCTGCATCAACTATTCGGATAACTTTAGCAATGGCTTCAAGCTGCTGTGCTTTGGTGACATCGAAACGCGCGGACCATTGATCACTCGCATTAGGGCGCCCATTCTCAAAAAGCACATTCATCCATTCAATGTTATACGTGGCCATTTTCATTTTGGACGACCTAGCGCTTCGTAAGCCTCAGCGGCCGCGCGAATTCTATTTTCAGCAAGCGCCATAGCTTCTTGAGGCAAGCCCCGAGATAATAGACTATCTGGATGATTCTCCCGCAATATTTTCTTATAAGCAGATCGAATTTGCTGTCCGCTCGCATCAGTCGTGACACCGAGCACTTTATAAGGTGTCGACACACAATCTTTAAGATATTGGTCCTTTAGTTCCAGATAGATAATATCGGGAAGCTCGAATAGACCCAGAACTTCGGTCAAAAACTGATCTTCATTCTCATGGAACTCGCCATCTGAAAGCGCGATTTGAAACAGGCTTTCGAAAATATCACGCAGCATTTCAGGACGCCCCACAAACATTTTTCGGATTTTGCGGGCATATTCGCGGTAACCCGCAACGTCTTGCCGCGCCAAATCAAACACGCGCGCAATATCATCTTCGTCTTCATCTGCAAAATTAAAAATCTCGCGCAATGTTCGCACTTCATCGCGTGTCACCGTCCCATCGGCCTTGGCCATTTTAGCTGATAAAGAAATGATCGAGATGGTAAAAGCAACGCTTTCTTCCGGCGGGCCCATAAAAAAACCAACTAGTGGATTTCCTTGCCCAAATTCAGCCAGGGCTGATTTTATTCTTAACCAAAGCGACATAAGGCTAGGTTAAACAGAATTGAGAGAATTGACCATTAGCTTTTATGAAAAAACTAGAAAATTTTACACATGATGATCGCATCATGCCACTGTTCCCATTTGTAACCCGATTGAGGGAAACGGCCATATTTTTTGAATCCAAGCCGTTCGTGAAACTTTATCGACTGAACATTGCCTTCTGCAATCACGCCCGTGAAGCTATGAACACCGCGCGCGCGCGCATGGGCTTCTAAGGCTTCATAAAGCTGAATACCCAGTCCACTTCGCGCGCATAAAGGGTCAACATAAAGGGTATGCTCCATGCTGAAACGATACCCTGTTCCGCCGCGAAATTCTCTGTAAAGACCGAAACCTTCTACAATCTCATTCTCTTTTCCGACCACAAAAAAACCATGGTCATTTGTGTGGGCGCGGCTTATCCGTTCTTCAATTTCTTCCACGAAGTATAGTTCGGAATGAAAGGTTGCGAGCGTCTCTTGCACATAATGATTCCAAATCCGCATGATCGCTTCAGCGTCATTAACTTCAGCCTTTCTTATCATTGCGTTTGGATCATCTCTAAAATTTGCAAAACTCGCCTTCTGTTCACTTGAAAATCTGATTTTCCGTAATGCAAACGCGCGTAAATTATCGGACGTGCTCGCCCTTGTTCATCGCGCACAACTTTTACACTCATAAAATCGGGAAAACGCATTATTTTCGAGTAAAAAACAAATGTAGCGAAGTCTTCGAATTCACCTGAAACGCGCTCACCACCGAGCGTCTCCGCCGCATTTTGGACGCGTTCAAATAGTGTTTGACTATCCATTTCAAAGCTGGGGCTTTCCATATCGCCATTTTGAGGATGCACGAAAAAGCCACCGGGGTTATTGGCGAAACCCGCCTGTTCTGGATCAATGTCATATTTATCTTTTTGAACGGGTGCTAACCGTACAAAAGCGATTAGCCCGAATATCAAAGCAACGGATATCAGCACGATCGCTTTTAACATCAACTCATCTCCTCAGAGCCAAAGGTTATCAATTTAATCGCAACAAAAATTAGCGCAAGCCCAATAACACGATTAAGCCAAATTACAAATTTCGAATCAAGACCACTACGGGCGACCCGAATTGCGAATAAACCGTATCCAAAATAAATGAATTGTTGCAGCACAACCGATACAATTATCATCACCATAACCTGAATGGTGATCGATTGATCAAGATCAATAAATGGCGGAATAATCGCTGTAAAATAAACCCAAGCCTTAGGATTGGTAAATTCAACTAGAAATCCCTGCGAGACTAGTGAGAAAGCACTTTGTGTTTTCTGTGTCTCCACACTTACTTGCAGACCACCGCTCTTCGTAAAAATAGTTGAAAGTCCGAGATAGACTAAATAACCGATTCCAATCCATTTGATCACATTAAATGCTGTCTGAGAAGCCGTAAGAACCGCAACGAGACCCACTGCAGATAATATAAAATATATCACTACCGAAATCGAAAACCCAAAAACGACAAACTGACCGCGCATGCCTTGGGATGCGACCTTAGACATCACCAAAAGTACGCTTGCACCCGGAGATAAAATCGCAAAAGCGGTCACAACCACAAATGTGTAAAAAATGTTAATCTCCAACAAAATTCTCCCTTAAAAAGACTAACATGCATAAGTTTACAAAAATCGCAATCAGAATATTTTACTCCTAAATCATATCTTCGTTTGCCTGAATATTAGCGTTTCCAAAAGGAAAAATAATTGAACTTTTTTTGATAGCTTAAGCTCCCCCCATAATGTTAAGCCAAGCCCGTGAAACCCATAACGAATTTGTCATATAAAAAAGTTTAACTTGCTAAAAATTTCTGGTTTTGAGATAATAATGGCGTAAATAACATAAGGATTTTTTACATGGATTTAACTTCTCTTATTGGTCTTGCGTCAGGCGCTGTAGGTGGTAACGTTGCAGGCGGCTTATTGAAAAACCTTAACCAAGGTACTTTGGTAAACTCTGTTGCAGGTGTTGCTGGTGGTTTGCTTGGCGGCAATGGTGTCGCAAGCATGTTAACTGGCGACGGCGGCGGAATGGCTATGTCCGTTATTAGCCAGCTTATCGGAGGTGGTGTCGGCGGCGGTGCTGTACTTGCGATTGTGGGTGTAATTAAGAATATGATGTCGAAATAAGCCCTCAACACTTTCAAGCATACTAAGGCGCTTTCAAGAGCGCCTTTTTATTTATATATGGCCAAGCCCCAAAACATCGTGCATATTATAGTAGCCCGGTTTTTGATCTCGACCCCAAAGTGCTGCGCGTATCGCACCATTCGCAAATAGACGTCGGTCGGTCGCTTGATGTTTCAAGGTGATCCGCTCTGAAGGTCCTGCAAACAAAACGTCGTGCTCTCCAATAATATCTCCACCTCTTATCGCTGCAAATCCTATATCACCCTCTCGTCTTGCGCCAGTAATACCATCTCTGCCTCGATCTTCAATTTCCTCTAGAGTTTTGTCACGTCCCCTTGCAGCCGCCTCTCCTAACATGAGCGCTGTACCAGAAGGCGCATCAACCTTATGGCGATGATGATATTCGATGACTTCGATATCAAATTCAACACCCAAACTCGATGCCAGTTTTGATGTCATTGCTTCAAGAATATTGATACCAATCGACATATTCCCGGCATGAATAGTGGTTGAATGGCGCGCGGCCGCCTTCAGTTTTAATATTTCTTCCGCATTCATTCCTGTCGTGCCAACGACATGAACAATTCGCGCCTGCGCGGCGAACTCAGCATTTATAAGCGTAGAATAGGGCGTTGAAAAATCTATAATTGCCTCGGCATCTTGAAACGCATCTATTGGGTCTGAATTTACAATTGTGCCGAATTTTTCTCGACCAACACAATCTCCGATATCACGCCCAAGCATAGGACTTGAAGGACTATCACTCGCACCACACAGCTCTAAATTTGGGTGTTCCAAAACAGAATGAGCAACAGCTTGTCCCATGCGTCCAGTAATTCCAACAATACCAATTTTCATAGCTCTCTCCTATTCACAAATACTATGATATTGCGCAAGTAGCGTAAAGCGGTCTTGCGCCAAATTGACGTATAAACTACAAGAAAGTTATGAAACGAGCTCAATCTCATACTGGCCCCTCACAAAGACAACTGCGTGTCGGGGAACTTATTCGCAGAGAACTTGCCGATATTTTGGCGAGAGGCGACCATTTTGAACCCGATCTAGCTGGATGTTTAATTTCTGTGGGCGAAGTTCAAGCGTCTCCAGATTTGAAAATTGCAACCGTTTACTTCTATCCGCACGGGAAGGATCCGCAAATAGCACTCTCCGCTCTTTCAAAAATTGCGCCGCGACTTCGTAAAGACGTAACTTCACGTATCCATCTCAAATTCTCACCAGAGTTGCGGTTTAAGATAGATAAGTCATATGATCATATAGAAAATACACAAAATTTGATAAATGCGCTCCCTAAATATGAAGATGAGTGACTAATTTATGATCCAAATTGAATCATTGGTTTCCCAAAAATATCCTGTAGACACCGTATTAGTTCCTAAATCCGGCTCACTATTTTTGCGAAAGTTATTTTACGCAATGGATCACGGTGTAATTGTTCGACGAAAGGAAGAAGCCCTATTAAACACTGGTTTAACCTATTCGAAGCCAAAAAATATTTTCACATCACTCAACCGACATAAATTTATCTTCTACCGCCATCCAATCGATCGCTTTCTGGCATTTTATTTCGGTCAAATTTTAAACGAAAAAGATATCGAGTTTGAATATATGCGTGATCAGCTGCGCAATAGAAATCTCATCACAAATGAAATCGATAACCGAGAAACGCATCAAAGAAATCTCATAATTTTTCTAGACTACCTAAAAGAAGGTCCGATACAATCAGCCGGCCTACTCAATCTTCCAGATCACTTAGCCCCCCAATACAAATGGCTATTACCTGCATTAGACATTGGCTTTTCACCTATTGATCTCTTCAGAGCGAATTTTGAATTGGTCGACTTCATTGAAGAAGATGTCCCCAATATTAAGAAACTCATTAATCAGGTTTCCAGAAGCACGCGTGCCTTTACAAACTATCAAGCCAATACGCTTGTGAATACATCAATAGAGGAAAGATTTAAGTCGATTTATGAAGCTGATCTTGAACTCTATTGGAGTTACCGAAATTGGCAGGTCTAAATGGCACGAAAACGCAAAGGTAAAGACATTTCTGGCTGGATATTAATCGACAAGCCAGCCGGTTTCACTTCAAGCCAAATCGTAAATAAAATCCGCTTTCTTACAAGGGCACGAAAGGCTGGCCATGGCGGTACGCTTGACCCAGATGCAACTGGCCTCTTACCAATTGCAATTGGTGAAGCCACCAAACTTATTCCATTTCTAGATGAATCTCACAAAACATATCAATTCGAAGTTAACTGGGGCTCACAAACTTCAACGGATGATGCAAGCGGTGAAACAATTTTCACAAGCGAAATGCGTCCCACACTAGACGAATTGGTAAATCTATTGCCCAAATATACGGGTCAGATTTCACAAATCCCTCCAAATGTTTCAGCGGTTAAAGTTGATGGTAAACGCGCCTACAATCTCGCTCGCGAGGGTGTCGAAATGGACTTAAAAGCACGCGACTTATCGGTTTCGCAACTAAGTATTGTTTCACATAGCAACAACAAAACTCAGTTTAGCATGACCTGCGGTAAAGGTGGGTACGTACGCTCAATTGGGCGCGATTTAGGAATTGATTTAGAATGTTATGGACATATCTCTTGGTTGAGACGGGAGGCCGCTCTTGGATTCAGTTTAGCCCAAGCCCAAACGCTAGAAGAAGTTGAACAATTAGGTGCCAATTTAATTTCCATCAATGAAACTCCGTTACTTAAACAAATTCAAATTGATTTCGAAAGCGCTCAGCGACTTCAAAATGGACGTGAGATCATTAAAGGCAACCAATCTTCAACGGGGGATATCTTCCTAGCAATGTGCAATAATACGCCGATTGCCATTGTTGAAGCGCTTGATAGTGCTTTCCGGGTTAAACGAGGCTTGTCAGCTCATTTTTTTGACGATAAAACTCGATTATGAATGAAAATAAATTTCTGAAATCTATTTGTGCCCTAAGCACAGCCGTATTGCTTGTAGCTTGTGGCAGTGGCGAGGCGCCCAGTGCGCCAAGCGGCATCACCGTGAGCAATAATGATTTTGAATATGTGCGGCAAAACTCAAACGGATTTATCGCAATCGTTAGTGGAAACTTTACAGTCGCGCAAATGCAGTCGAAATGGGGCGATTACTGCGATCGCCATAATAAAATTATGCGCTCTCTCCGAATGGATCCGTATGAAAACGGTCAAAAACAAGTCAGCGGTGATTGTCTGTAAATATTTATCGACAAAAAATATTCAACGACTTTAAATTCGCTTTTCTTTTTTCACAAAATCTGCCATAGAGCCGAGTGTCTAACTTTATGTTAGTCACTTTATTGGACCTGGCTGGACGACATCTTGGCTATGGCCCGCTTTAAACCAAAACTAAAGGAGAAAATGATGTCGATAACTGCTGAAAATAAAGCAAAATTAATCAAAGAATTTGCGACAAAAGAAGGTGATACGGGCTCACCTGAAGTGCAAATTGCGATTTTGACTCACCGAATTTCCAATCTGACCGAGCATTTTAAAACGCATGGTAAAGACAATCATTCGCGTCGTGGTCTTTTGGCGCTGGTTGCTCAGCGTCGTAAACTACTCGACTATGTTCGAGGAAAAGACGAAGCTAGATATAAATCGCTTCTCGAGCGCCTCAATATTCGTCGCTAATACCAAAACGAGCGCGCGCCCAAGGCGCGCGTTTTCATAAGCGCGGGTCATTGAGCGCGTGCTCATGCAGGACGATCCTGCAAAAATGCCGGATAGGCCGGCGAGTTAAAGAGGGTTTGGCATGGGGCCAAAATCTTAAAGGATGTAAGATGTTTAATATCGTAAAAAAAGAACTGGAGTGGGGCGGAAAAACACTCACACTTGAAACAGGAAAAATTGCACGTCAGGCTGATGCGGCTGTTTTGGCAACACTTGGCGATACAACTGTCTTGGCGACAGTGGTCTATGCAAAATCTGCACGCGAAGGTCAGGATTTCTTTCCGCTGACCGTAAATTATCAAGAAAAATATTATGCTGCCGGTAAAATTCCAGGCGGCTTCTTTAAACGCGAAGGACGCCCATCAGAACGTGAGACACTGATTTCTCGCATGATTGACCGTCCTATCCGCCCCCTCTTCGTTGACGGGTTCATGAATGAAGTTCAGGTTACTGCAACAGTTTTGAGCTATGATCTTGAAAATGACAGTGATGTACTTTCAATGATCGCAAGCTCCGCTGCACTCACACTTTCAGGCGCACCCTTTATGGGGCCAATTGCGGCATCTCGCGTTGGGTTCATTGATGGAGAATACGTTCTAAATCCTGAACTTGATCAAGTCGAAGGTTTGCGAACAAACCCTGAAAACCGTCTCGATTTGATCGTTGCGGGCACACGCAATGCGGTCATGATGGTAGAATCGGAAGCTTATGAACTATCCGAAGATGAGATGCTAGGAGCGGTTGAATTTGGACATGCTCAAATGCAACCTGTCGTAGATATGATCATCGAAATGGCTGAAGAAGCCGCGAAAGAACCTTTTGACTTTCAAACACCAGACCATTCGGACCTCTACGGACGCGTTGCAAAAGCAGGCGAAGACGACATTCGTGCAGCATTTGCGATCAAAGATAAGCAAGAACGCGGAAGTGCAATCGGAGCGGCAAAGCAAAAAATTAAAGACGCTATTGGTGAAGAAGACGCGGATACTCAAGCTTTTGAAACTTGCTTTAAGAAGCTAGAAAGCGCTGTTTTACGCGGCGACCTTGTTAAAACCGGGAAACGCATTGATGGTCGCGCCTTAACACAGGTGCGTCCAATTGTATGCGAGAATGGGATTTTACCCCGTACACACGGTTCAGCTCTATTTACACGCGGCGAAACTCAGGGTCTTGTTGTCACAACGCTTGGCACAGGTGACGATGAAGTGATGATTGATGCACTTTCGGGCACAACGCGTGAAAACTTTATGCTTCATTACAACTTCCCCCCCTACTCTGTGGGCGAATGTGGTCGTATGGGATCACCGGGCCGTCGTGAAATCGGTCATGGCAAACTTGCTTGGCGCGCGCTTCAAGCAGTGCTGCCGGCAGCGACTGATTTTCCGTACACAATTCGTGTTGTCTCGGAAATTACGGAATCAAACGGATCTTCTTCGATGGCTACGGTATGTGGCGGTTCTTTATCCATGATGGATGCGGGCGTTCCCCTAAAGGCTCCTGTCGCGGGCGTTGCGATGGGTCTTGTGCTTGAAGGTGAAGACTTCGCGGTGTTGACCGATATCTTGGGAGACGAAGACCACTTGGGCGACATGGATTTCAAAGTTGCAGGCACCGAAGCCGGCATCACTTCGCTACAGATGGATATCAAGGTTTCGGGCATTACACCTGAAATTATGAAACAAGCGCTCGCTCAAGCTAAAGATGGCCGTATTCATATCTTGGGCGAAATGTCAAAAGCACTCACTTCAGCAGGTTCATTCTCCGAATATGCCCCAAAGATTGAAACGTTCAATATTAACCCAGACAAGATTCGTGAAGTGATCGGATCTGGAGGCAAAGTCATTCGAGAAATTGTTGAGACTTCTGGCGCTAAAGTCGACATTAATGACGAAGGCCAAATAAAAGTCGCATCTAGTGACCAAAATGCGATCGACAAGGCAAAAGACATGATCATGGCCATCGCGGCCGAGCCTGAGCCCGGTACAATTTATACGGGCACGGTTGTAAAACTCATGGACTTTGGCGCATTTGTAAATTTCTTTGGTAAGCGTGATGGGCTAGTTCATGTGAGCCAAATTTCTCAAGAGCGTGTGAAGCATCCGTCTGATGTCCTCAAAGAAGGTCAATCTGTAAAGGTTAAATTTATGGGCATGGATGATCGCGGCAAAGTAAAGCTTTCAATGAAAGTCGTCGACCAAGATTCTGGCGAAGAAATTACAGATTAAATTCTGCCAAATGCGGACAATAAGAAGAGCGCCATTTCGTTGGCGCTCTTTTACTTTTTAGCGAAACATAATAGAATCACACCACTTTTTGAAATAAATTCCAATCGCGAAAATATGAAACTCATGCTCTTGTTTCTTAGAAATAAGTGAGGTTTAATCCTAGTTCCAAGAACAGGAGTACCGCAATGACTTTTAATCGCAAGGACTTCCCGGAGGACTTCACTTTCGGAGTTGCAACTTCTGCATACCAAATTGAAGGCAACAAATATGGAAATGCTGGCCCCTCGATTTGGGATCAATTTGCTCAAAAAGGTGGAACTGTCAACGGCGAGAACGGGGCCACGGCATGCGACCACTACCACCTATATCAAGACGATGTTGCGTTAATTGCCGACGGTGGATTTAATGCTTATCGCTTTTCTTTTTCCTGGGCGAGACTGCAGCCAGATGGACGCGCGTGGAACAGCGACGGCCTCGACTTTTATGACCGTATGATAGATGCAAGCTTAGAAAGAAAACTTGCGCTTTTTGGAACCGCCTATCATTGGGATCTACCCCTTGAACTTGGTGAAAAGGGGGGATGGGTTGAGCGAGATACATGCAAGAGATTTGCAGATTACTGCGCCATTCTCGCAGAAAGATATGGAGATCGTTTAAAAAGCCTTGCAACAATTAACGAGCCTTGGTGCATTTCCTATTTGGCGCATTTTCTCGGGCACCATGCACCAGGTATGAAAGATATAAGTGTGACTGCGAAATCTATGCATCATATTTTATTCGCGCATGGCTTAGGGGTTGAGGCTATAAAAGACAGCTCACAGCTCGAAACAGGGATCGTACTCAATTTCGAACCAGGTTATGCCCAAAGTGACAGAGCAGAAGATATTGAAGCCAACGCGTGGCATAATGCAACCTATAATGAATGGTTCATTTCTGCTATAACGCGCAGAGGCTATCCACAAATTGCTCTTGATGCCTTTTCAAAATATATGCCTCAAGACTGGCAAAATGACCTTCAAATCATCGCAAGGCCAATCGATTTTTTAGGAATTAATTACTACACAAGCAAGATCATCGCACATCAAGATGGCGACTGGCCAAATCTAAAAATGGTCGATGGAGGGCGCCCCAAAACTGCGATGGACTGGGAAATCACGCCGCAGGCACTTGACGAATTATTTGACTTTATTGCTGAGTACACAAATGATTTACCGCTTTACATAACTGAAAACGGAATGGCATCTTACTCGGGAATCGAAGATAATGACCGTGTTGAATATTTCGACGCTCATCTTGATGTCGCGGCTAAACACGCACAACTCGGCAAGCTCAAAGGATATTTCGCATGGTCCTTACTTGATAATTTTGAGTGGGCATTTGGTTATGACAAGCGTTTTGGGATTGTTGAAGTCGATTTTGATACGCAAAAGCGTACTCCTAAGAAAAGTTACCTTCAGTTTCAAAAGATGCTGAGTTAGCCGGTCAAGAATTATTAATTTATTCTAAACTCGCGATGACAGCTTTCAACTCAGAAATTCCTTCACGTTTTTCACTGCTGATGACCAAAAGTTCTGGGAATGCAGCTGGATGCTTCTGCAAAACGTCCCGCGTAACTTGAAGCGAATTTTGCAGTTCGCTTTTGCCCACTTTATCAGCCTTTGTCATGACAACTTGAAAACTAACTGCAGCTTGGCCAAGCAAAGTCATTATTTGCGCATCTACATCTTTAGCCCCATGTCGGCTGTCAATCAAAAGAAAAACGCGTCGCAAATTCACACGGCCCTTCAAGTATTGCTTTAGGAGTCGCTGCCACTTTTTGACAGTCTCCACAGGTGCTTTTGCAAATCCATATCCTGGCAGATCAACCATATAATGCGCATCGCCAATACTAAAAAAATTGATCTCTTGCGTTCTTCCAGGAGTTGAAGACGTTCTGGCAAGATTCTTGCGGTTCGTTATCGCATTAATCAAACTCGACTTTCCCACATTTGAACGCCCCGCAAAACAAAATTCAACGCGATCATCAGAAGGAAGATGCTCCATCCCAACGACACCTTTTATAAATTCAGTTGGCTGCTGGAACAGCCTCTCACCATTCCGTAAAAGCTCTTTATCAGGAAAAGATACTATTGGAAATTCAAGTTTCATGAGATCACCTCAATGCTCGAACCCTCGTATATTTCGCCTCCGCTCAAGACTTTGGCAAATACGCCAAAATTGATGTGATCATAATGTGTCTTCAATTCTTTTAAAACATCAAGATCATGTACACCCGTAATCGGGTTTGCCATGGGCATCTTACAGCGAACAATTTCTTCGACTACTTGAAGTTTAGCATCACCGATTTGAATTTTTTTACCGATCATATCAAGTTCTTCCCAAGCGGGTAAATCTTGCAGCCATAGATTGCCACGCCATCTCTCGACTTCGATCTCTCGTTCAGACTTTTCCTTTAAGTCTTTAAGTGAGGCCATCGAATTAATAGATATCAAAGGTTCAGATTGATCGCCAAGGCCTGAATCAAGCCTTACAAGTTGGCAAGGTTTCATAGAAGTATCATCAATGAGTTGAAAGACCCATTCAACTAGAGCTTCACGATCACTTTCATTTTCAAGATCAACTTTCATCGACCTCAAATTAGGATGCGACAATTCAATAACCTGTTCTTGATCATCAAATTGCGTTCGAATCGACTGTAAAATCGGAAATTTATACCCGTTTATAAAGTGTCCTTTACCCTTCCAACTCGGCGCACTCATTTCAAAACCAGATTTAGCATGCGCAAGCGCCCATTTGCGATCAAAGGGAAGCAATTCCTGCGCAGACAAAACGGTATGACTTAATCTTTCAGCCGCAACAGACTTGATCGGAAAACGCCAAATTTGCGCAAGCTTTGCCACTAATCAGCCTTTTTGCGCCCAAAAGCATTGCCAAAGAAATCAACTTCAACACCTTGCGATCGCATGATTGTATACTGCTGAACAAATGTGAGAATATTATTGGTAATCCAATAAACCAGCAAACCGGAAGCAAAGCCACCCATCATGAACATGAACACCCAAGGCATCCAATTAAAAATCATTTTTTGGGTTTCATCTTGAGGTGTTGGGTTCAACTTTTGCGTCATCCACATAGAGACACCCAACAATAATGGTAAAATCCCTAAAAATACCAACGCCAACAAAGAACCACCTGCTGGTGCACCCCAAGGCAATAAACCAAATAGATTCATTATTGATGTTGGGTCAGGCGCAGACAAATCTCGCCACGGTCCAAAGAAAGGCGCGTGGCGCAATTCAGTTGTCACATACAGCACTTTATAGAGCGAGAAAAATATCGGAATTTGAAGTAAGATCGGTAAACAGCCCGAAACAGGATTAACCTTCTCACGTCGGTAAAGTTCCATCATTCCTTGCTGCAATTTCGCTCGATCATCGCCCGCTGCCTCTTTCAATTTTTCCATCTGAGGTTGAAGCTTTTTCATTTTAGACATGGAAACATATGAACGATAAGCGAGAGGGAACAGAACCGCTTTCACTAAGAATGTGAATGCAATAATTGCCAATCCCATATTGCCAATCACACTGTAAAGCCAATGCAGAACCGTGAAAAATGGCTTCGTCAAGAAATAAAACCATCCCCAATCCACAGAATCTTCAAAGCGATTAATATTCAAATTGTCTTCATAGGCACGGATCACATCAACTTCTTTAGCGCCCGCGAACACATTTATTACCGATGTTTCACTCGCACCAGCCGCCACTTCAATTGGCTTCATATATGCGCCCAAATTATAGCTATCATTTGTTTCGTTGAAACGCATCACTTGCTGCGTCATCGTTCCGGCTTGTGGAATCAAAACCGTCATCCAATACTTAGTGGTGATACCAATCCAGCCATCGCTATTGACCGCTTCTGTTTGAATGTGGATATTGGGATTTTCAGCGCTTGGAGAAGCCGAGCGCAAATCTTTAAAACTATCTTCAAATTTGTCACCATCCACATTCCGCACAGCGCCTTCGTGCAAAACAAATGCACCATTTGATTCAGGCGTACCGTTCAGTTGCACAACCGCAAGCGGAGTCAAGCCAATCGCACTATCAGAATTATTGACGATACGCTCAGTCACTGTAAACATAAAATTCTGGTCAACCGAAAATTCGCGCTCATAAACAATACCAGTGGGGCTAACCCATTCCAGAACAACAGGCTTATTTACACCCAAAACGTCTCCAGATTTGAGCGACCAAATATCCCCAAAACTTGGTGCGTTCTCTTTTTCAGTACCAACCGTAGGCGTGAATCCTGTTTGAAAATAATACGCAGATGTCGAGCCCTTTGGCTGTAGCATTTTCACGTCTTCAGTACTATCAAGCTCGACTTTATAATCATGGAGAGTGAGGTCATCGATAACAGCGCCCGCCAATGAGATTGAGCCACCAAAACGATCTGTATCAATATTCACGCGCTCAGATTGCGTAAGCGCTTCATCACGAGAAACCATGGCCAATTCTTCCGGCAAGACTTGTTCAGCGCCAGCACTTTCAGAAACGGGTTGCTCAACAGGTTCTGGCGCAAAAAAAGTATACCATCCAAGCAGTACTGCCATGCTCAAAACCATTGCGAGAATTAAGTTGCGACTATCGTTCTGTTCCATAATTTTCCTGTTCGTATTTCAGAATTGGTTCAATAGATTTTCGGTGTGAAGGTCAACCCTTTTTAGTCCCTCGATCAATGTCAAGCGCCTTAAAATCAAACAGATTCGCGTCCAACATATGTGACGGATTAATATTCGTAAGTGCGTTGAACATCACCGCGCGGCGATTCGGATTATTTTGCTCCCAAGAATTGATAAGCTGCTTCACATTTTGCCGCTGCAAATTTTCTTGCGAGCCGCAAAGATTACAGGGAATGATCGGGAACCTCATATCTTTCGCAAATTTTTCGCAATCACGTTCCGCGACATAAGTGAGAGGGCGCAGTACAAGCAAATCCCCTTCATCATTCACCAATTTAGGCGGCATCGTAGCCAGCTTCCCCCCATGAAATAATGAGAGAAAAAATGTCTCCAATATATCATCTCGGTGATGTCCAAGCACAACAGCACTACATCCTTCTTCGCGCGCGATTCGGTAAAGATGGCCTCTTCGCAAACGGGAACAGAGCGCACAATAGGTTCGGTGCTCGGGCACTTTATCGGTAACAATCGAATAGGTATCTTGATATTCAATACGATGATCTATCTTAAATTTTTCTAGAAATTCAGGCAAAACTGTCGCTGGAAACCCGGGTTGTCCTTGATCAAGATTGCAGACCAATAACTCAACTGGCAAAAGACCTCGCCATTTTAGCTCAATCAAAATCGCAAGCATTGTAAAACTATCTTTTCCACCGGACAAGCAAACTAGCCACTTATCGCCCTTGACGGCCATCCCAAAATCATCAATCGCCGCCCGCGTATCGCGCACAAGCCGCTTCCGCAATTTTTGGAAGCTCGTGGTCTCCGGCATATCCTTCAAGATTAGAGGTAATTCATTCACAATCATCTGCGGCTCTTTTTATATCATGCGTTTCCGGAACTGGATCATAGCCATGCCCGCCGAGAGGATGACAGCGGCCGATACGTTTAATGGTAAGCCATAGTCCTTTAATCGCACCATGCTTCTCCAAAGCCTCAAGCGCATAAGCTGAGCAGGTTGGTTGATATCGACAATGCATCCCCACCCACGGCGACAATAAAAAACGGTAAGCCCAAATTGGTAATTTTAATATCAATACGAAGAGACTCATTTTACTCTCTATGCGCTCGGCGCAGAGCATTAGAAAGCTCTTCTTTAAGCATCTCAAATGGTAAGTTTGCTGTCATATCTTTATATCCGATTAAAACGTAATCAAAGCCTGAACACCCATGCCGAGCCAAAACCTGTTCCGAAAGCGCACGCAATCGCCGTTTCGCACGATTACGGGCAACTGCATTGCCAACCTTTTTTGAACACGTAAATCCGACACGCATTTGTCCATGAACGCCTTTTGCGACTTGTAGCATGAACCCCTTTGTGCGCACCAATTTCGCGCGCCGTATTCTTATAAAGTCTTCTCGTTTCTTCAATCGTTGAATCATATTCGCAAAAGTATTCGAAACTATTCGTATATTGCCACAAATTATAAACGCAAAAAGCCCGAAAACGGGCTTAAAATTTAGGCCAAAACGAGCCCATTTACGTCATATCTAAATCTTAGGCGCTCAAACGCTTGCGACCGCGTGCGCGTCTTGCATTTAAGATTTTACGTCCAGCTTTTGAAGCCATACGCGCGCGAAACCCGTGACGGCGCGCACGAACAAGATTTGAAGGCTGAAAAGTACGTTTCATAATATCCTCGAAATTTAACTTCTTACTTACCTTTTGACGATCAAAAAACTAAGTCGAATTTTCAATATGGATCGGTTACTATTGACACTCTTGCTAAGAGTCAATGCAAAATCACAAATTTAGAATACAAAGGCTTAAATTTCAGACCAAATTATCGGCGGATCGTTCACCTGCCACGGCGAAAGTTTATACATAATTTCATTAAAAATTGGACTGGCCTTAAAACAATCAAGCCAAAAAATCACTTTTTGCCAATCTTGCGCATAAAACCATTCTTGATCGACATGCGCAAACTGTCGGACAAAGGGTAGGATCGCATAATCGGTGGGAGTGAAGTAATCGTTATACAAAAAAGGCGATAGCACGGCCTCTAATTGCTTCAAAAACTCAGATGCCTCTTTTTGTGCCGTTTTGGCGACCTCACTATCTTGATTATACTTATACTGATCCAAAAGGGGTTTGAAATCCCGATCGAATGACTGAATGCGACTTTCATCAAAATACTGTAATTTCGATGAAGAATACGTTAAGTAGGCCCAAGACATGATATCTAAACTTTCTTGAATCACTTGATCTTCAAGCTCAAGAACGGGAACCGTTGCATCTTTGGAAACTTTCAAGAATTCTTTATGCTTGTTTTTCAACTGAATTTCACGAATTTCAAAATCAACACCCGCATCAACAAGTCCGAGTCTTGCTCGCATCGCATATGGACAGCGTCGAAAACTATAAAGGCAAGGCAAAATCGGCATAAGCCTTGTCTTACGGGTCTTCCTGAGATAGGACAAGCGCGAATGTGATATGGGGCAAACCATGGCTAAAATTAAGAAACCTCCGCGACCTAAAGCTGCCACGCCACGCGGCTTCAAAGATGATTTTGGTCAAAATGTGCGCGCGCGCCGCGAAATGCTCACAACGCTTGCCGATCTTTATGAATTGCAAGGTTTTGAGCCACTTGAAACATCAGCGGTCGAAACTGTCGAGGCTCTTGGGAAATTTCTTCCTGATGTCGATCGACCCAACGAGGGTGTTTTTGCGTGGCAAGATGATGATGAAGGGTGGCTCGCACTCAGATATGACTTAACCGCACCGCTGGCGCGCGTCGCTGCACAATACCGCAATGATTTGCCGAATCCATATCGTCGCTATGCGATGGGGCCGGTTTGGCGAAACGAAAAGCCAGGCCCCGGACGTTTTCGGCAATTTTATCAATGTGATGCAGATACAGTCGGATCAAATTCAATTGCAGCGGATGCCGAGATGGCCATTCTTATGGCTCGTGCGCTTGAATGCGTGGGCATTGATAAAAATGACTATATCGTCAAAGTGAATAACCGCAAAATTCTTAACGGCGTTTTAGAAGCCTCACAATTACTTGACCCCCAAAACCCTGAACTGCATTCTGAAACTCGAGGTATCGTTTTACGGACAATTGATAAATTTGATCGCTTCGGCGAAAATGGTGTTCGTGCCCTTTTGGGGACAGGTCGTGAAGATGCAAGTGGTGATTTCACCAAAGGTGCAGGACTCGCAGACGAACAAATTGAACGTATATTGTCGTTTGTGAATGCCAAGAGCGCTGATAACCAAGCAACACTTATGAACCTTGAGAAACTTGTCGATAAATCCGAAATTGGCCATCAAGGCCTCGAAGAGCTAGAAACGATATCTTCACTCGTATATGCGGAAAATATAGATCAAAAAAACATCGAAATCGATCCGTCGATTGTCCGCGGCCTTGGCTATTACACTGGCCCAGTTTTTGAAGCAGAGCTGACCTTTGAATATATTGATGAAAAGGGCAAGCCAAGACAGATTGGTTCGGTCGCAGGTGGAGGACGCTACGACGATCTTGTCAAAAGGTTTACGGGTCAAGAAACACCAGCTGTCGGCGTTTCTATTGGCGTTGATCGACTACTCGCTGCATTAAACACGCGAAAAAAGCAAAGCCAAGTCTGGGACGGCCCTGTCATTGTAACCGTTATGGACAAATCAGAACTTGCAGCTTATCAAAAGATCGTCGGCAACCTCCGCAGTAACTGTATCCGCGCTGAAATCTATCTCGGAAATCCGAAAGATTTCGGCAAGCAACTCAAATATGCAGACGCAAGGCGCTCTCCTTTTGCAATTATTCAAGGCGCAAACGAACGTGCTCGTGATGTTGTTTTGGTGAAAGATCTGGCCTTAGGGGCAGAGCTTGCAAAAAATATTGAAGCGCGAGATGAGTGGGCAGCGCAACCTGCTCAAAAAGAAGTGGCGCGCGATCAACTCGTTGCTTACCTAAAAACAAAATTACCACAATGAACCTACCTAGCCTAAACACAGACATAAAATCGGAAATTCAACGTATCGAAGGCATTTTCTCAGAAGATAATGTTGTACGCTGGACAGAAACACACACCCTCCTTCCTGTTCAAACTATGCTTGATGTCTATGGCGAAGCAATTCGTGAACGCGCCTATGTGGTTGCCGATCCGATCGATGGTGATTTTGTATTGCGCCCAGACTTTACAGTTCCAATTGTTGAAACTCACATGTCCTCAAATGCCAAGCAAGCACGATACGCATATTCAGGGCGCGTGTGGCGTAAAAGAAGAACCAGTCACACTCAGCACAGTTTTTGGCAAATGGGAATAGAAGACTTTGGCTCAGACGACCAGCCGCAAACTGATGCACACATCTTTGCGATTGCTTCTCGTGTCTCCCACCAAAATATGAAGGCAAGAACTGGCGATTTAGGGCTAATATTTTCAATATTAAGCGCTTTGGATATACCAGAATGGCGACGCCAAGCTCTCCTCCGGCATGTATGGCGTCCAAAATCTTTTGACCGCTTATTGCAGCGATTTGCATTGAACGAACCGAAACACGCAAAATTTTTGAGTGAGTTTAAAGGGTTCGATGCAGACACAAAATTTAAAGGCAAGCGTGATCGCCAAATGATTGAAGACAGAATCGAAAGGCTTCGGCAGGATGCCCAAGTGCCCGCCATTAACCCTCAAGTTCAAAGTGTAATTAAAACAGCACTCGAGGTGAAAGGCAATTTGCGCACGGCCTCAGAGGAGTTTACAAAGATCGCAGAGGAATTCCGCCCTCTTAAAAAATTCGCCGAAAATTTCAAACAGCGCAATCAATCGCTCGAGCATATAAATGTCAATATTGATAAAATTGAATTTGACGCGGTCTTTGGGCGCGAAACCATGGAATATTATGATGGCTTTGTTTTCTCTTTTGGCGATGATGCGATCACTGGCGGGCGTTATAACGGACTGACAAGCGTATTTGGACAAGGTGGCTTTACGCCTGCGGTCGGGTTCGCATGCAGGCCTGAAAAACTAATGGAGCGCTAGACTATGAAATCCGATAATATACGCCTTGCGATTCCATCCAAGGGCCGCCTCAAGGCCGACACCACCAATTGGTTTGCACGAAGCGGGGTTGAAATCGTGCTAAGTGAAAGCGAACGCGAATATAAAGCTGACATTAAAGGCCTCAATAATATGGAGGTCATCTTGATGTCAGCAGGCGAAATTCCGACTGCACTGCGCGACGGCCAAATTGATCTCGGTGTGACCGGGCAAGATATGATCCAAGAGAAAATTGCTGACTGGAGCAACTTTGTGCGTGAATATAAGCAAATGGGTTTTGGGTTTGCGGATCTCGTCCTCGCAGTTCCAACAAGCTGGGTGGACGTTTTTGATCTCGACGACCTTGATGCCGTTTTTGCTGACATTCGAAAAAAACATGGGCACCGTGCGCGTATAGCAACAAAATATCATCGCCTTGTCGGTACATATTTACGCGCCGCAGAAGTGACTAATTTCCAACTTGTTGACAGCCAAGGCGCAACCGAAGGGGTTGTGGCAAATGAAACCGCCGAAATGATCGCTGATATCACAAGTACAGGCGCAACCTTACATGCAAATCATCTTAAAATTATTGGCGAACCCATCTTAAAGTCTCAAGCCTGTCTTTTTGGAGCGACTAAATTACCACAGGAGAAATCAGCGCCCCTATCAAATCTTATGACTATCTTAAACCAATCATAGATAAAGCGACGGCAAGGCTATCTGGCAAATCTGAATCATCAATATTTCCGAGGTCCGGAGGGGCTTGTTCATCTGCTAAATAACGCCATCCTTGAAAAGGGCGTCGGGGTGTAGGTGCTACCAAAACCAACTCGCGATCATATATTATCTTGCAACGTCTGATACCGTCTTGGACAACCACTTCTTCAAAATCTATGATCGATTGGCGCGCCCGAATTTCTCCACTCATAACCCAGTATAATGAACCCCCTGCTTTTAATTCGTCGGAACGTTTTGGCCACATCCGCGTTACATGAAATAATGGTGAGCTCTTAGAATCTTGATATGATTTCAGTGTTTGTGGATCTTTTGCACCCACACAGAGCTTGATCAGATGTACCAAATTTCAATATCCATTCGCTCGATCAACGAGGTAAAGCAATGGCTCACCTGCTTTTAATCTCAGTAGATTTTTCAAGATTGTTTCACAAGCTGTCTCGACTCTGGATTTCGCTGCGATATGCGGCGTTACAAGTACCGCAGGATGTACCCAAAAGGGATGAGTCTCCGGTAAAGGTTCAGACTTAAAAACGTCTAAAACGGCTCCGCGTATCTCTCCATTATTGAGCGCTTCCAATAGCGCATCTTCGTCAACGAGCGCTCCCCGCCCCGCGTTGATGAGCATGGCATCACCTTTCATAATCTTTAAAGTCTCCGCATTAATAATATCTTCCGTTTTGGGTGTATGCGGTAGTAAGGTCACGACATAATCTGCAAGGGCGAGAACATGTGCTAATCCTTGCTCTCCGTTGTAGTGATTACCCTCTCCATTCGCTTTGCGCGACCAGCTCATAATCTGAAAACCAAGTGCACCAAGAGCACTCGCTACAGACTGACCCAAAACTCCGTAACCAATCATTGCGACTTTTTTATGGCACGCTAAGGGCAGCCATTGTGTGTCGTCCCAGTTACGAGCTGTCTCAAACTTAGGGCGCTGAATATGGTCTGCGAGAATATGCCCACAAATATACTCACGCATTCCTTCTGCAAGTCCCGCATCAACCATTCGACATAAAGGTGCATTAAGCGTACCATTGCCAACAATTTTATCAACACCAGCCCAAATTGATTGAACCAATTTAAGATTGTCAAAGCCGCTAAAATCTTGGACGGGGCCGCTTGGTTGATAAATAATGACATCAACACTTTTAGGATCAGTGAGCTCAGTCACCAATTCCACTTCTAAATTCGCACCAGCACAAACGTGCGTAAGCTCACGATGATACGCATCTTTTTCGAAACAATCGAGTGCAACAAGTATTTTCATGATTCAAACGCTTCCCCGCGTGGCCGATTGATGTGCGCATTTTGAGCATAACCCAAACCAATACAAAGCATTAGAATTGAAGATCCCCCATAAGAAATAAAAGGCAACGGAACCCCCACAACTGGGATCAACCCCATTACCATCGATAGGTTAACCATATAAAATGAGAAAAATATGACCGCGACACCTCCCGTTACGATAGCCCCATAAGTGCTTTTATTTCTTAGTGTCGAAAAGCCCAAAGCAAGTGAAATTAGACCAAAAAGCGTCAGCAAGAAAACTGTACCTGCATACCCAAAATACTCTGCGTAGGATGAGAATATAAAATCGGTTTCATTTTCTGGGATAAAGTCCAACCGGCTTTGAGAGCCTTGCATAAAACCCCGCCCCCACATCCCTCCGGACCCGAGAGTGATTTGCGATTGTTGGATATGATAGTCATCACCACGACTATCTGAAGTCGGATCAAAAAAAGTATTTATTCTCTGATACTGATAGTTTTTAATCAGACCAATTTTCGTCCAACCGTCAGGCCGTATCCCCTCACCGATCGATTGAGAAACTGGGTTTTCATACATCGCAATCAGAGCGGAAGGTAAATAGTCAAGCTCGTCAACACCTTTTTGATCAATGGCATAACTCACCAGGCCGAAACCTACACATAGCAAAGCCAAAGCCGTCGCAATGGTACCGAGTAAATAGTAGATCCAACTCACCCCAGCAATAAAAATCGTGATAAATCCGACCAGTACTAAGATTAACGTGGTTCCGAGATCCGGTTGTAAAAAACACAAACTCGCAGGGATTAAAATAAAAATAGATGACGCCACAACAGTTAAAATATTTGAACGCAGCCGCGATGGCACCAAATCAAATAGGTTCGCAATCGCTAATACAATCGCAAGCTTCGCAAATTCCGACGCCTGCAACCTCAAAGGACCCACATCTAACCAACGCTGCGCACCATTAACTTCGACACCAATCAATAGTGTCGCAACCAATAATGCGACGATAAAAATATAATAAGGTAACGACAGCCACCGAACAATTTTTTGAGGCAAAAAGGCAAGTGTAAGAAAAGCAAACAAACCAATCGCTAACCTTTGTGCCTGCGGCATAAGCCAACGACCTGCGTCTCCATCCGCAACACCATAAAGCATCAGCAAACCCACACCAATTAACGCGCAGATTAACATGAAAACGATCCAGTCAAAATATAGCAACTTAACCCATACGCTCGGAGGTTTACTCAGGTACAATATTATTCCTCTTCGGTGTACTAAAGAACTAACTAAGAATCTTTGATCTTATTTTAGTTTGATGATAGTGCCTAAGCAACACAATTAAATTTTTTGAGATCACAAATTTTTAAAAAACGATAAGCAAGACCGATAGCGACAAAAATTGGGTGGTCAGTCTCCACTATAAAAATCGCGAACTGGCATCCATAAATGGACCAGTATATCAACTTTCCCGTAGCGCTTTTCCTACTATTTTATTTTAATTCTATCCTCGTCAATTGATATCCGTTTTGATAAGAATGGCAAAAGTCTATTAACGGTGAAGTCTCAATGCAATTAAATCGAAGAATTCTCAAGGTCTTTGGCATGGATCGGATTAAATTCTTAAATGACCTCCTTACTATTGAGATTCGTCAAGACATGAAAATCAGCTACGGAGCTCTCCTTTCTCCCCAAGGGAAAATAATCGCTGACATTTTTATTCATGACACACAGAATACGTGTCTTCTCGATTTACCGGCTGACCAATACGCACAAATCATGGCACGCTTAAACATGTACAAACTACGCGCTCAAGTCGAAATTAGCGAAAGCGATATAGTTGTCGGTCAGTCTATGGCGGGCAAACTTGATCCAAGGTCATCGCAACTCGGCTCTCGCGTTTACGGCGATATAGGTGACATGACACATGACGAATACCTCAAACGCAGAATACAAAATAGAATCCCTGAGTTTGGAATCGATTTTGACTCTAATGATGCCTATCCAGTTGAATGGCGGTTTAAAGCAATTAATGGCATTGATTTCACTAAAGGATGCTATGTTGGGCAAGAGATTGCAGCACGGATGCGACATAAAACGGAATTAAAAAAATCTATATTTCGGGTCAAAGTTACAGGTGATGTCCAACTTGGTGACGAAATATATTTTGAAAATAAGCCCGCTGGCAAACTGCTTTCTCACCGGGAAAATGAAGCGCTTGCGTTCTTACGCACGCGGTATACTTCAGAGGAGTTAAAAACAAGCTCGGCAGTCTTAAAGATTCAAGACTAACTTCAGTCGCTCAAAAATTTCTGTATTTGCCGCCAAAACATGCCCATGATCATATGGATTTTTCTCGCCGCCAAATCCTTCTGCATAGCCACCCGCTTCTCGAACCAATAATTCTCCCGCAGCAATGTCCCACGAATTGAGGTCTTTTTCCCAAAAGCCATCAAAGCGACCCGCAGCCACATATGCAAGATCAAGTGCCGCCGCTCCATTTCGCCTTACACCTGCGCAAAGCGGTAAGACACGCGCAATTTGTCTCAATGAATATTCAACATTACCATGCCCATTGTAGGGAAGCCCTGTCGCAAAAAGCATTTCGGATAGATCATTGCGACCAGAAACACGCATCCGCCGATCATTCAACCAAGCACCGCCACCACGTTCCGCGCTAAATAATTCATTTTTAACTGGATCAAGAATCACAGAGGCCACAATTTGCCCCTTATTCTCAAGCGCTATTGAAATCGCCCAATGAGGCAATCCATGTAAAAAATTAGTCGTGCCATCAAGCGGATCTACAATCCAAGAGCGCGTAGGATCTGAGCCCTCAATTTTTTCGCTTTCTTCACCAATCCAGCCATAGTTAGGTCGACCATCCATGAGAACTTCACGAATAATTTTTTCAGCATTTAAATCTGCTTTACTCACAAAATCACTCGCTGATTTTCGTGTGGTTTGAAGGTTTTCGACCTCCAAAAAATCATGTAACAAAGACTTAGCTGCAGCACGTGCTGCAGAAACCATTAGATGAACATTTGCGGATTGATCGGACATATAAGCTCCTATTTAGGAGGCTCTATAGCTGTCTTTTCGGCAACTTCCAAGTCTAATTCATCCTCGTGAACTTCACGAAACGCATCATCCTTTTTTTCAACATCCTCAATTGCTCGGGCATCAACCCTCAAAGATGCGGATGATTGATCCATTAACTTTTTTTTCGCCAGCACACCGTAACGAATGTTTGAAGTTTTGAATTGCATCCAATTTGATTTGATAACTTGTACAACTTGAGATGCGCTTCGAAATCCCCTCACCAATCCGCTGCGTGAAAGATCATCTAGAAGAGCATTTGCTTGGCGACTGTTCAGGCCAGTTATACTCATTAATTCACTTAACGAAACCTGACCTTTGGTTCGAATAATCGCGAGAGCGTGACCCTTCAAATAGCCATTATAAGTCCCATAGGTAGTTGTTTCAGATCCCATTTTGGGAACAACAGGCACGCTTGGTAATATAGCACTCGAACCCAAAGCCGACAGGAATTCACGACGTTTCATTGATCACTTCTTCTTCGTGAGAGTTACGTACGCCTTGCTCACAGTCTTCGTTTTGAAGAATCTGATCTAAATACTCATCAAGAGCTTTATCTACATCGCCTAGCTGCAAAAGCTTAGGAGTTTGCGTACCGTTAAAACGAGAAATTGCCTGTACCGCACCTGCGGCACTTGCCTTCACATGTCCCTCTCGAATCATTTTAGCAATCATAGCATCCGCCACAGACGCGTTCACTGACAGCTTATTCACGAGATCCGCCGCTGATAGGCTTGCGCGTGTACGGGCATGAAAAACAGCTAATCCATACTGAAAACCATTATATTTCGTAACGTTTGCAGACGCCGACGCTGCATATGAAGGCAGCGCTGAAAAGTTTGGTGCAATACCAAACATAGAGGCCATAGATAAAAAATTTCGTCGCTTCATGCTCAAAATATGGAAGGTTGAATATGAAATTTCAATATTTAGCTCGTTTATGTACCTCTATGAACTGTCGGTACTAAGCCCGTTCTACATACTCAAATGTCTCCGTCGACACGATGATCGCCTCATCGACATTCACAAAGGGCGGAATCGAAATACGCACACCATTGTCAAGAATTGCTGGCTTAAATGACTTCGAAGCCGTTTGTCCTTTTATGGCTGGTTCAGTCTCAGCAACAATACATTTCACCTTGTCAGGCAAAGAGATTGTCAAAGCTTCTTCTTCATAGTATTCGATCACAGCCGTCATCCCATCTTGCAAAAACGGACGCCGATCCCCTAATAATTCAGCATCAAGCTCAATTTGCTCGAAAGTTTCCGAATCCATAAACACAAGTCGTCCATCGTTTTCAAATAGAAACTGCTGATCCTTTTGCTCAAGACGAACCCGCTCAACCTTGTCCTCGGAACGAAAGCGCTCATTCAGTTTTGAACCTGAACGAAGATTCTTCATCTCCACTTGCGCGAAAGCGCCGCCTTTTCCTGGCTTAACATGATCGACCTTTACGACACCCCATAAGCCACCTTCATGCTCAAGCACATTCCCAGGTTTAATCTCATTTCCGTTTATTTTTGGCATTCTATTACTCCCAATTCACACAAAATTGGTTTATTGCTAACTCTCAAATTGATCAAGGCTGTAATGAGCTAAGAGATATCGAAGGCTCAACTTTCGCCGCTCTGAATACCGATTAAACCTTTTACCCTAAGTAGAATAGTAAGCGTTGCAACTAACCCCCCTAGTTCGCTTTTGACTTTCGCATGCTAATGACTCTATATTGGCCACAGGCCAATATGAAATATCAAGGCTCTAGCCCGTCATTTTTAAAGTGATAAGGTCTAAGGATGAAATAATAAAATCGTTTATCACGATATCGCCAAGAAAAACTTATGGATTTTTTTCTCGGATTTGACGGCCCAAATTCTTGGCCTCAATCGGAAAAGGATTAACCGCTACTACGGCAAATTTTGTGCAGCCATCGCAGTCAAACAAGAAGCTGACAAAACAGATTTCGCAGGGATTGCCGAATTGGATGAAAGCTATTTTGGTGCTGATCGTTTGCGTGGCCACAATGCGCCCAGAAAACACTGACCTGCGTCCAACGGCACAATAACTCCGACATCCGTATCGATAGGTTGTCGGCGATGAATGCAAATCGGATGGGTGTTTTGAAAAATCAACACCTGTTTTGAAGGTGTTTTATAAGAGCTTTGTATCGCTCCTCAGTCAAGCGAGCCAAAACTTGGGGGGGATGAAAACCTTCAAATAAGGTTCTTAATACTTCAATTGGAACGGGTTCTATTTGACTAACATTTTCCAAATGAATTGCAAACGCTGCATTCGTACCATAAAAATAATCTTGAAAGGTCTGCTTGCAAACGCCCATTTTTTCGGAAAATTGTAACCAGAGCTTTTCAGGATCATCTTGCACAATTGCAGATACAGTAGCAAGTCCAACAATCGACGCTACTGGCTTTGTCGAGTAAATCCATAAACGCGTTCCAATTTCAAGTGGCGGAATTTTTCGTCGTAATTCTACAGTTTTTGAGCCTTCCAAAATTGCGTTGGAATATGTTGGTTTAATCGAAATTATCGCTTGGTTTGCGCTATCCATTTCTCCAGCCCCAATCTATCAATTTTATCGCTACGTCACCCGAAATGACATAAGGTGCCACCAAATTTGCAGGATCATTTACCCCAAGTTCTCTCATTTTGTCTAGCGAGCAATCCTCAGGAAAAACGAATAGAGAATCGAAGATTGTTAGCAGCACCTTCTCGCTCGCCGAAAACTCATTTGAATCATCAATGGCCATCTGGCGGATATGTTTGTTGGGTATGTCTCTCTTTTCTACAATTGAAGTATCAATAATTCGACCAACTGCACGTATAGCCTTTGCACCGTTGCCCTTTCCTGACTCGTAAAAAAACAAAGGCATCCCAACTTTAAGTTTTGAAGTAGTTCGTGGCGAATTTACAAAGCACTTTATTGGCGAAAATTGAACATCTCTTGCATCCCATAAGGGCAGGAGTGGCTGATCGTCAACTGTTCCCAACAAATCGGCTGTGTACCTCTTTTGTATTGAGGCAATAACTGCTTCGCGGACTGGCGAAAAAAACAGGGCGGGCGAAAATACAGTTTCCGCTTCATAAACGGACATAGGATTCTTCGCGCCTCCATCTCCAAGAATAAATATCTGACTGGCTGTTTCCTTCGAGGGATCAATTGTGATATTGATCCCTGTCGCGCGGTATGCAGTCCTTGAAATGGAATCGGAATTGGTAGGTGTTATTGGGCAGCCAAAACAGTACTTTTCGAAGCGGCCCTGTTCAATTTGATGAAACCCATATGACTTGGCCATTTCTCGAGCAACGTATTGCCCAGGAGGCACTAATAATCGGATCAGATTTGCCTTTTGTTTAACCGATGCTTGAACGGCTTTTTCAATCAAATGAGCGATATAAAAACGTACATGTTGCGTCTCAACGTCGGTAACAATTGTTACATTCGATTTTGGAGGAACTGTATTTTCAACAGACAAAAATGAAAGGGCGACAAGCTTATCGCTTTCGTAAACGCTGTAACATCGTTCATTGCTGGCATGCATATTTTTTGGCAAATATTCCTCTATTATGTGCCCGTTTGCTAGTTGTTCCATTATGAAATCTTCAGCGGTTTGACGATCAATTATTTTGACTTCAAAATCTTTGCCATTTTTTGTCGAGCTATCGTCCGTCAGTGTCAGGTCAGAGTTTAATATTTCATCAAATTCAGAAGGATGAATAATGTCTATTTGATAATGTTCTAGCAGCTTTGCGCGCGCCTCAAGTATTTTTTTATCGGCTGTTATGAAGCCGAGTGATCCCGACAAAATGGCTTGCGAAACATGACGTGCGTCACTTACGCACTGTGTGTAATTTCGTTGCTCGAACGAAATTGCTCCAAATATTTTTGCAGTCACAGTTTTGGTAAGCTCGTTCAATTCACGGCTATTCACGGATGGTGCTCTGGGAAGATGTCTGGCAAAACTAAGCAACGGATCGCTTTGTTTTTCTTGTTGTGTATTTCGTTCCAACTCTCTCACAAACTCTTCTGATACACGCATTTGTATTTGATGCTCCAAGGCCGCTCGAAATAGTTTTTGCGCGTACTTCGTATCGTACCGCTCCCTGACCGCGCTCAAAAGTACATTTATATCAAAGATATAAAAATTATTCCGCTTCAGATCGGTTCTAAAAATACGACTTGATTTTCGAACCCCTGAAAACAGGCTAGGCGTTTCCAATATCATCGCATGTACCGATATTTTTCGTTTCTTTGCCTTCCCCCCCCTCACGGTAACGGACATGTTCAAAACCTTGACTTTGATAAAACTTCAGGGAGTGAGGCAAATCAATGGCGATATGCGCCTGAATTTCTTTATAGCCGTCGCGTTCTAGTTTTGACTTAAAGGCGTCAAATAGCTGGCGTGCCACCCCTTTATGCCTAACCTTTTGCGCAGTTATAATAGCTTCAATCTTAGCTATTGGATAAACTCCACCGTATATTAATACAGCTTCAACTTCTTCATTTTTACCGACACTTGTCCATAGTTTTTGGCGTTCGATTTTCTCACGGACTTTCGCGGGTGGCCAAAATGCAAGTGCGTTTTTTTCTGTATCTAAAAGGGCAGAAATCTTGTCTATCTGTGCAAATAACTGATCGGTTTCTGAAACGATTTTTCCCATAACTCGATTTACCTCCAAGAGTGTATCTAATTAGCGCTTCAAACGCTCGAATGTTCAACTTCTGAATCTGGGCTATTAATCAAATTGTTAAGGTAAATCGCTTTTACCGCCAATGGAGTCAAAGTCCTATCACTCTGATTTGGGCCTCTAACAATGACACCAACAACTTTTCTTTCATGAAGTATAGGCCCACCACTCATACCTTCAAATGTACCGTCAGAGAGTGCAAAGCAATTTCGATCAGATGATTGCCCACTTTTAAATGATTGCGTGGAAAATCCGTTGAGCTTCGGCGAGTGCCTTCTAAGCATCGGAGGAGAAAGCTCTGACGGAAATCCAGCGCTTTGTAAAGAAACACCGACTTCAAGTGAATTGATTTCTTGATCGGTCGCAATTTGCAAAACTTCACGAGGGTAATAAGCGGGCAGTGGATCTGTAACCTCAATTATTGCGATATCGTTTACATCATCTTTCTGGACTAGGTTTGCGTATAGCGGAAAGTCCCGATTGGCGGGATGAAAAACTCTGAGGTCCTCACCAACACAATGCGCACAAGTTACAAACCGATTTTGATCAATTGCAAAACAAGTGCCAACCGAGCCGGCATCTGTGTCATTTTCGAGATACCAAACTGACGCCTCTAAAATTTCGCCGTCAGTCACGAGTGGAAGTGTAATTGCTCTATCAGGACACAGTTCATTATATCGCTTTGCAATTTTTTGATAAACTGGATCAGTGGCACCTTTAACGCTTTTTACGAATTCAATCTTCCCTCTTACAACCCAATCGAAATTCGTTGCTTCATATTCCGATATTCTACCTCTGTTTGGGCGTTTTTCTTCAAAATGTCGTCTTGATGCTTCATCAAAGCCGTTCTTTTCCCAGTCATTTAACATTGCCCGCAAATTTCGTACGAATTTACGCTTTACATTGACCCTCTCATTAACAACTAGTCCTGTGACCTCCTGCCGTATCGAACGTTCTTGTAGGCGTGTTTTTTTGTGACTAATTTGGAAACCATTACGTTCAATGATGGATTGTAGCTCTTCTGACAAAAAGGTTCTGGGGTGCTCCTCTTCGTCTATATGAGCGACCCTGCGTGGAAATTTCCTGCGGTTCGAAGATATGGTAATGTCGTCAGCATATCTCGAATATATCAGCCCAAAATTGCGGCAATACCTTGAAAGTTCGGAATCGAGCCGATCGCAAATTATGTTGGAAATAACAGGTGATAACGGACTTCCCGTCATAAGGACGGTTGACAAGCGATCTGATCCATCAACATTTTTCACGGTCTCATAACAGGATATATGTGCAACAAAATCCGCAATTTCTTTGGGGTAGTTATACGGATTGGCTTGCAATCTCCCAGTGATACGCCCTACATGTATTGTTTCGAAAAAATCAGCTAAGTCAAAATTCAAAACCCATCGTTGCCTGATATGGCGCTGTGCATTCGATATAATGCTCCTTTGTTGATTTGAAACAAAACCATGTACATAGGTGCGGGGCGAATAATCGGCTTCCAGCAATGTCTTGATGTCTTGCTGAAGTTTTAGAAGCGCAACTTTCGGCGCAATTATTTTTCTAACGCCACCACTTTTCTTCGGAATTTCAAATTCCTTGTATCGTTTTACTTGCGGCAACCCGTATGCAATATACGAAAATTGCCTACGATAATCTCGACCCAACTGAACGGATAGCTGTCGTAAAGATGGAATATTTTTAAGCGTCATTGCTGCACCGACCCTCTTAATCTCGCATTTCCAACATCGATGAATATTGGACAATTTGCAACCGTCAAGCGATCAAGAGTTGAAGATAACCTTTTGGCGCATGTCGCAGGTAGCACAACATATAGGTGATTTCTAAAGGGTCGGTGCTCTAATTTTTATCGTACGTTATCCACAGAAAATCAAGCTCCTAAATTCAGTTATTGCTTGCTATCAGAATTCATATAGTGCTGCACTGGGATCATACGCAATTATTAGCGGCGCGCAGTGCTGTCAGATTAAAGCAAAATGAACGCAAAAATGATTTTGGGTCAGAAATATGACAGAAAATCTAATAATGCCCGACATTTGGCCCCCACGATCCGCCGTTGGATCAACGGGCAAGCCAAGCCGAACGGCACCAATATGTTGATGCTGTACAGCGGCGTTTTGGCTTCACATTATGAGGGAAATCAAGAAGCGCTGTTGTTTGATTTTCTAGGGTTTGCCCGACCAGAATTGATCGGGCAAGTTTTTACGGATGGCAAATAGTCTCACTGCTGCTTTTTGTTGTTTTGGAGCCATTTGAGGTATTCCCATGGTGTGAGTGTCCAGTATTCGGATCGGGGGCGCTTTTGCGCAATTTCGTTAAGCGCCCATTCAAGATATTCTTGCGGGTTGATTTTGAGGAGTGCGCAAGTTCCCATCAATGATGCGGCGATTGCCCATGCTTCTCCGCCCGCTTCCGAACCGGCAAAGAGGCTGTTTTTGCGCGTCATCACCCATTTGCGAATGACATTCTCGACGTTGTTGTTGTCGATTTCAATTCTGCCATCATGAATAAACATATTTAGTCCTTTCCATAGTTTAAGTGTATAGGTGATTGCGTTTCCGAGGCCATCTTTCGCGACGGTTTTTAGGCTCGCCTCAATCAAAACCGCATGGATTTCATTCAGGATTGGCAGCGTCTCGCGTACACGCACCTGTGCGCGAACCACGGGCGTTTGGCCTTTGAGATCAGCCTCAATTTTGTACATCTTGGCGATGAGAGCGATCATTTTCTGGGAAAATACGCACTTGTTGGCTTGCGATTGCTGCTCAAACTTTCGCCGCACATGCGCCCAGCAATAAGCAAGCGCGAGCGGATCTCCTCCCGCGCGTGCATCTCGCTCAAGCCGTCCATATCCCGCATAGCCATCAACCTGCAAAACTCCATCAAATCCTTCGATCATCTTCTCTATATGAATGCCCGAGCGGCTATCAGCATATTCAAAAACCACGCACGGCCATTCATTGCCCGTGCTGCGCCGTTGATCTCGCAAAAGCGCCAATGCGTATGCGTTTTTGACCTGCCCATTGCCAGGCTTGAGCGTCGGAGCCGTCGTTTCATCCATTTGCAAAAATGAAGACGCGAGCAAGTCTTTTTTCATCTGCTCAACGATCGGTTTGAGCGCTTCTAACAGCGTTCTATTCGTCCAGCGCGTCAGCGTAGAGCGCTCGAAATAGACGCCCGAACGTTTTAGGATTTCGGCTTGCCGATACAGCGGTTGGAAGTCCGCGAATTTGCTCACGATCAAGCCCGCAAGCAAAGAATTGGTTGCGTAACTGCCTTCAAATATCTGCGGCGGAACCTTTTCTTGTGAAAACTTCCCACAGCATTTGCATTTGCGTTTTGGGTAATGCTCCTCGAGAACAATGATCTCAGCAGGCTTGTATTTCACGCGCTCGATAATGTCTTCGCTAATTTCATAGGTCTCGCCGCCACATTCACAAATAGCTGGCGGATCATAAGTTTTCTTTTCACGCTTGGCATTCTCTCCGATGGGTTTTTGACCCTTGCCTTTATATTCGCGCGAAGGTTCTTCTTCTTGAATGGCGTCATCACCGGAGGTCTGATCTTCCTCAGCTCCGTCAGAACCGTTACCATCGTCTTCATCCAGTTTGCCTTTTTCCGAACTCGAACCAAATAGCTTGCGCTCAAGATATTTGATACGGTCGCGTAATTTCTGGCTTTGCAAAACGAGCTGCGCATTGGCTTCCTGCTCAGACTTAAGGGCTTTTTCGAGCGCTTCGTTAGCAGCTCGAAGAGCCGCCAAATCTTCGGCCAGCTCATCAACCGCAACACCAAGCCGCTCACTATAATTGATCAAAATAGGAGATGATGAACTTAACATCTCCGAGATAATACTCTGTATTGCTTTCATATTTCTCTCCGACTCTGAAGGTCCATCGATCCGCAAGGCAATAAAATTTCAACTCACGCGCAGAACCTGCGCGCAAGGCACTTGATTTTTTAGAAAAGGGAGAGTATCTTTAGCTCACGGAATGAGGTCTTCGGATCTCTCGGAGCTCGCTCGTGTTGGTGCACTTGCGGGCTCTTTTCCTTTTGGGTTGCTATTTTAAGAAGCTAATTCACGTTTTCGCCTCCTTTTCATAGTATTCGGGCCAGATGTCTTGAGGTTTACGGTCAAGGGCATCTGCAACCGCTTGCTCAATACGAGCTGACCGAGATCTGCCTGAAACAATCATGCTCACTGCGGAGTGGGACACCCCGATGTGACGAGCCAAGTCCGCAAGCGTAAGACCCGATTTCGCCAAGTCGTATTTCAAGCGCAAATGTCTTTCTTGGTTTCTTGTCATTTAAAAGTCACATCCATCGCTGATTCGCTCGAGGATATGACAAGAATAGAATTAAAATCAAACAAAAACGCAATAATTTCATTACATGAAAAATTCAACAGCGACACAAAATACGAATATCTGATTTTGTCAAATTTCAAAAATTGTCATTTCCGTTCAATATCTGATCTCTATAATAGGCCTTATTAGCTTTGCTTTGCGATGCGATAATTCCAATAATATAATGCGTTTATTTTTTCACTTGCGCGATTACATAATTTATGTTCGAAACAGATATGTAAAATTTGAACGCATTATATTTTTTATAGAGGATATGTGTTTTGAATCGATTAGAAAGCGAATATTTATCTATTAAGCAAATTGCGTACCAAATCAGACGCCCGAACGCGATTGAGAGACGCAATCGTTTCTTGATTTTGATTGCGGCTCATTGTGGTTTAAAAATTTCAGAAATTGTAAATTTACAACTATGGCAGATCACTTGCTTTCTCTTCGCAGATGCACGGCTAGATCCATCGGAGAGACGTTGGGAATTTGGCTCTGGAAACTGGTTGCCTATGGGTATTTATAAGGATCAAAGATTAAGTGAGGTATATTGGCTAGGCTATCTTGATAAGAGATTACTATATGGGTATGTTGATCTACTAAAGCCATTTATGAACCCTGAAATCCCATTGTTTCCGGTTATTCGCAAGAATGGCCAGATTTGTCCCACGAAATCAATTTCAAAAAAGGATGCCCATAAAATTCTATTTCATATGCGCACGGATGATCACTTAAACTGGAACCATATTCGTAAGATTGGTATCGGAAAGATGATTGATCGAGGTGTCAGCGAAAAAGAAATTCTGGATTTAACAAGCTATAAGTCGATAGCGAGTATAAGAGGAATTGCAGAGCAATTTGGTCTAAGAATTGTCGCTGAGAATAGAGAAAAACGACCAATAAGGGGTATCGCCATTAGAAACTCTCCGCTTTATTGGATGGAGCCATTTTACCAATCAATTATTGAAAATAAGAACGAAAGCTAATCGACAAGACTGCTGTCTAGTTTACATTTTTCTGCTCATGACCCTACGCCAATCTATGCCTTCGAACAGTGCTTCGAGTTGGGTTTTCGAAAGGGATATGACACCATCGCGGATCGCGGGCCATATGAAACCCTCGCCTTCGATACGCTTATGGATCAACACCATGCCCGTTCCATCCCAAAATATAATTTTCAAACGATCAGCACGTTTTGATCGAAATACAAATATTGCCCCAGATAAAGGTTCCAGGTTGAATTCACGCTCAACAATGGACGCTAGACCATCCATTCCCTTGCGAAAATCTACAGGCTTAGTGGCGACGTGAATTTTGAAATGCTGCGATGGAAAAATCATAACGCACTCATTATGGTCGCAATTGAATTTTCAGGGTAGTCAATTGGAAGTTCTAACACCACATCACCCTTGCGAATAATGATGTTGCTGACTGGCGTGGGTTCTTCTGTCAGATGAACCTCAGCGAATTGCGGTTCGTCTGGCTCCGCCAGTTTTGGCTTTGGCGATTTGCCTTCCACTTCCATTTTCCACTGATAAATCATCGAGCTGTCAACATCGCATGCCCGCGCCAGCGCTTTCGCCTTCATCTCACCCGCCACCAGCTTATCGACAACAAGCCGCTTCAATTCGAGCGGCCATAACCTGCGCCCATCATTGGTCATCGGGACTTTAAAGCCGAACACCTCAAAGGGCTGATCTGTCGTATCGACCACAATTTTCTGCGTCTGATTTTTCTCGACTTCTTGCTTCCACTGATAAACAACCGTCTTTTTTACATCGCATTGCCGCGCTATTTGTGCTGTCGTCATTTCGCCTGAGGCTAGCTTTTGCGTGACATGTTTTTTGAACTTGGGCGACCATATGCGCCGACCATCCGAGGTCACGGGAATTTTGAAATCGAAAATCTCGAAATATGCCGTTGGATCACTTCTAATGGCGGGCTTGGCCACATTTTCATAGTCACCCAAATTTCCTTGAATATTCATTCTCTGCTCCGTTTCAAAACTAGGTAACAAATCTTCGAAACTTTAGTCACCCTCAATCTAGCGGGCCAATTGCAAAGCTTACCATATAACGTGGGCAAGAGAGTTTTTAGCTCGGGTTGAAGTTACATAGAATAGTCTACGCGTTCTATCCAAGCTAATCTCCTCACCAACGTCTTTCTTGGCTTGAGAACCCTTCGATGGTTCTTTTGCGCGCTTATCTGTGTGAAGCTATAAAATATCAAGGGTAGGGTTGTCCGAAGCCGTTCACTTTCAGGCAGGATGTGTTTTGGAATATTGCTTCTCAAGGCTATTCATTTGGGTAGTCGGACCGCCCTCGCATCCCCCCAATCAGCTCGGAATCCTTTGCGAATCAGTTGTTGATTTTGTGGCGAAAAAGTGGCCGGACAAAAGGTGAACGGGCAAGATCTTGCCTAGCGGCTTTGAAATCGGGCAAGATTTCGCCCGTTTTTGTGATCACAATATGTGATTTATGCAATGATAACAGCAATATATCATATTTATTAGTTTAGCATTAAATTATCGAGATTTTGCTCAAGGCTTTGGGGCATGGTTTTGGCAAGCTCTCGGATTGGTCGGTTTTGACGGGTTTGAGGGTGGCGATTTTGTCGCTCACGGCGCGTTTGTCCCAATAGCTCTATTGGAGCAAACCGCCTCCGCGGGGGCGCTCCGCGCCGAGCTTTGCTCGGTAAGGGCATTCCCCCTTTGAAGTTGGGATCTGCGTCCCTTCTCTATTGCGGCGAGCGAGAGGGTTGTCGAGAGGTCGAGATATGGAATTTGGTTAACATAGGAGAATTTATCATGCCAATGCCAGCTTATTTAACAATTGAAGGCGAAACCCAAGGCGCGATCAGCCAAGGTGCGGGCACTTTTGACAGCATCGTTAACGAATGGCAGCAAGGCCATGAGGACGAGATCATGGTGCAAGCTGTTGACCATGCGGTCATCATTCCGCGCGATCCACAATCGGGCAACCCAACGGGCACACGCGTGCACCAGCCTTTCAAGTTCACCTGTACGTTGAACAAGGCTGTGCCTTTGATGTACAACGCGCTTGTGACGGGCGAGCTGATGACCAAGGTTGAGCTGAAATGGTACCGCACGCAAGGTGCTGAGCAGGTTCACTTCTTCACAACAGCGCTTGAGGATGCGTTGATTGTGGATATCAACACCAACATGCCACATGCGAAAGATCCAACAACACAAGATTACACGCAGTTGATCGATGTGAAGATGACTTACCGTAAGATCACTTGGGAGCACGCGGTTGCCGGCACATCAGGTGCGGATGACTGGCGCGCGCCGATCCAAGCATAAGCTTGGGGCATTTATTGGCTTGGGCGTTTTGCGCCCAAGTTTTTGTGTTGAATTGGGGAATTTGAAATGTTGAGCGCTCAACAGCAAAATGTATTTTACCAACCATCTTTGCCAAAAGGGCGGCTGGTTGAGTGCGTTTGGGAGATGGCTGTGAAATCTACGCGTGCTTTCGATTGTTATGACACCAAGGCCGCGCAGCGGCTGCGCCCACCCACCCCATGGTGGGCGCACTTCGTGCTTCACCTGGGCGGGCTTGCCGGCATTAAAGGAGCGACCCGATGCTGAAATCCAAGACTGAGCGCAAGACGAATGCGCGCAATCCGGTCAGCTATCAGCTGACACAACCCATGGTGATGAGCGTGGCCAATGACCGCGTGCGCACGCGGCCCGATTACCGCCCCGATGCGGCCGAGAACCGCGACGGGGTGTTTGCGCTTTTGGAAGATCACGAGCTCAGCCCGGCCGAACGCGCGCGCCTGAAACGCGGCGATGAGGCACGCGCGGCCAAGGCCAGCGGAAAACCCGCGCCTGAACCCCGCCCCAAGCGGATCTGGTCACCCAAGGAAATCTTCCGCAAAACCATCATGCTCTACAAAAAGCTGAAACCTGTGAAAAACACTGCGGTTCAAATAACCCCAACAAAAACTGCCCAAAAGGAGATCAAATCATGAATGTTCAGACAGCTATCGCGAAGCTACTCGATCAAAATCAGGACCTCGCTTTTGGCATAAAAACCACAACCGGCGATTTTGCTGTGCTGTCATTTGAGGCCCAAGAGAACATTAACGGCCTTTTTGACATCCAAATCGAGCTGGCGTCGCATGATCCTGATATTGACCTGCATGCGCTGATGGATACGCAAGCCACGCTTTTTGTTCAAAGCAAATATGCCGAGGCCCGCTACTTCACCGGCATTATCACCGAAGCCGAGCGCAAAGATACCGGCTTTAGGCGCACATTTTATGCGCTGACCTTGCGCCCACCTGTGTTCCGATTAACCCATGCCTCGGATTGCCGGATTTGGCAAGCCAAGACCGTCCCTGATATCGCCAAGGAAGTGCTGGAGGAGGCGCATATTCAAAACATCACTTGGCGCTTGAATGAGAACTATCAACCGCGCGAGTTTTGCTGCCAGTTCAATGAAACCAAATTCGATTTTCTCACCCGCATTTTGAATGAAGAGGGGATTTTTTGGTATTTTACCCATCACAGCGACAGTATCGAGATGATCATCACCGATGCCCCCTTGGCCACACCTGTTTTGCCCCATTCGGAGACGATCGCCTATAATGCGAATACGGGCGGGCAATCACGCGGCTTTTGGGTGAACCGTTTTGCGCTTCGTGAAAAACTGCGCTCAACTGCCTATGAGCTTTCTGATTACACATTCCACAACCCTCGGGCACGCATGAAGGAGCCGCAATCACGGCAAGAGGACAACGGCAGCGCGGGCACATACGAGCTGTTTGAGTATCCGGGTCGCTATAAGGACCCTGATAAAGTCGGCAAGAGCTTCGTTAAAGCGCGCATTGATGCAACGCGCGTTGATGCGACGACAGGACAAGGGCAAACCAATCATATCCATCTGGCACCCGGTTATCATTTTACGCTTGAAGATCATTATGACGCCAAGGCGAATATCCAGCATTTTTTGCTTGCGGTCAGCTGCAAGGGCGAACAACCCGCCGCGCTTGAAGAAGATGCGCCAGATAATGCGGCCACCACCTTCACGGCCAATTTTACGACCATGCCCGGACGTTTGATGTACCGCCCGCCCGCGCCGAAAAAGCCCGTGGTGGATGGGCCGCAAATCGCCATGGTGACGGGGCCCGCGGGTGAGGAGATCTATACCGACGAACATGACCGCGTGAAGGTCTATTTTTACTGGGACCGCCACGGCGAAAAGAACGAGAACTCATCATGCTGGGTAAGGGTCAGCCAAGGCTGGGCCGGCGGCACATGGGGCTCGATGGCCATACCGCGCATCGGCCAAGAAGTCATCGTCTCACATCTCGACGGCGATATAGATCAACCCATCATCACAGGCCGAACATACCACGCAACAAATAAACCACCTTATAAACTGCCTGAGAACAAAACGCGGATGACAATTAAGTCAAAAACCCACAAGGGCAAAGGCTATAACGAACTGCGCTTTGAAGACGAAGCCGGAAAAGAAGAAGTCTTCATGCATGCCCAGAGGGATCATAATACGGTTATTGAGAACGATGAAAGCCACCATATCAAACATGATCGCCGCAAAAACGTCGACAACAATCAGTGGGAAACAATAGGTGTTGATAAGTTTATCGAAGTTGGGAAAGATCATAGCGAGAGTATCGCAAGCAACAAAACCCTTTCCGTGGGGGGAAATCATAATGAGGATATCTCTGGATCCATGACATTAACAGTCGGGGGAAGCTCTGTTGGAATTATCGGCGCGCTTGCTGGCATCACAGCAGCTGGAATCGCCGACGCAACGGCAGGGTCTGAAGCAGTTGGAAACCCACTCATTCCGACAATGCTTACGGGCGTTGGTGCACTTGGCGCGGCCGCAGATGCACTTGGCCTGCAGTTGCCCATATCTGGCATTCAAACCAACCTGATTGAAAAAATGCAATCGGACACTGTTGGTATTGCGCGAACCGAGCAAATAGGTGCCTACAAAAATACATCGGTAGGCCATACGATGACGATCCATGTTGGCAAAGAATTCATAATCAATGCAGGTAAATCCAAATTTGTTATGGATAGCGAGGGCAATGTCACCATCATTGGCACCAAATTCAATTTCTCTGCCTCTGGCAATGTCCAGATCAATGGCAAAGTTATTGATTTGAACTAAGGAGGCGAATATGCCATTTGAAGGCTCGCGAGATATTAGCGAAGGAATTATTATTTCTCTTAGCCCCGATGTTTGCAAAACGCCAGTTGGCTCGAGCATGCAGCCGATACCATATTCGATATCGGCTAAACAATCTGACGACGCGAATACAGCAGCAACAGTAAATTACGCTGGAAAGCGGGCGCACAATATGGGTTCGATTGTAACGCAAGTCAAAGGTGATGAACCTGGTAAAGGCGGGGGAATAAAATCAGGAACAGTTGACTCTGTTTGTCATCCGAAAACGCATTCCAAAGCGGTACGCGTCCAAGGCAAATGGGCAGTTCGTGATGGTGATGAATGGTATATGAACAATAAAAATACCATTGGAAAACTCACCTTCGTTAAAAATAAAGAGGTGTTTGATCCAACGCCAAGTGTTACTAGATTTAGCGAGGGGTAAATGGCTGCGATCGTAACATATCCAACCAGCTATACTCCAGCTTCAATGACAGGTGCCCAAACGGCTCCTAGTCAACCGTTAATTTCGATGACCGACCTTATGAATATTGCAGGGGCGCTTCGAAAGTACGGCCCTACAGGTGCTGCAATTGCAGCGTCTGGAGTATTGAGTGGCCTAAATGATCGTGCAGATCAAAATTTGATCAATAATGCTGCAGACACACTCGGTCTAGATGTTTCTGATCCATTTCAACAACACTTAGCCACGGTTTATGCTCACAATGCATATAACTGGAATGGGAGTCTGGTTGGAAGCCCGTTTTATGTAGATGGTGTTTCGTCGGATATAGCTGGACGCGCGATTACGTTGAATGAGATAGCGAATCCTGGCGATTATGGTAAGGCCCTTGCGGGTGATGAGGCTGCGGCTGAACGAATCCGGGATGCAATTGCGATGGCGGCAGTGGCAGCTGGCCAAATGGCTCAGCCAGATGACGATAATGTCCGTATTACGCGCGCGCTAACAGCCTCACTTGGGGCTTGTGCCGCGTTGGCTTGTGTTCCGACCCCGAGCAAATATCGGGGCGGCGCTCATGGATGTACAAAACTGCCAACGGGAGATGGTAAAGACAGTCATCATATGCCAGCAGATTCGGTTACAGCTATGCCCAGAGATATGGGGCCAGCGATACAAATGGATCCTGCAGATCATCGAATGACGGCTAGCTATGGTGGAACTTCCGTTTATCGAGAACGTCAGCGGGCTTTGGTTTCATCTGGACGAGGAATGGAAGCATTTTTAATGGATGTCGCAGACGTAAAACGGATTGCCGCGATGTCAGGAGATCCAACTAAATACGATGCAGCGATTGCACAAGCCACTGCCTATGCGGTATGTTTACAAGCACACGGATTATTGAGGTAAAACATGAGTGAATATAACGACTATTGGGAACTAAAACCAAAAACAGGGCTAGGACGAATACAATTCGGTGATTCAATAGATACTGTGAATCAATTTAATTCAGAGTATGGTACCGTAGTCTCCGTTAAAGACACAGATTATAGATTGGAGTCTTCAGACGATCCAAATTCGCTATATCAACAAACGATGGAATTATTGCGAAGCGCAGCACCAGATGTGGATTGGGAAAAAATGAATGAGGAAGTTAACAGAGACTTTGAAGAAAATGTTCCAGAGGCCTTCAAAAACATGATTGAAGAACGGCGAGAACCTTGGCTTTCGTTATCTTACAAGAATGATGAGCTTTGCATATTGAGTACTGGACTTACAAACAAGAAGGCTCATTTTAAAGGTAAGTATATTTTTTTAAACGATGGAAAAGAAATAGTAAAACTTCTAGAGACCGAATATGGCTCACCCGTTTTTAACGGCCGTGATTTATATTTTGTGAATGCGCTTTTAACGCTTTCGGACTTTTATGTTTTGCAAGATGGTACCGGGGTCTTCACAAACGACAATAGCGGCAATGTAACTATAGAAGAATATCAAAGAACAATAACGATTTATAGCGAAAAGACAGGCGGAATAGAAAGCCATTCAGGTACTTTCAAAGGTTATGAACAGATATCGTTTATCTAGACAATTTGAATATTCGTATTGTTTTCTGTTTTTCTAAATTTTGCAATCAAATGGATTGATAAGGAGGTAAAATGGAAAAAATCCAAATAAAAAATGAACACAAAACTAGGCTTGGGACAGGATAATTTTGGGATGACTAATAATCAAATTGAAACGCTTAAAGATGTTTATGGAGTAAGTTATATACCTGATATGGGTAAAGATTGCGACTACACCGAGGGCAAAGGTAATCTAGGCGTATTTAAAGGAGGCGAAAATAGTATTTGACAAAAAAATTGAAAAACGACAGTGAAATGATTAATCACAACGGCGCAATTCAAAGTGAGCTGGATGGTCTTGTTGTCGGGCGTATTGCTTCGAAGCTCACCTTTTTCACCCGACAAGGTAATGTTGAAAAAACGCGGCAGGGAATGCTGCTCGTGCTAAGCGAGTATTGCAATCTAAGTAAAGGTCTGATCACACATTACAGCCCGGGAGATGGAAGGAAGCGAAAATACAAAAATCAGGACTTCGCAGGCCCTTTTCTTGAAAAGAGTGAAAATACAGACGATAGTCTTTTTCTGCTTGCTTTCGAAAATGAAGAACCAAATTCAGACCATTCGCAGCCTTGGGAGTTTCTTTTTTCAGCATCAGGAGCTAACGATCCTAACGGGGCAAAGGCTGGGGGTTACATACATTTCCCTGCAAATCTGTTTCTTGATGAAGCCGATGAAATGGTGGAACTTATCTTAAAATGGTCCGATCTTGCGACTATTGAACATGGCACCGCTGGCCTCGCCACTTTAAATTCACCCACAGCCACGGGGTACCCTGCCTATTATTACGACGTGTTAAGACATTATCCCGGCCTAGATTACAGCTCTATTGGATGCTATTGGGTAAGTGTCCGAAAAATTTATGGCGGGGGTTACGACCAGCCGAGTGCATCAAACTGGTTAACCATTATTAGTCACGATCATGTTGAGCAATTGGGCGGCAACTCGGGCCTCAGAAAACTCGAAGCCAAGGGTGTAGGAATTTACCCGTTTTCAACTGGCTGTGTGTTGCGCGCCGGTGAAAAACCCACACTCGGAAATGCTGAGAGTGGCGGAATTCCTGCCGAATACACGGCTGTGGCCGATTATATTAAACCAATACGTTTTGAGAATTATCGTGAGGGAACTATCAAAACGCCAAAACATCTCAATTTCAGTAAAGAACAAGAACGTGATTTTACGTTAGAATGGGTGCGACGGTTTGACAGTCAATAGGTTAAAATGCTGACATCGAACAATACACCTTTAGCAGGGTTAGGATTTGAGCAATGGCATCGTGATGGCGGGACGATGGCGTGCGTCGTGGCTCGGGGTTCGTTTTGGTTTGATTTTGAGGAGCGTGCGATAAAGCTCGAGGAGGAACAGGGGATCGTGCTTGCCGATGAATTTGATGGTGACCCACAAACTGGAGCGCTTTTAAAAGTCAATGACTTGGTACCTTTTAAACCCACGACAGATGTAACGTTCCTGGGAAATATCTATGCTGAACATGAGGAGCCTAAGGACTACATTAACGCATATATTGAAATCAATAGCCACAAAACAAGCATCCGCGGCTGGGGGGCGCGAAATTGGTTTTACAAGCGTAAAAAGGGATGGCTGCTTTCTGAGCCCGAGCCAGTCAGCCTTGTTGAAGTGAGTTATAAAAATGCGGTTGGCGGCCGAATTATTGGTGATCCAAACGGCGATGTCGACCCAAGAAACCCAATTGGCCCTGGCGTAATTGACGATGCTTTCACACCTCAATCAATGGAGTTTGCCGCTCCAACAATTGATAGCGAAGAACATCCAATTGCCCCAGGACGCATGAGAAAATCTCTACCCCAAGGTTTTGGCGCGATGTCACCTTGGTGGCAAGCGAGATCGTGCCATGTCGGAACATACGATGATGAGTGGCTTGAAAACACACATCCACGATTGCCAAAAGATTTTGACTATAGCCATTATCAGTTTGCCCACCCAAATCTGATAATGCCAAATTACCTGAATGGGAATGAAAATATTGTGACTTATGGATTGGTGAAAGGCGGTGAGGGCTTTCGTTTTAAGCTCCCCGATGTCGCGCCTTGGGTCCACTTTGCGTTTCGTGATGGTCGCATTGTGAATACACGGCTGAACTTGGATGGGGTGCATATTGATTTTCGAACAGACAGATATAAACTTGACCTAACTTGGCGCGCATGGATGGAAACCTGCCCAAGCTTTTATCGGATTGACTTAGAAAGCATTAGGCTGGATGAGGTAGACAGTCTTGAACTAACACGCGCCGAAGAACGGGGGTTGGTCATTTAACTCCTCCATAATTTTTAACATAAGATAGATTTTGGATCTTTTTACTTATAGGCGCAAAGTGAAATTTCTGGCTTTATCCAGAATCAGAAGTGTGTGCTGTATATTTGCGCTTTACCATCATTTTGTTTTTATTGTCGCGCATGTAAGTTTGTTTGATATTTTTGAAAATGACTTCACGCCGGGTGACGAGGCAGCTCGCTTTTTGCGCTATCCAAGCTTCCTCGTCTGCACTCTTCTCCAATCGATGCCTTCGAAGAGGGCTTCGAGCTGGGATCGGGATAGCGATATGACCCCGTCACGAATTGCAGGCCACGCAAAGCCCGCGCCTTCAATACGTTTGTGGATCAAGACCATTCCTGTGCCGTCCCAAAGGAGCATTTTGAGACGATCGGAACGTTTGGAACGGAACACGAAAATCGCGCCCGAAAGCGGCTCAAGGCCAAACTCCCGCTCCACGATTGCCGCCAGCCCGTCCATGCCCTTGCGAAAGTCGACGGGGCGGGTAGCGACGTAGATTTTGATATGCTGCGCGGGAAAGATCACAGCGCCGCCATGATTTTTGCGATTGAAACGGGTGGATAATCAGGCGGAAGCTCGAGCAAGAGATCGCCTTTGCGCAGGCGTATATTTGGCTTTGGTAAACTTGGCTTCACCAGCTGAACCTCTGCAAACATGGGTTCTTCGGGTTGTGCTTGCTGAACCTTTGGAAGCTTTCCTTCCACTTCCATTTTCCACTGATAAATCATCGAGCTGTCAACATCGCATGCCCGCGCCAGCGCTTTCGCCTTCATCTCACCCGCCACCAGCTTATCGACAACAAGCCGCTTCAATTCATGCGGCCATAACCTGCGCCCGTCATTAGTTTTGGGAACAGAATATCCGAAAATTAAATCGGGCTCGGATTTGATGCTGTGCTCTGCGAGCTTTTGTGGCGATCTACGCACTTCCTTGCTCCAACCGTGAACCATCGAGACATTGATATTGCATAGCTTGGCGACCTCACCTGCGCTAAATGCGCGTTTGTGAATACCCTCAGTCACGAACGTCTTGAACTTGGGCGACCATATGCGCCGGCCATCCGAGGTCACGGGAATTTTGAAATCGAAAATCTCGAAATATGCCGTTAGATCACTTTTAATGGCGGGCTTGGTCACATTTGCATAGTCACCCAAATTTCCTTGAATATTCATTCTCTGCTCCGTTTCGAAACTAGGTAACAAATCTTCGAAACTTTAGTCACCCTCAATCTAGGGGGCCAGTTGCAACGCTTACGTAGAATAGAAGGCGAGAAATACAGAAATAGAATGAAAATTGACTTTTGGAGCGGGCGATGGGATTCGAACCCACGACCCCAACCTTGGCAAGGTTGTGCTCTACCCCTGAGCTACACCCGCATCCTAAAGTGTGTTGCTCGTTTAGCGAAACTAGTCGCGCGATACAAGCACAAAACTACCATTCCACAAAAAAAATTCAGCACCGCGGCTCTAATCTCTTCGAATGCAATTAAAATAATCCTTAGCGCGAACTAAAACACCTAATTGCGACAAGGAAACAATATCACTCCGCTCAGAACAAAAATTTTCACAATGATTCTCAACTAATGAAGTTAAAACTTGCATTATATTCAAATCCAATGGCCTTCTCTTGTGCTAGATCGAGGCTCGAAAGACAAAAGAAAATATCTTCTTCGGAAAAAACGACTTCACGTTTTATACGTTCGAGATCACGTGGCCCCATTCCGAGCGCATTGCGTGAAACATCGGCCATGACAGGCTTGAACTCAGGCAAAGCCTCAATTTCGTACTTATGTGAAATATATTTGATCCATTTCTCTTGATCCTTAAGAAGTAAGTCATAGTTCACAATTTCACAATGCTTATAGAATTTAGGGAGTTTCAAGTAACTCTGAGTTTTAAGGTTTCGAAGTTCGACAACATTTTTAATTCGATCACCAGTTAACGGATGACGATCAAGAAGTACCTCTGATCCGAAAATACCTAACGGCTTAGAGGCTTGTTGAAGCAAGCGCCCATTATAAATGCTGGACCATTCATGGCGCAAAAACTCTGAAAAACTAACATCTTTGACCCAATAGCCAACATTATGCGGCGCATTATAGAAACTCTTTAACCAACCATTTGCATTGCGGAAACAAGCGAATGCAATGCTCGTATCTTTAGCATAAGGAACATTTACAAATGCGTGCTTTTCAAAATTAAACCGAGATTTAAATTCCAAATCAGGAAAATTATTCGAAATCAAAGTTGTCAGAAAATTGGTTCCAGAACAGCGCTCGCCAAATATATTAAAAGTATTGATCATAGATTACTCCCTCAATGCAGGAATCTTTTAAAGACACAAATACTTTTGCCAAATATGAGTTAATAAAGCAATTGCTCAATAAAAATCGGAGCAAAAATAGCTCCCAAATAAGCAAACTTATGGAGCACAAGCAAAAAAATAATAAAAAAGGGAGAAGTTATCAACATCGTAAATCGAAACGCCCTTTTTAGGTCTGGCGGTGACCTACTCTCCCACGTCTTGAGACGCAGTACCATCGGCGCTACGGGTCTTATCGGTCGTGTTCGGGATGGGAACGAGAGTTTACCTCGCGCTATTGCCACCAGACCAAAAAAGGGCGTTTCGTAATGTGACGACACACGCATAGCGTTGTCAATTTAGTTATCTGTAAGAAGATTTCATTCCTCTTCTGGATCAAATCAAGCCTATCGAGCAATTAGTACTGGTCAGCTGAATGCATTGCTGCACTTACACCTCCAGCCTATCGACGTGGTGGTCTTCCACGGCTCTCAGCGAGACCTTGTTTTGAGGGGGGCTTCCTGCTTAGATGCCTTCAGCAGTTATCCTTTCCGCACATAGCTACTCTGCACTGCGGCTGGCGCCACAACAGATCCACCAGTGGTGCGTCCACCCCGGTCCTCTCGTACTAGGGGCAGCTCCTCTCAAGTCTCGTACACCCACGGCAGATAGGGACCGAACTGTCTCACGACGTTCTAAACCCAGCTCACGTACCTCTTTAAACGGCGAACAGCCGTACCCTTGGGACCTTCTCCAGCCCCAGGATGAGATGAGCCGACATCGAGGTGCCAAACACTGCCGTCGATATGGACTCTTGGGCAGTATCAGCCTGTTATCCCCGGCGTACCTTTTATCCGTTGAGCGATGGCCCTTCCACTCGGGACCACCGGATCACTATGACCGACTTTCGTCTCTGCTCGACTTGTCAGTCTCGCAGTCAGGCAGGCTTATGCCATTGCACTCGACGGTTGATTTCCGACCAACCTGAGCCTACCATCGCGCGCCTCCGTTACTCTTTAGGAGGCGACCGCCCCAGTCAAACTACCCACCACACAATGTCCCGGGCCCGGATAACGGGTCGCGGTTAGACATCAAGACAGAATAGGGTGGTATCTCAAGGGTGACTCCACGAGGACTTGCGTCCCCGCTTCAAAGTCTACCACCTATCCTGCACAATTCTGACCTAATGCCAATGTGAAGCTATAGTAAAGGTGCACGGGGTCTTTCCGTCTGACCGCGGGAACCCCGCATCTTCACGGGGAATTCAATTTCACTGAGTCTACATTGGAGACAGCGGGGAGATCGTTACGCCATTCGTGCAGGTCGGAACTTACCCGACAAGGAATTTCGCTACCTTAGGACCGTTATAGTTACGGCCGCCGTTTACTGGGGCTTCAATTCGATGCTTGCACACCTCCTCTTAACCTTCCAGCACCGGGCAGGCGTCAGACCCTATACGTCGTCTTGCGACTTCGCAGAGCCCTATGTTTTTAGTAAACAGTCGCCACCCCCTGGTTTGTGCCCCCGCCCCATAGTTGCCTATAAAGCGGGCATGCTTATCCCGAAGTTACGCATGTATTTTGCCGAGTTCCTTCAATGTAGTTCTCTCAAGCGCCTTAGTATACTCTACTAGTCCACCTGTGTCGGTTTGGGGTACGGTCTAATGGAGGGCTATTTCCAGGAACCACTCAGCAGCCCAATCAATCCAATAAGATTGAACTACACCTGTGATCCGTCACCATCTCCTGGCCGAGGAATATTAACCTCGTTCCCATCGTCTACGCATTTCTGCCTCGACTTAGGGGCCGGCTTACCCAGCTCAGATTAGCTTTAAGCTGGAACCCTTGGACTTTCGGCGAGGGAGTCTCTCACTCCCTTTGTCGTTACTCATGTCATCATTCTCACTTCCGATCGCTCCACCGGTCCCTCACAGGCCGGCTTCATCGCCAAACCCTATGTCTTCGCTACCCCAAAGGGCAGTTAAGACAAGGGTTTATATCACGGAACGCTCCGCTACCACGCACTACGTGCATCCCTAGCTTCGGCTCATGGCTTGAGCCCCGGTACATCTTCGCCGCAAGACAACTTATTTAGACCAGTGAGCTGTTACGCTTTCTTTAAATGATGGCTGCTTCTAAGCCAACATCCTGGTTGTTTTGGTCGTCTCACCTGCTTTCCCACTTAGCCATGAATTAGGGGCCTTAGCTGAGGGTCAGGGTTGTTTCCCTCTCCACTACGGGCGTTAGCACCCGCAGTGTGTCTGCCAGATAGTACTCTTGGGTATTCAGAGTTTGGTTAGACTCAGTAAGGCTGTGGGCCCCCATCATCCATCCAGTGCTTTACCCCCCAAGGTATTCGTCTGACGCTCTACCTAAATAGATTTCGCGGAGAACCAGCTATCTCCGAGTTTGATTGGCCTTTCACCCCTAGACACAACTCATCCCAACACTTTTCAACGTGAACGGGT
>OZ253672.1:1910000-2336676 GCA_965263365.1 Paracoccaceae bacterium
ACGACCCTAGGGCCTTCATCACTCACGCGGCATGGCTGGATCAGGGTTGCCCCCATTGTCCAATATTCCTCACTGCTGCCTCCCGTAGGAGTCTGGGCCGTGTCTCAGTCCCAGTGTGGCTGATCATCCTCTCAAACCAGCTATTGATCGTCGGCTTGGTAGGCCATTACCCCACCAACTACCTAATCAAACGCGGGCCAATCATTCACCGAAATTCTTTCCCCCGAAGGGCGTATACGGTATTAAACCCAGTTTCCCGGGACTATTCCGTAGTGAATGGCATGTTCCCACGTGTTACTCACCCGTCCGCCGCTAAGACCGAAGTCTTCGCTCGACTTGCATGTGTTAAGCCTGCCGCCAGCGTTCGTTCTGAGCCAGGATCAAACTCTCAAGTTAAAATGCTAATGCATTTCTTGACCTGAACCTTGCACAAATGAACCTTTACCAAATGTTCTCGTCACAAGAACATCTGATGTCCAACTCGTTATAAATAACGGTTGGCTCTGGCTTCCTGAGCACGCCTTACTGGAGCGCACTCAGGCCCACTATCATCGATCCACTTGAGTAAACTCAAATTTTTCTAAGTGGCGATATGCAAGTTAGTTGATCGTCTAAAACCAGACTACCCACATATCTCTTCATGAATATATAATTTTCAAAGAGCAGAAGACGCAGAAACACTTGGCTACCTTGGTAGCTCTTGGCTCCGTTGTCCGAATTTTTACCAACTTAGCTTCAATTTGCTTGCCTAGCGTTGAGAACTCTATCTCTTTGCCTGCCGCCCAATTTGATCATCGCCTCGTCGGTGAGGGCGTATTTAGGTAAACTATCCGAGAGACGCAAGAGCTTTTTTCATATTTTTATAAAAAACTTAAAAAAAAGTCGATTTTGGCAATAAAAGCAGCTTTTAGAGGTTATTATTCAGCTGCAGATAAACATAAATTCCGAATTTAGCGCCAAATTGTCCCGAAAGAATCAGAATTACGCCCGAATCTTTATAAAATTCCCTAGAATTTCTCGAATCTACCTGTGCTGATTCTCAAACAATTAGAATCATAAAACGCTTGAGCTGCTATCCACTGCAATCCAGTCGTTGAATATGTATATATATATAATGTCTAATGTAATCCCTGAGAGCTCTAACTTCTCTGTTCAAACTCTCTGCAAATTTAAGCGCACGAAAATTCGCGAATTGACTCCATCTCCTTCAACTTCCATATTATTGGTATGAAACTTAGTGCTCAAATTTTGTTACTCGCCTCACTCGCAACCCTATCTTCTTGCGGAAGTTTTTCGAAAAGCGTCGAAAACGCAGCTATTACAACGAGGCCTGTAGCCATTGCTCAAACTGCCGGATTTAATGCGACCGGCCTCGAAGGTTACCAACCGGTTGAAATGCGTACGCGAATCAAAGAGGGTGCCGAGCTCAGTGGTATTGCCTGTGAAGTTCAAGGTACGGGTTTCTACGCAACATTCAAAACACCTGCGATCGTGATGATTCCTAACTACGGACAACGCAACCAAGATATTGTGACTTATTGTCGGCACAATGGCCAAACTATTTCTCAAATACAACACAGCCGGCAACGTGGATCCTTCAAGCTTTCAGATATCGCGTCTGGAATCGGTAGTGCAGCAGCCGGCCCCATTGGCGGAGCTCTCCTTGGCTCAATAACTAATTTCTTCACCACAGAGCGTACTTCTCAATTCGGCTATGACAATACAACCATTATTTTTGAGCCGCCTGCCGAATCGGCTTCAACAGTTCGCACAACGGAAAGCCGCTAATCACATTTAAATTTGGGCGCACTAAGTTTTAGAGTGAATTGCGAAGGAAAGGCTTCGACTCAGATTGCATCAAACCAACGACTGAGCTATCTAGATAGCTAATCAGTAATTCTTCAAAGGTGTTCTATGGCTTCTTATCAATATGTCTATCACATGGATGGCGTATCAAAGACTTATCCTGGCGGCAAAAAATGCTTCGAAAATATCCGTCTTTCATTTTTGCCAGGCGTAAAAATCGGTGTCGTCGGTGTAAATGGCGCTGGTAAGTCCACACTTATGCGAATCATGGCAGGGATTGATAAGGAATTTGTGGGAGAAGCTTGGGCCGCGGAAGGTGCTAAGGTCGGATATCTTCCCCAAGAACCGCAATTAGACGAAAGTAAAACCGTTAGAGAAAACGTCATGCTTGGCGTTCGAGAAAAACAAAGCAAGCTTGAGCGTTATAACGAGTTGGCTATGAATTACTCCGATGAAACCGCTGACGAGATGGCGCAACTCCAAGACGAAATTGATGCGCAAAATCTATGGGATCTGGACAGCCAAATTGATGTATCAATGGAAGCTCTGCGCTGCCCACCAGACGATGCTGATGTAAACAAGTTATCAGGCGGAGAAAGACGGCGCGTGGCACTTTGCAAGCTTCTGTTGGAAGCCCCAGATATGCTACTCCTTGACGAGCCGACAAACCACCTTGATGCAGAAACAATCGCATGGCTCCAACAGCATCTGATGGACTATAAAGGCACAATTTTGATTGTCACTCACGATCGTTATTTTCTAGACGATATTACAAGTTGGATACTCGAACTTGATCGTGGACAAGGTATTCCTTGGGAAGGCAATTATTCGAGCTGGCTGGAACAAAAAGCAAAGCGTCTTGAGCAAGAAGCACGCGAAGATAAATCACGCCAAAAAACACTTGCGCGCGAACTTGAATGGATTCGTCAAAGCCCCAAGGCAAGGCAATCAAAATCAAAGGCGCGTATTCATGCCTATGAAGAGCTTGCGAACAAATCAGAAAGAGAGCGCATGAGCTCAGCGCAAATCATTATTCCCAACGGCCCACGCCTCGGTGGAAAGGTGATCGAAGTGGAAAGCCTTAAAAAAGGATATGGAGATAAGCTTCTCGTTGAAGACTTGAATTTTGCACTTCCTCCTGGTGGCATCGTCGGCGTCATTGGGCCAAATGGCGCAGGAAAATCAACATTATTTAGAATGCTCACTGGCCAAGAAAAGCCCGATTCGGGAGAGGTTAGTTACGGCGACACGGTCCAGCTTTCTTATGTTGATCAATCAAGAGATCATTTGGACGACAAAAACACGGTATGGGAAGAAATTTCAGGCGGCAATGATATCATCAAACTCGGTGATGCCGAGGTGAATTCGCGCGCATATTGTTCGAGCTTTAACTTCAAGGGCGGCGATCAGCAGAAGAAAATTGGAATGCTTTCTGGGGGTGAACGCAACCGCGTACACATGGCAAAGCTTCTTAAAGAGGGCGGCAATGTGCTACTCCTTGACGAACCGACCAACGACCTTGACGTTGAAACGCTACGCGCACTTGAAGACGCATTGACGGAGTTTGCGGGCTGTGCGGTCATCATTTCACACGACCGTTTCTTTCTTGATAGACTATGTACACACATTCTTGCATTCGAGGGTGAAGCCCATGTCGAATGGTTTGAGGGGAACTTCGATGCTTATGAAGAAGACAAAAAACGTCGTCTCGGGCCTGATGCGCTTGAACCAAAACGCGTGAAATATAAAAAATTCACACGATAGTAAATTTGGCAATTTGCACAACGAGTGCTTACAATTTGCGGAAACATTAGTGTGTGCGAAAAAATACTGAAACTCGTGTCTGAACTTTCACTTTCGATGTAATTCCAACTCGATTTTGATCGACGTGTAGTGATTCAGATTAAATCAAGCAAGATAAATCGCCGTATTTACTTGCCAGAAAGCCGAACTCATGCAATATATCACATACTACGATCTATTCTCGACAAAACTGTTTCCTTAATAAGGCCTGCAGCATCTCGATACTGACGTGGCTTTAGAGGCGCTCGCATTTCGCTTGCGCAATAACAAAAGGAAAATACTGATGGCAACTGGCACAGTAAAATGGTTTAATTCAACAAAAGGCTTCGGCTTTATTCAACCCGACGAAGGCAGCAAAGATGTATTCGTACATATTTCAGCTGTTGAGCGCTCGGGCCTAACCGGTCTTAATGATAATCAAAAAGTTAAATTCGAAATTACTCCAGGACGCGATGGACGCGAAGCGGCGACTGAACTCGAATTGCTCTAAAAAATTCAGTTTTTTGGATAAGTGCAGGTATTTTACCTGCACTTTTTTATTTACGGCTCTATTTCAAACAGATGTTCGCGATTTCTAAAAAAGTCGGCATTGTGCCCCTTGAACCCTATTCCTTGCAGGACTACATCTGAATAGATGAGCGATTCTCCTAAAAATCAAGAGGATGTAGCAACCCTTACAAAACCTAAGGTGCAAAGGCCTCCCATGTATAAGGTCATTCTTTTGAATGACGATTATACGCCGATGGATTTTGTAGTAGAGGTTCTTCGCATATATTTCGGAATTAATGAACAGCAAGCTGTACAGTTAATGCTCACTGTACACACTAAAGGCTTGGCAGTTGTTGGGGTCTTTACCTATGAAATCGCCGAAACTAAGGTCACACAAGTTATGGAATTTTCGAGACAAAATGGGCACCCATTGCAGTGCGTTATGGAAAAAGACGACTAATGCACACCCCGCGATTTATAATTCCGCTGAACCAAGGAGAAATCACAAAAGCTCCCCTAGTGGCAGCGTTTAACCTTTCAGACGACTGGCAGATTGATCAACTTGGGGATGAAATCATAGTAGAGCAAGACAATGCCTCTTTATCAACGCAATTAAAAAAACGAGGCTATGAAGTCGTCGAGCGCATCCAGGGTGATAATTTTGATAGTGCGCTCGTCATGATCGGCAAGCATGCGGATTTAAACAAAGCCATTATCGCTCGCGCCTGGCTTTGTGTAAAAGAAGGTAGCAATATTCTTGTTGAAGGCGCGAAGACCGAAGGAATCGATAGCCTTATTCGCGCCATGAAAGCCCTCGGCATAGATTTAAATATTAAACCCAAAAGTCACGGTAAAATTGTCTGGTTCTCCAAAAAAACAGATTCGGTTGGAAACATAAAATCATGGCTTCGTTTCGAAGAGCCCTACGAAAATGAACAAGGTTACTGGGTCGAAAATGGTATATTCTCTCCAAAAACTATTGACAAAGGTACGGCTTTTCTTTTGAAAAACCTCCCATCTAAAATTCAGGGAAAAGTGGCAGATTTTGGCGCTGGTTATGGTGTAATTTCAAAACATTTGCTGCAAAATTATCCCAAAATCGAATCAATCGACCTGTTTGAAGTTTCGCGCAAAGCCACGAATTGTGCGATACGCAATATTGATGATACGCGGGCTCATGTTCATTGGCTAGATGTTTCTGATGCGCCTCAATCCTATTTTGACTTTATAATCACCAACCCTCCATTTCATGAAGGGCGCGCCGGCGATCCAAGTATCGGAATAAATTTTATTGAATGTGCAAAAAATTCACTTCATGCCCGCGGAAAATTTATTATGGTCGCCAATCGGCACCTGCCTTATGAAAAATCTCTCAAAAACTGTTTTCGAAATGTGGTTTTATTAGCTGAAGATAATGCGTTCAAAATTTACGAAGCACACACGCCATTCTCCAATAAATAAAGAATTACAGCAATTACTGAATATCTTGAAAAGCGCGTTGTAATCTCTCTATGGCTTTCACAACATTTTTACGCGGCGTCGCAAGATTAAAGCGCACGAAACCTTCACCACCGACACCGAACGAACTTCCATCATTCGCTGCGATTTGCGCTTTTTGATAAATACGTTGGTGCAATTCATCATCACTCAAGCCTAACGCTCGGAAATCAACCCAAGACAGATAGGTCGCTTCGAGTTTCATCGAATGCACACCTGGTATTTGCTCAACACCTTCATTCCAAATACGTGCATTTTCTTCAAGATAAACAACAAGCGAATCAACCCATGAAGCGCCGGTTTCGAACGCAGCTGTACAAGCTAACATTCCAAATAAGTTCGCGCTTATACCCATCGCCCCCGCCGTTCGCATAATCCGCGCGTGAAGTGCGGAGTGCGGCGCATAAATTGTTCCCGTTAATGCCCCCGCAATATTAAAAGTTTTCGTCGCCGAAAAAAGATAGATTAGCTTTTCATCAAGCGCGTCAAATGCATTCCCAAAAACAATATGCTTTGATTTTGAGTAAACCAAATCCATATGGATCTCGTCACTCAAAATATACAAATCATGTTTTTTGGCAAATTCACCGAGCTCGCGAAGTTCATCCAACGTCCAAACGCGTCCTCCCGGATTATGCGGCGAACAAAGAATAATAAGCTTCTCATGCCCTTTTAGTTGGGTTTCCAAAAATTCGAGATCCATCTCATAAGTGCCATCGTCGTTTTTTAGCGGGCATTCAATGGGATCACGCTCGTTCGCACGGATTATTCTTCCAAATGCATGATAAACAGGGTTAAAGGTAATAATCCCATCGCCTTTTTGAGTAAGGGCATTTAAGACGACAGACACACCCTGAACAAGGCCATGAACCTGCGTCATTTGTTCGGTTTTGACTTGAAACTGATGGCGAGAATTCAACCAATTCGCGAACGCACCTTTATAAGCACCATCATCGGCAAAATAACCTAAAACTCCATGATTTATGCGTTCTTGAAGAGCTTTTATAACGCCCTGAGGTGGGCGAAAGTCCATATCGGCAACCCACATAGAAATGGCTTCTTCAGGTTTAATTCCATACAAAGAATCAACCAAGTCCCATTTCGCAGAGTGCGTTTTCACCCGATTGATATTTTCGTCAAAATTCATAATGCGCATCCTTTTTGGCTTAGAATGCAATCATCCCAAGCAAATCGCAAGTGACATCTCGCTTTATAAAATATTACGCCCTACATAAGTATAACATATCTTGCCAACACCACCTTCGCATACTATCACACTGCCTATGGCAATCAGAAAAATACTCATTCATCCCGACCCACGTCTCAAGAAGAAAACCAAGCAAATGCTCGAACCCATTGAGGGACTTGATGTGCTCATCAAGGATATGTTTGACACCATGTATGATGCGCCGGGAATTGGACTCGCAGCACCGCAAATCGGTATCTTAGAGCGCTTTTTTGTTATGGATACTGCCAAAGACGAGCCAGCAAATCCAAAGGTCTTCATCAACCCTGAAATTATATGGGCTTCTGAAGACACGGTTGATTACGAAGAAGGCTGCCTGTCCATTCCTCAAATTTATGAAACAGTCAAACGTCCGAGCGAGGTTGTCCTCAAATACCGCGATGCAAAATTTATCGAAAATGAAGAAAAATTCACAGGGCTTGATGCGACCTGCGTTCAGCATGAACTCGATCACTTAGACGGTAAATTATTTGTTGATTATCTGAGCCAACTTAAGCGCTCTATGATCACAAAGAAAATGCAGAAACTAAAGCGCGAGATTACGCGCGAGGAAAATTAATGCGTATTGTATTTATGGGGAGTCCTGACTTTTCGGTACCAACACTGCGCGCGATACATAACAGCCCACATGAGGTCGTCGCGGTTTACTCTCAACCACCGAGGAAATCAGGCCGTGGAAAAAAGCAGCAGCCCACGCCCGTTCATCAGTTTGCAAACGCAAATGGTATCGAAACCTTCACACCCCTGAATTTTCAGCAAGATACCGATATCGATATTTTTAAAAAGCACAATGCTGACTTAGCGATTGTCATCGCTTATGGCTTAATCCTTCCAACAGAAATTTTGGACGCGCCCAAGTATGGATGCGTAAACCTGCATGCTTCTCTCCTGCCAAGATGGCGAGGCGCAGCTCCGATTCACCGTGCAATCATGTCTGGCGATGAAAAAACCGGCGTATGTCTCATGCGCATGGAAGTAGGACTTGACACTGGGCCAATCTATGCGCGCTCCTCAATCGATTTACCATTTGGAACAACTGCGGGCGAGCTTCACGATACCCTATCTGAATTGAGTGCCAATTTGCTCATGGAAAATATCAATAAAATCAGTCAAAAAAAGCCGGTCGCCCAAAGCGAGTTTGGCGTAACCTACGCACACAAAATTCAAAAGAGTGAGACTGCAATCGACTGGAAATGCTCGCATATCGAAGTTGCAAACTTTATTCACGGGCTCTCTCCCTTTCCAGGGGCTTGGTCCACGCATCGCTTGGAACGAATCAAGTTTCATCAAGTTGAACTCACAAATAAATCTGCCGTCGCCGGAGAAATCATCGATGGTCAATTGACAATAGGATGTGGTGAAGGCTCTATTCGACCGAAACTAATGCAACGAGAGGGTAAAAAAGCTCTTGCCGCCATTGATGTGCTTAATGGATTAGAATTTAATATTGGTGAAAAACTGGGAGAATTCGATTGAAAATTATCACTTGGAATATCAACTCTGTCCGCTTGCGTGCGAACTTGGTGCTTGAGTTATTAGACGAGGTTAACCCAGATGTTCTTTGCCTTCAAGAAACCAAATCACCAGTTGATAAGCTCCCACTCGAAGTTTTTGCAGATGCTGGCTTCAAGCATCACATAGCACGTGGATTTAAAGGCTATAATGGTGTGATGATTTTATCAAAACTGCCTTTCACAGACGGTGAATGTCTTGACATGTGCGGAAAAAATGATGCGCGTCATGTTAGCGCAAAATTCGAAAACGGGATCACCGTTCATAATTTTTACGTTCCTGCGGGTGGCGATATACCTGACCGAGTTGAAAACGAAAAATTTGGTCACAAGCTCGATTTCCTCTGCGAAATGCAAGACTATTTTGCGGCCAATTCGCCCGAAATGGCTGTACTCGTGGGCGATTTAAATATCGCGCCTCTTGAAGATGACGTTTGGTCACACAAACAACTTCTCAAAACAGTTTCGCATACACCAATTGAAGTGGAAACACTTAACAACACAATGCGCGCTGGCTCGTGGATTGACGCGGTTAGAACCCATATTCCTGAGGGCAAGGTCTATAGCTGGTGGTCTTATCGGAACCCCAATTGGCAAACCAATGATAAGGGACGTCGTCTTGATCACATTTGGACCAGCTCAGATTTAATCGGAGAAGTTCAAAAAATTGAACACCTGCGTTCCTATCGCGAAAAAGAAAAGCCGTCGGATCATATCCCTGTTGTTGTGACTTTGGCATGATAAACTATCAAGACGGCGAAATTACAATCGTAACGCTCAACGCGCCAGAGCGTCACAATGCAATTACACACGACGACTTCAACGCACTTCAAAAATGTCTCTCACATATTGAGAGCGAACACCCAAATGTCGTGATTTTCACAGGCACAGGAAATAGCTTTTGCTCTGGTGTCGATTTTTCCAGCCTTCAAAACGGAGACTGGGCTCATAACAATCCGCTTAATTCTCTATGCGAACGCGTAAATACGTTACCCATGCCAACAATCGCTGCGCTCAATGGGCATTTTGTGGGCGGCGGAGCCGAACTCGCATTTTCCTGTGACTTTCGTATCAGTGTGCCCACCGCAAAGTGCAAAATACCCGCGGCCTCGATTGCGGTACATTATGAACCATCAGGAATCGATCGTGTCGTAAATGTGGTCGGCAATCAAATCGCGCGTCGACTTTTTCTCGCGCTCGAAACCTTTTGCGGAGACGATCTGATCAAATTTAAGTTTGTTGATCAGTTTTCGGAAAGCCCAATTGAATTTGCTTTGGAACTCAGTGAGCGTATATCCGGACTTTCTAAGGGTGCGTTAATGGGCATGAAGAAAAGCTTAAACGCAGATAACGAAGATGCACGTGAACGCATCGAAAAAATGTTCCAGTCTGAAGATTTTGCTAAGGCTATGCATAAAATCTCAGCGCAGAAAAAATAGCCAGTGGACCTATTTTCTAATCCAAGGGCAACGAAAATTCTTGATCAGGAAATATCACATTCGGGTCTGAAATCGTCTGGCTGTTTAGCCTATAAATGTCGACATAGCGTCGCCCATCGCCATACTTTAACTCAGCGATTTGCCAAAGAGTATCGCCTCGTGCAATTTTACGGACTTCTTCGGTTGGCTTTCGTTCAAAATCAGCACTAAGTTCTTGCTCATCGCTTGCTTCAATTCTAAGTGAATGCAAACCTGCGTCGACACTCGAAAGAGCAAGATTCCACTCGCCGCTTTCTGAAACGGCGGTGACACCAACTTCAATATCATTTAAATAGATGGCCAATTCAGTGTTCGGAGTTGATGTTCCAGAGATAATGGCATTTTCGTCCTCTTCATACACAACGCCCGCAAAACTTAATTCTTCGCGGTTATCAACTTCAAGTTGGATCATATTGCCTTCTAATTTTGCTAACTTGGTACGACTTCCGACCTTTGGCATTACGGCAATAGGACTATTTGAAACACGTGTTTCAAATTCGTCTTGCTCGCTCACCTCTAAAATAGCCCCTTCATCAGGAACTTCGTAATCAAAAACAAGCGCATAAGTTCCATCTGCTGCAATTTCTGTTTCGGCAACTATATTTGCGCCGTCCATAATTACTAAACGCTCGCCAGGATTACCTCTCCCCGCAATCGTAGCAAGTCCGTCATCAATTCGAATAACCTCAGTGCTTGGCGGCACCTTAAATTCAGGCACGGGCAACTCAGCCAAAGGCGCAGGTTCTATGCTCACTGGGTCCTCCACTGATAACTGTTGAACAGCTACATAGAGTCCACCACCAACGGCCACTGTGGACATCACCCAAACAACCGAACTTGTTACTGTACTCGACATAAAAGCGCCTTCCTTTCAACTAGAGCTTAGCTGACCCACGCATTTAAAGCATAAACCATATGGAATCAATATAAGCACTTCTTGAACAAATTCCAAATTTAGCTTAGACATGGGGCGTTTTGTCATCACTAAGCTGTGGATATTTAAAATGAGAATAGAAGAAGAGATCAAACTCGACTATGCCGATGTTTTATTGCGCCCTAAACGTTCAACGCTTTCAAGTCGCAAAGACGTAAAACTTGAGCGCAAATTTAGCTTTTATCACAGCCCCAAAAAATGGTCAGGCGTGCCAATCATGACCGCTAATATGGCGACATGTGGTACGTTTGAAATGGCAAGAGAACTTTCTCAACACAAGTTAATTACCACTTTTCATAAATATTATAGTGTCGATGCCTACGCCGAGTTTTTCAAGGAATTCGCTAATCCAGATTATGTCGCGTACACACTGGGCATTCGTGACGAAGATTTTGCACATCTCAAAATGATGATCAAACGTGATTTGATGAAGCATTTCTCCTTCATTTGTATCGACGTACCCAACGGATATCTTGAACGCTTTATTGAAAAAATAAGAGAACTGCGCGATCTGTGCCCTGAGCATATAATTATAGCGGGCAATGTTGTGACCAACGAAATGACTGAAGAAATTATCTTAAATGGTGCTGATGTTGTAAAAGTTGGCATTGGTCCGGGCTCCGCATGTACAACACGTCGAATGACAGGTGTTGGCTATCCTCAGCTTTCAGCCGTGATTGAATGTGCTGACGCTGCGCATGGCATTAATAATGATCAAGGCAATGGCCTCGTTATCGCTGATGGCGGCCAACAATATCCTTCATGTATTGCAAAAGCCTTTTGTGGCGGAGCGGATTTTAATATGTGTGGCTCTCTTTTTTCGGGCTATGATCAGTCTGGTGGAAAATTAGTCGAAAAAGATGGCAAAAAGTTTAAAGAGTACTTTGGTTCTTCATCAAACAAAGCAATGGAAGAATTTTACGGCAAAAAAGACAGTCACCGCGCGTCGGAAGGTCGAGAAGTTTTGATGCCCTATAAAGGTGATCTGCACATTTTCTTACAGGATTTATTTGGTGCTTTGCGTTCGACGGGCACATATATTGGTGCCTCAAAAATTCGCGAATTCTCAAGACGTGCAACGTTTATCCGGACAAATAAACAACTCACCACTTACTTGGAACAATACGATACTGGAAATTAATTCTCTCAAATTGGACTAGAGCCTTCGACTTTGCTGTTGAAGGCGTAAGTCATACAAGTATATCAAACACGCAGCCACAATAAATCCAACCGCAATAAGTGTTGCTTTGTCGACGGCTTTATCCAGTATAAGTACAGCTGTTAAAAACTGCAAAACGGGATTCCAATAAAACAACATACCGATTGAGAAGAAACTAATCGTTTTTGCGGCATTCGACAAAAGCACGAGCGCAATCCCCGTCGCGATACCCGCTAATATTAACCAAAATGAGGTCGTACCGCTTGCTAAAAATCCAATGGAATGATCGGCAAACTGAAACATCCAGAACATAGCGATTGGCAGCAGTAAGATATTTTCGATTGCCACTGAAATCACGGGCCCAGCGCTTATCCCAGATTTAACCAGGCCATATAGTGAGAACGTCGAACCCAAAAAGAGAGCAATCCATGGCAACTTTCCAACACCAATTGATAGAATAAGAACCGCGGCGGCCGCAAAACCGATAGAGATTGCCTGCAAGCTATTTAGCTTTTCTCCTCGAAATAAAGCGCCAAGTGCGACGGTCATAATTGGAAACAAAAAATAGCCAATGCTCGCTTCGACCGCTTCTCCTATTGCGATCGACCACACAAACACACACCAATTGCTAGAGACTAACAAAGCGGCGAGCGCGATCCGCCACAAATCATTCAAATAAAAAATATGCCGAATTAATTCGCTGAAACGGCCTTGGAAACCAAGCCAGAACATTAAGAACGCAAAACTCCATATCAATCGATGAGCCACAACATCGATGCTTGGCACATCACTTAAACGCGTAAATAAAAGCGGAAAACAGCCCCAAATCGTGGCAGCGCTAAGCATCGCTAAATAACCAAGTTGAGCGCGATTCACCATATGATGCAACTTTCTTGAGATAACTTTCTTACGACATTATTCATGCTCAATAAGCTTTCTACTCATTACCTGTTGATTGCAAGAAAATTAAAAAAAACCACAAAGAATAGATTCACCCGAAAATGAATAAAACTGATTAAGTCTTCAAAAAAGACACTCAAGAATGAAGCATTGAAAGGAAAGCGCACATTTGCTTTTCGCCGAAAATCGATCACGTGTATCGCAAAGCGCATATTCTTAGCTGAAAAATTGTCACGCCTTTTTGACAATTTATAATATCAAGCAAAGCAATTCAAACGCGGCAACTCTCATCAAAATAAACCCGCAAACTAATCTAGCTTTCTTACGGCTCCCATCGCAGCGCTTGTCGCAAAATGCGCATAGGCCTTCAACGCTGGCGTCACTTTGCGTTTTCGTGGTTTCGCAGGCTCCCAACCTTTCGCATCTTGTGCTGCTCGGCGTTCAACAAGAATGGTATCATCAACGGCAAGATGAATTTTGCGATTAGGAATATCGATCTCAATCAAGTCTCCCGTTTCAACCAATCCGATTAAACCACCTTCTTCAGCTTCGGGAGAAACATGACCGATCGAAAGGCCAGATGTTCCGCCGGAAAAACGCCCGTCGGTAATAAGCGCACATTCTTTTCCGAGACCCTTGGATTTCAAGTAACTTGTCGGATAGAGCATTTCTTGCATGCCGGGTCCGCCACGTGGGCCTTCATACCTGATCACCACCACATCACCCGCTTTCACTTTACCCGTCAATATATCATTCACAGCATCGTCTTGACTCTCAACGACATAGGCTGGGCCTGAAAACGTCCAGATGCTCTCATCAACACCAGCCGTTTTTACAATACATCCATCTTCAGCAAGGTTTCCATAGAGTACCGCTAAGCCCCCATCTTTTGAAAAGGCATGATCGGCCGAACGCAATACGCCCTTCTCACGATCAAGATCAAGTGTGTCATAACGACGGTTTTGAGAAAAAGCGACCTGCGTAGGAACACCGCCGGGCGCGGCACGGTAAAAGTCCTTGACCACACTGTCTTCGGTGCGCATGACATCCCACTTATCAAGCGCATCGCCCATTGTTGGCGAATGTACGGTCGGACAATGCGTGTGGATCAAGCCCGCACGATCAAGCTCTCCTAAGATCGCCATAATTCCTCCTGCACGGTGGACGTCTTCCATATGAACATCTGATTTGGCAGGCGCAACCTTCGATAAGCATGGGACCTTACGCGAAAGCCTGTCTATATCTGACATCGAAAATTGAACTTCTCCTTCATACGCAGCGGCCAGCAAATGTAGCACCGTGTTTGTCGAGCCGCCCATCGCAATATCCAACGACATTGCATTCTCAAATGCTTGGAAACTCGCAATTGATCGCGGCAACACCGTATCATCACCGCCTTCATAATAGCGCTTGCAAAGGTCAACAATTTTATGCCCCGCCTCAACAAATAAACGTTTGCGATCGGCGTGTGTTGCGAGTGTAGAGCCATTTCCTGGCAAAGAAAGCCCAAGTGCTTCGGTCAAACAATTCATTGAGTTTGCGGTAAACATCCCAGAGCACGATCCACAGGTCGGACAAGCTGAGCGCTCAATCGCAGCTAAGTCTTCATCTGAAACGTTTTCATCCGCCGCCGCGACCATTGCATCTACCAAATCGAGAGCTTGCTCGGTGCCATCTTCCCATTTCACTTTACCGGCCTCCATTGGCCCGCCCGAAACAAATATGGCAGGAATATTCAAGCGCATAGCTGCCATCAACATTCCCGGAGTGATTTTGTCGCAATTGGAAATACAAACCATCGCATCCGCACAATGCGCGTTGACCATATATTCAACCGAATCAGCAATGACTTCTCGCGATGGAAGCGAGTAAAGCATCCCGTCATGTCCCATCGCGATCCCATCATCGACTGCGATCGTATTAAACTCTTTTGCAACACCGCCTGCTTTTTCAATTTCACGCGCAACCAATTGTCCTAAATCTTTAAGATGAACATGCCCAGGCACAAATTGCGTAAAAGAATTGACGACAGCGATAATCGGCTTCCCAAAGTCTTCTTCCTTCATGCCTGTTGCGCGCCATAATCCGCGCGCGCCGGCCATATTGCGTCCATGAGTTGTCGTTCTCGATCTGTAAGCTGGCATGTAATAACCCTCATTTTACTTTGGGTGTTATACTCATTTTGGTTAAAGAGCACAATTCGAACCGCATTTAATCATAGGGTATTTTCAACATTTTGAATGAAAAATTAAATCATATTTTTCAAAAACTGAATTTAATGAGGCAATTTCAAAAACCAAGCCGTGCGCAAAGCATAGGCACTAAAAAGAGTTCATTGAAAATAAATCACGTCATGCTCCAGAAAAAAATAACCCGCCAAAACTGGCGGGTTATTCATCGAAAAGGACTTTACGAGTTACAGGCGCCCAGCAACGTTTTCCCAATTCACCAAATTGTCTAAGAAATTTGTGAGATATGCAGGGCGCTTATTACGATAATCAATATAATAGCTATGTTCCCAAACATCACATCCCAAGAGCGCCGTTTGACCAAAACACAATGGGTTTACGCCATTTTCGGTCTTAGTGACTTTCAACGAACCGTCCGCGTCTTTCACAAGCCAGCACCATCCTGAACCAAATTGACCCGCGCCAGCCGCTGAAAATTGTGTTTTGAATTCATCAACAGAACCGAAGCTTTCAACAAGCGCTTTTTCAAGCTCGCTTGGCATTGCACTTTCACCAGGCGTCATCATTTCCCAGAACTGATTATGATTCCAAAGCTGGGAAATATTGTTAAAAATTCCATTTTGCGCAACGGCCGATTTATCATATGTACCCACGATGATCTCTTCGAGCGTCTTACCTTCCCATTCTGTTCCGGAAATGAGCTTATTTCCATTGTCTACATAGGCTTTGTGATGAAGATCATGGTGATACTCGAGTGTTTCCTTAGACATACCTTTTGAAGCAAGCGCATCATGGGCATAGGGCAGATCGGGAAGTTGAAAAGTCATGATATTTCCTCTTTCGTTTGTTTTATTGCTTAATTCACAATGTAATAAAAGTCACTGAAAAACTCCATAGGGAAGTCCTAAAATTCCGCTCATAAAAATAGATGAAAGACCGATCCGTCGAAAAAACTGCTCCCTTTGGGGGTCAAAGAGTTTTTTTCCAATCAAATTACCCAACATATAAGCGGGAATTAGTACGAATGCAAAACCTAGCGCCTCGAAAGCCACGACGCCCGATAATAGTGTTATCGCAATTAACGCTAAATCAAATATCCACAAAATAATCGTAACATTTGCTCGTATTTGACTCGCTTTCAAAGCTGAATTTAGAAAAAAGAAAATAAACAAAGCCCCTGGCACACCTGTTGCGCCGCCGACTAACCCGGCAAGAGAGCCTAAAATTGCAAAGCTCAAGGGTTTTGTTTGAAATCGTGGTCGCCAGCCCACAAATATTAAAACGGCGACAAAAATAGCCAATCCAGACGTCCCAGCACGAATCGGCTCCTCGGGCAAATATGCGAGTGCAAGAAACCCAATAGGGAGCAAAATCACCATTGGGATATTCAAGTAAAGCAACAGCGTCTTGTTCGCTTTTTTTATGGCTTCTGGCAGCATCACCATAGGCCCGGGAACACCAACAATCATGAATAAGGCGACGGCAAGTACCGGCGAAATAAATATACTCGCAATCGGTATAAATATAAGCGCATCACCAAAGCCAGCAAAGCCGCGTACCAATCCAGATGCAAATATTGCACTTAACAGTACCAGTGCCACCAAAGGCGCCGTATCAAGCATCAATATCTGCGAATTTAGTCGTCGCCTTTGGCTTATCTTCTCGGTCGACACCGATAATCGTCAAAATAGGGCTTGCGATAAATATTGAAGAATAAGTTCCCACAATAACGCCCCAAATCATTGCAAATGAAAACGCGCGTAACTCTTCGCCGCCTAAAAGGTATAAAACACCAACTGAAATCAATGTCGTTCCCGATGTCATTAAGGTACGAGGAAGCGTTTCATTAAGTCCCTTATTCACCAAATCTGACAAAGGAGCAGACTTAGAAGCCGAAATTTTTTCACGAATACGATCATAAACAATTACCGTGTCATTAAGCGAATATCCAATAATTGCGAGAATTGCAGCAACCACCGACAGGTCAAAAGTCACGCCCGTAATCACAAATAACCCCACGGTTAGCACGACATCATGCGCGAGCGCAAAAATCGCACCCATTGAAAACGCCCATTCAAATCGCAACCAAATATAAACGGCGATTGCACAAAGCGTAAGCCCGATTGCCATTAATCCTTTTTGAACGAGTTCAGCAGAAACAGCACCCCCAATCGCTTCAACACCGCGCACTTTTCCGCCCTCAAATTCAGATGCAACCATTGATTTCAAATTTGAAATCACATCTTCACTCATGGCGGCTTCTTCACCGCTCGAAGACAGACGCACTTTTAAAAATTGAGAGCCGCTTTCAGCACCTGTCTCTGAAACCACTGAAACATCGCCGCCCACGACATTTGAGAAAAGCCCCCGCACATCTGCTACCGAAACCGTTTCCGCGACTTCAATACGCATTTCAGTACCGCCCTTAAAATCAATTCCGTAATTTAAACCTTTAAAGCCAAATGCGAACACAGAGGCCGCCATTAGCGCTAAAGAAACGTACAGAGTGGGGCGCGCAAAACGCATAAAATTGATTTGAGTGTCCTCCTTTAATAAAGGAAGCTTATGCATTGCCAGCACCTTCGGCCGCTTGCGCTCAATATACCAAACCACAAACAAGCGTGTGACATAAACAGCTGTGAAAACCGATGTTACAATTCCAACCATTAATGTAATCGCAAATCCTTTGACCGGGCCTGCACCGAAGACGTATAAAATCGATGCGGCAATAAAGGTCGTAATGTTCGCGTCCAAAATAGATGTAAGTGCTCGCGCAAACCCTTGATCGATTGCACGTACAACAACTGGCTTTTGACGGTACTCCTCGCGAATTCTTTCAAAAATCAAAACATTTGCATCAACAGCCATGCCGATGGTTAAAATAATTCCCGCAATTCCAGGAAGCGTCAAAGTTGAACCGATCACACTCAATGCCGCAATTATCAGGATCATATTTGCGGCCAGTGCAATATTCGCATAAATGCCGAAACGGCGGTAAATCCACAAAATAAATAACGCCACGCCTAGAACCGAAATTACAGACGCGATTTTTCCTGCATCAATGCTATCTTCGCCCATATCTGGCCCGACCACAGACTGCTCCAATACAACCAAATCTGCCGGCAAGGCACCCGACTTTAAAAGCGCGGCAAGTTCAACCGCAGAATCAACTGTGAAATCACCTTCAATATAGGCAGCACCTTGCAAAATAGCCGAACGAATAGACGGGGCCGAAATAACTTCACCATCTAAAACAATTGCGAAACGTTCTCCGATATGCTGACTTGTATAATCACCAAACTTTTTAGCACCTTCCGGGTTCAATCGGAAATTGACAATCGGCAAATTTGATTGCTGTTCAAAACCTTGGAACGCATCAATAATCATATCACCTGATATCGCTGCCGATTTCGCCAAGCGATAATATTTTCCATCCGAACCCGGTGCGAGGATTTCATCAAAATTAACCCGCAAATTCGCATCATTCGTGACTTCCAAAACCTGATGCAATGTTAGCTTGGCGGTTTTATCCAATATCACCAACACCTCCTCAACAGACGCTGCACCTGGCACATCTATCGAAATACGATCATCCCCAATTTGCTGGATTGTCGGTTCCTTTGTTCCCGTGGCATCAATTCGCCGTCTCACAATTTCCAAAGACTGATTCATCGTGTTTTGATCAATCGCTTGTTTCGCACCATCAGTTAGCCCAATGCGCACAGAATCACCCTCAAATTCAGTAGTGAACCCAGAAATACCAAGATCTTCAAACAACAAATTAATTTCGGATTGTGCGTTCGATATCTGCTGTGCGTTTTCTATTACGACAGAAAAACCCTCATCAAGATCTTGCTTGGTTATCGCGCCATATTGTGAGCGGTTCGCATCACTTGCTAAACGGTCACGTATCGCAGCCCAAACTTCGTCATAACGCTCTGAATGAACTTGCTCCAACTCAACTTGGGCTAACAAATGCACGCCACCGCGCAAATCAAGCCCAAGACTAACTAAGTTGGAGGGCAGCCATGAGGGCCAAGATTTCGCATTCGCCTCATCACCCGGCTCGCCTTGATCCAAAGCAATTCGAGCATTCGCATCATTAAACGCCTCGACCCGAGGGTAAAATGAATTCGGAAATGCAAAAATGACCCCTAAAACTAAAGTAAAGAGAATTAAATAACGCTGCCAGCCTGGAAGATTGACCATTTTATTTCGCTGTCACCGATTGAATTGTGGACTTCACAACACGAATATTCACACCCTTTGAGATCTCAACTGTCGCAACATGATCATCTGCGGCTGCAACTTTTCCATAAATTCCACCTTGCGTGATGACTTCATCACCTTTTTTCAGGGCTTCAACCATGTCACGGTGTTGTTTCGCGCGTTTTTGTTGTGGTCGGATTAATAAAAAATACCAGATCACAATCATCAATATCATAGGGATAAAGAGCGAGCTTGTAGAAGAATCCATTTCTATATTTCCTGATTTAATTTTGTTTAATTGACTTGCGCGAGAAGTTATGCGTTCATCCGCCAAATGACAAGAGCGCGCATTCAATAATATGCCTTTGCATTATTCAAATTGGATAACTATTTTTAAAATATGAGTGAAAAAGACGGAATAAAATCAGGTTGGGAAATCATCAAGGATTATGTGCGGACACTTGATCACAGTGCCGGCGTTTACCGAATGCTGTCAGCACGGGATGAAGTCTTATATGTCGGCAAGGCCAGATCGCTCAAAAAACGCGTTGCAAGCTATGCAAAGCCAAGTGGCCATAACAAACGGATTGAAAACATGATCGCGCAAACGGCGCGCATGATGTTCATCACAACACAGACTGAAACAGAGGCCCTTCTCCTCGAGCAAAACTTAATCAAACAGCTTAAACCGCGATACAATATTTTGCTGCGCGATGATAAGTCATTTCCTGAAATACTCATCCGACAAGATCATGAATATCCACAAATCCTCCGACACCGAGGTACTCACAAAGCGAAAGGGAAATATTTCGGGCCATTTGCATCAGGCAGCGCTGTTAATCGCACACTTCACCACCTTGAACGGGCATTTATGCTCCGCACCTGCACAGATAGTGATTTCAAAACACGCTCTCGACCATGCCTACAATATCAAATCAAAAGATGCTCTGCCCCTTGCGTCGGGTATATATCTCAAGAAGACTATAACCAATCCGTATCGGAAGCGATTGCATTTATGGAAGGTAAATCACAAGATATCCAAAAACACCTCGCCGACGAAATGAAGAAGGCTGCGCAGGATATGGCGTACGAAAAAGCGGCGTCAATAAGAGATCGTCTTGCCGCCCTGACCTCAGTTCAACAAGGGCAAAACATTAACCCCGAAACAACTGAAGAAGCTGATATTATCGCTCTATCGGTCAAAGATGGCTTAGCATCTATACAGATATTTTTTATCCGTTCCCATCAAAATTGGGGCAATCATGCTTATTTCCCACGCTCTGATGAAAGCGACAGCCCTGCTGAAATATTGGAGGCCTTCATCGCGCAGTTTTACGCCAAACGCGTACCGCCACAACAACTACTCCTATCGGATATGCCAGCGAACACTGATCTTTTGCGAGAAGCTCTTTCGGCAAAAGCAGGCAAAAACGTCGTCATTTCCGTCCCTCAACGCGGCGAAAAACTCATGCTTGTTGGCGAAGCCTTGCGGAATGCACACGAATCTGCCGCGCGCAAACTTGCGACAACACGCTCGCTTGCGCAAATGCGACAAGGGCTTGCGGATCGCTTTTCGTTGAGCACGCCTCCTGAACGAATAGAAGTATATGACAATTCGCATATTCAAGGCGCACATGCTGTCGGGGCGATGATCGTTTCTGGGCCAGAAGGATTTATCAAATCGCATTACCGTAAATATAACATTAAATCCGAAAATATCTCAGCTGGTGATGATTTTGCAATGATGGATGAAGTGCTTTCGCGTCGTTTTAAACGTCTCAGCGAAGAAAATACGCATGTTCCGGATCTAATATTAATTGACGGCGGCTCAGAACAGCTCAAACGAGCCGAAAATCAGATGAAGACTTATGGCTTTGATATTCCAATAATCGGCGTGGCAAAGGGAACCGAAAGGGACGCAGGTCGCGAAGAATTTTACAAAACTGGTCAGGCCATAAGTGTCTTGCCAAAAAATGATCCGGTTCTTCACTTTATTCAACGCCTACGTGATGAAGCCCATAGATTCGCTATTGGAACCCATCGCGCCAAACGATCGGCCGCAATTAAGCGAACGGCGCTTGACGACATTCCGGGCATTGGTTCGGGCCGTAAGCGCGCGCTTTTGCATCATTTCGGCTCCGCGAAAGCGGTTAAAGACGCAAAGATCGAAGATCTGCGTAGTGTACATGGAATTTCAAATGCGATGGCGGAAACCATCTATGGATATTTTCGTCACGATCAGTCATAAAGCACCTATGAATATACCCAATGCCCTCACTATTTTTCGTCTCATCGCCGCTTTGATCATCGCTTGGCCTTTTCTTCTCTTTGACGCTCAGGTTGCCGCTTGGATCGCATTTATAATATTTGTTGCTGCCGCAATTACGGACTATCTCGACGGATATCTCGCGCGCAAATGGAACCAGACGAGCGCACTCGGCAAAATGCTCGATCCGATTGCAGACAAAGTCATGGTGTTGATTATTTTATGTGTCATTAACGCCGTGAGCGGCCTAAATTGGGCAATCTTGTTACCGACAACCCTCATATTTTTCCGCGAAGTCCTCGTATCAGGAATGCGCGAATACTTAGGCGACAAGGCCAAAGGTCTAGCAGTCACGCAGCTTGCAAAGTGGAAAACCACAATGCAAATGATTGCAATTTCAGCAGTACTATTGTCATCAGCGCTTCAAAGCACAGCCTTGTTCAATATCAGCATTGTCTTGATTTGGACGGCGATGATTTTAACAATCATTACTGGAATCGACTACGCAAAGAAAACGCTCTCAATATTGGAAGAATAATGAAAATACGCTATTTTGCTTGGATCAGAGAACGCATTGGAAAGTCTTCGGAAACTTACGAAGGTTTTGCGGAAACAACGGATGCGCTAATCGACGAACTTGAAAACCGTGGGGGTGGATATTCAGCGGCTCTGAGCGATAGAAACTTGTTGAGAATCGCGATTGATCAAGAACTGGTAAATGAAAACACATCTATCAAAAATGCGACAGAAGTCGCGATTTTTCCACCCATGACCGGCGGCTAATTTCGACACCTAATTGCAGGCCCTTGGCGCTCACTTGATAAAAATATTCGTTTTCATCAGGAAATATTTTGTTTAAATACTCCATTCGATTAGGCGTCAATTGCGATATCTTTTCGGCAATATGACTCGGCAACCTTCCTGGGTGATATTTTTCCACAAAAGCAAAAATTGCTGTTTCAGCCAAATCTTCACTCGGATTATTCTCCGCATATTCAGTTACAAACGCACGGTCTACGTTTTGAGCAAATTTCCAGTTTGGATCATTATCTCGATACATATGATCCATGGTTGCGTGAACCGTCTCATGAAAAATAGACTCTTCCATATTATTGTTTTGACGACGCATTTTCATATTGTCAGCATATAAGACAATAAAATGGCCAAGATGTTCTGAAAAGGCAACGCTATCGCCTGAATTTATAGCGACGTGCTTAAGCGTTTCACCCATAAAGCTAGGCAAAAGTGAAAGTCTTTTGGCAACCGCATCTCTTTCACCTACCACCTGTGTAACAAGCGCTGGGTCCACCCAAATCTCAATGCTGGTTCCATCTTCAAATCGAACATCATAACTGGGCACTTCTGATAACATGAGTTCAGACCTTAATCGACTTGGCATTTCCTGTGTCTTTCTTCCCAAATCAAAAATACAAAAACCAACCGCCCTATCCCCAAGTTCCAAAAAAAGAAAGTTCATTTGAAACAATAGAATTTGGATATAAAGATTTTGAGAGCATAACAGAGGCTTGTAGCAGCACCGTCAGCGCAATTAAAAATTTGTAAATCCGAGACAATTTTTCGCGCCTCCCACGAAACAATTTCAATTCATCTAGACATGGTCATAAGACACGCGCATATTGTCAACATGTTTATAAAAGTCACCGAAGAACCGATTCAAGAGATAGACGTGCAAAACATGCTCCCGTGGAAAAATCACATCGGAGCCATTGTCACGTTTTCAGGCCATGTCCGCGCGACCACTGAGAATGAGTTCGAAATTTTTACCATTGAGCACTATCCAAGCATGACCGAAAAGAAGCTTGAAGAAATTGGAGAGCGTGCAATCAAAAGATTTTCATTGATAAATGCGGCAATCATCCACCGCGTGGGCGAAATGAATATCGGTGATGAAATTGTTAGGGTCATCGCTTATGCTTCGCATCGACAAGCCGCTTTTGACGGCGCTAGCTTTATGATGGATTATCTTAAAACACGTGCGCCATTTTGGAAAAAAGAAGCCGATGGATCTTGGGTCGACGCACGCCTCGTGGACGAGGATGCATTTTCGAAATGGAATGAAGAATAATCTTCTATTCTTACGTCATCTCAAGAATTGCGCGTAAGTCAGTTGTCACACGGGTTCCTACAACTTGCACAATTTCACCCGCAGCGCGACAACCAACTGCAGCCGCTTCCGAATATGGCAAACCTTTCGAGAGAGCTGCTAGAAAACCGCCTGCAAAATAATCGCCGGCACCGGTCGCATCTTTGACCTCGACTGATCGCGTGGGCACATGTGTAATCTCTCCTTCCGAAATCACATAAGCCCCCGCAGCGCCAGCAGTTGTAACAAATGTTACATTCGATTGCCGCATAGATTCACAAGCCGCGATAAAATCACGGGCGCCACTATAAGCCATTAACTCATGCTCATTACAAAACACGATATCTATCCCGCTCTCAATCAAATCATGAAACGCCGACTTGTGCCGTTCGACACAAAACGGATCACTCAATGTAATCGAGGCAATTCCGCCATTTTTTTTGCTCGCTTTAACGGCTTTATGAAATGCGCTCTGACTTTCTGGACCATCAAAGCGATAGCCTTCCAAATACAAATACCGCGCGGATTCGATTGCATCAAAATCAATGTCTTCTTCGCTCAAAAATTCAGAAGCCCCTAAATAAGTATTCATGGAGCGCTCTCCATCGGGCGTAATAAAAATCATCGAGCGCCCTGTCACATTCGTAAAATCACGTTTCGTATCAAATATGACACCATCATTTTCCATGCTTGAAGCGTAAAAATCACCGAGCACATCATTGCCGACCTTTGAAACATATGTCGTAGATAACCCCATTCGACTTGCGACGATCGCCGAATTCGCCGCCGAACCGCCTGCAGTACGCACATGATTTGGCATCTGCTCAAAGAGCGCTTGCGAACGTTTATCATCAACGAGCTGCATAATTCCTTTTTGCACATTAAGCTCTGCAAGACGTTGATCATCAACAGACGAAGTTAAGTCGACAATCGCATTTCCAATCGCAACGAATTCAGTTTTCTGCAAGATTTTTCTCCTCAAATAAACAATATGACTGAATGGGACAAATCGCACATCGTGGCTTTCGCGCCAAACAAATATAACGACCATGCAAAATCATCCAATGATGCGCATGCTGTTGAAAACGTGCGGGAATATGATCCTCAATCGAGCGCTCTACCGCATCGACATTTTTTCCCGTTGCAACGCCTGAGCGATTTCCAAAGCGAAAAATATGCGTATCAACGGCTTGCGCGGGATATCCAAATGCAATGCTCAAAACGACATTTGCAGTTTTACGCCCTACACCCGGCAAAGAAGACAGCGCGGCACGTGAGCTTGGAACCTTCCCGCCATAATCGCGCACGAGAATTTCAGCCATCTTCATCACATTTTTCGCTTTATTGCGGTAAAGGCCAATCGTCTTAATGTGATCAATAAGCGCGTTATGGCCCAAATCAAGCATATCTTGTGGTGTCTGAACTTTTGCGAAAAGCGCTTTTGTTGCCTTGTTAACACCAACATCAGTTGCTTGCGCAGATAATGCCACAGCAACCAAAAGCGTATAGGGATTAGAATAATTAAGTTCGCCTTTGGGTTCGGGGTTTTTCTTCTCAAAAACCTCGAATATTTTTGTAATTATATGATAATCAAGTTGCTTGACCACAGCAGGTTCACCTTAAAGTTTAGAAGAGACAATTTGAGAATTTAAGGGCTTTCGGCTCATCCAAGTCGCAAGAAATATCCCTGAAATCGCATGCCAAATTCCCCACAAGGCCGCGATCACGGCCATGCCCCCAAGACCCTCAAAAAATTGAAATATTAAAATCAAACCGAGACCTGAATTTTGAATACCCGTCTCAATCGTTAGGGCGCGTCGATCAAATATGCTAAGACCACCCAAACGAGCAACCAAGTTTCCTGTCAACAAAGACACACCATTGTGCAAAAACACGGTAAAAAATACGAGATGCGCATATTGTAAGAAGAATTTCCAATTTGCACCCAAAGCAATCACAATAAACGCAACAAATATAGTCATCGATAAGTTCTGAAAAATTTTCCTGTACTTTGCGACAAAATTTGGAAAACGATAAGCCGTGATAATTCCAAGAAGCAATGGAACCCCGAGTAAAATACCAACAACAAAAACCATGGATAACGGATCAATAAATATCTGGGAAAGAATTTCTCGTGAAGGGGCATAAAGCGAGCCCCACGCAGCAACATTGATAGGGGTCGTCAAGATACAAGCCAGCGTCGAAAAGCCTGTCAAAGAAACGGAAAGTGCAGAATTTCCTCCAGCTCTATGGGTGATGAAATTAGATATATTTCCGCCCGGGCATGCCGCGACAAGTATCATGCCGAGAGCAACTGATGCTTGAGGCTGAAGAATCAAGACTAAGATAAACGTCAAAGCAGGCAATAATAAAAGCTGTGCAAAGACTCCTAGAAAAAAGGCCTTTGGATGGTTCAAAACTTCGCGAAAATATTTGGGCTTTAGGTCTAATGAAATTGAAAACATTACAAAACCCAACACGAAATTAAGTACACGCAAACCCTCTTCGGAAAAATTTAAAGTGATTTGATCAATTTCATGCATAATTAAGTGCTCATAAGCCCCTTGCTGTTTAGTTCAGACTATTCAGCCGCGGTTCCTTTGAGTGTCGACGCCTCTTCACGAGATAGCTGAGCACCTTGTTTGCGATCAAGTAATACTTGTCTTGCGCGTTCATAGATTGGATCCTGCCAAAATATCAAACAGCCGTTACAGCCTTTTCCGCAACAACCCTCTGCACCGACACGGTTTGTTTTAAAGCGCCGTTCATTTTGATCTTCCGCGACCGCTTCTTTCAGCTCATCGCGACGCTTTTCATAGGCCTTGTCGTTACGCTTTCCTTGACTTTCCAAACCTTGTACGAGCTTATCAAAACGAATTCGCTTCCATTGCTCGTCGGTGAGAGCCCGCTCTTTGCGCAAAACCGAAAATTCTGGAAAACGCCTTTTAATGTCTTCAATATCTTCATGGTCAAATAATGAGAACGGAATACGAATTTTGTTATTTCCTGATCCATGCACCACGGAAACCTTGTCACCATTTTTCGCGGACTCAAACTCATACAAACGCAATAGCACCGTATTTCTTGAAATTGGTGAAACAAATTCAAGAACCTCACCAGACTCAAGTTTGTTTTTAACTTCAACTATCAAAGCATCATCGCGCTGCTCAATCACCACGCCAGCATATTCCCATTGCGCAATCGCAGCGGTATGCTCATAATCATGCCCATAATTAGACACCCGCCCATCATGAAAAGCGAGCGTATATCCGCGATTTCCGACTGACTCCAATTCACGCATGTAAGGCTTCGGATCCCAATTTTCTGGGTCTTTGTAATAGTCATCAATCGCCATGCGGTAAGCCCGCGCGACAATTGCCGCATAGTATTCAGACTTTCCACGCCCCTCGACTTTCAAACTATCGACACCAATTTTAAGATATTCATCAAGGCGCGGCATAATGCAAAGATCACGAGAGTTCAGAATATATGAACCTCGGCTATCCTCTTCGATCGGCATAAACTCACCCGGTCGTACACCCTCTTCAAGAAGAAACTCAAACATATCTTGATTGTCTTCGGTAATATTCAATTCCTCAACCGTGCCGTCCTTCAAACGCATTTTTACCTTATAATTCCAGCGGCAAGAATTTGCACAATTCCCTTGATTGGCTCCACGTTCGGCCATGAAATTTGAAAGTAGGCAACGCCCAGAATAGGTCATACACATTGCGCCATGGACAAACGCCTCGAGTTTAATATCCTGACAATGTTCACGAATTTCAACCAATTCGGGGTAGGAAACCTCTCTTGCCAAAACAACTAAATCCGCGCCCATATCTTTCCAATAATCAACTGTCAGCCATGAGCATACATTTGATTGCGTAGAAATATGAAGTGAAAGTTCAGGTGCCTTCTTTTTGACATAAGAAAAGACACCGGGGTCTGCAATGATCAGCCCATCGGGCATAACCTTTCTTACCGTCTCAATGTATTCGTCTAATTTTGGAATATCTTTATTATGCGCAAATAAATTCAGCGTTAGGTAGGCGCGCGCGCCATGATCATGGCAAAATTCTACGCCTTCAACGACCTCTTCAAGAGTAAATTGTGATTTCGTGCGCAAAGACATATCTGGCGTGCCCAAATATACGGCATCGGCACCATAGAGAACTGCCATTTTCAGTTTTCTTAAATTGCCAGCAGGCATCAATAATTCAGATGTACGTTTCATAGATGGCGATATACAACGCACCTATCCAAAGCGCAATGAAAATTGAATGCCGTTGAATTTCTACCAAAATTAACAATCAAGTGATTCTCTCAATAAATCCTTGATTTATTTTTAGCTTAATGTTCAAATCTCAGTGTATAAAATTAATTAGGAGACAAATATGGGAAAACGTGACGATCTTATCGCGCAATATGCAGATGATTTGAAAAATAAATGTGGTGTAACACCAAATATGGACTTACTTACAAAAGTCACAATCGGATGTGGGCCTTCAATTTATAACTCAGATGCGTCGACGGTAGCCGGCTCTCAACAAAATGAACTTGATACTGTTAAAAATAACTTTTTGATTAAAAAACTCGGCTGTTCACCAAATGATGATCTGGATGGTGCAATAAACAAAGTCATCGAACAATATGGCCGGTCGGAGCGAAATAAATATCGTGCAGTCGTCTACTACCTTTTAACAATTCACTTTGGAAAAGAGTCTGTTTACGGATAATCCTATTTTATATTTTGACGAAAGCGGGCTTAATGCTCGCTTTTTTGTTGAAAAGTGCTCAATTATCCCCATATTCTTTTTATAAGATAAGTGCCTAAGTCGGGCTAAATAACTGTTGCAAGAATTGGACAGAATAAATGACAAAAATTACTTTTGCCACCCATCCCTATTTGCTTGGGTTCGATCAAATCGACCAACTTGTTGAAAGAACCGCGAAGTCCGGGAACGATGCCTACCCACCTTATAATATTGAAGTCATTTCGGAAAACCAATATCGAATTACCTTAGCATTGGCTGGTTTTTCACAAGAAGATTTAGACATTACTCTTGAAGCCAACCATTTAGTGATTCGCGGCAAGCAAAAAAACGAAAATTCAAATCAAAATTATCTCCACCGCGGGATTGGAACTCGGCGTTTTCAACGTGCTTTTGTGATCGCTGATGGCGTGGAGGTCGGCGAAGCCTATATGGAAAATGGGCTTCTTCATATTAACTTGAAGCGCGAAATTCCCAATAATATAACAAAAACAATACCGATTCGAAATAGTTAGGCTATTTTGTATATTCACATAGGTAATTTAATACTTATGCAACTGAAAAAATTAAAGCGTGCAAAAATGCACGCTTCAACATTCTATATTTAGAAACTGACTTAACCGCCGTTTCTTCGAAGCGCCAAGCGACGGTGACCTTCTTCAATACAAAGAGCGTCAGCCGCTTCTGCAGACATTTGATCAGGACGAGAAACCGCCGAATCCCAAAGTACTTGATCTTCTAAGTACAACAAACACGTCACATCACCTTGAGGTGTATTCAAAACAACAGGGTTACGATCGACTGGTGGCTGAGAAGTACAACCTGCTACTACGGCGGCTGCAACAGCTAAAAAACCAATTTTTTTCATTCTTTAATTCTCCTAATCAAAAATAGACATATAATGAGCCAATCTATTACACTTATTGAACGCAAATGCAACATTTTACACAATAAAAGTATTATTAACCTTTTACTAATGTCAATAAAATAAATGTAACTTTTACGCTAAGTTGAAAATTTTGGTCAAAAATATTGAAAATTTACTTATAAATACTAATTGTTGTTTCGAAAAGGGAAACAAGTTTACATGACCGAAATGCACGCAACCACAATTATTGGCGTAAAACGAGCCGGAAAAACAGTTATCGCCGGCGACGGACAAGTCTCTTTGGGCAACACAATTCTCAAAGGAACCGCAAAAAAAGTGCGGCGCATAAACTCTGGGGGGCGAGAAGTCATTGCCGGATTTGCGGGCTCGACTGCAGATGCTTTTACGCTACTTGAAAGGTTAGAGGCAAAACTTGAAGCCAACCCGGGCCAACTTGCCCGCGCTGCTGTCGCACTTGCAAAAGACTGGCGCACAGATAAATATTTAAGGAATCTCGAAGCGATGATTATCGTTGCTGACTCTGATGATTTACTTGTGATTACAGGATCGGGTGATGTTGTAGAGCCCGAAAACGATATTATCGCAATTGGTTCAGGTGGCATGTTTGCACTTGCGGCCGCGAGAGCAATGTCTCACTATGAAAAAGATGCAGAAGCTATCGCTACAAAAGCGCTCGAAATTGCTGGGGACATTTGTGTTTTCACAAATCAAAACATAACAATCGAGACGCTTAGCTGATGTTTCCAGGCGGAATTCGTTTTCGTTCAATTTCCTTTTGTTTGGCAATTTTTATTACGGCAATTTTTGCGTACGAAAATATTTATTCTGAAACCGAATGGCTCAGACACACATTTGCACTTTACCCAGGCAGTTCATTCTACTCTTGGCTAACTTATTCCTTTTTGCATGGAAATATTGTCCACTTACTTTTTAACTTGCTCGTCCTCATGCAGGCTGGACATATCGCAGAGCACTATCTCGGATATTTCAGATTTGTATTATTTTCCGCGCTTTGTGCAATTATAGCCGGACTTGGCACTCAATGGATTTATCAATATTCCAATGATAGTCTCGTGATTTTAATCGGATACTCTGGAGTTTTATTCGGCTATATCGGGTTGTTCATTCGAATTGCTGCACAAAGAGCAGGCTATTCAAGAAAAGCCCTGATCAAAATCGCCGAAGACAATATGCTTTTAATTGGCTTTATGATATTTCCCTTCTTCGTAAATATAGGAATATCAGCAGAGGCACACTTAATCGGATTTCTTTTTGGCTTCATTTGCGCCCCCTTGTTCTTAAAAAAGAAAATTAGAGTTCGGCGCGTATAGTTTCCTAAAAGAAATAAATTCGCTAATTTTTCTGCCAGCATCATTTACTTTTTGCTTAAAAAAATACGTAAATCGGATCCATGAATCTATGCCAGTTTAACGAGTGAACAGATATTGGAAATTTGGCTTACGCGCTCGGGGATGATTTTTTACAAAATTTAGACTGTAATCCCAGCAACTTTGGATTTAACAATAATTTCGATTGATTTTTAAAGTTCACTTCTGAGATTTTCGCTTTGCTTATAAAACACCGAAAAGCTAAACTCAAAATAATCGGATTTAGAGCCATTAGAGGAAATTCAATTCATGACAATAGAAATTCAGGAACCTGTTGATAGTGATTTGTCATATTTTGAACGCGCAGAATATCGTGACGAACTCTTTAGCGCGCTTGAAGAGCAAGATTCCTCTGCCCTCAATAAACTCTTCAACTCATTACATGTCGCCGATATTGCCGACATAATTGAACAATCAAGCACCTCTGATCGAGAAGCAATTATAAAGCTTTGGGGGCGCGACATTGATGCGTTGGTTTTAACTGAACTGGAAGACGGAGTTCGTAAAGAAATAATTTCTTATGTGCCCTATTCTGTTCTCACACGCGCACTAGATGAACTCGATAGTGACGAGCTTGTTTATATAATTGAAGACTTAGAAGAAGATAAACGCGACACACTCATACGTGCACTTGATAAAGTTGATCAGGCGACCGTAACACAAGCTCTAAATTTTCCTGAAGAATCGGCTGGTCGATTAATGCAAAGAGAATTTGTTGTGGCGCCAGAACACTGGACGGTAGGTGAAGCTATAGACTTTATGCGTTCAAGTGATTCCCTTCCTACACTTTTTCATAATATTTTTATCGTTGACCCAATGATGAAGCCGATCGGAACGATCCGCCTATCAAAGGTAATGGGTACGCAGCGCAGCGTCCGTTTGAACAAAATTTTGGATACCGAAATGCAAAGCTTTCGTGTCGATACACCGCAATCGGAAGTCGCCTATGTGTTTAACCAATATCATATCTTATCTGGCCCAGTTCTTGACATGGACGGGCGCATGGTCGGGGTTATTGATATTGAAGACGCTCTTGAAATTCTTGATGATGAAGCTGAAGAAGATATTAAACGCCTTGCAGGTGTCGGAGATGAAGAACTTTCAGATAACACATGGGAAACCGCCCGATTGCGCTTTCCTTGGCTAGCTGTCAACTTGATCACATCCATACTTGCGTCGATAGTAATCGCGCAATTTTCTGAAACAATAAACGCAATCGTTGCACTTGCCGTGTTAATGCCAATCGTTGCATCGATGGGTGGGAATGCGGGCACGCAGACCCTAACCGTTGCTGTGCGCGCGATCGCGACAAAGGACATTACACGCGCGAACGCGTTGCGAATTATTCGACGCGAACTCTTTGTTGGCTTCATGAATGGAATGGCATTCGCGCTCATCATCGGAATTGTCGGCTATATTTGGTTCGGTCGGCTCGATCTCGGCTATGTTTTAGCGCTCGCAATGATCGTCAATCTTGCGGTCGCAGGTCTTGCAGGAATTCTTATACCCATCATGCTCGATAAGCTAAAAATAGATCCTGCGCTCGCTGCTGGAGCCTTTGTAACGACTGTAACTGATGTTGTCGGGTTCTTTGTATTCTTGGGGCTAGCAGCGGTTTTTTTACTGCCTTAGCAGTAAAAATTTTCAACATTCAGAAAGTGATAACGTTTAAAATGAGCGACGGGCTCTCGCGCGCGTAAAAATATAAAACGCCCCCTCTCCGCCATGGCGAATATGTGCAGAGCAATAATGAGAAACCAGTTTTGCAATATTCTGATCTTGCACCCAAAGCGGGAAAGCACGCTTAATAATACCGGAAACTTCTTCACCAAATTCCGTTCGACGCACGTTCCCGCCGCGCCCCGTAATCACTAACAACATTTTATGCTGCTCTTTCGTTTTGATCCCAACAAATCGGTTAAAAGCTTCACGCGCATCTTCTAACTTGAGACCATGCAAATCAATCCGCGCCGTTGGCTCCAATTGACCCCGATTTAAAGCCCGCCTCTTAGATTTTTGCATGGAATGCGGATCTGTGTTTGGGACAATTTCATTAAGGCTAATCTGTTGGCGCGCACTGGGCAAAATCTTCGACGAGGTTGATTTGGAAAACAGAGGCTGCACATCTTCGTCTAGCATTTCCTCAAATTTACTGACATTCACCTCTTTAACCGGCTTCACCGAGGCTCGCACATGATCCCAGATATCTTGATCGGCTTTAGATAGTTTTTTGGGAGCACGCATGTCAAACTTTATTCACCCGTCGCGACTAGCATCCAATTCGGATTATCATTTCCAAAGACTCGAGAGAAATACCAATTATCATATTCCGTCTCGATTTTATCTTTTTCGCCTTCGATAATCTTTCCATCAGCATCTACAACAATCCGTTTGATTCGCGAAACAAACTGAACGCCAAGCTCTAGCTCATTGCTCTCTTGAAAATACTCTGCTTCTTTGAGTTCAACGTTAGAAATACCTACAAACTCAGCCTTAACTTCGTGACCAGCGGCTTGGCGCTTTTGAACAGCCTGCTCAAAACCTTCATAAACATCTTTGTCGACAAAGGGACGAACTGACTCCATATCGCCATTGAGATAGGCCATTAGAATCATCTCATAAGCCTGCTTTGCACCCAATAAAAATGAATTCACCGAGAAGCTAGGCTCAATAGCTTTGGCTTGCTGGATGGCTGAAACGAATTGATCATCGCCTTCAATGATTTCATCATCTTCCACTACAGTTGCATCTTCTTCTTTTGATGTTGCATCAACAATCTTTGGTTTTGCCTCAAACCCGTCTCGCTTACCAAATTCATTAAGAAGTCGGGCAAATATTATGATTGCCAACACCACTAAAATGATGATCTGCCAAATATTCGAACCCATCTCTATTTCTCCGTGCTTGAAATCATAGTATTCAGACTTATTTATGAACTTATAAACCAAATTCCAAGAGAAAGGTTGCATATTATGCGCGGACTGGCCGGTTTCATCATTTATGTGTTAATCGAAATCGCACTTTTTGCTCAATTTGGCTCTATACTTGGTACATTTTGGGTAATTTCACTCGTATTGGCTGGGTTTATCATTGGCGTTTACCTAATTCGGCTGAGTGGTGCAAACGCCCGTGCGTCTTTAAATGAGCTTACAACTGGTTCGACCCATGCCAAAGGGATTAATCAATCAATTGCACTTATAGTTTCAGGATTATTGATAATATTGCCGGGCTTTATGACAGACATATTCGGTCTCATTGTCCTATTCCCACCTACACGTAAACTCATCTCGAATGTCTTTGCTAAAAATATACAAACAACCGCGCAGTTTCATTCCAACCCAGATCATTCCTCAAAATCTAGCGAAATTATTGAGGGAGAAGTGATTGATAAGTCTACAGACGCCTAAACGCGCCTTGCAATTTAGACTGATTTTGGTAGTAAGTTTTTGAATTTTAATTATAGAGGATTGAATGGCTGAAGAGAAACCCGCAGCACAAGCCAAGTTTGTGACATCTTATATTAAAGATGTATCTTTCGAAAATATTGGATTGCAAAATGATTACGTCGCAAAAACGCAGCCAAAATTCGAAATGAACTTGAACATTAACCAAAAGAAAATAGAAAACAATTTATACGAAGTTGCTTTATCTGTTAAAGTTAAGGCCGAAGAAGGTGGACAAACGATTTTTGTGCTTGATCTTGATCATGCGGGACGCTTTCAACTAAGTAATGTTGAAGAGGCGCAAATCGTTCCGTTTCTTTATATTGAGTGTCCGCGTTTATTGTTCCCATACACAAGACGAATTGTTTCTCAACTCACACTTGATGGTGGTTTAATGCCGCTCAACCTCGACAATGTCGATTTTGTAAAACTATTTCAAAATTCGGTTGCGGCTGCTAAAAAAGCACAAGATACAAAAAACTAAATTCGTTTATAATTAAAAAGGCTCGGCTTACGCCGAGCTTTTTTATTTTAGTCGTTTATCAGTCAGCAAATTGAACACTTCATACCAACTCAAGACTTTAATTACCTAGTAAAACTAAAACCAATTCCGAGCATTCATGAATATTTGCCCTGCAGAAGTCAGCGCAGATGGATCAAATTCTTCGTGCGAGCGCTTCGCTAATTCACGCAAATATGATGTATCTTGACGCTGCCATTGAAACGCCCCACGCTCTGGATGTGGCATCATCGCTAAAACACGACCATCATGCGCAGATATCGCTGCTGCGTCAAATTGTGCGCCATTAGGGTTCAAAGGATACCGACCATTTGCGAGTGCGCCTTGTTGATCAGCGTACTGCAAGCCAATTTCTGACTCATTTCCTCCAAGCAGCTGACCCTCTCCGTGCGCGACAGGAAGCGAAATCAAATCACCCTCTGAAAAATACGGCGTATCACTTTTTGCTTTGATATGAACCCACCGACATTCATAGTGTCCACCCGCGTTGTTCCTAAATCTCCACTGGCTTTCAGCCAACATATTCAATCTCAGCAATAATTGACATCCGTTGCAGACACCCATAACGAGCGTCTCGCGCAAAATAAATTTTCGAAGCGCACTCTCCAGTCTTCGAATTTGCTCAGCCAAAACCATAGCCGCACCACCATGATCGCCATAAGAAAAACCGCCCGGAAAGAATAGCATCTGAGCGCTGTCAAGTTTATGAGGCGCATCTAGTAAATCAATAATATGCATAATCTCGACGTCGAAACCGACATGCGCAAAAAGTTCGGCGCTTTCACGTTCGCAGTTAATGCCTGCGCCTGCTAAAACTAACGCCTTAGGCTGCATGATGACCTCCTTCATAACCACCGCGAAAATAAAGACGCTTCAATTCTTCAATAGAAATCAAATCATCATTAATTTCAACTTCACCTGCCGCGCGCACCTCGCCAATCACAAGATAATCATTCCCCAATTGAACATCGGGCGCGGCGGTCACAAGAAACCCGGAATCGAATTCACAAAATGCCCCTAAATTTTCATCCATCAGCGAGCTTGGTAAATTCACGCTTGCCCCTAAACCAGAGGCAAGCGCCGCTCGAAGAACAGCAAAACCGATGCCGCCCATGGCTAAAGCTTCAACCGATGCAAATTGACCCTTCGAAATTTGTTCCGAAATTAATTGATAAGATTCAAAATGGTGACCACGTGCGCCTGCTTGCGAGGCGCCTCCATCTTTACGTGCTTGATCAATTTGCGTGCGCGTTAACAGCGATGCATTGGGCATGTAAAGCGCAATTTGATCGCCGGCAAATTTAAAATCAAACGAAGGCACAATATTACAATCATCTACGATCCCGAAGCCAGATATAAGAAGTGTCGGCAATGCATTGACTTCGATGGCGTTTCCATTTTCGTCATAGCCCCGAAAATCATTATACATGCTGTCTTTTCCTGAAACGATCGGTGCTTTATATTCAAGCGCGCCCTCACAAAGACCGCGCGCTGATTCTTTGAGCTGATATAGACGCTCCGACGATTCCGGCTTGGACCAACAAAAATTATCCAATATTGCCAACTTATCAGGGTTCGATCCCCCAGCAATCATTCGGCGAATACAAAGATCGACCGCTGCATAACCAGCCATAAATGGATCAGCCTCCGTCAAATAAGGCATATAAGCTTGCGATAAAGCGACACCTTGCGGCCGACTCCAAATTGGCCTTACGACACTCACCATGTTTTCGACATCACCAATCAGTGGTTTCAAAACTGACTTACCTTGAACTTCGTGATCATAACGTCGAAATACTGAGCGACGCGTTTGAAAATTACTAAGTTCAAGAAGCTCACGAATACGCGGCGCTTCTTGAGTTCTTTGGGGTGTGATTGTCAGAGCACCTTTGGATGAATAAAAGCGCTTTGGATCTCCTTCATGCAAAAATGACATTTCCAAAGTGCCAAGCTCTTCGCCCTCATAACACAAACGAAGATAGCCATCATCACGAAAACAACCCAAGCGCTGAACAGATACGTCATAATGCGCAAATAACGCTTCGAACGCGTCAGCCTTTTCTGGGGGCACGGAAGCCAACATTCGCTCTTGGCTTTCAGAAATCCAAATCTCCCAAGGAGCAAGTCCTGGATATTTCAGCGTGACATTTTCTAGCCAAACTTCAGCACCGCCTGCGCCCTCAGCCATTTCACCAATCGAAGACGACAGACCACCTGCACCATTATCCGTAATCGCACGGTAAAGACCGCGATCTCGCGCCTTAAAGAGGACATCTTGTAAATTTTTCTGTGTAATCGGATCGCCAATTTGAACGGCAGTCGCAGGAGAATTATCATCAAGCTCAACAGAGCTAAATGTTGCTCCATGGATCCCGTCAAAACCCACATGATTACCCATTACATAAATATAGTCACCAGCGCGAGCTGACTTCTCTACCGAAGACTGCTGTCCTTCTGGCCCCATGACTTGACGCGGCAAAATTCCGAGCGTGCCGCAGTAAACCAATGGCTTCCCACGAAAACTTTCGTCTTCATAAATAAACCCTTGAACTGTTGGAATCCCCGAATGATTACCCCCCTCTTCAATGCCTTGAATTATTCCATCAGCAAGATCAGGCGCAATCGGAATCGGGTTTGATTGATCGGACTGACGGTATAGCGGTCGCATATCATCTCGAACAGGCAGACAATATCCAAAAACATTTGCAATGGGCTCAGCACCCATTCCAAAACCCAGACAATCTCGATTCACCCCCAGAACACCCGTCATCGCGCCGCCATATGGGTCAAGCGCCGAGGGCGAATTATGCGTTTCCACCTTAAATGCGACTACAAAATCATCTGAAAAAGCAATACCACCTGCATTGTCATGAAAAACAGACAGGCAAAACCCGGGCTTTTCATTCAAAATATCATCAGTCGCCGACTTAATATATCGCCGAAAAAGCCCCTCGCTCACATCGTCTATCTCGGCCGCGAAAAAACGATGCTTACAATGCTCGGACCAACTTTGCGCGAATGTTTCAAGCTCAATATCCGTAATTTTGCGACCAAGTTTCTGGTAATAGTCTCTCAACGCATATAAATCATCTAGACCCAGTCCGAGAGGCCCGCGAAAATGTCCTTCATATTCAATTCCACGTTTCGATAATTCGATTAATGCGGCATCATCAACATCAAGGCTCACCTCAATTGATCGCGGTTGATCCACTAATTCTGGCACGGAAATTTCAGTTGCGAACCCATTTTTCAACCACTTTGAAAGTTGAAGAATCTCAACAGTTTCGATCAACGGATTATAGAGCTTGGACGCGAATTTCGTATCGCTTAACAAATAAATCTTGCCGGAAGCGACACGAATATCATTAGACCAATACTGATTGCCAGTGCGAGCATCCGCATATCGAAAAAGTGCCGACAATGAAGCCGCTTCGTTATCCGTCACGCCCGCGCGGTACCGTACCTCAGCTATATAAGCTGAATCCATTTTAACTGTCGGAGCAACCCAAACATCCGATTTATAACCATAGACCTGCGCGTTTTCATCTGAAGCGGACTTGGCGAATAAATCAAGCGCCGCAACACTGAGTTGAGTACTAAATCTGTACCCATATCCAACAAAGGTCGTGTCGCCGTCGACACTCGATGCATTTAGCTGGTCGATTATATCAATTCTACAACTCAAAGGCATCCCCCTATTCGGCTAGAATATAAAAACATATTAACCTCCACTAAATAATAAATTCGACGCGACTAACTTCGCCGAGACTGGAGGTTTCCTCACGAAAATCAGCACCAAAAATTGACGGATTAACACCAGAATTTTTCGCATATGACGGTTCAAATTCAACATTTCTCAAGGCCGCAACTTCAAGCGCTGAACTAATGTCAAATACACTTTGATCAAACACGACGGCCTCCTTAGAATTTATTGGTTAATTCAGTGACGATTTGGTAATTCATAAGGACTTTGTCCAAAGCATCCCCCTCACGAAAACCTTGCTTATCAAGTTGCGCACTCGCATCACCTTTGGGCCAAATACGCCAACTGTCATTATCAACAACATCTGCAATCACAAATGCGCCCGTATCGACGCGCTTTCCAACCTCAAACTTGATATCCACCAGAGCAATTGGCGCATTCTCATCTTCAACATTCGTGAGTTTTTCTTCAAGCAGTGCAAATGCAGGCTTAAGAAGCTCTGTCCAAATATGGTCAATATCTGATTTTGGAAGCTCCGCAGGTATCCGTAGGATTGGCTCGCCTTGAACAGGCGTTTTCGGCTTGTGAATTTCCCACAAATCACCGTCAACGATAACATAAGGATCGGTATAAATTCCCTCTGGCCAACCATCATCTCTAAGGTAACGATCTCTGGCTTCATTTTCCGACATATGTGTAACTTTTTCAACAAGTGGTGGTGTCAAAAAACAAGCTTTATGAAAAATTTCGGTAATTGGTTTCTCAAAACGATGTCCAGAAGATAATTCTGGGTTGCGTTTCAAAAAACTGCCATGCGCAATTCTGCGTAAGACGAATTCAAGCGGCAGCATTTCAACCGCATGGCAACGCAACTGAATTGGGCCAGCTTGATCGACAAAAGCAGTCGGAATGCCCGCATCCTCAAATAGACGAAAAATATTCGCACATTGTGTAGTTTTCTCTGAACCAATGGAACCAATTTTAGCCACCTTTGCGGCGTCACCAGCCGTCAACCTATCAATGGCCTCCAATATTACAAAATTTGTGTCTTCATCAACGTAAACGCGTTTTGTTTTGCCAGCTGCAATTACTTGTTTATCCGTCATTCAAATCTCGTCTCTTTCCGATATCATTGCGAAATTGCATACCGCTGAATTTTATTTTTTCAATTTTAGCATATGTCTGTGCACGCGCCTCTAACATCGACGCTCCAGACCCCAAAACATTGAGCACACGTCCACCATTCACATGCCACTCCCCATCTTTGCGAGTGCCCGCATGGAAATAGTCTTTGCCCGCTGCCAATTGATCCAAGCCAGAAATTAACGCGCCTTTGACAGGATTTTGTGGATATCCTTCCGCCGCCAAAACAACATTAATGCGTGTCGTTTGTGTATCAATATCATAGGGCGCTTCCAAAGTTCCACGTGCCGCCTCGATACACATTTGCAAAAAATTTCCTTTAATAGCTGATAATATTACTTGCGTTTCAGGATCGCCCAAACGAATATTATATTCAAGCAATTTGGGACCACTTTCCGTCAGCATTAATCCAGCAAACAAAAATCCACTAAATTGCGTCCCACGCCGCTTCATTTCTTGTAAAGACGGTTTTATAATTGTTTCTAAAACAACCGATTGAAGCTCTGATGTAAACTCAACAACAGGCGTAAAAGCACCCATGCCGCCTGTATTTGGCCCCTCATCATTGTCAAAAATTCGCTTATGATCACGAGAGGCCGCCAAAGGATGCGCATTTCCATCCGCGTCAACAAGCACGAAAAAACTAATCTCCACCCCATCTAAATAGTCTTCGATTATCACACATTTGCCCGCCTCACCGAACGCTTCGCCAGACAAGTACCCCTCAAGCCATTCTTCGGCATTTTCACGCGTTTCGCATATCACAACACCCTTACCTCCAGCGAGCCCATCTGTCTTTAAAACGACGGGCATTTCGCGTGTGGCAAGAAATTCGCGCGCGGATGTAATATCTGTGAAACTGCGCGAAGCTGCGCATGGAACACCCGCATCAAAAAGCACTGATTTCATAAAATCTTTTGAACCCTCTAGCGCCGCTGCTGCCTTTGAGCACCCAAGCACAAGGAGACCACGTTCGCGAAGCCGATCCGACCATCCTTCAACGAGTTCTGTCTCTCCGCCAAATATCACGAGATCAATCGAATCGGACGTTATATTTTCAATATTGTCTAGCCGCGTCGCAATTTCTGATAACCCGTCCGAGCCAGGCCAAACAAATAATTCACAATTCGGGTCACATTCTTTGAGGCGGTAAGCAATCGCACTTTCTCGTCCGCCAGCCCCGATAATCAACACACGCGTCAAACAACACTCCTATTTTTCGCAAATAATAATCCTGGACCCTGATCATCATAAACAGCTTGAGAACCCGCGAGCGCTTTACGCATTTTTTTGTCCGCAAGCGCGGCTGGATACTCTCCTGTGAAACAAGCTGTACAAGTTCCACAATAAGGCTGAACTTCCGCATTCGACTGCATGGTTTCGTTATCTTTCAGATCAATCGCACGAGCCAAACCATCAACCGACACAAAAGCTAAGCTATCGGACCCAAGAATATCGCGAATTTCTTCAACAGAATGATTAGCTGCCGAAAGCTCTTCTCGAGATGGCATATCAACACCGTAAAAACACGGATACTCGATCGGCGGAGATGCAATACGCACATGAATTTCCTTCGCCCCGGCATCTTTAAGAAGCTGCACAAGTTTCGGTAACGTATTCGCTCGCACAATACTATCATCAACAAGGATAATTCTTTTGCCTTTAATATGCCAACGATCAATCGAAAGCTTCAAGCGCACGCCAAAATGCCTCAACTCCTGCTCAGGTTCGATAAAAGTACGACCCACGTAAGGAGATTTCAAAATTGCAAAATGAAATGGTAAATTTGACGCCTGCGAATAACCAATTGCTGCAAAAATTCCACTTTCAGGAACGGGCACAACATAATCAGCATCAACAGGCGATTCTTGGCATAATTGCATCCCAATGCGTTCTCTTACACGCGCTGTATACCGATCATTAAACGCAGAATTTGCACGCATGAAATATACGTACTCAAAGGCACAGAAATTCTGATGAACTAAGGGTTTTTTGGCCGTGTATAATTGACGCCTTATCGTGCCATCGCGCGAAATATGAACCATCTCACCGGCGTTAATATCAAATTCCCATTTCATATCCGCCGCTTCAAGCGCACAACTTTCAGACGCAATCGCAACTTGATCTTTTCGCGTCCCCAAACATAAAGGTCTCATTCCGAGAGGATCGCGCAACGCATGAATCCCTTGATCCGATAAAATCAATAATGAAAACGCACCAGTTGCCTGCATACAAGCCTCTTTTATAGCGGTTTCGAGATCTTCTGAACTTGACTGCGCAAGCAAATGAACAAAAACTTCACTATCGCTATCAGTAAAGAAAATTTGACCCGCCTCCATAAGATGCGCACGGAGTTCATCAGCATTGGTTAAATTCCCGTTGTGGGCGAGCGCCAAAGGACCAAAGCGCGTGTCCATAACAAAGGGCTGCAAATTTTCACCACTTTTTCCGCCAGCGGTTGAATAACGCAAATGCCCGATCATTTGCTTTCCAGGCAGATTCACTTCCGCGATCTGATGTTTAGAAAACACGTCTGAAACAAGCCCGATGCCACGATGCGAATATATTTTTCCTTTTTTACAACTCGCAATCCCAACACCTTCTTGGCCCCTATGTTGTATCGCATGTAAACCAAAAATCGTAAGCGCAAGCGCATCTTGTTTTCCATGACACGCAAATAGTCCGCATTCCTCTTTCACTTGTGAAAAAGGCACTTTAAGCAAACCTTCACCCGTGACCGGAGGATGCTCTGCAATATAGCTCGTATATTCAGCCAAAATGCGTGGATATAACTTATGCTCTTCGGTCAAAATACGTTCAGAAAGCGTTGTCTCTGTATCGTCTTCATAGACCGGAACTCGCGCCTGCCCGAGAACAGGTCCTCCATCCATATCAGCTGTCACAATATGCACTGAACAACCCGCTATTTTTTCTCCAGCTTCTAATGCCTGGAGTTGCGGATTCAAACCTTTATAATCTGGCAATAATGAAGGGTGAATATTGAGTATCCGCCCATAAAAACGATCAACAAATTCAGCAGAAAGCAAGCGCATATAACCAGCTAGCACAATCAATTCGATCCGCTTTTCAGACAAGATATTGAGAAGGTTTCGCTCACTATTTACCTTGCCGAGACTCGTATCAATATCCACAACATCCAGCCCATTTTTTTGGGCAATTTGGATGCCTTTCGCGCGAGAATTGTCTGTTGCGGCGATTACGAATTCGATCGGAAAATCTTTAGATTCAGCAGCATTTAATACTGCCTCCATGTTTGAGCCGCGCCCAGAAAATAATATCGCGGCTCTCAAACTCACTCCGTCACCATAAATGAAAATTTACTATCTTCAAGCATGCACTGCGGCTCCACAGTAATCTCACCTAAGTCATAAACCCCAAAACCTGCTTTCGCAAATGGCTCTCCAAATTTTCCAATCGCATCGCCGTCATCTTCAATAACTGCAATGAGACCAATACCCATATTCCAAACACGGTATGCCTCCCTTGCTTCAACCCAGTTATTTTTGACGGCCCAATTAAATAAATCTGGCGTTGGCACCACACTCATATTTAATTTCGCACCAACATCTTTTGGGAGAACGCGGGTTAAATTACCAATAATGCCGCCGCCTGTTATGTGTGCATAAGCTTTCGCAACCGAAGCGCTTTGCAAGCCAGGCTTCACATAAATGCGCGTTGGCTCAAGCATCAGCGCGCCAATATTATGCCCCGTCCCCGGTAAAGAATCATGAAGACTAAGCTCAGCCTCTTTCAAAACGCGCTGCAACAAAGAATACCCATTCGAATGTGCGCCCGAACTCGCAACACCAATGATACGATCACCTGGACGAATTTGATCAATACGCGGCAGTATCTCATCGCGCTCCACCACACCTGTTGCAAATCCAGCCAAATCAAACTTACCAGCTGGATATAATGTAGGTAGCTCAGCAGTTTCACCACCAATCAGCTGACAACCTGCCTCAACACATGCTTTTGAAATCCCCTCAACCAGAGACAAATTCTGATGTAGATCTAGCTTGTTAACGGCCAAATAGTCCAAGAAAAACAACGTCTCCGCGTTTTGACAAAGCAGATCATTCACACACATCGCCACCAAATCAAAACCCAATGTGTCAAACTTATTCAAAGCCATAGCGATGTCTAGTTTCGACCCCACACCATCACAGCCCGCTACAAGAATGGGGTCTTTCTTATTCAATGCCTTTAAATCAAATAAGCCGCCAAAACCACCGATTTGGTCAAGTGAGCCTGAACGTCTCGTTTTCTTTGCAAGAGGAACTAAATCTTTGACAAACTCATCCCCAGCCTCAATATCCACGCCCGATTGCGCATAAGTGATAGGGGCTTTTGATGCCATAACGGAACCCTATTTTGAGTTTAAATCTGCCCCTGTCCTTAACGTTAGAACAAATTTTCTGCAAGTCAATTCTCCAAAAATATAATCAATTTCGTCCGATAGTTAACCATCAGGGAATTAATTTTGAAGTGTGTGCAACTTAGCATAAATTCCCTGAGGACGATTAAGCAATTCATCATGATTGCCGATTTCAACAACCTGACCTTCATTTAAGACAAGAATTTGATCGGCATTTCGAATCGTCGAAAGTCGATGTGCGATTACAATGACAGTCTTATTTAGTGACGCGGCTTTTATGGCCTTTTGAACCATAGTTTCCGCTTCACTATCCAGTGCAGAAGTTGCTTCGTCCAAGAGAAGAATTGGCGCATCTTTTAAGATCGAACGCGCAATCGAAAGGCGCTGTTTTTGCCCCCCAGAAAGCGAGTGCCCCCCCTCTCCAATTTTAGTATCCAGCCCATTGGGCATCAAGGATATAAAATCACTCATGTATGCTGCCTCGGCAGCCGCCTCAACTTGCTCCCGAGTTGCATCCGGAACGCCAATCGCAATGTTATTTGCAATCGTGTCTGTAAAAATCGTTGTGTCTTGAGGAATGTACGCAATGAGAGAGCGCAGTGATGCTTCGCTTAGCATAGCAATTTCTTCCCCACCAATCTTTATCGCGCCCTCACTAGGGTCATAAAACCTTTGTAAAAGAGCGAGCACTGTTGATTTGCCAGAACCTGAACGACCGACCAAGGCCGTCGTCTGACCGTTCAGCGCACAAAAACTCACGTCAGAAAGCGCGTTCACATCACCCGCCCGATAGCTGAATTTAACGCGATCAAACTCTACCGAATAGTTTCCCAAAGACGCCATATTTTGACCAAAATGCTGTTGCGATTCTCGGTCAATAATTTCGTAGTAAAAACCAAGAGGTACCAAATATTTTACAAAATCCACGCGAATAGTCGCCAATCGCTTTATGGGTTCATAAGCGCTGACAAACGCCAGAATAAACGCCATAATTTCGCCGGCCGTATTATCTCCGCGTACGACCGAGTAACCTGCATATAAAATCATCGCCGCAACCGCAAATCCACCCAACGCCTCCATTAAAGGTGAATTAAACGCACTAATACGCGCGATTCGAATTCCGCGCGCTTCAAGATTTGCCAAAACACCTTGAACTTTCTGAGCAACAAGGATCTCAGCACGCATCGATTTAATCAGTCGAATGCCTGAGAATTTTTCATACAATTCCCGCATAAATGAACTTGTAAATTCAAATTCATCACGAACCGAATTGCGAATGCGCCTCGCGAGCAAAGTAACTCCCGCAACAACGGGAGGCGCAATCAGAAAAGTCAGCAATGCGAGCAACCAATCCGTGTAGAACATAAATGCAATTAAAAAAACGACCGTCAGAAAATCACGCATTGCGGCGGTGGTAATCAGTTTTACCAAATCACCCGCTGACTTTGTAACATTTGAAACGCGATTAACCAGATCTGCAGTTTCATTTTGATCAAAATAACTCACATCTTGCGCAAGAATACGTTTCACCGCCTTTGATCTCATCGAAGCGGACAACTTTGCCGATATTACACCTAGTATCGCCGAATATCCAAAAGTCGCTAGGCCTTTAATGACGTAAATCAAAACGACTCCGGCAGCGACTAACCAAACCATTTCTAGCTGTTTCTTGACAAGAACACCATCAATTACATACTGCAGGATCCAAACAGATGCGGTCGTCGAAATCGCTGTAATAATCATAAAAAAAACAGCAACTAAAGTGGTGCGGATATGCGGCCAAAACTCTGTACGCACAAAACGCTTCAAGAGTTGGATATCGGTAAATTTTGGTATCATGGTTAACTTTTTAAGCTATCCCAAAACCCTTTCACCTTTGAAAAAAAGTCCTGAGAGTTCGGACTATTATTAGTAGTCGCCTCAATTGTTTGAAACTCTTCCATAAGCTCTTTTTGTCGCGCGGTCAAATTTACGGGCGTCTCAACATCAATTTCGATATACAGATCGCCATAACCAGCACTTCTTAGAAATGGCATTCCTTTCCCACGTAACCGCATTTTTTTACCAGACTGGACGCCAGAAGGTACTTGAACTCGCGTCCGTCCACCATCAAGAGTTGGTGCCTCAAGAGTGCCTCCGAGAATGGCTGTCGACATTGAAACCGGAATTTGGCAATACAAATCACGATCTTCGCGAACAAAAATTGGGTGATTTTCGACCTCAATAAACACATAAAGATCGCCAGAAATTCCACCGCGAGTTCCGGCTTCACCTTCACCTGTAAGCCGGATGCGTGTGCCGGTTTCGACACCTTTGGGGATAGAGACTTTTAACTTGCGTTCTTTTTGTTTGCGTCCGGTTCCATTACAGCTGTCACACGGGTTTTTAATTATTTGTCCACGGCCATTACATGTCGGGCAAGTACGCTCAACCGTAAAGAAACCTTGTTGTGCACGCACCCGTCCTGCGCCATGACAAGTTGGACAGTTGGCCGGCTGTGTTCCAGGCTTTGCACCACTTCCCGAACATACTTCACATGAAACTATGCCCGGAATATTCAACTCAGCTTCTTTGCCTTCATAGGCTTCTTCAAGAGTTATTGAGAGATTGTAGCGCAAATCGGATCCACGAGAAGCCCGCGAACCTTGATTGCCTCCACGACGACCGCCCATAAAATCGCCAAATAAATCATCAAAAACATCCGAAAATGCCGAACCAAAATCATTGGAATTAAAGCCAGCACCAGCGCCTGCGCCGCCCCCAAAACCTTGAGCGCCTTCTGGACCAAAACGATCATAGGCCGCGCGACGCTGAGGGTCTTTTAGAGTCTCGTAGGCTTGATTAACTGCCTTAAACTCTTCTTCCGCCTTAGGATTATCGGTGTTTTGATCTGGATGAAGCTCTTTTACTTTTTTTCGAAAAGCACGTTTCAGATCATCAGCAGAAGCACTCTTGCTGACTCCTAAGAGTTCATAATAATCACGATCTGCCATAGCTATTTGTCTCAAATCCAAACAAAATGAAATGGCCCCCGAGGGCCACTTTTTTATTTATTTTTGTCAAGATCCTCAAAATCAGCATCCACAACATCATCATCTGAAGACGGTGCATCACCTTCCACGTCATCAGCTTGTGCGGCAGCCTCCTGTTCACTCTTGTAAATCGCTTCACCCAGTTTCATTGAGGCTTCCATCACATCTTGTGTGCGAGCTTTGATTTTTTCACTATCTTCACTTTCAAGAGCTTCTTCTAGCGTCTTAATTGACAACTCAATCGCTTCTACAGTTGATGGATCAACTTTATCACCATGTTCAGAGATTGATTTTTGCGTCGAATGAATCAAACTCTCTGCTTGATTTTTCGTCTCTATCAACTCGCGACGCTCTTTATCCGAATCAGCGTTTTCTTCAGCATCTTGAACCATACGTTCGATATCTTCATCAGAAAGACCTCCAGAAGCTTGAATGGTGATCTTCTGCTCCTTACCGGTGCCTTTGTCACGCGCCTGAACAGATACAATACCGTTGCTATCAATGTCGAAAGTCACTTCAATTTGAGGCATCCCACGCGGAGCAGGAGGAATTTCCTCAAGGTTAAATTGACCCAAAACCTTGTTATCATTCGCCATTTCACGCTCTCCTTGGAAAACACGAATGGTCACAGCCGTTTGATTATCTTCAGCAGTTGAGAATGTTTGAGATTTTTTAGTTGGAATTGTTGAATTTCGGTCGATCAAACGCGTAAACACGCCGCCTAAAGTTTCAATACCAAGCGAAAGCGGAGTAACGTCTAAGAGAACCACGTCTTTTACATCGCCCTGAAGTACACCGGCTTGAATCGCCGCACCCATCGCAACAACTTCATCCGGGTTCACGCCCTTATTTGGCTCTTTACCGAAGAACTTCGTAACTTCTTCGATAACTTTTGGCATACGCGTTTGTCCACCAACCAGAACGATTTCATCAATGTCACCTTTTGACAAACCCGAATCTTTAAGCGCAGCCGCGCAAGGTTTTAGTGAATTTTTGATCAAGTCTTCAACCAAACTTTCAAGTTTGGCGCGCGTTAACTTCATCACAAGATGTAGAGGTGTACTTGTCTTCGGATCCATCGAAATAAATGGCTGATTGATCTCTGTTTGATTCGCGGATGATAATTCAATCTTGGCTTTCTCTGCAGCTTCTTTTAGGCGCTGCAAAGCCATGCGATCTTTTTTAAGATCAACGCCATTTTCTTTTTTAAACTCAGAAGCAAGATACTCAACAATACGCATATCAAAATCTTCACCGCCGAGGAAGGTGTCACCATTTGTTGACTTAACTTCAAAAAGCCCATCATCAATTTCAAGAATTGTAATATCAAATGTCCCGCCACCAAGGTCATAGACTGCAATCGTTTTGGCTTCTTTTTTATCAAGACCATAGGCAAGCGCTGCCGCGGTCGGCTCGTTTATAATACGCAGAACTTCGAGACCTGCAATTTTACCCGCATCTTTAGTCGCCTGACGCTGCGCATCATTAAAATAGGCCGGAACTGTAATTACAGCTTGAGTCACACTTTCACCCAAATAGCTTTCAGCCGTTTCTTTCATTTTCTGCAAAATGAAGGCAGAAATTTGAGAAGGGGAATATTTCTCGCCGCTGACTTCAACCCAAGCGTCTCCATTGCCACCGTCAACAATCGAATAGGGCACCATATCCTTATCTTTTTTGACCATTGCGTCGTCAATACGGCGTCCAATCAAACGCTTAACAGCAAAAAGCGTATTTTCAGGATTCGTAACAGCCTGACGTTTAGCAGGTTGCCCGACTAATCGTTCACTATCTTTAAATGCCACAATTGAAGGTGTTGTTCGCGCACCTTCTGAATTTTCGATTACCTTTGCTTGTCCACCATCCATTATCGCGACACACGAATTTGTGGTTCCTAAGTCAATACCAATAACCTTTGCCATATCCATTCCTTTTTCTTGCGAACATTCGAAAGCCAAAAAGCACCTTCGAATATCCCTTAAACTTCATCTGAAGGCTATATAAGGACAGCATCAAATAGCTTCAAGAGACAGACGTCAATTTCTTAGCCGCAGAACAAAAAAAGGGCAGCAAAGCCACCCTTTATCGATTCTAAGATAACTTAGAATTAAAGACTTACGTCGACTTAATCGTCGTCGTCATCGTTACCCAAAACAACAGCAGCAATCGCAGCAACAGCAACAACTGGGATAATCCAACCCAATGAAGATGGTGCGCTAGCTTCTGGCTGAGGGATAACTTCTTCAGTTACTTCAGTCGTGAATGTGCCTGCGAATGCAGTAGATGCTGCCAATACTGCAGCTGAAGTCAATGCAACTAGTTTCATTTTAGTCCTCCAAAATAAATTGCGCGCCGAAGGCATCATGCCCACGGTCTAAGTTAATCGCCCCTAACTAAGAGCAGAAAATACAATTTCTTTCAATGGACATTTTATTCTTGATCACATTTCAGCTATTTTTTCATAAGAATTTAAAAAACTGTCTTGTTTTTGCCACGGTTTTTTAGGGAGGCCTGCCTCCTTTAGAGGTAATTTTGGCTTGAAAACGGTTTTTTCTGAAAAAAATCATCGGATTTTATAGGTTCAAACGCGATTCCTTCATCTACCCAAACAACATAGTCAGCCCATTCTCGAATAGTTTCGGGCTGATGACTTACAAAAATGCACGTTCTTCGCGAGTCTTTGCTGAATTCTTCAAAAAGCCTCTTACGCAAAGTGCGCTCCAATTTCGGTCCCAGTGCCGAAAATGGTTCATCGAGAAGCCACAACTTTGGACTTTGTAGAACTAACCGCGAGAGTGCCGCTCTCGCTGCCTGACCGCCAGAGACCTGCCTTGGATACCTTTTCAGTAAATCTGCAATTCCAAATTTTTCTGCACATGATTCGATTTCAACTTCAGAAGCATTTTGGCGACCCAGCCGAATATTCTCTCTTATGGTTAGTCGAGGAAAAAGATTATGGTCCTGAAACACAATCCCAACATCTCGCTGAATAGGAGATAACTCACCAATTAACCGGCCATCAGAAAATATTTGCCCCTTTGCAATTGGCAAGAATCCCGAAATTGCCGAAAGTATCGTCGACTTTCCGCATCCGGATGGACCAATTAGTGCAGTTATACAGCCTTGAGGAAATTTTAGATCGGCCGTCAAGGAAAATAAAGCGCGGTCAATGCGTAAATTTAATAACTCAAGCATAACGACGTGCCTCCCATTTCCTATGGGCCGAAACTAACGTCAACACGATCGCAATTACCGCGAGCAATTGAATCACCAAATACTGCGCCTGGTGGATTCGGTAACTCCCCATATAAGTCCATATCAGTTTTGGTATCGATTGAAATTCTGGCGGAGAAAGTAAAGGGAGCAATGCCAAATCACCCAGTGACAAAACAAATAAAACCGCTGAAATTTCTATAAACGGCCCCTTTAAGTTCGGATACCACATAACTTTAAAACGCTTAAATTTCGTATCGGCGTAAAGCTTGGAAAGCATAACTTCTTCGGCACTCATGCGTGATAAAGCCACCTGCCATAAAGTAATCGCCAGAGGTAGAAGCGTGATTGCCTGCAAAAGCGACACAATTTCCAATCCATAATCAAAAGGATTTGCGAAAGGGCGCATAAAAAGTATGAGCCCCACAGCAAGCACAAGTGGAGAGATTGACCCCAACACCCAAACCCATCTTTCTTTATTCATTCGGAACAAAACAAACGATAAAACATGGGCAATCACTAGTGTCATGCTTGCGAGATAAATCGATCCCTGCCAAGCTTCTAAGTCAATAATGATGCGAGACGAAAAAAAACCTTTGGCTTTCCAAAAGAGCACGATCAACGGCGACATAACGAACCCTATAATTCCCCATGCAATCAATGTCCCAAAAAATTTGAAGGATCGTGATGGGTACGGTATCTGCAAATCAGACAACATGGTCGCTTGTTCTCCTGCCTTCCAAGGATGCGCGCAACTCACAATTACAATTCCCAAAAGAAACTGAAGAGATGCAAGCTTTACAACCAAAACCAAGTCAAAGCTATTTTTAAGTGCTGAATAGATAGAAAGCTCAATTGTCGATGATTCAGGCCCACCGCCCAAAGTTAAGACAATTGTAAAGCTAAGTGTTGCATATAAAAAAACCAGCAAGCCCGCATAGCGGGCGTTTTCAACCCAAACAACCCAATCAATTAATGAAAAAACTCTTCCATAAAGAGTCGCAAGCTTCACTTCTTGCTCTGTCCGATTTCGATAAGCGTTAATCATGATGCGCGCAACTAAAGGCACATTCAAAACCCAGTGGCAAATCAAAATGCCCAATAACCCATACACATCTAGCCCAAACCCACTTCGGCCATAGATAATCACCACACCCAAAATTACACTCAAAGGCGGCAGAAAAAACGGCAACATCGAAAACGATTCTAGGGCACCCCACGAATTGCGCACCAAATAAGCGGATAAAATACAGCCGAAAACCACGGCACCAATCGCCGATAAACTCGCCTGCAATATAGTAAAGCTTAAAACCTCAAGCATTGAAATGTGCTACCGCAAACCTTCCATGAAGTCTTTTTTCGCACTATCGATAAATTCTTGCGACGCAGGAACCTCAATGACTGGATAGTCACTTGGCGATGCAAATCCTTGAGGCAACTCTATCTCTGTGACAGGATACATCCAATTGTTTGCGTTGATAATTTCTTGCGCTTGTGGTGATTCGAAAAAATTTAAAAACTCTTTTGCCAAAATTATATCTGTCGCAAATTTTGTGATCGCAGCGACTTCAATCTGAATCGCATGGCCATCGCTAAATTTCGCCGCCGCAAAATCACCGTCGTCTTCCGCAATTTTATGATAGGCAGGAGAGGTCGTATATGACAAAACCATATCCGCTTCCCCTTCTAAAAACAGCGTATAACTTTCTGTCCATCCAGGTGTGACTGCCACGATTTGATCTTTAAGTGATTTCCAATAGTCTTGAGCACTATCCTCATATTTTGCCTTGACCCAAGTCACGAGCCCTAAACCTGGCGTTGATGAATCTGGATTTTGTATCACAATGCTATGACCAGAACTTGCGAGCTCTGAGAAACTCGTCGGCGGATTTTCAATTTCACTCTTACGGTATACGAACGCAAAATGCCCCCAATCAAAGGCGCGAAAAATATCATCTGAAAACTCAATATCTGCCCCTGAAATTTCTTGTGTGCCAAGACCATGCTCAACAAATAGATCTGATTCTTTTGCACTCAAGATCAAATTTTGATCTAGCCCCATTAACACATCTGCATCAGAATTTTCGCCTTCAAGTTTCAATCGCGCAATAATCGCCGCCCCGTCTCCTGCTGTCGTAAATTTTAAGTCACAATTACAACTTTCTTCAAAAGTAGCTTCAAGCAATGGCCCCGGCCCCCATTCACCAGCAAAGCTATCATAAGTGTATACGTTTAAAACGCGGCCCGAATTGCTATTAGCGGCTATTTGAACCGCCATCGTACATAAAATTGTGGAACATAGTATTCGCATATTTTTCTCCAATATGCGGAAAAAAGGTGTAAGCTAAAATAGTCCTTTCCTCCGCCAGTGTTATCTGGTTCAGGTTCTACGGGTTAGATTACTCTTCTCAGCCTTTGGCACCCCGAGGATATTTTTTTGTAACAAAAAACGAATTTAGGATCAAGCTCAACTACAGTTTGCTCAATTACAATTTGATTGCAATTTTTCGGTTTATTCTTCGAAAACCAAAAAGTAGATCGCTCTTCCCAACCAATCCGATCTCACGTCAAAGAATTCGCTTTCACGGTTTGATCAAGCAATTTCCAAATAGGGAGTGCGCGCGCAAGCTAATCTAGACTGAGCATATTAGGGCCATCACTCGGCGCCCTATCTGGATCATTATGACATTCTACAAAAATAGCGGCAACACCAACGGCAACTGCTGCGCACGCAAGAAGCAATGCGTGTTCACGATTTCCGCCCGTCGCACCATCAGCGCTCCCTGGCATCTGCGCTGAATGAGTTGCATCAAAAACCACAGGATACCCTGTTTTTGCCATCTCAGTAAGCGCACGCATATCGCTTACGAGATTTTGATAGCCAAAGGAAACGCCACGCTCACAAAGCAAGATATTTTCATTTCCACATTTGGATATTTTTTGCGCGACATATTTCATGTCTTGCGGTGCAAGGAACTGACCCTTCTTAACCATAACCGTTTTTTTGGTACGCGCGGCGGAGGCGAGTAAATCAGTTTGTCGACACAAAAATGCAGGAATTTGTAAAATATCAGCCACCTCAGCTACCGCGTCACACTGACCAACTTCGTGAACATCTGTAATAATGGGCAGTTCAAATTCTCTTTTGACTTCTTCGAGAATTCTCAACCCTTCATCGATACCAACTCCGCGCGCCGAAAAAATTGAAGTCCGATTAGCTTTATCAAATGAAGACTTAAAAATAAGTTTAACGTTATTCTTTTGGGTGATTTTTTGAATACGGTCTGCCATCATCAGCGAATGATCGCGACTTTCAATTTGACAGGGGCCCGATATCAAAGCCAAAGGTGTATCATGAGTGATTTCGAGACCATACGAACCAATTGCAACCATTATTCAATACCTCTCTTATGAAGCGCATCTTCGACGCGTTTCACATCCTCGGGTAAATTAACTTCCCAAAACGCACGTCCACGAGCGGCAACTTCAACACAGTCAACCCTGATCGCATTCTCTAAAAAACGCAATTGTTCTAGGCCTTCGATTTTTTCCAAACGCCCTTCTTCGAATTTCATATAAGCTTCTAAAGCTTCACGCCGATACGCATATAATCCAATATGAAGATGAATCTTATCTTGTGCATCCAACGAAAGCGAATCGGCGATTGGAAGAATTTCCTTTGAAAAATACATCGCTTGTCTATTGTGATTAAATACGACAGTTGTCCCGCCAACAAGACCTTGTCTTCGGTCCTGTTTAAGCGAAGCGAGCATATCAGCATCACAAGCCATCATAGCTGTCGCAACCAAAGAGTCGCGATTTACCTTCATATGATCAATCAGCGCCTCGACAAAATCCGAGGGTATCAACGGTGCATCACCTTGAAAATTGATGATAATATCAGCATCCGTGTGCGCTAGCAAAGACGCACAACGCTCAGTTCCATTTCGGCATAAAAAGGAGATGTGAGCACAACCGCGCCTCCAAATTTACGCACCGCTGATGCAATATCATCATGGTCAGTTGCCACAATAACGTCATCGACATCGACGTCCTTTGCAACACGCCAACATCTTTCGACCAAAGTCAAAACTTTACCGTTTTTTCCTTTTAATCCTAATAAAGGTTTGCCCGGCAATCTTGTCGAACCCATTCGACTTGGAATGACAATGGCTGTTTTCATTTTGCTTCCAAACCAACGCTTGTAGGGTCAAGCTTATAATGCGCCCCACAAAACTGACAGTCGGCGGTCACTTTTCCATCACTATCAATCATGTGCTGTATTTCTTTTTGTGAATAAATGGAGAGTGAATTTCGAACACGGTCCTCAGAGCACGGACAACCAAATTCAATCTGGCGCTCCGCATTCGTCGTCGGATCATCTTCATGAAATAGTCGGTAAACAAGTTCGGGCGAGCTAACCGCAAAATCGAGCAATTCTTCTTCTCCCATTGTTTCCATCAATACACTTGCATGCTGCATCGCAAATTCAGACGCTTGAGACTGTGAATGACCACCTTCATTGGCTAAATGCTGGATCATCATCAAACCGCCACGCCATTTATTCTTCAACACATCATAATGCACGCGCATCAAAAATTTCGTTGGAATTTGCTCAGACGCCCTAAAATACTCTTCCGCAGACAATATCAAATTGTCTTGGAGTGCGGTCATTCCTTGATAGGGTTGGGTTCCATTCTTTTGATCAATGATGACACCAAAAAAACCCGTATCAAAATTGGGCAAACCGCTCTCGCGAGCCTCTTGATTAACCCGCACATAGCCTCTCACTTTTGGATTTTCATTTTCGCCTTCAGGAGCAAAATAATCGGTCGCAAGAAGTTTAATCGCGCCCTTTGAATGCGCTTGCAAAGATAAAATTCCGCTAAGCTTAATCGAAGACGCCATCGCAGTATTTAAAAGAAGCCCTTCTGACAACACAAATCCGACCCATTCGGGATAGTCATGTTGTCCAATCACCGAATCAAGAACTTCGGACAAGCGAACCACACGCCCTCGAATACCAAGCTTGTTGATTTGGAAGTTCAATATTGTGTCTGTCATTTTATGGGGTTTCCTAGAGCTCTGCACGCGATCATATGGACTTAAGTTGCCAATATTTCAAGGGTAACGGGAGAAAGCCCCTCTACCGACCCTTCAAGCTTATCACCACATGAAACCGCGCCAACGCCCGCAGGCGTTCCTGTAAAAATCACGTCACCGGCGCGTAAATGATAATAGTTTGATAAATCGCTTATAATTTCTTCAACGCTCCAAATCATTTTATCAAGCGTCGCAGCTTGCTTTTCAATACCATTTTGCAAAAGGCGTATTTTTTGGTCAGACAATTTTCCAAACTTTTCTTTACGCGTTATATCACCAATGATTGCAGAGTTCTCAACATTTTTAGCAACGTCCCAAGGATAGCCCTTGTCACGCATTTTATACTGAATATCGCGACGCGTCATATCCAAACCACACGCGTAACCATAGACATGAGCTAAGGCATCTTGCGTTGAGATATTCACACCTCCTTTATTCAAACAGACAACAAATTCCATTTCATAATGGTAATTTTGAGTTGCCAGTGGATATGGATATTGTCCCCCTGTTGGCGCATAAGAATCGACAAACTTCGTAAAATAAATAGGTGCTTCTCGATCAACACTCATTCCCATTTCGGCCGCATGATCAGCATAATTTCTTCCCACACAAAAAATTCTGTGAATTGGAAACTTTGTATTTACGCCCCTCACATTCAGGTTCGGTCGTGACCCGATTTCAAAAAGCATCTCCATAATATTCCTTTCTATCTTCACTGGGCTAAGCCCAATAATATAAACCCATTAGAAAAATAACAATTCGGTTGAAATGTTCTTATTTTGTTCTTATAAAGCCCTATGAAAACAGTTTTGCAAAATACCCGCCGCGGTCGAGGCGCCACTGAAAACGAAACTGGTCGCTACGAAAAATACACCCGTGATATTTATTTTGATGGCTGGGAAAATCAGCATCTTGAACAAAAGATAGAAACCCAGCTGATCGCGGATCGAACCAAGTCTATATTATCGTATAATGCGTCACCAGATGTGCCATTTGATCGTTCAATTAACGCTTATCGCGGTTGTGAGCACGGCTGTATTTATTGTTTCGCGCGCCCCACGCATACTTATTTAGGCTACTCCGCCGGTCTCGATTTCGAAAGCAAAATTCACTTCAAACCCAATGCCGCCCCTTTGCTCCGAAAAGAGCTGAGCAAAAGTAAGTATAAGGTCAAACCCATCGCTATGGGAACAAACACAGACCCCTATCAACCTGTCGAAAAACAGCTCAAAATTACACGTCAGATTCTAGAATTTTTATATGAGTGCCGTCATCCCGTTACCATTGTGACAAAAGGTAGCCTCATCATGAGAGATCTTGATATTTTGCAAAAACTCGCTGGGCACGACTTAGTCAAAGTTGGAATTTCTGTGACGACACTCGACAATGGCCTGCACCGAAAAATGGAACCGCGCGCTGCATCACCCACAAAAAGACTCCAAATAATATCCGCACTCAAAAAAGCGGGCATTCCAACTATGACACTTATTGCCCCTGTTATCCCAAAAATCAACGATCACGAATTAGAATTAATTTTAGAAAAGGTCCGTGAAGCTGGTGCGAGAGATGCCAAATATATACTCTTAAGACTCCCTTTAGAAGTCGCCCCGCTTTTTAAGGCTTGGCTCGAGGAGCACTTTCCAAATCGAATGAAAAAGGTTCTCAAGCACATTGAGGACACACGAGAAGGTCGACTTAATTCTTCTGAATTTGGCTTACGCATGCGCGGTCGCGGCACATATGCAAATATTATTCAGAAACGCTTCGATCTTGCCTATCGCAAAGTTGGTTTCAAAGATGCCGCTCACAAACTTCGCACAGATCTCTTTATAAAGCCTAATGCCGACGAACGTCAGTTAAGTTTATTTTAGTTTTGAGGTTCACTATTGTTCAATTGCTCTGCTTCCAATTCAGAAGGCAGTTCAATATTCGAAGGCAATTCTTCAAAATCTACGATTTCTGAAACCCAAGCAAGCGGCACTTCTTTTTCATTGAGTTCAGCCAAAATAGCACGCGAATTCTCTGACGATAAAACATTGGCTAGTGAGCGCGCTGTGAAGTTTCCGTAAGCCTCTTCGGAATCAACTTTCATACTCCAATCAACGATTTGATCCATCGCAAAAACAAATTCTTCACCCATTTTTCCAGACGCAAGGGTCGGCTGATTAGCAAGTATACCCGAAAATTCCCCTTCATCTATCTGTTGAAAAGGCCCAACCCAGACGTGTTCTTCAAATATTCGATCGTGATTTTCCACCGGAAGAGACACCATGACACTTGCTTCGAAACGCGCATAGCCTTCATCCATAATAACATAATCTAAAAACAAAGGTAGGCTTTGACGCGCTCGTTCAACTGCGCTTACAAACACAATTTCTTTTTGTGTTTCAAAATCGCTGGAATGCAAAACAGCCGCACAGCTCACGATTGCACAGGGAAATATATGCTTAAAATTGCTTAACATTAAATATATATACTGCTCATTATAATTAATGAGCAGTATATATTAAATTCGTGGATAAATGAAAGTCCCTATTTTAGTACAAGGATACTATTCGGGCTTTATCACGACTAAAAGATCCTTAGCGTCAATCTGCTCTCCCGCTTTTACAAAAACGCGATCGACTATGCCATCAACCTCTGCGTGTAACCCAGTTTCCATTTTCATTGCTTCAATCGTTAAAACAAGATCACCGGCTTTGACTTTCTGACCTTCAGATGCCGCGATACTCGCCACAACTCCTGGCATCGGAGCACCAATTTCTCCCTCACTATCGCTAACCTTGGGGCGCGTTGTTTTTGTCGCCGCAACGCTTCGATTATGCACACGAATCGAACGAGGCTGACCGTTTAATTCAAAAAATACCTTCACCATCCCAGTGTCATCAGTTTCGCCAATTGCAAGCAGTCGGATCTCAAGCGTTTTCCCGGCATCAATTTCCGCAGAAATTTCATCGCCAGGACGCATTCCATAAAAGAATACTTTCGTTGGCAAAACGCGTGTCGGCCCGTACTCGATATGTGCCTTAGTATAATTTTCAAAGACTTTTGGATACATGAGATAACCCATTAAGTCTTCATGATCGACTTGAATATCATCACCAACTAACGCTTGAAGCTTCCCTTTTTCTTCATCAAGATTCGCTGGTGACAAACTCTCACCCGCACGCGCCCCCAAAGGCACCTCGTCTTTGAGAACTTTTTTCAAGATCGCTTCGGGGAAACCTCCAGGAGGCTGACCCAAATTACCTTTGAGCATATCCACAACAGAAGCGGGGAAAGCAACATCTGATTGAGGGTCGAGCACATCATCACTTGTGATGCCTTGTGAAACCATCAGAAGCGCCATATCGCCCACGACCTTCGAAGAAGGGGTCACCTTCGTAATGTCTCCAAAGAGCTTATTGACCTCTGCGTATGTTTTCGCGATTAGTGGCCATTTTGCTTCCAGCCCAAGAGAGCGCGCTTGCGCCTTTAAGTTCGTAAATTGACCTCCCGGCATTTCATGAAGATAAACTTCGGAAGCCGGTGCCTTCACCCCACTTTCAAAAGCAATATACTGGGCTCGAACCGCCTCCCAGTAATCCGAAATTTCACGAATTTTTTCACCGCTCAATTCCGTATTTCTTGGATTATGCCTGAGCGCCTCAACGATCGAACCTAAACAAGGCTGCGAGGTGCCCCCAGAAAAGGAATCCATTGCAGCATCGACGGCATCAACACCCGCTTCAGCCGCGGCCAAGACACTCGCAGCTGAAATGCCGGATGTATCATGCGTATGAAAATGGATCGGCAAGCCAATTTCTTCTTTAATCGAACGAACAAGCAACCGGATCGCATCGGGTTTAATCAATCCAGCCATGTCTTTTATGCCAATAATTTGTGCGCCGGCGCGCTGTAAATCTTTGGCCATATTGACATAGTATTTAAGATCATATTTATGCTGTTCGGGATCTGTAATATCTCCTGTATAACAAATCACACCTTCACATAATTTTCCGGCCTCGTTCACCGCATCCATCGAAACACGCATATTTTCGACCCAATTCAAGCTGTCGAATACACGGAAAAGATCAATTCCGGTTTCTGCAGCTTGCGCAACAAACGCTTTTACAACATTATCTGGATAATTTGTATAACCGACGCCATTTGCACCGCGCAAAAGCATCTGCAATAAAAGGTTTGGCATCGCTTTTCGAAGGTCACGCAAACGCTGCCAAGGGCACTCAAGCAAGAACCGATAAGCCACGTCAAAAGTCGCTCCCCCCCAGCATTCAACCGAAAATAATTCTGAAAGATTTGAGGCATAAACTGGCGCAACTCGATTCATATCAAAGCTACGCATGCGTGTTGCCAAGATCGACTGATGCCCATCCCGCATCGTCGTATCTGTAATCAACAACCGCTTCTGATCAAGCATCCAGTCCGCAACTGCCTTGGCGCCTTGGTTTTCAAGTATTTGTTTGGCACCATCTGGCACATTCAACGAATCAAATTTGGGAAGCGGAATCGGCGCGATATGCGATAGATCAGGCTCTGGACGCCCCTTTGCTTCTGGATTTCCGTTTACAGTGACGTCCGCAATATAAGTTAGTACGCGCGTTGCACGGTCACGGCGTTTTTTAAACTCGAACAGCTCTGACGTTTCATCAATGAACTTTGTTGTATAGCTCATATCCAAAAATTTGGGGTGCTGAAGTAAATTTTCGACAAACGCAATATTTGTACTCACACCACGAATTCGGAACTCACGAAGCGCTCGATCCATCCGGTGAATCGCAGCATCAGCAGTTTGCGCCCAAGCCGTAACTTTGACGAGTAGGCTATCATAGTAGCGAGTGATCACAGCGCCCGAATACGCGGTTCCTCCATCCAATCGAATACCCATTCCCGAAGCGGCACGGTAGGCCGCAATGCGCCCATAATCTGGAACAAAGTTATTTTGCGGATCTTCGGTTGTTATGCGCGTTTGGATCGCATGACCATTTAAGCGAATAGAGTCTTGATCGGGCGCACCCGTTGCTTGATCGACCGTCACACCAGAGGCAATTAATATTTGCGCACGTACAATATCAATACCTGTGACTTCTTCAGTTACCGTATGTTCAACTTGAACGCGCGGATTGACTTCAATAAAATAGAATGCACCTGTGTCGACGTCTTGTAAAAATTCAACAGTCCCCGCATTTTGATAACCCACATGCGCGCAAATCTTAAGACCTAGTTCACAAATTTCCCGACGCGCATCATCATCTAAATACGGCGCTGGCGCACGTTCCACAACCTTTTGATTGCGCCTTTGAACTGAACAATCTCTTTCGAAAAGATGATACAAATTACCATGCTGATCGCCAAGTATCTGCACCTCAACGTGACGTGCTTTGGTAATCATTTTTTCCAAATAACCTTCGCCATTGCCAAATGCAGCTTCTGCTTCGCGACGTCCCTCTAAAACTTTCAATTCAAGCTCATCCTCAGAGAAAATCGGGCGCATTCCACGACCGCCTCCGCCCCAGCTCGCTTTAAGCATCAAAGGATAACCGACTTCTTTAGCTGTCTTTTTGATAGCTTCCATATCGTCGCCCAAAACATCTGTGGCTGGGATCACAGGAACGCCAGCAGCAATAGCAACTTGGCGTGCAGAGGCCTTGTCCCCAAGGGCGCGCATTGTTTCAGCTTTCGGCCCAATAAATTTGATACCCTCACGCTCACACGCGTCTACTAAGTCAGGATTTTCGGACAGCAACCCGTATCCAGGATGTATCGCCTGCGCACCCGATGATTTAGCCACCCTAATCATTTCTTCGATTGACAAATAAGCCGCGACAGGACCCAAACCCTCACCAATCTTATAACTTTCATCCGCCTTAAAACGATGAAGGCCAAGTTTATCTTCTTCTGCGTAAACCGCCACGGTTTTTATCCCTAATTCATTGGCCGCGCGCATAACACGAATTGCAATTTCACCACGATTAGCAACGAGAATTTTTTCAAAAGCTGGCTTTGTCATTGGCGGTTCTCTCCACACTTATATTAAGTATCTTATTTCGCTGGAAACATATCAATCTTGAAGGGCTTGTAAAGACCGTAAAATCCCGTAATAAAGTGAAACGTTTATATATCAACACAGTTACGGACGGATTTTGCAGTTTAAAAAGCTCAGATTACAAGGTTTTAAAAGCTTCGTCGATCCAACAGATCTCGAAATTCGGGAAGGATTAACAGGTGTTGTTGGCCCCAACGGCTGTGGAAAATCAAATTTACTTGAAGCTTTGCGCTGGGTCATGGGTGAAAACCGTCCAACACAAATGCGTGGCGGTGGCATGGAAGATGTCATTTTTGCAGGCGCAGCGTCCCGCGGTGCAAAACACTTTGCAGAAGTCAGCCTTGTTATTGACAATAGTGAACGGTTAGCGCCAGCCGCGTTTAACCAAAATGATGAAATTGAAGTCATCAGACGCATTACACGCGATATCGGTTCAGCATACAAACTCAATGGTAAAGACGTACGCGCGCGTGATGTATCAATGATGTTTGCCGATGCGGCTACCGGATCACATTCGCCAAGCCTTGTGCGGCAAGGTCAAATCACCGAACTCATTAACTCGAAACCGCAAGCGCGCCGGCGTGTGTTGGAAGATGCGGCCGGCATTTCGGGTCTATACCAGCGTCGGCATGAAGCCGAGCTAAAATTAAAAAATGCTGAAAGTAACCTTTTGCGCGTTGATGATACGCTTGATCAACTAGCAACCCAAATCCGCTCCCTAGATCGACAAGCCAAAACCGCCGAACGATATAAAGAACTCGCGGAGAAACTTCGGGGTGCACAAGCAATTCTCGCATATCTAGAATGGAAAGCCCTATCAGAAAAATGTGTGGAATCCGAACGCCAAGTTACGCAAGCACGCACGAAACGGTCAGAGGGAGAACGTTTACGCAGGACATGCGAAGCTGAACTCGATAGAGCCAACCAAGCCCTTCCCGCGTTGCGCGACGAGGAAGCCATCGCCGCAGCACTACTTCAAAGGCATAATATTGCTTTGACTTCGCTTTCAGAGGACGAAGCGCGCGCGCAAAAAACAATTGAAGAGTTGGAAAGATCCGAGACGCTTTTAACACGCGATTTGGAGCGTGAACGACAAATTTCTCAAGACGCGAGCGAGGCCTTAAACCAACTTAAGTGGGAAGAAGAGCATCTGAAAGAAGCTGCCAACGGAGAAGAAGACGCCATTCAAAAGGCGGCAGAAATTGTGCGAGTTGCCCATGAAGATTTGGCCAAAACCGAAGAGGCATTTGATGATATTAGACAAACGCTGGCGCGTGATGAAGCGCGAGCACAAGCTGCTGAACGCCGTCATTCGGAAGCCAAAACTCACTTAAACAAACTTGAAGTAAGTACGCAAAAAGCTCAGCAAGAACTCCAAGAAATACGCGAAAATCAAAAGATAACTACCCAAAATTTTGAAGAAAGCGCGCGTGAGGTCGAAGTCTTCGAAGAAAAGATCACACACCTTTCATCTCAATCTGAAGAATTAGAAACACTCAACCATAAGCATCAAAATTCATTTGATGAAATCCTTAGCAATCGCGCGACAAGGCAAGGCGAAATTTCTGCCCTTAAAGCCGAACAAAAAGGTTTGGCAGCCATTCTAAGCAAGTCCGAATCGGAAGCGCCCCTTTTGGAGCAAATCGAAGTCGAAAAAGGGTACGAAGCAGCTATTGGGGCAGCTATTGATCACGAACTCGACGCCCCCGAAAATGATAATGGATCAGGTTGGCGCTTCACTGGCGAAATATTACCACCAGATTGGCCCGAAAATGTTCAACCTCTTTCTCCATTCATAAATGCACCTAAACTCCTTCAAAAACGGCTGTCTTATATCGGCGTCACCGAAAAAATATCAACCGAAATGCAAAACAAGCTTTTGCCTGGACAGCGGCTCGTAAGTTTTGATGGTGATCTCTATAGATGGGACGGCTACGTAAAACTCGCAAGCGACGGGGACGCGGCAAGTCGACTTCATCTTGAACAACGCAATCGCTTTCGTGAACTCAATACGCTAATTGAAAAACTTCAAGCCGAATTAAGCGTGCTCGAAAGCCAAAAAAATCTCAGCCAAAAAAATCTCGAAACCGCAAAAGAAAATCTGCAAAAAAATCAATCGGAATTGCGCATATCTGAACGTGCACTGACCGACGCAATTAGAAAACACCAGCTCGTCGAAAACAACTTAGAGCGTCTAAATTCGCGACTTGAAGTGAACCAAAATGCGATTGAGGGCATCGAGCACGAAGTTTCACGCGCAAAAGAAGAATTCCAAACAGCTGAAGCTGCTTTGGTTGATCAAAATGCGATTGATCAGAAAAAGTTTGAACTCGAAAAGCATCACACAAATGTTGAGAATGCGCGGGAATTTATGTTGAGCAAACGGGCGACTTTGGAAGATTTGCGCAAGGAGCGTGAACGTCGCCAAAATCGCCTTAAAGACATAACGCGTGAACGGGAAAATTGGCAAAAGCGTTTAAATAATACAACCCGCCACCAAGATGAATTAGAGCAACGACGCGCTGATACCTCAACAAAACTCAAACATGCGAAAGCACATCCAAGCGAACTCGCACAAAAGCGAGTTCTGTTAGAAAGTGATATTGAAAACGCGCAAGTCAGGGTTTCAAACGCTAAAGAAGCCCTCGCTTCTGGTGAATCAGAACGCGCTCGCTCCGATCAAAAACATCGCGAGGCTGAGAATTCACTTGCAGATATTCGCGAAGAACTAGCACGCTTTGAATCGGAACTTGAAGCGCTCAAAAATGATCTTGAAGAAGCCCAATCGCAAATCTCTGAAAACTACAACAAAGCGCCGGAAGCGCTTGGTAGTGAGCTCCTCAAAGGCGATGAAACACTTCCAAATAAAGACACAGTTCGAGCTGAAATTGATCGCCTAATCCGGCAACGTGAGGCACTTGGTGCCGTTAATCTACGCGCAGATGAAGATCGTGCAGAAATCATAAATGAACACGGAAAACTTAATAGTGATAAAGCCGAAATCACCGAAGCCATCGCCAAATTGCGTCAAGCGATTTCAACCCTCAATAAAGAAGGCCGAGAACGATTGCTTGCGGCGTTCGATGAGGTCAATCAGAATTTTACCTCCTTATTTCAAAAGCTCTTCGGCGGCGGATCTGCACACTTAGAACTTGTTGAAAGTGATGATCCGCTTAACGCGGGCTTAGAAATTATGTGCCAACCTCCCGGCAAGAAGCTCGCAACACTTTCACTTCTTTCAGGAGGAGAACAAACCTTAACAGCGATCTCGCTCATTTTTGCCGTATTCTTAACCAATCCTTCGCCGATTTGCGTACTTGACGAGGTCGATGCACCTCTTGATGATGCTAATGTGACAAGATTTTGCAATATGCTTGAAGAAATGGTTGGACAAACCCAAACACGTTTTCTTGTGATCACCCACCACGCGCTCACAATGTCGCGAATGCATCGTTTGTTCGGTGTGACAATGGGAGAAAAAGGCGTATCGCAGCTTGTTTCGGTTGACCTTTCTCGAGCGGAAGAAATTGTCCAAAGTTGAAAAACGAATTCGCGATCGCGCAGGGACCATCTTCACGAATTAACTTATCGGCCCTAAACAAAAAACGCGCTAAAGCGATAGTGAGCTTTCAGCGCGCTAAGTTTCAGCTATTCATCCAGACATCAATAGGCGTTGTCATGATTATGGGAGTCTTCGTGCCCATGTTCGTCCCCATCTTTTTCTTTATCATGATCATGTTCGTGATCATGATCATGCATTTCACCGCCCTCTTCCGCACAATCACTTATCGATTTCATCATGGACGCATAAAATCCTTCAAAATCTGGCTCATCTCTTACAAAACTATCCCAGCCAAGCGAATCAAATGATACAACCTTTAAATCATTTTCTGCAGAAAGCTCAGAAAGTTCTTGAACCTTTTCATTGCTCGTCAAAATTAAACAATGGATGTGATGATCATGAATATCGGCAAGAACTTCAGTAGTCTCGTGACTTCCATGATCGTGATCATGCGCATCTGAAAAACTTGCGAAGCTAGGTGCTGCTTCCGGATATGTCAGCAAACCAAATATGTCGTGATCAATACCAATCTCTTCAAATTGATCATGATTTTCTTCAACAAATTTGACAATATCAGAATCCAATTCAGCTAACTGATCTAAAGTTTCTACCGCGACTTCTGGATTAAGCCTCTGTAAAGCCTCAGCAAATAATGACGGGCGCATCCAAATATGTGGATCGCCAACACCTCCTTCGATATCGAACTCAATATGCTCCACATTCTCATTTGATGATAGCACAGCTTCCAATAGTTCTTTGTTAGCATTTTCTCCTAATGAAATATACTTATCGGCACTCGAAAATTTAACAATGTCGCTTGGACGAAGCTCAATATGATGCGGGTTTTGTCCCTGCTCAATGGCCACTTCAATATCAGCATCAGGGTAAGCAAGTTTCGCTGCCGCATAAAGCGGGGGAACTTCGACGAGAACTGTCTCTGCGTGGACAGCAGCCGATAAGACACTTAAAATTAACGTGCTTGGAATTATAGATTTCATGAATTGCCCTTTATTGAATTTTCAACTATGATCCTTTAAATGTAATAATATAACATTTCAATAGAAAAACTCATGAATTCTTCCCTCAACAAAAATGACACGCAAATTTCCGCAAATGAGCGCATACAGAACGTCAAAAATATTTGTCAAGAACGTGGATTAAGATTGACCGCACAACGCTCAGAAGTTCTTAAACTGCTTATTGAGCAACAAAGAGCGATGGGAGCATATGAGCTGCTAGATCTCCTCGTCCAAAAAGGGCATTCCGCCCAGCCGCCTGTCGTTTACCGCGCGCTGGCTTTCCTAACCGAAAACGGGTTTGCACACAAAATTGAACGGTTAAATGCGTACATTGCCTGTCAGTTTTGCGCACATCAGCATCAGCCGGCATTTTTAATTTGCAAATCATGCGAGCACGTTGGCGAGCAATGCATCGAGAAGTCGGTACTCACGAATTCAGATTTCGAAGTCCTAAATGAAATCATTGAAGCTGAAGGCATTTGCGCGAACTGCAAAACACATGATCATGCGTGAATTATTATCTGCAAACGCGTTAAGCATAAATTTGGACAATCAAGTGATTTTGGACAATATATCGCTCAAAATTCACGAACGTGAAGTCGTCACGATTATTGGCCCGAACGGTGCTGGAAAATCAAGCCTTCTCCGATTGCTAGTCGGTGAATTCAAAGCCGATTCAGGGTCAATTCAAAAAGCCCATGCACTCAAAATTGGATATGTTCCGCAAAAATTGAACTTAGATGGACAAATCCCTCTCGATGTAAAACGCTTTCTGAAACTGAAGCCCACGATTGATGTAGAGGCAACTCAAAATGCAATCGAAAAAACAAAAATAAACCCTCTAATGAACACGCCGCTTGCAAGTCTTTCGGGGGGTGAAATGCGACGTGTATTACTCACCTACGCTTTAGCGGGAACACCAGAGATCTTGATCTTAGATGAACCAACCGCAGGACTTGATCAGGCCGCAATGATTGATTTTTACTCATTTCTAGAAGAGCTTAGGCAAAGTCTAGGAATTGCTGTTTTGTTGGTGAGCCATGATCTCAACATCGTGATGCGCTCTTCAGACCGTGTGATTTGTCTCAATAAGCATATTTGTTGTCAGGGTAGTCCCATTCATGTTTCCAATAGCCCGGAGTATCAAGCCTTATTCGGAAAAGATCAAACACCTATCGCAATATACAAACATCACCATACGCATGCTCATGATGAAATGCTTGGTACAAATTTAATAAAAGAACAATGATCAACGTTATCCTTAGCGCATTAACAGTCTTAATTGCGCTTTCATGTATTCTCGGACCGCTTGGAAGCATAGCGATATGGCGCCGTATCTCATATTTTGGTGACGCAACTTCTCACGGCGCTCTCTTAGGGGTAGCGGCCTTTCTATTTTTTGACCTCGATCCCATCTTGGGCGCATTAGCATGTGCTTCACTATTCGGTATATATTTAGGCGCACTGGATACCCGACGCACGAGCATAGATGCTCATTTAGGTGTAATCGCCTATGGAGGCCTTGCACTCGCACTTTTGTTTCAATCAAGCCGAGGCGGCGCATTTAATCTCGAAAATTACTTATTCGGAAATGTCCTTATCGTTACAACAGCGGAATTAAGGAATATTATCGTTTGGGTCATCGTCGCAGGCGTCACTTTAATTTGGCGTTGGGATCGCATTGTACTGACAACACTCAATCCAGAACTCGCCGCATCTCAAGACGTCACTCCTCACATAGAGTCTAAAATTTACATGGTGTTATTGGCACTCACCGTCGCACTTTCTTTAAAAGTGATTGGCGCGCTTTTGGTGGGGGCTATGCTTATTATTCCTGCACTTGCCGCACGCAAATTCTCGAATTCGCCAGAAAAAATGGCCTTAATTGCAGCTTTTTTTACCATGTCCGCGAGCGTAATCGGTTTATATGCTTCATTCCAGCTCGATACGCAAACCGGTCCAACAATCGTTGTTTGTGCGCTATTTATACTTCTACTCACACAGCTTTCGAAGTTTACCCAAATTCGACTTGCCAAGTTTAAAAAATAGTTTCATCATAAATTTGCAATTTTACTTATAAGGAATCAAAATCCTTGAATAACAACGTGGTTGCCGAAACCGTCGAGTTTAATGATAACAAAGCTTATGCCGCTGTTTGCGGGCCAATGGATCGTAATTTATCGATCGTTGAGCATGTCGCAGATGTTTCCATTAGTCGCTCAGGGAACCGGTTACTCCTTCAAGGTAGTGAAGAAAACGTGCTCAAGTCCAAAGAGATATTTGATCACTTAAATGATCGTCATCGCACCAGAGGAATTATTGAAGAAGAAGATGTCAAAGGAGCCTTGCGTTTTTCAGGTTATGAAGTTGTTGATGTAAAAACACCTCTCACCCCCGCGCAATCTTCAAGTCAAACTGAAGAAATCACAACCCCAAGAAAATCAATTCAAGCACGTTCGCCAAACCAAGCGCAACTCATCAAGCAGTTAAAAGCAAACGCCTTGGTGTTCGGAATCGGACCGGCTGGTACGGGAAAAACCTACATTGCGGTTGCCGCAGCAGTTCAAGCATTGACAGAAGGCAAAGTCGAAAGGATTATTCTTTCTCGTCCCGCAGTCGAGGCTGGAGAGCGTATAGGGTTTTTACCCGGAGATATGAAAGAAAAAGTAGATCCCTATATGCAGCCTTTGTATGATGCGCTTTCAGATTCCTTACCTCCCAAGCAGCTTTCGAGAATGTACGAAGATAAAACGATAGAAATTGCTCCCCTCGCATTCATGCGCGGTCGCACCTTGTCGCGCGCTTTTGTTGTGCTTGATGAAGCCCAAAACGCAAGCATTCCCCAAATGAAAATGTTTCTGACTCGCCTCGGCCAAGACGCCCAAATGGCCATCACTGGAGATCAATCTCAGATTGACCTTTCAAGCGCCAAAGATTCAGGCTTGATTGACGCTGTTCGACGCCTTTCTCACATTCCCGAAGTCGGCATTACAGAATTCACAAGTCAAGATGTCGTCAGGCATCCTCTTGTTGCGAAAATAATCCGCGCCTATGATGGTTAACTATGAAATCGCACAGGGTGAATGGCCCGATGAAGTTCAAGACTGGGTTTCTCAAGCGTTTAAGATTGTGTTTAATCATTTTGGGATAAATACTGACATTTTTGAAATTTCAGTCCTTTTCACAGATGACGCAAAAATCAAATTACTCAACCAAGAATTTCGTGAAAAAAACAACGCAACTGATGTCTTATCATGGCCAACACAAGTCTACGAAAAAGATTCGACAGGCTATCCAAATTTACCCAAAATCCAATTTGAAGGAATCACCGATTCGCTCGGCGACATTGCCTTCGCTTATGAGACTTGCAAAAACGATTCAAAATCAAAACCATTCGAAAACCACATAAAACATCTCGCAATTCATAGCTTACTGCATTTACTTGGGTTTAATCACATTGAAGATAACGAAGCCGAGATAATGGAAAGTGTTGAAGTTGAATTATTAAATAAAATGAATATATCTAATCCATATAAAATCAATGAAATTTGAAAATAGGAACGAAATGAATATCGCCACTGAAGGCGCTCAAGATGAAGGCGAAGAAGGTAGTTCGAGATGGACATTATTCAAACGCTTTTTCGGCGCTTCTCATAAAGACGCTATAACCAGCGTTAATCTTAAAACAAACCAGCTCGCCGAAAATCTATCCAACCTAAGCAATACGCGCATATCCGATGTGGCCACACCCCGGGCTGAAATTGTAGCGCTGCCACTTGATGCAGATGCGAAGACATTTTTCGAAACGCTTAAAGAACATGGTTACTCTCGTTTACCGGTCTATGAAGAAACACTCGATGACCCAACCGGCATCGTTCACGTCAAAGACGTTTTTATGAATTATGCTGACAAACGCTCCACCGATAAATTTGCATTAAAACCATTTGTAAGAGACGCGATCTATGCGCCCCCGAGTATGCGTGTAAGTGCACTCCTTCAAAAAATGCAAAATGATCGCAAGCACATGGCGTTTCTTATCGATGAATTTGGGGGGGTCGAAGGCCTCGTCACGATTGAAGATTTGCTCGAACAGATCGTTGGCGATATTACTGATGAGCATGACGAAACCGAAGAGCTTTGGACAAAAGAAAAATCTGGGGTCTACGTTGCACAGGCGCGAACTCTCATTGACGAATTTGAATCGGACACCAATATAACGCTTCCTAAGCCAGAAGAAGGAGATGACGTCGACACCCTTGGTGGGCTCATAATCACAATTGCATCACGGCTTCCGGTAAAGGGAGAGGTCATAAAAACAAGTGATGGCCATGAATTTGAAATCGTCGACGCAGACCCCAGGCGTATCAATAAAATAAGAATTCGACTTCCACAACTTTCAAAAAACGCAACTGATTAGATATTTCGATATGCGCGGTGTTTCAGCTTTACATTCATTCCTGTCTTTTTTATGCGGAATTTGGCTGGGCCTACTGCATGCGCCTTTCTCGATCGGTTTTTTTGCGCTACCTTCACTCCCGCTTGCTTATCTTGTTGCCCGTAGATCTCAAAATTTATGGCGAAGCGGATACCTATTTGGGTTTGGCTATTTTTTCACGGTGATGCACTGGATCTACGAACCTTTTCTCGTGAGAGGTGGTGACTTTACATGGATGGGAATTCCGGCTTGGCTTTTGATGTCGCTGGGTCTCGCTTTGTTTTGGTTGCCCTTATTTCGATTTGCCAATACCGGGACGTGGGCCGTTGCCCTCACTTTTGGTATAGTTGAATTTTTACGCGCAAACATTTTTACAGGATTTCCGTGGGCGCTGATAAGCTACGGATTTATCGATACATGGCTTGCACCTTCTTCAGCATATATTGGTGCATTTGCATTAAGCACCCTGATTGTATTTTCTGCGCTGTCCTTGGCCGATTTACCAAAACTGAAAGCGCCTATTTTAGGCGCAATAATCCTCGGACTAGTCCTTTTACCTTATCTCTCTTCACGCACACCCGATGAACATAAACACGCAGATTTTAAAGTGACAGGCGTACAAGGCAATGTTCCACAGTCTGAGTATATGGATATTAATAACGCAAATCTAATCATGGAAACTTATTTGTCGTTATCCAAAGGAAGTGCTGATCTCGTCATTTGGCCAGAAGCCGCAATTATGTCTGACCCTACCCAAACTCCCTTCATCGCAACTTATATGAACCTTGAACTTGAAGGACAACCTTTACTCACGGGCGGTCTGCACTGGACAGTAGAAATAAATAGAGAAACAAACCTGCCACAAAATAAATTCTACAACGCGGCATATATGATCAATTCAGAAGGCGATGTGACCCATAAATATCTCAAAACGCACCTCGTTCCCTTTGGCGAATATATCCCCTTCAGCGATCTCCTCATGAAATTCAATATCGCAACCGAAACTCTCACAATGTTTTCAGCAAGTGCGGGAACTTATGAACCTTGGCAGGCCGAAGGTATGCCCAAGATCAATATCTTGATCTGTTACGAAGGCATTTTTCCAAAATACGCACGCCGAGAAGGTGACTTTATTGTTGTGATTACAAATGATGGCTGGTTTGGAGAAATTGGCGGCCCATCGCAACATCTTGTCGCGGCACAATTTAGAGCGATCGAATCTGGCAAACCTGTCGTGCGCGTTGCCCGCACAGGGATCAGCGCACTCATTGATGCCGATGGTCAAATTACAGAGCGCATCGAATTGAATCAACAAGGGAGTTTCACTTCAAAGGTTGGTCCCCGATACACAAGCACTCTATACGCCCGCACGGGAGACTGGCCTTATAATTTAATTCTTTTCATAGGCGCAGTCGCGCTAATCGTGCGCGTCCGAAAATCTACATATTAAATTGCATTCAATCACTTACAAAGGTAAAAATAAATCGCTAAAAGGCCCCTATGCAATCAGAACAACCACAACAACGTCGTAAATTCTATGGCCGTCTTAAGGGAAAGTCCTTGAGCGCCAAACAACAGAGCCGAATCGACGAATTATTGCCTCAAATATGCATAAATGGAGTCGAAACCGGACGCGTTGATCTTCAGTCTCACTTTAATAATCAAAATCCAAATTGGCTCGAAATCGGCTTCGGAGGTGGCGAACACCTCGCGCATATTGGCTCGGCGCATCCCGAAAAAAACATTGTTGGATGTGAAGCCTATATTAACGGCGTTGCAATGGCATTGCGCCATATTGAAGTCAATCAATTGTCCAATATTCGCATACACGCGGCAGATGCACGCGATCTCATGGATGCTTTGCCTGATCACACATTTGAGCGTATTTATTTGCTTTACCCAGATCCATGGCCCAAAGCTCGTCATGAGAAACGTAGATTTATGCACCCAGATAATCTAAATGTTTTGCGGAGGCTCGTGCGCCAAGGAGCTGAATTGCGGCTCGCATCGGATATACCTGAATACATAACGCATTCTCTTGAGCGCGTTGAAGAAAGTAGCGGGTGGAACGAATTAGCTCGAGATCGAAAAACGCCTTGGGAGGGTTGGATTCGAACACGTTTCGAGGCCAAGGCCATTCAAGCGGGGCGAACACCGCAATACTGTATTTTTAAAGCCGTTTAAGTCGCTCTGAGATCTTCAATGATTGAGGGCGGCAACTCCTGCGTCCAGCTTTGAATTTGACCCAAAATTTCTAATGCGGTAGAGCCCAAATCTGTGACTTCATAGTATACAGAAATTGGATTCGTGTCTTTAATAGTCCGGCTGATCAATCCCTTTCGCTCTAAAAACCGCAAGCGTTCCGAAATCATTTTCTTACTCGCACCACCAATCATTCTCGAAAGCTCATTAAAGCGAACGGGGCCATCTTTAAGATGCCATAAAATTGTCCCAGTCCATTTACTACCAATCAAACGCATCCCGATTTCAACAAAGCAAGGCTCTACACAGTCATTGACACTCTCATTCGCTATTTTTTTTTCGCTTTTGTTCGACATTTAAATCTCTCGGAAAATACTAAGCGCAATTATACTCGCCTAGTTACAAAAAGCAAACGAACATCATTTTAATGAGCCCGTGAACAGCCTGAATTACTCATTCATTAAAAATAGAAGGCGAATTTTAGTCGCCTTTTCAAATTTCTTTACCGCAATGCGGACACTGATTTATCGTTTTATCGGCCTGTTGAACCATTATTTCTTGCCTGATTGTATCGGCGGATTTTCGTGAAATCCCAAGCTTCTTACGCAGCTCCTCCAATTCATATTCTTCTTGATCACAGATCACGCCATCTTCCAATGCTTCACGAAACTGACGCCGCAAATCATCTCTCCTAACGTGAAGCTGATCCGCCAAGCCTGACGCCAATATACCGGCTGGCAACGCCGCCATCCCAACACCAATAATTGTAACAATTCCCCCGAATATACGGCCAAGAGGTGTAACCGGCGTCACATCACCATAACCAACTGTGGTCAAAGTTACGAGTGCCCACCACATCGAATCTGGTATCGAACCAAAGACATCTGGCTGCACCGCTTGCTCAACGAGATAGGCGCCCGTCGAGGTTATGATCAGCAGTATGAATAGAATAAAAAAACAAGCAAACAAAGTTTTCGCTTCTTCTTGCAAAACATCGAGCAACATCGTCATCGCGCTCGAATATCGCGTGAGTTTAAACACACGCAACAGCCTAAGCGCCCGCAAAATTCGCAAGTCGGCGTCGATAAAAAGCGAGAAGTAAAAAGGCAAAATCGCAAGTAAATCGATAATCGCCATCGGCGTCATCATATACCGAATGCGCCCGCGCCAACCGTCTGAGAACCTTTCGTCTTCGACGATCGTCCAAACGCGTGCTACATACTCGATCGTGAAGACGAGCACCGAAAACAAATCAAAAAGGTCAAACCATATTTTATAAGCATGATAAATCGGATCAACAGTTTCCAAAATAACCGCCGCAACATTGAGCGCAATCAACACAATAAGTGCAAAATCTATCCACCAAGCGAAGCCATAGACCTCGTTTTCCTCGTGAAAAAATTTAGCAATTGCGCGGCGGGTGTTTGACATTATCTAAGTCGAGGCTTTTTCTTGTGCTTTGTAATAAAAATATGCTCTCAAAATACCAATCCCAAGTTGACTACAAAGGGCTGTTGACCAGAGCAGGTTACCGATAATGGCGGGCACATAGGGCAAAGAGAAATATGTCACAAAAACCATCGCAATTCCAAATATACGCAAATCAAGTCTCGCAAAACGGTGCGCTTCACGAAACTCAATTTGTTTTTGAATAATCCATAGCGATATTAAATACCCCGCAAGCCCAAAACAACCAATCGTTCCATACTTAAGCGGATATGGCTCCCAAAAGCCCACTTTTACTTCTCCAGATAGCGCAACACCAATCATCACCAAACTGATCATAAGAAAAATATGCCCCGACCAATTGAATATTAGTGTTTTAAATTGTTGATCCTTAGGCTTACCATTCCCGACAACATCAAAATATGTCCAAGCGAGTATAAATGTCGCGATCCCGCCGATCCCAAAATTCACAAGAACTTCTGGTGAAACCTTATAGGCCCCTTTATCGGCAAGAGTCACAACAAGTTTAAAAAACGCTTCTCCGGTTACAATCAGCGTTAATAGCCCAAATCTTTCAGACAAATGCTCCATTCGCGGCACGAATCGATCAAATCGAATGGGTGATAATTTTGGAATCATATAGATCGCGATTGTTGCAAACATCGTCGCAACGAACACATAAAAATTATATGGTTTTGGCAAGAAAGCCGACAGCCCAAAAAATAAACCAAATATCACAAAATTACGCACCATCTCAGAACAAAGAGAATTTGCTTCCGAGTTTATTCTGCGCGCGCGAAAATAGAGCAATGCGATCACGAATCGATTGGCGGCAAAACCAAGTGCAAAAAATGGCCACGAATTTCCGGTTACCGACGGAATAGCCGCTGCCATAAACATAACTGTAATAATCGCTAGCGACATTATAATTCGATGCCAAATATCTGTGCTCAAATAAATAGAGTTATACACACTGATTTCGCCCCACGCATAAAACAAGACGACAAATACAAGCGCAAAAACCGCAAAGCCTTCGAGTGACGCGTGATGCGATAGATAATTGCCGAGTAGAAATACGGTGACGACATGAACAAGGTCGTAAAAAAGCTCGACCCAATGAACATGTTCATGCGAATGATCTAAATCATGATGATGTTGAGGTTTCCGCCAAATCGGATGATTTTGTAAGCTCATATTTGTTTCCTAGATTCGTGATTATTTGTCATAAATTTGCGCATCAGACATAATCGATAAATAAAAGGTATACAATAGTTACCTAATTCAAATCATATTTTGAAGACCTGTTTTTACAAATTGCAGCCTTTACATAAGGTCGTGGGAACATTAATTCCCTTTTATGAGCAAGAAAAATCAAAATCCCAACAATAAACTTGTCGCTGAAAACCGCAAAGCGCGTTACAATTATGCTGTTGGGGAGACGATTGAATGTGGGATCATGTTGACGGGCTCAGAGGTCAAATCTTCTCGGGCAGGCGGCGTCAATATTGCTGAAAGCTACGTATCGATTGAAGATGGAGAACTTTGGGCGATCAACACACATATCCCAAAATATGATCAAGCAAAAAGTTTTGGCCATGAAGAGCGTCGTAGACGTAAATTACTCGTTCACAAAAAAGAACTCATGAATTTGAATAAAGGTGTGTCACGAGAAGGCATGACAATCGTACCGCTAAAAATGTATTTTAATGACGAAGGTCGTGCCAAATTACTTATTGGTCTAGCAAAAGGTAAAAAGAACCATGACAAGCGCGACACAGAAAAAAATCGTGATTGGGGACGTGAGAAACAACGCCTTTTGAAAAACAATTTATGATATTTCTGAAGACGATTGCTCGATCAATATCTCCAAATAACTAAGTTAAAGCCGTCACTTCAATTTCGATTTTGTATTTTGGATCGATTAAATTACACTCAATCATGGTCGCAGCTGGCGGATTCGCACCAAAGGCCTCGCGCAATAATGGCCAGCATCGTTCAAAATCTTCGGCATTTTGAAGATAGTAATGAACTCTCACAACCTTTTCAAAATCTGAGCCAACTTCTGGAAGCGCTAATTGAATAGTATTTAATGCAGCTTCACATTGATCAAAAACGCTATCGGGCGGGTTCGCGCCCGGTGCAACCGTTCCCGAAACGAAAACAAATCCATTGGCAACAACCGTCCGACAATATCCAATCTTTTCCTCAAAAATACCGCCCGAATTTACGCGCTTAATAGTTAAGGTTTTTCAACCCCCGCATAACGCACGCCAGAAAGAATTGCCATATCACGATTCCAAGTTGAAAGATCATTCAGCTCGAAGGACGCGAGACTTGAATGTCCGCAAGCACGCGCCATAACTTTCATCAAAGATACACTTGCTTCAAAAAAACGAGCCAAACGCTCAGCCGAACCTTGCACATCAACGCGCTTACGCAATTCAGGATTTTGAGTTGCAATTCCAGCCGGACAATTATTTGAATTGCAAATTCGCGCTGCCACGCAGCCAATCGATTGCATTGCAGAATTTGACACAGCGATCGCATCGGCACCCATGGCCATAGCTTTGATAAAGTCTTCTGGCATTCTTAATCCACCGGTAATGACTAGACTGACGTCACGCCCGGCCCGCTTGTCTAAATGCCGGCGCGCACGCGCCAAAGCGGGAATCGACGGCACCGAAATATGATCTCTAAATATTAAAGGTGCAGCGCCAGTCCCGCCACCTCTTCCATCTAGAATTATATAATCGGCCCCCGCATCAAGCGCAAAATCAATGTCATCCTCAATATGATTTGCTGAAAGTTTAAATCCAACCGGAATGCCTCCAGATATTTCACGAACTTCATCCGACAATTTTTGGAAATCACGAGCCGAATTCAAATCTGTGAACGTTGGCGGCGAAATCGCATCTTGCCCTTCTTCAAGTCCACGCACATCGGCAATTTTACCATGAACTTTGTTGCCGGGAAGGTGACCACCGGTGCCGGTCTTCGCACCCTGTCCGCCTTTAAAATGAAAGGCCTGCACGTCTTTGACGAGCCCCAAATCCCAGCCAAATTTGGCCGACGCAAGTTCATAAAAATAGCGCGAATTCTCAGCCTTTTCCTCAGGCAACATTCCTCCTTCGCCTGAACAAATTCCCGTGCCTGCGAGTTCAGCTCCGCGCGCAAGCGCGGTCTTTGCCTCTTGAGAAAGCGCACCAAAACTCATATCCGAAACAAAAAGAGGTATCTTCAATTCAAGCGGTTTCTTGGCACGCGGCCCAATAACAGTTGTAGTTTCAACCTCTGCATTATCCATTAGGGGTTTCTTCGCCATTTGGGCAGGTAGTATTTGAATATCATTCCAATGCGGTAAATCTTTGCGAGGCACACCCATTGAGGTCATTTCACCGTGATGACCAAAATTATTTAAACCATTTTTTGCAAGTTCATGAATACGGGCAACTGTAGGTTCCTCAGCTGTCGGAACAGCCTCTGGCGCACCCGGCCTATCTGATGAAATTGGCGCTGCATCACCAGCCTGAAGATCCCCTAATTTTGCATGCGTACCATCACAAAAGGGAGAATTGCCTGTGGCTTTGCATTGACACAAAAATGCATCACCATCTTTATCCGCCTTAAAAGCAACAGGTTCTATGCCCGTACCCTTATGTGAACCATCACAAAAAGGCTGAGATTTTGATTTTCCACATTTACACCAGTAATAGGTTTTGTCCTTTTCAACCTGAACCTTAGCCGGTGTTTTTGCTGCAATTATTGGTAACGCTGCCATCTTTTAATCCTGTTGAATAATATTCCCACTAAACTCTCTCCAATTGGAGAAAAAGTCAATGACATAAAATTCAGGATTATTAACGAGAAGGCACTTTATTTTTCGGCACATATTTGACTTCAGCGGTTTCGATTTTTGCCAACACACCATCAATCGTGTCATCAACGATCAAAGTGCTGCGATGATATTCGCTAATAAACCCCGAGCGTGTTGCCCGATCCAAAAACTCGAGCAAAAGATCATAAAAACCATCAATATTCAAAAGACCGACAGGTTTACTATGATATCCGAGCTGTTGCCAAGTGAGCGCCTCGAAAAGCTCTTCAAAAGTTCCAAGCCCCCCAGGCAAAGCCACAAATGCATCCGCACGCTCCAGCATTGCCTTCTTTCGCGTGTGCATACCTCGTGTAATCACAAGCTCGGTTAACCCTTGATGGGCGACCTCAAGCTCGGCAAGCGCTTCAGGAATTACGCCAAACGTATCGGCTCCTTTTGCAACCATTGCGTCCGCTACAGCCCCCATAAGACCAGTATTTCCGCCTCCGTAAACGAGAGAATGCCCGCGCACGGCCATTGCCTCCCCTAATTCAAGCGCGGTTTTGCGGTAAGCCGAATTTGTCCCATCCCGTGAGCCCATATAAACACAAATTCTCATGATTGATCCTTTTCACCAGCGCGATATCACGCACTATTTTTACCTTCAAGCTCGTTTTTGATTTGAGCGCGAAAACAACAAACCAAAAGAAAAACATACGCGTTTAGAAAATTTCAACAATTTTCATTTACGCCATCATATACTCATTAAATAGGGCAAAAATATGTCAAGCGAACTTAAATTACTCAAAGAACACCAGATCAATAAACATAAGGCACTTGAGGCTGCGATGTCTCAGATTGACCGTCAATTTGGCAAGGGTTCGATTATGAAGTTGTCAGATCGTCCTGTTATGGAGATTTCGGCGATTTCGACGGGTTCCCTTGGTCTTGATATTGCGCTTGGGATTGGCGGTCTTCCCAAGGGTCGGATTATCGAAGTTTATGGTCCTGAGAGTTCGGGCAAGACGACTTTAGCGCTTCATGTTTTGGCGGAGGCTCAAAAGTCGGGTGATATTTGTGCGTTTGTGGATGCGGAGCATGCGCTTGATCCGAGCTATGCGCGCAAGCTTGGTGTGAATACGGATGATCTTTTGATTTCGCAGCCTGATGCGGGCGAGCAAGCGCTTGAGATTACAGAAACCTTGGTGCGTTCTGGCGCGGTTTCTGTTGTGGTTGTTGATTCGGTTGCCGCCTTGACTCCGCGCGCTGAACTTGAAGGCGATATGGGAGATGCGACGGTGGGCGCACAGGCTCGGCTTATGTCTCAAGCCATGCGCAAGCTGACCGCCGCCATTAGCCGTTCGAATTGCATGGTCATCTTTATTAATCAAATTCGCATGAAGATTGGGGTTATGTTTGGCAGCCCCGAAACGACATCTGGTGGGAACGCGCTTAAGTTTTATGCGTCTGTGCGTATTGATATTCGCCGGATTGGTGCGATTAAAGAACGTGATGATGTTGTTGGGAACCAAACGCGCGTTAAGGTTGTGAAGAACAAAGTTTCGCCGCCCTTTAAGCAAGTCGAATTTGACATTATGTACGGCGAGGGCATTTCGAAGCGCGGTGAGATTATTGATCTTGGTGTGAAGGCTGGGATCGTTGAGAAATCTGGTTCTTGGTATTCTTATGGTGATGAGCGTATTGGTCAAGGCCGTGAGAATGCGAAGAATTATTTGAAAGACCATCCCCAAATCGCTTACGAAATTGAGGATAAAATCAGAGCTGCCAATGGGCTTGACTTTGATGGGGCCGCTCCCAATCAAAATCAAGAAAATGACAAGCTTATTGAAGAATAGTTTGAGCCGCTAATCTTATCTTAATCATTATCTCCTAAGTTTAAATAAACGAAGTGAGGAGGTTGTTTTGTAGTGTTATGACACTTTACAAAAAAACAGCGGCGTACCTTGAAAACCAGTACCTTCATTAAAGCTTTTCGTCCAGTTTTCTCAAATAATAGCCCTTGGCTTTTTGTTCTTCATTTGGCTCGGTTACTTATTTAATCTTTACATTGAAGTATTTTTCATTGGCTTCCCATTCCCAACCAATGCGTAAATTCAAATAATAAACGAATACTTCACGCAAATTTTGGTGGTTTAAATTGGTCGTTTGGCTCTACAAAGGTTCTCCAAAAAAACCGAATTTACCCATTTTTTACAAACTTGTTAAACATCCAATTTAACAGTTTCAAAATTTAAGCAATCAACCTCCAATGCCACTTACCCTCTATAATTTTCGTTATTTTTTGGCATGGGAATTAATGCTGTTTTTGCACCACTTTTTAACCCCTTCTGAGGAAGTCGAAGTAAAGTAACGGACTGTTGACTTTCGTTTGTTGAAATCGAAATAAGTCTAAAACGGCTCTTTTGTGCCTCAAAACCGGTTCAAAGTCATTGAATTTTCGAGAAAGAGCCCGCATTTAATGCTCTTACAGCATAGAAAAAATCATGCAGGATTGATTTTCGCCATTTAAAAACTTGTTAGAAATGGCCGAGTAATTTTGATTATTTTACCAAAATGGGAAATTGATTTGGCTAACTTTCATTGACATGCAGAACGAAGCGATTTGGCAGGTATCGCTCTACTAGATCGAGCACCCGAAAGCGAGGGCATAAAGGCTGCGGTTTACGGATTGTTGATGTGCAGCAGCCCGTTGAGATGGCTCGCTCTGTCAAATTCGACGAAGAGATGAAGTGCGTCAACGCTTCCTTACGAGCGACTGAAATCGGCGTGGCGAAGCTACAAGCGGCTATCCGACCTAGCATTACCGAAAATGAACTGTGGTCTGTTTTGCATCAGTCCGTGATCACACAAAACGCGGATTATTGCGAAACGCGCCTCCTTAACGCAGGCGCCCGCTCAAACCCATGGTTTCAGGAGATTTCTAGCAATGTGATTGACGAAAAGGAACTGATCGCGCTCGATACAGATGTCGTGAGTTGCCAGGGGTACTACTCCGATTTTTCTCACACCTTTCACGCAGGTTCTGATGAACCGACAACAGCACAAAAAGAGCTCTACAAGGTTGCCTATGAACAAGTTCAATCCAATATGGATATCCTGCGCGCAGGAATTATTTTTCGCGACTATGCTGGTAAAGCCTAGGACATCCCGGACAAATACTATGAGAACCGTTACTATCTGTCGGCCCATGGCTGCGGCATGACCGGTGAATATCCATATCTGTACCACAAAAGTGATTTTCCAGATGCTGGCTATGACGGCGAAATTGTCGCTGGCGTGACGATTTGTGTCGAAAGTTATATTGGCGAAAGCGGCGGCAAAGAGGCGGTAAAACTTGAGCAAAAAGTCTTAAATAAAGAGTCGGGAATAGAAGTTCTTTCGCAATTTCCATTCGAAGATAAATTGTTGAATGGCTAGCCCCCGCGTTCAATTTGAAGCTCATTTTCGTCATCGAACTTCGTAAGAAAGTGTGTATTAAACCATTAGAACTTTTGTGAATTGGGTTTAAAATGCGAGATATTAGATCACGTCACTTAATGTGTGCATAGGAGAATAGTTTGCTCACCCGTTTGGGTGCGCATATGTTTTTTCGGGTAAAATATACGTCGCCAATATTTGATGAGACTTTATGAATGGTCGTCATTTTGATCGTGAAGCGTTGAAATTTCGTTTTGAATTTCTGAGATGAGCGCTTCTTCCAATTCACCAAGATCGTCGCTGCCAACTCTTGGTTTTAAGCGGCAACAATAATAGGTTCGATCTTGATTGTGGTGTGGGAGTATCGTTCGCAACTCAGGAGCACTCGCCAAAGAAAAATCATGAACCATGCCAACGCCAACCCCCTGACGTAGCCAATTCCATTGGACCAAAATTGAATTAGAAGCATAGTAGCTGACCGGAGAAAAGTCGGACGGCGCAAACGCTAGCGTCGGATCGGACAATTGATCGTCAATGTAACCTATAAAACTCGTCGCATTTAAATCATTAACTGCGATATCGACCAAGTCTTGGTGAGCTGCCAACACCAACTTATAGCTCGCACAATACCGGCTTATGACTGATTTTGACGGGTGTGGATACACAGAAATTGCCATATCAACTTCCTTTCGCGGTAAGTCGAATTGTCGAGAAAGCGCCAATACTTCAATATTGAGGGCGGGGTTCTTTTTCTTTAATCGATGAACAACCTGAGGAAGAATGAAACTTGCCATTCCGTCTGGCGCCCCAATACGTACATTGCCACCTAAATAATCACTTTCAATGGGCGTTTGAAGCTCGGTTTCCATTCGTTTTGCGCGTTCATAGAGTTGAAGGCCGGCTTGGGTGATGTAATATCCCGAAGGTGAACGTGTAAATAATTGTTGTTTCAAATCCCGCTCCAAACGCGCGATCCGCCGCCCGACTGTAGCTCCGTCCATTCCTAATCCGATGGCGGCTTTCGTGATACTGCCTGCACGCGCCACGCCTAAAAGAATACGTAAGTCATCCCAATTCATCTTTTGACCTGAGCTTTCAATTCAATACTGACTTAATTCAGTATTGCGTTTTTGCAAATCTAATTAGCGTATTTTCGCATATACTGACAAAGACAACAATACTAAACTTAGGTCAGAAAAGGAGAACACCATGACAGTTGAAATGAAACATTTTATTGATGGTCAAGCCACCGCTGGCCAATCAGGTCGTTTTACGGATGTATATAACCCTGCGACTGGCGAAGTTCAGGCTCAAACCCCATTAGCTTCAAAAGCGGAAGTTGATGATGCAATCGCGCGTGCTGCAAAAGCGCAAGTGACTTGGGCCGCTACCAACCCACAACGTCGTGCTCGTGTCATGATGAAGTTCGGTCAATTGATTAACCGCGATATGGAAAAGCTGGCAGAAGCACTCTCACGTGAGCATGGAAAAACCATTCCCGATGCGCGTGGTGATGTTCAGCGCGGTTTGGAAGTGGTCGAAGTTTGCATGGGTGCTCCGCATATGTTGAAGGGAGAATATATGGACGATGCCGGCCCAGGTATCGATTGTTATTCTATGCGCCAAGCACTCGGCGTCGTGGCGGGTATCACACCTTTTAATTTCCCTGCAATGATTCCAATGTGGAAAATGGCGCCTGCTCTGGTTTCAGGCAATGCGATGATTTTGAAACCCTCTGAGCGCTGCCCATCTGTTCCTTATATGCTTGCCGAGCTTCTCCAAGAAGCCGGTTTGCCAGATGGACTATTGCAAGTCGTGCATGGTGATAAAGAAGCTGTTGATGCAATTTTGGACAATGAGACAATTCAAGCCGTAGGCTTTGTGGGGTCGACACCCATTGCCCAATATATTTACGGTCGTGCCGCAACTAATGGGAAGCGCGCGCAGTGTTTTGGCGGTGCTAAGAATCACATGATTATCATGCCTGATGCTGATATGGACAAAGCTGCTGATGCTTTGATTGGCGCAGGCTATGGGGCTGCTGGCGAACGCTGTATGGCGATTTCTGTGGCTGTGCCCGTTGGTGAGGGAACAGCTAAAGCTTTAAATGAGCGCTTGCTGACACGAATTGATAAATTAAAAGTTGGTCCTTACACGGCTGGCGAAGATGTCGACTATGGCCCCTTGGTTGCGGATGCTGCGCGTCAGCGCGTGCTCGGATTAATTAATTCAGGCGTAGAACAAGGCGCTGACCTTTTACGCGATGGTCGTGAATTCTCGTTGCAAGGCTATGAGAACGGCTTCTTCGTAGGTCCAACTTTATTTGATAATGTCACGCCAGATATGGACATTTATCAAGAGGAAATTTTTGGTCCGGTCTTGTCGGTAGTGCGTCAAGATAATTACGAGAACGCATTGCAATTGATAATGAAAAACAATTACGGCAATGGAACTGCGATCTTTACCGCTGACGGCGACGTGGCACGTGATTTTGCAAATCGCGTAAATGTCGGCATGGTTGGAATTAACTTCCCCATCCCTGTGCCTTTGTCATACTTTACCTTTGGTGGCTGGAAAAAATCTGCATTTGGTGACCTAAATCAATACGGCCCAGATGCACTGCGTTTCTATACAAAAACCAAGACCGTAACTTCACGCTGGTTCAGCGGTATCAAAGACGGAGCGGCGTTCAATTTCAAACCAATGGATTGATTAAATTCTAAAGTTTCTACGGCCACCCCTTCGGGTGGCCGTTTTTCATTTTCGCTCAGGCATAATCCCAAACAAAACCAAGATCTTCATATAGTACTTAAAAATGATTTACCTCCCGAATTATAGTTTAATCATTAACAGGTCTTGTCAGAAAACTATAAAGTTTATCTAACAAGATCCTCCCAACCAAGTAGGCTGGGGGAACTCATTAAGAAAGGCACTTAAAGATTTAAGAATTGCGCGATTGCTCGGATGGAAGCTTTATGTGCCGTCGATCTATCCCAATCTTCCGGATCATCACAAACGGGCTCTTCGCCTTCTTAAAGCAGAAATTGCGGCGCACCTTCGGTGCATATAGGGAGAAATGAATAGTGATAGCATCTGGGATCACAGTATGCGTGACGTTCGGCAACATTTCAGCCAGTCCACTGCCTTCGGCTCGAACATCTGTTGTAAACCAAGGAAAGCTATCGCCCAGTGATATAAACTGAACCGGGCGAGTGAGACCTTTGGCGCTTTCTGGAAGGGCGGCATAGGTGAAGCCGGGTTCACCGCGACGAAGTTATAGAAACGTTCATCTGCCATATTGATGGAAAATTCCTGGGGTAGGTTATCAAAATCTACTCCTCCGCGCATGAGAAACAAGCAATCTTGGGCGGTTTCACCGAATTTCAGGCAGTAATCTCGGTAAGCTCCCGCATCAAGTTGCAACCCGCCAGCCCAAGCACTGTCGCACCGCCAAGCGAAAAAGCCAGAGCAGTTATCTGGTCGCGATTGATGCGTTCGGAGAAATAGGAATAAGCTAAAACATGGTCAAGCGCAACGCTCATATCTGCGGCACGCTCCGACAGCCTTACTGTCTGGCGCGCTGAACTGTCGCCAGTTGTTGTACCAAGATGATTCAAGACCAGAAGCAACGCACCGCGTTCGGCCAAGCCAGCTGCTAGACAGGCGGTGCCATCTATGCTGCTACCGGACCCGTGGGAGATGACAATCAATGGTAGCTTTTCATCGGGCAAAGCCCCACCTATATAGGCTTGGACGGGTTCAAATACCGCGTTGCCGCCGATTTCACCGGCATAGGTCGCTCGACCGACAGGTGACCATAGCCCTGCAGCGACTGGCCCTACGCGATGATCCGCCTCCATAGTAAAGCGATCGAACCCGACAACCGGATCTACATTGGCGCGGGCGGCAAACAAAATGGCGAGGGAAGAGGCAAAAAAGATTGAACGCATTTCAGTTCTCGAATGTTGAATTAATGATCTCTTATTGGCCGGTATTTTGTGAATGCGCGTCCTCGAACCGGTTTTAGGTCTATAAAGCGGCTATGTTGAAAATCCCTATCCCCTTTTGATGGTTGCTTTGATTTTGGGCTTTCTAGCCCTTCGCAATTTGTTGGCAAAGGATCGGCCTACGTTATTCTTGATCCTGATCACGGTTTGCGGGTTCCAGTCTTTAATCGTCTCGCTGACCCAACATTACGGAGTAAGCTGGCTGGTGATGATCCAACCAATAACGGCGAGTGTCATTCTACCCGTGGTATGGCTCACATTCCAATCGGCAAGCCTGCGCCCAATCGACATCAGGAAAGATGGACACCATTTATCTGCCCCAATCTTTACAACGTTCTGTTTGTTTTTCGCGCCTTTGACCCTGGATGCCGTACTAGCGATAATATTCCTAGGTTATGGGGGCGCGATACTCTTCTGGCTCCATAAAAATGAATCATTGCCTCTTGCCCGATTGGAATCCGGCCATTTATCAGCGCGCATTTGGAAAGCTATGGATGTCCTCCTTATGTTGTCTGCATTGTCTGACATCTTTATCGCCAGTGCCATAAGATTTGGTCGTATCGAATGGTGGCCACTGATCATCAACGTTTTCACGTCATTCAGCTTGCTTGACATCGGGCTGCTCAGCCTTTCACGTGACGCCGAAGGTACAACCAAAGTAGACCGAGATGAAATTGAAACGAACCAAAGCCTCCTCAGCAGGGGAATATACCACCCTAATCCTGCGTTTGGACACCCTGATGGATATGGATAATGACCGGCCCTATCGCGACCCAGAGCTGTCGCTTACCCGCCTTGCCCGCCGGCTTCACGTTCCTATCAAGCAACTTTTCGTGGCCATCAACATAGTCAAAGGCGAAAACGTTTCTCGCTATGTGAATGGATTTCGCATCCGCAACGCTTGCACCTGTCTGAAGAAGGGAAACTCGGTGACTGAAGCCATGCTTGGTAGCGGCTTCAACACTAAATCCAATTTCAACAGAGAATTCGCGCGCGTCATGGGGCAGTCACCTTCTGCGTTCTTGCGTGCAAATGGATACAAGACGTAGCTTCTTCATTTGCGTTTGGGCTTTAACGGGGAAACTGAGTTAATATCTATTTCAGTTTCTGCATCAGCGAGCGCCCGATAGACCGTAATCTTTGAAATCCCTAGATCACGGGCGATTTGAGCTTTGGGAGTGCCCCGCTCCGCGGACATATCTTGAACGGATACCCTCATAATACCTCGAATAGAAATGGACCGGAGGAGCACCCGTTTCCCCCGGTCATTGGCTTATCCAATGATGCTCATCTCGTTTAGAGTGAATTCGGCAACAGAGCCTTCGGTTGCGGCCATATAGGCTGCCAGATGAGGTGCGCCCATGTGTGTCTGCCACAACTCACGACTTTCCCAGTTTTCATAGAACACGAAATGCGCTGGGTTGTCGTTGTCTTGGTGCAGATCGTAATTGATGCAGCCTTCTTCGGCACGGGTGATCTCGATCAGTTTCAGCAGTTCTGCCTTCACCAGTTCGACTTTGTCTTCGTTGGCTTTGATGCTTGCGACGATAGTCAGTTTTGACATGATTACTTCCTTTATTTGTGTTGTTGTCATATGGAGGGATATACATTTCGGAAATAACAAGATAAACAGACATTATCCGTAATAATAATTTGGATATACCGGATAATGCTAAATGAAAATCTCAGGCTGTTTCTTCAGATCGCAGAAAAGGGTAGCATGGTCGCGGCAGGACGCGAGATGGGCTTATCTCCTACGACGGTGTCAGAACGTCTTGCTGCCTTGGAAGCGCATTATGGCGCAGTGCTGTTCAATCGCACGACACGGTCGTTGAACCCAACCGATGAAGGTCGGATGCTGATTGAAGGGGCGCAGGTCATCCTTGCCGAAGTCGACGAATTGCATGCTCGTATTCGGCACGGCGCCAGCACGCTGTCCGGACCGATCAAGATAAGTGCGCCAGTTGATCTAGGGCGAAGATTTGTCGCGACGATAATAGAAAAATTTTCTGAACAAAATCCCGCCATAACGACAGAGCTTTCGGTGTCCGATGGTTATGTTGATATTGTGCGCGAGGGATTTGACATCGCTTTGCGGTTCGGAGCGATTTCAGACACATCGCTGCGCGCTCGTTCTTTGGGCTCGTTCAAACGCATTGTATGTGCGGCGCCGGAATATTTGGAACAGCATGGCGTTCCGAAACAACCAAATGACCTTCAAAATCACAACTGCCTAGTGATGCGCTTTGGACTCACATTAGACAATATCTGGCGTTTTCAGAATCAAGCGAAACCGATGCAGGTGATGGTGCGCGGCAATAGCATCGTGAATGATGGCTATCTGATCCGGCTTTTAGCGCTGAAAGGTAAGGGGATTATCTTAAAATCAGAGTTGGATGTTGCGGAGGATTTAAAGCGGGGAACATTGGTCGCGCTGTTACAAGACTATGAAGCTCCTGCAAAACCGCTACAAATATTGTTCCCACCAGCCCGCGCCCAGCCAAGACGCGTCAAAGCCCTTGCTGATGCGCTCACAGAGCAATTTTCCAAATTACATCTCTCCAAATTACATCTCAATGAGTGATCCGGCCACCCCAAAAAAAATTCTATACTCAGTTGGGTTCACCCACAGTTCAATTTTCATTATTTGAAAGACATGTTTCGAAGGGGTTATAGGCTTCTCTTAATACGACACTCAAGTCGATATTAATCGTCTATTCTTAGCTTCACAAAATACGTCGTGAACCGCCCACCACCTTCGCCAATTTCTAATACACCCTTATCTCGCAAATCCGCAAGGTCACGCGTGGCCGTCGCGGGTGATGTTTTGAAATATTTGAACGGGCTTTGCTTACTCATTCGTAAAATTTATGCCCATATCGCAAACCGTAAATTTTGTCTGACAAGACACGTTTTACCTAGTCAATTTATTGGTAAGAAGCGCTCAAACCGTATTATCTTAACTGCTACCCAAAAGCCTACAAACTCGGTCAAAACCATTTAAAAATTTAGTTAAAAATCAACGCCCAAGGACAAAATTGGCAATTGGCAATTTTTGAGGCATTGATTATGCTACCCATATGTCACCAACCATTTCAATAATCATGCCTGTTTACAATTCCGCTTCCACTTTGAGACGTGCCGTCCAATCTATTTTTGCGCAAACTAGAGAGGATTGGGAACTTTGTATTGTAAATGATGCTTCAACAGATACATCAAAAACGATTTTAAATGAGCTGGCTAACCAAGATTCGAGAATTCGAGTAGAGCATTTCAAAGAAAACCAAGGCGCAGGGGCTGCACGCAATCAAGCTATGTCTATGGCAACAGGCCGATTTATTGCATTTTTAGATGCCGATGATGAGTGGTTTAAAGCTAAGTTAGAAAAGCAGGTGGGCTGGATGGAATCAGAACGCTTGCCCTTTACTTGCACTGCTTATGAACGCTGGCGGTACGGAAAGAAAACAGCGGTGACAAAGGTCCCGCCGAAAGCAGACTATAATGCACTTTTGCATAACAATACAGTGGGAACCCTGACTGCTGTTTATGACCGAAAAGTACTTGGCACAGTTTTCATGCCCATTATTCGTCGACGCCAGGACTATGCCCTGTGGCTCGAACTCTTGACACAATGCGATTATGTATTTGGCCTTGATGAGCCACTCGCAAAATATCACGCGCAAGAAAATAGTCTGTCTTCGAATAAGCTCGTAGCAGCTAAGGCGCAGTGGTATTTCTTTCGCAAGGTACTAAATATGTCCTTTTTAAAATCGTGCAAGCTTTTCATAAGTTACGCCTATCACGCATTGAAGAGAAACAAATAAGTTTTGTGTTCGACAACAAGTGCATGATTTTTGAACAAATTTTCCTACTTAATTTGGCGTGCTTTTTTAGCAGTCAAATAATAAACAAAAGCGCATTTAAACACGCTAATAAATAAAACTGAAATGCACATAATTTCTTATCAAACACAGAAAATTATGCAGAAATACGCCCGCAAATAATCAAAGCACTGCCTAAAACCTTCTAGCCGGTGGTGCTGTTGTATCTTCGAATTCTGACTTCATTTCGTTAAATTGAAGGCCAATTGCACAAGCAAAGCCGGTTTTGATACAGAGAAAATGGTCAGTGAGCAAAACTAAAAGCCGTTATCCACAAAAAATGCGGACAAGCCTACACAGCAATATCTCGGTGATCGTTATTTCTGGGCGGACTTCCGTACAAGACCGTATCAACAGTCTAGAACTTGGCGCGGATGATTATCTCGTCAAACCCTTTAATATTGACGAACTCATCGCAAGGATCAATACGGTATTGAAGCGAAGAAATAACCCCCAATTTACCGAGTTAAACGGCGTCCACAAAATCGCTCAATTTGAAGTCAATCTTGACGATTTAACTATATCCAAGGATGACCAAATCCAGAACCTGACTTTAGCTGAGGTTAAACTTCTGCGTGTGCTTTTAAACTCACCTGGACGTTTATTGTCGCGAGAGTATATCTTAGCGGCGATCGGAGAAAACGAGACCTTTGATCGCGCAATTGATGTACGGATATCAAAACTGCGGCGTAAATTATGCAAAGGCAACACAGCGACTGATCCGTTTCGTACGGTCTACGGGGGCGGATATATATTTACACCTTAGCTAGTTTTCACAAGACAATAGGTGTGATTTTTTTTCCAAGCCACCTCAAATGACTGCAGGCAAAGGTGCATCTTGAAATATTTGAAAGGGTTTTGTAGATCATCAAAGACGGTTATCAATAAAATCTTCTAAATTCAAATTTGCTCTGACACGACCGCTTGGTGTCTTTCAAGTGATGGATTTATTGGAAGAAATCATTTAATCCTATAGGTAGGCAGGAGATGGGCGGAAATCGTTTTGATATAGATAGCTTTGGATGTACGCCTAATTTTGTGAGCTAGATAAATGCAATTAAACTTGGAAGAGTATAGAAAACACCCTTTGTTTCCTTTCTCGGATTTTCGTACAAATGATGCTTCTTTTTTGCTGCTTGAGCTTTTTTGGACTCAGGTTGCGCGTGAGGCACTGGGAGATGAATTATCGTCAAAAGTGGAGCCATTAATGGCTTGTGAACGTGATAATGGAGATGAACCATTTTACAATCCCATTATGTTAGACTTTTGGATTCCGAAAATAAGAAGAGGGGCAAAAATTGAATTACGTGAAAATTATGAAAATGATGTATTAATTGAAGACTCATCCGGAGATCAGAGGTTTACGGCATATTTTTCATTTTCTGCGTATTTGCAAAAGCGAGGCATTACGGGACCAGATGATGAGATTGATCAAATAGTTTTTAGTTCAGATTTGACAAATAACGCTATTAAATCTGTTCAAAACGGTTTGCGTGCTTTCTTAGTATCTAGAATTAAATGTCACGAAATGGAGGATATGATTAATAATCATTTTACGACTATAAAGAATTACCGCTACTGAAGCGGAATGGGTCGATTACTACGACCGCATGTATCCAGATGATGATGAATGAATTATGTGGCTTTCACGATTGGATTTTGAAAATTGCGTTAAAGACGACATAAATCGATATGAAATTTTGTCGGAATTTGAAATTTCCTCAGAAGGAAGTCAGTATTTAATTTTCAGAGATCAATCAATTATTGACTTTATTTTTGTGCATCATGTGGATGTATTTCAAATTGGTTATTGGATACAGCCCGCCAGTCGGGATGAAAAAATCTGTGCGTTATTTACGTGAATCAATATAAATGGTCAGAACTACTCGCCCAAAGTTGATTCTAGCAAAAATTATAACTCAATATGTGCCAAGTAAAAAATTTTAATTAAATTAAATTTCAGATTAATAGCAAAAAAAACCAATAAGCATTGCCTTTTCATCTAGAGAACTGAGCCGCGCCTATATTTCAATTTCCGATTAATTTCGCGGGTGCTGTCTTATAATATTTGAAAAGATTTTTCTGGCGCATGCTTCAAAATTGCCCCCTACACATTCAATTCGCTAGGTTAATTTGATTGGAACCGAAGCTTACGAACTTCATCAGGGCCGACGGTATACAACTCCACACAGCAGAGCCAGACATATAACCGTTGCCTGCGAAAAATCATCAAATACCAATCTATCCCTTTACAAAAACCGAACCATCAACACATGACAATCTCTAAACACATATTAACGTTGGGCCATAGATACTTCGCTTCCAAGCATGCAAGTCTAAACGCTCATAACCCATTCACTCCGAAATGGGAGCTAACGTCCAAGAGTTTATACGATCTTTGGCCAGCATTTGCGCCTCAGCGCGATCCAGTCTCTCAAGAATTTTCTCAATACTCTCACCCTGCGCCCTTCCTTTTTTCCAAACTCTAAGGCAGGAATGCGGCGACCAAGGCAATACCGCATGCGCCAGCCAGTTTTTAAGGGGTAAGGGAAGGCTATCAAAGAATAGCATCGTATTCCCATTGCGCCTACGCTTTCGAAGCGATGTCATTCCAAGATTTCCGTTCAAATTTCTTCCTCAAGATTTTCGATGGGATCAATAACGAGGAGTAACCTAGTTTCACCACGTTCTTCTATTGGCGGGGAACGATGCAAAAGCCCACTTTCTGGCGTTTCTGACCATTGTGTGCCACGTATCATCATCGGCGAACCAGTTGGCACTGTCGAAATGTCTTGAGGGTCATCACCACCAATTGAAATTCCGTATTGCGTTCCCGTTCCACGATAGGTGCAAATGAGGCGCGCTTTCACACTATCGATATGGAACTTTCTGCAGCTATTGGTTGTCACGACATCAAAGCGCAACCGAAGATATTGCGCTGCCATAATATCAGCAAAGTTCTCAGCAAGCTCAACAACATCATCAATGAAATAGTGCTGCTCGGGACTATTAGGCAAACCACAATCAAGACAAATTTGCAAAATCCTATCTCGCAATTCCGATGTTTTCACAAGTTCTCTTGCAACGGGTAATTGGTTTAGAGCTAGCCCCTGAATCCACGTTTCAAACTGCGGCATAAGTGAACGCTGCCAAATTGAAGCCGCACATTCTCTATTCCTGATAACGGCAAGATCGCGAAGGGAACCTACAATCTGAACTATTTTCGCATTATCAATTGCTTCCACTGCGACATTCATTAGGCCGCTCCCCTTTGCCCCCAAGCTGGGAAGGGATCTGGTAACTCTGGAAGACTGTCTAGATTAGGTGCGCGGGTTTGGGAAAGTAGGCAAGCGTTCAATTTTGCCGTTATCGCCGCCTGATCCATTTCAGCTCCAATAAATACAATTTCCTGCCTGCGATCGCCCCAAGGCTCTTGCCAATGCGCGTCCATATAGGCTCTTGCAGTTTCATTCTCCGGCCAGCGATCTTTTGGGACAGCCGCCCACCAAGTTCCCAATGGTGTCACAGATGAAAGCGCCCCAGCAAGCGAAAATTCGACGACCCAGTTCGGACGCGTAGCAATCCAGAAATGACCTTTTGAACGAATAACCCCGTGCAATTCATTGTTTAACACCTCAAAAATTTTCTCTGGCTCGAAGGGTTGGCACGCGCGATAAACGAAACTCGTTACACCATATTCCTCGGTTTCGGGTGTGTGATCTGCGAAACCGTAAAGCTCTTTCGCCCATAAAGGGTGCTCATGCGCTTTTTCAAAGTCAAATCGCCCTGTGTTGAGAATTTGATCTACGGAAACATCTGAATGATTTGTCTCAATGATTTTTGCGTCACCGTTTAGACTACGAATAATCTTACGCGCGGCATCAGTGCGTTCGACCCCTGCATCTGAAATCTTATTCAATACGACAACATCGGCAAATTCAATCTGGTCAGTCAAGAGATGAACGAGCGTCCGCTCGTCTTCATCGCCCAAAGTCTCACCGCGATCATGAAGGAAATCGTGACTTGAATAGTCTTTTAGAAGATTTACCGCATCAACAACGGTCACCATCGTATCAAGTCGCGCAACATCACAGAGGCTTTCACCGTTTTCGTCCCGAAACTCAAAAGTTGTGGCGACAGGAAGCGGCTCGGAAATGCCCGTTGATTCGATTAGCAAATAATCAAAACGGCCTTCATTGGAAAGCCTGCGGACTTCCTCCAATAGATCATCGCGAAGGGTGCAGCAAATGCATCCATTTGACATCTCAACCAATGTTTCATCAGTTCGAGAAAGCTCGGTATCCGCACGAACAAGATCCGCATCAATATTCACTTCGGACATATCATTAACGATCACCGCTACACGCAGACCATCGCGATTATTCAAAACACGATTTAATAATGTTGTTTTTCCTGCGCCCAAAAAACCGGAAAGAACGGTTACAGGGAGCCGATTGTCACTATCCTGTTTAAAAATTGATTGATTATGCATGCTCAACTCCAAAGATATTCTTTATTTTTGTTATATTATAACATAACTTTATTCAACCATAGAAAACAGGATTGTTGCACAAATTCATATTGATGCTTTCCAACATACGTGAACCATTCACTAAATCTGCGATATTTATGGTTTGATTAAGTATAGATTTTCTGCCAAATTCATTACTTTGATCTCTAGAATTGTGCGCTGCAGGCATTCACGCTATTTTAAGAAAAATTCGAGGTATCTGCGATGTCAGAAAGCACTAACACTATCCGCCGAACATTTCGGTTTCTTGGTAAAATCATTCCCAAAAATAGAACCGGTGATCGCATTTGGTCCTGGCTTAGATTTCTTGCCGAACACAAACGCAGACCAAGCGATTCAATGCTTTTTAATGATTTTCTTTATCGCTTTAAAATTGGCGATGAATTTCCCAAAGAAATTTATGCGCATACTGCTGACAAAGAACTCGCGAAACCATATGCCTCAGATATCATCGGCAACGAATATATAATCCCCACCATAGCGGTTTTGCGTGCGAAAGATGAATTAATGAATTACGTGTTCCCTCAAAAATGCGTCATCAAACCAACGCATGGAACGGGCGCCGTATTTTTGAGACGAAATGGCGAAGAATTGCCTCTCAAAAAGTTCGCCAAATGGTTGGATCAAAATACCTATAACAAAACCCGTGAAATCCACTATCGCCATCTTGAACCAAAGATAATTGTGGAGCCATTTGCCTTTGGCGATGATGTTCCAAATGATTTTAAATTGTTTTGTATGAATGGCGCGGTTCGAATGATTGCTGTCGACGTGAATCGCTTTAGTGAACTTGGCCGGAATCTATATTTACCTGACTGGACACCCTTGCCATATTCGGTTGGCAACCCAAGATCAGAGATTGACGTAGCCAAGCCAAAGAAACTTCTCCAGATGATTAATATTGCTAAAAAACTCTCGCAGCCATTTCATTTTGTGCGCGTTGATTTGTATACCAATGATGATGAAATCCGCTTTGGCGAAATTACGCATTTGCCCGGCAACGCAAATGATAAGCACTACCCGCCAGAGAGTGAGGCGGAATTTGCGAAAATCTTATTTGCGAATACCTAGCTCGCGCTTAAGAGCACGCATATAGCGCCAATACTCAAATATCCGCTTCCGACGGCGCCAACTTAAATTCAATAGATTTTGCTGCCAAGGCTTGTAGCTCCCAGTGAAGTGCACAATGGCGGGATTTTCATGCGCCTCCATAAATTCAGAGCGGTGCTCTGCTGGAATATGATCGGGAAATTTTGAATGCAGCGCATTTTGAACATTCCATTTTGCAGGCAGCATCTTAACTCGACCTTTAAAGACTTGATTGGTATGAATTTGGTCTCGACCATCCGCGTTTTCATTGATATTTGCCGCATTCTGATAGGCCTTGAATAATTCTGAATTATTTTGGATCGCCTTTAAATCGAAAAGAGAGATGCCCGCATTAAAGTAATTGCTCAAATCCTTATGCCCCGTGAATCGATCGACATAATCAACACTCCGGCGATCTTTGGAATATTGTTTACTGTTTTTATATGCGTCGTCGTCCTTCAGCTTTGCCAAACGGTATGATGCAAAAAGCGCATTTGTGTCGGCTACTGCTGCGATGACAGCATCATCCAAAGGGGTGTTGTAAAATTCAAGCAAATCCTGACGCACAAGCACATCACCATCAAGGTAAATCACCCGCCCTTCAAAATACTTATACAAAAAAAGCCGAAGGAAGGTTGCACGTGTAAGATGTTTTAAGCCAGATTTTTGCGGAATATTGAGTGCATCGCCATCCACTGGGGTAATGTCGATACGATGAACGGATTTTTGTGAAAACTTAAGGAAGTCTGCTGATCGCCGGGCGCTAACATCATCTGTTAAAACCTTCACGTGTAAGGGTGTCTTCGTATTTTTCAACAGCGAATAAAGCGCAACTAATGTCGGGTACGCAAACCCCTCGTCCGTACAAAATGCAATTTGAATCGTCATGATACAATATTCTCATTTGTTGCTTCTAATTTCAATACTTGATAGCTGCGCTAAACGCGATCAGTATCCCATTTTAAGCGTGTAAGATAGATAAGATTTTTATTATGATCTTCGGTCATGTGTTCCTTGTTCCACCGACAAATGCGTCCACTTTATCGTCAGGCCCAATAAGCCATTACGCCGACATAAACCGATAGGGTTCAAAGCGAACCGGGAGGCCGTATTCAACTTCAATTCGCGATGCCAGCACCTCAAACTGCAATTGCCCGAACACCACAGCAAACCAACCTGACTCAATCGCAAGATTAAAGGTTTTGCAGCCCCTCTTCCACAAAATGTAAAGGAGCGTTGTAATGATCCTTGGCTTTCATTGAATCACCCGCCCTCACAGAATTCAGCAACCCAGACGCGAAGTTTGGAAACTCCATAAACTGCAGATTCTGCCCTTCTGTCAGTGCATCTTCGATCCGTATTTGTCCATGATCAGCGATGCCAATGGCAACGCCTGCAAAGGCGTCTTCGGTAATTTCCCAGTCGCTTGAAAGGGTGCAATTGGACGAATTCGAACTTATCTCTGAATCGCAGATTTGCATGGGTTAATTGTACATAGATTTTCCGCCAAAGCGTGAATCTTACCGCAATCATCAGAGCCGAGGAGTGTCTCAACTTGAAAATTTATCATGATGCTATTTTTCCTAGAACAGTTGACAGAATCTAGTCTTTGTAAAGTAAAAGCTAGAGTTTTTGCCAATTATTTACTAGGCAATACAACCAGTGATTACCGATTCTTAGGTATTGATTTAAACGCGAGTAATATTCCAATCGAAATACAGGTGGAACCGAGCAATATCATATTGTTTGAGCTTGACCGCTGTTTATAGATCAATCAAGCCCCAACTAAAATAGCTCAAATAGAAAGCAATAATTTTTTGTACGTCATTTGATCTTACTTTTGGGCATTGTGAGATTAATCCTGACCCGTCTCTGAATGTCGAGCGAGCTCGTTTTATATAGCATAAAAATTTGCCAACTTGAGTGCTAACGCTCTCCCCCAACATCAAACCCCCATTGATTGCAACAACTTTAGGGTCGAAATTTCAGGAATAGTTTTCGTTCACTACACACTTTTCAAGTGAAAGCTCTTTTGCCCCAGTTTCGATGGCACGCCCTCAAGTGCCGACCTAAACCGCCAATTCTCGGGCTACAGATTCACCAGATATGAGAGCACCATGAACCGTTCCAAAATACTCTCTGGACGTAGCTTCTCCGGCAAACCACAATGCACCTTCCCATTCAGAACCATAAAGGTCAGCGCGCATTTCTGGCGTACTTCCCACCGCATTGAAGCTGTAACTGCCTAGCGAGAACGGGTCACGGGACCATCGGGTAATTTGCGCAGCAATTGGATCGGGGAAAGAAGAACCAAACATGCTTTTCAGTGCCTTTGAAGCTTCGCTGATAGTGGCGCGATCACTAAGACCTTCAAGCACACGCGCATTATCCGCACCTGAGAACGTCAAAAGTACAGGCAAATTTGCAGAATGTCCGAAATTTACCCATTCCGCCCACTGCCCAACCTCTGGCCCCCGCCATTCGATCCAATCTGTATCATTTGGCCAAACAATATTGTCAAACCTAAGCCAAACCTTGTTTAGCAAACCAAAGCCCAATCGACTAATTGCCTGCTTACGTTGCCTAGAAAGAGGCTCTTCAAACGTTATTTTTTCAGATTTCAGAAAACCAAGCGGAACTGTGACAACGATCTTATCTGCTTCAAATAAATCACCATTACGCGTTTTGACTTTTCCAACACCGATCGAAACAACTTCTTGCGAGAGCTGAATATTAAGCCCCTGAGCAAGAAATTCCGTGAGCTTTCCATATCCCTGAGGAAACACAACATCCGCACCACCAAATTCCTCACCATCTTCGATCCACCATGCAGACAGATCTTTAGCTGCGCCGCCGTACTCTTGCTCATATGCCGTCGCAAGTAAAAACATGACTTCATCTCTCAAGGCAGCAGAAGCGGATTGCATTTGCCGCGAATTTGTAACAGCTGCAAGCAACCCAATATCACTAGAACGCTCTTCACTTTGCTCAAAAGCCTTTTCTATTATTTTCTCGGCTGCAGAAAAATCAGGCTCAATAACTTTGCCTGACGCATCAAGCATTTTGCTGGAATCATAATGCGTCGCGATTGTCTGAACATTAGCCTTTTCTGCCAGTTTGCTAAGTGGATTGCCTTTGACACCATGAATCCAACTTGCACCAAGATCAATCGGAATATTTTTCCAAACATGCGATGTGTGAACCCTGCCTCCGATCCGACTCCGAGCTTCAAGCACAGTTACATCTGCGCCAGCGTCGTGAAGCTTCCGTGCGGCGGCAAGCCCAGCCACTCCCGCACCGATAACGACAATTTTTTGACCATTGGCTTGGGCGCTCCCTGCCGTCGAATAACCAATTAACGACATCAAAGCCGTTGAGCCAATCCAACTCGCAGCTGAATTACCGAAAAACCTACGTCGCTGCATTTTGCATGCCTTTCTTCAGAAATTTTTGCTTAAAAAACATATTCTAATTGCAGTTTCAACAATTACTTGCCCGGCTTTCTTAGATTGATACTGCCTTATCACTAAACACCGCGCTACCAAGGCGTATGCGGCGTAGATTTTCCGCCAATCCGCAAGCGACTGGTCGCGAAATTTCTTGAATGTTTATCTGGTTTCGTATTGTCTTTGAAGTTGAAAATTATCGTGAATTTTTGATTGGATGGAGACGAATTTCTAAACGCTGCCCGCGATCAAAAGCATATCACCACGCGTTCTTACCTTCAAAAATTCGGACGTGAATTCTCACAATGTTTGTTCGATGAACGTTTCGAAACTCTTGTGATTTCGTTTTGCTTCTCCGCAAACCGGTCCCCACTTTTCAGGCTGAACTCAAATCACTCCCGCACTCGTACAAAATGTCTTTAACTTGCCGCAAGCAGATCGGAAATCGAACATAGTAGATCACCGCGATTTTGATGACTTCGAGAGATATCTTGAAATATTTGAAGGCATAGATTGGCGCAAGGTGCAAACGAGAAAAATTGGATAACCCAATACCAGCAAGCCACTCAAAAACATCATTAGAAATGCAGATCAAAGTAATTCAAACAACTGAGAGAATGAACGGGCGATTAGAAAACAGATTAACCACATGCAAGGCTTGAACTGCCTCGACACTCACATCCGATTTTGGTTATTTTCAGAAGTAAATAATCTTTCATGAATCTGGTCTAAACAATTCTAGCGCTTGAGCTTTGAACTGAAATTTCCATATCACAAATGCTCTTCAGTTTTTGATCATGTGTAGCAAAGATCAGTGTGTGTTCGCCTCTCATTTCTTTAAAGAAGTCTATTATTGCTTGCGAATTTTCAAGATCTATTTCATTAGTTGGCTCGTCAAATATCAAGATAGGCTTATTTGAAAGCAGTATCCTTAACAATGCTAATCGCTTTTTCTCCCCTCCGCTAAGTTGATCTGTTCGAAACTGTTTTTCATTAGGTTGGAATAGATGAGAAATCCCGAGTTTATTTGATAAAATGGAGGCTTTTTTAATGTCCTTTTCTGATATTTTTCTTAAAAAAACGGCCTCATCCCATTCACCAAACAGGAACTGCGGTTCTTGCCAAGCATATGCAATTGTTGCAGAGATTTGTTGTTGTGACAATTTTGAAATGCAATGCTTGTTAATATGTAATTTTGTATTAGTCACTCTCACATTAGCCATTATTTGTAATAGAGTAGTTTTTCCTGATCCAGAACTGCCAGATACAGCAACAAATTTACCAAATGGAATTTCTATATCTTCTACAATATTAATTGGTACGGACTGCGTCTGCGTGCTTGCTTTTAATAATAAATTTGGTCTTTTCGGAACTTCTTGAGATGGGTCAATCTCGTAGGCCATTTCAGGTGCTTTTTGAAGCTCTGAAAGAGCGCGGCTATCCGCTTCATATTCATCTATGGATTCTCGTATTTGCCAAGCTGTGCTGAGGTTTGACATAAATATGCCGACATATGTAAAGACAATGACAAAATCACCTGCAGTAAAGCTGTTATTGAATTCTATCCATATTACTCCACCATAAATCGCCGCTAGAGTAATAATGAGTGTGATGGCAGATTGAGCTGAAAATAATACACCGCTTGCAAATGATAATTTTTCTGCGTTTTTAGCGTAAGATTTGTAAGTTTTTTCCAATGGCATCAAAGAATTCTCAAGCGTACCGTTTGACTTAATTGCTCTGGCCGCAAGAAAAGTTGACGCGAAATTGTCTGCTATATCATCTTCGCTATCGTTAACTTTATCCAAAAATTTGCGCCGCCATCGAAGAACCTTATAAGAGGTAATTAGATAAACTATTGAACCTATAATTAAGATGGGTGCACCGATTGGCAAAAGAACAATAAAGTATATGGTTACAAAAATAACCGATACCAATGCGGGTAAAGCTTGGGTTAGCATGACATTAAGCAGTCTCTCAAACCCCTCTATGGCTCGTTCAACCACTTTTGTTACATGCCCAACTCGTGACGGCGCAAATAACTCATATTGTTTCATGAAAATTAATTTAGTTATTCGTATAGATCGATTTAGAGTAATTGACTGAACTACAGAAGCTACAAAGCGTTCTCGAATAGGCCATAGAAAGGTCTGGAATAAACCAAGGCAAAGCAATAAGATTAGTGGCGCGTTTAATTGGTCAAATTTTTCTAAAGTGACTAAGTCAATAATTTTGCCAACGATTATCGCAGGAGCAAGAAAGATGGCTCGTTCGGCCAAAGTCATTAAAAGTACAAATAATATTCTTATCTTTGAAGTGTAATAGTATTCTTCTTTGATATCGTTAGGTACTTTCATAATAAAGCCTGATTTGGTGCAACTTGATATCCGGATCGGATATGATGAAATCTATCAAATTTTGGAACAAAAACTCGGGCAATTTTGCCAATTTCACCAAATGTATCTATGCGGTATAGAACGTCAAATCCGCTTTCTGTTAGATTTGAAATACAGGAATCCAGTAGGTGTTTGGATGAGCCATATCTTATTCCATCCTCTTCATTTAGAAGCAAGTTTTTTAATTCTGTTTGTTCGTCAAATCGAGCATTATTTAGAATGCTGTAATCTATCTCGAATCTTTGAAGGGGGGCTAGACCTGGTAAGATATCAAATAATTCATGGGCGCTAGTATCTTCTTCTAATACATCATCCCCAACATTGGAAATACATTTTACTAGTTCTGTAACCGCCCGTTCCAAAGCATGTTTAATACTTATGGAGCATCCTGAACCAAATTCAGCCAATCTTTTGTTTGAGCTTGTCTAAGGAAAATTTAATAATGATTGTATTACACCATCATTAACTAGCGATGACTGATAAGCTATTTCATATGTACTTCTATAAATTTCCACATCAGCTAAAACAGTCGCAGATAAATAATGTTCGATACACTCCGCTAAAGCGCCAATTTTGTGAAACTTACCTTTACCAGAACCTGATGCTTCAATCTCATCATCACCAATAACAGTTAAGTATGAGGTTAATAAATTTTCATCGCTAGTTTTTTCGTAAGTGTTGTAACTGGCCCCCTAGATTCAGGGTAACTAAAGTTTTGAATTTACTGCTAGAATTTATAAATCATTAATTCTCGATTTCTTGATTTAACAAGTAGTATTACAAATATTCGAAAAATCTCTAAATTCCAAAACTTTTCTCAACTTTACAAAAATTACAAAAAGTCAAATAAAATCAAATATTTGAAAAGAATATTTGCTTGCCTACTAGAATCGTTTAATCGTATAGGTGATTCGTAATCAATGAGTTCACATGAATATGATCACCGAAAAAGAGCTGCGAAGACATCACGAGATTAAGTATCGATTGAACCTTTCGGTTTCATCCCTAGCAAAGATTGCGCGATCTTTAGAACTGTCCCCAAACACAGTGCATTCAGTTTCATCTTCGCGTTCGAAATCCATGCGTGTCGCGCAAGCACTTGCGGACGCAATTGGTGAAGATGTTTCGATACTTTTTCCAGAGTACTTTCAGGAAAAAACAAAGAAAACAAATATGCGTTAGATTTCAAGTTCAACAAAAAAACTGAAAAGAAAAGAGTCTGATAGTGTGTGGTGACACGAACAGACTCCGAGATATCCGAAGACCTCGACTAACGAGCCAAAGATACTCTCCCTTTTCTAAAAAAATCAAGTGCCTTGCACGGCTTTTTGAGCCGCGCAAACCAATTTATTATTTCCACATACTCCCGAATAGTGTGGGGCTGTAGAAGTTTTGTGGAAAATTGTTCTGCCATTATAAGCGACATGCTCGGGAGCCCAAATCCGGATATTTTGCGGTTCGGCGAGCGCTTGAATGTTGCCCATGAAAGAGATCAAGAATTTACGCAAAACGTCATCGAAAAAAACAAGATTTTGGTTCAGAAAACCAAAGAGCAAGATCAGGAAATCGAACGACTTCAACGCAAGATTAAGCGGCTGAACCGCGCACTTCATGAAAAAGGCTCAGATAATCCGCCCGTATCTTCTAATCAAAACCAAAAAAATGGCGAAGACAGCAACGGCGCAAATTCATCGCCAAACCCGAAACACATTGAACCCGCAGCGAAAGTAAATCGACGTCCTAAAGGTCGCAAAAAGAAAAATTATGGTAAGAATGCCAAAACAATAGTCAAATATTTCAAAACTGACGATGGCTTATGTCCATGCAGTTGCGGGGGCGGGATACTTGGGTACGACGAAAACTCGCTTTTGCGGTCAATTCCGGCTCAATATTATATAGAATTGAGGTGTTTTGCGCGCTATCGTTGCCGCCTTCGCGAGACCGTTATCGCCACGCCATTTGAGCCAAAGCTTATCAGAAATACAAACTTCGAAACCGATTTTATTGCAGGAATAGCTGTGAGTAAATTTAGCCGTGGCCTTCCCTGCTATCGCCAAGAGCAAATACTTCGCGAAGCGGGAATGGAGCTTAAGCGCTCCACGTTTAACCGTTGGCTTATTCGTGTAGCCAACGAAGTTTTATCCCCACTTTACAATGTTTGCATCAAATCGGTTCTTTCTACGAGCACAAGATTGCATATGGACGAAACGCCCATTCCTCTTCAAATGCCTGGCACTGGAAAAGTTGAGCGACTTTATTTTTATGCGATTGTTCGTGACGATAGCACTTTTGGAGGAAACTCTCCGCCGATGACCGCGTATTTCGCGAGAAAAACCCGAGCGAAGTATCAAATCAACGAGATACTGGGTGATTACGAACATCTTTTGCAAACTGACGGATACGCCGGTTATGGTGACAGAAAAAATCGTGCAGAGTGCAACGCTCACGCCCGAAGGCATTTTTCCGATGAGGCCTTTATGACAGAAAGCGATGATGTCCGCAAAGCAATCGACTTGTTCAAAAGGATATTTGCGATCGAAAAGCCCATCAAAGGCTTTGCGCCCCACATTCGCGAGGAGGTGAGGCAAAGAGAGGCTTTGCCAATTTGGAACGAATTTCATGACTGGCTTGCGGAAGTCAAACTGCGACACCTTGAAAATCAGGTATGGGGAGGGCCGTCAACTATACACTAAAGCGCCTAGGTGGCCTCATGAAGTACATATTCGACGGCAGATTGCACATGGACACCAATGCGGTAGAGCGCAAATTCAAATCGGTGATACGAGCATAGAACTGCTCATATTTCGTTACCAGATAGATAGGCGCAGAGATCTGGGCTGTATTTGGCACTGTTTTTTAAGCTTGTCATAAACATCAGATCACTTGTTCTATATATCTTTGCTAGGTCTTTAGTGAAATATCATTTCAACTGAAATGCAAATAATTATAAGGATTTTTTTGCCGTAGAATGCGCCTTCATTCTGTAAGGTTAGTTAGGCAACATGCCCTCAGCGCTACGGCCTCATAGGAATATTTTCTTTACCAAATCAAGCGAACCAAGTCGAATTCACGATGTGTACAATCGGCGGATTTCGGAGAGGTTTTGCTTTACTTATTAAAGCAAAACGAAGTTTTACATAAATCAGGTCACGATTGACAGAGTGGCCAAAAACACTTCGAATAAATTTTCGAAGGTGTTAGGCTGAGGTGCAGAAAAAATCGGTTTAAGCTTAGATGGGTTTATAGTGTGCGCATTTCAAAAATTGACATTCAAAATTTTCGTCAACTCAAAAATACAAGCATTGATCTAGAGGAAGATTTATCTCTGGTCATTGGAAAAAATAACAGTGGAAAAACTTCCCTCCTTCTAATCATGGACAAATTTTTGGGTGAAAAGGCAAAGTCGTCCAATTTTGCATTTGATGATTATAATCTTCAAACTGCCAGTGAATTTAGAGAGTTGTTAATATCAACTGCAGAAATTCCAGAAGACCTACGCAGTTTCTCGATAGCAATGACGATTTTTGTTGAATATGATGAAAGCGATGATCTCTCGAACATCGGCAACACAGTCATAATGGATCTTGATCCACTTAACAAAACGTTCGTTCTCGATTTTGAGTACAGAATTGAAAAAGACAATTTTCTACGCGCGCGAAGTGATTTTAACGACTTTTGCGAAAGGAAAGATGTCCCTACCGATAAAAGAGCAGTGAACTCGACAAAATTTATTGAAAAGAGCTTTGGGCGATATTTTGTTCTTCGCCGAAGAAGCGTCCTATTTGACACCAACGGGAATAAGGCAGAATGGAATGTCAGCTACGATCTATTGAAAAACAACATCGATCTCAAACCGATCATTCAATTTCGCACAATTGGGGCTCGTCGTGATGTTTCAAACCGAGATGCTGATCAGGTACTATCCTCACAAATTGCGAAGGGCTTTAAGCGCAAAAATGACCGTGACGGCGAAGAGGCCACCTTGGAGGATTTCAGAGATAGTTTATCTAAGTTTGACGGCGACTTAGATGGTCTATACCAGGAACTTTTTGAAAAAGAGTTAGAAGATATTTCTAAATTTGGTGGGGTTGAGAGCGATGAGGTGAAAGTTTCAATCCTTTCGTCGTTAAATCCAGAAATTATCCTCAGAGATAATGCGAAAGTAAAATACAAAGATGCGCAGTTGGAGCGAGGACTACCCGAAAGCTACAATGGTCTCGGTTATCTAAATCTTCTAAACATGATTTTTGAATTGCAACTGGTCTTGGAGACCTTATCTGCAACAAATGAAAAGCGAGCTGCTGACATAAACATACTATTCATAGAGGAGCCTGAAGCCCACACCCATCCGCAACTTCAATATATTTTTATTAAGAACATTAAACAGTTTTTGGACGAAAAATGTGCTGATGGCGGTATTAACTTGCAAACTGTGATTTCCACCCACTCAGCCCATATTGTGGCGGAATGTGAGTTTGATGATATTAAATATCTAAAAAAGGTCGAGCATGGGACGCAGTCCCTCAATTTAAGTAAATTGGAAGAAATGTACGCAGATGACCTAGCCGCGTACAGGTTCCTTAAACAATACCTAACATTAAACCGAGCAGAATTGTTTTTTGCCGAGAAAGCAATTTTCATCGAAGGAGACACAGAAAGAATTTTGCTTCCTAAGATGATTGCCAAATTGGATGAAGAAGTCGAAGCAATCGAAATTAAACAAGAGCAACCCTTATCATTACCGCTGAAGTCTCAAAATGTTTCCATTGTGGAGGTCGGAAACTACTTTCAAAAATTTCAGATTTTTGCGGGCTTCCTTGGCATCAAGTGTTTGGTTATTACCGATCTTGACGGTGTCCATCAGCCCGATGGACAATCTCAATATAAGGCATGCATGACCTCAGATGCAACTCGTACTTCAAATGCTTGCCTAAATTCATTCTTTACTTCGGCGCCCAATTCAGATGAACCGCTTGATTTCAAAAATTTGAAAACATTGGCGCCCGAAAGAAAATACTTTGAGTATTGTACGGATTGCGGACAGTGGATCCAATCGGAATCTGGTTCACTAAATATCGTTTTTCAAATCGAAGAAAAAAACGCCCAAGGTAAGAGCTATCATGGTCGGAGTTTTGAAGATGCCTTCATTCATTTAAACAAAGACTTTATCTCTAGAGTTCAAACCGACGGCAATCAAAGCGGCAACTCGCTTTTCCCGTCATTTGTTGAGAAGCACATAATGCTTTACCGAGAAGAGAAGATTGACGCTTACGAATTGGCGGACAAAGGTATTTTAAGCAAGCCATCATTTGCCATTGAATTACTTTTATATGAAGATGACCAAAATCAGTGGGAAACTCCAAAATATATCCAAGATGGTTTAAAATGGTTGAGGAGCATTTGATGCTTGAGCCAGAAGTCATCCAAATTTTAGCGCATATCGATAGAAATGAAAGTTTCCTGTTAAGCGGCGGGGCAGGAAGCGGAAAAACGTATTCACTTGAACAGCTCGTACGGGAACTTGCAAAGACACAACCTAAAAATTCAATAGCCGTCATAACTTACACGAATGCGGCATCAGACATCATTAAAAATCGTGTACAACACCCCAATCTCTGGGTTTCAACGATCCACGATTTCTTTTGGAATCTTATCAGCAAATTTCAAATTGAGCTGAAATCAATTGTGTGTGGTTATCATAATGATCAAGATAACAAATCTATCAGATATACTGGCGTAGACATTCAGCCTCATGAAATAGAACGCATTACTTATGACAATTTTGTGTCCATTCGAAAGGGCGTGATTTCGCATGATGAGGTTTTACTCGTCGCAGAAAAGATGTTTGCGACTTATCCCAAGCTGGCAAACATTACCAAGGATCAATTTAGGTACATATTTGTTGATGAGTACCAAGATACTTCACCAAAAGCTATTAGTATTCTCCTAGACCACTTGCCCAAAAGTGACCGAATGACGACGCTTGGTTTCTTTGGCGATTCGATGCAGGCCATTTATGACGAAGGAATTGACAGTTTGACGGAACGGCTTGCCAACGGAACTCTAAATGAGGTTCAAAAAACCCAAAACAGAAGAAACCCAAAATCGGTTATTGATCTGACCAATAAGTTGCGTACAGATGGAATAGTTCAAGTCCCTTCTAACGACCTTAGTGCACCTAACATGAGCAATGGTCAAATAAAGCAAGGTTCAGTTCGTTTCTTCTACTCTGATGGTGATCTTGGCATAGATCAAGTCCGAGAGCGTCTTTCTTGGGATTTTAATGACGTTCGGCATGTCAAAGAGCTCAACCTTACACATAATCTGATTGCTCCAAGGGCAGGTTTTCCAACGCTCATGGATATATACAATAAAGACAAAATTCTCGATTATAGGAAGCTTATAAACAAGCGCCTTCCTGATGATTTGGTTTTGGACGGTAAATCTTTTGAGGAAGTATTATCAGAATTGGAAGAAAAAGGTTTTGATATTACCCCTCAAAATGGGCAACAAGCGTACATAGATCAGCGCGAACAAGCTTATGAATTAGCCAAGGGCCAGAATTTTGAGAGCTTTGCTAGGCTCATGGTTGTTAAAGAACATTTGGTGGATGGCGTGAAAGGCCATGAAAGCGAGCCTGCGAAGAGGAATCTCGAACGTGACGATCTTATTAAGCATTTACATCGTATTCAAACAGTCGTGCACTTGTACAAGAACGGAAACATTACAGAATTTTTAAAGAGCACAAATTTTCGAATCAAGCGTCTGAAGGATAAACAAGCGTTGTCTGATGCGATGGCAGAGTTTGCGGGTTCAAGAACTACTTCGATCGGCGATGCGATTGAATTGGCTAATCAGCTAAATCTAGTAAAGCAAGATGATAGGTTGAACCACTTTATTCAGCAAAAACCCTATTTATGGGGTCGTGTAAAATTGGTGCCGTATAGTGAATTTGTAAAACTATTTGAATACCTTGAGGGCAGATCGCCTCTTTCAACCCAGCACAAGGTTAAAGGCAATGAGTTTGAAAATGTTCTCGTTGTTTTGGACAATGGAAACTGGAATAAGTACAATTTTGAATATCTATTCACCGGTAGTGATACCGCAAGTGTATTAGATCGAACGCAAAAGCTATTTTACGTGGCCTGTACAAGAGCGAAAGATGAGCTTGTGGTCTATTTTTCAAATCCATCACAAAGTGTGCTTTCCAAAGCCAAAGATTGGTTTGGTGAAAACAATGTTTTGCAGATCAGCGCTAATCATCAAAGTTAATTTCTATAGCCTAGTCAAAAAATGTAATCAAAAACAAATGCTTCGATATTGGCCTGCGGCCAATATAGGATACAAAGAGACGCAGGTTAAAAAGAAAATTGGGGGCTAGTTGCAACGCTTACCTTACACCCGATCAACGAGTTAAAACTCTTAACTGGCAAAGGAGCTCAAGCCCTAGATAGGGCGGGTATGAAGATTAGTAGGAAGTGAAATCACAAAGATAGCTGTCATGCACCCATCCGGTGACAAATAATGATTTATATGTTTGTGGCTGACCGTGTATCGAGAACGAGCGATGTGCATCAAGTACTTTTATCCACCGTCCACTACGAACAGTCGTATCGACTACAACAACTGCAAGTCGGTTTAGTTTTCTTTTTATGGCGTAATTCGTTCCAGGACCCTCACGAACAGAAAGATAACCTTCAGGCCCGTTTACATTGCAGACCATTTCGTTGCTGTGGCCATAATGATTCAAATCCCACGAATCACGAGCAAGGCCTCTCAATTCTACCGAGCCATAAAGAGCCTCTTCTGAAAAAGCTGAAAAGGCTAAAACACTAAAAAAGAAAATTAATAAATTTTTCATCAAAAACATAATCCCAATAACAGCGACCTAAATCATAAATTACTCAACAATATCAAAATGTCAATGATTTATGGCGGAGACGAAGGGATTCGAACCCTCGATACCCTTATGAGGTATACTCCCTTAGCAGGGGAGCGCCTTCGACCACTCGGCCACGTCTCCGCCGACGGGTTTATCGCCAAACACTAGGTAACTTCAAGTGAAAAATGCTAAAATAATATCTGCTTGAAGTTGGTCACCGGGTTACCTACAACATCCACATCACAAAATGAGTAAAAAATGAAACTAAATTACATTTTATTTTTAATTCTATGTTTGTTCGCATTCGCCAGTGATCAGCTTTCTAAATTCTACATCACGACTATACTTTCAATGCATGAGGGAGAGTTTCGTTCCGTGATAGACCCTATTTTAAACTGGCAATATTTGAAAAATTTTGGAATAAATTTTGGCATTGGCAGCCATGAAAGCCCCTTCACAAGATGGGGAATTACTCTGATCACTGTGGGAATTGTGATTTTTGTAACAATTATGGTTTTTAAGAATCTAACATCAAAAACCGCCATTTTAGGGGGCCTTGTTATCGGTGGAGCGTTGGGCAACATATTTGACCGCATTACACTTGGATACGTCGTCGATTTTATCAACAACTCTTGGTATACTTTTTATAATCCGTTTTCCTACAATCTAGCCGACGTTTGGATTTTTGTTGGCCTAATAGGATTATTATTTTGGGCGCCCAAAAATACAGATTGAGCCCCCAAATTTCTAGCGATTTAATTTATACCATTGTAAAAACTTCATCTTCATTTAAGCGAGACTTTGGCAATTTTGCATTAAAGTCTTCTTGCGAACGATAGCCAAGACTCACGACAACATTTGCTGAATAACCTCTTTCACGCAGCCCAAATTCTTCGTCGATTGCTTTTATATCTATACCCTCCATGGGAACTGCATCGATTCCAAGAGTTGCAGCGCCCAAAAGCAGCGTTCCAATATTTAAGTAAGTCTGTTTCTCTGCCCAGTGTTGAGCGTCCCGCAAATCATGTCGATGGATATTGGTAAAGAGCTTGCGTGCGCCATCAACGCCCAATTTTTGCTCCTCTTCCGAATAGCGTCCATCCTCATCCTCTTTTTCAAGGACACGCTGAAGATGCGCGTCGTCAATATCCAGTTTCGTCGCAAACACCACAACCATTGAAGCATCTGTAACTTTTGATTTGTTAAAGGAAAAAAAGCCTTCTGTACCTTTAGCGACGCGTGCCTTCCCTTCTTCAGTTGTCGCGACCACCATATGCCACGGCTGCAAATTCACACTTGAAGGCGCAAGTTGCATCAAAGAAATGAGCGTTTCCTGATCTTGTTTGGAGATCGCTTTTGCCGGGTCAAAGGCCTTTGTTGAGTATCTTTGAATCATATGTTCTTTTAAATTTGGCTTAGTTGTCATGGAGAAAATCCTTTGCACATAAATGAAAATTTGTAGGTTTCATTTATTCACCTGAAGAATTTAATTCAAGTGAAAACTTTTATATACTACAATATTTTTCGTATGTTTTCTCTATGGCTCGGCTGTAACTAAGTTCATAAATAATTTTAGCTTGCTCGGTTGAATTTTATCACTGAACCTGCGTAAATGACGTGAGGTCAAATGATGCATTCCAACTCTCCCCCGCCGATACTCAAACTCGATAATAATACCGCAAATCAAATTGCGGCAGGTGAAGTTATTGAAAGACCTTCAGCGGTTGTAAAAGAACTCGTTGAGAACGCAATTGATGCGCAAGCCACAAAAATCAGCATTCGGATTAAAAATGGGGGCAAAACACTCATTGAGGTTTCAGACAACGGTCACGGAATCTCGGCAAACGAACTTCGCCTTGCAATTGAACGGCATGCGACTTCTAAATTGACGAACCTTTTTGAAATTTCAAGTTTTGGTTTTCGTGGTGAGGCTTTGCCATCAATTGGTGCGGTGGCTCGCCTCGAAATTTCATCTAAGCGTGAAGGGCAGGAAGCCCACAAAATTGAAGTAAGTGGCGGTGAAATTTCAGACACCACGCCTGCACGCCGCAATTCGGGCACCACTGTGCGTGTCAGCGATCTATTTTTTGCGACGCCTGCACGGCTAAAGTTTCTCGGCTCCGATCGTGCAGAAAATATAGCAATTGCAGACACAATCAAGCGGCTTGCAATGGCCAATCCAGATATTGGTTTTGATTTTTTTGATATTAGCGGTGATAAAGCCCGTAAAATTCTGAACGTTAGTCCGTCGGGTCTTCGCGAACGTCTTACAGATATACTAGGACAATCAAAACTAGATGATTGTATTTCAATCGACACGGAAAACGAAGGCATTCGCTTAAGCGGATTTATTGGACTTCCAACAGCTGCGCAAGGGTCAGCAAGTGGGCAGTACTTTTTCGTAAATGCACGGCCCGTCCGAGATAAATTGTTTTTTGGTGCTGTCAAAGGTGCATATTCTGATTTGCTTCCTAAGGGTAAGTTTCCGTTTATTGTCCTTTTTATGAACATTGCGCCAAAAGAAATTGACGTCAACGTTCATCCCGCGAAATCTGAAATCAGATTTCAAAAAGCACCCGCAATTAGAAGTTTTGTATTAAATGCGATTCGGCATTCTCTCGCGCAAGCAGGCTTGCGCACAGACACGGCACTCTCACAGAGTTTTAGTGCAGGTTTTCAAGATCAAACAACGCGTCCATCAACGCAATACCAACATTTTCAAACACGCGCATTTTCAACATCGATTCAAGACAACACTTCACCCCAGCCTGCTTTTCAAGAATTTGCTGAAGCCCCGCGAGCATTTGAACCAATGCCAGAGGTGCATGCCGAAACCCAGGACAGCTTTCCCCTCGGCATAGCCCGCGCACAATATCACAAAAATTACATTATCTCCGAAACAAATGATGGACTGATTATTGTTGACCAACATGCTGCGCATGAACGACTTGTTTATGAAAAACTAAAAACCCAATATGCGCAAAATGGCGTTAAGTCACAGCGTTTACTCATTCCAGAAATTATTAACCTTGGTGCAATCGAAAAGCTTAAAATCGTCGAGAATAAAGATTGGCTCACCGAAATTGGCATTGAAATTGAATTGTTTGGGGAAGACGCAATTGCCATCCATTCACTGCCTGCTTTGCTTAGTCATGCGGCCCCAATTGAGATTATAAACACTCTCGTCGATGCGCTTGACGCTGATCCCAAAGCTGCGCTGCAGAAGCGTATTCATGAGGTGCTCGCGACAATCGCCTGTCATGGATCGGTTCGCTCTGGCCGAAAATTAAACAGTGATGAAATGAACGCGCTTTTGCGTGAAATGGAAGCGACTCCAAATTCCGGAACTTGTAATCACGGACGGCCTACTTTTATCAAACTTGATCTTAATTTTCTCGAAAGCAAGTTTGGACGATGAGCGAAAATTTTACGCAAACTTGGCAGATTCCAGAAATGTTAGCTGCGCTCCAAGGCGCAGGGGCGATCATTGTGATTTTGCTATTGATTTTTGCTGTGCGCGGTATTTTCAAACCCAATGAAAACGAAACCAAAGAAACGCTTCGGCGACTTAGTCAATCTCAACACGAATTGTCGGGGAGCTTGAAACAAATCGCCGACACACAGTCTCGCGCTCATCAACAAATGATCGAATATGTAGAAAAAAGATTCGATATTTCGCAACAACAACTCAATCAATCACTTGGTCAAACCGGCGCGCAAACAGCTAAACACTTAGGCGAACTCATGCAGCGGCTTGCAGCGATCGACAAAGCGCAAGACAATATTGAAAAACTTTCCGGCGATGTGATTGGGTTACAAGACATCTTATCAAATAAACAAACACGCGGAAATTTCGGTGAAATTCAGCTTGCTGAAATTGTCGCTAACGCGCTGCCAGCTGATAGCTACACTCTTCAAGCCGTTCTCTCAAACAACACGCGTGCAGATTGCCTTATACATCTTCAGCACCCGCCGGGTCCCATTGTGATTGACAGTAAATTTCCACTCGAAGGCTACGAAGCCTTACGCAATGCTAGGGATGAAACCCAACTTCGCGCCGCCAAAACGCTTTTTAAGAGCTCCATTCGAAAGCACATCAAAGACATTTCGCAAAAGTATATAATTGAGGGCGAAACCGCAGACGGGGCAATCATGTTCTTACCTTCAGAATCCGTCTACGCAGAAATTCATGCAAATTATCCAGAATTGGCGCGAGAAGGTTTTTCTGAACGTGTTTGGATCGTTTCGCCGACAACTTGCATGGCAACACTGACAACAATGCGCGCGGTCATGAAAGATATGCGCATGCGTGAACAAGCCACCGCACTTAGGCGCGAACTTGGTGTGTTGGTTAAAGATATGAAGCGGCTCAATGACCGTGTAGTGAAACTCGATCAGCATTTCGGTCAAGCCGTTCAAGATATTGAAGCCATCAAAATATCAACGCAAAAAGTTACAACACGCTCTACTCGACTTGAAAATCTTGAGTTTGAAGAAAAAGAGAGCGCGCCTATTTTACCGAAATAGTTTTTAGTTAGGCCGAATGCGAATTAAAAATTCGATCTCCCGCATCACCCAGTCCAGGTAAAATATAACCTTTTTCATTGAGTTCGCGATCAAGCCCTGCAACATAAATGGGGAGTTGATCGTCTAAGTCTCGAATGGCTGCAATACCTTCGGGTGCCGCAACAAGTGAAATCATTCGTATATCGCGAACGCCTATATTCTTTAGATACTGAATGGCGTCAACCGCTGAGCCTCCAGTTGCCAACATAGGGTCAAGCAAAAAAACAATCTTTTGTGTACAATCCTTTGGAATATTTTGGTAATAGCTTACAGGGTGAAGCGTTTCTTCATCTCGGTACATGCCTAAAAAACCAACTTTGGCTTCTGGAAATACTGATAGTGCGCCTTCTAAAAAAACATTACCTGCGCGCAATATCGAAACAAATAAGGGCGAGGGATCGGCTATCATTTTTCCCTTAAAAGTCTCAAGCGGCGTTGTGACTTCGCATTGGACGCGTTCTAAATCCCGGCTGGCCTCATAAATCAGGCATTGCGCAATGAACCTTAACTTCTCTCGAAATTCAGATGGCTTCATTTGCTCATTTCGCATTAAATTTAAATTATGTTCAATAAGCGGATGATTGCATATATTTAACATATTTTATTCTCGAGAGTTTGAATTAGATTTGTGCGCGTTGCATCATCCACAAAGGCATGTCGAAGTGCCTCTAAATTGCTTTTGTGAAAGTGGGCCTTGTCCCAACCAAGCTCAGAAAGCTCTTGGTATTCACGTGTCATTGTCGTTTCGAAATAGGGTGGGTCATCGGTTGAAATTGAAAAACTAATTCCCTCTTCCTTTAACCGATGAATTTGATGAACTGCCCAGGAACCAGAGGCACCAAGCGCAACATTTGAACCCGGATTGACTTCAAGATGAATATCACGGTCTTTGATTAACGCTAAAGTTTCTGAACTTTCAACTGAACGCACACCATGCCCCAAACGTGTCACGCCTAATTCTTTTATGGATTGTTCAATTTGCGTGGGCCCACACCATTCGCCGGCATGAACAGTAAGCCCTAAGCCAGCCTCTCGCGCGTGAGAGTAAGCACGAGAAAAGTCAACGGGCAATCCATAGTCTTCTGCGCCCGCCATTCCAAATCCGCTCACCCGCTCCATTAAATTATTTGCAACCACGTTCGCGGTTTTTTCGGCACAGTCTACCCCAAAGTGACGTACAATAACGGCCGTAAATCTTGCGATTATTCCCCGCGATTTCTCGACATAATCTGCGGCCTCATTAATCGCAGAGAGCATTTCCTTCCAGCGCACCGGATCGTTCTCACACATGAGTACAACCCCTAAAGTAATTTCTGTATAAAACACTCCATGATCCGCTTGCGCATTCAGTACAGCTCGCGTCAGTTCATCAAAATCTTCGGGTGTTTTGAGCACGCTCATGACAGCTTCATAAGTTTTTAAAAAATCATTAAAGTCTCGCCAAAGATAGCGATCGCCTTCCACAAAATTTGCGAGATCAATTCCGTATTTATTCGATTGTGTACGAATAAAATCTGTCGGCGCCGCGCCCTCGAGATGAATATGTAGCTCAGTTTTTGGAAATTCTTGCCAGTTGGTCAAATCAGGTTTCTTCATAAAAAACTCTTTCCGCTTGGTCCGGCGCCGATGCCTAAATAGTCGAGAACACTCGCTCCAATATCCGAAAATTCGCGCTGCCCAATGTCACGCGCTTCAAGAACCGGTGAATAGCCGAGCACAGGAACTTGCTCGCGTGTGTGATCATTTCCATGCCATGTCGGATCATTTCCATGATCTGCAGTCACAATTAACATGTCATTGTCACGCATGTTTCCCGTAAAATTTCCGAGCCTTTCGTCAAACCACTCAAGCGCACGCGCATAACCTATTGGGTTTCTAGGATGACCGAATAAGCTATCAAATTCTACAAAATTGGCAAAAATTAAGGATCCATTTGGTGCGGTTTCTAACGCGTGATCCAGTTTGTCAAATAGATCGCGATCAGGCATGCCGGCATGAACTTCTTGCAGCCCCCGCATTGAAAATATATCTCTAATTTTTCCAATGCCGATGGTATGATGGCCAACGGCCATTGCGCGATCCAATATCGTATCTGAAGGTGGCTCAATCGCGTAATCGTGACGATTTGAAGTTCGCTTAAAATTGTTTTCTTCACCGATAAATGGACGTGCGATCACACGCCCTACGCGCATTGGATGTACAATTTTAGCGACACTTTCACAAAGTGCATATAGCCGATCAAGACCATAGGTTTTTTCGTGTGCGGCGATTTGGAAAACGCTATCAACAGATGTATAGGCAATTGGTTTTCCGCTTTTTATGTGTGTCACTCCAAGCTCATCAATAATTGCTGTGCCGCTTGCGTGTTTGAGGCCAATAAATTCTGTGCCAGTTTGTGCATAAATATCGCCCCGTAATTTTTCTGAAAAACATGGGGTTTGATTTGGAAAATAATGCCAATCCCAAGGCACAGGTACACCAGCAATTTCCCAGTGTCCGCTTGGTGTATCTTTACCATTTGAAATCTCCCGCGCTGCACCCGCAAAGCCTATTTGGGCTGATGATAATTCACGATAGGTTTTGTTAACAGATGCTTCTAACGCTGCCCCCAAACCTAAACGCGCAAGATGAGGAATACGGATTGAGCCATGATCACGCATATATTCAATAATATGACCAATCGTATTCGCGCCCTTGTCCCCAAAGGCTTCCGCATCAGGTGCACCGCCAATACCAGCCGAATCCATAACGACGAGAAATACTCTTTTTTTCATGAAGTGACCTTATCGAGGATAAGCTGCTCATCGATTGACGGTTTATCCGATACGACAGCGCGTTCAATCGCCAAGTTCAAGCGATTCTTTGCAAGCACCGCATCGACTTTTGAATTGCAATGAATGCGCGCCATCAAATCACCTTTGCGAATCTTTTTGGGTGAGGCAATGTGAGCAATGCCAACCGATAAGTCGATTTTATCATTTGGATTTGTACGCCCGCCTCCAATTTCAACAACCGCCATGCCAACCTCATATGCGTTAAAGCCGTTAAACTCAATATCGCGCGGTGCGACAAAATCCTCAACATATTTTGCATCTTCAAGGCTCTTACGTATATTTGAGGCACCATTTGGCCCGCCTTGGGCCGAAACCATCTTTTCAAATGTTTCCATCGCACGCCCAGACTGAACAATTTCATCAACATTGTGAACGCCAAATTCCGAACATAGTTCGCGAGTGACTTGGTAAAGTCTGCTATCGATTTGACCTTCTAGTAGATTTAGAATTTCAGCAACTTCAAGAGCGTTCCCCACTGAAGTTGCGAGAGGAATATCCATATTGGTAATGAGGGCCTTTGCAGGACATCCAAGTTTTACTGACGTCAAAACCAAGCATTCCGCTAAGTCGCGTGCGGAGTTTTTTGATTTCATAAACGCGCCGGCACCAAATTTTACGTCTAATACGAGTTCATCAAGCCCAGCGGCTAATTTCTTAGATAAAATAGAAGACACAATAAGCGGACGCGCAGGAACTGTACCCGTAACGTCTCGCACAGCATAAAGGCGTTTATCAGCGGGCGCAATTTGCTTGGATGCGCTTGCCATCACCGCCCCAACTGACTTGAGTTGAGATTGCATTTTGTCATGGGGCAATGCCGTTGAAAAACCCTTAATCGCCTCAAGCTTATCAAGCGTGCCACCAGTATGCCCCAATCCACGGCCTGAAATCATTGGCACATATAGCCCCGCAGATGCGAGAATAGGCGCCAATGCTAATGATACGCAATCGCCTACGCCGCCGGTTGAATGTTTATCAACGATTTTTCCATCCACATCCCATGCAAGAACTTCGCCACTATCACGCATCGAACGCGTTAGCTCTATCACAGATTTTGGCGAAAGATCACGACACAAAACAGCCATCGCAAACGCACCTGCTTGCGCATCATTCATATGACCATTTGATAAAGAAGTCACAACAAATTCGATCTCATCAACGTCGATCTCTAATTGATCGCGAATCTTTCCGATGATTTCTGAGATCATAAAATTCGCTTTAGCCATGCCTAAGCTTAGGGTGAATTCCGTTGCAGCTCAAGTCATTTAATTTTCGTGCGAATGCGCTAAATCAACAATTTCAATTAAAATCTCGTTCATATCAAAATCTTTTGGCGTATAAACCGCCTCAATCCCAATGTCTTTAAGCTGCTTTCGATCTTCATCTGGAATAATGCCGCCGACAAAAACCGGGCAATCGCTTAATCCTGCATCTGAAAGTTTGTTCATTACATCTTTAACAAGCCCCATATGAGAACCGGATAAAATTGACAAACCAATAACATCAGGCCTGTGCTGTACTGCTGCACTCACAATCTCGTCGGGGGTGAGGCGAATTCCTTCATAATGAACATCAAAACCGCCATCTCTTGCGCGCAATGCCACTTGCTCAGCCCCATTTGAATGACCGTCAAGACCAGGTTTTCCGACCAGAAGGCACGGTGTGCGCCCTATGTTTTTTACAAATCGATCGACAGCGTCTAAAAGCGCATCATTTGCCGCACCATCATTGCGACGTTCCGTAGGTACGCCTGTCGGCGCTCGATATTGACCATATTCTTGGCGTAAAATATCTGACCACTCTCCTGTCGTCATACCCGCATGTGCCGCATTGATAGAAGCCTCCATTATGGATCCATCTCCTTTCGCCGCGGCTTGCAGTTTCTGTTTCGCTAGCTCAAGCTTTTCAAGATCGCGATTTGTGCGCCATTTCTCAAGTGCAGCAATTTGTTCCGCTTCAACCTTTGGATCAACCGTCATGATTGCATCATTGCCTTGACCGAGCGGACCGGGTTCTCCTGTTTGATAACAATTGACACCCACAATTTTTGTCTCACCAGATTCAATTTTAGCGATGCGTTCTGCATTGGATAAAACCAGCGCTGCTTTCATTCGGTCTATGGCATTCATCGCCCCACCAATTTCATCGATTTCGGCAAGTTCGGCTTTAGCCAAATCTTTGAGTTCATCTGTTTTTCGGCGAACCTCAGGATTGCCGTCAAAAAGGTCACCAAATTCTAGAAGATCTGTCTCATAGGCCATAATTTGCTGCATACGCAAAGACCATTGCTGATCCCATGGGCGCGGTAAACCAAGTGCCTCATTCCATGCGGGAAGCTGTACGGCGCGTGCGCGCGCATTTTTGGACAATGTCACACCGAGCATCTCAATCAATATCCGGTAAACATTATTTTCGGCCTGTGCCTCTGTAAGCCCAAGAGAATTCACTTGAACTCCATATCGGAAACGACGCTTTTTGGGATCTTCTACACCATAGCGCTCCCGACAAATTTCATCCCATAATTCTGTAAATGCACGCATTTTGCACATCTCAGTTACGAACTGAATGCCAGAATTGACAAAAAATGAAATTGATCCAACAACATTGTCAAAAATGTCTTTGTTTACGTCCGGCTGAATGCGATCCAATACAGCAAGCGCCGTCGCCAAGGCAAATGCCAGTTCTTGTTCTGGCCGTGCGCCCGCCTCTTGGAGATGATACGAACACACATTCATTGGATTCCATTTCGGAATATTATTGACCGTAAAACGCGCGACATCCGCGATCAGATCAAGAGAAGCCTTTGGAGGAAAAATATAAGTTCCGCGCGATAAATATTCTTTAATTAAATCATTTTGAACAGTGCCGCGCAAACTTGAAATATCGGCTCCTTGCTCTTGCGCCACTGCAATATATAAAGCAAGCAACCACGGCGCAGTTGCATTAATTGTCATGGATGTGTTCATGTCCGCGATCGGAATTTGATCAAACAAGGTCCTCATGTCGCCCAAGTGACAAATCGGAACACCAACCTTTCCGACCTCTCCGCGCGCAAGAATATGATCGGAATCATAACCTGTTTGCGTTGGTAAGTCGAAGGCCACGGAAAGCCCTGTTTGGCCCTTGGCTAAATTACCTCGAAATAGCGCATTCGAAGCTTGGGCGGTCGAGTGGCCAGCATAAGTTCGAAATAGCCAAGGTCTATCGTTTATTTTACTCATAGGTTATATTCACGCAATATTATTTCGTTATTTATAAAATTATTTTCTTATAATTACTAAAAGTTTCTTTTGCAATGCACAATTTTCACTTGAAATTTATTTATCTTTATGATTTGTACGATTTTAACACGTTAATTGAAATATTATTACTTAAAATGGAGTTATCGATATGAGTGATATAAAAGAGCTATACGAGATTGGTGAAGTGCCGCCGCTCGGAACAGTTCCAATGCAAATGTATGCGTGGACGATTCGTCGTGAGCGCCACGGTGAACCCCATGATTCATTTAAAGTGGAAGTTGTTGATGTCCCAGAAGTCGGTGAAAATGATGTATTAATTTACATCATGGCGGCCGGCGTAAACTATAATGGAGTTTGGGCGGGTCTTGGTGTTCCTCTGTCACCTTTCGATGTCCATGGCGCTGACTATCACATCGCTGGCTCAGATGCCTCCGGCATTATTTGGGCTGTTGGACGCAACGTAAAACGTTGGAAGGTCGGTGATGAGGTTATTGTTCATTGCAACCAAGATGATGGTGATGATGAACATTGCAATGGGGGAGACCCGATGATGTCTCCAACTCAGCGGATATGGGGATATGAAACCCCAGATGGTTCATTTGCGCAATTCACCTCCGTTCAGTCACGCCAAGTCATGCGTAGACCCAAACATCTCTCTTGGGAAGAAAGTGCCTGCTACACGCTGACTCTTGCAACCGCCTATCGTATGTTATTTGGGCATCAACCTCATGATCTCAAGCCGGGACAAAATGTTCTCGTTTGGGGGGCGTCTGGTGGATTGGGTTCATTTGCGGTTCAGCTCGCGCGCGAAGCCGGCGCTCATGCTATCGGTGTAATTTCAGAAGAAGATAAGCGAGATTATGTGATGTCATTGGGCGCAAAGGGCGTTTTAAATCGCAAAGATTTCGATTGCTGGGGCCAACTCCCTGAAGTGAATAGCGAAGAATATAAGAAATGGTTTGGCGAGGTTCGAAAATTTGGCAAGGCTATTTGGGACATTACTGGAAAAGGAAATAATGTTGACATGGTATTTGAGCATCCCGGTCAAGCGACGTTCCCTGTCTCAAATTTTGTGGTAAAACGAGGGGGTATGGTTGTTATATGCGCGGGGACCACGGGCTATAATTTAACCATGGATGCGCGTTATACATGGATGCATCAAAAGCGTATGCAAGGCAGTCATTTTGCAACTCTTATGCAAGCTTCCGCTGCTAACGAGTTGGTTTGTGAAGGTCGTATTGATCCATGCATGTCAGAGGTCTTCCCTTGGAATGAAATTCCAGAAGCACATGCTAAAATGCGTGCCAATGAGCACAAGCCTGGAAACATGGCTGTACTTGTCAATGCACTTAAGCCGGGGCTGAAGACACTCTAAAGATCAAACCAATCATTGGGATCGCGGTATTCACCAATCGCGATCCATTCCACCCAAATTCTTGCAAATTTTGTATCAAGCCAAGTGCTAAATTTGACAGTAAAACCATCAACACTAACGTTTTCTGTATTGAGAGAGTATCTCAAAAAATTTGCTGTCGAGGCATCCATTAAAGAAATACTCGTCAGAATTTTAGGTGGAGAAACAAACTGAATTTCAAATTTGATATCCGTATGCGCTGAGCGATTTCCCTCACCAGACCACATTATTCCGTCGCTCTCGAAATCGTTAAAGAGATTAACATTTCCGCTCAAAATTTTAGTGACGGTCGTATTCATAGTCTATTTCAACTAAGATACTATCGATTTTAATTGATTCAAGTCAGATATCATTAATTGAGCACTTGCGCTCGCAACCGCATTATCACCTGCGGCTTCGAGTTGAGATTCTGCGAGTTTGAGCTCACTATCAAAAAAATCACTATCGACTTTTTCTTTTGGCAAAGACCGCTCAGCCAATATCGTCGTGCCTTCCGCCGAAATTTCTGCAAAGCCGCTTGATACAACATATTCCATAATATCACCATTTGTGGCAACCGCACGAATAATTCCAGGACGCAAATTAACAATTGTTGGCGAGTGATTAACCATCGCTGTAATGTCACCTTCAGCGGCCGGTATTTGCACCATATTAACTTCCATAGACGCAAGCTTGCGTTCAGGTGACACCAAATCAAATTTCATCGCTTCAGTCATTTGCACTCTCCAATTTTTTCTCAATCAACTCGTCAAACAAATCAATTGCTTTGGCGAAATCGTCGCGACAGCCAGGATTACAGAACCCAACTGTCACGCCGCGATAATTAGTCAAGGCTTTCGAATCAACCGGCTTACCTGAAAATGGGCAAACTGAGTTGATTGGAGCGCCTTCAGTCATTACTCAGCAGCTTCGGCGGCCATTTTTTCGGCCTTCTCAATCACGTCATCGATTCCGCCGACCATATAGAATGCGGCCTCAGGAAGGTGATCAAACTCGCCGGCAACGACGCGTTTAAAGCTATCAATCGTGACATCAAGCGCAACTTGTACGCCATCAGATCCAGTAAATACCTTAGCAACATCAAAAGGTTGGGATAAAAAGCGCTGAATCTTACGTGCACGCGCAACTGTAAGTTTGTCTTCCTCTGAAAGCTCATCCATACCAAGAATCGCAATGATATCTTGCAATGATTTATAACGCTGTAAAATTCCTTGAACGTCGCGCGCAACTTGATAATGCTCTTCGCCCACGACTGCTGGGTCAAGTATACGACTTGAAGAGTCGAGCGGGTCAACCGCTGGATAAATACCCAACTCAGAAATTGCACGTGAAAGAACTGTGGTCGCATCTAGGTGCGCAAAGGTTGTCGCAGGTGCAGGGTCGGTAAGGTCATCCGCAGGCACGTAAACCGCTTGGATCGATGTAATCGAGCCTTGCTTTGTCGAAGTAATCCGTTCTTGCATCGCGCCCATATCTGTTGCGAGTGTTGGCTGATATCCAACCGCCGATGGAATACGGCCGAGAAGGGCAGACACCTCAGAACCAGCTTGCGTAAAGCGGAAAATGTTATCAACAAAGAATAGAACATCAGTTCCAGACTGATCGCGGAATTGCTCAGCTAAAGTTAGACCTGTCAATGCCACACGTGCACGCGCTCCAGGAGGTTCATTCATTTGCCCATAAACAAGCGCCACTTGGCTTTCCTCAAGATTATCAGGTTTAATAACATTTGATTCGATCATCTCATGATAAAGGTCATTACCTTCACGGGTACGCTCGCCAACACCCGCAAACACTGAGAAGCCCGAGTGCACCTTGGCGATGTTATTGATCAATTCCATGATCAAAACGGTTTTACCAACGCCAGCACCACCAAAGAGACCAATTTTACCGCCCTTTGCATAAGGCGCGAGCAAATCCACAACCTTAATGCCGGTCACAAGAATTTCTGTTTCCGTTGCTTGTTCAGAGAATTCAGGCGCGGGCTGATGAATTGCGCGTGTTTCTTTTGTTTTAATAGCCTTGCCTTCATCAACCGGCTCGCCGACAACATTCAAAATACGACCCAAAGTTGCATTTCCAACAGGAATTGTGATGGGTGAGCCCGAATCTGTAACTTCTTGACCACGCACACAACCTTCTGTCGCGTCCATAGCGATTGTACGCACCGTGTTTTCACCTAAGTGCTGAGCAACCTCCAAAACCAGTCGCTTACCGTTATTATCTGTTTCAAGCGCATTCAAAATTGCCGGCAATTCGCCGTCAAATTTCACATCAACAACTGCGCCAATGATCTGTGTGATTTTACCTTTACTCGCCATAAGTCTCTCCGCTTATTAAAGCGCTTCCGCGCCCGAAATAATTTCTATTAATTCGCTCGTAATCGCCGCTTGGCGGGTACGGTTATATTCAATTGTTAATCTCTCAATCATATCGCCTGCATTTCGCGTTGCGTTATCCATTGCTGACATTCGTGCGCCTTGCTCGGACGCAGAATTTTCCAGAAGTGCCGAGAAAATTTGTGTCGCAATTGAACGTGGCAACAATTCTCCCAAAATGACTTCTTCACTCGGCTCATACTCATATAGAGATGTGTTGGAATCTTCTGGTGCTTGCACTGGAATAAGCTGTTGTGCAGTCGGCGTTTGAGAAATCACCGACTGAAACTTTGCAAAATACAAAGTCGCCACATCAAACTCATTAGCGTCAAAACTCGTCGTAATGTTTTGAGCAATTTGATTAGCATCTTCGTAGCCAATTTTTTTCACACCGGACAAATCAACATGATCAATCATATGATTTGAAAAATCGCGTTTCAATTGCTCGCGACCTTTTTTCCCGATCGTTAAAATCTTGACTGTCTTACCAGCATTTAAAAGCGCTGAAATATCGGCACGCGCCTTTTTTACGATATTTGTGTTAAAACCTCCGCAGAGACCACGTTCAGAAGTCGCAACGATGAGTAAATGTGTCTCATCTTTACCGCTGCCCGATAACAACTTAGGCGCAGATGCATTGCCAGCATTCGCAGCTGTCAAGTTCGAAATCACATGATTCATGCGTTCTGCATAGGGGCGAGAGGCCTCTGCAGCCTCTTGCGCGCGGCGCAACTTAGCGGCAGATACCATCTGCATTGCTTTTGTGATCTTACGCGTTGATTTAACGCTCTCGATCCGGATTTTTAAGTCTTTGAGGTTTGCCATTTCGCAAATCTCCCTTTCTTAGACCAAATTAAGCAAAACTCTTTGCGAAATCTTCGATAGCCTTCTTGATCGGTTCTTCTTCATCACCTTTGATTTTCGGATCATTTTTCGTAAGATGATCAAGTAGGTCTTTGCAATTCGAACGCAAATGCTCCAAAAGTCCTTTTTCGAAACGACCAACATCTTTGACGTCAATCTGATCCAAATAACCTTTGGTACCTGCATAAATAACTACAACTTGCTCAGCATTCGTCAGTGGCGAATACTGGGGCTGTTTCAATAGTTCGGTTAAACGTGCACCGCGGTTTAGAAGTTTTTGTGTTGCCACATCCAAATCAGAACCAAACTGCGCGAAAGCCGCCATTTCACGATATTGCGCAAGCTCCAACTTAATTGAACCTGCAACAGATTTCATCGCATTGGTTTGCGCTGAAGATCCCACACGAGATACAGAAAGACCTGTATTCACAGCGGGACGAATACCTTGGAAAAAGAGCTCTGTTTCTAAGAAAATCTGACCATCTGTAATTGAAATCACGTTAGTTGGAATAAACGCAGAAACGTCACCACCTTGTGTTTCGATGATTGGAAGTGCCGTCAATGAGCCATTTCCAGCCTTATCACCCATTTTCGCAGAACGCTCGAGCAAACGGGAGTGCAGATAGAAAACGTCACCTGGATAAGCTTCACGACCAGGTGGACGACGAAGCAATAGTGACATTTGACGATAAGCCACGGCTTGCTTTGAAAGATCATCATAAATCATGAGGGCGTGCATTCCATTATCGCGGAAGTATTCACCCATCGACGTCGCTGCATAAGGAGCTAGGAACTGCATCGGAGCTGGATCAGATGCGGTTGCCGCCACAACAATTGAATATTCAAGAGCACCAGATTCTTCCAGCTTTTTTACAAGCTGTGCGACTGTCGAGCGTTTTTGACCAACCGCAACATAAACGCAAAATAGTTTTTTGCTATCATCTTTGCCAGCCGCGTCGTTATATGATTTTTGGTTCAATATCGCGTCGAGTGCGACTGCAGTCTTACCTGTTTGACGGTCGCCAATAATCAACTCACGTTGTCCGCGTCCAATCGGAATCAAAGCGTCAACGGACTTCAATCCTGTTGCCATCGGCTCATGAACAGATTTACGCGGAATAATGCCCGGTGCCTTAACGTCAGCAATTTGACGCTTCTTTGCTTTGATCGGGCCTTTGCCATCGATAGGATTGCCGAGAGCGTCAACAACGCGCCCCAAAAGCTCAGGACCAACAGGAACGTCAACGATTGTTTTTGTACGCTTAACAACGCCGCCTTCCGCGATTGCACGGTCATCTCCAAAAATCACAACCCCGACGTTATCTTCCTCAAGGTTAAGCGCCATGCCGCGTGTTCCGTCAGCGAACTCGACCATTTCACCGGCCTGTACATGGTCCAGACCATAAACACGTGCGATACCATCGCCGACTGACAAAACGCGACCAACCTCGGCGACTTCAGCTTCTTTGCCGTGGTTTGCGATTTGATCTTTCAATATTGCTGAAATTTCTGATGCTTGGATGCCCATCATCCGACCTCTTTCATTGCATTGTGGAATTTAGAAAGCTTACCTTTAACAGAGCTGTCAATCATGGTTGAACCCACTTTGACAACCATGCCGCCAACCAAGCTTTCATCGATTGTAGTTTCAATAGTCACGGTTTTGCCGAACTTCTTAGTTAAAACGCTTGTGAGCGACTTAAGTTGGGCGGCCGTCATTTTTTGAGCGGTCGCAACCTCAGCAACAACTTCGTTGCGCTCGTAGGTCACCATTTCCCGAAATGACGCGATTACACTTTCTAACAAGCCTAAACGACCGCGCGCGGCCATTACATTCAACGTATTCGCGAGAACTGCGTGGAATTTAGCCTTTTTCGATATCGCGCTCACGATATTCTCCTGAGATGTTCGGCCAACAACGGGAGAGCTAAGCGCTGAGACTAATTCTTGACTATCAGCTAAAATATGAGCCAATTCATCGACTTGCGATTCAATAGCTTCTAACGCTTTTTTTTCTTTTGCGAGCTCAAAAAGCGCTGTCGCATATCTTTTTCCAGTAGCGTCTGACAAAATAAAACCCTCTGTACTTTACATTATGGGGCGAACAACGCACCAATTTTTGGCACTCGAATCTGTCTATACAGTATTCAAAGCGACAATTTGAGCGTTTACTAGCAAAGCGTTGATGGCTTGGCAAGATACGAATCGTAGGAATCATGATAGAAAAGTCCTCAAACGAAACTAACATTAATATGGAACTTGCTAAATAAATGAATCTATTGCTTTTGAACCAATGGCTTGAGAATCGGATTTGCATAAATTGGGTCTTTTTGTCGCAATTTTGGCGGCGAAACGCCGACACGTTTGGTAACTTCGACAACAAGCACACCTGCGAAATAGCGCCGAGATGGCCGCTTTAAGCCCCATTCAAAAAAGCGCGCCATTTTCATTCCCCATCTCGATTGCAAAGGTGGCGCATATAGTGCTCCGTCCATGCGTGTAACTTCAAAACGGTTATCATTTAAGATATCACGCACCTGATTGCTGCTATAAGGCCTTCCGAAACCAAAAGGGGTCGCTTCAGAACTCGCCCAAATCCCTAACCGGTTCGGTAAAATAAATAAGGCCTTACCCTCTGGCGCCAAGATCCGCCAAATTTCTTCCAAAAGCGCATTCGGGTTTTCACTAGATTCTAACGCGTGCGCAATCAGCACATAGTCCGCTGAACCCGCCAAGATCGGCCATGCGTCTTCACTACATAAGACAGAAGCATTTCGTTCACCCGGCGGCCAGGCCATGACACCTTGCCCGTCAGGCATTAAATTCACCAAATTTTGAAATCGCCCCCTCAAAGGGCGCAAAAAAGGAGATGCAAACCCAAAACCGACTAAAGAGCCGCCTGAGTTATCTCCCCAAATATCATGAATTGTTTCTTGAATACGGCGCTGAACAGAACGCCCCAGACGCGATTGATAATAGAAATTCCGAAATTCGCTGACATCATGATACATTGCAAAAAAATGCACTGATTCTCTAAGGATAGCAAGATGATTCAAATACACATATTAAACGCGCTAGATGACAATTACACCTATATCATCGAAAACAAAACTCTCAAAAAAGCCATTGTTATTGATGTTGCAGATGGAAATATCGTCAACCAATTCTTAGAAGCCAATCAATTAAAACTAGAAGCTGTTTTGTTAACCCATCATCATTGGGATCATGTTGACGGCCTGAAACAGCTGGACATTCTAAGTACCGTTGTCATTGGCAATACCAGCGATGCTCACAGGCTACCCAAAATGGATCACGAAATCAAACCTGGAAGTGTCTTTGAAATCGCAGATGTTAGGCTTGAAACGATAAACGCAGATGGTCACACAAATGGTCAAGTCGCATACTATGCGCCCGCGATTGGGGCGCTTTTCTCAGCAGATAGCTTGATGAGTTGGGGCTGTGGTAAGCTTTATGAGGGGACGCCAAAGCAAATGCATGCAACCTTCAAGCGTTTTGCCAATTTTCCTGATGAAACTTTGGTGTTTTCAGGGCACAATTACGGCGAAATAAATGGTCGTTTCGCGCTTTCGCTCGATCCTTCTCATGGCCCCTCTATTGAGCGTTTTGAAAAAATACGGCAACAAAATAAGAGCAAGTCACCGATCGTACCCGTTTCATTGGCTGAAGAAAAACAAACCAATCCTTATTATCGTATGTATGATGATGAATATGCGCGTTTACTTGGAATCAAAGAGTTATCCTATGACCGGCGCTTTGCCCATATTCGTAAACTCCGCGATCATTTTAAATAGATCATCAAGCTGTTCTCTCAACGTGCTTTTTGTAATTTTGGAGCGCAAAATTGGGCCGATGGTAAAAATCGCCTTGCATAAGTTTGCACTTATCGCAAAAATGTTGGTCTTGATAAATTTAGAAAGCCTAAAATGTTTGAGAGTTTTTTTCCGCGCCCTAAACTATTTTTGATCTTCACAATGATCTTTGGGATCGCCGCAATGGTGATTTGGTATTATTTTCGAAAAGATCTCGGAATTTGGCTTAACCTTCCTTTTCCGGCCGAAGACGCACCCAACGTGATTGGGTTTCAATTTTTTCTCACGAATAATTTTCTTGTTTTTTATTGGTATTATGGCGTGATGGCTGGGATTTGGGCGGCCTTTTGGTATTTTTTCGCCCCTCACAAGTGGCAAAATTGGTCAGTGCTGGGATCCGCGCTTATCATCTTTCTCACCTTTGTAAATGTACAAACCTTTGTTGGGCTCAATTATTGGGTGGGTGATCTTTATAATAATATTCAAGTCTCGCTGACCCCCAATGCTGAAAATAAGCCTGTTGCCGCTGACTATTTTAACTCCATTCGTACTTTTTGGGAAATGGCAATCGTTTTTGTCATCGTCGCCGTATTTAACCACTTTTTTGTGCAACATTATATTTTTCGCTGGCGTGAAGCTATGAATAATTTTTATGTGGCAAAATGGGATAAAATTCGAAATATCGAGGGCGCATCTCAACGTATTCAAGAAGACACAATGCGTTTTGCATCAATCATGCAATCACTCGGTGTAAATATCATCGAAAGTGTGATGACCATTTTTGCATTCTTACCTCTTTTATACGCGCTCTCGGCAAATATTGAATCAATTCCTTTTTTAGGCAATATTCCTGCCCCACTTGTGACCGTTTCAATCGCGTGGGCAATCTTTGGCACTTTATTAATGATAATCGCAGGGATCAAACTACCTGGGCTTGAATTTATGAACCAACGTGTGGAAGCCGCTTACCGTAAAGAGCTTGTTTATGGCGAAGACGATGTGGAACGCGCACAATCTGGCACACTCAATACGCTATTCAAAGACGTAAGAAAAAACTACTTCCGCATATTTGGTCACTATGTTTATTTTAATCTATTTAGAAATCTCTACCTAAATGCAGACAACGTATTTACACTGTTGATTCTTCTGCCGACCATTGTTGCAGGTGCAATTACTTTTGGCATATATCAACAAATCTCGCGTGCATTTTCACAAATATCTGACAGTTTTCAATTCTTAATCAAATCGTGGCCAACAATCATCGACTTACTTTCTGTTTATAAGCGATTGAAGTCTTTCCAAGCGGCAATTGATAACGAAGACCTCCCGCAAATTGATCAAGAATAATCAATCAGTTTGAAGAAACTAAGCCTAAAAAACCCGCCTCGAAGGCGGGTTTTAAATCATAACTTATCGCTTAATCTTTTTTATGCTTCACATTGTACCAAATGGCTTTATTTGTGAACCAAAGCAGTACCGTGAGTACAAACAACATCGAAGTGATCACGAGACCCGTTTTCTTGCGCTGATTTAAATTCGGCTCTGCAGTCCACATCAAAAACGCCGAGACATCAGCCGCATATTGTTCGACAGTTTCAGGAATGTCTGCGTTGCCTTCATAGGCGTCGTTATAATCAACGAGACCATCTTCAAGCGGAGGGCCCATCGAAATATAGCCGCCGTCAAATGATTTGTTTTCATAAAGGAGGGCACCATATTCTTCTTTTTCTTTGCCGGTGTAATTCGTGAGCAAGTTGAAAATATACTCGGGGCCACCCATGCCTTTGACGATTTGATTGATACCGAGACCATGAGGCCCGTGAAAGCCTGCGCGCGCTTTTGCCATTAATGACAAATCTGGTGCGCCTGCATCTCTATTATCAGGGAAGTTATCTGAATATGTTCCGTCTCGGCTATCGCGTAAGTTTTCGTCCCAAACGAGGAAGCCTTTCGCGTATTCGCGTGCCTGACCCTCTGTAATTTCAGGACCGCCCTTATCATCAAGTGAATAAAAACCTACATATTGAAGACCATGACAAGCCGCACAAACTTCTGTGTAAACTTGAAGCCCGCGTTGTAATTGATCTTTATCAAACGAACCAAATGGGCCTTCAAAAGACCAATCATAATCTTCGATATGAATATCGCCCCCACCAGCTGCATTGAGACCGGCGGGTACAAGTGCAAGAGAAGCGAGTGCTGAAATTAGATATTTTTTCATGTTTCTATCTCCTGTTATTTCGCGCCGTATTTAGCATCAAAATCGGCCTCAATCGTGGCTGGGATTGGCTTCGTTTTTTCAAACATTCCAAGTAAAGGTAAAATCACAACAAAATATGCGAACCAATACACCGTTCCTAAAAGTGCCAACAACACGACGGGGATCGGACCGATCGTCATATCTGTTGATTGTGAGCCTGCCCACATCAAGAAAATGAAGTCGACGACAAGTATCCAAAAGAACCACTTAAATGCTGGACGGAAACGACCAGAACGTACTTTTGATGAATCCGTCCACGGTGCTACCATCATGATTAAAATCGAACCAATCATCACAAGGAACCCAAGAAAATCAGATTTTAGGAACAAGAAATCAAAAGTGATCGCACGAAGCATGGCATAAAATGGTAGGAAATACCATTCAGGCACGATGTGCTTTGGCGTCACAAAAGGGTTACCCTCAATATAGTTATCAGGATGACCAAGATAATCTGGCATCGTCCATATGACGAGCGAGAATAGTGTTAACACCATGCAAAGTGCGACCAAGTCCTTGATCACAAAAAACGGCCAGAATGGGAGTGTATCTTTTTCAGCCTCAGCTTTTGAAGCCCGACGAACCTCAACGCCCGCGGGGTTATTGTTCCCAGTTGTATGGAAAGCCCAAATATGAACGGCAACAAGCGCCGCAATCACAAAGGGAAGTAAAAAGTGCAAAGCAAAGAAGCGATTATACGCGGCTTCTGCAACACCGCCACCACCAAGTAGCCAAGCTTTGATCTCTCCACCGACCACTGGAACAGTGCCGAAAAGACCTGTAATCACTGATGTTCCGTGAAGCGACATTTGCCCTTGCGGAAGCGTGTAACCCATGAATGCGGTTGCCATCATCATCAAGAAAATCACAATCCCCACAATCCATGTCACTTCGCGAGGTGCCTTGTAAGAGCCATAAAAAAGACCGCGGAAAATATGGATATAAACTGCAAAGAAAAATAGGGATGCGCCGTTCATATGCACGTCTCTAAACGCGGCTCCACTATTCACATTTCGGTCAATATGCTGCACAGAAGCAAACCCGTCTCCAACGTTATAGTGCATTGCAAGAATTAAGCCTGTAACAATCATCATCACCAAGCAAAACGTCAAAACAATGCCCCAAATCCACCACCAATTTAGATTCTTTGGTGTCGGAATCATTAATGTATCATAAACCAAATTTACCGCTGGAAGGCGATCGTGAAACCACTTGCCTGCCTTCGTTTTTGGCTCGTAATGATCATGCGGAATACCACTCATTTTCTGCCTCCCTTAAACACCAATTTCAATCACTGTATCCGACACCATACGAACGGGTGGGATAAGCAAGTTGCGCGTAGCAGGACCCTTTCGGATCCGACCTGAAGTATCATAATGTGAACCATGGCAAGGGCAAAACCAGCCGCCAAATTCGCCTGCGTTGACTGTTGGTACACAGCCTAAATGCGTGCAAAGCCCTACAGCAACTAAATATTTGCCTTCTTCATCAAGAGCGCGGTTTTGATCGATCGCATCCAGGCTAGGATCATCTTCACGCTCTGCGTTTTGATCTTTTAACTCATCAAGCGCTGTTGCACGTGCAGCTTCAATTTCTTCAGCAGTGCGATAACGAATGAAAACCGGCTTTAGCTGCCATTCAACAACTATTTGCCCGCCTTCTTGCAATTCTGAAATATCAACCTGAATTTTCGAAAGGGCACTAACATCTGCGCTTGCACTCATTTGCGTGATCGCTGTTTTTCCAACTGTGACCGCACCCGTAACCGCAGCCATTGCCCCCGTCGCATAAAACAGAACTTCACGTCTTGATTGAGTTTCATCTGAATTTGTCAAAACAGCCTCCTATCGTTTGCAAACTTATGCCTTAAAACAACGCATTTTGTAAACAAGCTTGCGAAATTATTGTCGTTGCCATACACCTCGGTAAGTAATTCGTCTAGTCTGAATTCATAAAATCTCGATGACAGCTGTAAATAATACCCCTATTCAAGAAGAACTGCTACACATTGTCGCATATCAAACCGAAATTGCGCTCAATTTAGGCAGCATGATTCGCACATGCGCTTGTCTGAATCTCCCTATTCACGTTGTCGAACCTTGTGGATTCCCCTTTTCAATTAAAAGCGTGCGGCGATCTGCAATGGACTATGCCAATATAGCCGACATAAGGCATCATCTTAGCTGGTCTGACTTTCGCGACAATAGAAGCGGGCGAACGATATTGCTCACAACAAAGGCCGAGACTAATTACTCAAATTTTCGTTTTCAAACGAATGATCACTTAGTTTTGGGTCAAGAAAGCGCGGGGGTGCCTATAAGCGTTCGAGAAGACTGCGATCAAGAAGTGACCATTCAAATGCCTGGAGGCGGGCGCTCCTTGAATGTTGGCGTCGCGATGGCTATTGTGGCAGCCGAAGCACTAAGGCAAATTCAACAAATGCAAATCGAACTGGGGCAATTCGAAACGTGATCCTAAATTTTCTACGAAATAACCGTTTCTTTATTGCGCTTATTATCGGAGCTCTATCTGTGTTGATGATGTTTCCTAAATCTGAACGCATGGGCGATCGCCTTCAGTACGCACTTCCTATCGCTGGCGCGGCTTGCGCGATGGATATTGGGGATCTCAAGGAAATGTTTGGTCGTTATGCAACAGGACTTGCCACTGTTCATATTTTTAAGAACGCGCTGCCTGATCAAGGTTTAAACCAAAGACCAAATGGTGGGGGAAACGGGTTTCCTTCCGGTCATACGTTTTCGGCAACCTATGGCGCTTCTTATCTTGCGCGCCAATGTTCAGAACGCGTTCCTTACTTAGGAATCGGCGTCACGCTCGCCGCAGGATTTACAGCCGCTTCACGCGCAGAAGCCGATAAGCACACAGCCATTCAAGTCCTTTGGGGAGCTATATTTGCGCTGGTATTTGATCGCGCATTTCAATCGAGCCAAGCGCGAAGCAAGCGCGACGAATGGTTGAAAAAGCAATGGTCGCGTATTAAGAATTTATATCCAAACAAGGGAAAAAGTAGATGAGATTCACGACCGTAATATTGTGCACTACATTTTTGACTGCAACAGCGAATGCCGAACAGAGTTTTTCGGTCTATGGCGGCATACAGGAGGTTGACGACTCGACCGCTGATTTTGTTGATATTGACGGTAGCTCATACGAATTTCCCGTGTCTTGGGACGGGAACAGTTTTGAAATGCCGCCATATTATGGCTTCCGCTACACACGCTGGCAAAGCGAGAGGTTTGGTGTCGCAGTGGACTTTACACATTCAAAAGCCTACGCAACCGATTCTTCTTTAGAAGACTCTGGCTTTGGAGTCCTTGAATTTACCGATGGCATTAACGTCTTAACCTTAAACGGGATTTACCGCGTCACAAATGCCAGCCAGATCACCCCTTATTTCGGAGCCGGGCTGGGCATTTCAATTCCTCACGTTGAAATAAAATCACCTCTGATGTCGGAAAAAGCCTTCGAGTATCAGTGGGGAGGGCTCGCCGTTACAACTTTTGTTGGTCTAGATTATAAATTAAACGAAAATTGGTCACTATTTGGAGAGCTCAAGTTTGATTACACAAAAATTGACGTGGACGTGAGTGACAACGGCAATTTTCAAACCGAATTGTTAACGCAAGCGCTCAATTTCGGCGTCACTTATTCTTGGTAGAAACTTTAATTATTTTTGCGTTGAAAATGATAGGTGCCAGGGGCAAATTCAAATTCTTTATGCGCAATCGTTGCGTTTTCATAATTGAAATAAAAACTACCCCCAACAACGTCTCGCTTACGAAGACCCTCGGGCAGTGGTTCAATTTCAATACCTGCTTGAAAACACGCGCGCGTTAGTATTTCTGTATTCCCCTCTTTATCAAGCCATCCACAAACGTAGAAATTATTTCCCTTTTGAATCACCGCCGCAGCGCCGGTTTCAGTTTTTTTCGCTACATAATTGCTTTCAACTTCTTCGAACCATTTTATGAAGGAGCCGCCCCCTTCGAGCGGAATCGATACATTTGGTCGTAGTGTCCCTACGCGAGATACAACTGCGTCGACAAAATCTGGGCCAAGGCTTTCAGGGATTTGCATATTATGATCACGCTGGCCTGTACGTGGGCCGGCAACGACAACCCCTTCAAATTTGTTAATTTGCTGACGAAGTTGCGCATTCCAAGCCATTAGGCCAGGTATCAAGACTAGTTTTCTTGATCCAAAGTCAGCACCCTTTGCGGGAATAATGTCAACGGATAGTCCAAGCTGCCTAAGCGCCTTATATTGTTCGAAAACCAATCGAAAGTAGTCAAAACCACGGCCTTGTGGTTGAATTTCCCAAGCCCACTGACTTTCGTAATCAAAAACAATCGCAATATCCGCACTTACCGTCGAAATTTCGCCGATTTTCTCTATTTCTTCAGCCAATTTTTGAACCTCGATTTGCGCAGGTGCATTCTGACTATCTGGACGGAGCAGACCTGCATGCATTTGCTCTTGCGCAAATGGAGCTTGACGCCAACGGAAATAGCTCACGACTTCTGCGCCGTGGGCAATGGCCTCCATGCCCCATAATTTAACCATTCCATCAATGGGAATCGGATTGTAGGGCGCCCAGTTTACTGGCCCAGGCTGTTGCTCCATCACCCACCAGCGTCCACGCCCAACCGCCCGATACAAATCATGGTGAAACGCTTGAAAATCCGGATCACCCTGTGCACTGAACCGCGCCTTCCATTCATCACTATCTTCAAGCACATTTTCTAAAAAGCCCATCGGATAACTATCCCAACTGGCAATTTGGAGATCTTCGCCAACGTCGAAGTGATCAAAGTCTAATACGCGCCCCATATAGTTATGAATAAAATCGACTTTCGTATGAGGGCGCATTGCATCAATTTGCGCTCGATTAAACGCTACCACCTCACTTGATGCAAAGCGTCTAAAATCCAACCAATGAGAAGGATTCGCTTCCGTGACAGTCAAATTCGGAAGATCTATCTCATCAAAATCATCATATTCCATTGACCAAAATACATTCCCCCAAGAACGATTTAAATTCTCTGGAGACTGGTATTTTTGCGCCAACCAATTTTGAAACGCGAAACGTGCATTTTCTGAATACGAAACCGTAGTTTCGTGGCATCCGTACTCATTGTCAATTTGCCATGCTTGAACCGCCGGATGATTCCCGAACCGTTTAGCCATAGCCGCAGCCATCCGGGCAGACTCTTGACGATACCCTTGATGGGAAAAACAATAATGCCGCCGAGAGCCAAACTTTCTTGGGCGCCCGTCAATATCGACAGCCAGCATATCAGGAAACTTATTTAGCACCCATTTTGGTGGTGTGGCGCTTGGCGTTCCCATGACAATTTTTAACCCTGCACTTGCGATGACATCAACCGCGTCATCTAACCAATCCCAAGTCAACACCCCTTCTTCGGCTTCAAGACGTGACCACGCAAATTCCCCTATCCGCACCCAACGAATACCTGTATCGACCATTCGCTGAACATCATCAGCCCACATGTCTCGAGGCCAATGCTCGGGATAGTAACAAACGCCTAATTCTGGTTTCATGTCTCAATATCCACTTTTACGGAGTATTCACTAACGCCTAAGGTCTTAGCCGACGTGACAAAAACAAACCCATTATGCTTGACTGAACTCTCACTTAGCCCCTCTGCAGCTGTCGTTGTAAATAACTTGTCTAGCTTTCTTCCGCCAAATGCCGGACATGAAACTTGACTTGCTTGGAAAGCATAAGCTCCGATTTCATCGCCTTGTGGGTTATAAACCGCAATCCGATTAGACCCCCATTGTGCATTATGTAGATTGCCATTCATATCAACCACTGACCCGTCCGGATAATGTGGCTTAACATCAGCAAAACAAAATGGACCCGAATTCGGCCAACCTTCTTCATCAAAGGAAACTGACATAATTTTTTGCGTCGGCGTATCACAAAAGTAGGCAACTTTCCGATTGAGATCAAAACAAATAGAATTGCTGATTGTTATCCCTTCAAAAAGTTTCTTAAGTCTCCCTTGATAAAATCGATAAATGGCACCTGCACCGAGTTCTTTATTTTTTCCCATCGTCCCAATCCAAAACCCACCAAAGGGATCAGCACGACCGTCATTTGAGCGCGTTTGTGTATTATCCGCCTCTAAATCAATAACGTGTGTTTTTTTTGAAGTTTTCAAATCAAAATGGAAAAGCGACGTTTCTGAGGCAATGAGTATATTAAATTCATCTATCCACCCAGCGGCCGAAACATATTCATCAAATTGCCACATTCGCGCTTTCGTATCATCTTCTCCACGTTCATACATGCGCATTTCCATAATATCGAACCATATCAACTTTTGACGCATTGGATGCCACAAGGGACCTTCCCCCAATGTACAAATCGTATGATCATAAATCATGAAAAAGCCTCATCATAGGCTTCAACGATATTCTGCGCTTTTTTCACAACCGCTTCTTGAGTGTCTCCCGCCTTATAAATCGCAGACCCGATTCCAAATCCGCTTGCGCCGGCTTGAACCCACTCGCCAAAATTTTCTGGGCGCGCACCGCCAACAGCTAGGCATTCGGTCTCAGGTGGCAAAACGGCTCGCATTGCTTTAAGCCCTATCGGCCCTACCATTTCGCCCGGGAAAAACTTAAGTCCATCCGCCCCTGCATTCAAAGCAGCAAAACCCTCAGAAGGCGTCAAAACACCCGGATAACTTAACATGCCATTTTTCTTGGTTTTTTGTATTATTTGTGGGTCGCAATTCGGAGACACAACCATATGCGCACCAATGCTAGCCAAACGCTCGACATCTTCCAATCGTAAAACAGTTCCGGCGCCAAAGACACCTTGCCCATGAAAGCGCGTTAAAAGTTTTTCAATACTATCAAATGGAGTAGGCGAGTTCAAAGGAACTTCAATTTTATTGATACCTTTTTCTAAAATCACTTCGGCAATTTGTTCGACTTCATCTGGACTCACACCACGCAAAATCGCAATAATATTTCTACTCATAAATTCATCTCTTTAAACGCTAATTTTAACCCTTCAAGTGTCAATGTACTCGCCTGAATTGCTTGAACATCGCCACCTAGATGTTGAATAGCGATTTGATAAAGGCGCACGAGTTCACTTGAGCCAATCACAACAGTTTGGTGATCTTGCCACATGTCCTTTGTGCTCGCCAACTCTGCCGCAATTAAACTCGCAGAGAGGCCAATAACGGCCTGCTGATCACTTTCAAGCAAATCTTTTGCCCGCAAAGAAAAAAGTGATCGAGAGAAATTTTCGGGAGCTTCAAATATTGCCTCGAGGTCTCTCAAGAAGCGCTTGTCATCCCATTCAATTTGTCGATTAAGAATGCTGTGCCGAAGAACCGACTGATTTTTCAAAAGTGAAAATACTTCGCCCGTTAAAACTGTGCTAAACTTTTGGATTTTCTGATCTAAAACATAAGCCCACTTAGAGTGGGTTCCCGGTAAACACAAAACGCCATCAAAATTGGGTGTTGTTGAGAGAAAGCCTGCGATTTGGGTTTCTTCGCCGCGCATAACATCGGCAGGGTGTTCCTGCTTGACACCAGACAAGATGCGCACAGCAATTCGGGGATCTGAGCAGGAAACTTCAACCCAATTTTGAGAGGGCGTACAAGGTGTTGGCACATAGGGGGCTTCAACCCAGCCTTGACGCGCACCAACCATTCCGCACGCAAATACTGGTGTCGCATCATCAGACAGCCAAGGTTCAATATGCGAAAGTAAAACAGTCTCAAATTCGTTCTTTTCAAGACTTCCCATGCCTTGATCCGAACGCTTTTCGTCGCGCACTGATCCATCATTTCCCATTGCCCAAATACGTAGATTTGAGGTGCCCCAGTCAACAGCAATCCAGTCCGCTTTGATCATCCAGTCACCACCACACCGCCGTCAATGACAAGGACTTGACCCGTCATCATTTGACTTGCCTCTGACGCTAAAAATAAAGTGCCTCCCAACATATCTTCAGGCTTAAGATGTTCTTTCAAGCACTGCTTTTCTAAATGGGCTGCTAGATCTTTCGGCGATGCCCATTGATCGAGTTGCTTTTGGGTCAAAACCCAGCCCGGAACAAGCGCGTTTACACGAATCTTTTTAGGGCCAAGCTCACGCGCAAGCGCGCGCGTTAATCCGGTAATTGCGGCGTTTGCGGCTACATATGCTGGATAGCCTGCATTGCCCATCATATAACTTGCAGATGAATAATTTATGATCGATCCGCCACCATTTTTTGCCATGAATGGGGCAACAAATTGAGCTGTGAAAAAATAGGGGCGCAAGTTTACCGCATGATTAAAATCCCAATCCTCAACTGAATACTCATCAAGCGAATGGCGGACGTCATTACCAGCGTTATTGATAAGGATATCAATATCACCAAGCTTATTTTGCACCTTGGACATCGCATTCTTAACAGCGTCAATATCGGTTAAATCACATTTTTCAAAATGAGGTTCGACGCCGTGTTTTTCTTTCATATCAGCCAAAAATGCGCGCGCATCTGATCGCTGAACAAAACTCACCTTTGCCCCTTGTTTAAGGAAACCTTCCGTCAGCGCAGCCCCAATGCCCGAACCACCGCCTGTGATAAATACATGTTTGTCTTTTAGGTCATGAAATTCGAAATTCATTAATGGCTCTCCCTCGTGACAAGTCTGGTATCCTTACCCACTAAAAAGTCTAAATCCGCTCCTTGATCCGCTCCTAAAACATGATCAATATACAGCTTCGCATAGCCACGTGAATAATGCGGTGGCGCTGGCGCCCAATTATTACGCCGATTTTCAATTTCATCATCAGAAACGAGAAGTTCTAAAATGCCGGCGCGCGCATCGAGACGAATACGGTCACCGGTTTTGACAAGAGCCAATACACCGCCTGCTTCTGCTTCTGGAGAAACATGTAAAACAACCGTGCCAAAGGCAGTTCCCGACATTCGTGCATCAGAAACACGAACCATATCACGCACACCTTTTTCAACTAAGACCCGTGGAATCGGCATATTGCCGACTTCAGGCATGCCCGGATAACCTTTCGGACCGCATCCTTTGAGGACCAATATTGTATCTTCAGTGACAGGCAAATCTTCACGATCTATATTTTCTTTGAGATCTTCAATATTTTCGAAAACGAAAACTTCTGCTTCATGCTTCAATAGATCATCGGTTGCTGCAGAAGGTTTGATAATCGCGCCCTTGGGAGCCAGATTTCCACGCAAAACCCGCAATCCAGCCGATGGTTTCAAAGGTGCATCAATTGGATAGATTACATCGCCATTATAAACCTCAGCACCTTCAGCATAGAGCCCAATATCTTTGTTCATCACTGTGTTTGCAGGCCGCAAGTGATTTTTTAACTCTCCGAGTACTGCGGGGACACCGCCCGCATAGGCGAAATCTTCCATTAAATATTGGCCTGAGGGCATACAATTCACCAATAGCGGAATATCTGAACCGCACTCAAAATCATCAAGCGACAAATCGACTTCCATTCGCCCCGCAATCGCCAAAAGATGAACAACTGCATTCGTCGACCCACCCACAGCGGCGTTAGTTATGATCGCGTTTTCAAAACTTTCTTTGGTCAAAATCTTAGACATTTTAAGATCTTCATCGACCATTTCTACAATTCGCTTACCAGTTAGGTGCGCAAGCATAGCTCGTCTTGCATCAACAGCAGGAAGCGCCGCGTTTGTTGGCAAACTCATGCCCATCGCCTCAACCAAGGAAGCCATCGTACTCGCCGTTCCCATCGTCATGCAGACGCCTTTGGATCGCGACATTCCACTTTCTGCGGCCATAAATTCTTCAAGGCTCATATCGCCAGCCCTCACAGCCTCGGAAAATTTCCAGACGTCAGTCCCTGAACCAATATCCTTACCTTTCCATTTTCCATTGAGCATAGGTCCAGAACTCACAACAATTGTCGGTAAATCAACAGAAGCCGCACCCATTAATTGGCCAGGCGTCGTTTTATCACAGCCGCCCAGCAATACGACACCGTCAATACCATAAGCGCGAATGCTCTCCTCCACATCCATGGCAAGCAAATTGCGAAAAAGCATTGCTGTCGGCTTCATCTGTGTTTCACCGAGGCTCATAACCGGAAATTCAACAGGAAAACCGCCTGCCTCCCAAACGCCGCGCTTCACGGCTTCCGCCAAATCACGCAAACCCGAATTACATGGTGTTAATTCACTCCATGTATTGCAAATTCCGATGATTGGACGGCCATCGAAAGCATGATCGGGAAATCCCTGATTTTTCATCCAAGACCGATGAATGAATCCATCCTTGTCAAGTTTTCCATACCAATGAGATGAACGTCGCTTTTTGCTCATATTTTTCGTCCTTTAATCACCCAGCATTGCGATGGAAAGCTCCACGGCAAGGTCAGTCCGTATTGCATTAAATAAGCCCCACTCACCTTCATATTATTGAATTTCAATAGTGGTTTGCCGCGCGAAAGCTTATGAAGCTCATCTCTATTCACCAATTCTATTTCATACACAGCATGCGCATCAAGCGCCGTTGCTCGCAATGGTCTTGGCGCAATTTGAGAACTTGTATCAATCTTATTTGCAAAAATAACAAACTGATCTTGATCATCGCTTAAATGTTGTTCTGCGAGAACTGCATGATCATCACTATCTAAGCGCAATATATCCGCATGTTGCATCCATGATCGTTCGCGTTTCCACCATTTCGTTACATTCGTCAATATTTCAAATTCTTCAGGCGTCAGTTCGCGCGGATCCATCTCAAAGCCCATATGCCTTTGAGCCGCAACCCACGCCCGAAATTGCATAGGATGCACACGCCCAGATGTATGACAATATCGGGGCCCAACGTGACTTCCGGTCACATTTGCTGACAAGAAAAGGAGAGAACCATGCTGTATTCGTGCGCGTTCAAGGGCATCATTGCTATCTGAGAGCCAAATGCGATGTGTCCGTTCCAAAATGCCAAAATCAATACGCCCGCCGCCGGAGGCGCAGCTTTCGATTTCGACATTTGGAAAAGCCGTACGAAGTTTATCAATCAGCATATAAGAACCGCGCGTTTGAGCTGCATCCGGCATCGGTAAAACGCGGTTATGATCCCATTTGATATAATCAATATCATATTCGTCTAAAATCTTTGCAATGCGGTCAAAAAGAAATGCTCGCACTTCCGGTAAAGCCATATTCATCGCCTTTTGAAACCGGCCCAAAATTTGATCTTGGGAACCCAAAGCCCAATGCGGATTGACCTCATATATACTCGATTGAGGGTTGATCATCTCTGGCTCAAACCAAATTCCAAAGCTCATACCCTGCCCATGGACAAAATCGATTAGTGGTTTCAATCCATCCGGATATTTACGAGGATCCACTTCCCATTCGGATAGCGCGCGCGTATCATCATCACGTGATCCAAACCATCCGTCATCTAATACAAACCGCTCCGCACCGAGTTCTGCGGCTTTGGCAGCAATTTCTTTTAGCTCTGGCAGATTATGATCAAAATATACAGCCTCCCAACAATTATAATGAACAGGGCGAGGGGCTTTCGGTTTTGGAAATCTAACGATATGGCGCCGTAGATGATTTTGAAAAGCGCGAGCGACGCCGTTAATGCCCTCACTTGAGTACGTCAAATATAAGGGCGCGGAATGAAAGCTACGCGAAGCCTCTGTTTCCATGCGTGCGGCATGCCCAAACTGAATTTGACGACGACCGTCAGGAAGCTCTTCGGCGATCATTTTATGACCGCCCGACCAACCATAATGGAACCCATACACATTTCCATGTGTGTTCCGCGCACCTTTTTCTGGAACGATTAAGCCAGGGAAATGTTCATGACCCGTTCGACCTGTCCGATTTTCCCGAAACCGCATCCCTGCACTCCACGGTGTGCGAACCTCTTGAAATTCTCCGCACCAACGTCCTGCAAAATCAATCATTTCTTCAGAAGCTTGCGGAGCGGGTAAAACAGGCGCAGCGAGCCAGTGTAAGTGAATAGGCTCATCGGCCGTCAGAGTTGAACGCGCAACGATCACATTGCTATCAATCGAAACCTCAAATCGGGCTTGATAAGCGAGACCGCCAGCTTCATTTTTATAAATCAGCGTTAAAGCATTTTCTTCCTTAGACTCACGATCAAAGCAAAACTTTGGCAGCAATGGTTCAGCGTCTTGCGACCTGATGATAATACCCGGCTGACCCGGAAATGTGCGTGTGGCTTCAGGACATATTGACAGGTCAGGGTTTTCATCAAGCATACCCCCCGTCAGATCAATCATATGCGCGTTAAAAATAAGTTCAAGATCTTCATCTTCTGGAAGCTTTGCTCCCCAATAAGTCACAGATGGCAAACGCCCGCGCTTTGAACCAAGAACGAGCGTTTGTTGATCTGAGTCCAGACGCCAGGTTTGGATCACTTAACCGCCCCTAAAGTTAAGCCAGCAATAAAGTGGCGTTGCATTAAGAAGAACATCGCAACAGGTGGGATCGCAGCCATCAAACTTGCTGCAGAAACCAAATGCCATCTGGATACAAACTGTCCATTCAATGACTGAATTCCTGCCGTGATTGGTTTGGTTTGCTCACCATTTGTCAAAACAGTCGCCCAGAAATAATCATTCCAAACGAATGTAAAAATCAACACAGCGAGCGCAGCGACAGCGGGCTTCACAAGAGGCAAAACGACATACCAAAATATCCGAAACTCGCCAACACCTTCAATGCGCGCGCTTTCAATGAGATCGAAAGGAAGTGCTTTAATAAAATTACGCATGAAGAGTGTACAAAAACCAGTCTGGAAGGCCGCATGAAAAAGCACCAAGCCTGTTACGGTGTTATATAGGTCGGTCTTAACCGCAAGATCACGCACGGGAACCATCAAGATTTGAAAGGGTACAAAATTTCCAGCCACAAATAAGAAAAAGAGAGGCAATGCGGCTCTAAATTTATAAATTGATAAGGCATAACCCGCTAAACAAGCCAAGGTAACCGAAATAATAACAGTCGGAATCGTTACTTTTATGGAGTTTAGGAAATACGTAAACGCTTTACTCTCCGTAAAAACCGTCACATAGTTTTCGACCATCTTAAATTCGCTCGGCCAGCTAAACATATTGCCCGAATTGATGTCAGCTGCTGGACGAATAGACGTCATGAAAATGGCGAGTAAGGGCAGCAACCAGATGAATAATGCTATCGGTACCAAAATTTTATAAGCGCGTTGATAATTCTGCGAACGTTTTTCTAATGGTGTTGGAAACATAATTTATCCTCGCTTTTCATCTTGATACATCACCCACAAGAAGTAGCTAATGAACACAAGCATAATTAAGAACAATATCACAGCAATCGCAGAACCATAGCCCATTCGGAAGCCATATTCAGAGAGCGCGGTCTCAAACATGAAATATGAAAGGACATTGGATGAGCCCCACGGACCTCCTTGCGTCATGGTTGCGATCATATCGAAAGAACGGAGTGCGCCGATGACCGTGACAACGATCGCCAAAAATGTTGCCGGCCAAAGTTGTGGCAAAACCACGTAACGCAACATGCGCCAACCCTTAGCGCCGTCAAGACGACCGGCTTCAATTTGATCGGCAGAAACATTATTGAGACCTGTTAAGTACAAGATCATACAATACGCAACTTGCGGCCAAAGGCCTGCGAAAATAATTCCGTAGGTTACAAAACGCTCGTCACCCAATATAGAGGGAGGCGTTGCCCCAAAAAACTGCCAAATTTTCCCCACAATTCCGAAGTTCGGATTGTAGAACCATGCAAAAATCAAACCCACAACGACTTGCGAGATCACGAAAGGGAAAAAGAACATGGATTTATAAAAACGCATCCCCCAAATCGTTTGATTCAAGAATAATGCAACCATCAATCCCGCAGGCACGGCAAGCATATAAAGGGCCAACCAAATTAGGTTGTTTTTAAGTGATGTATAAAAGCGTTCATCACCCATAAGCTCGGCATAGTTCCCCAAACCAACCCATTCAGCTTCTCCAATTCCATTCCATGCATAAAACGAAATCCACATAGACTGAAATATCGGAATAATTACGTATATTGCGAAAAATAGTAGCGCCGGTGCCAAAAAAACCCAAGGCGCAATCCGCTGTTGGTTTTTAAGTAGCCACGGTCTTTTTTGAGTAATATTGGCCATAGTTTTCACCCGCCCCCGTTGCAGAATAAATAAAACTGGCGAGAGTATTCCCGCCAGTTTTCAATTATTATTTGTAAACGTTTTCTTGAATACCATCGAGGCGCATCAAGATATCATCCAAACGCTCTGGCTTAACCATAAATTCTTGGAAACCTTCCATGCCGGCTTTTGCCATCTCAGCTGGCGCGTCCCGGTCAAAGAACTGAGCAAGACCTGCAGCCGTTGAAACTGTCTCCATGCCTTCCACGATGAATTTGTCTTCTTCGTTAATTGCAGCCTCAGAGTTTGGTGGCAACTGACCGATAGTCTTGTTCCACTCAGACTGAATTTCTGGCTGTGCAATGAAAGCGAGGAATTTACGTGCATCTTCTTTGTTATTCGCATTTGCTGGAATAAACAAAGCGTCCGCAGGCGCTTCTTCTGCACGCGGCAAGCCTGGCGTAATTTCTGGGAATTGGAAGAAATCAATTTGCTCTTCTGTGAGCCCAGCATTTTTCATTCCGTCTACCGCGAAGTTACCCATTACATACATTGCCGCTTCACCTGAAGCGAATGGCGCAAGCGCATCTTGCCATGACATTGTCGCATGGTTCTCGACGAATGAACAACGGTCAAGCATCACTTTCCAATTTTCGAAAGTGGCTTTAATACGGTCATCAGTGTACTTGATCTCACCTGCAGTCAACGCGTTATGAACATCATAGCCATTTGTCCGCAAGTTGAGGTAATCAAATACGCCTGCAGCTGTCCAAAGGAATTTTGTGCCAATTGTAAAAGGTGTAACGCCATTTTCTTTCAACGTGTCACAAGCGCCGAGAAGCTCGTCCCAAGTCGCCGGTTCTTCAATTCCATACTCGGCAAAGATATCCGCACGGTAGTAAATACCCCATTGATAGTAAGAATAAGGAACACCCCATTGCTTGCCGTCACGCGTCATTGTTGGCTTGATCGCTTCAAAGCTTGACGATAGGTTTGGATCCGACTCCCAAAGATCGGAAATATCCTCAAATTGACCGGCATCTACAAATGGTGCCATACGGTTACCCGGGTACCATGCTGTGATGTCTGGTGCATCAGCAGACAAGAAGTTACGGATCGCTGTTTTGTGGGCTTCACGGTCAGTGATATTTACAATAACGTTCACATCTGGATTTGCTTCTTGGAAAGCTGCTACGGCTCTCTCAAAGCCCTCTTTAGGAGCAGGATTTGTATCATCAAAGTTAATTACAAGATCTGCCGCAGCTGACGATGTCGCTATTGCTGAGCTTACCAGAAAACCCAACATAGTTTTTGAAATATTTGTCATCAATTTCTCCCTTTAGACAACAATTTATAGTCTCATTATTTGAAACAAAGTTTTAAGTATTGATATCTATGCACGAATCATGTTACGAGTCAACCATAATTTCAGGGAGCGAAAATGCTAAATAGGACTGACAGCGCCGAAGGTACGGTGGGCAAAGCCCTTCGTATGTTGGATATTGTGGAAAGTTTTAAAAGGCCTGTTCGTTTCAACGACATTCTTCAAGAAAGCCCCTATCCCAAACCTTCAAGCTACCGACTTCTACAAACTCTTCTTCAACAAGATATGTTAATTATAGATCGCGATGGATACTATTCACTAGGCGCGCGTCTCATTCGACTAGCACACTCTGCTTGGCAAAATGCTTCGATCGCGCCCATTGCTGCAAAACATATCGACCTTCTTTCAAAGAAAACTGGTGAAACAATACACCTCGCTCGGCTTGACAATGGGCAGGTTCTGTATCTCGACAAGCGCAACGCCTTGAAGCCAATATCCATGTTTTCGGATGCTGGAAAGATTGGTCCTGTTTATTGCACAGGTGTCGGCAAGGCTATGCTTTCTTTCGTAGATGAAGAAAAAAGGCAAAACATTCTGGCACAACAAAGTTTTTATCCATATACCAAATTTACCCATAAAAATGCCAAATCCTTGCTCAAGGATCTCAACGAGATTCACACGCACGGCGTCGCATTTGATAGAGAAGAGCATGAAGCCAATATAATTTGTATTGCAGTTCCAATTCTTTCGCCAAAAGGTAAGGTTTTGGGTGGGCTGTCAATTACAAGTTCGACAACGCGCACCAGTCTAGATGCGTTGAGTAAATATCAACCCGATCTACAACACACAGCGCAACTAATTGGCGAAGATGCCGAAAAATGGATGCTACTACAACATGGAGGATAAAAATGACGGGCGTAGTACTTGAAAAAGCGATAAAGCGATATGGGGATGTTCAAGTCATTCATGGTGTCGACCTAGAGATTGAACCTGGAGAATTTTGTGTTTTCGTCGGGCCTTCAGGCTGTGGAAAGTCAACTTTGCTTCGCATGATTGCAGGACTTGAAGAAACATCTGACGGGCATATTCATATTGGTGAACGGGACGTCACGCATTTGGACGCAGCTGAACGCGGCATCGCGATGGTATTTCAAACCTATGCGCTTTACCCGCACATGACCGTTCGTGACAATATGAGTTTTGGACTCAAGATGAACGGTTTTGATAAAGACGAGATTAAACGCAAAGTCGATGACGTGTCGAAAATTCTGAAGCTTGAAGAATACATGGATCGCAAGCCAAAAGCGCTATCTGGTGGACAACGCCAACGTGTCGCAATTGGACGCGCGCTTGTCAGAGGCCCAGAAGTCTTTTTGTTCGATGAGCCACTTTCCAACCTAGATGCGGAACTTCGTGTGGATATGCGCGTTGAAATCGCACGCTTGCATAAAGAAATTGGCGCAACGATGATTTACGTTACACACGACCAAGTCGAAGCCATGACTTTAGCCGACAAAATTGTTGTTTTACGCGCTGGTATTGTGGAGCAAGCTGGTTCGCCAATGAATTTATACACAGATCCGGATAATAAATTTGTTGCGGGCTTTATAGGTTCACCATCGATGAATTTCGTTAGCGGTCAAATCAATGGCGGCAAAGTCGAAGTCAGCGCGCTTCAAGGACATGATATTGTCGCGCCAAAATCAGCAAGTGGTCAGATTACAGTGGGACTTCGCCCCGAACACATTCAGCTTGATAGCAAAGGAAAAGGGCTTACAGTTGACATCGTCGAGAAGCTTGGTGGCGTGACTTATGTCTATGCAAATTCAGCAGAAGGTGAACGCTTCATCATCGAGCACAAATCGCTAAAATCTCCAAGCAGCGGCGACGAAATTGGCGTAAAATTTTCTTCAAAGGATTTGTATTTCTTTGACGCAGAAAGTGAAGCGCGCCTTCGCGATGATAAGGCTTGAAAGTAAGAACCTAATCGCGAACTTCAATCCACGTGGAGCGGCAATTGAAACGCTAATTTTCAAGCCGCTCAATCGTAGTCTTTTGCGCGCATGCACGCTCCACGCTGAACCGAACCATTATATAAACACGATTATCGGACCCGTTGCGAACCGCATTCAAGACGCGCGATTCTCTATTGATGACCAAACTCACGAATTGGATGCAAATGAAGGATCTCATACCTTGCACGGTGGCTCGCTTGGCCTCTCTGAAGTTGAATGGGATTATAATTTGGAGGACATCAAAACGATAACGTTTGCGCGTGAAACACCCGACGCCCATATGGGCTTTCCTGGCCCCTCAAAGTTTAAAACAAAATATACGCTTGATGACGATCGAATTTCGATTGAGATTGAAGCCTTTTCAAAGCGTAAAAATATTTTCAACTTAACCCCGCACCTTTATTTTAATCTTGACGAAACGCAGACCACTTCAAATCACATTATTGAAATCAATGCCGACCATTATCTCCCGGTTGATAAAAATAATATTCCGACTGGAAAAATTGCGCCGGTCGAAGAGACCAAATTTGATTTTCGAACCCCTCGGAAATTCAATCAAACTGAGATCGATCACAATTTTTGCTTAAATGGCCACGGTTTACGAAATGTCATGAAAATGTGCGTTAGCGACTTGGAGCTTAGCATTGAAACAGATCAAAGGGGTATGCAAGTCTATGACGCGCGCCATTTCGATCGCACGCATATTGCCTTGGAACCTCAAGGTTGGCCTAACTCCGTAAATCAATCCAACTTTCCAAGTCAGCTCTATCTCCCCTCGGAGAGGTATTCTTCTAAAATTATTTACAAATTTAGAAGAATACACGAGTAATCGCCAAGATTTAAACTAGGGCGCCTTTTTACACCCCAAACTAACCCACCGGCATTTTACTGCGCGAGCGCGTGGCATTGTTGAGGGAGCCAAGCAACCGTCTTTCGCACGGGCGCAGGAGGTGTTGGTGCATTCGGGTCAGCAGGGGGAACAGGAATGGTCTTTGTGATATGCATGCCATAAAATTCTTCCGCCCAATCACAACCATCACCTGCGGGGACAGGGGTTTGGTTTTCGCATTGAGGCGAACCACTTGGACATTTTAAACGCACGTGAAAATGATAATTATGCCCCCACCAAGGACGAATTTTACCGAGCCAATCTGGATTTCCGCTCGTCACTTCACACATTTTAATCTTTACAGCCGGCGTAATAAAAATACGCGCAACACGCGGGTCTTGCGCGGCACGGCGCAAAATATTGTAGTGCCCCTGATTAAAATTTGTAAGCTGTTTAAAGTCACCAGAAACCATCGAAATTGAGGACAGATTTTCGCGCTCGGCTCGTGTGAGGTTCAAACGCTGGGGAGGAAGTGCCCAAAAATCAACATCCATACCGCTTTGATGACTTGCATGCCCTGTTAGCATGGGACCACCGCGTGGTTGATTCATATCGCCAACATATAGGCCCGCCCAACCTTCTTGTTGGGAAGCAAAATTTGCGAGTTCTTTAATAAAATCGACTAAAACCGGGTGACCATAGTTTCGGTTGCGTGACAATCGCATGGCTTGCCAAGTTGGACCCGTTTCCTCGAGTGCAACACCGCCCGCAAGACACCCGCGCGAATAAGATCCAATTGCACGCGCAGGGCCTTGGCTTGGGTTTTGAATATGACCAAAAACGTCTTTGGCAAGTGGTTCAGCGTTTAATCGAGTCCCGCCAAGTACGAGGACGCTTGCAACCAAGGCCGCTATAAGCTTTTTCATAAATCAACTCCCTTTTATTGTTTTTCGAAATGCCTAAATGTCAGATATGCTATAACAAATAACAACAAAATAGGCCATATACCCAGTTGTGCTGAGCCGGTTAATGCCGTTGCAGTTCCCACCATAAGAGGTGCTAAGAATGCGGTTGCTCGCCCAAACATACCATATATACCAAATGCTTCACCAATCGGCATTTTACCTTTGCATTCGGGAACTACCATTCCACGCGAAATTCCTTGGAGTGCGCCAGCTCCAGCGCCAATAAATAATCCGCAAACAAAAAAGACAATATCGGGAAGCGAACTGCTTTCGGAAACGGGAACAAAAACAACTGAGCTACGGTTGGTGGAGAGCATTATAAAACTCAAAATCGTAAACATAATTAACGTGATGCGGATCACAAAGCTTGCGCCGTATTTTTTATCAAAATAACCGCCAAAAACACCGCCAAACACACCCGTTATACTCAATGCGATCCCATAGGCTCCCAATATTGTGGTTTCCCAATATAAAACATTTAGCGCATAAAGTGTGCCAAAGGAAAATACGCCAATCAACGCATCACGGTAAACGAGACTAGATATAAAAAACCAGCGAAGACGCGCATCTGCCCATGCTTTTTTGAATGAAGATTTTAACGAGCTAAGCCCATTTTGTACGGCAGTAGATACATTTTTCTCACCCTTTTCATTTTTAAAAATCATGAAAAATGGGATCATGAAAACCATATACCAAATCGCAGAGGCGGGCGCGGAATATAATGCTGCTTTTTCACCGAGGAGCGCTGGAAAGCCTAACAGAGTTGTGGATTGACCGTCGACCGGCTGTAAAAAAGCGAGAAATACGATCAACAAGATCAATCCACCAATATACCCATAGCCCCACGCTTCTCCTGAAACTTTTCCAACATCATCATCCCGCGAGACTTCGGGCAGATAAGCATTGATCGTAATTAAGGTCATTTCGGCAGCAAAATAGGCGACTGCGTAACAAATCATAATTTGCCCAACATTGCTGTCGTTAAGTAATCCAAAACACGCCAGCACAAAAAGGCCAGAGAAAAACCACATCCACCTTTTTCGATGGCCAGCCTGATCAGTAATTGCGCCTATAATTGGTGCTGCAATGGCAATCAAGAATGTTGCGCCCGATTGCATCCAAGATATTAATATCTGCCCCTGTTCTTCATTGCCGACGATATACTTATTAAAATAAATGACATAAATGAATGTCACAACCAACGTATGAAAAGGCTGATTGGCAAAATCAAAAAGCATCCAAGCGCGTTTTTTATTCATTATATTTTCTCCTCTGGAGGCCAAGGACGTAGGTCTTCTGCGTCACGCCAAGACCTAACCCAATCAGGTAATTCCGGCACGTCATCCACGTCGTATCCTAATGAAACTAGCATCTCCGTTGGTGCCACCATTTTGCGATCGCGAAGCACAGCTTTCCTTAACAAGGATTGACCTACGAATTCATCTCCGCGCTTCATATTTTGAACTACGTAAAAAAAGCGATCATCCATTCCCACGCATTGCGCCGAAATTTCGATACGTTGAAATACCGTGACGCGCTTACGGTAACGCACCATCGCGCCGGCTACCGTAATGCCGTAACCATGATCACGGTAAGCTTCATTCATGCCGCAACGTGCACCCCAAGCAAACCGACCGATGTCATAAAGTGTCAAAGTGCGTCCGTTATTAAGCTCCATAAATGGATCTAAATCCCAGGGCATTATGTGTGTGAAAACGCTCGCACTTTCAAAAGGGCTGATCTTTGGTAGCTTACGCATACGCGCCATCGCATACGCACTTCTAAAAAAAGGATACATGACTTGATTTTTACCTCTTTTACACCTATTTCCAACTCAAAGAGAGAGAAGGATTTTTTATGTTGGCATTTCTTGGCACACTTTTGCAAATGTATCTATGGGTTGTTTTTGCATATATCGTCATGATTTGGCTAGTCCAATTTAATTTGATTTCAATGTCTAATGAAATCATGCGAAGGCTTTTCGATGTATTTCGTTCGCTGGTTGAACCGGTCTTAACGCCAATTCGTCAGCGACTTCCGGTTTATAATGGTATCGATTTTTCTCCACTCGTCCTAATAATTGCAATCTGGTTTATTTTAAGCCTCATACGCTAATATTTCGTTGTGTCTCAAAATCTTTTGGCAGAGTGCGCTCTCATCTCATCACAAATACGCGACATAATAACACACCATCAAAAATGACTCGTCATTTGGCTTATTTTTTTTGTATATTGAACCCAAAAGAGATGAAAAAATGATTGGTAGACTCAACCACGTTGCAATTGCTGTTCCTGATTTAGAGGCAGCCGCTGCACAATACAAAAATATGCTGGGTGCCCAAGTGGGTGAACCCCAAGATGAACCAGATCACGGCGTCACCGTTGTGTTTATTGAATTACCGAACACAAAAATTGAACTTCTCTATCCATTGGGTGAAGAGAGTCCGATTAATGGATTTTTAGAAAAAAATCCAAGCGGCGGTATTCATCACGTTTGCTATGAAGTTGATGATATTTTAGCTGCACGCGATCATCTTGTCGAAAAAGGTGCGCGCATTTTAGGAAATGGCGAACCAAAAATCGGCGCTCATGGAAAACCCGTTCTTTTCTTGCATCCTAAAGATTTTAACGGATGCCTTGTTGAGCTTGAACAAGTCTAATGTCAATTACAGGCTTTATAATTTTACTCGCGGTGATTTGGTTTGTCACTCTATGGATTATGTTGCCAATTGGGCTGCGGACTCAAGAAGATGAGGGTAAACGTATCACAGGCACACAATCTGGCGCGCCCGCAAATTTTATTTTTTGGCGCACCTTTAAGTGGACAAGCCTCGTGAGCTTGATCATTTGGCTGATAATCGTTTCACTTATCGTGCTCAGTGATATTCAAATTTCTGAAATTGATTTATTAAATTTACGCGCTCAAGCTACAGAAAACTTAGCTTCTGACTAATATCTGCGCGCGGGCGCTCTGGCGGCTGATTTTTAGGTGTGCCGGTATGAATTAACCCCATCAAACGCTCGCTCGTTTCTAGTTTGAGAAGATGTGCGATTTCAGAACTCTCTGGTAAAAAACCTGTCATCCATGCCGCACCAAATCCGTTAGCAATTGTTGCATTAACAAGTGATAAACCGACGGCACCAACTGACAATATTTGTTCCCATTCCGGAACGAGCGGCTCATTTTTTGGGCAGTAAATAAGTGCTATCACGCATCCTGCATCTTTATATAGATTTGCAATCTTTTCGCATTTTTGCGGATCCGACCAATAAAGCGACGCGATTTCCTCAACCTTTTTTGCAAAAGTCTGCAAAGCTTGATCCTTCAAAACGATTAAGCGCCAGGGTTCAAGCTTTTTGTGATCAGGCACACGCAGCGCCATTTGCGCGATCTTTTCTAAAATCTCACGCGAAGGGTAAGGCGCACTTAAAATATTCGGCGGAAAAGAGCGGCGCGTCGAAAGAAAACTCTTTACGGATTGCAAATCGTTCATAATAAATCCATGATCATTTCGATTGAAACTTAGGATTATGTAGTAAAAATGTCGATACCCATTATTGATTTTGAAAGGCTTGCTCAAAATGACCCTCAGACTAGCAAAAATCTCGTTAAGGGAGTCACAGAGACAGGATTTTTAATTATTGAGAATACGTCTATCGATACAGAAGAAATTAAGAAGCTATTTGAAATGTATCGGGCTTTTTTTGCACTTCCTGAAAGTGAAAAAGATGCGCTCGATATGGCGAATACAGGATCCAATCGGGGATGGGGACGATCTCAATCTGAACAGGTCAACCCGGATGCAAATCCAGACTATAAACAAGTATTTGATGTCGGTGCAGAAATTCCGCGCGACCATCCCATTTTGCAAATCCCTTCTCAGTCCACTTATTATGCGCCCAATATTTGGCCAAATCATCCTGAATTTAAACATACGGTTCAAACATATTATCAAAGGGCGCTGAATTTATCACTCAAGCTACTTGATCAAATCGCAGATGCTGCCGACCTTCCACGTTACTTTTTCGCGGATAAATTTGATCCACCGATGGCATTGCTGCGCGCCAATTATTATCCGTCCCGCCCCAATGAAGCGAGAGCGAATGACTTTGGCATAGCGGAGCATACTGATTACGGATGCCTTACATTGCTTGCCTGTGATGGCGTACCAGGTCTCGAGGTGAAGCTTGGTGATGGACAATGGGTCAGCGTCGATGCGCAAATTGGCCAGTTTGTGATTAATTTTGGCGAAATGATCGAACGTTGGTCAAATCAAAAAATTCGCGCTACTCCGCACCGCGTCGTTGGCACAAAGGATGAAAGATATTCAATTCCGTTCTTTTGCAATCCCGCTTATGAAACTAATGTAGCGTCTATTGGTTCTGAAGAGACTGTTTTTGCAGGTGATTGGTTAACCAAGCGCTATAACGAAACCTACGTGCACAAGCAAAAAGACGCTTCATAATATGGAAGATTGGCATGACAGCGCGTTTCGAACACTTGGCGAATGGCATCCTACTGAAGTCAGCATTATCGGCCTATTGATAAAAGATCGCTACGGACGACTTTTGCTCCAATTCCGAGACGATTTTCCAGAGGTGCATAGGGGCGGTCAATGGTCTTTATTTGGTGGTCATATTGAAGATGGCGAGCGAAAAATTGAAGCCATTATGCGTGAAACATATGAAGAAATTGGTGTGAAGTTAGCGCCAGAAAATCTCCTTCCATTTACAAAAGGCATTTCATTTGAAACTGGGAATCGGGTTTATACTGTGCATTCAACTCAAAGCATTGAACCCTTACAAATTACGCTTGGCGAGGGAGCAGGTTTTGCATTTTTCTCATCTTCACAGCTGCACAAACTCGATATCATACCTGCTATGAAAACATTTATTTTCGATTTTGCTAGTTACGGAGATGGGCAATGATCATCATATTTGACCATTTTGGCGTTTTTGTCGCCTCGTTGTCGGGCGCCTTACTGGCGGCGCGCAAAGAAATGGATCTAGTCGGTTTTTTTGTGCTGGGAATTGTCACGGGAATCGGCGGCGGAACCATACGCGATATTATTTTGGATTTGCCAGTTTTTTGGGTCAACCAACCCAGTTACTTGACCGTGTCAATTGTCGCGGCTTTTATTGCATATCGATTTGCTCGAGAAGCCCTCAGTGGTTGGCGACGTGTTGGAATTTTATGGTTTGACGCAGCCGCTATGGCACTTTTTGCAGCAACAGGATCCCTCAAGGCACAAAATGCCGACGTGCAATGGATGATTGCCATTTTGATGGGAGTAATTACAGCCTCGGCCGGCGGCCTCATCCGCGATACAATAGCGCAAGACACGCCCTATATTATGCGCGGCGATATTTATGCGACTGCTGCTGTGCTGGGTGGCATGGTTGTTGTTGCCAGTGCATATTTGGGCTTCAGTGACCCGATATCACTAACGCTTGGGTTTCTAGCCGCATTTATATTACGCGCACTTGCCATCGTTTTTAATTTAAAACTCAGTGCTGTGAAACGCATACAAGACGAATAAATAATTGCGAAAAGGTAAACTTATCAATTGTACTGATTTATTGCCTAAATTGAGTCACGATTTAACTATGTTGGCAATTCTCGGTTGATCTGCAAGTTGGATGAGGTTCAATTTAAGGGTATCCAAAATAGCGACAGAAAAACAGCTTCACGATTTAAGCAGTTTTTCAGATAGATAAGTTTGATTGTACCTCACCCTTTTCGATACCGATCATGTACAGAAAAGGTCAAATTCTGTTTTTTAAAAGTGCACTATGTGCGCTTAGAGGTCGTTTCACGAATTATCAGCTCCGGTAAAATGAGTTCATTGCTTTGCACAATTTTATTCCCTTTGAACTGCTGTAATAATTTCTCGGCTAGTTTTTCTCCAAAAACTGTTGGCTTAAGTGACATCGTCGTGAGTGCAGGTGTATGCAAAGCAGATTCTTTAACATCATCGAAACCTATAATTGAAATGTCCTTTCCGGGAATGATATTTCGCCGAGACAGTCCTAAGCATAATCCAATTGCGAATTCATCACCATTACAAACCACGGCGCTAATATCGGAAAGTGTATCGATTAGAGTTGTTGCAAATTCAAAGCCACCTTGTTTTGAATCAGCGCAATCAAAAATGAGACCTTTGTTATTGATAGCGGTTTGATAGCCCTGAATTCGTGCTGAGCGAGTCTGATTTTTTCCTTCACCGCCTGCAAAGGCGATCTGCTTATGATTCAATGAAATGAGATATTCTGTCGCCGTTCGAATGGCTTTCGCATTTGCAATTCCAAGTGATGGAAAATTAGCGACCTTCATTTCACGAAGGAATGTGACAGTTGGAATTTGTTGTTTTTCGATGAGGCGAATCAATTGAGTATCAACTCGTTCAGAAGGTACCCATAACAGGCCTGCGCAAGATTTTGAAAGCACAATGCGCACCAAATGTTCAAGCCTTTCTGGGTCTCCTTTCGCGTCCATAATTGAAAGGAAATACCCATCAGCTTCCAGACACCGAGCCGCCGAATCAACAACCTCGGCATTGAAGTGATTCCCGATGTCGTGAACAATTATAGAGACTTCTTGTGAACGGCCGGTGCGTACAGAGGCTGCGCGCGCATCATGTATATATCCGACATCTTTAACAGAAGCGAGAACGCGGCGGCGCGTGTCCTCGCCGATACGCCCTACCCCCCTTAAAACTTGCGAAACCGTGGGCAATGAGACGCCCGCATGATCTGCGACGGTTTTGAGTGTAGGTCTTTTATTCAATCCTAAAACTCCATCAAATATTCCTAAATTAAAATCGATAAATTTTTATGTTGACAAGTGATATAACGTTATACCATAATTTTTTGTTATAGCCAATTCGAAGAAATAATGGCTTCTAACGCATAACCCAGGGAGAAAATTATGCTATATTCAAGAATGACTAAAGCTGCGGTTTTCGTAGCGACTTCAGCAATTGCAACCACGTTGGCGGCTGAAACACTATTTTGGTCGACACAGGCCAAACCTGTTGAGGAAACACAAGCAATGCGCGAGCAGGTGCTAGCTGGTTTTGACGGCGAGGTTGATTACCAAGCAAATGACGAAGGTCCTTGGATCACGCGTCTTCAAGCCGAACTTGAAGCAGGTTCAGGTACAATTGGTGTTTTGGGCGCCCTTCACGGTGATTTTGCGGCTCTTGATGCTGAAAGCCTTGTTGACCTTTCTGAAGTAGACTTGTCGACAGCAAGCGCGACATTTACCGACCTTGCCAAACTTGGTACAGATGATCAACTTTACGTGCCCTGGATGCAAGCAAGTTACGTAATGGCAGCAAATAAAAAAGCGCTTGAGCATCTTCCTGAAGGCGCTGATATCAATGCATTAACATATGACCAATTGATTGAATGGGCTGCCAATGTCGAAGAAGCGACGGGTGAGAAAAAATTTGGATTTCCAGCGGGTCCCAAAGGGCTTAAGCACCGTTTCTTCCAAGGATATCTCTATCCTTCATACACCGATGGTGTTGTTCGTACATTTGCCTCTGACGAAGCGGTAACGGCTTGGGAAAAATTTAAAGAACTATGGACGCATACGAATCCAGGTTCAACAAACTTCTCATTCTTACAAGAGCAGTTGCTTTCTGAAGAAGTTTGGATAGCATTTGATCACACATCGCGCTTAGCAGATGCATTTAATGAAAAGCCAGATGAATTCATTGCCTTTCCTGCGCCAGCAGGCCCAACAGGTCGGGGGTTTATGCCGGTTATTGCAGGTCTTGCTATCCCCACAACCGCACCTGATATGGGCGCGGCGAAAGCGCTTGTGAACCATATGTTATTGCCGGAGACGCAAATAGCGACACTTCGCGCAACTAACTTCTTCCCAGTGGTAGCGGCTAACCTTCCTGATGATTTACCGCCTGCGGTTAAAGCAGCTGGTGACGCGATTGCAGCAATGTCGGGTTCAGAAGATGCAAACCCGGGTCTATTGCCAGCCGGCTTGGGTGATAAGGGCGGCGACTTTAATAAAGTCTTCGTAGATACATTTGAACGTATTGTTTTGGCCAATCAAGACATTCGTGAAGTTCTAGATGACCAAAAAGGCGCGCTTCAAGCCATTATGGAAGAAACTGGTGCACCTTGCTGGGCACCGGATACGCCTTCTGAAGGTGCGTGCCCTGTAGAGTAATTCTCTCCCCTTCTCGCGCCCTTTTGGGGCGCGGGAATTTACAAATTTTGAAAGAATTATCATGTCTGTTCGTTGGCTTCCTTACTATTTAATCCTTCCAGTAACTTTGTTTCTGTGCGTCTTTTTCTTTTACCCGTTTATCTTGATTGCGCGTGAAGCGTTTACCCAAGGAGATGGATTTACACTCGATAACTTTCGGTATGTGATGGACGATTGGCAGTTTAGTCAAGTTGTTCGCAATACATTTTTACTCGCGATTGTTGCTGTCACTATTCAAACCGCAATGGCATTAACCATGGCGACTATGGTTAACAAGATACAAAAAGGGCGCGATACAATATTGTATATTTGGACAATTCCGCTTGGGATTTCTGATCTCGCAGCTGGTATTATTTGGCTCGCTATTTTTGAGCAAACGGGTTTTTTGAATTCGATGCTAAGCGGCTTGGGTTTGATTGAGCGTCCGACGACGCTGTTATCTTATGAAAATCCTTGGTTATTATTTATTGCAATTGCACTCGCAGAAATATGGCGAGCGACCGCAATCATGCTTGTGATATTGGTTGCGGGCATTGGTTTGATCCCAAAAGAATATTATGAGGCCGCTGAAATTTTTGGCGCGAGCCCTTGGAAGCGGTTTTGGAAAGTTACATTGCCGTTATTACGCCCGAGCTTGCAAACCGCGCTTATCCTGCGAACAATCATGGCATTTGAAGTTTTTGGCGTTGTTGTAGCACTTGGAGGCTCGCTGTTCCCAGTACTTATGGGCGAAACTTATGAATATCAGTTTGCATTGCGCAATGCAGGTGCGGCTTCGGCGATGGCACTCATTATTCTTACGATCTGTGTCGCGTTTACGCTCGTGATTATCCGCGCACTTCGTGTACCAAAGGGAGCACAAATATGAATCCGAACAAAGCAAATTGGGGCTTTAGAATTTCTATTATATTTCTTTGCCTCTGGGTCATCATTCCGATCTATTTCTTATTCGTGAACGCGTTTTCATCGTCAGAAGCAGTGTCGAGTTTTCCAAAATCGATATTGCCGGAATTCGATATGGGTTCTGTCCAGTTTTTCTGGGGCTTTGATGGTATTATTCGCGCGCTGATCAATTCTTTTATTGTGGCGGGAATGACGATGATTATTTCAATCGCTTTAGGCGCGCCGGCGGGTTATGCGTTATCGCGTTTTGAATTTAAGGGCAAAGGCGTATTCCGTATCATGATCTTGTTAACGCGAGCGTTTCCGTTGCCCTTATTGGCACTGCCTCTCGCGGTTCTTTATATTCGCTTAGGTCTAGATGACACGCTCATTGGACTTGCTTTCATTCACACAATGCTTGCGGTTCCTTTTGCAGTCTTGATTACTTTTTCACTTTTCTCAGGGATTCCGGTTGAGCTTGAAGAGGCAGCATGGACACTAGGTTGCAGCCGATTTGAAGCTTTTCGCAAGGTAATATTTCCACTTATTTTACCGGGGATCACGGCATCGGCCATCTTTGCTTTTGTGATTTCTTGGAATGAAGTTTTTGCTGCGGCTGTGTTGACGACACAAAATCGCACGCTGACGGCGTTTTTGGTACAAAATCTTGACACGTCGCCACTTCATCTCAAATTCGCAGGCGGTCTTTTCTTGGTTGTACCTGCACTTATTTTCATCTTCTCCATACGCAAATATCTCTTTGCGATGTGGGGCATTGCTAATCGTTAGGATACCAAAATGGCTATTATTGAAATCAAAAATGTTGCAAAGAAATTTGGTTCTTATCAGGCTTTGCATTCCATTGATATGACAATCTCTGATCAAGAATTTATGGTTCTCTTAGGGGCTTCGGGTTGCGGTAAAACAACCTTGTTGCGAATTATCGCAGGCTTAGAAACTGCAACAGAAGGCGAAGTTTGGATTGGCGGGCGTCGAGTTGACCACTTACCGCCAAGAGAGCGCGGAATTGCGATGGTTTTCCAAAATTATGCGGTATTTCCGCATTTGACTGTGTTTGAGAATATTGGTTTTGGTTTGCGCATGCAAAAATTAGACAATGCGGAAGTGAAGCGCCGCGTGGAGCGCAATGCCGAACTTATGCATATTGAACAATTATTACATCGGTATTCTGGAGAACTTTCAGGTGGACAGCGTCAACGCGTTGCGGTTGCGCGCGCTTTAGCGATGGAGCCGGATGTAATTTTAATGGATGAACCACTTTCCAACCTTGACGCGCTTTTGCGCCTTGAGATGCGAGCAGAACTCAAGGGTGTGCTTGCGGAGAGTCAAACAACAGCTGTTTATGTGACCCACGACCAAGTGGAGGCAATGTCATTAGCGGATCGAATTTCAGTTATGCATGAAGGTCGTATCGTTCAAAATGAGACGCCGATAGAAGTTTACCGAAATCCAGCAACTCGATTTGTTGCCGGATTTATTGGAAACCCTCCCATGAATTTCTTAGATGCTAAAAAAATTAAATCGAGCACTTGGAGTGTGGCTGGGCAAGATTTTAATGGTCCAAAGAGTGACCATAATTCGATCGAATTTGCGATTCGTCCAGAAGATATGAAAATTGCAAAAACTGGGATCAAAGCGGAGATTAAAATTATGGAGCCACTGGGTGCGCATTTGCTTGCGACATGCCAAGTTGATGGCAAAATGTTCCGTGCGATTTTGGATAGTGAAGCCAAGCATAAAGTGGGAGATGTTGTAACGTTTGCGCCCATGAATGATCGCATTCGTTGGTTTGATACCGAAACAACGCAGGCACTTTAAGAAAGGTCAACACCCAATATGAATCAAATTATGATCGATAAAGCTTTTCAAGTTTTGCAAGAAAATGATCGTGGGACATATACCGTGCCCACAAAAGGTCTTTACCCGTTTCAGTGGAATTGGGATTCATGCTTAACCGCTCTCGGCTTTGCTTTCTTTGATGAAAAACGTGCTTGGCAAGAAATTCAAACCTTATTCTCGCATCAGTGGGAAGATGGGCTAGTGCCGCATATTATTTTTCATGAAAAAGACGATGGCTATTTTCCAGGGCCTGATGTTTGGGCGACTAACCGCGCGACGCCAACTTCTGGGATCACACAGCCTCCAGTTGCCGGACATGTGTTGAGTATTTTACTGGCGCGTGCGAAAGACCAAGAGCTTGCGCGCCGAGAGGCTCTTAGTCTCTTGCCAAAAATATTGAAATGGCATGAGTGGTTTTATCGGTGTCGCGATCCTCGAAATGAAGGTCTCGTAAGCCTATTGCATCCATGGGAGTCGGGACGTGATAATTCGGTCGATTGGGATCAGCCGTTTGATGCAGTACCAACAGACGGCGTAGGCAGTTATCAACGTCGAGATACAGATCATGCAGATCCGGATCACCGTCCCACAAAAGCTCAATATGATCGCTATATCTACCTTGTGCAAAAATTTCGTTCCTTAAATTGGGACAATGAAAAACTTCATGAAGCTTCGCCGTTTCAGGTTGTCGACCCTGGGTTCAATGCAATTTTGATTCGGTCTTCGCGCGATATGGCTCAAGTGGCACGATTGCTTGGCGAAGAAGAGGCTGCACAACGTTTTGATGAGATGGCTGAAAAAGGCGCATCAGCACTTGAAAAACTTTGGTCACACAAATGGGAACAATATCTTTGTTATGACCGCGTTGCGGATCAGTTTGTTGATAACCCTTCCGTCGGGGGAATTATACCAATTCTTGCGAGCGGCGCGCATTCTAAGGAATTGGTTGCGCGTTTAAAGAAACTAAAAGAGCAAGTTATGTATCTTGTGCCAAGTCAAGATCCCAGTTCGCCTGAATTTGATAGTTTACGTTATTGGCGCGGCCCCTCATGGTTAATTGTGAATTACTTAATAAAAACAGGACTCGAAACTTATGGCGAAGCTGAGATGGCTCAGTTAATTGTTGAGGATAGTCTTGCGCTTATTAATGAGAGTGGATTTGCTGAATATTATGATCCGATTTCTGCGGAACCTTGTGGGGGTGGGCACTTTACATGGACGGCCGCTATGGTTATCGAATTTTTAAAGTCAAAATAAGTCTTATCGCCGCAAATTGACAAAGCCCCACGGGCTCTTGCGATTATAATGCTGTGAATCCGAAATATTTAAAAGAGATAGGGAATTGGAATGAAAAGATCTCGCATCAATGAAATTTTGAATGGAGCTGATAAGATGATGAAGTCTTTTGGTTGGACTTTACCGCCATTTGCCTATTGGACGCCTTCAGAATTCAAAGCGCGCAAAAATGATGTGCAGCACGTTATCGATGCACGTTGTGGTTGGGATATCACCGATTACGGCGCGGGGAATTATGACGAAATGGGTTTATTTTTGTTTACGTTAAGAAACGGACTTCAAAGTGACCTCGCTGCAGGAAAGGGAATGTGCTATGCGGAAAAATTGCTGATTTCCAAAGAAAACCAACTCAGCCCTATGCACACGCATATTCTCAAGGCAGAAGATATAATAAATCGGGGGGGCGCAACACTTGTGATTGAGCTGTTTGGCTCAGATGAGGATGGCAATTTTAGCGAAACGCATGGCGGTACAGTTTGGTGTGATGGAATTCGCAAGCCATATAAGGCAGGCGAAAAATTAAAATTGGCGCCCGGTGAATCGATTACACTCAGACCGGGTGACTGGCATGCTTTCTGGGGTGAAGGCGGAGATGTTTTGATTGGCGAAGTTTCGACTGTTAACGACGACGAGACCGACAATATTTTTCGCGAACCGATAGGTCGATTTGCAAATATTGATGAAGATGTAGACCCAGTCCACCTCCTCGTCAGTGACTACTCGACTTGGCTGAAATAGCCTTGCTCCGCAATTCTTAGAACTATCGATCCTGATTATAAAACAAACTTGCTGAGATCTGCGGACGTCGCAATTTCTTTCAAGCGCGCATCTACATAATTCGCATCAATAGAGATTGTTTCTCCAGTCTGATCGGGTGCAGAAAAACTCAAATCATCGAGTAATTTTTCTAAAATTGTGTGCAATCTTCGCGCGCCGATATTTTCAACGTTTTTGTTGACCTCCGCCGAAATTTCAGCAAGGCGCTGGATTGCGTCTTCAGTAAATTCAATCGAGACTTCTTCGGTTGCCATTAGTGCAATATATTGCTTTGTAAGGGCATTATCAGGCTCGGTCAGTATGCGCTGAAAATCTTCGGCTGAGAGATCCGTTAAACTCACCCGTATTGGCAAACGACCTTGGAGCTCGGGCAGAAGATCAGAAGGTTTGGCGACGTGAAAGGCGCCAGAAGCTATGAATAAAATATGATCTGTATTGACGCTGCCATATTTTGTGGAAACCGTCGTACCTTCGATTAAAGGTAGCAAATCTCTTTGTACGCCTTCGCGCGAAACATCGGCACCGCCACGCGCAGAAGAGCTAGCAACTTTGTCGATTTCATCCAGAAATACGATGCCATTATTTTCAACAGCATAGATGGCTTCCTTTTGAAGGGTTTCTTGATCTATGAGTTTGTCAGCTTCTTCATCGATAAGAATTTTGTGGCTATCGGCGACTCTGATTTTTCGCTTAACGGTTTTCTTACCCATTTTGCCAAAAATATCGCCCAGATTCATCATGCCCATGCCAATTCCAGGTTGGCCAGGGATATCTAGCATCTGAAGGGGATTTGAATTATCCGAAACATCAATCTCAATTTCCTTATCGTCAAAATCGCCCTTTCGCAGCTTTTCTCGGATCATCTCTTTGGTGCCTTCGCGTGCGTTTTCACCTGCAAGGGCTGCGACAACGCGGTCTTCGGCGGCCTGATAGGCTGTTGCGCTGACACCCTCTCTTTTTTGCTCTTTAACGAGTGAGATCGCGATTTCGACAAGGTCTCGAATAATTTGTTCAACATCTCTTCCGACGTAACCAACTTCGGTAAATTTGGTCGCTTCGACTTTAATAAACGGAGCTTGAGCCAGCTTCGCGAGGCGACGAGAAATTTCTGTTTTTCCAACACCCGTAGGCCCGATCATAAGAATATTTTTAGGATAGACTTCCGCGCGCAATTCTGGCGTGAGTTGTCTACGTCGCCACCTGTTGCGCAAAGCCACAGCGACCGCGCGTTTGGCATCTTTTTGGCCAATTACAAAACGATCCAATTCGGAAACAATTTCACGGGGGGTCAGATTAGTCATAATTTCTCCGTTTTCTAGGAACTAGCGATCAATGGCCACGATTTCAAGATTCTGAGTCGAATAAGATGTGATCGATGATCGGTGAGCCGCATGTTCTCTGTTTTTAGTGTACGTGGACTTCATAATATAGATATTTATTGCGGTCGCTTTCAAAAAAACGCCCCCGAAAGGGGCGTTGTCAATTTTTGATCTTTTAAGTGCTTTAGGAACTGGCAAGGTTGCGCAGCACATAATGCAGAACACCACCATTTTTCACATAGTCAATTTCAACAGCGGTATCGATACGGCACTTAATTTCAATATCTTTTTTCGAGCCATCTGCATATTCGATCTGACAAGGTACGTTTGATAACGGAACGATGTCATCAGAGAGACCAGTAATCGTGATTTTTTCATCACCTCTCAGATTAAGTGACTTGCGCGTATCGCCATTTGTGAATTCAAAAGGAATAACACCCATGCCGACCAAATTCGAACGGTGAATACGCTCATAACTTTCGGCAATGACAGCTTTCACACCGAGCAATGCTGTGCCTTTTGCAGCCCAATCTCGAGACGAACCCGCACCGTATTGGGCACCGGCAACAATTACAAGCGGCGTTCCAACCTCTTGATGCGCCATCGCTGCCTCGTAAATTGACATTTCATTTCCGTCTGGTCCAAGCGTGTAGCCACCTTCAACCCCGTCGAGCATTTCATTTTTGATCCGAATGTTCGCAAAGGTGCCTCGCATCATAACTTCATGATTGCCGCGGCGAGAGCCATAGGAGTTAAACTCACGAACAGGGACTTGTCGTTCAACTAGATACTGTCCGGCTGGTGTCGTTTCTTTAAATGAACCTGCTGGAGAAATATGGTCTGTTGTAACCATGTCGCCTAAAATTGCGAGTAGACTTGCGCTTTCAATGTTATGAATGGAGCCCACTTCTTTACCCATACCTTGGAAGTAAGGTGGGTTTTGCACATATGTTGAAGTGGCAGGCCAATCATAGACTTCACTATCGGTTGTTGCGATCCCTTGCCATTTTTCGTCACCTTTGAAGACATCTGCATATTTTGATTGGAAGGCTTCGCGCGTAACTGTTTTTTCAACAAGTTCGGCGATTTCTTCATTTGATGGCCAAATATCTTTCAAAAAGACATCATTTCCGTCTTTATCTTTTGCAATGGGATCGGTTGCAAGATTGATATCCATCGTACCCGCGATTGCGTAAGCCACAACAAGTGGCGGCGAAGCCAGATAATTTGCACGAACATCGGGTGAAATGCGGCCCTCGAAATTGCGGTTACCAGAGAGGACAGAAACGGCTACGAGATCGCCTTCCGAGATGGCTTCCGAAAGTTCAGGCTGAATCGGGCCAGAGTTTCCGATACAAGTTGTACATCCGTACCCGACGAGATTAAAACCAACCGCATCAAGATCATCTTGAAGGTTTGCCGCTTCGAGATATTCCGACACAACTTGCGAGCCCGGGGCAAGCGATGTTTTTACCCAAGGTTGGCTATTGAGACCAAGGGCGCGCGCTTTGCGGGCAACAAGGCCTGCGCCAATCATAACGTACGGGTTTGATGTATTTGTACAAGATGTAATAGAGGCGATCACAATCTTACCCGACTCCATCGAGTAGTCACTACCCTTAACGGCAATTTCTTTACCCATTGGGCGCTTAAAAGTGTTTTCCATCTCGTTTGCAAATGCTGATTTGGCATTATCAAGAGCAACAAAATCCTGCGGGCGCTTTGGACCAGAAATTGCAGGAACAATTGTCCCCATATCAAGATGCAACGTGTCCGTGTAAACAGGGCGATAATCACTGTCTCTCCAAAAACCATTTTCTTTTGCATAGGCCTCAACAAGTTTAATTCGATCTTCCTCGCGACCTGTTGTGCGCAGATAGCGCAGAGTCTCATTGTCGATTGGGAAGAAACCACAAGTTGCCCCATATTCAGGCGCCATATTCGCAATCGTTGCACGATCTGCAAGCGGCAGACGATCAAGTCCCTCACCAAAAAATTCGACGAATTTGCTCACAACGCCTTTTTCGCGGAGCATTTCCACAACCTTAAGGACAAGGTCCGTTGCCGTCATGCCTTCAACCATTTCTCCAGTCAGTTCAAACCCAACAACTTCAGGAATAAGCATAGAAACCGGCTGACCAAGCATGGCCGCTTCGGCTTCGATGCCGCCAACACCCCAACCCAAAACGGCAAGACCATTAACCATCGTCGTATGGCTATCTGTACCTACAAGCGTATCTGGATATGCAATTTCAACACCATCTTGGTCTTTATCAGTCCAAACAGTTTGCGCAAGATACTCAAGGTTGACTTGGTGACAAATGCCTGTGCCAGGCGGTACCACACGGAAGTTCTCAAATGCGCTTTGACCCCATTTTAGGAATTGGTAGCGCTCGCCATTGCGCTCATACTCGCGGTCCACGTTCATCTGAAAGGCGCGTGGATTGCCGAAGTGATCGATCATAACCGAATGGTCGATCACCAAATCAACGGGGTTGAGTGGATTAATTTTTTGCGCGTCGCCACCGAGGTTTTTGATCCCATCACGCATTGCAGCCAGATCAACAACCGCCGGTACGCCGGTGAAGTCTTGCATAAGAACGCGCGCGGGACGGTAAGCAATTTCTCTGGGATTTTTACCGCCATTATTAGCCCATTCCGCAAACGCTTTGATGTCGTCTGTGCTGACAGAGTGGCCGCCGTCTTCAAAGCGAAGTAAATTTTCTAATACGACCTTTAAAGAGGCGGGAAGTTTTGAAAAATCGCCAAGTCCGGCATCTTGAGCGGCTTGAATTGAGTAGTACCCAATTTTTGTTCCGCCAATGCTGAGTTCGCGGCGTGTTTTTGCGGTGTCTTTTCCGACGACAACTGTCATGTTTATCTCCTTTGATCTCGCCAAATGCAGTGCAAAATTTTTAAACAATAATCAATAGATTATTTTAATTGTATGCATATGTATACTAATAAGCGCTGATTTGCAATATGTGTTTGTTAGCCGTGTGTTTGCCAGATAAACTTTAATCTATCTGTTGGATGTACAGGCGGTGCGATAGAGCTTTAGATCATTTTTGTAGACGCGGTTGATTTCCTTGCGAAGTTCATCGCTCATAATGCGTTTTGCAAACACGCTGGCTTGTGATTGATTGCGCGCCTTGACCATTTCAATTTTGTTTTTGATATCGGGTATATCTTTTATCAGCGCGTTTGTAAGCGATTGGTCGAGCTTTTCGAGCGGTATGAGAACAGGATCATATCCTTCAATTTGACGATATCGCCATTTTTGAGGGCGCCAGTGATAGTCGATTTCAAAATTAGTTTCACCTTTTATATTTTGAGAAATCCATTGAATAAGGCGCATCGCATTTTCATGATGTGCCTCTGGATTTAAGTTGCGTTCAAGCGAAATACCAATTGACGGGGCCACCTCTTTTTGAAACCACATCATTCGCGTCGGGCTATCCCCATATATTTTTTCTGCATATAAAGACATAAAGCGATCGATCGGCTTTCGTATTGTAAAAAACACAAAAGGATCAGAATAGTGATCGGGGTTACGATCAATTGTCCCGCGTAAAATTAGCTCTTCATTGGCATCAATATCGTCGACGATATTTCCATGATCAATGAAATATAGAAGTGTTTTTAAAAAAGTGCATCCAGATTTTAAATTCATTGCCGTAAAAATTGGATAGTCTTTAACGGTATACAAAAATTCAAAATTCTTATTCATATTTGATTCTGACATTTGTTTCGAATAAGCTCTTATTAGCGTCAACGTTAAAAATAATTTTTGATTAAAGCAAATTAAAACGACGGAATCTAGATAGCCGTACGTTTTGATGGACAGATAAATCCATATTGTTAGGTAAAGAAGAGTTGAAAATGAAACGAGTGAGGAGAGATTTTTTGAAACTAGCATCAGCTTTGACGGGCGCAAGTATTGCGAACCCTATCGTTGCGAATGTGCCTACGCCAAGCGCAACAGAAGGACCATATTATCCTCGACAGAGTATGCGCGATTTAGATCAGGATAATGATCTTGTTAAGATTCTGGATCGTGTTCAAGAAGCCGGCGGAGAGGTCGTCATCCTCAAAGGCAGAGTTCTGGATCAAGAAGGAGTACCCGTTTCTGGCGCAAGGGTGGACATTTGGCAAGTCGGCGTGAATGGCGCTTATCTCCATACCTCCGATCCACGAAGCAATCAAAGGGACGAGAATTTTCAAGGTTTTGGCAGTTACCAAACCGCTGACGACGGGTCTTACTGGTTTCGAACAATAAAACCGGTTGCTTATCCCGGCCGCACGCCGCACATCCATGTAAAGGTATTTACGGGTGCTCGAGAGTTAACAACTCAATTTTACATAGATGGAGATCCATTAAATGCTAATGATTCGATCTATAATTCTATGGATGAAGCGGAAAAAGCAGCGGTATCAATGAATTTTGTTATGGGTCCTGAATATCCTGAAGCTACCGTCGATATCGTGTTATAGGCAAAAATGATGATTTCTTTGCAATAAATTAGTGCTGTAAGCTCTCGTACTTAGAATTTTAACGAAATACTATAAACGAACTTGTGCTCTATTAGTATTATATTAATATCTAGTGTGCTCCTGGATATCAATTGCAAGTTTTGTAATTTTTGTTAGTTAGTCCTTTGTTTATTATTTAATCTAACTTAGAGAATTTGAAATACCATGAAAGTAGAAGAACTCCTTACCCACGATGTCCATGAAGTCTATGAAGGTCAACAATGTCCAATTCGGCTACTCCTATCAAAACTAACAGGCAAGTGGGACATGCTCATTGTGATCGCTTTGCAGGATGGTCCTCTCCGATTTGGTGCTTTAAAGCGTGAGGTTGGGGAAATTACACAGCGCGTTCTCACAGATCGTCTCCGCACTCTAGAATCTTTGGGAATATTAACGCGTCATGTTGAGCCTGGCCCCCCATTGGCTGTATATTATGAACTCACTGAAATGGGTAAATCATACCTTAAAGTCCTCTATCCCATGATAGATTGGGCCATTGAACAACTAGCAAACCGTTGATTTGACTACCGTTTGAAGCGAACTTCTAATTCTGGATTAAAGAGATCAAGGATTTAAGTGAAATAACGACGATGAGTGGTCGATGCTCTTGCGGTGCGATTCGCTTCCAAACTCAAGATGAACCAATTTGGACAAGCCATTGTCATTGTGAATCGTGTCGGCGCTTGACGTCTTAGCCCATGACAAGTTCTATGGGCTTTTAAAATAATCGGGTCGAATGGTCAGGCACAAGAAAATTCTATAAAATCAATGAAATTGCGATCCGCGGTTTTTGTGCGGACTGCGGAACACAAATAAGTTTCGAGAGTGCGCGTTGGCCTGGCGAATTGCATCTCTATGCGGAGACATTGGACAACCCAGAACTTTACAAACCCCAGTTTCATTCACAATGGGAGGAGCGCTTAGGCTGGTGTATGCGGTCAGATGATCTCAAAAAATTTCCTGCAAGCGCGGATGTTTAACGCAATAGACTTTTCCAAAATCTCAAAAAGCGCTATGGCATCAGAATGACATTAGAGATTCGCAACTTGAGCCTTCAACGCGGCGGTCGATTGCTGCAAAAGGACATTGATTTTACACTTGAAGCTGGTGAGTCTCTTTGGGTTCAAGGTATGAATGGTGTCGGAAAATCTACATTACTTGAAGTAATTTGTGGACTGCATGAAAGTCCTGAGGGTGAAATTTTATGGGTTGGCAAAGATATTCGTGATGACAAAGATATTTTTCACGAAAATCTTGCCTTTATTGGTCATAAAAATGCAAACGCGCAAAACTTGACCTTATTCGAATCTTTAGAATTTTACGCGCACCTATTTGGTTCAAACGAAAATCTGAATACCGTTTTGGAACGTTTGGACTTGAGTGCGAGAAGTAATGTGCCTGTGCATATGCTTTCGGCCGGACAAAAAAAACGCTTGGCACTTGCACGACTTCTCTTAAAAAATGCTAAGCTTTGGATTCTTGATGAGCCGGCTGTTTCTCTCGATTTTGCAGGTGTTAACTTACTTTGTGAGTTTATGCACAATCACGTCAAGACGGGTGGCATTCTAATCTATACGAGTCATGTTAGTCTCGAATTATCAGCCAGACAGAAAAAAATTGAGTTGAACCAGATTAATCGAAATCTGCGACACACAAACGACGGTTTCTTGGGCAAAGAATGGGATGACTTTACGTGAAGGCTTTGTTTTGGCGTGACATAAGGCTTTCTATGGGCGCGGGCGGTGGTTTTGGCCAAGGTATGGGCTTTTTTCTGGTGGTTATGTTTATGTTTGTTCTCGCGCTTGATGCGGATCAAAAAGTTCTACAAGAACTTGCATCCGAGATCATATTTGTAGCTGTTTTATTGGCGGGATTGTTATCCTTTGATCGTGTTTTTCGACGTGACATAGAAGATGGAACCATGACGCAGCTAAAACTATCTGCATATCCTTTAGCACTCATCGTAGCTGTAAAAGCTTTGGTGCATTGGATCACAACCGGTTTTGCACTTTTGTTGCTTACACCTGTTATCGGAATCGTTTTGAGTATGAATATAGAAAACATTTTAACCCTTATGGTTACGTTGTTATTTGCAACACCTGCTATTAGTTTCGTGGGCGCGATCGGCGCTGCATTGACGGTTTCCATAGAGCGCGCATCTTTGATACAGGCGCTCATAACCCTACCCTTGTTTATCCCGATATTAATATTTGGAACAATCGCGAGCGAAAGTGGGCCGCGACAAATTTCCGCATTGATTATATTGGTAGGATTGAGTTTCATGTCGCTCATCCTCGCACCATGGGTGTGTGCAATTATTTTGAAGCGTAATCAATTTTAGGAGGAACGATGTCGATTTGGAGTTATGCTAATCCGATAAAGTTTTTAAAGCTTTCTCGAAAAGTACGACGCTTCACAGATCCTTTGGCGCTGATCGCTATCACGATTGCTTTCGTCTGGGGGTTTTTCTTTACACCGCCAGCTGAAAAATTTGGAGAAAGTGTTAAGATTTTGTATGTTCACGTGCCAGCAGCAATGGTAGCCGTGAATACATGGATTATGATGGTTGTTGCGTCTTTGATATGGCTTATTCGGCGGCATCATGTTTCAGCACTTGCGGCAAAAGCGGCCGCGCCTATTGGATTGGTCATGACCTTGGTTTCAATTATTACAGGCGCCTTGTGGGGTGCAACAACATGGGGTGCCTACTGGGTTTGGGATCCCAGATTGATTAATTTTTTTGTATTGTTCGTATTTTACATTGGATACATCGCACTTTGGGCGGCGATTGACGATTATCAACTCGCGGCTGATATGACAGCTATCTTGGCTTTGGTTGGAGGTGTGTTCGCACTCCTTTCGCGCTATGCTGTTTTATTTTGGGATCAAGGCTTGCACCAAGGCGCTTCACTTTCGCTTGATGCCGAAGAAAACGTTTCAGATGTTTACTATCTCCCGTTATTATTGGTGATTGCAGGTTTTATATTGTTTTTTGTTTCTTTGACATTATATCGAACAGAGACCGAAATTCTTAAACGCCGCCTTGCGGCACTTCAGGTTGATTATGGAGAAGACGATGTTTGAACTTGGAATCCACGCGCCTTATATTCTTTGGAGTTATGGTACAACTTTGTTTTTTCTCATCGCCCTTGTTGGTGTTTCGTTGTTAAGGCAAAAACGCGTGCGCGCGCTCATATCAACAACGGAAAAGAAAGCAAAATGAATCGAATTATTTATTTTATTCCGCTAATTGTGATCGGCTTGTTTGCATTGATAGCATTGAACGGATTAAATGACACAGGAAATAAGGGGCAGGCAACATCACTTGAAGGCAGAGACCTACCTTTTCTACCGGAAAATCAGATCGATGGATTTGAAGGTGGTGAAATTTCTCAAATTGTGAATCAAAACGAGTTAGTTCTTGTTAATTTTTGGGCATCATGGTGTGCACCTTGCCGAGCGGAACATCCAAATTTAGAAACCCTACGTGAAGCTGGTTATGAAATCATTGGTGTGAATTTCAAGGACCCGTCACAAAATGCACAAAAATTTTTAAATGAAATGGGCAATCCATTTTCCGCGATTAGGGCTGATAATACAGGACGCGTTGGAATTGAATGGGGTGTTGCGGGTGTTCCCGAAACCTTTATTGTTCAGAACGGAAAAATCGTCGATCGCCATACTGGACCTATATTAGATCGCAACTATGATGAATTCATCGCAAAGCTGAAGCAATACAAAAGTAATAATTGAATTAGTCCACACGTTTTTGGCGGGCCGCATATAGAGCAATTGCAGCCGCATTTGAAACATTCAGTGAACCGAATTCCGAAGCATATGGAATTTGAGCGATGAAATCGCATTCCTTGCGGGTGCGTTCACGCATTCCAGGCCCCTCTGAGCCTAAGACAAGAGCTGTAGGTCCTTTGAAATTTAGGAGCGTTTCGTCTAAGGTTTGATTGCCAAGGCCGTCCAGACCAATACAAACATAACCCATTTTTTTGAGATCTTGCATTGCATTGCCCAAATTTGGGACGCGTAAATAAGGTTGACGTTCAAGCGCCCCGCTTGCTGTTTTAGCCAACGCTCCCGTTTCAGGTGAACTATAACGATGCGGTGCGATGACAGCACGCGCACCCAAAACCTCACTGGAGCGTAATATCGCGCCAACATTATGCGGGTCAGAAACACGGTCAAGAATAACAACAATTTCCCTATCGCTTTGCGGATACAAAGATTCTATTCCCCCCCAATTCAAAGGCTCGACCTCTAAAACGGCACCTTGATGAACGGATTGCCTGTCAATGGGCGGACGAAAATGATGCGGGTCAAATATTTGAAATGGGCAATCATTAATCACATCTGATAATTTATGATGAGCATTTTTAGTGACAAGCAAACTCCGTTTAACACGTCTTGGATTTGCGAGCGCGTCGCGAACCGCATGTATACCAAATAACCAAACGCGATTTTCTTCGCGTTTACGCTGTTCCTTTTCAATGACCCAATCCGGTTTTTTGATCATACGTCACATATGCTGAATCGAGATTGAAACGCAATCCATGATTTAAGGTTTCGTGTCTGCAGTTAATTTATTATAAAATTTATCGGAGCCACAAACCCCACAAAATTTGTAAAATGAATTGTCTCGCGCATCACAGTTTTTACAATAATTATATAGACAAAACTTGCAATGTACGCAGTAATCCAAAACAACTCCCTCTTCGGATTTCGCAATCTTTCGATCACAATTTGGACACGTATTTTGGGCCATTTTTTTAATGCCACTTTCGTAGGCAATCTTTTCTCTTCGATCTTTTTCTGGAAGCTTCTCTTCTTGAGATTTTCGTTCCATATATTTACGCATTGCTTTGATTGCATAATATCCAAATGCAATAGAAAGAACGATGCCGACACCATTGCGAACATAGCCTCCGTAAGAAGGCAAATAAGGCACCAACTCAACAAAAAAGGCGAAGAAAGCAAACATGACAAAACCGCGGTAAATCGGCCATAAAGTGGCTTGACGCTTTTTTAAGATGAGCCAACAAGCGATCAACAATAGCGGTAAGGTTAAAGCAACGCGAAGTAAAAATATACGAAGCCGTTGATTTGAAATCGCCTTTGCGTAAGGTCCGTTAGCAGTCGCAAAATAAGTATCAAATTCAATTTGTGAATCGGTGAGTTCGCGTTCTATTTGGACATTTTGCGCTTCAAGATCTTCTTTTTGCCTTTCGGCCATCCGAACCTTTTCTTGCAATACGTCAAGTTCGCGCGTGCGAGATGTGACCTCATCGTTTTGAGCGTTTAAATCTGTAGCCTCTCGCGTAGAAAGCCAATTTTCGAAACCTTGCTTGGCAATTGCGTAATTCCTTCGGACACTTTCTTGATGGGCTGTCGCGTCTTGAATTTCTCGTAAAATTTCAGTTCTATTTTGTTCGAGTTGATCTCGGCTGTCTTCATAGTCTTGAAGAATTTGCTCGTCCAAAAAGTCTGTTTTGTTAATCTGCTTTCCTGCGGTCGGTAAATCTGAAATCAGTGATGAACCAAAATTAATCAGAAATATACACAATAAAAACGAAAGCACCCACATCAGCATCTGGTACCAAAAAACAGGTGTACGAATGGTTTTAAACATATTGATCCCGTCGAAAAGCAGCTAATTTATCTATCAAATGATAGACGAAGTCTTCTGAGAAGTCCAGCAAGGTGTTTGTATTCTTCTGTGCTAAAATCTGAACTGATTTCGTCAAAAATTGGGGCAACAGTTTCAAGCGTGATATTGCGAGTCAGCTCGCCAGAACGCGTGATTGAGATGTGTTTTTTGCGCGCATCATCCCAGTCTTTTCTTACATTGATATAGCCATTTTTTTCGAGACGCGTGAGGGTATTTGTCATTGCACCCTTTGTAACTTTAAGTGATTTTGCAAGCTGAGCAGGCGTACACTCACTTTTTTGTGCCACCAAGTGGTTAAGTACCGAAAAATGCGACATTTCAATGTTTTTTGGCAAAACACTGCGGATTTGATTCCGTAATTTCTGTTCAATGATAAAAACTTCTGAGAAAAGCAGAAGCGATATATCAGAATTATTCATTTTTCAAAATGCCTTCGCATGAAAATACTTTTTCATTTTTGAGAGTGGGAATGCGAGATCGAACTTGGGAAACACGTACGAGATCTAATGAAATGACTTTAGTTGCAGAATTTGTCCCAAGGTCTGCTAGAATTTCGCCCCATGGATCAATCACCATAGAATGCCCGTAACAATGACGAACACTACCATCGTGATGTGAATAAGAGCCTGTTTGCGCTGGTGCGATTACATAGGCGCCGTTCTCGATTGCACGCGCACGCAATAAGACCTCCCAATGCGCACGCCCGGTGAATTCGGTGAATGCGGCTGGCGCGACAAGCACCTGAGCACCAGCTTTCGCGAGCGCCCGGTAAAGTTTTGGAAATCGAAGATCAAAGCAGATACTACTTCCAAAACAGGTCGTACCTATTTGAGTTGTTACCAATTGATTGCCGGCACAAAAACGATCTGACTCACGGTAAGTTTCGCCATTGGGAAGCTCAACATCAAACATATGCATTTTGTCATATCGACCAATAATTTGTCCCTCTTTATTTATGATTAATTGCCGATTTACATTGGCATTTAATCTTTCATCAAAGACTAAAACAGAACCCAGAATAATATTTAGCTTAGTTTCTTTTGCCCATTTTGTTGCAAATTGCACGATTTCATCATCAGCTTCGATTTTGAGCTGATCTGAACGCGGATTGAAACCCATTAAATTTGTGCATTCAGGCGTAATGATAACGTCTGCAGACTTGCACGAAGAAAATAACTGACCGAGTTCTCTTATGTTTCCGCGCGCGTCACTTTTCGTATTTATTTGAACAACGGCAATTTTCATTAGATCGCTCGGAGTAATTTATCCAGCTCACCCGAAGAATCCAGAGCGGCTAGGTCGTCGCTGCCTCCAATGCCTTGGTCATCAATAAAAATCTGTGGAACGGTTCTGCGTCCGTTTGCACGCTTCATCATTTCCGCGCGCGCCTCCGGCGTTTCAAAAAGATCGATTTCTTTATATTTCACACCTTTTCGGTCTAATAGCGCTTTTGCACGCATGCAAAAGCCACAAATTGGTGTTGTGTAAATTTCGATTTTTCTCATCTTTGCCTCTTTCCTAAAGTTAATCATGAATTGCCGCACGCGTAAATACAAAAATAGTAACAGTTTTTGCGCCCCCTAATTTAAGGGCTTTTGCGCATTCTTGCAAACTTGCGCCACTTGTCATCACATCATCAATGAGCGCGACATTTTTGTTATCTAAAGCACAATGAGCGGATCGGGAAGTGCTGATTGCGTTACTTAAATTCTCGAAGCGCGCTTGAAAGTCGCGGCCCTTTCCCTGTTTGGGCGTATATCTCTCTCTTTTGAGTGCGTGGGGTAAAAATGGTTTTTGAGTTTCTTTTGAGATATGATATGCGATGAGTGCGGCTTGATTAAATCCGCGCGATAGCTGTCGGCGCCAGTGCAATGGCATAGCCGTGATAAGGTCAACTTTTTCAAATTCTGTACGGTGCTTATTGACCATTAGTTTAGCAATCGTGAGCGCTTTTTTTTCCGATTTACCATTTTTCAGACTTAAGACCATCTTTTTGGCAATGCCCTCATAGCGCGCTGTCGCAAAGCCCTGATCCCAAACGCGTGGATGATTCCAACAATCTAAACATATTGGGTCAATAGCACCTTTAACAGGCGTGCCGCAATATTGGCAGCAATCGCCGATTATCCAGGGCATTTCATGATAGCAGCTTTTACAAAGCGCGTGGTTTTGCACGGTCAATTCGTGGCAACTCGGACAGTGAGTGGATGTAAGCGCATCTGTTATTCTTGTGCTTAAAAATTGTAGACTTGCTTTCAATTTTGACTTCTCATAGATCATATTTATGTCCAAGCTTGTGTTTGATCCTTCATTTTTTTCGCGTGCATCGCAACGCTATCATTTTGGCGCTGATTTTGTTTCTGAATTTATCGCACAAGATGTTGAACAAAAGATGAAAGATCACCAAAGACAGTTTCATAAAATTGCGATCGTTGGGTCAAACTTTGCCAATTGGCCTGCGCGTTTGAATCTGGATGCCCAGCAAATTGAACCGAGTGAGACTTTATTATTTGATGAAGAAGGCTATGACTTAATATTACATCTTGGCGCATTGAACGTCACCAATGATGTGGTCGGACAACTTATTCAGTCGCGATTAAAGCTCAAGCCCGATGGTATTTTTATCGCGGGTTTTTTGGGTGGCGATAGCTTAACTGAATTGCGCCGAGCCATAATGGCTACGGATATCGATATCTATCAGGGCGCGATGATGCGTGTCAGCCCGATGATTGATTTGCGCGATGCAGGCGGACTGTTGCAACGCGCAGGTTTTGCACTTCCCGTTGCTGATAATTGGAAATTAGATGTTCAATATAAATCGCCACTTCATCTCGTAAAAGATTTACGCAAAATGGGCTTGGTTAATCCTTTATATAAGCGTTCCCGAACGAATTTAACAAAATTATATTTAAAGACATTAAAATCTAAATTTGATGTAGAAACCGCTTGTAAAGACACTGGGATTATTGCAAATTTTGAACTCGTTTTTCTAACGGGTTATGCACCTTCTGAAAATCAACCAAAACCTCGCAAACCTGGAACAATACAAATACGCCTTGAAGATGCACTTAAATTTAAAGAGGGAAAGAAAAAGTAATGAGTATTTTAGATATTCCAAAAAATCACCCTTCCCTAAAAACACCAAAGGTCGGCGTCATTATTGCTAATTTAGGAACGCCCGACGCAACTGACTATTGGTCGATGCGACGTTATTTGAACGAATTTTTATCAGATAAGCGAGTGATTGATTATCCATCTTGGAAATGGCAGCCGATATTGCAGGGCATTATCTTAACTTTCCGTCCCAAAAAATCAGGTGCAGCTTATGATAGCATTTGGGATAAGGAGAATAATGAGAGCCCACTTTTAGGCATAACACGTAAACAGTGTCAGAAGCTTAGTACGGCCTTGACGCAAAAATATGGTGACAAAGTTATTGTCGATTTTGCGATGCGTTACGGCAACCCATCAACGCGTTCGGTCATTGAAAAAATGTTCGACCAAGGGTGCCAAAAGATCGTTTTCTTTCCACTTTATCCTCAGTATGCTGCCCCTACGACAGCGACGGCAAATGATCAGGCATTTCGTGCGCTTATGAAAATGAACTGGCAGCCAGCTTTTCGAACGGTTCCCGCTTATTTTGAAAATGAATCATATTTAAATGCATTGGTCGCTTCCCTAAGAGAGGGTATCAAAAAAGCCAAAGTTAAACCAAGTAAATTGGTTCTTTCGTATCATGGTGTGCCGAAACGCTATCTTATGGATGGTGATCCCTATCATTGTCAGTGCCACAAAACGACGCGGCTTGTCGCTGAATTAGCTGGATTTTCGGCAGATTTTGTAGAGACCGCATTTCAATCTAAGTTTGGACCTGAAGAATGGGTCGGCCCTTCGACTGCGGAGTTGGTCGCAGACTTAGCAAAATCGGGACATACGTCCATCGCGATCGCAGCGCCTGCTTTTTCATCGGATTGTGTCGAAACGCTTGAGGAAATTCAGGAAGAAATTTTTGAGTCATTTGAAGAGGCTGGTGGCGAAAATTTCCAGTACATTCCATGCCTTAATGATCGAGATGATCATATTGCAGCGATGGTGAATATTCTTGAAAAAGAGCTTGCCGGCTGGTTATGAAAGGTAAATTCTCGTGGTTGAAAAAATAGTTGTGATTGGTGGAGGTCAGGCAGCTGCCTCGTTTTGTGCAAAATTGAGAGCGCTTGGCTCGAATGCGCAAGTTACGATTTTATCCGATGAAAAATACTATCCTTATCAACGCCCTCCTCTATCAAAAAAATATTTGCTAGGTGAAATGGAATTAGAACGTTTGCTCTTGAGACCTCAGCTTTGGTACGAAGAGAATGCCATTGAAGTTCGAACCGGCGTGCGCGTTGAATCGATTGACCGCAGCCATAAAAAGGTGAGTCTGTCAGACGGTGAAACGGTTACTTACGACACACTGTTTTTGGCGACAGGTTCGCGACCACGAAAATTGCCAAGTCAGCTTACGAATGATGCCCAAAACATTTATGCTGTTCGTTCCATTGATGACGTCGATTTAATGGAATCTGAATTTAAGGCTGGTCAAAATTTAGTGGTGATTGGCGGCGGATATATTGGCCTTGAAGCGGCTGCGGTTGCGCGTAAATTTGATGTGAATGTGACTTTAGTTGAAGCTGCGCCACGTATTCTTGGCCGTGTCGCTTGTTCAGAAACAGCCGACTTTATTCGTGATTTGCATCGTGAAAATAATGTGGAAATTATCGAAGGAATTGGGATTCAAGAATTTGAAATCATTGCGAATAAGATACAGGCCGTGGTTTTAGTGGATGGTCGGCGTCTGGCAGCTGATTTCATAATCGCGGGAATTGGAATTGAAACGAATTCTGAACTGGCGGATGAGTGTGGGCTTGAAGTTGAGCAGGGTATTCGTGTTGATGAGAACGGGCGTACGACAGACGCAAATATTTATGCGGCTGGTGATTGTGCGCGTTTTTTATTCAAAGGTGAGAACATTCGCTTGGAGAGTGTTCAAAATGCGATAGATCAGGCTGAAAACGTCGCTCTTTCTGTTTTTGGCACGCCAGAGCCCTATGTTCCTAAGCCGTGGTTTTGGTCTGACCAATTTGATCTGAGTTTGCAAATTGCCGGATTAAATTTAGGTTACACAGATGTTGTTGTGCGCAAATCCACGGATGAGGCAACGCAATCAAATTGGTATTACAAAGATGACCAATTAATTGCTGTTGATGCGATGAATGAGCCGCGGTCTTATATGATTGCAAAGCGCGTGATTGAAAGCGGTCGAAATATTCCAAAAGAAGTTGCCGCCGATGTCACTGCTGATCTTAAGGCGTTTCTGCGTTAGTGATTGAATTAGATAAAACAATACTAAAGCATTCCCGACTGGCTTCGTTAAGATTAAGTTGCTTTACCTAGCACTAAACTACGATTTCCTCAGTAATTGTCCCGTTGGTCGTTGAAAAATAGCCATGACCAAAAGTGGCAGCCCTAGTATCATTTCTTAAACGCAGAAAATTCATTGTTCAAAGTAAAAAAGATGCCAATCTAATATATTAAAGGACTTTCCAACTTTTGGATACAAAACGTCTTACCTGTATTCAAAGGGTTAATTAAGGAAGTACATCTTATCTGCTTTCGGAAGATTTTGCCAAAAAGCTTAATAAAAATTCAGATATTTCTTCGGGCTGATCTTCCATAGCAAAATGTTCACAATCTTCTATAATATGCAATTCTGAACTAAGAATTACAGTGTGAGCTTTGTGGGCCCAATCGACGGCTCGCCACGCATCGCTAGCACGCTATTTAGCATGCCGTTGCGGAGGTCAGTGCATTTTCGAATTTTCAAGTAAGCGTGAAGACTTATAAAGAGAGCAGTGGTTTGCAGGGCTTTCGCTTTACTAGCTTCGCGAGATTGCAGCTTGCGCTTCGGCGGCTGATTGCGAGCTGAAGTTCTCTAAAGTGAGCTGCAAAGCGGACATACGGGGGCAAGTTGAGGAAATTAACCTCCGTCAAAGGAAGAGTAGGCACTGCAAATACGGCTTGTGAAACTGTCGAACTGCGCTATCCTTGCTAGGAGATTTATCACATCGAGTCAAAATGACGATTTTGGAGCACTGGAAAATAAACACCCAGCGATCCAAAGAATGCGTACTTGGCTTTTGCACGAAGTTTTACTGAGCGAAATCCAATTTAGGGACGAGAAACAGGATAGGCGCGCGGCGACAAAAATGAAAAACCTCGATTGAATTTGAACTTTCCAAACTAAACAATCTGAACTAAAGAAGACGCATGAGCATGAAGGAAGCCATACAGGACGTGATTGACGGCGCGAAGAACTACGAGTTCTGGATGACATTTGGCATGAACGACGTTAAAGCTAAATACCGCCGCTCGAAGCTGGGGCAATTGTGGATAACGCTGTCGGTAGCAGCATTTATATTCGTGATTGGTGGGCTGTATAAATCGTTGCTTGGGACAAATATTGAAAACTACCTTTCATACATTTCCATCGGATACGTATTGTGGCTTTTTATGCAAAATATTGTGTCCACCAGCGGAGTGGCAATCAAGGAATCTCGCCCAATGATATTTCAACGTCATTGGCCTGTTTCTACTTTTATTTTTTGATTTACTTATAGAGAATTGATAAATTTCCTTCATTATGGCGTTCTGATTTTTGTTGTTTTTGGATTTGAGCGGAATTGGCCCACTATTTTACAAAGTTTGATCGGGTTTGCTGGAGTGCTGCTGATGATTTTCACCGCATTTTGGGTGTCCATGATTTTAGGCATCTTGACTTTGATCTTTACAGATTTAACTCCCGTTGTTAGCTCTTTAATGCGAATGGTATTTTTCGTCACGCCTATAATTTGGGTGGATAGGGATATTGGTGAATGGGCAGCGTGGATTATTCAACTGAATCCATTTGGCTATTTTATTTCTATCGTCAGAGAGCCCTTGATGGGTAAAGTATTCTCACTTTACAATTGGAGCGTTGCAGTAGCAATTTGTTTTTTGACTATGCTTCTTGCTCTGATGTTGTTGGGAAGAATGCACAAGGATATCGCAAGATGGATATAGTTTCTGTTAATGAAGATTATGCCATTGTTTGCGATAATCTTGGGATCAATTTTTCGCTAAACTACGGAAGACGAAAATCCTTGAGGAAATTTACAGCGTTAGAATTGATTAATTTAACAATTAGAAACGGTGAACGAGTTGGTTTATTGGGACGAAATGGAGCGGGAAAATCCACATTACTACGAACCTTTGCAGGTGTTTTTACACCATCCAAAGGCAGCCTTGAAGTTCGAGGTAATATCGCGACCCTATTTGAGGCGACTGTGGGAGCTGATCCAATTCTGTCGGGATATGACAATATCAAACTGATGATGGCTGCCAGACAAATTCCTTTACGTTACCTTGATAAAGTAACTCAAGATGTTGAAGAATTCACTGAGCTGGGTCAAGCATTGCATCGGCCATTTGGCACTTATTCGAACGGGATGAAATTAAGACTAGCTTTTGCAATCGCAACTGTGAACGGCGCAGAAATAGTGCTAATAGATGAACAAATTGGTGTTGGTGACCGCGATTTTCAAATAAAAGCTCAAACACGAATAGGCAATATGATTGCCAATTCTGGATGTTTGGTCTTGGCATCACATTCAAATTTTGTGCTAAGCAAATTTTGTCAAAGAGGAATTGTTCTCGATCAAGGTAATATACTATTCGATGGCCCAATTGATTCCGCCATCGAATTTCAAGGCTAAAGAAAGTAAGTAACTATGGATTTGATATCAACCTGTGTGCCTAACATTGGGGAACTAGAGGAAGAATTTGTCGCGCGCGCAGTTCGCTCAACTTTCGTTTCATCGGTTGGCCCATTTGTTGATGAATTTGAGAAACTACTTGCACAGGAAGGACAATTTTCTGCGTCAACAGTGGTTAGTTCTGGAACAGTTGCCCTTAAATTGGCCTTGGAAACGCTTGGTGTCAAACGAGATGATCTGGTGATAGTTCCATCGTTAAGTTTTATCGCTACGGCGAATTCTGTATCGCACGCTGGGGCGCAACCTTGGTTCGTGGATGTTTCATCTGATAGTTGGACAATCGATTTGAATACTGTTCGTCAGTGCCTCGAAACTTGTTCGATAAATGCTGCCGGTGACCTGATCGAACCCAATTCTGGAAAGCCAAATACTAGATGCAGCGGACGCACGACTTCGATGGTATGAACAAAGGCAGGCGCAAGGCAAAGCAAAAGTGCGATATTTGAAATCAGTTGCTTTGGCATGTTAAAATTCATAAATTTGGCTATCTAGCCCAGCCTCACAAGGAAGGCTGGGCTAAATTCTCATCTGAGATTATTCTACGAGAGCAACATCACGCGAGCTTTAATCGAATACATCAACGTTTTGTGCGTCACTGTCAAAGCGTATCGCGCGCTTTTAGTTATCAAAGCCCGTGAACATGCCGTTGGTGTTGGCAAGACCCTCTGTTGGAACGGGCTGAATCACATCCCAATGCTCGACAATCATACCGTCTTCCATGCGGAACAAGTCATAAAATGCATTGGTCGTGCCATTCCATTGCCCTTCGCTAACCGTCAAGACGAAATTGCCTTCGCCTAACACAGCGTGGATTTCGGTGTATTGGAACATGTTGTCCTGTGCGCTCAACGCTTCGACCGCCTCGACGATTCCGCTTAGACCGTCCTTGATATATGGATTGTGCTGAGCATAGTTTTCGGCACTGATGTACTCAGTAATTTTCTCAGGATTCTTACCCATCAGCACGTCCTCGACAAGCGCAACGGCGAGCGCTTTGTTTTCCTCAGTCTTATCTAGATCTGTCACCTCAGTTGGGCCATCGGTTTGACTTCTTCCGCTTGCGGTTTCCGCTACGAGAGGCTGCAAGGCATCCCAATGCTCAGCGACTTTTCCGTTTTCATCCACGCGAATGATATCGAAAGACACTAGCTCATCGCCACCAAAAGGGGCAGCGTTACGCCAAATATTGTGCATGAAAACATAGTTGCCGTCTTCAAACATACGCACGTTTTCGGCAGTCGTGCCAGCCTCAGCCAAGACAGGAAGCAGCTCAATAAACGGATCGAGGCCAGTTGGAACGAAAGGGTTGTGTTGGATGTAATCCGCATTGGCAACCTCGCGGATTGTATCAACGTCGCCTTCCAAAACGGCGCCTAGAAACTTGCCAACAATCGGCTTGATGGACGTTTCCTCATCAGCAACGACACTCGTAGCAAGCAAGGCAGCGGCCACGGCGGTAGTAATAGTCTTTTTCATGGTAGTATTCCTTTGAATTAGGGTTAGTTTTCATTTCGCGGGAAGCCCGCACTGGTCGTTTATGAATCTTTGCCGCCAAGTACAGCATCGAGCTGCATTTCATTTAAGATATTGTCTTGGATAGGCTGCGTGAGTTTGTTGATTTCATCCACCCCCCAAGCCAATCCAACAACTTTACGTGCTGGGCGTTTGCCAGCTTCCATTTCAGCAAGCTCAACATAAGCATCCACAACCCATTGCGGATCGGGTGCACCTTCGCTTGTCAACATTTTCGCAAATTCTGCGCCCATAGCATTGGGTGCGCCCGCAAGCTCACCATAGGTTTCAAGAATATTCTCGCGCTCGGCCGGCTTGCCCGCGCCAAGCAAACCTGTACCAAATGGACCCGGCTCAACCATTGCGACGTCAACACCAAAAGGTGAAACTTCATAACGCAAAGCTTGGCTATAAGCCTCAAGCGCATGTTTTGTTGCTGAGTATGTGCCAAAGAACGGCGGTGAGACGCGTCCTACAATTGAACTTGTATTAATAATAAGTCCAGAACCCGCAGCGCGCATTGACGGAAGAACCGCTTGAATTGCGCGCATCGCACCAAAATAATTCGTGTTCATTTGCTCTTTTGCTTGGTCAACGCTAAAAGCCTCGGTGATCCCAAGATACATGATACCTGCGTTGTTGACGAGCACATCAATATTGCCCTTGGCCAAAATGCTCTCAAAACCCTCGGCAACCGAGGCATCATTCGCCACGTCCATCTCAATGATTGAGATTTGGCTAGAATAGTTTTCAAGCGCGGCTTTTTTATCGGCATTGCGTCCATCCGCATCACGCATCGTACCATAAACCTTATAGCCTTTATCCGCGAAATCGCGCACCGCGCCTTCGCCGAAGCCGCTGCTCGCGCCTGTGATTAAAACTGTTTTTTGGTTGGTTGACATTAAAGAATCTCCTCTTGATATTAAATGTACTGGTTGGTATAAATATGAAATAACCTCTTTTGTCAACATTAATTTACCATATGGTATAAATATGAACGAAGAAATATCCAAACGCACGCGCGGCCGCCCAAAAACCATGAGCAATGAAAAATTGCTCACTATAGCTATGGAAAGCTATTGGCATAATGACCCCGCAGATGTTTCGCTCAACGCGATCTGTCAAATGGCTGGCGTATCCAAGCCCTCGGTTTACCGCGAATTTGGTAATGAAGACGGGTTGAACCTGGCGACGCTCGATCATTATGCGGAACTCGTTCTTGCGCGTATTTTCAATATTCTTCAGAACGACTTACCGTTCAGCGAGGTTTTGCAAGCTCTTGTTGCCTTTGCAAGCAACGATCCTCAAATGCAGACAGGTTGTCTTTTCAACAAAATGCGCGCAGGTCAACATCGGCTTGGTCCCCTCACCCGCGCTCGAGTGATGGAATTAGACGCGCTTTCTCAATCGGCTTTCGAAGAATTTTTTAAAACTGCGCGCTCACGAGGCGAATGGAACGGACAAATTCCGATTGAGCGTGCCGCCACTTATATCAAGGAACAGCTCGCATTCGCAATTTCACAGCGCGCGTTAGGTCTGCCCACAAAGGAGATACGTAATATGATGAAGCTTGCGTTTTTCGCACTTCGATAAATCGAGCTCTTGGCGGTCTGGTGAGTGCGGAATTTCAGAATAATGACACACCCAAATGACATTTTTTTGATCGTTTAATCTTGCTTGAGCAAAAATGGAGGATAGCGATGAATATCCTTAAAGTGCGTATCCCTCCCTATCCTGAACCTGAGAGTGCGGCGTTTTTAGTGTTTCATGATCGCTGGTGTCGATGTTGATTACTTATATTCGAGAGCGATTGAACATTTGCGCTACAACTATGACTACAGCACCGCGATTTACTCATTCAATTTTGTGCTTAATGCCATCCATCTCTGCGCATCGGTTTTCACACATGTGCTTAAGAAAAAGCTCTCGGGTTAGCAACTCCTTTTCACTGAGGATGATTGCCGATTTGTCTTGCAAAATCTTAGACGTCCAAGAACCGACAATAACGAAAAGCAGCCCAAATATTACCCAATAGTTATTAGGGACTAACGAAAGAAGCCAGATGCCAAAGAGATTGAACGAATTGGTCAGATATACTGCCCCAAAAACCAAAACAAGCGGTACAAGTATCGAAAGCTGAGCAAATACCTCGTTCCTTCGAGCTAGCTGTTCCAAATACTCTTCACAACGCGCGCGCCAAAGACTTTCTTCAGATTCCAAGCAGCCTTCAAAGTAATACTCGCAGTTTTTATGGCGGCAGGTTTTCTCACTTACAAACTGCGGTTTCTGGCAATTTGGGCAGATTATGACGTTTTCTTGTCGAGGATCGGGGGTCAGCCCAGCTAGTTTTGGTTCGTTGGGCTTTGTGTGTGTTTTTTCCGCGGCAGGCTTTAGCCAAAGGTCCTGTAGCTCCTTAGCAAAAGGGTTAGCTTTGTATTCATTCTTTAATTTTTCAACGATATGAGGTTGAAGAGCTCTTTCTCCACGTTCATATTTTCCGTAGGCTCCCTCACTGATGCTAAAAATATCGGCCATCGCCTTTTGAGTGAGGTCATTTGCAACCCGAATCAGCTTTAGGTTCCGCTTTTTCAAACGTAACAATTGATCCTTTTCAGGGTTTTCCACGTTTTAGAATCGTCATCCATAGAATTAAGCATGCGATAAAGCCCAAAAAATAGACAAATTTTACAATCAATAAAAACAATGTATTACCGCTGAATTATTTACGTTTGTACGGCTCCCATATACGCGTATACAGAAAATATTTTTATATAATTCAATACTTTATGATGAAATTCCTCTTGATTTCCCAGAAAAGTTATCCGAGAATCAAACCATTCGATCTAAGTTATGGAATTCAATGAATAGCTTTCATCGGGCGCGGCATGAACGTGTAAAATACTTACTCCGATTAAACCAGTCTTCGTTAAGCGACGTGGCTGCCAGTCTTGGCATTTCAATTTCAACTGTATCAATTGTGAGCCAGGGACGCGGAAAGTCACAGCGTGTTCAGGCGAGCATTTCTCAGATCATAGGCATACCGATTGAGAAAATTTGGCCAGAACAATATCAAAAGGAGGAAGTTATTAATGAATTAAATTTCTAAAATACAAAACCGCCAAAGCTGTTGACGCAGCGATAGCGGTTCCCGAGACAAACTCGTAAGGCATGATGACCCTTTCAAGCAGTCTCTCCAAAATTTGCAAAAAAGTCAAGTCCCTGAGCGTTTGGGGCTTTAGGTGAATATTAGCTAAAGAGAGAAAATTATGGAAACTCAAAATCAAAAACTTGTCCGACTACTCCTCCAAGGGCGTATATGCAAAACTCGAATTGCAGAAACCTGCGGTGTATCGAGAAATAAAGTCATTCGCTGGAGCCAACGGCTCAGTGAGGTGGGTAAAGACTGGGAAACGCTAAGGACTCTATCTGATGTCCAAATAGATCAGATGATCAATCCAACCAAATATGCTCGCGAAATTCAATCCGATCAACCTGATTGGGAGTTGGTAGAAAAAGAACTGGCAAGTGGTCACGTAACCATGAAGCGGGCCTATGAAGAATATCGGGAATGTCTTCCTGAAAATGCAAAACCAATTTCACTGTCTCAGTTTTATGAAGTGCTGAAAGCGAGGCGGAAAGAAAACAACGTAGAGATGCACTTCGTTTATGCCCCAGAGGAAATAGTGCAGTTTGATTTTGTGGGTAAATTGCCAAACATATTATTCGATACTGTTGGAGTAAGTCTCAAATACGACGTAGCAGTAGCAGTTAGCTGAGCGAGCCGATACATATTTGTGAAAGCGATTGTTTCCCAAGGCTCCGAACACGTTATTTCGTGCATAAGCGATATGTGCGAATTTTTCGGCGGAGTACATAGCACCCTCATCGTGGATAATTTCAAAGCAGCCGTCGCAAAATCCAGAACAAAGAATTCAGCACCTGTCATCAATACGCGATTCCAAGCTTTGGCTGACCATTATGGTTTCGTTGTTTCTCCCGCGCGAGCCTTCCATGCACGAGATAAAGGCATGGTGGAAGGTAGTGTTCGGATCGTTGAAAACGACATTTTGAGCAAGTTAAGATACCGCCGGTTTCAAAGCTTGACGGAACTCAATTGGGCCATTTCTGAGCTGTTAACGGAGCTGAACCGGCGCGCAATGAAAGGGCACGGGGGACTGAGTAGGTCAGAACTCTTCGAGAACAACGATAAGTGCGGTCTTTTACCATTACCTACACGCCGCTATGAAGATGGGGAATGGCATCTAAATCGTACAGTTCGCTCAAATCTTACCTTTGAGGTAGAGGGCAACCATTACTCTGCACCAGAACGCTTCGTGGGAGAAAAAGTCAACGCTAAAATTACCTCTTCTTCTGTAGTTGTTTATCACGAAAACAAACAAATAGCAGTGCATCAAAGAGTGATTGGAAAAATCGGCGTTGTAACTATTCAGGACGTCCATAGACCTACAAATCATCAATACATGGTCGGAGCCCAGCTAAAACAATGCGTCAAAACTGTCTCGCATATCGGTCCACAATGCGTCGCCTTCATGGAAGCGCTACACGCAGCACACGGTAGGTCTCCTAAATCGCGGGATAGAGCATGGGAAATCGTTCAACTCGCCGATGATCTGGGCGTCGATATCGTTGAAAGAAGCGCTAAAATTGCGAACCGCGGCGATGCTCCGAAGCGGGGTGAGTTCTGAAGTCGGAATGATTGGGGAGAGATGTCTTGTGTTGAGGCCATTGCTTCAGGACCAATGTTGATGTTGCTCGACCTTGGTTGCTGGGCAATTTGAACGCGCAGCTATTAAGAGAGCACGCCCCTTGCCTGTGCGCGTGAAAATCTCGGTGCAGCCGCCTACATATTTTCGCCAGTTTTGTGTGAATATGATGGCGAGTTCTTTGCGCTTTGCAAAGGCCTCGGGCATGGCATAGAGCTGTCTGCCCGTGCCAAATATATTCTGTTTTGTTTCGATCAGGTAACGTGGGTTTTTGATCGGCCCCAAAACGTCGCTAACAACGCTGTGGATGCGTGCCTCCTCGGGTTTTGTTGCACCAAACACCTGAAAACTTACATGCCCTTCACGGGCTTCAACAGCAAAATCGATGTCTTCCAAAGCTGTATGTATGCGTTGAATCTGATGGAGGCTGTGCAGTGACGCACGAAGAATACGTTTCAACGTTCGTTTGTTCACCATTTCAGAGGGCCCTCGCCCCAAAGCCCCGACAAGCCGCCAAATGAGACCCATTGGCAATGCAATCCGATGTGAATGGAATTCGATGTGGGTGATTTCACGCAAATACCGATCTTTGCCCTCATCGCTGCGAAATGCTTGCTGCCACGCCTTCGCCAAGCCTTCTCGGTTTTTGGCGTCATTTAAGGATTGTTCATTAAGGCTTTCGATGCTTTTTGCGGCGGGATAGCCGGAACGTATCACCCCTTCGTCACGAAAAAGATGTGCAAAAGCACTGAAACGCTTAGCCATAGCTTGCATATCTTCGCGGCCAATTTCGCTTGTGGGGCTGTCAGCAAGATGCCAAATATTGGCGGCTTTGTTTGCATCCACTGGATCTTTGCGCATAACCCGCCCACGCAATTGATTAATACTTACAAATGATGTCGTGCGCGTTGCCAAAATTAACGTATTCAGCGCAGGCAAATCCCAGCCTTGCCCCAATAGCGAGCGGGTGCCGATGAGCACAGCAATCTGCCGCCTGCGCATGGCCTTTTCAACAATCGCAAGGCATTGGGCTGTCGCGCCTTCGATGATTTGATAGCCTGGGAAGTTGGGCATGTCTTGCCCGGGTAGTTCGGTGCAATGGGCGCTCGGCAGAACCGATATGGTGCCGGTGATAACCGCAAGGTCATCAGATGGGTTTTCCGCCCAAATCTTATGAAAAAGGGATGAAGTCGAAAGATCACCTTTCTGCTTTGACGCTCTGAAGCCAGATTTCCCGACATGGTCCGTAAGGATGGCGCAGCAAAGTTGATCAGCAAGATGTTCACGCTCATGGTTGAGTATATGACAAATGGCCTTTTGGGTTTCGCTGTGTTTGGTTTTGATGTGGGCAGCTCTTCCCGCAAAGGCAACACGATCATTTGCGAGCGCCTTAATCGTAATCAATTCATCAATGATGTCGCTTTGCAGGCTGTTGAGCTCGGCGGTCAGCAAGATACCTGCCCAATATGCGTCAAATGCTGGCCACTTCATTCGCCTCACACCTAAAATCTTGCTTGCATATGCCGGGCACGGGAGGCCACAAGCGCGAAGATAGCTGATCATAGCGACAAATTGCTCGGGCTGATCGAGAATGGCCGTAGCATGCCTGCGCGGCTCTTTGACCCAATCGTGCGTGGTAAGATTTGGAACCAGTTTTTGCTTTGTCACAAGCTGGGTCAAAAAGGATAGAAACGGCGGCGTTTCTTCTTCAATTTCAAGATTCTTGGTTGCGTAAAGCAAGTCCTGAAAGGGGCTAAGATCGCCTTGCTGCACGAGTTCTGGTGGCGAGATTTCAATGTCGATTTCGCCGCAGAGCGCGTAATATCGTTGCCATTCATCATCCTCGGCATCAATGGGCGGGGTGGCGGTTAGTGACAGCACGGTTTTATCCCGACCGGCGAGCGAAGCAAAAATCGCCTCCCACCACGCATTGCGCAAATGATGCGCCTCATCAAGCACAAGCACATCGAAGCAATCGGCAAATTCCTTATAATGCAGATAAAAATACTGATAGCTGCATATATACAGCTCTGCATCCTGCACGGGGCTTCGTGCTGCCCATGGCGCAACTGCCCCAGCCAGAAAATCACTTTGCAGCCGCTGTAACCATTGATCGCAGATCAGCGTCGTTGGTGCCAATACTAGAGCCTTTCGGCCCAAGCGGCGGATAATTTCCAGACCCAGCACCGTTTTCCCTGCGCCCGGCGCTGCCACAATATGGATTTTGTTGTCATTGATAAATTGATCAAGCTGGTTGAGGGCGCGCTTTTGATATTTTCGCCATTCATGACGAAAGCACATGTCCTGAAAGGCTTGCTTCACAATGTCAGCCTTTCCAGTTGTTGATCAAGTGCCGCTATGGCAGCATTGATTTCGTTGAAATCATTTTCGAGGCAAATCTGCTCGGCGCTGATAAGCAAGGCCTCATAATCGGAAAGGCGTTGCAATATCGGTGCCAGCTTTTCACTTTTTGGGTGTCGTTCAATTAACGGGGCGGATGCTTCGCAAATGTCCACAATCTTGCCAAGATAGTAGGAGATAAATCGGCGCAGATGCGCCGCGTCGCGCGGGTCTTCCACAATATGCACAGCCAAGCGCTCCACCTTGCCTGCCAAGCGCCAAAACCGCTCGCTCTCGAGGCTTGAAATGCTTTCGGCGCAAAGCCGTAATCGCTCCGCGGAAATTTCAAGCAGAGCAATAAGTTTTTCTTGGCGTGTTTTCTTTTTGAACAAAAAGTTTAACATGGAAAATGATAACAAGCTTTTCCAATGAGGTAAAGTAAGGAATTGGTTGAGCTGATATCCTAGTGACAACGTGGTGACGCGCGACCTCTTCGGAAATGGTAACGGCATATTCGAAAAGCCACAAAACCGCCCATAAGCGCTTGTTTTTGCTCTTAAAACTATCAAGGAAATTTGGTGGAGCCTAGGGGGATCGAACCCCTGACCTCATCGCTGCCAGCGATGCGCTCTCCCAGCTGAGCTAAGGCCCCTTTTTTTAATCTACTCTTCTTGGTCGGCAGGCACGTCTGCTATTTCTTCAATGCTGACCGTATCGGTATCATCGTCTTCAAGTAGCTCGTCATCCAATGCTGGATCATCATCGATAAGATCAACATCATCTTCGATGATATCTTCGGCGTCGACTTTGTTCGATTTACTGGCTTCTTTGACTACTTTCGCACGCATATCACTTTGAAATAGTGAAGCAATTTCGAAACTATGTTCGCAGTTTGGACACGTCGCAGGATCTTGATTGAGATCATAGAAACGTGTGCTGCATTTCGGACAAAGGCGCTTAACGCCCCATTCAGCTTTAACCATTGCTTTTCCTTATGTCGAATTAGAACTCGTTGGCGGCTTCCCTGCCACACCTAAGCAAATAGGTCAATATCTTTTGTCGGTTTAATCAATTCACATCAAAATTTTAATATTTTTCATTTAAATTTATGACAGCAGATCGAAGGTCCCGAAAAGCGCAGACTTCAGACAAGTTCACGATATTATAACACTAGATTAATTTTCATTGCGTCCGCGGGATAATAATATTAATAAAAACGAAAGGAAATTATAATTATGTTATATCATGCATACGAAATCGCGCATGCCGCTATCGCACCGACACGTCATGTTGCACAGTGGGCATATGATTTTAATAAATCCGAATTCAACCCTTTCAAAGAGAATTACTTAAATCGTTATTCTCAAGCACAGCTTGAGTTGTTTTTGAATGCTTCGCGCCGCTACGCCAAGCCAGAATTTGGATTTGATACGATTCAAATCGATGGTCGCGATGTTAAAATTTCACAAGAAATCAGTTTATCTCTTCCATTTTGTGATTTGCTCCATTTTAAAAGAGAAATAAAACGAGATGATCCCCCTGTTTTGATTTTGGCGCCTCTATCGGGACATTTTGCGACTTTACTTCGTGGCACTGTCAAGAAAGCGATGGAAGACCATCACGTTTATATTTCCGATTGGCGTGACGCGCGTGATGTTCCGCTTAGTGATGGCCGTTTTGATTTAGATGACTATGTCGATTACATTATCGAATTTTGCGCGCATATTCACAAAATACATGGCGTTCGTCCGCATATATTGGGTGTCTGCCAGCCCGGTGTACCCGCGCTCGTTGCAGCTTCTTTGATGGCAAAGCAAAAACATCCGTCACGACCAGCAAGCCTAACCTTGATGGGCTCACCTATCGACGTATCGATAAATCCAAAAGGGCCGAATGATCTTGCAAACTCGCGTGCACTATCTTGGTTCGAAAATAATGTGATTTTGACCGTCCCTTTTCCCAATCGAGGCATGATGCGTCGTGTTTATCCGGGCTTTTTACAGCTTCAAGGCTTCATGACAATGAACCTTGATCGTCATGTTGATGCGCATATGCAACATTTCAAGCATATGGTTCAAGGCGACGGCGAAAGCGCGGCAGCACACCGAAAGTTCTATGACGAATATATGGCTGTGATGGATATGACTGCCGAGTTTTATTTGCAAACAATTGATCGAGTTTTCCAGCGCAAACTTCTTGCAAAAGGCGCGTATAAATATCGAGATGAACTTGTAGATCCGTCTTCGATCACGGACACCGCGCTTTTCACAATTGAAGGTCAACGTGATGATATTACGGGTGTTGGGCAAACAGAAGCCGCGCATGGTTTGACATCTGGCTTAGCCGAAAAAAACCGACGTCATTGGGTACAACCTAAGGCTGGGCATTATGGAATATTTAATGGCTCTCGCTGGCGGAACGAAATTTATCCTCAAGTCAAAGAATTTATATCAGAACACAAAGCGTCTTGAGCACGATACATCCTCAAAACTTACCACATATTTCGATAAAATTACGGCCAAATTCCCGCGCGCGCCGTCTAACTTTACGCCAATCAACACGCGATGGCGGTTTTACCGTGAGTTATCCAAAATCAACGCGCCTGAATGAAATTGATGCGTTTATTAATACACATGAAGGTTGGATTCGGCGTCACTACAAGCCCACACAAATGGTTTCAATTGGCAGTATGCTTCCCTTTCGAGGCGAAGACTACACAATTGAGCAAGGCGATAAGCGAGGCGTGCGTTTTGCCTCCGAAGCGATTTACGTAAAGTCACCGAATGTCGGACGAGCGCTTGCCGCTGCGTTAAAGTCTCAAGCACAAATCTATGCGAACGCAAAAATCGACCACTTTGCAAATTTGGTCGGAAGTCACGTGAACGAGATCCGTTGGCGCGACACCAAATCACGCTGGGGCAGCTGTGATGAGCGTGGCAATATCATGCTTTCATGGCGATTAATTATGATGCCAGATTGGATTTTTGACTATGTAATCGCTCATGAATGTGCGCACTTGGTTCATATGGATCATTCACATCGCTTTTGGGCGCTCCTCGAAAAAATATATCCGGAAACACCCGCCGCCCGCACACATTTACGCCGGATCGGCAAGGAAATCCAAAGCATTATTTTTGACGCCAGCTAAACTGAACTTGATTGATTAAACTATAACCTTATGAACAACTAAACCCCATACTGCGATCCCACTTCAAGCGTCTTATCCAAAATATCCAAGCCCAATTCGAGATCTTCCTCACTAATATTAAGCGGCGGCGTGAGGCGAATGACATTTGAGTAAAAAGAAAGATAAAGACCATTTTCCATCGAGAATTTCATCATTGCATTCATAGGGCGCGCATCGTCTCCTTTCGCAGCAAACGGCACAAGTGGTTCGCGAGTTTCGCGGTCTTTCACAAGCTCAATACCATTAAACATTCCTAAACCACGGATATCTCCAATGATCTCGTGTTTATCTGCCAATTTTCTTAATGCCGCCCGCATTTTCTCACCCATCTTAGTGGCATGATTAAGCGTGCCTTCTTCATGCATAGCTGAAATTGCAGCGACACCAGACGCACAAGCCAGAGGATGCCCCGCATAGGTTAAACCACCCGGAAGCGGATAGTTTTTTAGCCAATTTAAAATATCTTTTGAAACACTCATCGTCCCAAGTGGCACGTAACCTGAGTTAATCCCTTTTGCGCTTGTAAGAATGTCGGGCTGAACACCCCAATGATCAACAGCGAACCATTCTCCTGTGCGCCCGAATCCAGCCATGACTTCATCAGAAATGAGCAAGATACCGTATTTTTCACAAGTCGCTTTAATCGATTCTAGATACCCATCGGGCGGAACAATAATTCCATTTGTACCCACCACAGGCTCCAAAATAACGGCGGCCACCGTATTTGGATTTTCATACATTAAGATTTCTTCCAAATGGGGCGCACCTTGGCACACTGGGCAATCTAAGGGATCTTTGTGCCCCGTAGGCGTTCGGTATGTATAAGGATCAAGCATACGAACAACACCCGGCATATCGCCTCGCGTCAAATGATGCCTCGGATCCCCCGTTAAAGATAAAGTTCCACCCGTCGCGCCGTGATAAGATCGATAGCGTGCAATAATCTTACTTCGGCCTGTATAATGGCGCGCAATACGAATGGCTGTTTCATTTGCGGCTGCGCCCCCTGTCGTAAAAAATGTACTCGTGAGATTGGCGGGCGTAATATCGCGCATCATCGCTGCCAATTCCGAGCGCACATCACAGCCCATTGAAGGACCAATATAACAAAGTTTGTCCGCCTGATCCTTTATCGCTTGAATGATCTTCGGATGTTGATGACCTAAATTGGCATTCACGAGTTGAGATTGAAAATCAAGGTAACGCTTTCCATTTGTGTCCCAAAACCAAGAGCCCTCTGCCCCCGCAATCACTATCGGCTTGCCGCCTTGTTTTGACCATGATTGAAGATAGTGTTCACCATGTATTTTTGCGACCCATTCTGGATCATGTTTAGGATATTCATTTTGAAGTGTCATTTTTGTCTCGTTTCATTTAGATTAACTGCAACTCGTTCTTACATCTGAAAACAGAGTGAATTGTTGTCATTCGCATTAGTGATCACTTTGATGGGTGTATGTGTGTTCATCCTAATCAAAAAACGCCAATATGCTCTCACGGTCTTTGAAAAATAAAACAAATCTCGCATACGTCCGACGTGATTGAATAAACTAATCAAAAACTTCATCGGCGGCTCCAAGCTCGGGATTTACACCAAGTCCAACACCACTTGGTGGCTCAATATATCCATGATTTCTAGTGGGCGTATTTTGGTCTAAGCGCGGTGAAACATAATGCGACAAATCACAAACGTTCATAATAAATTTAAGATCTGTACTCGCCCCCAAATGAAGCGCAGCCGCGGTGACAATATCGCTCCCCCAAGTATCTTCAACACACATTTTAGCGCCAAGATGTACGCAAAGATCTCTCGCCTTTCGTGATTGAGTTAATCCGCCAAATTTAGATGTTTTAACCGCAATCGCATCCATGCATCCAAGACGAGAAGCCCGCAATAGACTTGCCAAATCATGACCGTTTTCATCAATTTTCATAGGCAAGCCAGTGGCATTTTTTACATCAGCGCATTGCTCTAGAGTTTCGCAAGGCTGCTCGAGCATAATATCATAATTGGCGACAGATTTCCCAACGCGTATCGCATCAAGTTTTGTAGCGCCTCCATTCCAATCCCCATAAACCAAATATCCCGCTCCCACCGCTTCGCGAACTTTGATGAGCCGTTCAATATCGAGATGATTATTCGCATCAGCGCCAAGCTTGACTTGAAATTGTGTCATGCCTGAAGATTTGGCTTCCTTTGCAATACGAACCATTTCATCAGGCGCAACACAAGTAATCGAGTGATAAAGAGGAAGATGTTGATTTCGCAAACCTCCCAAAAGTGTATAAACGGGAAGTTTTGCAACTTTTCCGGTTATATCCCAAAACGCCATATCTAGCGCAGACTTTACGTATGGGTGTCCCATAAGCCAGCGATCCAAATGAGCAGATAAACTTTCCGCCCCCAAAGGGTTCGCGCCGATAAGTTTTGGCGTGAGTTCAGCAATAGCAGGGGCAACACCGCGCGCATATGCGGGTAGATAGTGAGGAATAGGGCATACCTCTCCCCATCCTGATATGCCTTGATCTGTATCAATTCGCAACACAACACTTTCAACGGTGTCACAAGCCTTTCCTTCAGCCATATAATAAGTTTCATGCGAAGTGAGAGGTACGTGCCACAGGGATACCTTTGTAATTTTCATATAGCCTCCACTTTAAAATGAACTGACTTGAGCGCCAAAATCTTCGAATTCATATATACCTGACCTATACATGCGCGGTTTGTTTTCATGAATTTGCCTCATAAATCGCAAAGGGTTTTCCAAGCGCCTTCTCATCTGGATGAACGCCAAGCCCAGCATCACGCGAAAGGGTCAAATGCCCGTCAGTTGCGCGCGGCCCCGCACCTCCCGCGATCTCTGCAGTGATCATGTCTTGGCAAGCCCAAACACCGAGAATATTCTCGTCTGGAATGGTTGCCGCTAAATGTAAGGCTTCGCTATCTGCAAGCACAGAGCCTCCCGTCGCCATCACATAACAATCAATGCCATTGGCAAGCGCAATATCACGAATGCGCGCTGCCTTGGTCAAACCGCCTACACGGTTGAGCTTAATTCCGAAAACCTCCGCCAATCCCTCATGCGCAATGTACGTCGCATCTTGCAAGGTGACAAGTGTTTCATCAATCGACACAGGTGCGACATGCAACGGGCGGATGGCTGCGATATCATTGATCGTTTCGCAAGGTTGTTCAAACATGACGCGCAAGTCTTCCGTGGCTTTCATGACACGCAGAGCCTGCTGGCGAGTGAAGCCGCGATTAGCATCATAAAGTACGCGCTCACCTTGAGCACGATGGCCTTCCACATCACGGATTCGGGCAATGTTTGTGTCCACATCACCACCAATTTTTACTGAATGATTCACATAGCCGCGCGCGCGGTACGCATCCATCACCCTCTTGGTGTCTTCAATGGTTTTGACACCCACTGATGACGCGATCTGTTTCGGGGTATAGCTTGCCGCCCCCATCATCTCAGCAATGGGTTGTCCTGTGGCTTGTCCTTTGATGTCCCAACACGCCATATCAATAGGTGATTTTGCGTAAAAATGCCCGGGAAGCGCCAAATCCATTGCGCGCTCCACCTCTAAAACTTGGCGCGGATCAAGCCTCAGAATCCATGGCGCCACCGTCTCAATCCCCGCGCGAATTCCTGGCCCATGCGCAGGTACATAAGTGTGCCCCCACGGCGTGCCTTCGCCCCACCCGACTAAGCCTTCGTCAGTTTCAATTTTTACAAATGTTGCGTCAAGAACTTCAAATTTTAGACGCCCACCTGATAGCCAGTATGGCTCCTTAAGAGGTAAATCATGTTGAAAAACAGTTATCCGCGTGATCTTCATATTATCCTCCGTAAACCGCAACTGGATCACCAAGCGCATCGAAATCGGGTTTGACACCCAGCCCTGCTTGATCGGGCGCATAAAGCTTACCGTTTTTCACAAACGCGCTGCCAATTCCTGTTGATCGGGTATTATAATTCATCAAATCGGTCGTGTTGTGCAAGAATTCTTCTGGCGTTGAGGCTGCAAAATGCGACACAACCGCTGTTGTAATCTCTCCGCCCCAGCTATCTTCGCACACAACGGGCATACGGTTTTCAATCAAGAAATCGCGGACACGCCGTGCTTTGCTCAAACCACCAAGATTTGATATTTTCAAACAGCAAATTTCTGCGTCGTGATCAGCCACAATCTGCCTTGCAACATCAAGCCCCGTTATGCATTCATCGAGCTTCATCGGTTGCGCCGTCACACGCCGCACTTGCTGACATTCCGCATATGTCTTGCAGGGTTGCTCAAAAATATAGTCCAAGTCCTTGGTAGCGCGCGCCACACGTATGGCGTTATCAACCCGCCAGCCTTGATTGGCATCAGCCATGGCTTTTTCCTCAGCATTAAGAATGCCCACCGTTTGATGTATCCGCTCAATATCGCTTTGCCAATCCGCGCCCACTTTGATCTGGAATTGTCGGTAACCTGCCGCGCAGTAGTTTTCCATTTCGCGCATGCTTTCCTCAACCGATTTTTGAGGGGCAACGCGGTACATCAGCGCTCCATCGGTCAGCTTGCCGCCGAGCAACATCCAAACGGGCTGAGAGGCAACTTGCCCCAAAACATCCCAACACGCCGCATCAATCGGTGATTTGGCATAGCCATGCACTTGCACCACTTGATCCATTAAGCGTTCAATCTTCGCGACTTGGCGCGGGTCTTCGCCAAGAAGCTTCGGCGCGAGTAATCGTAACACACCCTCCACGCCTTGCGAATGCGCGATCATATAATTTTCGCCATAAGGCGTGAATTCGCCACAACCTTGTAAACCCGCATCTGTATCAATCACAACCACATTGGCATGCGCTACATCAATCACATTGCCCGCACCCCAAACATAAGTCCCGCCAACATAGGGCAGTTCGGTTTGATAAAGTGAGATGCGCGAAATCTTCAAGCCAAATTCCTCTTATCATAGTTGAAAGCGCTCTCCGCACAAAATCGAACCACCTCTTTAGGAATCGGTTGATCAATTTCTAAACAAAGCGCACGATTACCTTCACATTCAAATTGAGGAAATTGCACACGCCACCTTTCAATAAGCGATGTGCGGCAATGAACTAAAAGCTTGATGATATTTGGTGATTTTTTATTCCATGCAATTCGAAGTGTTGTGCCAATCTTGCCCGTCGGCACAAATGCCGGTTCATTCCATTTCGTTGTTAGCTCTATCTTTGTAGGTGATTGCGACAACACGACCTCCGCCACAATCTCATAAATTTCTAAGAAGGTCTGCTTCGCTTCATCGGGATAGAGCGCTATGACGATGTTTATTTGCGAATTCACGGCATCACCACAATATTGCCGACATGTTTTTTCTCGGTAAATGCCGCTTGAGCCGCGCGCAGTTCTTCCAAAGGATAAGTCGCCGCAAGCATCGGTTTTATCTGCGCTGCCTCAATATATTTGATCAAATTTCGTGTCACGATTGGATCAATGACCGTCGAGCCGGTAAAAGTCAAATCACGCAAATAAAACGTGCGCAAATCAAGCGATACCATGGGCCCTGCGATGGCACCCGAACAGGTATAGCGCCCACCTTTTTCCAGAATATCGATCAGCTTCGACCAATAATCGCCACCAACAATATCCGCAACGACTGTTATTTTGTGCCCTTCAAGTGCCTCGCGAAGATTGGTCGGCGCGCGATCAATAATCAAGTCTGGCGCTAGCTCAGCAACGGCATCACGCTTAGCTTGTGAAGTCATCGCAATCACTTTCGCACCGCGCAATTTCGCAAGTTGAACCAGCGCGCCGCCAACGCCGCCCGATGCACCGGTAACTAAGACAACATCGTCTTCATTCACGTTTGCGCGCTCAAGCATACCTTCGGCGGTCGAATATGAACATGAAAGTGTTGCAAGTTCCGCATCGGTGAAGTTCGACTTCACCGCAAGCGCATTTTCACTACGTATTTTTGTATATTCCGCAAAACCGCCGTCACATTCAGAGCCAAAATAACTCGTTTTGTTTTTATTCTTGGGATCTTCTCGATTACGCAACCAGTTGTCCGTGATGACTCTTTCACCGATCCGCCCCGCCTCAACGCCTTCACCAACCGCAACAATCGTACCGCAAACATCTGCCCCTTGTATGCGTGGGAAACGAATCGGAGCGCCGCCCCAAGTCGGATCTTTGTCATCGACCTTTTCGAATCCCTCGCTTTGTGTCGCCGCCGACACCGTCTTTGAATACCAACCAACGCGCGTGTTGATATCCGTATTATTAAGACCACAAGCCCTCACTTTAATTAACACTTCCCCAGGGGCAGGGCGCGGGCAGGGCCAATTCTCATGCCAATTGATCATGTCCAGCCCCCCATGTCCCATGGTCACCATCGCATTCATCGTTTCAGGTATCGTTTTCACGCATCTATCCGTGGTTTTTGGCTTTGTGGATCATACGCGGCATGATCGCCCAAGATTTTTCCTTTGCGAGGGAAGCCATGAATAATGACTTCAACCGCCTGCCCAAGTGTATTGGCCTCTGGCTTAATGTAAGCAAATGCCAGTATTTTTCCGACACTATGACCATAAGCAATACTCGAAACAGAGCCGACGACGTTTCCGTCAACCAAAACCGCTTCGCCTCCATGGCCGTCAACTTTCCCGTCTGGCTCGATTTCAAGATAGGCACAAACAAAACGCGGGGGCTGTGACAGGCTTTTTTCTTTGCCGATGAATTCTTTATCCGTTTTCACAAAGCGCATTACATCGGCTTCGGGCAAGGTGACTTCATTTGTGAGTTCGCCAGCACCCTTAAATGCCTTTTCCATACGCATTGTATTCATCGCGAAACTACCATAATCAATAAGCCCAAATGGCTCTCCAGCGCTTTCAAGGGCATTATAAACTGCCAGCATATCCGATCTTGGAATGTGAAATTCCCACCCCAATTCACCCGCATATGACATTCGCAACGCCCAAATTTTACACCCTGCGACTTCTATTTCTTGTGCACTCAGCCAACGAAACCCAGCATTTGAAAGATCAGCATCCGTACATTTTGAGAGTATATCGCGCGATTTTGGACCGCTCAGTGCCAAAGCGCCCCAATCATTAGAACGTAAGATGATATCAACTTCCAGCGCGCCTTTGTGCGCCTCAAGATGATCAAGAAGACGCTGTTCAAAAAATGCAGCGCAAACGAGATAATAGCGCTCACTATTCAGACGAACAATTGTTGTTTCCAACTCAATCCGACCCGCCGAATTCAGCATATGCGTGAGGGCAATTCCCCCGACTTTTTGGGGAAGCCGGTTGCCAACAATGCCATCGAGAAGGGCGGCCGCGTGCTTCCCTGAAACCTCGACTTTAGTAAATGCCGAAATATCCATAATTCCGGCAACTTCGCGGACGGCCTTGACTTCTCGCGCGACACGTTCGTGAACCTCATTGCGTTCAAAACTATAATAGTCGCGCTGTTCTATACCGTCTCCCGCAAACCATCTGGGGCGCTCATGTCCAAACACTTCTTCGTAAACCGCCCCTTTTGTTTTTAGTTTTTCATAAAGCGCACTTGGCTTAATCGGTCGGCCTGCAAGGCGATTAAAATGCGGAAAGGGAATTTCATGTCGCAAGCAATAGTCTTCTTTGGCTTTGATAATTTGCCAATCTTTGGTCGCATAATCTCCGAAACGACGTGGATCATACTCGCGCATAGATATGTCTGCGGCCCCATAAACCATCCAGCGCGCCAATTCCCGTGTTAATCCGGGGCCCCAACCAATTCCAATTTGAGTGCCACAACAGCACCAATAATTTCGAGCGCCGGACACCGGCCCAATCAACGGATTGCCATCTGGCGGATGTGAAATGGCGCCATGAACTTCACGTGTGATTCCCAAGTTGGCAAAAATTGGCATGCGATCCATCGCATTTTCTAGCCATGGCATAATCCGATCATAATCTGCATCAAATAGCTCGTTTTCGGCTTCCCACGGGCAATGGTCTTCCCAAACGGTATTTGGATTTTCTTTCTCATAAATACCGATAAGTCCCTTTTTTTGCTCCATTCGAATATAGCCAGACACTTTCTTGTCATCGCGAATGACCGGAAGTTCCTGATCAAGATCTTTGAATTCAGGCACATCTTCTGTCACGAGATAATGATGTGTCATGGAAGTCATCGGAAGTTGCAATCCTGACCACTCACCCATTTGTCTTGCGTAAGTTCCACCCGCATTGACAACATGTTCGCAGCGAATCGTACCCTTTTCAGTTTCTACAATCCATTCACCATTTTTGGCTTGCGTAATGTTTGTGGCGCGGCAACGTCGGACGATTTTAGCACCTTGTTGGCGCGCACCCGCCGCAAATCCCATCGTAACATTTGTAGGATCAACATGCCCATCATCAGGCGTGTACAGCGCACCAATAACACCCTCTAGATTATAAAAGGGATGAAGTTCTCGAACCCGCTCTTTACCAACAAGCTCAATATTAAAGCCAAGTGAGCGTCCCACAGACAATGTATGATGCAACCAATCAAGTTCATCTTGCGTATAGGCAAGCCTGAAGGATCCGCAATCATGCCAAGTTACAGCTTGTCCAGTTTCTGCCTCAAGCGCGCCCGAGTATTGACGGATATTATAATCAACGCATTTGCCAAGTCCATAGCTTGAGGTGGATTGCGTAATTTGCCCGGCGGCATGCCATGTTGAACCTGAAGTTAATTCTGCTTTTTCAAGCAAGACAACATCCGTCCAACCTTCATGTGCAAGGTGATAAGCAAGGGAAACACCCATAATGCCACCGCCCACGATAACACATTTGGCTTGAGTTGGTAAAATATTTTGCATTCGAGTCAACCTTAATTTTATGCTCGACAATCCAAGCAAACAATTGTACCATTGTCAATCATGAATCAAACAAACGTACCAATTAGAGATCTAGAGCAAAATTTCGACGACCTGAGCCCAGAGCTCAAAAAGGCCGCACGATTTGTAATGGAGAATCCAAACGAAGTCGGAATTTCATCCGTTCGAGAGATTGCTGAAGCCGCAAAAGTAAAGCCCAATACATTTGTTCGTATGGCGCGACAGCTTGGATATGAAGGCTATGAAGAATTTCGGCAACCTTTTCGTGAGCAAATTCGAAATGGCGAGGCTAGTTTTCCGGATCGAGCCCGTTGGCTTCAAAATGTCAAAAAAAATGGCGATATAGGCGTACTCTATGCGGATATGGTGAGTTCTGCGATTCGCAACATTGAAGAGACATTTACTGGTATCTTGGTCCAAGATATGCAGGCGGCCGCTCAAGCGATTTGGGATGCACGCAACGTGTATACACTCGGTGTTGGTGTGAACAATTCCAACGCCCGCAATTTTACCTATTTAGCATCGACAGGCATGGTGCAATTTCATTCAATTCCCCGCGCTGGTTCGGTTGCAACCGATGATCTTGCTTGGACTGATAGACGTGATGTGTTGGTCGCAATTACGTGTCATCCATACCGAAACGAAATTTTAGAAGCCATTTCGGTCGCGAAAGAACAGGGTGTCAAAGTGATAGGTATTTCGGATAGTCTCGCAAGCCCAGTTTTGCGCGCAGCGGATTTCGGATTTGTTGTCAAATCAGACACGCCCCAATTTTTTCCAAGCTCAGTGGCGACCATCGCATTACTTGAAACACTTTTGTCTTTTGTAATCGCAAACGCCAGCGACGAAATTCCCCAACGCATCGAAAAATTTCACCAGCGTCGGCATGAATTAGGCATTTACAAAGAGGAGCCATAAATGAATATTCAAAAGCCACAGCGTTCGTTAGAAGCTCACTACTACACAAACCCCGAAATTTTTGAAAATGAGCGCCGTGGGTTTTTTGCGCGCTCATGGCAATTCGCATTTCATGCAAGTGCGTTAAAAGAGCCCGGTGATTATATTGCTTTCGAAATCGCTGGTGAAAGTCTTTTTTCAGTAATGGGACGAGACTTAGTAATTCGAACGTTTTATAATGTTTGCCAGCACCGTGCACATCAGCTGGTTTCGGGGACAGGGCAAACACGTGTGATTGTGTGCCCTTATCATTCGTGGACTTATGAACTTACAGGCGGTTTGCGGGCAGGGCCCAATATTAATGCTGTCGAAGGTTTTGACAAAAATGAAATTTGCCTAAACGAAGTGAAAACCGAAAATTTCGTAGATTTTATTTTTGTAAATCTTGATCCGAATGCGAAACCAATGGATGATTGGTTTCCAAATGCACGCACTGAGTTGGCCGAATTCGTTCCCAATTGGGCGAATTTAGAGCCGCTTGAATGGGTCGAGATTCCCGAAAATTGCAACTGGAAAGTATCAGTCGAAAATTATTCGGAATGTTATCATTGTTCGATTAATCATGCCACTTTTGCCACTGGTGTCATTAAACCCGAGACATATGACATTCAACCCCAAGGCTACTGTCTTCGTCATACGACGGAGTGCCAGTCGCTTGAAAAAATGACGTATCCTATTGATCACTCCGTTCCCCACGCCGGCGATTATTCAAGCTGGTTTTTATGGCCAATGTTTAGCTTCCAGGTCTATCCGGGAAATATTCTCAATACTTATCATTGGCGTCCTATTTCACATGACAAATGTGTCGTCTGGCGCGGTTGGTATACCGAAGGTGGTGTTGACGATGAAGTCATTCGTAAACTTGCCATTCAAGATCGGCACACGACGGTTGAAGAAGACATTCACCTCGTTGAAAGCGTGCAACGCGGGCTTAATTCTCGAGGGTATAAGCCTGGCCCACTTGTCGTCGATCCTAAATGTGGTGTGAATTCCGAGCATTCCATCATGCATTTGCAAAACTGGATGCGAGAAGCTGTTGATGGTGACACGAAATGATGCCCAAAGAGTGGAAATCTGAGCACAAGCTTTTTCCACATCAAGTTGGATTTACGTGCCCACCATTTGACTATGATTCTACGCCTTCTGATTTTTTAAGGATCGCGCCAAGATCCGCTGGTGTTCACGGCTGGATGCTACACGATCCGGATTATTTGCACGGTCTTGATCAGCGCAAAAGTAACTTTTCTAAACTTGATGATTTTTATCACGTCACGTCGCGTAATGATGCCGATGTTGCCGCTCAAGTCCGTTCTAATAGGGTACATACGAGTGATCTTGGCGTTGACGGTATCCGCAAACATTGCGAACAATTAAGCGATCGATATGAGTTGAAATTTCATATGGCCGGTTACGCAATGGTCGAAGCCTTACGCGCACTTAATATTGAAAAGGTTGCGTTAAACGCGGCTTATCATTGGCCAAAATGGTGGCAAGGCACGGTTGATTTTTTAAAGGAAGCGGGCTTTGATGTAATTTGGGCCGGTAATTTTCACGATCAAGGCTGGTTTGAATCCCAAGAAGATGTCAACGCATGTCGTTGGATTTTTGACGGTAATCTCGCGCTCAAATCATTTCAATATACCGCCGAACAAGCGCCAAATGCAGATGCCTATTTAATTAATGGCATGTGTAATTTTCGTTCCAATGATGGCATTCCAGAGCGCCCGTTACATCTTACAAATATGCTTGAGAAAGTGCTTGGAAAACCCGTCATAGGGCACGATACAGCGCTCTATTGGCGAATTTTCAAGTCTCTCAATATTGCACCCACACAACCAAATGGAAAGCTATTGGAGAGTATAGATGCATAATATTGTCGCCCTTTGGGCCATCCCCCGTTCGACCTCTACAGCATTCGAATGGATGATGCGGCAAAGAGGAGACTTAGACTTTCTTCACGAACCCTTCGGCGAATCTTGGTATCAAAGTGAAGAGCCCTTATGGCCCCGTTTTCGTGAAGGTGATCAATCAACAGATGGACTCACACTTGAAAGCGTTTGGAAGGATATTCAAAACCGTGCTGCCAAAGGCCCCGTTTTCATCAAAGATTTTCCTCACTACATCAATCATATGTGGACGCCCGAATTTTTAGATCATTTCACGCACGCATTTTTGATCCGAGATCCAGCGAAGACAATTAGTTCAATGTATCACAAATGGCCAGATTTTGACGAAGGAGAGGTCGGCTTTCCCGAACAGCGCGCACTTTTTGATCTGCTCACCGCACTTCACGGAAAATCACCGCTAGTTATTGACAGCGACGACTTATTCGAAAATCCCGAAGAAATGACAAAGCAGTTTTGCGCAGCTGTCAGTATTCCCTTTATCGAAGAGACATTAAGCTGGGAGCCTGGCGGCGATCCCTCAGCGCATTCTTGGTGGGATGGAGGCTCATTTCATCATAACCTTGCATCATCAAGTGGCTTAAAGCCACAAGTTCGAAAATATGTTAAGGTTGCGAATGCGCCGCTTCGTGTCCAGCAAGTTCACAGGCGTATGAAACCCCATTATGATCATCTCTATCAACACCGCATTACAATTTGAAAGGACAACAAATGAGCACATTTGACGAAGACTTATTTCTCAAAGGGCTGGAACAACGCCGCGCCACTTTAGGAAAAGAATATGTCGATAAAAACCTCGCTGCCGCTGATGATTTCACACGGCCCTTTCAAGAAGCAATGACGGCATGGTGCTGGGGTTTTGGATGGGGTGATGAGGTCATTGATGCCAAAACACGCTCAATGATGAACCTTGCGATGATCGGCGCGTTGGGAAAGATGCATGAATGGGAAATTCATCTGAACGGCGCGATCAATAATGGCGTTTCAACGTTAGAAGTTCGCGCTATTATTCATATAATCGGTATTTACTGCGGTGTTCCACAATCTTTAGAGTGCTTTCGTGTGGCGCGGAAAGTTCTTGATGAAAAGGAAATGTTGTGAAGGCTTATCAAAATTTTATCAACGGACGCTATGTCAGCGGAGGCGCGGGTGAGATCGAAGTTGCAAACCCGGCTTCAAACGAAGTATTTGCTGTTCATGCGTTGGCGGATGAGGCTGATGTGGGTGCTGCTGTGCAAGCCGCAAAAAACGTGCATCTTGCAGGAGAATTTTCTGGGCTACGGCCGGTAGAACGTGGGCGTATGGTACAGGCAATGGGCCGGTATTTGCTAGATCATATCGACACACTTTCAAAGCTATTAACGAAAGAACAAGGCAAGCCTCTTTGGGAAAGTCGCCTGGAAATTGAGGGCGCTGCACGTTATTTTGAATATTATGGAAACCAAGCGGAAACGATCGAAGGGCGTTCTATCCCGCTTGGGCAGAATTACTTTGATTTTACTGTTTATGAGCCGATGGGCGTTTCGGCTCAAATTATACCTTGGAACTATCCAATTGAGATGACGGCGCGCTCGCTTTCAGCGGCACTGGCAACTGGAAATGCTTGTGTGATTAAAACACCCGAATTAACCCCTGTTACAAACTATATTTTTGCAGAAGCCGCTCAATCGGCAGGCTTACCCGATGGTGCTGTCAATATTCTCTGCGGCCTCGGTTCTCAAGCAGGTGCGGCTTTGAGTGCCCATCCCGATATTAACCAAGTTGTATTCACAGGCTCGGTTCCAACAGGGATCGCGATTGCCACAAATGCAGCGAAAAATGTTGTCCCGTGCATTCTTGAACTTGGTGGAAAATCAGCGGCGATTGTTCATGATGATGCCGATTTGGAGGCCTTTGAAAATGACCTAAGATGGGGTATATTTTTTAATGCTGGTCAGGTGTGCTCGGCAATGTCTCGCGTAATCGTCCATAAGTCCCGCCACCGCGAACTTTTGGAGCGCGCAGAAAAAATCGCCGATCGTCTAAGGGTTGGCGACGGAATGGATTTTCCTGAATTTGGCAATAACATGGGCGCAATGGTCTCGAACACGCAGCGGGATCGTGCAGAAGCAATGATTCAGCAGGCGCAAAGTGAATCAGCGCGTTTGATTACGGGTGGTAAAAAAATGAACCGTGAAGGTGCGTTTCTCATGCCAACGGTTTTAGATGTAACTCCAAATCATAAAATCGCGCAAGAAGAAGTTTTTGGCCCTGTTCTGTCTGTAATGAGTTTTGAAACGGATCAAGAAGCGATTGCGATTGCTAATTCAACAGATTACGGGCTTGTTAGTGGCGTGTTTACAAAAGATATAGACCGTGCAACCCATGCCGCAAGCGCTCTTCGCGCGGGTCAAGTGTTTGTGAATGAATGGTATGCGGGAGGCGTTGAAACGCCCTTTGGCGGCTATGGAAAATCAGGATATGGTCGAGAGAAGGGGCGCGAGGCGCTATGGAATTATGTGCAAACAAAAAACATCGCGATCAAGAAATAGGGATTCGTCATAAGCCTCAAATATTTCTTCGGGTCGCGTTGATCGCATAATATATCACGCAACGGTTCGTTTTTCCTCGCCTTAGATTTAAACAAATGACTGAAGTGGGTGCCCATAACTTTTGTCACCAAAATATTTTTGGGGATACGTTTAATTCGTATAATAGTAGTGAACCAACGGCTCGCTTAAATCAATCGCATTACCCATTTTTTAAAATAGCGCGCCAAAATTTGATTTTTTCAACGCCTTTGATCAAGCAAGTCGTGAGTATTCTGAGATCACCGCTTGCGCCTTGTCCCGATTAAAAATGAATGGAAAAACCGCGTACAATTTCAGCATACCTAAACCGCTAGCCCTAAAATAAACTGCTATCACTAAACGATGCGGCTCTTTGAATATCATTTCAATATAATTTTAAAAGCTCAAGGTAGCTGAGTGTTAAAGCACGATAATAACATTGTCATGTCCATGCCCCTTAGAACTGATCCATTAATTTTTTACAACTCTGTTAAATTTGGAGGACGATTATGGCCCTGAAAAGATATGGTGAGGGTTTGGAGCGGATCACGAAGTGATGAATGATCCAGTGAATGATTTGAGCGAACAAACGGGCGAAGCCCAGAAGGCGCTTTATCCGTGAGGTTGAGGTGCATTGCAATAGTGATATGGATGTTTCGAGTTCCTGTCGTCACGCAGGCATTTCAGACAAGACCTATTATATTTGGCGCAAGAAGTATGGCGGTATGGGACGAGCAAAGCTCTCGGAGTTTAAGGCTTTAGAAAAGGAAAACCAACGGCTCAAAAAGATCGTTGCCAATTTGGAGCTCGACAAACTTATCCTCAAGGAAAGTCTCGACTATTTAAAGCCGTCAAGCTTAGCCCGCGCGGAGCGGAGCGAGCACGGATAAGCTGAGCGATATCAATGATAGCCTGAGTGTCTCTGATCAACGCGGCGCTATTATTCATGCCCGCCAAAAGCTCGGTGTTTCCGAAAGCCGCGCCTGTTCTGTGACAGGGATTGCGCGCTCAACCATGCGCTATCAGGGCGCTCCCCGTGATGATGATACACTCAGGCTAGAACTTATTCGACTGGCCAAACAATACGGGGGCTTGATAAGTTAGGTCAGAAAGTTAATGTAAGCTCAGACCTTTTTCAACATTCTCATAGATATAGTCCATAACTCGATCAATACGAACGCGCATATTTTTATTATTCACATCTTACCTTTCTCAATTAGGTCGCCCTACAAATGCAAGGTTCGAATTGTAAAATCTTGCTTTAATGCTCGACAAGTTATTTTGTTTTGGCTAGGCTAGTCTAACAGGGGGAGAGATTAAATGAAATTCCGTTACACAATTTTATACGTTGAAAACGTAAGAAAATCGCTTGAATTTTACGAGAAAGCCTTCGGTCTCGAAATCGGATTTATCCATGATGCTGCCGATTATGGAGAATTGATAACAGGCGAAACAAAGTTGGCGTTTTCCTCAAGAGCCCTCATGCAAGAACTTGGCAAAAACACGACCGCTCCAGCCATAAAAGCACCGAGCTTCGAAATTGCATTTGAAACCGATAACGTTTCTGAGCAATTTAATCGCGCGGTTCAAGCCGGCGCAACCGCCATCAAATCGCCCGAAGAAATGGAATGGGGGCAAGTCATTTCTTATGTGGCGGATATTGATGGCTATCACATCGAAATTTGCTCACCTATTCAAGGTACATAAAGCTAAAGAAATTTACGAAGCGATCATTGCGCTACCCAACTCAAAGATAGAGGCAATACGTCGCCTCTCCAAAAAATTCCGTATTTCAGAATTACCACTTCCATACATTGCCAATTTCATAAAAAAAATATAGGGCGTATGTTATGAAAGAGTTTAAATTTACCAAGCACAAGCAACATCAAAAGGCGCGTCTTGGCACAATATCGACACCACGTGGCGACATCCGAACACCCGCTTTCATGCCTGTGGGAACGGCTGCGACCGTGAAAGCCATGATGCCCGAAAGTGTACGTGCAACCGGCGCAGACATATTACTTGGGAACACCTATCATCTCATGTTACGTCCAGGTTCAGAACGGATAGAGGCGCTTGGCGGCCTGCACAAATTTATGAATTGGTCCCGACCAATTTTGACTGATTCAGGTGGTTTTCAAGTCATGAGTTTGGCAGATCTTCGGAAATTAACCGAAGAGGGCGTCATGTTTCGTTCGCATATTGACGGGCGCAAAATAATGCTCTCGCCTGAGCGATCGATGGAAATTCAGCGCCAGCTTGGTTCAGATATCGTCATGTGTTTTGACGAATGCCCCGCACTTCCCTCATCAAGAGAAGATATCGCCAAGAGCACGCAACTTTCAATGCGCTGGGCCGCGCGCTCCAAAGAAGCGTTTGGCCATCGACCCGGCCACGCTCTATTTGGCATTCAACAAGGTGGCCTCGAGGAAGACCTTAGGCTCGAAAGTGCCAGTGCGCTCAAAGATATAGGCTTTGACGGTTACGCGATCGGCGGACTTGCAGTCGGCGAAGGTCAAGAAGCCATGTTCCGTGTTCTTGATTTTGCGCCCGATATGCTACCAGAAGATAAACCGCGCTACTTAATGGGCGTCGGTAAGCCAGATGATATCGTCGGGGCAGTGTTACGCGGTGTTGACATGATGGATTGTGTATTACCTTCGCGCTCTGGCCGAACAGCGCAAGCCTGGACACGAATGGGTTCAATCAATTTGCGCAACGCACGCCATCAAGATGATCCACGCCCTCTCGACCCAAATTGCACTTGCCCCTGTTGTACCCAATATAGCCGCGCGTATTTGCATCACGTAATTAAATCAAACGAAATTATTGGTTCCATGCTTCTCACTTGGCATAACCTTCATTATTTCCAAAAACTGATGCAAGGGCTACGCGACGCCATCGAAACAGAAACTCTAAATGATTTCGTCGAAGATTTTCACGCCCAGCGCGAACGTGGCGATATTGATCCCATTTAAAACGCAACTTTGACACTCGGCAAGATTATGCTTAGGCCTATATGACTTTTCGAATTTAATCTCTCAAAGTTTGCCGTTTTGAGTAAAATGACTTAAGAGAGGTAAAATAATTATTAGAGGCTTTTATGAAACTTATTGCAATTTTAATGAGCACCACAATGGTTCTTGTAAGTTGTTCGCAAGCGTCGAGCGATAGCTCAAACGCGAACACCACAACAGCATCATCTTCATCTTCAATTCTAGTCCAAAATCCACTTTTTCCAGTCTCTAATATGCGAGGCAGTTATTCAAGCTTTGGCGAATGGAAATCTCTATTCAAATCTCGCGCCTTGGACGCCGGAATTTCAGAGGAAACTTTCGCAAGTGCTGAACCCTTTATGCAATTTCGTCAACGCGTTGTGAACAATGACCGCAATCAAGCCGAAGTTCAGCAAACGACCATGTATTATGTCAACCAACGTGTGAGCCAAGCGCGGATCAATTTAGGTCGTCAAGCCGTTTCGAATTACGGCGGATTGATCGACCGAATATCGCGTCAATACAATGTCGATAAATCGGTGATTGTTGGTATTTGGGGCATGGAAACGAATTACGGAAACTTCTTTGGCGGTATCAATGTTTTCGAGGCGCTCGCGACACTTTCTTATGAAGGCAGACGACGCGATTGGGCTGAAAAGCAGTTAATCAATGCCCTTTATATTGTTCAAAATGGCGATAAATCACCCGCACAAATGGAAGGCTCTTGGGCAAGCGGCATGGGTCACACGCAATTCATTCCGCAAAGCTATAACACCTATGCGGTTGATTATAACGGCGACGGAAAACGCGATCTTTGGAATCACGTCGATGCGCTTGCCTCAACGGCGAATTATCTACGTGGCGAGGACTTCGTGCCAGGTGTGGCTTGGGGCGCGGAAGTGCGCTTACCCGCAGATTTTAACTATAACCTCGCCGACAAAGACAGCTACCGTTCGCGCGAAGAATGGGTAAACATGGGTGTACAATCGCTTTCTTCTCGCGGTCTTCCTGACGCACCCTTAGCTATTTATATTCCAGAAGGCGCAAATGGACGTGCATTTGCTGTGACGAAAAACTTCCACCTAATTCGTCGCTATAATCCCTCTTATTCTTATGCGCTCGGCGTCGCGCTACTAGGTGATAAAGTCTTGGGATACTAAACTTAAATTGAAATAAAAAACGAAGCCTTCAATACATAAATTGTGGGCTTCGTCTCTAAATTCCATTGGCTCAAATAATAAATCTCGCACTCAACCTTCGATCTATTTTCAAAAATAGATCTTATATTTAGCCGATTTTAATCCGATCTAAATTTGGGTTCATCTGTGCCCCTGTTTGATTTTTGACGTCATCAATCGGCTTACCAACGGCATATGAAATCGGGATCACACCAGACCAACACGGAAAGTCTAGATCCACATCATCATCACCCACGCCAGCATTTCTTACCTTTGCCGACGCCTCGTTAATCTCGATTCCAACAATTCCTGTTTGCTTAAGCTCAACATCATTTATCTCACGCAGTTGAGCCCAACGATCTGGGAAAAGCCCCTCAATCATCGCTTTCAATCGCTCCGTTTTTTGCTCAGAACCTTCAACTTTAAAGACCTCACCATACATCACCACGGAACGAAAATTCATAGAATGATTCATCGCCGAACGTGCCAGAACATAACCGTCCATTATTGTGACGGAAACCGAAACGGGTTTTCCAGACATTGCTTTCAATGAGCGCGCGCCGTTGGAGGCATGCCAGTAATAATGATTTCCCTCACGCCAGCCGATTGTCGGCAAAACTGCGGGCAAGCCATACGCGTCAATAAAGCTGACATGGCAAAGTGGCATCGCATCTAAAATTGGGTAGACGATTTCAGGATCATAAAATCCGCGTTCAGCTTTGCGTCTTAATCTCGTTCGTTCTGTCTTCATCAAATTTCCCCTCAATAGTCATAAAATGGGCGCACGGCTTCTTTTTGCGCATCTTCGTACGAAATATTGATATCGCGTAGCTCATGGTCTTCTAAATTTTTCAAAACTTGTCGCGTTCGGCGAATTTCCATCCAGTAGCTAATCTTGAGCGACATATCCACAACCCACTTGGCAACCGAAGGAAGCTCATAGCGAAGTTCTTTTGAGACCTGATAGCGCTCATAAACTGATAAATAAGTTTTCATGATTAACTCCTATAATTGTACTAATACAATATTGACATTGTATTTATTTACAGATACAATAACCATAACAATTGAATCAAGGAATTTATTGTATGAGTACAATTTCGATCGATCGCCAAAAAACGCAGGGGCTTCCCAAATATAAAGCGATCGCAAGCGCACTGCGCCAAGCTATTGAGGAAAACAATATAAAACCAGGCGAAAAGCTTCCGCCCATTCGCGAGCTTGCCTATCAACTCAAAGTTACGCCCGCGACCATTGTACGGGCTTATCAACTCGGAATTGATGATGGGCTTTTAGAAGCGCGTATCGGCGACGGCACCTATGCAAAGCGACACAACAATACACAAGAACAAAAAAGAGGAGAATTTACCCGCGCTTCGCACAAAAATGTTGGCTTTAACTTTCGGACACAAGGCATTCCGCAAATTGGTCAAAATGAACTTATTGCTGAGATCATGAGAGATATTCTCGATCAAGAAGGTTTCCAAATTTCGGATTATATAACCTCAAAAAGACGCAATCAGCTCGCAGAGCTCGCCTGTGATTTTCTCAATAAAGAAGGAATTAAATGCGATTCCTCAGACATAATTCTCATGCGCGGTGCTTCAAATGCGGGAAGTTTTGCTGGGAATTTTATCAGTAAGAGCCTCTCTCAATTTACGTATTTGACTGAGAGCGCGTGTTATAGTGGTTTTTTTGATCTCGAGAGAATGGGAACGGGCAGTGCGCTAGGTATCCAAGCGGACAAAGAAGGTATTTTACCTGAACAATTCGAAGAGGCATGCAGACTTAAAAAATCGCCCATATTCATGACATCTTCGATTATTCAAAATCCCCATTCAACGACGATGTCACAAGATCGTATGAAAGTAATTGCCGAGATTGCGCAAAAACATGATGTTCAAATTATTGACGACATTATACATTCGCACCTAATCACGGGCGAAAAAGTAACCCTTCGCAATTTTGCACCTGAACGCGTCTGGACAATCACTTCACTCGCAAAACTTGGATATCCGGCCCTTAGGTTTGGAATCTTACTTCCGCCAAAAGACCGTGTAGAAGAAGCACGCGCCGCTTATTCTGCGAACAACTTGAGACCCTCTGAACTCGAATACCCGATAATTTCACGCCTTTTACAATCAAAAAATTTCTACAAATTAAACGAAAGCGTACGACGTGAAGTCCAAGTTAGACAAAAAATCGTTCGAAAAATATTTGCTGATTATCAATTTCAAATGGCTGAAGGCGCGCCATTTTTTTGGCTCACACTGCCTCAAAGACTCAGTTCATCGCGTTTGGTTAGCGACCTCGCGCAAAGGCAAATTCTGGTTGCAACCGCGGACACCTTTTCAAAAGAACGTCCGACACAAACTGAAATACGGATTACCCTCGGCGGCCCACACACGCGCAAAGAGTTTGAAGATGGCCTCAGTCAAATTGAAGGCGTAATTCGTAACGCACGACATGACCGCATTGACTAAGTTCAATTGATTAAAATCGACTTGACCTTTGTCTCTTTTGTGATCACAAAAAGATATGCGAGTCACACGTCCATCAACCAACCCAAAAGAGCACACGCTCCCAAGTCACGAACAGATCTACAAACAACTGCGAAATGCCATCATGTACGGTGACCTAGCGCCAAACAAGAGCGTGACACTTCGAGGAATTGCTGAACAATTCGGCGTCTCAATGACGCCTGCGCGCGAAGCTCTTAAAAAACTTTCTGCCGAAGGAGCGCTTAAATCCTCGACAACAGGGCGATACCGAACGAATGCACTCACGTCTGAACGCATCGAAGAGCTTGCGACCCTACGCTCACTACTGGAACCCGAGCTTGCATCGAGAGCGCTTCCGCGCGCTCATAGCGCCCTCATTGAACGTCTGATTTCTATAAATACCCGCATCGAACAACAAATTAGTCGTGGGGAAACTCATAAATATATCCAAGGCAATTTAGAATTTCACCGCGCGCTCTATCTCCGCGCGCAATCTCCAGCAATGCTTGCGCTCGTGGAAACGATTTGGTTGCAACTGGGGCCTACTGTTGGCGCGCTCTATAATTCCCTAAAGCGAAGCCCGAATATTGACATGCACCGACGTGTAATTGGCGCACTCAAAGCGGGCGATGAGCCGGGTTTGCGCCTCGCAATTCGAACAGATGTTTCGGGCGCACTGCGCATGTTAATGAGCTAGCTTGATGAACGCAATAATCAGATTCAATAAACCTTACGGCGTCCTCCCTCAGTTCACCGACCTCAAAAGTCCAACGCCAAGACCCACTCTTTCTGATTTTATTGATCTTCCCGATTTTTATCCGGCGGGGCGCTTAGACCGAGATAGCGAAGGCTTAATGATCCTCACCAATAATGGGCGCCTACAAAACAAAATTTCAAACCCCAAATATAAGACAGAAAAAACCTACTGGGTTCAAGTTGAAGGGACGCCAAGCGAACAAGATTTGGAACCCTTGCGTCAAGGAATTGCACTCAAAGATGGTCCAACTTTACCCGCGCGCGCACGAAGAATCAGCGCACCCAAAATTTGGGAGCGTGACCCGCCCATTCGTATACGTAAATCTGTCCCAGATACGTGGATCGAAATTGTGATTTCTGAAGGTCGAAATCGTCAGGTGCGACGAATGACGGCGGCGATCGGGTTTCCAACCTTAAGACTCGTGCGAATGCGCATTGGTGAATGGACGGTCAATGATCTTCCGCTTGGGACTTGGCAGTTTACAAAATAAACAAATATCCAAGCGCACCTGTTAACAAACAATCCCCGCTAAACGGTAGTCTTTCTTTTTAACTTTAATATTCTCTCATTTGAGATGCAATTTTGTATAAGGAGTTAATGCCATGCAGCAAGAGAATACCAAGTGGCCTACATCGGGTGCGCTTTTAGTATTAGAAAAAGTTTGGAAAATTACCTGGGCAGCAAGTATTATGTATTTAGTTCTTTTTTGGATACGTCCTTATTGCTATCAGGAAATCCTGGCCTGATTGGCTGGTCTTTGGGAAATACCCCATCTCTTAATGCTGGTTGGATTATCATTTTCTGTTTTTCGTTTTGTTTTATTACCGCCTTTATTTGCCCAGCGATAACTTATTGTGTTAGACTGATTGTGCTGAAACTCACGCATCCAAAGAGAAAACTTTTCGGCCTCGAAATTCAGTTGATCATGTTAAACTGCTTGAGAGGGCAATCGAGGACGAAAATCAGTTTCTTATGAATTGGCGCAATATTAATTATAATCGGCATGTCGAGAGAATTAATAATGCCAAGTCTTTAGCTGATCTATTTGTGTTTTTACTCATACAAATTGTCCTCAATGGAATTGCTGAATTTTATGCAATAAGCGAAGTTTCAATTGTCATCAAATATTGGAACTGGGCTGGCGAATTTGGACAGTTAGTATTTTTTGTTTTTATATTGTGGGCTCTTAATACAGCTTTGAAAATTAGGTATTGTTTTGAAATATGCTATATTTTTCATCCGCCGTTGGCACAGGAAAAGCACAAAAAGACGTGAATATATTGCGAGACTTAAACAAACTCCAACGATGAGCATGGACTTTTCGTCATTCTGTCTTCACGCACAGAAGCGAAATATTAGGGACTTCGGGTAATTGACCGCCATTTTGCATATATCCAAGCAACGCCGCTTGGCGCTCCGCATTTTTTTCAGGCGTATCTGCGAGCCAGCATGAATAGAAATCTTGATCTTTCTTCATGCCGGTAATGAGCAAATCATGGCCATTGACCTCAAATGGCTCAAACCCCAACTCAACCAATTGCTGGAAAGTATAAGCTTGTGAGCTTTCTTGCGCGAAACCCATCGACGCCCCCAAAAGACCTAAGATTAACGCTGAAAGTTTTGCCATATATGTGTTCATTACAAAATTTTAGCTTAAAACCCTTTCCACGTAAAGTTCAGCAATTTGAATCGCATTCAAAGCCGCACCTTTGCGCAAGTTATCAGAAACACACCAGAGATTTATACCATTATCAATTGTGCTGTCTTGACGAATACGGCTTATGTAGGTGTTATAATCACCAACACTTTCAACAGCAGTCATATAGCCGCCATCTTCGCGCTTATCGACAACCACCACGCCTGGTGCTTCAGAGAGAATTTCACGTGCTTCTTCTTCATCTAAGAAATCTTCGAACTCGATGTTAATCGCCTCTGAATGTCCTACAAATACTGGCACACGCACACAAGTCGCCGTCACTTTGATCGACGGATCTACGATCTTTTTAGTCTCCGCAACCATTTTCCATTCTTCTTTTGTCTGTCCATCATCAAGGAACACATCAATATGCGGAATCACATTAAAAGCGATCTGCTTGGGGTAAACCTTTGGTTCAACTTCTTGACCGGGAACGAACAAACCCTTGGTTTGATTCCATAGCTCATCCATCGCATCTTTGCCCGTACCAGAAACAGATTGGTAAGTGGAAACGACAACGCGTTTAATCGGCGCACGGTCGTGAAGAGGCTTCAGCGCCAACACCATTTGTGCAGTCGAACAATTCGGATTGGCGATAATCATTTTATTTTTGTAGCCTTCAATCGCATCAGGATTCACTTCTGGAACAATCAAAGGAACCTTTAAATCATACCGATAAAGCGACGAATTATCGATGACCAAGCAACCCGCGTCTGCAGCTTTCGGCGCATAAGTCTTCGTTGCATCAGAACCAATCGCAAACAATGCAATGTCCCAGCCAGCAAAATCAAATTGTTCGATATCTTGAACCTTAAGCGTCTTGTCACCAAAGCTCACTTTCGTTCCTTGCGAACGGCGCGATGCCAATACCGCAATCTCCTTAATCGGAAAATCACGCTCGGCAAGGATACTCAACATTTCTTTGCCCACATTTCCTGTGGCACCGACAACAACGATATTATAGCTCATCTTTTCATCCTTCTTTGGCAAGCGCGTCATATCGGGTTTTCGGAAAATTGTGAATGCCTATAGAAAAATAATTCTATTGCGTTTCGATCCGATCACAAATTAAAGCCCTATGCCAAAAATCTATAGGAAAACCGTCTACGAATTAGGGAACTCTCGCCTAGTTGACAGAAATCGGGAGATTATAACTCACAGAATTTGGCAGTGCAGACGGCGCGCTTGGGTATCGCGCCGTTTTTGCCGCATCGAGCGCCGCGCGATCTAAGCTTACATTTCCAGATGAGTTTGCCAACCCGACCGAAGCCGCTCGTCCATTTCGAAATGTTATGCGGATCACAACCCGACCTCTTACACCGCTTGGCCTGCGAAATTTCTGATAAAGCGCCTGACGAACCCCAGCGCCAAATCTCTGCTTTGCGTCGGCTTGTTGCGCCGCAGATGGTCCTGAAGAACTTGGCGCATTTGCGTTTTGATTGCTTTGTCGACTTTGGGTGGGCGCCGTGTTTTGACCACTCGATTTTTGGCTCTCAGATGAATTGGAATTTGAACTTTGGATGTTTTGAGCCGGCGCCTTTTTTGGAGGCCTGGCAATACCAATATTTTCGGGGCGCGCCAAAGGAGGTGCGGCCTTAGGAAGAGCGATTTCAGGCGTTTCGAGAGAAGGCAAATCAGTGCTCAAGGCCTGGGCAACCCCATCAACCAAGCGCGCGTTATCCAACGCTTGAAATGCTGAGACCGCTGCGATTTCAGATCGTTGATCTTGATTGACAGAATCTTCTGGAACTGAAACTGATCCAGATTCTTGCGTATTCATAAATAAACCAAAATGAATACAAACAGATCCTAAGAAACCCGAAACACAAATCCATTTCATTTCGAAACCTCAATATCAAAATGAACTTCGTTTGCTCCTTTAATCCGTGATAGAATTGCAATCATTTCGTGAGCGGGTAAATTCTGATCAACAGCAATCAAGTAAGGGTGCTTTAATTCTTGAATTGCTGTGATCGCCGCATTACCGCGCAAATCTTTATAAGCAAATTCGCCCGTTTCGCTTACAAATAAACGGTCACTAATTTGCGCGCTTTCTTGAGCCTCAACAACTGGTAATAAAACCGCGAAAGGCTGGCGCTCTTGAAATTGTCCAAACAAAAAAAACACAATCAACAGAAAGACAATATTGATCATCGCAATCATCGGATCAACACCACGGCGACGCGCTTTTTGATATCTATACCTCACGGTTTCGTCTCCACCAACACAATATTTGTCCAGCCATGACGTCCAAGAAGAGCGCGAAATTCCAGTAAGTCTTGCGAACTTAGCGTTTGGTCAGGACGAATGGCGACCGTTTGTTCATTTTCAGGCGAATTCATAAAATATCGGTTTAAATTTTGTGCCGAAATTACTTCACCATTCAGCGAATTTTCAACACCAAGCTCAACTAATACAAGTTCATTCACTCCCAAAGCGCTGCCCGTTTGCCCACTCGTCTCAACGGATATAATCGCCGTAGATTTCAGGTGCGATGTCAGAAGGAAAAAAAGCAACAGCAAAAACACCACATCGATCATTGGCGTTAAAGAGGGCGTTAATTTACGCGAACCAATCAATCTTGCACCGCTTCAATTTTACGAGCCATGCGTTCAACGGTTCCATCGAACAAACCTAAAAATATCGTTGCAAAAATCGCAACGACCATGCCCGCCGCGGTCGTGGAAAGCGCCTGCCAAATGCCCCCTGCCAGCAAAGAAATTTCCGGTGATCCCCCCGCAGATTCGAGATCACGAAAAGCTTGTATCATTCCAATGACCGTCCCCAACAGACCAAGCAATGGCGCGACAACACTCACGACCTCAAGACCCTTTAAGCCAGATTGCGCATCTAAAACATCTCGTTTTGTTGGAGTCTTTTTAAACCAATAATCTCTAACCAAAAATTGAATGAGTTTCGCTATGACAATCGCAAGCCCAAAAATAGAGACCGCAATAATTGCCCACATACTCATGCCACCGAGTTCTATGATTTCATTTAAGTTATTCATTTTCATTCTCCAAAAAATCAATCGGACAAATCGCTAAACCATTTTCGATTTCGACGCGTTGCGCACGAATTCCAAAAACCTTCGCAATTTTATCTTCACTTAATACATCTAGCGGACGACCATCGCCTTCGACGCGGCCTTCGTGCATTAACAAAATGCGCGTACAAAAACGCGCCGCCAAACTCAAATCATGAATTGACATCACAACCGTCCGTCCTTCTTGAGCCAGACCTTCAAACAGGTTCAAAACGCGCAAAGCTTGCGCTGGATCAAGAGCCGCGATCGGCTCATCTGCAAAAATAATCGGTGTATTTTGAGCCAGTAATCTTGCAATCAAAACGCGGGCACGCTCGCCCCCCGACAAATTTGTAAATGTTGATTCTCGAAATTGGTCAAGTGATAATCTCTCGATCGCTTGATCAATTTGGCGCGCATCATCAACATGCAGACGTCCGCCCAAGCGTCGCCAAGGCAAACGACCAAGCGCAATGATTTCTTCAACACTCAAATCCCAACTCACATTGCGTTCTTGCGCGAGCCAAGCCGCATATTGGGCGCGTTCTTTATTTTTCATCGACCATAAATTACAACTGCCCGTTGAACGTTCTTCCATGCACATCAAAGAACGCAACAAGCTTGTCTTGCCCGCACCATTTGGCCCAAGAATTCCGATAAATTCGCCAGATTTTGCTGCAAAATTTACATTTTCTAGGAGAGACTTATTGGCAATTTTTAACGAGATATCTGATGCCGATAACATTTTTAACTGCCTTTCCGTTGCGTGGAAATTACGAGATGCAAAAATAGTGGCGCGCCAATTAACGCTGTCAAAACACCAAGTTTAATATCCCGATCAGGCGCAATCATTCTTGTAAGAATATCCGCAAAGGTCAAAAGCGACGCCCCACCCAAACCAGAAGCAATCAATAAACGCGAAGGCTTTGATCCCACAATCGGGCGGAGCATATGTGGCACAACCAACCCGACAAACCCAATCGCACCCGCAACCGCAACTGAAGCCCCCACCATCAAAGTCACGGCCATCACAATCAAGTAACCTAACGTTGATACTTTAGTTCCCAAAGACTGCGCAGTATCTTCACCAAGGCTCAAAGCATCAAGCGCTCGGGCTTGCGTCAAAATAATAATAACCCCAAAACATATAAATGGTGCTGCCAAAATTACATGAATCATCGAGCGCTCGGCAACCGAACCCATCATCCAAAACATAATTTCTGAAGCTGCAAAAGGATTAGGCGAAAGATTGAGCACGAGAGAAATTAATGCGCCCGAAATTGCCGAAATTCCGATCCCGACCAAAATTAACCGCTCTGCTTTTTCCGAACGTCCAAAAAATAATAGCAAACACGCCGCCAATACAGCGCCCAACATTGCCGAAAAAGGCAGCGCATACGCAGACGCAATAAAACGACCGGCACTTTGTTCAAAAAGCTTTCCGCCCTCAATCGCAAACCCCGTCTGCAAAGCAATCACTGCACCAAGGGCGCCGGCAGATGAAATGCCAATGACGCCAGGTTCGGCAAGGGGATTGCGTAAAAAACCTTGCATCGCAGCGCCCGCCATTCCGAGCGCAAATCCTATCATTAAACTCAGCAACAAACGCGGCAAGCGAATTTCACGCATCACAACCACAAATACTTCGCCTTCACCTTGAACCAATGCCCGCAAAGCCTCAAGAAATGAGATATTGGCAGGCCCCACCAAAAGTGAGATCACCGCCGCCATAAAAATGAACAATATGAGAATAACATTGACCCTCATGACAATTGCCTCTTTTTAATCATAAGCAATTCTTCATAGGCATTTAAAACATGCGGAATTGCGCACCCCAGTGTTGATTCATTTGATAAACGCGCCATTTGGCTTGACCCTGCGCGCAAGGCTTGATGCGAAAGCAATGCCTCGGCTCGCGAATGGCCCGGATAATCATTGGAAACCAAAATAACATCTGGCTGTGCCATGACCAAAGTTTCAAGGGGTAAGTAGCCGCCAAACTCAAGCCCTAAATCTTTACTCAATAAATCAAAACCAGCGCGCTCAATGATATCTGAAGAAAGAGATTTAGCATTTCCAACCCAACCATTTGGCCCATAAGTTACCATCGTCAAAGAGCCTTCAACACCTTCAAAGCTACGCTCGATCTCATCAAGGCGCTGCGTAAAATTCTCGATGATCATATGCGCTTCATTCTCACGACCGAGAATTTGACCCATGCGCTCAATTTGCGCGGGAATATCCTCCAAATTCACAGGCGTTGAAAAGCGTTCATAGGGAATATTGAAATGGGCAAAGGTCGACAACAATAGCGGCGAAGTCCACTCATGCACCAAAACCAAATCTGGCTTAAGCAAAACAATTTCTTCAATATCCGCAAAATTGATCTGATAGTTCTGCGCCTCTTTATGCATTGCTGAATTCAATTCTTCTCGCGCTAAAAAACTAACCGAAACAAGCTGCTCGGGAGGCGCAAGTAACATGCCAAGCTGATCTGTGCATACATTCACGGATACAACCCGTGCGGGGCGCTCATCTGCTAAACTCGACCCCGCATTTGTAATAAAGAGGGCGGCAAGTAACGCCGCCCAAATATTAAAACTGCGTACGGTAGCCGACATAATAGGCACGATCAGATGTTCCATAGCCATAATTCACTTGATACTCTGTATCGAGAAGATTTTCGACCCGTGCATAAATTTCGCCATCTCCCAAATCATAGCTAACTTGCGCATTATAAACCGTATAATCCTCAAGCTCGACACGCTCGGTCGTACGCGAACTATTGTTGTAAATATCTTGAACAATATCTTTCGCAAAATTCGCATTTACGTTCAAGCTCAACGCATTCGTAATATCTGCATTCACCCCAATCGTGCCCGAAAGTTCCGGCTGTAATGCGAGCTGATCACCATCTGGATTTTCTGTCTCAAGCTTTGTTAAATTGCCATAAATAGAAATGCGGTCGGTAATGGCATATGCCGTTTCAAGTTCAAAACCGCTCCGTTTTGTTTCCCCTTCAGAATTTATATATGCACCAAAACCATAGGGCGCATCTGCATTTGCAATCCCAAAATCAAAATCAATAAAGTTATCGGTTGTGATCGAGAAGTAAGCCAGCTGAATATAGCGATCAACCGTGCCGTATTTCGCACTTATATCAAAGCTCTCACTTGTTTCACGCTCAAGCGGCGCAACGTTATAAACACTCGTATTTTCATAAACCGAAGGGTCGCGGTAGCCTGTTCCATAAGAAGCCTTTAACACCAAATTATCGATCGGACGATAAGCGCCCGCGATGCGGTAAGATGTGAAATCTCCATACAGATCACTATCATCATAACGGATAGACGCCGAAACATCGAAATTATCAATTGGTGAATAATTCAGTGATGCAAATAGAGACGTTTTCTCAATTTCGCCCTCATCCGAGAGCGTGCTTCCAAAGCTGATGCCACTACTTTCGGCACTTTCTTTCACCCAGCTCGCACCATAAGACAACGACACTTGATCAGAAAATTCTGTATCAAATTGAAGGGTAAGTTCATCGCGTTTTCCTTCAAAAAGCGAATCCGTGTAAGAAACACCAGAAAACCCTTCGGAACTTGCAACAAAACCGCGCTTTGTATTCAGCTTTTCATATGACAATGTCATATCCGTATTGCCAAAGCTATATGTACCCGCAATTTGGAAACCGAGCATTTCTGTTGTGCTCACTTCGTCAGTTGAACCATCTACGCCGATCGTAAAGCCATCTGCGTCATAGCCAATTTCATCATATTCAGCTTCAGCTTTCTCCGCAATTAAGCTAAAATCAATCGCGAACTGGCTGTTAACTTGGTGCGCGATTCCCAGTGACAAACGACGGGCCTCAAAACGATCTTCCTCGGGATTGACCACATCGTCACTATCCACATAAGGATTGCGATCATCACCCGCACTATAACCATCTGTGCGTTGCGCTGATAAATTCAAATAGGCCGTTGTTTGATCTGTTTTATATCCAAATCCAACCCCAGCTAAATAAGATCCATAACTTCCAATTTCAAAATGGGATCGTGTGCTCCAACCATTTTCAGTCGGTTTTGGTGAACTAAGCGAAACTAATCCACCCACCGCATTTGCACCATGAATAGCGCCTTGTGAACCTTTTGCAATTTCAATACTGCCAACATCTGCTGATGATAAATTTCCAAAACTATAACTGCTTTGAGGGCTCGAAACTTCCGTAACATTAATTCCGTCTTGTTCAACGCCAATGTAGTTTTGATTAGCGCCGCGAATAGAAATGTAAGATATGCCGCCAGCGCCGCCCGTCGTACGCAAATTCACCCCAGATCTTTGGTCCAAAACTTGGCCCGCTTGAGAAACAGATGCATTGGTAACCTCTTCGTCCGAAACCAGATCAATTTGCGCCCCTGTTTCGTCAATTTGTATGTCATCTAAATCTGCTTCAAAAGAAATTTCTTCAAGGCTAATTACCTCTTGAGAAAAAATTGGACTCGCCGATATCGCAAGTGCTGCAAAAACACTTAGTTTTTGTTTCATAATTTACTCCAAGTTTACACGCACACGCGCGTTCTATTTATAAACAAGAGGAAAAATATCCCCACAGATGCGACCTCTGCGGATGACCGCTTCATATTCACGCCCCGTGAAAATGATGGGCTGCGCACTTGGCAGGTCTCCTGGCTTACGGATCAATCGTTTTTTGAACCTTCCCAAGTAAACTCAGTGGTATTTTCAAAAAACTTTCCGCTTACAGTTGCGGGGGCAGCCGCGGCTTAGACCGCGTTCCCTATTATTCAACAAGGTTGAACCAAGTAAACTAGGGCTTAAATTCGAATGAAATCTATGTCAATATATAACAACGTCATGAATGCTTGAATTTACGGCGTCAAAGGCTCATTCTATGGCAAAATTCATTACGGAGTACACTGATGAAAAATATTTTAATCATCAACGGCCCAAACTTAAATATGCTCGGCACAAGAGAGCCCGAAACTTATGGTTCAAAAACTTTGTCCGATATCGTCAATCATTGTGAAAATTTAGGCACTGAATTCGGGTTGGAGTGCACACATAAGCAGTCCAATAGTGAAGGTGAAATTATCGATTGGATTCACCAAGCCAACGAAAATTCAGACGCAATTATAATTAACCCCGGCGCGTTCTCGCACTATTCTTACGCTATTTTTGATGCCTTGAATATGTACAAAGGCGCCGTAGTCGAAGTTCATATTTCTAACATTCACAAACGTGAAGAATTCCGTCATCATTCTGTGATATCAGCGCGTGCTGATGCAATTATTGTGGGTTGCGGGACGAATGGATATGAGCTTGCATTGCGTCATATTGCGCAAATGGCGAATTAAACTTAGGGTCTGTCCCAGATACCCTAAAATTGGGTTATGATGGACATGATGAGCAACCCCCTAATCAGTTGGTATAAGCAAGAGCGGTTCATCAAGCATTTTGTTTCAGGTTCGACGGCTTGAACGGCGGCGCGTTTGATTGGTGTGAATCACAAAACCGCGGCCTATTATTTTCTTCGTCTTCGCATGATCATTGCTTACGAATTGGACGCTCAAGCGGATGATTTTTTTTGCGGGTGAGGTTGAGGTGGATGAGAGCGATTTTGGTGGTAGACGTAAGGGCAAACGCGGGCGTGGTGCTGCTGGCAAAATCCCTGTTTTCAGCTTATTAAAAAGGGGTGGAAAGGTCTACACGAAAATTATTCCTGACGCTCTGGGCGCGACTTTGACGCCGATCATCGAGCGCAAGATTGTGCCTGACAGCATCGTGTATACGGACAGTTGGCGGGGTTATTATGCGCTGGATGTATCGGAGTTCAAGCACTATCGGATCAATTATTCGGAGTTGTTTGCTGATGGCGCAAATCACATCAATGGGATTGAGAATTTCTGGAACCAAGCAAAGCGCCATATGCGCAAATTAACGGTGTTCCCAACGCACAGTTTGAGCTATATTTGAAGGAATGTGAGTGGCGTTTTCATAACTCTGACCCAAAACGCCAATTATTCCAGATAAAACAATGGGCCAGATAAAACAATGGGTTAGAAAACAAATAAACTAATTATCTGGGACAACACCTTAGTTATTCAACGGATCATATCTTCAGTTCTTTTCATCATCACTTAGCTTTTTCCATAACGGATCTTTTAAGGACATAATAAAAGCTTCGTGTGCAAGCTCTTCGGCCGGCGCTAAACGTGAATTTAGTGGAACAGGGCGTCGGCGAGCGGGTTTATTTTTCGCGCGTTCTTGTGCCTCCAATGAAGCAGAAACAAAATCGAGCCCAACTTGGCGACCGCCGAGCAATTCAAGATAAACTTCTGCCAATAGTTCACTATCCAATAGGGCGCCATGAAGCTCTCGACCAGAATTATCCACGCTAAAACGCCGGCAAAGCGCATCGAGCGAATTTTGCGCACCCGGAAATTTTTTGCGCGCAATTTCTAGCGTATCAATCGCTTGGCTCATCGGTAACTGCGGTTTCGAAAGCCATTCAAGCTCAGCATTCAAAAACTTCATATCAAAACTCGCATTATGAATAACAAGCCGATCATCTTTTATAAATTCTAAAAACCCGTCAACAATTTCTGCAAATTTTGGCTTATCAGCTAAAAACTCATCGCCAAGACCGTGCACCTCAAAAGCCGATTGGGGCATCGGGCGCTCAGGATTGATATAAACATGATAAGTTTCGCCCGTCGGCAAATGATTTTTAAGTTCCAAACAACCGATTTCGACGATACGGTCACCTTCTTCAGGTCGAAAACCCGTCGTTTCTGTATCCAAAACAATTTCACGCATTTGACGACTCCAAATCTTCAATAACCTTTTGAACCTGCATTCGCGTTTCTTCAAGCGAACAATTTGTTTGAATAACAAAATCAGCAAGTTCTCGTTTTTGAGCATCAGGTATTTGACGCGCACGAATGCGCTCAAAATCTTCAGAATTCATCGTGCCACGCGCCAAAACCCGCGCTTTTTGGATATCTAATGACGCACTCACAACCACAACGGCGTCAAAATCACCATCGCGACCCGTCTCAAAATATAGGGGGATCTCACAAAGCTTACGTCCATCACCTTTTAAAAATTCTATCCGATCATCACACACTTTGGGATGCAATATGGCTTCAAGTTTTGGTAATATTTTTGTATCAGAGCGCACAACCTTCCGCCATAAATCAAAATCAATCACATCTTCTATAATCGCGCGCGGTTCTACTGAGCGTACATAATTTCGCAATTCCAAATCAAACTTATATAAACTTTTCACAACCTCATCAGCACTCCAAAGCTCAAATCCGAAATCTGCAAACATTTTCGCGACCGTGCTTTTGCCCATGCCGATCGAACCTGTGAGGACGATCTTCATGGCGCCATCATTAATTCGCGCAAGCTCTGATCAATCACGGGCGCTTCTTGATCAAACCACATTTTAAATCCGGGACGGGCTTGCCATAAAAGCATGCCCAAGCCATCAACCACACGCAAATTTGCTGCGCGCGCCTGTTTTAAAATTCCCGTTTCAAGCGGCGTATAAACAATATCATTCACGATCAAATTTTTCGGCGCATTATCAAAAGAAATCTCGATAATATCATTCTCACCATTCATTCCGCGTGAGGTTGTATTGATAAGCGTCGTGGCGTCTTGAATATGCGCGGGCAATTCCGCCCAAGTCAAAGCAATAATATTTTTCCCAAGCCTTTGAAGGGGTTGAATTCGCTCAACCGTTCGATTCACAATGACAATTTGACCCGCGCCTTGCGCCACAAGCCACGCCACAATTCCACGCGCAGCCCCCCCAGCACCCAACACGATGTGCTTTCCTTTGACATTCCAGTCTGGATAATAATCTATAATATTTTGGCCAAAACCAAATCCGTCAGTATTATCTGCGTAAATTTGACCTTCCTTAAATAGTAATGTGTTCGCCGCGCCCACCGATTGCGCAAAATCTGTGACTTGATCGGCAATTGCAAAAGCCTCTTCTTTAAAAGGAAGCGTCACATTTGCACCCACATATCCTTTTGAAATTAGCTCACGGACTTTGTTCCGAAACCCGTCAATGGGCGCCTCAAGATGTTCATATGACCCGTCAATTTCTAACTTTGAGAGCCAATAATTATGCATCCGAGGCGACTTTGAATGCTTAATAGGATTGCCAATGACTGCCACTTTAATTGTCATTCTTTCAATTCCTTCATTCCTTTAATTCTCTCATTCTTTTAGTTCACCGTGCTGACGCAAAATACTCAATACCTCTAAAAGAGGTAAGCCTAAAACCGAAAAATAATCACCTTGAATTCTTTGAAATAATTGCGCGCCAAAACCCTCGATCTGATACCCGCCCACACAATGACGTATATCCTCCCAATGCGCATCTATATATTCATCAATAAATTCATCGCCTAATTTGCGCATTGTTAACCGAACTTGTCCCACATGGCGCCAAATGGGTGCGCCGTCTTTATATAAAACAGCGGCCGAAAATAAATCATGAGACGCGTTTGAAAGTTGTGTCAGCTGTTCTCGCAAATCAACTGGCGTCAAAGCCTTCGAAAACACTTGGTCCCCTTGCGCACATATTTGATCCGCACCGAGCACAAACCCGGGATATTTACGGCCAATTTTTTGTGCCTTTGCTTCTGCCAAACAATCGGCAATGTCGCGTGGCTTTGCCCCCTCAAAAATCATTGCTTCACGTATCGCTTCTTCATCGACGCGTGCCGATTTTACGTCTATATTAACACCCGCATTTAAAAGCAGATTTTGCCTTGTCTTTGATGTTGAAGCCAAAATAATCACATTCTTCTCCTGTGAATAAATGGTGAATAATTCTGGATAACTAACGCAACAACTTCGGACTTGGCAAGTTTTAACTCTGTTTTAAAAACTTATGCACAGACAATTTAATCACATTAATCGGTTTTCTTTTTGTTCCAAATTTGTGATTAACCTTGATTCGAATGGAAGTTTTTCCTCAAAGAATACTCAAGAATTCCTTGATAAGTTGTGGATAACCCCTTAACTCCTTGTGAATAAAAGTTATCAACACTATCAACGTCCCTAAAACTACAAATAAAAATTTTATATTTTTAAATAAGGATATTTGTATTGAAAAAAATTGTGCAAAACCTCTCCGGTCAAGCCACAAAAACACCACCGATTTGGCTTATGAGACAAGCTGGACGCTACCTTCCTGAATATAGAGAAACGCGTGCGAAGGCAGGTTCATTTTTGGATCTTTGCTATAATCCGGAGTTAGCGGCTGAAGTGACTTTACAACCTATCCGCCGGTACAATTTTGATGCGGCTATTTTGTTTGCTGATATTCTCTTGGTTCCTCAAGGACTAGGTGCAGAGCTTTCATTTGTGGCGGGTGAGGGTCCGAGATTATCGACGGTAACTTCTCAACAAGATATTGAAAAACTCCGTCCTGCTGAAGATGTTCATGACACGGTGTCGCCCGTTTATGAAACAATTAAAATTTTGAAAAACGAATTGCCAAAAGAGACTACGTTAATTGGCTTTGCTGGTGCGCCGTGGACGGTTGCGACATATATGATCGCGGGTCAAGGTACTAAGGATCAGGCGCCCGCGCGCAAATGGATGTATGAGGACTATGCGGGTTTTATGTCTTTGATTTCGTTGATTGAAGAAGCCACAATTGCTTATCTTCGTGAACAAGTTATCGCCGGCGCTGAAGTGATTAAACTTTTTGATTCATGGGCAGGAGCATTGCCTGAAACTCATATTCAAGCCGTGTCGATTGATCCTATGCGACGGATCGCTAGTGCGCTTAAATCTGAATTTTCGGAGCTAAAAGTTATCGCGTTTCCGAGAGGTATTGGGTCTTCATATAAATTTGCCCATGTACCAGAGTTCGATTGCGTGGCAATTGATAATGGAACATCTTTAGAATGGGCCAAAACTCAGCTAGCACCAAAATGTCTGCAAGGAAATTTGGATCCAATGACTATGGTTGTCGGTGGTGAAGTCCTCAAAACAGAAGCGAAGAAGATTGTTCAAGAAATGCGCGGCGGGCCTTTTATTTTTAATCTTGGGCATGGGATAACACCAGATGCAAATCCTGATCATGTCCATGAACTTATCGAAGTTGTGCGCGGATAATGGATTTTTTCGTTTCGCTATATCCTTGGTTTAAAGCAATTCATATTATCGCTGTGATTTCATGGATGGCGGGTTTATTTTATCTACCGCGTTTATTTGTCTATCATTGTGAACGCGCGCAAGCGGGAAGCGAAAGTTCTGAAACGTTCAAAATAATGGAACAAAAACTTCTTAAAGTGATTATGAACCCTGCCATGATTACGTCTTGGATTTTTGGCATTTTGATGATTTTAACGGGCGCTATGAACTGGTTAAGTATTTGGTTTCTGATGAAATTCTTGGCTGTGATGATGATGTCGGGTTTTCACGGTTGGTGCGCGGCTCGGGTTCGTGATTTTTCTTTGGATAAAAATATGCGTTCGGGTCGATATTATCGATTCATGAATGAGGTTCCGACACTTTTAATGATATTTATTGTCGTGATGGTGGTCATAAAGCCGTTTTCTTGACTTTTGCCTCTCATTATTGTACCTTTTGGAAAAGTTGATCTCGTCCTGAGTTTCACTTAAACTTCTTACGTATCGTTTATAATTCAAAGGAATTTAATATGTCTGCGACGGCAAATATTCAGCGTCTATCTTTGGCTGAGCTCAAGGTAAAAACACCTGCCCATCTTTTACAAATGGCCGAAGAATTGGAAATTGAAAATGCGGCATCAATGCGCAAGGGCGAAATGATGTTTTCTATTTTACAGGCGATGGCAGAAGACGGTTGTGAGATATCAGGCGATGGAGTGCTTGAAGTTCTGCAAGATGGATTTGGATTTTTACGTTCGCCAGAAGCCAATTATCTACCGGGTCCTGATGATATATATGTTTCACCAAGTCAAATTAAACATTTTTCCCTGCGTACAGGCGATACCGTTGAGGGTGTGATTCAGGCGCCCAATGAAGGTGAGCGTTATTTTTCATTGACACGTGCAACCCAAATTAATTTCCAAGAACCAGAGAAAGCACGTCACAAAGTTCATTTTGACAATCTGACACCGCTTTATCCTGACGAACGGTTGCGCATGGAAATAGATGACCCCACAAATAAGGATATGTCCGCGCGTGTTATTGATCTTGTTGCACCAATTGGTAAGGGGCAGCGTTCATTGATCGTTGCACCGCCGCGTTCGGGTAAAACTGTGATCCTGCAAAATATTGCGAACTCAATCGAGGCTAATCATCCGGAATGTTACTTGATCGTTTTATTGGTTGATGAGCGGCCAGAAGAGGTAACGGATATGCAGCGCTCCGTGAAAGGCGAGGTTATTTCCTCAACTTTTGATGAGCCCGCATCGCGTCACGTTGCGGTTTCAGAAATGGTGATCGAAAAAGCAAAACGTCTTGTGGAAACGAAGCGAGATGTTGTCATTTTGCTTGATAGTATCACGCGCTTGGGCCGTGCGTTTAACACGGTTGTTCCAAGTTCGGGTAAAGTTTTGACGGGTGGTGTTGATGCGAATGCCCTTCAACGTCCAAAGCGTTTCTTTGGTGCTGCTCGAAATATTGAGGAAGGTGGATCGCTCACAATCATCGCAACCGCGCTTATTGATACAGGCTCGAAAATGGATGAGGTTATTTTTGAGGAGTTCAAGGGAACGGGTAACTCTGAGATTGTTCTTGATCGTAAGATTGCTGATAAGCGTGTGTTCCCGGCAATTGATATATTGAAGTCTGGAACGCGTAAAGAAGACCTTCTAGTGGATAAATCAGAGCTTACCAAGACATTCATGTTGCGAAAGGTTCTCAATCCGATGGGTACAACAGATGCAATCGAATTCTTACTCGATAAATTTAAGAAAACTAAAAACAATTCTGACTTTTTCGACAGTATGAATTCATAATAATATCAATTATTTAAAATAAAATGGCAACAATTGATACGATTTATGCATTGGCGACTCCTCCTGGTCGATCAGGGATTGCCGTTGTGCGTTTATCTGGGCCAGATTCTAAGGCAATTTGTAAAGAAATTGCCGGCGCAGTAAAAACCCCGCGAAAAGCCTACTATAAAATTCTTCGTGATAAAAATGGTCAAGAAATTGATCAAGCACTTGTCTTATATTTTCAAGCGCCCGCGAGCTTTACGGGTGAAGATGTCGTTGAGTTTCAAGTTCACGGTGGGCGCGCTATTATTTCAGCTGTGCTCAAACGTCTTTCAGAGTTTTCGAAAGCACGTCCGGCTTTGCCCGGGGAATTTACGCGGCGCGCGCTTGAAAATGGTAAGCTTGATATGCTTCAAGTTGAGGCACTTGGCGATTTCATTAATGCTGAAACAGAAGTGCAGCGACAAAATTCCTACCGAAATCTTTCAGGTTCAGCTGGTGAATGGGTCGAAAAATTGAGAGATGCACTTGTTGAGGCTATGTCGCTTGTGACGGCTTCGATTGATTTTTCTGATGAAGACTTGCCGGATAGTCTTGTAAAATCTATTGGCGATGCCATTGAGAACTCTTGCGAATCTTTGAAACGAGAGCGCGCAAAAACCGTTCAAACACAAGCGCTTCGTGATGGATATCGCGTTGCGATTTTGGGCAAACCAAACGTAGGAAAATCAAGTCTTATCAATAAGTTATCAGGAAAGGATGTTGCCATTGCGACAGATGTTGCGGGCACAACTCGCGATGTTTTAGAGGTTTTTATGGATATTGGTGGTCTGCCTGTTTTGGTGTATGACACGGCTGGACTGCGCGAAACTGATGATAAAGTCGAAGCGATTGGTGTTGAGCGCGCGCGCGAGGCGGCACGTGATGCGGATCTCAGAATTTTTCTTTTTGAAAAGACTTCCGATTTAGACGAGATCGGATTGCAGCCTAGCGCTCATGATTTGGTTCTACAATCAAAGTCAGATTTGTATGGGGCGGGCAAATCGAGTGTATCGGCTATGACAGGTCAGGGCATAGATGATATTCTTGCCTATATTTCTGAATATTTTGCGAATACGCAAAGAGAATTTGGTTTTTTTTCCGGAGATCGTCAGGTTCAGTCATTAAATAATGCGATTTTCGCGCTTGATGATGCATTAGAATTTTACCAAAAAGGTGAAATCGTGTATGAAATGCTTGCCGAATCCTTGCGCCAGTCCGTTTTTGCTCTGGATTTGCTGATCGGTAGAGTTGACGTCGAAGATATGTTAGATGTAATTTTTTCGAAGTTTTGTATCGGTAAGTAGAGATGTTTCACGTGGAACAATTTGATGTTGTGGTAATAGGAGGCGGTCATGCGGGTGTGGAAGCCGCCGCGGTTTCTGCGCGCCGAGGTGCGAAAACAGCGCTTGTGACTCATAGGTTTGATCGCATCGGGGAAATGTCTTGCAATCCCGCAATTGGCGGTCTGGGAAAGGGCCATCTTGTTCGCGAAGTTGATGCGTTAGATGGTTTAATCGGGCGGATAGGTGATCTGGGTGCTATTCAATATCGATTGTTAAACCGCTCAAAAGGGCCGGCTGTTCAAGGGCCGCGTGCACAAATTGATCGTGCGCTGTACCGTTCTGCGATGCAAGCCGAGATCGCGGCCACGCCAAATTTAACCGTAATTGAAGGGGAAGCGCGTGCTTTTGCTTTTGAAGGGGAGCGGGTGAGTGCGGTGCGTGTCGATGAGCTTGAGGTTAAAGCAAAGGCTTTCGTCTTGACGACCGGTACTTTTTTGGGTGGCACAATACATATTGGTGAAGAGACACAGCAAGCCGGTCGGGTTGGTGACCCTTCGTCGATTGATTTGGCGTCTCAGCTTCGCGAACTGGCGCTTCCCATGGGGCGCCTCAAAACGGGAACACCGCCGCGTCTCAAGACTGATTCGATCAATTGGGATATTCTCGCAAGGCAAGATGCTGATGAAGAGCCCGTGTATTTTTCGACCCAGACGAAAGAAACCCATCAACGGCAAATCGCTTGTGGGATATCGGAAACAAATCCACAAACCCATGAAATCATTAGAGAAAACCTTAATAGATCGGCGATGTATTCTGGAAATATATCAGGTGTTGGGCCGCGTTATTGCCCTTCAATTGAGGACAAAGTTGCGCGTTTTGCAGACAAAGACCATCATCAAGTCTTTTTGGAACCAGAAGGGTTAAATGACCCGCTTATCTATCCCAACGGCATATCGACATCGCTGCCGCGTGATGTTCAGCTGGCCTATGTACGTTCAATGAAGGGGTTAGAAAATGTTGAAATTGCACAATATGGTTATGCGATTGAATATGACTATATTGATCCGAGAGCTTTAAATAATCATTTGCGTTTGCGCAACTTTGAAAATCTATATTTTGCCGGTCAAATAAATGGAACGACCGGGTACGAGGAAGCCGCGGCCCAAGGACTTTTGGCTGGATTAAATGCGGCTCTTCAGTCACAAAATACTGATTTATTTAGTTTTTCTCGAACAAACAGTTATATTGGCGTCATGGTCGATGATTTGATTTCTCGTGGTGTTAGTGAGCCATATCGAATGTTTACATCACGTGCAGAGTACCGTCTTTCAATTCGGGCAGATAATGCCGATCAGCGATTAACAGCCATGGCGATCAATTTTAAAATTGTTTCCGAGGCTCGTAAATTGGAGTTTGAGCACAAAATTGACGCGCTTGCAAAGCTTAAGTGTCACGCTCAAGATGTAAAGCTGTCGCCAAATGAGGCGCATCAGATTGGCTTAGAAGTGAAATCTGATGGTCAGCGGCGCTCCCTATATGATCTATTGGCGTTTCCGTCGATAACGAGTAGTGATCTCGCTCCTCATTTTGATGTTTTTGAGCAGTTTGATTCTGAAATAGTGTCCCAAATTGAAATTGAGGCAACTTATGCAAGCTATATTGAACGCCAAAATCGAGATATAGAGCAGTTTGAGCGTGATCGCGCACTTCTTATTCCTGCAGATTTTAGTTATCGAAATATTGCTGGGCTCTCCAATGAGCTGATGCAAAAACTGGAGGCGCGCCGGCCTAAAAATATGTCTGAAGCGAATCAGATAGATGGAATTACACCTGCGGCGCTTACAGTAGTTGCCGCGCATATAAGAAAGCAGAGCGCATAGTGAATTTTCAAGATTTTCAATCGCGCGTTGAGAATATAAGCGATGTTTCACGTGAAACATTTGATCGTTTGGAAATCTATGCAGCGGAGCTGAAAAAATGGAATCCAAAAATTAATCTTATTTCAAAGAATAGGCGCGATGATATTTGGGAACGGCATTTTATCGATTCGTTGCAAATTCTGTCTATTGTGAAAGAAAAAGTTTCAGATTGGATAGATTTGGGTTCAGGCGGCGGATTTCCTGGTCTAGTGCTGGCAAGTGTTCTAACAGATGTTCGTTTTCGACTGATTGAGTCTGATCAGCGGAAATGTGCCTTTTTAAGAAAAACAGCTCGTGAAATGGGCCTAAATGTGGACGTCGTTAATGATCGGATCGAAAATTATAAAGAAAAACAATCAGATATAGTATCTGCGCGCGCTTTGGCACCTTTGGACAAGTTGATTGGACTCGCGATGTTTCACGTGAAACAAAATGGTAAATTAATTTTCTTAAAGGGAAGAAATTGGAAAAATGAATTGACCCTAGCAGAGAAAAACTGGCAAATGAGTGTACGGGTTTATGATAGCGTTACCGATCAAAATGCAAAAATACTAGAAATTCAGAAAGTCAGCAATAAATGAGCGCAAAAGTAATTGCAATCGTCAACCAAAAAGGTGGAGTTGGGAAAACAACAACAGCAATGAACATTGCAACAACTCTTGTCGCATTGGGGCGCAAGGTATTAGTGGTTGATCTTGATGGTCAAGGGAATGCTTCAACAGGGCTGGGAATAGAGCTAAGCGCACGTGCGCATACAACCTACGATGTTATAATGAATAGCACATCGCTAGAAGATGCGATGGTGGGCGTCCCCGGTATAGAGGGGCTCTATATGCTACCCGCATCGACAGATTTGAGTTCAGTTGATAGCCAATTGGTTAACGATAAAGGCCGAATCGTGCGTTTGAAGATTGCAATTGCCTCTGTCGAAGAAAAATTTGATTACGTATTTGTCGATTGTCCGCCTTCGTTAAGTATTTTGACAGTGAATGCGCTCGCGGCGGCCGATTCTGTTTTAGTGCCTTTGCAGTGTGAGTTTTTTGCGCTTGAAGGACTTTCTCAACTCATTTCAACCGTTAACCAAGTACGTGAAAGCGCTAATCCGAGATTAAAAATTCAAGGTGTACTGTTGACGATGTATGATCAAAGAAATCGTTTAACCGTTCAGGTTGAAGAAGATGTGCGCGAAAATTTAGGAAGTATGGTTTATCAAGCCGTTATTCCACGAAATGTGCGTTTGAGCGAGGCGCCGAGCTATGGTTTGCCGGCAATGCTTTATGATCCGAAATCGAGTGGAGCCACGGCGTATCAGTCAGCCGCCATCGAATTTTTAACACGCGAAGGTGACTTAGAAGGGCTTTAAATATGGCAAATGATAAAGAAAAACGAGGTTTAGGACGCGGATTAAGTGCGCTTTTGGCAGATGTAGAGGTTTTATCAGTATCTCCAAGCAATTCTGAGGCAGATGGTGCTTCAAATCGTTCAGATCAAACCAATTTACCAATTGATATGATTGAGGCTAATTCCGATCAGCCAAGGCGCGATTTTTCACATGATGAGTTGAAAGAATTGGCAGATTCATTATTACAGCATGGACTAATTCAACCCATTATTGTGCGCAGTATTGGTAAAGATCGTTATCAAATTATCGCGGGGGAACGGCGCTGGCGCGCAGCGCAAATCGCGAAATTTCATCAAATTCCGGCCTTGGTTCGAACATATTCGGATCAAGAGGTGCAAGAACTAGCGCTTGTCGAAAATATTCAACGTGAAGACTTGAATCCGATTGAAGAAGCGAGCGCCTATAAAGCTTTGATGGAACAATATGGCCATACACAAGAGGCGCTGGCTAAGAAATTGGGCAAGTCGCGTTCGCATATTGCGAATATGGTGCGTTTGATGAATTTGCCTATGCCCGTTTTGAAAATGGTGAGAGATCGCTCGATTTCAATGGGTCATGCGCGCGCGCTTTTGCCCGCAAATAATCCCTTTGTTTTAGCGCGAAAAATCGTTGAAAATCAATTATCTGTGCGTGATGTTGAGCGTTTGGTGGCTGCACAAGAAGACGAGAAAATAACCTCTCAGAAATCGTTTATGCGCGGAAAACCCAAAGATGCTGACACGATATTAATCGAAAAAGATTTGGCGGCTCATTTAAAGATGAAAGTGCAGATTGAGGATAAGGGCGGAAAGGGAAGCGTGAAAGTTTCTTATAAGTCTCTTGAAGAACTTGATGAGATTTGTCGCATTTTGCGCTCAAATTAGCAGCTTTTCGATCACAGCATTTAGAACCATTCGCCCTTTATTCGTGGCGCCAATATATTGGTTGCTGCGCCATAAATGCTGGCTTTCGATTAATGAATTGACCTTCGTCATATCGAGCCCGCCAAGTTGCTCAATGCGTTCGAGAGAGGCGCCTTCACGAATACGTAGAGCCATCATAATATATTCGTCTAATATATCTTCTTTGCTAAGGAGCGTTTTGTTTAAGGTGCGTGGGTTCTCAAGCCATTTTTGAGGATTGCGTGTTTGTTCGGTCGCGTAGCGATCACCATCGATTTCGATACGACCATGCGCCCCAGGCCCGATACCAATATAATTGCCACCGCGCCAATATACCAAATTGTGGCGGCTTTCTTGGTGCGCCCGTGCAAAATTGGAAATTTCGTAGTGATGATAACCATTTTCTTGCATAAATTCGGATGTCCATTCATACATTTGCGCAGAAGTCTCATCATTTGGCAGTCCAAGTAGCTTACCGGCGTGATGGAGTTTTTCAAAAACTGTGCCTGTCTCGATGGTGAGTTGATATAAGGAAAGATGATCGGGGGCAAAAGTTAGCGCGTGTTTAAGCTCATTTTGCCAAGTCGTTAAGTCTTGATTTTGACGGGCATAAATCAAATCAAAATTAATACGTTCAAAATAGGTGCGCGCGATTTCGAGGGCTTGCAAACCTTCCTTCACGTTGTGAGTACGACCGAGGGAGCGCAAATCTTGATCATTAAGCGCTTGAAAACCCATGGACACGCGATTAATTCCAGCACTTTTGAAGCCCGCGAATTTATCAGATTCAATCGAAGTGGGGTTAGCCTCCAGCGTAATTTCAGCATCTGAAATTGACCAAAATTTATCGATTTCGTTGAGTATTTGATCAACCGTATATGGGTGCATTGTGCTGGGTGTTCCACCACCAAAGTAAACGGATGTGGGCGCCTGACCATTATATAAATTATTAATTTTATTTATTTCTTCTAGGTATGCTTGTGCCCATTGCGTGTGATCAATGTTTTGGGAGACATGTGAGTTAAAATCGCAATATGGACATTTGGCGAGACAAAAAGGCCAATGAATATAGATGCCAAATCCGCGGTCAATCAAATGGATTTGCCTTTAATAATTTTTCAAAAGCGCGTGCGCGGTGTGAAATCACGTTTTTTGTTTCAGCCGCCAATTCCGCGAAGGTGTTGTCATAGCCCTCGGGCACGAAGACGGGATCGTAGCCGAAGCCCATTTCACCTCGTGGTGGATATTCTAAATGCCCAAAAACCTCGCCGCGAAACACTTGGTCACGTCCATCTGGCCAAGCGAGACAAAGTACGGAGGTGAAATTGGCCGTCCAAGGGGCAGCATGCGATTTGAGTTGCGCTTGCACTTTATCCATCGCCATATAAAAATCGCGACCAGCACCCGTTTCAGCCCAGTCAGCCGTGTAAACACCCGGCGCGCCGTCAAGAGCATGAACTTCAAGACCACTATCATCAGAGATTGAAAGCTTACCCGTTTGGCGCGCGCAATAGTGGGCTTTGATGCGCGCATTTTCCTCGAAAGTTGTGCCGTTTTCTTCGGGTTCATCAAGGTCATATTGGGCTGCCGAGGTGATTGTGAGATCGAAATCGACGAAGAGTTCTTGAAGTTCAGCAAGCTTGCCTTTGTTATGAGATGCAAGCACAAGTTCCATTAGCTAACCGCTTTGATTTGAGCGTTTGAAAGTTCTGCGATCCCTTTTTCGGCAAGGTCAAGAAGATTTCCAAATTGGGTGCGGTCGAATGTGGCGCCCTCAGCCGTGGCTTGCACTTCGATGAGCTGGCCTTTGCTTGACATAATGACGTTGCTATCAGCGCCAGCGTCGCTGTCTTCAGGATAATCCAAATCAAGCACTTCTTGACCGGCGTATATGCCAACAGAAATTGCGGCGATTTGGTGAATGATGGGATCATGTTTGATCGTATTTTCAGCAAGGAGTTTATTGACCGCAAGGCGAAGTGCAACCCAGCCTCCTGTAATAGCCGCACATCTTGTTCCTCCATCAGCTTGGATAACATCGCAGTCAACTGTGATTTGGCGTTCGCCCATGAGCGTGCGGTCAACTGCCGCGCGTAGCGAGCGACCAATGAGCCTTGAGATTTCTTGGGTGCGTCCGGATGGCTTTCCAGCCGTGGCTTCGCGGCGCATACGTGTGTGCGTTGAACGCGGAAGCATGCCGTATTCGCCTGTGACCCATCCAAGGCCAGATTTGCGCATAAATGGGGGTACATTTTCTTCTATGCTTGCGGTGCATAGGACGTGAGTATGACCGATTTTAATCAGACAAGAACCTTCTGCGTGCGCGTTAACATTCGTTTCAATTTCAACTTTACGCATTTCATTGAGGGCGCGTCCTGATGGTCTCATGTGAATTCCTTTATTAATTGATCGCTGTTTTAGAGGGCGCGATAGCATAGGCGCGGTGAAAAGGCGATAGGGAGAATAAAATTTTCAGATGTATAGGGGGATAGAGAAGTGAACATCGTACTGAAATTCGCGCTATTGAAGTTGAAACGAGTGCAGATTATCTTATGCGTGCGAGGATGAAATGACTGAATTTGAAAAGCTTGATCAAAGATCGAAAGAGATTTTTAAAACCCTTGTTGAAAATTATCTCAAGACGGGCGACCCAGTAGGCTCTAAGACTTTAGCTAATGAGATTTCGTATTCGCTTTCATCGGCAACGATACGAAATATTATGGCGGATTTGGAATATTTAGGCTTAATTGGCTCTCCCCATGTTTCGGCAGGTCGTTTGCCAACAGATCTTGGACTACGTTTTTTTGTTGATGGGATATTGGAAGTCCAAAACTTATCGCAAAATGATCAATCGCTGATTGAGCAAAATATTCGTGGAAATGAAAATGATACAACGTCGCAACTTTTGGCGCGAACTGGCGGCGCGCTCTCGACGCTATCAAATTCCGCGAGCCTTGTATTGGCGCATAAAAAAGAAATGCGGATCAAGCATATTGATTTTGTGCAGCTTTCAAATGATCAAGCTTTTGTGATTCTTGTTGGTGAAGATGATAGTGTTGAAAATCGATTATTCGTGCCGCCAAAGGGTATGACGTCCTCGGATATGCGGAGGGCGGCAAATTTTGTCAACACTCACGCTCAGGGTCGAACGATTTCTGAACTCGACGTCATTTTAAAAGAAGCAATGAAGGCGCAACAAAGTGAAGTTGACGCTTTGATGAAGGAGCTTATCGAATTAGGGCAAATCGCAGTTCTGACAGAGCGGGATAATGATACTTTGATTGTGCGAGGTCGTTCACATTTGATTTCCCAAGGCCAAGATGAATCGCAAATTCAGCAGGTTCAACAACTTCTCGATGATCTTGAACACAAACGTGACTTGATTGAGCTTCTGTCGTTGACGGATCGTGCGCAGGGAGTTGCGGTATTTATTGGATCGGAGAACAAATTGTTTTCTTTGAAGGGTTCATCTTTGGTGATTTCACCCTATATGAACGGAGAAGGTCAAATAATTGGTGCCGTGGGGGTTGTCGGACCGACGCGATTGAATTATGCGCGTATCGTTCCGATGGTAAGCTATACGGCCGGACTGATTGGAAAAATGATTGATGATGAGGAAAAGCGATGAGTGGCGATAAAGAAGAAGCGCAAGATGAGTTTTTAGACGATCCTGAAATGCTGGACACGGAAGAAGCCGAAGAAGAACAGCAACTTTATGACGATCCGAAGGTCCAAGTTGGCATTTTAATTGAAGAGCGTGATGATTATAAAGATCGTTGGATGCGCGCAGTTGCCGAGACAGATAACGTGCGGAAACGAGCCATGAAAGACGCGCAAAATGCAGCTTCAAGTGCGGTATCAAAAATCGCCGAAGATGTTGTCAATGTATATAATAATCTCAATCGCGCTTTGGCCGCCATTACCGATGAACAACGAGAGGCAAACGCCAGCTTAGTCGAGGGTATTGAGCTTACGCAAAAAGAAATATTCGCAATATTTGAGAAAAACCGTATTGAGCTCATTGAACCAAAAGTGGGCGATGTTTTTGATCCAAATTTGCATCAAGCCATGTTTGAGGCGCCCGTGCCGGGGACGCAAGCGGGCGATATTATCCAAGTCACGGCGGTGGGCTATCAAGTAGGCGGGCGCCTAAAGGCCGCGCAAGTTGGTGTCAGTTCGATGGCAGATGGTGGTGACGCTAAGCGCGAAAATGAGGAAAGCGCTGAATAAATCAGCGCTTTATCAAGTTATTTGAGATCGACTTTGGCTTCGGGAAAACAATTGGACCCTTTTGTGCGCGCCTAAAGGTGCGCTTTGTATTGAGAATCATTTCTAAAATAGTGGACTGTTTATTTGCTGCGCTATTTTGTGAAATGCGAGAGGCGGCAGAATTGTCTAGGCGTCAATTTGTTCTGAACGAATAAGATAACCGAGACACAACCCCAAAACGACATCAAAGCCGAGACACAATGATCCCCATCAACTCGGAGAAAGATCCAACATGATCAAGTAAACCACTTCGTCAAACAGGCCGTGACCCATAAGTCCAATAACCACAAACTTATACGTGCGTCCAAAAAAACGAGCATAAAGAAGCAGATCGCCACCAGGGTTTGAGAAAATTCACTACCATGAGAATCAAAAGCAAAAACTACTTAAAAACTCAAGATCAAAGCCAAAGTTATCATCCATGTGCTGCGTTGGAAAACAATTTGGCAAAGATACATCAATCAAATTGAGATTGATCCTACAATAGATTCGATTAGCACAAGAATAATTTCACTGAGTATATTCATGCGCGGAGACTATGCGGCTTCAAGAGTGGGCGTGAAAGAAAATTTAATTTCAACTTAGGATCGAAGATGATGCGCCGAGCTGGCTTTTAATACCCGAAGTCGAGCGTATTGACGAAAGAGGTTCGCGTCATGATTGCTTTTCTAAGCTAATCTTTGCCGTCAATATTGCCCGAACTGGATCAAGAAGAATGCGCTAGTTAAGCGTAATCGCCGAAATTTGTGCGTTGACGTTCGCTTTTGAATCATCACTATCAGAGGAAATCGCAATCCCGATGAGTTCGCCATTGCCCCCAAACGCATTCGCATAATCGGTTTTCAGATTGACATTTTCATTGTGGCTGCCTGTTCCTGCAGGGCGCAAAATGACAGATTGTCCACGACCTTGCATGTACGGATTAGAAAATTTCGTGCCACGCGCAGCATTACCACCATGCGTATAGACGAGGGCTTTCACGGACGAGTTTCTCAGTAGGCTTGTTGCGGACTGATTGCGTAAGGCGTTGGCTTCGCCGCTCGGCGCAAATATAAAATAGATCGCAATATTGCGATCGTCGCCGCCTTTGTTGCTCAAGTTTGTAGCTGGAACAGAGCTTGATACCGACCAGTTCCAACTTGCAGAAGATGCGTCACTGACGGCACGGTATAAAATGGATACTGCAGATTGCGCATTGATCGAAAGCGAACTGCTCGATTGCCCATAAATTACGGCTGTTTTTAAGGGAAATTTTTGATGCGACCAGTCGCCATAGCCAACGGTTGCCGCATGAATTGTCGATGCGGCAAAAAGCGCCGCTGCTGTTGTTAATAAATGTTTCATATGATTTCATTCGCGTGAAGACGAATTTTGTTACAAATTTTTTTCTGACTTCGCACTTTCAATCAATGCATAGAGTTTTTCGAGGGCTTCCCGCGGGGTTAAAAAATCTGCATTTAGATCACGAAGTTCTGCGAGTGTCGCTGAAGGGGCTATCTCGGGTTGTTCTGAAAATGCGCTGTCAAATAAAGGGAGTTCACCGAGTTCTTGATATGATGATTTTTGTTCAAATTGATCAAGCAAAAGCCGTGCGCGATCAACAACTGCTCGCGGTAATCCCGCTAATTTTGCAACCTCAACCCCATAAGATCGCGCGGCCGCGCCTTTGCGAACTTCGTGAAGAAAAATAATTTCGTCTTCCCACTCCCGAATGGCAACATGTGCGCTGGTTAATTGTGGATATTGTTTTTCGAGTTGAGTCAATTCGTGAAAATGGGTTGCAAAAAGACCGCGACATTTGACGTTTTCAAGTAGATATTCGAGCACCGCCCAAGCGATGGAAAGACCGTCATAAGTTGCGGTTCCCCGTCCAATTTCATCCAAAATAACCAGAGATTTTTTGCTTGCTTGATTTAAGATCGCGGCGGTTTCAATCATCTCAACCATGAAGGTTGAACGCCCTCGCGCAAGATCATCAGCGGCGCCAATTCGTGAAAATATTTTATCAACGATCCCAATTTCCGCGTGTTCAGCCGGCACATAAAAACCCGCTTGAGCCAATATGGTAATGATGGCATTTTGACGTAAGAATGTAGACTTACCTGCCATATTGGGGCCCGTGATTAGCCAAAGTGGTTGATCGGTTAGATTGCAATTATTTGCGATAAAATCTTGACCATCGGCTTGCATTGCCGCTTCGACTACGGGATGCCGTCCTCCGGTGATTTTGAAGGCATGATCATCACTTAATTGGGGCCGTGTCCACCCATTTTGAATGTGGGTGATTTGCGCTTGTAAGATATCCACTTCGCCAACCGCATCCGCAATTTTCGTGATGTCGTCATGTCGGGCCTGTATTTTGTCAGTCCATTCCTCAAAACATTGTTTCTCAAATTTGATCGCGTCTTCTGTTGCACTCAAAATGCGCGTTTGTAATGCGTTTAATTCTGTTGTTGTAAAGCGGATTGCGTTTGCCGTGGTTTGGCGATGAATAAAAGTTTGCGCCATGGTTTCGTCCAACATTTTCTTTGCATGGGTTGCGGGAACCTCAATGAAATAGCCCAAGACATTATTGAACTTAATTTTGAGCGCGGAAATGTCGGCAAAGGTGCTGTACTCGGCTTGCTTTTGTGCAATGACTTGGCGGGCGTTGTCGCGAAGTGCACGGAGTTCATCAAGTTCTTTATAAATGCCATCTTTCAAAAAACCACCTTCGCGAACCAAGGCGGGGGGTGTTTCTGAAATTTTGGTTCGAATCTGTTCAGCGATGTCTTGCGATAAGCAAAGATCAGCGTGAAGTTTTGATAAATTTGCCTTGTTCGGAATATATTTTGCGATCTGGTTGGCATGATGAATGCCTTCGCCCAATATTCTCAAATCTCTCGGGCTACCGCGCCCGATATTTAAACGCATATAGGCGCGTTCAAAATCTGACATTGATTTGACGTGAGTGCGGATGTCTGAAATGGGGGGCTGGCTTTCTGAAAAAGCACGGATCAGCTCATGCCGCTCTTGGATTTGGTTGCGTGCGCGAAGGGGTGTTTTGAGACGCTCCTCAAAACGACGGGCACCTATGCTTGAAAGGGTTTTATCCACAACATCAAGCAGCGAGCCTTTGCGACCGCCTGAAAGAGCAGATGTTAATTCGAGATTTCGCCGCGTCGCCGCATCAATTTGCAGACCGCTCCCTTGTTGAAGTTGTGTAGGTTGTCGCAGTTTTTGATGGGTGTCGATTTGGGTGATCGCGAGATAATCAGCAATTCCGGACATGGCAGAAATTTCTGCGCGCGAAAAATTTCCCAGTGCATCAAGAGAGGCGACTTGAAATAATTTTGTAAGTTTGCGTGTTCCGTTTTCGACGTCAAAGCTTGCGCGCGTGATTGGCGAATTATAGGGTACGAGCTCTTCAAAAATGGGTTGATGAAGTCCTTCAGGATAAATGAGTTCATTTGGTGCGATTGCGGCAATTTGTGTGTCGAGATCATCGCGGATGACGGTGACGAAAAACTCGCCAGTTGATATATCTGTCCAAGCGATCGCCGCGTCTTCGCGGATCGAAGAAAAGGCTGCAAGAAAGTTATGTGAACGGTTTTCGAGGAGATTATCTTCGGTCAGGGTACCAGGTGTAACAAGTCGGACAACCGCGCGTTTAACGACAGATTTTGAACCCCGTTTTTTGGCTTCCGCTGGATCTTCCATTTGTTCACAAATAGCGACATGACGACCCGTTTTTATGAGGCGGTGTAAATAGTTTTCATGTGAATGAACGGGCACTCCGCACATTGGGATTTCTTCGCCGAGATGTTTGCCACGATGTGTGAGGGTAATATCGAGAATTTCCGCCGCATCTTTGGCGTCGTCAAAAAATAGCTCATAAAAATCCCCCATTCTGTAAAAGAGCAGGGCGTCAGGGTAACTGGACTTGATCTCCAGAAATTGCGCCATCATAGGGGTAGGTTGATTGCTCACAGTCCCTCTTAAAATGAAAGTATTTCTTCATGTGTCGGGGCATTGGCTCCCGCTCTCGTACAATTAATCGCCGCCGCATTCACCGCATATTCAAGCGCATTTTGAAGCGTTGTATCATCGGGGTTTTCAATCTGATCTTCACGCAATATCCATGACAACGTGGCGCCTGAAAAACAATCGCCAGCACCAACTGTGTCCACCACTTCAATTTTGGGAATATTTACAGAACCTGAACCATTGGGTGTTAACCAATGTGCGCCCTTGCTGCCTTCGGTCAAGAAGCCAACCTTGATATTATAAGTATTCATAACCCGTTCAATATAGTGCCGCGGATCCTCGTTAGGGGCAAGCCATTCAATGTCTTCATCGGAAAGCTTAACGTAATCAGTCACATCATAAATTTTGTGGAGACGTTCAATATAGCTATCGCGATCTTTGATAAAACTTGGTCGCACATTGGGATCAACAAAAATTGGACAAGAGATATTTGACACAAATTCACACCAAATATCAGCGTCATCCCCGTCGGCAAGTGCCAGACCACCAATGTAAAATGCGCGGGCGTTTTTGGGCATCACTTCCGATAATTTATCTTTCGAAATATCTCGATCAGCGGCTTTATCGCGGACAAAGCTATAAGTGGGATGACCATTTTGATCTTTTTTTACGATTGCGAGACCTGAAGGCTGGCGCGAACGTGAACTTAAGGCGCGTAAGTTAAGTGCGTTCATTTCTTCGATAAAGCCATCGCCAAAAATATCGTCTGAAATTGGCGATAGATAGCCAGTTTCAGTTTGCATTTTGGCGGCAGCTTTTGCGACATTATAGGGCCCGCCGCCATTAAAGGCTTCAAAACGCCGTGGTTCAAATTCAATGAGGTCTACAATGGTTTCACCAGCAATAACGAGCATAATTTATTCTCTTGTTTGTCTGGAGTTTATTAGAGTTATTTGGGGTAAAGTTCAATTGCTGTTTGGATTTGTGCAAAGTATATGCGTGAGATTATTGATGAAGGTGTATATTGATTGCAAATCTTAACTTGGCGCAAATATCGGTTTTTGTACTATCCCAAATGAAAATTTAACGATATAGAATTTATATCGGTAATAATTTAAGAATAATTTATGCAAAAATTTAATAAGAATATGAATGTATCGGGTTGGACTCTTGGCAGCCTTGTCGAAACTATTAGTGGGAAAGCGTCACCGAGTTTGAAAATCGATCAGGTGGTCAAGAATTTTTTTGTTGGCGCGTGGTCTTGTGAGGCCGGATCGGTGTATGTGCCATTGAGATATCCGCCTGATTTGATGGGCGGAAACGTGATGATTGGGCGTGCGTTGAAACGCGGCGCGGTTGGTGTGATTGTTGATGAAGATGAACATTTGTCTGATGATGTGCCTTATATTCGCGTAGCTGATGTCAATGAGGCCGCACAAAAAATAGCTCAAATTTCAAGAGATCGTTTCCAAGGTAAAATGGTTGCGGTAACGGGTACGGCAGGTAAGACAACAACGGTTGCGATGACAGCTCGAATCATGCGTGAACATGGAAAGACGTGGGCGACTAAAAATAATAATAACTTAAGACCACATGTCACGCTAAACGTGGCGAGCTTACCAACCGACGCTTCATATGGATCCATGGAGGTTGCTTTAAGTCGTGATCATATGGTGAGCACATCATCATCGATTGTAAGGCCACATGTTGCGATTATTACATCTATTGGAACCGGCCATTCTGAGGCATTTTTGAATAGTGGCAAAGACCCATTTGAAGCAGTTTTTGAAGAAAAAATGAGCATTGCTAAGAGTGTGGTTGATGGCGGCAGCCTTGTGCTTCCGAGCTTTCAAGACAATTCTGAAAAAATGTTGAAGGTTGCCAAGACCTATAAAAATTTGGGCCAGATAATCACTTGCGGATATCTTGATAGTGATGATGTGCAAATTATAGAGCAAGTCGAACATAGCACTAAGTCAGACGTTCGCATTAAGGTCTTGGGTCAAGAAATATCTTATACGATTCCCAGTACTGGATTGCATTTGATACAAGATAGCGCGCTTGCAATCGGTGCGGCAGTGGCCTGTGGAATTCCTTTCGAGTGTTTTGAAAGCGTAAAAGACACCAACAGAACAATGAGCGCTTTTACACGCTTTCGTGGACAATTTCAGGATAAAACTGTAGAAATTATCAACGATAGTTTTAACTCTACAGATGTTAATGTTTTAGGCTTTTGCAAAATGCTCAGCGAAAGAAAAAATGTTAGCCGACGCATTCTCGTATTGGGCGATATCCCGAGACTAGCAGATTTTAGTAAAGAAATTCATGAAGGATTAGCGCCAAAAATAGATGGGTTCGGTTTTGATCATGTTTTTGCAGCTGGACCGAATATGGCCTATATGGTGGAAAAGCTAAAAACACCAGCAACGCATTTTGCGAATTATCGCAGTATGGTTAAAAACCTCTACTTTAATCTTCAAAACGGAGATCTAATCGGTTTAAACGGAAGTGCTTATTCAGATTTTGGGAATGTGTTTACTCTGTTAAAAAAGCGTGCCAAATCTGTTAAGGTTGCGAGTGTTGATTGGAGCATCGACAAAGAAACTGAAAATTCTCCAAAATAAACGTGAAAAGAATAGTTCAATTCTGTTTCGTGGTCGCTCAAAAATTGATGCCTGGCTCGTTATAAGTTGTTCGGCACGAGTTGAATTCGTTAGTTGAGCCGTTCAAATGACGCGAATATTTCTATATGATCTGAAAAACGAAATTGGTCGATGATATTTAATCTGTTGATTTTCCAACCCGCATCTAAGAGGCATTTCGCGTCTCTTGCAAAGCTTTCTGGCGCGCAAGAAATATAGACAATATTTGCAAGGTTAGATTTTGCGAGGTTGACAATTTGTGCCTTCGCACCCGCGCGTGGGGGGTCAATTATCGCGGCATCAAATTGATCCAGTTCATTTTTATTGAGGGGGTCTCTAAAAAGGTCGCGCACAGAGGATTCTAAATGATGCAATTGCAAGCGGTCGATATTGTTTTGCATCATTTTCACAAGTTTTTCATTTCCCTCAAAAGCATTTGCCTGTGCACTAAGCCCATAGGAAAATGTGCCGATCCCAGCAAAAAGATCAACGACCTTTCGCGCTGAATGAAGCGTTTGATGGCTCCACTCTCTCAACCAATTTTCGCATTCAATAGAAGCTTGTAAAAAGGGATGGGGCGGAATTTCAATCATCTGTCCGCTCATTTCAACGAGTGGCGGGCTATCATAATAGATCATATCTGAGCCTAGAATGAGTCGGCGGATTTGGTATTGAGAACTAATTTCAGCGATTTGTGCGCTTATTGATGGTTCAATAGCTTTGGAATTTTCAACAACGATATCTAAGCCATTTTCGCATTCCGTTATATGCCATTTCAAAAGCGCGGTTCGGCTCCCAATTAGGGGCGAGATCATTTTGATGAATGGGATGGTTTGAAAAAGCCCTGACGAAATGATTTGGCACTCTTGAATAGGTATAATTTGATGTGATTTTTGCGCCATGTATCCGACTTGAACAAGCTTTTTAGTGCGTTTTGAAGTCAGGGTTGCGCGCCGTCGCGAATGTAAGGGAACTTGACGATATTGATCGATTTTTAAGTCAAGATTTTGCGATGCCAATGCTTCGAAAAGCAATTGAGTTTTACGATCTCTTTCTTGATCTAAACTGAGACCCTGAAATGTGCAGCTACCACAAGTTCCAAAATGTTGACATATATGCATGCGTGCCTATGCTTTTAAATTTTGCATTCTCGAAGTGAGGTTTTCAATGCCTTACGTTTGACTTGATTTAAATAGATTTTCAAAATTCTACCAGCGAAAAAACTGTTTGGGAAATTTCTGAAAATTATGATGAGTGGCGTGGATTTTAGAAATGTACGCGATTGACCGTTTGAAATTTCAAATTAACCGTCGTCTCGCTTTTTGACTGAATTTTTCGCTGATGACTAAAGCAATGATAGAAACGGCAATCGAAAAACCGGCAAGGACGATCACATTTGCTGTGCCGTTTATGCTTTCAAGTTCATTGTGGATTGCAAGGGGTAAAGTCTGTGTTTGACCCGGGATATTTCCGACAAATGTGATGGTTGCGCCGAATTCTCCCATTGCCTTTGCAAAACATAAGATTGCGCCGACCCAAATACCGGGACTGGCAAGTGGAATCGTAACACGCCAGAATGTTGCGAAGGGATTTGCGCCAAGGGAACGTGCAGCCAGTTCCATCTGCGGATCGACGGCTTCAATTGCTTGGCGGATGGCTCTCACCATTAATGGAAACGCCATAATTGAAGCGGCGATGACGGCACCCGTCCAATGAAAGGCCAGCGAAAGATTGCAGCATGCGTCGAGCCACTTGCCTATGATTCCATTGCGTCCGAGCAAAACAAGCAAGACATATCCAGTGACGACGGGTGGAAGAATGAGCGGCAAGTGAACCAATCCATTGAGAAGCTGCTTCCCCGTAAATTCGGTGCGCGCCAAAATGTAGGCGATGAAAATTGCAAATGGCATTGAGATTACAGTTGCGCCAAGTGCAACTAAAATAGAGAGTTGTATGGCGTCACTGATCACGGAAGGTCCTGCTGAAAATTGTTTTGAAGGGGCGCAAAATTATGTGCGATAAATATGTCTTGTGCAGGTTTATCTAAGAGATCGTCAATAAATTTTTGTGCGATATTTTTGATTTCGCTATGGGCTGTTACGGCCGCAGGATAGTAAATTCTTTTATGAAGGTCACGAGGTATGTATTCTAGGGTGCGACCGTTTTCAAGGTGCGTTGCATCACTGGCATATACAATTGCGTAGGGTGTTTCGCCTCGGTTTACAAAATTGAGGGCTTGCCGCACATTCGAGGATTGAACGACCAGGGGTTCAATCGCATTCCAAATTGATAAATTGGAAAGCGACTCTTTGGCGTAAATGCCGGCGGGAACTGTTTCGATATTGGCAAGCGCAATTTTTTGAGCGGAATCATTTAAAATGTCCACAAGTGAGTCGAGTGTCACATCAGGCGCACTTTTATGGGCGATGAGAACAAGCTGATTACTGATAATATTTCGGCGCGTCGTCTTTTCAATAAGAGATTGAGCCTCTAGCCAGTCCATCCATTCTGGATTAGCCGTAATTATGATATCAGCGGGGGCGCCTTGGCGAATATGATGGGCGATGCGAGGCGAGCCAGCGTATGAAATCGTGACTTCGGTTTTGTTGTCTTGTTCCCATCGGTATGCGATTGCGTCAAGCGTATCTTTCATAGAGCTTGGTGCGAATATTGTGATCTCTTGTGCATAGGTGGGCTGACCCCATAAGCTAAAAATACAAATAGTCAGGGATATGATTTTAAGTCGCGAGAAACGCGCCAAGTGCTTCAAAAATTTTTGGATATGAAAACACATGGCATTAAGATAATTTAAGTTTTGCGGGCTGCAAGTAAAAACTCGAGATTGCCATCTCCGCCCCTTATGGGGCTTTCTTTTTTCTCGAGGACTAACCATTTTTCACGATCTAAAAAGCTACACACATTTTCGAGCGCTTTTTCCTGCGCTGATTTTGATTTGACGATACCCCCTTTCCCAATTTCTTTAGGGGAAAGCTCGAATTGGGGTTTGACGAGTGCATATAAGCTTGAATGCGGCTTTGCAAGTTTGAGGGCATTGGGGAGGGCTTTGGTAAGCGATATAAACGAGAGGTCGCAGGTAATGATATCAAAATTTGGCCAAAGTAGATGGTCGATGGTATCATCGGAAATTGTTTTGACGTTGGTACGTTCTATATTTGAGACGCGGGGATCATTTCTGAGGATCGGCTTAAGCTGGTCATGTCCGACGTCAACAGCGAAGACATGCCGAGCGCCCTTATCTAATAAAACCTGTGTAAATCCGCCAGTTGATGCCCCTAGATCAAGCGCAACTTTACCATCGATCTGATCGAGTATTGCCAAAAGCTTTTGGGCGCCACGCGATACCCATTTTGCGTTTGGATCAGAGATCGTGATTTGACTTTCTGTTGACACCAGCGTTGAAGATTTGGTGATGGCCTTGTCGTCCACAAAGACATTTCCGTCTTTGATGGCGCGTTGCGCGTTTGCACGAGATTCGCAAATTCCGCGATGAACAATTTCTTGATCAAGCCGCCTCATGTAATCCTTCTTCTTGAAAATTCTACGCTTTTGTTTCGTTTTATTTGCATCCATTCTTTGGGCGAAAGGTTATCGCGAAAGCCAGCCATATTTTTTGGCGCATCGATTAACAAAAGATAGCCACCTTTTTTGACAGAATTCAATAGTCGAGAAAAACACCGATTTCGGTCTGTTTCACTGAGCATGTGAAGTGTGCGATCTATGAGTAATATGTCGTAAGCTTTTTGAGGTGTGTAATCTAAAATGTTGGCAACAATACCTGAAATTTTTAAATTTTTGCCATTTTTTAAAAGATCATCAATCCCTGCTGATGATATATCAACGCCAGTGACAGCGTGTCCAAGCGCTGCGATTGGTAAAGCGTCGCGTCCTTGACCACAACCTATATCAAGTACGTCGAGGGAGCGATCATCTAACCAATCAAAAAAATACTTCACATCTGAATTGATTGACCCGAGTGCGTTTTTTTTGCTTTGGTAGAGTTTGTCGTAGTCATATGCCATAACTGATATATGCAATACATGCGACAATTCGCCAAGATCAATCTCTTGCGTAAATGCAAATTCCCTCGTAAGCAAAAAGAGCCATGGAGGGCTGAATGAGCGATATGCAAAATGAAAAAAAGAGCGTAAGTGCCTGGTTTCGGCAATTGAGAGATCAGATTTGTGCCGAATTTGAGCGCATCGAAGATGCGTTGAGTGAGGGGCCGTTTGCAAGCGAGCCCGCAGGGCGATTTGAGCGGAAAGAGACCAAACGTCAAGGTAATATCGATGAGGATGCGGGCGGCGGCGAGATGTCCGTAATGCGCGGGCGTGTTTTTGAAAAAGTGGGTGTGAATATTTCCACTGTTTATGGGACGCTAAGTCCGATGGCGCAAAAAGCGATGGCAGCGCGCAAGAATATTCCCGGTATGGAAAGCGATCCACGTTTTTGGGCATCTGGTATTTCTTTGGTCGCCCATATGCAAAATCCGCATGTGCCTGCGGTTCATATGAATACGCGCATGTTTTGGACCCCTCATGGTTGGTGGTTCGGTGGTGGTGGTGATTTGAATGCGCCGATACCACAAGATGAGGATGTCGCGTTTTTTCATAACATTTATAAAAAACACTGCAATCTTCATGATGAGACATACTATCCCCGATTCAAAGAGTGGGCGGATGAGTATTTTATGATCAAACATTGGGGGCATGCGCGTGGTCAGGGTGGTATTTTTTATGATGATCTTTGTACGGAAAACTGGGATGCGGATTTTGCGTTTACCCAAGATGTTGGCCGCGCATTTTTGGCGGCTTATATTCCGATTGTTGAAAAACATATGAATGATGACTGGACTGAAAACGACCGAGAAATTCAGCTTATCTATCGGGGTAAATATGCAGAATTCAACTTGGTTTATGATCGTGGTACCCATTTTGGACTTGCAACAGGGCATAATCCCGAAGCTGTTTTGATGAGCTTACCGCCCGTTGCAAAGTGGCCATAATTACATCTCAGACGAGGGCTAAGGTTGATAACGTTCTGTGGTGAGTAATAAGTGAGTTTCAGAGCCAATAATACCGTTGATCATTCTGATTTCTGTCAGGATTTGATCCAGTCTAGTTAGGCTGGGTGCGGAAATACGGATGATAATATCCCATTGACCATTCGTGTTGTGCACGGTTTCAATTTCCGGCAAGTTAAAAAGCTTGCGCTTTATAGGCTTTTTGTCAAGTTTTTCGATTTTGATGAAAGTGAGGGCCTCGACGCGCGTTTCGCTCGGATGATTGCCAAGTAATATTGTAAAGCCTTCGATAATTCCCTTTTCTTTGAGTTTTTGAATTCGCGCTTTTACGGTTGCGCGTGTTGTCCCAATATGATGCGCAAGATTACTAACCGCTTCGCGACTATTGCGTTTGAGAAGTTCGATGAGTTTTCGGTCTAGATTATCCAATATGATCACCTTATAAAACAATATGAACAATTCTTATATCATATTGTACAATTTTTGCGATCTTTTTTTGTCCCGTGATGTGAGAGAATTCAGATATGAAAAATATTGAACTTATCCCAATTCCATTTGATTTGGGCGCGAGCCAGCTTGGTTGTCGCATGGGGCCCGATGCGCTGATCGTCGCGGGTCTTCAAAAAAATTTGGTTGAGCTTGGCCATATCGTTGAATGTAGCGAACCGATAATTTTAGATAAATCCAAACGCATTGCGCATACAAATAAGGCGCTTAAAAATCTCGCAGAAGTGAGCACCATTACAGCAAAGATAAAGCGGAGAATAGCAGAACTCGATCTACAGAGTTTTCCAATATTTATGGGTGGCGATCACTCGATTTCGGCTGGCACGGTTTCTGCTTTGGCTGCGCATCCTAAATTGAAAAATCGACCGCTTTACGTGCTTTGGCTTGATGCCCATACAGATTTTCACAGCCTCGATACGACTCAAAGTGGCCATTTGCATGGGACACCCGTCGCATATTTTACGGGACAAGCCGGTTTTGAAAATGGCTTCCCAGCGATTTCCGATTTTGTCGCCGAAAAGAATATTGCGATGATGGGCTTGCGCTCGGTAGATTTGGCAGAAAGAGAGCGAATAAAAAATACCGACATATTAACTCATGACATGCGCGTGATTGATGAGCATGGTGTTGGAAAGCTTCTCAGTTCTTTTCTTAAAAAAGTCAAAGAAGATAACGGATGGTTGCATGTGAGTTTTGACGTGGATTTTTTAGACCCAACGATCGCACCGGCTGTCGGCACAACCGTGCCAGGGGGTGCGAATTTCAGAGAGGCTCATTTGGTTATGGAGTTGCTTTACGAGAGCGGTGTTGTGTCATCGCTTGATTTGGTTGAGTTGAATCCATTTCTTGATGAAAAGGGCAAAACAGCGCGCTTATTGGTTGATCTTACATCGTCATTATTCGGTAAGCGGATTATGGATCGAAAAACGAGGAGTTTTTAGTGGGAATTAGGTTCGTCACAAAATCATTACTATGCTTTACGGACATACAGGTAAGTGCTTTTTCGGGAAATTTTGGAGGGAGTTTAATCCAGAATATGAAGAAATACCGTGCGCGAATTTGCAAGGCAGGTGAAGGTTTTTTGACGTCACGCGCCGCGGAAATTTTTGCAGAAGTTTACACCGCTTTATTCAAGAAATTCTGCGCGCAAACGGGCGCGAACTGCTCGCTTCAAGTTTCTAAATGGGTAGGCAAATAAGTTATGAAAAATATTATTCAAGCACCGCAAGCTGTCGTTATGATCAGACCGCATCAGTTTTTTTCCAATCCGCAAACCGAAGGGGACAATGGATTTCAATCATCACTAAAATTGACAAAAACGGAGAGTGCGCAGCGCGCTTATAAGGAGCATTCGCACACGGTGGAAAAATTGCGCTCAGAAGGTGTTGAGGTTCATCTTTTTGAAGATGATGGCACACGCGACACGCCAGATTCGGTCTTCCCAAACAACTGGTTTTCCACACATACTGGCGGTCAAATCGCTACTTATCCGATGTATGCCGAAAATAGACGCCGTGAGCGTCGTGGCGATATTATTGAGTTTTTAAAGCATAACTATAATGTACAGACCGTTTTTGATTATTCGGGTCTTGAAGAGGATATGCTCGCTCTCGAAGGTACGGGTGCAATGGTTATCGATCATATTGGACGGATTGCATATACCGTTAAATCCAATCGTGCTGATCCTGTTTTATTAGAGCGTTTTTGTACTCATTTTAACTATGAACCCATAGCGTTTGATGCAACAGATTCGGCTGGGCAACCCATTTACCACACGAATGTGCTTATGTGCATTGCGACAGAATTTGCGATGGTTGGATTTGAAATGATTTCTGATAAAGCGCGCTGTGAGGTTATCAAAACGCGTCTTTCGGAATCAGGGCGCTTACTTGTTGATCTATCACGAGATCAAATCGCGCAATTTGCTGGAAATGCGATTGAGCTAAGCGGTGAGAGGGGGCGCATTTTAGCGATTTCTCAAGTAGCGCTTGATACGCTAACTTCCGCGCAAATTGAAATAATCGAACGTTCAGCCCGAATTGTGCCGATCTCAATCCCGACAATTGAAACCGCAGGCGGTTCTGTTCGCTGCATGATTGCGGGCGTGCATCTTACGAAACGATAGGAAAAGGAGTTCACATGCAAAAGTCTTTAAATACTGTTCCATTTGTGAGCGTTGAGAATATGATGCGTTTGGCGCTTGATAAGGGCATGGCAAATTGTATCGTGGAGATTGTCGGCTACCTTGAGGAGGATTTTAAACGTTGGCCGCTTTTTGATAAAACGCCGCGCGTGGCTTCGCATTCAAAAGAGGGTGTGATTGAATTGATGCCGACATCTGATGGTATTGATTATGGGTTTAAATATGTAAATGGTCATCCGAAAAACATTAAGCAAGGCCTTCAAACGGTAACCGCATTTGGTCTACTCGCGTCGGTTGATAGTGGCTATCCTGTTTTGCTTTCGGAAATGACAGTGTTGACCGCACTTCGTACAGCGGCGACATCGGCATTGGCGACAAAGGTGCTCGCGCCAAAATCTGCAAAGCGTTTGGCATTGATTGGAAACGGAGCTCAAGCAGAATTTCAGGCCTTGGCTCTTAAAACCGTGAACGGAATTGAGGAACTACGTTTATATGATGTTGATCCGTCTGCGTCTTTGAAGGTCGCAAATAATCTTCGCGAAACCGGTTTAAATATTGTGATATGTGAGAGTGCAGAAGAAGCGTGTGCTGAGGCCGAAATTATCACAACCTGTACTGCCGATAAACAATATGCAACGATTCTTACTGATAACATGATTGGTGCTGGTGTTCATATTAACGGGATTGGCGGTGATTGTCCGGGTAAAACAGAGCTTCATAAAGATGTATTGCTAAGGTCGGAAATTTTTGTGGAGTATACACCGCAAACGCGTATCGAAGGTGATATCCAACAGCTTGATCCAGATTACCCTGTAACCGAAATTTGGGAGGTTATGGCCGGTCAAAAGCCAGGGCGTACGGATGACGCTCAGATTACCCTTTTTGACGGTGTTGGGTTTGCGATCGAGGATTTTTCGGCGCTGCGTTGGCTTCGCGACTCCGTCAAGGGTTCGGAGAGATTTATCGAACTGGATATGATTGCGGATCCCGACGAGCCGCGCGATCTATTTGGCATGGTGATGCGAGAAGCAGAACGCATGGAAGCGCGGTAGATTTGGTTTTCGAAAACAAAAATTGTCAGTCTGATTTATTCGGACTTGGCTTCAAAAACAGCACGTACCGCTGAGATCGCTTGATCAATTTCAATTTCATCGAAGCCCTTGATAACGATGTCTGCGAAATAGCGCCCGTTTTCTTCTTGAGGATAAGAGCCAATCGAAAGATTTCGATAATCTTGAGCAATTTGACCTAAGGGGCCTGCGATTTTACTTTCGGGCAAATTGATCGTAATCGATTGGCTCATTATTTTTTGGCCGGTTTCAATATGTGTGAGCGCATCATCTAGCATTTTCTCGAAAATTCGCGGAACTCCGGCGAGCGTAAATACGTTTTTGAGTTTAAAACCGGGAGCGTTTGATATTGGGTTTAAGATGAGTGTCGCTCCATCTGGTATGCGCGCCATTCGTAAGCGGGCATCGTTCAAGTCTGCCGCGCCATTTTTATAGTTTTTGATGAGCATTTTTTTCGCGTCTTCACGCACATCAATGCCAACCTCAAACGCGGCGGCAATGCAATCAGCGGTGATATCATCATGGGTTGGACCGATACCACCGGACGTAAACACGTAATCATAGTTCTGGCTTAACTCTTTTACAGTTGAAATAATTGTCTTCGCGTCATCTGGGATCATGCGTACTTCACTTAAACGTGCCCCGATTTCGTTTAGTCTTAACGCTAATACGCGCACGTTTATGTCTTGAGTGCGTCCTGAAAGAATCTCGTCACCAATAACTGCAAATGCCACTTGCTTTTGTGAGTTCATGTATTTTGACCGTCAGGCTCCGATCTCATTTCAACGACTTCAAAAGGTACGCCGGGTTCGTCTTTTCCACAACGAATGACAAGTGAAGTTTTGACGCTTGCAACGTTTTCCGCTGATGTGAGTTCTTCGGTTAGAAATTTTTGAAAACTTAAGAGATCGGGTGCGATGCATTTTAAGATAAAATCGATTTCGCCGTTAAGCATATGACATTCGCGCACATAGGGAAGTTTGGATACGTGCTCTTCGAAAGCGATCAGATCGCTTTCCGCTTGGGAGTGTAAACCGACCATAGCGAAAACTTGGACTTCAAACCCAAGGACTTGTGCGTCAACATTTGCATGATAGCCTTTGATAAAACCGGCTTCTTCCAGTGCGCGTACGCGGCGAAGGCATGGGGGTGCGGATATGCCGACAGTTTGAGAAAGCTCAACATTTGTTATGCGTCCGTTTGCTTGAAGTTCGGCGAGAATTTTTCGGTCGATGGGATCGAGCTTAATTGTTGGCATCATTAGTTTCCAATTGAAATTTAAAATTATATATAAAGCTTCAACTGTTTTTGCGCAAGATTGTTTCGCAGAGTCTAAATATTATATTGGCTCTTGTCGGCTCATGGTCAAGGCGCTTATATAACATGCTCAATAATAATTTTTTGAATGAAAAAAGGTTTTTTTATGGCAGATGCGAAACATACCAAAGTGCTCATTATTGGTTCTGGTCCAGCTGGTTATACGGCGGGCATTTATGCAGCGAGAGCTATGTTAAATCCTGTGATTATTGAAGGTATGGAGCCCGGCGGTCAGTTAATGATTACGACAGAGGTGGAAAATTGGCCTGGCAAAATCACCCAAGGGCCGGAACTCATGCAAGAGCTTGGTGATCATGCGCGCCAAATGGGTGCCGAAACGATTGCGGATCATATCGCGTCTGTTGACCTGTCTCAAAGACCCTTTACGGCTGTGGGTGAATCGGGAACGGTTTATACGGCTGACGCAATGATATTAGCAACTGGTGCGAAGGCGCGTTGGCTTGGGATTGACTCAGAAGAAGCCTTCAAAGGGTTTGGGGTGTCGGCGTGCGCCACATGTGATGGATTCTTTTATCGGGGGAAAGAAGTTGTGGTCGTAGGCGGTGGCAATACGGCCGTCGAGGAAGCACTATTTTTAACAAATTTTGCGAGCAAGGTGACATTAGTGCATCGTCGTGATGAATTGCGGGCTGAAAAAATATTGCAAGATCGTTTGTTTAAAAATGAAAAAATTGAAGTGATATGGGATCATCAGGTTGATGAAATTTTGGGTCAAAACGACCCCAAGGGCGTTACGGGTGTGCGGTTAGCGCATTCTCAAACCAAAGAAATCCAAGAATTGAATTGTGACGGCGTCTTCATCGCGATTGGCCATTCACCGGCTTCGGGTTTGGTTGAGGGACAACTTGAAACGCGCGCGGGCGGCTTCGTTGTCACAAAGCCAGATTCAACAGCTACACAAATAGATGGCGTGTTTGCCGCAGGAGATTTAACCGATGACAAATTTCGTCAGGCGGTGACTTCGGCGGGAATGGGCTGTATGGCTGCGCTTGAAGCTGAACATTTTTTGGCAGAACAAGATTCTTAATTTTTCCAATTGTTAAAGATGAATTTTTGCATTGCTTGAAATCACGGGTTTGTGCCCGTGGTTTTAAATTTTACGTATCTGCCGACGCGTTCACTAAAAAGCCCTTTGGCATTTCGACGTGCTCACCTTGTATAATCTTTTGCAGGTCTTTAGCGAGCTTTGGCATGAAACTAAAACCTGTTTTAAAGCCACCGCAATTCACGTAAATGTCTTTTTCAATTTCGCCAATAAGTGGGTCGGGTCGATACGCGCGCGGTCTTATGCCTGACCATTTGGATATAATTTGCGCATTTGCGAGTTCAGGACATAAAGAAAAAACACGTGCAAGAAGTTCATCTAAATTTGTGTCAATTCGATCATTTTTCCAGTATCTCTCATTTGTTGAACCGACACCAATGAGATTGCTTTCATGGGGGACAATATAAAACCCATCCCCTGTGACCATCGGAAAATTCCAAGGCTTGCCCGTGCGTAAAAGTGCGGCTTGTCCTTTCACTCCTTCTCCAAAATTTGCCCCAAGATAGCGGCGCAACCAAGGCCAAGACTCAAAACCAGCTGCAATGAGAATTTTGTCTGAACGAATAACATCGCGCCCTATGATATGTTGATGGACAAAATCTAGGACTTCGAAGTTTTCATATATAGGAATACCCAGCTTGCTAGCGGTTCGCGTTAGTGCGCGCATCGCATTTTGAGGATAAATTTGGGAGGATAGAGTGTCGTAGATATATCCCAAAGGTGCATCTTTGAAGGGATGCTTATCATCATTTAAATAATGCCAACGGCCTTGATCTTTCCAAGAAATTTCTGCGGCGTGCTCGCGCAATTTCGCTTTTTCGACACCGCGCTCATCTATAATTATTTGAAGACGCCCGCGTTTTTTATAGTTTGTTTCAATGCCTGATATGTCTTCAATATTTTTCCAATATTCTGGGCTCATGTGAAGTGAGTCGAGTTGATATTGTTTTTTTGCATTCCAGTTTTCAGGCATATGTGGCGCGAGGGCACCCACGATACCACTTGAAGCATTTTGACCGAGCGCCCGCTTTTCAAGAATAACTACTTTCATGCCATTATTGTGGGCTTCCAGTGCACTTGAAAGTCCTGCGAGGCCGCCACCTATGATTGCGAGATCATATTTTTGCAAATTTGACTTGCCTTCCGTTTTAAAATCTTCACATTGCTCAAATCATGAATACTCAAAAAATGCAAAGGGCGAAGGTTCGATTTGATGCACGAGAAGTGCCAATATCAGATCAATTTGACGACCCTTATTTTAGTTTCCAAGATGGCCTTGCCGAAAGTCGGTATGTCTTTGTAGACGGCAATAATTTAAAGGTACGATTAAGGGGTGGATTTTCGATTGCCGAGATTGGTTTTGGAAGTGGGCTAAATTTTTTTGCCACATGGCAGTTTTGGAAATCGATGAAGCGCGTGGAAGAGAATTGCGCCCAGAAAAATTGCACTGAAAAAAGTCGCACTGAGAAAATTTATTTCACGAGTTTTGAGGCTTTCCCGATGACGGAAACAGACCGGGTGCGTGCGCTCAGTGGCTTTGAAGAACTTGGAGATTTCGTTGACGAATTTACAAAGAATTTTGATGGGGAAGTTTTTGAGAATGATATCATTCGTCTAGAAGTTGTTTTGGGTGATATAAATCATAAAATTGCGGGGGCGCCGATATCTGCTGATGCTTGGTTTCTTGATGGATTTTCGCCGGTTAAAAATCCAGAAGCTTGGGGCAGAGAATTGCTTTTAGAGGTTGGACGCAAAACGCGAATGGGCGGCACGTTTGCAACTTATTCGGCAGCCGGGCACGTGCGCGAAAAATTGACTCAAGCGGGTTTTGACGTGATTAAAGTCAAGGGATTTGGCCATAAGCGGCATATGTCGAAGGGCACGAAAATCATCGATAAGGCTTAAGCAATAGGTCGCTTGGTTTAAGCCGAAATTCACCATGTAGTTTTGCATCATATATATAAGCGGCTTCAATAACACGTTGAACATAGTTTCGTGTTTCTTCAAATCGGATCATTTCTAACCAGTAAACGGCGTCTTCAACACGAGGCCCAAGCGGACCTACATAATCGAGCCATTCTTGCGCGCGCGAAGGTCCGGCGTTATAACTTACGGCCATTAACGGAAGAATATCATTATAATCGTTGCCAACAAAATCCAAATAGGATGCGCCAAGTTGAATATTATAGGCACCGTCTTGGGTCAATTTCGATTCCGTGAACGCAAGTCCTTCTCGTTCAGCCATGAGCGCGCCTGTTGCAGGCATAAGCTGCATGAAACCGAGGGCGCCAACTGGCGAGCGCGCAAATTGATAGAACTCGCTCTCGCGCCGTGTGATCGCCAAAGAAATCGCGCGGGGGACCGGCAAATTATTTGAAAAAAGATCAGGAATTGGGTAGTAGCTGAAGGGGAGAATCTCATTTCGCTTGGCAAGATTTTTTCCAATGCCGATTGTAGCGTGTGTCAGTCCGATTTGGCTTGCGAATATGCCGAGAGACTCTGCTTGTTCGGGCGGAAGGGTTTCGGCTTCATGCGCAAAAAAACGATGGGCAAGAAGTGCTTCGCCAATGCTTGCAAAATACATGCCTGCGCGAACAGAATCCTTTTTTAGCAATTCACTATCGAAGGTTGCGGTGGGTTCGGCAATGAGTGATTGATCCGGCGCGATTCCAGCGGCTTCGGCAGCGAGTTGACCATAAAAACTCGTTTGAAACTGTGCGCCGAATTTATAACCTTCTGGGTCTCCTGCGCGTCCTAGCCAATATCCGGCGCGCCCGCTTGAGATCGGTGTGTTTACTACGCTTTTGTAGTTTTTAAAGTGTTTGAGGGCGGTTTGAGAATCGTTTAAAAAATCCAGCGCGATCCAGCCCGCATTCCATTCGGCAAGCGCGTAACCATCGTCTTCGGGTTTGATATAATGATTGGCGACTAGCTGATATCCGCGCTCTGCTTCTCCGATCCATAATGCGTCACCGGCAAGTCGAGTGCGCATCTCGTCTTGCATCCAAAGCTCCGGACGCGCCAATGCTTCGGCTGATATTGAAGCGTCTTCCATGATTTTGGATGCGACTTCGCGGTTACGATTGTTAAATGCGTAGCGAGCTAATTCAAAGTTTAGGCGAGGATCAATGTCGGTTAAGCCGTTTGTCCATTCAAGATAGGTTTTTACCTGCGCGGAATTTTCGAGAAGTGCAATCCGAGCTTCAATCATGCGCCGTTTCTCAAGTTCGAAGGCCTCAACATAGCTCGCAGCGATTGAGCTTTGTCGTCTATCTAAGAGTTCATGGACATAGTTCTCGAGACTTTCCGCGCTTAATTCTGTGACATATTTGCGCATGCTTTGCATGTCTTCGTAAGGAATCGAGAGATCGGTTAAACCTTCTTGAAGCGCTTTTTCAGCCTTATCAGTGTGACCGAGAGCGCTGAGCGCCTTTATATATTCTTTGAGGCCTTTTGCGCTTTGGGGGCCGTGGAATTCTATCAAGCGAATTATGTCTTGAGAGGTCGTTTCGGCGTTGATTTTTTGTTCGCCTCGCTTTTGGAGTAAAGGGAGGCCCGGCCAGTCATTTTTTGTCTCTAAAAATCTGAGATAATCGGAAAGGGTGCCGATATGTGCGCGCAGTGCGTGCCATTCGTAAATGTCGTTGACAATCGGATCATCAGCATATTTCGTGAATGCCTGCGCGTTTTCCCATTGTTCGAATTTTATTTTGTCCATAACGACATTTAATACAGGAGAATTGTGAGATTTGGCACTTGCGCTTAATGCAAGCAAAGCAAAGACGAAGGTCAAAAAATACCGCATATGTGAAGAACCTGCACTCGAATGAGTTTTAAGTTATGTGGAAAAATAGATTTTTTCAACGTCAATGTGAGTGTTAATCAGTATTGCGCGGGGGCTTGCCCAAATGGTTTATGAGCGCTATTGAGAAGTGAATTAAATGAAGGAGTTCACAATGTTTAAAGGTTCCCTACCTGCACTCGTCACGCCGTTTTCTAATGGCAAGGTTGATGAGAAGGCTTTGGAGAAACTTGTGAACTGGCATATCGAACAAGGGTCTCATGGCATTGTTCCGGTTGGTACAACCGGCGAAAGTCCAACTTTGACACATGAGGAAGACCGCATTGTGATCCGCACAGTTGTTGAAGTGGCAGCGGGCCGTGTTCCCGTGATCGCTGGCGCTGGCTCAAATAATACTGCAGAAGCTGCGGAAATGGTAAGATTTGCCGGTGATGCAGGCGCGACTGCGGCGCTTGTTGTAACCCCATATTATAACAAGCCCACGCAAGGCGGCTTGTTGGCGCATTACCGACATCTTGCCGACATTTCGGAGATTCCGATTGTGATTTACAATATTCCACCGCGTTCTGTGATTGATATGTCGGTTGAAACAATGGCAGAACTTGCAAAATTGGACAAAATTGTTGGCGTTAAAGACGCGACTGGCGGTAATCTTGCGCGTGTTGCTCAACAGCGTGTGGCTTGTGGCAAAGATTTTGTCCAGCTTTCTGGTGAAGATCACACCGCTGTTGGCTTTAATGCAATGGGCGGCGTTGGGTGTATTTCAGTCACTGCAAATGTGGCGCCAGCGCTCAGTGCCCAAATGCAAGAAGCCTGCTTAGCGGGTGATTTTGAGAAAGCACTTTTGATCCAAGATAAACTCACACCCCTTCACGATGTGATGTTTAGTGAACCTGGACTTTGCACTGCAAAAGCCGGATTAAGCATATTGGGAATATGCTCCGATGAGGTTCGCTTGCCGCTTATAAAAGTCGGGTCAGAAACGCGTAAGCGACTTGAAAAGATAATGGCTGATTTATCGTTGAGTTGATTCGAAAAAAACGGCAAACAGAAGCTTAAGAGAAAAAATGCTGAGTTTTGGTGATTTAAGCGCATAGTGTTCTCGTATAAATCTCAAAACTTGGATAATTGTTTTCATTTTGCGTCTGAATATGAAGCCGCTTGAATTATTGCGAGTTTTCGGTCAAGTTTCTTTCAAAAAAGGAAAGTAATATGACAGATACACTCGGTTTTGAGACAAGACAAATTCACGCCGGCACAGAGCCTGACGTAGCAACGGGTGCACGGCAAGTTCCGATATATCAGTCGACGGCATTTGCGTTTAAAGATGCAGAGCATGCGCGTAAGCTTTTTGGTCTTGAGGAGGTGGGTTTTATTTATTCACGCCTCACGAACCCGACCATCGCAGCGCTTCAGGCGCGTGTTGCTGACCTTGAAGGCGGTGTGGGCGCGGTGGCGTGTTCTTCTGGGCATGCGGCTCAGATTATGGCGCTCTTTCCCTTGATGTCGTCAGGCGATCACGTCGTTGCATCAAATCGTTTATACGGCGGAACTGTGACGCAATTTACTCAGACGATTAAACGTTTTGGATGGTCTGCAGATCTCGTTGACTTTGATGATGAAGCAAATATTCGTGCTGCAATTCAACCGACCACAAAGGCGCTTTTTTGTGAGTCAATTGCCAATCCTGCCGGACATATTACAGATATAGAGATGGTCGCGAAGATTGCCGATGAAGCCGGCATTCCTTTGATCGTAGATAACACTGTTGCATCACCCTATCTTTGTAATCCGATCGCACATGGCGCCACTTTGGTCGTACATTCCGCTACAAAATATTTGACTGGCAATGGAACAGTGACAGGCGGACTTGTTGTGGATAGCGGTAAATTTGATTGGTCAGCATCTGATAAATTTCTCTCACTTTCCGCGCCAGAACCAGCCTATCATGGTTTAAAGTTTCATGAGGCGCTCGGACCCATGGCATTTACATTTCACTCAATTGCGATTGGTTTGCGCGATTTGGGCATGACGATGAACCCACAAGGTGCGCATTATACTTTGATGGGTATTGAAACGCTCTCCTTGCGCATGGAAAGACATGTTTCTAATGCGCTTGCGCTTGCGAAATGGCTTGAAAAAGACGAGAGAATTGCAAAGGTCAATTATGCCGGTTTGGCGTCTGCGAAGAGCCATGACAAGATGCGTAAAATTTGTCCGAAAGGCGCGGGCGCGTTGATGACGATTGAACTTGCAAATGGATTTGATGCCTGCGTGCAAACTGTGAATAATGTGAAGCTTTTGAGTCATGTTGCTAATCTTGGTGATGCGCGTTCACTCATTATTCATCCGGCAAGTACAACCCATTCTCAGCTTACTGAAGATCAGCAGATTGCGGCGGGCGTCGCGCCCAATGTTATTCGACTTTCGATTGGTATTGAAACAATTGAAGATATTATCAATGATCTTGATCAGGCGCTTGTTTAAGCGCCCATTCTCAAAAGGATCATCAACATTTTGAAATGGAATTAATTTCGCATAATCGCCCTCTCACTTTGATGTGCGGGGGTGATTTAATTTTGAATTCATAAAAACTAACAAAAAATATAATCGCAGAATGAGTATAATCAGGGGCAATTTACTTCAGGGCATGACATTGTCTCTTGGATTTTTCGTGCGCGCTGATCTTGAAGTCTATGGCTGGCTGTGACATCAGAGCGCCAAATCAAAGGCATATAGATTAAATGTTTCGGACATCACTCAATAGTTTTACAAATTTATTAAATCTTGGTCCTTCAAAGGAAGGCGTGCCCAGCCCAAAGCAATTGAAAACAGAGGTGCTATCGGGGTTAACCGTTGCGTTGGCGCTCGTCCCAGAGGCAGTTGCATTCGCTTTTGTCGCGGGTGTTCATCCGTTGGTGGGTCTATATGCAGCCTTCTTGGTTGGGTTGATAACGGCGATCATGGGCGGTCGTCCTGGCATGATTTCAGGGGCCACTGGTGCATTGGCCGTTGTCATGGTTGCATTGGTTGCAGAGCATGGAACTGAATACTTGTTTGCGACGGTTTTGCTTATGGGAATTTTACAAATTACGGCTGGGGCGCTTCGGTGGGGTAAATTCATTCGTCTTGTTCCGCATCCTGTTATGCTCGGTTTTGTGAACGGGCTCGCGATCGTGATATTTCTGGCGCAACTTGGACAATTTCAAATCGCGGGCACGGCCGATACGTCGCATCATTCTTTTTTGCCGAACGGTGAATGGCTAAGTGGGATTAAGCTATATACTATGCTCGGGCTAACGGGTTTGACGATGTTGATTATTTGGGGAACACCAAAAGTCACGAATATTATTCCTGCCCCGTTGGTTGGAATTTTGGTTGTCGCCTTACTCGTTATTGCATTCGGGCTCGATACACCGCGCGTAGGCGATCTCACAGAGATTGCTGGCGGTTTTCCACAGTTTCATGTGCCGTTTACATTTAGCGATACACCGCAATACGGAATTTATGGCGATTTGATCGCGCCCATGACGTTGGAAACACTTTGGATTATTTTGCCTTACGCGGTGATTTTGGTCGCGATTGGTCTAATCGAGAGTTTGCTAACGCTTAATCTTGTCGGTGAAATTACAGGTGAGCGCGGTGGTGCCTCTAAAGAGTGTATTGCGCAAGGAACCGCAAATGTTGTCACTGGTTTTTTTGGTGGCATGGGCGGATGCGCGATGATTGGCCAGTCGATGATCAATGTGAAGTCAGGCGGTCGAATGCGTCTTTCGGGAATTGCGGCCGCGCTCTTTTTATTGAGTTTCATTTTGTTTGCTTCGTCGTTGATCGAACAAATTCCATTGGCAGCCCTTGTTGGTGTGATGTTTATGGTGGTGATTGGAACTTTCGCATGGGGTTCTATTCGTCTTTTGACCCGCGTTCCTTTTGCAGATGCGCTTGTCATTATCATCGTTACGGTGGTTACAGTTCTCGAAGATTTGGCGATAGCGGTGGTCGTTGGTGTCATTGTTTCGGCACTTGTTTATTCGTGGAACGCGGCGCGGCAAATTCGTGCGATCTCAAGGCCTTCACAAACCGAAAAAGGGGCCAAAGTATACGAAATTTCGGGGCCGTTGTTTTTTGGTTCCGCTACACAATTCGTTGAGCTTTTTGATCCGAAAAATGATGAAGAAGATCACGTTATTCTCGATTTTATGGGGTCGCGCGTTGTCGATCAGTCGGCGCTGCAAGCGATTGAAGCCGTGGCTGCGAAATACACCAATGCACAAAAAAGGCTTCAGCTGCGGCACTTATCTCAAGATTGCCATCAGTTGCTTCAGCGCGCAGGCCAGCTTATGATTGATAGTGATGATGATCCAGAATACCGCGTTGCTGTTGATTATGATGTGCGACTTGGGCGTATTGGCGGACACTAGCGTCGACTTTGTTCGGCTCCGTGAACTTCGACTTGCTGCATGGCGGTGGGCTTGATAGGGTTTCATGATGCAAAAGACGATATATTTTGATGAAGCGTTTCATGAAGGTCTGTTACTTCAAGATGTCGAAGTGATTTTCGAGCATGATCTTGTAACAGGTATAAGCGCTGAAGTGGATCGCAGCTCAAAGGTTTTTCACAGAGGTGTGTTGTCTAGAGGACTCGTTGATCTTCAGGTCAACGGTGGCGGAGATGTATTATTTAACCTGTCTCCGAATGAAGAAGGCGTAAGATGTATTCAGCGTGCGCATAAAAAGTTCGGTACTGATTGGATCGCGCCGACTGTGATCACAGACAAGCCACAAGTGATGCAGCAAGCTGTTGATGCGGTGATTTCCTTGTGGGGAGAATATGGGATTGCGGGAATTCATATCGAAGGACCGCATATTAGTGTTGAAAAACGCGGAACTCATAGCGCTGAATTTATCCGTCCTTTTGATGATCTGACAATGCGTCAAATTGAGCGTCTTCGCGAAAAGTCAATTCCCACCATGCTGACAGTCGCACCAGAGTCAATTAAACCCGAAGAGATCATGAAGCTTCGAAAAATGGGGACGATTGTTTCGATTGGTCATTCCAATACGAGCTATGAAGAGACGATGGCGGCAATTAATGCGGGGGCGCAATGCTTTACACATCTTTTTAATGCAATGTCGCCGTTTCAAGGCCGCGACCCTGGTGTGGTTGGCGCTGCGTTTCAGGCGAAAACGCATTGTGGTATTATCCTCGATGGTCATCATGTTCATGACGCATCCGTTCAGCATGCGATCGATAGTATTCCAGACCTATTTTTTGTTTCTGATGCGATGCCGACGGTTGGCGGTAAGTCAGAATTTGAACTCTATGGACAATCCGTGGGACTTAAAAACGGGAAACTAGTTAATCGCGAAGGTGCGCTTGCCGGCGCGCATACGACAATGGCTGAAAGCCTGCATCGCGCAGTAAGTCGTTTGGGAATCGATAAAGAGAGAGCGCTTCAAATGAGTTTATCAATTCCTGCAAACCTGTTTGAAATTGAAAAAGTTGACAGTTTAATCGGACAGAGTCTCGACAGCTTGTTTGTGCGCAATGAAGACTTATCCCTGACGCAGAGTTTGAAAAGTTTTCTTGCGGGATAAATTAATCAATATGAGCGCCCGATGGTGTTGATCGTATTTTCGATGGCCTTCTCAAGCTTATCCGTGAGTTCGTCGATTTGCGCATCCTCCAATATGAAAGGGGGCGCTAGTAAAACGTGATCGCCATTAACCCCGTCAATCGTTCCGCCCATTGGATAACATATAAGACCTTCCTCCATCGCGGCGGCTTTCAAGATTTTGTTGAAACCAATATTCGCATCAAATGGTGTTTTGCGGTCACGATCTTTTACAAATTCCATGGCTTGAAATAATCCTCGACCACGGATATCCCCGACAAATTCCTTTTGACCGAAGCGTTCATTGAGCTGTTGCGCTAATTTTTTCCCGAGTGTTTGCACACGTTCCATCAGGCTTTGCGATTCAAATACTTCTAAAACAGCATTTGCCGCAGCGGCAGCGGTCGGGTGACCCATATAGGTATGGCCATGTTGAAAAAAACCACTTCCGTTGGCAATGGTTTGAAAAATTTCATTCGTACACATCATCGCACCAATGGGCTGATATCCGCCACCAAGTCCCTTGGCGATGGTAACGATATCGGGTCGAACATTTTCTTGTTCATATGCGAAAAGCGAACCCGTTCGACCCATGCCGCACATGACCTCGTCAAGGATTAGCAATATCCCATATTCATCACAAATTTCTCGAATACGGGAAAAATAACCGTGCGTAGCCGTTACAGCTCCGGAAGTGGCGCCAACGACAGGCTCAGCAATAAACGCGAGCACTTTATCAGCGCCGACGCGATTGATTTCGTCCTTTAATTCGTTTGCGACGCGTTGACCGTATTCAAAACTCGTTTCGTCTTGGTGTTTGCCTCTGTACTCAAAACATGGAGATATATGAGAGGCTTGAATCAATAAGGGGCCAAACTGAGCGCGCCTCCATTCGTTTCCGCCGGCAGAAAGTGCGCCAATGGTGTTTCCGTGGTAGGATTGTTTGCGGGCAATGATATGATGACGATTTTCGCCCCTTTCCAGAAAATACTGTCTTGCCAACTTAATAGACGCCTCAACAGCCTCAGAGCCTCCCGAAACCAGATAGACATGTTCGAGATCAGAAGGAGCGTTTTTGACAAGCTTTTCTGCAAGTGATTCGGCCGATTCGGATGTAAAAAAGCCGGTATGTGCGAAAGCGATTTTATCAACTTGCGATTTTATCGCCTTGATAATTTCTGGATGATTGTGACCCAAACAGCTTACGGCGGCATCACCGCAATCGAGGAATTTCTTATTATTATGATCAATGATATATGGACCTTCCCCTTTCTTTGCTAACCGCAATTTTGACTTTGTGTGTCTTCCAAAAAGATGAGTCATTTGAGTTCCATTCTTTAATTGATACATATGTTTCATTTATTGACACATTCTGAAACATATGCAACCATGAGTAAAAAAATAATTAGGGGGATTTTTGGAAGAAGTGCTTTCAGAGCGTATAAAGTCACATTATTCTGATCTTTCAGATCAGATGAAGGCGGCCGCCGATTTCGTTCTTGAAAATCCGTTCGAAATTGCAACACGTTCTATGCGTTCGGTTGCAAATGAAGCCCAAATTTCGCCTTCTACATTTACGCGTTTTGCGCGCGCAGTTGGTGTTAAAGATTACGAAAAGCTCAAATTATATTGCCTTGAAGAATTGAATGACAATCAATCCTTCGGATTTAAAGAGAAAGCAATTCACTTACAAAATAAAGCGATTGAACAAGACGGCAAGGCAGGCCTTTTACTCGATCAAGTTAATGCGTGTATCGAAAATACCAAACATTTGGTTGAAGCGTCGAATATTCATAAACTCAATGAAATTGTCGATATGCTTGAAACCTCCCAACGTGTAATTGTTGTTGGGGCGCTCGCTTCGATGGGTTTTGCCCAATACATGGCTTATGTCGGCGCGTATTGTCATGAAAACTGGCATCTGCTTGATAGTCAAATTATCGGCAGCGGAATTGGATTTCATAATATTACCAAAGACGATACTCTATTTGTCATTACGAAATACCCGAATGCGGACCGCGTAATTAGGTCTGTTAGATTTGCAAAAGATGTCGGCGCGAAAGTTATCGTTTTGACCGACACCCACAAATGCTCGGCTTTGCCTATGGCTGATCTCGATTTGATCGTGCCCACAGAAAGCCCACAATTTTTCTCTTCATACGCTGCGACCGCTATTGTAATTGAAACGATCATTGGTATGCTTGTTGCGCGGGGCGGAGATAAGGTGCAAGAACGCATCGAATTTGTAGAGAAAACCAACCATCAGATCGGTGAATACTGGTTTGATAAATAAATAAACAAGAGGAAATAAACATAATGAAAATGAATTCTAAATTTTTAACTTCTGCTGCTTTATTCGCTGGCCTTTCAATGGGTGCAGCGGCTTCTGCTGAAGAATTTATTACAATCGGTACGGGCGGCGTAACAGGCGTTTACTATCCAACGGGTGGTGCGATTTGTCGTCTTGTGAATGCGGGTAAAGACGACCATGGTGTACGTTGCTCTGTAGAATCAACTGGTGGTTCAGTTTACAACATTAATGCTGTTCGCTCTGGTGAACTACAATTTGGTGTTGCGCAATCAGATTGGCAGTATCACGCGCTAAATGGTACGTCAAAGTTTGAAGAAAATGGTGCGTTTGAAGACCTTCGTGCTGTATTCTCAGTTCACCCAGAGCCTTTCACAGTTGTTGCACGTGCTGACGCAGGCATTTCAAATTTTGCTGATCTAGAAGGCAAGCGTGTGAATATCGGTAATCCGGGTTCAGGTCAGCGCGGCACAATGGAAGTCCTAATGGAAGCGCTTGGCTGGACAAATGATAGCTTCTCTGGCGTTTCAGAACTTCCAGCTGGTGAGCAATCTGCCGCACTTTGTGACAACAACATTGATGCGATGATCTATACAGTTGGTCACCCATCAGGATCAATTTCTGAAGCCACTTCAGCTTGTGATTCGGTTCTTGTAACGGTTGACGGCGAAGCTGTTGATGCGCTTGTTGCAGAGAATGATTATTACCGTACAGCGACAATCCCTGGTGGAATGTATCGTGGAAACGACAACGACGTGAACACGTTTGGTGTGGGTGCAACAATTGTTTCATCTGCAGCGGTTTCTGAAGATGCTGTTTATGCGCTTGTGAAGTCCGTATTTGAAAACTTCGATGATTTCAAATCACTTCACCCAGCATTCGCAAATCTCAAAAAAGAAGAGATGATTGTTGATGCGCTTTCTGCGCCTTTGCATCCTGGTGCTGAGAAGTATTACAAAGAAGCAGGTTTGATGGAATAAAAGTTTGTGGGCGGTGAAAGCCGCCCACTAAATATAATAAAAAATAGAAAATGCTAAATACACAGAGGGGTTGAGACATGGCCGATCAACAAAGACAATATAGCGATGAAGAGCTCCAGGATCTCGTTGCGTCAAATGATACAGGCGGACGAAGTCCGTCGAGTAAAAATATTCTTATCTTATTGCTTGCGATCGCGTTTTCGTGGTCTGCCTTTCAGCTTTGGGCCGCTCAATTTCAATACATTTTTAATGGGTTACTTCCTGGTCTCGTAAAAACAATCGGATCAAGTCAGTTAAGGCCGATTCACTTGGCTTTTGCTTTTGCGCTTGCGTTTATGGCCTATCCAGCATTTAAGCGTTCGTCACGAACACAAATCCCCATAGCAGATTGGATACTCGCGATCGCAAGCGTCTTTTGCTCGCTTTATGTTTTGGCGATTTTTGGAAATAGTAGCCTAGATCCCGCCATGACTGGCAAGGTGACAACATTTCAGATGTGTGTCGCAATTGTTGGTTTGCTTTGCTTAGCTGAAGTTGCGCGTCGCGCGCTTGGCCCAGCTCTCGTAATTCTTGCAAGTGTATTGGTTCTATACGCATTTTTTGGTCATTTGCCGTTCTTTGATAGTTTGGGAATTCGCATTCCTGAAAAATCGGCGTCACGCATTATGATTCAACTTTGGTATGGTCAAGAAGGTGTGTTTGGAACGCCGTTAAAAGTTTCGGCCGTGACCGTGTTTTTGTTTGTATTATTTGGCGCGCTCTTGGAAAAGGCTGGGGCTGGCAATTACTTTATTAAGCTTGCATTTGGCGGCCTTGGTCATCTTCGTGGTGGTCCTGCAAAAGCTGCTGTTGTGGGTTCTGGTGCGACGGGTCTGATTTCTGGTTCTTCGATTGCAAATGTTGTGACAACAGGAACTTTTACAATTCCCTTGATGAAACGCGTCGGTTTTTCGTCGGAAAAAGCTGGTGCTGTTGAGGTGGCGTCTTCTGTGAATGGCCAAATAATGCCGCCAGTTATGGGTGCGGCAGCCTTCTTGATGGTTGAGTATATTGGTATTCCTTATACAGAAGTGGTTAAACATGCTTTCATTCCAGCTGTAATTTCATATATCGCTCTCGTTTATCTTGTGCATCTCGAAGCGCTGAAAAACAATTTTCCAGCATTACCTAAACCAGGTGGTGGCTCTACAAATATCCTTGTGACAATCGCGACATTTATTTTGGGCTTTGTGATATTTGGCGCTCTTTGTTACGGCTTATCTTATCCGGTTGCACTGATCACCAATACGTTTGGTGGGGCTAGTTTTTGGGTAATTGCGCTCCTTATATTTGGCGTATTTGCATGGCTTTGTGCGCTTGCAGCGCGTCGTCCAGATCTAGAGCCAGATGATCCAAATTCAGAGCAAGTCGAACTCCCAGTTGTTAAGGATGTTTACTTAACAGGGCTTTACTTTTTGCTTCCCATACTTGTTCTTATTTACATGTTGATGATTCAAAAAATCTCAGCAAATACATCGGCTTTTTGGGCTGTCATTGTTCTTATTGGAATGATGTTTGCACAGCATGTGATCAAGGGATTGGTGCGCGGTAATGGCGCTTTGAGTCAAAACTTGAAGCAAGGTCGAGACGATGTGATCGACGGAATGATTACGGGCGCACGCAACATGATCGGCGTTGCAATTGCAACGGCCGCTGCAGGCGTGATTGTGGGAATTGTTTCGGTGACTGATTTGTCGTCAAAAATGGCAGTGCTCGTTAATATTCTTGCTGGCGATAGTTTGATGATAATGCTCATTTTGGTCGCGGTTTTCTCGCTGATTTTAGGAATGGGACTTCCAACCACGGCGAACTATATTATTGTTTCGTCAATAATGGTGGGCGTAATCGTATCTTTGGGCGCCTCAAAAGATCTTGTGATTCCGCTTATCGCGGCACATCTATTCGTGTTCTATTTTGGGATAATGGCCGATGTGACCCCGCCCGTGGGATTGGCGAGTTTTGCTGCCGCCGCCGTGTCAGGAGGCGATCCCATTCGAACCGGATTTACGGCATTTTTCTATAGCTTGAGAACAGTTTTGTTGCCTTTTCTATTTATCTTTAACACGGAATTGATTCTTCACGGTGTCGATTTGGGCTCTAGCGCTGGTTGGTTGAAAGCTGTGTGGATATTTATAACAGCCACGATTGCGATGCTGATTTTCGCGGCTGCGACACAAGGTTACTTTTTGGCGCGTAGCAAACTTTGGGAGAGCGCTTTGTTGCTTTTGGCTGCGTTTCTTATCTTTAACCCAACGTTTTTACAAAATAAGGTTCAGCCGCCGTTCGAAAGCTTAGGCGTAGAAAACTTTGCAGAAAGGCTAAGTGGTATTGAAGAAGGGACGCCTGTGAGATTTGTGCTCGAAGGGATATCAATAGATGATCAAGAACCTTCAAGAGCGACCGCGGAATTTGTATCCGATGGTAGTGATCCCGTAGCGCAAGCCCAACAATTGGGGTATGCGTTTGATGGTGTTCAAATGCAAATGCCACAATTTGGAACCGAAGCGGAAACGAAGGTTGCGAATAGTCTAGATTTCTTAGGCGGCAATACCGTTGAATTGGCTGATGTACAGCTGGGCGTGTCTCAGTTTCCAAGTTTCTTGTATGTGCTTTTAGCAATTTTACCACTTGGTATCGTGATCGTCTCACAGCGTCGTCGTCAAACCGTTCCAGCATTTTAAGGAGAATTAGATGTTTAATAAAATACTTGTCGCACTCGATATTGCGGATAAATCTGGCGTCAAATCTGTGACCGAAAAGGCCAATTCGATGGCAGAAGCCACGGGCGCGGAAGTGCATACAATTTCAATTGTGCCTGATTTCGGAACGTCGATGGTGGGATCGTTTTTTAACGAAAGTCACAAAGAAGATGCGATGCATAAGCTTGGCGAAGAGGTTCAGGCCTATGTGTCAGAACATTTTTCCACTAAGATTTCGGTTCGACCCCATATTGTTGCGGGTTCGGTCTATGACGAAATTATGCGGGCCGCAAGTAAACTAGAATGTGACCTCATTATTATGGGTGCGCATCGTCCAGAGTTGAGTGACTACCTTCTTGGGCCAAACGCGGCGCGTGTTGTGCGCCATTCGAAAGCTTCTGTTCTGGTGGTGAGAGATTGAATGCACCCGTGGCACCCCAAAACGCAAAGTGATAATCTTGATTTTTGATCGACTAGTTTCTGTGAGCCTTTATTGACTTCAAATCATTCGCTAAGAGAAAAAAATGCCCCAATATCCGATGATGATTGGCCAGAAAGCGTGCGGGATCTTCGCGAAGGCTTCGCTGGGGCGCTAAATGTTTATCGCGTGATGGCGCATCATTCGGAATTGCTTCGTGCTTGGGCGCCGCTCCGCCAACATATCGTCAAAGACAGTGCCCTAGATGATCAAGAACTCGAAGTTGTAATATTGCGCACAGGTGTTCGAATAGATTCAAATTATGAATGGGCGCATCATGTTGCGCGGGCTCGAGCCATTGGCATGAGCGACGCACGCATTCGTGCCGTTCGTGATGGGCCTAAAGGCGAGGATCTGTTGCTAACCGACGCTGTTGACGCGATCATTGACCACCATCAAATCTCAGATAGCCTGGACAACGCATTGGTTCAAAAGTACGGTAAAGAGGCCGTATTTGACCTTATTGCAACGGTCGGGTTTTACCGCATTCTTGGAACAATTTTGAAAACCTATAATGTGCCAATTGATGATACTGTTCGTCAGGAGTTGGAAATAAACCCGCTCTAGTCTCGTGAGAGCCGGATTCAAATAATATCAAGACAGAGATTGGAGCGTTAAATTGACAGCACAGTTTACTAATGGCGCCATCGAATGCGTCACTTGTTGCGCGCACGGCTGCATTATGTGAGCAGTACGAGCGGCCTGTTGCAACTACCAAACAAGCGCGGAAAATCCTCGGGCTTCGCGCGGCGCGCCCTTGATTTTATGAAGCGCAGCTTACCAGCGATGCGCCTTGAAAGTGAATTTAGCGATTAATTTTATTTAGAAAATTATTATTTTCATTATTGCACCTTTACAATTTGTCACAAATTTGTGAGCATTAGACCCGTCACTTTATGTGAACAACAGAAAAACAAAAGAACACAGAAGAGGGAATTTTATGCCAAATAAAATTGTAGCTGCCTATGATGGTAGCGATAGTGGAGCGCGGGCTGTGCATTTTGCAAAAGCGCGGGCTGTAAAAGAGGGGGCAACGCTTATTATCGTACATGTATTGGAATGGTCACCTTATTCCTTTTTAACACCGCAAGAGATTGAAGAGCGCCATGCGCGTCGGAAAGAAGAACTTGCGCGTGCTGAAACAGCTGTAATGGGTCCGATCTTAGAAAAATTAGGAGACGAGGTTGCGGTTGAAACAGAAGTTAAATTTGGCCAAGTGGCTGAAACGATCTCGAGCGCCGTTGCAACACATGGGGCAAGTGAATTGATTATTGGCCGTCAAGGCAATAGCGGAATTGCGCAACGCATTTTTGGATCTTCGGCTGGCAAAATTGCGCAGCTTGTTGATGTGCCATGTACAATCGTGCCTTAAGGAGAATATAAAATGTACAATAATATTCAAAAATTAGCGGTGATGCTTGTTGCTATGGTTTCCGCGACTGCAGTCAGTGCACAAGAAACGCTTGGCGAAAAAATTGATTCAGCCTTTTCAGTTTTTGCCAATCCGTTTGTGAATTTTATCTTTGCACCACTTCCTTTCGAAATTGCGGGAACGCAAATGCCTTGGATTGTTCTATGGCTTGTTGTCGCGGCAACAATCTTTTCGATTTACTTTGCATTTATTCAGTTCCGCGCGTTTCGACTATCGCTTTCGATTGTGAAGGGCGATTATTCTGATCCCAATGACGCGGGCGAAGTTTCGCATTTTCAGGCGCTTGCAACAGCGCTGTCAGGAACAGTGGGACTTGGAAACATCGCGGGTGTTGCTGTGGCCGTTTCAATCGGGGGCGCTGGCGCAACCTTTTGGATGATTTTGGCTGGCCTTCTCGGAATGGCTTCTAAATTCACAGAATGTACGCTCGGTGTGAAATATCGGAATGAATACGCAGATGGTTCTGTATCGGGTGGCCCAATGTATTACATGACAAAGGGTTTTGCAGAGCGCGGATTGCCATTAGGCAAATTCTTGGCGATTTTGTTCTCGATATTCTGTATCTTCGGTGCACTTGGCGGCGGAAATATGTTCCAAGCCAATCAAGCTCATCAAGCCATTGCGGGTATTGTTGCTCCTGAAAGTGGATATCCGGGGATTATCACGGGTGTGATCTTTGCGGTCGTCGTTTTCTTGGTGATTGTGGGCGGCCTAAAATCAATCGCGAAAGTGACGGAGAAGGTCGTACCTTTCATGGGTGTGATGTATGTTGGTGCTGCGCTTATCATCTTGATCATGAACTTCAGTCAAATCGGTTGGGCCTTTGGTCAAATTTTCGGCGGTGCATTTACGGCTTCTGGTGTTGTTGGCGGTGTTGTTGGGGCATTGATCCAAGGATTTAAACGTGCGGCATTCTCAAATGAAGCCGGCGTTGGTTCAGCGGCAATCGCGCACTCAGCAGTTCGTACAAAAGAACCCATTACAGAAGGTCTTGTTTCGCTTCTTGAGCCGTTTATTGATACGGTTGTGATTTGTACGATGACAGCGCTTGTTATCATCATTACAGGCCAGCTCGTTCAAGACCCAAATTCAGGACTTTACGTTTTGAACGAAGCCGGCAGCGCAATTCAAACCGCAACAGGTGCAACGGGCGTAAGCTTGACGTCTGCAGCATTTTCTAGCCAAATTCCATTTTTCAACTATTTGTTGGCGATTGCGGTTATTTTGTTTGCGTTTTCAACGATGATTTCGTGGTCTTATTATGGTCTTAAAGCTTGGACTTTCCTTTTTGGTGAAGGCCAACTCGTTGAGATCATTTTCAAAGTCATCTTCTGCTTCTTCGTTATTGTGGGTGCAGCCATTCCGCTTGGAACGGTTATCGACTTCTCAGATGCTGCAATTTTTGCGATGGCGGTTGTGAATATCGTTGCGCTTTATTGCTTGATGCCGATTGTTAAAACTGAACTTGATAGCTTTATGGCACGCATCAAATCTGGTGAAATCAAAAAGTATAAGTAATTTACTTTTCAAATATTTAATCATGATCCTCGCACTTTAGGTGCGGGGATTTTTTTGGCTTGTTTGAGTTTGTGGGTGTGATGTTGATTTAAAATTAACTCTATAATAATCTTTTTTTAAGAAATTTAGGGGGATATTTTATGAAATCAATCATACAAAAATTTATTATAGCAACGCTTTCAGTCGTTTTAATTGCCGCTTCAGCAACGGCACATAGTGGTAGCTGTCGAAAAGATTCGCCTCAGGGTCAATGTTGTCATGCGGGCTCAGAGCTGCTTCACTGTCATTAATTACACGTTTATTGCGAGATAAATTTGCGTCTAGAAGGCGCGCGGTTCTCATGTTAAGCAGATAACATGATTATTGGCATTGGAACCGATCTTGCGAATATTGGGCGTATCGAAAAAACGTTAGACCGATTTGGTGAGCGTTTTAAGAAGCGCTGCTTCACACCCATTGAACAGGCGCGCGCTGACCGCACATTTTATCCACCTGCAGTATATGCGCGGCGTTGGGCTGCGAAGGAGGCTTGTGTGAAAGCGCTCGGAACAGGCCTCTCGATGGGAATTTCATGGGTCGACATGGAAGTTCGAAATTTACGCACGGGTCAGCCCACGATGAGATTGACGGGATGGGCGCTTAAAAGACTTGAAGATTTAACTCCTGAGGGTTACATCCCAAATATAAATGTGAGTTTAACGGACGATCATCCTTGGGCGCAGGCCTTTGTTGTGATTGATGTTCAAAAAGAGGAAGCACAAGATGGCGAAGGCTAAAAAACACACTCCGCTATGGCGCACAGCGCTCGAAGCTATTTTGATTGCAGTGTTTATTCATACTTTTTTGTTTCGTCCTTTTTATATTCCATCTTCGTCAATGAAGCCGAATTTGTTGATCGGCGATTACGTTATTATCAACAAATTTTCTTATGGATATTCTTGTTATTCGCCTTATTTTCCGGTGTGTTCGGGCGAAGGTCGCATTTTTGGGAAAGCGCCTGAACGCGGAGATGTTGTCGTTTTTTCGAACCCAAGAGATGATCGTACATTTGTGAAACGTGTCATAGGTTTGCCTGGTGAGCGTGTAAAAGTTGAGGGTGGTCAGGTTTTTATTAATGGCGAGGCACTCCCGTTAACTCAACTTGAGGCATATCCGGAAAAATTGACAGATCACAAGCACGAGACCGTATGTGTCCAAACAGATGATGAAAATTGTTATGTGAATCAAAAATTAGAAACACTTCCAAATGGATTAGAGATCGCGATCTTTGATCAATCGCCCAGAGCAGCCTTGGATAATTTTCGTGAACAAACGGTTCCAGAAGGCCATTATTTTGTAATGGGTGATAATCGCGATCGTTCTGATGATAGCAGAGGTCAAGTGGGAATGTTGCCTGATAATCGCGTTATTGGAAAAGCCAAGCTTATCGTGTTTTCCTCTTCGGGTTCATCTTTGTTCCAAGTTCACAAATGGCGCGGAGATCGTTTTTTCAAGTGGGTTGAATAGTGTCGCAGTCTGGCTCAAAGCACACGCGCTTGCAGGATCGCTTGGGGTACAAATTTCAAGAAAGAGCCTTGTTAAATGAAGCCCTGCATCATCCCTCTTTATCCGGAAAAATTGATAATCAACGGCTTGAGTTTCTCGGAGATCGCGTTCTTGGCTTGGTAATTGCCGAAGAACTTCTTAGGCGAGATCCAAAAGCCAAAGAAGGAGATCTGGCGCCAAGATTAAATTTTCTCGTTCGTAAAGAAACCTGTTCCAAGGTTGCCGAAGAATTAATGTTGGGAGATGAAATAAAGCTTGGCCGTTCTGAGAGTATGTCAGGTGGGCGCCGTAAAATGGCGATCTTGGGCGATGTAATGGAAGCGATTATCGCGTCAATTTATTTAGATGGCGGTTTTGAAAAGGCGCGTGATTTTGTGTTGCAAAAATGGTCTTCGTTGCTTGAATCTGTTCCTGAAGACGCGGTTGATCCAAAAACACGGTTACAAGAATTTTTACAAAAGCGAGGATTAAGCGCGCCGAATTACCAAGTGATAAGCCGTGATGGCCCAGATCACGCGCCCGAGTTTACTGTCAAAGCCGAAGCACTTAATGAGTTCAGCACCGGCGTTGGATCAAACAAAAAACGCGCAGAATCTAACGCGGCGGAGGCACTATATAAAATGTTGCGAGATAAACATGACTGATCGATTTGGATATATTGCATTAATTGGTGAGCCTAATGCTGGGAAATCAACACTGCTTAACGCCATGGTTGGGGCAAAACTCGCCATTGTGACGCATAAAGTTCAAACCACACGTTCCCGTATTAGAGGTATCGCCATAGAAGGCCAATCTCAGATGGTTTTTGTGGATACGCCGGGATTGTTCAAGCCACGCCGAGGTTTAGATCGCGCTATGGTATCGGCCGCTTGGTCGGGCGCAGATGAAGCTGACCTAATCGCATTATTGGTTGAGGCGCATCGGGGCTTAACGCATGGCGTGCAAAAAATTATCGATCGCCTTAAAGAAGCTAATCAAAATACGCCCGTGATTTTGATTGTAAATAAAATTGATAAAGTGAAATCAGAGACCCTTCTTGCATTAGTTGATAGCTTGAATGAAAAATTTGACTTTGATCAAAGCTATATGATTTGTGCGACCAAGGGGCACGGACTGACAAAACTTCGCAGTGATTTAGCAGCAAGTATGCCTGAAGGTGTGTGGCATTATCCAGAAGATCAAATTGCTGATATTCCTATGCGAATGATTGCCGCCGAGGTGACACGTGAAAAGCTTATGCTTCGCCTCCACGAAGAACTTCCTTATCAATTAACAGTTGAGAATGAATCTTGGGAGGAGCGAAAAGATGGTTCTATTAAAATAAACCAGCTTATTTTCGTTGCTCGTGATGGGCATAAAGGCATTATCCTTGGTAAAGGTGGTGAAACGATAAAAGCTGTTTCTCAAGCCGCGCGCGTGGAAATTTCTGAATTTCTAGGCTGTAAGGTTCATTTGTTTTTGCAAGTGAAGGTTGATACGAAGTGGCTAGATTCTTCTGAGCGCTTTACGCATATGGGGCTAGACTTTAAGGATAGTCAATGAGCAAACGCTTAAAATCATCTCATTGGTTGGACGCGTATCGTTCGCGATTGGTTGCGAAACTTATTCCCTATTATGTTGTGAAAAAAGGGGATCCAGATGCGGGTACGCTCTTCATTCGTGTGAATGATAAAGATTTATATGTCCCTCAATATGACTACGACGCCGATCAGCGTGTCTGGCAAATTGTTGCTTCTGATGCACAAATCGAAGACTATTTGAAACAGCAGGAAAAATTCGATCCTGATTATTGGCTACTTGATGTTGAGGCGGGCGGCGAAAAATTATTGTTTGTAGACGGTTTATGATCAACTGGAGTGATGAAGGCGTTATTATTGACTTTAGACGGCACGGAGAAACGAGTGCGATAATTGAAGTGTTTACTCATTCTCATGGTCGTCACCTCGGTGTAATGAAAGGAGGAGGCTCTCGAGCAAAATCCCCTCAATTGCAACCTGGTTGTTTATCGAAAGTCGAATATAGTGCCCGCTTAGAAGAACATTTAGGGCGTTTTAGACTAGAAGCCGTTCGTAATTTTACAGCGTCGTTAATGAGTGATCCATTAAAGCTTTTGTCGTTCCAATCCATATGTGCTTTGATTAAGTTTGCGATGGTGGAGCGTGATCCGCATCCAAATTTATATGTGAATTTGCAGCAATGGCTTCAAAGTGAAAACTATTTGGCTGAATATGCGCGTTTTGAACTCGAACTCTTGTCGGAAGCGGGATTTCAACTTGATTTGATGCGTTGTGCTGTAACGGGACGCATTGATAATCTTCAATTTGTGTCGCCAAAATCAGGCCGTGCAATTTCGAAAGAGGCAGCCGGCGAGTGGGCCGATCGGCTTTTGCCTTATTCAACGATTTTTGCAGGAGATGATGGGGGTAATATTCAATCGGCACTTAAAACTACAGGTCATTTTTTGACAGATTGGCTCGCGCCGATGAATGGTAGGTACGAGTTGCCTAAGGCACGCGAGCGATTACTCAAAAAAGTTGATACGATTACGAATCTGTGATTTTGATAATTTCGTCTTCAGGCACTTCCAGAGGCTGACTAATCGTATGTTCGGAAATGTCGGTAATGACAGTTTCTAAAAAATTTGGAACTTCTTCTTCTTCATCGGAGGAATTTTTGAGCGGTAGCACAACGACTTTAGTCCCGATAGGCACACGGTTATAAAGATCTATGACATGTTCATTAAACATTCGAATACACCCTGATGAAGAGGCTGATCCAATTGAATTTGGGCTATTTGTACCATGAATTCTGTATAATGTGTCTTGTCCGTTGCTGTATAAATAAAGAGAGCGGGCGCCTAGTGGATTGCGCGTGCCGCCTTCGACCAATTCTGGCAGGTTAGGGTTTTCTTCGCGCATATCTGGCGTGGGTCTCCACACTGGCCAATGCGTTTTACGCGCAATTTGGGCTGTTCCGTACCATTCTTCTCCTTCTCGTCCGACAGCAATCGGATAGCGTAGCGCTACAAATTCATCATTTTCCATTAGATAAATAAATTTTTCATTCGGATCGACGATCAGTGTTCCCTTCGGATACCTATATGGCGAGCGTGTGCGTACGATTTGTAAGTTCGCACTCACATTTGAAAAATCAACCCAAGCCCCCTGATGAGGTTCGGATTCATAAGTTGAACGCGGTGCGGGCTCAATAATTTCATTTTCAATTGGTATTAGGCATGCGCTCAGTGCAAAGAAAATGGCCGAGATGAAAAGCACGTTCAGAAATTTTGAGATGGGCATTTTAAAACCCATAAACTGTATTTGGGTCGTCATAGCCTCGGTGACCCCATTCAATGGCTTCGCGTTCCACAAGAGGAAGTTTTCCAGGGCCTAAGACAACTGTTTCTACAAAAGATCGCTCAATCATTTGATCAATGCCATAAACCTCAAATTGACGAACATGAGCGAGCTCGTGAGCTAAAATTTCATAATATTTAGGATTGTCGCCGATCATATCAGGACGGAAATAAATGGCATATCCGATAACTTGAGCGACAACAAATGTGCCATGAATATTGGCTTCTGACGAAGGCATATCAAATGTTGCTAATAGGCGAACACGCTCAGGATGAGCAACACCGACTTTTTGAGCCAGTTCTAGTTCAAATGGACGGAGTGGGCGGCCTTCTTCAAGTGCGTAGGCTTCTTGCTCTCTCAATATTGCGCGCTCTTCGGGTATGCGTGTCGCGATTGCATCTAAGAGATATTGCGGTGGATTATCAATACGTCTTTGCTCTTCAGCAGTTATAGGCGCATGTGCTTTTATTGATGCTGAATTAGCGCAGGAAATTAGGGTAAAAACCGCAAGAGCCAGGCAAAAGCTGTGTTTAGCAAAATTAATCATTTTTCATACATAGTTATTTTTTCATCGATTAACTTTGCATAAATTTTAATTGCGGTCTAGTTCGCCCTTTCAATACCATTGATTCAAAAGCACCGTGTGTCAATTTTGTCGAACTAACTGAGCAACCGCCGCGCAATGACTTGTGCTTGAATTTCGGCGGCACCCTCAAAAATATTTAAGATGCGCGCGTCACAAAGCACACGCGATATTTCATATTCGAGAGCAAAACCATTTCCTCCATGAATCTGCAATGCGTTATCGGCATTTGACCACGCGATGCGTGCGCCGAGAAGTTTTGCCATACCTGCCTCGAGATCACATCTACGTTCTTGATCTTTTTCACGGGCGGCGAAATACGTTAATTGCCGTGCGACCATAATCTCGACAATCATCATTGCGAGTTTTGAATAAATGCGCTGGAACTCAAGAAGTGGTTTTCCAAATTGAATGCGCTCATTTGCGTATCTAAAACCAAGTTCAAAAGCATTTTGAGCGACGCCAATGGCGCGGGCTGCGGTTTGGATGCGTGCACTTTCAAAGGTTGTCATAAGTTGCTTAAACCCTTGACCTTCCTCACTTCCGAGTAGATTTGCGCTGGGCACTTCGAATTCTTCAAATCCGATTTCGTATTCTTTCATGCCGCGATAACCCAATACTTCAATTTCGCCTCCTGACATGCCTTTGGCTGGAAATGGCTCTTCAACTGTGCCTCTGGTTTTTTCGGCAAGAAGCATTGATAGGCCGCGGTAATCAGTGGTGTCTGGATTTGTGCGGACGAGGAGCGTCATTACATCGGCGCGGGCTGCGTGTGTAATCCACGTTTTATTCCCGGTTACTTTATAAATATCGCCCTCTTTAGTTGCGCGTGTTTTTAATGAGCCTAGATCTGAGCCGGTGTTGGGTTCGGTGAAAACAGCAGTTGGCAAAGTTGTGCCCGAGGTTATTTTGGGGAGCCAATGTTTCTTTTGTTCTTCTGTGCCACCAGCGATTATGAGTTCCGCTGCAATTTCTGCACGGGTTCCGAGAGACCCAACCCCGATATAGCCGCGACTCAGCTCTTCTGACACAATACACATTGCGAGTTTACCCATTCCGAATCCTCCATATTCTTCAGGAACGGTAAGGCCAAATACACCAAGCTCCGATAATTCTTCTAATATTTCGATCGGGATTAATTCATCATTGAGATGCCATTCATGGGCAAATGGTGCGACACGGTCTTGTGCAAATTTATAGAATTGCGCACGAACCATATCCGAATCTTCATCTAACCCATCATCGCCAACCACTGAACGACCTTCGAATTGAATCATATTTTGGATGAGTGCATGACGTGACTCGTTCGAATTTGCGCGTAGGAGCGTTTGCACACTTTCGTTTTGAATGAGTTCCGTAATTTTTTCTGGGCTTAGGTCACGAACGCGAAAGAACTCATTTTGACTCATCGGTATTCCGCCGATGATTTGACTGAGATATTCTCCAAAAGCAATTTGCAAAATCAAAGAATTGCTTTCTTCAAAACGATTGTTTGCAATCAAATTTTCTGCCCAATTCAACATTTGTTCGAGGGCGGTTACATATGTTGACAACCATGCAAAGCCGTGTAGATCAAATTGATTTTGGTTGAGTTCAGAACTGCTCGGCTTTTCGCCAAAGCGAGAGTTCAAAATCATTTTTGTTTCGTCCTGAAGTGCTTTGATTAGTTTGAGCGCGCTCTGACAATTTTTGATAAGATGATTGACTTTGGTCATGGAACTTCCTTTTTTTGCATTGCAGCAGATCTGTTAGCAGTTGCAAAATTTATGAATGCTTTTTGTGAATTCGTCAAGTGTCAGTAATAATCTTTCTTAATGCGCAAAAATAATGTCATTAAATTTCACAAGGTCGACGAGAAATTGATTTTAGTCTATATTCAACCGATAAACGGCATTTGCCTAGTTTTGTAATTGCGAACTCGAAGAAATTGGTTTAGCGCTCTATTCATGTTGGCCTTTCCAGATGTTTCGTTCCTTACGTTATGTGTAGCGGTCGCTGTTGCCTTAGTTGCGGGTGTAATTAAGGGAGTTTCAGGCTTTGCTTTGCCGATGATCTTGGTTTCAGGCATGGTCATGATTGTTAATCCTCAACTGGCGATCGCAAGCATGGTCGTTCCGACAATTGTGACCAATTTTTGGCAAGTTTTTGCAACAGGTGCGCGCGACGCGGCTGCGACGTTTTTTCGGTTTCGCGTATTGATTTTAACGACCTTGGCAATGATTTTTATTCATGCACAGTGGATTGGCGGATTGCCCTTAAATGCTTTACTTATCATTTTAGGAGCAGCGATTGTGTGCATATCTGTAGTGCAGCTTCTGGGTGTTAGAATCCAGCTTTCTTCAGGCTATACAAAAATATCGGCTTTTATCGCGGGTCAAGTCGCTGGATTTTTTGGAGCGATTGCCGGTACATGGGGACCACCAACCGTTATTTATTTGCTTGCGATTAACACCCACAAAAAAGAACAAGTGCGTGTTTCGGGTATAACTTTTGGGTTGGGCGCAGTTATGTTTGGTTTTGCGCATCTTCAATCTGGAATTATTACTGCTGAGGCGATGGGGTTATCTTTGTTTTTGACGGTTCCTTGTATTATTGGTTTGTTGATGGGCATGCAAATTCAAGACCGTATTGATCAAAAACGATTTCGTTATATCATATTGATCGTCCTACTGATAGCTGGGCTGAGCATATTGCGTAAAGCTATTTTAGGGTAGTTAAAAATAGAGGCGAAGTTCGGATTAAAATTCGTTTCTATAAGAGAAAGTCTTCGATCATTGATATGAGTGGAATGTCTGCGGGAGGCATTTTCAGTGTGCGTAGTTCGCGTAGATTTGTCCAACGTGTTTGTTGATTTTCCCTCCCCATAACGATCCCTTCCCATTTTCGGCAAACAAAGAGCGGCATTAAAAGATGGAATTTTTCATAAGTATGTGAGGCGAAAGTCAGGGGCGCGAGGCAATCTGCCTTTGTTTGGATTCCAAGCTCTTCATCAAGTTCTCGAATGAGTGCGGTTTCTGGTGTTTCGCCAGCTTCGACTTTCCCGCCTGGGAACTCCCAAAGCCCCGCCATTGATTTTCCTTCGGGTCGTTGTGTGACTAGAATTCGATTGTCCTTGTCCAATAATAAAACGGCGACAACAAGAAGCGTATTCATGAACGATAATCCGCGTTAATCTCGATATATTTTTTTGTCAGATCGCAGGTCCAAGCTGTGAAAGCGCCATTCCCGATGCCAAGATCGACCGCAATGCGAATATTTTCGTTTTGCATGTATTTTGCGGCTTGTGCCTCGCTATATTCTGAATGTACCATGCCGTTATCAGCAACAAGTTGATCGCCTATCCAAACTTTCAAAAGATCACGCTCCGCCGCTTCTCCCGATTTACCCACTGCCATGATGATACGACCCCAATTGGGATCTTCACCGGCAATTGCAGTCTTTACAAGCGGAGAATTCGCAACTGCCATCGCCACGCGCTTAGCCGCCTCGTGATTTTGTGCACCCGAAATGTGAACCTCAACGAACTTTGATGCGCCTTCGCCGTCTTTTACAATTTGTTGCGCTAAGTTGGTCATTATTGCTGATAACCCAGCGCAAAAAATTCCAAAACGAGGGTCTTTTTCATCTTTGATTGGCGATATGCGCGCTTTTTGGGTCGCACCCAAATAAACGCTGTCAGATGTTGAGGTGTCACTATCAACGGTGATGGCATTAAAACTAGTTGAAGTTGCTTTTGTCAGTGCCTTTTGAAGCAGGTTTTGATCAATTGCTGCATCTGTAACGAGAAAGCCCAACATCGTTGCCATGTCGGGAGCAATCATTCCAGAGCCTTTTGCAAAGCCCGATATTGTAATTTGGGTACCGTCGATCTCAATTTCGTGAAAGGCAGTTTTTGCAAATGTATCTGTCGTCATGATGGCTTCAGCGGCATCGTTGGCCCCCGATGGTTTGAGAGCGCTTACCAGCGTGTTCATTGAAATCAATATTGGAGCCGAGGGAAGGGGTTCGCCAATGACGCCCGTTGAGGCCATGTGAATGGCAGCTGATTTAAGGTCAAGCGCAGAGGACAGGGCGGCAATACACTCATTCATAGCGGTCTCACCGCGTTGACCCGTAAATGCATTTGAATTGCCCGAGTTTATTAAAATTGCAATGCCATCATCACCTTCAGAACCGATATGTCTTTGGCTGTTCAAAACGGCGATTGAGCGCGTCAATGAATTTGTGAAAACGCCCGCCATTACGGAACCTGGATCGAACTTAATCAAAGCTAAGTCGAGCCGATCTTGATATTTAATACCGGCTTTGACAGCGCTAAATTTGACGCCTTCGACCTCGGGTAGCTTAACGATATCTCGAGGCGCTAAGGGTGATAATTCCATTGATTTATTTGCACTTAAAATTTTTGGAAAACAACATTGGGATCAATGCCCTCGATGAATTCGATGTCTGCGCCTTCACGAATGTCTTCTAGTTTTTGTTCGATCAATTGCTGCGCACCAAATTCTTCAAGCTGCGGCTTTACTTCTTCAAGTGCTGGTTTGGCTTTTTCGCGTCGATCATTAAGTTTGATGACATGCCAACCGAATTGAGTTTGGATAGGGTTTGAAACAGATCCAACTTCAAGTTCCTTAACAGCAGCCTCAAATTCGGGAACCATTTGCCCTTGACCGAACCATCCCAAATCACCTCCATTCGGACCAGAGGGGCCCGTTGATTTTTCTTGAGCGACGGTTGCGAAATCAGCGCCGCCTTCAATTTCTTCTTGAATTGCGATGGCCTCTTCTTCGGTTTCAACGAGAATATGCGCGGCGCTAAATTCTTCTTCTACGGGTGCGCCGGCAATTTGTTCATCATAAAGTGATTGAATATATTCATCACTTAAGCCGTTATCGACATAGGCTTCGATAACGCCGTTAACTTTAACGGCGCGATTGGCTTGCCTCAGATAAAATTCTTGAGCTTCTGAATCGGTTGCTTCGCTTGCTAATAATTCTTGTGAAACTAATTGCTCAACAATTTGTCCGTATAGTGCGGCGGGGTCTTGTTGAAGATATTGTGGCGGAAGTTCAGCCATAATTGCAATGACATCTCCAACATAGATTTCATTGCCATTTACCTTTGCAACCACGTCGTTAATTTCGGTTTGCCTAGGGGTTTCTGCGGTCGTGTTATCATCATTACTGGTTTCAGTTTGGGCAAAAAGCGTAGAAGCGATTGCGAATATCGAGATGGTTTGAAGAAGTTTTTTCATTATAATTCCTTGTTTTGTTCGTACATTGCATTGTGCAAATCACGAAATTTTTTTGCCAACATTGACACGCAGGCTTCTGATCAATACATCAATGCCCGAAATAGACTCTATAAAGCCTTATGCATATTGTGAAAAAATCAACAAGCATAATTGATACAATTAGCAATAATTGGCTATTGGAAGAGTCCAAATTAGGAAAATATTATGGGTCTGCTTAAAAGCATCTTTGGCGATAAAAATACACGTAAAATTCGATCATTTAAGAAACTTGTTGATCAAGTCAACGCGCTTGAGGTGCAAATTAGTGCTTTGAGTGATGATGAACTTAAGAATATGACGAATAAGTTCAAAGAACGGCTTAAAGGTGGAGAGAGTTTGGAAAGCCTTCAAGCCGAAGCATTTGCAACGGTTCGCGAAACATCCAAGCGCGTACTCGGGCTACGTCCGTTTGATGTTCAGATTATTGGGGGCGCTGTTTTGCATAACGGTGATATTGCCGAAATGCGCACGGGTGAAGGAAAAACTCTGACCGCAACCATGCCGATTTATTTGAATGCGCTTACGGGGCGGCAGATTCATGTTGTCACTGTGAACGATTATCTTGCCCGTCGTGATGCAGAAACGATGGGTAAGATTTTTGAGGCATTGGGCATGACGACTGCTGCACTTGTGCCTCAAATGCCCGAAGCGGATAAGCAAGCGGCTTATGCTAGCGATGTGTTATATGCGACGAATAATGAGCTTGGTTTTGATTATCTTCGCGATAATATGAAGCCTGATTACAAGATGGTTCATCAAAAAGATCATTATTTTGCAATTATCGATGAAGTTGATAGTATTTTGATTGATGAAGCACGAACGCCTTTGATTATCTCCGGCCCAACACCCGACCGTTCGGAGCTATATATAAAGGTAAACGTCATCGTGCCCGCCCTTGAGGAAGAAACCCACTTTGATCTTGACGAAAAATCTCGCTCGGCGACTTTGACGGATGATGGTATTGATTTTGTTGAGGTGAAATTAAAGGAAGTTGGGCTATTGGAGGCGGACGCTACACTTTATGATCCCGAAAATACGCAGCTTGTCCATCATGTCAATCAGTCGCTCCTTGCGCACAAAGTTTATAAAAAAGATCGCCATTACTTGATGCGCGGTCAAGATGTTATGCTTGTTGATGAATTTACGGGTCGCGTGATGGAAGGCCGACGGTTATCGAATGGGCTTCATCAGGCTATTGAAGCGAAAGAGGGTGTGCAGATTAATCCCGAAAACGTGACGCTCGCGTCTGTAACCTATCAAAACTATTTTCGTATGTATGAAAAGCTTGCGGGAATGACGGGAACTGCAATGACAGAAGCGGCCGAATTTCAGGAAATTTACAATCTAGATACCCTTGAAGTGCCAACGAATTTGCCGGTGGCACGTATCGATAATGATGATCGCATTTACCGCACAGAAAGTGAAAAGGTTGCGGCTTTAGTCAGCGAAGTGAAAGCCGCACATGAAAAAGGTCAGCCTGTTCTCATTGGTACGACTTCTATTGATAAGTCAGAAATGCTGAGTAAGTCTTTGACCGGGGCGGGACTGTCGCATAAGATTTTGAACGCCAGACATCATGAACAAGAAGCTGAGATTATTGCAAAAGCCGGGGAGCCTGGTGCGATCACGATTGCGACCAATATGGCCGGTCGCGGAACAGATATTCAACTCGGTGGAAATATGGATGCGGAAATTGCTGATACGATTGAGAAAGCAGGGGCAGATGGAGATCCTGTCAAGATTCGCGAAGAGGCTTTGGCGCGCGTAGCGAAAGAAAAAGAAAAAGCGCTTGAGGCGGGCGGTTTGTTTGTGATCGGTACAGAACGCCATGAAAGTCGCCGGATTGACAATCAGTTACGTGGGCGTTCAGGCCGTCAAGGCGATCCGGGGCGCACTTTGTTCTTTTTATCTTTAGAAGATGATCTTTTGCGCATTTTTGGTGGCGACCGTATGAATGCAATGGTCAGCCGTATGGGGTTAGAAGAAGGCGAAGCTATGGAGCACAAGTGGCTGAATAAGGCACTTGAGCGCGCGCAAAGAAAAGTCGAAGGTCGCAATTTTGATATTCGCAAAAATTTGCTCAAATTCGATGATATTATGAATGAGCAGCGAAAGATAATCTTCAGTCAACGTAAGGAAATTTTGATTTCCGATGACGTGCGAGAAATGGCGGCTGATATGCGTGATGAGCTTGTCGAGGATATTGTTGAAGATGCAATTCCTGAAGGAAGTTATGCTGAACAATGGGATGCGAAGAAACTTGACGAAGATGTGAAACGCAAACTGAATATCGCCGTTCCTATAGCGGATTGGTTTAATGAAGATGAAATTGATGAAGAAGAAGTCATCGAACGAATTCAAAAAGCATCAGATGTTCATTGGACGGGTAAGCGAGAGAAATATGGCGAAGATTCATGGAAAATGGTTGAAAAGCAAGTAATTTTGCAAGCCATAGACCGGAATTGGCGCGATCATCTGGAGGCGCTCGATCATTTGCGCTCAGTGATTAATTTCCGTGGCTATGCGCAACGTGATCCTTTTATTGAATATAAGACTGAAAGCTTTGAAATGTTTGAGGTGCTTTTGAAAAAAGTGCGTGAGGAGAGCGCAACTCAGCTTTCATTAGCAGAGCTTATGACACCTGCACAGCAAGCCGAATTAAAAGCTAAGCAGGAACAGGCAAAAGTAATCCTTGAAAGCGGGCGAGATAGCGAAGATTCGTCGAAACCGAGTACGAGTGAAGTTGATGAAGCTCTATGGTCTAAAGTCGGTCGCAATGATTTGTGTCCGTGTGGATCAGGTAAAAAGTTTAAGCATTGCCACGGTAAGCTTAGGTAATTGGTCGTCACATCCGCTCGCAAATAAGCAAATTCAGGTTTTATTAACCAAATATAAATCGAATCATGACATCCTTATTTTTATGAGGGAGTTCATTGATGCAATTTACTACGAAAACAGTTGCGCACGTTGGGGTTGATGCGAACCTTGTGCGCGTTCAGTGTCAAGTATCGAGAGGCATGCATAATATTACCATAGTGGGTTTGCCTGATAAGGCAGTGCGAGAGGCCAAAGAACGTATTCAGGCTGCCCTCTACGCGAATTCGATTGCTTTACCACCTTTAAAAATTACGTTTAATTTGTCGCCTGCCGACATTCCAAAATCGGGAAATCACTTTGATTTGCCAATGGCGATTGCATTATTAGTTGTTTTGGATTTGCTGCCTGCGGAAGAAATGAACCACTACATATCACTTGGTGCCCTTGCGCTTGATGGAAAGGTAGAGCGCGTTAACGGTGTGCTTGCAGCAGCTCTTGAAGCAGCTGGTGGGCAGCATGGTTTAATATGCCCGAGAGAGAATGCGCAAGAAGCGTTATTAGTTCCAGGTCAAGAAACAATTTGCCCTTCTAATCTTGGAGATCTCATTCAGCATTTTAAGGGTAATCTGATCTCTAATCCAAGCTTTGAAAAAAAGCCAAATGAAAGTTTAAGTAGTTCTTGCAATTTCAATATGATTAAGGGCCTTGAGGTTCAGCGTCGCGCAATCGAAATTTCCGCTGCGGGTCGACATCATTTATTGATGGTCGGATCACCTGGAGCGGGAAAATCTATGCTTGCCTCAATGCTTCCAACAATAATGCCGCCAATGTCAGCAAAGGAAACGTTGCAGACTTCACTTGTTCATTCGGTTGCCTCTCATTCGCGCACGCGCCTTCCGTTAACAGAAAGGCCTTTTTATGATCCTCATCACACAGCTACAATTGCATCTATTATTGGTGGTGGGACGCAGGCAGGTCCGGGAGAAATATCTTTAGCGCATAATGGGGTCTTGTTTTTAGACGAATTTCCAGAATTCAGGCGTGATGTGTTGGAAAGTTTACGTCAGCCATTGGAAACTGGAGAGATTATGGTATCGCGCGCAAATGCCCATATTCGGTATCCGGCTAAATTTCTTCTTGTCGCAGCGGCCAACCCTTGTAAGTGCGGTGATTTACATGATGCTGCGAAGGCTTGTCACAAGGCACCAGTTTGCGGTCAAAAGTATTTCGATAGACTTTCTGCTCCTTTGCTGGATCGGTTTAGTCTGTGGGTTCAAGTTCCCGCAACAAAAATTTCGGATTTACAAGAAAATAAGGGGGGCGAATCAAGTGCTGAGGTGAGGGAGCGTGTTAAAAGAGCTCGTGAAATTCAGTTTAGTCGGAACGGAGAGGCAATTTGCAATGAAGATTTGAATAATGTTCAACTAGATCGAGAAATCCAAAAGTCAAATTTAAGAGCAAAAAATTTAATACAACAGGCCGCAAACCGATTTGATTTAACACCGCGCGGCTATTACCGAATGATCAAGGTTGCAAGAACAATTGCTGATCTCTCGGGTTCGGAAGTCATCGAGGCTGATCATATTGCAGAAACGGCGATTTACCGGCATATGAAAGGGCAGCCGCAAACAATTTTCCCTCTTGAAGCAAGAAAAGTCTCTTAGTGTTTAAATTAAAGCACTAGACCAATTTCATAAGCCTCTCGAATGGCGCGCTCGGCGTCGATTCGATTAGCGTCTTTTGCGCCTCCAATAATATGCGCTTTCACTCCTTTTGTACTAAGCTCATCATAAAGATCAGTTTGACTTTCTTGCCCTGCGCACAAAATAATTTCATCTGCGTCTATAGTCTCAATATCTTCACCAGTGGAAATTGTAATTTGACCCTCATCGATTTTTTCATAATTTGCGCCGCCTTTTGTCTGGACACCTGCCTTCTGCAACTTGGCACGATGGATCCAGCCCGTGGTTTTTCCGAGCGATTTGCCAAACCGCTTTGTCGAACGTTGAAACATCGTAATTTCTTTGTCAGAGGAGGTGTCTTCAGGTGTAATCAATCCAGCGCGAGCTTCACTAGGTGCGCCGACTCCCCAAGTTTTTCGCCATGCATTTTGATTGTGGCTGTTCTCGTCTTCAATAAGAAAGCTCGCCACATCAAAGCCGATTGGACCTGAGCCGATGAGAACAACACGATCAGCCGTCGAACCATTCGTGATAAGATCATCATAAGTGCGGGCGTTTTCCACGCCGTCGATATCTGGAACCCGTGGACGCACACCTGTTGCGATGACAATTTCGTCAAAGTCTTTGAGAGATTCGGATGTAGCTTTCTCATTCCGAACTGGAATTTGGAACTGCTTAATTGCAGTTTTATAATACTCAAGTAAGCGCTTGAAATCTTCCTTGCCGGGTATTTTCGCGGCATATTTGAGCTGACCTCCAATTTCATCTGATGCTTCGAATATGGTCACCTTGTGCCCGCGTTCTGTGAGCACGAGCGCCGCCGAAACGCCTGCGGGCCCCGCGCCAACAACCGCAATTGATTTTGGCTTTTTCGCGGGATCGATTTTCATAGTTTCTTCTCGCCCAGCTCTTGGATTCACTAAGCAACTTGCTGGCCGCAATTGGAAAATTGCATCAAGACAAGCTTGGTTGCAAGCGATACACGGCATAATCAATGCATCTTCGCGAGCGTTTTTCACAAAATGTGCGTCTGCAAGAAAAGGGCGCGCCATGGCAACAAAATCAGCTTCTTCTTTCACGACGGCAGCTTCTATTTGCTTGGGTTCAAAAAAACGATTTGCGGCAATCACGGGTATATTGACTTCTTTTCTGAGCGCTTTTGTGTAATCGAGAAAAGGTGTGGGTGGGACAGAAGCAGCGATCGTTGGAATTTTTGCTTCATGCCATCCAAAGCCGGAATTCAACGCATCGACTCCAGCATCTTCGAGAGCGTGCGCAAGTTCGATGATTTCGTCCCAGCTCGAGCCATTTTCAACTAAGTCGAGAAGAGAAATCCTAAATATGATACCAAAATTTGCACCGACACGTTCGCGGGTTTGGCGGACAATTTCTATCGCAAAGCGCATGCGATTTGCGTAATCTCCCCCCCATTCATCATTGCGTTGGTTGGTTCTTGTGACGAGAAACTGATTAATTAAGTATCCTTCAGATCCCATGATTTCGACGCCATCATAGCCTGCTTTTTGAGCATAAAAGGCGGAATTGACAAAGTCTTCAATGGTCTGATGGATCTCCTCTTTACTCATTTCCTTCGGTGGAAATGGTGTAATTGGAGATTGAATTGGAGAGGGCGCCACAAGCGTGGGTGACATCGCATAGCGCCCCGCGTGTAAAATTTGCATCGCAATTTTTCCGCCGGCTTCATGGACGGTATTTGTTACCACTTTATGTTGGTCTGCGTCGTCTTGATTGCGCATCAGCGCCCCGCCCGGTAAGACAGCGCCTTCTGCATTGGGGCCAATACCCCCTGTAATGATTAAACCGACTTCGCCTTCGGCTCGTTCACGATAAAACGCTGCAAGATCGGTAAGAGTTTTATGTTCTTCAAGACCAGTGTGCATTGATCCCATGATGACGCGATTGCGAACTCTAATTGGGCCGATATTTTGGGGCTCTAAAAATTTGAATGTCATTTTTTACCTCGCTTAGCGCATAATTCCTAAAGTTTGGCATGAAGTCAAATTTTTCGCTACGTCATTTTTATTAAATCTAGTAATTCTTTGCATAAGCCTTTGTGATTGTTATGATAACGATGTGCTGAAATAGCGCGCCAAAATCTCACGTGCGAGGTTTTCGATTTGAATGGACACTTTTTTTCATGAGATTTTGCGATAAGAATTCAGTCTATCAGACCTTGCTATCGAACTTTGGGCATTCGAGCACGTAAAACGTTTCTAAGCGTCCTTTTGCATCAGCTGTTTTCACGGAGTATGCGCCCGGCGAGATATAGAGATCCGCATATAAGCAAACGTTTCTCGCTCACATTTGAGATCGAATCCATGGCTTCACGGACAGAATTGAATGCTGTCGCTTGCAAACCGGCATTTTTTGCAAATTCGGCAGTTTCAGTTGCCTTCAAAGTGGCTGGCTCACCCTCAATGCTTACGGCACAAACATGATCAACAATCTCACGAAGTGGTTCAAAATAGCCGCTGACATCTTTTGTGTTGAGCATCCCGCAAATTAGGACAAGAGGTTTGGGCGGAAAATACCGTAGACTTTGCGCGATTTTCTCTGCGGCAGCAGGATTGTGCCCACCATCTAGCCACACTTCACCTTTTCCTGCGGCTTCAACAATCGGGCCTTTTTCAAGCTTTTGTAAACGCGCGGGCCATTTTACATTTTTCATTGCCTTTGCTGCGTGTTCTTCGAAGGCGCTGAAGTGTTTGAGGGCGCGAATGACGGGGCCTGCATTGTCGATTTGATGAGGGCCAATCAAAGCTGGTTTAGGTACATCCCATAAACCCTCTTCATCAAAATATACCAATCGATCATGTTCAAGATAAGTTTGAAAATCTTGGTTTTGGATGATTTTGGGCGCGTTCAACTGATTAGCGATTTCTTCGAGTTTGGCGCGCGCCTCATTTTGCTGAATGCCCATAATGACAGGTGTATTGGCTTTAATGATGCCACCCTTTTCCGCGGCTATTTTTTCAATTGTATCGCCTAAATAGGCCTCGTGATCCATCGATATCGGAGTTATAATTGAGAGTTCTGGGATTATCACATTTGTTGCGTCTAGCCGTCCACCTAGACCGACTTCCAGAAGCAAAAAATCCGCCGGTTTCCGCGAAAATGCGAGAAAAGCTGCCGCAGTTGTAACTTCGAAAAAAGTAATCGGTGCGCCATTGTTTTTTTCTTCAACTTCCGCGAGCAAGGACGCTAACATTGTTTCCGATATATGAGTGCCGTTGAGTGTGATGCGCTCGTGAAATTTAGCGAGATGTGGTGACGTGTATGCGTGCACGGATTTTCCCATCGCCTCAAGACCCGCCTTTAACATAGCTTGGGAAGAGCCTTTTCCATTTGTGCCTGCGATATGAATTACAGGCGGTAAGCGATCTTGTGGATTGCCGAGTTTTTTGAGGATCTCGTGCATTCGATCTAATGAAAGATCAATGACCTTGGGGTGTAATTCGAGAAGGCGTGCTAAGAGAATATCACTATCAACAGTCATAGTTGGCCTTTAAAATTTGCGTTTTTATTTGTGAAAAAAGTTGAGACTAGCTTTCAACTTGTGCTTCATTAGATGCACTTTCTTTTTGCGCTTCGGTATCAGGTGCAGGTAAATCGCCAATCACACGCGGTTCTTTTTTAAGCAACATTCTCAATATTACCGAGAGTTCATCGCGTAATTCTTTACGGTGCGTAACGCGATCAAGCATTCCGTGTTCATGTAGATATTCAGAGCGCTGAAAGCCTTCGGGTAATTTTTCCCGAATGGTTTGCTCAATCACACGCGGGCCAGCAAAGCAAATGAGCGCGTTGGGTTCAGCAATTTGAACATCGCCAAGCATCGCATATGATGCCGTTACGCCACCAGTTGTTGGATGCGTGAGAACAACGATATAGGGAAGGCCGGCTTCCTTAAGCATTTCGACCGCCACGGTTGTGCGTGGCATTTGCATAAGAGATAAAATACCTTCTTGCATGCGCGCGCCACCCGCAGCCGAAAAGAGTATGAAGGGTGCATTCAATTCAATCGCGCGTTCAACACCAGCAATAATGGCATTGCCAACATACATGCCCATCGAGCCTCCCATAAATGAGAAGTCTTGTACGGCGGCAACGACTTTTAGCTTGTCGATTTGCCCCTCTGCAACGAGCATCGCATCTTGAGTGCCGCGTTTTTTTCGCGCTTCTTTTATGCGATCCGTATAGCGTTTTTGATCCTTGAAATTGAGTGGGTCTGCCACCGGCTCAGGCACTTCAATTTCAATGTAGGCTTGATTATCAAAAAGAGCTTGAATGCGATTTTCAGGGGATATTTGCATGTGATGATTGCACTGCGGGCACGTGTTTAAATTATCACTGACTTCACGGTGAAAGAGCATTTGACCACAGCTATCACACTTAATCCATAGATTTTCAGGCGTATCGTTTTTTGTGAAAAGAGACCCAATCTTGGGACGAACGTAATTTGTAATCCAGTTCATATCATGCCTTTTTCATTTTGATTTATTTGGCTTGTGTTTGCGCTATTTTCAAGTGTATAATTTTCTTTTTGATAAAGCAAAGATAATTAAAATGGCAAAGGCTACGAGTAAAAAATAGCCAGTTTGCCAGTATAAATTGAGTATGTCGAATTTGGCTTCAATAATGAGCATATTCGATTTTCGAAACGAATTTCCATAGATGCATGTTGTAAAAATATTTAAGAATAGGTGGAATAAAATCGCAAAAATCAAACTGCCAGATTTATATGTCACCCATCCCAAAACGACGGCGAGTACAAAAATAAACGTGACGAAACTGATTTTCAGGTGCAGCTCGTTCAAATTGCTCCAATGCGGAATTGTCCAAAGCACTGCAGGAATGAGAATGATCCACAGCGGGCGACTTGTTAATGCGGCAATTGAAGACTGTATATAGCCCCGAAAAAAAACCTCTTCGGCGAGAACTTGAATGCCAATCGCAAAAATATAGGGAACGATCCAAATAAGCCAAAGGGAAAAGTCGGGTGCGAATTGAAAATCTATTTTTTTCAAATTTGAAAGGAGAAAATACGGTTCTGATAAAATAAAAACGAGCACCAAAAAAATTTGGGCAAATCGAAAATTTAGACTCAGTGATTTGCAGTTTATTAATTCTCGATAGCTTGTTTTGTGAACCCATTTTAGCCATGGCCACAATATCAAGTGAATTAATCCAACGGATAAAAAGACACAAAAAAGACGTCCATACTGATCATTATATACCTTGTCGAGAAGCGGTGTGGATTCTACGATTCTGAGCACGCCTGCGCTGACTAAAAAGTACATAACGACTAACAAAACCAATCCGAAGGCTAGTTTGGGAGCGCTATTGAAGGGCTCATAAATTTGAGAATTTTTGGTGTTTTGGTTCATGAATGCGTTTGGTTTGGAAGTCGGTTTCGGATGTAAAAATAGTAAAACGCGCCATTGATTAAGCTATGAATAATCATAGCGATTGCTAAATTTTGACCATTTTCAAGATTGATATTGTATTGCCAAATACTCAATTCGCTTGGCTCAAGATTACTTCCAATTACGACAAATAGTATAAAATTATTGATAAAGTGCATGAGGACAGGACCCCATAGATTTGAAGTTTGATCCGCCCAGTCACCCCATATTATGGCAACCGTAAATATAGAAATTAATGCACTCCATTTTTCCCACGAATCCTCAAAATTCCAATAGTGGAGGGCTGTGAAAATTAACGCAGGTAATAAAAGGTAAATAATTTTCTTAGAAGTGAGTGCGCGCAAATAGGGTTGAAACCAACCGCGCAACAAAAACTCTTCCGCGGATATTTGCAAAAAAACCAAAATGAAGAACGGAACGACCCAAATGATCCATAATTTGGGTTGCCAGATATAGCTAATACCTTCTCCTTCAAGGCTTATCGGATAAAATATGACTAGACTCGAAACTATGGAAAAAAGTGAAAAAATCAAAGCGTATTGAATATCTTTCTGAATGGGCAATTTGAGAGGGTTGATAATGTTGAAGTAATTGCGCCGATAGACGAGAATGAAGGTTACGCTTAAAGGAATATGAAAAATCGCGACGCTTGCGAGTGCAAAGGTCCAGAATTCGACCGATGCTTCATCATAAAATGCTAACTCGAAATTTTGGTCAACAAACCATATAAATATCAATAAAGTGATCGCGCTACAAAATATAAGTAAGAGAAATGCGACGGGCAGTGACCACCACTTGTCGCTCCATTTGCCCAATATGTGATTAGGAATTTGCAATTCATGACTCCATTTAAAGCAAGATCTCTTGTGAATTTAATTTTCTTTTAGATCTTTTGAAAGTGAAAAATGGGTGGATTGTATTTTTCGTAGCGTATATGTCCTCGTAAAAATGTTACGGATAAAAAAATGACGATCGATACAGGAATAATAAAGAAATATTTTGGAGAGACTCGGCCACGCAATATTGTAACCATTTCCGAGCTGCCAACGGTGAAAGGTAAAGAAGGACTAACGTCAGGAGCTAAGCTTGTGAACGGCCTCGAGGCGCATTGGCAGAATGAAAACGCTAAGTTGCTGAAAGTGAAGGATTCGCGTTCAGACCAAATTTCACTAAAAGCCAATGAAGCCTTCGGAGAGTTTTTTTCGGTTTCTTTAGCATTTGGCGAGAGTATTATTGGCCATGCAGACCAGCAGAATTTTTTATCAATCGTATATGGTGATGTCTTAACAAATGCCTCAATAGACGAAACTGTTTATTCACGCGCCCGATTAAGTTTACAAAAGGGCAAAAAATTGACGACGAGTGATGCACCTGTTTTGCCATATAATTATAAGAAAATGGCGAGCTTTGAAATGAACGATGAGATGCAAGCGTGGAATAGTGCGAACCGAGGTTGGATTGATCTGATATTTTTCGGAGCTAAATTTAGTGAAATAAACATTAGTGATGTTGTACTATTGGTACAAAAGAAAGCCGAAATTTAAAAATTTTTTGAAAATGCTTGAAAATACGAGCAGATTTTCACATATTTGTAAGTAAGTAAATTTTTAAAACTGGAGATCATAAGATGAGTGATTATCAAAGAACGATTACGCGTGAAAGTTCGCGCGCACAGGCTGATATAGATGCCGGTTTGCGTTCACACATGAATCAAACCTTCGGGTATATGGCAACGGGAATGTTGATTTCGGGTGCAGTATCCTATGCAATGAGCCTTAACCCAGCGCTGGTTGCACAGTTGCGTTTTTCAGGTCTTGGCTGGATTGTCGCGCTTGCACCGCTTGTGATGATTTTTGCCTTTGGAGCAGTTGCGCGTCGTTTAAGCGCGAATGGTGCGCTGGCGTTCTTTTACGTTATTGCCGCAGCGATTGGTGTTTCCTTTTCGGCTTTATTTTTGCGTTTCACAGGTGAATCGCTTCTCACTACGTTCTTAACGACTTCTGTCGCGTTTGGCGGAATGGCACTTTATGGTTATACAACGAAATCTGACTTGAGTGGCTGGGGTAAATATCTCTTTATGGCACTGTTTGGTTTGATCGCAGCGATGATCATTAACTGGTTCGTGGGTTCTGGTACGATTCAGTTTGCGGTTTCAGCGATTGGTGTACTTTTATTTACTGCATTTACAGCTTACGACACGCAAAATATTAAAAATACTTATTTGCAATATCGTCACGCTTTATCTGCAGATGAAATGAAAAAGACAGCGATATTTGGTGCATTGAATTTGTACTTAGATTTTGTGAATTTGTTCCAGTTTCTACTCGCCTTCATGGGATCAGAAGAATAAAAATCGATTTCAAATCAAAATTTGGCCGTTCGCAAAGTTGCGGGCGGTTTTTTTATGAAAGACGAAAGTATGAATAATTCGGTTGATCCCGCAGAGATTGCTAAATTTGAAGCCATGGCGAAAGAGTGGTGGGATGAGCAAGGAAAGTTTAAACCGCTTCATAAAATCAATCCGTGCAGACTGGGCTATATAACCGAGCGGCTCTATTGGCATTATGATCGTGATCAATATGCGCCAAGACCCTTGGAAGGGCTAGAGATTTTGGATCTTGGTTGTGGAGGAGGATTGCTTTGTGAGCCACTCACGCGACTAGGTGCAAATGTTACAGGTGTTGATGCCGCGCCCACGAATATTGAAGTCGCCAAGTTGCATGCGGCTAAATCAGGGCTTGATATTAATTATCAAAATGTTCTTGCCGAAGATTTGGCAACGGAAGGACGACAATATGATGCAGTTCTCGCGATGGAAATTGTTGAGCATGTTCGAAACCCGAGCCAATTTCTCAAACTAATTGCAAAATTACTAAAGCCCAATGCTTTCACCGTGATCAGTACATTAAATCGAAATCCGAAGAGTTATTTAGCGGCGATTATTGGCGCAGAATATGTTTTGCGCTGGCTGCCCAAAGGAACGCATGATTGGCGGAAGTTTATTCAACCGGAGGAGCTAAAATCTTTGAGTTCTCAAGCTGAATTAGAAGTTAAAGATTCGCGTGGTATGGTATTTAATCCGCTGCGGAATCGTTGGTCTTTGTCGCGAACAGATTTATCAATAAACTATGCGATTATGGCGGTTAAACCAATTTCAAACTAGGTCGATCTAGAAATAAAGCGGACTTTGATCTGCGCTAAGGTGCAATTCGTTTCCCATATATGGGTTTGCCCCTACAAATTCATCATCAAGTTCGACGCCAAGACCCGGTGCTTTGGGTGTAATTACATATCCATTCTGCCATTCGATTTGAGATGATAAACATGACATATAAGGCTTTTCAAATTTTCCAATGCTTTCCAATATTAAAAAATTAGGGCTGCAAGCTGCGAGCTGAATATTAGCGGCAGCGACAATTGGCCCACAATACAGATGGGGCGCAATTTGGATTTGACGAGTTTCGGCCATAGCGGCAATTTTTTTCGCTTGAAGGAGGCCGCCCACGCGCCCAAGATTCATTTGAAGAATTGAGGCGGCACCTGTTTCAATTACACGAGCGAATTCGTGTGTGCTACCTAGGCGTTCTCCAGTTGCGATGGGAATAGATGTGAAGCGCGCAATTTCAGCCATGTCCGCAGGATTTTCAGGCGTCGTTGGCTCCTCGAACCAAAGCGGATCGTATGGCTCTAATTTTCGTGCCAATCTTTTTGCGCCTGAGACAGTAAATTGACCATGCGTTCCAAATAATAGATCTGCGCGATCACCGACTGCCGCTCTTATTACTTTGCAAAAGGCTTCACTTCGTTTGAGATCCTCAATTCGAGGTTGATGACCGTCATAAATTGTATAGGGACCGGCTGGATCAAATTTTACGGCGGTAAAACCTTGTTCGACCATATTAAGTGCGGCCTCGGCAGCCAGGTCGGGATCATTATAAACATTTGCTGAATGTGGGTCTGGATATACGTCTCCTTCTGGCGGATACAAATAGGTATAACTTCTGAGTTTGTCGTGAACTTTACCGCCGAGTAACTCATATACGGGCTTTTCGAGTGATTTCCCGATGATGTCCCAGCAGGCCATTTCTAGGCCACTAAATACACTAACGACCGAGAGATCTGGCCGGCCCGAAAATCCCGCCCCGTATGATTTTTTCCATAACTTCTCAATATGAAATGGACTTTCCAAATCAAATTGGCGCTGAAACATGTCGATTGCCATTTTGCAGATTATATCGGGCCCGAAGCTTGCGTGATATATTTCTCCCAGTCCACTAATCCCCGTATCCGTTGTCAGACGCACAAAAATAAAATAGCGCCCGCCGTGGCGAGGGGGTGGATTGGCAACTACGAAAGTTTCAATTTGCTTTAGTTTCATCGCTGTTCCTCAGTTTGGTGAATTTTTATGGTCAGCTTTGATCATTTCTGCGGCGCGTTGGGCGAGCATCATAACTGGAGCGTTTGTGTTGCCTGATGTTATGTTCGGGAACGCGGACGCGTCAACAACGCGGAGCCCATTTATTTTGTGCACCTGTAGACGTTCATTCAATACAGAATCTTCAGAGCTTTTTCCCATTCGGCAGGTCGCGCATGCATGATAATTGGAAACCGCATTTTCTTGGAAAAAGGAGAGAAGCTCATTGTCATTTAGTTTTTGAAATTCTGGAAAGTGGCTTGACTTAATTTCAGCTTGAAGCGAGGGCACCTTTGAAAATTGTCTTAGGACTTTACAAGCTTCAATCGCTTGCGTGCGGTCTTCTTGAGATGACAAAGAATTTGGATCAATTTGAGGCGCTTCTTTGAAGTTTGCTGAGGCAACATGGACGGAGCCGCGACTTAAAGGACGTGTTGGCTGTGTGCAAATTAAGAATCCAGATGCTGCGTTCATTTTTGGCGTGCCTGCATCATTTATCTCGTAAAGCGCTGGATTGAAGTAACATTGTAAATTTGGATGCATTTGTTCAGCATGCGACTTTATGAAACCACCGACTTGATTGACAGGCACGCTCATTGGTCCTTTTCTATTTAAGAGGTATTTGAAGGCAGCAGATAATTTTCCATGCCATGTTCCCAGTTGCGCGTTTAATGTCGGAGAGTGAGAGTTAAACTTTAACGAAATTGTTAAATGATCTTGGAGACCTTCCCCGACTTGATTGAGATCGATAATAGGTTCAATCCCGTGCCTCTTTAAAACTTTTGGAGAGCCAATGCCTGAGAGTTCAAGAATTTTTGGGCTATTGATGGCGCCCGCACTTAAAATGACTTCGCGTCTGGCTTCAAATTCTTCTGACTTGTGATTTATTTTTGCGACAACACCGGTGGCACGGCTTTTCAAAAGCTTTATTTTTTCGACCTCTGTTTTCACGATTATGGTCAAGTTTTTTCGAGATTTCGCAGGCTCTAAAAATGCGTCCGCTGATGAAAATCGTTTTCCGCGATAAACCGTTGATTTAAAAAAACCCACAGCTTGATCTGTGTGCGCATTTGTATCGTTTACGATGGGCCAATTCATTTCTTGTGCGGCGGCTAAAAACTTTCGAGAAAATGGGTGCATGAGGTGATCAAGTGAAGAGACGCAAACGGGACCGCCGCGTTTTGTTTGTCCGCTGCTGGTATTTTGCCCAATATTTGTTTCCAAACCTTCATAGATTGTCTTGACGGTATTCCAGTTCCAGTCTTTTGCACCGGATTTTTCCCAATCCTCGAAATCAATTGGAAGACCGCGCACGTAAGCCATGGCATTAATTGAGCTTGAGCCGCCAATCACTTTTCCGCGCGGCCAGAAGTTCACTCGGTAATTCAGACTTTTATCGGGCTGGGCATAAAAACGCCAGTTCCATTTCGGGTTTGCATAGGTGAAAGCATAACCTAAAGGAATCTTTAACCACGGGTGTTGGTTCCAACCCCCGGCTTCGATAAGAAGTACTTCGGTTTCAGGATCTTCACTGAGACGATTAGCCAAAACACAGCCAGCTGACCCCGCGCCTACAATTATATAGTCAAAATTTCGTTTCATTTCTTCGGAAGCAATTTTAGAATAGAAAAGGGCTAAAATTTGACAATTGCAAATTATCGATTTGACGGCTGAGATATAAAAATATTTAATTGCTACAGAATTCATGGGTTTGTTTGAAGAGGAATAACAACGTGTCCAAAGTTCCTCATATGAATTGGGTAAAAACTTTCGAGGCTGCCGCTCGGTTAAGAAGTTTTGCGGCTGCCGCTGAGGAACTGAATTTGACCCCCGCTGCTGTTAGCCAACAGATTAAATTGCTTGAGCACCATTTGGGCGCGGCTCTTTTTTTGCGCTTACCTCATGGCGTTGTTTTAACTGAGATTGGTCAGGCATATGCGCATCCTGTTCGCAAGTCCTTGGATGAAATTGCAGATGCCACCAAAAACATATTTGGAATTCAGCAGCGCGCGCGTATTCGCATTCACGCTTCGGCAAGCTATGCCACCTATGTTTTGGCACCGCAGATTGCGAAGTTTCAATCCATGCAGCCAAATGTGGATATTCAATTCACGACGGCAATTTGGACGGATAAATTTGCTGAAACTGATGTTGATATAGAGGTTCGGTTTGGTGATGGAAAATGGTCGGAAGGTTCAATCCATTCTCTTGGTGAACGATATGCGCGTCTTTATTGTCATCCAGAATTTGCTGAAAGAATCGGCGCTGGCGCTAAATTTGAAGACTTTGCGAAGCATGCGGTTCGTATTATTGGATCGGAATTAGACTGGCCTGCGATGGCATTGATGCATGGCGTGGAATTGCCAGCGCCTAACCGGTTTCTTGATACTGATAGTTCGATCACGGCACTTCAAATTATTGCAGCGGGCGGCGGGGCGGCGGTTGTTGCTGAGTGGTTTGCAGAAAGTTACGTAAAGCAAAATTTACTTGTTTCGCCTCTTTCTCAACGCCTAAAATTGGAGCGACGTTTTTATTTAATTGTTCACGAGCATGCGAGAAAAAAACCCTATGTGGACGAATTTTGTCGCTTCTTAAAGGAGACCGCGCGCGCTGAGATTGATGATTTTGAATAGACATTTTAAATTAAACCGAGTTAACCTATTAAACGAGAAGTGGTCTTGCGTATGAAGTTTAATATTTGGAATCTTGTCAAAGAAGGGTTCAGCGGTAATAAAGGTTGGCAGCCGCATTGGCGGGATCCGGCTCCGAGAGATCGTTATGACGTCATTATTATTGGCGGTGGTGGGCATGGTCTGGCGACGGCCTATTATCTCGCAAAAAATCATGGCATCACGAATGTAGCGGTTTTGGAAAAAGGATATCTGGGCGGTGGCAATGTGGGGCGCAATACGACAATTGTTCGGGCGAACTACCATCTTGATGGCAATAGTGAGTTTTATTCTCATTCTTTGAAGCTATGGCATAATTTAGAGCAAGAGCTAAATTATAATGTGATGATGAGTGAACGCGGTGTCCTAAATTTATGTCATTCGGATGCTCAGTTTGATTTTTTTGCGCGCAGAGGAAATATGATCCGTGCGCAAGGCGATCATGCGCTTTTATGCGATCGGGGCATGGTGCGGGACCTAGTTCCGGACTTGAATTTTAAAGATGCGCGTTTTCCAATTTATGGCGGTCTGTATCAAGAAAACGCCGGCACTGCGCGCCATGATGCAGTGGCATGGGGATACGCACGAGGTGCAGATATGCGCGGAGTGGATTTAATCCAAAACTGCGAAGTGAAAGGCATGATTATTGAAGATGGTGTAATCAAGGGCGTTGAGACCACACGCGGTCGCATTATGGCGAGTAAGGTTGGCATGGCGGTTGCGGGGCGAACGACCCAATTGGCGGATATGGCAGGTATGAGACTGCCAATTGAGAGCCATGTTTTGCAAGCCTTTGTTACAGAGGGGCTTAAGCCCATTCTAGATACGGTTGTGACTTTTGGTATGGGGCATTTTTATATTAGTCAGTCTGATAAAGGCGGTCTCGTATTTGGCGGTGATATTGATTTTTATAATTCCTATACAGCACGTGGAAATTTGCCTATGGTTGAGCATGTGATGGAGGCTGGCATGGCGATGTTTCCTGTCATTGGCCGCGCGCGCGTTTTGCGATCTTGGGGGGGTATCATGGATATGTCGATGGATGGTTCTCCCATTATTGACCGGACGCATATCGATGGACTCTTTTTGAATGGCGGTTGGTGCTATGGCGGTTTTAAGGCGACACCAGCGTCTGGATGGTGTTTTGCCCATTTAATTGCGACAGGGGCTCCAAGTGAGCACGCAACAAAATTGACATTGGATCGATTTCAAAAGGGCGCGGTTCTTGATGAAGAGGGTACGGGTGCACGTCCGAATCGGCATTAGTATGGAGAATGAGATGATAAAAGGTGGTTGTTATTGCGGTCAGTTTCGGTTTGAGGTCACAGGAGAAATTCGTGAAGTCGTTTTTTGTCACTGTCGCGTATGTCAAAAAATCACTGGGAATTTTGTTGCAGCCTCGCAAGTTGATAATGATAATCTTACTTTTTCGGGAGAATTGAGTTGGTTTGAAAGCACTTCCGGTTTTGAGCGTTCGTTTTGTCCGACTTGTGGAAGCCAACTTTTCTGGCGCGACACGTCGGAAACAAAAACATCAATAATGGCCGGCGCTTTTGATGAAGATGTTGTGCTTAAGGGAGGTCGACATATTTGTTTAGATGAAAAACCTGATCACTATGCGGTTAACGAACACGACCGCGTAAACTGTGGCTGAGTGTTTAACGATTCAAGGAATGATTTGTGATTAATCGGCGCACATTTTTGACAACAACTCTGGCGACCACAGCGATGAAAATATATGGAGATTCGATGCCCCTGAATTTGCGAATACCTGCTGAAGAAGAACTTCATGACGGTTGTATTATGCAGTGGCCGGAGAATCGACAGGTTTATCGTGAAGGTGATTTTTTAGACCTTTTACAGCAAACTATTATCAAGGTCGCAAATGTAATTTCAGAATTTGAACCTGTGATGCTCGCAGCTCATAATGAGAAACATGAACAAATTTCTAGATCACTTTCATCGAGTGTAGAGCTTGTTCCGATCCAAACAGATGATCTTTGGGCACGTGATAGTGGTCCGACTTTTGCGTTTCGATCAAATCAGCCGGTTGTAACCCATTTTAATTTCAATGCTTGGGGCAATAAGCAACCTCATGAAAATGATCGGCAAGTTGCCAGAGCATTTGCAGACTATTTGGGCATTGAGTATTTTCCTGCCTCGGTTGTTGGGGAAGCGGGCGGCATTGAGTGGGACGGTTCGGCGACGTTAATGGCGCATGAAAGTTCGTGGGTGAATGACAACCGCAATCCAAGTTTGTCTAAAGCGCAAATCACCGAAAACTTGCTTGCTTTATATGGGGCTGAGGAACTGATATGGGCGCCTGGGCTGAGCGGAGAGGATATAACTGATTATCACATTGATAGCTTGGCGAGATTTGTCGCCCCACGCGAGGCGCTGATTCAGTTGCCTTATGCTGATGGAAGCAATGATCCATGGATCACGGCGGCCTATGGGACTTTTGATGTGCTGCGATCAAAGGGCATAAAACTTCACGAAGTGGATGAGCCAACACGAACGCGGATTCATTCTCAAGATTTCGTCGCGTCTTATGTAAATTATTATTTAGCGAATGGAGCGGTCATCGGTGCGGAGTTTGGAGATCAGCAATCAGATCAAATGGCTTATGAACAGCTAAAGAAACTTTATCCTGAGCGCGAAGTTATTTTGTTAAATGTTGATCCAATAGGTGAGGTCGGTGGCGGTATTCATTGTGCTACACAACAAATTCCAGAAGGTGTATTATGATCATTAAATGTCCGATTTGCGGTGAGCGTGACATGCGTGAATTTCATTATTTGGGTTCTGATAAGCTTTTGGATCGTCCAACAGTAATTGATCCAAGAAATCCAGAAAATGACGATGATCAGGCGCGATTTCATGACTATCTCCATATTCGCGACAATGTAGAAGGTGCCAATGGTGAGCTTTGGTCGCATGAGTTTGGGTGCCGTGCATGGCTTCAAGTGGTTCGGGATACGCGAACTCATGATATATTGAGCGTGAATTTGGCCGCAAAGGGAGGCGACCATGAGTGAGCGCATTGGAGACCCTTTGGTTGACCTTTCACATGAACTAAATTTCCGTTTCGACGGTAAAAATTATATAGGGTATTCGGGAGATACTTTGGCGTCCGCACTCCTGTCGAACGGTGTTAAGCTTTTTGGTCGGTCGTTTAAATACCATCGCCCGCGTGGAATTATTTCAGATGGTTTTGAAGAGCCAAATGCGCTTTTTGAGATTGGGGTTGGCAGTGAAAAAAGCCCCAATATACGTGCAACAGAGCAAGAGATTTTTGACGGCTTGCAGGCTCAATCTCAAAATAGATTTCCTTCGCTGCGTTATGATTTGATGTCAATAAATGATTATTTGTCTCCATTTTTGGGCGCAGGGTTTTATTATAAAACATTTATGTGGCCACGCGCTTTTTGGGAAAAAGTATATGAACCATTTATCCGCAGATCAGCGGGCTTAGGGAAACTTTCTGGAGAAGAAGATCGGGCACATTATGACCGCGGGTTTCGGTTTTGTGACTTGCTGATCATTGGGTCTGGGCTTGGGGGGCTGAGTGCAGCACTGCATGCAGGGCGCGCGGGACTAGATGTGATTATTTGCGAAGCTGACTTTGAAATGGGCGGGCGGTTAATCAGGGAACAATCACATATTGACGGTGTGGCAGCAAGGGCATGGCGTCGTGATTTAATCCAGCAATTGAGTGGTTTTGAGAACGTGCGGATTATGAAGCGTTCTGTGGTTACGGGCACCTTTGATGGTGGAATTTATGCCGTTCACGAACGCGTTAGTGATCATCTTGCAGATCGGGGGCACCTTCCGAGACAGACATTTTGGCGCATTCGTGCGCGCCGCGCAATTCTTGCCGGGGGCGCAACGGAACGTCCCGTCGCGTTTCCAAATAATGACCGGCCGGGTATTATGCTTGCAGGATCAGTGCGATCTTATGCAAATCGATTTGGAGTCATACCTGGTGAACGCGTAGTAATTTTTACGAATAATGATGATGGCTGGAAAACAGCCTATGATTTAGTTGAACTGGGCGTCACCCCACATTTGGTTATAGATAGTCGCGATGAGAGCGATCATGACGGGCCATTTGATATCATCCGCGGACGCAAGGTTGTTGGGACATTCGGTCGTATAGGATTGCGCGAAATTCAACTTGATGATGGCCAAAGAATTGGGTGCGATATTTTAGCAGTTTCGGGCGGCTGGAACCCAAACTTGCATTTGACATCGCATAAAGGCGCAAAACCAATTTGGGATGAGAAAATTGCCGCTTTTGTGCCTGAGATTGGTGCGGTTGAGGGTTTATGGGCGATTGGGGGTGCGAGTGGTGAATTTGATGATGATCGCATACGTCAAGATGCTGAAGATGCTGTTTCGGCGATTTCTGGCAAAGCTCGCAAGCAACGTCGCACTCAAAATGAATCAGAAAATAGCTATAAAATATCGCCGTTGTGGGCTGTCAAAGGGAAGGGGCGGGCGTGGTTGGATTTTCAAAATGATGTGACCGTAAAAGACGTCGCTCAAGCCTATCAAGAGAATTTTCGTTCGGTCGAGCATATGAAGCGATACACGACCCTTGGCATGGCGACGGATCAAGGTAAGACGAGCAATGTAAACGCGATTGGAGTAATGGCTTCATTAACCGCAAGCTCAATTGAGGACACAGGCACGACAACATTCCGACCACCTTATCACCCAATTCCAATCGCCTCGATAGGGGCAGGCGGTGTCGGGAAAGATTTTCAACCCCAGCGTTTTACGGTTTCTCATGAATTTGGATTTGAACGTGGTGCACCGGTTATTGAAGCCGGCCTTTGGTATAGGTCGAGCTATTTCCCCCAAAAAGGAGATAAGCACTGGCGAGAATCATGTGATCGAGAAGTGAATTTTGTCCGTAAATTTGTCGGTATTTGTGATGTGTCGACGCTTGGAAAAATTGAAATTTGTGGGCCAGATGCGGCTACGTTTTTAGATTTTGTTTATACAAATACAATGTCGACCCTTAAGGTTGGAAAAGTACGCTATGGTTTGATGTCGCGTGAAGATGGAATGGTTATGGATGATGGAACTTGCGCACGTCTATCTGAGGATCGTTTTGTCATCACGACAACGACGGCGGCTGCGGGCGAAGTTATGCTTCATCTCGAGTTTGTTCAGCAATGCTTATGTGCGTATTTAGACGTACAGATGATTTCTATTACAGATGCGCGAGCGCAATTTGCTGTCGCCGGTCCGCTTTCGCGCGCGTTACTTGAGGCCGCATTCAGTTTCGATTTTTCAAATGACAATTTGCCATTTATGGGCACAATTCCCGTAAATATTTCAGGCGTGTCCGCGCGCGTGTATCGCATCAGTTTTTCGGGAGAACTGGGGTATGAAATTTCAGTGCCGCGCGCATATGGTGCATCGCTTTTTGAGGTATTGGTTGAACGTGCCGAGGCGCTCGGGGGGGGCGTTTATGGCATGGAAGCATTGAATGTTTTACGTATCGAAAAAGGATTTATTACGCATAATGAAATTCATGGACGGGTAACAGCGAGCGATATTGGTCTTGGCGAAATGGTTGCCAAAGGCAAAGATTCTTTTGGTAAGGTAATGGCTTCTCGACCGTCACTATTAGAGAGATCGCGCGAACAGCTTGTGGGTCTTAAACCTGTCGGTGCGGTTCAAAAATTACTCGCAGGCTCGATTGCCATTGAAGTGGGCGAAGATCCAATTCGTCCAAATGTACAGGGGTATTTGACTTCGGTTTGTTATTCTCCGACGCTAGAAAAGATGATTGGATTAGGTTTTGTTAAAAATGGCCATTCGCGTATAGGAGATAAGATTCGCATGGTTGATTTGGTTCGTGATTTTGATACTTTGTGCGAAATTTGCGATCCGGTGTTTTATGATAAAGACGGGGAGCGGATGCGTGGTTGATTTGATATTGAAACCTGAAAGAACAATCAAAACCCTGCCGGTGAAAATTGGCAGTCTTAGCCTTAACGATGTGACACCAGAATTAATAACTGCAGTGATGTTGCGCAAAAAGGGTTTGAAAAATTGCCAAAAAGACTTGGGCACTTGGGTCGAGCCAGGTGAAGTTAAAGATTCTCGATACGGAAAGTTAGTTTGGTCAGGATATAAACAGGCGTTTTTGTTTGGAGAATGCAATCATATTGAGGGAGCAGATTGCGTGGACTTATCAGGGGGTTGGGTCTTTTTTGAACTTGAGGGCTCAAATAGATATGAGGTTATGGAACGGTTAACGCCGCTGAACTTAAGAGATAGCGATCATCAAGCGCCTCGTGCTTACCGATCAAAGTTAGGGCATATGATGGCCCTCATTATTGTGGAAGAAGCCATAATTCAAATTGGGGTTATGTCTAGTTTTGCCGTAAGTGCGGAATATGAAATTCGAGAAGCTATGAAGTCAGTTTCTGCAATTCATTCTGAAATTTAAAAAAAGCGCCCAAATCGGGCGCTTTTTTAAATTTGAAAATATGTTTGAGATTAGCCTTTAATGAGTCCCATTTGCTCAAGTTTCAAAATGACTTGATGCGCACAATTATCAACATCAACATTTTCAGTCTCAACACGAAGTTCTGGAGTATCAGGGGCTTCATATGGATCTGATATTCCTGTAAATTCCTTGATTTTTCCCTCGCGCGCGAGTTTATAAAGGCCTTTGCGATCTCTGCGTTCGCATTCTTCGACACTTGTCGCAACATGAACTTCACAGAATGCACCATAAGATTCGATCATTTCTCGAACTGCGGCGCGTGTTAGCGTATAAGGTGCGATTGGTGCACAAATTGCAATGCCACCATTTTTTGTGATCTCAGAGGCAACATAGCCAATTCGACGGATGTTTATGTCACGGTGTTCTTTCGAAAAGCCAAGCTCACTTGAAAGATGTTTACGCACAACATCGCCGTCTAGCAATGTAACGGGACGACCGCCCATTTCCATCAATTTTACCATTAGTGCGTTCGCGATTGTCGATTTTCCTGAGCCGGAAAGACCGGTGAAAAATACAGTAAAACCTTGTTGAGCGCGCGGCGGACGTGTTTTGCGTAGCTCTTTTACAACTTGCGGGAAAGAAAACCATTCTGGGATATCTAGACCCTCGCTTAGACGTCTGCGAAGCTCGGTGCCTGAAATATTCAAAACGGTAGCGCCTTTTTCGACCTCGTCTGCCGGTTCGTATTGTGCGCGTTCTTGAACATAAACCATATGTTTGAAATCAACCATTTCGACGCCGATCTCTTCTTGATGAGTGCGGAATAACTCTTGCGCGTCATAGGGGCCGTAAAAATCTTCGCCTTGAGAATTTTTACCAGGTCCGGCGTGATCGCGGCCAACAATCATATGAGTGCAGCCATGATTGCGGCGAATGATTCCGTGCCAAACGGCCTCTCTTGGTCCCGCCATACGCATTGCAAGGTTGAGCAAACTCATTGTTGTCGTTGAGGGTGGATATTGATCCAAAACGGCTTCATAGCAACGAACGCGCGTGAAATGATCAATATCACCCGGTTTTGTGAGGCCAACGACCGGATGAATTAAAAGGTTAGCTTGTACTTCGCGCGCGGCACGAAATGTAAGCTCTTGATGTGCACGGTGAAGTGGATTTCGGGTTTGGAAGGCCACGACTTTGCGCCACCCGAGCTTACGAAAATAGGCGCGGAGTTCGTTGGGAGTGTCTCTTCTGGCTTTGAAATCATAATGAATAGGCGCTTGAATCCCAGTAATCGATCCGCCAAGATTAACAGGCCCAGCTTGATTATAAAGATAATTTACAGCCGGATGCGCTTGGTCATCAGCACCGTATACCTTTTCGGCTTCCTTTTTCTTATCGGGTTCGTAAATGCTTGAAACTGAGAGAATGGCTAATATGACGCCTTCAGGATCACGAAGGGCAATGTCTTGGCCATCTTCAATAGCATTCGCAAAATCTTGGCTTACATCTAGCGTAATTGGCATTGGCCACAAACGACCATCGGCAAGGCGCATGTTTTCAACAACGCTGTTATAGTCTTTTTCTGTTAAGAATCCAGTGAGTGGGTTAAAACCACCATTCATGAGCAGTTCGAGATCACACATTTGGCGCGGCGTAAGATCCCAACTTGGAAGATCTGCAGCTTCAAGTTTTAGTTTTTGAGCACTATCAGGTGAAACATATAGCTCAGGAATTGGATTCATATCGGGTGACATTATTTTTCGCTTTCAAAGTATATTTAAATTACTAGAGCGCTTTCGCGCATTTCATGAAAAAAATCAAGCTTAGCCTATTAATTCGTTGATAGAATCGTGAACAAATTGGTAATGTAGAGACAATTTCACAAATTTTCTTAAGGTTTGGTGATTTAGTGTTTCGACTTAAAAGTGCGCAAAAGAAGAAATTTTTGTTTTTGTAGGATTAAGTTATATTCAGATTGCGAAAAAAATGGCGCCTTAATTTGGCGCCATCTTAATTTTGCTTTCTTTATTCTTGAAGCGGGACCGCAACAAATATGGCCTGATTTTCGCGATGTACAAGCATGAGAATTGCATCCCGTCCGCGCGATTTTGCATCGTCGATGCTCGCTTTGAACTCATCAACTGAATTAATTGGTGTTTGATTGACTTCAGAAATAATGTCACCAGGACGCAGCCCTCTGCGTGCGGCAACTGCACCTTGTTCAACTTCTCGAATTAACAATCCAAATGGTTTTTCGTAACCCAAAGCCTCAGCCGTTTCCTGATTGAGCGGTGCTATGGTCATGCCTAGGACAGCTTCGCCTGCGTCAGCTGGTTCTTCTGTGTTTTGGGCAAGTTGAGGGTTTTGTGGTCGCTTGCCGAGTTTAACGGTGAGCGTTATGTTCTCGTCATTTTGTTGACGGTAAATTTCAATTGGTACTTCGGAATCAATCTCACTTCCACCAACGGCTTTCACAAGCGCTCCTGCATCGGTTACAGCTTGGCCGTTGAATTTTAAAATTACATCTCCAAGTTGCAACCCAGCTTTTTCAGCGGGGCTATCAGCGGATACGCTAGCTACGATTACACCATCGGTTGAATTGAGTCCAAGCGCTTCGGCTCTAGTTTCATCTAGGTCGTCAATGCCAACACCAAGCCAACCGCGGCGCGCTTCTCCAAACTCTATAATTTGATCAACAATGCCTTCAACGACATTTGATGACATGGAAAATCCAAGTCCAATTGAGCCGCCATTCGGCGATAAAATTGCGGTGTTTACGCCGATCACTTCGCCGTCCATATTAAACAAAGGACCGCCAGAATTTCCACGATTAATTGCGGCATCTGTTTGGAGATAGTCATCAAAACCCCCGTCGAGAGAGCGATGGCGTGCAGAGATAATACCGGTCGTAACTGTGAAATCTTGTCCGAGCGGATTGCCAACTGCCATGACCCAATCGCCGACGCGCGCTTCATCAGAATCACCAAATTCAACATCAGTGAGATCAAGGTCAGACATGACTTCAAGAACTGCGATATCCGTATCGACATCAACACCGACGAGTTCAGCTTCGACAATTTCACCCCCGATTGTTTCGACGACAATATTACTCGCGCCTTTAATAACGTGTTCGTTTGTGACGATGAATTTTCCATCTTTGACAATGAATCCTGAGCCTAAACCCTGCTGCTCACGTGGCTGATCTTGAAATTCCGGCATCTGTCCAAAGAAATCGCGGAAAAATTCGGGCAATTGGTCTTGATTTGGAAACCCCCTTAGTGAATTGCCGCCAACGCTTGTTGTCGTCGTAATTCTAACCACTGAGGGGCTAACTTCTTCAGCAAGGTCTGCGAAGCTTTCGGGGAAATCGGCATATGCGGCGCTCATGCCTAAAACTGTTGTCGCGATGCTGGCACCAATTGTTTTTTTCATATCAATATTTATCATTCATCTGTTCTCCTTTGTATGTTCAAGACATGTGACGCGAATGGATTGATTTCAAGCAAAGAGCCAAATCCTGCGCATATATGGCAATAAATGGCGCAAATTCATTGATTGTCCTTTTGCTTTACTTTACATCAACCTTGTCCAATTAAAGTGAATTTTCTTATGTCTAAACTGATTCCAACTCGACAGGAATTACCGAAATATGTCGCCGCTTTAGAGGCTGTAAAACGTGTAGAAAGCGATATGCGCATTGGCCTTGGCACAGGTTCAACAGCGGCATGGTTTGTAAAGCTGCTGGGCGAACGCATTGCGAGAGAAAAATTGAAAATTATTGGCACGACTACATCTTCAATGACGCAAGCGATGGCGCAGGAACTGAATATACCGCTTTGTTCTCTTGACGAGATCGGTGAACTTGATTTTGTGGTTGATGGCGCTGATGAGGTGGACCATGAATTGTGCTTAATTAAAGGGGGCGGTGCCGCGCTTTTGCAGGAAAAAATTGTTGCGAATGCGAGCAAAAAAATGATCGTGATTGCTGATGACAGTAAATTTGTGAAGCTTCTTGGCAAGTTTCATTTACCGGTTGAGGTTGTCAAATTTGGTTGGGCGACAACCCAGAAAAATATTGAGGCAGTGCTCAGCGAAGACTTGGCAAAATCTTCTAAAACTTCTCTTCGAATGCATTTGAGCGAGCCAGTTGAGACCGATGAGGGACATTATATTATTGATTGCCATTGCGAAAGCATAAAAGACTCTGCCAAATTGGAAGTCGCATTAAATATGATTCCTGGAGTTGTTGAGAATGGTTTGTTCATTGATCTTGCGACTGAGGTCATTTTGGGTAAAGAAAATGGAAAATTTTTGGAAATTGATTCAATTGGAGGGATTCGTGATGACGTGCCTTTGCAGCTGGATTTTGATATAGAGGAACTTGATTAATGGAATTTGATTTTGATTTATTTGTGATCGGTGGGGGTTCTGGAGGTGTGCGCGCGGCGCGATTAGCGGCGGAGAAAGGTTTGCGTGTTGGACTTGCAGAAGCTGACCGTATGGGGGGAACTTGTGTCATAAGGGGATGCGTCCCGAAGAAGCTAATGCTCTTCGCGGGTGATATGCGTTCGGTAGCCGATTTGGCAAATGGTTACGGCTGGTCTCATGAAAATGGCACATTTGATTGGAAAAAGTTTCATCAAAAACTTGCCGCAGAACTTGATCGGCTAGAAAATGTCTATCAGGGTATCATGGATCGCAATGACGTGCGCGTGTTTAAGGCATTTGCGCAGTTAGAGGACGGGCATCATGTTGCTCTCGATAATGGATTAAGGTTTTCTGCAGAGCGTATATTGATTGCCGCCGGTGGTCGGCCATATGTCCCCGAGGTTGAGGGCTCAGATCTGGTGGTGACTTCAAATGATGTATTTCACCTTCCCGAGATTCCCAAGCGAATTGCAATTGTGGGTGGGGGTTATATTGCGAGCGAGTTTGCGGGGATTTTTGCGGGCATGGGCGCACACGTCACACAGCTTTATCGGGGTGATTTGATTTTGCGTGGATATGATGCGGAAATGCGTCAAGCTATTTTGGAGGCTATGCAATCACGCGGAATAGATATGCGTATGAATGAAGATGTCGTGCGCATTGAAAAAGGAGATCGCGGAAAACGAGTGCATTTGAAATCCGGTGATATACTGGAGGTTGATGAAGTCCTCTACGCCACAGGTCGGGTTGCGAATATTGAGGGTCTAAACTTGGAAAGTGCCGGTGTCGAAATTGCAAAAGGTGCGATTAAAGTGAATGGATTATCGCAAACGAATGTTGAAAGCGTATATGCGATTGGTGATATCACCGGGCGTGCGGCGTTAACACCTGTGGCGATTAGAGAGGCGGTAAATTTTATCAAGACTGTTTATGAGGAGAATCCGACCCAAATCGATTATACGCGCATTCCGACCGCAATTTTTACGCGGCCAGAATTTGGCACGATCGGTTTGGGCGAAGAAGCCGCTCGAGAGGCTGGTCATGACATTGATGTCTATCAGACAAGTTTTACGCCTATGAAAAATAGTTTTGCTGATCAACGATCGCTTTCTGATAAACTGCATATGAAATTGATCGTTGATCGTCAAACGGATGTCGTTTTGGGTGTGCATATCTTGGGTGAAGGGGCTGGTGAAATGATACAGCTTGTGGGCATTGCTGTGACTATGGGTGCGACAAAAACACAATTCGATGACACGATTGCAGTGCATCCAACAAGTGCAGAAGAATTGGTGACGATGAAAATGCCTCGCTAATCTTGTATTTGCCATCAACGCTTATTAATTAAGTTCAGATGATTAAAGAGAGACTGGTAATGATCACAGAAAATCAAGGCCCGTGGGGCAGTGATGATAAAGGCGGGAAGCCGAGTAATCCTTGGGGCAATGGTGCAAATGGCTCTGGCGGACGTAATCAGAAACCTTCGCAATCTAAGGGCGAAAATGATATTGATCGACTGATCCGTGAGAATAAGGAAAACTTACGTAAGATGTTTGGCGGGGGTGGCGGAAATCGCCCAATTGGGAAAAATGGTTCTCCTCAAGCGCCTTCTGCAAAGCCAATTGTTTTTGTGGCGTTAATCGTTGCCGTTATTGGTTGGCTTTATATGTCGTTTTATCAGATTGAAGAAGGAACGCGCGGCCTCAAGATGCGTTTCGGGCAGTATGTTCAAACACTTGAGCAAGGTTTGAATTTTGCGGCTTGGCCAGTTTATGAAATTAAAGTTGTCGACATTGATAGTGTGCGCGATGAGAATATCGGTACGGTGTCTGCGGGTCAAAATACGGCAGCGTCGAGTCTGATGTTAACCTCTGATGAAAATATCGTGGATGTTCAGTTTGTGGTGCAATGGAAGGTAAGTGATCCTGTTGCTTTTGAATTCAATTTGGTTGGGCAGCGTGAAACGGTTGTGGCGATGGCTGAATCGACGATGCGCGATGTTGTGGCGCAACTTCCATTGATTCCGATTTTGAATACAGAACGTACGAATATTCCGGTTCTTGTGAAACAAAGACTTCAAAGTAATTTGGACCAATATAATTCGGGCGTTCAAGTTGTTGAGGTGACTTTGGCTGAAATTGTACCGCCCCGTATTGTGGGAAGTGATGGTGAAGTTAAAGACGTCGCTGCAGCTTTCCGTAAAGTGCAAGACGCGGAGGCGCGTCGTGAAGATTTGCAAAACCAGGCGCGACGAGATGCCAATACGATTTTGGGTGGCGCGCGTGCGGAAGCCGCAAAGCAGCTTGAAGCCGCGGAAGGGTACCGAGCTAGTGCTGTCAATAGTGCAGAAGGTGATGCAAGCCGATTCTTGTCAGTTCTTGAAGAGTATAAAAAAGCTCCCGAAGTTACGCGCCGAAGGCTTTATCTTGAGACGATGCAATCCGTTTATGGAGGCACGAATAAGGTGCTGATGGATGGGTCAAGTAGTGAGGGCGTCGTTCCCTACTTGCCGTTAAATGAGCTCACAACAAACCGTGGCACAGGAGCAAATCAATGAGAATTTTAGGACGCTTAGTTATTGTTGCGGTTGCAGCCCTACTTATGATGAGTTTTTTCATCGTGCAGCAAACCGAGAATGCTATGGTTTTCCGCTTCGGAGAAATTGTAAGAACTTACGAAGAAGATCCAGGCTTAAAATTTAAAGTTCCTTTTCTTGACAATGTCCGCCGTTACGATAACCGCATATTGCCCTTGGACACGGACGAGATCGAGGTAACTTTTCGCGATAATCGGCGTTTGCGTGTTGATGCTTTTAGTCGTTGGCGCATTAGCGATGTTCGCCGCTATCACGTTGCTGTTTCAAATAATGGGCAGCAAGGTGCGCGGACACTCATTTCGAATTATGTCGAAGATGCTCTTTACGGTGTTCTCGGAACGGTTGATACAGATGCAGTACTATCTGAAAATCGCTTGAGCTTAATGCGTCAAGTTTTGCAGCGCGTAAGCCCGCAGGCCGCTCAGTTAGGCGTTGAAGTTGTTGATGTGCGTATTGTGCGTGCTGATTTGCCGGAATCGAACCTTGAGGCGGCGATTAACCGAATGATTTCGGAACGTGAGCAAGAAGCCGCGTTTGAGATTGCGCAAGGTACTGAAGCGGCTGCGCGTATAAGCGCAAACGCAAATCGCCAAAAGCAAGAAATTCAATCTTCAGCAGTCAAGGACGCGCAAATTATTCGTGGCGAGGCAGATGCGGAGCGGAACCGAATATTTGCAGAAGCCTACGGGCAAGACCCTGGATTTTTTGATTTTTATCGTTCACTTCAAGCCTACGAAAAATCGTTAAGTGGAGAAAATACGACGATGGTGCTTTCACCGGATGACGATTTCTTTCGTTTCTTGAGTAATGAAGAAGGTTCGCAATAAGCCGCTTGGGCAGATAGTAAGGATAAAAAATGCGTCACGAGTATGATCTCGCAATATTAGGAGATGGAATTGTGGCGCGTAGTCTTGCACTTGGAGCGCGCAAGCTTGGCTTTAAGAGCGTGCGAATTGCGAATAAATATTCTGACTATGAAAATGACCCGCGATCTTATGCTATGGCGCCGTCTTCAATTGCTTTATTTGATGCGCTTGGCTTAGAAGATTTGAGAGTGCAGGCGCCCAAAGTAAAAATGGTCGAGCTCGCTTTTGATCATAGTTTTGAAAAAAAACTCAGCATAGGTGATGGACAAAATACACTTATGCATATGGTGGATCATTTTCAAATTGCTAAAGCGCTTTCGGGGGCCCTTGAAGATTGTATTTGTCTAGATACTGAACCTCAAGATATTACGGTCAATGAAGAAGGCGTTAACTTTGCTGATTTGGATATGAGCGCCCGCCTGCTGGCAATTGCTGATGGGAAATACTCGTCTTTTGCGAAGAGAATGGGCATAAATTATGTTCAAGATAGAATTGAACAACGCGCAATCACCGCAAAGCTTCGGGTTGGTGTTCCACACAATAATACCGCACGCCAAATTTTTACTCCGTATGGCCCTTTGGGCGTTCTGCCACATCGAGAAGATATCGTTTCGGTTGTTTGGAGCCAAGATATTGGCCGCGCAGATTGGCTTATGTCATGCACTGAATCTCAATTTCTTGAAGAAATGCAGTCTTTGGTAGGAGCTCAATATGGGGGATTGGAATTGATATCTAGGCGTGCGGCGTTTGACGTTTCGAGTGCACGAGCCTCCCGTTTAGTTGGGCCTTCTTTTGTGCTTGCAGGTGATTCTGCACACGTTGTGCACCCGCTTGCAGGACAAGGTTTAAATTTAGGCCTTCGAGATGTGGCGTGTCTGATTGAAACCCTATTTTCCAAGCGCAAATTGGGCTTAGATATCGGCGCTTCAGATGGTTTAGAATCTTATGCCTATTGGCGGCGAAGTGATATTGAACGTGTGACAAATTTAACCGTCGCGTTGCATCATAATTTGCGTGCTGGCGGTACGTTTGCTGTGGCTATGAATTCGTTATCGGCGAAGTTTGGAAACGCGAAACTTGTTTCGCAAACGCTGGCTAAAATTTCTGATATGCCTTTATCGCCTCAACCGAGTTTGTTAGAAGGTCTACTTCCCTAAGCCTACGTTATTTAGGCAGTGTTTATTTTAGCTTTTTGCGATCAAATAAGACTGATGACTTTAGCTAGTATTTTGATTTTCATAGATCGAGATTTAAGTTCGGCAATAAAAAATACTTGAGAACTTATTTATTCTTTTCCTTTTGGGTGCGCGTTGCGATAAGTCTCAAGGAGATGTCGTTGGTCAATTTTTGTATAGATTTGTGTTGCCGAAAGCGATTGGTGCCCAAGGAGTTCTTGAATGGCGCGAATATCACCGCCTTCGGCTAATAGATGGCTTGCGAAACTATGGCGCATTGCGTGAGGTGTTGCTGTATCGGGAAGGCCAAGTTGATTTCTAATTTTTTCCATCAAAAGTGATGCTTGGCGAGAAGCCATCACGCCGCCACGAATGCCACGAAAAATTGCGTCTGTCTTATCGAGTTGAAATGGCAGCAATTCTAAATATTGGTCAATGGCGTCACGAGCTATTTTGAGTACAGGGACTTGCCGAACTTTGCGTCCTTTTCCGAGCACTTCAAGTTGTGCATTTAGCGGGGTTTGTTCAAATTTGATTGCCAGCGCTTCTGAAATCCGAAGCCCGCATGCATATAGCAAAGTTATGAGCGCTTGGTCGCGCGCTTGAACCCATGCTCGATCATCTACCTCCGCTGCGACTTGGATTGCTTCTATTGCATCTTTCTCAGACAGAGGTCTTGGTAAACGAGTATTGCGTTTTGGCCCACGAAGATCAAGGACGGCATCGTTATTGAGTTTGTGTTTTTTATAGTAGTAAGACAGAAAACTCTTGATTGCGGTTAGTTTTCGAGCACGGGAAGCTGCACCTAGTCCTTGACCTTGGCATTCTGATAAAAATGCTCTCATTGCCGTTGGGCTTAAACCCGATAAAATTTGATGAGATACGGATTGACCTTCATACGTTTCGAGAAAGGTAAAGAAACTTAACAAATCATCAAAATATGCCCGCTCGGTATGCTCAGAAATTCCTCGGCTATTTTTCTTTTCATAAAGCCAAGTCTGAACTTCTTCTATCGCAAATGATTGGGCATTCATGTTTGATCTATGCGCTCACAGCTCACAAAGCTGACTAGATTTTTTGGCCTGTTGAAGCCCAGTCTTTTAGAAAACCTTCGAGACCTTTGTCTGTTAAAACGTGCTTTGTCATATCCTGCATCACCTTTGGGGGTACGGTAATGACATCGGCACCAATAAGTGCGCATTCTCTGACGTGAAATACGTTACGCGCTGAGGCGGCGAGAATTTCGGTATCGAAAGAATAATTATCATAAATTTGACGAATTTCCGATATCAAATCTAATCCATCGTGACCATTATCGTCTAACCGGCCAATGAATGGCGAAATAAATGAAGCCCCAGCTTTCGCAGCAAGTAGGGCTTGATTTGCGCTGAAACAGAGCGTCACATTAACCATCGTGCCGTTATCACTTAGCGCTTTACAAGTTTTTAATCCATCCCATGTAAGAGGGACTTTGATTGCGATATTTTCTGCGATTTTGAGTAATTTTTCGGCCTCTTTCATCATTTGCGCATGCTCTAAAGATACGACTTCAGCGCTGACTGGCCCGTCAACAATCTCTGTGATTTCGCTCACAACTTCGACGAAGTCGCGCCCAGACTTGGCAATCAGTGAGGGATTGGTTGTTACGCCATCAACCAGTCCGGTTGCCGCGACTTCGCGAATATCATCGATTTCTGCTGTGTCTAGAAAGAATTTCATTTTTGGTTTCCTTTCGCTTTGGAATAACTTGAAACTTTATCGGAGTTTATTGGTTGATATATATAGGAAGTGTTTATAGGAATAAATCCTGTTCGAAAAGCTTATAAATGAATTATCCATCGCAAGTCAAAGTTCATCAAAAAGTTGTTTCGGTGTGGACATTAACTCCCATCGATCGACCACTTGATTATTTGGTTGGAGATTTGGAGATTTGCATTGGCGATATAGTGTATGTTCTCATGGGAACGCGTCAAGTGAGAGCTGTGGTTTGGGAAGGCTCTGATCGTCAAGACATTGATAATTTAAAATCGATCGCCTCAAAGAGTAGCTTGCCGCCTATGCGACCTGAGATAATGTCTTTTTTGCAACGCATGTCCGAATTTGTGATCGCCCCTCTCGGGATGGTTATCAAACTCGCCTTGCGTGTGACTGAAAACGATGTGAAGCAGAAGAAATGGTTAAAGCCCAAGATTTTACCCGATAACAAATTTTCGCCGAAACAGAGCGCATTACACGATTGGCTATGGACATTTCATCGCCACGGAATCGATCCAAAAGACATTGAAGACTTTTCTCGACAGATCCAAAATGGACTCGTCGCAAAGGGTGGTGCGGAGTGGGTTGAACCTTTGCAGTCGCAAGTTGATCATATTTCTGAAATCAACCCCAAAAGCTTAAGTGAAGCGCAAAAGCATGCCGTTGACGCTATTTCGAAGGCGCGCAAACCGGTTTTGCTCAAAGGTGTTACGGGTTCAGGTAAGACAGAAGTATATTTTGAGATTTTATCGCAGGCGTTGAGTGCGGGTCAGCAAGCTTTGGTCTTGTTGCCAGAGATTGCGTTGACGGAAAAATTTATAGAAAGATGTGAAGCGCGATTTGGTTTTCGGCCGAAATATTGGCATTCGAATATGACCGCGAGTGCGCGCCGGCAAGTTTGGCGTAAGGTGAGTGATGGGAGCGTGCCGATCGTGGTTGGGGCGCGATCTTCGCTTTTTTTACCATTCCAAAATCTTGGGGTTATTGTTGTCGATGAAGAGCATGATAGTGGATACAAACAAGAAGAAGGTGTGATTTATCATGGTCGTGACATGGCGGTATTGCGTGCCTTTTTTGAAGATGCGCGCGTGATTTTAGCTTCGGCAACGCCAAGTATTGAGACTATGCATAATGCCCGCGAAGGCAAATATGAACGGGTTGATATTAATGAACGGTTCGGCGATGCGCAAATGCCGGATATTGAAATTGCGAATATGATTAATGAACCACTTGATCCCCATCATTGGATCGGGAGTAAACTTGTTCACGAATTGGAAAAACGCATTGCGCGCAAAGAGCAGTCACTTTTGTTTATGAATCGGCGCGGTTTTGCACCATTATTATTGTGCCGAGCTTGTGGTCATCAAATTGAGTGTCCCAGTTGCGACGCGCGGCTCGTTGAACATCGAAGCGCAAATCGACTTCAATGCCATCAATGCGGTTTTGAAACGTCAGTTCCCACTCATTGTCCGAATTGCCATGAAAGCGATCGTTTAGTCGCAATTGGGCCGGGTGTTGAACGTATCGCACAAGAAATACAAACTCACTTTCCAGACGCGCGTGTATGCGTGCTTTCATCAGATTTACTCCAAGGCGAGGCGCAGTTGAGCAAAACGATCGCGGCGATTGCGGACGGTGAATATGAAATTATCGTCGGTACCCAAATGATTGCGAAGGGGCATAACTTTCCGCTTCTGACCCTTGTGGGGATTATTGATATGGATTCTGGACTAGAGGGCGGGGACTTACGCGCGGCAGAGCGCAGCTTCCAGTTATTGCGGCAAGTTGCTGGGCGTGCTGGGCGTGCAGATCGTCCAGGGCTTGCAATTGTGCAGACATATCAACCGCATCATCCCTTACTAAATTCAATAATTAGCGACAATGATTCAGAGTTTTACGAGTTGCAAATTGAAGAGCGAAAGGCCGCTCTTGCGCCTCCTTTTGTAAGATATATTGCGATTATTATTGCGGCTCCAGATTTAGAGGATGCGATGCAATTTGGAAGAGCGCTTTTGGCGTCCAGCCAGAAGTTAAAAGACCAAAACATCCAAATTTTTGGGCCTGTGATTGCACCTATTTCACGTATTCGTGGCCGAGCGCGTGTTCGGATGCTATTGCGTGCACCCAAGAACGCTGCCTTGCACGAACAGATTAAAGACTGGTGCTCACGTGTTAAAAAACGGTCGCGTACCAAAGTGCAAATTGACGTTGATCCCCAGACATTTTTCTAACGTCTTTCATTGAAGTTATTTCGTTTCATAAGTTTGACCGAGACCGTCAGCGAGTTTGTCAAGAAGGTATGACAGCGTCTTTGTTTCATCTGTGCTCAGATGTATTTCTGATAGTTTTGTGTTTTCATTGACAAGCTCTTTGAGGGCAAAATCGAGCCGCATTACGTCTTATTTGGTAGCCATGATTTTCCAGTCGGGTTTACCCCCAGCATTGGTTTTTCGAATGATCAATTGCTTATTTTCGAGCGCGTCTAAATTTTTGTAAGCCTGCCTGAACACTTTTAAGAGCAAATTGGGTGATGCATGTTTTTTGTCGAACTGAATCCTGTGCTCCGCCAGAGTGCGAAACTCGCCTAATGTGAGGTCGGTGGCCGCCAAAATGCGTTGGTCATTATTCCAATCGTGTTTTCAGCTTTTAAATAGCCTGCGCGCCGGTGGTGCGGTTGGGCTTTCGATTTCTGACAAATTTGAGGTGCGTTTTTTATGCGTCGATCGCGGTCTCTCACGCTAATTGTTTTTTCGTTCGAATACCCAAGCCCCCATTTCAACCGTGAAAATGCACATTGGAAACGTAATTTGATCAATTAATTCGACCAAATCTACTAGTCCAATCCGAACAAAGTATCAAATAACAACGCATCGAATACACAGTCCTATCCGCTTCAAAAGGTCATTAAATAATATATTAACAAAAAGTTAATTTACTTTTCAATTTAAGTATGATAAACATACTACATATTTATTTAAGACCTTCTATTCTTTCTAATTCGATCTTAAGTTTTTACAAAAAAATAAATATTATTAAATATTTAGATATTTATAAAAGGATATAAACGTTATTAAAAATATTTAAAATTATATAAACGTTATTAAAAATATTTAAAATTGCGGATTTAAATTATGCCTACTTACAACCTCGGACTCTATACTTTTAAAATTACAGACGGCCCTACTAACGTTGGGGATAATTCGGCGGGAAATCTTGTTTACTCACGAAATATAACCGTTACCGAAAACAGTGGAAGAAACGATGATATTCTCGATGATAATAATGCTGGCCAGTGGGCAAATGACGGCAGCCTGGAGCAGAATAGAGATAATCCATATAATGTAGCTGCTGACAGAATTGATCAAAGAGATGAAAACAACAATGTCGTTTATGCAGCTTATAAGCATCCTTTAGTAGATAGCAGCGGAGAATTTGTGGGCTGGGCGGTCAATAGAAGCTTTAGTAGCGAATATTTCCTTACATTTGCGCCCGACCCCAATGAAACTTACACGGTCGATTGGAGTATCCTCCCGAGAGGCACGGCGCAAGTCAATTCTGGTACGGTGTTTTATAGCGCGTTGAATACCGGGCCGCCTGCCGTTTGCTTTGCGTCTGGAACAATGATCCGCGGGGAAAATTCTGACTTCCCGATAGAAGCATTGCGTGTTGGTCAAAAAGTTCGCACTTTAGACAATGGCCTAAAACCCATCAGATGGATTGGCTCACGTAAAATTATTAAAGCAGAACTACGGGCAAACCCTAAACTCTATCCGATACGCATTTCTGCGGGTGCTCTTGCTGATGGCATGCCCGCAAAGGATCTCATTGTTTCGCGTCAGCATCGAATTCTGGTTCGCTCGAAAATCGCTCAACGCATGTTTGGAGAAGCCGAAGTTCTTGTTCCCGCGGTTAAGCTACTCGGACTTGATGGCGTTGAAATTGTCGAGAATATTGACGAGTTAGAATATTTCCACATTTTATTTGATAAACACGAAGTGATTTTAGCTGATCACGTCTGGGCTGAGAGTTTTTACTTAGGTAAAAATGCGATAACGAGCCTTTCTTCTGATGTGATCGAAGAAATTAAGGCGATATTTCCAGACCTGCTTCGAGAAGGCCTAGATGATTCCGCTCGTCCCATTATCAAAGATGAGAAGAAAATTAATCGATTTGTGGACAGGCATACTGCGAATGCCAAGCCTGCTTTTGAGTCATTCATCGCCCCTAGTTAACAAACTTGCCTAAAAAAAGGGTCGCAGACAACGATGAGGATGCGGACTTTTTTATTGCGTTGCGTCGCGAGCATAGATTGCAAGAGAAAAACCAAAGTAAAAACCTCTTAATGCCGATTGATTCAAAATTAATTTGAGGAGTGAAAGCACTCGCAACGCCAATGGCTTCACGCTGTTATTCGTGGACAGCAAGATGAAAATTTGGGTATTTCGATACTTGTCTATTCGGCACAATCTGAATCAAGCTTTATGCTGAACGCCCCGAATGACGGACTTGATGTATTTGTATCTGAACACTGGTTTAAAGTGGGATAGTCAGTTTTGCGATAGCTTATCTTTTGCGTTTATTGTATTTTGCCAACCCAATGTCGCTGCCGCTCGTTTGGGGTGGTCTGGTCATGATATTATTGGCTCTTGGCGTTTTGATTCAAATTTTACCCGAAGCCGACGAATTAAAAATACCGATGATCAATTATACCGTACTATTGGTCACTTTGGCGCTGCTTGGTTTTGGGCGTGGTGGTGTTGGGTAATCCTTGGATTATCGGTATCTATGGGTTTAGATGCTTTGCTAGAAATTAGCCTATTTAAAAATATTGATCTGACTTATAAGCGACCGCTAAGCATGGCAGTTTGGTTGAGTTATTTTTCGTTCAATTTTTGATTTTGGTTTCATATCTCAATATACAAAGAAAACACGAAACCCTTACGGGTTTCGTGTTTTTGAATTTTTACGCAAAATAAGAACGTTAAGAACGTACCAATGTCTCGTAGGCTTTTGCGACGCTGCGCGTCAGTTCGCCGACTTCGAATTTGTAGTCGCCAATTTGACCAACAGGCGTAATTTCTGCAGCTGTTCCCGTTAACCAACATTGCTCGAAATCAGCGAGCTCTTCTGGCATAATATGTCGCTCATGAACAGTAATTTTCATTTCGTTTAGCATTTCAACAACGGTCTGGCGTGTAATTCCATTCAATATGCAATCGGGTGTTGGCGTATGCACTTCACCATCTTTGACGAAGAAAATATTTGCGCCGGTCGCTTCGGCAACATACCCACGATAGTCATACATCATCGCATCAGAGCAACCCTTGTCTTCAGCTGCGTGTTTGGACATTGTGCAAATCATATATAATCCCGCTGCCTTGGCTTGAAACGGGATGGTTGCAGGGTCTGGACGTTTCCATTTCGCAATATCAAGCTTGGCACCTTCCATTTTGGCATCCCCATAATAGGCACCCCATTCCCAAGCGGCTATGGCCATGCGCGTAGGGTTTTTACTTGAAGCGACCCCCATGTCTTCACCCACACCGCGCCAAATGATGGCGCGTACATATGCGTCGGTTAAATTGTTTTTTTCAAGCAAATCTGCTTTGGCTTTTTCAATTTCGTCGACTGTGTAGGGATGTGGCATTTCTAAATAATCACAGGACTTGAGAAGGCGCTCGGAGTGTTCGCGTGATTTGAAGATTTTTCCGTTATAGGCGCGTTCTCCTTCAAATACTGAGGATGCATAGTGCATCGCATGGGTTAAAATATGGACATTGGCATCGCGCCAAGGCACCATTTCGCCATCTAGCCAGATAAAACCGTCACGATCAGCATAACTTGTCATTCTATACCTCCAAGAAACTCATAAATCTAAACAAATATGATAATTTTATTATTCAAAAATGCCAAAATATTAGCATAAATTACAATTTTCGAAGTTTTTGCTAGCATTTTGTTGAATTAATGTCAATAATGTTGACGTATATTTTGCAAGCGCTTAAAAAATTAAGGAAATGCATATGTCATTCGATCAAAATCAACTTCAAAATAGTCGGGATCAAGATTTGCTTTTCCTGACGAACGAAGAACTTCGGCAGCAGGTTGAGCTTTTATTTTTTGCATATAAAAATTTCACCTCAGATCCAGACCGAATTCTTGAGAAATATGGTTTAGGGCGGGCTCATCACCGCGCGCTCCATTTTATAAATCGTGAACCGGGGCTTACCGTATCGACGTTACTTTCGATATTGAGCATTACAAAACAGAGTTTAAATCGCGTACTCCGAACGCTTATTGAGCTTGGGTATGTTGAGATCAAGCCCGGAACAGATGACCGCAGAACTCGGCATTTGTCATTGACCGAAAAAGGTCAAGACTTTGAAAGAGAATTATCGGTAGCACAGTTGCAAAGAATGCGCGCTGTTTTTGCGGAAGTGGGCCCTGAATCGGTTCGCGGATTTCGGAATGTTTTAAACGGATTAATTGATGAGCATGCGCGTAAGCAGATTAATCGCATAAATAAGAGAGCGCGATAATGCATTTACTGCTAATCGATGATGATGATCGAATTCGAAGCCTGCTCAAAAAATATCTTCAAAAGCAAGGATATCAAATTAGTGATGTTGCCAATGCAGCAGCGGCCGAACATTTATTGTCATCAATGCATTTTGACCTGTTGATTCTTGATGTGATGATGCCGGGTGAAGATGGTATCTCTTTTGCCAAAAGATTAAGAAATGAAATTGATACTCCTATTTTGCTATTAACCGCTCGAACGCGAGTCGAAGATCGTATTGAAGGCCTGAAAGCTGGCGCAGATGATTACTTAATGAAACCGTTTGACCCCCGAGAGCTTGAATTGAGAATTGAAGCGATTCTTCGACGGACAGAGATTCAAAATAGTATTCAGTTTATCGCAAGATTTGGCGATTTTGCCTTTAGCACGGGAGAAGGTAGGCTGACTTATTTAGGTGAAAATGTAGACCTCACGCGCACTGAGCGCGATATTTTAGCATTACTAGTTGAGGACCAGGCGGCACCGGTTTCAAGAGAACGGCTAAGTCATGTGTTTGGTAAAAGTGATGAATCCTCGCGTGCGATTGATATCCAAATTGCGCGTTTGCGGAAAAAATTAGATCTCGTCGGTGGCGGGGGTAGTTACATTCAAACGGAGCGCGGTGTTGGCTATAAATTGGTTTCTGATACTTGAAATCCACAAATCGTAACCTAAATATGTTGTATCAGAGGCCTTGATGGATCTGAAAAACTCAAACAACTGGTTTTGCCTTATGGGAAGCCAAATTAACTTGCTAAATTAGGAGACAAGATTATGAGAAATTTTGATTTTACACCATTATATCGACATTCAGTTGGTTTTGATCGTCTTGCGAATGCACTCGACAATATGCTGCAAACGGATCAATCAACAAATGCTTATCCCCCTTTTAATATTGAGAAACTCGATGAACATAGCTACCGGATTTCGATTGCTGTCGCCGGGTTTGCCGAAGATGAACTTACAATCGAAACGAAAGAAGGTTATTTGACCGTGACGGGAGTTAAGGCTGCGAAAGATGAAGCCGCGGAGCCTAAATATTTACATCGTGGGATAGCCGAGCGCGCATTTGAGCGCCGCTTCCAGCTTGCTGATCATGTTAAGGTCGTTGATGCGAGACTGGAAAATGGGTTGCTGCATATTGCCCTTGAGCGTGAAGTGCCCGAAGCATTGAAACCACGACAAATCGAGATCAAAGGGACAGCGAAGAAGATTTCAAAGAAAAACTAAACGTTAAATTGAAGTGAGAAGGCGGGCAAGTCCCGCCTTTTTTGTGCCTTTAATCTTGCGCAAGACTAAAGGTTTGATATGAATGCATGAAAAGGAAAAGCCATGTTAGCGAAGCGACCACAAAATAAGGACGGAATCACGATTCATTCGGAAGCGGATTTTGAGGGTATGCGCCGTTCTGGTCAGCTTGCCGCCGAAGTTTTGGATATGATCGGTGAGCATGTGAAGGCAGGGGTAACGACCGAGTATTTGGATCAACTTTGTCATGACTATATGATTAAAAATAATTCAGTGCCAGCAACGTTAGGATATCGCGGTTACACGAAGTCCTCATGTATTTCGATTAACCATGTTGTTTGTCATGGAATACCTGGAAATAAAGTGCTGAAAGAAGGCGACATACTTAACATTGACGTGACGTGTATCTTAGATGGTTGGTATGGCGATAATTCCAGAATGTATGTTGTCGGAAAACCGAGCGTGAAAGCCAAGCGTCTTATGCAAGTGACACATGACGCGCTTATGATTGGAATAGAAGCCGCAAAACCCGGCAATACTTTCGGGGATATTGGCGCGGCAATTCAGGAATATGTTGAGAAAAACCGAATGTCAGTAGTGCGAGATTTTTGTGGACATGGCATTGGAACCGTATTTCACTCTGCACCAAATGTGGTGCATTTTGGACATCCCAAGTCCGGTCCGGTTATCGAAGAAGGAATGTTTTTTACGATCGAGCCAATGGTGAATTTGGGGCGATATGAAGTCAAGACTTTGGCTGATGGATGGACAGCTGTTACGCGCGACAAATCACTTTCAGCTCAATATGAACATTCGATTGGGATTGGACCGCAAGGCCCAGAAATCTTCACGCTTTCTCCTGGCGGTTTGTATTCCGCAGCCTTAGAAGTTTAAAGGTTTATTTACTTAACTCGGTTAATAATGCGCTCATGCCAAAAAATGAATTGCGTGAAGCGGGAATCCCTTTTTTTAATAAGCTAGGATCAAGAGCGTTCAAAAAAAAACCTTGGGAAAAAAAGTCAGAACCCCATTATTTTCATCATCGTAAAAGGTTGAGAGAGAAGTTTATGCGCTCGGGCGCAAACGCGCTGGCAGAATATGAATTAATGGAACTCATATTGTTTCGAACAATTCCGCGTAAAGATGTGAAACCTCTCGCAAAGCGTATCCTAGAAAAGTACGAAAATAATTTTAATCTCGCAATATCTGCTCCGTTTTTAGAGTTGATTCAAATTCGCGGCGTCGGCGAAGCAGTTGCGACTGAAATCAAGATAGTGGAAGCTGCCGCTCATAAACTTGCGCAAGCGCGCGTTCTTAATCAAGAAGTGATTTCGTCTTGGGATGCGCTTATTGGCTATCTAAAAACTGCGATGGCTCATCAAAAACTCGAACAATTTCGTATTCTTTACCTCGACCGGAAGAATGTCTTGATTGCTGATGAAGAGCAACAAAAGGGAACGGTTGATCACGTACCCGTTTATCCGAGAGAGGTTGTTCGTCGTGCGCTCGCATTAAACGCTTCTGCAATGATTCTGGTTCACAATCATCCTTCTGGAGATACCACCCCCTCTCAATCAGATGTTGATATGACATTAAGGATTGTTGAGGCAGCTTTGGCTGTTGGAATTGAAGTGCACGATCATGTGATTATTGGAAATGGTGAGGCCTTAAGCTTCGTAAGCGAAGGTTTGTTATGATTCGGTTTTAAAATAAACCTGTCAACTTTTTTATTTGATGAAAACAGGTTTTTGTGGGCTTGAAATCTATAGGGGCGCTCGGCTATCAATGTTGAAATGCGGAATCAGGACGCAATTATTTTCTTTTTGCGTGCACTAATTTATATTGGAGAGCTGAATGGAAGACGCAATCTGGGTTGCGGTGAGAGAGGATTTGCGTACGCGTGTCGGTCGCGATTCTTTCCGCAATTGGATTGAGCAACTTGAATTCAAAAGGATCGAAGATCAGTGCGCGCATTTTAAAGTGCCCTCAAAATTTGTCGCAAATTGGGTGGAGCGGAGTTTTGGAGACGCGATCCGCAATTCATTTTGGCACAATGGTGGTAAAGTTCATCGCTTTGATTTTGAGGTGCAAAAACCCAAAATCAGTTCAATTCCTTCAGACGTTAGTGCTTTGAGTTCTTCAAATGATCTTGTTTCTGATCTACCTGAATTGCCAATCAATCGCCTTGACGAACGCTTTAAATTTGAGCGATTCGTTGTCGGAAAGTCGAACGAGTTGGCGTTTAACGCGGCGCGCCGAGTGGCCTTAGGTGATTCGGTGGCCTTTAATCCATTGTTTTTGTATTCAGGCGTGGGTTTAGGAAAAACACATTTGATGCAGGCGATTGCTTGGGAAATTCAAGAAAAGCGACCAGAAAAACGCGTGCTATTTATTTCAGCAGAGCAATTCATGTATCGTTTTGTCCAAGCGCTCCGCGCTAAAAACATGCAGGATTTTAAAGAAATTTTTCGATCAGTTGATGTTTTGTTGGTGGATGATGTTCAATTCATAGCTGGCAAAGATAGTACGCAAGATGAATTTTTCTATACCTTTAATGCGCTCATCGAACAGAGCAAACAAATTATAATTTCTGCAGATCGCGCACCCGGAGATATTCAGGGAATTGAAGATCGTGTGAAGTCAAGATTGCAATGGGGCTTAATGGTCGATATTCATTCTGCCGATTATGAATTAAGACTTGGTATATTACATACCAAATGCGAGTTTTTGCGCCGTGACTTGCCAAATGTTGTTATTGAGGAAGGCGTACTCGAGTTTTTAGCGCAAAAAATTACATCAAATGTTCGCGTTTTAGAGGGCGCCTTAACAAGACTTTTTGCCTATGCTGATCTTTCAAGTAAATCGGTTTCTTTAGACTTAGCCTATGATGTTTTGGCTGATGTATTGCGCGTTTCAAAGTCGAAGGTCACCATTGAACAAATCATCAAGAAGACCGCGGAATTCCACAATATTCGGGTTAGTGAAGTGGTTGGGAAGCGTCGCATGCAATCTATTGCGAAACCACGGCAAATTGCGATGTACTTAGCAAAAAGAATGACGACAAAATCTTTGCCAGATATTGGATTAGCCTTTGGCGGTCGCGATCATACAACGGTGATTCATTCGGTCAAGAAGATTGATGAATTAATGCGTCATGATAGTGAAACTGCCGAAATAATTGAGACCTTGCGCCGGCAAATCGAAGCCTAAGCCAAATCGGTTGATTGCTTGACCTTCTGTAGTAAATTGGCGTAATCTTAAGGCCGGTTTTGTGAAGGAAAACTCATGAAGGTAAATATCGAAAAAGTCGCTCTATTGCGCGCGATGAATCATGCAAATTCTGTCGTTGAACGTCGGAATACGATTCCTATATTGGCAAACGTTTTGATTGAAGCCCAAAGTGATAAAGTGGCATTTCGTGCAACTGACCTCGATATTGAGTTAATTGACCGGGTTGATGCAGATGTTCAAAAAGAAGGTGCCACTACAGTTTCCGCTCAAGTCCTTCACGAGATTGTGAGAAAACTACCCGATGGAGCTATGGTGTCATTGGAAACAGACCCTTTGTCCGATCGCCTTTCGGTTTCGGCTGGACGTTCGAAATTTTCGTTGGCAACCTTGCCGCGCGAAGATTTTCCCATGATGACAACAGCAGAATATGATTGTAATTTTTCTATTGAAGCCAAAGAAGTTCGTCGTCTAATCGATAAGTCGAAATTCGCGATGTCAAACGAAGAAACGCGTTATTATCTTAATGGTGTTTATATACATATCGCGGAGCGTGATGGTGAACAGCAATTGCGTGCGGTGGCTACAGATGGGCATAGGCTTGCTCGGATTGATGTCGAGTGCCCAGAGCAGGCTCAGTCGATGACGGGTGTGATATTGCCGCGCAAAACAGTTGGTGAATTGCGTAAATTAGTTGATGAAGATCAAATAGTTGCATTTTCTGTTTCTGAAACCAAAGTGCGGTTTGCGACATCTAATGTGACGCTGACCTCTAAGGTGATTGACGGAACTTTTCCTGATTACACGCGCGTGGTGCCTACCGGAAATAATAAGCAACTCGAAGTTGATTCTAAAGAACTTGCTGTTGCAGTCGATCGCGTTTCAACTGTTTCTTCAGAGCGCGCGCGCGCTGTAAAATTTCAGCTCGGTGAAGATCAACTTGTGCTTTCGGTTCAATCACCAGATTCCGGTACGGCAACTGAAGAAATGGCTGTCGCTTATCAAGATGATCCGCTTGAAATTGGGTTTAACGCAAAATATTTGCATGAGATTGCGAACCAGATTGATCGTGAAAACGCTGTGATCATGTTAAATGGTTCTGGTGATCCCGCTCTTATAAATGAGGGCGGCGATCCTTCTACCCTTTATGTTGTGATGCCAATGCGTGTATAGCACATTTGATGAGAGACTATATTCAGTCGTTAGAGCTCATAAATTTTCGTTCTTATGCGCGTATAAAGCTGATTTTTGAGAATAGGCCTGTTGTAATTACGGGTCAGAACGGTGCCGGCAAAACCAATCTATTAGAGGCTGTTTCTCTATTTACTGCGGGGCGTGGGTTGCGCCGTGCAGCGTCAGATGAATTTGCAAATTCTAAGGCAAATGTAGGGTGGAAGCTGCGATTGAACGCGCACCGTAAGGGAGTGGATTTTGAAATCGAAAATGGGGCACCGATTGGTGAACCAAGACAGGTTCGCATTAATGGAAAATCGTCCAATCAAACAGCGCAAGGAGAGTGGTTGCGCGTAGTTTGGATGGTTCCCAGCATGGATCGTTTATGGATTGATAGTGCCTCTGAGCGGCGAAAGTTTTTTGACCGACTTGTGCTTTCGTTTGTTCCAACACACGGCGAAAACGTAGTTCAATATGAAAAGTCGCTTAGGGAACGAAACCGTATGTTGAAAGATGGTGTGCAAGATTCTCAATGGTTTGAATCAGTTGAGAGACAGATGGCTCGATTTGCCGAAATTATCGTTCGCAATCGCACCTTGGCTTGTGAAGCGTTGAATTTAGAAATGCAAAATACGCAAACAAGTTTCCCGAGTGCTGCTTTGAAATTGGAATATGCGCAGGAGATATGTCTAGAAGAGGAATGGCTCGCGCTATGGGCAGATACGAGGCGACAAGATCAATATGCAGGCATAACACGTCTCGGGCCTCATAAGCTAAATCTTGAGGCGATATACACCGAAAAAAATCAACCTGCATCTTTATGTTCGACGGGAGAACAAAAGGCACTTTTGATTTCACTAATTTTGGCAAACGCGCGCGCTTTAATTCAGCAAGGCGTGTTTGTGGTCGTGTTACTTGATGAAGTTGTTGCGCATTTGGATCAGGCGAGGCGTCTCGTGTTATTTGATGAAATTTGTGACTTGGATGCACATGTGTTGATGACGGGCACAGAAACAGATTTGTTCGAAGGATTGGGTGCGCGGGCTACATTTATTGATGTTATTGATCAAAATGGATTTAGTGAGACACTTGCTTTGATTAAATAGACGATTTTCCGCACTTGAGCGTGACAATTCCTGCAGAAGTTTATATAGTTATGATTGAATTATGGAATATAAAAAAATGAGTGAAAACGAGCAAACAAACCCTGAATATAGTGCAAATTCAATTAAAGTTCTCAAAGGCTTAGAGGCTGTTCGAAAACGTCCAGGCATGTACATTGGTGATACGGATGACGGTTCCGGACTTCATCATATGGTTTACGAGGTTGTCGATAACGGAATTGATGAAGCGCTTGCCAAACATGCCGACTATGTTGCGGTTACGGTTCACGCTGATAGCTCGGTTTCCGTTCGTGATAATGGGCGCGGAATTCCAACGGGTATTCATGAAGAAGAAGGTGTGTCGGCCGCGGAAGTGATCATGACGCAATTGCATGCCGGAGGAAAATTTGACCAAAACTCGTACAAAGTATCTGGCGGACTTCACGGGGTTGGTGTTTCGGTTGTAAACGCGCTTTCTGATTGGCTAGAGCTTCGAATTTGGCGCGATGGTAAAGAGCATATTGCCCGATTTGAGCACGGTGAAACTGTTCGGTCTTTAGAAGTCGTTGGTGATGCGGGTGATGAAATTGGTACTGAGGTTCGGTTTTTGGCATCGACGTCAACATTTTCGAATTTGGATTATCAATTTAAGACCTTAGAGCATCGTTTGCGTGAGCTTGCGTTTCTAAATTCGGGTGTGAGAATTACATTGAGAGATGAGCGTCCTGCTGAACCTCTTACAAGTGAATTGTATTATGAAGGCGGGGTTCGCGAATTTGTGCGCTATTTGGATCGAACCAAGAATGCTTTTATTGATGAACCTATTTTTGTTGAAGGCGAAAAAGATGGTGTTGGTGTCGAGGTCGCAATGTGGTGGAACGATAGTTATCACGAGAACGTATCTCCCTTCACAAACAATATTCCTCAGCGCGATGGCGGCACACATTTGGCAGGATTTAGAGGTGCGCTCACGCGTGTCATCAATAGTTACGCTCAGACGTCAGGGATATTAAAAAAAGAAAAGGTTTCGTTGTCAGGAGATGATGCGCGCGAAGGTTTGACTTGCGTATTGTCTGTGAAAGTACCGGATCCTAAATTTTCCTCTCAAACGAAAGATAAACTCGTATCCTCCGAGGTTCGCCCTGTTGTCGAAAGTCTCGTGAACGAAAAGTTGAGTGAGTGGTTTGAAGAACATCCCAATGAAGCCAAGTTGGTGATTGGGAAAATCGTTGAGGCCGCGCTTGCACGTGAAGCAGCACGAAAGGCTAGGGAACTCACCCGCCGCAAGACCGCAATGGATATTGCCTCCCTCCCAGGGAAGCTCGCAGATTGCCAAGAAAAGGATCCATCGAAGTCTGAAATATTCATCGTAGAGGGTGATTCCGCGGGCGGATCAGCAAAGCAAGGGCGCGCGCGTCAAAATCAAGCGGTTTTACCTTTGAGAGGTAAAATTTTAAATGTCGAGCGTGCACGATTTGACCGCATGCTCAGCAGCCAAGAAATTGGTACGTTGATTACGGCTTTGGGTACTGGAATTGGGCGAGACGAGTTCAATATCGAGAAATTGCGCTATCATAAGATTGTTATTATGACCGATGCAGATGTTGATGGGGCGCATATTCGAACTTTGTTGCTGACATTTTTCTTCCGTCAGATGCCTGAATTGATTGAACGTGGGCATTTGTATATTGCGCAGCCTCCCTTGTTTAAGGTTTCGCGCGGCAAATCAGAAGTCTATCTCAAAGATCAAATTGATTTAGACAATTATTTAATTGAGCAAGGTGTGGAGGGAGCGTCCTTGACACTCGAATCTGGTGAGCAAATAATCGGTGCCGATTTGTTGAAGCTTGCCCAAGATGCGCGCACCATTGAGGCAAGTATTGGAAGTTTTTCGTCTAATTTGTCCACTGAGATGTTGGAACAAGCCGCTATTGCTGGATTGTTTAGTCCCGACCGAGTTTCTGATGCGCCTGAAAAAGCGGCTGAAACCTTGGCAGCCCGATTAGATCTCATTGCGCCTGAGTTTGAGCGTGGTTGGAAAGGCGATGTGACCGAAAATGGAGATGTTCGTGTTGCAAGAGAATTTCGAGGCGTTTTGCAAACGCGCGTCTTCGACACATCTATGTTTACGTCTGGTGAAGGGCGTAAACTTGGGAAGCTAGCCGAAGGATTTGATCAGATTTTTTCTGGCTCAGCGAGTTTAAGTCACAAGGAGCGTAGCGTAAAAATCTTCGGGCCGTTATCGTTGTTAAATGCTGTTACAAAAGAAGGTGAGCGCGGCATTTCACTCCAACGTTACAAAGGCCTTGGTGAAATGAATGCCGAGCAGCTGTGGGAAACAACGCTTGATCCGAATGCGCGGATCTTGTTGCAAGTTAAAATTGATCAGTTTGATGAGGCTGATGATGTGTTCTCGATGCTCATGGGTGATGTCGTGGAGCCGCGTCGCGATTTTATTCAGACAAATGCGCTATCTGTCGAAAATCTAGACGTTTAGCGCGCTTAGTCTCCTGAAAGTTTGCTTAAGTCCCAGAGTTCGGGTCGAACTTTATAGCTGATATAAAGCGGATGTTTTGGCATCCCTTTTTGGGTTAGACCTAGAATTTTGACTGGCCGATTGCAATTTTGAAGAAGAGACTTCACCCGTTCTCCCTGGTCTAAAAGTGTGCCGTGTGCGCCCCACGCACACACGATTTCGTCGCAGCTTAAAACAGCGGCATCAATTGCCGTTACGTTTGCTTCGCCGACTGGATCTTTCGCCAAATACAACCCCTTAGGATCGGTGCTTCTTAGTGCAAATATATTGACGACTTCAAAGCCACCAAACCCCAAGGCTTTAGCGCGTCTTTCGCATCTTTCAACGGTTGGGTCATTTTGTATTTCGTCGGCTGTTGAAGGGTTCAGCATGATAAATAAAATACGCAGGCCATCTTGCCACCATCTTCGGAGCCGATATCGATACAGCATGTCTTTCGAAAACACCGCCCATGAATTTTTGCCGTCTAATTCAAAATGTCTCACCTCGTGAGCAAGTTCCCAACGCGAAGGCAAGCGATCGATCTCGTTTATTTTGGCCAAGGTAAGTTGCCCTTATTGTATTGCGACCAGTCGGTAATTTGGGGATAGTACATTGAGCGCCACCTGCGCACACGGGGATTCATAATTTTGCGCCAAATATTGGGAAAAAACGCAATTAGGCCCATTAGAATATACCCATATGGCAATTGCGGCGCTTCTGTTTCATTATATGCTTGTAAAAGAGGATAACGACGCGAAGGCTTATAATGGTGATCTGAGTGACGCTGGAGATTGATCATTAAGTAATTTGTGAAGCGATTGTTTGCATTCCAGCTGTGACGGGGATGGACATGTTCATATTTCCCATTTCCCAAATGAAGCCGACATAAGCCATAGTGTTCCATGTAGTTTGTTGTTTCTAGCAATAATATCGCAATTGTGGCTTGTAAAAGAAAGAGCCCTACACCCATTCCTCCCCCTACGAAATAGGCAAGAATTAAAAATAAAAGCTGTAATGCGAAATACAAATAGAAGGGGTTATTTTTGTGCCAGTATGGTTTGTTTTTTGTCGCCAATCGTGCCGCCTCAGTGTTCCAAGCTGACATAAAACTATGCGGAATTATTCGTAGGAAAAATCTATATATATTTTCATTGTAGCGTGCCGTGACCGTGTCGCGCGGTGTGGCGACATACCTGTGATGAACAAGAATATGTTCAGTGCGAAAATGTCCATATAGCACCATACAAAGAAGAAGATCACCCAAGGTCCGTTCAAAGCGGTTTGATTGATGTATGAGTTCATGTGCAATAACAAAGCCGCCAATGCCAGAGGAAATCCCTAAAGCTGACATAATCAGTAAAGACTTGAGTGCTGCTGGTTCAGTTGATGTGAGTTGCCATAAAACGAAATAGATAAGGGCAAATTGCGCAAAAGGCCAAATAAAGCTCACCATCTTATACCAAATAAGCGCGCTTTCTTTTGTTAGCGGGTCTAGGTTTTTTTCATCGAGACCGCTTACTCTATCTAACAGGCTAATAAACACTAAAAAGTAAAAAAACGTAATCGCGATCCAAACTCCACCAAACACTGTTGCAACGGCAATGAGAGGAATGTTTAGGAAAATCAGATAAAAGGGAAGGGCTTGTTTAAACAGTGTGAAGCTCATTTGTTAGTTTTGATTTGTTATGAATGATTATCGTCAACATCCCATGCAAGTTCAAGTGCTTTCGCCCAAAGTCGCGCCAACGCATTTTTTGGCATTTCGTTTTGATTCAAAAATATCCATTCACTGGGTGAGGTTTTGTGTGTGGCTTTGGATGTCCAAACCGTCATTTGCAAGTCAATATGCGTGAAGATGTGTTTGATCGTGCCAATTTTCGTCCAATCACCGTGAAATGGAAATTCTGGGTTACTTTGTGTTTGCGTCCATGTATCTGTTGGTAAGCCTTTCATGTTTCCCAGTATTTTTCCTTGATCACGATCGACATATGCGATTTGATTTAAATTGTTTTTGACAACAAAAGCATTACAAAACTGTTTCTTCTTAGCGCGTTTAGGTGCCTTTTGAGGAAGTTCGTTTGTAAGTGATTTTTGAAAAGCTCTGCAATTTACTTGCAGGGGGCATAGGTGGCATTTTGGGCTTAATGGCCGGCAGATTGTTGCTCCAATATCCATTAAAGCTTGTGCAATATCTCCGCTGCGAGTGGGATGCGCCCATTGTTGCGAAGCTGCCTTAAGTGTTTTTGATGGTCGGTCAATAAAATCATATATTTCATGATATCTTGCGAGAATTCGATTTATGTTTCCGTCCAATGGTAAAATAGGCTGTTGAAATGCAATCGCTGCGATTGAAGCGGCAGTGTAAGGGCCAATTCCAGGATATTTGATGAGCTCATCAGAATGACGCGGAAAAGTAGGGAGCTGAGAAATTTGTTGAGCCGTTTTGTGAAGATTGCGCGCGCGCGCATAATAGCCTAACCCCGCCCATGCTTGCATCACATCGTCATGACTTGCCTTAGCGAGATCGTTGATGCGTGGCCAAATGCGGATAAAATTTTCAAAATATGCCTTGACTGTACTGACAGTAGTTTGCTGCAACATAAACTCAGATAAAAGGACATGATAGGGGTTTGGATTCTGACATCTCCAGGGAAGCGTCCGGCCATTTTGATCATACCAATTCAGGAGCGAACTGAGTTGGGAGCAACCTTTATGGTGGCGCTGTTTTTTATCCGATGCGATTGCAGACATTCTTACTATTTGTTACAAAAACTATGTGTTTGGCAAGAAAGTAATATGGTGCACTCGTCAAAATTAGTCTCTAAAAGTCGCCGATACTCCAAGTTTCGGCCTGTATCTCATTTTGTCCATCGTAGTGGAAAGAAGATTGGCGCGAATTACGGCTTTAGTGATCAATTTTTAATTACAAATTGGCGGGAAGTTGTCGGTCAAGAACTCGGACAAATCACACGCCCTTTCGCTCTTAAAGGCGCGAGAGGTAAGAGAGGATCCACACTTGTTGTCGAGTGTGCAGGCGCATTGGCGAGCGAAGTCTCAATGAGAACGAATGAGATTATTGAGAAAATAAATTCTGCATTGGGTTTTGAAGCGATCTCTAATATTAAACTTAAGCACCATGTGTCTGGATTTGCCGAAGATCGTCCTCAATTTGAGCGTAAGCAAGAATCAGCCACTCGGGTACCAACTGGGGTTGATAAATCGATTGCTTCAACGGCAAGTGATGATCTGAAAAAAGCTTTGGCGGATATTGCTCAGGCCTATTATCATCAGAAAGGAAAAAAATGAATAAAATGTTCTTGGGATTGGGTGCTGTAGCCATTCTTGCGCTGGCAGTGTTTGGTTATATGCAATCAACGTCTTCGGGCTCTGGCGCAAGTGTCGAAATTACGCTTGATCAAGAAAGCGATGTGCTCAATGATATTATACTTGGGGAAGAAAGTGCGCCGGTAACAATTGTCGAATATGCGAGTTTTACCTGTCCGCATTGTGCTAATTTTCATTCAACAGTTTTGCCAGAATTGAAATCTGAATTTATTGATACTGGCAAAGTGAGACTGGTACATCGAGAAGTTATATTTGATGCGCAAGGCATGATGGCGGTTTCAGCAGCTCGCTGTTTGCCTGAGGATAAATACTACGGAATGCTTGAGCTGATCTATAAAAATCAAGCTTCTTGGGCGGTTGGGAAAGAAACGATTGAAGAAGTGCAAGCAGAGCTTCAAAAATTTATGACGCTCGCAGGTTTGCCAGCAGACAGCGCCGAGGCTTGTTTCGCTGACGCAGAGTTGCAAGAGAATATGTTTACCTTTGCGCAAGCGCGCGTCAATGCTGATGGTATTAAAGGTACCCCGACTATTTTTGTAAACGGTAAGCGCGTAGAAAATTGGCAATGGGATAACTTGAAATCTGAAATTGAATCCGCACTCAATTAATTGCGTTTGCTAACTTTTTGAGCGTTTATCTAGATAACTGATAAATGGTTAGAAGCTTTGTTGGACTTAGATAACGGGCGCCCGCTTCGCACAGAGGGCGCCCGTTTTCAGGTAGTTTTTTATAGAGACTTGGTCAAACTATAGCTTAAAATTAGAAGAATCACGTATTGAATAAGAAGTGCATCACATCGCCATCTTGGACAACATAAGACTTACCTTCTGCGCGCATTTTGCCGGCTTCTTTAGCAGCTTGCTCCCCGCCAAGTGTAACAAAATCATTGTAACCAATCGTTTCTGCGCGAATGAAACCACGTTCAAAATCACCATGGATTACGCCGGCTGCTTGAGGAGCGGCAGTGCCCTTTTTGATCGTCCATGCACGTGCTTCCTTTGGACCAACTGTAAAGTAAGTTTGCATTTCAAGGAGCTGATAACCTGCATGAATCACACGGTCCAATCCGCTTTCGTCCAATCCAAGTTCGCCTAAAAACAAATCGCGCTCTTCGTCATCAAGTTGTGCAATTTCCTCTTCGATGGCCGCAGAAATCACAACGCATGCGGCCCCTTGCTGAGCGGCCATTTTCTCGACCTTTTGCGAGAGTTCGTTCCCTAACTTCGCTGATTCTTCTTCCACGTTGCAAATATATAATATCGGCTTTGCGGTGAGTAATTGGAGCATTTTCCACGCTTTTTCATCTTCATCAGCGACTTCGACCGTGCGAGCAGGTTGTCCATTTTCGAGCGCTTCTTGAGCAAGCGACAATAAACGATCTTGAGACTTTGCTTCTTTGTCATTGCCTTTTAGTTTTCTAACGAGATTTGCGCGACGCTTTTCAATGCTTTCTAAATCCGCAAGCATGAGCTCGGTTTCGATAATTTCTGCATCTTCAATTGGATCAACGCGCCCTTCAACATGTGTAACGTCGTCGTTGATAAAGCAGCGTAAGACATGTGCAATTGCATCACATTCGCGAATATTGGCAAGAAATTGATTGCCAAGTCCCTCGCCTTTGGAGGCACCTTTTACAAGGCCGGCAATGTCCACAAATGTCATACGTGTTGGAATAATTTGCTTTGAATTTGCGATTTCTGCGAGCTGATCTAGGCGTTTGTCGGGAACGTTTACATCCCCAGAGTTCGGGTCAATTGTGCAGAATGGAAAGTTTGCAGCTTGAGCGGCCGCTGTTCGCGTCAATGCATTAAATAGAGTGGATTTTCCAACATTTGGCAATCCGACAATGCCCGTTTTGAAGCCCATTTTACGTCCTTATATTGATGTAAATTCGTTAATTTTGAACACCCATATACAATGCGTCTTAATCAGTCAAATATATCGACAATATCTTCAACAATATCAAAAAAGCGTTTCACATTGGATTTTTTCTTTTTCTTGGGCTTACTATATTTGATGTGCTGGTTTTTGATTTTAACAGGCTTAGGATGATGCGATTTTTTTACGCTTTTAGGCTTTGGTGTATTTTTTTGGAGGGCGGCAAGGTCTTTAAAGTGACGTAAGGGGGCCCCGCATGCCTGACATCGCGCTTCTCCATAGCCAACCTTTGACTTTGTTCCGCAATAACAACATTTTCCGATTAATTCACCAGCGCGCATAACCACAAAATAAGTAGGCTTAATATTTTTTCAATCCCAAGGATTATAATTGAAAAAATAAATACTTGAACTTTAATCTCGCGTTTGCGAAGAGTGTTAAGGTTGAATGAGAGAGACCATGTCAAAAATAGCGCGCAAATTTGATCAGCTTGCATTAAAAAACGAAAAGGCATTTATCGCCTTCGTGATGGCCGGTGATCCGGATTTAGAAACTTCATTTCAAGTGATCGAATCATTGCCGGCAGCGGGTGTTGATATCATTGAAATTGGCATGCCATTTACCGATCCAATGGCTGATGGTCCTACGATTCAACTTGCTGGGCAACGCGCCCTTAACGCAGGAATGACAATCGAAAAGACCCTGAAAATGGTAGAAAGATTTCGCCAAAAAGATGGTGAAACGCCCATTGTGCTCATGGGTTATTACAATCCGATTTATACCATGGGGGTGGAGAATTTTTTAGCGAAGGCGCGTGAAGTCGGTGTTGATGGTTTAATTGTAGTCGACCTGCCACCAGAAGAAGACGATGAATTGTGCGTTCCGTCACACAGTCAAGGCATTGACTTTATTAGATTAACGACGCCGACCACGGATGATGATCGCTTGAAGCAAGTTGCTAGGAATACGAGTGGCTTTGTATATTATGTTTCCATTCTAGGGATTACCGGTGCAGCGTCCGCAAATGCGGAAAATGTACGACCAGAAGTAAAGCGTATAAAGGCTGCAACACAGTTGCCTGTTTGTGTTGGGTTCGGTGTGAAAACACCAGAAAATGCGCGTGAAATTGCGAAGGTAGCAGATGGAGTGGTTGTGGGATCTGCCATTGTCGATAAAATTGCGGCGAAAGAGTCTTTAGAAAGTATTGTAGGGTTTGTTGAAGATTTGTCGAAGGCAACAAAAGCAAGATAGTTTATGAATGTGAATGAAGACAAACAGCACAACCAGAATGATGAAAAAGGTTTTCAGCTCAGGGTGCTGGATCCTTTACAGCAAAAATTAATTGAATGTGCTGCAGAAATCGTTGTTCAAGAGGGCCTTGAAAAGCTTACGGCGCGAGCGCTTGCGATGCGTGCTGGTTGTGCGACTGGTGTGATCTATACCCGATTCGAAGACATGCGAAGTGTGATATTTCATATCAATTATAAATCCTTTGTAGAAGTTGGCGCTGAAATTTCTCATCAAATTAATATGAATGATCATCCGGTACAAAGGTTGAAGGATATCTTTGATATTTATATCAAGTTTGCGACTGAGAACCGGAATTTGTGGCAGTGTATATTTGAGTATGAAATGCCCGACGACCTTCGACTTCCAAGTTGGTACTTGAAACGCATTGAATGGCTATTCCAATACTTGGAAGCAGCGATATCTGAATTCTATCCTGAAGAAACGCCAGAAGAAATTTCCTGTATTGCAAGAACACTTTTTTCTTCGATTCATGGCGTTGTTTCTATACGCGTTGAGCAAAGACTTCTTAGCGCAATGGGTTCCGACTTAAATAATACGGTTCATTGGGTAATCGAGAAGATAATGTCCCCTAAATAAAATCAATCTTACTTTATTGCATTTGGTTAACGAATCGTATATTTCAGGGATGAACATTGTTCATATAGAGTTAAATTTGCTTATAGACCCTGTTGATAGGGACGACGTTATGAGGGTATAAGCTACGTCCGCATCAAAAAATTGATGCGGACTAATTTTTGGGGAAACTCAAAAAAAATTTGCTTTTCATTTGAGCGTTAATTCGCTAAGAGACCGCATTGACGCAGACACCCTTGGAGGCGCGTCTTAATTTAGGAGAATAATATGACTGATAATTTAGTAGTCACGAAACGCGAAAGTGTTGGCAAGGGGGCCGCTCGTAAATCGCGTCGTGAAGGACAAGTCCCTGGTGTAATCTATGGTGGGGGTCAAGATCCAATTGCAATCGATGTAAAGCAATCCGAACTATTACGCCGATTGAAGCAAGGTAAATTTCTTTCGACTTTGCATCGTTTGGATTTGGACGGCACTCAAGAACGTGTTGTTTGCCGGAACGTGCAGCGCAACAAAATTAATGATTTGCCAATCCACGTTGATTTTTTGCGCTTGGCGAAGGGGTCGAAAATTGCCTTGTTGATTCCGGTGAATTTTGTAAATCAAGATATTTCACGTGGTATCAAACGCGGTGGTAACTTGGTTGTTGTGCGCCAAGAGATTGAGCTTGTTGTGCCTGCAGATGATATTCCAGAACAAGTCACTATAGATTTGGAAAATGTACGCATTGGTGAGGTTATCAATATTTCTGACGTGACTTTGCCTGCTGGTTGTGTACCCACTATTACCGACCGCGATTTTGTGATTGCAAATATTTCGGCGCCAACTATCATGACCGAAGATGATGACGCTGATGAAGATAAAGCGGCAGAAGCAAGTGAAAATAGCAAGACTGAAGAGTCGTAATTTTAGTGAAATTCTACACTCGTAGGACCCGCTTTGGCGGGTCTTTTGCATGGAGGAATAGATTATGAAAATGATTGTCGGGCTTGGAAATCCGGGACCAAAATATGAAAGAAATCGTCATAATATTGGCTTTATTTTGCTTGATGCGATTGTGAATGAGACGGGCGCGTGGCGAGATAAGTTCAATGCGCGTGAGATGCGCTTGAAGAAATTCGGAACAGATATAATTCTTTTAAAACCGCAAACTTATATGAACAAATCTGGCATCTCCGTGCAGGCCGTGGCGAGTTTTTATAAAATTGGGGTTGAGGATATGTTGGTAATTCATGATGAGCTTGATTTGGCACCCGGTCAAATTAAATATAAGAAAGGTGGCGGCCATGCTGGACACAATGGGTTACGTTCAATTGCCGCGAGCCTTAGTCCTGATTTTGATCGGTTGCGTGTTGGCATTGGCCACCCTGGAGATAAAGCGCGTGTCGCCGATTATGTTTTGAACGATTTTTCAAAATCAGACAATGATTGGATTGCGAAATATCAAGATAACATTGAGGGCGCTATAGAGCATTGGATAAACAAAAATCCAAGTCAATTTGTGGAAAAGCTTCGCGGTCATAAATCCGCTGATCAAAGGCAAAAGGTCAGTGAGACGAAGAGAACAAATGAATCTATAAATGCGGCTGAAAACAAAAAAGAATCTCCGTTTGAAGCTTTAAAATTTTGGCAAAAAAAAACTTGAGTTTTCTTAGGCTTTTGAAGCCCTTTGGGCTAGTCCAATCCATAGGAAAGTAAGCGCAAACAGTGGTACGATTGCAGCAAAAGCAAGTGATAGTGAAAGCTGTGAGCCAATAAAGCCGATGAAAACAGGTGCTAAAACAAACGCATTATAACTGACAAGTGCAATTGAACCAAATATGTATGAAGCTTCCGATTCATCTTTACCCTCGGCGCCGAGAACTAAGGCATATGGATAAACGTTTCCGGTTCCGAACCCTGCGCAAAACAAACCGAATGAAACAGTCAATAAATGATCTGAAAACGCATATAATGTGACTCCTATTAGCGAGAGAAGTGTTGAAATTTTAAACAAAAATAGGACAGGAAAACGGTCGCGAAGTGCATCACCGAACAAGCGTGCGATAGCCATTGACCCCATAAACACGAAAGTTGCCCAGCCAGCGGCAAATTTTTCCCATCCACGTTCGCCAATGAGGTAAGGGCTATTCCAGTCTGCAATTGCACCTTCTATGAATAATCCTGTGAAGGGCAATAGACAAATCGGCAAAATGGCTAAACTGGGTAGGGCGTGACCGTGCTGTTCATTTTTGGCAGGTTGAGGTTGAGGGAGAGATGAGGTGAAAAGAATCAACGCAAAAAAGCTTATGGGGGTAACTAATAGCTGTTGCACGAGAAAAGAGACCTCAGCGCTTGCGAGTAATGATGATACGAGGCCACCAATTGCAAAGCCGATTGACCAGAATCCATGACAACTCGCCATAAGTTTTTTGCCGTCCCGTTCCAGTTTGTCTACAACGGTGTTGAGACCGATTTCAAAAAAGGCGGCACAAGCGCCAAGAACGGCTAGCAACATAAAAGCTGTTATAAAATTCGGAAAAAATGAAATCGCGAAAACGACAGAAATTACGCCGCCAATCCCTAATCTGATCAAATTTACCATGCCAAACATGCGTCCGAGCCTTGGCGCTTGACTGATGCAAATTGTCATAGCGATCGGAAGCGCAAGCAATAGATAGGAAAGTTCTTGGTGGCCGATTTCAAGAGCTAATTGAAATTCGTGAATTCGGAACGTCCAAAGGCCAAGAAAAAATGCAACAATTGCAAATAATAATCGTATTGCGATTCGTGGGTATTGAAAAATTAGCACTTTGCCTCGATCGCTTCCCAAATTTTCTGCGCAATATTGATATTATCAAATCTTTCGAGTTCTTGAATCCCTGTGGGAGATGTCACGTTGATTTCGGTGAGATAGTTGCCGATCACATCAATACCGACAAATAATTGCCCATGGTCGCGCAGTTTAGGTCCGATTTTAGCGCAAATTTCGAGATCTCGCTTTGTTAATTTAGCCTTTTCGGGACGACCACCAACGTGCATGTTGGATCGTGTTTCTCCTTGCGCAGGTACGCGATTGATCGCGCCAACGGGCTCCCCATCAATAAGAATAATTCGTTTGTCACCAGCGCTGACATCTGGAAGGAATTTCTGCGCGATCAGCGGTTCGCGTGAAGTTGCAGAAAAAAGTTCAAAGAGAGAATTTATGTTTGAATCGTCGTTGCGGATTTTGAAAACGCCCGCGCCTCCGTTGCCATAAAGGGGTTTTAAAATGATATCACCATGTTTTTCTCGAAATGACTTAATTGCATCGAGATTGCGTGCAATCATGGTTGGTGCTGTGAGGTCTTCGAATTCTAAAACCAATAATTTTTCTGGAAAATTCCGAACCCAAAAAGGATCATTGACGACACGTACATCGTCACGAAGTCTTTCTAACATGTGCGTATTGGTTATATAATGCATATCAAAGGGTGGGTCTTGACGTAACCAAAGGACATCGAGACTTTTGAGATCTATAGTTTGGGTTTTTCCAAATTTGACGTGATCTCCTGCCGTGCGCGACAAATGAACAGATTTGATTTCGGCGAATATCTGACCTTCTTCAAAGTAAAGATTATCGGGTTGATAAACAAAAACATCGTGCCCGCGCGCTTGAGCCTCCTCAGCAATCCTGAAGCTAGTGTCTGCATTAATATCTACCGATTCAATGGGGTCCATTTGCATCGCAACTTTGAGATTATTCATGCTGAATTCCTTAATAATTGGAAGTTATTCAATGCACGGGATTTGGATATTGTCAATGCGTTGCCAGTTGAGATTTTGGTCAACAAGAAGCGCATCGATTTGCCAATTATACGAAGGATAGTCTTGCATATATATGTGAGCGGCATTGGCGATCCGAACTAATTGTGCGCGCTTGAGCTCAAGATGTTTTCCGCTTAGTTTTTTGCGATATTTGACTTCGACAAAGTGCACACAATTTTGACGAACGGCAATAAAATCGATTTGGGCGCGACCCATTCGCACATTATGCGCTATGACTTGAAAGCGGGCGCGCTCATAAAGCGATATTGCAAAATTTTCGCCGCTCAAGCCCTTCAAAGTTGAGTTTGCGCTTTTACTGAGGTAGCGAAGATTAAGTTGTTTGTTGGAAGGCATATGTGTAAATAACATGAATTGCTTCATATTTGATAAATGCCGGACTTTATTTTGAACTATTTTTTAAGCGAAGCGCCCGTTCGTATACATAATTGCGTGCAAGCCCCGTTTCGGCAATAACCACTTTCACCGCATCATTGAGACGGTTTGTTTTTAACTGGTCTAAAATGAGCGCTTCGAGTGTCGCATCGTCAAATTCAAATGCGCGCCCTGGCCAGATGACCAATACAATTTCGCCCTTGAGCGCTTTATCTTCGACGTTTAAAATAAGTTCATCTAGTTCATTTGCTATGACTTCTTCGAATGTTTTTGTAAGTTCGCGGGCAATGGCGACCTTATGTTTGCCGCCAAAAATTTTGCGTGCGTCTTGTAAGCTGGCCAGAATTCTTTTTGGGCTTTCAAAGCAAATCGCGCTAAAATGATGAGATTTTATTTTTTCGAAATAGTTGAGGCGTTTTTGCGTTTTGTTGGGCACAAAGCCAAAGAAACCAAATTTGTCGGTGGGTGCGCCGGAAAGCGAAAGGGCGGTGGGCACGGAAGAGGCGCCGGGAAGTATTGTGGTATATATGTCGTGTTTTTGCGCATATTGAACCAATTTATACCCGGGGTCGGAAATCACAGGCATGCCCGCATCTGATACATAGAGAACAGATTTCTCATCATTGAACGCGTCTTGAAGTTTCGCGGTCATTTCGGTTTCATTGTGATCATGACAAGCCCGAATTGACTCTTTTGAACGCTGGATCTGATAGAGGTTCAAGAGTTTGCGAAGATTGCGTGTATCTTCTGCCCAGACTTCATCGGCATTCATGAGGGCCGCAAGCACACGCAGGCTTATGTCGGCAAGATTTCCGATGGGCGTTGCGCCCAAAAACAAGCCCGGCTTAAAAGTTTCGTGAAGGAAGGGCTCCAAATTCACTTGAGGGCTTTTCATCATTGTTTGTCCCGATTATAGTTAATCCGAAATTAAATTCGTACCGTATTATTATTCATAAACTGAGGAATTGAAATGGTTTTTAATAGTCGTAAATTAAAGAAATTTTTAGCTGGAATGTTGGGATTTGGCGCAATGGCAACATTGTTGAGCTCATGTGAGTTTGGCGGTTTGGGCGGTAGCGACGGCGTTTCCGTTGATTTAACTCAGCCGGTTAAGGTTGCATTGCTTGTACCTAAAGGTGCGTCAAATGCGACTATTGCAAGCATTGGAAAGTCTCTTGAAAATTCGGCGCAGCTTGCGATGAGAGAGCGGAATTCAAATGAAGTTGAATTAATGGTATATTCTACAGCATTTAGTGAAACAAAAGCGATTCAACAGGCTTTGAAAGCCAAAGCAGAGGGCGCAGCTTTAATCGTCGGCCCACTTTCTGGTTTCAATGCAGCACTTGTTGCGGAGGCCGTTCAAGATATACCGGTTTTAACATTTTCGAACAATTCAGAAGTGAAGTCTGAGAACACATATATTTTGGGAACGACCTTTGAATTGGTTGCAAATCGTGTGATGGGGCATGTGCGTTCAACAGGTGCAAGGACTGTTGGTATTATTTCGACCAATGACGCGAGTGGAGAAGCGGGTGTTCAAGCCTCTGTGAGTGCGGCTTCGAAACAGCGTTTGAGTGTCGTCTATTCTGCTCGATACCCATTAACTCGCGAAGGTATAAATGGAAGCGCCCCAGGAATTGCTGCGGCTTTAAAAGCATCTGAGGCAGACGCTTTGATGATTTCTGATACGCCGCAAGGAGGTCTCGGATTGATGGCTAATGCGCTTGCTACGCAAGGCTATTCAAGCTCTGATGCCTCGTTCATGGGGACTGCACGTTGGGACGAACTTCCTGGGTTCTTTAGTCAAACAGATTTAAATGGCGGTTTCTTTGCTGTTCCAGATCCTGCGGCGGTAAGTGCTTTTGAGGGACGTTATCGTGCTGCATTTGGTAGCCAGCCGATTGCAATTGGTGGACTTGGTTATGATGGAATTGCGCTTGCCATCGAATTGGTCAAAGATGCACGCCGCACTCGTGATAACACGCCCTTTAGCGCCAATGATATTCGTGGAAAGTCAATTAATGGCGCATTTGGTAAGTTTGAATTTGATAGAGATAACTTAGCAGATCGTGATTTGGCTGTGCGCCAAGTTCAGGGAAATACCTCTGTTGTCGTTTCTGCCGCTCAATAGGTGACACTTTGGAAGGGGCTGAGATTCAACTAGACCATCAGTTAACTCAGCTCTTTTTGAAAGGGGGCGGACTGCAAGATGTTCGCCCTCAGCTATTGCAGACCCTAAAACAATATTATTCAGCGCGAAAGTTGCAGATTGATGATCGCGTTTTGGCCTCTCCAAATCATTGTGCAATTCTGCGTTATGAATACGCGCAGTTGACTGACGACCTTTTGAAATCAATTTTTGATATTTGCTATCGCGAGTATTTTAAAGGAGCTTTGCCTTCAAAAGGTGAGCGGGTCGCGCTTGTTGCGGTCGGCGGTTATGGACGTAATGAAATGGCGCCATTTTCTGATATTGATATCTTGTTTTTAGTCCCACATAAAATGAATGCGCGGATTGAAAATCTTGTGGAAGCGACTTTGTATGTTTTGTGGGATATGGGCTTAAAGGTCGGACAATCGGTGCGCTCAATTTCTGAGTGCGTTGCTCAAGCACGTTCAGATATTACGATTCGAACGTCCTTACTTGAATTGCGTCACGTAAGCGGTGATGCCGAGTTGGTTGACGAATTGCAGGAGGAGTTGCGTCAAAAATTATTTAACAATACGGTTTCTGAATTTATTGAAGCAAAGCTTGAAGAACGAAAAAATCGGCATAACCGTTCGGGGAATACGCGATATGTCCTCGAACCGAATGTAAAGGAAGCGAAAGGTGGCTTGCGTGATTTACAAACTCTTTATTGGATTGGCAAATATATAACTGGTGTTGAAACGCCTGAGGCTTTGATGAAACGCGGGTTCTACCTTGTTGAAGAGCTTGATAATTTTCGGGAAGCCGAAGACTTTCTTTGGAAAGTCCGCATACTTTTGCATAGTTTGTCAAAGCGCGGCAATGATATTTTGAGCTTTGATATTCAAGTCGAGTTAGCAAGGGTCTTGTCATATCATGATACGGAAAGCCGGCGCGGCGTGGAATATTTTATGCAAGACTATTTTCGAGCGGCGCGCATGGTTGGTGAATTGACACGCGTATTTTTAACTGAACTTGAAGCCCAGCACTTAAGGAGTTCACGCTTGCGCATTGGCGATTTTATTCGTTCCAATTTACAGCTTCCAGAAGGATTTCATTTTGAGAATAAGCGTGTCAATTTTGATAACGAAGATGTGCTTATCAATGAGCCGTTGAATTACTTGAGAATATTTCTGATTGGACTTGAACATGATCGACTGATCCATCCCAATGCGTTTCGGTATATGGCGCGCCATCACGAATTGATCAATGATGAATTTCGCGGAACGCCGGAAGTGAATCAAATGTTCATGTCTTTGTTGCTAGACTTTCAGAATCCAGAACGTGTTTTGAGGAGAATGAATGAGTTGGGTATTTTGGGAGTTTTTATTCCACAATGGGCGAATATCGACGCAATGATGCAGTATAATATGTATCATAGCTATACAGTGGATGAGCATACCATTCGCTGCGTTTCGATATTGTCGGATATTGAAAAGGGCTTGCTGGAAGAAGAACTACCGGTTGCCTCTGGGATTTTAGAAGAAGGTGTTAATCGCCCTGTTCTTTATCTCGCTCTGCTTCTGCATGATATTGGGAAGGGACAAGTACGCCCTCACGAAGTTGTTGGCGAAGAAATAGCGCGCGAAGTTGCGCCACGATTCGGGCTTTCAACTTCCGAAATAGATCTGGTCGCATGGCTTGTGCGCTTTCATTTGGAAATGTCTGATGCGGCGCAAAAACGAGATTTATCTGATCCAAAGACGATTGCCGATTTTGCCGAACTTGTTGGGAATAAAGAACGGCTTGACCTGCTAACGATTTTAACGGTTTGCGATATTCGGGGTGTGGGTCCCACGACTTGGAACAATTGGAAGGCAATGCTCTTGCGCGAACTTCATGCGCTTACCAGTAAGGCGCTCACTCAAGATGGTGCTGTGGATAGTATTGCGGCTCAAGAAGAGCAAGCCGTACGGGCTTTACGCAGTCGACTAAAAGACTGGCCGGAGGCAGAATTAGATCGAGAGGTCACACGGCATTATCCTGAATATTGGATCGGTCTGCCTACGGATGTGCACATCGAAATAGCCGAAATTCTTAAAGAGGAAATTGGTGATACCCCTAAAATAAAGTTCGCGACTGATGAAGATCGCGGTGCGACGCGCGTTACCTTTGCAATGCCTGATCATCCAGGTCTGTTTGCTCGGATTTGCGGGGCGATTTCTTTGTCCGGCGCCAATATCGTTGATGCGCGCACCTACACAAGTTCAGATGGAATTGCGACAGCCGTGTTTTGGGTGCAAGATCACCAAGGTAATTGCTATGCGCCTTCGCGACAAGAGGTGCTCAAGCGAAATACCTTGAAGATTTTGCATGGTGAAATTATTGCGCGCCGTGTTTTGTCCCAAAAATCAAAAATTAAGAAACGTGAGCGCGCGTTTCGTGTAGCTACAAAAGTTAAGTTTGATAACGAAGGGTCGCGCCTTTTCACAATCATCGAGATTGAAACGCGTGATCGGATCGGACTTCTGCACGATATTACACGCTCACTTGCCGCTGCTAATATTTATATATCCTCTGCGATTGTGGCGACTTATGGAGAAGAGGCGGTTGATAGTTTTTATGTGAAAGACTTATTTGGACTAAAAATAACTTCCGCAAGTAAGCAAAAGGCAATAGAAGAGAAAATACGCTTCGCTATCGAGCAGGGCTATCAAGAGGCGCTTCAATGAACATATTTCGAGCATTTACAACAGTCGGCGGTTGGACGCTCGCAAGCCGTGTGCTTGGTTTCGTGCGCGATAAATTATTCGCACATTTTGTCGGGGCTGGCGAAGTTTCGGATGCGTTTTTTACAGCTTTTCGAATTCCCAACCTGTTTCGTAGATTCTTAGCCGAAGGCGCTTTTAATTCTGCATTTGTGCCTCAATATTCGGTGCGCAAAGACGAAGATGGTGGTGGACAAGAATTTGCACAAAGTGCTTTTACGGGCTTGCTTTGGGTTTCACTGGCGTTGATTGCGGTTGTCATGATCGCGACTCCCTTATTTGTACTTTTGCTTGCCTATAATTTTCAAGGCACAGAGCGTTTGGATCTTGCGGTTAATTATAGCCGAATTACAATTTTTTACATTGGTTTTATGTCGCTTTCAGCATTGTGCGCAGGTATTTTAAATGCAAACGGGCGATATCAATTATCTTCTGCAGCGCCCCTGATCTTGAATATCGTATTTATATTAGCGTTTGTGTTGATTTATTTATTGGGCCTTGGGCCTCAAGAAGGCTTTTCGGATGCAGAAAATGTGGATCGGCTCCGAAAAATTGGAATGATAGCGAGTCTATCAGTTTTGCTCAGTGGTGTATTGCAATTTGCGGCTGTGTATTATGGCGTGCGTAAACTTGGCATAAGGCTGAGACCAACATTGCCAACATGGAATGACGATATCAAAAATCTATTTGTTGTTGCCGTTCCCGCAGCGCTCGCCAATAGTACCGTTCAGATCAATCTAATTGTCGGAACCCAAATTGCGGCGACAACGGATAAGGCAATATCGTGGCTATATTATGCAGACAGAATATATCAGCTCCCTCTCGGTATGATCGGCGTTGCGGTGGGCGTTGTTTTGCTGCCGACCCTTTCAGGGCTATTGAAAGATGGAAATTCGCAAGGTGCACGTACTGCATATAATCAGGGAATGAATTTTGCGATGCTACTCACTTTGCCGGCTGCGGCCGCAATTTTTGTGATTGCCTTGCCGATATTGCGCACTGTTTTCGAGGGGGGTCAGTTCACACAGGCGGACGCGATCGAGACGTCAAAATCGCTGTCAATTTATGCGCTTGGACTGCCTGCCTTTGTCCTTGTTAAACTGGTCCAACCTATTTTCTACGCAGTCGGCAATACAAAAACACCCGCGCGCCATGCGCTCGTAAATGTTGTTTTGCACGCTGTTCTCGCGCTTGGTTTGTATCCGTTTTTTGGATATTTGTCGGCCGCCTGGGCCATTACAATTAGCACCTGGGCGATGGTTTGCGGCTTGTGGATTAGCGCGCATAAGCGTGGCGATACTGCGCATTTAGACATGGCTACGCTTAAAAATATTTCGATTTATGCATTGATGTCACTATTGATGGCAGTGCTCATATGGTTTGTTTGCAACGTGAATTTATCGATTTTTGACGATGCGATTTCAAAGTGGTTCTTTTTGGGCGCGGTAGTTTTATTCGGTGCGTTTTTCTATTTCATTGGCGTGATGGCGCTTGCGCGAATTGGACTTCGCGACATTAAGAGAATGATGCGGGGTTAACTTGACCCGAAGCTAAAGATGGTCAATAACGCGGTTCTCAATTAGGAGATTGTGATGACAGGACATAAAAAACGCATATTTTCGGGAATTCAGCCGTCTGGCGGCCTGACTTTAGGTAATTATTTGGGCGCTATGAAGCGGTTTGTTGCGCTTCAGGGCGGAGAATATGAAACCATTTATTGTGTTGTCGATATGCATGCGATCACTGTTTGGCAAGATCCTGAAAAATTACGTCACAATATTCGTGAATTGGCGGCAGCTTATTTGGCAAGCGGTGTTGATCCCAAGCAATCAGTTTTATTTGCGCAGTCTCGTGTGAGTGCGCATGCTCAACTTGGATGGATATTTCAAACGATTGCGCGAATGGGTTGGATGAATCGGATGACTCAGTTTAAGGATAAGGCTGGTAAAAACACAGAAAAAGTGTCGCTTGGGCTTTATGCTTATCCCGCACTCATGGCAGCCGACATCTTGGCTTATAAAGCCACCCATGTTCCGGTTGGTGAGGATCAAAAACAGCATGTCGAGTTGACACGCGATATTGCTCAAAAATTTAATCATGACTACGGCGTTGAAGACTTTTTCCCGATGACTGAACCTATCATTGAGGGACCAGCAATGCGAATTATGTCTTTGCGTGATGGCTCGAAAAAGATGTCAAAATCTGACCCTTCTGATGCATCGCGAATTAATTTGACAGATGATGTGGATACAATTGCGAAGAAGTTTCGCAAAGCGACAACTGATCCAGAGCCACTTCCAGAAACGGTTAAAGGTTTAGAAGGGCGGGCGGAAGCGCGCAATTTAGTTGAGATTTATGCAGCTCTCGCGGAAGTGAGTTTGGATCGCGTAATTGCTGAATATGGAGGTGCAGGTTGGGGTAAATTTAAGCCAGCGCTTGCTGATCTTGCAGTAGAAAAATTGAGGCCGATTTCGCGTGAGATGGAGCAATATATGTCCGACCCGCAAGCCATAGACCGTATTTTAGATGACGGCGCGGCGCGCGCGCATGCGATTGCACAACCAGTGATTGAAGAGGTTTTCGATATTGTGGGTTTTTTACGTGGCTAAACTTGCATAATGGTTGTTCAAATGTTGAAGGTCAGCTTTGGTGATTTGTAAATTAAGCTCATATTGCGATTTTTGACGGTTTCTTGGAAAATTGTCCGATCCGGTAAACGGTATTTATTGGCAATTTTAGAAACATAGGTGAAAGAACTTTTCGTATTTAAAGACTGCTTTGTGGCTGTACAGGTGTTTAAAGCGCTGACAATTTGAGTAGGATGAACCGAATTCCCTTCGAATGGAAATGGAATAAGGCTAATTTGGCTCTTCTCATGCAGTTAATTTCGAGATAATCTAAGAGTTCGGGAGGCAGTATGCGTAAATTTTTAGTCGTAATGGATGACAGTACTGAGTTTCTAAATGCGCTTTATTTTGCATCACTCCGCGCAAATAACTCAGGCGGTGGTGTTGTGATTTTATCCGTTGTTGAACCAGATGCCAACACTTGGCTTGGCGTGCGCGATGCGATGGAACGAGAAACTCAAGAAAATATTGAAGCTCACTTTAAAGTTTTTGAAAAGTGGATGAGCGGCAAGGTCGATATTCAGCCTGAGCTTGTGGTGCGCAATGGTCGAAAGTCTGAAGAAATTCTGAACCTAATTGCAGAGGATCGTGAAATTGGGGTGCTCGTTCTGGGTGCTGGCCAAGACCGTAAAGGCCCAGGGCCTCTTATACAAGATTTGGTTTCAAAGCGTGGAGGGCAAATGCCAATTCCGGTGACAATTGTGCCTGCAGGTATGAGTAGAGAGGAAATTGAAGCCGTCACTTGAGCCAAATTAATAAAGTGCGCCGTAAGGCAGCCAAACCGATTTCACATCAACACCCGCGCGTAAGATGTCCTGATCTGATATGAGCTGATTGGGTGAAAATACTCGCTTTACGTTTTTGTGCGCGTCTTCCAAATGGTTTCCAAGTCCCTGGAAATCCCACAAGGCATCCAACCCCGCATGAGCCGCCATCTCTTGGCCGAGTTCTTTCGGGGAGCCGCTTAAAATATTTAGACATCCAGCCGGTAGATCTGAGCTTTCAGCAAGTCCTGCACAATCTAATACTGCGAGAGGAAAGTCGTCAGGAGCGATAATTGTCACACAATTACCCATCGCAAGAGCGGCACTGATTGCACGGAGCGGTTCTGCAAAGGGTGCACCTTCGCGCGCAAGTATGCCGATATTGCCAGTTGCTTCATTTAAGGAAAGTGCGACGGCGCGCTGAGGGACTGCGGAAATTTTTCCTTCATTTTTGTCGGCGAAAGCGGCAAATGTCATTATGGAATCAATCGCGCTCTCCACCTCGATTTTTGCGAGTTTTTTATCGAGCGCAAGCGCAAGCGTGTTTTCGAATTGAGTTCGCCTACGGCTCAGATTCTCGGCGAGATAATACAAAACTTGGGCGCGGTTATGCGCGTTTGATTTTTGCCAACTTGATTGCCTCATCGCCTCAACCGCATTGCGCAAATCTTTCCGATTACCGACTCCAATTTCTGCGCCTGCAATCGCTTTGCTGTAGCCGCTATCAGGGCGAGTTTGCTTGCCGCCAATGAAAAATTTGCGAGTGATGTCGATTGTGTCGGTAGTTTCCTTTTTGATTTTCAAAGTGATCGGCTCGGGTAATCTTGCGTTTGACTTCAAATATTCCAGCATACCATTCCGCCCCCCTTCGCGCCCGAAACCGCTTTCTTTAACACCACCAAATTCCGCGGCCGCATCAAACATGTTGTGACTGTTGATCCATACCACGCCCGCGCGCAATTTTGGGACAACAGACAGACACTGATCAAGTGTTTCGCTCCAAAGCGAAGCCGCAAGGCCGTAACGGGAATTGTTTGCAAGTTCTATGGCTTCTTTTTCGGTTCGAAAGCGAGTGGTGACAAGTATCGGACCAAAAATTTCGCGATCGAAGAGCGGATGGGCTGGCGCGATATCTGCAATGATTTGCGGAGCCATAAACGCGCCGGTTTGAGGCAAATCGCAAGCGGCAATGTGGTGATTGCCTCCCATATTGGTTCCCTCTTTGACCATTTGTTCAATTTTTTCTTTTTGTGTTTGAGAAACAAGTGCGCCAATGTCTATTGATTTATCAAGTGGGTTCCCCACGCGAAGCTTGCTCATGCGCCATTTAAGTTTTTCGGTGAATTTTTCGGCGATACTTTCATGTAAAAGTGCGCGTGATCCCGCGCAACAGACTTCGCCTTGATTATACCAAATTGCGCGAACCGCGCCCTCGACAGCCGAATCTAAGTCTGCATCTTCAAAGACAATGAAAGGTGATTTTCCGCCCAATTCTAGTGTTAAGGGGCGTGATTTTTTAACCGATTGTTTTTGGATTTCTTTGCCGACTTCCGTTGAACCCGTAAACGCAAGCTTATCAATATCTTCGTTTGCGGTTAGGATTGCACCCGTTTGTCCATCACCCGTCACGATATTGACGACGCCCCTTGGCAATTCGATTTCTTCGCAAATCTGGGCGAAAAATAATGCAGAGAGAGAGGTTTCTTCAGCTGGTTTGAGTACGACTGTATTCCCAGCAGCGAGCGCAGGCGCGATCTTCCAAGCAAGCATTAAAAATGGAAAATTCCACGAAATTATCTGTCCAACGACCCCATGCGCTTGGGTGTTTGTGAATTCCTGATTTGAGAGTTGTGCCCAGCCGGCATGATGGTAAAAATGTCGCGCTGCAAGCGGTATATCAGCGTCGCGGGTTTCGTGAATTGGTTTTCCGTTATCAAGGGTTTCAAGAACCGCGATAAAGCGCGAATGTTTTTGAATCTGTCGGGCCATTGCATATAAAAACCGTGCGCGTGTTTTCGCAGATTTTTCCCAAGTCTTTTGAGCTTTGCGGGCGGCTTTAACAGCTCGATCAATATCTTCTTTATTGCCGGCGGAAAGTGTTGCGAGCCGTTCTCCAGTTGCCGGATTAAAGCTATCAAAATTATCTTCGGAAAAGTGCCATTTGCCGTCGATGAAATGGCCAAATTGCTTTCGTTCATTGAGCCAATTTCTCACATTACGATCGCTTTCCAGTGATTCACCATAATCCATATTTTCAAAAATCTCCGAAATTGTCATTTCTTATCCGACTGCATGCCTGTAATTGACAGAATAACCTTCATAAATGTGGTGGTCGAGTTGACGCTCAATATCGCCTAGAAGCGATGAGGCACCAAAACGAAATAATTGAGGGGATAGCCATTCGTCCCCGAGCTCTTCTTTAATTAATGAGAGATAGTCGAGACTTGCTTTTGCCTTAGAAATACCGCCGGCAGGTTTGTAGCCAATTTTATTGCCAGTCTTTTCGTAAAAAGAGCGTATGGCGCGAAGCATAACAATCGATACTGGTAATGTGGCGTTTACGGGTTCTTTGCCAGTTGAGGTTTTAATAAAATCGCAACCCGCCATCATGGCAACCATGCTCGCCTTTGCAATATTTGTAAAACGACCAAGTTCACCCGTGGCCAAAATAGCTTTAATATGGGCTTGTCCGCAAGCTTCGCGCATCAACCGCAGTTCATCATAAAGTGCTTCCCAGCGACCTTCGAGTACGAGACGTCTTGAAATGACAATATCGATTTCTTGCGCGCCGAGTTCGACTGATTCTTTAATTTCTTGTATGCGCAGATGAAAAGGCGAAAGTCCGGCTGGAAAACCGGTTGAAACGGCTGCGACAGGAATTCGCGTGCCTTCAAGTGCTTTTAATGCGGCTGGTATCATTTCATGATAAACGCAAACGGCAGCTGTTGTTAGGTTTAGGTGCTTGATATCAAGATCATCTACGAGTTGTTTTGATAGTGGGCGACTTGCCTTTGCACAAATACGGGCAACGCGATGTTCTGTATCATCACCTGAGAGTGTCGTTAAATCCATGCATGAAATCGCCTTGAGTAGCCATGCAGCTTGGTGCGCTTTTTTGACACTGCGTCTTGCGGATATTTCGTTGGCACGCGTTTCAACACTATTTGTATTGACGCGTATATTTTCAATCCAATGGTGATCGAAATCAATCGGCTGATTGCGTTCAATCTTCATCTATGCTGAACTCCATTTATGCGAGATTAGTGTTGCTGAAATTCAAATGTAAGGCAAGTCTCAATTATGAGATTGCACCCGTTGTGTGCTTGAAATTAGGAAAGCAGGTCGGTAATGTAACCCATATTATCGATGCGAAGTGGAGACGCAAATGAATAGGCTTGTCACTATATTTGGCGGTTCGGGTTTTGTTGGCCGTTACATTGCGAGACGATTTGCAAAGAAAGGCTATCGCGTACGTGTTGCCGTACGTCGCCCCAATGAAGCTCTTTTTGTTCGGACTTACGGACGCGTAGGGCAGGTTGAACCAGTGCAAGCAAATATTCGCGATGAAGCTTCCGTAGCGCGGGCATGTGAGGGTGCAGATATTGTTGTGAATGCGACAGGTATTTTGGACGAAACTAAGTTTCAAAGTTTCGAAGATGTTCATGTGATTGGTGCCGAGCGTATCGCGCAATATTCCAAGGTTGCGAGTGCCAAAACCTTTGTTCATATTTCGGCGATAGGCGCTGATGTTGATAGTGATGCGAATTATGCGCGTACCAAAGGCGAGGGTGAAAAGGAAGTTTTGAGAGTGCGCCCTGATGCAATCATTGTGCGTCCTTCGGTAATTTTTGGCGCTGAAGATGATTTTTTTAACCGGTTTGGTAAAATGATGACGCTTTTTCCGATTGTTCCGGTACCGGCTTCAGAAGCAAAATTGCAACCAGTTTATGTGGATGATGTGGCAGCGTTTATAGAAAAAGCTGTCGAAAGGGCGCATTCAGGTATATTTGAGCTTGGAGGTCCTCGGACATACACTTTGAAAGAAATTATGATGTTCACGAGCCAGGCGACTATGCGCAATCGAAGACTTTTTTCATTGCCTAATTTTGTGACCCGCATGTTAGCTTATTTAAGTGCCGTCGTTCCAATATTGAGTTTTGGACTTATCAAAAATCCGTTTATGAGCATAGACCAGTTTAAGATGTTGCAAGTGGATAATATTGTTTCGAACAAAAGTGGGTTTGATACGCTTGGAATGCAAGCGACAGCGCTCGAGCCGATCGTGAAGAAATATTTGATAAATTATCGCTCGCGCGGACAATTTGAAGAAATGCGCCGTCAAAACATTGAATGAAAACCTGTTCCTTGGACAATGCTCTTGAGTACAGATATAGAGGTATCGTTTGGCGAAAGAACTTATTGCAATAAGTTCAATAATTCATCGATTAAGTTTTGCTCAGGTTGAGGGGCAGGTTGAGGTGGCGGCGGAGGCGCAGGGGCCTGCGGCACGGTCATCGGGAGTGGGCCTGCGCCTAAATTCTTTACAATAGGTGTCATGGCTTCGCGCCAAATATCCGCGGGAAGGCCACCACCTGTCACGCCTGTTAGTGGAGTATTATCGTCATATCCCATCCAAACACCTGTAATATAATCGCCTGCAAAACCGATAAACCACGCGTCTTTATAGCTCGAAGTTGTGCCTGTTTTACCAGCGACTTGAACGCCATTAATACGCGCGCGTTGGCCTGTGCCACCATCGACAACACCTTTCATCATCCAAATGAGCCATCCCGCCTTTTCATCTGATAGGACGCGCGGACCATATTTTGGTGAGTTAACCTGTAGCGTTTCTTGGGTGGTTTTAAAGCCCATTTCTGTCCAGCCAAAAGGGGTTACTGGGACGCCGCGGTTGTAAATTCCGGCGTAAGCTGTGACCATTTCAAGCAAATTCATTTCCGCAGAGCCCAAAGCAAGTGAGGGAACGCCAGGCATTGGTGACTTAATTCCCAGTTCTTTGGAAACGGTTTGGACATAGCTGGTTCCCGCGCGCTGCTGAAGATCAACTGCGATCGTGTTGACGGATTTTTTAAGCGCATCGGCCAGGCTCATGGTGCCCGCATAACCACCTGCATAATTGCGTGGATTATAGTCAGCACCACCGCGAATGCGGATCGTAATGGGCCCATCAACGAATTTTTGATAAGGCTTCATTCCTTTCTCAAGTGCGGCGGCATAAACAAACGGTTTAAACGATGAACCGGGTTGACGCTGCGCATCAACAGCGCGATTAAAGCCTTGCTCAACTCGATCTTCGTCAAACCGGCCGCCGATCATCGCTCGAACGGCTCCGGTTTTTTCCATAACCACGATGGCGGCTTGCGCTTTTGATCCGGGTTTAACTTTGGTGTCGAAAATTTTATCGATTGCGGCTTGTGCCCATTTTTGAATTCTCGGATCAAATGTGGTTCGAAAAATAAAATCTTCGCCGGTTTCGGAAGTGAGATAATCAGGCTGGTCTTTCATCAACCAGTCCGCGAAAAATATACCTTCGTCTGAAACGGCGCGTGCTGAAACCTGAGCAGGATTATCCCACGCCGCTTGTGCCTGTTCTTCAGTGATATAACCTTGCTCGAGCATTAGGCGGATTACGGTTGCGGCGCGATCTTGGGAGCGTTCCAGATTATTGGTGGGTGCAAATCGCGAGGGCGCGGTCAACATACCTGCAAGCATCGCGGATTGTGGAATATCAAGCCCCTGAGCTGGAATGTCGAAATAGCGTTTTGATGCGGCACCAAAACCAAATGTTGATGCACCCAAATAGGCTCGGTTCAAGTATAAAGTTAGGATTTCTTCTTTGTTGAACTTAAGTTCAAGGGCCATTGCATAGACCATTTCTTTTAATTTGCGCTCAACGGTTCCGCGCCGACACTCGGCCTCATATTCTGCAATGGTGCCCTCATTGGGGTCATAAGGTTTACCGAGACAAAGTAGTTTCGCAAGCTGAACCGTAATGGTCGAACCGCCCGCACCTTTGAAAGGGTTACCCGTTTTTTGGTAGTTAGATTGCATGGCTCCGACAATGCCACGTGGGGAAATGCCAAAATGATTGTAGAAGCGCTTATCTTCCGTCGCAATCACGGCATCGATCAAATATTTCGAGGCGTTTGAGGCGCGCAAAGTGCCATCAAATTGTTGACCGCGCCAAGCAAATATTTCGTTGTTCCGGTCTAGAAAAGTAACGGATCCGCCGCCATGACGCGCATCTCGCAATTCGTCAAAAGGGGGAAGTGTGGTTGAAAAATAATAGATAACCGCCGCCAAAATAGCGGATGCCAATACGGCTATCTGAAAGCCAGCTTTAAAAAGACCCCAAAAAAAGCCCGTGATCGCGCCTGCAATGCCGCGCTTGCGTTTAGCGGGTGCCTTACGCTTTTTCTTTCGCTGATAACTCATGCCTCAAATTATTCTTGTTTTTTTATATTTTAGCGCATAATTTCACCAAATAACAGTAAAAGCTACAAAAAAATGGAAATCCAAGAAGATCGGCTAGATATTGCCATTGCAAGTGTGCTTGAGGGCGTGCGCGATCCCGTCACGACTATGTCTACAATATCGTGCATGGTGTTTCATCATTATGCACATGTAGATTGGGCGGGATTTTATCGAAATAAGCAAAATACCATGCTTGAAATTGGGCCTTATCAGGGGACTTTGGGTTGTCTTTTTATTCCCTTCAATAAGGGGGTCTGCGGTCATGTTGCGACAACGCGAGAGCCAATAATTGTGCCTGATGTTAATCAGTTCGATGGTCATATTGTATGTGCGGTAACAACAAAATCAGAGCTAGTTTTGCCGGTGATGAATGCGCGTGGTGATCTGATAGGTGTTTTTGATCTTGACAGCAATCAGCCCGATGCTTTTTCACAAGAAGAATTGGATTTACTTCAAGCGATCCTCACAGTGCAATTTGCTGAGGTTGCACTTGAAGAAGTCTGATTTTCATTTTATGAATCGAAAATGAAATTACAGTCACCGTCGAACGAAATAAATTCATATAATGAGGCTTCAAAAGCCGTTGCGCAGCTGAAAGTTCTGTATGATCAAGCGCGACTTTTTTTGATAGACGGGTATAATAAATTTGCTAAAGGCGATCTTTCGGCGCGCTGTCGGGCATTTTATCCTGAAATACGTATTCATGTCACAAGTCATGTGAGCGTCGATAGTCGTTTATCCTTTGGACATGTTCCTAATCCTGGTATCTATTCTGCGACCATTACGCAGCCAGAATTATTTGAGTATTATTTGGAAAAACAGATTGAGCTTTTGATGAAAAGCCACAATGTGCCAGTGAGCGTAGGCTATTCGACAACGCCGATGCCCTTGCATTTTGCTGTCGCTATTGGCAACGATCATCTTGATTTTGCTGATGAAGATAAAATGCGCTATTTGCGCGATTATTTTGACGTCCCTGATCTTGATACAACCCATGATGAAATTGTGAATGGTGAAGATTGGCGGTATGATGACGGAGCAAGCCCGATTTCAAGCTTTACAGCGCAACGTGTCGATTATTCGCTTGCGCGACTTGCACATTATACGGCCACAAACCCAAAGCATTTTCAGAATTTTGTCTTATTTACAAACTACCAGTTTTATATTGATGAGTTTGTAAATTTTGCACAAACGGTTATCGATGATGAGCACAATGCTTACTATGAACTCGTTTCGCCTGGAAATGGATTGTACACGAAAGATGAAGAAATTCCAGCCAATTTGAAGCGTGGCCCGCAGATGCCAGCTTACCATCTAAAACGAAAAGGCGGGTTCGGGATCACGATGATCAATATAGGTGTGGGGCCTTCCAATGCGAAGACTATAACTGATCATGTTGCTGTTTTGCGCCCTCATGCTTGGATTATGCTTGGACATTGTGCGGGTCTTCGAAGTTCTCAACGGCTTGGTGATTATGTCTTGGCACATGCTTATATGCGTGAGGACAATGTTCTTGATGCTGATATTCCGCCTTGGATTCCGTTGCCTGCGCTCAGTGAAATTCAACGTGCGCTAGAGGATGCGGTCGCAGAGACAACTGAACTTAAAGATTATGAATTAAAGCGTGTTATGCGCACAGGCACAGTCGCCTCGGTTGATAATCGAAATTGGGAATTGGTTGCGACATCTGGCCCTGTGAAACGGCTTAATCAGGCGCGCGCAATTGCGCTTGATATGGAAAGTGCTACAATCGCAGCGAATGGTTTCCGCTTGCGTGTGCCTTATGGAACGCTTCTTTGTGTTTCAGACAAGCCTTTGCACGGTGAACTGAAATTACCGGGAATGGCGACAGATTTTTACAATACTCAGGTTGCACAGCATCTTAAAATTGGTATTTTGGCGATGGAAAAGCTCGGCGCTATGCCGCTTGCGCAACTTCATTCACGCAAACTGCGCTCGTTTAATGAGACTCCATTCCTTTAAAAATGGCATTTATTCGCTAATAATGACAAATTTAGGTCAACAAATAGTGCTTTAGACTTGCAATTTAAGAAGTCTTTGGATTTACTCGGTGCACTTATAAACTTAAATTAAAAAGGTTAACTATGAGCGAACAAATCAAAAAAGCAGATCTCGTTGCTGCAATTTCAGACGCAACATCTGTTGATAAAAAATCAGTTTCATCAGTTTTGGATTCACTTGCTGCAGAAATAGCAGTTCATATGAAAAAAGGTAATTCTGTTCCTCTTGCGGGGTTGGGTAAATTTTCGGTTCGTGATCGTGCAGAGCGTACGGTTCGTAACCCATCAACAGGTGAAACGCGCGTTGCGCCTGCTGATAAAGTTGTGAAAATGACATTAGCTAAGGCTCTTAAAGATTCTGTAAAATAGTATTTAAACTATTTTTAAAAAGCCGCTCTATTTTGAGTGGCTTTTTTTGTTTGAGAAAGTGGCTTAAGGGCTTAAAAACACCTTTTCAAATCAGATTTTATTTTTTAAATTGGTTTAACTCATCTGACAGAGCGTGATCTAAAATGGAATTTCACTTTCACGCGATAAATACTGAGCCATTAGGTTTTTTTCGCCTGTGTGTTCAAAATCAACCATACATTTTTCACCATCTTGGGCGCGTATAAATCCATAGCCAAATTTTTGGTGAAAAACACGTTCTCCAATTTCAAAAATTTGACCGTCGGCTTTGTGATACTTTGTTTGGGGCGTACGCTGTTGTTGCAGGCGTTTCCAACCCGGTGCGTCATAAACATCGGTATTTTGTGCGCGTTGCGTCATTTGTGAATCTGAAGAAGGGGTATAACCGCCTCCAGAATAGACGCCACCTGCAGAAAGCACCTCCACATGTTCAGCGGGCAATTCATCGATGAACCGTGAAGGAAGTGTATTTTGCCACTGATTGTAAATGCGCCGATTGGCAGCAAAACTAATGGTCAATATGTCTTCGGCGCGCGTGATTCCTACATATGCGAGGCGGCGTTCTTCTTCTAGTCCGCGTGCGCCACTTTCATCAAGTGATCTTTGAGAGGGGAAAAGTCCATCCTCCCACCCAGGTAAATAAACAACTGGAAATTCGAGACCTTTCGCGCCGTGTAGCGTCATGATGGAAAGCTTTTCTTCACCTTCATCGCTCTCATTGTCCATAACCAGCGCAACATGTTCGAGAAAGCCTTGCAAGTTTTCGAATTCTTCAAGTGCCTTTACAAGTTCTTTGAGGTTGTCGAGGCGCCCAGGGGCATCGGCGGATTTGTCATTTTGCCACATAAGCGTATAACCTGAGGCATCTAAGATCTCTTGTGCGATTTCAATATGTGATGCTTCCGCCCTAACTTGCATAGCATATTGCCAGATCAAATCGCAAAATTCGCTCAGTGTTTTTCCCGTTTTGGCAGGAAAGGCATTTTCATCAATGAGTGTACGCGTACTTGAGAATAAAGATAAATTATTTTCGCGCGCATGAACACTTATCGTTTGAATCGTTTTGTCACCAATTCCGCGCTTTGGTAAGTTTACGATTCGCTCAAAGGCAAGATCATCATCTTGAGAGACAATAAGGCGAAAATATGCCATCGCGTCTCGGATTTCGCGACGTTCATAAAATCGCGGGCCACCGATTACGCGGTAAGGCATTCCAATTTTAATAAAGCGATCTTCAAAAGCGCGCATTTGATGAGAGGCGCGAACTAAAATGGCAATTTCCTCAAGAGAACGGGGCGGGCGTCCTGAAGTGCCGCGTTGTTGGGCTTCGATATCTTCACCGATCCATCGCGCTTCCTCTTCTCCGTCCCAGTGTCCGACTAAACGTACTTTCTCGCCTTCCGCTTCTGATGTCCAAAGTGTTTTACCAAGTCGGTTCTCGTTCACAGAAATCACCGATCCTGCTGCGGCCAATATATGTGGAGTTGAGCGATAATTTTGTTCAAGGCGAATAATGATGGCGTCTTCAAAATCGCGTTCAAATTTTAAAATATTGCCAACTTCGGCGCCACGCCAACCGTAAATGGATTGGTCGTCATCGCCGACACAGCAAATGTTTTTTGAACCTTGCGCAAGCAAGCGAAGCCACAAATACTGAGCGACATTTGTGTCTTGATATTCATCAACCAAAATATATTTGAAGCGCTCATGGTAAAGTGCCAAAATATCTGGATTGCTTTTGAAAAGCTCGATGCACAAAAGCAATAAATCACCAAAATCGACAGCGTTAAGAACACGCAAGCGCTCTTGATATTGTCGATAAATTTGTTGCCCCAATCCATTAAATTGTGCCTTCTCTTCTGTATTGAGGCGATCAGGGGTGAGTGCTCGGTTTTTCCACTTATCGATGAGAGAGAGCATTAATCTTGCAGGCCAGCGCTTCTCGTCGACATTGTGTAAGGAAAGCAAGGCTTTGATCAGGCGCAGTTGATCATCAGTATCGAGAATTGTGAAGCTCGGTTTGAGACCTGCGGCTTCGGCGTGTTTGCGTAAGATTTTTACACAAATCGAGTGGAATGTTCCCAGCCAAGGCATCGCGGCAATTGATTCTCCGATCAGTCCGCCAATTCGGAGCTGCAGCTCTTTCGCCGCTTTATTTGTAAACGTGACGGCGAGAATTTCAAAAGGGCGCGCTTTATGAAGGTGTAAAATATGCGCAATGCGCGTTGTAAGCGCGCGTGTTTTGCCTGTCCCTGCGCCGGCTAATACGAGCAAAGGACCATCAATGGTTTCGACGGCTTGGCGCTGCGCATCGTTTAAGCCTTCAAGATAAGGTTTTGCACGTGCGTTCTGCGCAATTTCGGAGAGCTTTGTCATGGAGATGTTTTAACGCGTGACTTCTATTTTGTGAAGACTTTGTTCACGAAAAGTTCGCCTGTGGTAAAGCGGTGCATTTTTCCTTATATTAATGCTCGAGTGGAGATAACTATGAAATTTAGAAAAATGCATGGTCTCGGAAATGACTTTGTTGTGCTTGATGCCCGTCATCAGATCTTGGATTTGAGCGCAAAGCGTGTTCAATTAATCGGGCATCGGCATTTCGGAATTGGCTTTGATCAGCTCGTCGTGATTGAAAACGATCCGGAAGTTGATGTGGTACTGACCTTTTGGAATGCTGATGGCACTACGGCTGGAGCTTGTGGCAATGCGACGCGTTGTTGTGCAGATATTTTGATGGATGAAAAAAATATTGACCAAATTGATCTGCGCACTGAGCGAGGCGTTTTGCGTGCAGAGCGAACGGGCCATCAGATTCGTGTGAATATGGGGCAACCGATTTTGGATTGGCAAAAAATCCCGCTTTCACATGATGTCGATGTAGATGCATTGCCTATCGAGGGCGCGCCGCTTGCGACTGGCATGGGAAATCCTCATTGTACTTTTTTTGTTGAAAATGCCGAAGAAATTGATCTTCGCCTTGAGGGTCAAAAAATTGAAAATCACGAACTATTTCCTGAGCGTACCAATGTGCAATTTGCCAGTCGTCTTGGTGAAAATCACCTGCGTATGCGTGTTTGGGAGCGCGGTGTCGGGCATACTTTGGCTTCTGGATCTTCGTCTTGCGCGGTTGGGGTTGCTGCATTTCGTCGAGGTTTGACTGGGAAATCGGTACGCTTAACTTTGGATGGTGGTGATATTTTTATAGATTGGCGCGATGATGGTGTGTGGATGACTGGGCCGGTCGCTTATGTGTGTGATGGAGAGTTTGACCCGCGTTTTGGAGAAGATTTATGAACGCGCCTTATCTTGAGAACTTTGGCTGTCGGCTCAATGCATATGAGACTCAGGCAATGAAAGAGCTCGCAGAAAATGCGGGTCTGCGAGATATTGTCATAATAAATAGTTGTGCGGTCACGTCAGAGGCTGTGCGTCAAGCGCGGCAAAAAATTCGCAAACTCAAGCGCCAAAATCCACAAGCGAAGCTCATTGTGACAGGCTGTGCGGCGCAAACTGAATCTGAGAAGTTTGCCGCTATGGATGAGGTTGATATTGTAATAGGTAATGTAGAGAAGATGCAGCCGAAGACATGGCAAAGTCTTGCAAAGGGCGAAGCACCTAAAGTTTTGATGCAAGACATCATGTCCGTTCAACGGCCGGAAGCTCACCGGATTGATGGTCTCCTTGGACGCGCGCGAGCCTATGTTCAGGTGCAAAATGGCTGTGATCATCGTTGTACGTTTTGTATTATTCCCTTTGGGCGCGGGAATTCACGTTCGGTTCCCGCCAATACGGTGGTCGAACAAATTAAACGTTTGAGAGATAAGGGTTTTAATGAGGTGGTGTTAACAGGCGTCGATATGACCAGCTGGGGTGCAGACTTTGAGAACAAGCCCCAGCTTGGCGATCTTGTGCAGAAAGTTTTGGACGGGGTGCCTGATTTGCCGCGTTTGCGTATCAGTTCGATTGATAGCATCGAGGCGGACGACGCGCTTGTCGATGCGATGGCGAGCGAGGCGCGTTTGATGCCGCATTTTCATCTGTCTTTGCAAGCGGGCGACAATCTGATTCTCAAGCGAATGAAGCGGCGTCATTTGCGAGAAGATGCGATTGAATTTTGTACATTAATGCGCGCTAAGCGGCCAGATATCGTTTATGGTGCGGATATTATTGCGGGGTTTCCTACGGAAACAGACCGCATGTTTGAAAATAGTCTAAAGCTTGTTGAAGAATGTGGGCTGACTTGGTTGCACGTTTTTCCTTTTTCTCCCCGTGCGGGAACGCCGGCTGCCAAAATGCCGCAAGTTGATCGAAATTTGGTCAAAGCGCGAGCAGCGCGATTGCGTGAATTGGGCGTGCGACAAAAAGAGAAATATTTACGTTCGCTCGTGGGTCGTAATTTATCGCTTTTGATTGAGGGAAAGGGAAAGGCGCGTTCGGAGAGCTTTGCCGAGGTTGTTGTGAGTGATGACGAGCAGCCAGGACAAATTAAACAAATGCACATTCAGCGCTTTGATGGCAAAGCCTTAATTGCGTCTTGATTTTTTATGAGATTGCGCCCATCATCTGAAATACGTTTATGAAACGGAGGTTGATATGCCAGTTCCACTTGCCCCAATCGCAGGATTCGCTTTGCGTTATGGTGCAGTTGCCTTGATCGGGGCGACGATTGCAAAACGCAGCTTAAAGACAAAAGCTGAAAAAGATGTTTACAAAGAGACTGTTATGGATGCCGTTCCTAACGGTGCGGAGGCTCACCGTATCGATGAGGAAGAAGGCGTTCAGTTGGAAGGGTCTCATGGGCATCGTCAGCGAATTTGGATTGGCAATCGTGGTATAGAGTTTGATAGCCGAATTCTAGCGCGTCTGCGCATACGCAAAATTAGGGGGGATATAAAAAAATGATGAAACTATTTGTATCAGGGACCTCTCCCTATGTGCGGAAGGCGCGTATGGTCGTTTTAGAAAATGAGCTTTCAGATCAAGTGGAAGAGATTGATATTAAAACCACACCATTGAATACGCATGAAGGATTAGCTGAAAAGAACCCGCTTGGGAAAATACCTTGCCTCATTCATGATAAGGGGTTTGCTATATTCGACAGTCGGGTAATTTGTGCCTATCTTGATGATAAAAGTTCGAAAGCTAGCCTTCATCCAGCGCGCAATTATAAGCACGAAACATTGATCGCATTAACAGATGGCATGCTAGACGCGTCTGTGGCGGCAGCTTATGAAAAGATGATTCGCCCTGAAAAGAAGCAATTTCAAGAATGGATTGATTCTCAAAAAAACAAAATCAGACGAGGGCTAGAGGTTGTTGAGAGTGATTTTATGGATGTTCTCTCCCATATTAACATGGGAGCAATCGGGCTTTTATGCGTGGTTGAGTATTTAGATATGCGTCATCCTGATATCAGATGGCGCGATGATTTTCCAAAAATTTCGAAGTGGTATCAGGAATTTTCGCAAAGGCCGAGCGCTCTTGCCACTCAGCCAAAGCCTTGAATCAAAAAAACCGCCAAATTCGGCGGGTTTTTCAATAAATCTGGAAATCAATTATTTGATTTTGCCTTCTTTGTATTCAACATGCTTACGAACAACGGGATCATATTTTTTGATGACCATTTTTTCAGTCATTGTACGCGCATTTTTTTTGGTAACGTAAAAATGACCAGTGCCTGCTGTTGAATTGAGGCGAATTTTGATTGAAGCTGGCTTAGCCATGTTTCTCTCCATATGTTTAGCCGCAAAAAAATCAGCAGCGGAAATTCAATATTTGCGAGCTTATGTCGTTTCGCGACGAATTTGTCAAGCCAAACGCGAATTGAGATGTGTTTTTAGAGGTCTGACAAGGGCGTTGGTTTTGAATTTGGTGTACTTTCACTCGTTTTTCCGAACCCGTGCATCCGATTGGCCCACTGTATGCAAACAAAAATGCCTTTGATTCGCGGCAAAACAAGTAATGTGATCAATGTGAACAAAGGTAGCATGAATAGTGCGACTTTCCATGGAGCGGGATTATCGAAACTTTCATAAACGCCCATGACCACAGGCGGAATAAGATGCATGACGATTAGCATTGTTGCCCATGCGGGTCCATCATCGGCGCGTTGATGGGTAAAATCTTCATCGCAATTCGGACAATAATCGGAAACCTTTAAGTAACCGTCAAAAAGGGCGCCTTCGTGACAATTGGGACATTTGCGTTTGAAACCATCCCAAATAGCTTCGCCTACTGGACGCTTTTGAACTTGTTTCATGTGTATTTTCCGATCATTTAGTTTGCTTCTTTATTCTATCATAGAGATAAATTTTGCTTTTGGCTATTGAGCAATATGTCGCATCAAAATGTATTTTTTTTTAAATTTTGCGACGGAAGGAATTTGTGCCCTCGTTTAAGAAGCACAAACATCAAAAAGGAGAACAAAAATGATGAATTTGAAAACAATCGGATTAACAGGCTTAGCATTGACGATTGCGGGAGCGGCATTTGCTGATCATGGCGGAAATCGTCGCGGTCACGGTGGTGAGCATGCAACCTTTGAAGAGCTTGACGCGAATTCAGATGGATATGTAACTGTTGCTGAGTTTAACGCGCATAAGGAAGCGAAATTTGCAGAAGTCGACACAGATGGGAGCGGTGAAATTTCACTTGAGGAAATGATTGCGAAAAGAACCGAGGATGGATTTGAAGTTGACGAAGAGCGCGTACAAAGAAGATTTGAACGTAAAGATGCTGACGGCAATGGTGGAATTTCTATGGAAGAAATGATGGACAGACGTCATAGCATCGAGGATAGACTCTCGAAACTCGATACAGACGGCGACAGTCAAGTCAGTCAAGAAGAGTTTGACGCGATGCAAAATCGGCGTGGATCTAACTAAGAGAAATTTCGATTCGTAAGTTTTGTAAAAAATCCGTAAGAGCTTGGGCAGAGATGCCCAAGCAAAAGGTTTTAAAATTTGACAATTTCGAATGATAGAAAAAATCTGGAAGCATTTGTAAACGGTGATCGCCGCGGAGCGGAAGCCGTTATTTCCTTGTATGCGACACCGTTAATTAACCATTGTTCGCATATGCTGGGCGGGAACATAGGTCGTGCGGAGGAAATTGTACAAGAGTGTTTTTTGAAACTTTGGAAGAATGCTGCAAAGCTTATTGAAGGTGATAAGGTTTTGTATTTGCGCGCTTGGCTGTTTCGTGTCGCAACAAATGCAGTGCTAGATGACAAGCGAAAACCACAAAGCGTGGGTGATTCTCCTTTGGCAGAACTTGAAAGCGGCGAACAAAGTGTTCTAGATGGGATTATAAAAAATGAACGCGCGGCGCTTGCAATGTTGCTTGTAAATGCGCTGCCACAGCGCCAACGCGCGGCCATTTTGATGTCCCATTTTGAGGGCATGGGGAATGAGGAAATTGGGCGTGCGCTAGATGTTTCGGTTGAAGCGGTTGAAAGTTTATTGTCTCGGGCGCGACGGAGTTTGCGTGAACGAGCGTTAAGTAATAAAGAAGGTGTGTAATGAATGATTTTGAAGATGAAATTTTAAACGCATTGCCGCATATTGAAGCGCGTTCGGGATATCACGATCAGCTCATGTCGCAGGTCGTTATGCCAACGGCCCAAATTGTTCCTATTGGACAGCGCATGTTTGCTAGTTTTGCAGTTGCCGCTAGTTTGGCTGCGGGAGTGGTTTTGGGTAGTTTAGACGCTTTAGATACAACAGCTGTAATGTCAACTTTGGGCTTTGGGAGTACAGAGGACACAATTTTGGCAGCCGTTTTTGATACTGATCCTTACAGCGCTACATTTGAGAATTTATAGGTGTCAAAATGAAGAATATTAAAAAATGGTTTTTGATTTCACTCTGTGTCAACTTTTTACTTTTGGGTGTGTTCATTGCTGGCTTTTTCCATGCTAAATCGGGTGGACATAAAGCGCATGGAGCACGAGATGAAATTAGCTTAATTGTTAGATATGCTCCTGATTCAATCCGAAGTGAAATTCGAGATGAAATTATGAAATATTCTAAGAGTAAGCCGTCACATCCTTCATCGTTTGATATTTCAGATTTGACGGAACTGCTTGAGAAACCAGACGTTGATGCGCTGGCACTAAAGGCGTTATTTGCCAAAAGGCGCTCTGATTGGGATGATCGCGTGGAACATGCGCACGAGACAATCGCAGAGGCTCTCGTTCAACTTAGTCTTGAAGAGCGTCAAGAGCTTGCAAATTCTATACGGAAGGGTTTCTCGCGCCAGGGCAAAAGGTAGTAGTAAACCAGCGTCTTTTATTGGCTGCTTCAATTCTTATAAAGTTGGACTCTATTGCGGCCGCTTCTTTTGGCCTCATAAAGAGCGACATCTGGGGCTTTCATAATCTTCTGAATGTTTGAAAAGCCTGGATCAACAATATGAACACCAATGGAAATTGTTACTTGAACATTGATACCTTCTTCGGTGTAATAACTTTTTCCAGCAACTTTCGACCTTATTCTTTCGGCGATTGTAAGTGCTTTTGTTTCTGGCGTTTGTTGTAAGATGATGATGAACTCTTCGCCTCCATAACGCACCAATATATCGCTCCCCCTGATGCAGTTTCGAAGTGTTTCAGATACCCCCTTTAAAACATAGTCTCCAAAATCATGACCGTGTTGATCGTTTAAATTTTTGAAATGATCAATATCCAACATGAGAACGGCAAATTGCAAATCATTTTTTTGGCTACGTTCGATGACTTTTGGTAGGTGCTGGTCGAGATATCGGCGATTGTAGCACTCTGTGAGCGCGTCTAAATTTGTCAGCTTTATTTGTTCTTTTGCCATTCCGGTAAGCTGATATTCATAAATTTTCCTTCGAAGCTGAGTATGAATGCGGAGCAATAATTCATTTGGATTATAAGGGGCGATGAGATAATCACTGGCACCAAGGTCAAGTGCGCGCAAACCGGTGCTTTCGTTTGATTCGGAAATGAAGATTATAACGCTCCTGCGTAGTTTCCATTCAGATTTTAAGTTTGCGATCAAACGCAACCCATTTCCTTCGTGCAACATTCGTTCGTAAATTATGTATCCTCTTATGCCTTCGTGTTTTGCTTGTTCAAAGGCGCGATTTTCGTTTAGTGAAATGGAGATATTTGTGCAGCCGTTGGCTTCTAAATAAGCCTTCTGGGCATTCGCCATTGGTAGATTAGAACAACAGAGCAATGCTCGATTTTGTTTTGCTATAGTGAGCATTTCATTTGGTGAAATTTCGTCTTCATTAAGGCCAAGTATCTTTGATCGCTCACGTGTTTCGTCGATAAGGTGTTTCACGCGCATGAGATTGCTCGTGCGGGCCCTCAGGATTCTTTTGTCGACAGGTTTTTCAAGATAGTCCTCTGCGCCTGATTTGAGTGCTTTAAGAAGTTCGCCTTCTTTTAAATCGGTTGCGAGCATCAATACAGGTGAATGACGGGTTTCTGGATGTTCCTTTAGTATTGATAGGGCTTCAGTTCCCGTGATGTCCGGTAAATTCATATCTAGAAAAATGATATCTGGAAGAATTTTTTTGGCGAGTGCGATGCCTTCTTGGCCTGTGTTTGCCGTGAAAGTCTTGTAGAAGTCTTGCGCTAGCCAACTTCGCGTCCTTGCGCGAAAGGGGTTTTCTGGTTCGATGATTAAAATCCGGCCGGTCATTTTTTGAAGTCTTGTTTAATCCTAATTTTCTACTTGGATGTGTTCCAAAGCCATATAGGGCTTTTAATAAAAGCCTATCCCATGTTATTACTTCTTTGATACTTAGGGATAAATCTAATTAGTTAACACATGGTTTAAGCGCACGGATAATCTAATAATGTTTTCAGTAAGTCAGTCAGAAGTTTTTGCAATTAAATCCTTGAATTGGTTGCTCAAAGATGAAGACTGTGTCTATTCTTTTTTGGCTCAAACTGGAGCATCGATGGAAGACTTGCGGGGAGCTATTGGGGATCCTCACTTTTTGGGAAGTGTATTGGATTTTATTATGACAAAAGACGAATGGGTAATAGCCTGCGCGCAATCTGTGGACTTATCGCCGGATCAATTTTTTCAAATTCGGCAAAATCTTCCAGGTGGTGAAATAGAAAATTGGACATAATTTATGGATGCACTTCTGTTTGATAAAGACGGCACTCTTATTGATTTTGACTTGACTTGGGGGCTGTGGGCAAAGCGGTATATACAAAGCCTCAGGGATCAAAGCGGTGTGTCAGTTCAAGTGCTTGCGAAGAATTTTGAACTGGATTGGAATCATGCGTGTTTTTTGCCGACTTCTCCTATAATTGCGGGAACATCGGAGGAGATAATTGCAGCCGTTCGCAAGTCATGTCCGAAGATGTCGGATGAGGATATTGGGGAAAGTTTACATTCCAGTATGAATCTTGTTGAGCTGGTGCCAGTTTGTGAGTTGCGGTCACTTTTTAAGCGACTGTCTGCTCGCTGTATTATTGGGTTGGCAACTAACGATAGCGAATCTTCAGCGCGTCTTCAGCTGGAAGAGCTTGGGATAGCCGACTGTTTTAATTTTGTTGCCGGATACGACTCAGGTTATGGTGCCAAACCTGAGCCCGGAATGTGCCTCGAGTTTATCGAGAATTTTGATCTTGATCCACTGCGAACGGTTATGATTGGCGATTCAACTCATGACTTGCGAGCAGGTCGCGCAGCCAAAATGAAAACGCTAGGTGTTTTGACCGGACCTGCAAAAGTGAGTGAGCTTGAACCCTTTGCAGATGGAGTGATTACATCAATTGAAAGTATCGAAGATTGGTTAGTTTCGCTTTAATTCGCGTAATATGCACCGTTAATTGAGCCGCCCGATGTGTCTTGCCCGTTTTGAACTGGAGTTGATGTTCCGCTAACAGTCCCCAGCGCGACAATATCGCCATAAAGTAGATAAAAATTTCCGTTGAGGTTGGAATCAATTCTGTAGCTATCGGCGTTTATTCCGTTGGCGCTGAGTTCTCCATCTAAACTTGATTGCATAATGTCACCGTTAATTGTGCCTGATCCGCTAAGTGATCCTCCTGTGATTCCGATGCTGTCATTGGAAACAAGTTCGCCGACGGTATTATAGCGCACTTCTGAAAAGCCGCTCGCGTCGGCGTCAACCACACCAGAATCAAAGTCGGCGACAATTTGAAGGTTTCCGATTATATACTCGTCATTTGCCGCGCCATTCAACACGAGAGCGCCGTCTAGGATTGAAATGCCTGAAGCGGACTGAACCTGCGTTAGGCTGCTTGAATTGGAGATTTCAGACATACGAGTTAAATGCGTTTTGCTTGTACTCGTCGATTGTGTTGCATTGCTGGCATCAGCAGGTGGAGCACTATTTTCTGCGATTTCAGGCATGGAAACGCAAGCCATAACGCTTACCCAGATCGATGCCGAGAGTAGAATAGCTTTAATCTGAGAAATCATGGGTAACTCCAGTCAAATTTTGAATTTTCATAAAAATTGGAGATTATGTTTACGATTCAATTTTCAATATAAAGTTAACATGGCGCAAAAATTTGATTGACTTGCTTTTCAAACATTATACTCTTGCTTCAAGAAGAATATATATGAGGAAAATATGACAATGACACGATCACTTTTACTTTCTAGCGCTATGTTAGTCGCGGCACCATTTGCGCTTGCAGAAGAAGAAGCCGTTTTGAATGTGTATAATTGGTCGGATTATATTGCAGAGGATACACTCGAAAAATTCACCGCTGAAACAGGCATTGAAGTTGTTTATGATGTTTACGATTCAAATGAAATTTTGGAGGCAAAACTGCTTGCAGGGGGAACTGGTTATGATGTTGTTGTCCCAACCGGTGACTTTATGGAGCGTCAAATCGCGGCGGGCGTATACATGCCGCTTAACAAAGACATGTTACCCAATCTTGCGAATATGGACGCAGACACAATGGCGGCTTCGGCAGCGCATGATGCTGATAATACGCACTCTGTTATCTATATGTGGGGCACGACTGGAATTGGCTATAACGTGGCCAAGGTTGAAGAAGCTTTGGGTGCAGATGCGCCAACTGATAGCTGGTCACTCGTTTTTGATCCAGAAAATGCTGCTAAGCTCGCCGATTGTGGATTGGTTGTTTCTGATTCCCCAACAGAAGTAATTGGGGCCGCCCTTCATTATCTTGGTCTTGATCCAAATTCGAATGCGCCAGAAGATGTTGCACAAGCTGCCGAACTTCTCAAATCAATTCATCCTTATGTACGTTATTACCATTCTTCTCAGCATATCGATGATATGGCAGCTGGCGAAATTTGCGCCGTTGCCGGCGGGTGGTCTGGTGATGTTTTCCAAGCGCAGGCGGATGCAGCGGACGGCGTTGAGGTTGCCTATGTCATCCCTAATGAGGGCGCGCTGCAATGGTTCGATATGTTGGGCATACCTGCTGATGCGCCACATCCCGAGAATGCGCATAAGTTCATCAACTTTATCATGGATGCACAAATCACTGCAGATATCACGAATTACGTTTGGTATGCGAATGCGAATACGGCCTCGATGTCGCTTGTTGATGAAGAGATCACTTCGGACCCTGCAATCTTTCCAACTGAGGACGTCAATGCCAAGCTATGGCGCGCAACGGTCAAAGATGCGGCCGCATCAAGGCTCATCAATGAGACTTGGGGCGATATTAAATCGGGCTCCTAAACTGGGCTAAAAGTTCACGTGAATGACTCGAAGGCGGCACCAATTTCGTGCCGTCTTTTTGGTCAGAATGAATGCAAGACAAATGAGAAAACTCGATCTTTTGACGGCGAATGACACACTCGGCACTTATCCGAAAACACATTATCTCGAAAAAAAGAACACTCCTTTGCGTCCCGTGCTTCGTGGTTCACATTCGGCAGATGTTTGCATAATTGGTGGCGGGCTCACAGGTGTTTCGGCAGCATTAAGCGCAGCTCAAGCTGGGCACTCGGTCATTTTGTTAGAAGCAAGTCGCATCGGATTTGGCGCATCGGGGCGAAATGGTGGGCAAATAAGTAGCCATCAAAACGTGCCGCAATTTGCGCTTGAAAAGCGACTTGGCAAAGCACACGCACGCCAATTATTTCTGATATCTCAAAGTGCACATCAGCATGTCCTTCGTTTGTGCCAGGATGAACAAATCAGCATAGGATATAAGAGCGGAGTTGCTGCAGCCGAGTTCACGAAAAATGGCGTCAAAGGGTTGCGGAATGAGGTTAGGTGGATGTCTGAAGAATATGGATATGACCAAAACGAATTTTTTGGGGTTGAGCGGGTTCAAGAAGTAGTGAATAGTTCGGCCTATAAGGGTGCGATGCTTGATCACGGGTCCGGGCATGGGGACCCCCTCGCGCTCGTCCTTGGAATTGCGCAAGCAGCCGAACGATTGGGCGCGCAGATTTTTGAATTATCACGCGTTGAAGCGCTTGATCCCGTCGCGACGCAGTTTGGGCAAGTTCATGCGCGTCATACAATACTTGCTTGCAATGGATATATGGGAGACCTTGACCGAGTAACAGCCCGGCACGTTATGCCGATTAATAATTTCATAATCGCAACAGAGCCGTTGGGAGAAGCCCGCGCAAATGAAATACTCCCCAAAAATAGTGCTGTCGCAGATAGTAAGTTTGTTGTCAATTATTTCCGTCGCTCTTTGGATGATCGTCTCCTTTTTGGCGGAGGTGAAAGTTACGGCTACCGGTTTCCTAAAAACCTCAGCCAAAAAGCCTTCAAGCCCATGACCGAGATCTTTCCGATGCTTTCAGGCGTCAAGATTGAAAATGCGTGGGGGGGCACACTCGCGATAACGCGCAACCGTATGCCCTATGTGCGGCGGCGCGAAAATCTTTGGGTTTCAGCTGGATATTCAGGAAACGGTGTTGCAATGGCGACCTATTGCGGGCATCTCATTGCGCGTGCGCTTTCGGGTGATGATGAAGAGTTCAATACAATAGCCAGCATTCCGCACAAGAAATTCCCGGGCGGCACCACACTTCGCCAACCGCTCCTCATCGGCGCGATGCTTTGGTATCGAATGCGCGATCGTTTGGGCGTATGAGCATCGGTTCCGATATCTAAGTGTTTTTACAACTAAACCCAATTGTCAAAATTGCCTATGATATTGAAAAAACGGTTGATGTTTGAATTCATTTGAGCCTTGGGCTTGATGCGATTGGCTTGAAAAGTTTGTTGGCGACGTGGCAAAACTGATAGTACTGAGATGGCCAATCATGTTTTGGTTGACTGAAAATTTATGTTCGGCTTTTTAAGCTTCGCGGAATTTTCGAATTGGCGCATTGAATTGATTAGTCTGGCTTCTTACTTCATGTGAAGCTCACAATTTATAATCACCAACTAGGAGTTAACCAGATGAAAGTTCTTTCCTTCGCAGCCACAAATCATACCAAGTCAATCAATCGCCAGCTGATTGGCTATGCAACAAAACGTATTCAAGACCTCAACTCAAGTGCGGAAATCAATATTCTTGACATCAACGATTTTGAAATGCCGATTTATTCGCAAGAGCGCGAACAGGCGAGTGGGGTTCCCTCTCAAGCAAAATCGTTTTTTGACGCGATCGGTGAGGCAGATGCGGTGGTGGTTTCGTTTGCCGAACATAATGGTTTTGTGACGGCTGCGTGGAAAAATATTTTTGATTGGATGAGTAGAATTGATCAGAATGTTTGGCAAAATAAGCCGCTTGTGTTTTTATGCGCATCGCCTGGAGGGCGCGCAGGGGCGGGTGTACTTGAAAGCCAAGAAAAAAACGCACCACATTTTGCAGGAGAGGTCAAAGGAATCTACGGCGTCGGCAAGTGGGGCGAGTCCTGGGATGGTGAAGAGCTAACTAACCCTGCGGATATCGAAGGTGTTGAGAACGCTTTGAAAGGTCTGTTGAGCTAGCCTTGCTCGTATTCTTAGTAGCGTGAAATGCCTTGCGTTAGCTAACGAATTTTTCAACGCACGCGAGCCAAATGGTTTGCGTGTTCCAAATGACAAACATTGAAAGCGTTGCTGTAATCATCGCGGGTATTCCATCTTTCCATGTATCCCAAATGAGATGACATGCGATGGCGCCAAGTGAAGTGCCGAGGAGGGCGAGCGCGCCGATTGTTCCGATAATCGAGCTTTGAAATAAAATGGCAATTGCGCCAAAGGCTTCAACGAATCCGACCAAGCGCATAATGGTTCGATTGAGGCCATATTTGCTGAACATGCCAAGCTGTGTTTCAAATATGTTTTTTTGCCAGCCAAATATTTTGATCGAACTTGCAAAGAGAAAAAATACAGAAAGTAGAATTACTGGAATGAGCGACATAGCATGGATACCCAAATTTGAATGTTAGTTTTTGTCAACATTAATTAGTTTGGGGTGTTCAAAATAACAAGGCTCGATGAAAAAAGAAGTACATTTTGAATTTTATTATGGATAATTTGAAAAAAAACGTGCAGACTTTTTCAAATGAGTTGAAATAAAAAATTAGTCATAGTGAAAGAACATATGCTTGAATTAAACGACCCCTCATTATTGGAAACGCATGCCTTTATTAACGGAGAATTTGTTGAGGGAGATGGCACCTTTGATGTGCGAAATCCAGCGACCTTAGAAACGATCGCTCGCGTTCAAGACATATCGACAACGGCATGCGAGCGCGCAATCGATTTTGCTTATGATGCGCAAAAGGATTGGGCGGTCACACCAGCAAAGACACGCGCGCAAATTTTGCATAAGCTCTTTGAGCTTATCATAGAAAATCAAGAGGACCTGGCGCACATTATTACGGCAGAAATGGGCAAGCCACTTGCCGAGGCCAGGGGTGAGGTTGCTTACGGGGCTTCTTATGTCGAGTGGTTTGCTGAGGAGGCAAAACGAATTTATGGTGATACGATTCCTGCGCCTTCCCAAGATAAGCGGATTATGGTTGTGAAGCAGCCCGTCGGGGTTGTCGGCTCGATTACACCTTGGAATTTCCCGAATGCAATGCTTGCACGAAAGTTGGCGCCCGCACTTGCAGCTGGGTGTTCAATGGTTGCAAGGCCCGCGGAACTCACGCCGCTTTCTGCCCTTGCAATTGCAGTTCTTGCTGAGCGTGCGGGGGTGCCAAAGGGGGTGCTGAATGTGATACCTTCTCAAGATGCGGCCGGAATTGGCAAGGTACTTTGTGCGCATAGCAAAGTGAGTAAAATTACCTTTACGGGTTCGACGCGCGTTGGTCAAATTCTACTTAAGCAGTGTGCGAATGGGATTAAGAAGACGTCAATGGAGCTCGGGGGCAACGCGCCTTTCATAGTGTTTGATGATGCAGATATTGAGGCGGCTGTGGAAGGGGCGATTATTGCCAAATATCGAAATTCTGGCCAAACTTGTGTCTGTGCCAATCGTGTGTTTGTGCAAGCGGGTGTTTATGAGGAATTTGTCGAGAAGTTTGCCAAAGCAGTTGGTGATTTGCGCGTGGGAAATGGTTTTGAAAGTGCGACTCAATTGGGACCATTGATTTCCCAAACAGCGCTTGAAAAGGTTGAAGCGCATCTCGAAGATGCGGTTGAAAAAGGCGGACGCATTGTTGCAGGGGGCGCACGTCATGCGCTCGGGGGTACTTTTTTTGAGCCGACGGTGATTGCGGACGCATCGACTGATATGCGCATGACTTATGAGGAAACCTTTGGTCCGCTCGCGCCGATTTACAAATTTGAAACAGAAGAAGAAGCGCTCACTCTCGCTAATGATACAGAATTTGGTCTTGCCGGCTATTTTTATGCGCGTGATATAGGCCGCATAATGCGGGTTAGCGAAGCGATGGAATGTGGCATGGTGGGCGTGAATACTGGGATTGTTTCCAATGAGGCGGCGCCTTTTGGCGGGGTGAAGCAGTCTGGTATTGGAAGAGAGGGGTCGAAGTATGGTTTAGATGACTATACTGAGATTAAGTATATTTGTATTGGCGGCTTGTAATTCGCGATTGCAAGCCTGTTCATTCGGGGAGGTGGGTTGATGAATCAAAACAAAGAGATTGTTTCTGAACCTTGGAAAGAGGCCGACGCTAAACCGCTTTTGCGGATCCAAAACTTGTCCAAACAGTTTGGGAATTTTACCGCAGTTGATGATGTATCTCTTGATATTTTCTCAGGCGAAATATTTTGCCTCTTGGGGGGATCGGGCTGTGGAAAGTCGACCCTTCTTCGCATGCTTGCGGGATTTGAAACACCGACGCGCGGAGAGATATTTCTCGATGGTGAAGATTTAACTCAGTATCCCCCACATTTACGCCCAACGAATATGATGTTTCAGTCTTATGCTTTGTTTCCACACATGAGTGTTTTGAAAAACGTTACTTATGGTCTTCGGCACGGAGGTATGAATAAGGCGGATGCCAAAGAAAATGCGATGGAGATGTTGCAATTGGTTAAGCTAGAAGCCTTTGCAAATCGTAAGCCGCATCAGCTTTCTGGTGGACAAAGGCAGCGTGTCGCGCTTGCCCGCGCGCTTGTCAAAAAGCCGCGCTTACTTTTGCTTGATGAGCCACTTGGCGCACTCGATAAGAAGCTTCGTGAGGAAACTCAGTTTGAATTAATTCGCATTCAAGAAACGCTCGGCGTGACCTTTATCGTAGTAACACATGATCAAGAAGAAGCGATGACCCTTTCTTCGCGTATTGGGGTTATGAATGAAGGTAAAATACAACAAATTGGTGAACCGAGAGCCGTTTACGAGTTCCCGAGTTCTCGATTTGTTGCGAATTTTTTGGGCGATGTGAATTTGTTTGAAGGTGTCGTGATCGAAGACGAGGCGGACAAAATGGGTTTGTCATCTTCGGATGTCGATAAAATCGAAGTGTCACATGGCGTTAGCTGCACGATGGGACAGGCGCTCACCATCGCCGTAAGACCCGAGAAAATGGAAATTCATACGCAGCGCAAACCAAGTATGCTCAATGCTGCACAAGGAAGGGTTGAGGATATATCTTATTTTGGTGCGGGTTCTGTTTTTCATGTGAAATTGGCGTCGGGTAAAATCGTAAAGGCCTTTCGCGCAAATCGCGTCCGCGAGGCTGAAGATGATATTACATGGGATGATCAGGTCTTCGTTGGCTGGGGTGGAGCTTCGGGCGTGGTGCTAACACAATGATCGTTAAAAGCTCACAATTCATGCGAACGCAGATGAGTATGCCTGTTCTTGCTTTGCTTTGTGGTGTGATCTTAATTTTAGCAGTGCCTTTGGGGGTGTTAAATGCTGTCCCAAGCTTTAATTTTGAGTTTGGCACTTTTGACAATCCTATTTTGGCGTGGCTGTTTGATCTTCTCAATCGCGGATTGAATCTAATCACGTCAATCCCAAGGTTTCTTTGGATTGGGTTTTGGGTCTTGCCGTTCTTGCTGTTGATTTCCCGTTTCTTTCTAGGTGCCGCCGACTGGGAAGCGCAGCGCGCATGGTCGATATTTTTACCGCTTAACTGGCTACTGATTTTCTTTGCGCTTCCGTTTGTTTTTGTCTTTGTCATTAGTTTTTCGCAGCCAGAAATCGCAATACCACCTTATCAGCCGGTTATCTTTTGGGAAGAGCGGGTGCTACGGGTTCAAGCCAATTTTGAAAACTATATACGCCTATTTACGGACACGCGCTACGTGAACACATATCTCGCTTCCATTTGGACCGCCTTTGTGAGTACGGTCTTTGCATTACTTATCGGCTTTCCTATGGCCTACACCATCGCCCGCGCACCTGAGAAGTATCGCAATTTGCTGTTGATTTTGGTGATCATTCCGTTTTGGACGAGTTTTCTTTTGCGGGTTTACGCATTGATCGGGCTGATGCAAAATACTGGGCAGATCAATAGTTTTTTGATGTGGATCGGTCTCATTGATCAACCCATCCCGATGCTTAAAACCGATTTTGCTGTTTATGTCGGCATCGTGTACACTTACCTTCCCTTTATGATTTTGCCCCTTTATGCAAATTTGGTCAAACTTCAAGATGAGGTCCTTGAGGCTTCAAGTGATTTGGGCGCCTCTCCCTTTTGGACCTTTTGGCAGGTCGTAGTGCCGCTAGCCTTGCCTGGCATTGTTGCGGGCTCTATGCTGGTATTTATTCCGGCGATTGGTGAATTTGTAATTCCCGAACTTTTGGGCGGTCCTGAAACAAAAATGATTGGTAAGCAGCTCTGGATAGAGTTTTTCGGCAACCGCGATTGGGGCATGGCCTCGGCCTTAGCGATTGTGATGTTGGTCTTGGTTGTTGTGCCCTTTATGTGGCTGCAGCGTTGGCAAACACGACTTGAAGAGGCGACATCATGATCAAACGTGCGCTTACAATTTTCGGTTTTGCATTCCTTTATATTCCCATTGTTATTTTGATTATTTACTCATTCAACGATAATCAACGCGCGACGGTTTGGACGGGTTTTTCGATCAAGTGGTATGGGGCTTTATTCCAAAATGGTCAAATCATCGATGCGGCATGGGCGTCTTTCAAGGTCGCCTTCGTTTCGGCGAGCTTGGCAAGCATCTTGGGCGTATTGGTTGCTTTTGCACTGGTTCGGTTTCGATTTCGTGCGCGCTCGATACTTGATGCGATGACAACTTCTCCTCTTGTAATGCCAGAAATCATCACCGGTTTGTCTCTACTTATTTTGTTCATAAATATGGAAAGATTTTTGGGCTGGCCTTCTGGGAGAGGGATACTAACGGTAATTATCGCGCATACGACTTTTTGTATGGCCTATGTTGCAGTGGTGGTGCGTTCGCGTTTGATTGAAATGGACCAAAGTCTTGAAGAAGCTGCTCGGGACTTGGGCGCGCCCCCTATATTTGTTTTTTTACAAATCACTTTACCTGTCATTGCGCCCGCAATTTTAGCCGGCTGGCTACTCGCCTTTACGCTCTCTCTTGATGATCTTGTGATTGCAAGCTTCGTTAATGGCTCTAGGTCTTCGACATTGCCTATGGTTGTATTTTCTAAAGTGCGCCTTGGCGTGACGCCTGATATTAATGCGCTCGCAACCTTGATTATTGCGGCTGTCGGTATTGGTGTGATAACAGCAATGCAAATTATGCACAAAACAAGGAAGGTCTCATAAAATGAGCGCGGGCGATCAAGCATTTCGAGCGCAAGATAATAATGAACGTTGGTTTGAAATGACCTATGGAGGGGCATTGAGCTTTTTGCGCCGAAAATATTCGCGGGCACTTGAAGGTGTTGATTTGGTTGTCTCAGGCGTGCCATTTGACAATGCAGTTACCTATCGGCCCGGTTGCCGATTGGGGCCACGCGCTATTCGTGCGGCCTCTGTTCAATTGGCCGAGCTTGAGGCGTTTCCTTTTGGTTTTGACCCTTTCGCGTATTTGTCGATGGTTGACTATGGGGACGTCATGCTTGATCCTCATCATCCGGAAACCGTGACACCCGCAATTGAATACCATGCAAGCCATATTCTCGCACAAGGCGCTAAAATGTTGACTTTTGGGGGTGATCATTACGTCAGTTATCCATTGTTAAAAGCCCATGCGCAAAAATACGGCCCATTGGCGTTAATCCAAGTCGATGCGCACTGCGACACTTGGCCTGATGAAAAGGAGCGTGTTGATCATGGAACGATGTTTGGTCTCGCCGCACGTGAAGGGATCATTGATCCAAAATATTCGACGCAAATTGGCTTGCGTACGCAAAATGATCATGATCATGGGTTTGAAATTTTAACCGCGCCTTGGCTTCATCGAAACGGTGTTGACGCTGCCATTGATATTGCTGTCGAACGCGCAGCTGATCAACCCGTCTACATCAGTTTCGATATTGACGCACTTGATCCAGCCTTTGCGCCTGGCACTGGCACGCCTGTTCCCGGAGGACTCGCATCTTGGCAAGCTTTGGAATTGATGCGCGGTTTAGCGTCTTTAAATTTAGTTGGCATGGATTTGGTGGAGGTTTCTCCGCCTTTTGATCATTCCGAAATAACCGCGCTCGCTGCTGCCCATATCGCGCATGAATTTGTCTGTTTACTGGCTAAGAAAAACGGGGCAATAGAGAAGAAAGTTGGAAGACTATAATGGAAAATAACACCAAAACCCTTTGGCAAGATTTGCCAAAAAACCTGCGCGACTGGACAGGGGAACGTCGGGTTGACGAGGTCGAGTGCTTGATCGCTGACTTTGCAGGTATTGCCAAAGGAAAAGCGATGCCTTGGGCTAAATTTTCGCGCCAAGAACGCATGTTTTTACCGATTTCTGTATTCTATCAGACGATCGCAGGCGACTATGTGGATATGGAGGATGAGGGTCTTCAATGGACAGAAAGTGATATGGTTCTGATCCCTGATCTCTCAACGGCTGTTGCTTCGCCTTGGGCGCGCGAAGATGTGACCATTCAAGTTATTCATGATGTTGTCGATCTCAAAGGTGATCCGATTGAGCTTATTCCGCGCAATGTCCTTAAACGGGTTTTATCACTTTATGAAGCTGAAGGATGGAGACCCGTGATCGCGCCGGAAATGGAGTTTTACCTTACCAAGCCGAATACAGATCCTGATATGCCTCTTGAGCCGATGATCGGTCGCACAGGGCGACGAGTGGCTTCGCGACAAGCCTATTCGCTTGCTGCAGTCGATGAATATGGAGAGGTCATTGATGATATTTATGATTTCGCCGAAGCTTGTGGTTTTGAAATAGATACGATTATTCAAGAGGGCGGGGCTGGGCAAGTTGAGATCAATTTTGTTCATGGCGATCCCTTAAAACTTGCCGATCAGGTCTTCTTTTTTAAACGTCTAATCCGTGAAGCAGCTCTGCGTAATAATTGTTTTGCGACCTTTATGGCAAAGCCAATGCAAAATGAACCCGGCTCTGCGATGCATATCCACCAATCGGTGATAGATCAAAGAACCGGGTTGAATTTGTTCAACGATGAGGATGATCAGCAAACAGAACTCTTTGAAAATTTTCTTGGCGGACAGCAAAAGTACATTCCTTCGGCCATCACTCTTTTCGCACCTTACGTAAATTCATTCCGTCGTTATGTTGATTCTGGCGCAGCGCCGATAAATCTCGAATGGGGCGTAGATAATCGGACAACTGGATTACGGGTGCCGATTTCAACACCTGCCTCAAGGCGTATTGAGAACCGTGTGGTTGGTATGGATGCTAATCCTTATATTGCGATTGCCGCTTCATTGGCGTGTGGTTATTTGGGTATGAAAAATGAGTTGCGACCGCGCCGTGCTGTGAAAGGGTATGGGTATGATAAACGGCGCGATATTCCGCGATCCTTGTTAGACGGTGTGGATTATTTTGATAAGGCAACAGAGCTTCAAGAAGTGCTAGGTACGCGCTTTTCCCAAGTGTACATGGCAATAAAGCAGTACGAGGCCGAGGACTTTTTGCGGGTCATAAGCCCTTGGGAGCGTGAGCATTTATTATTGAACGTTTAGTCGAGTTTACAAGAATATGAAGATTGGAATTTTACTTTGTGGGCGTTCGCCTGACTCCGTTGTCGAAGAATTCGGCGAATATGATTTGCTTTTCATCGCGCTCCTTAAAGAGCGTGGTTTTACTTTTGAAAATTTCGATGTTGTCGATATGAATTTTCCAGAAAATGTTCATAGCGCTGATGGTTGGATTGTGTCTGGTTCGCGGCACGGTGTTTATGAAGAGCACGAATTTATAGAACCACTTGAGACATTTATTCGCGACGCATATCAAAAAGCGGTGCCTCTAGTCGGGATTTGCTTTGGTCATCAGATCGTTGCGCAAGCGCTGGGTGGGCGGGTCGAGAAATTTAAGGGCGGTTGGTCGGTCGGCGAAGTTGAGTATCAATTTACTAGTCAATCGCACAAACTCAATGATACGACACCACTTAGACTGGTTGCATGGCATCAAGACCAAGTGATCGATCCGCCCAAGGACGCAGAAGTCTTGGCAGGAAATGATTTCTGTAAAAATGCCGTACTAATATATGGTGACAGAGCTTTTACCATGCAGCCGCATCCTGAATTTTCAGAAGACTTCTTTCACGCACTTTACCGTGAACGTCATATGAATTTACCAGATGACTATCGAGTGCAAATTGAAAAACCTACTGAGCGTAAACTTGGTCGTGCCCGTGCCGCAGATATGATTGAAGGTTTTTTTAGATCGCGCAAAATATGAAATCGAATTTTGGACTAAAAGTCAAAATGGAAGACTTGATGTCTTTTGCAACTCAAGCCTTTGCGCGAATTATCCTTTTGTCAATTTGTGGATTTTCAGTTGGTCTAATTCTTAAAAAATGAAGTGGTGCGACCTGCTTTTATTCTCGCTTATCAATGTTGAAATTGCTGCGCGCGCTCGGTCTATGATCGGAGAATTAAAACCGTCTGACTCTATACGTTTCTTAGACCATTAAACACTATTGCGTGTACACTTGAAATGGAGCTACTCAAGAGTGGCGGTCTTGCCTAAACAGAATCAGATTTTACCTCATCATGATCGGCTGCAGCAATTGTAGCAGCGACAGCGCTTTGCCAAGCCTGATATTTTTTTGGATCAATTGGGTTTGGCGCAAATGTTCGATCAATCGCCCAAGATGATGCGAACTTGTTTTGATCGGGATAAATGCCTGCACGAAAACCGGCAAGCCATGCAACACCGAGCGCCGTTGTTTCAAGAACCTTGGGTCGATCGACTTCCACGGCGCAGATATCCGCGAGAAATTGCATTGTATAATCTGAAGCGCTCATGCCGCCATCAACACGCAAAGCGCCCGCTTTGGCGTCTGGCCAGTCACCGCGCATCGCATCAAGTAGGTCTCGGGTTTGATAGCCAACTGACTGCAGAGCTGCGCGGGCAAATTCATTGGGTCCTGAATTGCGAGATAAGCCAAAAACTGCGCCGCGCGCCTTGGCATTCCAATATGGTGCGCCGAGCCCCGTAAATGCGGGAACGATAATTAAGTCCTGTGTTTCATCAGCCGCATCAGCCATGGACTGCGTTGCCTTTGCATCATCAATGATTTGCAAACCATCTCGCAACCATTGCACGACGGCGCCCGCGATAAAGATAGACCCTTCAAGCGCATAAGTTGGCTTGCCTTCAAATTGATAGGCGATCGTCGTGAGGAGGCGATTTTTCGATTTGACAGGTGTATTGCCGGTATTGAGAAGCGCAAAGCAGCCTGTTCCATAAGTTGATTTCATCATGCCCGCTTCAAAGCAAGCCTGTCCAATTGCGGCAGCTTGTTGATCTCCCGCAACCGCATAAATGGGGAGATTGTTGAGTGCCTTCGCTACGCCAAAATCTGCGGCCGTGTCTTTAACTGCGGGCAGTATTTGCATCGGAATATTGAGAAGTTCACAAAGCTCTTGTGACCACGCCCCCTTATGAATATCATAGAGCATAGTCCGTGCGGCATTGGTGGCGTCCGTGACATGTGATGCGCCGTCGCTGAGGCGCCAAATCAAAAAACAATCAATTGTTCCAAAAAGGAGCTCTCCGGCTTGAGCGCGCGCCCGCGCACCGTCAACATTATCAAGTATCCACGCCAACTTCGTTGCGCTAAAATAGGGATCGAGAAGGAGGCCGGTGATATTTGTGAAGCTGTCTTCAAGTCCTTCAGATTTGAGTTTATCGCAAAAATCCGCTGTTCGACGATCTTGCCAAACAATGGCGTTATATATCGCCTTTCCTGTCGTTTTATCCCAAACAACAACTGTTTCGCGTTGGTTGGTGATGCCAATAGCAGCGACGTCAAAGGCTGCGAGACTTGCGCGGCTAGTCTTGAGCACGCTTTGCCAAATTTCTTCTGGATCGTGCTCAACCCAACCGGATTGGGGAAAGTGTTGCGTAAATTCCTTTTGCTCAATATGAATAGGCTTTAGGTCTTCATTAAAAATAATGGCACGGCTAGACGTAGTTCCTTGATCGATCGCGAGAATATTTGGCATATTGAACGGTTCCTTTGTATACTAACTAGGACTTTGAATTGCGCAGGGTTAAGATGATTGCTTGCGTTTACTTGACACATATTTTTTAAGGCGCGCAATATCTTTTTGTTTCATGGATATCCCAAGTTTCGTCCGGCGCCAAATAATGTCTTCGGCCGTTGTAGCAAATTCATTTGCGATCAAGTGATCGACTTCGCAAGCAAAGAGGCCACAGCCAAAGTCTTCGCCAAGCTCGCCGTCAAAAATGGACCAAGCATCAAGACCATAGGTTGAGAATATACGTTCGGCGTGTTGCGCGTTTAAATGAGGGTGATCAGATTGGAAGGCACATATTTTTTCTGCACGCGTCTCTGGGTCAAAATTACCGCCTGTGAGGGGGGCATCATGCGTCCATGCAGTTCCCATATCGAGGAATGGAGAGAGGTTTTTGAGCACATCTTCTGCGAGCTTTCGATGCGTTGTAATTTTACCTCCGAAAATATTGATCAAAGGGGCACCCGTGTCGTTCACAGTAAGGACATATTCGCGTGTCGCCGCTGTTGCCGATTTGGCGCCATCATCATAAAGCGGACGTACGCCTGCAAATTTCCAAATAACATCCTCAGGCGTGATCGATTTTTCGAAATATGTGTTCACAAAATCGCAAAGATATTGCGTTTCTTCCGCGCTACACTCGGGCGCGGTATCAGCATTTTCATGCGGCTGATCCGTGGTGCCGATAAGTGTATATTCTTGCTCATAGGGGATGGCAAAACAGATGCGCCCGTCAGTACCTTGCAAGAAGTAACATTTTTCGTGATCAAACATTTTGGGTACAACGATATGTGAACCTTTTACGAGCCGAACTGACGCGCTTAGATTTAATTTGGCGACCCCAAGCACGATGTCTTCAACCCAAGGCCCTCCCGCATTGACAAGCGCGCGCGCTTTGTAATTCTCTTTTTCCGTTTCGATGAGCCAGACATCATTTTCACGCTGAGCTGAGAGCACCTTTGATCTCGTAGAGATCATTGCGCCACGCTTTGCCGCATCGGCTGCCATGAGTGAAACTAATCGTGCATCTTGTGCCCAAACATCTGAGTATTCATAGGCTTTTTGAAATTGATCTTTGAGAGGTTTGCCTTCTGGTTCGGATCTCAGATTAAGTGCTGATGTGGCGGGTAAAATTTTGCGCCCACCCAAATGATCGTACATGAACAATCCAAAACGGATCAACCAAGCCGGACGACGCCCTTTCATCCATGGCATTATTCTTGACAAAAATCTTGATACAGGCGTGTCGCCTTCAAAGCGTTGATTGGGGTGATAGGGCAAAACGAAGCGCATTGGCCAGGCAATATGTGGCATATTTTTAAGGAGTATTTCACGTTCAATGAGCGCGTCGCGAACAAGTTTAAACTCAAAATACTCAAGATAACGTAATCCGCCATGAAAGAGCTTTGTTGATTTTGATGAAGTTTCTCCGCCAATATCGCCCTTTTCGGCCAAAGCAACGCTTAAGTTGCGCCCGACAGCATCGCGCGCGACCGCCACGCCGTTGACTCCGCCGCCAATAATAAAGAGATCAACTTCTTTGGTCATGTCTTTATGCTTTTTTCTGTTTCGAGTATTAGAGTTGTTATGTTGTGAACTCAAGGGGTGAGATGGAAAGAGACCCAAAAAAAGATGGCGCAAAAGCGCCACCCCTCGTTTCGATTTTTTTATGGATTAAATATCATCTGTGGTTGAGGCTACACCTGCTTTCAAACGTTTTGCATCATTGAATATTGCTTTAACGAGTGCGATTCCTTGTAGCACCATCACGATGGAGAACGGGAATGCACCGATCACCATAGCCGTTTTAATGGCTTTGAGGCCGTCGTCGCCGCCGCCGCCAGCAATCAATAGTGCTGCCACAACAGCACCAAGTGCGATGCCCCAGAAGTAAATATGGGGACGTGCCTTGGGGCCTTCGTCACCTGCCGCGTTGATCGTGTTGACAATCAAAACCGCCGAATCCGCCGTCGTTACAAGATAAGTCATTAACAGCACCACAATGATGATGGACATGATCCAGCCCAGCCACTCGCTCAGCATGTAATTCACCATCGCGAAGATTTTGTCTCCGTCAGACGCTGAATTTATAATGCCATTTGCTCCGCCATTCAATTCGAGGTCGATGGCAGTACCACCAGCCCACGTGAACCAAATGAAACACATGATGGAGGGGACAACGATTGCACCAAGCACAAACTCACGAATAGTGCGTCCGCGCGAGATACGTGCCAAGAAGAGACCAACGAATGGTGCGAAAGCGATCCACCAAGCCCAATAAAACACTGACCAAGTGCCTTGCCAACCTTCAAGTTGGGTAGCGACCGAACCTTCGATGCCATCTGAACGCCAAACTGTGAAGAGCATTTTGGGGAGTGCGACAAGATAATCGAAAATGCCGAGGATTAGAGATTGTAGCCCGAAGAAAGTTGCACCAAAGAGCAAGAAGAACAAGAGAAGGAATATCGAAAGCCCCATGTTGAGATTCGAAAGCCATTTGATTCCTTTGCCAACACCGGAAAGTGCCGATAAGGTTGATGCCGACATTATCACAATAATGGCTACTAAAATTCCGGTGGTATTTGCCGAGCCTTCTGGATCAACAAGGCCAGCAATGCCAATGCGTGTAAGCCCTGCAACGAATTGTTCAACGCCAAAACCGAGCGTTTGGGCAACCCCCAGTATGGTTGCCACAACGGCAACGATATCAATGATATTCCCCAGAGGTCCCGAAAGCGAACGCCCGAATAAAGGGGTGAGCGAAGAGCGCATCGTAAGCGGAAGACCACGGCGATAAGTGAAGTAACCGAGTGCGAGACCGGCAATTGCATACGCAGCCCAAGCGCCAAATCCCCAGTGTAGGAATGACCATTTGTAGGCGTTACGAATATTGCCTGCGTTGCCGCCTTCTGTATGACCCATAATCACATCTGGATTATTTGCAAAGTGATAAATCGGTTCGGCAACTGCCCATGTTAACATGCCAACACCAATACCCGCACCAAACATCATAGAGAACCAAGAAAAGTTTGAAAATTCGGGCCGGTCATCGTCGAGACCAAGTTTCAAGCGCCCTGCGGCTGGCCATAGTGCCAGTGCGAAACACAAGATAACGAAAAAGGTAATAATACCCACATACCAATAGGCAGTGTTCGCGAGAATGAAGCTGTTGATTCCGTTAAGAACTTCGCCGGCTTGTTCTGGAAAAACGATTGCCCAAATCACGAGTGCAGCAATGATAACTTTTGAAACGATCGCAACGGTGCGACTAAAGCCCGAATAAAAACCGCTATCAGCAGTTTCGATGGGCAAATCCATAATAGGTGGTTTTATACTCATATTTTCCCTGTTTTTTATTGTTAAGTCCTATCAGCTTAACGAAAATACTCAAAGTTGCGATAGTAAAGTGACATTTTTTTCTTATAAAACGACATTTTTGTCGAATTTTGTTTATTTTGGGAAACATTTTTTGCGATAGCCTGCGCATTTAACCAGCAAATAATTTTTAAAATGGCTATAGAAAGTCTTGACGTTGCGCTAGGGCAGCGATATTGAACGGGAGCTTTGCAATTTTCGAATGGGGAGGTGGCAGAGCGGTCAAATGCAACGGACTGTAACTCCGTCGTCTTCGGACTACGCTGGTTCGAATCCAGCCCTCCCCACCATTTCATTTTGATAAATTGCCGATCGACAATAATTCTAAAATTTATAGTTTCGATAGATGTCGCGACATTATTGTTATTTTTTGACTTTGTTCACGGCTCAATGGTCTCGCCATATTGCACTGAAAGCGATGCGAAAGCTTTGCGCAATGAGTATATGAAGGTAGAACGAGGCTCATCAATACCTTGCAAATTAATAATCGGCGGGCGCTAAAGCCATCATGGATTGTTCTATCCGTTTTTCGACGGTCGGCATAATCATTGCTTGCGGATAGCGACATAGTTTGTGCCATCGCAATCGCTTGCTGTTCATAAACGGAAAACGATTTTGTGGAAGATAAAGTGGTAAGGATAATTGCTGTCACATTATGTTTGATCATTTTTGTGCAAACCGGTTCTCAAGCGCGCGGATTCATACTGATCTGCATAGGGTTGGGTTGAAATAATGGGGTTAAGAATTTATCGTATTTTTATGAAACGAGCCTTCACTTTAGCGATATTAATTATGGGTGCGCTTCCCGTTCATGCGCAAGACTGTGTAATTTTGCTTCATGGTCTGTTGCGTACCGAGCTTTCTATGTCGCGCATATTCGATGATTTAATCAATGAGGATTATGAAGTCGTAAATATTACCTATCCATCAACAACGGACGATATCTTTGCGCTCGCAGATGAGGCTATTGAAAAGGGCATTAAAGCTTGTTCTGATTTTACGCGGAAAAGCTTTGTAACTCATTCTATGGGCGGTATTTTGGTGCGCGCATATTATAGTCAGGTTGAGCGTCCTCGCCCACACCGCGTTGTGATGTTGGCGCCCCCAAATCAAGGTTCCGAAGTGATCGACAGTGAATTGTTTGCACAGTTTGGTGCGATTTCAGGAAAATCAGGGGCGTCCTTGGGAACAGGTGCAGATAGCATCCCTAATCAGCTGGGGCCAGTTGATTATGAGGTTGGCGTTATTGCCGGCAATGTGTCTGTAAATCCGCTATTCAGTTATTTGATCCCTGGCGGTGATGATGGTGCTGTTGCGGTTGAGCGCACGCATGTCGCGGGTGAAACGGATTGGATTTTAGTTCCAGCTTCCCATACCTTAATGACTGAAAATAAAATAGCGCGGCGTTATATAATTGAGTTCTTGCAAAATGGGCGGTTTGACCACTAGTATGCGCGAGAATATAGAATTTGTGGAATAGGATTTTAAAAATGAATGAGAATGTGAATCAAGTTGAGCGTGAAGCGATGGAATATGATGTTGTAATCGTTGGAGCTGGCCCGTCTGGTTTGTCGGCTGCGATACGGCTAAAACAACTCAATAGTGACTTGAATATTGTCGTTCTTGAAAAGGGCTCAGAGGTTGGTGCGCATATTTTATCTGGCGCTGTTCTTGATCCAGCGGGCCTTGATCGCCTGATGCCGGACTGGAAGGACAAAGGGGCGCCAGTTGATGTTGAGGTTACAGAAGACAAGTTCCTTTATCTTTCTGAGAATGGAAAAACGGGAATTCCTGGATTTGTAATGCCTGGATTTATGCATAATCACGGCAATTATGTTGTATCTATGGGAAATGTTTGCCGTTGGCTTGGTGAACAGGCGGAAGCTTTGGGTGTCGAAATTTTTCCGGGCATGGCGTGTTCTGAGCTTGTTTACGGAAAAAATGGAGAAGTGCGCGGTGTTGTTGCGGGCGAATTTGGAAAAAATCCAGATGGTACATCTGGGCCTTCATACGAGCCTGGAATGGAAGTTTTGGGTAAATATGTATTGCTTGGCGAAGGGGCGCGTGGTTCCTTGTCGAAGGCTGCTATTTCTAAATTTAATCTCGACCGTGATAGTGATTATCAAAAATATGGCTTGGGAATGAAAGAACTTTGGGAGGTCAAGCCGGAGAACCATAAGCCAGGCCGTGTTGTTCATACAATGGGCTGGCCACTTGGCACAAAAAACACGGGCGGCTCCTTTATGTATCATCTCGAAAATAATCAGGTTGTTGTCGGTTTGATTGTGGATTTGAATTATAAAAATCCGCATCTTTTCCCATATATGGAGTTTCAGCGCCTCAAGCATCACCCCGTATTTAAGGAGACACTTGAGGGTGGCAAGCGCGTGGCTTACGGCGCACGTGCGGTTACGAAGGGCGGTGTTCAGTCAATGCCAAAATCGGCCTTCCCGGGCGGCTTGTTATTGGGATGTTCAATTGGTCTCGTGAATTTGCCGCGCATTAAAGGCAATCATAACGCGATGCATTCTGGATGTGATGCCGCTGAAGCTGTTCATGCTGCGCTTGAGGCTAATCGTCAAGGTGATATCATCGATACTTACGATCAGGCGCTCATCGAAGGACCGGTTGGCAAAGACTTGAAACCTGTACGTAATGTGGCCCCTTTGAATGGCCGCTATGGTTTATTGGGTGGCATGATGCTTGGCGGCATAGATATGTGGGCGGCGCATTTGTTGAAATTTAACATTTTTGGCACGCTTAAACATGGAAAATCTGATGCACAATCAACCGGAAAAGCGAAGGATTATCCAGTGATTGAGTATCCAAAGCCGGATGGTGTGCTGAGTTTTGACCGTCTCACGAATGTAAGTTTTTCGGCGACAAATCACGAAGAAGAACAGCCATGTCATTTGCAACTTGCGGACCCGGATTTGCCCATACGCGTAAATCTGCCTGAATATGCAGAACCTGCCCAGCGTTATTGTCCTGCAGGGGTTTATGAGGTAATTTACAACGATAAGGGAGAAGATCCGCGGTTTCAGATTAATGCGCAAAATTGCGTACATTGTAAAACATGTGATATCAAAGATCCGCTTCAAAACATTAACTGGCAAACGCCACAAGGTGGTGAAGGCCCAAATTACCCGAATATGTGATGAAATTAATAAAACTCGTTTTTTGTATTGCGCTCGCAAGCGTGGCAAGTCTAGCGCAATCAAATACGATTGGTGATTTATTATCGCTCTCCTATGCGCGTGCCACTTTGGATGATGATGCGGTTGCGAAGTATATTGAGCCGAGTTTGGAAGCGCTTCCAGAAAGCCCCATTATACTGAATGCGGCAATGATGCAGGCGCTCTATGAAAGTGATCTTGAAACTGCGATTTTCTTTCAAAATAAGATTAAAGAGCAAGGCATTAATGACCCATTTGGCGCACTCGTTGCATGGGTTCATGCTGCGCGCTCACAAAACTGGGAAGGCTTAACAGGTCTTTCAAATGAAGTCGGATTTCTTGACGATATCATTTCGGAAGCCTGGTCAATTGCGGGTGGCGGAGATGTTGATTCTGCAGTTTCATACTTAGACCAAGCGATTGCGCAAGGGGGCTCACTTTCAGCTCTTTATAAATACCAACAAGCGATGATGATTGCCTACTATAATCAAAATTATGCGCGATCGCTTGAGCTGTTGAAAGATGAGGATGGCGCTTATCTCTATTTAGGTGAACAATCCTATGTTGCTATTATGGTCATGGCTTTGCTTGAAAATGATCCCACAGCCCTCGAGCAAATTACAGAAAATTTGGGTCCGCGCGCGTTTTGGCCTGCGGAGTATTTAGAGCCATTTGAATTCGCGATGGAAGGTAAAATTCATCCATCTGTTATTTTCGCGAAGCCTCAAAACGCTTTGGCTGAATATCTTGATTTGGTGCTCTCCCAAAGTGACGGAAATCAATTTCCAAGAACGACGATGCGAATGTTTGCGCTGCTTCTTTCCAATTTAGCGCCTGAAGTTCCGCGCTATCAGCTTGGCTTGTTGGGACATTTTTATCAAAATGGAGAATTTGAAGATGTTCTTCAGTTCGTTCAAAATTCTGAAGAGGTACTGAATTCATCCCATTTGAAGAATATTTATAATTTCAATTCATTGTTACAACTCGGTCGTGAAGAGGAGGCGCGTGCTGTACTTGAAAGTGAAGACAAAAGCTTTCAAAATCTGAAATGGATTGCCGACAGCTTTCAAATTCTTGAAGAGCATGAAAATGCGATTGAGGCTTACAAAGAAACTTTAAATTTTGAGGGCCTAGATGGAACGCGTAGAGCTGAAGTGCTTTACAGAGGATCAATATCTGCACAGATTATTCAAGATTGGGAATTGTCATTGAGTTGGCTTGCGGAAGCATTGGAGCTGGCACCGGATGATCCTGATATTTTGAATAATTATGGCTATACGCTTGTTGATTTAGGGCAGGATCTAGATCTCGGACTTGAGCTTGTTGGGCGTGCGGTTGAAATAAGTGATAGTGAGCCGCATATTTTGGATAGTTTGGGATGGGCTTATTTTAAAATTGGAGAATACGAAAAAGCCCTTGAGCCGATAGAGCGCGCGGTGGTCTTTATGTCGACGAATGTGATTGTCAATGCGCATTTGGGTGACGTGTATTGGAAGCTTGGGCGTCAAAGAGAAGCTACCTATCAGTGGAAGCGGGCCTTAGAAAACCTTGAAGAAGATCTTCCTGATATTACGCGCGCTGAGCTTGAGGACCGTTTGGCGAATGGGCTTGAGTGATTGGTATTGTTTTGATGTGCCCGCAAAGGTCAATTTGAATCTCCATGTGACCGAAAAACGGACGGATGGATACCACTTGCTAGATTCGCTTGTTGTATTTACGGACGGGATTGATCGGATATTTGTGCGTAAAAGCGATTGGACACGTGTTGAAATTCAAGGCGCGTTTTGTGATGGGATTTCCTCCGAGCAAAATTCGATTTGGGGCGCAATAAACTGGTTCACAAGTCGATATGGAATCGATCCGAAGGTTGAGGTTGTCCTTGAAAAAAATATTCCTGTGGAAGCTGGTCTTGGTGGTGGATCATCGGATTGCGCAGTTATGTTGCGTGCGCTTTGTGGAATTTTTGAAAAGCCTGTTCCGGATGCGATTGATTTGCTTGATTTGGGCGCTGATGTGCCCGCGTGTTTTTGGGGGCGAAGTTTGCAAATGCGCGGGATTGGCGAACTTCTGACAGAAGTTAAATGCGAAAAGGACTATGGAATTCTCTTAATGAATCCCGGGGTTGCTGTTCAGACTGGAAAAATTTTTTCTTCCCCGCTGATGTGCTTTTCGAGTGCGCCCAATCAGATGCAATTTGAGCATGCCGTTATGAATGGTCATAATGATCTTGAGGCCGCGGCGATAGATTATTGCCCACAGATTCGCGATCGTATTGATGCTCTGAATGAACAAAAACCAATGGTTGCGCGCATGAGCGGCTCAGGGGCGAGTGTATTTGGTCTTTTTGACAACCAAGCGGCGGCGTTTACAGCGAAAGCGCGATTGCGAAAGGTCTATGCGAAAGACTGGATTTGGGCGGGCGGGCTTACACGAGACGATTCACAACCTGATCACAAAGCGCAATAAGACTTGTTTTTGTGGGCGTTTCTTTAAATGATTTGAGCAAATTTTTTGCGTCATTGCTTAGCGATAATGCTGTTTCGCGGCTTGTTTTTATGGTTTGATATTTTTCCAAGAGTTGAAGTGCATGTGAAAAATCGTCGTCATTTTGCTCGCCGCGTCCGATGGTGCGTTTCCAAAAATCGCGCTCATGTGGATCGGCGTTCTCAATGGCGCGAATGACGGGCAACGTCAGCTTGCATTCTGCAAAGTCGTTTCCAAGTTTTTTGCCAAACTCGGACGTGGCGGTATAGTCAAGCACGTCATCGGCGATTTGAAATGCGAGGCCAAGCGCCATCCCATATTCACGCAGAGTCTTGATTTCGGCCTCAGATGCATTCGCGATAATGCCGCCCACTTCACAAGCAGCTGCAAATAGTGCAGCGGTTTTGCCGCGAATAACTTGAAAATATGTTTCTTCGGAAGTTTTTATATCTTGCGCGGCTGTAAGCTGTAAAACTTCGCCTTCTGCAATGACAGCCGACGCATTAGAGAGCACTTCGAGTACTTTAAGGTTTTCTGTTTCAACCATAAGTTGAAATGATCTTGAAAAAAGATAGTCGCCAACGAGTACGGAAGATTTGTTGTCCCAAATTTGATTGGCCGTTGCAAGACCGCGTCTTTTATCGCTCTCGTCTACAACATCATCGTGCAAAAGCGTTGCCGAATGAATAAATTCGACTGTAGTCGCAAGCTTAACGTCAAGCTCACCCTCATAGTCGCAAATTTTTGCGCAAGCGATTGTGAGTAGTGGGCGGATGCGCTTGCCGCCCGCATTGATTAAATGTGAGCTTAATTCTGGAATGCGAACGGCATGTTGGCTTTGCATACGTGTGTTAATCAAAAGATCAACGTCTTTGAGCTTTTGTTCAAACATTGCTTGAAGTTTATCGAGAGCAGTTTGTGTATTCAATTTGCTAACTTAATTAATTTTCTAACCATATAAATCGAAGCAGCACAGAGGTCTATAGCTTAAGTTGAATTTCGAAGTTTGCAAATGCGCAATTTTGCTGCATATGTTGTTTTAATGGAAACAAGCTTGGACAAATTTTTGGATGGCCGTTTGGCGCTGCTACAGCCTAAAAGCGGTTTTCGTGCTGGCACAGATAGTGTGCTGCTCGCAGCAGGAGTTGACGCTCAAGAAGGTGAAACAGTACTTGAGCTTGGTGTCGGGGTGGGTGTTGTGCTTTGTTGCTTGGCAAAACGCGTGCCGAATTTGGACCTGTGGGGTTTGGAAAAAAATGATGAGGTTGCTGAACTGGCAATGCAAAACCTAAAAAGCTCGGGATTTAAAGGACGAATTTTTAAAGGGAATGTTTGCGATCCACCTAAAGGGCTGATGCAAAAACAATTTGATCATATTGTGATGAATCCCCCGTATTTTAGTCAAGACTCGCATTCATTGCCGAAAGAACTTTATAATCAAAATGCTCGTATTGCTGAAGAAAATCTGAATAACTGGGTTAGACTTGCTTACAAAAGGCTCAAGCCAAAAGGTCTTCTAACGCTCGTTCATCGGGTTGAAGCGCTCGCAGAAATTTTGGAACTCGTTCGTTTCGACTTTGGAGATATTCAGATTTTACCTATTCAGTCTCGTCCGCAAAAATCCGCAAAATCTGTAATTATTAAAGCGCGTAAAGATCGCAAAGGGCCTTTAGAATTGTTATCGCCACTTGCTCTTTATGATGAAGCCGGTGTTGTTAGTGAGGCCTATGAACGCATTGCGCGTCATGCAAAAGCGTTAACATTTTAGCAAGCTTCAAAATAATTTTCAAATTTTTTCGTGACTCGAATCATTAATTGTGCTGTCATGAAAATGTCATATATTGAAAAGGAGGACATTGTGAGCGTTGAAAATCATATCAGTGCACTAAAAACCAAAAAACAAGAAATTGAAAAAAAGATAGAGCGCGAAGAAAATCGTGCAGCAGTTGATGAACTTAAAATCCAAGTTCTGAAGAAAGAAAAACTGAGAATTAAGGATGAAATAGCGGATATGGGCGGTTTATAACACTTCCCGTTTAGAAAAATTAAATTGCAAATTTTTGTAGAAATTTATCCACGCTGAGTGGGTTGATGTATTTTTATTATTTTTATATGCTTTGCTGAATAACAAAAATAATAAAAAAGCTCCCGAGAATTAACTAAACCGAAAGGGAGTAGTATGTCTTATCAAGACACTTATCAGAACTGGAAAAACAATCCTGAAAAATTCTGGCTTGATGCCGCCAAAGAGCTGCATTGGTTTGAGCCGCCTTCGCGTGCATTAAGCGAAAAGGGCGATGGATTATTTGAGTGGTTTGCAGATGGTGTGACCAATACATGCTATAATGCAGTAGATCGTCATGTTGAAAACGGACTTGGTGAGCAAGTCGCTGTGATTTACGATAGTCCAATCACGGGGCGTAAATTGAAAATGACTTACTTTGAACTCCAAGAGCAAGTTGCGCGTTTGGGTGGGGCTTTGTTGACAAAGGGTGTTTCAAAGGGCGACCGTGTGATCATTTATATGCCGATGATACCTGAGGCGCTTGTAGCGATGCTCGCTTGTGCGCGTATTGGTGCGGTTCATTCGGTTGTGTTTGGGGGTTTTGCCGCAAACGAGCTTGCCACACGCATCAATGATGCGAAACCGAAAGCGGTATTAGCTGCAAGTTGCGGGATTGAGCCGGGGCGGATTGTGGCATATGAACCGCTTCTGAAAGGGGCAATTGAGCTTTCAGATTATAAGCCAGAAGTCGCATTTATATATGCGCGTGAAGAAGCAAGTTTCGAACTTGGCGGCATATTTTATGACTGGAAGGACGCTGTTGCAGCGGCGCAGCCTTGCGAATGTGTGCTGGTTAAGGGTAATGATCCACTTTATATTCTGTATACTTCAGGCACAACTGGTCAACCAAAAGGAGTTGTGCGGCACAACGGCGGCCATATGGTGGCGCTAAATTGGACCATGAAAAATGTCTATAACGTAGAACCTGGTGACGTTTATTGGGCGGCCTCTGACGTGGGTTGGGTTGTTGGCCATAGCTACATCACCTATGGGCCCCTCATTCATGGAAACCCAACGATTCTATTTGAAGGAAAGCCCGTGGGCACACCTGACGCGGGTACGTTTTGGAGAGTGATTGAAGAATATAATGTAAAAGTACTATTTACCGCACCAACTGCTTTTCGCGCAATCAAGCGAGAAGATCCGCAAGGTGCTTTGCTAAACGACTATGATATTGGCTCTTTGCAAGCCTTGTATTTGGCAGGTGAGCGCGCTGATCCCGATACGATTGTTTGGGCACAAGAAAAATTGGGGGTGCCTGTCGTAGATCATTGGTGGCAGACCGAAACAGGTTATGCGATCGTTGCCAATCCGCTTGGTATTGAAGAGCTTCCAACGAAATTGGGTTCACCAACTGTGCCAATGCCGGGCTATCAAGTCGATATCTTAGATGAGGCTGGTAACGTTCTTGAGGCTGATACGCTGGGGGCAATTGCCATTAAGCTGCCACTGCCGCCAGGTACGCTCCCCACATTATGGAACGCGGAGGAACGTTATAAGAAGTCCTATCTTTCGACCTTTCCCGGTTATTATGAAACAGGAGATGCGGGTTATAAAGATAAAGATGGTTATCTTTACATTATGTCGCGAACCGATGACGTGCTTAATGTAGCAGGTCATAGGCTTTCGACGGGCGCAATGGAGGAAGTCCTCTCTTCACATCCAGATGTTGTCGAGTGTGCGGTTATTGGTGTCGCGGATGATCTGAAAGGTCAGCTGCCGTTTGGATTTTTGTGTTTGAATGGTGACTGCACGCGCGCACATGATGAAATTGTCGCCGAAGCAGTTAAACTCGTGCGTGATAAAATTGGCCCTGTGGCGGCGTTTAAGAATGCGACTATTGTGCATAGACTGCCAAAAACAAGATCTGGAAAAATATTGAGAGGGACAATGGTAAGCATCGCAGATGCAGCGGAATGGAAAATGCCAGCGACCATTGATGATCCTGAAATCTTGGACGAGATTAAAATTGCGTTGCAAAAATTTGGGTATGCACAGGATCGTTGAAGTTCTTGCGCTCTTGCTATTTAGAGGTTAGGTTTGACACATCATTAGAATTTTACAAGAGTGAGTGCGCATGCAAAACCCAGATGCGGTGCAAAGGTTTTTTGAAAATGTTCCGTTGTGTCAGGCAATGAACATGCATGTCGTAACACATGAAGATGATTTGCCGGCTGTTATTTTACCATATGATCATGAGCTAATCGGTGACACAGTTACGAGCGTGGTTCATGGAGGCGCTGTTTCTGTTTTGCTTGATACGCTTTGTGGCGCCGAGGTTATAACCCATCCGCTCAATTCGATAAGTACGGCGACTATTAATTTGCGCATAGATTATTTGCGTTCAGCGCGTCCAGCGAGCGACATTTATGCGCGCGCCGAGGTTTATCATACCACGCGCCATGTCGCATTCGTTAAAGGCGTAGCTTGGGATACGAACATAGATGCACCAATTGCGATCGCAACAGGAGCTTTTACCTTTTCTAAAAAGGCACCCAAGTCATGAGCTCAAACTTGCAAGGCAGAAGTGATGAGTTCCTTGAGTTGATTGCAGCGCAAATTCCTTTTGCGCGTTATATGGGTTTTGAATATTCTAGCAATGGTACCGTGATCGAATTTGTAATGCCTTATCAGCATAAGCTGATTGGCAATCCCTTATTGCCTGCTCTTCATGGTGGTGGCGTTGCGGGTTTTCTTGAATTCTGTGCGATTGTCACTTTGGCATGGCAGAATATTGAGAGGCTTATATCGAATAGTGATATAACGATTGACAAAATCATAGGAAAAGGCCGATTAGATCTGCCAAGGACCATTGATTTTAGCATTGATTACTTGCGCCCTGGTCGTCCAGAAGATTCTTTTGCGCGCGCGCAGATTAATCGCTTGGGTCGACGTTATTCCAGTGTAAATGTAGAAGCGTGGCAGGACGATCAAAGTCGGTTATTTGCTCAGGCGACCGGCCATTTTATGATGCCGAGCACATTTGAGACGAACCGATGAGCATTATTGTCATTGGGTGTGGTATAGCAGGCGCTAGCGCCGCACTCGCGCTCGCGCAGCAGGGACATAGTGTTTCGGTATTTGATCAGGCTGAAATGCTAAGCGAGATTGGTGCTGGATTGCAAATCTCACCAAACGGAATGCGCGTTCTTAATGCCTTGGGTTTAGAGGATCAAGTTCGTGCTCACTCTTACCTTCCTACAGCTTTGGAAATGCGCAATGGTGTGAGCGATCGGCGAATATTTAGCCTTGATTTGGAGACAGCACTGCAGTCTTGGGGGTCGACTTATGCGCATATTCGCCGCGCTCATCTGCAGAATATTTTGTTAAAAGCGCTTCGTGATCATAAAAAAATCTCCCTAAATTTAGGACATAAATTTCACCAATATGCAGAAACAAAATCAGGTGTTCGCGTTCATTTTGAAAACGGAATAGTGGCGGAAGGCGCCTGCATAGTCGGCGCTGATGGCGTTCATTCAAAACTGCGTAGTTTTTTATTTGGTGAAACGCGTGCATGGTTTACTCAAAAAGTCGCTTGGCGCGCAACCATGCCACTGCGTGATTTGAAATTATCGCTACCGACATCGGCTTGTGTTTGGACGGGTTTGAGAAAACATGTTGTCACTACGCGTATTGATCGTGGGGAAACGTTGAATTTTGTAGGCATTTGTGAAGGTCATATTGATCGAGAAAGTTGGGAAAAGTCTGGCGATATTACAGAATTTCATGAGTTGTTTTCTGACTTATGTCCATTGCTTAATGAGATCGTTTATTCCCTTCCCGAAGTCAAAAAATGGCTGTTGCATGACCGCGCGAGTCTTCACGAATTTAACTTGGGTAAAGCGGTTCTCATTGGCGATTCGGCACATCCGATGTTGCCCAGCTTTGCGCAAGGTGCGGTGATGGCGCTCGAAGACTCTTATGCGCTTGCGCATTTATTTGACTCTAATGAGATTGAGGAATCATTTGGGCGTTACTCAGCATTTCGTTTAGGGCGAGCGCGTAAGGTACAACAACAATCTCTAAAAAATTTGAACTTATTTCATCAGGCGGGTGTAAAGAGATATTTGCAAAATTTTTTTCTTAGCAGTGTCGGCCATTCAGCGCCCGATTTAATTATGAAAAGGCTGAGTTGGCTTTACGGATATGATATTCGTGAAATGCTTGCGCAAGCTTATTCTTGAGCATTCTCGTCGGTTTCAAGGGGCAAAGCTGTTGTAAATTTGATTTTCTCCATTGAAAGGAGCGCTGTTACGTTAAAAATTTTGACTTCGGCAATGAGAGCTTGGTAAAAAACATCATAGGCCTTAGAGTTGGCGACTTGCACCTTCAAGAGATAGTCTATTTCGCCAGCGAGTCGATGGGCCTCCATAACCTCGGGACGTTTGCGAATTGCCGACAAAAACTTGTCTTGCCAATTGGTATCATGTTCTGATGTGCGGATAATGACAAAAAAACACGCTTCAAGACCAAGTTTTTCGGGGTCTAAAATCGCCACTTCATTTTGAATATATCCGGAAGTCTTCAACTTTTGAATCCGGTTCCAAATTGGCGTTTTTGATGAATTCAGTTTCCGAGCGATCTCATCAAGCGATTGCGCTGCGTTACTTTGCAGTTCACTCAATATCGCAAAATCTAAACTGTCTAACTTTTTATTCATGTGTATATGCTAACGCGCGAATGGAGTTTGCTCAAGCCTTATGTGACACCCTTGCGGGTTTGAAATCGCTCCTTTCGCCAAATTCTCTCTCTATAAATTTTTTCGAAAACAAGTACGGCATTGTTGATCGCCGCCTCGTCAATATAGAGGGGCGTTATCCCAAAACGCAAAATATTGGGTGCACGAAAGTCGCCAACAACACCTTGCTCGATCAGCGCTTGCACAAACGGATAGGCCTCGTTGAAAGCGAAAGAAACCTGAGAGCCGCGCGCGTGCGAGTCTTTTGGGCAAGCGAGTTTGAAATCCGGGCAAGCCTTCAAGACGCCCGCCAAAAGGCGATCACCCAATTTTTGAGCGCGTGAATAGATTGAGTGAATGTCGCAGTGTTTCCAAATTGAAAGTGCCGCTTCTAACGCGCGTAGTTGGAGAATTGGAGGTGTGCCAACGCGAAAGCGATCAATGCCTTCCTTGGGCCTGAATTCAAGGTCAAACGCAAATGGATTTTCATGGCCTAGCCAACCATTTAATATGGTATCACATCGAGAAATTAAATCAGGGCGTGCATAGATAAATGCGGGCGCACCAGGGCCTCCGTTTAGGAATTTATATGTACAGCCCACAGCAAATTCGGATTTTCCAAGTGTAATCGGGATTGCACCAGCAGAATGCGCGAGATCCCAAAGCATGATGGCTCCGACTTCGTGGGCCATGTTAGTGACTTCTTGCATATTATAAACAGCCCCAGTGCGGTAATTTACATGGGTTAGCATGACGACCGCTACGTCGGATGTGATATGGGTTTGGATCTGTGATGAATTAATAACCTGAACCGTAATATCTCTTTTTAGGGCTTTGCTCAAACCTTTGGCCACATAAATGTCACTTGGAAAATTTTGGTTGTCGGTGAGAATAATTTTTCGATCTGGATTTAGAGATAGTGCTGAGAAAAGAGCTTGAAAGAGCTTAATGGAAAGCGTGTCGCCGATTGAAATTGTTTCTTCTGGGACATTTATGATTGGTGCAACCAAATTTCCAATTTTTTGAGGTAAATCCATCCATCCCGCATCATTCCATGCTGAAATAAGTTGTTTTGACCATTCATCTTCAAGCGTTTTTATAAGTACATTTTTCGCCGCTGTTGGGATAGGTCCTAGCGAATTCCCGTCGAGATAAACTACGCCCTTTGGCAACTCGAATTGTGAGCGTGTCCAGTCAAAATCGGTCACGATTCACAAACAGCTTTGACCGCTATTTGAACATCGGCTATCGCTTCGTTCATCAAATCCATGTTGTCAGATTCCGCCATTATTCGGATCAATGGCTCAGTGCCGGATTTGCGAATGACGAGTCGCCCCTTATCCTTCAGTTTTCCTTCGGCACCTGAGATGGCTTCTTGGACTTCATCGGTTTCAAGCGGAGTTTGTCCTTTTTCGTATCGAACATTTACTAACTTTTGAGGAATTGGCTTAAAGCTGCGTCCAAGTTCAGACGCTACTTTTCCATGGGAAACCATGGTAGATAAAAATTGCAGAGCTGCGATGAGACCATCACCCGTCGTCGCGTAATCGCTCATGACAATATGCCCTGATTGCTCTCCGCCGACATTATAGCCTCCACTGCGCATTTCTTGAACGACATAACGATCACCGACTCCGGTTCGAATGAGGTCGATGTTTTGTTCATTTAAAAAACGCTCCAGTCCGAGATTTGACATGATGGTGGCAACGAGAGCGTTTCCATTTAGCTTGCCCTGTCTGGCCCAGTCGCTGGCAATGAGCCCCATTAATTGATCTCCGTTGATTATTTGACCTTTTTCATCAACAATCAGAATACGATCAGCGTCGCCATCTAAGCAAATGCCAACGTCCGCACTACTGGCGACAACTGTCATTGCACAATTTTCAGGAGCAGTAGAACCACATTCTTTATTTATATTATGTCCGTTCGGATTGTTCCCTAATGTGATGACCTCTGCGCCAAGCTCCCATAGGGCTTGCGGAGCAGCTTTGTATGCGGCACCATTCGCGGCATCGACTACGACCTTTAAGCCTTCAAGACGCTGTTTTCTCGGGAATGCAGATTTCGCAAATTCGATATATCTTCCAACTCCATCATCGATTCGCTTTGCACTTCCAATTTTTGTGGCATCAGGCAGTGTAAGCGGGCTTTCGAGAAGTCGTTCAATCTCAATTTCAGCCTTATCTGAGAGTTTATATCCATCAGGACCAAAAAATTTTATTCCGTTATCATGTGCAGGATTGTGTGAAGCTGAGATCATTACACCCAAATCCGCGCGCATGTTTCGCGTCAAAATACCGACACCAGGCGTGGGTATGGGGCCGAGCAAAAATACATCCATTCCAGTTGCAGTCAATCCAGCTGTAATTGCGTTCTCGATCATATATCCTGAACGGCGTGTGTCTTTTCCAATTACCACACGGTGCGGCCCTTCACCTCTCCGAAAATAATTGCCGGCGGCTGTCCCCAGTTTGAGCGCCATTTCAGCTGTCATTGGGGGTTGGTTTGCGCGTCCCCTAACACCATCTGTTCCAAAATATTTTCTCGCCATGTTTTGCCTAAATTGTTTCTTTAATTAAAGTTGTTCAAGTAAGTAGTCCTGAACCTTGAGTGCCTGAGCAGTTTGTTTCACGTCATGAACACGAATAATTTGCACGCCTTTGCGGGCAAGATCAAGTGCTACACTCAGAGAGCCACCGATCCGTTCATTTGTCTGACTTGGACTAATTTCGTTTATAAAGCGCTTTCGAGATGCGCCTACAAGTATGGGGACACCTAAATTATGAAAAACAGCCACGTGTTTCATGAGAAGCAAATTATGTTCAAGCGTTTTTCCAAAACCGATACCCGGGTCGATTACAATTCGATTTTTCTCAATGCCTTGGCTGAGAGCAAACTCAATGCGACTTTCCAAAAAATCATAGACTTCTAATAAAACGTTTTCATATTGCGGGTCGTCTTGCATTGTTTTGGGATCGCCAATTGCATGCATAAGGCAAATTTGAGAATCCGAATGCGCCACCGTTTCCGCCATTTGCGGGTCAAAAGTCATTGCGCTGACGTCGTTGATCATGGTGACCCCATCGCCAATGGCTGCGTCTGCGACAAGAGCTTTGCGCGTGTCGATTGAGGTCGCAACGCCGAAGCTATCCAACGCCTCAAAGATATCTTCTAAACGTAAAAGTTCGGTTTGAGCCGGAATTGTTTCAGAACCAGGACGCGTGCTTTCTGCACCAAAATCGAGAATTGTTGCGCCTTCTTCGACAAGTTTTCGTGCATGCGCAATTGCCGCTTCGCCAGTCTCAAATTGACCGCCATCGGAGAAACTGTCTGGTGTCACATTCACTATGCCCATGATATGCCGAGGAGTTTCACTCAACATGCGGGGCGTTTGCGTAAATACGTTAAGGTCAGCTTCATCGCAGTCCATGATATGCGCTATGATTGAGGCGCGCCCGTGTTCATGTATGCGGACATGATCAAAACCGAGTAGAGTATCTTGAAATCTTACGGGGTCACTTAGATTGGCAAGCGGTTGTAAGATTGGTTCGATATAAATTTTGCTCATTTGTTTTTTGCTTCCCAAACGGTTTTAATATTGAGATGGTGTTTATGCCAGTTAATGAGTTGAAGTCTTGAGAAATCGGCAGGTTCTGGGCGTAGTTCGAAGGGTTGTCTGCCAAATCCAAGCACAAAACTCTCATTTCGTTGCATGAGTGCGCGTGTTTCAACCATCGTATCAATGAGTGGAAATTTTAATCTTTCAGCAATTTCCCAAGCTTGAATGTCACAGGCAAGCGTCCTTTGGTGGTAACCAGATTCAGTGCTTGGATTTTCATCTGGATAGGAAGGAATAAAGATTTTTGGCCCTTCAATTTTTGGTATTTCTGCCCCTAACTCATATATAACAAGCATATGTTGAGATGAAGCTTGCTTGTTCTCCACACTCGCCTTTTGTGATCGCGTAATAGAGACGCCTAGTCTGCCGTCAACGCGTTCGAGCTTTTCGATAGTAATTTCTATTTTTTCTGCGGTTTCGTTTTTTAAGACTTCATTTGCAATATCTTCCGCTAAAGTCTCAAGGAGATTGTAGCGTTTCTGGGAGAGACAGTGATCAATAGAGTCGATCAGCACATCATAGGTTAAAATATCATCAGCGATGTCGCGGGTTGTTTCTTGTTTTTTAAGCGAAACAACTAAATCAAACTTGAGTTCTTGTTTTTTGTTGCGCTCTTCATTGAAGGCACCAATTTCAATCTGTTGACGGTAGTCTTTTAAAAAGATTTGATCTTGCATGCGCAGTCTTCTCATGAGCCCAGAGTATTTATAATTTATTGGTTGCGATCAGAAAACGCTTTTAGCGAAATTGTCTGTAAAATAAATGTGATCCCAGACGCGCCGTACGCTGCATTTTTAATGCCCATCTCGGGCGTACTGCAGTCGTGTGATAAAAGAGAGCGCCTTTAGTAAGCTTGCCTTCTTCGTAAAGACCATCGATCATCAATCGCGCAATTTTTGCAACTTTTAAATAAGTTTTGGGTTCATTGATCACTTCTGGAATTCCGTCGCAGGTATACGAAAATTGACATTGATGCTTCTTTCCAGTTCCTTGGTTAACGACTTCGCAAATTGTGTCGGGATAGTGTTGAGATGCTACTCGATTCAAGATGACTTCAGCAACCGCGCGTTGACCTCGCAAACTCTCACCGCGTGCTTCAAAATATAAAGCTTCGGACAGACACTTAAATTCTTGACCACCTGTTGGATTAGGAAGGGTCGCAAGGTACTCGTTGCTTAAGCTACTGGGAAGTGTTTCCGCAATATAGCGACCCTTTAGATGAACTAAGCTATGCTCAAGTTCAATTGTTACGTCGGCGCTTGAACGTTTAAATTCTTCGAGGACAGACTGGATTGCTTTTTCGAGGTCAAGTTCTAAATTTGGTGTTTGAACGGCTGTAATGATTTGGGGTTTGGCAATCTGTTCAATATTGAGAAATTGAGTATTTGCAGACAGGATTTGCTTGTCAATTGTTGCACGCGGTCCCAAGGAATACTCAAATGAAGTTTGAACTGTTGTAAAAGCTAACGCAGCGGTTGAGATGACGAAGCCTGCAAATGTAATGGCTAAGCGTTTAAAAATTGAACTCAAGTGCATTATTCTTTCCAATATTTAGAAATAACCTTATAAACGGCCCGTTTTTCTGTCGGCAATATATATAGGAGAGTGTTTCAAAAATCTACAATCTTGATCTGTACAATATTAACCGTTGCGAAACAGCAACATAAAATTTTAATAAAAGCTTGAATCTTATTGTTTTCGTTGAGAAATAGCGGCTTGCGCTGATGCGATTTGCGCCACCGGAATGCGGTATGCTGAGCAAGAAACATAGTCAAAATCGTGCATTTCACAATAGCGTACGGATTTCGGGTCACCGCCATGTTCACCGCAAAGTCCGATTAACAATTCTTTATTGGCCTTCCGGCCTCTTTGAATCGCTTCTTGTATAAGCTCGCCGACACCTTCCACATCAAGTGTTAAGAATGGGTCTTCGTGAAACACACCATTATTTACGTAGGCGCGCATGAAACGGCCGGCATCGTCCCGAGAAAGCCCGTAGGTCATTTGGGTTAAATCATTCGTTCCCATCGATAAAAATTCGACGTTTTCCGCAATTTCACCCGCACGCAATGCGGCGCGCGGCGTTTCGACCATAACACCGAGGCGATAGGGCAGTGGCGCGTGATTCTCAGCGCGTGTTGCATTGGCGACGGCCTCAATTCTCGATTTCACAACTTCAACTTCGCGAACCGCGGAAACTAAAGGAATCATAATTTCAGGGACAACTGGCTTTTGCGCACTTCGATTGACTTCAGATGCGGCTCGAAATATCGCCCGCGATTGCATTTCATAGATTTCTGGCAAAGTTAAACCGAGACGCACACCTCGCAGCCCAAGCATTGGGTTGAACTCTTCAAGTTCGCGCAACCTTCTCGCGAGAACTTTCGGGCCAACGTCAAGGCTCTTTGCGACTTCGTCGATTTCATCGCGCGATTTTGGCAGGAATTCATGCAGAGGCGGATCAAGTAGGCGGATTGTGACCGGAAGTCCTTTCATAATTTCAAATAGTTCAATGAAATCGGCGGTTTGGCCATGCTCCAGACTATCAAGGTATTGGCGACGTTCCTCTTCGTTTTCCGCAAGAATCATTCTGCGCATGTTTTTGAGACGGTCTTTAGCGAAAAACATATGTTCGGTACGACATAAACCAATTCCGTCGGCTCCAAATCGGATGGCACGTCTTGCGTCGTCAGGAGTATCTGCATTCGCGCGAACGCGCATACGGCGAGTTTCATTTGACCATTTTAAAATTAGATCGAGTTGGTCTTCGAATAAGGCCTCGTTTTTTTGAGGAGAGCCGCGCATCACGTCCCCGTTATTTCCATCGATTGTGATGATATCGCCAACCGAAATTTCGTCGCCATTTTTGGTTAAGATTTTACCACTTTCATAGTTGACGCGAAGTTCACTCGCACCGACAACGCAAGGAAGCCCAATCCCACGTGCAATCACAGCCGCATGGCTTGTGACCCCTCCACGAATAGTTAGGATGGCGCGCGCAGCGTGCATGCCTCGAATATCTTCTGGGCTTGTTTCTTGACGCACCAGAATTGCATCTTGACCTTGCGCTTGCGCCGTCACAGCCTGATCTGCACTAAATACAATTTTTCCGGTTGCAGCTCCCGGGCTGGCGGCAACACCGCTTGCAATAATGTCTCTTGGACTATCGGGGTCAATTTGTGGATGTAAATAGCTCGAAATTGAATTTGGATCGATCCGCAATAGGGCCGTTTCTTTGGAGATGATTTTCGATTTCTTGAGATCAATTAGGATTTGCAAATTTGCGCGTGCTTCCCGGCGCGCAATGAGAACTTCGGTAATCCAAATTTGGTGATTGTCGATTACGAATTTGACTTCGGGCGCATCTTGAATGATCTTTGAGATCGCAGTCATCTGGGTCTTGAGTGAATTAAAGGCTTTTTCGTCGAATTGTTGAAGAGATGGCCCTTCCTCTGTTTTTTGAATTTTCCATTGTCGATTTGGATTAGCCCCAGATGCACTCAAAGTTGCGGGTACAAAAATACCATTGTAATCTTGTGCACCCGTCTTTCGGTCTACGCTTTGTAGGCGTCCCACCCCATTTTTACGGCCAAGTCCATGCACCATGTGTTGAAGAATAAGTGCAAGATTTGAATTTTCTGGGGCACCTTTTGCCACGCGTAAAATGCGTGCGGTCGGGGCTTGCCATTGTCTCGCCATCGAGTTTAATGCGCCGGCGAGCTGAGCTTTTGGATCCTGTGGAAAATCTTCACCGACTTCGTCTTTATAAAGTGCGCGGGTGTGTTCTAAAAGTTTGTTCGCCTTTTCGATGCTCCCATCCGCACTATAGGAGCCGAACTGTTGTTCCAGCGCTTCAAAAGGCTCACCATCAATACCATGAACAGCAATTCCGAAGGTTGCAATTGCTTGTCTGTAAAGTTCGTAGGCTGTGAGTTCGCGTTTTTTTCTTGCGATGCGCTCAAAATTTGCGTCATTCATGCCAAGCGACAAGAAAGTATGCGGTCCGCCCCAGTCGGCTTTTCCAGGGCTCGCGCGTAGGGTGTAGAGCTGGTCGGGCTTGAGATAGTCCGAAATGGCGCTGTCAATTTTGCCAAAATCATTCGCTGCGTCAACTGCGTTTTCAATGACCAGTGCGGGCGGCACTTGTGCACCTGCTGAAACGGCTTGAGACAATCGATGGGCGCGGATGCCAAATCGCTTTGGGTTTAAAATTCCGTCATGCAATGAGGCCGTTTCCAATTAACCCTCCAACTTTTCAAAGTCACAAATTAAGTGAGAAAGAATACGGATTTGGTTCAAGAGACAAAGTCGATTGCGTCTAATAATTTGGTTGTCATCATTGACCGTCACATTTTCAAAGAATACATCGACTTCTGAGCGAAGTTCTCCGATTGAGTTCATGGCGGTTTCAAATTCGTTTTGGTCAAGAGCGCTTTCTATTTCTTGGCTCGCTGATATGAGGGCGTGATGAAGCTTTATTTCTTCCTCGGATTTCATAAGTTTTGAATCTGGCTCAAGTTCGTAAGAAACGCCGTCCTTTTTCTCTTCTGATGAGAGAATATTCAAAGCGCGCTTAATCCCCGTTTGCATATTCGTGCCATCATCTGTCTTTAAGAAATTGTCCAATGATTTGATCTGTCTCACAAGACGTGCTAAGTGATCGGAGCCATCGCGATTTTTAAGGGCATCGATGACGTCATGGCGAATGTCTTGATCGCGCAAATAGACGTTGAGGCGGTCATAGATGAACGAGAGAAGATCGCTTGAATTGGCTTCAGGGTTGCCTTTTTCAAGTAAGCTCAATAATCGCGCGTCCACATTATTTTCGAGCAATATTCGAATAACCCCAAGGGCAGCACGGCGCAGCGCAAAGGGGTCTTTTGAACCCGTTGGTTTTTCGTCTATCGCCCAAAAGCCAGTAAGCATGTCTATTTTATCTGCCAACGCAACGGCAATCGCGACCGGTTCAGTAGGCACATCATCTGAGGGGCCAAGTGGCGCGTAATGGGTCGTGCATGCTTCAGCTACATTTGCTTTCTCAAGCGCGATATTCGCATAATATGTGCCCATTATACCTTGAAGTTCAGGGAACTCATACACCATTTCAGAAGCCAAATCTGTTTTGGCAATTTTGGCGGCACGCGCCGCATGATTTGCATCGGCGTTGACTAAAGGCGCGATTTCTCGGGCGATTTCTTCGAGACGTTTAATGCGCGCCCTTTGTGTGCCAATTTTATTGTGAAATGTAACGCTTTCAAGCTTTTCGAGCCAAGTTTCAAAGCCATTTAAGGATATTTCACGTTTATCATTTTCCCAGAAAAACACAGCATCAGCAAGACGGGCGCGGAGCACTTTGGCATTACCGTGTTTAATCATTTCACCATTATCCGTGGTTGTTCGATTGGCAACAATCACATAGCCCACGATGCTTCCGGTCTTGTTCTTTAGTGACAAGAATTTTTGGTGTTCCGCCATAGAAGTTTGTAAAACTTCGGGGGGCAAATCTAGAAATTGTTTTTCTATTTCGCCCAAATAAACAACAGGATATTCGACAAGTCCAGCCGCTTCGTGCAATAATTTGGTATCTTCGACAAGCTCAAGTCCCAGCGCGAACGCGGCGTTTTCGGCATCGGTTTTAATTTTCTGTATGCGGGCTTCGGGGTCGAGTACAACTTTCGCTGCCGCCAGTTTATCTAAATAATCTTGCGTGCTGTTAACAACGATTTCGTCTGGGGCAAGAAAACGGTGCCCGCGAGTCATATTTCCAGCCTTTATCCCTTCGATATCAACGGGGACAATTTCATAATTATCTTCGTCACTTAAAAGCGCAATGATCGAATGAATTGGCCGCACCCAACGAAGAGCATGTGTGCCCCAGCGCATTGATTTTGGCCAGGGAAAGTTTTGAATAGTTTGAGTTAAAATTTCGGCGATTACATCTTTCGCACTGCGTCCAGGCGTTGTGATTTTTGCAAAATACGTGGCTTGTCCTTTGACGTCGCGAATTTGCAAATCCTGCTTTGATAGACCTGTCGCTCGAATGAAGCCTTCGATCGCTTTGTCTGGCGCATCCACGCGTGGACCCTTGCGTTCCTCGGTCTTTGCTAAAGATTTTTCGGGAAGATCAGAAATCATCAAGGTGAGGCGTCTGGGCGTTACAAAGCCTTTTTTGTCGCCATAAGACAGTCCAGCCTCTGCTATGCCGTCTGAAACGAGTTTTTCAAAGTCAGAGATTGCGCGCTTTTGCATGCGCGCTGGAATTTCTTCTGATAAAATTTCGATCAGCAAGTCAGCCATTAATGATCCTCGTCTGCTATAAATGGTGGACAATTTGCGGGGACATTTTGACCATTGAATTCAGCTTCTCCGCATTCGTTAAACTGACGCCAATACCATGACTTCTGACCATCAGTAGAAATTAAGGCATCAAAGCCCCAAGGTTTATTTTTATTCGCAACAAAAGTTTGAATTGTGCCCGCTTCAATGCCTTTAGTAATCTGAGCGGCATCAAAACACTCGAACCACGCGGGGGCGACAAGGGGGGTCGGGTTCTCGGCTGGTTTAAGGCCGTGACCATCTATTTTGTCTGCACAAATGCGAATTTTCAAAGGTGAGGTGAGCGCATCAATCTTCTCGACGTTTGTGAGTTTGATCTGCCCGCTATCAGTTTGGATAATATGTTCATCAAAGTTAGATTTTTGATAATATGCGTAAGAATTTGCATAATAGAGCCCACCTGCAAATATCAGTAAGAAAATCAAAAAACCTATCGTAAGTGTACGGCCTTTCATTGATGCTCCTCATAACCGCCGGCTTCGGTTTGCACAAATGCGTCGGCGCATTGTTTGGCGAGGGCCCGCACACGTCCGATATAGGCTTGGCGTTCTGTGACAGAAATAACACCTCGTGCATCAAGTAGATTAAAGAGATGTGAGGCTTTAATGCATTGGTCATAGGCCGGATGAGCCATTATGATACGCTTATTGGTTTTAGGATCTATTTGATCAACAGCGAGAAGCGCCCGGCATTCATTTTCGGCGTCTTCAAAATGTTTCAGAAGCGTTTCCGTGTTCGCCGCATCAAAATTATGACGTGAATATTCCTCTTCGGTTTGCTTGAAGACGTCACCATACGAGAGTGCTATTGGCGCGTCAGGGTCATTAAAGGGCATATCCATGACGTGATCAATGCCGAGAATATACATGGCCAAGCGCTCAAGACCATAGGTCAGTTCCCCCGAGACTGGGTGACAATCATGTCCGCCAACTTGTTGAAAATAAGTAAATTGAGAAACTTCCATTCCATCGCACCATACTTCCCAACCAAGGCCCCAAGCGCCCAGTGTTGGGCTTTCCCAGTCGTCTTCTACAAAGCGAATGTCGTGTAATTCCATATCAATGCCAATCGCTCTTAGAGAGCCAAGATAAAGATCTTGAAGATCGGGAGGTGAAGGCTTTATTAAGACTTGATATTGATAATAGTGCTGCAACCGGTTTGGATTTTCGCCATATCGTCCATCTGTCGGTCGGCGAGAAGGCTGCACATATGCAGATGCCCAAGGACGCGATCCCAAAGACCTAAGGGTAGTCGCGGGATGAAAAGTGCCAGCTCCGACTTCCATATCATAAGGCTGCATGATGGCGCAGCCTTTTTCGGCCCAATAGTTTTGTAGACGCAATATAATTTCTTGAAAAGAACGTGGTCGAGAGGTCATGATTTTGCCCAGAGTCATTTTTCAACAGCATTAGCTATTAAATGTGGTTAGGTCAACGAAGCTTGTGGTTAAACGCGCCAAAAACGTGGCAGTACGAGTACAAAAAATGACATAAATTCAAGTCGTCCAAGTAGCATGCAAATCGTGAAAGTCCAAAGGGCGCCTTCTTGAATTTGGCTATAGTTGCCAACGGGGCCAATTTGATTGCCGAGGCCCGGCCCGATATTGCCAACAGAACTAACTGCGGATGAAAACGCTGTGATGAAATCGAGACCAAAAAGGTCAAAAATAATTGTCGCGATTGCAAGCGTAGCGATATAAATGATGAAATAGGCTGCCACCGATTCGGTGATTTGATCGCTAACCTTTTCGCCTCCATATTTTGGATTTATGATTGAACTTGGAAATTGGATGCGTTGAATGCGCACCCGCACAAGTTCGATCAAGATTTGAAAACGAAAAATTTTGATGGAGCCTGCTGTTGAGCCTGTGCAGCCTCCAATAAACATTGCCATTAACAATAATACTGTTGGAAAAGCACCCCATAACTGGAAGTCGCCATTCGTAAAACCTGTGCCCGTGAGCAATGAGGCTGTATTAAAGGTGCTATCAATTGTGATGCGAGAAAGGCTAATATCTTCTTGAAAAAGACGATATCCAATGATCATAAAGGCAATGACGGCGTAAATTTTTAGATATGTCCAGATCTGCAAATCTTCTTTATAAGCATAAATTTGGCCTCTTAATGCGAGCAGATGGACGATTAAGGGCATGCCAGCGATTAGCATAAAGATTGTGCCTACGATGTGTGCACCGTCTGAGTAAATTGCGAAGCTTGCGTCTGAAACCGCAAGGCCACCTGTTGCCATCGTAGACATCGCCATATTAAGCGCGTCGAAAGTGGGCATATCCATCAATAAATACCCAATCATACAAAAAAGTGTCAGTGTGCTATATGTCGAGAACACGGCGCGCCCCAATGCTTGGGCGGAAGGCATAATTTTGTCTTCGGTTTCGCTCCCAGCGCGTAAGAAAAACTGCATACCACCGATCCGCATTGCTGGAAAAAGGACCATTGCGCCAATGACGACGCCCATTCCACCTAACCAGTGTAGCAGAGAACGCCAAAGTAAAATGCTATTGGGTTGGTTATCAATATTCGTCATAACCGTCGCACCTGTCGTTGTGAGAGCTGATACACTTTCGAATATTGCGTGGCTAAAATTTAAATAAGGTGCGCCGATCAAAAATGGAATTGCTGAAAATAGGCAAGCTGTTATCCATGATGAAATCATTGCAATTAAAACTTGGCGCATACTCATTGCGTTAAGTTGTGAATCAAATTGAAGGTAATAAGCGAAGATTCCGATACCGGATGTAATCAGCGATGTGATTGCGAATGCCTGCCAGTTTTGCCACCCCAATACAAAATCCAAGACACCAATCGTTGCAGAACTAAAACCAATTATTGTTAAAAATAGGGCATTAATTGCAATAATCGGCGTAAATGAACTTTGTGCCGGACGCGCGATTTGCATTTTATCTATCCAGCATAATGCGCAAAATTTCGGAACGTTTATCAGGCAGTAGAAACTCACCGCTAAGTCTCTTTGTTGTTGTGATCACGCCTTGACTTGAAACGCCGCGTGTGCGCATGCAAAAATGCTCGGCTTCAATAATGACGGCAACACCTCTTGGCGATAGTCCTTTTTCAATCGCGTCAACAATCTCAGCGGTGAGGCGCTCTTGGACTTGCAATCGTTTTGAAAGTGCGTTGCAGACGCGTACAATTTTAGAAAGTCCGACAATTTTACGATCAGGAAGATACGCGACATGCGCTTTGCCAATGATGGGGGCCATATGGTGTTCGCAAGTTGATACGAGGTCGATATTGCGCAATAAAACAACATCGTCATATCCTTCGACTTCTTCAAAAGTTTTTGATAAATATTTTGCGGGATCAATGTCATAACCCCCAAACCACTCTTTATATGCGCGGGTCACGCGAGACGGTGTCTCAATTAAACCCTCTCGGTCAGGATCGTCGCCAGCGAAGTTTAGTAGCGTACGCACTGCATTTTCTGCATCTTGGACGGTTGCACGTTTTTTTTGATCTGACATCAAATCCTCCACATCGCAATAAAGTATAAACGCATAGGTGTAGCGTAGACTTATTATCAATCAGCGACGTTTATCGAATAAATTTAGACTTGTCAGCCCACCAAAATCAAATTTTTAAATAAAAGGTGGAAATCAATCTTCGCTCATCAAAAGGAGGTTTGAAAAAATTACTTACCACTAAGATGTGCATGAACTTCATTGAGATCGATTTCACCAATGGGTTTGCGATTAGAAGGGTCTCTATCATATTTAAATAGATTAAAATCGCGCTGGTAAATCTCATAAACGATATGCTGAGATAGATCATCAAAATAGTCTTCATGCTTAAATTCTTGCTTAGGGCCATGACCAGAGCTTTCATTGAATCGAGGCATCGGATCTAACTCTGGTTTGTGTGCTTTTTCATAAGAATTTGCGACTTCCACCATGTCATTCGCAAAGGTTTCAGTGCGAATGATACGATTAATTTTGCCCCCGTTTTCAATGAGTGTCCCTATGTGCCCTGCCATGTCTGACCAATGAATGTCAGGCCCCATAGGTTTGCGAAATTTAATTGTGTCTCTTACAAAAAGAAGAAACCGTCTGAATGATTTAATTTGATCAAATCCTTCACTTACATCAACTCCATAAGTGCGACCAAGGCGAGGCACTAAATCGCCCCGATAATATTGCCCATTTCGCTGAACACCTGCAATTTTATCCATGAATGAACTGAGTACACGCGAATATGGGTTGCGCACGGAGGTAAAAACAAAGGCTTCTCCTCCCTTCACAGCGTTACGAATGGCATCTTGGCTATCATCAAAGGCCCATTTGTGAATGCCGGCTTTTGCATCGTGGACATCGCCGTCAAAAAATTCGCCATGATCGCCATAGTACATGATCTGTCCGATGGTTGAACAAGCACATTTGGGAACGACGCGATAAACGACCTTACTTTCTAAATCCATCCAGCAGCCAGGAAATTTCATTTAATTTGTCCTATCAGAGCGTTAACTTAACGTCGATTTTTTTCATGTTCAGCTATAAATTGCAAGACTTTGGGATAAAATTCACGATTACGTAACTATCATCATTAAGTATTAATATGATGAGCCTTTTGTTTAAAATTGTATCGTTCAACGCCTCTGAGTGCTTTGATGGTAAATTGAAAGCTTCAACAAATTGATTTCATTTTTTGCGCTTGGTTGCTTTTATAAAAATACCTGAAATGTCTTCAGGTGCTATCCAGCTGTCACCAGACAATTGAAAAATGTGTTGTTTGATTTAAGTTGTGGGACACCGAATCTTTAGCCTGTATAAAAAATTTTCCTGTATAAAAAATTTTTATGTTTATAGGTTGGACATTTTGGGATTTAGAGTGCTTTTGGTATTAAATTTATCATGATTTGATTGGCATTTTTGGTGACCTCAATGAGTCGATTTTATGAACCATTTAGAAATTATTCGCTCGCAAGCCAATAAAGCCAATGGGCACCGATTGTTATCTGATCGAGAAATGTGTAATGAATCACCTTAGTATTTGAATATTGTCATGCTGCTTTAAAGAAGGACAGCAATATCGGAAATATTTATGATTAAGATTTGTTATTTATTACTTTGTCACAAAGACCCAGACGCAATTATTGCACAAATTGATTACCTCGTTGAGAGCGGTGGTTATGTTGTTTACCACCTTGATAAAAATTCACCCAAGCAAACTCACGAAACGCTTAACAACTATTATGCGGAAAACGAAAATGTAACGACGGTTCCATCAATCTCAGCAGGCTGGGGAGATTGGTCGCTTGTAAAAGCTACATTAAGAATGGTTGAGCAAGGCTTAAGTCAATTTAAAGATGCATCTCATTTTTATCATATTTCGGGTGACTGTTATCCCATTTGTTCAAATGACGAACTTGTCCATACTTTGAAGGTTTCGAAAAAAGATTTTATTGAAACCGCCGAGTTTTATCATAGTGGTTGGATTAAGACAGGGCCGAGCATTGAACGTATACAATTTTATCACTTTGTGAATGAAAGAAAGTACAAGTGGTTGTTTTACCGACTTTACGATATCCAACGACTTTTGGGTATAAAACGGAAGGTTCCTGAAGGGCTGAAGATGAGCATTGGGTCTCAATGGTGGTGCTTGCGTCGCTCATCATTGCAAAAAATAATTGACTTTTTGGTGTTGAGATCAGATGTTGTACCCTTTTTTGCGCGGACATGGATTCCCGACGAAATCTTTTTCCAAACGATGGCTGCGAGTGTCGTTCCGGAAAGCGAGCGCGTTTCAAAGCCACCCACATTTTTAAGATTTAGCGACTATGGTTTGCCTACCGTATTTTACGAAGATCATTTTGATTTTTTGTTGAATCAACAACGGTTTTTTGCGCGGAAGATTTCTCCGAATGCAGGTAAGTTAAAGAAACGTTTAGTGCGAAATTTTCTTGAAAAGAAAACGGATCCTCAGATCCGAGAAATTGAAAACGATGGGTTAGATAATGGCGTTCAGACAATTAATTTCGTTGCGAATGCAGGTCGTAACGGTATTCGATTCGGAGTTCCCATTTGGGCGAAATTTGATGGTATCGAGCGTGATAAGCGTGTCTATATCGTAATCTCTAAAAAATGGCACGTTGGAGATCGACTTGGAAAGGCGTTATCAGAAATCACCTCGATATCATATTTAGGCTATATTTTTGATGAAGGTTTTGCAAAACCAATGGATATTGGAGGTTTTGAAAAAGTTGCAAAGAAACGTCGTTTAAATCCTGTTGCATATTTGAGGATGATTATAGATTCAACTGGAGAAAATCAGGTTATCATTGGACTTGATCCTTCTCGCAAAGCAATTCTTGAAAATTTGAGCGCCCATGTTGCAGATTTGCGCGTTATTGAAGTTGAGAATGAATTCAATAATCAATATCTAGATGGCCATGCGGAAAGAACTGAGTTGGTTGTTGCCAAGGGGTCGTCCGTTCAAAGATCTGCATTGCGAACAGCCATTTTAGAAACACTGAAACGTGAAAGTGAGAGTTTACGTTCCTTAGATATTAGAAGATATGAGCTTATTCGAGACTGGCATTCTGCAAAAACACGTTCCGAAATGCTAGGCCGATTTTTTGAGCGGGATGCCGAGGATTTTATTAAAGTCATGCGTAAAATTGAAATAAAGGATTAAGAGTGGCTTATCAGTACGACGAATCAAATATATTTGCAAAAATCTTGCGCGGCGAGATTCCAAATAAAACGGTGGCTGAAAATGAACATGCACTTTGTTTTCATGACATTTCGCCAATTGCGCCCCTGCACCTGCTTGTGATTCCAAAAGGGCCATATGTGAATTATGATCATTTTTTGGAGAAGGCTTCAAACGAGGAAAAAGCAGGCTTTGAGCAATTAATGCTAAGGACGATTCAGGAGAACGGCCTTGCTTCCGAAAACGGTGAGAGTGGATATCGCATGATTTCGAATGCCGGAGCGATGGGCGTGCAAGAAGTGCCGCACTATCACGTTCATATTTTATCTGGCGAGCCTATTGGACCCATGCGATACAGAGAGAAAAAATGAGTGAAAAAATTGTTGAGGTGCAAAAAACCAAAATCGCTTGTGATGGAAGCGCATCTTCAAGCCATCCGCGAGTCTGGCTGCAAATCGACCCTTCTAAGGGGAGTGTGACGTGTCCTTATTGCAATAAAATTTTTGTTTTGAAGAAGCATTAAGTGATATATGCTTTAGTTTTTGGCGATTTTTTGTCAAATTTTTAGGGACAGGTAATTGGTTTGTTCTAAAGCTGCGGATTATTTCTACCAGAAAGTCGATGAATATTTTTAGTGGTTATAGTTTGCCAATTATTATTTAGGCCAAAAAAAGAGAGGCCAATGTTTCGAGCTATCGGTCTGGGCTTCCACCTGTTTGTCTTATCAAGTTTAAACAGACTATTTATTGGCCTTACTTTGTTTTAAAAAAGGCTTTTATCACATGTTGTTTTGCTTTCGCTCTTGGCAATTTTTTTGCCTTCCTTTAGTCTGAATTAATATAAAAAAGGAAATCGAATGGCTTTTGACGCGGGCTCTCATCTTCATCTTATCGATGGTTCTGCATATATATTCCGAGCCTATCATGCGCTTCCTCCACTTACGCGAACCGACGGAATGCCTGTTGGGGCTGTTTCTGGGTTTTGCAATATGCTTTTTAAGTTTGTCGAAGATGCATCGGGGCCTGATGCGCCTACGCATGTCGCTGTTATATTTGATGCGAAGGGGAAAACTTTTCGCAATAATATCTATAAGGCTTATAAAGCCAATCGTCCCCCCCCGCCTGCAGACTTAGTGCCACAATTTGCGTTAATTCGAGAAGCCACACGTTCCTTTGGTCTGCCTTGCATTGAACGCGAAGGTTTTGAGGCAGATGATATAATTGCAACTTATGCTCGTAAGGCGCGCGAGGCAGGCGGGCGCGTTTCCATTTTGTCGTCTGACAAAGATTTGATGCAGCTCGTTGGTGGCGGTGTTGAAATGCTTGATCCTATGAAAAATCGGCGGGTCGATGTTGATGGTGTTTATGAAAAATTTGGTGTAGGGCCTGAGCGAGTTGTGGATGTCCAGGCGCTTGCTGGTGATAGTGTTGATAATGTTCCAGGTGCGCCCGGAATTGGAGTAAAAACCGCGGCGCAACTCATAAATGAATATGGAGATTTAGAATCTTTGCTTTCGCGTGCGGAAGAAATTAAGCAACCCAAGCGCCGTCAAACATTGATTGATTATCGTGAGCAAATCTTGATTTCACGTGATTTGGTGCAACTTGATTGTCACGTTGAACTAGACGCAAATATCGATGATTTTTCTCTTAATGCGCCTGAAGCTGAGAAGGTTTTAGAGTTTTTGAATGAGATGGAATTTAAAACGCTTACTGCGCGTATTGCAGCGCGTTTTGGCGTTTCACCTCCTGAAG
>CBDHHJ010000001.1:0-20687 GCA_965263365.1 Paracoccaceae bacterium
CCACTTTTTACACGCCTTCGTATGATGATTGGTGAGGAATGCGATGTGTTCATATTAAAGCACACTTCTGCTAAGGGTAACCCACAACGACAAAACTACCCATACGCGCATTTTAATTTACATACAATTTACGCTTGTATTGCAAATTTAAACCATCACGGAGTTTAGTTACAAGAAAGCCAAAACCATGGCGACACAATCAATAGATGGTTTAACCGCTGAAGTCAGTCAAGAAACTATAATCCGCCAAATTATCGATGCGCACAAATCACAGTTTAGCGCAGAGCAAAAGGACAAAGCCTTCGTCTCGGAAGTCGATGATCTAGTAAAAAAAGTTGCAGATGAGTTTCTGGTGCTTACCTCCAACGATCCAACAACTAAGATACGTAGCAAATGGACTATTTTCAATTGGAACAAAGCAATTGACCGCATTTCTAATGAAACAACTATTTTAATAAGCAATCCCATTGATATTGGTAAATACACTACTAATATTTTTTTAACTGCTCTTGATACAAATGCAATTCATTTGATTTCTTCATATTTATTAACGGGGAAACCTCAACAGAATGACGACGCCCCTGGTCTAATTGAGAAAAACATTGCCTCGCATGCAGCCGGGAGGCTCACTGCATTGATCGAAAACCATTTCGCCAATTGGGACAAGATGAAGGAAGATGTACAACAACAAGAATACTCAAACCCCGAAACCAATATCCAGACAAAAGCACTTCCAACAATTGTCGTAACAGAACTCAATCGAGGAACAATTCCTCAAACTGAGGATTCTTGTATCGCGATCTCACTCGCCGCAATATCGAATGACTCTGGCGAAATCGGATCTGCAAGTATGGTCATTCCATTACCATCATCTCAATTCAATGAATTTAACCATTCAGAGACCTGCTCTCCTACCAGCATTTGCCTTTCGGCTCTTGCAAAATCGGCGCGTTTTAATGTACGAGCCATACTGAAATTTTTCGAAATATCTTTAGAAGAGCTAATTGCATTGAAAAGCGGCGCTACTTTACCGATCCATAGCATTTCAATTGATAACGTTCCACTGTTAGCAGATGCAAATCAAGACTTCGAACTAGCGAGAGGATCACTTGTGTCAAACAGCGGCCTGAAAGCCATGCGCATAACTGAGGTCAACTAAAGTACCACATCTTTCGTATCAATGCTCAGTTCAAATACAACCGGGTTTCAAAAAACGAGAGGACTTATGCATCTCAACTCGTGTCGTAAGTTTGGGTTAAATTATGTTTTTTGATATAACTCTCGAGAAGTACATTTCTATCCTTGCTTTCAATGATTCCCCTCAATGATCAAAGTAAAATGATGCTACTGATTTTTTCAGATCAACAGCATAGAATTCTTCGAAAGATTGCCATCTGATCACCCATAGTCCCGTATATAAATCGCATTTTCAGATTATTTACTGTTCAGATCACGTTGAAAAGTTATTAAATTACCAGTCGAAACCAAACCATCCACATCCTCCGCCGTGAATGCGTTCCAGCTTCTTTAATGCAAGTTACTAGTACTCAGACTAACCTTTCGATTTTTAGGTGGGGATAGCCAAAGTTGGACTTCAAAAAATCGCACAGTTTCACTTTTGATTGACATCAATGACAACTGTTCGCAAAAGTTGCGAATTTCATTGTAAGTAAAATTAGAAATGAAACGCTGAATACATTACTTGATAAAGAAAAAGCGTTCATTGGAGGAACTTTATCTCGTAGCTCTCATAAATCATGGTTATGTATTCAACTTTAAGGTTCAAAATCGAAACTTGTTTATTTTTCAAATTTTGAGGGAATACCTCTTGTTTGAATGGTGAGTCTCGTTCTTGCTTCGCGATTTTCATTACGTCGAATGAATTTCGTTGTTGCTTAATTTTTCTATTTTTCTTTCGCTCGTGTACGCATAAATTAGCCCAATGCTCGTCAGCAATACAATTGCTGCCAAGAATCCAATAACGAAACCGACTATGAAGAAAAGCAAGCTCATCTCCCACCGCACACTACCAATCCGACACATCGGATAACCCCTGTTCAGTACCAGCGAAAAGATAACCTATTATTGATTTTTTCTCATTTCAGTATACCCGGGATACCATTAGTTGCAAGGCTCGATAAGCAGAAACATGAGAAAAAGTTGTTCATTCATCACCATCCACCGCATCCAGAATTATTACCTCACCCTTATTGGCGAGCTCCTTAATCGTTACGATAAATGTCCTTAGGGCTTCCTCGCCGGCCGGCTCTTCAAGCGGATTGATTTCCTCGACCTCTTCTCGGATTTGCTCACCGAGCCGCTTTGAAAAATTCGCAAACAGGAATTCGATAGTTTCCGCAGATACATTCTGACCGTACTTTAACACATCCAAGAAGTTCTTTCTATCCACCGCCTTGACAACAGCAGGAATACTCTCTGGCGCCAAACGCTGCGGCAACTCGGAGAATGTTAAAAGGACCTTGCGGACAGCTCTTGCAACTTCTGTTCTGTCTGATGCAAATTTTGAAAGCAAACTATCTCGTTTTTCTGCGGGAAGAAAATTCATTATCTCACCAACAGCAGCCCCCCCTACAGTGTAATCCAGTTCATTTTCAATATTTGATAGCAAGTCTTGCTCAATTGCTTTTGCAATCGCAAAAATAACAGGTTCCTCGAATGTTGGTTTTTCGGCCAACTCTAACAAAACCTTTTCCGAAGTCTGTAGGTCTAATTCAGAAATGAGTGCTGCGCTCTTTTCCGATGACAAACGTGAGAGGATTGCCGCAAAGATTATCGGGCGTTGCGCTTTCAAAAATTCAAGCAAACGCTCGTTTTCAATCTTTTCAATTCTCTCCCACAAATTATCTATTGGCGCGACAGGTTCGGATTTGGATTCATCAAAAAGTTTCCGTGTTCGATCCTCTCCAGCAATTTTCACTAGAATTTTTTGCGCCTCAGTAATTCCACCCGGTAGCTGCACGCTTTTTTCGGTAACAACTTCAGAAAATTCAGCTACGACATTGTCCAAAATTTCTGGCGCAATTGATTGCATCGTACTGAAAGCTTTCGCAAATTCCTTCAACTCATAGTCACCAAGTTCGCCAACAATCTCTTTTGCAAGCTCCGCCCCCAATGAAGCTAAGACAATTGCCGCCTTTTGAGATCGCGACAAAAGCTGTAATGATAATTTTTGCTTTTTATTGGGATCTTCTTGCACTGAAGCATGAGAATCAATTTGAGTAACGGACGTTTCGCTCCTCATACACCATACCCTCGGACTAGAGCGGCACCGACAGACACCCAAGCGTTTGAGATTACAAAGAAGGCAACCTTAAATGGAAGTGAGACGATAGCAGGTGGCAACATTAGCATTCCCATAGCCATCAAAATTGATGCAATCAGCAAGTCTATTACCAGAAAGGGCAATAGAATTATGAAACCCAATCGGAAAGCATGTTGAATTTCGGAAAGAACGAAGCTCGGCACTAGCAAACTCAATTTTGGGTTTTGCTTATCAAACTCTTCGCCCCCACCTTTCGCCTCATAGAGCATTTCCAATGCCCTCTCATCCACTCGAGCAAGCATAAATTTTTTCAAGGGACTTAAAATACGCTGGAATGCAACTTCTTCATTAATCTTACCCTGCACGAGAGGTTCATAACCATTTATCCATGCCTCTTTAAAAATCGGCTCCATAACATAAGCCGTTAAAAACATTGCTACACTGACTATCAACATATTAGGAGGCGCCTGCTGAAGGCCAGTCCCTTGACGCAAAATGGAAAGCACGATCAACATAAATGGTAGGCATGTCACCATCATGGCCAAACCAGGAGCAAGACTAAGAACCGTGATCGCAAGAAACAACTGTATGATACGTTTTGTCAAACCGCTTTCAAATTCACTTGATGTATCGGAAAATACTTGTTCCAATAAAGGTTCATCACGTCCTTCGTCCGGCACCTGCGCTGATACAGGAGCCACGAAGGAAAATGCTACTATCGCAAGCGTTATTGCAAAGACAAACAGCAGTCTTGAATCAAACACCGACGTGAAATCAATCTTCATGACTACAAACTTCTAGAATACGCACACATAGACTGCCATCAACAGAATCACTTTCAACAAGTTCACCAATTGCAATCTTCCGATCCCCCACTAATAACTCAACGGGGTCCGTAACTTTTGAAGATAAATCAATTACATCAGAAGTTTCCAATCCTAGCACCTCCTCAAAAGACATCCGGGCCGAACCAATTGAAACCGCAATTTCAACAGGTAGTGAAAATATTTTCTTTTGGCGTCCGCCTCCAGCGTTCACTTCATTGTTCAAATCTTCACTGATTGCAGGTTGTAAGCTTGCTATTTCGTGTGTAGTTTCGTTACTATAAGTATCACTCATTGTTTTGCATCCCTTTTTTTGATTTCCTTTGTAACTCTTCAATTATTTTAATGGCTAATTGATTAGGTTGATAAATTACTCCACCTTTAGACCAATCGACATGAACTTCGTTTACGTCAAGCGTATCATCGATTTCAACGATTGAAGGCAATTCGCCCTCGGCCTCTACAACCATTTTCGCAAGATGCTCACATATGCGTATTTTAGATGGATCGGGTACTGTCGATTGCTCGCCAACGATTCGCTGAACAACCTTGATTGCCTCGAGATCTACAATTGATGGCGCAATAGCCTTCAAGAGGGCGGAAACGGCTTCAATATACTCTAGACGGAGTTTTTTAATGTCTTGCACGAAAGAGTCAAAAATTTTGTTGAATGATGTTGATACGGACTTTTGTCGGGTCAACTCTTTCTGTTGCATATCTTCTAGTGCTTGATTGTAGCCATTCTTATAAGCGACATCGAGTTCATTCGATTGAGTACCAAACGAATTGACATCAGGGAAGGAAATGGCACCAAATGCTTTTTTTGCTGAGTTATTGGACTGTTTGTTCATTGTAAGTTCATCCAGCATGATCCGTTTCGCCTAACCAGGATTTGAGGATAAGCGCACTTGTCTGCGAATTTTCAGCAGCAATAGTTCGCATCGTCTCAACCGGCGAGCGAGCAACTTCCGATGTCGTTTCAGGTTTTTCAGGATCGGATTTTACCGCCAAAAGGCGATCGAGGTTTTGATCGGGCACCTTGGATAGAACAGGTTTTAGAACAAATAAACCAAGAACGACGCATACGATCGCTGGAATGATTATTTGCATCAAACCGATGAAATTGTCTTTTACAAAATCTAGCGGTCTCCGTTCAGCTAATGCCCCGTCTAAAGGATTGACAACGTGAAAACCCAAAGATTTGATTGTAATCACGTCCCCACGCGAAGCGTCGAATCCTACAGCTGCAGCAACCAGTTCCTGGATTGCATCGAGCTCCTCTTGATCACGCGGTAGGCTTTCGATTTTACCATCTGCAGATTCAGTTATTTGATTATTTAACAGAACTGCAACATGGGTTCGCGTAACAGCGCCCGGCTCCTTCTTGCGCTGCCTATTGACTTCTGAGTATCCGTATTCTGAATTTTCACGCGTTTCAGATCGTTCGCTGCTCGAAGGGTTTGTACCGCCGACATCGCCTTCCGGCAAATTGCTTGCAACGGTTACTGCACGACGGGATTCCGTTCCGATTTCAGAAAGTTCTGTAACATCGCGATTGGTCAAAATTCGACTCTCCGGATCCATTATACGCTCTGTAACGAATTCACCCTCACGATCGAACTCTAAGCTGACCGTGACGCGTGCGTTTCCCCTCCCTACACGCGCCTCGAGAAGTTGCAGCAGCTTGTCTTCAATTGCTTTAGATCTATCGTTATCATGTGGATAGGGCTCGCCTCCATTTTCATGGCCGGGTTTCAATATGACACCCCGAACAGAATCGATTATCGCAACTTGATCCGCTTGAAGATCGGGAACTGCAAGGGATATCAAATAACGAACCGCTAGGGCCTGTTGTTGGGATAATACGCCACGAGCCATCGTAATTGTTGCTGACGCCTTCGCAGACTTCCGTGTACGTGAAAAAGCAGACGATTTAGGAACGCTCAAATGCACCCTTACAGATTTAATGCCTGGCGTCGCAAGTATGGTCCTCGCAAGTTCTCCTTCTTTTGCTCTCCAATAAGCGGCGTTAAACATATCTGACGTAGTCGAATAGCCATTAACTTTTTCAAGAAGCTCAAACCCTGGCTGACCTTGCTGAGGCAATCCTTGACGCGCTAAGGCCAACCGAGCCGAATCTCTCTTGTTTCTTGGAACATAGATTGCTCGATCTCTTACTTCGGTGTCGATATCCATCGCTTCCAGTGACGCTAAAACATCGCCCGCGGTCGCGTCGTCAAGACCGCCATACAAAAGCGCCATTGGAATTCGTGACGACGCTGTTGCCAGCCAGGCGAATGCAAAAAAAGTCATCAACATCACGCCAACAAGAGTTGATTTCTGCGTAAGAGAAAACTGATTCCAGAGCGCTAAAAGACGAGCCATTTTTAATTCCAACACGCGAGGTCACTGCTGTTTAATTCACAGCGCATTAAGGTAAACTTTTCCGAATGACGTTAAATAATGGTTTACGAATATCGTATTATGACATTTTTACGCTTTTTGGTTGTTTTTTTCTTATATAATGGATTTCGAGGGTTACTACATTGGCCAGTAATACAGACGGATCAGAAGAGGTCAGTAAGCAGCGCTCTGGACCCAACCCATTTACACTCATGATCGCTTCCATTGTCGCATTAGCCGTAGGCGGAGCAGGCGCTTTCATCGCTGCACCAGCTCCTGGAACGTTGTCTGAAACGAAAGTGGGTATACAAGCCAAAGAAGTGAAAGGGGGAGTATTTTCACATTCTGAAACTGACAAAAATAATCATGATTCAATGAATAGTGGAAAAATTTCTCATAAAAACAAATCTAAAAAAGCGAGTAAAAAAAAGCTAAAATCAAATCACCCTAAGAGTGGAAAACATGGGGACAAAAAGGGGGAAGCGCCGTTCTCGGGTGCTCGAATAATTCACTCAGAAAGTAGTGCGTATGTTGAATTACCGCCTATCTTAGTATCTGTAAAATCAGTAAGAAGCGCGCGTCACTTGAAAGTACGTGTCGTTATTGAGACAAATTCAACAGATGCTGATGTTATTTTAACTCGAGTCTATCACATACAAGACCTGTTAAACACGTATCTTCGCTCAGTAGACCCGAAACAGTTCGAGAGCCCTGCATACATTAGCATGTTAAAACAAAAACTATTGCATCGAATTCGTTTGCTATCGCCTGCCGTTGAAATTGAGAACGTTCTTGTAACTGAGTTTCTACTTACGTGAATCACAAAAGAAAGGGGTTAACTGATGGATATTGTATTTGATATTATCCTGCTTGCTGCGTCAACGGTAGCGGTAATTTTTTGCTACATCTTGAACGGTCGGCTGAAGAAGGTAAGGGGTGCAGCGAAACAACTCGGTGTAACAATCAATTCACTTTCTGAAACGGTGAATACCGCGAGACAAACTGTGCTTCTAGCACAAAAAAGCTCATCGGAAAGCTATGATGAGCTTGCGCCTCTTGTAAAAGAAGCCAAAGATTTAGCACCGCAACTCACACAGTTGCTACGCGCCATAAACGAATTAGAAAAAGAAACAACAAATCAATCAGCGAATCAGTTGTATGCGCAATCGAACTTCTCCCATCACCAACCCAATTCCTCCTCCAACGCAGTAGATGGACCTGGCAGTCCCCTCCCCCCTGACGAAATTGAATTTACGCTCTCCAATGCCTCCTGCTCAAAAAAGTTAGAGGGCGAAGCGGACGAAAAACCATCTGAAAAAGTTGTATTTATATAACTTACAAAAATACACTCGGAGATTAGCGTGAAAAATAGTTCAATGATTACTCTTGGTGTTTGCTTTGCAGCCTCAGCGCTTGGACGAATGGTAGCGCTTGCTTCCGACGTTGCTCCTCAAGACAGCGCCAACCAAGCAATCGCTAAAATTGAGGATGACACAACCACTCAATTGGACAAGAAATCGCCCGGACCAGAGTTACTAGCTTCTAAATCTGTAATAACTGGAGCAATGGCGCAAGAACTCAGCGACCGATTGGAATCACTTGACTCAAGGGAAGACATACTACTCCAGAAACGTGCTGAACTGGAAGCATTTCAATCTCACATAGAGCGTCGGCTCGAGGAACTCACAAGAGCCAATAACGAACTTCAACAGCGTATTGACCAGTTTCAAGGTTTGAAAAATGATGATGTCAAGAAACTGGCTACGATCTATGATAATATGAAGCCCCAACTAGCGGGGCAAATCATGGCCGAAATGGATACCGATTTCGCTGCTGGATTGCTCGGCATCATGGATGCCGAAAAAGCCGCAGCGATTATTTCGGTAATGGACCCCCAAAAAGCAAATATCATCTCTCTGAAACTAGCGACCAAAAGAATTAAATGACTTTTGATCGCACTCACACAATTTTTGGGTTTCAAAAATGGGCAGCATAATAGGCATATTTCTAACGCTCGGTATGGTTTTTGGCGGCTACTATATCGCCGGCGGCAAATTCGCAATCATCTTACACTCGCTCCCATACGAACTAATGATTATTGGCGGTGCAGCGATCGGAGCATTTCTTGTTGGCAATGATTTTCACACGGTTAAGCAAGTGGGCCAAGATTTTGCAAAATCGTTTACTGGGCCTAAGTGGAAAAAAACTGACTATCTCGATCTCTTGTGCCTTATGTTTGAACTTATCAAAATGTCTAAGGAAAACCCTGTTCAAGTTGAGGAGCACATCGAAAACCCGGCAGATTCCCTTATTTTCCAACGCTATCCGAAAATAACTGGCGATCACGAAGCAGTCGAACTAATTTCTGACACTATTCGTTCCATGCTTATGAACTTCGATAACCCCTTCCAGGTTGAAGACCTCCTGGAGAAACAGCTCAGCGCCATGCAGGAAGAAGCTCAGCATGGTGCCCATGCCTTGAGAAACATGGCAGACGGCCTTCCAGCCATCGGAATTGTTGCGGCCGTACTCGGCGTGATCAAAACCATGGCCTCAATCGACAAACCACCAGAAGTACTTGGCCAACTAATTGGAGGCGCATTAGTCGGAACTTTTCTCGGTGTTTTTCTTGCTTATTGCCTTGTCGGGCCAATTGCCGACCGAGTATCAAGTATTCGACGTGACGAACAAACGTTCTATGCCCTAATCAGAGAGAGTTTTGTTGCTGCCCTCAACCTTCACTCTCCTCAAATCTCCATTGAAGTTGCGCGCCGAAACGCCCCGCATCACAGCAGGCCTACATACACTGAGGTTGAAGAAGCATTGAAGGCTATTAAGAAAGAAGCAGCCTGAAGGGGCTATTTTATGTCTTTATACAGATTTTTATTGTTCACCGTTGGTTTAGCTTTCATGCTACAGAACGCAACCGCCGCCCCCGACACCGCCAGAGTTCGGGCGGGAGAGCATATCGAATACTCGCGACTTGTGATACCTTACCTCAAAAGTGGCGATAACGGTAAAAATATTCCGGTAAAGCGAACAAAAAACCTTCTTACTATTACGCTCACTGGGGAAACGAGAAATTACGAGTTATCCGACGTTAATGCTCTTCGAAAAGCCCACCGAATTCAGAGTGTAACCGCGCGCACAATATCTAGCGGTGTAGAATTTCGCATCTCGCTAAAATGCACTTGCCCCACAGATCTTCGCGCAGGAAAGCCAGGTGAACTCATTCTTGACGTTTATGATATCCGGCACAAAAACAAATTGGCTAGTTTTCATACTGAGAACACGACCAACCCCAATGCACCCACATTGAAGCGACCACCGTCTTTAAAGCATGCTGAGACTGGTAACAAAAATGTTCCTATCAAACCAAATAATTATGCATTATCGGAAACAAGCCGACGCAAAAATTCACTGTCTGCAGCAAACCTCGAATCAACGCGCGCCGAATTGACGAAAATTCTATCCGAAGCGAAAGCAGCTGGCCTCGTCCGCCTTAATAATGCTGAAACCGTGGATTCCAACAGCACGGGTGTGCAGGAAATTAACGGGACTTCTTATTCTCCTTCTATAAGTTCGAAAACAGACGAAGAACCTACTATACGCAAATGCCCTAATGATGGCACGCTAGCTGTGCTGAAGATGTTGCCTGAGGACATTTTATTTGAAAATATCCAAGAGCTTCATGCAACCCTCAACAATTCAACCGGCAACAAGCGCGCAATCGATGTCAATAAATTGATTGCTAGCTATACCGTTCTAGGTTTTTTTGAAGAAGCTGAAGCGGTAGCAAAGCGGGAAAAGGAAGACACGGAGAATTTTGATATCGATTTTTTAGAAGCTATCGTTAAAATTTCTAATGATGTCACAAATCCCCCACGATCAAATAATTTCTCAAATCATATATTCTCTCAAATCTCCAAGTGCGATGAAATTTCTTCAGCATTACATGAAGTGGTTTCTACTCTTGGCAACGAAGCCGCAAAATTTAATCACTCAAAACTTTCCTCAATCATTTCACTTTCGCCGACAATTAGCGGTGCCATTTATAGCCGCTTGGCCTTCAAAGCGTTGAACCAGCGCGACGAAGCCAACGCAAAGGCTTTTACTGAATTGGCTGCACAGGCGTATGGGATCAATCTACCTGAACACGTTAAGTATCTTAAAGAAGCCGTCGAAGCGACATTCCAAGACGCAGTCATTCCGAGTTCGATGATGCGACACGCGTTAAAGCCCGGATCACTGCAACAACAAGCGATCGGCGATGTGCTCGCAATCGCATATCAAAATGGAGAGTCTGTCGACGAAAATATTCTAGGAGAAATCGTTTCTTTAACCAAAGAGCCACTCCAAAATGGAATGGCAAAGCGTACTGTTAGTCTTGGCGCTACAGCTATGGCCGATCAAGGCGAATTGGATGGGGCAATAGAATTACTGGACAGCGGCGCAGATTTTTCTCCAGAAAAAAAGGAATACTTTCGAAGTAAAAAAGACGAATTGCTCATTTCTGAATTGAAAAGCGATAGTATTTCTCGACAATCAATAGCTACCAGTGTTTTGCTGGCACGCGGCGCTGATAGTTTTTCTCAAGACCGGGACATGACAGTACTCTCCGCGTCTGTAGGAGCAAAACTCGGACTACCCGATACAGTCGCTCAACTGGTGAACGAAATGTCAAATCCACTTACGCCAGAAGAAACTTTACTGATCGCACTAGCAAGTTTCAATGCAGGCCAAATGAATTCGGCTCAAATTGCAGCGGAACGCTTCCCTGAAAACACCGGACTCGCCCATATTCGTTTGCGTGCGCTCAATCGAGGTACGGGTGATAATCAAGACAAACTTGAAGCGGAATTTGAACGTCTACATTCACTCGAAATCTCGACTTTGAACGTCGCCGAGGAAGCTTTCAATGCGCGTAACTGGAAAGCTGCGATCCGATTCTATGAAAATCTCAATGAAGATAAATACAATATACAAGCAGCGCGTAAACATCTTCTGGCTTCACTTGCTTATAAACAAGCAAGTAGGCCAGAAAAAGCAATACGTGTTCTGACTCAAGAGAACAATCCCCTACACTCATATTCATCTTTTTTTGATAAGGCCCCTCCGACCGATCCAATACAATTGGACCCGACAACAAGCTTTTCAAATAACTTGAAGCAGGAGATCGACTTTATTCAGCAAGAGATATCCCAATGAGCAATTCAATATACACAGCAATATCGAGACAATCGGCTCTGCGCAACGAAATCAACTCAATTTCGAACAATATCGCAAACGCCAACACAATTGGGTACCGTACAGACCGCCCATTTTACTCCGAATATGTTCATTCACTCGGTCCTTTGGATGATAACCTTTCCCAAACTCGTTTAGCGGGGCGAACGCTTGACGGTAAGAACGGGACTTTAATAAAAACGGGAGCGACCTTTGATGTCGCGTTGGAGGGAGAGGGCTTTTTCGTCGTTGAGACGCAACGCGGCCAACGATTGACGCGTGCCGGTTCATTCACGCTTAGTACGGAGGGGACACTGACAACTTTAACAGGATACACTGTTACGAACGAAAGCGGTTCTCCCATCTCCATTCCCCTCGACGCAAATGAAATTGTGATTGCAGCAGATGGTTCGATTGCTGCTGACGGCGCGCCAGTTGGCCAAATATCGGTAGTAACAGCGAACGCAATTGCAATCAGTCGCGAAGGTGACAACCTAATCCGAGCAGATGCACCGATTCAATTACTTGAGAACACGAAAGTGCGGCAGGGCTTTCTAGAACAATCCAATGTAAACACAATTACGGAGTTAGCACGCCTAATTGAAGTTCAGCGAGCATACGAACTAAATCAACAGATAATTTCCGACGAACACAGTCGAATTTTACGAACAATAAACAGCTTCGATCAATGATAAGATAAATTTTATCAAAACACGCTTTTTCGATACTTAAGAACAGAGGAAAATATGCAAGCGCTTCGAATCGCAGCAACAGGCATGGATGCACAGCAAACTCGGGTCGCCGTAATATCAAACAACATTGCCAACTCAAGCACGACCGCATATTCGGCCCGGCGCGCTGAGTTTGCAGACCTTCATTACCAGTTGCTACAAGAACCAGGTGCGATTTCGTCTTCAAACGGAGCGATAGCTCCTGCTGGCATTGAAATAGGACTTGGCGTTAGAACAGCGGCCGTTAGTGTCAACCAGGAGCAAGGCAGTTTAAGCCAAACAGGGGCCGATCTGGATTTAGCGATTGAAGGCAAAGGATATTTTGAGGTATCCCTGCCATCCGGCAATACCGCCTTCACGCGCGATGGATCATTCAAGAGAACCGGCGAAGGTCTTATCGTGAATTCCGAAGGTTTCCCTCTTGCTGGCGATATCACGATACCCGATGATACCCGCAGTATTAGTATCAATGCAAATGGTGAGATATACGCTTATTTCGATGGACAGCCTGGCGGTCAATTAATTGGATCGATTACACTCGCGCGTTTCGCGAACGAAAAAGGACTCGCGGCTCTCGGAAGCAATCTTTTCGGAGAAAGTGAAGCTTCAGGTCCCCCACAATCTGGAGAAGCGGGCCTCGATGGTCGAGGTACAATTCGACAAGGTTTTTTGGAAGAAAGCTCAGTAGACGTTGTTCAACAAATTGCTAGTCTAATTGAAGCTCAGCGCGGGTACGAGCTAAACTCGAGGGTTATCTCTGCAGTCGACCAGATGTTATCAGCAACAAGTCAAATCAGGTAACGAATGCGAATTCTACTTCTTACTTCATTATTAGCCGCGTTGCTTGGAAGTTCAATTAACTCTGTAAACGCACAAACTCCGAACGAAGCGAGCAATCAAGGCGCGGCCTTACAAGACGACGCAACAAACACTGAAACAACAGCACTCAAGCAAATTTCAGTATTACATCCGCTACGGGCTGGCGTAACAATCAGTTTGACTGATTTGGCGATCCCTACGCCAACATCGCCGCAAGTGCGCGAGTTTCTGGATCACATCATTGGGAAATCAGCTAAGCACAATCTTTATCCTGGAAAACCGATTACTTTGCATGACATCGCCCCACTGCAAGTGGTTTCTCGAAATGACATTGTGTCGATCGAATTTACAAAAGGTCCACTCGAACTTTATGCCTCAGGTCGAGCCCTCGGTACTGGCGCTGTTGGTGATCCAATCCGTGTTATGAATATTGATTCGAAGGCGATTTTACAGGGTATCGTAACCAGCAAGGGAACGGTCACAATAAGATGAAAAGTATTATCATTGCATTGCTCGGCATTTGCTGGTCAACCCTTCTAGGGTGTACGTCTAAACTTGACCATTTTAACAAGCCGCCAACCATTTCAGCCCCGGGGGAAATGAAAAACCCCTTACCGACAATCGCAGCGCAGCGTGTAGCGTTAACTCGCCCTTCTACAGTTAACACACACGACCGGACTACTCCGGCTTCTCTTTGGCGATCCGGCCCAGAATCTCTTTTCGGAGACAGAAGGGCAAGAAATTTGGGTGATATTGTCACTGTTTTGATTGAAATTGACGAAGAGGCAGAAATTAGAAATCGAACAAATAGGAATCGTTCTTCGAGTGATGACCTTTCCGTACCCGCCCTTTTAGGTGTGAACAGTCTTGCGTCCCGCGTATTGCCAAATGGTGCGAATCTCAACCCTGCAATTGAGACGGAGTCGAACTCCGCATCGACAGGTGATGGATTAATACAGCGTGAAGAAAAAATCACATTGCGTGTAGCTGCTACGGTATCTGGTATGTTACCCAACGGACATTTAGTTATCACCGGTAGCCAAGAAATTCGTGTCAACTATGAATTGAGAGAACTACAAGTTGCTGGCGTCATAAGGCCAGAGGATATCTCCCGTGAGAACATTATTACGTATGAAAAAATCGCTGATGCGCGAATTTCATATGGCGGGCGAGGCCAAATTAGCGACCTTCAACGCGCCAGATACGGACAACAAATCATCGACATCGTATCTCCGTTTTAAATATGAAGAATCTTGTTTTGCCAATAATTGTTGCATTGTCGCTATCACTTGGTATCGGCGCTGGATACATTGCCAAGACTAAATTGACTCCGCCTCCTTCAAGAGGAGATCAGGAACCTCCAAATCATGAAAGTAGCGAAATTTCGAAAACTAAAAACAAGAAAAGCAAGCACGGCGATTCTCCTGGTAAAATTAATTCTATTTACAAGTTTCCAAGACAGTTCGTGATCCCAGTTTTGAAAGACGGACAACCCTTATACATGGTTATTTTGGACCTGAATATTGAATTGGGTACTGACGAGCTTGACAACGCACTTTCCTCAGAGAGTCGATTGCGCGATACAGTCATTGGGGAACTCTTTGAACTAGCATCGAAAGGCTTGTTAGGTGCATTGCCAGAAAGTACGGAAGCCCGCGCAGCCGTCAAGGCTGCCTTAGTGGAAGAGATTCGCCCCCTTCTCGGTGAGGACGTCGAAGACGTTTTGATCCAAGGTGTTGGAATTCAGAACTACTGACAACAAATCAACATGAAGCAACATTATTGTTGTGGCCTGCCTCTTCGAAGTGTTTCAACGTCTTTATTAGATCCTGCAGTTTTACACAGTGGGGCTCATGCCGCCTTCTCACTATAAGTTGGCGTGAACGACACAAGCAAGTTGGTTTCAGGCTCAGGCGGTCGATAGCCAAGCGAGCCCATGCCTCAAACTCAAATTTTGAAGCCGAAACTAACTCAAATACCGGACCAGTTTTCATGATACAGAACAATTGCGATCGAATAAATGATGAACACAAAGAAAAATATCAAAGCACTAAATATACAAGACTACTCTGGCGTATTCTCATTCAATTCAATAATTGTGGAAACAGGCACCTCGGATCCGCTCCGCAGATGAACATACGGACTATCACTTCGAAAATTGATGGCTTGAATGGAGTCGACCAGCGCAACCTCATCAACACCGATCAATTGATCATCATCATAGAAAGAAGCAACGAAACTATATTGTCCGGTCGGAACTCCTTCTGGAGACCATTGTTGCGTGTTTCCCGTATTCGTAGATTCAAAAACCGCTACTTCTCCACCTGATAAGGTTTGAACAGAAATTTTAACACTTGTCGCTTCAGGTTGAGGTTGAATCTGGAATGAAATCGGTTGATCAGAAACATTCACAAAAGTCGCTGGCGCAACAGCGGTTTTGCCGATAAGACCTGCATAATTTTCAATACTTTGCTGAATAATTGACGATTCAATAGCCTCGAGCCGAGTATTGGCATTGACCAGTTGCTCTACGGAAGAAAAACTCGCCAATTGCGCAACAAATTCTGACGAATCGAGAGGACTTAGCGGGTCCTGATTACGCAGTTGGGCTGTAAGTAATTCAAGAAAACTTTGAAAGTCTGCGCCTGTGGATATTCGCGACTGTTCGCTCACTTGACCATCGCTAACGTTAGAATCCACCGCCGGTTGTGCAGCGCTTATTGAGTTGTTCTGTGGAGATGTGATTCTTTCGTTCAACATTTGATTGCTCTTCCTAAACTTTATAGTCTATACGGCCATCTGCACTGAAATTGGCAAACGGCATTGCCACCGGCGGTTGTGCACTCGAATTGGAAATGTAGGCTTCAAACAATTCACCGCCGCGTGCGCGAGCGCGATGTTGATCGAATAATCCATCATTTTCGGAGTAATTCATGGTCAGATCAATTTCCCCGGCCCCAAGATTCTCAATATTAGATTTCAGAATTTCGATATTGCGGCGAACGATATCGTACGTCATCGAATTTTCTACATTAACGGCCGCCTTAATTTTACCACTTGGGTGAAAATCAAAGTTTATGATTAGCTTTCCTAGCTCAGGCGGATCCAATGCGATTTCCAGCCGACCGTTGTGGTCCCGACGCACGAGCGCATTTGTGACACGCGCGAGTATAGACTGCTCTGTATTTGGAGTTATTGTAATTTTGGTAGTCGAGCCCACCGACTTATTTATAGAATTGTCTACGGAAGATCGCTCCAATTCCGATATCAATCCAGCCGCTACCCCCTCATTCTCAGACACTACTGCCGAATTTTGATAAAGTGTATGAAGCTTAAACTTTTCAGACAAAATCATACTTGAAAATTTCATTTCGCTGGAATTTGATCGAAATATTATATTGCTCCGCCCTACTTCAGAAAACGCTTGAGCATTCGTACTTCTTTTTTTTGTAACCTCACGTTCTCGCGATGCGTCGAGCTTTAAGCTCTCGTTCCTATTGTCCCCGGAAACGGGTTTTTTGTTACTTGTTGACTGACCATCGCGGCTAGCGACCAAGTTCAATTGACTTACCGGTTCTCGATTTGAACTTTTCTTTTGCGACTCCAGCAATAATTCACTCTCACTTGCATCTTTTCTTGTTTTGCTCGGTTTCACCTCCGCGTCAGTGGAACCAGGAAGAGCAATATTATCATGTTGCTTTTCTTCATTTGATCTGTCGATGCTTTCTTCGCCCCGACTGTTTCCAAGCATAACTCGACGCACTTCCTCATAATGCGGAGAGAAGGTTTTGGCATCATTTTCCGAATTGTTTGCTGAAAACTTTGAATCGATTCGGATTTCTCCAGCGATTGCGTTGCCCAAAACTTGTTGTACATCAGCCATACAACATTACTACCCATGATAACTTATTATTTAGTTACACCACCTATACGGGTGTTCATCAACGCTTTCGGGAATATATTGATGACGATCGAAAACCAACCACCCTCAAAGGGGCAGGCTTTTTCTAAAATACTGGCCTCGCCTCAAGCGATCAATAAATACAGCAATAATTCTTATTTAGAACACCAAAGACAGGCTGAGAAAGAATTTGAATCTGTTTTTATTGCCGAAATGCTTACTCACGCTGGCCTTGATAAAGCCGTGACACGTGACTCAGGATATAGTGGCCAAGCTTTTTCTCGAATGTTAATTGACGCTTATGCCAGTCAATTAGCGGGGAAAGGCCTTCTAAAGATTAGCGACTCAATTGCTCAGCAGTTCATCAACAACCAACCACTTGGAGCGTCAGATGAGTAAAATAGTTCGCTTGTTTACAAGTATGAGAAAAATACTCGAAGAGGAAAGTAGATCAATTGAATCTGGGTCTCTTGAAAAATTACCTGAGCTTCATTTGAGAAAAACTGACCTATTTGATCAGATTGAAGAATTAGAAACGTCGTTTCAAAATTTAAATGAGCTTTCTGCGTTTAAGGAAGCACTTCGACTGACTCAAAAAATAGCCTCAAACAATGCGCGCCGCCTTAAGCTATTTGAAGAAGGAGCTCGGTCTGCCCAAAAAAAACTGCAGAGCTTGATGGACAATCAATGCGTGGTTACCGCGTATTCTAAGGATGGTACACAGATTAAGGTCTCGAGACCATCGACGATAAAGTCAAATGTATAGCCAAACATTCTGATATTAAGCAAAAATTATACTTATAGTTGTTTCGTGAGATCACAACAACCCAAACGGTTGGGCGGCTTTGTTTAAATGACAAGTCGAGACGCAAACAACGTCACTGGCAACTCTCGCCGACCCGACATCTCGTATTCCGAGGTCGGATTGAATCAATAGCCGCCGGAGCTAATCCGGAATCAACTCAATCCACTTGGAGAAAAACATGACTAACTCTCTTTTGACAAACACAAGCGCATTCGTTGCTCTTCAAAACTTGCGTACGGTTAATCAAAACCTTGCAGATGTTCAAAACCAAATCTCAACTGGTAAAAGCATTTCAAATGCACGTGACAACGCTGCCATTTTTGCCGTCTCTTCGGTTATCGAATCGGATGTGCGGGGCTTTGAATCGATTTCAGAAACGTTGAATCTTGGTTCGTCTACTGTCTCTGTTGCACGAAACGCCTCTGAACAAATCACCGACCTTCTGACAGAAATCAAAGGTCTAGTGGTTTCAGCGCAGGAAGAGAATGTTGATCGCGCCAAAATTCAGACTGGTATTACGGAAACGGTCAACCAGATCACATCTATCGTGAATGCCGCACAGTTCAATGGACTAAATCTTATTCAGAATGGCGCCACGGACGTTGACGTTCTCGCTTCACTTGACCGCGCATCGGATGGCAGTGTCACCGCATCAAGCATCACGATTGCCGCGGTTGATCTCGATACGGCAACCGGTGGTGGTTTGGCAGCTGTTGCAGCCATTGATGTTGATGTAGCGGACCCAAGCGGCGCGCTTGCCACCATTGAAGCCGGCATTCAAACGGCAATTGACGCAGCATCGTCTTTCGGCGCAAGTCAGCGTCGCGTAGAAATTCAGGATGAATTTGTCAACAATTTGATTGACAATCTGCGAACGGGTATTGGCGCCTTGACCGATGCCGATTTAGAAGAAGCATCTGCGCGACTTCAGTCGTTACAGGTTCAGCAGCAATTGGGTGTCCAGGCTCTTTCAATTGCCAACCAGTCTCCGCAAGCCCTGCTTGGACTATTCCGATAGTTATCATAGCGCCCGTATCAGTATTCATGATACGGGCGACTTCTAGAATGGGTAAAAAGGCCCTAATCTTGAAATGACAAACAAAACACTCGCTAATCAAGCTTACATCCGTTCAAAAAAATCGATCAGTTCACCACGCGCAATTGAATTTCATATCTTTTCTCAGTACACCGCGGCTTTATCTGCGGCCGAAAAAAAAAGGTGTAAAAACAATGTCGCTTATGTAGAAGCGCTCAGTGACAACCTCCGTCTCTGGACTAGCCTAGGCGCTGCGGTTGCGACAAAAAACAACAGTCTACCTGCCGATTTGCGTGCACAAATTTTTTCGTTGTTTGAATTTACTCGGGCACACACACTTCGCCTCTTGTCTGGAGCTGACAATCTAACCGCAGAACCGCTTATCGAAATTAATCAAAATATAATGAATGGTCTGCGAACTGATTATAAAAACACAATCTCAGAGGCCGGGACATGAGCGGACTAGTGCTTAGATTGAAACCTCATGAGAAGGTACTAGTAAACGGTGTAATACTGCAAAACGGCGAGAAGGCGGCAAAAATTCGTGTTCGATCAAATGATGTACGAATTCTTCGGACACGCGATGCCTTGGAACCAGAAGACGCAAACACACCGCTGAAGCGAATTTACTACATTGCGCAGCTCGCTCTTGCGGGTGAAGCCGACCAAGAGGAAGCAAAACAGCAATTACTCCAGGGCCTCGAAGCGGTATCAGAGATTTTTTGTGGCAATGCTGCCAGTAAAATAGATCGCGCCCACCAAGGTGCTCTCGATAAAAAATTCTTCGTTGTGATGCGTTCTGTAAAAAGCCTCTTCAAGTTAGAAGAAGAGCTCCTCATGCGCGCGGCAGGATGAAATGACCTTTGCGCCTGCCATCCCATTTGGCGGATTTTTGGGGTTTCGAGTATTTGAATCAACCTCTTCGCGTCAGAGGCAAGGCTTTGAGGAAAATCCCGTCACGCAGAGAAATCTCGACTACTTCCGCGCAAACATTGCAAACGCGCGCACCCCTCTTGACCTGGTTAGCGACCGCAAGTTGTTACAAGTAGCTTTGGCTGCATTCGGCCTCAGCGAAGAGATTGATAAAGGTGCAATCATCCGACGTGTACTTGAAGACGGCACGGAAGAAACAACCGCATTTGCAAACCGAATTGGTGATTCACGTTGGCGGGGAATTTTCAAGTGTATTTGGATACGGAAATTCAGGGGGTGCGCGCGTAGACCTTGAGACATTTCAAGGTGAAATTATAGAGAGGTACTTGGACCTCGCATTCGAGGAACGGGTTGGTGAAGTTGAACCAGATTTTCGACTGGCATTGAATTTTCGGCGTGAAATTCAAACGATCGCCGCATCGGAAACAGTCAACAGTAATGGTTGGATTAGAGCATTGGCACAACGCCCACTCCGCGCAATTTTGGAAGGTGCGCTTGGGTTACCGTCATCGATTTCGTCTCTAGACATCGACCAACAAATAATTTTGTTTAAAAAAGCGGCCAATCGTACTTATGGATCTGCTAGCCTTGAGATATTTTCAAATCCTGAAAATATCGAAGACGCAATTCGAAAGTTTTTTATTCGGCGTGAGCTTGAAGCAGGGCCAAGCGCGACGACGCCCGGCGCCACAAGTCTTTCTTTACTGACCACAACCCGTACCCAGA
>CBDHHJ010000002.1:0-13760 GCA_965263365.1 Paracoccaceae bacterium
GGCAATAACCATTAGTACCGCAATTAGACATTAACACTTGCAAGTCAAAAATGCGGTTAAAGTCGCCTAGGTTGTAAATGTCGAGACAAACTTTTTGTGACGCGACAGCGCCAAGGTTTAAAGCTTCTTCCGCTACAGGTTCGCACTTGTACATGAAGTTAAGGTAACGAATAACCTCGTTTTGATCATCAGCAACGGCTTGTGTTACTGGAACTGATGAACAAGAGGCCATAAGCAAAGCTGCTGCCATAAGAATACGTTTCATTTTCTACTCCATTTTTTCGCGCTTGATTGCGCATTTGTTTGATAGCAATTTTGAGACAAAAAGTCAACAAAAACAAATTGCTTGAAGAGGTATTTTGTAACGGTGAAATTTTGCGCGATCTCCATTACGTAAAAAATCATTTGCATTGCACCCTTCAATTGCTACCTGTTTTTCGTTAACGTAGCGCACTCTCAACGCCATCTTATCCCCCAGATAAATCCCGGGAAATTTTGTTGCCTTTACATATATCATTTTGAGTTAATCCATTTCTCTACCAAGATAGCTATTAAACTGACGCCTGTTGTTAAAGCGCCAAGCTGGGCCGAAACATTCCACATGAATATGTTGATAAGCAGCCATATTATTAACTTGGTCATTAGAACGGAACCTTCAACATAGGATTTTTATTTAGGGCGGCGTCTATAATGTCGCGAACCTCAATTAAATTTCCTTCCGATAAAGCATTGTCGATCATCTCAAGAGATACAGTCAACCGCCCGATTTTATCACTAAGCTCTTTAGTCTCGCGTTCTTTACGCTCAAAGACTTTTACTGAAGCTTGAATTCTAGAAATCAAAGATTGCTTTTCTTTTATAGCTCTTTTGTAGGCCGTCTCAATCTCAAGATTGGCGGCCTCCAAAATCTCAATTTCTCTTTTCTGAACTCTGATAGTTTCGGCGCTAGATTTCTGATAAACAGCGTGCGGGTTCTTTCTCATGATTTTTCCTCCATCTTTTCGAAGAAGTCATTCTTAAATATGATGTTATTGAACCTATACACTTTTACATGCATATAACTTCTTATACCATACCTATCAATAAAAGGTGTTTCATCTGTTATTGTTTTGACCGCGCCACTTGCTGTCTGATATGTGCGACCAATAAAGTCCACAACCGCGACAGGGTAAGGTGAACTTTTAGCTTGATCAATTAAATCTTGGATTGTCATGATTTTTGTCTCCCGTTGTCAGTGATTATTTTATAGCAAAAACCGCTCGCAATTGCAAGCGGTTTTTGTCGATTATTTTTTATTTTCTTCTAGGCGCATTAATCGGGCGTCTAATTGATCCAATTTTAAATCAATTAATTCCTGATCTTTTGCCGCTTGGCTGGCCGTATATTTATCATAAGAAGCTCGTTCAAGAGAGCTTATTCTCTGGGATATAGAGCCGCCCCAATAAAACATAATACCTGTCTGCACTATAAGCCCCAAAATAAGAGCCAATAACTCAAGAGAAATTGTTCTGCTCAATCCTAAATCTCTTGGTGTGCTTTTACTGTTCATTAAAAACTCCACGGTAAATAGATGAATTTTCGATTACCTTGAGCATCTAAGCACATATAGCCCCGTTTAGTTTTTCCGCCAGAAATAATTTTTGATCTGGCTATCTGCCTAACTATGCCGTTATTCTTAGTCAGTATTAGCATGTCGTAAAAACCTCTCACTTACCTCAAAAAGTCTGTTACTTTTGCTATACGCTAATTTAATGTGATATTTAGCTAGTTGTCCGTAAGGTGATACTGCGGCAATTTGATATGTACCCTCGTATCCTTCCACCTCAACTAGATCACCTATTTTAAATTTGCGTTTCTCCGGCTTACCTTTTCCCATTGCTTTACCTCATACAAAAAGAGCGCGGAATTAACCGCGCCCTATGTTAACGAACAAAATTATTTTATTCGCCCAAAGCTGGCAAGGCTTGCTCAAGCTCGACCATAGCGTCACTTTGTACGGTATCAATTACCGGCACACACTCATATTGATAGCCGATTTTGTTTGTCGCCGGTTTAGCATAAACATCCACAGCGAATTTGATTTCAGAATAAACTGGGCGATCTTTATCGTCCAAAACGCCAGTATCGACAGCGCTGCACAACATTTCATTAATACCACCCGGCATGTAAAGAACGCCAGACTTATACTTGCGGGATTTGTCTGTGACATTAATACCAACAAAGTCACCAGTTAGACCGAAAAGAATTTCGCCGTCACGGTCTGTAGTTTTGATGCCTTTAGCTACGCCGTAAAAACGCGCAATATGGGTTTTTTCTTTCTTACCATCAGAGCCGTCAGCTTCGATTGTTTTTACGGTAAGTTTTGATACCATTACTTCTTCAATTTTAGACATTGTATTTTTCCGTTAGTTTCCCGTTGTCGAATTTGACAACAATTCTGTTTTATATATCCCGCTAAATTTGTCAACTTATTTTTAGGGCCAGCAAATTAAAATTTTGCTGGCCCCAGCGCCACGGGAAAACAGCGCTATCAGCTTACAGCCGATTTTTTAATTTCTTTTAGCTCATTTTCAAGCGCGGTAATTTGGTTTTGCTGATCACCGTAAATTTTTTGAGACGCACCCTTAAAGTTTTCAAGGTCAGCGCGAAGAGCTTCAATCACTGCGGTTTGTTTGATCATGATTTCGTGTGCTTTATCCAAGCGGTCGCTTAGGTCATCATAATAGCTTTTAGCTGATGTTTTATCTTCTTCGATAACCTCAAGCCCGGTTTCGACTTTTTCTTGTTCGTCTTCTACCTTGGCCGCAACAGGCTTAGGGCGGCCATTTGCCGCGTTGTAAACTTTAACCATAACTTTAGTTTCCTTTTTCTCTCTTTAATACGCCTACAATCCCCAATAGGACCACAAGCAAAGCTTCCCAAAATTCTGGGGGCATTTGGTCAATATATTCATGGCCCATGCTTAAGCCTAAAATCGATGTTCCTAAACCGGCCCATGTTGAGGGTTCGTTAGCACGTTCCTTAACAGTTTTGAATGGTTGAAAAGACATATAGTTACCTCATTCTATTATAGGTAAGCCCTATAACTAAAAATATTAAAACAGCGCCAGCTACTATAACGCCAATCCTTCCAGACCATTTCGAAGCCACTTCAAAAATGTTTTCAGGGTTTGACGGGTTAGCAATTCCGCTAGTTGGGTTAGTTTCGGACTTGCCCCCAAAAAGGGCGCAAGCTGGCGAAAACATAAGTAATTCACTATCGCAAGGGTTTAAAGAAAATCCTTTGGATAATTTTTCTTCTACAATCTCACCAGTTTCTGGACCACCTTGCGCTATTTGCTCGCCGCCAACCGTGATAAAAAATTTTTCATCTCGGTTAACTGGATTACCAAAAACATCTGTTTCGGTCCCAAAAATATCCATACCTTCCAAAACTTTTAGATAAGGATTTTGGTTAGGCGGCGCTCCAGAAATTCCGTATTCTTTGCGAAGTTTAGCGGCTTGCTGGTCAGCCGCTTGAACCTCGTCAAATAGATCGGAAAGTTTAGACATTATCTAACACCGAAATTAAAGCCCGTGAAATCACGCCTAGCGGATGCGCCAGCGAAAGGATTTTCAGTTGCCGAAACCGTCCAATAGCGATCATGTTTATTTGTCGGCTTTGGCTTAATCCCGCCGTTAGAAATTGGGCCGTTTTCCATCGAGGTAATGCTTACGCCGTTAGAGCCGCCGAAACCAGTCGCCCCCGGAAAAACAAGCCTATCAGCTCTAAAATTTTTAGAAGCAAATTTGTTAGTACGCTTCAACCGTTGGCGTCCATTAATGACGCCCCTGAAATAATCACCAATATTCATATCAAATCACCTTTATGTAAGACATGTTTCATATTCATCAATCTTGCCTATCTTAATCCAAGGCTCTGTTGGTCGCCCGTTGTGCCAATGATAAACCCAGTAAGAGCCGTCATTACGCGCGAAACCATAATCACCGCGACCCATTAGCAGTGAGCTGGTGTCATATTGATGCCTCACAACACCTAAAGGTGTATCAGGATAACCGGCTTCTACAGCCCTAGCGCGTCTTTCTGGGGAGGCTCGATAAAGGAACAAAGCGCCGCTTTTATTTTCCGAATAAAATTTATCCCAATCAATACCATATCTGAAGCATGGTGGGGGAACATATTCTGCCGTTGGAATATAAACGTCCGGTGGGGGCATTGAAATTCTAGCTATTTCGCTGGTGTTAAACACCATCTCAATACGCCCCGCTCCGGTTCCGCAATTGCATGAATTATAAGGGGCGTAATCTGCGCCCTGCTCAATTCCTGTTTGCTGGGGGACTGATAGCCCCCCAACGTTTATATCACCAAAGCTATAGGGCTTTAGATCAAAATCGTTGCTTTCAGGCATCAATAAGTCTGGACTAAAAAACTCAAGCACTTCTGAAGCGCCGGGAATTAAAGCTATTTCATCTTTTGATCTTTTTATCAAAGCCCAAACGAAAGCGACAACTAAAGCGCCTACGAGAGTGTAGATGATATTTCGCTGTAGTTTCTTATCCATTTAAAGCCCCATAATCTACGGTCAAAAATCCGCCGCTAACGCCTACTGCGCTTGGGTTTGTGTTTAACACGTCTTGAGCCATTGGGCCTACATAATGTTCGTCTGGTGCTCCATCATAAGCCCAACTATATTTAGGTGTGCCATCTGGATATTCACCGATAACCTTAATATCTCGCTTAAGTCTAACGTCTGAGAACAAAGCCGCGCCTAGTGATAAAGCGCCGCCCAAAACATTACCAAATAGATTGTTATCGCTACCGCGTCTCGCAGTCTTATTTGATTGTGTAATGTTAAGCCTGTCAGTCATGCCTTGGTCAAGAGCAATTTCGGTTTGAGCGCCGATTGATGCTAAGCTAATATCTCGATCATATTGAGCTTCTAAAGCATCGTTTGCAAGTTGCGCGTTAAACATAGCGGCGGCATTTCGGCTTTGTTCTAGTTGCGCATTTATGCTACTAGCAAACATATTTTCTTGAGACTCCAAAGAAGCCAACAAGGTAGCTGTTTGCGCGGCGATTTCAGTTTCTCTAACATTCGTCTCAAATTCAGCTAACTGAAGTTGTGTGTTAGATTGAATTTGATATTGCTTCAATTCCATAGCGGCGGCATCTTTGGCAAACTCACTTTGTATTGTCGCAAGCCCTAGGTTTTCTTGAGCGGTTAATTCCGCCAAGGCAAGGTTAGCGTTATTAGTGAATTCAATGGCTGCTAATTCCGCATGGGCCGCAATTTCCGCCGCAGCGATACCGCTATCCGCTTGAAGCTGCGCAATCGCGAAGTTTCCTTGAATTTGTGCCGCCGCAAGTGCGCTGTCACTCGCAAGTTGAGCTTGAGCGATCTGGAATTGCTCAGAAGGCCCCGCTTGCACGAATTGAGTTGAACCACCGCCCGAATTTCCACGAAAAAATATGAATACCAACACCCCCAAAATTAGAGCGCCGATGATCAGCATGGGGCGATTTTTCTTAGATGTTAAATTACCTAAATTCATTTCCTAGCCCCAGTAACATTTGAAATGTAATCGTCAACCGACTTAATGAGCGGTGTGCTTTCCATCGTTTCGATTGATACGCCTTCCATCCCGTCAACGATTACATTCTTGTGGTGATAAACTTGGCCTGCTTTGGTCGTAGCTCTGAAATCTTTTTCAGTAGGCATACCAGCGCCAATATAATAAATTGGAGGCAAGCCAAAGGTTTGTAAAAGCGTATAATTTTCAACACCGGGGGTTGCCGGTAGTGGACGCTTTGAGAATTTAAATATAGACAAAAGCTTGCCCCTTCCATTACATAATTGAAGAGCCGCTAAACCCGCCGTATCCAACAACTCGATTTCCTGATACCGGGGACATTGCCGCGCTCAAGATTTGTGAGAAAGCATTTCCGCCGCTTTCAATAACACCGACAGTGTTTGAGTTGCGTGAAACAATTACAGCTAAAATTGCCACGCCAATAATCATGGCTAAAATTCCGGCTGTTTCACTTATAATCTGGTTCATTTGTTACTCCATAATTTGATTAGTGAATTTGTTAAAAAATCCGTTATTTGCGACTATGAAAACCACCACGATTAGAATAAGTAGGTAGTCACCCATAGCCTTAGTTTGCTTTGATGATCCGATGAAAGCTATTATAATTACAGCGACCACCCAAACTATAAAGCTAGGCGGTCCCTGTAAATCTCCGATAAACGTTTCGCCTAATTCATCAACTCTATCTTGAACGCCTGCCCCTATTAAAAGCCAAGCTATAACGCCGATAACCAAAGCTGCCATCACTTAAGTCCCATAATTGAGAGATAGGTTTTTAAACTTTCGTTCATTGTGGCGTAAACGATAAAAGCGAAAAATATTATCATCAAATATTTATCGGAATTTCTCATCTACTCGCCAATCGGAAGCATTGGCAATTTGCCGGGGAAATATTGGCCGACATAATAACCAACGATGATAAGACCGATAATGGCCGCAATTTTACTTAGTTTCATTATGACTACTCCGTTATACGAGCTAATACAGTTTGCCAAGCGAAAAGCGTAATCAATATAAATCCAACAAACAATACCCATTTTAGGGCTGACATGTTGGAACTATAAGGTTCGCTAAGCCATTGGCTAGTTTTTTCAATAAAGTTCATTTATCTACTCTCAAATGAAGGGGGAATAAATCCCCCGTCAAAAGTTATGCGCCCGGAGCCAGAGAACCAGCTTTACCGAGTACGTTTTGAAGCGCGAAGCTTTCCCAAAAAATCTTAGCCATAGCGCCGCTATCAACTTGCGCCGGGTTCAAGATCAAGTTCATGTTACCATACTGATTAGTGGCAATAGGTTTATTGCGTGTATCAAACATGAAACAGCCCGTTGGCAAATCTTGCCCAAAAATCATTCGGTTCCAACTTGCCGCAGTACGTTCAGGCACGTCAAAGATATTTGTGAAGTTCGCAGTTTCAAGTTTCCAATCAACAATATCACCTACAGCAGCGAAGCCGTTAGCTTCTACTGAGTTGCGGAAAAATACGATGGTTGAAAGGAAATCCCGAAAGTTTGAATAAGCAATCGGAAAATCTTGGTTAGGCGTCATTCCAGAGACCGCACTATTTTTAAGCTCGTAAACGGTCGCCATATCTTGGACTGGAAGGATTACGCCGTTTTGACCTTGAGGTAGTTGATCATAGTAGACTTGTTGAACTTGAATATCAACGTTGCCTTCTGTAACGTCCGCAGGTTGTGTTGAGCTATCAGCCGTAGCGTAAACCGCTTCTTCCCATCCTTGAACAGTACGAGCTTGAACCATGTTTGGATTTAGTTGAATGTCCAATTTGGTGTTGCTGTTCACTACTGAAAGATATGTCGATCCGCGCAAGTCAACATCTGAATATGAAATCGGAACATAGAAGCTAAAGTTAGCCTCACCGCTACCGCTTTGCGCTACTGAAGCGTCAATTTTTTCAATGTCGGTATAATATTCGCCAAAATCAATTGGATAATTAGAGTAGTTGTCAACGCCCAAATATGGACGGTTTGCGCGCGCAGAAGCTAACAGCGCGAGGTGAGCACCGGAAGTGTTCAAGCGCATGTTGTTATTCAGATCGTAAAAAGTGATCTGTTGAATTAGGTTAGCCGCCGATAGTGGTGTTGCTGTCAGAGCAGTACCAGAAGCGCCAACGCTAAAGCTCGCCTTAACGTTCACGATAAAGCCAAGTAGCAGACCAGCATTTCGCGGCGTGATAGAAAGCGAATTCTTAGTTGACGTGTCAATAGTTTCTGTGTGGATAGTTTGCGTTCGCTTTACAGCGGAAGCAACAACCGCTTGACGCGCCAGCATATTAGCTTGCGCAATACTCATATTTTCAGACATTAAAAGTTTTCCTTTTTACAGTTGCATTCCTTGGGCGTAAAATGCGAGTACATAATACCAATCAATATGGTAATAAGCCCAACAATCACCCAATTTAGCGGGTGAGAGATCACGTCAAGATTAAGTATCTTCATTTTCAATACCCAATTTTTTCTTGACGAAAATTAAAGCGCCGATGATAACCGCGACCATCAAGCTAATTGTTATAAAATTGTAAACTGTAGGTGTGATTAATACAGCATTCATTTTTTAAATCCTTGTTATTTTTGAAGTTATAGCCGGGATTTCGCTGTTTTGTATAGGGATAAGCCTTTCTGACATTAGCGATATTGAGGCATCTGGCGGCGGAACAGGGTTAAGTTTGACGCCAGCATTATTATCAATATCATAATAGTATGATTGAAATTTGTCAAGGTTTGGGTTTTTGGCGTCGTAATCATCGGACGGGATAAGCTCGGCCATAGTCTTACGGTCTTTTTCATCATTCAAATGAAACATTATTATTTTGTTTGCCTCAGACTTAGCAAACTTATCTAACCAAACTGGACGTTGTGAATTGATTATAATCGGCACTTCTTTAGATCGGCCTTGAGTTAGCAGCGCCCTAAACGGCTTAGAAAACTGCGCACCCTGCCCCAGCATGTAACCTTCGTCAGCGAACAGACCAACACGCTCTTGCTGATAAACTTTCCATAGAAAATCATCGACAGCGTTTCCGCTATTAATATCGGCAAGTAAAATATAGAGGCCCGGCTCTGTTGGCGGGTCATCATTTAAAGTTAGAGGAACTATCCCCGGAATAGACATTAATTGCTTGTCGCGTTTAAAGTCTATAATAACCCACGGCTTGGCGTCAAAATCTGCTATCGACAAGAGCCAAAGCCCGGCAACGGTTTTACCGCTGCCGGTTCGGCCAACCACTAAAACCCTATCGCTAGGGCCGGGCAATTCTGGATTACCCTGCTGCATCGAAAACAGACCCGCCATTAAAAGCGTTCATCTCAGAAGGAGTGCTATAAGCTGGCTTTTGAGATTGCGCCTTTTTGGGCGCAACTTTCTTAGGCTCTTCAGCGTTGGACTTCACTTCTTTAACCATTTCTTTTTGCATTAAGGTCATTGAAGTATATGCTCGCATTCCTAGTGGAACTCCAACAACTACAGCAATATTGAGCCAAGCCGCTTGCTTTGGATCAATCTCTAAATCGTAAACTGATTGCAACTCTTCGATAGCTTTCGCTTGCGCTTTTGCTTCATCTTCAGACTGCACCCAATGAGCGTGACCTGTAACGCCTGAAATGGTCGCGTGCAAAAGCATTAAAGCTTTGGCCGTGACGTCTAAACTCTCCGTAGTTTTCTTGTTTTGTCCTCTTGGCTTTCGCTTTCCGCTTGGCTTTCTGAGATATGGGGTTCCGTCGGCTTTTCTGCCGTAGGGGGCGTCTGGGTCGGTTCCTCCGTCTCCGTCTCCGACTGTTCCAAGTTCTCGTTCTCCAAAAACGGTTGTTGGATCACTTCCCCCAGAGCCACCCTCGATGTTATTGACTTGCGGGATTTCCTCAGCTTTCTTTCCAGCCGCGTCTTTAGTTTGGTCATTCTGTTCAAGAATGGGCTCACCTGCTTTAAGACCTGCGAGGATAGATTTTCGTTCGCTTGTTTTAACCATTGTTCAATGCTCTCTAATAATTCTTGTTGCTCTTCTTCAGAAGTTATATCTTTGAAGTCTTCTTCAAAAAGTGTTACTTCTTCTTCAAGACCTTCAGTTAATTCCGCTAGTGTCATCGTCATTGTTTTCGCCTTCAATTTTTAGTGCGCGTTCAATTCTTGCTAATCTTTCATCTACTGACTGAATTCGATTGACAGTGTCATGGGCTAGATGTTTGGCCTCTTCAGGCGTAATATCTAGCATGGCTAAAATTGATTTAAAAAGTCCGTCAAACATTTTTCCCGTTCCTTTCTATATTAGGGCGTTAAAGTTGAGTTCCAGCGGTCTGGGTAAACCGGCACATTCATTAGGCTTGCCTTAAAAATGGAACTGCCTAGCGAGTAGAATTCAAGTTTAAAGTTGTCGCTAATAAATACGTTAACATAACCTTGAGTTCGACCCGGAATTTGTATAACCTGATTTCCTTGATCAGGAATGATCAAAACAGACTCATCCATGTATGAGTTGTCAAAATATAAAGACTGCACCGCGTCAATTCGGCCAGCGTTATGATATTGAAGTAGATCGACAATGAAGGTTTCAAAGCCGCTGAAGTCTACGTCAAGAGGGACTGCTTTAGGCCCGTCTTTTGGAACCTGCATTGTGAAAGTAGGTATTTGCGCAAAAGCTGTACCACCTAAAACCTTAGAAGACATTTTATTAATTCCTTTCTGAAAAGATAGGCCAACAACCGCAACCGTGTGTCAGCTTCATGATGGGGAAATTCCTAGCAACATAATCCACTTCATAAAGTCTAGCAATAATTATGAGCGCGAACTGTTGAAGATTTAAGTTAATTGACGGTGGCGTAAATGACACCACCGGAATAAGCGAAATCTGTTGAACGTTTACGACAATGTTGGTTGGCGCATTAAAAGATACTAGCGCGACAACAGCGCCTTGATTTAATCGAGCACTCATCAGCTAGTTCTCTCAACATAAATGCTATCAGTAGAGGCAAAGTTTGCAATGTCCGCGACACTCCAACTTAATCCAGTATCAGGATTATTAGGCCACCAATCAAAGAAATATTGCTGCGAACTTTGAGGGGGCTGCACCGTGTCCCCATCGTAATCAGTGCCGTTAACTGTTATACCAGCGTTCATATCAATGGTCGTTGCTTGAGTTCTTTCGGCCATGTAAACAAGAGCTACGCCATAGACTTGATAAACACCACTTGAAACGTCTTCGACATTAAAGTTCGAAACGTCGCCGTTAGAAGCGCCTTCAATATAGTTTGAGGCCGGAACCGCTGGAATATCGTTAATCATATCAAAACCGTCTGAACCGGTTGCTGGCGTCCAATCCTGATTTGAACCGTCAGCATTTGGCAAAGCGTAGATCGGAACCATGTTGGGGATATAAGTAAAGCTGTCATTACGACTAAAAACTACGAGATTATCGAAACGGCAACCACAAGAAAAATATCCGTTTGTTACCCGCCCGGCTCTACTCCAACCAATTTCCGAAATTCCAGCGTCTAAAGTGGCTTCAGTGCCCGTATATACAGCGTTTCCATTTACGAAAAATGCGTAAGCGCCGCTTAAGGCGTTAAAGCCCATACCAAAATCAACATACACATTAACCGGGATCGCTTCAGTAGTTTCATGAACTTGAACGCCATTAACGTAACATCGAATTCGTCCAGTCTGAGTGACAAAAACCATTTGCATGTTACCGTTGCCGCCAACTATGTAAGGGCCGCCAGGATTACTTGCCCCACCGTAAAATTGTACTTGCTGAGAAATAAATTGATAAGGATCGGCAGAAGCGGTTAGGCTTTTGTGAACTCGGTAATTGGAATAGTCGGCATTTCGCCCTTGCAGACACCTTGTTCCGTTAGCAGGATTAGTTGTTGAAATATCAAAATTATAAAATTCGTTTTCATAAAGGTATGGTAAAGCGACTATGCTTTCAACTTCTCCGACACCGTAAAGGTCAAAACCATCTGCCCAAATAACGTTAATTGCCATGTCTAAGTCTTTCTAATAGTCCGTTTTACAAAGCGCGTGTCGCGCTTTAATGAAAAAGTTGGTGCTTCTTGCTCGTAAAAAACTTCACCGCCGTCAGCAACTTTTATAATATCTTCTACTGGAATTCTAACGCCTTTTGACGCCTTCTTAACTTCGTCTCCATTTTCATCTAAAAGACAATAAAGCTTTTTTCCAGCAATCGCCATAGTGGAACCTTGCGCTTCACAATCCCAATAACCCAATTTCTTTGGGTCCATTCTACCGCTAAAGCCCTCACAAATAACACTATCAGTATCACAATATACAGGATTTTCCGAATTTAGTAAACCCTCATATAAGCGCGCTCTAGCCGCAGCTGTGATACTTGCGGCAGTCATGACGTTAATTCGCCCTAAGTAACTAGGCTTAGGTGAGGGACGCGAATATATCATAGTCTTTTGATCTGGAAACGTATGCTCTAAAATCCAGCCCTCACTATGATCTAAACACTTATCATGTGAAACTCTATATTCTCTGAAGTCATCGGGGTTCTGCGCGAACTTACCATATGCGGAGTTCATAATGAGTTTATAAAATAATTGTTGCGCGTCTTTACCGTCTCTTTTGGCTTCAAGCCTAGCGTTGTAAAAGTGTTCAATGAAAGCTTTGAAGTTGGTTCGCTCGCTACAGCGCCAAGCTTGTTTGCACTCAAATATAGTTAAGTTGCCAGACTCTAGACCGGCTCTGATTTCAAAGCCTGAAGCATAGAAAGTGCCGCGCTTAGGCTCAAACCTTAAAGAACCTTTCTCGTCACGCCACGGTAGCACGCCATTTGAGTATGCGTTTATTATAGCGAAGTCGCATCTCTCAATCATCCTTATCGCCGCTTTTCCAACAACATAATTAACATCTTTCCCCACGGGATGCTCGTAATCAACCATAACACTCGGATACATTGAATTAACATCGTAAACGCTCCAATCACCAGACATTACACCGCTTTTAAAACATTGGACGCGGCCACCAAAATAAAAGCGTCGCATTTCCGCGTCTTGTTTATCACTTTGGATTTTCTGATATTTATGGAATTTTCTAAGCTGCTTAATAGCCGCACCGGCCATAGTTAAATGAAGTCCAAACTCTTCAATAAAACTAGATATGAATTCGTGCAGAGCCTCACAATCGTAATCTAAGTATCGAAGGATTTCTTCTTTATGCTGCTCCCTAACATCACGCTCCATCTTCTTATAGTCGAAGTCCAACTTTTTATACTTATCTAACGGGACAGGTAAAACAGCATAACTATCGCGGATAGCCCTGCCGCCAATATGCATTTCAACAATCCTAGCGCCTATGCATATTATGTCTTTTTCAGAGTCTATAAACTTGAGTAGAAAGTGAGCATCAAACTTGCCCCCGTTGTGCGCATACCATATAGAGCCTTCAGGGCTGGTCATTATAGCCGAAACTAATACATCAACACACTCTTCATATGTGCCCCAATAATTATAAGTATCGTGACCATCACACCAACCAACGCAAAAAGGTTCCGGTATTCGATCAACCTTAAACGGGTCCGTCTCAAAGTCGAATGTGTAAATATACATTACTTCTTACCTTTTTCAGCTTTCTTTTTATCACGCATTTTCTTCATACGAATGCGCACTTTTTCATTGTACGCTGCGCGCTCTGCATCTGTCATATCATTTCGGCGTTGCTTTTGTCTAGCCTTTTGACGTTCATATGCTTGCGTATTTTTGAGACGCGCATTGCGCTTTTCGCGTTCAGCTTTTGTTGTTGGCTTTTTATTAACTTTATAATACTTGGCGCGTTCAATAGATTTTTCGCGCTCTTTCTTGGCGCGATAATTGTCCCTGAAATCCTGCCAATCCCAATTGTCAGAATGTGAACGATAAAGAGTTATAGTTTTGAATGACTCATTGTTTTTATCGTTTTCTATGCTATTATATCCACCAAGCTTTTTGACCATATCGCCTAAGTTATCAAAGACGCCTAAAGATGGAAACTCACCAATTTTAAAAGCATAAACCTCGTCACTGTCAGCACGCATAAATTCGTCAAGCCAAGGGTTGTTTTCAATTATGGCCTCTAACTCATCTATGCTAGTGTAATTAAATGGCAGTATTATTTCTTCATGTTCACCTGATCTCATTTTTCTAACCCGTTTAATC
>CBDHHJ010000003.1:0-35625 GCA_965263365.1 Paracoccaceae bacterium
AGATTTAGGCACATTTGGTGAGTGGTGGTTTTACTCAATCCATTTGGCTATTTCTTGAAAATTGTGCGCGATCCGCTGCTTGGTTTAGGGTTTCCTGTTCAAGCGTGGCTGGTAGCGATTGCTCTATCGCTATTTACCATGCTCCTTACTTTGATAACGCTTTCGATCACTAAAGATAGGCTGAACTATTGGCTATGAATAACGACATCGACATTCAATGCGAGAATATGGTGGTTGAATTCCCGCTTTTCGATAGCGTTTCACGTTCGGTTAAAGCACGTATGACTGGCGAGACATCTCATCATCGTAGCTTTCGAGCGCTTGATGGCATTACGCTAACCATCAAAAAGGGTGAACGCGTGGGCTTCTTGGGCGCAATGGTGCAGGAAAGTCGACATTCTTGCGGACCTTGGCAGGGGTGTATCCGCCGAAAACAGGAATACTCCAAGTCAACTCCCAAACGACGAGCTTGTTTAAAGTGGCTGTTGGTACCGATACAAACGCAAGCGGTTATGAAAATATCCCGTTATTGATGGCTTCTCGCGGTATCCCACTTTCCAAACTTGATGAAGTGATTGCGGATGTCGAAGAATTTACAGAGCTTGGCGATGCATTAACCCGCCCGCTTCGCACCTATTCCTCTGGAATGAGGCTGCGAATTGCTTTTGCCGTAGCCACCTTTCACGCAGAAGGCATATTGCTTATGGACGAGGTGATCGGTGTCGGCGACCGGCATTTGCTGAAAAGTCCAAGGCGCGCATGACAAAGCTCATGGGACAAGCTGGAACATTGGTGCTTGCATCTCATTCGCCAACCTTGTTACAAACACATTGTGAAAGAGGATTGGTTTTTGACGCTGGGGAAGTAAAGTTCGATGATGAGCTGAAAGAGGCGTCTTTGTGGCTAAAAAAACAAACTTAAGTATTAGTGCGCAATCCTATAAAGGCTTTAGTGCATTGCGTATGTGGTAGTTGTAAAAATTAGATTATAATAATGAAATCAGCGTGTATATTGCAAAGGAATTAGGGTATAGAAATGGAAGATGAAAGAATAGCGAATGTTGTCTCTCGCGTATTTTTAGAAGAAGCGGCGGCCATTCGAGATCTTGACAGCCTGTCATTTGAATGCGCAAACGCAATTGCTATGATATCGTCATCGGATGACCCTCTTATAGTAAGTGGTATAGGGAAATCAGGGCATATAGGCAATAAACTTGCTTCAACATTCTGTTCTTTAGGGAAGCCGGCCATTTTTATGCATGCTGCGGAGGCTAGCCACGGTGATCTTGGCCTAATCGGGAAAATTCGGTTGTATTGGTTTTGTCTAATTCTGGTGAAACGTTGGAACTTTCAGACTTGTTGTCTTATTGTTCACAAAATAGCAATCGCATCATAGCAATTACTGGGCGAGCCGATAGCACACTGGCCAAAACAGCGGAGGTTGCTTTGGTGTATCAAATTGAAAAAGAGGCCTGCCGAAATGGCCTTGCACCAACAACATCAACAACTGTATCCTTGGCTCTGGGTGATGCGCTTGCCGTTGGTTATAGTGAAATGACAGATAAAACAGCTGCGGACTTTCGGATTTATCATCCAGGTGGTCGCTTAGCTGATCAGTTGAAAACTGCACGGCAAATAATGCGTCCCAAAGATGAGGCCCCCCTTATCAACATAAGCGCTAGTATCGACGAATTGTTGCTAACAATGACGGAAGGACGGCTTGGCATCGGTATTCTCATGGATGGTGATGCTGTGTTTGGCGTTGTGAGTGATGGCGATTTACGACGTAACGCTTCTAATTTGGCGAATATATCTATTCAAGAAATTGCAACAAAAGAACCGATCTCCGTTCAATCCTCCTTGCCAGTAAGTGAAATAAGCAAAATTATGTATGAAGCCAAGGTATCTCAAGTTTTAGTTTTTGATGAAGATTTATTTGTGGGTGTGATTCACATTCACATGCTCCCTTGAGGAAGAAAATGAAACCGTGTATTATTATCCCAGCGCGTTACAGTTCGACACGTTATCCAGGCAAGCCACTTGTAAAATTGAAAGGTCGAGATGGCTCAAAAACGCTTATTCAACGCGTTTGGGAGCGTGGTTGTCAGGTTTTGCCTCCATCAGACGTTTACGTTGCAACGGATGACGAACGCATAAAGCAGCATGTTGAGACATTTGGAGGGCAGGTATTACTCACAAGTGAATCATGCCGCAATGGCACTGAGCGCTGCGCGGAGGCGATCAAACTACTTAAAGGCTATGATTTAGTTGTGAACCTGCAAGGTGATGCGCCGCTTACGCCAGTTGATTTTCTGCAAGCGCTCATTAGTGAAATTGATTCTGCTGAAGTGGCTACGCCTATTTTAAAACTAGACGAAGAGGGCTACAATCGTTTCATTGAGGATCGGAAGATGGGGAGGGTTGGTGGCACGACAGTGGTTTTTGCTCAGGACAAAAGTGCTTTATATTTCTCAAAGGGAAGTTGTTCCGTATCTTGCCGATTCCTCGAAACTGAAAAAAACTCCCGTCTTCCATCACGTTGGGGCATATGCGTATAGGCCTTCAGCCTTAGAAAAATATATATCTCTTAAACCCACTCCTTATGAGCTAAGCGAAGGACTGGAGCAGTTGCGCTTTATTGAGAACCATATCTCATTGAGATGCATTGAGGTCGTATCGAATGGGCGGGTGTTTTGGGAACTGAACAACCCAATTGATGTTGAAAGAATAGAAAGAGAATTACGATGAGCGTTAAAGTTGGAAATATAGAGATTGGCAAAGGGCATCCACTCGCTCTTTTGGTTGGACCATGTCAAATTGAAAGTGAAGAACATGCTTTGATGCTAGCTGGACGCATTCATGAGATATGTACAGAGATTGATATGCCATATGTCTACAAATCCAGTTTTGACAAGGCCAATCGATCTAGCCTTAAAGGCGAGCGTGGGGTTGGCATGGAAGAGGGACTGCGTATTTTGCAAAAGGTGAAAGACGCCTATGGTTGCCCAATTGTTACTGATATTCATGAGGTGTCTCAATGTCAGCCCGTTGCAGAAGTTGCAGATATTTTGCAAATTCCAGCGTTCTTGTGTCGACAAACTGATCTTCTTATTGCTGCTGGGAAAACTGGCGCGGCCATTAATGTAAAAAAGGGTCAGTTTTTGGCACCTTGGGATATGAAAAATGTAGCCGATAAAATTGCAAGCACTGGTAATAACAAGATAATGCTTTGCGAACGCGGCACAAGTTTTGGGTATAATACACTTGTCAGTGATTTTCGCTCTCTACCTATTATGGCAGAAACAGGTTATCCGGTGGTTTTCGATGCGACGCATTCCGTGCAGCAACCTGGCGGAAAGGGCACGTCGTCTGGTGGTGATCGACGTTTCGTGCCCGTTCTCGCACGTGCGGCTGTGGCAGTAGGATGTGATGCACTTTTCATTGAAACACATGAAGACCCAGACAATGCGCCAAGCGACGGACCAAATATGGTGCCAGTTGATGAGCTTGAGAACTTAATTTGTGATCTGTCTAGTTTGCGTTTGAATTATTCAAGCCTGAAAGGTGATCTTTAATGATAAATCGTTTTTTAATTGCCGATGATGTACATTTTCACAATAGAGGGTTTGAGGCTCTTCTGAATGTCTTACATAACAAAGAATCTTATGTATTTCAGAATAAAGCCCGTCGTGAAATGATGACAGCATTTGGTGATTATGGAAAATTTTGGAGTACAATACAACCAGATTACGAGATCCTTCAGGGATTAAGTAAAGAACAGTTGTTCTCAGAAAAACACAATCAGGTTAATCTCTTTGAAGTGTCGAAAGCTGAAATTTTATCGAATCTGCTTCCGTCCTATTCCCAAACAGTTCAACAGATTCCAAGTGAAAAAGCCAACTTATTTGATTTGATATTTGAAAGGAATTCCAAATTACTGCTAGAGAATATGGCAGCTGCAAGAAGTTGGCTAGTGTTTTGGGAAAGTTTGCTCGCCAATAATCCACTGTTTTCACACGCGTTTGTTTTTTCTGGGAGCCTCATTTATTCACGGACGCTTTTAGAGATTCTCAAGAGCCGGCCTACACGAGCTTTTGTAACCGAGCATCTATTCACAGGAAAAAATTACTATCTAGAAGAGCGATATTCACCGATCGCAAACAATTCAATCTTAAAATTCCCAACGTATTATAAATCTTTGTTAAGTAGGAATAAGAATTTTTATGATTACTCTAGAAATAAGTCAAAGGGCATCAATCATTTTTTGATGAGACAGAATAAAAATGTCATTCAGCCGGAGCCTGATCATAGTTTGCAAGAAATTGTTGCCCGTAGCCGCAAAACCGTTCTTGTCATTGGTCAAGTGATAAATGATTTTTCGATAATTGAAAGCTCCTTAGATAATTTGAATTCCGTAACAATTTATAAAGAAGTTATCTCACATATTTTAAGTGAAACAGATGCAACGGTGATTTTCAAAGGCCATCCCTGGGAGAGAACAAAGTTAGGTAATGCAATAACCTTGGATGCTTTGGTAGCTTTTAGAAATGGATTAGGTCCCAAGCATCAGGAAAGGTTAACACTTTTAGAGGATTTTAATATTGACACGTTGATTGGAGATGTCGATTTTCTCGTTACAATTAGCTCTCAAGGAGCTTTGGAAGCAGCTTATCTTGGTTTAAAACCAATTGTATTAGGCTCTCCTTTTTATGGCGGCAAGGGATTTACACTTGACTTAACTGAAACTAGCGAATTAACTAAATTCATATCAACCCATAGAAATGGTACGCTCAGCTTAGAAGAATATAAGAGTTTTGAAGAATTTCTCGTTGCTGCTTTGGAGTTTCATTCTGCTGGCAATACAAAGATGGGAGAGAAAAAAATAAGAGAGATTCTGTTTGGGACTGACAGTTTACAGCCAATTCCCCGCTGGAATCCAGCTAATAAGCAACAAAAAAAAAGCAACAAAGTTGCGGTTGTTAATGAAGTAGTAGCAAAAAAACATCAACATAAAATTTTTAGGCGTTCTTATAATAAAGTAAAAAGAATAGCCAAGTTTTTAATCAATGAATTCAAGTGAGCCCTAAACAATGATATTTTGCAACGGTTGTTCCAAGACAGGAACCCATCTTATTACAAACTTAGTTAAACTCGCCAATATCCGACAAATTGGCGGAACGATTGTTAAGAGGCATGACAAATTTCCTCTCACAATGAAGGGATCAACGAGCATTGCAGAGATCATGTCCAAGGATAATACATATTTTGTACACGCACACTTGGCATACAAAGAGCATCTAAATAAACGGCTTGTTTTGGGCAAGCATAAGATGATTCATATCATCCGAAACCCACGTAATGTAGCTGTTAGCTGGCTGCGTCACAAGAATAAACTAAATCCGAAATTAAAATTAACTAAAGAAAATTTCAAGCTGATTTTACAGGATGGAATGTTTCAAATGGCGGTTGCTAAACACTATTCGGGATATACGCCTTGGACTGAACAAGATAACGTTCTTACGGTTCGGTTTGAGGATCTTGTAAGCAGAGATAAAGTGGTCCACACCAAAAAGGTATTTGATTATATAGGCACAGATTTACCGGACATCGATAAAATAGATACTTCACAAAACTCCCCAACATACACAGGGCGCTTTAGCGAATGGATAGAATGGTGGGGTTCCGAGGTTGATATCATTTGGAAGAAAACTGAAGGCTTCAAATTGGAGAGGAAACTGGGGTATGAAAATGTTTGGTGAAATACTATGCAAATAATAAACCATGTTATGTCTTCAAATATGCACAGCAAAATATTTGAAGACATTGTAAATCGGCAACAAGATCAAGCGCCAGAAGGTTTTAGTGTAGTTTCATCAGTTAAACCTATTGATGGTGCTTCGCTCTATCATTTTCATAGAGCTAATCTCGAGGATATAGTTCCAGAAAACTCCGTTTGCACGGTACACCACGATTTTCAAGATAATGATAGATGGCTTTCATTCGATGGGTTTAGTAAAGTTTATTCTCAAGCAAAGCGGATCATTTGCCTAAACTCAAATCAACAACAGTTCCTAAAAGCAAAGGGTTTTGCGAACACCGAAGTTATCCCTCATGGTTATGACGAAAAAATTTTTTACAACATGGAAGAAAAAACGTCTAGTACAAAAATTAGACTTGGATTCATTTCTAAACTGTATGGAAGAAAAGTTAAAGGCGAGCCATATCTCTTTAATCTCGCTATGAACTTGGATCCAGACTTATTTGAATTTATTTTAGTAGGCGAGGGAAGAAACGATACAGCCATAAAACTACATAGTTATGGCTTTAGCGTGACCTATTTTGAACATTTACCGTATAGAATATTTGGTGATCTATATAACAATATAGATTATTTGCTAATTACGAGCACCTGTGAAGGCGGACCCGCCTCACTTCCAGAGGCAATAGCGTCTGGAACGCCTGTTTTGTCTACTAGTGTTGGCATGATCCCCGATTTTGTTAAGCATTTAGAGAACGGTATAATACTGAGTGGAGATTTATGCGCTGATAAGGCGTTCTTTGAGATGATCGCTTATGATACAGAGTTCCACGATGGTTTGATGAGGGGTGCTAAGGCAAGTAGAAAATCTGTTCCGACATGGTCAAAGGTCAATGATATGCATTTTAATTTATACCGCAAGTTAATATCTGTGCCGGCATAGGATCGGCAGAGATATTTATAGCTAATAATTGGTTGAAAATCCGAATCACTTCAGGAGGCAGGTCAAAAGGTAACACGTTTTTGAGATATTTACGAGGAATATTAAATAAGACATATGTTAGATATGTAAGAAGGTCATTTTCTGAGCTCATATCGACATCATGGCAAAAGTATAATTGTTTAGACTTTGATCAGTCGCGTCAAGAACTAACTCACGCTCCATTTATTATAGGCTTGGAAGGGATAGAAACAGGTTTCCATCAAAACCTTAGGCGAATTTTTAAAGAAATTAAACCAATATCACCTGATAACACCAATACAGAGATTGGGATGCTATTTGGGGCGGTTGCGGGACGTGCTAAACCAATTTTTCGGGCACAATTTGAGTTTCTAAAAATATCAAAGGAATTCAAAAAAGTGTATTTTTGCGAAACTGGGTTTATATGCTCAATTAATAGTTGGCTATTGGACGGTGAGGGTTGTAATAATACATGCATGAGCTATGTCATTGACGATTGTTCGTATTACTTTATTTCCGAAAGATTTAGTCGCCTTAATCAAATCTTGAATTCCGACAGCCTACTTTCAAATGCACAGCTCCGTCGAAGCGAAAGGGTGATGAAATTAATACGAAATTATGAAATCACTAAGTATAATCAATCGTCCAGCGCAAAATTGCAGCGTAGATTTCCAGATAAGCCTGCTGTGCTTGTTTGTGATCAAACTTTCGGAGACGCAGCTGTTTTTTACGGAGGTCTTGATGGTCAAGCATTTATTGATATGCTACATGCGGCGATCAATGAAAACCCTGATGCCGAAATTTTTGTAAAGACACATCCAGACACGAACGATAGGCTAAAAAAAAGGAAGCGAGACGGCTATTTAAAGAACTACGATTTTCCAGAACGCGTAACTCTAGTCACTGAAACGATCAACCCATATACCCTGTTTGCACAGGTTGAAAGAGTGTATGTTGGAACAAGCCTAATGGGATTGGAAGCATTAATTGCAGGAAAAAAAGTATCCGTTTTTGGGAAAGCATTTTACGCAGGATGGGGGCTTACAGATGATAGAGCGCATATATCGCATCGCCACAAAACACGGTCCCTCTCCGAGTTGTTTTACTACACCTATATTTGGTACGCGCTCTACACATTGCCCGATCGCGATGGCTGTGTCGAAATTGAAGAGGTTATAGAATTCATTGTTAACTCTGGGTCAGCAAGTCAAAATCATGAGTATTGAACCCCAACCAAATACGATTAAAGTTAGCGTATTGGTTCCACACCTTAATGATCCTGTTGGGCTACATCAGAGCTTGAATTCCATAGGCAATCAGGAAGGGAATTTTTCGTTCCAAGTTTGTGTTGTCGATGATGGTTCTACGAAAACAATCCAAAATCAAATTACAAATATAATGAACGACTCAGGACTAGATTGCGAGTTCTATTTTTTCCATGAAACCCAAGGGCGTCCTACCGTAAGAAACAAGCTGCTTGATATGGCAAAAGGCGAGTTTATCACCTGGCTGGATGCAGGAGATGAATGGCATCATCAGAAAACGCAAGTGCAATTCCAAGCTTGGCTAGAGATAATCAAATCTGAAGATATCGATTACAAAGCACTATGGATATCTTGCAACTATACCATCCAATTTAGCGACGGAAGAAGTATTTTTTGTAAACAAATTCCAAAGGATAATCCCATATATGAGCTCACAAAGGCCCAAAATTTCAGGGCATATCTATGGACAGTGTTTGCACATCAAGACACATATTCTGGCCTATCTTTCGACGAAAAATTGTTGCGCCTGCAAGATTTGGATATATTTCTGAAGTTCTTATTGCGTGGCGGGGTGTTTGAAGTTCCTTCAGATTTATCCCTTTGTGTTTACAACAAAACAATGCAGGGTAAAGACCCCAAGCAATTGGAGGCCTGCTATAGGATTATTTATCAAAAACATCAGGATCTTTTGGAGAAGTGCGCTTCACAAGTTAATAAAATCTATTGGCAGAATGCCTATTTGAATGCGGCCAACTTTTCAAAAGGCAACCGAGAATACCTGCTCTATTTGCGCTATATTTTAAGGGCGCTCTTCGTTGACCCAGCACAATTTGCGGCACGTGTTTTTAAAAAGATAAAGACAAAATTATGAATAATGACAGCTCGAAGCTAGTCTCATTTTGCACACCAGTTTTGAATCGCCTTAGCGATTTAAGGGGAACCCTATCAACGAATCTTAAGGCTAATGAGGCATTCTCAGATAAGATCGAATTTTTGGTTTTGATATTTGATCAAGACGATTATGCTTGCAGATGGATAAGTTCAGAATTTGCTGCGCAAATAAAAAGTGGATATTTGCGAGTTATTCATTCACCAGCACTCAAAAGATGGCATTTTGGCAAGGCAAAAAACGCATTTAGAGAACTGGATATCGCCCCAGTCTATGTAAGTTTGGACGGTGACAACTTTCAAACATACGACGAGACAAGAACTATTCTTGATGCTTATAATATGTTCAGCGAAAATTTTTGTTTTCATCTTTTTTCTGGCGATTGGGGGGACGGAAGTTGTGGAAAAATTGCTTTAGGTCGGGCATCTTATCTGAAGGTTGGATATGATGAGCAATTTTACTATCGTCAATTTGATGATTTGGATCTTATTTTGTCGAGCTTAGCACAAGAACCCGAATTGGTATTTATTAGTTTTGAAGGGATTAAAAGTGTTCTGGAAAGACCTATTCTTAGAAGTTTTTGGGAAAGGTATAGGTTTGAAAATGAGGCTGTAAGAATTTGCGCTCCACTTCAAATTCCGCGCTAAATCAAAAGCAGGAAGGTTATACTGCCAAATCAAAAGAGCTATTTCTCATGAACCAAGCCAATAGAAACATGAGCTTTGCCAAAAACAGCCCATCAAAGATAGCAAAAATGCAATATTTTTTAAAAGTAGAATACTATTCTTTTCGACTAGCTCTATTACAACTCAAAAGTATGATTGGAAATAACAAATGAAGGTTTTGTTTTCAATTGCGCAAATTGGCGGCATTAGCGGCGGGGCGGAGCGCGTTTTCACAGATGTTTGTAATGGCCTTGAAAAGCGTGGTTATGAGGTGACGGTTGTAACCTTTGACCCATCCGACGATCCTCCATTTTATCCACTAAATGTCAATAAGTTCATTAATCTGTTTCCGAAAAGAGCTAGAAAAGCTTCGAATAGAAACTTAATAAAGAATTTTGCTGTTGAGGGCTTAAGAAAACTATATAGGTCACTCCCAAATAACTTCCCTTTTGATAGCCTAAAATGGAGAACGGTTTACTCCCCCCTTATTCGTTCGGCTAGAAAGTTGGTAAACAATCAAGATTTTGATGCTGTGGTAGCATTCTTGCCCCCGGCATTTACCATATGGCACGAAGCATTAGAGGGATCAAATACACCGCTGATTTTGTCCACTCATAATGTTCCTGAGCGTGATTTTGAACAGACCGATCGCTGGGATCAGAATTCAATTGTGCGCCGAATACGTAGGGCAGCAATTCTCAAAGCAAATAAAATCAATGTACTAATTCCTGAGGCAATCGAATATTTTGCCAAAATACGAGAAAGCACTGAAGGTATTCATGTCGTCCCCAATATGATCAAACCGTTTGATAATCCTCCCACCGTTATCAAAGAGAATCTTGTTATATCCGTCGGCCGCCTCGAGCCAGTAAAGCAACATAGTTTGCTCATCGAAGCGTGGAGCAAGTTGGGGGGGGTTACCAATTGGCGCTTAGAAATATATGGTGATGGAAGTCTGCGCGATGAACTTCAAAAGCAAATTGAGAGCTTGGGGCTTCAAGAGAGGGTGTTCTTAAGAGGTGCCATTTCAGGAATTGGTGAAATCTATTCTCGTGCTAAGTTCATGGTTCATCCAGCAAAATTTGAGGGAGCTTGCATGAGTGTGGCTGAAGGGTTGAAATCTGGGCTTCCCATAGTGTACTTCGCCAATACGCCAGGTATCTCACACTGGCTGGATAGTAGAAATTCGCTATCAGCAAATACCCCCAACGAACTCAGCGCGAAGATGAAAGAGCTAATTGTCAATGAAGAATTGCTAACAGATCTTTCAACAAACGCGCCTTTGGCTGTCGAGCATCTCTCAGAGAATTTCGTTTTAGACCTCTGGGAATCTACGCTGAATTGTAAAAGTCTGAGATGTCAATGACGCACATCATTTTCTATAGCTTTCCCACATTTCTTCAATCAACTGCCCTTGGGTCAAGCCGCGCCGTTCGGCTTCCGCGCTGATCGCCTCCCCTACCCTAGGCAAAACTTTTGGATGGAGCTGGAATGTGCGCGGGCTTGGCTTGCGCCCGGGCTTTTTGCGCGGCGTTCGGTCAACAAACCCCCTCGCCTCCCCAACTTCATCAACCGTGCGCACTTCCTCTTGTGTGGTGAATTTTGGGCGCGCCTTTAGCCCTGCCAATCTATTTGAGCCGTTCATATACCGCCTCCGTAAATGCTTTGGCGTTTTCAAGCGCCTTATCCACCTTACCGCCTGTGCGAATTTCCTCATCGTTCATCATAGCGGTAAGGTCGCCGCCATAGGCGAAAAGCTCGGAAAATGCCGCACGCGCCACAAGTGATGGTTCGATCACATCGATCCCTGCCCCACGCAATTGCTCCTCAAGCTCTTTTTGCACGCGGCTTTTTACGGCGGCGCTGGTTTTGGTGAGAACAACCGCATGACGAATTGAGCGGCCAAGTGCATCCTCCTCCTCACGCACAAGCGCAAGCGCCTCTGAGCCGATTTCCGCATCGAGAGCCGTTGGCTGCATGGGAACGATCACAAGATCGGCCTGAGAAATGGCCCGACTGACGAGCTGCGATGCAATGCCCTCAAGATCGACCACAACAATCTTGCCATCACCATCAGCATTACGAATGGTTGGAACAATTTCAGAGCGGCCAATATCATTGCGAAGTGTCACACCTTTTGGTGCGCCGTGTGAAGCCCAACGGGTGAGCGACTTATTTGGGTCACAATCCAAAACGGTGACTTCTGCACCCATGCTCGCAAACTCGGTTGCAAGCAAAACTGCACATGTTGATTTTCCGACGCCCCCTTTAGGACTGGCCATTACGATGACTGGCATTTATCTTACCTGTTTTATATCCATTACCGGAATTAAATCTGTTACCTGTTTTATATCCATTACCGGAAATATTTTCAATACCGATAATATATCTATTTCTTTTTGATTTTTAAATCACCACAGAATGTACGTTGCCCACAGTAACTCGGAAAACCAAACAGTTTTAAGTGAGTTCCTTTTATGCGGCCATACGTATTTACCACCTCTGCACCTTTATGCTCTGGATCGCACGCATATGGGTGAAAAATCCCTACAACTGCATCAATATGTTTATTCTCTTTGTTCATAAAAAAGTCTGTTTGTATCTCTGCCGAGTTTTTATTCTTAATGATCGGTCGTTGCCGCAATGAAAACCGAGTAAATTTTCTTTTTCTTACATCAAAACGCGCAACCGATGGCCCAGCTGGATAAACCGCACTTACAATAGACGGAACACCCATTGCCGTTAGGTCAGCAGACATCCCCAACTGCATCATGGAAACAACAATTACCCTGAGCCTATCAGGAGCAATATATTTTTTGTCAATATATTTTTTAAACTTTCTAGATTTTTCTTTAATTGCTGCTGTTAATCGAAGCTCGACGGACTCATAATTCAAAGAGCCAAAAGACATTGAAGCAGTTATTCCATAATCGTTCGGAAGGGGTTCCCAATTTGGAGTGAGCATATGATCAGGAATATCTATCGGCGAAGGGGCTATAACCTCAAAGTAAACATAAACACCATTTCTTTTACCGCAAAAGTCCGGGCCGCTATTTTTAGAACTTAGCTTCCACCCAGCGTCAATCAGCAGGCGGTAGGTTTCCGCTTCTCCAATCGCAGAATAAACAGAAGGAATGTTGCCGCCCTCTAACTCCGTCTCAAACTTTGAATCCGCTAGCCCACTTTTCCAAAAATCATTTAGAACCTTCACCAACCGGTCTGGGTTATTGATCCATGGTTCGATATTCGATTTTCGTATGCTGTAAAACGAATTAAGCTGCGCCGATTTTGAGAGGTCTGATCTAAAAATCACGGCCTCCCGCGCTTTTCAAACCATTTCCGGCAAAAACCCACAAAAGCCGCATCGGCGTCACGCGGCGGTTCGGACAGCCAATCACGCCATTCGGCCTCGATCAGGTAAATATCCCAACCAGGCGCGAGCTCTTTGGCCTTTTCGTAAGTTTCACTGCGTAGGGCAGGGAGGTTGATCTGTTGGGCAACCTCATCAACCACATTGCCGCGATTCTGAAAGACGATGATATCACCATCAGCTTCATAAAAAACTGCGTAATCGGGCATATGCTCATGTTCGCTATCTTGCTCTATGATGTTCAACACAAGACGACGAAATTCGCGAAGGCTTGAGCCAGACCCGCATTTTTCTTGCAAATTTTCAAGCTTGATCCGCCAAGAGTTTTTGCGGCCGCAATGCTTTCTGGCAAGTTCATAAATCCGTCTCTCCAATGGTTTGCGAAGGCGGAAATAATCGCGATTAAGGGTTAAAATTTCTTTTTCTCTAATGGCATTAAACACCCAATCCGACAGCTTAATCTCAATCTCTTGCATTCGGCCATCTCGCGTTTCGCGAATAATTCGAGCGCGGTCGATAATACTGAAAATATCAAGCTGTTCTCGCCCGCCTGTAATGATGTTGGTTTCGATCTGGGTGCCCTGAAGGCGAGTAAGCGCAGCACGAAGCGCAGTATAAGCGCGGCCATCGGTCAAACGATTGGTCGACTTAAGAAGGTCATAAGCCTTAATATGAACGGTTTGTGAAATTTCACGACCTTCATTGATGGCCGCCATGATTTGACTAATACAATAAATAAGCACGTCACGATCATGGATTGTCGCAAGGCCATCGGCAGAAGGTTTTACGGTTACAAACTCGCCTTTATTGGTTTTGTATTCACGAATGCGATGATCTGGTTTTGTCGATAACGAAAAAATTGGGTGCGCCATCGAGGCCATGTCACCCTTGGGCGCTGCATCAAAAATATCGCAAACAAAAAAGTCACCCTGCCCGGTACGATCGGGCAATAGGGGGGATTTTCTGTCTTCTTTCACCGAACCAGTCATAGGTTTTTCTATCGTGTTTTCACACACGCAGTCAAGCACTTTCGTGTTTTCACACACGCAGTCAAGCACTTTCGTGTTTTCACACACGCAGTCAAGCACTTTCGTGTTTTCACACACGCCGATCTAAGTTTCGTGGTTTTACACACGGTCTTTCGTGGTTTTACACACGTTTTATCGTGACTCTACACACGCTTGGTTTTCGGAAGTGCCTTTTTTATAAGGCTCAAACACACGTGAAAAAATGCGTAACACTATATTTAACACATATTTAACACTAGGACACATTGTGGATAAGTTCTACAAGTGCGGTTTCACTTAACTGTATGCTCAGAAAATGGCTATAGAAAACAGTCTAGGCAGAATTCTAGACTTTTTCATTCAAAGCCTTCTGATGGTATGATGAGAGACTTTAAATAAATGAGCTATTTCTGTGATTGATCGATTTTCATCATCACGCATGCGTTTGGCTTCTTCTTTTTGTACCTTGGAAAGGGCAGGGGGCCGGCCACCAATACGGCCACGTTTGCGTGCAGCTTTCAAACCTTCCCGGGTTCGTTCAGAAATCCGTTCCCGTTCAAATTCTGCAATGGAACCAAACACATGAAACACCAAACGGCCGGCTGGGGTTGTCGTATCGATGTTTTCAGCAAGCGAAATAAACCCAGCACCCTTGGTTTTGATCTGATCAACAATATCAAGCAAATCTTTAAGCGAACGCGCAAGTCGATCATATTTGGTAACGACAACCACATCATCAGTGCGAAGATGGTCAAGCATGCGTTCAAGCTCTGGGCGCGATTTTCTGGACCCAGTGATTTTTTCAAAGAATATCCGCTCTGCACCATGTGCCTTGAGGGCATCCAATTGCGCATCCAAATTTTGATCCTGGGTCGACACCCGTGCATAGCCAATAATCATAAATACATCATTCTCAAAAACCTCTCAAAATGTCAAAGGTTTTGAGATGGGTTATTGCAAACTGCTTGAGCATGGAATGATTGGGGTGGGGCAGGGGCTCTCAAAAACGACCGAAAAACCAAAATCTTGACACGAACGGCAAATTGCCGTATATGGCTTCTCATGGCTACAACACAAACAAAATCACGTTTAGAGGCGCGCGTAGAGCCGCAAATTTATGAACTTTTAAAGCGCGCTGCCGAAATCGAAGGGCGCACCCTAACCGATTTTGTCGTCGCAGCGGCGAGTTCTGCGGCACGCGAAACGATCGAGAGTATCGAGGTTTTGCAATTGAGCAAGCTTCAACAAGAATTCATTGCTGAAATGATTGCGAGCCCTTCCGCCGTCGCTCCTGCGATGAAAAGAGCGACAGAGCGCCATAAAAATCTTATCAAGTCTTCATGAGCAATCCGCCATTCGGCGTTAAGCTTCTCGAAAAGGAGGATAGGTCGACTTTTAATTGCGGCGTTGTTACGTTGAATTCATATTTGCAAAAGCAAGCCCGTCAAGAGATGAGACGGCGGATTGCGAGTTGCTTTATTGCTGTTCATCAAGAAACTCAAAAGATTGCTGGTTTTTATACGCTATCCGCTAGCCAAATTCCTCTCAATGAACTTGACGACGAATGGTCGCGCAAACTGCCCAAATATAGAACAATACCAGCTGTTTTGATTGGGCGCTTGGCCGTGGATCGGGAATTTCGAAAACAAGGGCTGGGGTCAGGGTTGATCGTTGATGCCGTCAGTCGCGTTGTGTTTTCAGAGATTGCAGCAAACTTGCTTGTGGTGGATGCGAAGGATGAAAACGCGGCACTGTTCTACCAGCATCTTGGATTTCGACAAATCCCAGGCGGGTCGAATAAAATGGTAGTTCCAATCTCAGTGATTGCTCAAGAAATTAAGTGATAATTCCTCGATTTCAGAACGTTTTATTTTCCGAAGCACAAACAAAACTATGCAGCGCTGAACTCGGATTTCACCGGCTTGTCCGCGAAGATCAATTCCGCCAAGCACTGCCTTGAATTTTCCGCGACCACCTCAGATCTCGAATAAACATGAGGCAGGAATAGTAATTTGTAATACAAATTGAATTTTGAATAAAACCGCGGTTGTAAGCCCGTGGGTATTTATGGCAAAAATTGCATCTGGCCAAAGGCGCAATTATGCCGCATAAGAGATAAAAAAGGGCGGAACAAAAACGTTGCAAGTCCAAGGGATTTAGATGAAACGTAAAGGAATTATTCTGGCAGGTGGGGCGGGCACAAGGCTGTATCCGATAACGCAAGCGGTATCGAAACAATTGCTGCCAATCTATGACAAGCCAATGATTTATTATCCTCTCAGCGTTTTGATGTTGGCGGGCATTCGCGAAATTGCCATTATCACCACCCCCTTTGCTCAGGCGCAGTTTCAAGGATTAATGGGCGATGGTTCACAATGGGGGCTGTCCTTCACATGGATTGTTCAAGACAGTCCTGACGGTTTGGCGCAGGCTTATAAAACCCCCAATGGCAGCACGGTATTTAGCTATCACGCCCAAGATCCCAAGCGCAATGACGTTGTTGGCTTTGATGAAAATGGTATGGCAACATCGATTGTCGAAAAACCTGCATCACCCCATGCGGTCACCGAGCTCTATTTTTTGGATGGAACCGCCCCAGAGCGAGCCAATAAAATAGAGCTATCGGCGCGACGCGAGGTTGAAATTACAACGCTTCTTGAAAACTCAAAAACCTACGCTAATATTGATTATGGGAAACTATTGGTAGCTGAGCTGATCAATGCAACCAAGTGAATTCAACGCCCCATTTATCAAAACTAGCATTGTTATGCCGATGTTTAATGCAAATCGCACAATCGCGCGGGCAATTGGCTCCGTGCAACGCCAGACAAGAGGTGATTGGGAACTGATCGTCGTTGATGATGCTTCGACCGATGAGTGTTGTGCGGTTGTTGAAAAAATGGCACGTGAGGATAGCAGAATTCGCCTCATCAAATTACCAAAGAACTCGGGCGCAGGTGTTGCGCGCAACGCAGCCATTGAAAGCGCGAAGGGGCAGTTCGTTGCTTTTCTTGATGCTGATGATGAATGGTTGCCTGAAAAGCTCGAAAAGCAAATTGGTTGGATGGAAACCAATGATATGGCTTTCAGTTGTACGGTCTATGAACGGGTTCGACCAAATGGCAATCGCAAGTTCATAGAGGTACCGCGCAATTCAATGTGGCGGCAACTTCTTAAAAACAACACTGTTGCCACGCTCACAGCGATTTATGATCGATCAAAATATGGTGACGTTCGAATGCCTGAAATTCGCAGACGGCAAGATTATGCATTTTGGTTGAAATTGCTTGAAAGCACCGATTATGTTTACGGGTTGAATGAGGCTTTAGCGATAAATCACTGTCATCCAACAAACTTGTTGCGGCGCGTGATCAATGGCGCTTCTATTCAGAGGTATTGAATATGAACTTTCTGAAAAAGCTCTGGTATTTTGCGCATTATGCCGTTAATGGAACACGACGAAATATCTAGCATAGAAAAGACCGAATGAATATTCAGAATGCAATTCAAGACGTGATTGAAGGCGCTAAGCTACGCCAGTTTTGGATGACGTTTGGGCTGAATGATATCAAAGCGAAGTATAGGCGCTCCAAGCTTGGACAATGGTGGATCACGCTTTCAGTTGCATCGTTTATTTTTGTGATTGGTGGTCTGTATCGTGGGATATTTAACGCGGATTCTGGCACCTATATGGCCTATCTTGCCATTGGTTATATCACATGGCTTTTCATTCAGGAAAGTGTGAATTCTGGTTGTGGGGTTTTGGCGCAAGCAAAAGCGTTTATGCTGCAAAAATCTTGGCCTGCCTCTACATTCGTTTATCGTTTGGTTTACAGAGAGCTTCTGGTCTTCGCACATCATGCTATCTTATTGCCGCCAATCTTCTTATGGCTAGGGCTTTGGCCTGGCTTAAGCGGCATTCTTTATGGCCTTCTCGGCCTATGCTTGACAGCCTTCACGGCCTTTTGGGTGATTTTTTTGCTGGCAATCATATCGCTGCGCTACCGTGATTTTCCACCAATCGCCCAATCGCTGATGCGGATGGCATTCTTTGCCACGCCAATTATTTGGATCGAACGAGATTTAGGCACATTTGGTGAGTGGGTGGTTTTACTCAATCCATTTGGCTATTTCTTGAAAATTGTGCGCGATCCGCTGCTTGGTTTAGGGTTTCCTGTTCAAGCGTGGCTGGTAGCGATTGCTCTATCGCTATTTACCATGCTCCTTACTTTGATAACGCTTTCGATCACTAAAGATAGGCTGAACTATTGGCTATGAATAACGACATCGACATTCAATGCGAGAATATGGTGGTTGAATTTCCGCTTTTCGATAGCGTTTCACGTTCGGTTAAAGCACGTATGACTGGCGAGACATCTCATCATCGTAGCTTTCGAGCGCTTGATGGCATTACGCTAACCATCAAAAAGGGTGAACGCGTTGGGCTTCTTGGGCGCAATGGTGCAGGAAAGTCGACATTCTTGCGGACCTTGGCAGGGGTGTATCCGCCGAAAACAGGAATACTCCAAGTCAACTCCCAAACGACGAGCTTGTTTAAAGTGGCTGTTGGTACCGATACAAACGCAAGCGGTTATGAAAATATCCCGTTATTGATGGCTTCTCGCGGTATCCCACTTTCCAAACTTGATGAAGTGATTGCGGATGTCGAAGAATTTACAGAGCTTGGCGATGCATTAACCCGCCCGCTTCGCACCTATTCCTCTGGAATGAGGCTGCGAATTGCTTTTGCCGTAGCCACCTTTCACGCAGAAGGCATATTGCTTATGGACGAGGTGATCGGTGTCGGCGACCGGCAATTTGCTGAAAAGTCCAAGGCGCGCATGACAAAGCTCATGGGACAAGCTGGAACATTGGTGCTTGCATCTCATTCGCCAACCTTGTTACAAACACATTGTGAAAGAGGATTGGTTTTTGACGCTGGGGAAGTAAAGTTCGATGATGAGCTGAAAGAGGCGTCTTTGTGGCTAAAAAAACAAACTTAAGTATTAGTGCGCAATCCTATAAAGGCTTTAGTGCATTGCGTATGTGGTAGTTGTAAAAATTAGATTATAATAATGAAATCAGCGTGGTATATTGCAAAGGAATTAGGGTATAGAAATGGAAGATGAAAGAATAGCGAATGTTGTCTCTCGCGTATTTTTAGAAGAAGCGGCGGCCATTCGAGATCTTGACAGCCTGTCATTTGAATGCGCAAACGCAATTGCTATGATATCGTCATCGGATGACCCTCTTATAGTAAGTGGTATAGGGAAATCAGGGCATATAGGCAATAAACTTGCTTCAACATTCTGTTCTTTAGGGAAGCCGGCCATTTTTATGCATGCTGCGGAGGCTAGCCACGGTGATCTTGGCCTAATCGGGAAAAATTCGGTTGTATTGGTTTTGTCTAATTCTGGTGAAACGTTGGAACTTTCAGACTTGTTGTCTTATTGTTCACAAAATAGCAATCGCATCATAGCAATTACTGGGCGAGCCGATAGCACACTGGCCAAAACAGCGGAGGTTGCTTTGGTGTATCAAATTGAAAAAGAGGCCTGCCGAAATGGCCTTGCACCAACAACATCAACAACTGTATCCTTGGCTCTGGGTGATGCGCTTGCCGTTGGTTATAGTGAAATGACAGATAAAACAGCTGCGGACTTTCGGATTTATCATCCAGGTGGTCGCTTAGCTGATCAGTTGAAAACTGCACGGCAAATAATGCGTCCCAAAGATGAGGCCCCCCTTATCAACATAAGCGCTAGTATCGACGAATTGTTGCTAACAATGACGGAAGGACGGCTTGGCATCGGTATTCTCATGGATGGTGATGCTGTGTTTGGCGTTGTGAGTGATGGCGATTTACGACGTAACGCTTCTAATTTGGCGAATATATCTATTCAAGAAATTGCAACAAAAGAACCGATCTCCGTTCAATCCTCCTTGCCAGTAAGTGAAATAAGCAAAATTATGTATGAAGCCAAGGTATCTCAAGTTTTAGTTTTTGATGAAGATTTATTTGTGGGTGTGATTCACATTCACATGCTCCCTTGAGGAAGAAAATGAAACCGTGTATTATTATCCCAGCGCGTTACAGTTCGACACGTTATCCAGGCAAGCCACTTGTAAAATTGAAAGGTCGAGATGGCTCAAAAACGCTTATTCAACGCGTTTGGGAGCGTGGTTGTCAGGTTTTGCCTCCATCAGACGTTTACGTTGCAACGGATGACGAACGCATAAAGCAGCATGTTGAGACATTTGGAGGGCAGGTATTACTCACAAGTGAATCATGCCGCAATGGCACTGAGCGCTGCGCGGAGGCGATCAAACTACTTAAAGGCTATGATTTAGTTGTGAACCTGCAAGGTGATGCGCCGCTTACGCCAGTTGATTTTCTGCAAGCGCTCATTAGTGAAATTGATTCTGCTGAAGTGGCTACGCCTATTTTAAAACTAGACGAAGAGGGCTACAATCGTTTCATTGAGGATCGGAAGATGGGGAGGGTTGGTGGCACGACAGTGGTTTTTGCTCAGGACAAAAGTGCTTTATATTTCTCAAAGGAAGTTGTTCCGTATCTTGCCGATTCCTCGAAACTGAAAAAAACTCCCGTCTTCCATCACGTTGGGGCATATGCGTATAGGCCTTCAGCCTTAGAAAAATATATATCTCTTAAACCCACTCCTTATGAGCTAAGCGAAGGACTGGAGCAGTTGCGCTTTATTGAGAACCATATCTCATTGAGATGCATTGAGGTCGTATCGAATGGGCGGGTGTTTTGGGAACTGAACAACCCAATTGATGTTGAAAGAATAGAAAGAGAATTACGATGAGCGTTAAAGTTGGAAATATAGAGATTGGCAAAGGGCATCCACTCGCTCTTTTGGTTGGACCATGTCAAATTGAAAGTGAAGAACATGCTTTGATGCTAGCTGGACGCATTCATGAGATATGTACAGAGATTGATATGCCATATGTCTACAAATCCAGTTTTGACAAGGCCAATCGATCTAGCCTTAAAGGCGAGCGTGGGGTTGGCATGGAAGAGGGACTGCGTATTTTGCAAAAGGTGAAAGACGCCTATGGTTGCCCAATTGTTACTGATATTCATGAGGTGTCTCAATGTCAGCCCGTTGCAGAAGTTGCAGATATTTTGCAAATTCCAGCGTTCTTGTGTCGACAAACTGATCTTCTTATTGCTGCTGGGAAAACTGGCGCGGCCATTAATGTAAAAAAGGGTCAGTTTTTGGCACCTTGGGATATGAAAAATGTAGCCGATAAAATTGCAAGCACTGGTAATAACAAGATAATGCTTTGCGAACGCGGCACAAGTTTTGGGTATAATACACTTGTCAGTGATTTTCGCTCTCTACCTATTATGGCAGAAACAGGTTATCCGGTGGTTTTCGATGCGACGCATTCCGTGCAGCAACCTGGCGGAAAGGGCACGTCGTCTGGTGGTGATCGACGTTTCGTGCCCGTTCTCGCACGTGCGGCTGTGGCAGTAGGATGTGATGCACTTTTCATTGAAACACATGAAGACCCAGACAATGCGCCAAGCGACGGACCAAATATGGTGCCAGTTGATGAGCTTGAGAACTTAATTTGTGATCTGTCTAGTTTGCGTTTGAATTATTCAAGCCTGAAAGGTGATCTTTAATGATAAATCGTTTTTTAATTGCCGATGATGTACATTTTCACAATAGAGGGTTTGAGGCTCTTCTGAATGTCTTACATAACAAAGAATCTTATGTATTTCAGAATAAAGCCCGTCGTGAAATGATGACAGCATTTGGTGATTATGGAAAATTTTGGAGTACAATACAACCAGATTACGAGATCCTTCAGGGATTAAGTAAAGAACAGTTGTTCTCAGAAAAACACAATCAGGTTAATCTCTTTGAAGTGTCGAAAGCTGAAATTTTATCGAATCTGCTTCCGTCCTATTCCCAAACAGTTCAACAGATTCCAAGTGAAAAAGCCAACTTATTTGATTTGATATTTGAAAGGAATTCCAAATTACTGCTAGAGAATATGGCAGCTGCAAGAAGTTGGCTAGTGTTTTGGGAAAGTTTGCTCGCCAATAATCCACTGTTTTCACACGCGTTTGTTTTTTCTGGGAGCCTCATTTATTCACGGACGCTTTTAGAGATTCTCAAGAGCCGGCCTACACGAGCTTTTGTAACCGAGCATCTATTCACAGGAAAAAATTACTATCTAGAAGAGCGATATTCACCGATCGCAAACAATTCAATCTTAAAATTCCCAACGTATTATAAATCTTTGTTAAGTAGGAATAAGAATTTTTATGATTACTCTAGAAATAAGTCAAAGGGCATCAATCATTTTTTGATGAGACAGAATAAAAATGTCATTCAGCCGGAGCCTGATCATAGTTTGCAAGAAATTGTTGCCCGTAGCCGCAAAACCGTTCTTGTCATTGGTCAAGTGATAAATGATTTTTCGATAATTGAAAGCTCCTTAGATAATTTGAATTCCGTAACAATTTATAAAGAAGTTATCTCACATATTTTAAGTGAAACAGATGCAACGGTGATTTTCAAAGGCCATCCCTGGGAGAGAACAAAGTTAGGTAATGCAATAACCTTGGATGCTTTGGTAGCTTTTAGAAATGGATTAGGTCCCAAGCATCAGGAAAGGTTAACACTTTTAGAGGATTTTAATATTGACACGTTGATTGGAGATGTCGATTTTCTCGTTACAATTAGCTCTCAAGGAGCTTTGGAAGCAGCTTATCTTGGTTTAAAACCAATTGTATTAGGCTCTCCTTTTTATGGCGGCAAGGGATTTACACTTGACTTAACTGAAACTAGCGAATTAACTAAATTCATATCAACCCATAGAAATGGTACGCTCAGCTTAGAAGAATATAAGAGTTTTGAAGAATTTCTCGTTGCTGCTTTGGAGTTTCATTCTGCTGGCAATACAAAGATGGGAGAGAAAAAAATAAGAGAGATTCTGTTTGGGACTGACAGTTTACAGCCAATTCCCCGCTGGAATCCAGCTAATAAGCAACAAAAAAAAAGCAACAAAGTTGCGGTTGTTAATGAAGTAGTAGCAAAAAAACATCAACATAAAATTTTTAGGCGTTCTTATAATAAAGTAAAAAGAATAGCCAAGTTTTTAATCAATGAATTCAAGTGAGCCCTAAACAATGATATTTTGCAACGGTTGTTCCAAGACAGGAACCCATCTTATTACAAACTTAGTTAAACTCGCCAATATCCGACAAATTGGCGGAACGATTGTTAAGAGGCATGACAAATTTCCTCTCACAATGAAGGGATCAACGAGCATTGCAGAGATCATGTCCAAGGATAATACATATTTTGTACACGCACACTTGGCATACAAAGAGCATCTAAATAAACGGCTTGTTTTGGGCAAGCATAAGATGATTCATATCATCCGAAACCCACGTAATGTAGCTGTTAGCTGGCTGCGTCACAAGAATAAACTAAATCCGAAATTAAAATTAACTAAAGAAAATTTCAAGCTGATTTTACAGGATGGAATGTTTCAAATGGCGGTTGCTAAACACTATTCGGGATATACGCCTTGGACTGAACAAGATAACGTTCTTACGGTTCGGTTTGAGGATCTTGTAAGCAGAGATAAAGTGGTCCACACCAAAAAGGTATTTGATTATATAGGCACAGATTTACCGGACATCGATAAAATAGATACTTCACAAAACTCCCCAACATACACAGGGCGCTTTAGCGAATGGATAGAATGGTGGGGTTCCGAGGTTGATATCATTTGGAAGAAAACTGAAGGCTTCAAATTGGAGAGGAAACTGGGGTATGAAAATGTTTGGTGAAATACTATGCAAATAATAAACCATGTTATGTCTTCAAATATGCACAGCAAAATATTTGAAGACATTGTAAATCGGCAACAAGATCAAGCGCCAGAAGGTTTTAGTGTAGTTTCATCAGTTAAACCTATTGATGGTGCTTCGCTCTATCATTTTCATAGAGCTAATCTCGAGGATATAGTTCCAGAAAACTCCGTTTGCACGGTACACCACGATTTTCAAGATAATGATAGATGGCTTTCATTCGATGGGTTTAGTAAAGTTTATTCTCAAGCAAAGCGGATCATTTGCCTAAACTCAAATCAACAACAGTTCCTAAAAGCAAAGGGTTTTGCGAACACCGAAGTTATCCCTCATGGTTATGACGAAAAAATTTTTTACAACATGGAAGAAAAAACGTCTAGTACAAAAATTAGACTTGGATTCATTTCTAAACTGTATGGAAGAAAAGTTAAAGGCGAGCCATATCTCTTTAATCTCGCTATGAACTTGGATCCAGACTTATTTGAATTTATTTTAGTAGGCGAGGGAAGAAACGATACAGCCATAAAACTACATAGTTATGGCTTTAGCGTGACCTATTTTGAACATTTACCGTATAGAATATTTGGTGATCTATATAACAATATAGATTATTTGCTAATTACGAGCACCTGTGAAGGCGGACCCGCCTCACTTCCAGAGGCAATAGCGTCTGGAACGCCTGTTTTGTCTACTAGTGTTGGCATGATCCCCGATTTTGTTAAGCATTTAGAGAACGGTATAATACTGAGTGGAGATTTATGCGCTGATAAGGCGTTCTTTGAGATGATCGCTTATGATACAGAGTTCCACGATGGTTTGATGAGGGGTGCTAAGGCAAGTAGAAAATCTGTTCCGACATGGTCAAAGGTCAATGATATGCATTTTAATTTATACCGCAAGTTAATATCTGTGCCGGCATAGGATCGGCAGAGATATTTATAGCTAATAATTGGTTGAAAATCCGAATCACTTCAGGAGGCAGGTCAAAAGGTAACACGTTTTTGAGATATTTACGAGGAATATTAAATAAGACATATGTTAGATATGTAAGAAGGTCATTTTCTGAGCTCATATCGACATCATGGCAAAAGTATAATTGTTTAGACTTTGATCAGTCGCGTCAAGAACTAACTCACGCTCCATTTATTATAGGCTTGGAAGGGATAGAAACAGGTTTCCATCAAAACCTTAGGCGAATTTTTAAAGAAATTAAACCAATATCACCTGATAACACCAATACAGAGATTGGGATGCTATTTGGGGCGGTTGCGGGACGTGCTAAACCAATTTTTCGGGCACAATTTGAGTTTCTAAAAATATCAAAGGAATTCAAAAAAGTGTATTTTTGCGAAACTGGGTTTATATGCTCAATTAATAGTTGGCTATTGGACGGTGAGGGTTGTAATAATACATGCATGAGCTATGTCATTGACGATTGTTCGTATTACTTTATTTCCGAAAGATTTAGTCGCCTTAATCAAATCTTGAATTCCGACAGCCTACTTTCAAATGCACAGCTCCGTCGAAGCGAAAGGGTGATGAAATTAATACGAAATTATGAAATCACTAAGTATAATCAATCGTCCAGCGCAAAATTGCAGCGTAGATTTCCAGATAAGCCTGCTGTGCTTGTTTGTGATCAAACTTTCGGAGACGCAGCTGTTTTTTACGGAGGTCTTGATGGTCAAGCATTTATTGATATGCTACATGCGGCGATCAATGAAAACCCTGATGCCGAAATTTTTGTAAAGACACATCCAGACACGAACGATAGGCTAAAAAAAAGGAAGCGAGACGGCTATTTAAAGAACTACGATTTTCCAGAACGCGTAACTCTAGTCACTGAAACGATCAACCCATATACCCTGTTTGCACAGGTTGAAAGAGTGTATGTTGGAACAAGCCTAATGGGATTGGAAGCATTAATTGCAGGAAAAAAAGTATCCGTTTTTGGGAAAGCATTTTACGCAGGATGGGGGCTTACAGATGATAGAGCGCATATATCGCATCGCCACAAAACACGGTCCCTCTCCGAGTTGTTTTACTACACCTATATTTGGTACGCGCTCTACACATTGCCCGATCGCGATGGCTGTGTCGAAATTGAAGAGGTTATAGAATTCATTGTTAACTCTGGGTCAGCAAGTCAAAATCATGAGTATTGAACCCCAACCAAATACGATTAAAGTTAGCGTATTGGTTCCACACCTTAATGATCCTGTTGGGCTACATCAGAGCTTGAATTCCATAGGCAATCAGGAAGGGAATTTTTCGTTCCAAGTTTGTGTTGTCGATGATGGTTCTACGAAAACAATCCAAAATCAAATTACAAATATAATGAACGACTCAGGACTAGATTGCGAGTTCTATTTTTTCCATGAAACCCAAGGGCGTCCTACCGTAAGAAACAAGCTGCTTGATATGGCAAAAGGCGAGTTTATCACCTGGCTGGATGCAGGAGATGAATGGCATCATCAGAAAACGCAAGTGCAATTCCAAGCTTGGCTAGAGATAATCAAATCTGAAGATATCGATTACAAAGCACTATGGATATCTTGCAACTATACCATCCAATTTAGCGACGGAAGAAGTATTTTTTGTAAACAAATTCCAAAGGATAATCCCATATATGAGCTCACAAAGGCCCAAAATTTCAGGGCATATCTATGGACAGTGTTTGCACATCAAGACACATATTCTGGCCTATCTTTCGACGAAAAATTGTTGCGCCTGCAAGATTTGGATATATTTCTGAAGTTCTTATTGCGTGGCGGGGTGTTTGAAGTTCCTTCAGATTTATCCCTTTGTGTTTACAACAAAACAATGCAGGGTAAAGACCCCAAGCAATTGGAGGCCTGCTATAGGATTATTTATCAAAAACATCAGGATCTTTTGGAGAAGTGCGCTTCACAAGTTAATAAAATCTATTGGCAGAATGCCTATTTGAATGCGGCCAACTTTTCAAAAGGCAACCGAGAATACCTGCTCTATTTGCGCTATATTTTAAGGGCGCTCTTCGTTGACCCAGCACAATTTGCGGCACGTGTTTTTAAAAAGATAAAGACAAAATTATGAATAATGACAGCTCGAAGCTAGTCTCATTTTGCACACCAGTTTTGAATCGCCTTAGCGATTTAAGGGGAACCCTATCAACGAATCTTAAGGCTAATGAGGCATTCTCAGATAAGATCGAATTTTTGGTTTTGATATTTGATCAAGACGATTATGCTTGCAGATGGATAAGTTCAGAATTTGCTGCGCAAATAAAAAGTGGATATTTGCGAGTTATTCATTCACCAGCACTCAAAAGATGGCATTTTGGCAAGGCAAAAAACGCATTTAGAGAACTGGATATCGCCCCAGTCTATGTAAGTTTGGACGGTGACAACTTTCAAACATACGACGAGACAAGAACTATTCTTGATGCTTATAATATGTTCAGCGAAAATTTTTGTTTTCATCTTTTTTCTGGCGATTGGGGGGACGGAAGTTGTGGAAAAATTGCTTTAGGTCGGGCATCTTATCTGAAGGTTGGATATGATGAGCAATTTTACTATCGTCAATTTGATGATTTGGATCTTATTTTGTCGAGCTTAGCACAAGAACCCGAATTGGTATTTATTAGTTTTGAAGGGATTAAAAGTGTTCTGGAAAGACCTATTCTTAGAAGTTTTTGGGAAAGGTATAGGTTTGAAAATGAGGCTGTAAGAATTTGCGCTCCACTTCAAATTCCGCCGCTAAATCAAAAGCAGGAAGGTTATACTGCCAAATCAAAAGAGCTATTTCTCATGAACCAAGCCAATAGAAACATGAGCTTTGCCAAAAACAGCCCATCAAAGATAGCAAAAATGCAATATTTTTTAAAAGTAGAATACTATTCTTTTCGACTAGCTCTATTACAACTCAAAAGTATGATTGGAAATAACAAATGAAGGTTTTGTTTTCAATTGCGCAAATTGGCGGCATTAGCGGCGGGGCGGAGCGCGTTTTCACAGATGTTTGTAATGGCCTTGAAAAGCGTGGTTATGAGGTGACGGTTGTAACCTTTGACCCATCCGACGATCCTCCATTTTATCCACTAAATGTCAATAAGTTCATTAATCTGTTTCCGAAAAGAGCTAGAAAAGCTTCGAATAGAAACTTAATAAAGAATTTTGCTGTTGAGGGCTTAAGAAAACTATATAGGTCACTCCCAAATAACTTCCCTTTTGATAGCCTAAAATGGAGAACGGTTTACTCCCCCCTTATTCGTTCGGCTAGAAAGTTGGTAAACAATCAAGATTTTGATGCTGTGGTAGCATTCTTGCCCCCGGCATTTACCATATGGCACGAAGCATTAGAGGGATCAAATACACCGCTGATTTTGTCCACTCATAATGTTCCTGAGCGTGATTTTGAACAGACCGATCGCTGGGATCAGAATTCAATTGTGCGCCGAATACGTAGGGCAGCAATTCTCAAAGCAAATAAAATCAATGTACTAATTCCTGAGGCAATCGAATATTTTGCCAAAATACGAGAAAGCACTGAAGGTATTCATGTCGTCCCCAATATGATCAAACCGTTTGATAATCCTCCCACCGTTATCAAAGAGAATCTTGTTATATCCGTCGGCCGCCTCGAGCCAGTAAAGCAACATAGTTTGCTCATCGAAGCGTGGAGCAAGTTGGGGGGGGTTACCAATTGGCGCTTAGAAATATATGGTGATGGAAGTCTGCGCGATGAACTTCAAAAGCAAATTGAGAGCTTGGGGCTTCAAGAGAGGGTGTTCTTAAGAGGTGCCATTTCAGGAATTGGTGAAATCTATTCTCGTGCTAAGTTCATGGTTCATCCAGCAAAATTTGAGGGAGCTTGCATGAGTGTGGCTGAAGGGTTGAAATCTGGGCTTCCCATAGTGTACTTCGCCAATACGCCAGGTATCTCACACTGGCTGGATAGTAGAAATTCGCTATCAGCAAATACCCCCAACGAACTCAGCGCGAAGATGAAAGAGCTAATTGTCAATGAAGAATTGCTAACAGATCTTTCAACAAACGCGCCTTTGGCTGTCGAGCATCTCTCAGAGAATTTCGTTTTAGACCTCTGGGAATCTACGCTGAATTGTAAAAGTCTGAGATGTCAATGACGCACATCATTTTCTATAGCTTTCCCACATTTCTTCAATCAACTGCCCTTGGGTCAAGCCGCGCCGTTCGGCTTCCGCGCTGATCGCCTCCCCTACCCTAGGCAAAACTTTTGGATGGAGCTGGAATGTGCGCGGGCTTGGCTTGCGCCCGGGCTTTTTGCGCGGCGTTCGGTCAACAAACCCCCTCGCCTCCCCAACTTCATCAACCGTGCGCACTCCTCTTTGTGTGGTGAATTTTGGGCGCGCCTTTAGCCCTGCCAATCTATTTGAGCCGTTCCTATATCCGCCTCCGTAAATGCTTTGGCGTTTTCAAGCGCCTTATCCACCTTACCGCCTGTGCGAATTTCCTCCATCGTTCATCATAGCGGTAAGGTCGCCGCCATAGGCGAAAAGCTCGGGAAATGCCGCACGCGCCACAAGTGATGGTTCGATCACATCGATCCCTGCCCCACGCAATTGCTCCTCAAGCTCTTTTGCACGCGCTTTTACGGCGGCGCTGGTTTTGGTGAGAACAACCGCATGACGAATTGAGCGGCCAAGTGCATCCTCCTCCTCACGCACAAGCGCAAGCGCCTCTGAGCCGATTTCCGCATCGAGAGCCGTTGGCTGCATGGGAACGATCACAAGATCGGCCTGAGAAATGGCCCGACTGACGAGCTGCGATGCAATGCCCTCAAGATCGACCACCAACAATCTTGCCATCACCATCAGGCATTACGAATGGTTGGAACAATTTCAGAGCGGCCAATATCATTGCGAAGTGTCACACCTTTTGGTGCGCCGTGTGAAGCCCAACGGGTGAGCGACTTATTTGGGTCACAATCCAAAACGGTGACTTCTGCACCCATGCTCGCAAACTCGGTTGCAAGCAAAACTGCACATGTTGATTTTCCGACGCCCCCTTTAGGACTGGCCATTACGATGACTGGCATTTATCTTACCTGTTTTATATCCATTACCGGAATTAAATCTGTTACCTGTTTTATATCCATTACCGGAAAATATTTTCAATACCGATAATATATCTATTTCTTTTTGATTTTTAAATCACCACAGAATGTACGTTGCCCACAGTAACTCGGAAAACCAAACAGTTTTAAGTGAGTTCCTTTTATGCGGCCATACGTATTTACCACCTCCTGCACCTTTATGCTCTGGATCGCACGCATAGGGTGAAAAATCCCTACAACTGCATCAATATGTTTATTCTCTTTTGTTCATAAAAAAGTCTGTTTGTATCTCTGCCGAGTTTTTATTCTTAATGATCGGTCGTTGCCGCAATGAAAACCGAGTAAATTTTCTTTTTCTTACATCAAAACGCGCAACCGATGGCCCAGCTGGTAAACCGCACTTACAATAGACGGAACACCCATTGCCGTTAGGTCAGCAGACATCCCCAACTGCATCATGGAAACAACAATTACCCTGAGCCTATCAGGAGCAATATATTTTTTGTCAATAATATTTTTTAAACTTTCTAGATTTTTCTTTAATTGCTGCTGTTAATCGAAGCTCGACGGACTCATAATTCAAAGAGCCAAAAGACATTGAAGCAGTTATTCCATAATCGTTCGGAAGGGGTTCCCAATTTGGAGTGAGCATATGATCAGGAATATCTATCGGCGAAGGGGCTATAACCTCAAAGTAAACATAAACACCATTTCTTTTACCGCAAAAGTCCGGGCCGCTATTTTTAGAACTTAGCTTCCACCAGCGTCAATTCAGCAGGCGGTAGGTTTCCGCTTCTCCAATCGCAGAATAAACAGAAGGAATGTTGCCGCCCTCTAACTCCGTCTCAAACGTTGAATCCGCTAGCCCACTTTTCCAAAAATCATTTAGAACCTTCACCAACCGGTCTGGGTTATTGATCCATGGTTCGATATTCGATTTTCGTATGCTGTAAAACGAATTAAGCTGCGCCGATTTTGAGAGGTCTGATCTAAAATCACGGCCTCCCGCGCTTTTCAAACCATTTCCGGCAAAAACCCACAAAAGCCGCATCGGCGTCACGCGGCGGTTCGGACAGCCAATCACGCCATTCGGCCTCGATCAGGTAAATATCCCAACCAGGCGCGAGCTCTTTGGCCTTTTCGTAAGTTTCACTGCGTAGGGCAGGGAGGTTGATCTGTTGGGCAACCTCATCAACCACATTGCCGCGATTCTGAAAGACGATGATATCACCATCAGCTTCATAAAAAACTGCGTAATCGGGCATATGCTCATGTTCGCTATCTTGCTCTATGATGTTCAACACAAGACGACGAAATTCGCGGAAGGCTTGAGCCAGACCCGCATTTTTCTTGCAAATTTTCAAGCTTGATCCGCCAAGAGTTTTTGCGGCCGCATTGCTTTCTGGCAAGTTCATAAATCCGTCTCTCCAATGGTTTGCGAAGGCGGAAATAATCGCGATTAAGGGTTAAAATTTCTTTTTCTCTAATGGCATTAAACACCCAATCCGACAGCTTAATCTCAATCTCTTGCATTCGGCCATCTCGCGTTTCGCGAATAATTCGAGCGCGGTCGATAATACTGAAAATATCAAGCTGTTCTCGCCCGCCTGTAATGATGTTGGTTTCGATCTGGGTGCCCTGAAGGCGAGTAAGCGCAGCACGAAGCGCAGTATAAGCGCGGCCATCGGTCAAACGATTGGTCGACTTAAGAAGGTCATAAGCCTTAATATGAACGGTTTGTGAAATTTCACGACCTTCATTGATGGCCGCCATGATTTGACTAATACAATAAATAAGCACGTCACGATCATGGATTGTCGCAAGGCCATCGGCAGAAGGTTTTACGGTTACAAACTCGCCTTTATTGGTTTTGTATTCACGAATGCGATGATCTGGTTTTGTCGATAACGAAAAAATTGGGTGCGCCATCGAGGCCATGTCACCCTTGGGCGCTGCATCAAAAATATCGCAAACAAAAAAGTCACCCTGCCCGGTACGATCGGGCAATAGGGGGATTTTCTGTCTTCTTTCACCGAACCAGTCATAGGTTTTTCTATCGTGTTTTCACACACGCAGTCAAGCACTTTCGTGTTTTCACACACGCAGTCAAGCACTTTCGTGTTTTCACACACGCAGTCAAGCACTTTCGTGTTTTCACACACGCCGATCTAAGTTTCGTGGTTTTACACACGGTCTTTCGTGGTTTTACACACGTTTTATCGTGACTCTACACACGCTTGGTTTTCGGAAGTGCCTTTTTTTATAAGCTCAAACACACGTGAAAAAATGCGTAACACTATATTTAACACATATTTAACACTAGGACACATTGTGGATAAGTTCTACAAGTGCGGTTTCACTTAACTGTATGCTCAGAAAATGGCTATAGAAAACAGTCTAGGCAGAATTCTAGACTTTTTCATTCAAAGCCTTCTGATGGTATGATGAGAGACTTTAAATAAATGAGCTATTTCTGTGATTGATCGATTTTCATCATCACGCATGCGTTTGGCTTCTTCTTTTTGTACCTTGGAAAGGGCAGGGGGCCGGCCACCAATACGGCCACGTTGCGTGCAGCTTTCAAACCTTCCCGGGTTCGTTCAGAAATCCGTTCCCGTTCAAATTCTGCAATGGAACCAAACACATGAAACACCAAACGGCCGGCTGGGGTTGTCGTATCGATGTTTTCAGCAAGCGAAATAAACCCAGCACCCTTGGTTTTGATCTGTTCAACAATATCAAGCAAATCTTTAAGCGAACGCGCAAGTCGATCATATTTGGTAACGACAACCACATCATCAGTGCGAAGATGGTCAAGCATGCGTTCAAGCTCTGGGCGCGATTTTCTGGACCCAGTGATTTTTTTCAAAGAATATCCGCTCTGCACCATGTGCCTTGAGGGCATCCAATTGCGCATCCAAATTTTGATCCTGGGTCGACACCCGTGCATAGCCAATAATCATAAAATACATCATTCTCAAAAACCTCTCAAAATGTCAAAGGTTTTGAGATGGGTTATTGCAAACTGCTTGAGCATGGAATGATTGGGGTGGGGCAGGGGCTCTCAAAAACGACCGAAAAACAAATCTTGACACGAACGGCAAATTGCCGTATATGGCTTCTCATGGCTACAACACAAACAAAATCACGTTTAGAGGCGCGCGTAGAGCCGCAAATTTATGAACTTTTAAAGCGCGCTGCCGAAATCGAAGGGCGCACCCTAACCGATTTTGTCGTCGCAGCGGCGAGTTCTGCGGCACGCGAAACGATCGAGAGTATCGAGGTTTTGCAATTGAGCAAGCTTCAACAAGAATTCATTGCTGAAATGAATGCGAGCCCTTCCGCCGTCGCTCCTGCGATGAAAAGAGCGACAGAGCGCCATAAAATCTTATCAAGTCTTCATGAGCAATCCGCCATTCGGCGTTAAGCTTCTCGAAAAGGAGGATAGGTCGACTTTTAATTGCGGGCGTTGTTACGTTGAATTCATATTTGCAAAAGCAAGCCCGTCAAGAGATGAGACGGCGGGATTGCGAGTTGCTTTATTGCTGTTCATCAAGAAACTCAAAAGATTGCTGGTTTTTATACGCTATCCGCTAGCCAAATTCCTCTCAATGAACTTGACGACGAATGGTCGCGCAAACTGCCCAAATATAGAACAATACCAGCTGTTTTGATTGGGCGCTTGGCCGTGGATCGGAATTTCGAAAACAAGGGCTGGGTCAGGGTTGATCGTTGATGCCGTCAGTCGCGTTGTGTTTTCAGAGATGCAGCAAACTTGCTTGTGGTGGATGCGAAGGATGAAAACGCGGCACTGTTCTACCAGCATCTTGGATTTCGACAAATCCCAGGCGGGTCGAATAAAATGGTAGTTCCAATCTCAGTGATTGCTCAAGAAATTAAGGTGATAATTCCTCGATTTCAGAAACGTTTTATTTTCCGAAGCACAAACAAAACTATGCAGCGCTGAACTCGGATTTCACCGGCTTGTCCGCGAAGATCAATTCCGCCAAGCACTGCCTTGAATTTTCCGCGACCACCTCAGATCTCGAATAAACATGAGGCAGGAATAGTAATTTGTAATACAAATTGAATTTTGAATAAAACCGCGGTTGTAAGCCCGTGGGTATTTATGGCAAAATTGCATCTGGCCAAAGGCGCAATTATGCCGCATAAGAGATAAAAAAGGGCGGAACAAAAACGTTGCAAGTCCAAGGGATTTAGATGAAACGTAAAGGAATTATTCTGGCAGGTGGGGCGGGCACAAGGCTGTATCCGATAACGCAAGCGGTATCGAAACAATTGCTGCCAATCTATGACAAGCCAATGATTTATTATCCTCTCAGCGTTTTGATGTTGGCGGGCATTCGCGAAATTGCATTATCACCACCCCCTTTGCTCAGGCGCAGTTTCAAGGATTAATGGGCGATGGTTCACAATGGGGGCTGTCCTTCACATGGATTGTTCAAGACAGTCCTGACGGTTTGGCGCAGGCTTATAAAACCCCCAATGGCAGCACGGTATTTAGCTATCACGCCCAAGATCCCAAGCGCAATGACGTTGTTGGCTTTGATGAAAATGGTATGGCAACATCGATTGTCGAAAAACCTGCATCACCCCATGCGGTCACCGAGCTCTATTTTTTGGATGGAACCGCCCCAGAGCGAGCCAATAAAATAGAGCTATCGGCGCGACGCGAGGTTGAAAATACAACGCTTCTTGAAAACTCAAAAACCTACGCTAATATTGATTATGGGAAACTATTGGTAGCTGAGCTGATCAATGCAACCAAGTGAATTCAACGCCCCATTTATCAAAACTAGCATTGTTATGCCGATGTTTAATGCAAATCGCACAATCGCGCGGGCAATTGGCTCCGTGCAACGCCAGACAAGAGGTGATTGGGAACTGATCGTCGTTGATGATGCTTCGACCGATGAGTGTTGTGCGGTTGTTGAAAAAATGGCACGTGAGGATAGCAGAATTCGCCTCATCAAATTACCAAAGAACTCGGGCGCAGGTGTTGCGCGCAACGCAGCCATTGAAAGCGCGAAGGGGCAGTTCGTTGCTTTTCTTGATGCTGATGATGAATGGTTGCCTGAAAAGCTCGAAAAGCAAATTGGTTGGATGGAAACCAATGATATGGCTTTCAGTTGTACGGTCTATGAACGGGTTCGACCAAATGGCAATCGCAAGTTCATAGAGGTACCGCGCAATTCAATGTGGCGGCAACTTCTTAAAAACAACACTGTTGCCACGCTCACAGCGATTTATGATCGATCAAAATATGGTGACGTTCGAATGCCTGAAATTCGCAGACGGCAAGATTATGCATTTTGGTTGAAATTGCTTGAAAGCACCGATTATGTTTACGGGTTGAATGAGGCTTTAGCGATAAATCACTGTCATCCAACAAACTTGTTGCGGCGCGTGATCAATGGCGCTTCTATTCAGAGGTATTGAATATGAACTTTCTGAAAAAGCTCTGGTATTTTGCGCATTATGCCGTTAATGGAACACGACGAAATATCTAGCATAGAAAAGACCGAATGAATATTCAGAATGCAATTCAAGACGTGATTGAAGGCGCTAAGCTACGCCAGTTTTGGATGACGTTTGGGCTGAATGATATCAAAGCGAAGTATAGGCGCTCCAAGCTTGGACAATGGTGGATCACGCTTTCAGTTGCATCGTTTATTTTTGTGATTGGTGGTCTGTATCGTGGGATATTTAACGCGGATTCTGGCACCTATATGGCCTATCTTGCCATTGGTTAT
>CBDHHJ010000004.1:0-48360 GCA_965263365.1 Paracoccaceae bacterium
GAACACGCAGATCAAGGAGAAGCGGGAGTTGGCGGCACAGTTTCAGGAGGAGTTTCCAATTTTAACCATCTCGAGATATGGGACACCGAAACAGACAGTGATCGAGTTGCCAAAAGGCATGAAGTTTCAGAAATCAGTAAGCCTCAACGGGCTGGAAGCGGCGTTAAACAAACGCAATTTTTGGGAGATAAATTAAGTGACAGATCTCGAAAAATATTTAACGGAATTGCTCGTCGAAGCCGACAAAACTTCACAAATGCAAGCTCAAGCCATCACAGCGCTCACCAAATCGCAAGAGACTCTGAACAAAGAACTCGAAACGGTCAAAGCGCAATTGAACGTATTCGAAACCTCACTTCAGTCATTCAGCGAAGAATTGCAGAATGGGCTGAAAAAGCTCGACAGCTAATAAATGAAAAACTTGTCAAACCTATTCAAAACTACTCGTCGGGGCCAGGCTTTTGATCACGGCACAATTCAGCCTGAGGCCTGATCATGAAGTTCGGTCATTGGATTTTAGTCTGAGCCCACTACAGAGTATCTGGAACTCCTGTTTTATCCAGTGCGGCGAGTAAATCAATCATCTCAAAGTCCAGATGCTTTGCGATGACGAGTATCTCAATCACATCAAGCCGCCGCTCACCCGTTTCGTATTTACCAACAAAGCTAGGTGGCTTTGCTAACAAGCTCGCAAGTGCAGCCTGAGACAGTCGCTTTCGCTTCCTAGCCTCAATTAGATATTACATCATGCCCTTATAGGCTTTGGTGTGAACGGTCCCAGCCAAATCAAACTCTTTAGTTATTTTGATTAACTTACTCCCAATTTCGGTTTAACCCCAAATTGGGAGTAAGTTGTAAAGGTTCACATGAAAAATCACATACGAATATACACTGCATGTTTAATGCTTTGCCTCACAGACGCATCAAATCTCATCGCGCAAGACCTCACCACATTCACCGCAACTGAATCGGCAATGACCAGTTATACTGCCCCCTATTCGATATTGGGCGTGCATCCTGGAATGAAGCCCGATGAAGCTCTCGAATTATTGCAAGATCACTTTGATCAAGAACTGACATTTGACGAGGGTATATTAAACACATCAAATACCGCAGGTACTCGCATCCAGTATGTTTTGCGCCCTACACTTGGAACTTTCTGGGTCACACCAAATATCAGACTTAGCGGCGAGCCCTATGAACAGCTCTATGCCAGCTTAGGCACGGGTGTCATCGGTGAGCGCGTTCTAAGCATAAGCAAGTCCATCAATGACGATAGAGACGCCCTTCCCTCCCCTCAAGCCCTAAAGGGGCAATTAGAAGCCGAATACGGCCCGCCCTCATTTTTAGATATAGGTCCTGTTTCTCTTGAAATGTTCTATACTTGGGATGGAGATGGTTTCATTCCAGACTTACGTGCGCAAAGCCGGGCACTATATGAATCTGAGGGCACAAAAGGACCAGATGCAAAGCATTCGAGTTTATCCAATTTGCATCATCGTACAACCTGAAAAAACGCAACAGAATATGCAATGGGCTATGGCAATTGGAGCTTTCCCTACACAAACCAACACAACACAGATGATCTTGGTGAATTTGCTGACCCCGAATGCAGGATTCATTTCTTGATCAGGCTCTCAAGTTTTAGCTTAGCATTTCATGAGCTAAACACATTCAACACGATTGAAACGGACAAGCAGATCAATGACAACCTCGAAAACAACATTTCGGCCCCCAGTGACCTCGCGCTCTAGTCCATACATGCGCTCCGATTTTAGCAGATTTACGCCTGATGCTCTATTACCACAAACCAGAGGTATTGACTTTAAAAAGGAATTTATTGGGCAATGGCAATGTGTTCATGAAGATCACCAGGCTGGGCGTGAGTACCTTTGGGTTTGCATTTTCCATAGGCCCTATGAAGCTGCATACCTCGTTAATCGGAATATCAAATTGATCATTGAACCGCGAAACTGGACTGAGATCATAAGTGGGCTTAACCGACCCCGCGTCACAGAATGGGCCAATAACAAAATTGTTTTTTCAGATGATGGAAACATCCGCCCGCCAATGCTAGCTGACTTCTTCGAGGAATGTAACTATCTCTCAGATAGCCAGTTCCCGTTCCCCGACAGAATGACACATTACATGTCAAGTTATTGGGTGGAATAACGGGGCCAAAATCGACTCGCTTCGATTTTAGCTAAAAAAATGGTGGGGCAAGGTGAGCTTGGGAAATAGGCTTGCCAGTGCTTAATTTATGAGGGTAGTAGCAAGACTTAAACGTTTTAAAACAACTTTCGAAACGAAGTTGGCGATTTCTGCGCGCCATTTTTGAAAGTTTTGTGAAAACCAGCTCTATGTATTAGATTTAAGCACACTCTTCTCGATTTAATGTGGATTTAAGGTCTGGTTGAACCAAAAAATCTCTTCAAATTGCAGGTAAAAAAGAAAAATTAAATTCGTTTTCTATCAATCAATCGCCAATAGTGTTCGCCAAGCACCGTTAACCTACATGACTTCGAATTCATGGCGGCATAATACATATGCTCTTCATCTACTGGTGTCAGCAAATTTAACTTTACCAACTTTTGAAGCGTCGCAAATATTTCCATGTTTTGATCACTACAGCTGTCAGAGGTCGGTTCAAAACTTGGATCAAGAGCGAATTTTTCTCCTGGGGCAGAAAAATATTCTCGTATCTTCCGCAGTTCAGACAATTCAATTGGTGCATGCGTTCTCTTAAGTGATACAAATGTAGAAACATTGGTTTTAAACAATGGGCGCTGATCCCATGCCCCCAAACTTTGATCAATATGCGAATATATTGATCCAGGTGTTACATCACCTACTAAATTCGATGCACCACCATTCAAAGCATCAACAAATAGCGAAGTGAAAAGCCCATGACCATTTTCTTCAAGGGCATACTGACTTTCAGTTGAAGCTGTTAAAATTGTTACCCCAGATGCAATACTGATATTCTTGTCAACTGCACTTTGCTTTCCAGCAAAACCAGAATGACAGCTATCCAAAATAATTATTCGATTTTTTACTTTAGACGAATTTGCAAAATTCACTAATTCGGAAAGTGAAATTCCATCATCGCCATCCTTCGTATCTGAGGCGATTAGAAAACCACCAACATCATCAATAAAGCCATGTCCAGCAAAATAAAATAAAGATATTTCACCGTCATCTGCAAAAAGCTCTCGAATTGCCATCCGTAAATTTGTGCGAGAAACATCTTGTCCCTCACCAGTTCCAATCATCAATCGGGTATCAAAATTCCTAGTCCCGTCTGAATTGTGCTCTAACGCAGATTGAATAGCATATGCATCCGAAACACAGCCATAAAGAGGGTTTGCCGAGCGATAATAATCTATTCCAACAATAAGGGCTTTACGGCTCATTAAAACAGCTCTTTAACCGCGTCAGCAACAGATTTACCATTCCAGCCTACAATTTTATCTGCGGCATTCTTTACTTTTACTGAAGTCTTTTCAGCGCCCCATGGTTGAACCGCAATAATTGGCTTTGAGTAATCTACTGATATGTCAATTTCCTTGTCAATCCATTTACTATATGAGGCATAAACACCCGCCAAAATAATGACTCCACTACAGCCTTTAATTTTTGCGTCAATTTTCTCTCGCAGTTGCTTATCTGTACCATTTGTATGCACTGGATCATTCTTTGGGACAGAGTGATCATAGTAATCAATCCCGTTGTTGTCCAAAAAATTGACAATCTTATCGTAAGCATCGCCATATGCCCATGAATGGCTAATAAAAATTCTGTAAGCCATAATTATCCTCAAAATTGATTTACATTCCTTTATACTCGCCATTATTGAAAAAATAAATCCCCTTCAAAAGGAGGATTGATTAGAACAAGTCGAGCTGAACGGCTTTGCCGTCATCGACTTCATCGAGCCATGCTTGCGCATGGGCCACTGGGCCGGCAAAATTTTCAAACTTATGATTGGGATATTCGTTTACGCTTTTCGAGACGACCTTATTTACAAGGTTGCTCATCTGCAGAATATTGATCACCGACGAGCAGAGCCTATATTGTTCGCAAAACTATACAAATTCCAGCTTCACACCGAGTCCCACGATCTTTGCAGCCCGTGTGAGCATTGAAAGCGTTATTCCCGTATAGTTCGGGTCAAGAAGGCGATCGAGCTGTGAGCGGCTGGTTTCTAAGCGCTTTGCCATTTCCACTTTCGAAATCTTCTGTTCTTTCATCGCCTGCGCTAATTGAAATGCCACGACGCGCTTGATCGCGACCTCCATGCTCTCCTCATAGATGCCTTCATCCTTGAGAAAATCCTCAAAGAGCGCCCCTGCCCTGCCCGTTTCAATATCGTTTGTCATCTCAGACCTCTCATTCGCTTGATTGCGATTTCAATTTCCCTATCAGGTGTCTTTTGCGACTTTTTGATAAAGCCATGCAATAGCACCAAATTTTCTTCATACGCGCAAAACAAAATACGCGCGATTTTAACATCCGAAAGGTTGACACGAATTTCCCACAATCCTTTATAACCTTTCATCGACCTACAAAGCGGCATCCCAATCGGCCAACCAAATTCTACCGTGGCGATATCTTGACCAATCAACCGACGATCCTCGGATGAAAGATCTAGCAGCCATTCACGAACGAGATTTTTCCCTGTGTCGCTTTCAAAGAACCGCGCTGGTATACGCTTTACATTATTCATAGAATATGTACCATTTTTGGGGCATTTGCAAGATTTTTCTTTGATCTATCTGGATGTTGTTGACAGCTGTCAACTTTATCCCTTGTTCTTCTTAAACTCGGCGTGCAAATTGGGCATTTTCTCAACAAGCCAAGCCTCAAAACCATCATTGCCCTTGGTATAAAATTCAAACTTTATTTTCGACTTCGATGCATCGATTGTTCCAACGGGCTCATTATCCGCACCAAAAAGCACCTGCTTTGCTATATTTTTCTTAGGTTTCGGCTTGTCAACAATCAGGTCATCTTGAAGGCTCCTAAATACCTTCTCAAATCGTTGATCAGAGCTTAGTGACGGATCCAAGAATTCTAATTTATCTTCCCCTGCCCCAGCTTTCTCAATCAAACCCGCAAGCGCGATCCAGCGATCTCGGCCAATTGATGGCGCCGCGCCGATAGCAACGATCCAATCTTCGGGTACATTTCCGACAACATGAAACATGCGCGATACCACTGTTTTATCAATAGAAAGCGCATCGCAAATCACCTTGCGAGAATACCCTTCCGCTTCCATCTGTTTGCCGAAACGTGCTTTTTCAATAAAACTCAAATTGCGCCGAGCGCTGTTTTCTTGGCCCTGCGCCATGAGTGCGGATGCATCATCCAGATCGCGAACGATGGCCTTCACAGGCAATCCAAGCTTGGTCAAAGCCGCAAGACGGCGACGACCATATACGATCAGATAAGCGCCCTCTTTTGCAGGATCGGGACGAACTAAAATAGGAACTTGCTGACCGTATTCTTTGATGCTCTCCAGAAGAGCTAAATCATCAGCACTATCTTCGCCAAGACGATCTTCGAGACCATCGGCAGCAATCAGATTTGCTTCAAGCTCTAGAACTGCGCGGTTCTTGAGATCGCTAATGGAGCGCCCTACAGCGCCCACAGCCCCGCGTGAGCGGCGAATTGAACTATCGGTCGCTTGAGTGTTTTGTGTAGCGGCTTCACTCACTGCGGCAGAGTTTCCTATAAGTGATTTTAACAAGTCTTTGCGTGCCATTTATCTACCCCAAGCTTTTTGAACGAGACCCGAAATCTCTGCGTTGACAGCGTTTATCGATTCAATAGAACGTTCATATGTTGTGCGCACCATCGATGATTTTTCAATTTCGTATAGTGTTTGTTTGGTTATTCCAGCGTCTGAAATCGCTGTTGATTTGAGAACAGGATGATTGAGAACAAAATCTCCAAACATCGAGCGCATAAATGAGACCATCTGATTTTGAGGGCCATCACCAGGTTCAAATCGGGTCACGCAATACCGCATCCAATCGTAATTGAGCTCTCCACCAGCATCAGCAACAACTCCAAGAAGTTCAGATGTCATCAATAAGAACTGGCACATCGACATAACGTCCAACATTTGAGGATGGACTGTTACGAGAACGGCAGTCGCGGCCGACAAGGCGGCCATTGTCAAATATCCAAGTTGCGGAGGGCAGTCGATGATTACAAGATCATACTCACTTTCTACTTGAGATAGCGCATCAGAAATCCGCGTGAAAAATAATCCAGCCGTTTTTGCGAGGAGCGCGGTTGGCGTGTCATGCTCAAATTCCATCAATTCCAGATTGCCAGGAATAATATCAAGATTTGAGATATGCGTTGGGCGAATGATATCTTTGATAGGGCAAGGGTCTTCATAGCGGATTGCATCATAAAGTGTACCGCCATCAAGAAGATCAAATTCGGGTTGAAACCCATGCAGCGCCGAAAAAGACGCCTGTGGATCAAGGTCAACTGCGAGGACTTTATAACCATCAAGTGCCATTTTTTGAGCGAGATGAGCTGATGTTGTCGTTTTGCCCGAACCGCCTTTGAAATTAATAACGGTAATGACCTGAAGATGATCGTCTTTGCGACGGCCCGGCAAATAGGAGCCTACAGATTTGGCACCAGCTTCTAAATATTTCCGTAATTCGAGAATGTCCTCGGTTGAGTAATAGCGGCGGCCGCCAGTTTTGACTTCGGGTGCAGGACCTTTCCCCTCAATGCTTAATTTGCGTAGATATGAATCCTTGACGCCTAATAATCCTGCAACCTCGCCAGATGTAAATTTTCGCATTACGCGCTGTGAATTTGGTGGAAAAAGAGCAATTCTGTGCTCTTGAAGGCGTTTGGAAAGCATAGTTGCATGTTGACCGATGAGTTGATCTATACGCTCTTTATTCATTGAAAATATCTTATCCTATCCGTTAGTGTTTACGGTTATGTTCGATTTTTTTTATCTTTATCGTAATTAACTGAAATAAACAAATGAATTATGGACGGTGATTCGGTTGCTATTTTATTTATGAAGTTGGAAGGTTTTAGTGGTATCTAATTTTCTTGTATTTTATCAATGTGTTTAATATGTGTTTGAATCTGTGTTACGCCTACAAATAAATGATGAATCATATTGAAATAAAAGGAATTAATTGTGCTCAATGTGTGTGATATATCGAAACTTTGTGTGTGATATATCGAAAATACGTGTGTAAAATGTCGAAAACATGTAAAAAAAGATTGAATTGTGTGTGATATATCGTTAGGGAGGGTTTGTGTGTGATATATCGAAAGGATTCGGGTAGTTTATGCTATCTCTTTACGAAAGATCAGTGAAGCTGTGGCTCCAACATTAAAACAATCACGGGCAGATTTGTTTTCGGGCAATTTTGATGCAATCGACCAAGATGCGGATGAGCGAGAAGAAAAGGGGGGAGGGACCTCTGAAAAATCGCCCTTGCTCCCTGATCGTTATCCAACACCTGATTTTTTTGTTTGTGATATTTTTGATGCTGTGCCCAAAGGTGATATGGCGTCGATGGAGCATCCGATTTTTTCGCTATCGACCAAACCCGATAAGCGGCCTCGACGATATGAAAACAAGGATTTGTTTGTCGAGATTGTCCCTTCTGTTTTGGGGCTTGCGACCATTCATGACCGCGATATTTTGATTTATTGCATTTCACAGCTCATTGCTTCTGCAAATGAGGGCAAGCCCATTTCGTCGACGGTTCGCTTTAAGGCCTATGATCTTTTGACCGCGACCAACCGCATGACAAACGGGCAGGGCTATGAGGGGCTCAAGGCCGCTGTTGAGCGATTGCGAGGTACAACGATAAGCACCAATATTATCACGGGTGGGTCTGAGCAGCTTGATGTTTTTGGATTGATTGATCGCGCGAAAATTGTACGTCAGACCCGTGATGGTCGTATGCAAGAAGTTGAAATCCAACTTTCGGATTGGGTGTTTAATGCGATTAAATCGAATGAGGTTTTGACACTGCACCGCAATTATTTCCGCCTGCGCAAACCGCTTGAGCGCCGCATTTATGAGATCGCGCGCAAGCATTGCGGCTCCAAAAGAGAGTGGAAAATTGGCATGGATTTGCTGCACAATAAATGTGGTTCGAATTCGACTTTGCGTGAGTTCAAGCGTATGTTGCAAGGCATTATCGAGAATGATGCAGCCCATGATCATATGCCAGATTATGCCATTCGCTTTGAGGATCAATTTGTTGTTTTCACCAACAAAGGCACGATGCATCCCAAGAAAGTCTCAGAAGGGCCGCGCGTTCATTTGAAATCGGAGACTTATGACGAAGCGCGGATTTTGGCACCTGGATGGGATGTTTATGTGCTTGAACAAGAATGGCGCAAATGGATGGATATGGGCGGGTTGGAACCCCCAAAATCACCTGACAAGGCATTCCTTGGCTTTGCGCGCAAATGGTTTGAACGGCGGGGTAGGGCTTAACGAATGCGTGCCGAAAAGCTTGGGATCAAGCTGAGTGAGGCTGACCCATTCTTTGACGAGCTGGCTATAACGGATGGAGGAAAGGCGCTAGCCTTTACTTTGACCCTTGGTGCCGCTGAAAAGGGGATCGTTATAAATCTTGTCGGTTTCATCAATATAGTCTCGAAGGGCTACGCGCGTATAGTCAGTGATTGTAAAACTCTCGCGCTCCCCAGTTTTCTTTTGTGTGATGGTGACGCGGTTTTTGACCTCGGCGCGCCCCAATGCGTCGACATGCTGAATATCCGCTACATTCAGAGCGAGCTGTCAATGGCGAGATTGAAAAGCGCGATATCACGCAAATTCTTGCGCTGCGAAAGCAGGGTTCGAATGGTGCGCACATGCTCGGGTAGGAGAGGGGGCTTTTGCCCGATAATCTTGCCCTTGTTCCATGCGCGTTTTTTGGTCGATTTTCTTGAGACGTTTGTGGTCATAAAAGTGCAGTTTTTTACTATAACTTACTGGTTATATTACTGAATAGCTATAATATTGCAAGGGCGATTTCTTTGAGGTCCCAAAAAACGTCTATTTATCAAGGTGTTAGGGTAGGGAGCATATTATAGCTAATAAATAGAAGCTATAGTATTTAAATTTACGCAATGAGTTTAATAGTTTCCTCTGGAGTTGTAATTACTTTTGCAAATTGAATACCAGCCCCAGTAATTTGACTTGGACTTAAACCTATTGTATGACTAATCTGGTTTTCCAAGACCGCTTTGTTTCGTGCCGAAATTTCAAAACTCAAGCAATGAACTGCCCCATGGCGGAATTGTTTGGTTTTACCGAGTTGCTTTAATACCAAACCCAATTGTCGATATCGGCGATACATCAAGCTGTCGCAATTGCAAACAAGGGTTTGGATACCCATAGCCTCGCAACTCATTAGCAATCCGTATAGGAGACGATACAGGCCTTCTTTCCCAAATCGTTTTTGGACAAGTGCTTCATGAATACAAAGTCTTGCACCTTCCCATATCGTCGGATCATTTTCAATTTGCACTAAGCGCTCCGCCTCAACGGTGCTTCTGAAAACGGTATTCAAAAGATTGTTTTGTGTCATGGGCATGAGACGTACACTGCCCAGCAGATCGCCTTCACATTCATCAATCCAGTTCATATAAAACGCGTTAGTAAAGTCGAAAATATCAGCCTCCAACCCATCGCAATGTGGAATATCCCAAAGGAGCGTATCACAAAAAACCTGCTTCCTTAAGGCGAACATATTCTGCTGAAGCTTAGCATCCATGGTCGCAACATTGTCGATCTGAAAAATCATCTTTACCCATTTCTATGAACCTTATTAAAAGTTAAACGAAACTTTATTATCTTGCAATTTACCTGCAATTGTTACATCAATTGATTAGGTACAATTGATGGGGGTAGGTGATTGGATAATTTTAGCCAATGGATTCCAGAAAAAATAGCCGAATTTGGCGCGCTAAATGAGGTTGCAAAATGCCTTGATTTGTTCTGCGAACATCCCAAAATCCAATTTGCGACATTTCAGTTTATTCAGTCTCGACCAACCAAATATGCCATCCCATTCGTTAAAACGAACTATCCAATTGAATGGGTTAATCATTACCTTCAACATAATTTCATGGATGCTGATCCTATTGTGCGTCATTCACTTCACACGGATAAGCCCTTTCTTTGGTCAGAGGTGAAACCCACTCGAGCGGAAAGCTTGATGATGCAACAAGCAGCTTCATTTGGGCTATCTCCGATCGGATATTCTGTTCCCACTATTGATGTCGGGCCGTATCGAGGCTTGCTTTCGATCAATGCCAACACAAATGAGGGGATTGATTGGGCAACGGAAGTGGCTAAAATTGGAAGTTTATGGATTGCGACTGCGCTAAAGGTTCACAAAATGGCTCGTGAAGAAATAGACCCAAACAATGAATATGTACATGGTCTTTCCAAACGTGAAATGGAATGCTTGCGTCTGATTGCCGACGGAAAAACCCATGGAGAAATCGCGAACATCCTTGGAATCTCAGAGCACACGGTAAGAGGTTACTTTCGTTCACTACGCTTGAAATTGAATTGCACAACGCTCGCACAAGCAGTTGGGAAAGCGAAAGAACTGAAATTACTATAGTAGTGAACCTGATGAATTGACCGCCCCCTACATTTGTGCGGATAGAAATTAGAGCCGTTTCAAGTAAGAATGCGCTTTCATGTTTTCCGCCGCACATTAAGTATTCAAATACTTGTGTGCGGCTTTTTTGTTTTTCGCACAGGTCTTTCTGCATAACCCCACAATTGTGGGAATGTTCTTGTCGCTAGTTTTTTGATCTTTTGTTTCTCAGATGTAACGAATGGATAGGAAAGCAAATGAATAAGATCGACGTCGAATCACATAATACAGAATCCTCTGTTCGCAGTTATTGCCGTGCTTTTCCTGAAAAATTTGTTTCTGCAAAAGGTTCGTATGTTTTAGGTTCGAATGGCAAGTTCTACATAGATTTTTTATCAGGTTGTGGTTCGCTTAATTATGGTCACAATAACGAGAGGCTAAAGGGAAAGCTCATTGAATATGTTGAGCGAGACGGTTTGGTCATGTCGATGGATATGTACACTGAAGCAAAGTCTCAGTTTTTAGAAGCGTTTTCAGACTTAATTCTAAAACCGCGCAATTTATCTTATAAGTTGCAGTTTCCAGGGCCAACTGGGGCAAATGCAATTGAAGCGGCAATCAAGCTAGCTAGGAAGGTGACAGGGAGAACGAATGTTATCGCGTTCACGAATGGTTTTCACGGATGCTCTCTCGGCGCGCTTTCTCTAACTGGAAGCTCGCATCATCGCTCAACTTCAGTGCCGTTGCTTAACCAAGTAACCCGCATGCCATATGACGGATATTTTGGTGAGGGGGTTGATACTACACAACAGCTAGAACAAATGTTACAGGACCCTTCATCGGGTGTTGACGCTCCTGCAGCAATTATATTCGAGACGGTTCAAGGCGAAGGTGGTTTGAATTATTGTTCTAAGGCATGGGCGCAAAAAATTCAAAAAATTGCAAAAGATGCAGGCTCATTGCTTGTTGTTGATGATATCCAAGCAGGGTGCGGACGGACAGGAACGTTTTTCTCATTTGAACCTTTAGGTATTGAGCCTGATGTGATTTGTATGGCCAAAGCTATTTCTGGTTATGGTTTGCCGATGAGCCTCACATTAATCAAACCCGAATATGATATTTGGAAACCGGGTGAGCATAATGGTACGTTTCGAGGTAATAACCTTGCCTTTGTTACAGCGGCAGAAGCATTGAAACAATATTGGAGTGACACGGGATTCCAAGAGGAAATTCTTGAACGAGAAAATTTCATCACAGCGGGGCTGAATGAAATAATAATAGACTCACCGTTGATTTCTGGCACCAAAGGCAAAGGAATGTTGCAAGGGATCGAATTTCATGATTCGGCCAAAGCAAAGCTAATTCAACAACATTGTTTTGAAGCTGGTCTAATTGTCGAATTGTGTGGTCCCAACGATGAAGTACTAAAATTACTCCCTTCGCTAAACATTTCAATTGATGACTTATCTAAAGGGTTTGAAATTATCAGAAATGCTATTTCCCAAGTGAGCAAATCTTTCAATGAAAGTTCGATGATGGGTCGAGCTTATGCTTAATTCTATCGAAAAAGATATCAGTTCTGAAACCAAAATATATGATTGCATAGGCGTCGGTTTTGGACCTTCCAACATAGCTCTTGCAATTGCTCTTGAAGAAAGGAGATTGCTAGACAATTCATTATTTTTGGAAGCGCGGAAACAAGTTCGCTGGCATCCAGGAATGTTGATTGAAGGAACCGATATTCAGCACAATCCTTTGCGTGATTTTGTAACTCCAAGAAACCCCTGTAGCCCTTATGGGTTTTTATCATACCTTAAGAGTGAAGGCAGGTTATTTGATTATTTGAACCTTTCAGCACCGTTCCCTCCTCGCACTGAATATGCGAGTTACGTCGCTTGGGTCGCCAGCCATTTCTCGAAATATGTTCGATTTGGTGAACATGTGGAATGTATTAATAGTGTTTTGTCTTCAGATGATGAGAGCTTGGTCGAAATATGTTCGACAGGAGGGACAAAACATTATGCCCGGTCTGTAGTAGTTGGCTCTGGTCGTTCACGATATATACCTGCGGAGTTTAATAGCTTGCTTGGAGAAAATGTTATTCATTCTGATGACTATATTTGGGCAAAAAAAAGATGGGAAGATCACGGTACAAGACCCAAAATTGCTGTTATAGGTGGCAGCCAAAGTGCAGTTGAAATCCTTTTAGATTTATCTGGAATCGGTGATGTGATTGGAATAACTCGTGGTTTTGGCTTTAAGCAGAAAGATCTCAGTCCATTCACAGAATGTATTTATTATCCTGAATTTGTTGATTATTTTCATGGATCAGATGTTGCTTCACAAAACCAAATAACGAGAGAGCTGTGGCGTAGCAACTATAGCGCGGCAGATCACGACGTGATAGATGCTCTAAACTTCAGACTCTACGAGCAAAAAATCACTGGTAAGCGCGCTATTGAGCTTTCGCAAAATTCAACAATTGAAAAGATTGAAGCTATATATGACAGTAATGCGTACAAATTGTATTTGCGAAACCGTCACAGTAAAGCTCAAGATGCTGTGGTCGTGGACGGTATAATCTTCGCCACTGGGTACAAAAATTTTGGCAAACTTGAAAATCAAGAATCATATCATCCTCTTCTTGAGGGAATTGCTTCTGATCTGACATATCGGGAGGATGGTGGCCCAGAAGTTTTGCGCGATTACAGGTTGAAGATTCCGAGTTTTTCTGCCCCAGTATATCTCAATGGCTTATGTGAATCGTCTCACGGATTTGGAGACGCTGGTTCCTTTAGTATTCTGTCTATTCGTTCCGATATAATAGCAGCATCAATCGCCCAATATCGCTCCCATGAGATTTTAGAATTGGAGACTGCGTATGGAATCTAAACTTATTAACTCGAAAAACTTCAAACTCGAAGATTTAATTAAACGCAATTCATCTGCCTATTGGACATTCGAATACAACTGTCACCTACATCGATTATTCCCATGGGATGGAGTAGCAGACACAAAAAAGCCCACTACGGAATTGGGTTTGATTTGGGTCAAAGTTGATCCGAAAACCTCAATTGAAGGTCATTCTCACGATGAAGAGGAGGCGTTTGTCATAGTTAGCGGTGTGGCAGATCTAATTTTGGAAGGTCAGCGCACTAAGTTGAAACAGGGAGACACGGCCTACATCCCACGGAATTGGCATCATACGATGAAGAACAATTCCACAGAAGACCTAGTTTATTTGGATATGTTCTGGGGCTTAAATCAAAAAATCGCGGAGAAATAGACTATGCTAAATACACGTAAGTGGTTAATAACATCCACACCACCAACGACAAACGGTGATTTGCATGTTGGACATTTGTCTGGCCCGTACTTAGCAGCCGATATATTTCGACGGGCGCGGATAGTTGCTGGTGATGAAGCTGTCCTCGCTAGTTTTGGAGACGACAATCAAAGTTATATTGTTACGACAGCGGAACGGCTAAGAAGGGACCCAGAAGAACTTGTTAGAGACGGAAATGCCGCGATAAGTTCAACGTTGGCAGCTTTTGATATCGAAATGGATTACTTTAAACCAGTTGATGCGAACCATCAAAAGTTCCTGAAGTCTTTTTTTATATCGTTGGCAAAGGCCGGCGTGTTTAAGGAAAGAGAAGTCGAGCTACCATTCGATACTAATATGGGTCGTTTTTTGTTTGAGTCCTTTATTCATGGCTTTTGCCCTGTTTGTCTTAGTGAAACGAAAGGGGGCATCTGCGAAGATTGTGGGCATCCTAACGACTCCAACGATTTACTTAATGCTAAGCCAGTCGGAGGAGATAGTCACAAGATCGAATATAGGTCTGTTCGCCGCCTTTATCTGAATTTGGATGATTTCAGAGATGAATTAGTGGCATTTTACAACGAGAAACGTGGTTCATGGAGACCACACATTCTTCGCCTTGTTACTGAACTATTGGCAAAAGAGAGCCTAGGCGATTTTCCCATGACTCTCCCTATGGAGCGAGGTGCGTCTGTTGATCTTCCTGGCTGGGAGGGTCATGTTTGGAACGCGATGGCGGAAATGGGCCCAGGTCTTTTGAATGCACTTGAAAATGTACAAGGAGGACCATCTGATATATCAGATGGTCAGCTAGTCCAATTTCTGGGATATGATAATTCCTATTTTTTCGCCATAATTAATGTTTGTTTACAACTCGCTGCAAGTAAATATAAGATTTCGCCATCTAAGCTTCCAAATTGGATCTTTACCAACGAATTTTATTCGTTAGAAAATATGAAGTTTTCCACAAGTAAGGGGCATGCGATTTGGGGTCGAGAGCTACTGAAAGACTACACGACGGATGAAGTCCGCCTATATATATCAATGAATGCTCCCGAGCTATCCGCATCGAATTACCTACCAGAAGACATGTCAAAGTATGTGCGCGAGGAGATCCGACCACGGTTAAGCCATATTTTATCTAGTGTGAACAGAATAATGTTCGATGAAGAGAATGATCAGGTGGTTGGATTGAATAAAAATTTATCCGCCTTTAAGAATAGATTTGATGCATTTTATAGCCCAGAGGCATTTTCTCCAAGAGAAAGCGCTAACTTCCTGATGTCATATTTCGATTTCTGCATCAGAGAAATGGAGGCACTCTTAAAAGGGACCAATTCCTTTAACATTAGAAATGTCTTGGATTTGCTGGTCAAATATTCTGCACCACTAATTCCAACTTTTTCCCAACAAGTCAGTGAACATTTAACATCAAAGGAGCAACTAAAATGAATATTACACTAGACCACCGATTTGACATTCTTCATCCTATGGAGCTTTTAACGGGCTTTGAGGAAACATTTAACAATCTGGGCCAAGATGTGTATCACCCGGCAGAAAGTGGGGGTAGAAGTCGTCGTCTTGCTCAGCATTTTGCAACATTCTGTCCTGAAACAGGTGAGGCCAGTATCACTCGACTAAAAACACAACCTTTTTTGCAAGGGGAATGGAACAAACTGACCGGACATATTGAGCGCCCGATCGCCTCAGCACTGCCAGAAACAGATTTTACAGATTATATCAAATGGGGCTTCGAGTCGATTCAAGAGCGCTGGTCACAAAATGGCCTAGAAAACGAATTTTTGGTTAATTGCCATCTGATCAGAACACACGCATTTGGAGATACGGCTGGTGTTCCTGTTCCAGAAGGTGTTCATCAAGACGGTGTGAACTTTCTTGTGATGGGATCGGTGTCTCGCAAGAATATAACTGGCGGCGTGTCTTATGTTTATGAAACGCCAGATGATGATCCAATTTGTGAAACAACACTGAACCCAGGTCAAGCAATTATAATTGATGATACGAAGTTATTCCATATGGCATCACCTATCATTGCTATAGATGGTGAAGGGTATCGCGATATGATCTTGATGGGTTTTCACTACTGGAGCCGAGATCATTATCGTTTCGATTGGAAAGACAACATTTACGATCCAGACATTTAGTTGTTTTGGTCACATCTAACAAGTCATGCCTGAAATAGTGTTGACTTACTAATAAAAGGAAATATACATGGAAAGCATTCAACCCTATCTTGCGGATCTTTTTTCCGTATATATTGCAATTACAATTGCTTTTACGAGCCCAGGACCTAACTTTTTAGGCATCGTTTCCAGCGCTGTTCAAAATCGAATGAACGGTGTCTTTGTGGGATTAGGAATTAGCGCGGGAACAGCAATATGGGCACTGTTTGCAGCTACTGGTATTACTGCAATTTTGGCAAAATACCCGAATGCAGCATTCGTATTGGGATTGCTTGGAGGCTTATACCTATGCTGGTTGGGTATTAAATCGCTAAGATCTGTTCGCACTACGGTTGAATTAAAAGTTGAAGATGGAGATCAGTTAGCTCCCTCTGAGCCTTTATCAAATTTAAAAAAGGGCTTACTGATTCAACTGACTAATCCCAAAACCGCACTGTTTTGGTTGGCAATTACATCATTGGTAGTTTCTCCAGAATCTCCAGCGATTGTAATATTCTTGTTAGTAACTGGCTGTTTTTTTATAGCTGTTATTTGGCATATATTGTTGGCATTGGTTTTTTCATCGGGGCCCGCTCGAAAATCATACCTGCGCTTTAAGCCTATAATCTCAACAATTTTTGGTTTGCTTTTTGTAGCATTTGGCCTTCGCCTAGTTTTTTCAAACTTTGCTTGGTTTTTAAACTCAATCACGGATAAAGTCGTGTAATGAATAAAAAAGCCATTGTTGTTGGCGCAGGGATAAACGGTCTCTTGCTCACTAAAGAACTACTAGGGCGCGGATGGAGTGTGACTGTTTGTGATGCTGGCCCCATACCCAATCCAAATTCGGCATCCTATGGCAGGCATCGATTGATCCACCCGTGGAATCATCCATCAAGCAAAGTCGCACCCCAAAGTGCGAGTGAAGCGCTAATTTATTGGGAAGCAGTTTTGTCAGATATCCAGTTTAGAAGTTTCTGCAAAACCGGCGTGGCTGTTGTAAATAAGACGGAAGAGAATAGTAATCATAGCCTTAATTGTGATAGCAATGCAATTGAACTAAGTCACCAAAAGGCCGTTGACTTAATGCCTCAGTTAAAGGGCGGAGATTTTTTTAATTTGACGTTGTATCCAAAGTTTGGGTGCTTGCTGGCAGATCAAATTCTACAACAATTGGTACTATTCTTAGCAAAAGACGACAGGGTTTGTTTCAGACCCAATTTCAAAATATCATGGATAGATACACATTTAACATCGGTCACAGGTTCAGATGGTGAAATTGTGTATGGAGATCGCATTTTCGTCGTCGCTGGGGCAGGAACATCTTTGTTGGCAACACAAGTGGGTGTTAATTTGCCTGCAACGTCTATGAGATGTTACGTTTTGTATATCAAAGGCAAAGGTAATGAGCCTTGTAAATTTGGGACACCATGCTGGGCGTCACTAGGGTTGGAGCATGATCTTTGGGGGATGCCATCTGTCAGAGGTATTCCAGCAAAGCTGGGCTGTGGAACCATTACTCATCAGTGTGAAATTGACGCCCCATTGATGCGACAAAATGATATTGTTGAAAAGATTGTTAAGACCTACAGTGACTCATATCCTCAGTTTTTTTCTGGGAATGAATTATTTGAATTGAGATTTAATCATTGGACAATGTTTAATTTCGTGGAGCAGTTCCATGTAGTTCAAAATGTAATATTTACAGCTATATGTTCTGGGGTTGGTTTTAAGTTTGCACCTGCTGTTGTAAAGAATATTTGTGACAGGCTATAGAATACGCTATAAGTAGTAAATTCTCAATTTCTAAATAAATATATGCTGGGATGAAATGAAAAGCTCTAAAAACTTTATCTTCGAAAATTACAATAGTGGTTTTGTGGTCTCCGTTATGCTACGAGCTAAAGACGGTGAAGAAGACAGCGTAGCAAAACTGCTTGCTGGTCTCGTTGGGCCTACCATGGCAGAGCCGGGGGTTGAATTATTTCTACCATACAGATCTCAGGAAGATCCACGCGATTTTTTTATTTTTGAGTTGTATGTAGATGAAAAAGGCTGGCAGCTTCATCAAAATGCAGAACATTTCAAAGAAGCAATTGCTGAGCTGGCGCCTAAACTAGATAAACGTGAGCGTATTCCCTTTATTCCCTTTATACCGCTGTCCTTGCCCCCTAAAACTGAACCATGATTTTGCTAATCTCTGTTAATTTTGACCTGCACCCTTTTGGTTGGACCACCTGTCTGGAGAATTTTCCAAGTATTTTGCACATAGCGGGTTTTTCTCTTGGTCCATGTCACAGTTCATAAGCCTCGTGTCAAGCCCCCTTTGTTTGTGCCAATTTTATGGTCGTAGTTTCTGGTATTGGCGGGCCATATTGAGCGCTTGATGTGGGCGGATGTGATTGTATTCTTTGACCCAGCAATTGATCGTGACTTGCGCTTGGCTTGTGGTTTGAAACCAGTTCGCGCTTAAGATTTCATTGCGCAATGTTCCGTTGAACCTTTCATTGTATCCATTTTCCCAAGGCGACCCTGGATAAATATGAATAGGTTCGATGCCGACCCGTTTGAGCCATGTTTGGAAAGCTTCGGACACAAACTCTGATCCGTTGTCGGAACGTATATGCTCTGGCTTTCCGTGCTGGATGATGAGCGGATAAAGCGCCTCAAGAACTTCAGCTGATCCAAGCTTTGTGCCAACATGCACGGCCAATGCTTGGCGCGTGTATTCGTCTATTACGGTGAGCATTTTGTAAGATCTTCCATTGCTAAGCTTATCGTGAACGAAATCAATCGCCCAGATATGATTTTGGTATTTGGGGCGCAAGCGGATCACCGAAGCGTCTTTGTGGTATAGTCGTTTTCGCTTCTTATGACGCGCAGGCAACTGAAGCCCTCTTCACGCCATAATCGTTCCACTTTCTTGTGGTTCACCCGCCACCCTTCGGCGCGCAATAATTCGCCAATCATGTGGTAGCCATAGCCCCCGTATTGTTTGGCCAGTCGAATAAGTTCTAGCCTGAGTGTATCATCATCACGGGGAGCGCCCTGATAGCGCATGGTTGAGCGCGCAATCCCTGTCACAGAACAGGCGCGGCTTTCGGAAACACCGAGCTTTTGGCGGGCATGAATAATAGCGCCGCGTTGATCAGAGACACTCAGGCTATCATTGATATCGCTCAGCTTATCCGTGCTCGCTCCGCTCCGCGCGGGCTAAGCTTGACGGCTTTAAATAGTCGAGACTTTCCTTGAGGATAAGTTTGTCGAGCTCCAAATTGGCAACGATCTTTTTGAGCCGTTGGTTTTCCTTTTCTAAAGCCTTAAACTCCGAGAGCTTTGCTCGTCCCATACCGCCATACTTCTTGCGCCAAATATAATAGGTCTTGTCTGAAATGCCTGCGTGACGACAGGAACTCGAAACATCCATATCACTATTGCAATGCACCTCAACCTCACGGATAAAGCGCCTTCTGGGCTTCGCCCGTTTGTTCGCTCAAATCATTCACTGGATCATTCATCACTTCGTGATCCGCTCCAAACCCTCACCATATCTTTTCAGGGCCATAATCGTCCTCCAAATTTAACAGAGTTGTAAAAAATTAATGGATCAGTTCTAAGGGACAAGGACAGGCGGGCTTTAAAAGCCGTGAACCAGCTAAGCTAGCGCCAAAACAACAGGTCAGACGCCGCCGTACTGGCCGCAATGCTCAGATCAATATCAAAACCACACCTGAAACGATAAAGCTCTTCACTTCCATTGCAGATGACAAGGGCTGGGGGCTTGGCGAAACTTTCGAGCGTGCTGTGGCTTTACTTAAAAAATAGCGCAGCGAAATCAAGAACAGATAACTTACTTAAACTCTTGAGGATTGCTGATAATATCCACAACGCTAAATCCTTTTTGGCGCGTGTCATAAATGCGCAAAATCCAAATCACATCCTTGTCCACATAATAGGGGATAAGGTATTTATATTTGCGGCTCAGCTTTTCCCATACATTGGGGATTTCAGTGATGCGCCCCTTGGAAATCGATGTTGGTAAAGCTTCAATTGTCTCCAAAATATCTGCGACGGTATTTTGTAAAGCTTGCTCAGAAAGCTCACCATAATACGCGCGCAAATTGACCAAATCAGCCATGGCCGAACGGGTATATTGAATTTGCATTTTTAGCGAGCTTTAGGGGTAATATCGGGAGAGGGGGCTGCAAGTTCGTTTTTGGTGCCCCATGATTTGAGCCAGGTTGAGACTTGCGCATGTGAATGCCCATAGCCAGAATTTACTTCTTCAAGCGCGGCGTCAATTTCCTCGAGATAGTGAAGCCGATCTTGGATATAACCTTCAACGGCCTCTTGGATCACGAAAGAACGGGAGCGGCGCGTGAGTTTCGCGAATTTATCGACTTGCGCCCGAGTTTCTTCGGAGAGCCTAATGGTGGTTGCGGGTGTTGCAGATGGCATCGACATAGTCCAATAAATTAGAATATAGGTGAATACATTGTATTTTATTATAGATACTCAGTCAAGTAATTTAAAAAGAACAAACAGAAAACATTACTTTCAAGCGCAAAATAGGGTAATAAAGCAGAGAGCATGGCACATCATATAGCATATGTGCGCCCAAAACCGTACAAAAAACAGGCATCATAATGGTTACAACGACACAACAGATTGGCAGGAAGGCAGCGGCTTCGATACTACACGCCCCGCGAACAGCAAAAGAAATTGGCCGTCCGCTAAATATTGCTGTAACTATAAACTATTGGGAATTTGGTGTTAAAGGTGATCGAATCTTTGATGAGTTTAGTATCCTGAGAGATAGGTGGTTTCGAATATGGTCGCGGTATTCTCCAAAAAACCATGGAATAAAAAATGGCGTTCCAGCATACGCTTATGTACATGAAGCTCCAGATAAACTAGCGCATACACATTGGTTACTTCATGTACACGAAGACAATGTTAAAAGGTTTGAGCAAAAAATCGTAGATTGGTTAAAAAAGCGCTACAACATGAAAGCAATCCCTAGTGGGGCGCTTGAAATAAAAGAAGCCTATAATCCAGAAGGGTTTAAGAAGTATATGGTAAAAGGGCTTGACCAACATTTTGCAATGTTATGGAATATAAAACACGTCTATCAAGGTGAAATTGATAAGCGTCGTGCAGACACGCCGTAATCTCGGCTCTGCTGTGAGGGAACCGCTAAAGAGGGCTTACAAACAACAAAAATGCGCGGCGTGAGAAATCGTTACATCCGCCACTTCCTCGCAACATCCAGCGTTTCGAGTTCTTCGACTCCAAGGTAATTTTGCGTGGTCGTGATTTGCGCATGGCCTAGAATGTTTTGACATACGCGGATATTTTTGGTGTTTTCGTAAATATAGGCTGGGCGGGTGCGTCTGAGGGAATGCGTGCCGTATAGCTCAGAATTAAGCCCAATCGCACCAACCCAAATTTTCACCAAGCCTTGGTAGGCTCGCTCCGAAATATGCCCCACGCGCGTACTGAGCACCCGTGGCGGACGTGCGCGGGTGAATAGATAGTCATGCGGGTTTTTGTCTTCTTCGGTGATCAGCTCGCGCAAGAGCTGGTGCGTGTAGGGGATAGGTTCAAAGGTGATTGTTGCGCCCGTGCTATCCTTGGTTTTGCTCGGGGTCACACTTATGCGCTCTTTCACCGCACCATCTTCCCAAACATCCATAACCCGCAAGCGCACCAAATCATGGGCGCGAAGCGAGCTGTCTATGGCGAGCGAGAAGAGGGCGCGATCACGCGCCGTTCCAATGGAGACAAGAACCGTGCGGATCGCTTGAACTTGTTCGTAGCTAAGATGCTTTTTGCGACCTGTGAGCGTTGATTTTTTGCGTGGCTTTTGAGGCTTCATATTTGCGTTTTAACTTCCGATATATCGATATTGTAGTCAAAAACGGAAGCTATGCAAATCAGAAAAACACAAAAGCCTTATTTTAAAGGACGGGGCAGGGTAAGTTTACTTCTGGTTTTATCCAGAAACGGAAGTAAGCGAGCAGCTCTCAGGCTCAAAAGTTTGCAATAGCTTTTGTGCCTATTTTGGTGCGAAGCTATAGCTTAACCGAACCGATTTCTTCCGCATCTAAAAAACCATTATTTTACAAAGAGATAGAGCAGGAGGCATAGTATGGCTTATAACCATAAGCTATAGTATGTGTTTTTGGACCTTAAAAGTCAACAATACGGGATTTTACAGCAATAAAACAAATATTGTTTAATAAGGAAAAAATAATGCTTGCAATATTATGATTCTGAATATTTAATTGGACAAGGGTATTGTGGAGGTTTGCGGTGTACTTTCAACATTCGGATAGATTAAAAAAAGCCTTTCCCAATTTAAGGGCGTTTGTGGGTAGTTTCTCGGGTGCAATAGATGCTGATTATAGTCAGCTTGATGTGCAGAGTGATTTGCTCAAGCTTTATCCGATGGTTAGTGAACAAAATTTGGGGCAGCTACCAGCAATTCAATCGTGGCGCAGAGTATATTCCCAAATGGGACTAAAGCCCACCCAATATCGATGCGCTTCCGAGTCTTTATTGCGTCGATTTAAAAAGGATGGTTCACTACCCAGGCTTCATCCATTCGTCGATTATTGCAATTTTATCTCGGTTCGAACTGGAATTCCGATCGCTATTTTTGATACAAATAAAATTCAAGGCGGTATAGTTGTGGGCTTCGCGGACGGTGTAGAAACGTATCAAGATTTTAATGGCGCAAATGAAACACCAGAGATCGGTGAGGTTATTTTTAAAGATGAAATCAATCGAGCCCACTCACGAAGGTGGGTTTATCGGCAAAGCAAACATTCTATCGTTCAAAAAGATACTGATAGCGTATTAATTGTTGCTGAAGCTCATCATGCCGAAGCCGCAATCGATTTAGCCAAAATCCAGGAACAAATCTTGGACTTCGCTGATCGCGTAAATTTAAATTCGCATGATCACCATCTTCTTGACAGTGATTCTTGTTGTTGTGTTACTTTTGAGTAAAGTTAGAACAAGGATTTAACTTTTTTGTGGGGTAAAAAAATGAATCCAGGTGTAGAAAATGAACTTAAAATTCAGCTTGATAGGATAAATGCGGAGATAGCGTTTGCCTTAAAGGCTGCTAAACGGCACTCAGGCGAAACAACGCTAATTGCTGTTTCTAAGACCGTTGACTCAGATAAAATAGAGAGTGCAATTGTTTCAGGGCAAACAATTTTTGGTGAAAATCGAGTCAATGAAGCGAAGAAGAAGTGGCCAGATTTACTGAATAGATTTCCTAATGTTGAGCTTCATTTGCTTGGTTCTTTACAATCAAATAAAGTTCGTGATGCTGTAAAGTTGTTTGATGTTATTCAATCAGTGGATCGAATTAGTATCGCCGAAGCCATTGCGAAAGAGGTTGAAAAGCAAGCTAAACAAGTAAAAATATTTATTCAGGTAAACACTGGCCAAGAGCCTCAGAAGGGCGGAGTAGAGTTTGATGAGCTTTCAGCGCTTATTGGAAAATGTAAGCAGTTGGGTTTAAATGTTGTCGGCTTGATGTGCATTCCAGCTGCATTAAAAGACCCGGATCCAGATTTTAGAGCTCTAGCTCAAGCAGGACGACAGTTTTTGTTGCCAAACTTGTCTATGGGAATGAGTGGTGACTTCAAGAAGGCAATAAGCTGTGGTTCTACACACGTTCGTGTAGGCACTGCAATTTTTGGATCTCGAGCTTACAAATAAATGACAAATACACCAAAGATTGAACGCTTTTCGCCTCTTTTTAAACCAATAAAAATTGGTCCGAAGCTTGCAAAAAATAGATTTTATCAGGTTCCACACTGCAATGGAATGGGGCGAAATCACCCGAGTGCAATGGCTGGGATGCGTGGAGTTAAAGCTGAAGGAGGGTGGGGTGTAGTTTGTACGGAGCAATGTGACATTCATTATTCGAGTTGTCATCCGCGAGAGTTGCGGTTGTGGGATTCAATCGACATCCCAGTGCTTTCTTTGGCTCGTGAAAAAATACATGAACATGGCGCTCTTGCGGGCATTGAGCTAGCTCACAACGGATTTCATGTGAACAACATGGAAACAAGGGTTGTCCCGCTTGCACCTTCGGGTGGCCCCACACGCGGGATATCACCGGTCAATGCGCGAGCGATGACTAAATCAGATATCATTGATTTCAGGCGTTGGCATAGAAATGCTGTTATAAATGCAAAAAAAGCAGGATTTGATATAATTTATATATATGCAGCACATGATATGACGCTACCCGTCCATTTTATCTCTAGAAATTACAATCAGCGTAGTGATGAATACGGCGGCAATCTAAAAAATAGAATTCGTTTATTAAGAGAGTTACTGGAAGATGCGCAAGACGCCGTACAAGGCGAATGCGCGATAGCATTAAGGTTTAGTGTTGATGAATTGGTTGGAGATTCTGGTATTACTTGCGATGGGGAAGGAAAAGAAATTGTCCAGTTATTATCCGATTTACCAGATTTATGGGATGTTAACATTAGCTCATTTGCCAACGATGGAAAAACATCGAGATTTGCGTCAGAGGGCTATCAGGAAGAGTTTATTAGATTTGTTAAATCCTGCACGGAAAAGCCAGTTGTTGGGGTTGGTCGTTACACTTCACCGGACAAAATGCTAGCGCTAATAGAAACGGGAGTTTTAGATTTTATAGGAGCAGCTCGGCCATCTATATCAGATCCATTTTTACCGCAAAAAATATTTGATGGCAATTTTGATGACATACGAGAATGCATTGGCTGTAATATGTGTGTAGCTTCTGATAAGCTTAGTGTGCCCATTCGATGCACACAAAATCCAACAATTGGCGAGGAATGGCGTAGGGGGTGGCATCCTGAAAAAATTGCGCCAAAACTATCTCACCAAAAAATACTAGTGGTTGGTGGCGGGCCGGCAGGCTTGGAAGCCGCGCTTTGGTTGGGAAAGAGGGAGTATGAGGTATATCTAGCAGATGCGGAAGAAAGTTTTGGTGGGCGCATTGTACATGAATCGAAATTACCTAGTCTATCCGAATGGCGCAGAGTTGCCGATTGGAGAATACATCAACTGAAAAAGAACAGGTTTGTCAATTTGTTGCCAAAGAACCGAATTTCCGCGGACGTAGCTTTAGAGGCCGAATTTGATTTAATTGCAGTAGCGACTGGAGCGACGTGGAGGTCGGATGGAGTTGGTCGCATTCATTTTTCATCTATACCAGGTATTTCCACAGCTAATATAATAACGCCAGATGACATATTTTCTGAAAATTTACCCTGTGGAAGAGTTCTCATATTTGATGATGACCATTTTTATATGGGTGGATTATTAGCTGAAAAATTGATTGGTCAAGGATGTGAGGTAGTTTTTGTTACAAGTGATCCCCTCGTTTCGGCATTCACTGCATTTACAGCAGAACATCAATTTATACAGAAACGGATACTAGAAATTTGTCAAAACGTTTATGTCTCTCATAAATTGTCTTCAGTTAACAAAAATGAATTTGAAATTAGCTGTATGTATACAAATAGGTCTGAACTTATTCAAGCTGATACCTGTTTGTTGGTGACTTCTAGAATGCCAAATGAAGAGTTATTTTTAGATATAAGAAGCAAAGTAGAAGCACTTGATTTTTCTTACAAAATTCCCAAGGTGCGGCAAATAGGTGATTGCCATGCACCAGGAACGATTGCAAGCGCGGTTTTTTCTGGGCACAATTTTGCAAGAACACTCGATAATAAAGTGTATGATTATCCTGATTATAGGAGGGAAATTACATTACCAAGTTCTTAATCTAAACTACGTACGGAGATATGCATGCTTAATCTTAAGGAAGTTCTTCAAACTTTGGCTGACGGAAAATCACTTTCTGCTTTGGATAGTTATGCTTTGTTTGATTTCATGATTTCAGGTTCTGCAACAGATTCACAAATAGGCGCAATGTTGATGGGTTTACGTCAACGTGGCGAAACTATTGATGAAATAGTGGGAGCGGTTAAAGCTATGCGCTCAAAAATGAACAAGATAATAGTCCCGGAAAATTCGGTTGATATCGTTGGGACTGGGGGTGATGGGGCTGGAACATATAATATTTCAACTTGCGCAATGTTCATTACTGCTGGCGTAGGAATTCCAGTCGCAAAGCACGGAAATAAGGCTCTCTCCTCTAACTCAGGGGCTGCGGATGTATTAAAATCGCTTGGTGTAAATGTTGATATATCTAAGGAAATGGTTGAAAAGTGTTTGAGGCAAATCGGTATTGGTTTTATGTATGCCCCAAAATATCATCCTGCATTAAAGCGTGTCATGCCCGTCCGAGAGGAATTAGCTTTCCGTACTATTTTTAATGTGCTTGGTCCATTAATGAATCCTGGTCAGGTGAAGAAACACCTAGTTGGCGTATATTCGCAAAAGTTGGTCGAGCCAATAGCAAATGCGCTTCTTGCGTTGGGTTCGGAGCGGGCATTGGTCGTGTATGGTGAACCTGGGTTTGATGAAATATCTACTGTTGGTACCACATATGTTGCCGAATTAGCCGGAGGTAAGATAAGAACTTATGAGCTTGACCCAGAAGATTTCGGCTTAATGAAATGCAGAATTGAGGAAATTCGTGGAGGGACACCAGAACATAACGCAATGGCTCTAAGAAACGTACTCGAAGGGAAAGAAAATTGCGCATATAGGGAGATAGCTGTATTTAACGCAGCTGGTGCCATAATTGTTGCTGGTAAGGCTAATTCTTGGCAGGAAGGGATAGAGCTCGCCCAACACTCTATTGCTTCTGGTAAAGCGTTAACAACGCTAGAACGGTTAATAGAATTTAGTAATAGTTAGAAATATACTGATTTTCATATAGGTTAGGCACATGAATATACTTGAAAAAATAGCGTTGGCTAAAATCGATGAAGTCAACATAATAAAATCTCAATTTTCAACAAATGAGATGCTCAAACGAATTTCCAAATTGCCAGAAACTGTTAACTTTAAAGGTGCGCTATTAAACAAAATCCAGAAACGGAAAAATGCGATAATAGCCGAGGTTAAAAAAGCGAGCCCTTCTAAAGGATTATTGCGCAAAGACTTTGATTTGATAAAAATTGTGAATGCTTTTAGTCGTGGAGGCGCTGCTGGACTTTCTATTATTACTGATAAACGGTTTTTTCAAGGTGACTCGTCATACATTCAACGCGCGAAAGACTGTTGTAAATTACCGATTTTACGAAAGGACTTTATCATTGATTCAGTACAAGTCTATGAGACGCGGTTACTTGGGGCAGATGGAATTCTTTTAATACTTTCCATTTTAGATCACAAGACAGCGTTGGAACTGGAAAACATAGCTATTTCGTTAGGATTAACAGTTTTCGTCGAAGTCCATAATGAAGAGCAGCTCAATCGCGCACTTAGCATGCGTGCTGAAATTATTGGCATCAACAATAGAGATACAAGAACATTTGAAGCAGACCTTACAAATTCGGAAATTCTTTCAAAAAGGGTTCCTGCGGATCGCATGGTATTGAGTGAAAGTGGAATCGAAGGTCCGCAAGATGTGGCACGCCTCAATAAATCTGAGATTTATTGTTTCCTAATCGGAGAGAGTCTGATGCGTGCCGATGATATAGGCTCCTATACAGAAAAGCTGGTAAAAATATACAGATAATCAAAAAAAAATTTGACAGTACAAAAAGAAATCGTTAAGGTTTTCTCTAGGTTTAAAAGGGGGGTAGAGTTGGACAAATCGTTACGTGATAATTTTTCTAGGCATTGGTGTTCAGGCGTAAATGTTTCGGCAATATGCTCAAATATTGCTACGCCAGTATTTATTTATAGTGAGGCGCAACTCATTAAAAATATTGAGAGACTTCAATCGGCGATATCTGATTCAAAAATAAAAAATAAAGTTTCAACTTATGTTCCATTTTTCCCAAACTCTAATCCTCATGTACTGAATATATTAAAGAGTTTTGATGTTGGACTCTTGGTTCAGATGCCCAACGAATATGACATTGTATCACAGCATGGGTTCACAGATTTAATCGTCTCGCCTGGTTATGTTTCTAATAGCGAAATTAGCTTCTGGAACAAGAAGAAATATAGGACATTTTTAGCGAGCATAGACGAGGTTCGATTTGCAATTCAAGATCATGCTCCAACAATTAGCGTGAGAATAGATAGTCTAAATTCTGACAAAGCGGGCATTAAACTACAACAACTTCCAGAGCTGGCGCAAATTCTTAGCGAATCTGACAGATCGTTAGAGTGCTTTGAAGTTTATTGCGGCAGTGGAAATTCTTTAACTGACATGGTTAATATTGTTCGTCAGATTTTTGAAATTTATAAACGGTATTTTCCCTCGGCAAAATCAATTAATTTTGCCGGAGGCCATGGATTTGATTATTCAGAGTGGGACGAGGAGAAGAAGCACTTTGATTGGAAAACATATTTCGAAGCTATCAATAAGTTAACGATAGAAATGAATATTCCTGTGAGCGTTGAGCTTCTATTTGAACCTGCTAGAGATTTGTTGGCAGATATTGGCGTGTTTGCGTGTCAAATCCAACGTGAATTGGTAACCCATTCTAATGGTCACGTTCTTGTCACAGATGGCTCGAGAATGCTGATGCCGTCTGCCCAACTAAGAGAAAGATCTCATAATATATTTGTTGTGGACAAAAATTTTAATAACAAGTTAACTGGTGTGGAGGAAACATGTGAAGCAATGGTTCGGGGTCGAACCATATTGCGTCATGATTATATATTACCAGGAACCAAAACTGTTCCAAAGAATGTTGTATCAGGCGATCGCCTATTGATACTTGATGTAGGTGCATATTGTGCGACGCAACATATGGAATTTTTAAATGTTCCTCCAGCTCCAGAAGTGTTGATAGCAAACAGTGGTGAATATTTGATGGTTTCTAAAGCTGGGGAAGCGTTCGATAAATGGAGAAATCTACCTTCCGCTCCCATACAATTGAATATAGTTTAAGGTGTCTCGTTATGTCAGAGCTAGAAGAAGATGTAAGAATAGCGTTTGAAAACGAGTCGTTAGATTTTGAAAAAATGACCGAACCACTCCATATGTTCAAAGAGTGGTTCGACTTTGCTTCGAAAAAAGAGATTAACGACCCAAATGCCATGGCTATAGCCACTGCTGATTTGTCTGGCATGCCTAACGTTAGAATGGTTCTTTTGAAAGAGTTTAATTCTCGTGGTTTTGTGTTCTATACAAACTCGGAATCGCAAAAAGGAAACGAGCTCGCTGTTAATCAAAAGGCTTCAGCGGTTTTTCACTGGAAATCAATACGGCGACAAATCCGGATACGGGGAAATGTTGAAATTATTGACGGTCAAATTGCAGATGAGTATTTTGCTTCGCGCCCTAGAATAAGTAAAATCGGCGCATGGGCTAGTAAGCAATCGCGGCCTTTAAAGGATAGAACTGAATTCAAAAAGGCTATTATCAAAGAAATAGCACGATTTGGCGTTGGAAGTATTCCTCGTCCTCCTTATTGGAATGGTTATATTATTCGGCCATTATATATAGAGTTTTGGACAAATGGCGAGTTTAGACTCCATGATCGTGTTATTTTCAGTCGAGGTTCTGTCGATGAAGGATGGATAACTGAGCGATTTTATCCTTGATTTTGGCGTGGTGGCAGAGTGGTGATGCATCGGATTGCAAATCCGATTACAATGGTTCGATTCCATTCCATGCCTCCAATGGAAGAAGAGTAGATGCTTAATTATTTAGTTTCATCTTTCATAGTTATTATATTGCCTGGCACTGGGGTGATATATACGCTTTCGGTCGGTTTAAAAGCTGGAAAGATATCAAGCTTGTTTGCTGCCTTTGGATGTACACTCGGCATTGTGCCGCATATTTTGGTTAGTCTAACTGGATTAGCAACCTTATTTGCATCTGGTGGTGCAATGACTTTGGTCGTTTCATATGCAGGAGCCGCATATCTAGTCTATTTGGCATATAAAACGGCTATGACGCCTATAGATTTGAATTTAGATGCGGGTTTCGCTTTATCAATGAGTAAGAAGTCAGTTGTTAGAGATGGATTTATGATCAACATTCTTAATCCCAAATTGATTTTCTTTTTTCTTGCATTTCTCCCTCAATTCATTGACAAAAACAGGTCAGATGTGCTGTCTCAGATGATCTATCTGTCGACTATTTTCGTTGGCATGACTTTTGTTGTTTTTGTTCAATATGGTCTATTTGCATCATTTGCACGAAAATATATCATTCAACACGGCGCGATTCTGAAGTTTATTAATTATCTTTTTGCTGCCTTGTTTGTTTTGCTGGCAATCCGTATTTTATTGGAGTCAGGTTTTTTAACATAAGATAAATTATCAGAAGTATATACATTGTTAACACGTCAAAATTTTTGTGCTATTCACTTCTCAATTATTGAGAGGTTTTGTTATGCAAGTTCAAGTTAAAAAATGGGGCAATAGCGCATCGATGCGTCTACCCTCAAATATTCTTCAAGATGTTGGTCTCAAGCTTGATGACACCGTAGATATTCGCGAGCAAGACGGTTGTATCATTATAGAGCCTGTTCGTACCCCATCAGTTTCACTATCGTCTCTCATCGGAAAAATCTCTGATGATGCAGCTGGAAACGAGTGGATTTAATGGCAACCTATGTGCCTGACCAAGGCGATATCGTTTGGCTCGAATTTAATCCGCAGGCAGGTCACGAGCAAGCTTGGCATCGTCCTGCGGTCGTGTTGAGTCCACTTGCCTATAATCAGAAAACAGGCCTGATGCTGTGCGTTCCACTAACCACAAAGATCAAGGGTTATCCATTTGAAGTCGAAATCAAAGGCGAACCAAAGAATGTCGCCCTCGCTGATCAGATCAAAAGTCTCGATTGGCGTGCGAGAAAAGCACAGCTTAAAGGTCACGTGACAGAGCAAGAGCTGGATCAAATCCGCGCCAAGGCCAGTGCTTTATTAAATGGCAGTTAAAGTAAGGCGACTATATATATCCTAGCAATTCTAGAACAAGTGCAATCATGCGAGGCTTGTCAGTGGGGACAGATGTTGTGATGAGCAACGTCAGTGTTGCCAGCGCCGTTTCTGGTAACTTTGCGGTATCAAAATTGTTTGCGCGCAGAAACCAAATAAATGCAAACGCACCTGTCCGCGTATTCCCATCATTATATGGATGATTTTTAACAATAAAATACAAAATATGGGCGGCCTTTTCTTCAAGTGTCGGATAGGTCCTTTCCCCAAACACTTCCCGTATCATATTTCCTAAGATGCAACGCAAAGTACCTTTCGTTTTTTCGGATGCAAATGAAACGATAAACTAAAAATCTAAACCGTCGCACTTCACATAGATTCCACACCTCACCCTTAACCTTTAGGTCAGGTTAAAGGTGAGGGGCTTTAAATTGTCAAATAATCTATGCTGGGAGGCCAGAAATTGCATTAATCAATTTCTCTTCTGTGACTTCGGCATCAGTAAACGTTTTGGACACTTCACCACTGAACATGGCGACAACCCTATCACTCACACGCAAAACCTCAGGCATTTCAGAACTGATGACAATGACCGCGAGACCCTCGGCTGCCAACTGACGAATAAGATTGTGAATTTCCGATTTACTGCCAACATCGATCCCTCGTGTTGGTTCATCGACAATCAAGATATTGGGATCCATGGAAAGCCATTTTCCAATGACGATTTTCTGTTGGTTGCCGCCCGAAAGGTGCCCAACGAGCGCACTATAGCTTGGTGATTTGATCGACAGGGCTTCGTGATATTTCTTATATATCGCCCCCTCATCCGCCGCATTCACAAAAGGCCCCTTGGTCAATTGAGATACTTGGGGCAAGGTCATATTGTCTTTGCAGTTCATCCCTAAAACAAGTCCTTGCCCTTTGCGATCCTCTGGTACTAGTGATATGCCTTGCGAGATCGCGTCAAGCGGCGAACGGATTTGAACAGCTTGATCATTAATACGAACCTCGCCATGCGTCGGCTCTCGCAATCCGAAAAGCGTTTCGGCAATTTCTGTCCGCCCTGCGCCAACAAGGCCATAGAAACCAACCACCTCACCATAACGAACGTCAAAACTCACATCTTTAAACAATTTTCCACAAGACAGATTGTGAACCGATAACGCAACCGCGCCGAGTTCATGTGTGCTCTCTTGGCGCGATAAATCTAGATCACGCCCAATCATCATTTTTGTGACCTCTTTTTCATCTGTCTCAGGCGTGCGCAGAGTTCCACGATATTGGCCATCGCGAAGCACCGAAATGCGGTCGGTAATTTTGAAAATCTCTTCCATGCGATGCGAAATATAAATGATGCCAACGCCTTCGGATTTGAGGTCTTCTATCACCTCGAAAAGCACAATCTTTTCCGCATCCGTAAGCGACGCGGTTGGTTCATCAAAAATTACCGCACGCGCATCAACCGTTAGCGCACGTGCAATTTCGACCATTTGTTGGTTCGCAATAGACAAGCTACTAACCAAGGTTTTGGCATCAAAACTCACATTGAGCTTCTTCAAAATTGCATTGGTTTGCGCGTAAAGCTGTTTCCAGTCCACGCGCCCGAAACCCTTTCGAGGGAGCTCACCAAGATAGATATTTTCTGCGACACTCAGCTCCTGTGCGAGGCTGAGCTCTTGATGAATAAACATAATGCCTTTGGATTTGGCCTCAAGTGGTGTCGTCATCATGGCGGGCTTTTCTTCGGCAAAAATCTGCCCGTCATCGGGTTGATAAATTCCGCCAAGAACTTTCATCAAGGTTGATTTACCAGCGCCATTCTCGCCCATTAATGCGTGAACTTCACCTGCACGCAATTCAAAATTGACACCATCAAGAGCGCGCACGCCAGGAAAGGTTTTGACGATATTTTCCAATCGCAAACACACATGAGCATTCATAGCTTCAACCCCTCTTTTTCTTTACTATTCAGTTGCCGATCAAGAAGCAAAACCGCGATGAGAATGGCGCCAATGACGAGATTCACCGTCTCTGTATCCGCGCCGATATGCCCAAGGCCCTTTCTCAGCAATTGAATAGCAATCACACCGCCAAAGGTGCCAATAACCGAACCAGAACCACCATTAAGTTTCGTGCCACCAAGAACAACGGCTGTGATCGCCCATAATTCAAACAACTGGCCGTCATTTGGATTCACAGATCCACTTTCCGAATAGAAAACAACGGCAGATAATGCGGCTAAGAACCCGATCAGCATAAAGTTCATCATAAAATGTGGGCCAACGCGAATACCTGCGTTCACCGCCGCCTCGCGATTATCACCGATCGCATGGGCATTGCGTCCATGAACCGTGCGCGTCATAATCCACCATATCACGAAAGTCACCGCAAGCAGAAACCAAGTTGCTGTGTGAAGCCCAAGGAACTGAGCCTCTGCAAAATCGACCAAAGCCCAATTGAGATAAGAGGTCGGCTGCTCACCGTTATACATGAACACAAGCCCACGGAATCCGAGCAAGGAACCAAGTGTAACGATAAAGGCGTCCACATCCGTTTTCCAAACAATGAATCCATTAATCGCGCCCAAAATGACCCCCGTCAGCAACGCAAAACCCCACGCAACTGGGATCACCCAATTGCCCAGGCCTGCGAAAATCGGCCAAGTCATCGTGTCGAGTAGGACGATTGCCGCGAGCGCATAAATCGCACCAACGCTTAGATCAATATTGCCATTGATCATAATCACAGTCATTCCAAGCGCAATGATACCAATGGGTGCTGACTGCTTAAAAAGAAGTAGCATATTCTCGAAATCCATAAAGGCTTTGTCAGAAAGGGAAAGAAATTCACCCGCTATCGAGAAAAAGATTAACTCTACAACTATGAAAGCCCATATTGCTCCATCTTTAAGTAACTTTTTGAAGGAAACATTTTTCATCACATCACCCCTTCATGCTATTTCAGACAAGAACTTGCCGCGTTTCACGGCAATATCAAGCCACACTGCAAAAATAATGATGATCCACGTCACGATAAATTGGGCATAAAATTGAAGCCCCATGAGCAATAATCCGTTCTGAATAAATCCCAAAATCAGAACGCCAATAACTGTTTTGAACATTGTGCCCGAACCGCCTAGCAAAGATGCGCCGCCAAGGATGACAGCCGCGAGAACCTCCAGCTCCATTCCTTGCCCGACAGTGTTCTGACTACCGAGCGAGCGGCTTGCTTGCAAAAGCCCCGCCATTGCAACACAAAATGATGAAATGAGATAGCAATACAATACATTGCGGGCGCGGTTGATACCAGAGAACGTTGCGGCAGTGCTATTACCTCCAATGGCGTAAATCTTGCGACCAAAGGGCGTGCGTGACAAAACAACGCCCAAGAACACCGCCATCAAGACAAATAGTACAATCGGCACGGGAAGTCCGAAAATTTCACCTTGGCCAAACACGCTAAACCACGTGCCCTCCTTATCAGCGATATCCATATTTTTGCCCCCCGAATATGTCAGCGTCAATCCATGAATTGCCGAAAGCATGCCCAAGGTGACGATCAAAGAATTGAGCTTCAAATAGCCAACAAGATAGCCGATGATACCGCCAAGTGTCATGGTCATTATGAACATCGCGGGTATGCCGAGAACAGGACCAATGGTGTCATGCAGATGTAGCACAACAATTGTCGAGAAGGACATCATAGAGCCCACGGATAAATCGAGATTTCCACTGATAACCACAAATGTGACACCTAGCGCCATAATACCCAAAATCGCCGTTGAACGGACAACACCGAAAATATTATCAATCGCAATGAAGCGCGGATTGGCAAAAGTGAAAGCAATCATGAAAACGATAAATGCAATCAAAATGCCTTGCTTAGCGATAGTGTTTACGATTTTTTCCTTGCTTGAATTTTCCACAAGAGCCCCCTAAACCAAGGTCATTCCGCCATCGATCATGACAATTTGACCCGTCATGTAATCGCTGGCTTTTGATGCCAAAAATGTCGTTGTACCTGTGATGTCATCGACATTTGCGACACGTCCACGCAAGATATCTTGCGAAAATTCTTCCATGGCCTGTCCTGGTTGTTGCGAAGCGCCGATATCAAGCAAGTCCTGGTCCACTTGTTCCCACATTTCGGTTGTAACAACGCCAGGCGCGAAGCCCGTGACGGTAATATTGTGTTTTGCCAAGTCGCGTGCGGCCGATTGTGTCAATGACACAACGGCCCATTTGCTTGCGCAATAAGGAGCAACATTGTCAAAACCCTGACGGCTGGCAATTGATGCGGTGTTGATGATTTTTCCGTGGCCTTGCTCGATCATTTGTCTTGCAGCTTCTTGGATGCCAATTAAGCAGCCCAATCCGTTTACATCCATGATAAAATTCCAATTCTCTTCTGTGACATCCATAAAGTTCATGGGCTTATTCACGCCTGCATTATTGAAGCACACGTCAAGTTTTCCAAACCTCTCAACGCAATGCCCGATCATTTTGCGAACCATTTCGCGATCTGTGACATCAACCTGAATTGAGATTGCATTTTTATGCAAAGTTGCGATTTGCGCAACAGCGGCTCCGTCCAAATCCGCAAAGCAAACTTGCGCGCCTTCTTGAAGTAGAGCTTCGCCAATTGCGCGCCCAATGCCACGGGCAGCTCCGGTCACAATACACGAACGGCCTTCAACCTGTCCCATAATAGTCCCTGCTATTTTTTATTTGCGAAGGGCGCAAACGCCCTTCTTGATGTCATTCCGATCTTAGAAGACCGGCTTATCAAACTCAGACATATTGTCTTGCGTAATTTTGGGAGTGTCGAAGTAATTGAGGAATGGAACCTCTTTGCCATCCAACACATCAATTGCTGTTTGAAGTGCGGCTTCCGCATCATCCACTGGAGATTGGTAAATGGAGCCCCAGTATTCCCCCGCTGCCATAGCTTCATAGCCTACTGAGAAATTGGTCGCTCCAACAAAGATAATGCCTTCACGTCCAGCAGCTTTTGCAGCATTGAGCGCACCAACGCCCATGTTGTCGTCGCCAGCATAAACGCCATCAATATCGTCATATTTCACCAAGAAAGCTTCCATGACTTGCTGCGATTTCTCACGGTTCCAATCACCTGGCTGAGTTTCGACAATTTCAACATCAGGGCAAACCTCTGGCAAGCGATCATCAAAGCCCTTTTGGCGCTCAATTGCCGTTGTGTAACCTGGCTGACCCGAGATTTGAACAACCTTGGCTTCACCATCAATGCCCATGTCTTTGAATTTATCACACATGATCTCCGCAGAACGTGAACCTTGCGTAATATTGTCAGGTCCCGAGAACGATGCAACAAAATCGAAACCTTGTTCAGCGATATTCGAATTGGTCACAATAACCGGAATACCTGCTTGCTTGGCTTTGCGGACCGCTGGAATAACGGCTTCGCCGTTCGTTGGCCAAATGATGATTGCATCCACTTCCTGCTGGATCAAATCTTCAACTTGTGCGATCTGACGCGCGACGTCTCCGCCTGCATCGAGCACAACTGTTTCAACCATATCATTTGAATCCGCGGCCGCAATGAACGCTTTTTCATATGTGGTTTGATAACTATCCACGCCAACATTGTTTTGTGTGATGCCGATTTTGTAACCTTCGGCGAATGCGGTGCCAGCAAATGCAAATGTCGCAATCGTGGTCGTCGTTAGAATTTTTTGAATTGATGTCATATCATTCCTCCCATTTCAATTTATTTCACTCACATTCACGTTTTGCATGTTTGTACGCAAAATACGATCCGTGAGCCTCGTTAATTTCACATCAAAAAAATTCCAAGTGAACATCAAAAAATATCCAAATTGAATAATTTTATATCCAATTTGGATTTTTACATGGTAGGCATTCCTTCAAAAACATCTCAAACTGGAGCAAGAATCATGACAAAAACTAATATATCCAAAATGAATAATTTGGGAAAAAGATATCAACAGGGACGCGGAAACTCAGTGGGCTATCAGTCAAGAAACCTTGAATTCACTCCAAAAGCGCAGACGGCCGCGCCTGATCGTCTCATGATCACATTTTTAGGTGAGCTTTTTGATGAGTTGGGCGGAACGTCTGAGCTCTTCGGCCCCTCGCCCGCTTTTCGCATGGTTTGCTATCTATTGGAAAGCCATTTTCAGGCCAAAACAGTCACACAAACATCTTTGATTGCCGCTTCAAGCGCGCCCTATGCAACAGCAATTCGCCGTATCCATGAAATGCAAGACGCAGGTTATATTGAAAAACGCCGCCGCACGAAAACTGGCAAAAGCTTTTCACTACACCCAAGCAACGCTTTGCTTGATGTTTGGGCAGTTCTTTCGGGCCGCATTGCACGCCTCACGGAAGAATGGTCCCAATTACGTCCAAATTTAGACGAAGAACGCGATTACTTTTTTGGGGGTTCATATATGAATGCCCAAAGTATACCGCCGCTTCGTGTATTGCCTGAGCCATTGAAACTTGCAGGCGGCGTTCGGGTTCTTGCGCATGGTGATCCGACTTTTATGGTCATGGAAAACTTAAAGCGCCAATTTGAAAACTGTCTCGGAACCACAATTCATCAACGCGCATTTTCAATCGATCGTTTGCGCAAAGAAGCATTGCAAAATGCGGATTTAAAATCCAGTCGATATGATATCATCGCGATTGATCTGCCTTGGATTGGAGAATTTGCTGAAAAAAACGTCCTATTTCCTTTGGACGAAATTATGGACATTGATCGTCTGGGCCCTGCAGATTTTCATACCGCAGGCTGGCGCGGCGCGCATTGGAACGAACACCCTTACGGCGTGCCTGCGCAAACAACACCGGAATTGCTCTTTTATCGCAAAGACCTTTTTGCAGAAGCAGGTCTTGAGCCGCCGCGTCGCACAGATGAACTATTGAACGCCGCACGCCATTTCAACAATCCCGCGCAGGGGCGACATGGCATTGCTTTCAACGCTGCACGCGGGACAGCCTTGGGTCACACGGTCGCCATGACATTTGCGGATTTTGGTCAGCCCATTGTTGAAATGCGCCAAATTGCTGGCAGCTATGAACTCGACACGCAGCCGCGAAAGCCACGTTTAATGATCGACACGCCAACGGGGCGTGAAGTTGCGAAATTTCTTTTGGAACTTTTGGAGTTTTCCCCACCTGACATTCTCTCAATGTCATGGTATGAGCGCGTGAGGCCTTATGCACAAGGCAAAGTCGCAATGGCTTATGGCTACACATTGCTTGCGCCCTATTTTGAGGGCGATGCCACATCGCCAGCACAAGGTCAAACGGGCTACCTACCGCACCCTTCCGCACAGTATGCAACACCGATCGCGCCTGTCGGCGGGTATGTCATGGGCATTCCAGCAAATTTGTCTCCCGAACGAATTCCCGCCGCGGTTGAAGCGCTGATCGCCTTTACATCGGCGTCAGCACAAAAGCTTTATGTTCAAAACGGAAGTCGAACCAACCCCCGATATTCTGTGAGTTCCGACCCTGAAGTTCGCAAAACCTCAACAATCTTTGAGGCGGTTGACCGCATGTCATGGAATGATGAACTGCAGTTTTGGCCGCGCCCGCCCATTCCCGAAGTCAACGATATATTTCAGATTTGCGGAGAGGAATTTCACGATCTTTTGCGTGGTATTCGCTCAATCGACGAAACGCTTAAGCGTGCGCAAGAACGCGGCGAAGAAACTTTAAAACCCAGTTAGAACAACAAGGAGGAAAACATGGATCCCGATCGTCTTAAAGGTAAAAAAATTCTCATCACAGGTGCCGCCCGTGGAATGGGTGCTGCCAATGCCGAAAGCTTTGCTGCACAAGGTGCAGATGTCTGTCTTGGTGATCTTGATCGTGATGAAGCACAAAAGGTTGCCGATGGGATCAACGCCAAAGGCAATGGCAAGGCGATTGCCGTTAAGATGGATGTGACCAAGCGTGAAGACAACGTTGCTGCGGTTGCCGCGACGGTCGAAGCGTTTGGCTCAATCAATGTGGGGCTTTTTAATGCGGGTCTCAACAAACCACGGTTCTTCATGGACATCGATGAGGAAAATTGGGACATGATCATGAACGTTAACACCAAGGCCATGTGGCTCGGAATGCAAGAAACTGCCAAGCAAATGATTGCACAAGGTCCGATGGAAGATCATCCTTATAAGCTTATCAATGTTGGGTCAATCGCATCGCGCAAACCGCTTGTTGACGTGACAGTTTACTGTACGTCAAAATATGGCTGCCTCGCGCTCACGGAGTGCGGTGCGCTTGGTCTTGCCGAGCATAACATCACTGTTAACGGCTATGCACCAGGTGTTGTGGTAACGCCGCTATGGGAGCAGCTGGATAAAGACCTTGTGGAGATCGGTTTTAAGGAGCGTGAAGGCCAAGCCTATGATGACATCGTTGCGAATAATCTCGTGATCAAACGGGTGTCTTACCCCAACGATATCGTCGGTACGGCGTCCTTCCTCGCCTCCGATGACAGCGATTACATGACAGGTCAAATGATCTCGATTGATGGCGGCTGGGTCACGAAATAACACCAATTCTTCAACACAAATCTGGGGCACAGACCCCAAGGGAGACACCTATGTCAGAACGTCCAGGCAATGCCTTAATGCCAAATATGCTCACCCCCATGGATCTCGAACCCAATTGGGAATGGTGCGATCGTATCCCCGCTTGGGGGCACACTTCTGTGGATTTCGAGCGCCGTGTCGATCACGACCGCTTACGCCGCTACCGCTTAGCGCGCACGCGTCAAGCTTTGAAAAACTCGAACGCGGGAACATTGCTTCTGTTTGATGTTAACAATATTCGCTATGTATCATCAACAAAAATTGGCGAGTGGGAACGTGACAAGATGTGCCGCTTTTGCCTCTTAACGGGGGATGATAGCCCTTATGTTTGGGATTTTGGTTCAGCGGCAGTGCACCATCAACGTCATTCAGACTGGCTTGAGCCTGATCACTGCCTCGCTGGCGTGGTCGGCATGCGCGGGACAATCCCGCCAGAATTTGGTTTGATGCAAAAATATGCCAAAGAAATCGCGCGACTCATAAAAGAAGCTGGAATGGCTGACATGCCCGTTGGTGTTGATTATGCCGAAACAGCGATGTTCCACGCGCTGCGCGAAGAAGGTATAAACGTCGTCGATGGACAGCAAATTATGCTAGCTGCACGCGAAATTAAGAACTGGGATGAAATTCAGCTTCTCACACAAGCGGCGGCGATGGTGGATGGCGTTTATCACATGATCTACGAAGAGCTGAAACCTGGTGTGCGCGAAAACGATATCGTCGCCCTTTCGAACAAAATGCTTTATGAAATGGGATCTGACGATGTGGAAGCCATTAACGCGATTTCAGGCGAGCGCTGCAACCCACATCCTCATAACTTTACCGATCGCCTCATTCGCCCTGGCGATCAAGCTTTCTTCGACATTTTGCAAAGCTATCAAGGCTATCGCACATGCTATTACCGTACATTCAATGTCGGCCGCGCAACACCTGCGCAAAACGATGCCTATGTCAAAGCGCGCGAATGGATTGATGCTTCTATCGCCATGATCAAACCTGGTGTTACGACTGATAAGGTTGCGGAAGTTTGGCCGACAGCAGAATACCTTGGTTTCCCAAACGAGGATGCTGCCTTTGGTTTGCAGTTCGGTCACGGTCTAGGACTTGCACTTCACGAACGTCCAATCATTTCGCGTGCAGTTTCACTTGATCATCCCATGGAAATTCAAACAGGCATGGTTTTTGCACTTGAGACCTATTGTCCCGCAACGGATGGATATTCTGCGGCACGCATTGAAGAAGAAGTGGTTGTGACGGAAACGGGCTGTGAAGTCATCTCGCTCTTCCCTGCCGAAGAGCTTCCCATCGCGAACAGCTACTAGTTTCCCTAGACCTCCCGCCCCAATATGGGGCGGGCTATTGAAAGAGAAAAATATGACAAAAACCAATAGCCAAGACTATTTGCAAATGTACCGCCAAATGGTGCGCATTCGTAGCTTTGAAGACAACGCCAACCAGCTTTATCTATCAGCGAAAATGCCTGGCCTCACGCATATGTATTCCGGCGAGGAAGCGGTCGCGGTCGGCATTTGCGAAGCGCTTCGCAAAACAGATAAAATTACCTCTACTCATCGAGGGCATGGGCACTGCGTTGCCAAAGGCGCGGATTTCAAGGAAATGTTTTGCGAGCTATTGGGCAAGGAAGAAGGCTATTGCCGCGGCAAGGGCGGCTCAATGCATATTGCCGATCAATCCAACGGCAATCTTGGCGCCAACGCCATTGTGGGTGGCTCAATGGGCATCGCAACGGGAGCAGCGTTCTCCGCTAAATATCATGGGCAAGATGACGTAACGGTCTGCTTTTTCGGCGATGGCGCAACCGCGCAAGGCCTGATGTATGAGGTGATGAATATGGCTGCGCTCTGGTCGCTGCCTGTGATCTATGCATGCGAAAATAATGGCTATTCCGAATACACAAAAACTGATGAAATCGCGGCAGGCTCGATTATCGCGCGGGCTGAAGCCTTCGGCATTGAAGCACACAAAGTTGATGGGCAAGACGTGCTGGCAGTTAATAATCTCGCACAAGACTTGGTGGCGCGTGCACGCAAAGGCGAAGGACCATTCTTCGTTGAGTTGATCACCTATCGCTATCATGGGCATCATGTTGGCGACATCAATCGCGAGTATTATCGTTCGAAAGCCGAAGAAAAAGACTGGAAGGAAAACAAAGACCCCATCGCCCTATTCGGTAAACATCTCATAGAAGAGGGCATTGCGAGCGCTGATGAACTTGAAAGCATTCAAGCCGAAATCAAAAGCGATGCCGAGGCCGCCGTCACCTATGCGCTCGATGCACCATACCCAAATCCAACCGAAGTTGACATGCACGTCTTTACTGACGTCGAACATGCCTGCGCTTAGGAGGTAAACATGCGCGAAATTACTCTATCACAAGCCGTTAATGAAGCCCTCGCTGAGGAAATGCGCCGCGATGAAAGCGTGTTTATCATCGGCGAAGATGTGGCCGAAGCTGGAACGCCTTTCAAGGTTCTATCAGGCCTCGTTGAAGAATTTGGTACAAAGCGGGTTGTCGACACGCCGATTGCCGAACCTGGGTTTATGGGCATTGCTGTCGGCGCGGCCATGACTGGCACGCGCCCTGTTGTTGATCTGATGTTTGGCGATTTTATCTTTTTGGTTATGGATCAGCTTTGCAATCAGGCCGCCAAAACACATTATATGTCAGGCGGAAAACTGAACGTGCCCCTGGTCTTGCGTACCAATCTTGGCGCAACACGCCGTTCCGCCGCACAGCATTCTCAATCTTTACAAGCGCTTGTCGCCCACATTCCGGGCCTTAAAGTGGCCATGCCGTCATCAGCTTACGAGGCCAAAGGTCTGATGAAAACGGCCATTCGCGATAACAATCCCGTGGTGATTTTCGAAGATAAACTCATGTATCAGGACAAGGCGCCGGTACCAGAGGATGAATATTTGATTCCATTTGGTGAGGCAAATGTGAAACGTGAAGGCACAGATATCACTTTGATCGGCACTTCTTCTATGGTTCAAGTTTGCGAAAAAGCCGCGGAAATTTTGGCGAAGGAGGGCTTTAACGCTGAAGTCATTGATCCCCGCACAATTGTTCCGATTGATGAAAAAACGCTGATCGCCTCTGCGAAAAAAACCAGTCGTGTAATTGTGGTTGATGAGGGGCACCAAAGCTATGGCATCACAGGCGAGATTGCTGGGCGCATCAATGAGAAAGCCTTTTATCATCTCGATGCACCTGTTGTGCGCATGGGCGCTATGGACGTGCCAATACCGTTTTCGCCCGCGCTAGAGGACATCACCGTTCCGACCGCCGAGGGCGTCGCAGATATGGCGCGCAAATTGATCAATGGGGAGCTCATTCATGCCGCATGAGGTCATCATGCCCGCCCTCGGAATGGCGCAAGACACGGGAAAGCTCGTATCTTGGATAAAATCTGAAGGCGAAGAAGTGAAAACGGGCGACGTGCTTTTTGAGGTCGAGACGGATAAATCCACAATGGAGGTCGAGGCGCAAGCGGATGGCTTTTTGACAAATATCACCGCGCAAGCTGGTGATGATGTCCCTGTGGGTCAGGTGATTGCGCTCGTTAGCGTTACAAAAGATACAACGATCGTCAAAGAAAGTCCGCCGCCAACCTCCGCACTTGATGAGCGGCCAGATGCTTTGCCTCAAGGACATAACGTGATTATGCCCACGCTGGGCATGGCGCAAGATACTGGCAAGCTCGTGTCTTGGCTGAAATCACTTGGCGATTATGTTGAGGCTGAAGATTTGCTTTTTGAAGTTGAGACGGACAAATCTACGATGGAAGTCGAAGCTGGTGCGGAAGGCTATCTCGCGGCAACATTGGCCAAAGCGGGCGATAATGTCCCAACGGGGCAAAGCATTGCGGTGATTACGCAAGCAAAACCTGAAAGCTTGCTGGAAAGTGAATTGGACATAGCGCCAAAAGCACCTATCGAAACATCAATTGAAACGCCAGCACCTCCAGAACCCTCACAATCCGAACAGGCCGCTTCAAATGTGAAAGCGCGCCATAAGAAACAATCAAGAAAAATTCTGGCTTCGCCTAAGGCTAAAAGGCTTGCACTGGAAGGCGGATTTGATTTAGCTCAATTACGTGCGATGGGGCTTTCTGAGCCTTTTCACGCAAAAGATATTGAAGCGCTCCGAACACAACCGCCGAGTACTAAAATCTTAGTCAATTCCACAGCTGACGCAACAGGCTTTTTTGAACTTCTCAATCAGCCAGCTGTTCAAAAACTTGATCATCCGCTTGAACGCCTTTTGGCACTTTACATAGCCTGTGCATTTAAGCTGCAAGGGCAAGAATTTGTCATCGAATTCGCACAATCTGGGCGGCAATTTTTGGTCACTTCAAAACAGCTCTCTGAAGTGCAAATCGTCGAAGGCAAGACTGCGGATTTCAACGTTCATACGCATACTGATCTCACTGACGACAAGACAACAGGTACACCGACACTGTTGGCCAATATGCGAGGGACGCGCTTCGACTTTGCGCTTTCCTTCCAGCCATATCAACTCGACAAGACAAAAGCCTTTTTCGGATTATCAGAACTTTGCGGCCGCATCGAAGAGCCGTTACGGCATCTACTCTAGGGAGACACACAAATGAAATACACGGATCTATATATTAATGGCGGGTGGGTTAACGGCGCGAAATCTGAGCGCTTTGATGTTGACAATCCTGCAACAGAAGAAACTATTGCAAGCGTAGCCTCAGCAGAGGTCGAAGACGCTGTAAAAGCGCTAGATGCTGCGGAAGCGGCAATGAAAAAATGGGCGGCGCGCCCCCCCCGCGAGCGCTCTGAAGTGTTGCGAAAAGCCTTCGAGTTGATGACGGCTCGTCTTGATGAATTCGCTAAACTCATCACGCTTGAAAACGGTAAAGCCAGCATAGACGCGATGGGCGAGGCCAAATATGCAGCCGAGTTTTTTCGCTGGTTCGCCGAAGAAGCCGTGCGCGCCGATGGCATGATCACTCATGCCCCCGCTTCGGGCGCGCGGATTATTGTCCAGCACAAGCCTGCAGGCCTGGCCGCACTCATCACGCCTTGGAACTATCCCGCCGCGATGGGCACACGTAAGATTGCCCCCGCGCTGGCCGCAGGTTGCGGCGTGATTATCAAGCCCGCATCCGAAACACCTTTGACCATGCTTGCACTCATGCCGCTTCTTGAAGAAGCAGGCGTGCCCCCAGGCCTTGTCAACGTGTTACCTTCGAAGAATACAGGTGCGATTGTCGATCACATGTTGCATGATCCGCGTGTGCGCGTTGTCTCTTTCACAGGCTCGACCCAGATCGGTCGTATCCTGTTACGCTCAGCCGCTGATCAAGTGCTCAAGCCCGCGATGGAACTTGGTGGCAACGCGCCTTGCATTATTTGTGAAGATGCCGATATGGACACCGCCATTGAAGGGACGATGCTCGCCAAAATGCGCAATCTTGGCGAGGCCTGTACCGCCGCCAATCGCATCTATGTCCATGAAAGTCGCGCGCAAGAATTCACCGAAAAACTAACCAAGGCCATGTCATCGCTCAAAGTAGGAGATGGTTCTGACCCGTCCATCGACGTGGGTCCATTGGTCAACGCGGCAACACGCGACAAGGTCGCAAAGTTCGTCGAAGATGCAATTGCCAAGGGCGCAAAACTCGAATGCGGCGGAAAGCGTCCATCTGGAATAGGTCACTTCTATCCCCCAACGGTGCTCTCAAATGTGCCAGAAAATGCGGAATGCGTTGCTGATGAAATTTTTGGCCCCGTTGCCGCAATTCAAAGCTTCACCGACGAGGAAGATGTCATTCGCCGTGCCAATCATACTGAATATGGCCTCGTAGCCTACGTGTTTTCCGAAGATTTCAAGCGCGCATTGCAGATTTGCGAACGGCTAGAATACGGGATGGTCGGTCTCAATCGCGGGCTCGTAAGCGATCCCGCCGCACCATTTGGTGGTGTGAAGCAATCGGGTCTTGGCCGCGAAGGCGGGCATGAAGGAATGCACGAATTTATGGAAACACAATACATTTCAGCAAGTTGGTAAACACTATGAATGATATTATCGCCTCCCCTTCCGTGCGTGCGCTTGCCGCACAAAAGGGCATTGATCTAGATGCCCGCGCAAAAGAGCTCGGACGAACCACAATTGGCAAAGAGGATATCGAAACACCCGTGCGAAATGGCATTTCTGGCATCAATTATTGGGACGTTGACCACAGCGTACACGGCGAAATCTCACGCCAACCACTTAGCAAAATTGATCTCATCGCCAGTGAAAATTTGCGTGCCGCTCAAACCCTAATTCCTTCGGTCACGCACCATGATGAAGCTGATGTCAGCAAAATTGAGACTTTTCGAAAATCGCTCAAAGCCGAGATGGATTTTCGCGACATCAAACTGACCTCGCTTGCGTTTTTCGTCATGTCCTTGGCACGAACGTTGAAAGTCTTTCCCAAATTCAACGCCTCACTTTCGCCCGATGGTACAGAATTGATATTAAAGCATTACGTTCATATCGGCATCGCCGTTGATACCGAACACGGATTAATGGTTCCCGTCATCCGCAATGCAGATCAAAAAGGACTTTGGCAAATCGCCCAAGAAATTTCTGACCTTGCGACAAGAGCAACCGCGCGCAAAGTGCGCCCGCATGAAATGGGCGGCGCATCAATGACGATTTCAAATCTTGGTGGTATTGGCGGATCGGCCTTCACCCCAATCGTCAATCCCCCCGAAGTTGCAATTTTGGGGATTACACGCACGAATCTCGCTACACAATGGATCAACGGAGAGTCTAAGCCAGTGCCTCTCACACCGCTTGATCTAAGCTATGATCACCGCGTGATCAATGGCGCCGATGCTGCTCGCTTTTGCAAAAAAATCACTGAATTGATCCAAGAGCCGCGTATGTTACTGCTTTAAGCGAAAAAGTGGATCCACAAAATTTTGGAAACCACCTGTAATTTCCTCAAGGGAAATGGCTTCCAGCTTTGGTGATCGCCAAAATCTTGAGATGAAGCTCGCACACTCTTAAAATTTCTACAAAAGATTGCAAAATTTGCGCATGTGAAAATATTTACTACGAAGCGCAGATTTAGCAACAAACAGATCATTTTGTGAATCAAAGAGTGAGGAGTAAGATTTGATCTAGTGATTCAATTCCCGACGAACAAGGCGCCGCGCTGTTGCTCCGCTGAAACTGGGTGGGTTTGAAGGGAGGGGTCGGATGCAATCGGCCCTTCCCTCACGAGGGTTGTCAAATACATGAAATGTATTGACAAATTTACCCTTGCTTATGTAACTAAATTTGAAAGCGCAACATTGCAAAATCCGCATAAAGACATATCTGGCAGCCATAAGCCTAAGCGACGGCGTTCTAAATTTGTGGCCATCCGAAAATCCAAAAACCTTAACATCCGAATAACTGAGAATCAGCTAGATGATCTCAAAAAGCGTGCAGATCGACTTGGCATATCAGTCAGTGAATTTGTAATTTTGGGACTATTTGAAGATCCTAAGAACATCTCTGATATTCTTCGCAAAGCAACGCCGAAAGAAAAGGCTGATCCAGAGCTTATTCGCCGCCTCGGGCGCATGCACGCCCTCCTCAACCAAATTGCTCGCGCACTCAATATCCTTGCCAAATCTAGCCAAAACCTCCCTGCCCTTCAGACCAAGATCATCACAAAAACCTTGCTCGAAATGCGCGAAGACTTAAACGCACTTTGGAAAAAGGGCTCGTCATTATGATAGTAAAGCCATTTTCGACAGGTATATCCTCATCCGATGGCCCCATCAATTATCTCTTTGGCAAGAAAGATGCCAAAGGCAATAAACGCTCATGTGATCCGGTTGTGATGCGTGGCGACCCCGAACTTACCGCCCTCCTCATTGATAGCTCCACGCGCAAATGGAAATATACATCTGGGGTTCTAAGTTTTGATGATCGTGACCAAGTTTCCGAGGACTTACAATTTGAAATCATGAGCCGTTTTGAAGAATTTGCATTTGCGGGCAAGCCTGAAGATAGCTGGAATTGTCTTTGGATGAAACATGAAGATAAAGGCCGCGTTGAACTTCATTTTCTCATACCCCGAATGGATCTAGAAACGGGGCAGGATCTCAACACATTTGCCCGCGGTTGGGACCGCGACTGGCGACCATGGCAACGCGATATCTGTGCTAGATTTAATCTAACAGATCCACACAAATTGAGGAAGCTGACTAAGCAACCGAAATTTGAAGGGGGCATAAATAGTGTACAACGATTTGATGATATACGCAAAAAATCAAAATCGCTCAATCGAGACAACAGCACAAAGCAGCAAAATGATGCTCGCGGAAACGATGCTATACGCCGAAGAGACACAGAAACAGATCGAAGCTTCGAGCAGCACCTTCTCGAACTTGAAAATCAGCGCCGAAAATATTTCGAAGAAGAGCGCTTGGCAGATTTTGGTCGAGAACGCATGGGAGAGCAAGAAGACAGTAATAGCAGCAATACTCGGAATAGTGATGCTCATGATCACGGCACTACTATTGGGTATGAGTATGGGCGCCAAGCGGACGATTACGAACGCACGGGCCGAATTATCCACATTGAAC